>NZ_JABUKC010000016.1 GCF_014595885.1 Microcella alkalica | reverse complement strand
CCGGCGGTCACCTCGGCGCGGATCACCGTCTGGATGGCCTCGCCGAGCACCTCCCAGTTGCCGTCGAGGTCGCGAGCCAGGGCATCCCGATCGAGGTCGATCTCGCCGAGGCCCTTGAGGATGTTGTCGAGCGCGAGCAGCGAGTGGCCGAGGCCAACGCCGATGTTGCGCTGCGCGGACGAGTCGGTGAGGTCGCGCTGCAGTCGGCTCGTCACGAGCGTCGCCGCGAGCGAGTCGAGGATCGCCGCCGACAGCTCGAGGTTCGCCTCGGCGTTCTCGAACCGGATCGGGTTGATCTTGTGCGGCATGGTCGACGAGCCGGTCGCGCCGGGCTGCGGGATCTGCCGGAAGTAGCCCATCGAGATGTAGGTCCACACGTCGGTGCAGAGGTTGTGGAGCACGCGGCCGACGTGCGCGACACGGCTGTAGAGCTGCGCCTGCCAGTCGTGCGACTCGATCTGCGTCGTCAGCGGGTTCCAGGTGAGGCCGAGGCCCTCGACGAAGGCCTGCGAGGTGGCGACCCAGTCGTGGTCGGGGTCGGCGGCGAGGTGCGCCGAGAAGGTGCCGGTCGCGCCGGAGAACTTGCCGAGGTACTCGACCTCGTCGATCGAGGCGAGCAGGCGCTCGAGCCGGTGCACGGTGACGGCGAGCTCCTTGCCGACCGTGGTCGGCGTGGCCGGCTGACCGTGGGTGTGCGCGAGCATCGGGTCGTCGGCGAAGGCGAGGGCGCGCTCGCGCAGCGCCTCGACGACCTGCCGGGCCCGGGGCATCCACACCTCGACGATCGCCGCGCGCACCGTGAGGGCGTACGAGAGGTTGTTGATGTCCTCGCTCGTGCAGGCGAAGTGGGTGAGCTCGGCGATGTGCCCGAGGCCGAGCTCGGCCAGGCGCTCGCGCACGTGGTACTCGACGGCCTTGACGTCGTGTCGCGTGACGGCCTCGCGGCGGG
>NZ_JABUKC010000014.1 GCF_014595885.1 Microcella alkalica | reverse complement strand
GGCCGCGTCCGTTTGAGTGGTGGTCTTTCGCTTCGTTGCGATGATCAGCTGTCGTTAGTTTAGGCGGCGGTGATCTCGGGGAGTATCACCGCCTCGTCGATGGTGGGGGTGGTCGCGGTGAGCTCGGTCATGGAGGCTTCGGAGAAGTAGCGGCGGTCGGCGGCTTCCCATTCGTCGTGTTGCTCGACGAGGACGGAGCCGGCCAGGCGGAGCAGGGCGGCGTTGTTCGGGAACACGCCAACGACGTCGGTGCGGCGCTTGATCTCCCGATTGAGGCGTTCCAGCGGGTTCGTGGACCAGATCTGTCGCCAATGCCGGGCGGGGAACGCTTTGAACGCGAGGATGTCGTCACGGGCGTCGGTGAGCATCACGGCGGTCTTGGGGTGGACGCGCTCGATCATGCGCACGACTTCGTCGAACTGGGCATCGATGTGCTCGGCGTCGGGTTGGGCGAAGATCGTGCGGATCACGCTGGCGACCATCTCCTGCCGGCCCTTCGGGAGGGCGGTCAGGACGTTGCGCATGAAGTGGACGCGGCAGCGCTGCCAGGCGGCGCCCTGCAACACGGTCGCTGCGGCCTTCTTCAGTCCGGCGTGGGCGTCGGAGATCACCAGCTTCACCCCGCCCAGACCTCGTGTCTTCAACGAGCGCAGGAACTGCTTCCAGAACTCCTCGGTCTCGCTGTCTCCGACATCGAAGCCCAGCACGACCCGCCGCCCGTCAGCGGCGACGCCGATCGCGACGACGACCGCCTGGGACACGACACGGTGGTCGATGCGGACCTTGCAGTAGGTCGCGTCGAGGAACACGTAGGGGTAGGCGATGTCAGACAGCGAGCGGTCGCGGAACGATGCGACCTCGGCGTCGAGCCCTTGGCAGATGCGGGACACCTCGGACTTCGAGATGCCAGTGTCAGCGCCGAGCGCTTTGACGAGGTCATCGACCTTCCGGGTTGAGACGCCGTGGAGGTAGGCCTCCATCACGACCGCGAACAAGGCTTGGTCGACCCGGCGGCGCCGCTCCAGCAGCGACGGGAAGAACGACCCCTGCCGCAACTTCGGGATCCGCAACTCCAGATCCCCAGCCGTGGTCGACAGCACCCGCGGCCGGGAACCGTTGCGGGTAGTCGTGCGCTCGCTCGTGCGCTCGTAGGGGGCGGCGCCGATGAATGCGGCTGTCTCCGCGTCGATCAGCTCCTGGTAGAGCCGCTCGGTCGCGGCTCGGATGCGGTCGGTGGTGCCGGTGAGCTTCAGTTCCCCGAGCAGCTCGAGGAGGGCAGACTGGTCAAGAGCCATCGTGCGGTGTCGTCTTTCTGTGTGAGTTCTTGGTCGTTCTCACTGACCATCGCACGATGGCTCACCCCGTCGCGGTCACGACGCCGCGGGCCCGAAAGACCACCACCCCGCGGGACTCCAGG
>NZ_JABUKC010000013.1 GCF_014595885.1 Microcella alkalica | reverse complement strand
CCCTGTGCGTCAGGATGGGGTGAGACACCAGCACTGCTGACCTTCGCACTGCACGGGGCGAGAACGGACCAATACTGAGATGACGATGACGGTTGCTGACGTCGGCACCGATGATGGGGCTATGGCTCCTCGTGCTGACCGGCCCAAGAGGCGGACGTTCACCGCCGAGTTCAAAGCGGCGATCCTGGCCGAGTACGACGCCGCGGACCGCTCTGGGCGTGGGGAGATCCTGCGCCGGGAGGGCCTGTACACCTCCCACATCATCGAGTGGCGCAAGGCCGCGGCCGCCGGCTCGCTGTCCGGGCTGGGCAGCAAGCCGCGGGACCGGCGCGAGCGGGAGCTGCAGGCGCTACGGGCCCGGGCGGAGAAGGCCGAGGCCGAGCTGGCCAAGACCAGGGCGGCGCTGGACCTGATGGGAAAAGCACACGCGCTCTTGGAGACGCTCTCCGAGAGCGCGGACAAGCCGCCGCGGTCGCCGCGGTGATCAACCCGGCCGTCGACGGGCTGGCCGAGCACGTCGGCACCGCGGCTGCGTGCGCGCTGCTGGGTCGCTCCCGCGCCAGTCACTACCGGGCCAAGAACCCGCCACCGCCACGTCCACGGACACCGCGGCCGGCACCGGCGAACAAGCTGTCCGCCGCCGAGCGGGCCCACGTGCTGGCCGTGTTGACCAGCCAGCGGTTCGCGGACAAGTCGGTCGCCCAGGTCTGGGCCACGCTGCTGGACGAGGGCACCTACCTGTGCTCGATGTCCACGATGCACCGGATCCTGCGCGAGCACGACATGGCCGGGGAACGGCGCCGGCAGGCGAGCCACCCGCCCCGGACCCGGCCCGAGCTCGTCGCGACGGCGCCGGGGCAGGTGTGGAGTTGGGACATCACAAAGCTCAAGGGGCCGGAGCGGGGCGTGTACTACGACCTGTACGTCGTGCTCGACATCTTCTCCAGGTTCGTCGTGGGCTGGACCATCGCGGCCCGCGAGGACGCCGAGATCGCCAAGAACCTGCTCGAGCACGCCATGGGCATCCATGGCGTGCCGGAGGCGATCCACGCCGACCGCGGGACCTCGATGACCTCCAAACCGGTCGCTCAGCTGCTCGTCGACCTCGGGGTGGCCAGGTCGCACTCCCGCCCGCACGTGTCGAACGACAACCCTTACAGCGAGGCGGCGTTCAAGACGCTGAAGTACGCCCCGGTCTTCCCCGAGCGCTTCGGGTCCCTGGCCGACGCCGGCGCGTTCGCCGAGCAGTTCTTCGCCTACTACAACCACGAGCACCGCCACTGCGGGATCGGGCTGCACACCCCCGCCAGCGTCCACTTCGGCACCGCCGGGCAGGTCCGCGCCCAGCGCCAGGCCACCCTGGACGCGGCCTACGCCGCCCGTCCCGAGCGCTTCGGCCACCGCCGACCCCAGGCGCCCAAGCTGCCCGAGGCCGCCTGGATCAACCAGCCCTCACAGGAGGCCCTCATACAGACCGCCTGACGGAATCTGTCTCACCCGCCTTGACACTTTCCG
>NZ_JABUKC010000012.1 GCF_014595885.1 Microcella alkalica | reverse complement strand
AACTGCTTGGACGCGGATATCCAATACCGCGCTTACCCTATCCTCCTGCGTCCCCCCATTGCTCAAATGGTGAGGAGGTGGTACAGGAATATCAACCTGTTGTCCATCGCCTACGCCTTTCGGCCTCGGCTTAGGTCCCGACTAACCCTGAGCGGACGAGCCTTCCTCAGGAAACCTTAGGCATTCGGTGGAGGGGATTCTCACCCCTCTTTCGCTACTCATACCGGCATTCTCACTTCTAAGCGCTCCACCAGTCCTTCCGGTCTGGCTTCACAGCCCTTAGAACGCTCTCCTACCACTGTTCGAAGAACAGTCCGCAGCTTCGGTGATACGTTTAGCCCCGGTACATTTTCGGCGCAGAGTCACTCGACCAGTGAGCTATTACGCACTCTTTAAATGGTGGCTGCTTCTAAGCCAACATCCTGGTTGTCTAAGCAACTCCACATCCTTTTCCACTTAACGTATACTTTGGGACCTTAGCTGGCGGTCTGGGCTGTTTCCCTTTCGACTACGGATCTTATCACTCGCAGTCTGACTCCCAAGGATAAGTCATTGGCATTCGGAGTTTGACTGAATTCGGTAACCCGGTAGGGGCCCCTAGTCCAATCAGTGCTCTACCTCCAAGACTCTTACCTTGAGGCTAGCCCTAAAGCTATTTCGGAGAGAACCAGCTATCTCCAGGTTCGATTGGCATTTCACCCCTACCCACACCTCATCCCCGCACTTTTCAACGTGCGTGGGTTCGGGCCTCCATTCAGTGTTACCTGAACTTCACCCTGGACATGGGTAGATCACCTGGTTTCGGGTCTACGACCACGTACTCATGCGCCCTATTCAGACTCGCTTTCGCTGCGGCTCCGCATCTTCTGCTTAACCTTGCACGGGATCGTAACTCGCCGGTTCATTCTACAAAAGGCACGCCATCACCCGTTAACGGGCTCTGACTACTTGTAGGCACACGGTTTCAGGATCTCTTTCACTCCCCTTCCGGGGTGCTTTTCACCTTTCCCTCACGGTACTGGTTCACTATCGGTCACTAGGGAGTATTTAGCCTTGGGAGATGGTCCTCCCGGATTCCGACGGAATTTCACGTGTTCCGCCGTACTCAGGATCCACTCAGGAGAGAACGAAGTTTTGACTACAGGGCTGTTACCTCCTATGGCGGGCCTTTCCAGACCTCTTCATCTACCTCGTTCCTTTGTAACTCCGTACAGAGTGTCCTACAACCCCAAGAGGCAAGCCTCTTGGTTTGGGCTAATCCCGTTTCGCTCGCCGCTACTCAGGGAATCGCATTTGCTTTCTCTTCCTCCGGGTACTTAGATGTTTCAGTTCCCCGGGTCTGCCTTCTCATATCCTATGAATTCAGATATGGATACCACTCCATTACGAGTGGTGGGTTTCCCCATTCGGAAATCTCCGGATCAAAGCTTGCTTACAGCTCCCCGAAGCATATCGGTGTTCGTCCCGTCCTTCATCGGCTCCTAGTGCCAAGACCCTATAGTGAGGTCGTGTAGGG
>NZ_JABUKC010000011.1 GCF_014595885.1 Microcella alkalica | reverse complement strand
CTCAAGGGCCTCGGCGAGATCGACCTCGATCGGGATGCCCTGGCTCGCGACCTCGACGGCAACTGGGAGGTGCTCGGCGAGGCCATCCAGACGGTGATCCGCGCCGAGGTGACCGCCGGTCGCAGCTCGATCGAGGATCCGTACGCGCTGCTGAAGGAGCTCACGCGCGGCCACCGCGTCGGCGGCGACGAGCTGCGGGCCTTCGTCGACGGCCTCGACATCTCGGACGCCGCGAAGGCGCGGCTGCGCGAACTGACCCCAGCGGGCTACGCCGGTCTCGCGGGCGAGCTCGCGCGGCGCGTCGCGCGCTGACGCGGGCGACCCGCGCCGGGCATCCGCTCAGTCGTGGGGGGTGTTCGGCGGCAGCTCGCCGTCCATGGGCTTGTTGGGCGTGATCGCCAGCATGAGCATCGACACGACGATGAGGTCGATGACGAAGGTCGCGCCGAGCACGATCGCCGCGAAGGCGAGATCGCGCGTCACCATGAAGATGACGCCGCCCGCGAAGAGGGCGATGATGCCGGCGAAGCCGATGAGCTCGGCCGGGCGCAGGCGCTCGCGGCGACGGGGTTCGGTCATGAGGGGGAGTGCTCCTTCGAAGCGGTGCCGCGCGGCAGGCTGAGGGCGGCGATGACGAGGAAGACGCCGACGACGACGCCGTAGGCGCCGAGGAAGCCGACGGCCGAGACGGGGTCGCTGATGAGGGCGATCACGAGGGCGAGACCGAGCGTGCCGGCGCCGACGACGAGGGCGTCGCGGGCGACCGGATGCCCGGCACCGGCCCGCGCGCCCGCCGCGCCGCGGCGGTGCCGCAGCCCCCACACGAGCTCGAGCGCCCCGGCGATGGTCGCCCACGCGCCGAGGATCAGCAGCAGGAAGCTCAGACGCGTGCCCGGCAGCACGAGGGCGATGGTTCCGGCGAGTCCGGCGCCGACGCCGAGGCCGAGGTGGAGGTCGCGCAGCGCCTCACCGCGCGGCAGCCGCAGCGCGCCGCCGATGAGGGCGACGGCGCTCGCGAGGCCGAGCACGCCGAGGGCGAGCAGGCCGAGGCGGGAGGAGTGGTCGGCAGTGAAGGTGATGCCGAGGCCGACGCCGATCGCGGGCAGGGCCCGCGCGATCATCGCGGCGCGCAGCGCACCGGCCTCGACCGGATCGCCGGCGGGTGCACCGACTTCCGACGCGTCGTCGCGGGCGGGGTCGAGCTCGGTCATGGCTCCAGCCTAGGCCGCGCCGGCCGTGCGAACTCTGCGCACGAGCGCGCGCACCGGCATCGGCGTGTAGGTTCCCGCTTGAGATGACATGAAACCCTCGCGATTCCACGGTAGTTGACAACGGTTTCAGGGCCAGGATTCCACGCGAAATGGCATTTTCCTACAGTTGGCCCGACTCAACTCAGATGCCCGCTTGCGGCAGGCAGATCGACCTAGAGTGTGTTAACGATGGCCAACCTGGGGCTCGGCATCGTATTCGTCGCCGTGCCTTGGCTCTACATCGACCTGAACGCCGCTGGAGTGCTCTATTTCGCGTGGCTGGCGTCCGCAACGCTGCGCCCCGACGGCAAGGGGCTATTCGAGGCACAATCTCTCGCGCGCGACTCCCGGTTGAAGCTGTTCCGGATGGGGCTCGTCACCAACCTGCTCAACCCCAAGGCCGCCGTCATGTACCTCGCGATCATCCCGCAGTTCATAGATCACGGGCAGGGAAACACGACCGCTCAGGGATTCGTTCTCGGCGAAGTTCAGATCATCGTCAGCATGATCGTCAACTCCCTCATCGTGCTGGGCGCCGGCACAATCTCCGGATTCGTGTCGACGCGACCCACGTGGATCAAATGGCAGCGTTGGGTCACCGGCACCCTGCTCAGCACAGTGGCGGTCATGCTGGCCAGAGAGGTCCCGCAAAGCAGCTCGCCCCTGAACCGGGCGATCATGCTGCAGGACCTCCGTGAGACGCCGCTCAGATAGACCGTCCTCCGGAAGCTCGACGAGTACGAATGACCCTTTCTGAAGGGATCGAGCAGGACTGTTGTTCTGCACAGATTCTGCTAGGTAGAGTGGGAGTCCATCCGACGGAACCCGCCGTCGGTGAACAAAGGAGTTCCAGAATGCGCATCGTCTTGGTTCATGGAGGTTGGCAGGGTGGTTGGGCGTGGGACGGCGTTGTCGCTGAGCTCACGAAGGCAGGCCACGAGGTATGGGCCCCAACCTTGCAGGGTCTCGGTGACAACGACGACCGTGCAGGTGTCACGCTCTCGACCATGGCGGACAATCTCATCGGCCGGATCGCCGACAAGGGGTGGGACCGGTTCGTCGTAGTCGGCCACAGTGGCGGCGGCCCGATCATCCAGCTCGTAGCTGAGGCGATGCCGGAGCAGGTGGAGCAGGCGATCTTCATCGACGCGTGGGTACTCGCCGACGGCGAGTCGATCAATGCGATCCTCCCCGCCGAGTTGGCGAATTTCGCCCGTGGCACAGCCGCATCCTCGCCCGACCAGAGCGTGCCGATCCCGCCGCAGCTATTCATGACGGCTTTCTTGCAGGACGGATCGGAGGAGCTTCACGCGCAGGTCGAGCCCCGTCTGGTGCCGTCGCCTGGCGGTTGGCTCGACGAGCCGATCCGTCTTCGGTCGGCCGGCACCGGTGACGTGCCGAGCGGCTACATCTTCCTGCAAGAGGATCGGGCTGTGCCGCAGGAGTTGTACCGCGCATCAGCAGACCGGCTCACGAACCCGACGACCGCGAGCTCGCCGGGGAGCCACATGGCCATGTTGACGCGCCCGGTGGAGCTGGCAGCAGCCATCGTCTCCGTTATGTCGTGACGACGTTTCGCTCTTTCGCGACTTCCGCTGGGACCGTCGCTTACGCCGAATGGCTGCCCGGCGGCCCCGCCCGTGCGACGGTGCTGCTCGTTCACGGCGGGGGGGTGGGCCCCGATGGCTGGAGTCGAGCGATCGGCGGGCGACCCGGGTGGGCGCCCCGTCTCGCCGAAGCCGGATACCGCGCGGTCGTGATGACGTGGCCTGGGTTGTCGGCTGGCGGCGCATGGGACCCCGACACGCGGCTGGATGGGGCGGCGGTCGCCGGCGCGATCGTGGAGCTAATCGCTGCGCTCGGCGGCCCGGTCGTCCTCGTGGTCCACTCCATGTCCGCCGCTTTCGGTTATCGGGTCGCTTTCCACCATCGGGATTCACTGATCGCCCTAGTCGCGCTGGCACCCGCTCCCCCCGGGGACATCCAGCCCGAGCCCGCCGTGCTGGAGGAGGTCGCCGATCACATCGTCGTCCAGGGACGCCCGCTCACCTGGAGGCTTCCCCGCCGCGAGGCCGTCACGCGACACGACGTCAAGGCCGTCGAGTACCACGTGCGCGAGCGCCTGGCCGAGCTCGGCCTCGGGCACATCGCCGAGCTCACCCACTTCGCCTGCACGAGC
>NZ_JABUKC010000010.1 GCF_014595885.1 Microcella alkalica | reverse complement strand
GCGGTGTCGTCTTTCTGTGTGAGTTCTTGGTCGTTCTCACTGACCATCGCACGATGGCTCACCCCGTCGCGGTCACGACGCCGCGGGCCCGAAAGACCACCACCCCGCGGGACTCCAGGCAGGAGCCCCGCAGGCAGGCACGCCGTCGTCGCGTCGAGGGCGGCCGCCAGCACCGCCATGTTGTGCGCGTCACTCCCGAGGAGGAGGGACAGCTTCTTGCGCTGGCCTTGCAGTACAAGGTGAGCGTTCCCAAGCTGCTGGTGGACTCGGCTCTGGCCGGAGGGGCTGCGGCTGCCGCGTCCAATGCATCGGTTCGGCACGAGGTCATCGCGCAGATGTTCTCAACGCACCGACTGTTGGCGACGATCGCGAACAACGTGAACCAGATGGCGAAGGCGACCAACGCGACCGGTGACGTGCAGGCCGAGATGGTGGCGACGCTGCGCAAGGTGCGCGAGGTAGCCGATCGGATCGACTTATTTGTCGACGAGCTGAGCGGTGCATCGTCGTGATGCCGAACGTCGTCCGCGGCGATCGCATGTCGGGACTGATGACCTACCTCACCGGGCCGGGCCGGTCGAACGAGCACACCGATCCGCACCTGGTCGCGGGCGATCCGGCACTGATGGCGTGGCACGATGACGCGGAGCTTGGGCGGGATGCGGCACTGTCGATCGCGCGTCATCTCGACAAGCCGCGAACCGCGTTCGGCGTCGAGGTTCCCGGCGGTCACGTATGGCATTGCTCCCTGTCGCTGCGCGCCGAGGAAGGCATGCTCACGGATGAGGACTGGGGGAAGATCGCGAACGACTTCATCGCGGCGATGGAGTTCGACAGCAACGAGGACACGAAGGCGCCGTGCCGGTGGGTTGCGGTCCGTCACGGCGTCTCGTCGAACGGGAACGACCACATCCACATCGCCGTGAACCTCGTCCGGGAGGACGGCACCAAGGCGTCGATCCACAACGACTTTCACCGCGCCCAGGTCGCCACCCGGGCGCTGGAAGTCAAGTACGGATTGGAGCAGCTGGAATCGGTACGCGCTGAGCGCTCGACCCGCGGCTATGACCCGGCCGAGCGGGAGGCGCAGGCGCGGTCGCGGGCACGCGCGAAGTACGAGCGCACCCGGCCGCAGATGGGCGAGGACGCGCCCCGCTGGGAGCACCTGAACGGAGCAGACCGACAGGCGCGAATCACGGCCGAACTGCGCACCGATCAGCCGCGCTACCTCCTTGCGTTGAAGGTGCGAGGCTGCGCCACCGCGGCCAGCGACGAAGCCGAGTTCGTGCGCCGCATGCGCCGCGCCGGGTTGCTCGTTCGTCCCCGCTACGCGGACGGCCGAACGGACGTCATCACTGGCTACTCCGTGGCCGAGCGACCCACGGCCGGCGAGCGTCCGATTTGGTACGGCGGCGGGCATCTTGGCCGCGACCTGACGCTGCCGCGGCTGCGCGACGGGTGGCCGGACACCCCGACCGGAGCGACCGACGCGGCGGCCGAGTGGAACGCGGCGAAGCGCGGCCGCCGCGTGGTCGCGCCCGGCGCCGAGACGAAGGAACCGGACCCCGAGCTGTGGGGCCGGCGCAACGAGGAGTTGCGCGAGCTCGTCGATCGACTGCGGTCGGTCCCGGTCGATGATCGGGACACCTGGGCCACGGTGGCACGACAGACGGCAGGCGCATTCGCGGCCTGGTCGAACGCCACCGAGGAGACACCCGGCGACCTCGCCGCGGCGTCGGAGGCGCTGTCCCGATCGGCACAGACCTACACTCGCACTGTGCGCCCGCACCGGGCGGGGACGACCGCCATCTCCGGCGCGGCGATGCTGCTTGCCAGCGCCGCCCGTGGAGGCCAGGGAACAGTGGCGCAGGCCGCGATGATCCGGCAGCTCCTCCGGCTCACGCAGGCAGTCTACGAGGCCGCGCAGGCCGCCCAGCAGGAGCGGCAGGCTCGACTCCTGGCCGAGGACGTCCGGGCGCGCCTGACGCGCGTACGGGACGCAATGCCGGCGGTCACCGCGGCGTCGACGTCAACGGCCGCTCAGCCGGCTCCCGCGCTGGACGCCGAGACACAGGCGATGCTCGACCGGCTCCGCGCCGGGCAGGCACAGCCGGCCACCGCGGCGACGTCGCCGGTACCGAACAACATCGAGCCGACGAAGCCACGTCAGAGGACAGGACCGGGCGCAGAGCGCGGCCCGGAACGATAGGAAGGGGGGCCGATCATGGCCGAGGAAAGCGACGGGATCGCGGAGGCGTTCGAGGGCCAGCTCAGGGTCATGGTGACCGCTGCGGGTCAGGTGGGCGAACGCATCGCCCGCGCCCGGGAGGACGCGCTGCGGCGAGCACAGGCTGCGAGCGAACGCGAGGCGCGGGAGCTTCGGTCACGGTTCGAGGCCGAGCAGCGCGCGGCCCGCACCGAGTACGCGAACGTGTATCGCGGCGAGTGGTGGGAACAGTCCACGCCCGAACAGATCGGGCGCACCTACCAGACCGCGCGCGCATGGTCACAAGAGGACCCCGAGGCCGCGCGCGCCGAGGAGCGCATGCGGGACGAGCTGCGCACCCGTTACGGCGTCGACGCGACCGCGACGGGCGCCGATGCCGGCGCTGTGCGGGCGGCCGTCGAGCGTGCCGAGCAGGAGCGCGCGCAGGCCGACGTCGAGCGGGAGCGCTCCGCGGCCGAGAGCGTCGAGGCCCAGCAGCTCCTCACCCAGGCTGACCAGCAAGACCGGCTGGCAGAACAGGCCCGTGCTGCGGCCGAGTACGAGCCCGACCCGGAGGAGCGTACTCGAGCGCAGGCTGAGGCGGAGGACCGCACCGCGGCGGCCGACGCTGCCCGGGGCGATAGCGCGACCGCCTACGACAGCTCCGAGCGCCGCGCGTCCACCGCGGCGGACTTGGAGAGCAAAGGCATCGACCAGGAGGTCATCGCGACCAGGATGCGGGCCGACGTGAGCCAGGCAAAGCCGGCCACCGCCGCGGTGGCCGCGGGCGGCCCGACCAAGGCACCGAAGGCACGCAAGGCGCGCGGCCGTGGTGTCCAGGTGCAGCGCAACGAACAGAGCCGCTGAACGGGCGATCAGACAGGAAGAAGGGCCGCGCTCGGGGAGCGCGGCCCTTCTTGTGTCCCCGTCGCTGGGGGGTGCGACGTTGCCTCAATTATGGGACGACCTACCGACAGTCGACACCCCCTAATCCGTGTCGGTGTTCGCTTCCCGGACGTCGGGGAACAGCCCTTCCGGGGGCTGCTTGTAGGGCAGCGGATCGCCCTTGCCGCATTGGTTCTCTGGGGCCATCGCGTCGGCCGGCGCGAACGGGCCTTGCGGGTCCATCAGCTTCGTCTTCCGGGCCGGAAGGCGGTGCACCGGGGCGGAGGCGTTGATCGCGAGTCGCAGACCAGAGGAGACGGGCACGGCGACTGCCACGCTCGCGACTCCCTCCTCACTTTCTTGACGATTCACGGCATAACCGTCGAGGCGTGTCTTTGACAGTTGCTCGGTGAGCGCAGCGCGCGTGGTCAGTGAGTTTTCGGTGATGGCTTCGAGCTGTTCGTTCGGGTACAGACGAAGAAACTGTTCGTCGCTGAGTTCGGCAAGCAGAGCCTTGCCGGTCGATGTGCAGTGCGCCGGATACGACTTTCCGAGGCGCGAGGCGACGCGCACCGCGACGTCTGGTTCAGCAACAGCAAGGAATCGAATGCGATCGCCTTCGAGCGTGCCCAGGTGACAGGTCTCCCCGAGCGAGGTGCTGACGTCCTCCAGGATGGGCTGTGCCAGACGTGGGATGTCCATCCGACGGAGAACCGAGAAGGCGACGGTCGTCAACGCGGGGCCAGGTCCGTACATCTTGGTTGCGGGATTCTGCCGTACGAAACCACGCCAACTCAACATGGCGAGCAGTCGATGGGCTGTCGAACTGGCCACGCCGAGGTGAGTGCCTGCTTCAGTGAGCCGGAACTCCTGCTGCTCGCCGAGCAGCAGGATGAGTTTCAGCGCGTTATCTACTGACTCGATCGGATACTGGGGCGGGTCGCCCGGCGACGACCGAGGATTTCGTTTCGGCACAGCAGCGAGCCTAGCCGCTCATGAAACACGACCGATTGCTTCGCGTGTGCCGCCAATGGCTCGAGCAGCGTCCCGATCCCGCGGCGTCATGCGGCGATGCACGGATTGACGCGACATCCGCCCTTGTCCTATAAAGCAACCATCCGACAGAAAGCAATTCTGGAAAGCAGTGACGCTGAAAGGGGCGTGGGCGTGGACAATCAGCTCTTCCCTGTGCGTCAGGATGGGGTGAGACACCAGCACTGCTGACCTTCGCACTGCACGGGGCGAGAACGGACCAATACTGAGATGACGATGACGGTTGCTGACGTCGGCACCGATGATGGGG
>NZ_JABUKC010000009.1 GCF_014595885.1 Microcella alkalica | reverse complement strand
AAAGAAGTCCGGCGGTGTCCTACTCTCCCACGAGGTCGCCCTCGCAGTACCATCGGCGCAGAAGGTCTTAGCTTCCGGGTTCGGAATGTAACCGGGCGTTTCCCCTTCGCTATGGCCGCCGAAACACTATTGATCTATCAATCAGTCTACGACGAACACGCTCCCCCTCAACAATCGAGGGATCTGGTGTTCGATATGCGTAGTTCACCGACCGTCGATCGGGAACCACAAAGTGGACGCGAGCGCATACTCACCCACCCACAAGAGGTGGGGGTGTTGTCAAGTCATCGGCTTATTAGTACAGGTCAGCTGCAAGGGTCGTTAGTCCCCTCTTCCACATCCTGCCTATCAACCCAGTCGTCTGGCTGGGAGCCTCTCACCCACAAGGGGCATGGAAGTCTCATCTTGAGGCCGGCTTCCCGCTTAGATGCTTTCAGCGGTTATCCATCCCGAACGTAGCTAATCAGCGGTGCTCCTGGCGGAACAACTGACACACCAGAGGTTCGTCCAACCCGGTCCTCTCGTACTAGGGTCAGATCCTCTCAAACTTCCTACGCGCGCAGCGGATAGGGACCGAACTGTCTCACGACGTTCTAAACCCAGCTCGCGTACCGCTTTAATGGGCGAACAGCCCAACCCTTGGGACCTACTCCAGCCCCAGGATGCGACGAGCCGACATCGAGGTGCCAAACCATGCCGTCGATATGGACTCTTGGGCAAGATCAGCCTGTTATCCCCGAGGTACCTTTTATCCGTTGAGCGACAGCGCTTCCACAAGCCACTGCCGGATCACTAGTCCCGACTTTCGTCCCTGCTCGACCTGTCAGTCTCACAGTCAAGCTCCCTTGTGCACTTACACTCGACACCTGATTGCCAACCAGGTTGAGGGAACCTTTGGGCGCCTCCGTTACTTTTTGGGAGGCAACCGCCCCAGTTAAACTACCCACCAGGCACTGTCCCTGAACCGGATTACGGTCCTAAGTTAGACATCCAGAGTGACCAGAGTGGTATTTCAACAACGACTCCACCGACACTAGCGTGCCAGCTTCACAGTCTCCCACCTATCCTACACAAGCCACACCGAACACCAATACCAAGCTGTAGTAAAGGTCACGGGGTCTTTCCGTCCTGCTGCGCGTAACGAGCATCTTTACTCGTAGTGCAATTTCGCCGAGTTCGCGGTTGAGACAGCTGGGAAGTCGTTACGCCATTCGTGCAGGTCGGAACTTACCCGACAAGGAATTTCGCTACCTTAGGATGGTTATAGTTACCACCGCCGTTTACTGGGGCTTAAATTCGTAGCTTCGCTTGCGCTAACCACTCCTCTTAACCTTCCAGCACCGGGCAGGCGTCAGTCCGTATACATCGTCTTGCGACTTGGCACGGACCTGTGTTTTTAGTAAACAGTCGCTTCCCACTGGTCTCTGCGGCCTTCAACGCTCCAGCAGCAAGTGCCTTCACGCATCCGGCCCCCCTTCTCCCGAAGTTACGGGGGCATTTTGCCGAGTTCCTTAACCACGATTCTCTCGATCTCCTCGGTATTCTCTACCTGACCACCTGAGTCGGTTTGGGGTACGGGTGACTAGAACCTCGCGTCGATGCTTTTCTCGGCAGCATAGGATCACTGAATTCGCCCGTGAGGGCTATGCATCGGGTCTCAGGCTACGTGAGGAACGGATTTGCCTATCCCTCGCCCTACATCCTTACACCGGGACAACCATCGCCCGGCCCAGCTACCTTCCTGCGTCACACCTGTTAATACGCTAGCCGCACCAGCATAGGGTCGTGTGCTAGCCCCAACGCTTCACCCCGAAGGGATCCATCAGAGGGATTCGGACACTTAGCGTCACTGGATTAGCTTGGGCGGTTCTTCGTCAGTACGGGAATATCAACCCGTTGTCCATCGACTACGCCTGTCGGCCTCGCCTTAGGTCCCGACTTACCCAGGGCGGATTAACCTGGCCCTGGAACCCTTGGTCTTTCGGAGGACGGGTTTCTCACCCGTCTTTCGCTACTCATGCCTGCATTCTCACTCGTGTGGCCTCCACGGCTGGTTTCCACCGCCGCTTCACTGCCCACACGACGCTCTCCTACCGATCCGCACGGCTGGACCACGAAGGCCTACCTATTATGCGAATCCTACGACTTCGGTGGTGTGCTTGAGCCCCGTTACATTGTCGGCGCGGAATCACTTGACCAGTGAGCTATTACGCACTCTTTCAAGGGTGGCTGCTTCTAAGCCAACCTCCTGGTTGTCTGTGCAACTCCACATCCTTTCCCACTTAGCACACGCTTAGGGACCTTAGTCGGTAGTCTGGGTTGTTTCCCTCTCGACAATGAAGCTTATCCCCCACTGTCTCACTGCTGCGCTCTCACTTACCGGCATTCGGAGTTTGGCTGACGTCAGTAACCTTGTGGGGCCCATCGGCCATCCAGTAGCTCTACCTCCGGCAAGAAACACGCAACGCTGCACCTAAATGCATTTCGGAGAGAACCAGCTATCACGAAGTTTGATTGGCCTTTCACCCCTATCCACAGCTCATCCCCTCAGTTTTCAACCTAAGTGGGTTCGGTCCTCCACGACGTCTTACCGTCGCTTCAACCTGGCCATGGATAGATCACTTCGCTTCGGGTCTAGGACATGCGACTGAACCGCCCTATTCAGACTCGCTTTCGCTACGGCTACCCCACACGGGTTAACCTCGCCACATATCGCTAACTCGCAGGCTCATTCTTCAAAAGGCACGCCGTCACAGCTACTAGGGCTGCTCCGACGGATTGTAAGCAAACGGTTTCAGGTACTATTTCACTCCCCTCCCGGGGTACTTTTCACCTTTCCCTCACGGTACTTGTCCGCTATCGGTCATCTGGGAGTATTTAGGCTTATCAGGTGGTCCTGACAGATTCACACGGGATTTCTCGGGCCCCGTGCTACTTGGGATCCTCTCCGGGCCATCACAGCATTTCGACTACAGGGCTGGCACCCTCTATGGCTGGCCTTTCAAGACCATTCGTCTATACCGCTCTGTCACCCTTGCTGCTCGGCAGAACAGCAGGAGAGTCCCACAACCCCGACCATGCAACGCCTGCCGGCTATCACACATGATCGGTTTAGCCTGATCCGCGTTCGCTCGCCACTACTGACGGAATCACTGTTGTTTTCTCTTCCTGTGGGTACTGAGATGTTTCACTTCCCCACGTTCCCTCTACCCGCCCTATATATTCAGGCGGGAGTCACTAGGTCGGCACGCCGCCCAGCGGGGTTTCCCCATTCGGACATCCTCGGCTCACAGCTCGCTTATCAGCTCCCCGAGGCTTATCGCAGATTGCTACGTCCTTCTTCGGCTCCAGATGCCAAGGCATCCACCGTTTGCTCTTAGAAACTTGACTACATGAGTATGAAGAATCGATCGGCGCCGTCTTGCGACGACGCTGACCAATGATCTATCCCGATCTTTCGATCGGGTGATCTTCAAAACCACCAGCTGCAAGAGCCGGCGGCTTCTAAGATGCTCGCGTCCACTGTGTAGTTCTCAACATACGGTCGGCACTCCCTGCCCTGGCGCATCGCGCCTCAGCTCAGAAGTCCGAGAAACCAGCCCCCGCCCGACACTGCTCGAGCCTTGCAGCTCTCGCAGCACCCTTGCGGTGCCCGGTCCCTCAGGACCCAACAGCGTGCATGTCGCCTGCTGCCACCCGGTGTGCGTTCCAGACTCCCGAAGGAGTCGTACTGACACGCCGGCTGGACGCCTGCGACCCAAATCAATGTTCCACCCATGAGCTCCCAGCGGAAGACGTTCGCTTCCGATCTGGGTTCTGGCTGCACGACCCGAGAGCCGACAGCAGATGCTCCTTAGAAAGGAGGTGATCCAGCCGCACCTTCCGGTACGGCTACCTTGTTACGACTTAGTCCTAATCACCGATCCCACCTTCGACAGCTCCCTCCTTACGGTTGGGCCACTGGCTTCGGGTGTTACCGACTTTCATGACTTGACGGGCGGTGTGTACAAGGCCCGGGAACGTATTCACCGTGACGTTGCTGATTCACGATTACTAGCGACTCCAACTTCATGGGGTCGAGTTGCAGACCCCAATCCGAACTGAGACCGGCTTTTTGGGATTCGCTCCACCTCGCGGTATCGCAGCCCTTTGTACCGGCCATTGTAGCATGCGTGAAGCCCAAGACATAAGGGGCATGATGATTTGACGTCATCCCCACCTTCCTCCGAGTTGACCCCGGCAGTCTCCCATGAGTTCCCACCATAACGTGCTGGCAACATAGGACGAGGGTTGCGCTCGTTGCGGGACTTAACCCAACATCTCACGACACGAGCTGACGACAACCATGCACCACCTGTATAGAGACCTTGCGGGGCGACTGTTTCCAGCCGTTTCCTCTATATGTCAAGCCTTGGTAAGGTTCTTCGCGTTGCATCGAATTAATCCGCATGCTCCGCCGCTTGTGCGGGCCCCCGTCAATTCCTTTGAGTTTTAGTCTTGCGACCGTACTCCCCAGGCGGGGAACTTAATGCGTTAGCTGCGACACAGAAACCGTGGAATGGTCCCTACATCTAGTTCCCAACGTTTACGGCGTGGACTACCAGGGTATCTAATCCTGTTCGCTCCCCACGCTTTCGCTCCTCAGCGTCAGTTACGGCCCAGAGATCTGCCTTCGCCATCGGTGTTCCTCCTGATATCTGCGCATTCCACCGCTACACCAGGAATTCCAATCTCCCCTACCGCACTCTAGTCTGCCCGTACCCACTGCAGGCGCGAGGTTGAGCCTCGCGTTTTCACAGCAGACGCGACAAACCGCCTACGAGCTCTTTACGCCCAATAATTCCGGACAACGCTTGCACCCTACGTATTACCGCGGCTGCTGGCACGTAGTTAGCCGGTGCTTTTTCTGCAGGTACCGTCACTTGCGCTTCTTCCCTGCTAAAAGAGGTTTACAACCCGAAGGCCGTCGTCCCTCACGCGGCGTTGCTGCATCAGGCTTGCGCCCATTGTGCAATATTCCCCACTGCTGCCTCCCGTAGGAGTCTGGGCCGTGTCTCAGTCCCAGTGTGGCCGGTCACCCTCTCAGGCCGGCTACCCGTCGTCGCCTTGGTGAGCCATTACCTCACCAACAAGCTGATAGGCCGCGAGTCCATCCTTGACCGAAAAATCTTTCCAACTCCTAGCCATGCGGCTGAAGCTCGTATCCGGTATTAGACGTCGTTTCCAACGCTTATCCCAGAGTCAAGGGCAGGTTACTCACGTGTTACTCACCCGTTCGCCACTGATCCAGCAGGAGCAAGCTCCCACCTTCACCGTTCGACTTGCATGTGTTAAGCACGCCGCCAGCGTTCGTCCTGAGCCAGGATCAAACTCTCCGTAAATGTTCGACAGCCAACCAGCCCCGAAAGGCCAGCGGCAATCCATTTGCGCCGGCCACCCGTGAAGGCAGCCGAAGCGAGTTGATCTGACTGAAGTCCGAATATCTACTGACATTCGATTTCAATCCAAAGGAATCTCAACCGGCCGACAAACGTCGACCGACGAGGATAATTTGGCATTGACTTAGTGCACGCTGTTGAGTTCTCAAGGATCGGGCGCACCTGACC
>NZ_JABUKC010000008.1 GCF_014595885.1 Microcella alkalica | reverse complement strand
GCCACCGCCGACCCCAGGCGCCCAAGCTGCCCGAGGCCGCCTGGATCAACCAGCCCTCACAGGAGGCCCTCATACAGACCGCCTGACGGAATCTGTCTCACCCGCCTTGACACTTTCCGGAAGACCACGGCCTGCTCACTCGCACCGTCTACCCCGAGGTTCCCGCTCGCGTGGAGTACGAACTTACTGACCTCGGACACAGCGCAGCCGCCCCGTTGAAGCATCTGCGCGACTGGGTTGAACACAACGTCGGAACCGACCAGTAGCGACCCCCTCGGCGCTACATCGAGCCAGGAGTCCCGGCCTCCGCGTAATACCGCGTCAACACAGACGAGGCGTCGCGGTCGCCGTCACCGGACACGACAGAGTTCAGCAGGTACCGGTACCCGTCACCGGTCGTCATCACCCTAATTGATAACGTCACACCTAGAAGGTGCGAAGTAACCGACGCGCGAGCACAGGAGCGCTTCTGTCATTTCGAAGGCGAGACTTCGCGCGATTGGGATTCGCCGGGCCATCCTTCTTCTCTTTCGTCGAACGTCACCGCAACACCGTGTCGCTGGGGTTCGTGAAATCTTCTTCCGGAAGCGAAACCCAGGTACTGCGCCATGAGGAACTCGCCGCAGCGATGCACAGGCGTTCGACAGTTCGGTCGCACGAACCGATCGTTTGTTAACGGACGGCACTGTACGTCGATCGAAAGTCGCGCCGACACCCCCTGCGAATTCGCGTCGCGGGATAGTTTGCCAGGATCCGGCGATCAGCGTGGTGCGCATCAAGGAGGTGCGCAGCGGCCTCAGCACGAGGAGCCTGCCCGCGAGGCCGACCACCCCGCCCCTAGGAACGGTAGGAGTGCGACGTCGGGGCGAGCTGGGGGCCACCCCCCGAGACCGAAAGTAGCACCGCAGCGACGATAAGCGCCACGCCAACCAGGGTGGTCGTCAGCTCCCCGACCAACGAACCGATCCATCCGCGTTCCTGGAGGTCTCGGAACATCCTTATGCTCAGCCCGAACGTTCCGTTCGAGCTGCGAACCGATCGTCTCGATGCGTCGTGGCAGACGCCTCAGCTGTCCACCGATGACCTGGAGTTGCACGCGGCCGTCGGCGAACATCTCCCTTGAGTCCATCGCCAGACGTATGAAATGAGGAGTTCGAGCAAGGGCCCGATCGACCAAGTCGTAGTCGGCAACGAGCTGGCACAGCGTTCCCTCGAGTGACACGAAGGAAACGACTGGCGTTCTCCTCCGCTGTTGGGGACGTCGGGTCGGCTGAAATAATGGCCGGGACGATACGGTGGCGAGTCAGAGCGCCGTGATCCACCGCGCGATCTCGTCAGCGATCTCGTCGCTATTGTCTTCGACCATCAGCATGTGGCCGTTCCCAGCGAGAAGAGGCAGTTCGGACGACCAGAAGGTGACGGCGGCGCCCTGATCGGTGAGCCAGGCCACGATGTCCTGATCCAGCTGCGAGGGGTGGTCGGTATCGGCTCCACCCGTGAAGACGAGAATCGGCTTGTTCGTGAACGCGTCGGTCGGCCCGATCCTCATTTGGCTCCCACCGATGTTCTGACGCTGATAAAGCATCCGGGCCGGGATCGGCCGAAGGGTGCGGCGGAACACCTCGATGCACTCGCGGGGGAACCGCCGGCTGGGTCCGATGGCCTTGTCGTTCACGAAGGCGCTTGTGGGTTCCCAGAAACCCATCTTCGGGATGGTCCAGTCGATGGCCGCTCCACGGATGGAGACCTCCTGGTCGGACTCCCTCACGATCTCGGGCACCGCCTGTATATTTCCAGGCGGGCCCGGAGCGACGGCTACGAGCCCGTCGATGAGATCGCCATGCGTCTCTAGGAGGCGGAAGCCAATCGGACCTGCCATCGAGTGCACGACCAGCACGACGTTCCGGCCGAGACCAGAGAGGAACACGCCCATCCCTCGGCACACGCTCTCATAGTCCAGCCGCGCAGACGCCGCACGATCATCGACGTGTTGGGCCGCCTCATAGGACAACCCCAGCCAGTCCACCACCAGCACACCGTAGCCAAGCGATACGAATCGTGCCGCCCAGCCCTGTCGGCCGTCGGGCGTCTCGAGATAGTACTCGTTCGAGGCACCACCCCCGTGCACGAGGACGATCCACCGAGCAGGCGCACCCGACGGCGCCAGTTCGGTGTACGAGATCGGCGCGACGTCGTCTGGGCGTGAAATCGAATCCATAGCTTCCCCAGGCCTGTTAGGCAATGACGGCGTCGAGGGCCCGTGCGAGCCTCTCCGGATGCGTGAGCATCACCAAATGGCTTCCGTCGATCTCGATCGTGCGCGGACTATCAAGCCGCCCGGCCGCGGCCTGGTAGATCTCAGCGGGAACGGTCTGGTCCTGAGCGAGGAACACATAACTTGACGGGATGCTGCTCGCCCAGAACCGGTCGAGGCGGATCGGCTCATCGGACCAGCCTGCCGGCGCTGGGACGAGCCTCGGCTCGAGCGCGGCGAGCTGCTGCTGCTCGAACGGGGACATGTCCTGCATAGTCGCGGCCCAGAGCTCAGGCGGCATGGCGATGGTGTTGTCGTCGGACTGACTCGCAAGCGCCTTCATCGCTGCGACCAACGGATCGGGGAGCACGTCGTTAATGCTCTCGCCGTCGCGCAGCACCCAGGCGTCGACGAAGACGACCCGGCCGATGCGCTCGGGCATCGCCTCAGCGACGAGTTGGATGAGCGGACCTCCGCCGCTATGACCGACGAGCACGATGTCGAGCTGGGTGAGCTCTCTTACCTGATCGATCAGATCGCGCGCCATCATGCTCATCGTGACGCCGGAGCGGTCCACGTCACCGTCTTCGAGACCGCGCAGCGTCGGCGCGATCACCTCGTGCCCCATTCTGCGCAATTCGTCGGCGACGCCGTCCCACGCCCAGCCGCCTACCCATCCGCCGTGCACCAGTACGATCTGCATTGATCATCCTCTTCGCATATTTGTCTGCTGAGCAGAACTTGTTGCTAACTAGAAGACACAATAGCTTGCGCGGCGCCAACAGTCCAGCATGGCTCGAGCTCTCTTCAGAACGCGCCGAACGACCCCTGCACCAGGTCGCAGGGGAAAGAGACGACGAGCCTTCAGGAGGTCAGGTCGGCCAGACGTACGGCTGCCTCATCGAGGAGTGCGACGAGGGTCTTCACCTTGCGGGGAGGCAAGCGGAACACCGGGGCAGATGCGTTGATCGCCAACCGCAGCCCGCTCGCCGAGGGAACGGCCACGGCCACCGAGGCCACGCCCTCCTCGCTCTCCTCCCGGTTCGTTGCATAGCCCTGCTTCGCGACAAGATCCAGTTGTGCGAGGAGCTCGGTCTTGGTACGGATCGACTGCGGAGTCACCTGTGAGAGTTGCTCGTCGGGGTAGAGACGGTCCAATTGTTCTCGCGGGAGCTGCGCCAGGAGAACCTTTCCCGTGGAGGTGCAATGGGCCGGCATCTCCTTGCCCAACCGTGAAGCGACTCGCACCGCCGTCGTCGGTTCCGAGACTGCGAGAAAGCGAGTGGAGTTGCCGTCGAGCGTGCCGAGGTGAACCGTCTCGCCGGCTTGGTGGCTGAGTTCCTCGAGGATCGGTTGCACGATCTGCGGGATGTCCATCTTTCTCAGCACCGAGAAGGCGATCGTGGTCAACGACGGCCCTGGCCCGTATGTCTTCGTTCGCGGGTCTTGCCGCACGAATCCTCGCCATTGAAGCATCGCGAGGATGCGATGCGCCGTTGAGGTCGCGACACCCAGGTGCTTGCTGGCGTCCGTCAGTCGAAGTTCGTTCTTCTCACCGAGCAGGAGCAGGAGTTTCAGGGCATTGTCGACCGACTCGATCGGTATTGCGGAGCCGCATCGACTCCGTCGGCTGCTCTATTTCTCTGCACAACAGAAACTGTATCGTTCCTGCCGGCCCTCAGGGCCGCCATCAAGGGCAAGGCGATCCCGTCCAGGTCTATCCGGACGCCGATTCGAGCAGCCGGCCCAGTCGTACACGAACGTCGGAAAGCGACGATCCCGCTGCGATGGACCGGCGGACTTCGACGAGAGCGCGGGGCCAATTCAGTACCACTGCCCCGTCGAATGACAGACCATTCTGAGAGTACAGAGACGCGATCCGGTCGGGTGTTCGAGGGTCCGTCACCATCTCGGGGTTGACTGCCGTCGTGCGACCGACGATGTGCAGCTTCCAGTTGAACTGGTCACTCCAGACATACTCGACAGGCAGATATGAGCGTCGGTCGTCGGGATGAGCGATGTTGTGCGCGACACAGCGCGCCTGGTCGACCGCATTCGTCCAGTGCTCAAGACGGGTGAGATCGCCGCGAACCGGATGCCGCCACCGCGCAACATCGCCGATCGCATGGATTTCCGGGGCGCCGAGTGCCGTGAGGAATTCGTCGCAGACGAGACCGTCGTCGATCTCGAGCCCTGAGTCCTCGAGCCATTCGACGTTCGGCACTGCCCCGATGCCGATGACGACGACATCACCGTGGAGCTCGGAACCGTCATCCAGGAGCACGCGGAAGTCTCCCTTCGCACCGTCGATCTGCGCGACCGTCCGTCCGAGAACCGCATGTACGCCATGCCGGGAGTGCTTCTGCGAGAAGAGGGCGCCAATCTCGTCACCGAGCCGGCGTGACATCAGGTCGCGTGTCGCCGAGACCAGGGTGACATCGACTCCGAGCCCAAGAGCGGTCGCGGCGACCTCGGCGCCGATGAAGCCCGCTCCGATGACGATGATCCTGCGATCGGGAACTAGCTCGGCGCGCAGCCGGTCTGCGTCGTCGAGTGTCCGCAGCACATGGATTCCCTCGCCTTCACCCCACGGCGACGGCCGCGCGCGGACGCCGGTCGCCACCACGAGGTCATCGAAGCCGACCCGCCGTCCATTCGCCAGCCGGAGCTCCGACAACGCACGGTCCAGACCTACCGCCGGCACACCGAGACGAAGGTCGATGTTAAGCTCGAGCGCCTCCGCCGCCGTGAGGAGCGTGACCTCGGCTGCACCTGCACCGACGAGGTATCCCTTCGACAGCGGCGGCTTGTCGTAGGGCAGCACGGGCTCGGAGCCGATGAGCACAACGTCTCCGCGATACCCCTCTGCCCGAAGCGCCTGCGCGGCCCGTACCCCCGCGATCGACGCACCGACAATCGCTGTCGTCATTCGTCTTCCACCCGGAGCGCGGAAACCGGGCAGCTGTTCGCCGCCTCGGTGACCCGTTTCCGGTCGGCCTCGTCGACCTCTGTTCTGAGCAGGATCACGACGCCGTCGTCATCGAGATCGAAATAGTCTCCCGCGGCCATGATGCAGTTGGCGTAGCCCTGACAGAGCCCGAGATCCGCTTTCACGACAGGCATGTGTCACTCCTCTCCTGCTTCTTCAGGCGTTATCTCAGGGAACATCGGTGCGAACGGTTGGGCGATCATGGCGGAGAACGTCGCCGTAGTCTGCCAGGTCAGCGCCTCGAGCTCGAGCGGATCGAGAGCGACCCACTGCCCGGATCGCGGCGACTCGATCAGGAGCCGGGAGCCGTTGCGTGTCTCCACGCGAGATACCCGGATCTCCGAGAACTCATTGGCGATCGAGATCGGAGCCCCTACCCGCTGGTCTTCGAGCCGCTGACGTTCGTCTGCTGCTGCGATGGCCGCGATGCGGTCGTCCTCTTCGCCTTCCCATTCGAGTTTCATAGGAAGATCGCCAGATTCTGTGTGCGCAAGACCGACTCGTCGACCGTGATGGTTCGGCGTGCGAGCTGCAACCCGCCGCCGACACGTCGCAGAACGTCTTCGCGGCCGGCCGAGATCACCGCGGGCTCGTGCACGTCGCCGCGACTGCGGAAAAGAAGCACCGCAGAATCGACGACGACCTCGCCCGGGACGTCGCTCTCGAAGGTGCGCACGTTCGTGACGAAGTGACGGAGCCGGGAGGGCGGATCCTCTGTCCAGGCGTGTTCCGTGAGGAAGCGGGCGACCCGCCGGCTCAGGGAGTACTTGTTCTCGTCCCAATGCGCCATGCCCGGAGACGTCGAGTACCCGGCGCCGAGCGCGGTAGTGACCTGCACGGGCATGATGTAGTGCACATCGTCGGCGATGAGGTCGAGCCAGTCCTCGTACCGCTGCTCGTCGAGGATGTATGCCTCTTCGACGAGCCACCTGTGCGTCTCCAGATGCAGGCCGTCCGAGAACGACAACGAACTCCCCACCCGCGTGGCTTTGGTCGTATGTGCTCCGAGCGGCGACTCTTTCAGTCGAACCCAGCGCGCCTCGGTCATGACAGCCCCTCCGGCATCCCCACCGACGAGATGATCAGCGCGGTCGGCTCCGTCTCGAGGTAGTCCGCCCAGCGCTCGAGCAGATGCCGCTGGTTGTACTCTCCGTAACCGACGTGGGCCACGCCCGGGCCAGAGAACGCGTCCGGTCCGAGCGGCTCCACGACGAATCTGCCGTCTTTCAGCACGCCCATCCGGCTGTTCAGCAGCAAGCGCCGCGCCATATTCCCTTTCGCGGTGTTCGTAAGGGACACCCAGTTCTCCACATCGTCCTGCTCGAACATCCCCGTGCTGCCGAAGCACATCAGGTACGCCTTGTACGACAGAGCCTTGAACTCCTCCGGTGCCGCTGCGTCGACGGCGAACCAGGAAAGCACCTCGGTCTCGTTCTCGCTGATCGGCTGCCAGGTACGGATCGAGATGAACGGGAGCACGTCGTCGCCGTCTTCCACCTTCGGCCAGTTGTGCACGAAGCTCATGTTCGGGAAGATCGAGGCCGCCGAGATCATGAAGCCGTTCTCGCCGATCACATTGAGCTGGTCCTGGGACCAGACCTCCTTCATCCGGTCGATCATCTCGTCGGGGTAGCCCACGTAGCGCAGCCGCTCCTCGAGCGTTCCCTCCGGAAGCTTGTAGGTCGTGCCTCCGCCGTTGCCCGCCCAGTACGTGTTGCCGTCTTTACGCTTCTCCGCCTTCGGTTCGCGGAAGAGGCCGATCTCGACCACCGAGGTGTGGGTCTGTGGCGTGTGGTACATGTCGCCGGCGAAGTTCTCTGCGCCGATCTTCCAGTTCGCCTTCACCCGCCAGCGCTGCGGGCCGCGGAGCTCGATGCCCGAGGAGCTCTGCTTCGTGTAGTAGTCGAGATAGAAAGCGAAATCGCCGAGGTAGTCGATCAGCGGTGGCGCATCCGGATCCATGCTGATGAAGATCAACCCGTTGTAGCTGTCGAGGCTCGGCGCCGGAAGCAGGCGGGCTCCCTTGCGATTGAAGCCAGCCTCGCCACCGTACGCCTCTTCGTGGAACGGCAGCCCCACGATTCGTCCGTCGTTGCGGTACGACCAGCCGTGATACGGGCAGCGGAAGTGCGAGGCGTTGCCCATTTCCGCCCGGCACACCTGCATTCCTCGGTGCAGGCACATGTTGAACATCGCCTTGACGGAGCCACTCTCGTCGCGCACCACGATGAACGAGTCGTCGAGCACTCGCCGCACCACGTAGTCGCCGGGCTGAGGGATCTCTGATTCGTGACCCACGAAGATCCACGCGCGACTGAACAAGCGCTCCCGCTCGAGCCCTGTGCGTCAGGATGGGGTGAGACACCAGCACTGCTGACCTTCGCACTGCACGGGGCGAGAACGGACCAATACTGAGATGACGATGACGGTTGCTGACGTCGGCACCGATGATGGGG
>NZ_JABUKC010000007.1 GCF_014595885.1 Microcella alkalica | reverse complement strand
GCCACCGCCGACCCCAGGCGCCCAAGCTGCCCGAGGCCGCCTGGATCAACCAGCCCTCACAGGAGGCCCTCATACAGACCGCCTGACGGAATCTGTCTCACCCGCCTTGACACTTTCCGCAGTCGCTCGAGGGCAAAGGACCCGTGCGGATGTCGCGCGTCACACCTCGACCTCGAACGGCAACTTTCGCAGTGTCGTCGCGGAAATCCCGGTGCTCTTGTACATCCGGGCGTGGGCGTACTGGATCTCCGGCAGCAGATCGATGCGGCCGATCGCCTCCAGCATGATCTCGTCGGCCTGACCGGTGAGATGACGCAGTTCGGGGATCGCGTACCCGCCCACGTACTTCCCGGAGTTGAGATCCCAGGAGCGCACGGCCGGCAGCGCCTCCTCGATCCTCTCGCCGAGCTCCACCAGAGCATCGAACGTGTCCTGCCCGTAAGCGTGCGGGGAGAATGGGATCTGCGACATCGTGCCCTTGGTGACGTTGAAGCAGTCGCCCGTGAACGTCCACCACAGGAACGCCAGCCGCGACGCCGCGATCGCGCTGGCCGCGAGCTGGTCCTTCCGGTTCTGAACGAACAGCTTCCCCTCGTTGAGGGGCACCGTGGCGTGCGTGGTCTTGTCGTAGGTGACCGGCGGCACCGTGTACGTGCTCAGGAAGTACGTGGCGGTCTTCTTGAAACCGACGGAGTAGTCGCTCACACGGACAAGCGGCGTCGAGGAGATCGTGCCCTTCGCAAGCAGCGTGTCGATCAGCTCGAACATCGCGTCGCTGCTGGCGCGCATCCAGTTCGGGGTCCGCGAGCCGGCGGGCCGAAGCGAATACCGCAGTGTCGCCATCAGATGCGGACGGAACGCCTCGATCCAGCTGTGGGTGAGCGTCGTGTGCAGCTCGGAGACGCTGCCATACCCGGCGGCGGTGATGATCGTGCTGCGCACCTTCACCTGGAACAGGGCAGCCGGGCGTTCCTGGAAGGTGCTCACCCAGATCGCATCGAACCGCCGCTCGTAGAACTTCCGCAGTGACTCGTCGCGATCGGCGAACTGGCTGCGGATGGGAACGATCAGGCTGAGCCGGCCATCCGGGCGCGTGATCTGCGCCGAGCGCTCGCAGCAGGAGGCGTAGATGTCGTCGACGTTGTCTGTCTCGAAGCCGGTGATGCGGTAGCTGAGCTCGCGCCGGTTGACGTAGGGTGGGTTGCCGATGACGACGTCGAAGCCGCCCTGATTGGGGTGTGACACGTCGCCCCGCACCGGCAAGAAGCGCGGCCCGTACAATGTCCAGCGCATCGAAAAACACCCCGCGACCTTCCGACTACCTCCGGACGTCTTCGAGTACATCAACCAGGCACGCGACGAAGCCGCGGCCCGTGGTGATCGCCTCACCAAAGACGAAGCGATCACCATGGCAGTCCGCGCGTTCTGGGGCGGCAAGCGCCAGCGCCGCCGCTGATCACCACACCGACATAACCGACGAAAAGAACTCTGGAGGCATCTGATGAGCCGTCGATCTATGCTCGAGCAGGAAACCGATCCGCTACACCCCGCGCGGATGCTACCGCGCACCTGAGACGAACGCGCGGTCCTTCACCGAGGATGGCTACATCTCGACATGATCAACCGAGGCAGCGAGAAGATTTCGTGCGAAGAGGTGGAGGACCTCGTCTACCGCTATGACAGCTTCGATCTAGCGGCCGCCGTCGCGATGCTCGACCCCGTGTTCAGCGAGCGGGTATGCGTCTACGTGAGTCTCAAGGAGGGCGGCCCGCTCGGGCTCGAACGGATCCGCGCCGCCATGGAGTCCGCCGGGGTGGCTAAGCATAAGCACCCCGAGCGGCTGATCGCCGTCGACGACATGCCCCTCACCAAGGTAGGCAAGATTGACAAGAGGGAGCGGAGAGGGCTTTGCCCGCCGCGACAGCGCCTAATGGGGCAGACGCTCAGCGCCCGCGCCGCCACGCGAGCCAGTGGCGGATGCTCTCCTCGAGCGCGTGCAATAGAGGCAACATCACCCAGATGACGCACGCGACGGTCAGTGGCGTCGTACATAGGATCTGGAGGTACGGCGGCAGGCCGGTCAGGAGCGGAGCGATGAAGTAGGCGTTGAACATGGCAGGCGGTACCAGCGCGATCCACACTAAAATCGCCGTCCACCACCGCGGGCGCGCGGGACCGGCCGTCGGGATTGCACCGGTGAGGGCGTCCGGAGTCAGTGGACGGGCCTGCCCGATCGTGAGCGGCACGGCCTGTTGCAGGTGCGCCTGCCGCTCCTTACTGTCCTCCCACCGGATGAGGTCATGGGGGGAAGCGAACGTGATCTCGACGACAACCTGGCGCCGGTGCCGTTCCGAGACTCGGACCTTCGACTCCCGGTAGCCGGGGAACGACTGGGCCCGGCCGGTGAAACCATGCGCCCACTCGGTGAGATCGTCCAGCCGCCCGGGGACGGCTGTGCGCGCCACCCGAGCCGTGACCGTGAGGTTATCTGGTTGCATGGTGTCCTCCCGGGGCAGAGGAAGCCCCGTCTCCCAGCGTATTGCGCCGATGACGCGGCACTGAACAGCTTCCGACCATCGGGGTCCGGATCAATAGCGCGAAATAGTGCTCTTCCGAGCAGTGGAGTGTCACCGCCACTGCCGCCTCACGCAGGATGGAAAGTTGAAAGACCTGGATCGACGGGGAGGTCATTTGCACGAGGCGTTTCGCTTGCTGCGGGAAGAAAGGCTCAAACGAGGCCGATACCATCGCCGAGCGACGGTGTATCACCCGGACGTAGAAGAGGTCGACCAGCTCTACGGTGTCCGGCTTCAGCTGGAGTCCTTAGGCGCGCGCCGGACGGTGGACGGATGCTGCGCTCCGAGATCGGCGCTTCGCGCGAGTACGGGACGCTAATGGATGCGGCGCTGGCAGTCGGTGACATGGACGCCTGGCTGGTGGCGCACCACGCGTTCCTCCGCTGCTGCGTCGCGCGTGCAGACATCCCGTTGGGGCGGGTAGTGGACTCCTACCCGGAACGCTGCTTACACATCTATCAGTTGTGGCACCCGCAGTCGTTCGCCATCGCTCATCGCGAGTACGAGGCCGTCCTCGAGTCGATCGTCAGGCGTCCGACGCCCAGGGGATCGATCTGTCGCCGCTGGCGACCCACGAGTTCGCCTTCGACGATGCCGCCGCCGCCTTCGAGCAGTCCCGCGACGCGTCCAGCAGCCTGAAGGTCCTGCTCCGACCGTAGAGCGCCTGGGCCGTCGGGGCCGTCACAGGGAGCCACGCGGGCGGCGTGGGGTGGCACGGGCTGCAGTGGCACCGCGGAGACGATCCTCCCGCCTGTCGGGTCGGCATCGGAGCGCGCGGTGCAGGAGGAGCGCGCCCACGTTGCAAGTAAGCTTTCTGCCGTGCAGAATCGACAGCTCGGGTCGCCGGGCGATCCACCCCAGTATCCGATCGAGTCGGTCGACAACGCGCTGAAGCTGATCCTGCTGCTGGGTGAGGAGCACGAGCTGCGGCTCACGGACGCCGGTGCCCTCCTCGGGGTGGCGACCTCGACCGCGCACCGACTTCTCGCGATGCTGGCATGGCGCGGCTTCGTGCGGCAGAACCCGGTGACCAAGGCTTACGGCCCTGGCCCGGCGCTGACGACGGTGGCCTTCTCGGTGCTGCGCAGGATGGATGTCCCGAGACTGGCGCAGCCGATCCTCGAGGACCTCAGCGCCGCCCTCGGTGAGACCTGCCACCTGGGCACGCTCGAGGGCAACCATGTCCGATTCCTCGCCGTTGCCGAGCCCGATGTGGCCGTGCGCGTGGTTTCGAGACTGGGCAAGACCCTGCCGGCGCATTGCACCTCGACCGGCAAGGCGCTGCTTGCCGAGCTGAGCGACGAGCAGCTCTTCCGGCTGTACCCGGACGAGCAGCTCGAGATCGTCACACCGAACTCCATACGTTCCCGAGACGAACTCGTCGCCGAACTGGTTCGGACACGACTGGACGGTTATGCCGTGAATCGGCAGGAAAGCGAGGACGGCGTGGCGAGCGTCGCGGTCCCGGTCCACGTCTCGTCGGGACTGCGACTGGCGATCAACGCCTCCGCGCCCGTGCAGCGGTTACCGCCGGGCAAGGTCAAGTCCCTAGCGCGGTCACTGCAGGACGCCGCGATCCGCCTCGCCGAACTGTTGGGGTGAACCGGCCCGGGTCGTCGTAGCGCCCATGGATGCGCTGCGCACGCGAACACGCCGCTGATGAGCGTGGCTGCGGGAGCGACCGACCCGCCGCCGTGGGCCTCAGTGCCCGTTGGCCGGATCGTCCGGGTCGCGGGCGGCTTCTTCGCCTTGATCCAGCCCACTCAGCGTCGCCATATCCTCCGAGCTGAGCGTGAAATCGAAGACGTCGATGTTCTGCGCGAGATGCTTCTCATCGCCGGCGCGCGGGACGGGAACGATCCCTTCCTCGATGTGCCAGCGCAGTAGGACCTGTGCGGGCGACTTGTCATACTTCGACGCGATCGCGGTCACCGCGGGATCGGACAGCAGGGCTCCTCCGCGTCCGAGCGGGCTCCACGCCTCGGTCAGGATGCCGTGAGCGCGCTGGAAGCTGCGCTGTTCGACACGGGCGATGTCGACGCTGAGCTGGATCTGATCGACGTCGGGGACGACACCGGTCGCGTCGACGACGCGCTGAAGGTGGTGAGACTTGAAGTTGGAGACGCCGATCGCCTTCACTCGTCCCTCTTCGAGCAGTCTCACCAGACCCTTCCACGCTTCGACGTATCGGTCGAGGGCCGGAACCGGCCAATGGATCAGGAACAGATCGAGGTAGTCGACGCGAAGGGTCTTCAGCGATCGGTCGTACGCGCGCTGCACTCCCTCGACGCTGTGGTCCTCCTTGTTGAACTTGCTCGTGATGAAGACCTCGTCACGAGGGATGCCCGATGCACGCAGACCGGCACCGACGGCCTCCTCATTCGCGTACTTGTACGCCGTATCGAACAGGCGGTAACCGTAGCCGACCGCCTTCTCGACCATCGTTGCGCACTCGTCTCCCGTGAGTGGCCACGTGCCCACCCCGATTCGCGGGATGCGGTGACCGTGCAGGAGGGGGAGGGTGGTGTCGTCAGCTCTCATCGGGCGGCCGCCTTCGCCGGAGCCGTGCTCGAGGGCTCGAGGAGGGCGCGCAGCCGATGTATCAGCTCGTCCGCCTTCGCTCGCGAGGCGACCGAGCGGCGGGCGTCGACGAGGGCACGCGGCCAGTTCACGATGACGGCACCTTCGGCCTGCCCTTGGCTCTCGCCGTACACGACGGCGAAGCGGTCCTGCGCAGGGTCGCCCACCATCGTCCAGTGATCAGATCCGGTATGCCCGACGATCTGGATCTTCCAGTCGTACTGGTCGCTCCACACATACTCCGTCGGGTCGTAGCTGCGCAGGTCATCCGGGTGAGCGATGTTATGCGCGACAATCAGCGCCTGATCCGTCGCGCTCGTCCAGTGCTCCAACCGGATCGGGTCGGGATGCCGTCGGTTCATGAATCGTGCCACGTCGCCGATCGCATACACGTGGGAGACGCCGACGGCGGCAAGCGTGCCTTCGCAGACGACACCGTTATCCAGCGCGAGGCCCGACGACTCGAGCCACTCCGTGTTGACGACCGCTCCGATACCGAGCAGGACAGCGTCGACATCCAGCGTCGCGCCATCGGTGAGCGTGACCTGGACGCGGTCACCCGTGCGCTCGACGTTCTCGACGGAGACGCCGAAGCGTAGCTCAGCACCCTCCCTGCGGTACTTCTCCGCGAAGATACCGCCCACTTCCATATTCATCGCCCGGCCCATCGGAGCACCGATCGGTTCGATGATGGTGACCTTGACACCGGCCGCAAGCGCTGTGGCGGCCGCCTCGGCGCCGATGAATCCGGCGCCGACCACCGCGAGGTGGCGGCCCGGAACGAGCTCCTTGCGCAGCTCGTCGGCATCGGCGCGGGTACGCAGCACGTGGACGCCGGGAGTGGAAGCCCACGGGGTTCGGCGAGCTCGGGCACCCGTCGCGATGACGAGGATGTCGTAGGTCAGCTCGCTGCCGTCGGCGAGCGTCAGCGTCTTGCCGGCAGGATCCAGCTCGGTCGCGGCGACGCCGAAACGGGTCTCGACCCGCAGGCCTTCGAGCGCTTCCGCCGTCGTCAGCGCGATCTCCGGGTCGGATGCGGCGCCGCTGAGGTACTTCTTCGACAGCGGGGGACGGTCGTAGAGGGGATGGCTCTCCTGGTCCACCAGCGTGATCGCGCCGGTGAACCCCTCCGAACGAAGATTCTGTACGAGCTTGACTCCGGCGACGGAAGCACCGACGACGACGACGTGAGACATGCGAATCGGCTCAACCCTCGACAGACAGCGCCGAGACCGGGCAGCTTCGGGCGGCTTCCTCGACGCGAGTGCGCTCCGCGTCCGGCACCTCGAGCTGCAAGAGCACGACCTTGCCGTCGTCGTCGATGTCGAAGTAGTCTCCCGCGGCCACGACGCAGTTCGCGTAGCCCTGGCAGAGGGAGAGGTCAGCCTTCACCGTGGCCATGGTCATTCCTCGTTGATGATGGGTCGGGGTCGGGGAACATGGGCGCGTACGGCGACCCGATCATCGCTGAGAACGTCTGGACGGTCTGCCAGGTGAGCGCCTCCAGCTCGAGCGGGTCGAGTGCGATCCATTGTCCGGATTTCGGAGAGTCGATGAGCAGACGCGTCCCGTTGCGGGTCTCGACCCGGCTCACCGTGATCTCAGAGAACTCGTTGGCGATCGTGAGCGGCTCGCCGACGGTGCGCGCGACCAAACGTGCGCGCTCCTCGGCGGCGGCGATCGCGGCGGCCCGATCGACGTCGGCGCCTTCCCACTCCAGGGTCACAGGAAGATCGCCAGGTTCTGGGTGCGCAGCACCGACTCGTCGACGAGGATGACGCGGCGCGCGAGCTTGTACTCGCCTCCGACGTCACGGAACACATCCTCCCGGTGGGCGGAGATGATCGACGGCTCGTTCACGTCTCCTCGGCTGCGGAACAGCAGCATCGCGGAGTCGGCGAGCACCTCGCCGGGCACGTCGGTCTCGAACACCCGCACGTTGGTCACGAAGTGACGCAGCCGGGACGGAGGGTCCTCGGTCCAGGCATGCTCGGTAAGGAACCGTGCGACGCGCCGGCTGAGCGAGTACTTGTTCTCGTCCCAGTGCGCCATCCCGGGGGACGTGCTGAAGGGCGTGCCGAGTGCGGTGGTCACGCGGACGGGCATGACGTAGTGGATGTCTTCCGTCAGCATGTCCAGCCAGCTCTCATACCGCTGCTGGTCGAGAGTGTAGGCCTCTTCGACGAGCCAGCGATGGATCGTGGCGTGCAGCTCGCTCGTGAAGGGCAGGGACGAGCCCACCCGGTCGGCGAGGGTTGACGACTTGCGAAGCCGGGAGACTTCGGAAACTGCCTTGCCGGTCTCCTCGATCATCGGACCACCTTCTGACCATTGTTCGCGATGCCCGCAGGTCGGGGCTCGACATCCAGTGGCGGCTCGCCGCCGATCGACAGGGCACGGAAGTCGACGCCCTCGTACTCCGACTCCAGGTAGTCCGCCCAGCGGTGGAGCAGATGGCGCTGGTTGTACTCGCCGTATCCCACGTGCGCGACGCCGGGGCCGGCGAACTGGTCGGGGCCGAGCGGCTCGACGACCGGCGATCCATCCTTGAGGATGCCCATGCGGCTGTTCAGGAGCAGGCGCCGCGCCATTGATCCCTTCGCCGTGTTCGTGAGCGAGACCCAGTTCTCCACGTCGTCCTGCTCGAACATGCCCGTCGACCCGAAGCACATCAGGTAGGCCTTGTACGACAGTGCCTTGAACTCCTCCGGAGCCTCAGCGTCGACCGCGAACCAGGAGTACACCTCGGTCTCGTCCTCGCTGATCGGAAGCCACGTCCGGATGGAGATGAACGGGAGCACGTCCTCGTCCGAACCCTCCTCGACCTTGGGCCAGTTGTGGACGAAGGACATGTTCGGGAAGAGCGAGGCCGCGGAGATCATGAACCCGTCGCGGCCGATGACATCGAGCTGCTCCTGAGACCAGGTCGCCTTCATCCGCTCGACCATCTCGTCCGGGTAGCCGACGTACCGCAGCCGCTCCTCGAGCGTGCCCGGCGGGAGCTTGTAGGTCGTGCCGCCTCCGTTGCCGGCCCAGTATGTGTTGCCGTCCTTGCGCTTCTCGGCCTTCGGCTCGCGGAACAGCCCGATCTCGACGACCGAGGTGTGCGTCTGGGGCGTGTGGTACATGTCGCCGGCGAAGTTCTCGGCGCCGATCTTCCAGTTCGCCTTGACGCGCCACCGCTGCGGGCCCCGGAGCTCGATGCCGCTGGGGCTCTGCCGGGTGTAGTAGTCGAGATAGAACTTGAAGTCGCCGATGTAGTCCTCGAGGCTCGGCGCATCCGGGTCCATGCTGATGAAGATCAGGCCGTTGTACATACCGAGGTTCGGCGCCGGCAGGAGCCGTGCGCCCTTTCGGCTGAACCCGGCCTCGCCGCCGTAGGCCTCCTCGTGGAAGGGGAGTCCGACGATGCGTCCGTCGTTGCGGTAGGACCACCCGTGGTACGGGCAGCGGAAGTGCGAGGCGTTCCCCATCTCGGCCCGGCAGACCTGCATGCCGCGATGCAGGCACATGTTGAAGTGGGCGCGGATCTCACCCTTCTCGTCGCGGACGATGATGAACGAGTCGTCGAGTATTCGCCGGACGACGTAGTCGCCGGCCTGAGGAATCTCGGACTCGTGGCCCACGAACAGCCAGGCGCGGCTGAAAAGGTTCTTTCGTTCGCGCGCGAAGATCTCCGCGTCGTTGTAGATGTACGCCGGTATCATTCCGCGACGGATCTCGTCGTAGATCGTCATGCTGGAAGTGCTCATCGTCGCGCCTATCCGTAGTGTAATGCTTCGACACCGCTCCGACGTCGCACGTCGAAGGAGGCCGAGGCATAGTTTCTGATGTGCAGAAATTGATTCTGCCACACACGCGCGCCTTACGTCAAGTGGGCCCGAGGAAGGCCTTCGCGGCCGCGCTCGGAGGAGGAGGCGATGCGTCGCGGCTGCGAGGACCATCCTCCCGTCCCAGAGGGTGGGCATGCTCCTCTGGAACACAGAAACCGCTTCTGCTGGAAACGAGGAGTCAATGATGAGCCCGTCGACCGATGTCGCAGACCGGGAATGGACCGTCACTCTCGATGGCAAGCCGTGGGCCAGTGCCGCGCGCTACGAGGTCGAGAACCCCACGACCGGGCGTCCCCTGACCTCCGCCCCCGACCTCTCCGAGGAGGAGGTCGGGCGCGCGGTGGCGGCGGCGCAGGCTGCGCAGCCGGCCTGGGGCGCGATGCCGCCCCGAGCCCGGGCCGCCGTGATCCGGCAACTCGCTGCGACGATCCGAGAGCACCGTGAGGAGCTCGCCACTCTCGACGCACTGGACGGCGGGTTCACCCTCATCGATGATGAGGGGCGATGTGGACGCGGCGGCGGAACTCATGGAGATCTTCGCCGACATGGCGCTCGACCTCGGTGGCCGGACGATTCCGGTGAGCACGAACCTCCACTACACCATGCAGGTGCCCTACGGAGTGGTCGCGCGTATCGGTGCGTTCAACCATCCCTTCTTCTTCGCGGCGGCGAAGGTCGCCGCGCCCCTCGTCGCCGGCAACGCCGTGGTCCTCAAGGCCCCGGACCAGACGCCGCTGTCTTCGTTGCGCCTGGCCGAGCTCGCGGTCGGGATCCTCCCGGACAATCTGTTGATCACCGTCAGCGGTCGCGGCGCGGTGACCGGACGCGCGCTGGTGCGTCATCCCGAGGTCCGCCGGATCGGTTTCATCGGGTCCACCGCGACGGGGCAATCGATCCAGCGGGATGCAGCCGAGACCGGAGTCAAGCACGTGTCGCTCGAACTGGGCGGAAAGAACGCTCAGATCGTCTTCGCCGACGCCGATTTGGAGGCGGCTGCGGCCGGTGCCGTCGCGGGTATGAACTTCACGTGGGTCGCCGGACAGAGCTGCGGCTCGACGAGCCGCCTGCTCGTGCACTCCTCGGTGGCCGACGAAGTGATCGGCCGGGTCGCCGAGCGCATGGCCGCGATCCGGGTGGGAGACCCGCTGGACCCGTCCGTGGACATGGGCCCGCTCGTGTCGGAGGCACAGTTCCAGAAGTCCATCAGCGCCATCGCCGAAGGCAGGAAGGCGGGTGCCACCGTGGCGACGGGCGGCGGCCGTCCCGCCGGCCTCGATGAGGGGTGGTTCGTCGAGCCGACGCTGCTCACCGGTGTCAGCCCCGGGTCGTTCGTCGAGCAGAACGAGATCTTCGGCCCCGTCCTCTCCGTCACCACCTTCGACGCCGACGAGGAGGCCGTACGGATCGCCAACGGCGTCCAGTACGGGCTCACCTCGAGCATCTGGACGCGCGACGTCACGCGCGCCCACGTCGTCGCCCGGCAGATCGAGGCCGGCTACATCCTCGTCAACAGTGGCAGCCGGCACTTCTGGGGACTGCCGTTCGGAGGGGTGAAGGCTTCGGGGATCGGCCGCGAGGAGTCCCTCGACGAACTGATCTCGTACACCGAGACGAAGACCGTGACCGTTCTGCTCTCGTAGGGGGGCAGCGCTGCGCGCTGTACGTCGTCGCAGCAAGCGCGGCGCGATCCATGCCGGCGGTGCTGGGAGGCGCTGTTCCCGTCAGCCTCGGGCAAACCCCGTCGAGGCGAAGGCCGCCTGCAGGGATGCCTGGGCGCCGAAAACGTTCCCCGGGCCATCACAGAGGCGACACAGCAGTACACGAAGTGGTCGGCTGAGATCCCCCGGGCGGAGCGGCTTCCGGAGTTCCTCGAGCGAGCGTTCCAGATCGCTTCCACCCCTCCCTACGGTCCGGTGCACCTCGGCATTCCGATGGACTTTCTGGAAGAGGAGATCGAGTTCACCCCGGGACCGGTGACCGAGTATCTGCATGAGGCGCTCGATCCGGATGCGGTAGAGCGTCTCGCCCAGATTCTCAGGACGGCGGCCAGTCCGGTCATCGTGGTGGGGACAGAGGTCGCGCGGTACGGTGCGATTGCCGCGCTGGAAAGGCTCTCCGACCTGGTGGACGCGTCCGTGCTCGGGGAGATCAAGGGCGCCGACCTCGCCTTCCCGAACACCAATCCGAGGTACGTCGGCAAGCTGACCGCATCGAGCCCTGCACTGGAGGGCGCAGACGTCGTCGTCCTCCTCGGCGCCGAGCTCACCGAGGGGCTGGCGATGCCCCTGCCGGATTTCGGTGACAGCCTCGTGGTGCAGGTCACCGTGGACCCGCTCGCTCTGCGCCGGCAGTACGCAGGTCAGGTCGGCATCCTCAGCCACCCCGGGCGCCTGCTCGATGCGGTCGCCGATCGCCTCGCTGAAGGCGGAGCGGTACCCGTGAGCTCGGGCGGGCGGGTGCGAGGGCTCAGAGAGCGCTGGGAAGCGGGCCGCGAAGCCTTGCGGTCGCGCCTGCTCGGCGAGGCTGATGGCGCGGTATCGGCGGCCCACATCGCGGACCTCATCCATCGCCTCGGCGGCTCCGAGACGATCGTCGTCAACCAGTGCGGATCCGCGGAGGGCTTCATCGACACACTCGTCGACTATGGCGCACCGTGGACGTATTTCGGCCTCTCGGGGAAGGCGAGTGCTCAGGGTTGGGGCGCGCCGGCGGCGGTCGGCATCCAGATGGCTCGTCCCGATCGTCGAGTGATCGCCGTCCTCGGCGATGGCGGGTTCATGTTCAACTCCACAGCGATCCACACCGCTGCCGCGTACGACGTTCCGGTCGTCTACCTCGTCCTCGACAACGGGGGCTGGCGGGACGTCGCGACCGTGACGGGAGCGATGGGCAGCTCGCTCGGAGAGCCCGGCGCAGAGGATGCGATGCGCTGGACCTTCCGGCCCCCGATCGACCACGCATCGTACGCCCGAAGCCTGGGACTGAAGTCTTGGCGGGCGTCCAACCCGGAGGAGCTCGAGAGCGCGTTCGCCGCCGCGTTCGCCGAGGATGGGCCGACGCTGATCCAGGTCGCGTCTGCGATGGGCGATGTCCGGGTCTTCGGGCAGGCGTTCGCGTGAGATGTCGAGCAGGAGTGACAGCGCCGTATACGGTGAGTGAGCCGCGTGTTCGGGCTGACAGCGACACGTACGTCTGCAGTAGGGAGCGATGAAGGATGTCAACTGGTGATCGACTAGGGGTTCGAGAGGATCTCGTCGATGCGAATCGCATTCTCGTCCGCCACGGCATCCTCGATGCTTTCGGCCACGTGAGCGTCCGTGACCCCGACGACCCGAGCAGGTTCCTCATCTCCAGAAACCTGGCCCCCGGCCTCGTCACGCCCGACGACATTCAGGTGATCGGATTGGACGGGACGACCGCGGACGACAGACCGAGCTATCTCGAACGATTCATCCACGGCGAGATCTACCGGGCACGCGCCGATGTCCAGGCCGTTGTCCACAGCCACTCCGCGTCGATGGTGCCCTTCAGCATCTCCAGGACGCCTCTGCAGGCGGTGTGGCACATGGCGGGCTTCCTCGGCGAAGCGGTCCCGGTCTTCGAGATCCGTGACAGCGTCGGGTCCTCCAGCGACCTGCTGATCCGCAGCGGTTCGCTCGGCGCGGACCTTGCTGCGACCCTCGGGGGCGCGGCGGTCGCACTCATGCGAGGACACGGATTCGTCGCCGTGGGCGACTCGATCCCGCAGGCGGTCGCCCGCGCGGTCTACGCGGACCTCAACGCCCGAGCACAGGTGACGGCCGGTCAGCTCGGCGGCTACACCGCCCTCACCGCAGAAGAGGGCGCCGCGGCCGCGGAATCCAACAACGGGCAGCTCACGAGGGCCTGGGAGATCTGGAGAGCCAACGCCAGGCGCGGGGAGAGCGTCTGAAAGCGCGCCTCCTCCAGGCGCGCTGAGCAAATCCGCCCGCTCGCGGCCGGCGCGTCATCGCGTCGGCGAAGCCGGCCGTTCGCCCCTGGTGGGGCGGTCCGGCATGCCGGCACACGCCGCCCGCGCCTAACGGCTCGCGCCATGTTGTGTATCTGACACACACAACAGTAGTAGGGGGGGTCGGACATTTGACGGGCCGGGGGGTGGACACGGGAGCGCCCCGCCGGATCGTCTCGGCGGGGCGCTCGGGTGCAGCGTTATCGCGCCGTCCACCACCGCGGGCGCGCGGGACCGGCCGTCGGGATTGCACCGGTGAGGGCGTCCGGAGTCAGTGGACGGGCCTGCCCGATCGTGAGCGGCACGGCCTGTTGCAGGTGCGCCTGCCGCTCCTTACTGTCCTCCCACCGGATGAGGTCATGGGGGGAAGCGAACGTGATCTCGACGACAACCTGGCGCCGGTGCCGTTCCGAGACTCGGACCTTCGACTCCCGGTAGGGCCGCGTCCGTTTGAGTGGTGGTCTTTCGCTTCGTTGCGATGATCAGCTGTCGTTAGTTTAGGCGGCGGTGATCTCGGGGAGTATCACCGCCTCGTCGATGGTGGGGGTGGTCGCGGT
>NZ_JABUKC010000006.1 GCF_014595885.1 Microcella alkalica | reverse complement strand
GCGGCCATAGCGAAGGGGAAACGCCCGGTTACATTCCGAACCCGGAAGCTAAGACCTTCTGCGCCGATGGTACTGCGAGGGCGACCTCGTGGGAGAGTAGGACACCGCCGGACTTCTTTGTGAAATGGCCACCCAGTGATGGGTGGCCATTTTGCGTTAACGCAGCGCCTCGCGCGCATCGACAGCAGCACCAGGAGTCACCATGGCCCATCGACCCGACCGAGACGACCACGACCGCGAGCGGCAGCGCCCCGAGGGCGAGCGGCGCCAGCGGCCGTCCGGTGCCCCCCGCGGAGAGCGCTCGAGCGGAGCCGCTCGCGGTGACCGGCCGCGGCGCGACGGTGATGTACCGCGCAGCGGGGGAGCCCGACGCCCCGGCGTTGGCGGTAGCCCCGCGCACGGTGAGCGTGCCGGGCGTCCTGCTCGGGAGGGTGATCGCGATCGTCGTCCCCAGCGCGACGGCGAGCGGGGAACGCGTCCCCAGCGCGACGGTGACCGACCGCGTCGCGACAGCGACGCGCCCCGGGGCGACCGCTGGGCGAAGCCCGGTGCGGCGCGCGGTGAGCGGGGCGACCGCCCGGGCCGCAGTGCGGGCGACCGCCCGGGCCGCAGTGCGGGCGACCGCCCGGGCCGCGGTGCGGGCGACCGTTCGACCCGGGGCGCGGGCGACCGCCCGGGTCGCGGCGCGGGCGACCGGCCGGCTCGGAGCGCAGGCGCACGCCAGGAGGGTGTGCGGACGCGACGCACGGACGCGGTGGAGGCTCCTCGACGGCCGGACCCGAGCATCCCCGAGGGCGTCACGGGGCGCGAGCTCGACAAGCTCGCGCGCCTCGAGCTCAAGACCCTCAGCAAGGAGAACGCCGAGCGGGTCTCGCAGCACCTCGTCATGGCGGCGACCCTCATCGAGGAGGATGCCGCGCTCGCGCACGAGCATGCGCTGGCTGCCGGCCGTCGCGCCGGCCGCATCGCCGTTGTGCGCGAGACCCTCGCGATCACCGCGTACGCGACGGGCGACTTCGCGCTCGCGCTGCGCGAGCTGCGTACGTACCGGCGGCTCTCGGGATCGAACGAGCAGCTGCCGCTCATGGTCGACTGCGAGCGCGGGCTCGGCCGCCCCGAGAAGGGACTCGAGCTCGCGCGCAGCGTCGACCGCACGACGCTGAGCGTGCCGACGCGCGTCGAACTCGCGATCGCCATGTCGGGCGCGCGTCTCGACCTCGGGCAGACCGAGCTCGCGCTGACCGAGCTGGAGATCCCGCAGCTCGACCCGACCACGGCCTACAGCTACAGCCCCGCGCTGTTCGACGCCTACGCGGTCGTGCTCGCCGAGCTCGGCCGCACCGCCGAGGCCGACGAGTGGGCCAGGCGCGCGGACATCGCCGCAGAGGCGATCGGCGAGGCCGAGGGCGAGTTCGACGACATCGTCGAGATCGTCGAGGAGGAGCTCGAGGTGGCGCTCGACGAGACGGACGCCGACCGTGGGGGCGACGACGCCGAGCAGGCTGCCGCAGTCGAGGTGTCCGACGAGGCGTCCGACGAGGCCCCCGACGCGGCGCCCGAGGAGGACGCGGATGCTCGGTAGGTTCGGCCGCAAGGCGCAGCCCGCGACCCCGCTGACCGGGCGCGACGCCCTGCTGCTCGACCTCGACGGCGTCGTCTACAAGGGCCCCGGTGCGATCCCGCACGCGGTCGAGAGCATCACCCGCGCCGCTGAGCAGCTGCGCGTGGGCTACATCACGAACAACGCCTCGCGCACCGACGAGTCGGTCGCGCAGCACCTGCGCGAGCTCGGCCTGCGCGTCGACGCGGCCGACGTCGTCACGAGCCCGCAGGCAGCGGTGCGCGTGCTCGCCACGCTCGTGGAGCCCGGGTCGCGCATCCTCGTCGTCGGCGGTGACGGCCTCGTGAGCGAGGTGGAGGCCGCGGGCTTCGTCGTGACGCGCTCGGCCGAGGACGACCCGGCGGCGGTGATCCAGGGCTTCGCGCCCCACGTCGGGTGGGAGCACCTCGCCGAGGCGAGCTTCGCGCTGCACACCGGCATTCCGTGGGTGGCGACGAACACCGACTGGACGATCCCCGTGGCGCGCGGCATCGCGCCCGGCAACGGCACGCTCGTGTCGGCCGTGCACCTCGCCGTCGGCCGCCTGCCCGTCTTCGCCGGCAAGCCCGAGAAGGCGATCTTCGATGTCGCGGCCGAGCGCTTCGGCGCGCACAACGCGCTCGTCGTGGGCGACCGGCTCGACACCGACATCCTCGGAGGCAACCGCGCCGGCATGGCGACGGCGCTCGTGCTCACCGGCATCGACCAGGCCAAGCAGGTGCTCGCCGCCAACGCGACCATGCGGCCGACGTACATCCTCGACGACCTGCGCGGGCTGTTCGAGCCGTACCCGGAGGTGCGCGAGACGACCGACGCCGACGGCGTGCGCACGATCGAGGTCGGCGACACCGTCGTCATGATGCGCGAGCACGTCGTGCGGGTCGCCTCGCGCGGCCGCGACGACCTCGACCTGCTGCGGGCGGGTGCCGCGGCGATCCACGGCAGCGGGCTGCAGATTTACGGGGTCGACGTCGACCCCGCGCTGCTCGCCCTCGCCGGCGGCTGAGCAGGAGTACCCTCGAGCCATGATCGAGCCCGACGGCCTCAGCAGCAGCGGCGGCGCACCCGTCAACGACCCGGCCGTCGTGCACGAGGTGCAGATCGACGAGGCGCTCGTGACGCGCCTGTCGCTCATCGAGGACCAGCCGCTCGGCGACCGCGCTGCGGCCTTCGCCCAGCTCGTCGACGAGCTGCGGGCCCACCTCGAGGGCACCGACGGCGAGGCGCGCCGGCCCGGTGCCTGAGCAGGGCGAGTCGGCCGCGACGCTCCGGCTCGACGCCGCGCTCGTCGAGCGCGGGCTCGCTCGCAGCCGCGCCACGGCCCGAGCCGCGATCGAGGCCGGCCGCGTTCGGGTCGACGGGCGCGCGGTGGTGAAGGCATCGCATCCGGTCGCCGGTGACGCGATGATCGAGGTCGAGGGCGACGACCACTACGTGAGCCGCGCGGCCCACAAGCTCGTCGCCGCGCTCAACGCGAGCGACATCGATCCGAGCGGGATGCTCGCGCTCGACCTCGGCGCCAGCACGGGTGGCTTCACCCAGGTGCTGCTCGAGCGCGGCGCGCGCCGGGTGATCGCGCTCGACGTCGGGCACGGGCAGCTCGCGCCGAGCATCGCGCTCGACCCGCGCGTGATCGCGGTGGAGGGCGAGAACGCGCGCTTCCTCACCGCCGAGCGGCTCGCCGAGGTGTCGGGTGTCGTCGAGCGCCCCGACCTCGTCGTCGGCGACCTGAGCTTCATCTCGCTCGCGCACATCCTGCCCGCGATCGTCGCGACGGTCGGTGTCGAGGTGCCGGTCATCCTGCTCGTCAAGCCGCAGTTCGAGGTGGGCCGCGGCGGCGTGCGCGAGGGCATCGTGCACGACCCCGTCCTGCGGGAGGACGCGATCATGGGCGTGCTGTGGGCGGCGTTCGATCTCGGGCTGCTCGCCTCGCACCTCGGCCCCTCGCCCATCGTGGGGACGAACGGCAATTCCGAGTATCTGGCCGTCTTCCGACCGGGCGCGGGGGAGCATCCGACAGAATGGAGGGGCCGCGTCGCCGCGATGGCGCGCGGGTGACCCGACCGCTCAGGAAGGCGCTCCGTGACCGCTCGCCACATCCTCGTCGCCGCCCACACGGGGCGGCCCGAGACGCTCGAGGCGGCCGTCACGGTGTGCCGGCACCTGCATGATGCGGGCCTCGTGCCCGTCGTCGACCGCGAGGCGCTGGATGACCTGCGCGAGGCGACCGGCGGTGCCGAGCTGCACGTGCTCGGCGCCGATGCGGCGGCCGGCGAGATCGGCGTGGGCGACATCGAGCTCGCGATCGTGCTCGGCGGCGACGGCACGATCCTGCGCGCGGCCGAGCTCGTGCGCGGCGGCAGCGCACCGCTGTTGGGCATCAACCTCGGGCACGTCGGGTTCCTTGCCGAGAGCGAGCGCGACGACCTCAGCGCCGCCGTCGGCCGCGCCCTCGACCGCGACTACCTCGTCGAAGAGCGCATGACGCTCTCGGTGCGCGTCAAGGTCGGCGCCGAGGTGGTGCACGAGACCTGGGCGCTCAACGAGGCGACGGTCGAGAAGGCGAGCCGCGAGCGCATGCTCGACGTCGTCATCGAGGTCGACGGCCGCCCGCTGTCGAGCTTCGGCTGCGACGGCGTCGTCATGGCCACCCCCACCGGCTCGACCGCCTACGCCTTCTCGGCGGGCGGCCCCATCGTGTGGCCGAGCCTCGACGCCCTGCTGCTCGTACCGCTCAGCGCGCACGCGCTCTTCGCCCGCCCGCTCGTCGTGGGCCCGAACTCGTCGCTCGCGGTCGAGCTGCTCGAGCGCACGCCCGGGCTCGGCGTGCTGTGGTGCGACGGTCGCCGGCCCTTCGACCTGCCGATCGGCGCGCGGGTCGTCGCCCGCCGCTCGTCGACGCCGGTGCGCCTCGCACGCCTGCATCAGGGGCCCTTCACCGACCGGCTCGTCAACAAGTTCGCGCTGCCGGTCACCGGCTGGCGCGGCCCGATCGACAGCGGCGACGGCTCGAGTCCGACCACCGGGGTGATCCCCGCCGTGCGACCGGAGGTCGAGGCGTGATCGACGAGATCAGCATCCGCGGTCTCGGCGTCATCCACGACGCGACCCTGCCGCTCGGCCCCGGCTTCACCGCCCTCACGGGCGAGACCGGCGCGGGCAAGACCATGGTCGTCACGGCGCTCGGGTTGCTGCTCGGCTCGCGCGCCGACTCCGGCGCGGTGCGGCTCGGCGCCGACCAGGCCGTCGTGGAGGGCCGCTGGCGCATCGACCCGGCCGGCGCCGTCGCCGATCGGGTGCGGGATGCCGGGGGCGACATCGACGCGGACGAACTGATCCTGAGCCGCTCGCTCTCGAGCGAGGGCCGCAGCCGCGCCGTCGTGGGCGGCCGCTCCGCCCCCGTCGGGGTGCTCACCGAGCTCGGCGAGCAGCTCGTCGTCGTGCACGGGCAGAGCGACCAGCTGCGGCTGAAGTCGGCGACCGCCCAGCGCGAGGCGCTCGACCGCTTCGCCGGGCCCGAGCTGCAGGCCGTGCTCGGCGACTACGCCGACGTGCACCGACGCTGGCTCGAGGCCCGCGCCGACCTCGAGACGCTCGTCGCGCACCGCGACGCGCGCGTGCGCGAGGCGGAGGAGCTGCGGCTCGCGCTCGACGAGATCGAGGCCGCAGCTCCGCAGCGGGGGGAGGATGACGACCTCGTCGCACGCGCCGACCGGCTCGCGAACGTGGAGGATCTGCGCCTCGCCGCCGCGCAGGCGCACGAGCTGCTCTCGAGCGAGAGCGTCGACGACGGCCGCGATGCCCTCAGCCTCATCGAGGCTGCCCGGCGCGCCGTCGACCGCGTCGCCGGCCACGACGCCGAGCTGCAGCCCATCGTCGAGGCGATCGCGAACGCCGGCTACGTGCTGAGCGAGGCGGCCATGCAGCTCTCCGGCTACGTCGACTCGCTCGACTCCGACGGCGGCCGTGAGCTCGAGACGGTGCAGGAGCGCCGTGCCGAGCTCGCCGCCCTCGTGCGCAAGCACGGCGAGAGCCTCGACGACGTCATCGACCTGCTCGAGCGCGGGTCGGCGCGACTGCTCGAGCTCGACCAGGACGACGCCCGCATCGAGCAGCTGCGCGCGAGCGTCGACGCCGACCTCGAGCGCCTCACCGAGCTCGCCGACCGGCTCAGCGCGCTGCGGCGAGCGGCCGCCGAGCGCCTCGGCGACGCCGTCACCGCCGAGCTCGCGGCCCTCGCGATGCCGAACGCGCGCCTCACCGTCGAGGTCTCGGCGCGCGACGAGTTCACCGCGACGGGGCGCGACGACGTCGCGATCCTGCTGCAGCCGCACGGGGGCGCGGAGCCTCGCCCCGTCTCGAAGGGCGCGAGCGGCGGCGAGCTCTCGCGCGTCATGCTCGCGCTCGAGGTCGTCATCGCCGCGACCGACCCCGTGCCGACGTTCATCTTCGACGAGGTCGACGCGGGCGTCGGCGGGGCGAGCGCGATCGAGATCGGTCGCCGCCTCGCACGGCTCGCCGAGAGCGCGCAGGTCATCGTCGTCACCCACCTCGCGCAGGTCGCCGCATTCGCGACGAACCACCTGCGGGTCGTGAAGGGCGATGACGGCGAAGTCACCGCCTCGAGCGTGCAGCAGCTCGACGGCGACGAGCGCATCGCCGAGATGGCGCGCCTGCTCAGCGGCTTGCCCGACAGCGAGAGCGGCCTCGCCCACGCGCGCGAACTGCTCGACCTGGCGAAAGAGCGGGCGCGGGCGTAGCGGCGGCCAGTCAGCTGCGCTTGGTCAGCGGCGGCCAGTCAGCGATGGCTAGTCAGCGCTGCCCGGTCAGCCCTGGTTCGTCGGCGCTGGTCAGCCGAGCGGCTCGATCGGCACCGAGACGACCGTGTCACCGGTGACCGGGTCGGCCCGCGTGACCCGCGCATTCGTGACGACCGCCGGATCGAACCCGTCGACCGGCGGAACGTAGCTCGTCGTCGGCGCGATATCGGCCGTGCAGGCTCCGGCGGGGCGCTCGCGCACGGTGATCGCGAGCACGTCGCCATCGACCTCGGCGGCCGTCGGCAGCAGCGGGCAGCTCGAGCTGCCGTAGGTCACCAGGGTGATCGGATCACCGGCGCCGCGCGCCAGCACGCGCGGCGTGAACTCCTCGTACCCGGGCGGTGGCATCGGCAGGCCGAAGGCCAGGCCCGGCTCGAACGACTCGGCGATCGAGACGAACCAGCCGCCGACCAGATCGACCGTCCACGCCGACTGCGCGACCTCGCCCCCCAGGTGCGCGAACGCGTTAGCGACGATCGTCACCTCCGCCGTCTCGAGCGGCCCGTCGACACCGTTCGGCACGGCGAGCTCGTGCGCCCGCGGCGCCAGGTCGTCGGTGCACCCCTCCGCGGGCGCCTGCTCGAATCGCACGGCGACCGAGAACTCGTCGACCGCCTCGACCCGCGTGGCGATGAACGTGCACGAGCCGCTGCCCCACGTGACGAGCCAGAACCGGTCGCCCTCCGGGGCGACCCAGCCGACGGGCGGCGTCGGGTAGGCGTCGATGAGCGGGGGAGGGCCGGGGGCCTCGGCCTCGGGCCACCCCTGCTGCTCTGAGAGCGCGACCGAGACGGGCGCCGCGGGCCGCGCGGAGCATCCGATGATCGCCCCGACCGACGCCAACAGCAGGGCGACCGCGACGCTCCGCACCGCTCGTGACCGCGCCCGCACGCTCATGCTGCGACCGTACGCTTACGGCGTGCGCGCGTCGAGGCGCGGCAGGTCACGATTCAGATAGCATGGAACCCCGTGGCGAACTCTTCCGACCAGGGCACTGCAGGCGACCGAACCCCGAAGATCACCAAGCACATCTTCGTGACCGGGGGTGTCGTCTCCTCGCTCGGCAAGGGCCTCACCGCCGCGAGTCTCGGCAATCTGCTCACCGCACGCGGGCTTCGCGTCGTCATGCAGAAGCTCGACCCGTACCTCAACGTCGACCCGGGCACGATGAACCCGTTCCAGCACGGCGAGGTGTTCGTCACCGACGACGGCGCCGAGACCGACCTCGACATCGGGCACTACGAGCGGTTCCTCGACATCAACCTCAGCCAGGCCGCGAACGTCACCACCGGGCAGATCTACTCGCAGGTCATCGCGAAGGAGCGCCGCGGCGAGTACCTCGGCGACACCGTGCAGGTCATCCCGCACATCACCGACGAGATCAAGCGCCGCATGCGCCTGCAGGCGCAGGACGACCCGCAGCCCGACGTCATCATCACCGAGATCGGCGGCACCGTCGGCGACATCGAGTCGCAGCCGTTCATCGAGTCGGCCCGCCAGGTGCGTCACGAGCTCGGGCGCAAGAATGTCTTCTTCGTGCACGTGAGCCTCGTGCCGTTCATGGGCGCCTCGGGAGAGCAGAAGACGAAGCCGACGCAGCACTCGGTGGCGGCCCTGCGCTCCATCGGCATTCAGCCGGATGCCCTGGTGCTGCGCAGCGACCGCCCCGTCACGAGCGCCAACCGTCGCAAGATCGCGCTCATGTGCGACGTCGAGGAGGCGGGTGTCGTCAACGCGGTGGATGTGCCCTCCATCTACGACATCCCGTCGATGCTGCACAGCCAGGGCCTCGACGCCTACATCATCGACCAGCTCGACCTCGACGCCGACGAGGTGAACTGGGATGGCTGGCGCGACCTGCTCACCGCCGTGCACGAGCCCAAGCGCGAGGTCACGATCGGCCTCGTCGGCAAGTACATCGACCTGCCCGACGCCTACCTGAGCGTCACCGAGGCGCTGCGGGCTGGCGGCTTCGCGCACCAGGCGAAGGTCGTCATCCGCTGGATCGCGAGCGACGAGTGCGAGACGCCCGAGGGCGCCGCGAGGATGCTCGCCGACGTCGACGGCATCTGCGTGCCCGGCGGCTTCGGCGTGCGCGGCATCGAGGGCAAGCTCGGCGCGCTGAAGTTCGCGCGCGAGAACAAGATCCCGACGCTCGGCCTGTGCCTCGGCCTGCAGTGCATGGTCATCGAGTACGCGCGCAACGAGGCGAACCTGCCGGGGGCATCCTCGACCGAGTTCGACCCGGAGACCGAGTTCCCCGTCATCGCGACGATGGCCGAGCAGGTCGACATCATCGCCGGCGGCGACCTCGGCGGCACCATGCGCCTGGGTCTCTACGAGGCCGCACTTGCGCCGGGCTCGATCGTCGCCGAGGTGTACGGCGCGGAGGTCTCGCACGAGCGCCACCGCCACCGCTACGAGGTCAACAACGCCTACCGCGAGCAGATCGCCGCGGCGGGCCTACACTTCTCGGGCACGAGCCCCGACGGCACGCTCGTCGAGTACGTCGAGCTGCCGCGCGAGCAGCACCCCTACTACGTCGCCACGCAGGCGCACCCCGAGCTGCGCTCGCGCCCCAACCACGCGCACCCGCTGTTCGCGGGGCTCGTGAGCGCGGCGATCGAGCGGCAGCTCGCCAGCCGCCTGTTCGACGACGAGGCGACGGCCGAGGCATGAGCGAGCCCGGCGCGGTCGCGGGCGAGGCCCTCCTCGCCGACGAGGCGCACTCGGTCGAGGTGCTCGACTCGGAGGTCGTCTTCGACGGTCGCGTGTGGGATGTGCGGCGCGAGCGCTTCGCCTACGGCGAGGTCGAGCTCGTGCGCGAGTTCGTCGAGCACCCCGGCGCCGTCGCCGTGCTCGCCGTCGACGACGCCGAGCGCATCCTGCTGATCCAGCAGTACCGCCACCCCATCCAGACCCGCGACTGGGAGCTGCCCGCCGGGCTGCTCGACGTCGAGGGCGAGGATCCGCTCGCCGCGGCGCAGCGCGAGCTCGCCGAGGAGGTCGACCTCGCCGCCGCCGACTGGCAGCCGCTGCTGAGCCTGCACACGAGCCCCGGCGGCTCGGACGAGCTCATCACGATCTACCTGGCGCGCAGGCTGACCGCGACCGACGCTCCCTTCGACCGCGAGGGCGAGGAGCTCGACCTGACGCTGCGCTGGGTGAGCCTCGACGAGGCGGTCGAAGCCGTGCTCGCGGGCCGCCTGCGCAACAGCATCCTCATCGCGGCGGTGCTCGCCGCGCACGCCCGGCGCGGCCGGGAGTGACGACGGCGCCGCCGACCGCGGGGGATGCCCCTCCCGCGATCGCGCGCGCCATCGATCGCTACGTGCGCCACATCGCCCTCGAGCGCGGCCGAAGCCCGCACACGGTGGCGGCGTACCGCCGCGACCTGCACCGCTACGCCGCGTTCGTCGCCGGGCTCGGCCGTGATGAGCCGGCCGACATCACCGCAGCCGACGTCTCGGCGTTCGTGATCGCCCTGCGCGAGCCGGGCGACGGCGCCGCGCCCGTGAGCGCCTCGAGCGTGGCGCGCATGCTGTCGAGCGTGCGCGGGTGGCACCGGTTCCTGCTCGAGGAGGGCATCCTCACCCTCGACGTCGCCGCCGACCAGAAGCCGCCCCGCCAGCCGAAGCGCCTGCCGAAGGCGATCTCGATCGCGCAGGTCGAGGCGCTGCTGGAGGCGTGCGTGGGCGACGACCCACTCATGCTGCGCGACCGCGCGCTGCTGGAGCTGCTGTACGCGACGGGCGCGCGCGTGAGCGAGGCGATCGACCTCAACGTCGACGACGTCATCGGCGACGACGCGCGAGTCGCGACGGCCGTGCGACTGTTCGGCAAGGGGCGCAAGCAGCGCATCGTGCCGCTCGGTCGCTTCGCGCAGGAGGCGCTCGAGGCGTACCTCGTGCGAGCGCGGCCCCTGTTCGCGCCGCGCGGGGCGGCGACGCCCGCGCTGTTCCTGGGCGCGCGCGGCGGGCGGCTCAGCCGGCAGTCGGCGTGGCTCGTGATCAGGGCCGCCGCCGAGCGCGCGCACCTCGACGTCGAGCTGTCGCCGCACACCCTGCGCCACTCGTTCGCCACGCACCTGCTCGAGGGCGGCGCCGACGTGCGCGTCGTGCAGGAGCTGCTCGGCCACGCGAGCGTCGCCACGACGCAGATCTACACGCTCGTCACCGCCGACGCGGTGCGGGAGGCGTGGGCGCTCGCGCACCCGCGGGCGCGGTAGATCACTCGTCGGCGGTCGGGTCGTCGATCGGGTCGGCGGCGGCGCGCGGTTCGAGTCGGGCATCCCCCGTCGGCCCCCAGCGCAGCACCAGTTGCTCGCCGTCGACGGTGACGGTCGGCGGCGGCTGGTCGAGCGGCACGAAGCCTCGCCGCGCGACGTCGAGGGTGGGCATGCAGCCGGCGAAGAACTCCTGCTCGCTGCCGCGGCGGGTCGTGAGCAGGCAGAGCTCCGCGTCGGGGATGCCGTGGGGGCCATCGATGCGCAGCACCCAGACGTCCTGCGCGCGACCGCCCTCATCGGTCGTCAGCAGCAGTCGCACGTCGGGCCGCTCCGCGAGGTAGAAGACCGAACCGGTCGCGAACTCCTCGGCACGATCGCGCTCCATCGCCGTGGGCGGACGGTCGAAGATCGAGAGTGACGGCGGTGGCGGCGTCGTCAGGGCGGCGGTGCCGACGGCGCTGACGACGAGGATGCCCGACGCGACGGCCGCGGCGACGAGCGTCGCGCGGCTCACGGCGCGACCCCCGCGCCGCGCTCGTCCGGCGTCGCGTCGCGCTCCTCGAGCACGAGCTCGCCGGAGGGCAGCCAGGTCGCGGCGTAGCGCTGGCTCGCTCCGCTCGCCACGCCGCCGATGTCGGGCGCGAGCATCCCGTTCTCGGCGAAGTCCTCCACGCTCGTGCAGGCGCCGGCGTTGCCGTTGCGGTCGCCGACCCAGAGGCAGAACTGCGGGGCGTCGCCGAGGCGCCCGAAGCCGTCCTGATCGTCGGTGAGCAGGCCGACCCATTGCGTGCCGTCGATCTCGGCGAGCAGGCGCGGGCCGGCGAGCGTGCCGGGGGCGTAGTTCCAGATGAGTTCCTCGGCCGGGGTCGGCTGGGCTTCGAGCTGAGCGAGGGCCGGGATGCCGAGCGCCCGCACCTCGTCGAGCGTCACCGCGCCGCGCTGCTCGATCTCCAGCGCGGTCGACCTGTCGGGGCGCCAGGCGGAGATGACGGTGAACGCGCCGCCGTCAGTCCATTCCCGCTCCAAGCCCTCCGCGCGGAAAGCAGCCTCGCTCGTGCAGGCGTGCCCGGTGAGGAACCCGCGGTCGACGAGCAGCGCGAGGCACGGCTCGGTGAGCCCCTCGGCGACCTGCTGCCGGTAGAGCACGAGTCGAGGATCGCTGCGCGGCTCACCGACGGCGCGCGGGCCCGCGGCGAGCACGACGCCTGCCGCCTCGAGGTCGCGCCGGGCGGTCTCCTCGTCGCGGTCGGGCGTCTCACCGGTCGCCGTCGTGCCGCCCGCGCTGTCCGCGCCGTCCGCGCCGCCGTCGGGCGTGGCGAAGATCGCGTAGGCGGGCGGCGGTGCGGTGAGCGCGGCGTGCACGCCGACGAGGATGCCCGTGGCGGCGAGCAGCGCGACCGCGGCGATCGCGGCACCGCGTCGCTCGGCACGGCTCGAGCCGTGCATCCGAGCGATCGTCGCGCGCCAGGCGCGGTGCGCGAGGGAGAGTTCATCGTCGCTGTCGTCAGCATCGTCCGCGTCGGCTGCGTCGCGGGCGGAGGCGATCGTCGTCGCGATTGGCTCGCGCGCCGGCAGCAGTGCCGCGAGCTCCGCGGCGGCGGCCGCGGCGTCGAGGGCGTCGGCTTCGGTGCGCGGGCGCGCGAACGCGCGCCGCTGCAGTTCGCGCAGGCGGGCGGCGTCGGCCGGGTCGCTCACGGCTCGTCGTCGTCGGTCGGCGGCGTCGGAGGGTCGATGAGCTGAGCATCCCCCGTCGGGCCCCAGGCCACGGTGCGGATCTCGCCGTCGATGACGACCGTCGGCCGCGGCTGCTCGAGCGGGATGAAGCCGCGACGGGCGAGGTCCTCCTCGAGCATGCAGCCGAGCCCTCCGTTGCCGCCGACGCCCGTCGGGTCGGTCGTCAGGCACACGAGCGCCTCGTCGGAGGCGGAGAACCAACCGCCCTTCGTGCGCATCGCCCACACTTCACGCGGGCCGCCCTGGTCGAGCTCGATCGACAGCAGCAGGCGCGCCTCGACGTCCGCCACGCCGAACGCGGTGCCGGCGGCGGGGCCTCGCTCGATCTCGCGCTCGCGCTCGGTGGGCTCGCGGTCGAACACGGCGAGCGACGGCTCGTCGCGGGGCGCGGTCACGGCCGAGAGGAGCGGCGCTCCGGCCGCGACGATCGCGACCACCGCGACGGAGGCGGCGACGGCGATCGCCGTGCGGCGGCGGGCGGATGCTCGGCGGCGGTCGGGCGACGAAGACGCGGTGGGCTCCGGGGAGGTGGACGCAGTGGAAGTGGGCTCGGGGGTAGTGGGCTCCGGGTCGTGCTGGCCCTCCGCGGGCTCGGTCGCGCGGGCGTGCCCGACCACGGGCTCGTCACCCGGCGCCGGCCTGCCGTAGAGGGCGCGGCGTTCGTCGTCGGTCACGGCAGCTCCGCGTCGAACACGTTCTCAGCATCCCACTGCGCGACGAGGCCGTCCTCGGTCTGCACCGAGAGCCCCTCGTCGATGAAACGCTCGACGGTGGCGCAGTTGACGACGATGCCGTTGCCGTCGGCGCGCGTGCGGTCGTCGCGGGCAGAGAGGCAGATCTGCGGACGCGGCGAGGCCTCCCACGGTGCCGAGTCGCTCGAGATGATCGCGCCGAAGAACCGCCACCGATCCTCCCGGCCGAGCTCGACCGGGCCCGCGATCACGTCGGGGAACCAGGGCAGCACCTCGCGCGCGACGGCTGGGTCGACTTCGACCTCCTCGATCGCGGCGACCGCCGGCAGGCCGAGCGCGCGAACCTCCTCGATGGTCGCCGCCCCGAGCACGGTCGTCTCGAGCGTCACCGCGCCGTCGGGAGCCCACCCGTAGTCGATGCGCACGCCCTCCTGCTCGAAGCGGTCTGACAGCCCCTCGCTACGGAAGCCAGCCTCGCTCGTGCAGGTCGTCCAGAAGCTGCTGACGTTGCCGTAGACCAACGATGCGCACACCTCGGTGCGCTCGTCGTCGAGCCACTCGCGGTACACGCCCAGGCGCAACTGGTCGTCGCGCTCGCCGAACAGGTGCGGGCCCTCGAGCACGATCGTGCCGCGAGCCTCGAGCTCATTGGCCCACGCGATCGCGTCGCCGTTCTGCAGGTTGAGGCGCTCGCCCGACGGGGTCGGGTCGGTCGCGAAGACGGCGTACGCCGGCGGCGGAGCGGTGAGCGCGGTGACGACCGCGGCGGCGGAGGCGGCGAGCAGTCCCGCGCCGAGCGCCGCGACACCGGCGACACGCACCGTGCGGCGCGGCAGGGCGCGGGCCTGCGCGACTCCGCGGCGCGCCAGGTCGGTCAGGCGCTCGCCGAGCGTGGGGTCGTCGAGGTCGTCTGCGTCGTCTGCGTCGCCGGTGTGCGCGGGCCCGTCGGCCGCGCCCGCGCGGAGGGAGTCAGCGCCGTCGCCCCACCCCGAACCCGGTGCCGGATGCCCACCCGCCGTCGCGCGCCCCACCCCACCCGCGACGGCCCGAGCGTGCGCGCGAAGCTCGGCGAGCTCGGCCGCGGCCGCCGCCGCGTCGGCCTGCTGCTCGGGCGACGCGGGACGCGCGAACGCGCGCCGCTCGAGCTCGCGCAGGCGCGCGGCGTCGGCCGCGATCGCAGCGGGGGAGTCGCCGGCGGCGCGGGCGCCGTCGGGGCCGGCCACGGCATCCTCGCTCATGACGATCAGTCAATACGGCACCGGGCCGCGGCGCAACGAGCGCCGCGCCGCCGACCGGCGATGCGCAACGCAGGAATCGCGCTGCGTCGGGCGCGCTGGTCAGCTGCAGCGACGGCGATCTCGATCCAAGGTTCCTGCGTTGCGCATCGCACCCGACGGCGACCCGCGCGAGCCGGGCCGCCCACGGCCCGTCGCACGGCCGCGAGCCCGCGCGCTCAGTAGACTCGGGCGCTATGAGCGGCGAGACGACGACGGGCACCGAGCTGCCGGGCATGACCGCGACCCCCGGAGTGAAGAACGGCCCCACCGGGCGCCCCGCCCGCGAGTTCGACGCCCCCGCCCCGCTCGACCAGCACGGCCCCGCCCGCATCATCGCCCTCTGCAACCAGAAGGGCGGCGTCGGCAAGACGACGACCACGATCAGCCTCGGCGCGAGCCTCGCCGAGTACGGCCGCCGCGTGCTCGCGATCGACTTCGACCCGCAAGGCGCCCTGTCGGCGGGTCTCGGCGTCGAGAGCCACGACACGACGACGATCTACGACCTGCTGCTCGGCCGCGAGAAAGACACGCGGGCCGCGATCCAGCGCACGAGCGTGCCGGGTTTCGACGTGATCCCGGCGAACATCGACCTGAGCGCCGCTGAGGTTCACCTCATCAACGAGGTCGCGCGCGAGCAGATCCTCGCGCGGGTGCTGCGGCCGGTGCTCGACGACTACGACGTCGTGCTCATCGACTGCCAGCCGAGCCTGGGCCTGCTCACCGTCAACGCGCTGACCGCGGCGCACGGCGTGCTGATCCCGCTGGAGTGCGAGTACTTCGCCCTGCGCGGCGTCGCCCTGCTGGTCGAGACGATCGACAAGGTGCGCGACCGCCTGAACCCGGCGATCACGCTCGACGGCATCATCGCCACCATGTACGACCCGCGCACGCTGCACTCGCGCGAGGTGCTCGAGCGGGTCGTCGAGGCGTTCGGCGACCGCGTGTTCGAGACGGTCATCGGCCGCACGGTGAAGTTCCCCGACGCGTCGGTCGCGGGCACGCCGATCACGACGTACGCGCCCGATCACCCGGCCGCGAAGGCCTACCGCCAGCTGGCGCGAGAGCTGGTCGCCCGTGGCGCCGTCGCCTGAGGCTGACGCTCAGGTCGACGCCGCCGTCGCGAGCGCGCCCGACGCGGCGCCGGCCGAGACGACGAATGAGGATGCTCAGCGCGGCTTCCGCGTGCACCTGTCGTCGTTCGACGGTCCGTTCGACCTCCTGCTGAGCCTCATCAGCAAGCGCGAGCTCGACATCACCGAGATCGCGCTGAGCGCGGTGACCGACGAGTTCCTGACCTACCTGCGCGGCCTCGACGGCGAGGACGAGCTGGAAGAGGCGAGCGAGTTCCTCGTCGTGGCGGTGACACTGCTCGACTGGAAGATCGCGAGCCTGCTGCCGCAGGGCGAGCTCGTCGACGCGGAGGACGTCGCGCTGCTGGAGGCCCGCGACCTGCTCTTCGCCCGCCTGCTGCAGTACCGTGCCTTCAAGGAGGCGAGCGCCTGGTTCGCCGAGCGCTTGGCCGCCGAGTCGGGCCGCCACGCCCGCAGCGTGCGGCTGGAGGATCGCTTCCGCGAGCGCACGCCCGAGCTGCGCTGGACGACGAGCCTCGACGACTTCGCCGCCCTCGCCCTGCTGGCCTTCACGCCGCGCGAGATCCCCGTGGTCGGCCTCGACCACCTGCACGCGCCGCTCATCTCGATCCGCGAGCAGGCCGCGCACGTCGTGAGCCTGCTGCGCCGCGGCGAGCCCGTGACCTTCCGCCAGCTCATCGCCGGCGCCGACCAGAAGGGCGTCATCGTCGCGCGCTTCCTCGCCCTGCTCGAGCTGTACCGCCACGCCGCGGTCGGCTTCGAGCAGCTCGAGCCGCTCGGCGAGCTCACCGTGCGCTGGACGGCCGAGAACTGGAGCGACGAGAACCTCGTGAACCTGGGAGCCGACTATGGCCAGTGAGCAGACCTCCGCCGAGATGGCAGCGCCCGCGGCGATCGACGGCACCGACGTCGAGAGCGCGCCCGCGGGCATCCCCGACGAGGTGGCGACCGAGCGCGCGCTCGAGGCGATCCTCATGATCGCCGACGAGCCGCAGAGCGTCGTGGGCCTCGCCGCCGGCATCGGCCGACCGGTCGCGGACGTGCGGCGCGCCCTCGCCGCGCTCGTCGCCGATTACGACGGCGTGGCCGGCACCCCTCGCCGCGGGTTCGAGCTGCGCGAGGTGGGCGGCGGCTGGCGGCTCTACGTGCGGGCGGAGTTCGACGACGTCGTGCGCGACGTCGTGCACACGCAGAGCCCGGCGAAGCTCTCGCAGGCGGCGCTCGAGACGCTCGCCGTCATCGCCTACAAGCAGCCGATCAGCCGCGGCGCGATCGCGTCGATCCGCGCGGTGAACGTCGACTCGGTGGTGCGCACGCTGCTGGGCCGCGGCCTCATCACCGAGGCCTTCACCGACAGCGAGACGGGGGCGATCCACTACGCGACGACCGATCTGCTGCTGACGCAGCTCGGCATCAACTCGCTCGACGAGCTGCCGAAGATCTCGCCGCTGCTCGACGACGGCAGTCGGGGTTTCGACGATGTCTGAGCGTCGTGCCGACTGGTGGAACGAGCCCTTCCGCGACGGCGACACGGCCGGTGCCGACGCCACCCCGAGCCGCGCCGGCGACAGCCCGACGAGCGAGCGGCTGCAGAAGGTCATGGCCGCGGCGGGCGTGGCCTCGCGGCGCGTGAGCGAGCAGCTGATCACCGCCGGTCGGGTGACCGTGAACGGCGTGCCGGTGACCGAGCTGGGGGCCCGCATCGAGCCGAGCGTCGACGAGCTCGCCGTCGACGGCGTCGTGGTGCAGCTCGACGCGACGAAGCGCTACATCATGCTCAACAAGCCGACCGGCGTCGTCAGCACGATGAGCGACGAGAACGGCCGCCCCGACCTGCGGCAGTTCACCCAGCGGTTCGAGGAGCGCCTCTACAACGTCGGCCGCCTCGACGCCGAGACGAGCGGGCTGCTGCTGCTCACGAACGACGGCGAGCTCGCCAACGTGCTCGCCCACCCGCGCTTCGGCGTCGAGAAGACCTACATCGCCACGGTGCGCGGCATCGTGACCCCGGCGACGCTGCGCCGACTGCTCGAGGGCGTCGAGCTCGACGACGGCCCGATCGCCGCCGACCGGGCCCGTCTCGTGGGAGAGCCGCAGCGGGGGCGCAGCATGGTCGAGCTGACGCTGCACTCCGGACGCAATCGCATCGTGCGGCGGATGCTCGCCGAGGTCGGACACCCGGTGCTCGAGCTCGTGCGGCGCCGGTTCGGGCCCCTCACGCTCGGCACCCTGCCCGTCGGCCGCACGCGCGAACTCACTAAGGTGGAGCGCGGTGCGCTGCTCACCCTCGCGCGCGATGCGCGGGAGGGCCGCGAACCGGCGGCGGCGCCGGCGAAGGCGCCCCGGCCGGTGAAGCCCCGCGCCCGCAAGCCCAGCCCGCGCAAGCCCAGCCCGCGCAAGCCCCGACCGGGAGACGCCTCGTGACCGACCGCCGCCTGCAGCACGACGTGCGCATCGTCGGCGCGGGCCTGCTCGGCACGAGCATCGGCCTGGCGCTCACCGAGCGCGGCGTCGACGTCGCCCTCGACGATCTCTCGCCGACGGCGGTGCGCCTCGCGGTCGACTACGGCGCCGGCCGCCCCGCGCGCGACGGCGACCGGCCCGGCCTCGTGGTCGTGGCGGTGCCGCCGGATGTCACGGCCCGCACGGTCGCGCACGAGCTCGCACTGCACCCCGACGCGCTCGTCACCGATGTCGCGAGCGTCAAGGCGGGCATCCTGCGCGAACTGCACGAGCTCGGCGCCGACGTCAGCCGCTACCTCGGCACGCACCCGATGGCCGGCCGCGAGCGCGGCGGCCCCATCTCGGCCCGCGCCGACCTCTTCATTGGCCGCCCCTGGGTGCTCGCCGGCCACGACGGCATCAGCTACGCCCGCGCCGGGGCGATCGAAGACCTCATCCTCGACGTCGGCGCGGTGCCGGTCGAGATGACGGTCGACGAGCACGACGCCTCGGTGGCAATGGTCAGCCACGTGCCGCAGCTGGTCGCGACCCTCATGGCCGCGCGCCTCACCGCCGCGAGCGACGCCGCCGTGGGTCTCGCGGGTCAAGGCGTGCGCGACGTCACGCGCGTCGCCGGCAGCGACCCGGGGCTGTGGGTGCAGATCCTCGCGGCGAACGCGGAGCCCGTGACCGCGATCCTGAAGCGGGTGCGCGACGACGTGACGACCGCGATCGAGGCGCTCGAGCATCCGGATGCCCCTGGAGCGCGCCGCGCGATCGCCGACCTCATGGGGGCCGGCAACGCGGGGGTCGCGCGCATCCCCGGCAAGCACGGCTCGACCCGCCGCTACGCGCAGCTCGTCGTCATGATCGACGACACCCCCGGCCAGCTGGCGCGCCTGCTCACCGAGATCGGCGAGCTGGGCGTCAACATGGAGGACCTGCGCCTGGAGCACTCGCCCGGCGCGCCGATCGGCTTCGCCGAGGTCTCGGTCGTGCCCGAGGCCGAGGCGCCGCTCATCGAGGCGCTCGAGGCCCGCGGCTGGCGCATCGCCGGCGCGAGCTGAGCGACCCCACCCCTCAAGGAGAGACGCAGTGACCGACCTCATCGTGGCCGTCGATGGCCCCGCCGGCAGCGGCAAGTCGAGCGTGAGCCGCGAGGCCGCCCGTCGCCTCGGCTTCGCGTACCTCGACACCGGCGCCGCCTACCGCGCGCTCGCCTGGCACTGCCTCGACGAGGGGGTCGATGTCGAGGATGCCGCGGCTGTCGCCGCGCGCGTCGCCGACTTCGACTACGCCACGGGCACCGACCCCGACTTCTTCTTCGTGCGCGTCGGCGGCGAGGAGGTCACGACCGACATTCGCGAGCCGCGCGTGACGGCCGTCGTGAGCGCTGTCGCGCGCGTGCCGGAGGTGCGCGCGGGGCTCACGGCGCTGTTCCGCCGCATCGCCGCCGACAGCCCGAAGGCCGGCATCATCATCGAGGGGCGTGACATCACCACCGTTGTCGCTCCCGATGCCGCCGCCCGCGTGCTGCTGACCGCGAGCGCTGAGGCTAGAATGACGAGAAGGTCGGCCGAGCTGGGCAGCGCGTCGACCGAGTCGACGGGGCAGCAGCTCGCCGCACGCGATGCGCAAGACCTGAAGGTCGTCGACTTCATGAACGCCGCCGAGGGCGTCACGACCCTCGACTCCACCGAGCTCGACTTCGAGCAGACGGTGCAGGCGTTGATCGACATCGTGCGCGCCGCACCTTCCGCCTAGGGGAGGGGGCGCGGAACACGCCTCGCCGGTGGGCGAGGAAGGAAGGGGAGGATCCCCATGACCGCACACCAGAACCCCGAGGCTCCCGACAGGCGCGACGAGGCGGCGGATGCTGCGCTCGAGTACCCCGAGCTCGACCAGCAGGCCGCCGAGCAGGTCGCCGCACGCCTGGCCGAGCTCGACGACGAGCTGAGCGATCAGCGCGCGGAGTCGCTGCGCAAGGGCCTCGCCGACTACGACCTCGACGACGACGACCTCGAGCTGCTCGAGGCCGCCGAGCTCGGCGAGGACGGCATCATCACGCTGCCCGCCCTGCCGGTGCTGGCGATCGTCGGCCGGCCGAACGTCGGCAAGAGCGCGCTCGTGAACCGCATCCTCGGCCGCCGCGAGGCCGTCGTGGAGGACACGCCGGGTGTCACGCGCGACCGCGTGACCTACAAGGCCGAGTGGAACGACCGCCGCTTCACGCTCGTCGACACCGGCGGGTGGGAGCCCGACGCGACGGGCATCAACGCCTCCGTCGCCGCACAGGCCGAGGTGGCCGTCGAGCTTGCCGACGCCGTGCTGTTCGTCGTCGACGCCATGACGGGCGCGACCGCGACCGACGAGTTCGTCGTGAAGATGCTGCGCCGGGCGAAGAAGCCGGTGATCCTCGTCGCGAACAAGATCGACGACGCCCGCCAGGAGCCGGAGGCCGCCGCGCTGTGGGGCCTCGGCCTTGGACAGCCGTGGCCGACGTCGGCCGTGCACGGCCGCGGCGTCGCCGACCTGCTCGACCACGTGCTGACCGTGCTGCCGGAGGTCTCGGCCGTCGCGAAGCAGGAGTTCGGCGGCCCGCGCAAGGTGGCCCTCATCGGCCGCCCGAACGTCGGCAAGTCGAGCCTGCTCAACAAGGCGGCGCGCGAGGAGCGCGTCGTCGTCAACGAGCTCGCCGGCACGACGCGCGACCCGATCGACGAGCAGATCGAGCTCGGCGGGCGCATCTGGAACTTCGTCGACACGGCGGGCATCCGTCGCCGCGTGCACCTGCAGCAGGGCAGCGACTTCTACGCCTCGCTGCGCACCGCCGCGGCGCTCGAGAAGGCGGAGGTCGCCGTCGTGCTCATCGACGTGACCGAGCCGATCAGCGAGCAGGACGTGCGCATCATCGAGCTCGTGCTCGAGTCGGGCCGCGCGCTCGTGCTCGCCTTCAACAAGTGGGATCTGCTCGACGACGAGCGCCGCCGCTACCTCGAGCGCGAGATCGAGCAGGATCTCGCCCACGTGTCGTGGGCTCCGCGCGTCAACATCTCGGCTCGCACCGGGCGGCACCTCGAGAAGCTCGTGCCGGCCCTCGAGGTCGCGCTCGAGTCGTGGGACACCCGCATCCCGACCGGCAAGCTCAACGCGTTCATCGCCGAGCTGACGCAGGAGCATCCGCACCCGGTTCGCGGCGGCAAGCAGCCGCGCATCCTGTTCGCGACGCAGGCGTCGACCCGGCCGCCGACCTTCGTGCTGTTCACGACGGGGTTCCTCGACCCGCAGTACCGTCGCTTCATCACGCGCCGGCTGCGCGAGGTGTGGGGCTTCGAGGGCTCGCCCATCAACGTGAACATGCGAGTGCGCGAAAGGAGGCAGCGCCCCTAGGCGCTCCTCGCACGCAGCGCGCGGCCGCGAACTCGGTGACCACGCCGCGGCCGATCGGCGTCGCGAGCACCGAGTCGGGTGCCCGGTCGGCAAGGCCGGCGAACCCCGCCGACTCCAGCAGCCTGTCGTCGAGCTCGAGCAGCTCTGCTTTGACGAGCGGCCAGGGCTCGTGCCGGTTGCGCGCCCAGAGGGTGCGGCCCAGGTGCCGCTCGTGAAAGCCCCACCGGTTGGTGAGGAAGCGGCTGAGCGGGGTATCCACGGGCTGGGTGCCGACGCGAGCGCGGATGCGCGTCGCCGGCCGCTCGACCAGCGGGTGCGCGGCCCGGCCGGCGAGGCGGTGACGTCGGCTGCGGTACTCGAGCTCGCCGCCGTGGATCTCGAGCGCGGCATCCGCCCACTGGTACGGGAGGCCGAAGAGGGCCCGCGCCGCGAGCACGGGCGCGAGGTGCTGCGCCTCGAGCGAGCGGAAGACCACGCCGCGATTGCCGTCGTCGTCGACGGCGTAGGTGCGCACGTTGATCTCGATGAAGGTGCCGAGGCCCGGTACGGGTGGCAGCGGCAGGAAGGCGTGCCGCGCGAGCACGAACGGCACGAGCCCGACCCAGGCGCTGCCGTCGTGCACGTCGGGGCGCGTGCCGGGCGGGCAGTGCGGGGCGACGAGCGCGGGGTCGACGCGCCAGTGGAGGAAGAGGAACTCGCTCCAGCGCTGACGGATCACCGCCCGGCCCGGCAGGGGCGGGGCGATCGACGGCGGCTCGAGCATCCCCTCATGGTGGCATCGCAGGATGCGGAGTGCCCGAAGCCGGCGAGCGCAACCCCCTGCGCGCCGCCGCGGGCGTGCCCTAGCGTCGCGATGATGGAGATCGCGACCTCGTTCGGCACCGCCGTGCTCGCCTACGACCGCGCGCGCCCCGGCTACCCGCCCGAGGCGATCGCGTGGCTGCTGCCCACCCCCGGCGCGCGCGTGCTCGACGTCGGCGCCGGCACCGGCAAGCTCTCGGCGCAGCTCTCGCGCTCCGGCCACGCCGTGCTCGCCGTCGACCCCGACCCGACGATGCTCGAGCAGCTGCGCCGCCGCCTGCCCGCCGTCGGCACCGCCGTCGGCGAGGCAGAGGCGCTGCCCGTCGACGACCTGTCGGTCGACGCCGTCACCTTCGGGCAGGCGTGGCACTGGGTCGACCCCGAGCGCGCCTCGCGGGAGGCGGCGCGCGTGCTGCGACCCGGCGGGCGGCTCGGGCTGTTCTGGAACCTGCGCGACGAGCGCGAGCCGTGGGTGCTCGAACTGAGCGGCATCATCCGCTCGAGCGCCGCCGAGAGCCTGCTCGCGGCCGGCCCGCCCGTCGTCGGCGCGCCGTTCACCGACCTCGAGCACGAGACGTGGGCGTGGCACTGCTCGCTCACCGTCGACGGCCTCGTCGACCTCGCCGCCTCGCGCAGCCACGTCATCGCCCTCGAGGAGGCCGAGCGCGAGCGACTGCTCGCCGAGGTGCGCGCGCTCGGTGAGCGGGTCGCCGACGCCGAGGGGGGCATCCTGCTGCCGTATCGCACCCACGGGTTCCGCGCGGTCGTCGCGTGACGAACGGGGCGGGATGCGCGACGCGGGTCGCTGGCCGATTCGCAGGGTTCGCGCCGTAGCCTGAGCGCACCATGACGCAGCCTCCCGCAGCGGTGCCCGGCCCCGCCTCCGGCGCCGAGCGCACCACGCCGCCGCCGCTGCCGCCCGAGCACCTGCGCGACCCCGGCGAAGCCTGGGTCGAGGGGCCCGACGGGCAGCGGTTCTGGGGTCGCTTCGGCGCGGCGGGCCTGCTGGCGTGGCACCCCGAGGCGGGCATCCTGCTGCAGCATCGCGCCGTGTGGTCGCACCACGGCGGCACGTGGGGCATCCCGGGCGGGGCCCGGAAGCTCGGCGAGTCGGCCGCCGACGCCGCCCTGCGCGAGTCGCACGAAGAGGCCGGCGTGCCGCTCGACGCCGTGACCGTGCTGTTCGAGAGCGTCGTCGACCTCGGCTACTGGTCGTACACGACCGTCGTCGTGCGGGTCGATGAGCTCTTCGCCCCCGTCGTCGCCGATCTGGAGAGCCTCGAGCTGCGCTGGGTCGCGATCGAGCAGGTGGATGCCCTGCCCCTGCACCCCGGATTCGCGCGCTCGTGGCCCGGCCTGCGCGAGCGGCTGCTCGCGGCCTAGCCATCGCGCGCCAGGCCGCTTGCGCGCGGCGCCTCTACGCGCCCGCGAGCGACAGCCGCATGACCCGCCGCGCCGGCCGGCTCGCCGTGCCCAGGATCTCGCCCACCGGCTCGAAGTGCGCGCGCTCGAACACGGAGGCGACGCCGACGAACAGCCCGCGCGCGTCGTGCTTGCCGGCCGTCACGACCGGGTAGCCCTCGACGACGGTCGCCCCGCCGTCACGCGCGGCGTCGACCGCGGCATCGAGCAGCGCCTCACTGAGGCCGGCCCCGCGGTGCTCGCGGCGGATCACGAAGCAGACGACGCTCCACACGGCCTCGTCCTCCCACGGCTCCTCCGGCAGGGCCGCGAGCAGGGCCTTCGTGCGCGGCAGGCGCCGATACTCGCGCCGGGGTGCCACCGCCACCCACCCGGCGGGGGCGCCGTCGACGGTCGCGATGAGGCCGCGCGGAGCATCCGCCGCGATGTCGGCCCGCAGCCGCTCGCGCTTCTCGTCGACCGAGAGCCGGTTGAACTCGGCGTTCGTGTCGAGGAACCAGCGGCACCAGCACGTCGGGCCGTCGCCGGTGGTGCCGAGCACGGCTTCGACGTGGCTCCAGGGCATCTGCTGCGCGGCGGCGATCGCGATCGTCATGCGCGCGAGGCTAGTGCTTGCGGCGGCGGGAAGCCATGGCCGTGAGCACCATCCCTGCAGCGATGAGGAGCGTCGCCGCGCCCGCCGGTCGCGTGCCCTCCACGATGAGCAACGGCACGGCGATGATGACGAGCACGAGGGCGCCGCCCTCGAAGCCGGCGGGGTCGAATCGGAAGCGTCGGCGGTCACGGCGGGTCGGCGTCGAGGCGTTCATGGTCCCAGTCGATCACCGTGCGGGGCGGCGCCGCATCCGTCTCTCGACGGATCCTCACTCCGAAGAGGCACCGCCGCCGTTCCGGGAGCTGAGCGCGGCGCCGATCGCGATGAGGCTCGCCCCGATGGCGAGGAACGTGAAGCCCACCGGGCGCGTCGACTCCACGATCGTCAGGCTGACCGCGATGACGAGCATGACGATGCCGAGGCCCAGCAGGCCGCCCGCGTTCGGTGCCGGGGTGGTGCGATCGGAAGGCTGCTCGTCGTCGCTCATGGCTCCAGTCGAGCACGCGTGCACCGCGCTGCGCCTCCGTCGCGCGACGGATCCTCACTCACCGGGGTGGGCGCGCGGCGATGAGCGGCAGCATGTGCTCGGTGATGAGCGGGGCGACGGGGGTGGTCGCGAACTCGTCGGGGTGCATCCAGCGCACGTCGTCGATCTCGGCGGCGGCCGCGACGGGTGCCGTGAGCGTGGCGCGGAACACGTCGGCGACGAGCGTCGTGCCGGCCTCGTTGGCGGCCGGGGCGGTGAAGCGGCCGAGCGGTTCCAGTTCGTGGGGCGGGATGCTCGCCCCGAGCTCTTCGGCGAGCTCGCGACTGAGCGTCTCGGCCGGCGACTCGCCCGGCTCGGGCTTGCCACCCGGCTGCATGTAGACGCTCGTGCCCCGCTTGCGCACGACGAGCAGGCGGCCGGTGTCATCGACGACGAGCGCCGCCGAGACGTGGATGACCGGTCTCGCGTCGCCCCCGCTCGGGTCGGCGGCCGCCCCGCTCACGCCTTCGGCCACCACGGCGGCTGCACGGCGCCCCACCGGCGCTGCAGCAGCTCGCGGTCGCGGGGCTCGGGGTCGCGCAGCCAGTCGGTGATGACGGCGACGGTCGTGGCGGCGGAGGCGGCGGCGACGGTCTCGGCGAACCGGGCCGGGTCGTCGTCGATGCGGGGCGGGGTGAGGGCGCCGTGCTCGATGAGGAGGGCGACGGAGCGGGCGAAGTGCTCCGCGAGCATGGGGCCGAGGCCGGAGGTTCCGGCGGCCAGCTCGCGCACGTATACGGGGGAGTGCCGCTCGATGTGGGCGAAGACCTCGTCGGCCGAGCGTGCGATGGCCTCGACGATCGTGTCGGGCGTGGCGGGGTCGATGAGCCGCTCGCGGATCTCGTCGAGCTCGGCGCGCAGGGCGCTGCGCAGCACGTCGGCGGGGTCGGTGCCGTGCTCGTAGATGGTCGAGCGGTGCACGCTCGCGGCGCTCGCGAGTGCGGTGCCGGTGATTGATGCGGCGGGAGCGGTGCGGGCGAGCTCGAGCACGGCGGCGTGCAGGCGCTCGCGCGAGCGCACCCAGCGCGGGTCGTTCGCGGTCGCCGCGGTGCGCGGGGCGCGGGCGGTCTGCGGCGGCGTCGTCGGCATGCGAACGAGCGTAGGCGACAGCTGTCGGGAATTCACCGCGACGGACGTGTGTTGTCTTTTGTACGACAGTTGTCGTTCAGATGCCGGGAATGCGCCCGCGACGCGCCCCACCGGCCGATCGAAGGGAAGCATCATGAACCGTCTTGAGAACCGCGTCGCCCTCGTCACCGGCGCCGCGAGTGGCATCGGCCGGGCGACCGCCATCCGGCTCGCCAGCGAGGGTGCGGCCGTCGTCGTCGCCGACCTTCAGGACGACAAGGCCGCAGCCGTCGTCGCCGAGATCGAGCGGGCCGGGGGTCGGGCGGTCGCCGTGCACCTCGATGTGACGAGCGAGGCGAGCTGGGCATCCGCTGTCGCCGCCTCGATCGAGGCGTTCGGGGGCCTGGGCATCCTCGTCAACAATGCCGGTATCGGCGATACCGTGCCGCTCGAGCAGAGCGCGACCGACGAGTACCGCAAGGTCGTCTCGGTCACGCAGGACAGCGTCTACTTCGGCCTCAAGGCCGCCGCCGAGGCGCTCAAGGCGAGCGGGAACGGCGCCGTCGTGAACGTCTCGTCGATGTTCGGCATCGTCGGCGGCTTCGGCACCTCGCCCGGCTACGCGGCGGCGAAGGGCGCCGTGCGCACGCTCACGAAGGCGGTCGCGCTCGGCTGGGCGACCGAGGGGGTGCGGGTGAACTCGATCCACCCGGGGTTCGTCGACACGCCGATCCTGGGCGAGACCGACCGTTCGATGCTCGCGCAGACGACGCCCATGGGCCGCATCGCCCAGCCGGAGGAGCTCGCCGCCGCGATCGCCTTCCTCGTCAGCGACGATGCGTCGTTCATGACGGGCGCCGAGCTAGTCGTCGACGGCGGCTACACCGCCCGCTGATGCCCCGGACCCGCCGGGGGCGCATCGCACTGTTCGAGGCGGTGTGGAGCCGATCAGTGGATGCTGCCCTCGGCGGCGCGCGCATCGTGCGTCGTCGTCGCGGCCGTGATGATGGCGACGCGGATGCCCCGCTCGAGCTCGTCGAGGCGCAGCGTCGGCGTGCTCGCCCCGGGCGGCACGAGGTCGGGCGTCGCCGGCACGTGCACGAACCCGGCCCGCAGCCCCGGATGCCGCTCGGCAATGCCGCCCAGCACGTACGCGACGTGGTTGCACACGAAGCTGCCGGCCGAGAGCGACACGCTCGCCGGCACGCCAGCCTCGCGGATCGCCGCGACCATGGTCTTGACGGGCAGGCCGGTGAAGCGCGCCGCGGGCCCGCCCATCTCGATCGCGACGTCGATCGGCTGCGCGCCGTCGTTGTCGGGGATGCGCGCGTCGTCCAGGTTGATCGCGACGCGCTCCGGCGTGATCGCGTCGCGCCCCTCGGCCAGCCCCAGCGCGACGACGACGTCGGGGGAGTGCTCGGCGACGGCCCGCTCGAGCGCCGCGGCCGCCCCGGCGAACGTGACGGGCAGCACGACGCCACGCACGTCGATGCCGAGCTCTTCGTAGGTTGCGCTGTGGCGCGCGACGAGCCGTGCGAGGTCGCCGCTCGGGTTGCTGGTGGCGCCTGCGAACGGTTCGAACCCGGTCACGAGCACGCGTGTCGTCGTCACACCCACGACTCTCGCACGGCCCCGCCCCGTGCACGCCCACCCTCCCCGATACCGCTAGACTCTCCTAGGCCTCACGGGGCCAGCCACGGGCTGTGGCGCAGCTTGGTAGCGCACTTGACTGGGGGTCAAGGGGTCGCAGGTTCAAATCCTGTCAGCCCGACCAAAGCGAAAGGGCCGTCTTCGGACGGCCCTTTCGCTTTGGTCGGGCTACCCAAGCTTGCACCTGCGAGCAGGTGGGCCCACGCCGCGCGAGGGGCCCCGGGCGCGGCTCCGCCGCGTCTGGGGGAGCCGGTGGGGACAAATCCCGACCTGCCAGGCGGCTCGCGGCGGCGAGCACCG
>NZ_JABUKC010000005.1 GCF_014595885.1 Microcella alkalica | reverse complement strand
GCGGTGTCGTCTTTCTGTGTGAGTTCTTGGTCGTTCTCACTGACCATCGCACGATGGCTCACCCCGTCGCGGTCACGACGCCGCGGGCCCGAAAGACCACCACCCCGCGGGACTCCAGGTTCGCGGACTGACACGGTCCCGCTGACGATTGGCGGCAATCCACTCACCGGCAGCGCGACCAAGTAGACCATGTGCCGCGCCATGCGCGACCTCATGATCCCTTCGGGTCGGGACCATCGCGAACGAAATCTGCTTTCGTAGCGCTACTCGGAACCCGTCCGCTGATTTCTGCCAGCGACCACCAGTGTGCACCTCCCACGAAGGCTTCTGTCGTACGAATTTGAACCGCGCGCGGAGGACGGAACCATCGGGTTGACTGAAGGGCAACGCGCTATCCGCCGTGAGTCCGTCTATCCAGACTTCGATCGTCGATCCGGTGTTCTTTTGGTATGCGTGGCGTCCTGTTTCGAAGTCGACTTGCTCCTCCTCGAAGTTGAAGAAGGCGTTGAGAGCTCGAAGGACAGACGACTTGCCCGATCCGTTTTGGCCCACGAGGGCTGTGGCTTCGGTGAGATCGACGTCGGCATTTCCAATCGCGCGGAACTTCTCAATCTTGAGCCGAGTGAGCAAGATTCCGTGTGGAAGTGTCATGAAGCCAGCGTTGCAGGCAGAACCGTCAGTGTCCACGCGATTCCGCAGGTGTGACCGCCCGTTGACCGGAAACGCGAAACGGCCCCGATCCGAAGACCGGGGCCGTTCCTCCAGCGCACTCAGCCCCCGAAGGAGCCGCGTGCGCGAGGGGGGACTTGAACCCCCACGCCCGTAAGGGCACTGGCACCTGAAGCCAGCGCGTCTGCCAATTCCGCCACTCGCGCGAGACGGGGTCGAAACCCCGCCAGCCCAGCGAGATTATCACAGCGCGCACCCTCCGATCGGCGCCCGAGACCCCGTGCGCGGGCGCGGCTCGGGCGCCCTCCAAGCCTCCCCACTATCCTCAAGAGGTCATCCACCAGGGAAGGACGCGTGCCGTGGGGCTTCTCGACAGCTTCGAGCGTGGTCTCGAGCGCGCCGTCGGCGGTGCGTTCGCGAAGACGTTCAAGAGCGGCGTGCAGCCGCTCGAGATCTCGGCGGCGCTGCGCCGCGAGCTCGACACGAAGGCCGCCGTCGTGTCGCGCGACCGCATCCTCGCCCCCAACGATCTGACGGTGCGGCTCTCCCCCGCCGACAAGCAGCGCATGGATGCCCTGGGCGAAGCTCTCATCGACGAGCTCACGCAGCTCGTGCAGCAGCACGCCGCCGCGCAGCGCTACACCTTCCCCGGGGGCATCCGCATCGCGCTGCAGGCCGACGAGTCGCTCAGCGAGGGCGTCATCCGCGTCGACTCCACGAGCGTCAAGGGCGCCGTGCGCTGGAACCCCGTGCTCGACATCGACGGCAAGCGCTACCCGCTGCTCGCCTCGCGCACCGTCATCGGCCGCGGCTCGGAGGCCGACATCACGCTCGACGACCCCGGCACGAGCCGCAAGCACATCGAAGTGCTGTGGGATGGCACGCGAGGCCAGGTCAACGACCTCGGCTCGACGAACGGCTCCACCCTCAATGGGGAGCCCTTCACCCAGGCCGCCCTGCCGCCCGATAGCGTGATCGAGATCGGGCGCACCCGCATCCTCTTCCGGGTGCTCGCCCAGGCCGACCCGCCCCGAGGAGGAGCACGATGAGCGAACTGACCCTGCTCGTCCTCCGCATCGGGTTCCTCATCCTGCTGTGGGCGTTCGTCTTCGCGATCGTCTACGCCCTGCGCAGCGACCTGTTCGGGCAGAAGGTGCGCAGGCTCCCGGCGCAGAACGGCCAGAGCGCAGCATCCGCACCCGTCGTCGCAGCCTCCGCGGCCGCACCCGCCGCCGCGGCGAGCGCCGCCGCCACCGCGCCGATCGCCCGCACCTCGGCCCCCGCCGCGACGGCCGACGACGACGAGCCGCAGGCCGAGCCGCCCGCCCGCCGCCTCGTCATCACCTCCGGCGCGAAGGAAGGCATGGAGCTCGAGCTCGGCGACGACCAGCTCACCATCGGTCGCAGCGCCGATTCCGGCCTCGTCATCCGCGACGATTACACCTCGACCCACCACGCGCGCCTCATGCTGTGGAGCGACCAGTGGATGATCCAGGATCTCGACAGCACCAACGGCACTTTCCTGAACGGCAAGCGCGTCAGCATTCCCACCCCGGTGCCCCTGAACACCCCGGTCAGCATCGGGACGACGACGTTCGAGCTGCGACGGTAGGTCGATGACGTTCCGCACCGCCGCCCTCTCGCACGTCGGCAAGATCCGAGCCAACAACCAGGACTCGGGCTACGCCGGCACGCACCTCTTCGTCGTCGCCGACGGGATGGGCGGCCACGCGGGCGGCGACGTCGCCTCCGCGCTCGCCATCCAGGCGATCGCGCACAACGATCGCCCGTACGACTCGGTCGACGAGGCCGAGCAGGTGCTGAGCCAGGCGCTGCTGGAGGCCAACCAGGAGCTCGCCGAGACCGTCTTCGAGCACCCCGAGCTGACCGGCATGGGCACGACGGTGAGCGGCCTCATCCGCGTCGGCGACAAGGTCGTCATCGCCCACATCGGCGACTCGCGCATCTACCGCTGGCGGGCCGGCGAGCTCGAGCAGGTCACGAAGGATCACACCTTCGTGCAGCGCCTGGTCGACTCGGGCCGCATCACGCCCGAGGAGGCCGCCGTGCACCCGCGCCGCTCGGTGCTCATGCGCGTGCTCGGCGACGTCGACATCAACCCCGAGATTGACACCCTCGTGCTCGACACCGAGCCCGGCGACCGCTGGCTGCTGTGTTCCGACGGGCTCAGCGGCTACGTCGGCGAGGAGAAGATCGCCGAGCTGCTCGCCGAGCACGACGACGCGGCCGCCGCCGCGCAGGCGCTCATCGACGAGAGCCTCGACCACGGAGCCCCCGACAACGTCACCGTCGTGCTCGTCGGCGTCGACGACACCGACTCCAGCTCCACCAGCCAGCCGGTCATGGTCGGGTCGGCGAGCGCGCCGCTGACCTTCGAGGTCGACACCTCGCGCCGCGGGGTGCGCCTGCCGGCCCTGCTGCTGCACCCGCTCATGACGAGCGTGGCGGAGGACGAGCATTTCGAGCCCGAGAGCGAGGAGTTTCTGCGCGAGCTCATCGCCGAGGATCGCCGCAGGCGCATCCGTCGCCGCATCACCTGGTCGGTGGGCCTGACGCTCATCATCGGTCTGCTCGTGACGGCCGCGATCGCCGGCTACAACTGGACCCAGTCGCGCTACTACGTCGGCGTCGTCGACGGGCAGGTCGCGATCTTCCAGGGCGTGCAGCAGGGCATCGGGCCGATCAGGCTCTCGAGCGTCTACCGCGAGACCGACATCGCCCTCGACGACCTGCCCCCGTTCAGCCGGCAGACCGTCGAGGCGACCATCAACGCCGACAGCCTCGAAGATGCACTGTCGATCGTCGAGAGGCTCGAACGTGCCGCCGACTAGCCCCGAGGGGGCCGCCGCGACGCAGGCGAGCCCCGAGCCGACCTTCACGCGCTCGATCGCGATCACCGTGCGCCAGCCCTCGAAGCTGCGCAACCTCGAGCTCGTGCTGCTGCTCGTCGCGCTCGGCATCGGCGGCACCGCGCTGGCCCTCGTGCAGCTGGGGGTGAACGGAGAACTCGACCCCGGCGTGCTCTGGCAGGCCTCCGCGCTCGGGATGCTCGCCCTCGGCATGCACGTCGCCCTCCGCATCGTCGCGCGCGATGCCGACCCGTTCATCCTGCCGATCGCGACGACCCTCAACGCGCTCGGCATCGCCATGATCTACCGCATCGACCTGGCCCGCGGCGACTCGGGGTGGGAGAGCCTGGGCATCCGCCAGATGGTCTGGACGGCCATCGCGATGGTCATCGCCCTCGCCGTGATCGTCGTCATCCGCAACCACCGCGTGCTCGCCCGCTACCGCTACATCGCGATGCTCGCCGGCATCGTGCTGCTGCTGCTGCCGATGCTGCCCGGCATCGGCCTGACGCTCAACGGCGCCCGCCTCTGGATCCAGCTCGGCTCCTTCACCTTCCAGCCGGGCGAGATCGCCAAGATCGCCCTCGCGATCTTCTTCGCCGGCTACCTCGTCACGGCGCGCGACTCGCTGTCGCTGGTCGGGCGGCGCGTGCTCGGCCTGCAGCTGCCCCGGGCGCGCGACCTCGGGCCCATCCTCATCATCTGGGTCGCCGCGATGGCGGTGCTGATCTTCCAGCGCGACCTCGGCACCTCGCTGCTGTACTTCGGCCTGTTCATCGTCATGATCTACGTCTCGACCGGCCGGCTCAGCTGGGTGCTCATCGGCCTCGGGCTCTTCCTCGGCGGCGCCGCGGTCGCCAGTCGCACCCTCACCTACGTCGAGGGGCGCTTCGCTGCCTGGCTCGACTCGTTCAACCCCGAGGTGTACGACGCGCAGGGCGGCAGCTACCAGCTCGTGCAGGGTCTGTTCGGCATGGCGCAGGGCGGGCTCGTCGGCACGGGGCTCGGCCAGGGTCGGCCCACGATCACGCCGCTGGCCGAGAGCGACTACATCATCACCGCCCTCGGCGAAGAGCTGGGCCTCGTCGGCCTCTTCGCGATCCTCGGCCTGTACCTGCTGTTCGTCGCGCGCGGGTTCCGCATCGGCTTCAACGGCACCGACGACTTCGGGCGCCTGCTCGCCGTCGGCCTGTCGTTCGTCGTCGTGCTGCAGGTCTTCGTCGTCGTCGGCGGCGTCACGCGCGTGATCCCGCTCACGGGCCTCACGACGCCGTTCCTCGCCGCCGGCGGATCGGCGCTCGTCGCGAACTGGATCATCGCCGCCCTGCTGCTGCGCCTCTCCGACGAGGTGCGTCACCAGCCGCGATTGGTGGTGGACGAGTGAACAAGGAGCTCCGCCGCATCAGCATCGTCGCGCTGGCGATGTTCCTGGCGCTGTTCGTCTCGACGAGCGTCATCCAGGTCTTCCAGGTCGACGAGCTGCGCGCCGACGGCCGCAACTCGCGCACCCTGTTCGACACCTACTCGGCCGAGCGCGGCCCGATCCTCGTGGACGGCGTCGCGATCGCCGAGTCGAAGGCCGTCGACACGCAGTACGAGTTCCTGCGCACGTACACCCAGCCCGAGCTGTACGCCGCCATCACCGGCTACTTCACGCTCAACCAGGGCAACACGGGCATCGAGGGCGAGCTCAACGAGTTCCTCTCCGGCACCGCCAACGAGCAGTTCCTCGACCAGCTCGGCGCGCTCGTCACCGGGCAGAGCCCGCAGGGTGCCGCCGTTGAGCTGACGATCGACCCGGTCATCCAGCAGGCGGCCTGGGATGCCCTGGGCGACCAGCAGGGGGCGGTGGTCGCCCTCGACCCCGCCACCGGCGACATCCTCGCCATGGTCTCGAAGCCCAGCTACGACCCCAACCGCCTGGCGGCGCACGACACCTCCGCGGTGCTCGCCGCCTACGAGGAGCTCATCAACAATCCCGACGACCCGCTCGTGAACCGGGCGATCGCGGGCGACCTGTACTTCCCCGGCTCGGTATTCAAGGTGCTCATGTCGGCCGCGGCGATCGACTCCGGCGAGTTCACCCCCGAGTCGACCTTCCCGAACCCGCCGCAGCTGCAGCTGCCGAACTCGTCCAGCGTCATCTCCAACTCGGAGGGCGGGGCGTGCGGCGGCGGCGAGACCGTCACGATCGCCACCGCGCTGCGCCTGAGCTGCAACATCCCCTTCGCGCAGCTCGGGCTCGCGCTCGGGGAGGAGACGATCGCCGAGTACGCCGAGGCGTTCGGCTTCGGCACCTCGGTCGAGATCCCGATGGAGGCCACGCCGAGCACGTTCCCCACGGGGCTCGACGACGCCCAGCTCATGCTCTCGAGCTTCGGCCAGTACGACGTGCGCGTGACGCCGCTGCAGATCGCGATGATCAGCGCCGCGATCGCCAACGGCGGCAACCTCATGCAGCCCACGCTCGTCGACAGCATCATCGCCCCCGACCTCTCCATCATCCGCGAGGACGACCCGGTGCTGCTGAGCCAGCCCATCAGCCGCGAGACGGCGACGACGATGACGCAGCTCATGGTCCAGGGCGTGGCGAACGGCGCCGCGAGCAATGCCAGGATTGAAGGGGTCGACGTCGCGGGCAAGACGGGCACGGCCGAGAACGGCGGCGACGCCCCCTACACGCTGTGGTTCACCGGGTTCGCCCCGGCGAACGACCCGCAAGCGGCCATCGCGGTCGTGGTCGAGGATGGCGGCGGCTTCGGCCAGTCGGCCTTCGGCAACCGCGTGGCGGCCCCGATCGCGAAACAGGTACTGGAGGCGGTGCTGAACAGATGAGACCCACGAGCGGGCTCACCTTCGGTGGGCGGTATCAGCTGCTCTCCCGGATCGCGATCGGCGGCATGGGAGAGGTGTGGCAGGCGACCGACCTCGTGATCGGGCGCACCGTCGCGATCAAGATCCTCAAGGACGAGTACCTCGGCGACCCCGGCTTCCTCGAGCGGTTCCGCGCCGAAGCGCGGCACGCCGCCCTCGTCAACCACGAGGGCATCGCCAACGTCTACGACTACGGCGAGGAGGAGGGCAGCGCCTTCCTCGTCATGGAGCTCGTGCCCGGCGAAGCGCTGTCGACCGTGCTCGAGCGCGAGCGGGTGCTCTCGACAGACCAGGTGCTCGACATCGTCGCGCAGACCGCCTCGGCGCTGCACGCCGCCCACCAGGCGGGTCTCGTGCACCGCGACATCAAGCCGGGCAACCTGCTCATCACGCCCGACGGTCGCGTGAAGATCACCGACTTCGGCATCGCCCGTATCGCCGACCAGGTGCCGCTCACCGCGACCGGTCAGGTGATGGGCACGGTGCAGTACCTGTCTCCCGAGCAGGCGAGCGGGCATCCCGCCTCGCCGTCGACCGACATCTACTCGCTCGGCATCGTCGCCTACGAGGCCCTCGCCGGTCGCCGCCCCTTCACGGGCGAGTCGCAGGTGGCGATCGCGATGGCGCAGATCAACGAGCAGCCTCCCGAGCTGCCCGTCACCGTGCCCGAGCCCGTGCGCAACCTCGTCTTCTCGGCCATCGCGAAGAAGCCCGACCAGCGACCGGCCTCGGCGCAGCACTTCGCGCGCGCCGCGCAGGCGCTGCGGCGCGGCGACGTCGCGGCGGCCGTCGCGATCGTCGCGGGGGTCGCCGGTGTCGGCGCGGCCGCGGCGGATGCCACGCGCGTGCTGCCGACCGCCGACGACGCCACCCGCGTCATGCCCTCGGCCGGCGCCGGAGCCACGGCGACGACCGCGACCCGCACGACCGAGCAGCCCGCGAAGCGCTCGCCGTGGACCTGGCCGCTCATCGCCCTCATCGGCCTGCTGCTGCTGCTCATCGTCGGTGCGCTCATCGCGATCTTCACCGCCCCGAACGACGCCGAGCCGGAGCCCTCGACGAGCCCGTCGACGAGCAGCTCGCCGTCGACCTCGCCGAGCACGTCGCCGAGCCCCGAGACGATCACGATCGTCGAGGAGGAGTGGATCGGCATCACGCAGGCCGCGGCGGAGGACAAGGCCGCCCAGCTCGGCCTGCGCCTCGACCCCGTCATCGGTCAGGTCGCACCGGACGGCGGCCAGGTGGGCCTGTCGTACAGCGTCAACCCGCGCGGCACCGTGCAGCCGAACACGCTCATCACGGTGACGTTCTACGACGCGATCCCGACGCCGGGGGCGCCCTCGAACCTCGCAATCGACCCGGGCAGCGGACCGTACCCGGGCGGCAGTGACGTCACCCTGAGCTGGCCGACCTACGACGGCTGCCCCGCCGGCTACCCGCTCAGCGGCTACAACTTCACGACCGTCGGTGGCGCACCCGAGCTCTCGAACCCGGTCGCCGCCGATGTCACGTCGATGGTGGTCACGCTCGCCGAGAGCGGCCAGCTGCGCGTGACCTACACCGCCCTCTGCGGCGACCTGCAGTCGGAGCGCTCGAGCGAGCTCGCCGTGCCCATCACGGCGGCGCCCGCGCCCGAGCCGAGCCCGTCGCCGTAAGGGCGGCGGGCGGGCCCCCGGAGGAACGCCCCGTACACTGAAGCGACCCGCACCACCCATGCACCACGCGGAGAGCAGAGGCACGCACAGCATGATCGACGGCACCGCCCAGAGCGCCCGGCTGCTCGCCGGCCGCTACGAGCTCGGTGAGCTCATCGGCCGCGGCGGCATGTCCGATGTGCACCTGGCGACGGATGCCCGGCTCGGCCGCCGCGTCGCCGTCAAGCTCCTGAAGTCCTCCCTCGCCTCCGACCCGGTGTTCCGCACCCGGTTCCGCCAGGAGGCCCAGGCCGCCGCGCGCATGGCGCATCCCACGATCGTCCGCGTCTTCGACGCCGGCGAAGAGACGACGCTCGAGCCGGGCGGCGCCGAGACGATCTCGCCCTTCATCGTCATGGAGCACGTCGAGGGCCGACTGCTGAAAGACATCATCGCCGAAGGGCCGATCGAGCCCGCCGAGGCGACCCGCATCATCGAGGGCGTGCTCACGGCGCTGGAGTACTCGCACCGCGCCGGCGTCGTGCACCGCGACATCAAGCCCGGCAACATCATGATCACGCAGTCCGGCCAGGTGAAGGTCATGGACTTCGGCATCGCGCGCGCCGTCTCCGACTCCGCCGCGACGGTCGCGCAGACCAGCACCATCCTCGGCACCGCCCAGTACTTCTCGCCCGAGCAGGCGCGCGGCGAGACCGTCGACGCCCGCAGCGACCTGTACTCCACGGGCGTGCTGCTGTTCGAGATGCTGACGGGGCAGCCGCCCTTCCGCGGCGACTCCCCCGTCGCGGTCGCCTACCAGCACGTGAGCGAGGCGCCCGTCGCGCCGAGCTCGCTGCGCACCGGCATCTCGCCGGCCCTCGACGCCGTCGTGCTGCACGCCCTCGCCAAGGATCGCTTCGAGCGGTTCCAGACCGCCGCTGACTTCCGCGCCGACGTCGCCGCGGCCGCGGCCGGTCAGGTGCCGCCGAAGCGGGTCGACGCCCCCGCCGACTTCACCTCGACGCTCTTCGGGGTGAACCCGCAGGCCACGACCGACACCGCCGCCGCCATGCGCCAGCTCAGCGTCGACGACGAGGAGGAGCGCCGCTCACGCACGCAGAGCCGCCCACCCGTGGCGTGGATCTGGTCGGGCATCGCCGTGCTTGCGGTCGTCGTCGTCGCCGTGCTCTTCTGGGCCTTCAACCTCGAGCGCACGCCGCTCGCGCCGTCGATCTCGGTCGAGGTCGCCGACATCGCCGGGCAGCTCTACGAGGACGGCGCCCAGAGGCTCATCGACGACGGGCTCGAGCCGAACCCGTTCCCCGAATCGAGCACCGAGGTACCCGACGGGCAGATCATCCGCACCGAGCCGGCCGCGGGCGTCACCGTCTCGCCCGGGCAGGAGATCGACGTCATCGTCTCGACCGGCCCGCCGACGGTCGCCGTGCCGAACATCGACCGGCTGACGCTCGCCGATGCGCAGGCCGCGATCGAGGCGGCGGGTCTGCAGGTCGGTGCGATCACCGCCGAGAACTCGCCGAACATCCGCAAAGACATCGTCATCCGCACCGACCCCGCGGTCGGCAGCGAGGTGCGCGAGGGCGACACGGTCGCGATCGTCATCTCGTCCGGCCTCATCACCGTGCCCGACGTGCGCAATCTGCCGATCGGGGATGCGACAGCGCAGCTCAGCGGGCTGCAGCTGCAGATCCGCGTGCAGGGCAACAACGGCTGCACCGGCGGTCTCGTCACGAATCAGTCGCTCGCCCCCGGCGACCAGCCGCAGAACTCGGAGATCACGCTCACCTGGTGCTCCGGCGTCGCCGGCTCGACTCAGGGTGACGCGACCCCGGCGCCGACGCCGAACGGCTGACGCCGAACACTGCCTCCGCCGAGGCCGCGGCGGGGCGACCGACCGCTAGTCGGTCGACACGCTCGGCGCGATGAGCGGGCTGCGCCCCTCGGCGGCCGCGCGGGCCTCGGGCAGCCCGGCGTCCGCGAGCCAGTTGCCGAGCATCCGGTAGCCGCCCTCGGTGAGCACCGACTCGGGGTGGAATTGCACGCCGACGACCGGGGCCGAGCGGTGCCGCAACGCCATGATGACGCCGCCGGGCGTGCGCGCGGTCACCTCGAGCTCGTCGGGCACGGTGCCGTCGACGACCGCGAGCGAGTGGTAGCGGGTGGCGCGGAACGGCTGCGGCACACCCTCGAACAGCTCGCTGTCGTCGTGCTCGATCATCGAGGTCTTGCCGTGCATGAGCTCTTCGGCGTGCGTCACGGTCGCCCCGAGGGCCTCAGCGATCGCCTGGTGGCCGAGGCAGACGCCGAGCAGCGGCTTCTCGGCCACGATCGCGGCGCGCACGACGGGGATCGAGATGCCGGCGTCGGCCGGGGTGCCGGGGCCGGGCGAGACGAGCACGGCGTCGTAGTCGGCGATGAGCGACGCCGCCTCGTCGGCCGCGACGACGTCGTTGCGCACGACGTCGGTCTCGGCGCCGAGCTCCTGCAGGTAGCCGTCGAGGGTGTAGACGAAGCTGTCGTAGTTGTCGATGACGAGAACGCGCACGGCTCTACTCTTCCACGGTCACGTCCTGCGGCAGCAGGACGTCGGCCACCCACGGGAACACCACGTACGCGAGCGCCCAGAGGATGCCCGCCACGAGGGCGAGCACGATGATGATGCGCAGCCACACCGGCCCGGGCAGGGCGCGCCACAGTGCCGCGTACATCAGGCCTCCTCCCCCGCGAGCTCGGCGGGCATGCCGCTCTCTCGCGGATACCAGGCGGTCATGACCGAGTAGGCGATCGCGCGCTCGGCGGTCGAGAACAGCGGGTTGCAGGTCGTCATGGTGAGGATGCGCTCGGTCGGCTCCGTCTGCGGCGCACGCGGCGTCGGCGCGATGACGTCGACCTCGGTCGGCAGCACGTACTCGAGCCCGCGGAAGGTGTACTCGTACCAGCCCGCCTCCGTCTCGACGTAGACGTGGTCGCCGACGCGCAGGTCGACGAGCTTGCCGAAGGGGGCGCCGTTGGCGTTGCGGTGCGCGGCGATCGCGAAGTTGCCGAGCTCGCCCGGCATCTGCGTGCCCGGGTAGTGGCCGACGCCGGTGCGGCGGCTGTTGAGCACCTCGCGCACGGCGATGCCCTGGCCGATCGTGCGGGCGTAGTCGTCGCCGAAGCGGGGCACGATGAGGGTGGCGAACGCCGCGTTGAGCGTCGTCGGCTCGGCCATGACCGGAGCCTGGTCGGGGCTCAGCCCTTCGACGACCGGCTCAGGCGGGGGCGCCTCTCCGCGCTCCTCGCGCGCCTGCTCCTCCCACTCCTGCCGCAGCTCGGTCGCCGACTGGGTCTGCTCGCCGCCGACGATGACGTCGTTGAGCCACAGGTACCAGCCGACGAAGAGCAGCACGAGCACGCCGACGGTGATGAGCAGCTCGCCGAGCACGCCGACGACGGAGAGGCGCTGACGCGGGCGCGCGCGCTCCACCGCGGGCTCGTCGGGCATGCGGTCATTCTAGGCCGCCCGGTTAGACTGCTCAGCATGGCCCGTGGAACCACCCGCAACGCAGAGAACCCCGAGACCCCGAGCGGCAAGGATGCCCCCAACCCGGTCTGGTTCAAGCCCGTGATGTTCGGGTTCATGCTCGTGGGGCTGCTCTGGATCATCGTCTACTACCTGAGCCAGACCTCCTGGCCGGTGCCCGCCCTCGGCCCGTGGAACATCATGGTCGGCTTCGGCATCATGTTCATCGGGTTCCTCATGACGACACGCTGGCGTTAACTCCCGGTCACGCGCCATTCGCCCCCCGGAAAGGGGGTGGAACTACAGGGGTGTGATTATCCCCACTGTGGAGTGGCCTGTGGATAACCGGGCCGCTCAGAGCAGCACGAACCGCGCCGCCGTCGCCAGCACGAGCACGAGCGCGAACAGGCCGAGCAGCAGCGTCTGCCGCCGCTGCTGATCCACCCGTCGCGTGCGCAGCATGATGAGCGCCGCCAGCGCCCCGACGACGAGGCCCCCGACGTGCGCCTGCCACGAGATGCCGGGCACGACGAACCCGATCGCCAGGTTGAGGGCGATGAGCACGATGAGCTGCGTGCTGCGGCCGCCGAGCCTGCGCTGGATGACGAAGAAGGCGCCGAGCATCCCGAAGATCGCGCCCGAGGCGCCGACGACGGCCTGGTTCGGCGCGAGCCACAGCACCGCGAGCGAGCCGCCGAATGCGGAGAGCGCGTACACCCAGCCGAAGCGCGCTCGGCCGATGAGCCCCTCCAGCAGCGGCCCGAGCACGAGCAGCGAGTACATGTTGAAGAGGATGTGGAAGAACGAGGTGGGGCTGTGCACGAGCGCCGCGGTGAGCATCCGCCACGGCTCGACCGTCGTGAGCGGCGGCCAGTAGAGCAGCGCATTCGTCACGACGGGGCCGAGCACGAGCTGCAGCACGAAGACCGCGAGGGTCACGGCGGAGATCGAGTACGTGACGACGGGCGTGCGCGATCCCGAACGGAACGCGCGAGCGAGCGGCGAGCGGGTGCGGGGGGCGGATGCCCGGGCCTGCGCCGTGCACTCGGGGCAGTGTACCCCGACCGCCGCGGGAGTCTGGCACTCGCCGCAGATCACGCGACCGCAGCGCTGGCAGCGCACGAAGCTCCGGCGGTCGCCGTGCCGGTAGCAGACGCTCTGGCCTGCCGTCGGCGCGGCGCCGCCGGGAGCCTCGGAGCTCATCAGAGCTCGACGACCTCGATGCCGGTGATGACGACGTCGGTGAGCGGCTTGTCACGACCATCGGTCGGCACGGCCTCGATAGTCTTGACGACCGCCTTCGACTCCTCGTCGGCGACGGCGCCGAAGATGGTGTGGTTGCCGTTGAGCCACGGCGTCGGCACGGTCGTGATGAAGAACTGCGAGCCGTTGGTACCGCGGCCGCCGCGCTTGCCGGCGTTGGCCATGGCGAGCAGGAACGGCTGGTCGAACTGCAGCTCGGGGTGGATCTCGTCGTCGAACTCGTAGCCGGGGCCGCCGATGCCCTGACCGAGCGGGTCGCCGCCCTGCAGCATGAAGTCCTTGATGATGCGGTGGAAGATGACGCCGTCGTAGAGCGGGGCGGTGGTCTTCTGGCCGGTGGCCGGGTGGGTCCACTCGATCTGGCCCGTCGCGAGCCCGACGAAGTTCTTCACCGTCTTGGGGGCGTGGTTGCCGTAGAGGTTGAGCGTGATGTCGCCGAGCGAGGTGTGCACGGTCGCGACTGCAGTGTGGATCGACATGGTCGTCATTCTCCCATGGCGTCCGTTCGGGGCTTCCTGAGCGTTCCGTCCGTACGGGTTGGGCGCTCGGAGCCCCGGTGCCAGGATGGAGGGCACGCTACCGATCGCACCCCCGGGAGGACCGCATGGAGCTGTCACGCAAGCGCCGCCGCGAGCTGAAGAAGCTGCGCGGCGCCGCCGAGAACGTCTGGAACGAGCAGCGAGAGGTGCTCGATCACGCCTCGAAGGTGCTGCGCGACGCCGGCCGGCAGGCCACGGTGCTCGCGCGGCAGGACGTCGCGCCGCGCGTGCGGCACTCGTACGAGCGTCACGTGCAGCCGGGCATCGACGCGGGCGTGGGCGCCGTGCGCCACGCCGGGCACGTCACGAAGCACGCCGTCACCGATGAGATCGTGCCGGCCATCGCCGGCGCGCTCGGATCCGCGGCGGCCGCGATCGAGGTGGCGAAGGACAAGCATCTGCGGGATGCCCTGCGCGCCGCCTCGCGCACGAGCAGCGAGCTCGCCACGAAGGCCGGGCAGCGCCTCGGCATCGTCGAGGTGAAGCCGGCGCCCGGCCCCGGCCGGTTCATCCTCATCGGGCTCGGCGTCGTCGCGGCGGCCGCGATCGCCTACGCCGCCTGGCAGACCTTCCGGCCGGACGACGACCTCTGGGTCGAGGATGATCTCGACGACGACCTCGAGCCGCAGGCCGGCGACACGGCGACCGCCGACATCTAACCGAGCCGCACGAACATCAGCGGGCGCCCCCCTTGAGGGGCGCCCGCTTCGTTGTTCCTGCGATGCTCAGCCGCGCACGGCAACGTCGACCCACACGAGGCGGTGGTCGCTCGTCGGGAAGGGGAAGATGCCCGTGAGTCGCGAGAGCGGGTCGGTGAGCTCAGGCCAGAACACGCCGCCGTCGGCCACGCCGAGCCGGCGGGAGGGGAGCACGTAGTCGACCCGCAGGTTGCCGGGCGCGCCGTCGGCGAAGTCGGCGGTGTCGAGCGCCGGGTCGCCCTCGTGCTCGAGGTTGGCGCGGCCCTGCAGGGCGCTCGCCTCGACCGCGCCCGTCGAGCGGGGCTGCGGGTCGACGATGAACGGATGCTCGAGCAGCTGGTCGATCGCCGCGTCGACCGAATCGCCGTCGACCGGGTCGGCGTTCTGGTCGCCGGCGATGAGGAAGGGCGTTCCGGCCGGCAGCCCGCCGGGCATCCCCTCGTCGTCGACGATGTAGCGCGAGGCCGAGCCCGGCGTCACGTAGTCGGCCCAGAAGCGGATCTCGTCGTGGTTGCGTCGGCCGTTACGATCCTCGGCGCCGTCGAAGGTCGGCGGGGTCGGGTGCGAGGCGAGCAGGTGCACGGTCGTGCCGTCGACGTCGATCGGCACGTCCCAGTGCGACTTGCTCGACAGGCGCACGACCTCGAGCTCCTCGGGCGTGTACCAGTCGGCGGGCGCCGCAGTAGCCGGGTCGTCGGGCAGCAGCGCACCGGGCATGTCCTTCCAGAGGAAGGTCTGGAAGGTGCGCACCGCGCCGAGGTCGATGGGGTGCTTCGAGAGCACCGCCATGCCGTACTGGCCCTCGAAGAGCCCGAACCCGAAGGCGTCGTCGCCGCCGCCGATGCGGCCGTCGTTGTTGAGGTCGGCACCGGAGGGGATGCCCGTGTTCGAGGGCGCGACGTAGGCGTAGGGGTACTCGACCGGGTCGGCGCCGCCCTGCCCGACCTCGAGGTAGTGGTCGCGGAAGAGGTCGACGGCGACGCCATCGGGCACGTAGTCGAACTCGTTGAGCAGCACCACGTCCGGGTTCACGCGCTGGATCACCTCGGCGACCGCCTGCGCCTGCACGTCGTCGGGCGTGGAGAGGTCGGCGACGAGCTCGCCCGCCGCACCCCGGTTGAGCGAGGCGTTGAACGTGGCGACGCGCAGCTCACTGATCCCGGCGCGATCGGGTCGGGACTGCGCCGCGGGTGCGGGCGCGGGCGACGCCGAGGCGGCGAGCGGAGCGATGCTGGCGGCGACCGCGGTGGCGGTCGCGAGGGTGAGGATGCGGATGAGTCGGCGCTGCGTGCGCACGGGCTCCCCTTCCGTGGGGCGACGGTGCCCGGTTCGGCGGTGTCGCGGGATTCCCACGCTAGGCGCGCCGAGCATCCCCCGGGCGAACCCCCGGTGACCGGTGGACAACGCCCGCCCGGAGCGAAGCGCGCCGCAGCAGCGGAGCGGGTGCGACCGCGCTCGCAGCCCGGAGCGAAGCGCGCCGCAGCAGCGGCGGCGCGCCAGACGAGCACAGCGCGGCGGCACGCCAGACAAACACCGTGGAGCCTAGGGGAATCGAACCCCTGACCTCCTGCTTGCAAAGCAGGCGCTCTACCAATTGAGCTAAGGCCCCGAACGTCAACCATTGCTGGCCGCTACCAGGGTAGCGAGGGTCGCGCCGGATACGAAAAAGGGCTCCGCCGAAGCGGAGCCCGATCGCGTGGGGATACGAGGACTTGAACCTCGGACCTCTTCGTTATCAGCGAAGCGCTCTAACCGCCTGAGCTATATCCCCGTGAGACCGGATATGACTGTACACGACCCGGTCACCCCGCCTGAAATCGGCGAGGATGCTCGAGCGTCAGTTGTTCGTGAAGCCCACGAGCAGCCCGCCGGTGAACTTCACCGACAGGTTGTAGAGCAGCGCGCTGATGGCCCCGAGCGCGGTGCCGCCGACGACGTTGAGCACGCCGACGATGATCGCGAAGAGCATGACCTGGCCGAGCGAGAAGATCGACGAGATGCTCGCGGCGTCGTCGCCGATGATGTCGCTCAGCACCGAGTCGATGTCGGCGATGATGCCGATCGACTGCATGACCAGCCAGATGAAGAACGTCGCCACGACGAGCACGATGGCGCCGCACAGCGCGATGAGGAACGACAGCTTCACCGCCGACCAGAAGTCGATGTAGACGAGCTTCAGGCGCACCTGCTTGGTGGGGGTGGAGCGCTGCGACTTGCGCTGCAGCTTCTCGGCGACGGTGCTCACGGGGTTTCTTCCTTCCCGGCCTCGACCGCGGTGGCGGTTTCGGACGTGTCAGCGGCGGAGCCGTTCTCGCTCTCCGACGGGTCGGCGTCAGATTCTTCCAGGTTTCGCTCGCTGTTGCGCGCGATCGCGATGATGCGATCGTCGTCGTCGGGTCGGGCGAAGACGACGCCCATCGTGTCGCGGCCCTTCGCCGGCACCTCGGCGACGGCCGAGCGCACGACCTTGCCGCCGGCGAGCACGACGAGCACCTCGTCGTCCTCCCCCACGATGAGCCCGCCGGCGAGGGCGCCGCGGTCGTCGTTGAGCTTGGCGACCTTGATGCCGAGGCCGCCGCGGCCCTGCACGCGGTACTGGTCGACGGCGGTGCGCTTGGCGTAGCCGCCCTCGGTGACGACGAAGACGTAGCCGTCGTCGTGGACGACCGAGGCCGACAGCAGGTGGTCGTCACCGCGGAAGCTCATGCCCATAACGCCGGAGGTCGAGCGACCCATTGGTCGCAGCGCCGAGTCGCTAGCGGTGAAGCGCACCGACATGCCGCCGCGCGAGATGAGCAGGATGTCGCTGTCGTCCTCGGCGAGCATCGCCGAGACGAGCTCGTCGCCCTCGCGCAGGTTGATGGCGATGATGCCGCCGGTGCGGTTGGTGTCGTACTCGGTGAGCGCGGTCTTCTTCACGAGGCCGTTGCGGGTGGCGAGCACGAGGTACTTCGCCGCCGCGTAGTCGCGGATGTCGAGGATCTGCGCGATCTCCTCGTCCGGCTGCAGTGCGAGCAGGTTCGCCACGTGCTGACCCTTGGCGTCGCGACCGGCCTCCTGGATCTCGTACGCCTTGAGGCGGTAGACCCGGCCGGTCGTGGTGAAGAACAGCAGCCAGTGGTGGGTAGTCGTGACGAAAAAGTGCTCGACGACGTCATCGGCGCGCAGCTGCGCGCCCTTGACGCCCTTGCCGCCGCGATGCTGCGAGCGGTAGTTGTCGCTGCGGGTGCGCTTGATGTACCCGCCGCGGGTGACAGTGACGACCATCTCCTCCTCGGGGATCAGGTCCTCCACGCTCATGTCGCCGTCGAAGCCGAACATGATCTCGGTGCGGCGGTCGTCGCCGTACTTGTCGACGATCTCGGTGAGCTCGTCGGCGACGATCGCGCGCTGGCGGGCGGGGCTGGCGAGGATCTCCTGGTAGTCGGCAATGAGCCGCTCGAGCTCCTCCGCCTGCTCCTGGATCTTCTGCCGCTCGAGCGCCGCGAGGCGACGCAGCTGCAGGTTGAGGATGGCCGTGGCCTGCAGCTCGTCGACGCCGAGCAGCTCCATGAGCCCCTCGCGGGCCTCCTCGACCGTGGGCGAGCGACGGATCAGGGCGATGACCTCGTCGAGAGCATCCAGCGCCTTCAGGTACCCGCGCAGAATGTGGGCGTCGGCCTCCGCCTTCTTCAGCCGGAAGCGGGTGCGACGCACGATGACGTCGATCTGGTGCGCCGTCCAGTACGTGATGAAGCCGTCGATCGGCAGCGTGCGCGGCACACCGTCGACGATCGCGAGCATGTTGGCGCCGAAGTTGTCCTGCAGCTGGGTCTGCTTGTACAGGTTGTTGAGCACGACCTTCGCGACCGCGTCGCGCTTGAGCACGATGACCAGGCGCTGACCGGTGCGGCCCGAGGACTCGTCGCGGATGTCGGCGATGCCGGCGAGCTTGCCCTCCTTCACCAGGTCGGCGATCTTGATCGCGAGGTTGTCGGGGTTGACCTGGTACGGCAGCTCGGTGATAACGAGGCACGTGCGGTTCTGGATCTCCTCCACGTTCACGACGGCGCGCATCGTGATCGAGCCGCGGCCCGTGCGGTAGGCGTCGTGGATGCCCTTCACGCCGAGGATCTGCGCGCCGGTCGGGAAGTCGGGGCCCTTCACGCGCTGCAGGATCGCCTCGAGCAGCGTCTCGCGGTCGGCGTCGGGGTTCTCCAGGTGCCACAGCGCCGCCGAGGCGACCTCGCGCAGGTTGTGGGGTGGGATGTTCGTGGCCATGCCGACCGCGATGCCGACCGAGCCGTTGACGAGCAGGTTCGGGAAGCGCGAGGGCAGGATCGACGGCTCCTGCGTGCGGCCGTCGTAGTTGTCCTGGAAGTCGACGGTCTCCTCGTCGATGTCGCGCACCATCTCCATGGCGAGCGGGGCCATCTTGGTCTCGGTGTACCGAGGGGCGGCTGCGCCGTCGTTGCCGGGCGAGCCGAAGTTGCCCTGGCCGGCGGCGAGCGGGTAGCGCAGCGACCACGGCTGCACGAGGCGCACGAGCGCGTCGTAGATCGCCGAGTCGCCGTGCGGGTGGAACTGCCCCATGACGTCGCCGACGACGCGGCTGCACTTGGAGAACGCCTTGTCGGGGCGGTAGCCGCCGTCGTACATGGCGTAGAGCACGCGTCGGTGCACGGGCTTGAGGCCGTCGCGCACGTCGGGCAGGGCGCGCCCGACGATGACGCTCATCGCGTAGTCGAGGTACGACCGCTGCATCTCCAGCTGCAGGTCGACCTGGTTCACGCGGCCGCCGGGGCCCGGGGTCTCGTCGACGTCGGTGATGTCGTCGGCCATGGTGTCAGTCCTTCGTCAGTGGGTGGCAGGGCGAGGGGCGGATGCTCGATCAGATGTCGAGGAACCGCACATCCTTCGCGTTCTGCTGGATGAAGTGGCGACGCGACTCGACGTCCTCGCCCATGAGGGTCGAGAAGACCGAGTCGGCGACGGCGGCGTCCTCCAGGGTGACCTGCAGCAGCGTGCGGGTCTCGGGGTTCATCGTCGTGTCCCACAGCTCCTGGTGGTTCATCTCGCCGAGACCCTTGTAGCGCTGCACGCCATTGTCTTTCGGGATGCGCTTGCCGGCGGCGATGCCCGCCTCGAGCAGGGCATCCCGCTCGCGGTCGCTGTAAACGTACTCGTGCTCGGCGTTGGACCACTTGAGCCGGTAGAGCGGCGGCTGGGCGAGGTAGACGTAGCCGAGATCGATGAGCGGCCGCATGTAGCGGAACAGCAGCGTCAGCAGCAGCGTCGTGATGTGCTGGCCGTCGACGTCGGCATCGGCCATGAGCACGATCTTGTGGTACCGCACCTTGTCAGGGTCGAAGTCCTCGCCGATGCCGGCACCGAATGCCGTGATCATCGCCTGCACCTCGGCGTTGCCGAGCGCGCGGTCGAGGCGGGCCTTCTCGACGTTGAGGATCTTGCCGCGCAGCGGCAGGATCGCCTGCGTCTCGGGGTTGCGGCCCTGCACGGCCGAGCCGCCAGCCGAGTCGCCCTCGACGAGGAAGATCTCGCTGAGCGAGGGATCCTTCGACTGGCAGTCCTTGAGCTTGCCGGGCATGCCGCCGGATTCGAGCAGGCCCTTGCGGCGGGTCTGCTCGCGCGCCTTCCGCGCGGCGAGGCGCGCGGCCGCGGCTTGCAGCGCCTTGCGGATGACGTCTTTCGCCTGCTGCGGGTTGCGCTCGAACCAGTCGCCGAGGAACTCGCCGGTCACCTTCTGCACGAACGACTTCGCCTCGGTGTTGCCGAGCTTGGTCTTCGTCTGGCCCTCGAACTGCGGCTCGCCGAGCTTGATCGAGATGACCGCGGTGAGGCCCTCGCGCACGTCGTCGCCGGAGAGGTTCTCGTCCTTCTCCTTGATGAGGCCCTTCTCGCGGCCGTAGCGGTTGACGAGGGTCGTGAGCGCCGCGCGGAAGCCCTCCTCGTGGGTGCCGCCCTCGTGCGTGTTGATCGTGTTGGCGTAGGTGTGCACCGACTCGGAGTACGCGGTCGTCCACTGCATGGCGACCTCGAGGGCGATGCGCCGTTCGGCGTCCTCTGACTCGAAGCTGATGATCTCGGGGTGCACGACCTCGGTCTTCTTCGCGGAGTTCAGGAACTGCACGTAGTCGACCAGGCCCTGCTCGTACAGGAAGGTCTCGTGCCGCTCGGCCGTGCTGACGCCCTCGCCGGTGTCAGCCGTGTGATCGGGCTGCCGCTCGTCGGTGATCGAGATCGACAGGCCCTTGTTGAGGAAGGCCATCTGCTGGAAGCGCGTGCGCAGGGTGTCGTAGTCGAACTCGACGGTCTCGAAGATGTCGGCGTTCGGCCAGAACGTGATGGTCGTGCCCGTGGAGCTGTCGGCCTCGCCCTTCGCGAGCGGGGCATCCGGCACGCCGTTGCGATAGCTCTGCCGATAGACGTTGCCCTGACGACGAACCTCGACCTCGAGGCGCGTGGAGAGCGCGTTCACGACCGAGCTGCCCACGCCGTGCAGACCACCGGAGACGGCGTAGCCGCCGCCGCCGAACTTGCCGCCCGCGTGCAGGATCGTCAGCACGACCTCGACGGTCGACTTCTTCTCGACCGGGTGGATGTCGACGGGGATGCCGCGACCGTTGTCGACGACGCGCACGCCCCCGTCGGCGAGGATCGTGACATCGATCGTGTCGCAGAAGCCGGCGAGCGCCTCGTCGACGGAGTTGTCGACGATCTCGTACACGAGGTGGTGCAGGCCGCGCGGGCCCGTCGAGCCGATGTACATGCCGGGGCGCTTGCGCACCGCCTCGAGCCCTTCGAGAACCTGGATGTGACTGGCGCCGTAGGCCTCATCCGAGGCAGGGGTGGAGGGGGTGGTGGCCATAGGGACGTGTGCTCCTGCCGAGTGGACCGGGGTCGCTGGCATGGGCCGATGAAGAAGGCTCGCAGCGGTGCGTCAATCCTAGCAAGATTCTGCCTCTGAGCGGGCCGCTGTGGCCTCTCTGAGGCGATTTCTCGCTCTGGGCGGAGTGATTCGCCTTCGTCAGCCGTAGGTGTCGCGTGGGCCGCGCCCGGGGATCGATCGGGGGCCGCGCTTCCAGCTCGGGGCACCGGGGCCCTCGAAGCGGATCGACGTCACGCCGGCATCCGGGTACCGCGTGAGGATCGAGGTCAGGATATCGGCTCGCATGAGCCGCAGCTGCGTCGCCCACGCGGTCGAGTCGCACTGCACCGTGAGCACCTCGTCCTCCACCGCGACAGGGGTGGAGTGCGCCGCCGTCGCCTCACCGACGAGCTCGGGCCACGACAGCAGCAGCTCGCCCTTCGCCAGTGGCGAGCTCCAGCCCATGCGCGAGCTGAGCGAGTCGATGACGTCGCCGAGGCCCGAGGGGTCGCGGCCCTTCCCGAACGGCACGGATGCCCCCGGTGCGACGGTCGACCGCTTGCGGGCATCCGCCGATCGCTTCGCGGGGTCGCCCATGATCGCCCGCAGTCGCAGGTACACGGCCGCGGCCTCCGACTCGGGCTGCTCGCGACGGCCGGTCACTCCGCCGCCTCCGGTCGCGTCGACTGCTCGACGACCTCGCCGCCCGCGATGCGCACCGTCATCGCACGCAGGCGATCCGGCACGTCGCCCTCGACCGCGGCGGTGACGATCACCTGCTCGAAGTCGTGCACGGCGTCCGCGAGGCGCTCGCGCCGGCCCTCGTCGAGCTCGGCGAAGACGTCATCGAGGATGATCACCGGGTCACCCGCGACGGCGTCGGCGCGCAGCACCTGCGCCGAAGCGAGCTTGAGCGCGAGCGCGTACGACCAGCTCTCGCCATGGCTCGCGTAGCCGCGGGCCGGCAGGCCGTTGAGCTCCAGGTGCAGGTCATCGCGGTGCGGGCCGACGAGCGTGACCGCGCGGTCGAGCTCGGCGCGGCGACGCTCGGCGAGCACGGTGCGGAATCGCTCGCGGGTCGCGTCGGGGTCGAGCGGGGCATCCACCGCATCGTCATGGAGGTGCGGTGCGCCGTCGTCACCGTCGATCGAGTGGACGAGACCGATGCGGGTGCGGTGGTCGTCACCGGCGACCGCGCGGTACGCCTCCACCACGTGCGGTCGCAGCGCGGCGACGAGCTTCCAGCGCGCGACCATGAGTTCGGTGCCGAGCTCGACCAGGCGGTCGTCCCACACGTCGAGCGTCGTGAGCGCGTCGGCCGGGATGCGCGAGGCGCGCGCCGACTTCAGCAGGGTGTTGCGCTGGCGCAGCACGCGCTCGTAGTCGGCGATCACTCCGGCGAAGCGCGGGTTGCGCTGCACGACGAGAGTGTCGAGGAAGGTGCGGCGCCCGCCCGGCTCGCCGCGCACGATCGCGAGATCCTCCGGAGCGAACAGCACGCTCGAGACGTAGCGCGGCAGCTCGCGCACCCGGATCGCACCGCGGTTCACCTGCGCCTTGTTCGCCCCGGTGCGATTCAGTTGGATCTCGATGACGAGCGCGCGGTCGTCGTGCTGCACGCGCAGGCGCACGATCGCCGCCTCGGCCCCGAAGCGGATGAGCGCCTGGTCGCTCGAGACCCTGTGGCTCGAGACCGTGCTCGCGTAGCCGATCGCCTCGACCAGGTTCGTCTTGCCCTGGCCATTGCGGCCGACCACGAGCACCGGGCCCGGTGCGAGCTCGACCTCGGCTCGCGCGTAGTTGCGGAAGTCGGCGAGCGAGAGGTGGGTGACGTGCACGCCGAGGAGCTAGCGCAGCAGCAGGTTCGGCTGCAGCAGGTAGCGGTAGTTGTCGGTGCCCGGCTGGTCCTTCGACGACTGGCTCGTGATGAGCACCGGGCCCGGCTTGTTGGGGTTGTCGGTCTTCGTGAACGAGATACGCACGAACTCGCTGTGCACCGCCGCGAGACCGTCGATGAGGAACTGCGGCTTGAGCGAAACGACCGTGTCGCCGCCGACCAGGTGCGCGTCGATCGTCTCGGAAGCCTGGGCGTTCTCGCTGCCGATCGCCTCGAGGGTCAGGCCGTCGACCGAGAAGCTGTAACGCAGCGCGGCGTCGCGCTCGAGCACGAGGGCCACACGACGGGTCGCCTCGATGAGCTCGGCAGTGTTCATGACGGCGTAGTTGTCGACCGTCTCGGGGAACAGGCGCTTCACGGGCGGGAAGTTGCCCTTGATCAGCAGCGAGGTGACGGTCTTCTGGTCGGCCGAGAAGGCGATGAGCTCGCGGTCGCCGCCGGTGACGATCGTGACCTCGATCTGCGCCGAGTGGCCGAAGATCTTGCCGAGCTCCGACAGGGTGCGTGCGGGCACGAGGGCGGTGACGCCGTCGGCGACGGCGGTCGACTCCCAGTCGATCTCGCGCACGGCCACGCGGTAGCGGTCGGTCGCGACGAGCGAGAGCCGGTTCTCGGCGATCTCCAGCTGCACGCCGGTGATGACGGGGGTCACGTCGTCGCGCGAGGCGGCGACCGAGACCTGGCCGACGGCGTCGGAGAACGCGTCGCCGGGCAGCACGCCGGCGGGGCCGTCGACGACGGGCAGGCTCGGGTACTCCTCGACGGGCATGCTCGAGAGGGTGAAGCGCGCCGAGCCGCAGCGCACCGCGATCTTGCCCTCCTCCGTCGTGAACTGCACCGGAGCGTTCGGCAGCCGCGAGGCGATGTCGGCGAGCAGGCGGCCCGAGACGAGCACCGTGCCGGCCTCCTCGATGTCGGCCGTAATGCTGGTCTGCGCCGAGACCTCGTAGTCGAACGACGACAGGGTGAGGCTGTCTCCCTCCGCACGCAGCAGCACGCCACTGAGGATCGGGAGGGTCGTGCGCTGAGGGAGCAGTTTCACGGCGAACGACACGGCATCGGCGAAGACGTCGCGATTGACCTGGAACTTCACGGGCTCCCTCTCGGGCTGATGGCGCACGGGTGCTGCCCCGGATACGGGGCTTCAATACTGGCACAGCACCACGGCGGTGCGAACAGCGCGGATTTCTGTCGTTCGGCCCCGGCAGGGTTATCCCCCTCGCCTCTTTCAAGAAGAACAGGATTAACAGCGTTAACGGCTGTGCACAGTGTGGATAACCCGGTGGGAAACCCGGAATCGCGCCGAACTACACGAGTGTGAGTTGTGGATGTGGTGCGGACGAGGTCGTGAAGCTGCGGGGACGGATCGTCGCGGCTCGAGTGCGCTGCTCACACGTTCACCGCCGCGATCCACAACTCGCCCGAGTGTCATCCCCGGGTTATCCACAAGCTCTCCCCAGTGTGCGAAACCACCGTCGAACCTGGCAACCACCTGTGCGGAGGGACAAGAACGGCCCGGGCGCATGCCCGGGCCGCATCCGTTCACGCCGTCGCGGGCGCGTCAGGGACGAGATCAGCCGTACCGGTGGTTCTGCTTGATGCGGCTCGTGAGCTCGGTGACCTGGTTGTAGATCGAGCGGCGCTCCTTCATGAGCTCGCTGATCTTCTTGTTCGCGTACATCACCGTCGTGTGGTCGCGATTGCCGAACAGCTGGCCGATCTTCGGCAGCGACAGGTTCGTCAGCTCGCGGCACAGGTACATCGCGATCTGGCGAGCCGTCGCGACCGCCTGCGAGCGCGACGAGCCGTAGAGGTCGTCGACCGTGAGCTTGAAGTAGGCCGCGGTGTGATTGATGATGTCGACCGGCGCGATGACGTTGTCCTCATCGAGGGTGATGAGGTCTTTCAGCACCGTCTGCACGAGCTGCATGTCGACCGGCGTGCGGTTGAGGTTCGCGAACGCCGTGACGCGGATGAGCGTGCCCTCGAGCTCGCGGATGTTGCTCGAGACCTTCGAAGCGATGTACTCCAGCACGTCGTCGCGCACCTGCAGCCGATCGTTCTGCGCCTTCTTGCGCAGGATCGCGATGCGGGTCTCGAGGTCGGGCGCCTGCACGTCGGTGATGAGGCCCCACTCGAAGCGGCTGCGCATCCGGTCTTCGAAGCCCGTCAGGTGCTTCGGGGGCAGGTCGCTCGTGATGACCACCTGCTTGTTGTGGTCGTGCAGCGTGTTGAAGGTGTGGAAGAAGGCCTCCTGGGTCGAATCCTTGCCCTGCAGGAACTGGATGTCGTCGATGAGCAGGATGTCGATCTCGCGGTAGCGCGACTGGAACAGACTCGCGCGGTTGTTCGCGATCGAGTTGATGAAGTCGTTGGTGAACTCCTCGCTCGACACGTAGCGAACGCGGATGCCGGGGTACAGGCTCTCGGCGTAGTGGCCGATCGCGTGCAGCAGGTGCGTCTTGCCGAGCCCTGACTCGCCGTAGATGAACAGCGGGTTGTACGCCTTGGCCGGTGCTTCGGCCACGGCGACCGCGGCGGCATGGGCGAAGCGGTTCGAGCCGCCGATGACGAAGTTGTCGAAGCTGTACTTCGGGTTCAGTCGGCTGTCGCTGCGCTTGTCGCTCGCGGTCAGCGGCGTCGCCGGGGCGACCGTCTGCTCGATGTACGGGGTCGGCTCGATGGTCTCGACCGGGGCGTCGAAGCCGTCGTTCTGGATCTCCGGGTTGACGACGATCGCGAAGCTCGTGACCGCGTCACCGGCCACGTTCGAGAGGGCGTTGAGCAGCGGCAGGCGGATGCGCTGCTCGAGCATGCCGCGCGTCAGCTCGTTCGGCACCTCCAGGTAGAGGGTGCCCGCCATGACGCCGCGCGGTTCGACGAGGCTGATGAACCCGTGCAGCTGCGGGGTGATGCGCTCGTCCGCGGTGAGGACGGACTGCACCGAGTTCCACAGCTCGAGGGTGGAGTCGGCCTCGTCCGTCATCGCGTCGCTCCTCGGGGGGTCGGTGGCGTGGTCGCAGTGCTCGGCGGCTGCACGGTTCGCCGCGGCGCGCCATCGAGGCACCACTGTAGACCTCCGCGGCGCGTCGCTCCCAATGGTGGTCGCACGCGATGGTGATAATGCGCGGATGCCCGGGCGCGGTTTGACCGCAAGCCCGGCCGACCGTACTGTTAACCGGTTGACTTCTGTCCGGGTCGATCTTGCGATGTCCGGGCACCGCCCGTCGTCGCCTCCGTTTCATGGAGGCGGAGGAGAACTCTCATGAGCAAGCGCACGTTCCAGCCCAACAACCGCCGCCGCGCCAAGGTGCACGGCTTCCGTCTGCGCATGCGCACCCGTGCCGGCCGCGCCATCCTCGCCGCGCGTCGCCGCAAGGGCCGCACCGAGCTCTCGGCCTAAGACCCTCCGGTGCTCGGCCGAGCGCACCGGGTCACGCACCCCGACGATTTTCGCGCTGCAGTGCGAAAAGGTCGACGCGCCCATGCCGAGCACGCTGTGCTCCATCGACTGCGCTCCCCCTCCTTCACAGGGCCCCGCTTCGGGGTCATCGTGTCGAAGCAGGTCGGGAGCGCTGTCGTTCGCAACCGGGTCCGCCGCCGCATCCAGGCGGTGTGCGCCATGGCGATCGAGACCGTGCCGGTGCCCGCGACCGACCTCATCGTGATTCGGGCCCTCCCAGGCGCGGGCGAGATCGACTGGGATACTCTGCGGGCGGAGATCGACGGCGGCTTGCGACGGGTGGTGGCGGCATGAGCATCCTGCGCTCGCTGCTGCTCGTGCCGCGCAACCTCGTGATCGCTCTGCTGCGGGTGTATCGGGCGGTGATCTCGCCGCTCTACGGCGACGTCTGCCGCTACTACCCCAGCTGCTCGGCCTTCGCGCTCGGCGCGGTGCAGGAGCACGGCGTCGCCCAGGGCGGCTGGCTCGCTGCGCGCCGGCTCGCGCGCTGCCACCCCTGGGCCGAGGGCGGCATCGACGACGTTCCCCTCCACGAGCACTCCCCCTACCGGCGCACCCGGTTCGGGTTCGTGGTGATCGACAGAAAGGCATAACCCCCGTCATGGATTTCTTCAGCCTCATCCTGTGGCCCATCAAGTGGGTCATCGAGGCGATCCTCGTGGGCTGGCACACCCTGTTCATGGCCCTGGGCATGGACGCGGCCTCGGGCATCACCTGGGTGCTGTCGATCACCGGGCTCGTGCTCGTGGTCCGTGCGGCGCTCATCCCGGTGTTCGTGCGTCAGATCAAGAGCCAGCGCCGCATGATGGAGATCGCGCCGCAGCTCAAGAAGATCCAGGACAAGTACAAGGGCAAGCGCGACCAGTTCTCGCGCGAGGCCATGTCGCGCGAGACCATGGAGCTCTACAAGCGCACGGGCACCAACCCGCTGTCGTCGTGCCTGCCGCTGCTGCTGCAGATGCCGATCTTCCTCAGCCTGTTCTATGTGCTCAGCGACGCGTACGCCGGCAAGCGCGGCGTGGGTCTGCTCAACGAGCAGCTCTCCGAGCAGTTCGGTGACGCCTCGCTGTTCGGCCTCGCCCCTCTCGGCTCGTCGATGGTGAGCTCGGAGGGCAACGTCGCCGTCATCGTCATCGCCGTGATCCTGGTCATTCTCATGACCGCGTCGCAGTTCATCACGCAGCTGCAGATCATGTCGAAGAACCAGTCGCCGGAGATGAAGGCGTCGCCGATGTACCGGCAGCAGCGCGTGCTGCTCTACCTCCTCCCCCTCGTGTTCGCCTTCTCGGGCTTCGCCTTCCCGCTCGGCGTGATGTTCTACTGGTTCGTCTCGAACATCTGGACGATGGTGCAGCAGTTCATCGTCATCCGGAACATGCCGACTCCCGGTTCCGAGGCCGCGCTCGCTCGGGAGGCGCGCCTCGCCAAGAAGCGCCAGCGCCGCGGTCTGCCCACCATCGTCGAGGACGAGCCGGAGCCCAAGGCCGAGGAGCCGAAGAAGACGCAGCGGCAGCAGCCCGTCGGCAAGAACCGCGCGAAGAAGAAGGGCAAGTGACCGTGACCGATGTGACCGAGAACCCCACCGAGTCGGTCGACGCGCCCGTCGACGCGGAGGCGCTCCTGGACGAGGGCGACATCGCCGCCGACTACCTGGAGGAGCTGCTCGACCTCGCCGACCTCGACGGCGATCTCGAGATCGAGACGCGCGCCGGTCGTGTCTACCTCTCGGTCGAGTCCGAGAACGCGGATGACCTGCGCCTGCTCTCCAAGCCCGACGTCGTCTCGGCTCTGCAGGAGCTGACCCGCCTCGCCGTGCACGCCCGCACCGGCGAGTTCTCCCGCCTCATCCTCGACGTCGGCGGCTCGCGCGACGCACGGGCTCAGGAGCTCGCGGCGCTCGTCGACCGCGCAGTCGAGCGCATCGAGGGCGGCGCCTCCTCGGCCGCGCTCCCCCCGATGTCGAGCTACGAGCGCAAGCTCGTGCACGACCTCGTCGCTGAGCGCGGTTTCACCTCGGAGTCCGAGGGCGAAGGCGCCGAGCGCCACACCGTCATCCGTCGCGCCTGACGGCGACCGTTTCACGTGAAACATCACGAGGAGCGCGCAGGCGCGACCGCCGACGCGGACGAGCGCGGGATCGACCGCGCTCCGGTCGCCCTGACCGGCGACGAGGCCGTCGCCGCACTGGAGCCGGAGCCGGTCGCGGCCGCCGCGCTCTTCGGTGACCGCATCGACCTCGCCCGCCGATTCACGCGCGACCTCGCCTACTACGGCGAGACCCTCGGCCTCATCGGGCCGCTCGAGCTGCCGCGCCTCTGGTCGAGGCACGTGCTCAACTCGGCGGTCATGGCGCCGCTGCTGCACGAGGGCGCGCGGGTCGGCGACATCGGCAGCGGGGCCGGACTGCCGGGGCTCGTGCTCGCGATCGCCCGGCCGGATGCGCATCTGGTGCTCATCGAGCCGATGGAGCGTCGATGCGACTGGCTCACCGCCGAAGCGGAGCGGCTCGGGCTCACGAACGTGACGGTGCTGCGGGCCCGCGCGGAGGAGGCCTTCTCGGCCGGGCTTCTCGATCAGGCGACGGCGCGCGCGGTCAGCGCCCTGCGGACGCTCATCCCGATCACGGCGCCGCTCGTGCGCAGCGGCGGCGAGCTGCTGTTCCTCAAGGGCGAGCGCGTGCACGACGAGATCGCGAAGGCCGCGAAGCAGATCGCGAAGGCTCGACTCGGCGACGTGGAGGTGCTCGAGCTCGGCGGTGGCCTCCTGCCCGAGGTGACGCGCGTCTTTCGAGCTACAGTGGACGGAGCATCCTGAGCCCACGGGCTCGGAGCGACGGGCGGGCGCCGAATCGGCGCCCGTTTCACGTGAAACATCCGACTTCGGAAGGCTGAGGATGACCGCCGGCGGCACGTTCGACGAGTCGACTCCCCTCGCTCGGGAGATCGCCGACATCACGCGTCGGCGACTGGCGCTGCAGCAGGCCGATCTGCCACTGCCCGCCTCCCCCCGCGTCTTCACCGTGTCGAACCAGAAGGGCGGCGTCGGCAAGACGACGACGACCGTGAATCTCGCCGCCGCGCTCGCCCGCTCGGGTGCGCGCGTGCTCGTGATCGACCTCGACCCGCAGGGCAACGCCTCCACCGCGCTCGGCGTCGAGCACCGCGCCGAGACGCCGAGCGTCTACGACGTCATCGTGGGCGACGCCGAGATGGATGACGTCGTGCAGAAGAGCCCTGAGTTCGACCACCTCTACTGCGTGCCGGCGACGATTCACCTCGCGGGGGCCGAGATCGAGCTCGTGAGCCTCGTCGCCCGCGAGCAGCGCCTGCGGACGGCACTCGACACCTACCTGCAGGAGGTCGACGAGCCCGTGCACTACGTGTTCATCGACTGCCCGCCCTCGCTCGGCTTGCTCACCATCAACGCCTTCGTCGCCGCGCGCGAGGTGCTCATCCCCATCCAGTGCGAGTATTACGCGCTCGAGGGCCTCAGCCAGCTGCTGAACTCGATCAAACTCATCGAGAAGCACCTCAATCCCGAGCTGCGGGTCTCGACGATCCTCATGACGATGTACGACGGTCGCACGAACCTCGCGCAGCAGGTCGTTGCCGACGTGCGCGAGCACTTCCCCGACCTCGTGCTCGACACGCTCATCCCCCGCTCGGTGCGCATCAGCGAGGCGCCCTCGTTCGGGCAGAGCGTCATCAGCTACGACCAGTCCTCCGCCGGATCGCTCTCGTACCTCGAAGCGGCGGCGGAGATCGCGAAGAGAGGGGCGACCACCTGATGGCCACCAAGCGCACCGGACTCGGCCGCGGCATCGGGGCGCTCATCCCGATGAGCGAGGGTGATCGGGATCGCCCCGTCGACGTGTTCTTCCCGCCGGCAGCCGAGGCGAGCGAGCTCGCCGCCGTGCCGGGCGCGCGGCTCGCGGCGATCGCACCGAGCGACATCGTGCCGAACCCGCAGCAGCCCCGCACCGAGTTCCGGGAGGAGGAGCTCGCCGAGCTCGTGCACTCCGTGCGCGAGTTCGGGGTGCTGCAGCCCATCGTCGTCCGCGAGCGCGCGGGCGCGCAGCAGGGCGAGGCGCAGTACGAGCTCATCATGGGCGAGCGCCGGCTGCGAGCATCCACCATCGCCGGCCTCGAGACGATCCCCGCGATCGTGCGCAACACCGCCGATGAGGACATGCTGCGGGATGCCCTGCTCGAGAACCTCCACCGCGCGCAGCTGAACCCGCTCGAGGAGGCGAGCGCGTACCAGCAGCTGCTCGAAGACTTCGGCAGCACGCAGGAGCAGCTCGCCGAGCGCCTCGGCCGCTCGCGCCCCCAGATCAGCAACACCCTGCGCCTGCTGCGCTTGCCCGAGGCAGTGCAGGCCCGCGTCGCCGCCGGGGTGCTGAGCGCCGGGCACGCCCGCGCGATCCTCTCGACCAACGACCCCGCGCTCATGCAGCGCCTCGCCGACAAGATCGTCAACGAAGAGCTCTCGGTGCGCGAGGCGGAGGCCGCCGCGCAGCAGCTGAGCGGTGCCGCGGGCACGCGCAAGACAAAGCGACCCGCGCCCGGTGGCCGTCAGGCGCAGCTCGACGAGATCGCGGAGCGCCTCGGCGACCGGCTCGACACGCGCGTGAAGATCGCGCTCGGCGCCAAGAAGGGGTCGATCACGATCGACTTCGCCACGATCGGCGACCTCAACCGCATCCTCGGCGAGCTAGGCGACGAGGGCTTCCGCTAGGGCGACAGCCCCGTTCTCGGAGCGGGAAAACGCGTCTGATCAGGCCTTTTCCTGCGCCCGCTCGTCCCGGATCGCCGCCTGCGCGAGCGCCGCGTAGACCCAGCCCACGTCGTGCCCAGCCGCCTCGAGCGCGAGTGCGATCGTCGACGTCTCGGTGAGCCCGGGCATGACGCTCGCCTCGAGGAACCACGGCGTGCCCGCGCCATCGACGATGAGGTCGATGCGGCTCAGGTGACGCAGGCCGAGCGCGCGGTGGGCATCCAGCGCGATCGCGGTCGCGCGCGCCGCGACCTCCTCGGCGATGCGGGCAGGTGCGTAGAAGCGGGTCTCCCCCGCGTTGTAGCGCGCCTCGAAGTCGTAGACGCCCGAGAGCGGCTCGATCTCGACCGCGGGCAGCGCGACCGGGCCGTCACCGGTGTCGATGACGCCGATCGCGATCTCGGTGCCCCGGATGCGCTGCTCGACGATGGCGACGTCGCAGTAGGTGTACGCCTGCACCATCGCCCGCCGCAGCTCGTCGTCGGTCGCGACGAGCGAGACGCCCTGCGCCGACCCGCCCTGCGCGGGCTTGACCGCGAGCTCGCCCGGCAGCTCACCGCGCACGACCGCGAGCACGCTCTCGGCGCCCAGCTCGCGGAACGCATCGCGGGTCAGCGTGATCGCGTGCGGGGTGGGCACTCCCGCGCGCTCGACGAGCGTCTTCGCCGTCGGCTTGTCCCAGGCCAGTCGCGTCGCGGCAGCGCGGGAGCCGACGTAGGGCACGCCGAGGAACTCCAGCAGCGATCGCAGCGCGCCATCCTCGCCGCTCGCACCGTGCAGGGCCGGCCACACGACATCCGGGCGATCGGCGAGCAGCGCCGGCAGCAGCGTCGCATCCGGATCGCGCAGTTCCACGTGCAATCCGTGCGAGGCGAGCGCATCGGCGACCTTGCGGCCCGAGCGCAGCGAGATCTCGCGCTCGTGCGAGATGCCGCCGGCGAGCACGACGACGCGCGCGCCGGCGCTGGTGGGGGCCGAGGAGGTCGGGACGTCGGGGGAAGGGCTCATGCGGGTCGGTTCATCCCAGGTTCGGCGGCGGGCTGATGACGTGCGGCTCCGGCAGCACGAGGTCGACGGGGCCCGTCGGGTGGAAGGTCGACAGCAGCTCCTGCTCGCCGCGCACGACGCTCGCGAGGCGACGGATGCCCTCCCGGATCTCCCCCGGCGGCGGGTAGCAGTACGACAGACGCAGATTCGCGCGCCCCGAGCCGTCGGCGAAGAACGCCGTGCCGGGCGTGTAGGCGACGAGCTCCTTCACCGCGCGCGGCAGCATCGCCTTCGCGTCGAGACCCTCCGGCAGCGTCACCCAGACGTAGAAGCCGCCGTTCGGGTTCGTCCACGTCAGGTCGGGCAGGTAGTGCTCGAGGGCGTCGATGAGGGCATCCCGCCGCTCGCGGTACAGGCCGCGGAAGGTGTCGATCTGGCCCTTCCAGTCGGCGTTGGCCAGGTAGTCGCTCACGATGAGCTCGTTGACGGCGCTCGGCGAGAGGATCGCCGACTCGGCCGCGAGCACGAGCTTCTCGCGGATCGCGTGCGGCGCGAGCGCCCAGCCGATGCGGAAGCCCGGGGCCAGGGTCTTCGAGAACGAGCCTAGGTAGACGATGCCGTCGGTCTCGACCGAGCGCATGGCGTGCGGCGCCGGCCGGTCGAACCAGAGCAGGCCGTAGGGGTTGTCCTCGATGATGAGCACGCCCTCGCGGCGCGCGATCTCGATGATCTCCAGGCGGCGCTCCCAGCTGAGCGTGACGCCGGCCGGGTTGTGGAAGTTCGGGATGAGGTACAGGAACTTGATGCGGCGGCCGGCGGCGCGCAGCGAGGCGATGCGCTCGCTCAGCGCCGCCGGGATCATGCCGTCGTCGTCCATCGCGACGTGGCTGACCTCCGCCTGGTACGAGCGGAAGATGCCCATCGCACCGACGTACGACGGCGACTCGGCGAGCACGACGTCGCCGGCGTCGAGGAAGAGCTTGGCGATGAGGTCGAGGGCCTGCTGCGAGCCGGTCGTCACCACGACGTCGTCGACGCTCGCGCGCACGCCCTCGAGCGCCATGATGTCGAGGATGTGCTCGCGCAGCTCTGGCGTGCCCTGCCCCGAGCCGTACTGCAGCGCCCGGGCGCCCTGCTCGCGCATGACGCGCTCCATCGACGCGGTCACGCTCTCGAGCGGCAGCGCGCGCACGAACGGCATGCCGCCGGCGAGCGAGACCACCTCGGGGCGGGAGGCGACCGCGAAGAGCGCTCGAACCTCGGAGGCCGACAGGCCCGCCGTGCGGTCGGCGTAGAGGCCGTACCAGGGGTCGAGGTTCGTTCCTTCGCGGGGAATCACGCCGTATCACCACCGATCACGAGGCTGCCCGAGTCGGCAGTACCCTCCAGCGTACGGCCAGAACGCGGAACGGCCCGCCCCGGGGGGCGGGCCGATCGTCGCGGATCGAACGACGCGAGCGCGGCATCCCCTCGATGACGGCGGCGGATGCTCGGCGCGCGTCGGGCGCGCTACGCCAGGAACTCGGCCAGGTCGGCCTCGAGCGCCGGCTTCGGCTTCGCGCCGATGACGGTCTTCACGACCTCGCCGCCCTTGAAGACCTTCATCGCCGGGATCGACGTGATCTGGTACTTCATGGCCGTCTGCGGGTTGTCGTCGACGTTGAGCTTGACGATGTCGATCTTGTCGGCGTTCTCGCTCGCGATCGCGTCGAGGATGGGTGAGACGGCGCGGCACGGGCCGCACCACTCGGCCCAGAAGTCGACCATGATCGTCTTCTCGCTGTTGAGGACCTCCTGCTCGAAGGTCGCGTCGGTGACGTCGCGCGTGCTCATGCTCTCTCCTTGTGGGTCGTGGTGGGTCGGTGCTGGCTGGGGGTCAGGCGGTCGCGGCGGCCGTCTCGCGCTGCGCGTCGTGCAGGCCCTCGAGGTAGTGCTGGGCGTCGAGCGCCGCGACCGTGCCGCTGCCGGCGGCCGTGATGGCCTGGCGGTAGGTGGGGTCGACGACGTCGCCGGCGGCGAAGACGCCCTCGACGCTCGTGCGCGACGAGCGGCCCTCGACCGCGATCGTGCCGTGCTCGGTGAGCTCGAGCACGCCGTGCACGAGGTGCGTGCGCGGGTCGGCGCCGATCGCGATGAACAGACCCGAGACGTCGAGGGTGGTCTCCTCGCCGGTGACGGTGTCGACGAGGCCGACGCCGGTGACGAGGTCGGCGCCGTAGATGTGCTCGACCGTCTTGTTGAACAGGAACTCGATCTTCGGGTCGTTCTTCGCGCGGTCCTGCATCGCCGCGGAGGCGCGCAGGGTCTCGCTGCGGTGGATGACGTAGACCTTGTCGGCGAAGCGGGTGAGGAAGGTCGCCTCCTCCATCGCCGAGTCGCCGCCGCCGACGACCGCGACGGTCTTCTGCCGGAAGAACGCGCCGTCGCACGTGGCGCACCACGAGACGCCGTAGCCGCTCAGGCGCTCCTCGTCGGCGAGGCCGAGCTTGCGGTAGGCCGAGCCGGTCGCGAAGATGACCGCGTGCGCCTCGTGGCGGTCGCCGTTGCCGAGCGTGACCGACTTCACGGGGCCCTCGAGCTCGAGCGCGACGACGTCGTCGTAGACGATCTCGGCGCCGAAGCGCTCGGCCTGCTGCTGCATGCGCGTCATGAGGTCGGGGCCCATGATGCCCTCGGGGAAGCCGGGGAAGTTCTCGACCTCGGTGGTCTTCATGAGCTCGCCGCCGAACTCGACCGAGCTCGCGATGACGAGGGGCTCCAGGTTCGCGCGCGCCGCGTAGATGGCGGCGGTGTAGCCCGCCGGGCCGGAGCCGATGATGATGACGTGCCGCATGACGTTCCTCACGTGGTGGGTGCCGAGGCGGTGGCGCGCCGGCACGGGTGACAACCCATCCTAGGTCGGCGCTATTCCGCCCGTCAGCGCCCGAGCCGCCGGCGCACCAGGCCGACGACGTGCGTCGCATCCGGCACCCGCATGAGCACCAGCGCGCCCCCGTAGAGCACCACCATGGGCACGGCGACGGCGACGATGGTGACGAGGGCCCCGCCGACCGAGTCGCGCGCGAAGCCCGTGGCTCCCTCCGGCCCGCCGAAGACGCCAAGCGCCGCGCCGATCGCGAGCCCGACGACGAGCGCCGGCACGGCGGCGACGACGAACTGGGTCATGCGGCGCAGCGTGCCGCGAGCATCCAGCCCCCCGAGGCGTCGGCTCAGCACGATGCCGCCCAGCACCATCTGGAAGGCGCCGGCGAGCGAGGTGACGATGCCGACGCCGACGACGATCCACTCCGTCGGCAGCATCAGGCAGCTGAGCGCGCCCGCGATGAAGAACGCGGTGTGCGCGACCTGCAGCCAGAACGCGGTGCGCGTGTCATCGAGGGCGTAGAACACGCGCTGCATCACGAAGTACACGCTGAAGGGCACGAGCCCGATGATGAAGGCGATGAGCACGGTCGCGATCTGATCGATCGCCTCCTCGGCGAAGATGCGGCCGAACGGCACGGCGACGGCGATGAGCCCGACGGTCGCGAGGGTCATGAGCAGCGCCGTGATGCGGATCGAGTCGATCGTGTCGGTGCGCACCGCGGCGAGGTCGCGATCGCGGGCGTGCGCGCTCATGCGGGTCAGGTACGCCGTCACGAGCGAGACCACGACGACCGAGTGCGGCAGCATGAACAGCAGCCATGCGGTGCGCATCACCATGAGCGAGGCGTCGTTCTCGTTGGCGGCCTGCGCGGCGACGTTCGTCTGCACGATGCCGCCGATCTGCATCACGACGATCATCGCGAAGACCCAGCTCGCGGCGCGGCCGGTCGCGCCGAGGCCGACGCCCCGCCAGCGGAAGTCGGGGCGGTAGCGCAGCCCCGCCCGGCGCCAGAACAGCACGAGCACGAGCGCCTGCGTCGCGACGCCGAGGGTCGCCGACCCGCCGAGCACGGCGATCATCTCGGGCGTCCAGGCGGATGCCCGGCTGACGTCGGCGTCGAACAGCGCGCCGAACGCCAGCAGGCCCGCGATCGCGACCACGTTGTTGATTGCCGGTGCCCACGTGAACGGCCCGAAGACGCGTCGCGCGTTGAGCACCTCGCCGAAGAGCGTGTAGAGCGCGTAGAAGAGCACCTGCGGCAGGCACCAGTAGGCGAAGGCGGTCGCGAGGGCGAGCTCCTCGCTCGAGAAGCCGCGGTCGGACGCGCCGAAGGGCGCCGCGTAGAGGCTCACGAGCAGCGGGGCTGCGAGCGTCGCGATCACGGCGGCGCCGAGGAACGCGACGATGCCGAGCGTCACGAGGCGGTTGATGAAGCCCTGGCCGCCGTCCGCGGCCACGCTCGCCCGCACGATCTGCGGCACGAGCACGGCGCTCAGCACGCCGCCGGCGACGATCGCGTAGATGTTGTTGGGCAGCTGGTTGGCGAGCGCGAAGGTGTTGGCGCCGGCGCCGATCGCCCCGATGGTCGAGGTGAGCAGCACGGCGCTGACGAAGCCGAGCAGGCGCGAGACGATCGTGCCGGCGGCGAGCACGAGGCTCGCCCGGCCGACGCCTCCGGAGCGGTCGTTGGGGGTCGACTCGTCGTCGCGGCCGTCGCTCACGAGGCCTCCGACTCGCCGGATCGGCGGCTGCGCCGACGACGGATGTCGCGGATCAGCCCGACGACGAACAGCCCGCCGACGGCCGCGCCGAGCACGACGATCGCCGCGGTCTCCCACCCGGCCTGCAGGTTGAGCTGCACGCTCGCGGGCGACCCCACGACGGCGTCGTTCGCGTCGAGCAGCGTCACCACGATCGCGACGTCGCCGTTCGTGAGCGACTGCACGGGCACGAGGGCGCGAGTCTGCGACTGCGGCTCGATGATCGCCTCGACGCGCGGCTCCTCCACGCGCAGGCGGGCGTTGGCGGGGTCGACGCTGACGAAGACGCGCACGGCGACGTCGAGGTCGTTCTGCACCGTCACGGGCAGCGAGGTGCGGTCGGCGAGCAGGGTGATCGTGCTGCCCTCGACGATCTGCACGCTCGAGCGCAGCTCGGCCGACTGCGCGAGGAAGGTCTCGGCCGCGCTCGTCGCCTCCTCCTGCCAGCCGAGCGAGAGGGCGGCGAGCAGCTCCAGGCGCCGCTCGTCGGTGATGAGCGCCGGCTCGACGGCGACGGCGGCGAAGGCCCGATCGGCGGTTTCGGCGTCGAGCAGTCGGCCGACCTCGGCGCTGCGCTCGGGCGCGAGCGGAGCATCCACGACCGTCACCGCGGGGCCGGATGCTGTGCTCGCCGCCGCGAGCGACCCCCCGCGAGCCCACGGCAGGGCCTCGATCGCGCCCAGCAGGTCGAGCAGGCGCAGCGAGTTGCCCAGCCGGTCGCGGCTGAGCGCGATGAGCGGCACGTCAGAGGCGTCGGCAGCACTCGAGGCGGCGAGCAGGGCGGAGGTGCGGGCGAGGGCCTCCTGCCACTCCTGCTCGCTCGTCGCGGCGACGGCATCGCGCGCCGCACGCGAGAGCGCATCGTCGGCGCGGAGCACCCGCAGCTCGCCGACGGTGCCGACGAGGCCGTCGTCGCCCTGCAGCGCCTCGGATCCGACGATCGCGGTCGCGGTGCCCGAGGCGGCGAGCACCCCGAGTGCCTCGGCCGTGACGGCGCCATCGCCGGGCCACGCGATCGACTCGAGGTCGTGCGGCCACGCGGCCAGGTCGGCGAGCGTCGGCACCGCGGGCCCCTCGGAGGGGTCGGGCGTCGGCGAGGCGGAGGGCGTCGCGGAGCCGGAGGGGGTCGGGTCGGCGTCGCCGCCGGCTCCCTGCCCGGCGCCCTCCTCGGCCGGCGCCTCCTCGACGGGCTCGAGCACGGTGGGGTCGATCGCGCCGCCGGCGCCCTCGACCGGGGGCAGCGGCACGCCGCGCGCGAGGGCGGTCGCGAGCGGGTCGGCGTCGGCCCAGGCGAGCGCGAAGGTCTCGTTCGGCACGAGCGCGAGTCGATCGAGGAAGGCTGTCGCCGACTCCGGAGCGCCGGAGCCGAGGAGGCGGATGGAGGCGATGATGCGCGGGTCGACGCCGATCGCGACGGGGCGGCCGGCGACGGCGTCGAGCGTGCGCACGAGCAGCCCGCCGGGTGCGGTCAGCACGTCGAGATCGGCGGCGGGGATGAACGGCTCGGCAAAGCCGGGTGCCGCGAGCGGCACGACCGCGGTGACGGTGCTCACGGGCGGCGTCGCGCCCTCCGGCACCCAGACGATCGCGGAGCGCGCCGAGCCGAGCACGTCGGAGCCCGCGACGATCGAGGCCTCGAGCGCGCGCGGCCCCCACTCCCCCGTGAGCCCCGCGGCGTCGCCCGCGACTCGCAGCTGCGCGCTCGCCGCGGAGCCCGGCTCGAGGGCGGGGATCGCGGCGGTCGCGATCGGGTTCGGTCGAGCATCCGTCTCGGCACCGCCGAACCAGGCCGCGAGCGCCTCGGAGCCCAGCGGAGCGCCCCCCGCGAGCGCGATCGTCGCCGTGCCGGGCGGGGTCGCCTCGGTCGAGACGTTCGTGGCGACGAGCGTGACGACGAGCTCGCCGTCGGCCGCCACGAGCCCCGACTGCTGCGGGGCGAGCGACACCTCGAGGGCGCTCGCGGGCGAGGCGTGCTCGGTCGCGGCGGCCGGCGCGGCGGGGCCGAGGGTCGCGGCAGCGAGCATCGGCAGCGGCGTCAGCGCGCCGAGAAGCAGGGCCAGCAGGGGGGTCGCGAGCAGGGCGCGCACCCGGGTCGCGGGCGCGGCAGAACCCCCTCGCACCCGCTCGGCCGACATGCTCGGAAGTCTAGACTCCTGTGACTATGCAGAGCGTGGCGGAGGCCCTCGACCGGCTGCGGGCCCTCGCCGCCGCCGAACCGCTGGCGACCCTCGCGGCGCGCTTCGAGGCGGCCGGCCACGAGCTCGCCCTCGTCGGCGGGCCGGTGCGCGATGCCTTCCTCGGTCGGCCGGTCAACGACCTCGACCTGACGACGAGCGCGCGGCCCGACGACATCATCCGCATCGTGAAGCCCGTCGCGTCGGCGCACTGGGACATCGGGCGCGCGTTCGGCACGATCGGCGCCCGCATCGGTGACGACACCGTCGAGATCACGACCTACCGCTCCGACGCCTACGACCCCGACTCGCGCAAGCCCGAGGTCGCCTTCGGCGACACCCTCGAGGGCGACCTCGAGCGGCGCGACTTCACCGTCAACGCGATGGCGCTGCGCCTGCCGAACCTCGCCCTCGTCGACCCCAGCGGCGGCTTCGACGACCTGCTCGCCGGCCGCTTGCGCACGCCGATCTCGCCCGAGCGCTCGTTCAGCGACGACCCGCTGCGCATGCTGCGCGCCGTGCGCTTCGCCGCCCAGCTCGGCCTCGACGTCGACGAGCCGACTCTCGCCGCCATCGAGGGCATGCGCGAGCGACTGTCGATCATCTCGGCCGAGCGCGTGCGCGACGAGCTCGTGAAGCTGCTGTCGACGCCCGCGCCGCGCCGCGGGCTCGAGCTGCTCGTCGCCACGGGGCTCGCCGAGCTCGTGCTGCCCGAGCTGCCCGCGCTGCGGCTCGAGGTCGACGAGCACGCCCACCACAAAGACGTCTACGAGCACTCGCTCACGGTGCTCGACCAGGCGATCGAGCTCGAGGCCGCGCGAGGTGCGGGGGCGGATGCTCCCGCCGACGTCGTGCTGCGGCTCGCCGCCCTGCTGCACGACATCGGCAAGCCCGCGACGAAGAAGGTCGAGCCGGGCGGGGCCGTGACCTTCCACCACCACGACGTCGTCGGCGCGAAGCTCGCGCGCAAGCGGCTCACCGCGCTGCGCTTCGACAAGGAGACGATCGTCGCCGTCTCGCGCCTCATCGAGCTGCACCTGCGCTTCTTCGGCTACGCCGACGCGCCGTGGACCGATTCCGGGGTGCGCCGCTACGTGCGCGACGCGGATGCCCTGTTGGAGCGCCTCCACATCCTCACCCGCGCCGACGTCACGACCCGCAACCGCCGCAAGGCCGCACGACTGCGCGGCGCCTACGACGAGCTCGAGCAGCGCATCGTTGCCCTCGCCGCGCAGGAGGAGCTCGACGCGATCCGCCCCGACCTCGACGGCGAGCAGGTCATGGCGATCCTCGGCCTGACCCCCGGGCCGCTCGTCGGCCAGGCGTACCGGTTCCTGCTCGAGCTGCGACTCGACGAGGGGCCGCTGGGGGCGGAAGAGGCCGAGCGGCGACTGCGGGCCTGGTGGCAGGAGCGCGACGGAGCCTCGTGAACTGGCGCGCAGCATCCGTCATCGACTACGCTGTGCAGGTTGCCCGGGGCCCTGTCCCCATGGGCGACTGATGCCATAACCCTCCTGCTGCAGATCGTCTGCAGCCGTTCGAGTCCGAAGGAGGTGGGTGAGTCATGCATCAGTACGAGTTGATGGTGATCCTCGACCCCGAGATCGACGAGCGCACGGTCGCTCCGAGCCTCGACAAGTTCCTCAACGTCATCCGCAATGACGGTGGGAACATCGAGAACGTCGACATCTGGGGCCGTCGTCGCCTGGCGTACGAGATCCAGAAGAAGAGCGAGGGCATCTACGCCGTCGTGAACTTCACCGCGAACCCCGCGGCCACGCAGGAGCTCGACCGTCAGCTGAAGCTCAGCGAGGCGGTCATGCGCACCAAGGTGCTGCGTGCCGAGGAGGCCGTCGCCCGCGTCGCCGCGTTCGAGGCCAAGGCTGCCGAGAAGGCCGCCTCGAAGTCGGCCCGCGAGGCCGCCAAGGCCGCGGAGTAGTCGTGGCCGGCGAGACGATCATCACCGTCGTCGGCAACCTGACCGCCGACCCCGAGCTGCGCTACACGCAGAACGGGCTCGCAGTGGCGAACTTCACCATCGCGTCCACCCCCCGCACGTTCGACCGTCAGGCGAACGAGTGGAAGGACGGCGAGGCGCTGTTCCTGCGCGCGAGCGTGTGGCGTGAGTTCGCCGAGCACGTCGCCTCCTCGCTGACGAAGGGCTCGCGCGTCATCGCGCAGGGTCGCCTGAAGCAGCGGTCGTACGAGACGAAGGAAGGCGAGAAGCGCACGAGCATCGAGCTCGAGATCGACGAGATCGGGCCCAGCCTGCGCTACGCCACCGCTCAGATCACCCGCACGTCGGGCGGTTCGGGCGGCATGGGTGCGATGGGCGGCGGCCGCGGTGCCGCGCCGGTCGCCGACGAGCCGTGGGGGGCTCCCGCCAGCGCGGGTGGCGCCTCGGGCGGCGACGTCTGGAACACGCCCGGCTCCTTCTCCGACGACACCCCGTTCTGATCCGGTCGAGCACCGGTAACTGATTTCGTAAAGGACAACCACTATGGCTGGCAAGAGCAGCGGCGACCGCCGCAAGCCTCGCGGCGGCAAGGGCGCGAAGAACGCCGCCCCCGCGAAGGCGATCAAGGTGGGCATCATCGACTACAAGGATGTCGCCACCCTCCGCAAGTTCATCTCCGAGCGCGGGAAGATCCGCGCTCGCCGTATCACCGGTGTCTCCGTGCAGGAGCAGCGCCTCATCGCCCGCGCCGTCAAGAACGCGCGCGAGATGGCTCTGCTGCCGTACGCCGGCGCTGGCCGCTAAGGGGGCCGCGATGTCGAAGCTCATTCTCACGCAGGACGTCACGGGCCTCGGTGCCCCGGGTGACGTGGTCGAGGTCAAGAACGGCTACGCCCGCAACTACCTCATCCCGCAGGGCTACGCCGTGGCGTGGACCCGTGGTGGCGAGAAGCAGGTCGAGCAGATCAAGGCCGCTCGCGCTGCGCGCGAGCACGCCACGATCGAGGAGGCTCAGGACCTCAAGGCGCGCCTCGAGGCGCACCCGATCAAGCTGGCCGTCAAGGCCGGCGCCGAGGGCCGCCTGTTCGGCTCGGTGAAGACCTCCGACGTGGCTGCGGCCGTCGAGGCGGCCGGCATCGGCTCGATCGACAAGCGCCTGGTCGAGCTCGTCGCGCCGATCAAGACCGTCGGCACCCACGAGGCGATCCTCAAGCTCCGCGACGGCATCGTCGCGACGATCACCCTGCAGGTGGTCGCCGCGAAGTAGTCGCGCAGCGCGCTTCTCACGACGCCCCCGTCGAGCCTCGGCTCGCGGGGGCGTCGTCGTGCTCCTAGCGCCTCAGCGACCCTCCGCGCAAGAGCGGAATCGCGCTTTTCGCACCGCTCTGTGCACAGGTGAGCACGTCGGCGCCCCAACCCTGAAGTGGCGGTTGAACCTACTTTCCCCACACATGGTGTGGATGGAGAAAACCCAGGTCAGGGCGCGGTAATGCCCCACAGTTCGACCGGTTCACCACAGGCCTCTCCACAGGCTCTGCACACGGTGCACGGCGTTTCTCGACAGCTCTCCACATCGTTATTCACAGGGTGGGTTTGAGCGCTCTCCGGCCCCTTCCTACTGTGGCCCGGTACCTCGATCCCGGCCCCGCGCCGCGCGCCCCTCCTCGGGTGTCGGCGGTGGGCGGTAGACCGTGATCAGGCCCATCCGACCTCATCGTCAGCAGCAGGAGGCATCGTGTCGCTCGCGCACATCGGCAGCGCCCTCGACGCTCGAGGCGGCTCCGATCACCGCGGCTCGGAGGCGCGCGGTTCGGAGCGCACGCCGCCGCACGACCTGCTCGCCGAGCAGAGCGCGCTCGGCGGCATGCTGCTGAGCAAGGATGCGGTGGCCGACGTCATCGAGGTCGTGCGCGGCATCGACTTCTACATCCCCAAGCACGAGGTGATCTTCGAGGCGATCCTGTCGCTCTACGCGCACGGCGAGCCGACCGACGTCATCGCGGTGACCGACCAGCTCACCAAGACCGGCGACCTCACCCGCGCCGGCGGCGCCGACTACCTGCACACCCTCACGGCGATCGTGCCGACCGCCGCGAACGCCGGCTTCTACGCCTCGCTCGTGGCCGAGAAGGCGGTGCTGCGTCGTCTCGTCGACGCCGGCACCCGCATCGTGCAGATGGGCTACGCGAGCGAGGGCGAGGTGACCGACCTCGTCAACAACGCGCAGGCCGAGATCTACGCGGTCGCCGGCGGCACCCAGACCGAGGACTACGTGCCGCTCACCGAGGCGGTCAACGAGGCCATCGACGAGATCGAGGCCGCCCGCGGTCGCGACGGGTCGATGACGGGCGTGCCGACGGGCTTCGCCGACCTGGATGCCCTGACCAACGGCCTGCACGCCGGTCAGCTCATCCTCATCGCGGCGCGCCCCGCGCTCGGCAAGTCGACCGTCGCGCTCGACTTCGCCCGCGCCGCCGCGATCAAGCACAGCATGCCGACCGTGTTCTTCTCGCTCGAGATGGGGCGCAGCGAGATCGCAATGCGCCTGCTCTCGGCCGAGGCCTCGGTGCCGCTGCACGCGATGCGCAAGGGCACGCTCGAGTCGCGCGACTGGACGACGATCGCCGCGACGCGCGGCCGCATCAACGACGCGCCGCTCTACATCGACGACAGCCCGAACATGACGCTCGTCGAGATCCGCGCGAAGTGCCGCCGCCTCAAGCAGACCGTCGGGCTGAAGATGGTCATCATCGACTACCTGCAGCTCATGACGAGCGGCAAGCGCGTCGAGAGCCGCCAGCAGGAGGTCAGCGAGTTCTCGCGAGCGCTCAAGCTCATGGCGAAGGAGCTGCAGGTGCCGGTCGTGGCGCTCTCGCAGCTCAACCGCGGCCCCGAGCAGCGCGCCGACAAGAAGCCGGCGCTGAGCGACCTGCGCGAGTCGGGCTCCCTCGAGCAGGATGCCGACATGGTGATCCTGCTGCACCGCGAGAGCGCCTACGAGAAGGAGAACCCGCGCGCGGGCGAGGCCGACTTCATCGTCGCCAAGCACCGCAACGGCCCGACCGACACGATCACGGTCGGCTTCCACGGGCACTTCTCGCGCTTCGCCGACATGCCGCGCGTCTAGGCGTCCACCGATGCCGGTGCGCGCGCTCGTGCGCAGAGTTCGCACGGCCGGTGCGGCCTAGGCTGGAGCCATGACCGAGCTCGACCCCGCCCGCGACGACGCGTCGGCAGTCGGTGCACCCGCCGGCGATCCGGTCGAGGCCGGTGCGCTGCGCGCCGCGATGATCGCCCGGGCCCTGCCCGCGATCGGCGTCGGCCTCGGCATCACCTTCACCGCCGACCACTCCTCCCGCCTCGGCCTGCTCGCCCTCGGCGTGCTCGGCCTCGCGAGCGCCGTCGCCCTCGTCGGCGGCGCGCTGCGGCTGCCGCGCGGTGAGGCGCTGCGCGACCTCCACCTCGGCCTCGGCGTCGTCGCCGGCCTCGCCGGAGCCATCGCCCTCGTGCTGCCGGGCACGCGTCTGAGCTTCCTGCTGCTGATCCTCGGCGCGTGGGCCACCATCGCCGGGGCGCTCGAGCTCGTGTGGGGGCTGCGGCACCGCCGCGGCGCGGCGGGCGCGCGGGCCGGTGCCGGGCATCCGGTCGCACGCGACGCCCTCATCGTCGGCGCCGGCACGCTCGCCCTCGCCCTCGTGATCGCCCTCATCAGCGACCCCGTCTCGGCCGTCGGCTTCCTCGGCGCCTACGGCGTCGTCGTCGGCGTCTTCCTCGTCATCGCCGCCCTCAGCCTGCCGCGCGGCACCGCTTCGAAGGAGCACTCCCCCTCATGACCGAACCCCGTCGCCGCGAGCGCCTGCGCCCGGCCGAGCTCATCGGCTTCGCCGGCATCATCGCCCTCTTCGCGGGCGGCGTCATCTTCATGGTGACGCGCGATCTCGCCTTCGCGGCGATCGTGCTCGGCGCGACCTTCGTCATCGACCTCATCGTCGTCTCGATGCTCATGCTGGCGATCACGCCCAACAAGCCCATGGACGGCGAGCTGCCGCCGAGCACCCCCCACGACTGAGCGGATGCCCGGCGCGGGTCGCCTGTATCAGCGCGCGACGCGCCGCGCCAGCTCGCCCGCGAGACCGGCGTAGCCCGCTGGGGTCAGTTCGCGCAGCCGCGCCTTCGCGGCGTCCGAGATGTCGAGGCCGTCGACGAAGGCCCGCAGCTCGTCGCCGCCCACGCGGTGGCCGCGCGTGAGCTCCTTCAGCAGCGCGTACGGATCCTCGATCGAGCTGCGCCCGGCGGTCACCTCGGCGCGGATCACCGTCTGGATGGCCTCGCCGAGCACCTCCCAGTTGCCGTCGAGGTCGCGAGCCAGGGCATCCCGATCGAGGTCGATCTCGCCGAGGCCCTTGAG
>NZ_JABUKC010000004.1 GCF_014595885.1 Microcella alkalica | reverse complement strand
GCGGCCATAGCGAAGGGGAAACGCCCGGTTACATTCCGAACCCGGAAGCTAAGACCTTCTGCGCCGATGGTACTGCGAGGGCGACCTCGTGGGAGAGTAGGACACCGCCGGACTTCTTTCGAGAGAGGCCCCTCCATTCGTGGAGGGGCCTCTCGTCGTTAACGGACGAGCAGGGCCCTCCGAGACGCATCATCGGCGTTCGTGCCGCTCGCGCGTCGCGGTTCAGCCGCGGTCGGGGAACCCGTGCGGCAACGCCGACAGGGTGGGGGCGAGCTGCTCGAGTCGAGCGCGCTCGAGCTCCAGCGCGGTCGACTCCCGCTGTCGGCGCAGCACGGCGATGGCCGCCAGGAAGAGCTCCGGATCAGCATCCGGGATCGGCGAGACGTAGGCAGCGGCGTCGCGAGCGAGCGTCGCCGCCAGCCGCTGCCGGGTTGTCGCCGTGTGCCCGGAGGCCTGCGCGAGGAACTGCGCGATGCGTCGCGAGAGCGCGTCGGGCAGCCGGCCCACGTCGGCGGTGCGGGCCCACTCGGCGAGCTCCGTCGGCACGCCGAAGGTGTTCGACGGCGCCGCGGCGACGCGCTCGTACTGCGAGTAGGTGCCGGCGATGAGGTCGCCGAGCCTCTTGGCTCGAGCGTTGACCATGGCGACCGTCACCGCGACGCCGCCGAAGGTCAGGACGACCTCGAAGAGCCCCACGAACGATCGGATGAACGCGTGCCGGAAGGCGACGGCACCGCCGTCGTCGCGCACGATACGTGATCCGAGCGCCCAGCGACCGAGGGAGCGCCCCTGCGTCGCGGTCTCCACGACAGCGGGGGCGACGACGAGCCCGAGCACCGCGGTGCCGATGCCGAGTGCGGCGAAGAGGTTGTCGGGCACTCCGAGCGTGGGGGCGGTCTCGAGCACGAGCCAGCCGAGCAGCCCGGTGCCGGTGCCGTAGGCGAGCAGATCGATCGCGGCTCCTGCTGCCCGCAATGCGACACTCGTGGGCCGCAGCTGCAGCGCCACCGCCTCTCCGGTGAGCAGCTCGCGGTCGACGTCGACGTCGCTCGCGAACGCCGCGGGCGGCGGTGAGGCGGACATGCCATCATCTAAACAGATGGATCTTGACGCGTACTCCGCTGCCCACGCCGACGAGTGGGAGCGCCTGGGCGCCCTCGCTCGCCGGCGCCGCTTCGACGGGCGCGAGGCCGACGAGCTCATCGATCACTACCAGGCGGGCGCCACGCAGCTCTCGGCGATCTCGACGACCGCGGGCGATGTGCCGCAGCGCGAGCGCCTGTCGGTGCTGCTGTCGCGGGCGCGCCTGCGTTTCACTGGCGCGCAGGCCGAGCCGCTCGCGCAGCTCGCGCGCTACGCGACGCGCGAGGTGCCGGCGGCGCTGTTCCGCATCCGCTGGCTGACGATCGCGGTCGCGATCGTGTTCACGATCGTCGCGACCCTCTACGGCATCTGGATCGCGTCGACGCCCGAGGTGCTCGCCAGCCTTGGCGACCCGGAGACGCTGCGTCGCTACGCCGAGCAGGACTTCGTCAACTACTACTCCGAATCGTCGGAGGCCTCGTTCGCCGGCCAGGTGTGGGTCAACAACGCCTGGATCGCCGCGCAGTGCGTCGCGTTCGGCATCTCCGGCTTCTGGGTGCCGTTCGTGGTGCTGCAGAACGCGCAGGGCGTCGGGCAGAGCGCCGCGATCATGGCCGAGTACGACCGGCTCGACGTGTTCTTCCTCAACATCGCCCCGCACGGTCAGCTCGAGCTCTACTGCATTTTCGTCGCGGCGGCCGCGGGCCTCATGATCTTCTGGGCGTGGGTCGCCCCCGGCTCGCGCACTCGGCTGCAGGCCCTAGCCGAGGACGGCCGGGCCCTCTTCGCGGTCATCGGCGGCCTCGTCGTCGGCCTGCTCGTGAGCGGCGTCGTCGAGGGCTACGTGACGCGGCAGGAGTGGCCCGACGTGATCCGCATCGGCATCGGCACGCTCGCGCTCGCGTGGTTCCTCTGGCTGCAGTGGGTCGTCGGCCGGGCGGCGACGCGCGACGGCGAGACGGGCGACCTCGACCCGATCAGCCGCGGCGCGCGGGTCGTCGTCGCCGACTAAGTTGACCGAGCCGGCTCGTCGGGCGCCGCAGCGAGCCCTACAGCCGCCCCGCCGCCTTGTACGCGAGGTACCGGTCGGCCACGGCGGGCGGCAGCTCGAGCGGCGCGGCCGTCACGACATCGCCGCCGAGGCGCTGCACGGCCGCGGCCACGCGCTGAGCATCCAGCATCGCCCGCTCGGCGGCCGCGGCGCGATAGACCGATGCCCGATCCGAGCGGTCCTCCGCCGCCGAGAGCAACGCGGGGTCGGTGACGGCCGCCACGAGCACGAGGTGCTTGCGGGAGAGCTGCGGCAGCATCGCGAGCAGCTGGCGCGTCGAGCCGGGCGACTCCAGCGGCGTGCACAATACGACGAGCGACCGCTGCGAGGTCATCGAGCGCACGAGCGCGGGCACGGCCGTCCAGTCGGTCTCGAGCAGCTCGGGGTCGATGGGCGCCATCGTGTCGACGAGCTTGGCGAGCAGGTCGGCGCCGCGTGCCCCCTGCACGCGGCCGCGCACGCGCCGGTCGAAGACGGCGACGTCGACGCGGTCGCCCGCCCGGTCGGCGAGGGCGGAGAGCAGCAGCGTCGACTCGAAGGCGGTGTCGAGGCGCGTCTCGTCGGCGATGCGCGCGGCGGCGGTGCGCCCCGAGTCGACGATGACGACGACGTGGCGGTCGCGCTCGGGTCGCCAGGTGCGCACCATGAGTGTCGGCGCGGGGGAGCCCGCCGGTCCCGGGCCGCCGGCGCGGCGGGCGGTCGCGCGCCAGTCGATCGAGCGCACGTCGTCGCCGCGCACGTACTCGCGCAGGCTGTCGAACTCGGTGCCCTGACCGCGCACCATGATCGAGGTGCGACCGTCGAGCTCGCGCAGGCGCGCGAGCCGCGAGGGCAGGTGGCGTCGCGCGGCGAACTCGGGCAGCACCCTGATCGCCCCCGGCACGAGGATGCTCGCCTGCCGCCCCGCGAGCCGCATCGGCCCGATCGCGCGGATCGTCACCATCGCGGCACGTCGCTCGCCGCGCCGCCACGGCCGCAGCACGCTGCGCACGGCCCGGCGCTCGCCCGCGGGCACGTCGAGCCGCTGGCGTCGGGGGCTGATACCGGCCGAGGGCTCCCAGGCATCGCGGATCACGCCGCGCAGCCGACGCCTCGAGCCGTTCGTGACGAGCAGGGTCACGTCGACCTGCTCGGTCAGGCGCACGCGATCGGGGCCGGAGCGCTCGAGCACCGCCGCCCGCGGGGAGGCGGCGAGCGCGGCATCCACCGTCATCAGCACGAGGCAGAGTGCCACCCAGCCGACGTACGCCCAGCCGCTCTCGAGCACGACGACGGGCACGACGCCGAGGGCGACGAGCGCGACGAACCAGCCGGTGATCGCCATGGCTACAGCGGCACCTGCACCTGCTGCACCACCGAGCGCAGGATGGTGTCGGCCGACACGCCCTCGAGCTCGGCCTCGGGGCGCAGGCCGATGCGGTGCCGCCACACGGGCAGGATCATCTGCTGCACGTGGTCCGGGGTGATCGCCGAGGCGCCCGACAGCCACGCCCACGCCTTCGTCGCGGCGAGCAGCGCCGTGGTGCCGCGCGGGCTGACCCCGAGCCGCACCGAGGGGCTCTGCCGGGTGCCGCGAGCGAGGTCGACGATGTAGGCAAGCAGCTCGGGGGTCGCACCGACCGTTGCGACGGCGGCGCGGGCGGCGGCGATCTCGTCGGCGCCGAGCACGGGCTGCAGGCCGGCGGCGGTGAGGTCGCGCGCGCTGAAGCCGTTCGCGTGCCGCTGCAGCACCTCGACCTCGGCTTCGCGCGGCGGCAGGTCGAGCACGAGCTTGAGCAGGAAGCGGTCGAGCTGCGCCTCGGGCAGCGTGTAGGTGCCCTCGTACTCGACGGGGTTCTGCGTCGCGGCGACGACGAAGGGCTCTGGCAGGCGGTGCGTGACGCCGTCGACGGTGACCTGCCGCTCCTCCATCGCCTCGAGCAGCGACGACTGCGTCTTCGGCGGCGTGCGGTTGATCTCGTCGGCGAGCAGGATGTTCGTGAACACCGGCCCGCGCCGGAACTCGAAGTCGCCGGCCTTCGCGTCGTAGACGACCGAGCCGGTGACGTCGCCCGGCATGAGGTCGGGCGTGAACTGCACGCGCGTTGTGGTGAGGCTCAGCGCGTGGCTGAGCGAGCGCACGAGCAGGGTCTTCGCCACGCCCGGCACACCCTCGAGCAGCACGTGCCCGTTGGCGAGCAGGGCCACCATGAGCCCGCTCACGGCCGCCTCCTGGCCGACGACGGCCTTGCCGACCTCGTCGCGCACGCGCGCGAAGGATGCCCGCAGCTCGCTCTCCATGTTCTCTCCTCCGTGGGGGGTCGTGGTCTCGGTCACGGTGATGCTCCGTCCGCTCGGTCGTCGAGGGCGACGCGGCGCCGCACCTGCCGCTCGAGCTCGAGCAGCTCGTCGCTGAGGCGCACGAGCTCGCCGTCGTCGCGCGGCTCGCGGTCGACGAGCAGGGCGCGCAGGCCGGTGAGGTCTCGGCCGGTGATGCCCGCGACGGCGGCGACGATGTCGTCGACGCCCGCCGCGGAGCCGAGGGCGAGGCCATCGGCGAGCCGGCGCAGCGTGCCGACCCGCAGGGCGTCGAGCGCGCGCAGCCGAGCGCCCGATGTCGCGTAGAGGCGCGCGCGCCCCTCCATCGTCTCGGTCGTGCGCACGACGACGGGCAGGTTCTCGATGACGACGGGGCCCAGTCGGCGCCCGCGCCAGATCGCCGCGGCGAGGCCGACGGTGAGCGCGAGCCAGGCGACCGGGTTCACCCAGCCGGGGTAGAGCTCCGACAGCGGCGTGTCGCCGCCGGCGAGATCGGCGGGCGAGGCGACGTACCAGACAAGGATCGGATGCTCGCCCGCGAGCCCGAGTGCGAGCGCGGCGTTGCCCTGCACCCCCAGGAAGCCGTTCTGCACGACCGCACTCGCCCCGAGCAGGTGCAGCGCGCCCTCGCCGCCTGGCTGCTCGAGCGTCACGAGCCCGGAGCCCTCCGACCCGGTGAAGCAGGCCTCGGCACCAGCCGCGGCGCTCGCGTCGAGCGCGACCCCGTCGGCGGTGATGCTGCCGGCGCGCTGCGCGGCAGGCACCGAGCATCCGGCCTCGTCGCGCACCGCATCGATGACGGGGATGCCCGGGGCGACCTCGGCGGCGAGCGCCCCGACCGCGAGGGCGGGCGGCTCGATCACGATCACGCTCGCGGCGGCGCCGTCGAGTCGCTGCCACTGCTCCGCGGTGAGCACGGCGCGGGGGTCGGCGGCGACGAGCGTCGTCGCTCCGGGGTCGTCGACGGCGGCGAGCGCCTCGTCGAGGGTCGACGCGACGACGACGTCGATGCCCTGCTCGCCGAGCACCTGCACGAGGGCGCGCGACCCCGCCGGGGCGGCCTCATCGGCGTCGAAGCGGTTCGCCTCGCTCGCGGTGCGCGTGGTGAGCCCGTACACGGCGGCGAAGGCGACGAGCAGCACGGCGACGACGATCCAGAACAGCCAGCGGCGCAGGGCGCGGCGCACGGTGGGGGTGACGACCCCGGCCGGTGCGTCGGCGCGCGCGGCGGTGATCGTCATCGCGGCACCGCCGGTGCGCTCGGGGCGGCCGACGCGAGCTCGGGCTGCGTGGCGACGAGCCGCTCATCGAGGGCGCGCACCCGCTCGTAGCCGTCGCGGTCGCCCGCGCGGTCGAGGTAGCGCACTCCGTCGAACAGGTCGGCGGCGGCCTCCAGCTCGGCGCCCGCGTCGGGGAAGGTGCGCGCGCCCTGCCGGGCGACGGCGTGGGCGGTCGTCCCGGGCAGGAGGGAGACGAGCGTGCGCTCGTCGAGCCCGCGGGCGATCGCGCGGTAGCGGTCGGCGATGGCGGTGCGCCAGTCGCCGCGCGCGGCGGCGGTCTGGGCATCCCGTCGCAGCTCGCGCGCGGTGCGCGCGTCGCTCTCGCCGAAGAGCTCGTCGGTGACGCGCGACCGCCGGCGGAACCTCGGCAGGCCGTACACGAGCAGCGCGACGAGCACGGCGGCGGCGACGATCGCGAGGCCCACGAGCAGCACGCCGAGCGGGAAGCCCCCGCCGCCTCCGAGACGCAGGCTGCCGAACCAATCGAGCACCGCCTGCACGAGCAGGTCGAACCAGGTCGGCTGCGCCTGCGCGTACTCGAGCTTCGACAGCTCGTCCAGCAGCAGGTCGCGCGCCTCGTCGGCGTCGGGCTCGAGCGGAGCCGCGAGCAGCCAGCCGGGCGTCACGACGCGGCGGGCAGGTAGGGGTCGGGGGTCGAGGCGCCCTGGGCGCGCGCCTCGACCGTGCGCTGCAGGTCGAGGTCGAGCCCCTCGTCGCGCATGCGCGCGTCGACGTACAGCAGCGTCGCAGCCGCGGCGAGCAGCACCGCGCCGATCGCGCCGACGACGGCGCCGAGCACGAGCGCCACGAGGTTGAGGGCGATGAGGAACCCGAGGTCGGTCGTGAGGTCGCCGGTCGGGTTCACGAGCGCGCCCGCAAGCCCCGCCGCGAGGCTGAACGGTGCGGTGACGATGCTCGCGGCCGTCTGCACGACGACGTTCATGAGCAGCAGGATGCCGAAGGAGCGCCAGAAGCGCCCGCGCACGAGCGCCCATCCGCGGCTCACCGCGACGCGGAGCGGCAGGCGCTCGAGCACGATCGCGTGCGGCACGAAGGCGAGCTTGATCCAGAGCCAGGCGGCGAGCACGGCCATGCCGAGGCCGCCGCCGATGCCGAGCAGCACGCCGGCGACGATGCCGGCCTGATCGCCGAGGGTCACCATGGCGAGCACGATCGCGACGAGGATGGCGATCGTGGCGACGAGCGCGCCGCTCAGCAGCATCGCCCAGCCGATGAGGGCGCCCCAGCGCCCGCGGCCGCGCGCCCAGATCTGCCGGAAGGTGAGGCGCTCGCCGAGCGAGGCGCTCGCGACCTCGATCGCGATGACGCCCTGCAGCACGGCGCTGACGATGACCGAGAGCGCGGCGGTGAGCAAGGCGGAGAGCACCACGAGGGCCCCGGTGCCGACGGCGATCGCCTCGGCATCCTCGGGCGCGGCGCGGGCGATGCGGTCGGCCCCGACGAGGGCGACGAGCGTGACGACGGCGCCGGTCACGAAGGTGACGAGTGTCGTCAGACCCACGCCGACCCCGAACACGGGTCGCGGGTTGCGGCGCAGCACGCGGAAGGTCGTGCCGAAGACGGTGCCGAAGTCGAGGGGGCGGAGGGGGAAGAGGCCCGGCTTGGGCGGCGGGGCCCAGCCGACGGGGGCGGCGGAGGGAGCGGATGACCAGGGGGATGCGCCCGCGGTCTCGGCGACCGGCGGTGCCGCGCTCGCGGCGGGGCTCGCCCACGGGTTCGCGGGCTGGCCGGGGCCGAGAGGCTCGGAGGGCGCCTGCCAACTCGCGTCGTTCGTCATCTCGCGCGTCCTCACCCCGGCTGCCGTTCGCTGTCGAACGTATGGTGCCACACTCGTCTAGGCTGGGGCGAACACCCGTCGGGGGCGCGCAGCCAGGCGACCCGAGCAGGCCGAGGAGGGCTCGAGAGCACCATGACCCCGCGCATCCTCGTCGTCGATGACGACATGGCGCTCGCCGAGATGATCGGCATCGTCCTGCGCGGTGAGGGGTACGACCCCGTCTTCTCGCACGACGGCGGAGAGGCGGTCGACGCCTTCACGCGGCACCAGCCCGACCTCGTGCTGCTCGACCTCATGCTGCCGGGCATGGACGGCATCCAGGTGTGCCGGGCGATCCGCGAGCAGAGCGGCACGCCGATCATCATGCTCACGGCGAAGTCCGACACGGCCGATGTCGTGCAGGGCCTCGAGAGTGGCGCCGACGACTACGTCGTGAAGCCCTTCAACCCGAAGGAGCTCGTCGCACGCATCAAGACCCGGCTGCGCCCCACGCCGCAGGCGGCCGTCTCGACGCTGCCAATCGGCGACCTCGTCATCGACGTCACCGGGCACGAGGTCAAGCGCGGCGACCAGGCGATCTCGCTCACGCCGCTGGAGTTCGACCTGCTGCTGGCCCTGGCCATGAAGCCCAACCAGGTCTTCACGCGCGAGATGCTGCTCGAGCAGGTGTGGGGCTACCAGTACAAGGCCGACACCCGCCTGGTGAACGTGCACGTGCAGCGCCTGCGGGCGAAGGTCGAGCTCGACCCCGACGAGCCGCGCATCGTCATGACCGTGCGCGGCGTGGGCTACCGGGCCGGCGCGACCGCCTGAGCCCATGCCGCCCCTCGACTGGCGCGACTGGCTCTCGCGAGCCAGGAGGCTGTGGCGCAGCTCGCTGCAGCTGCGCACGGTCGCGATCACCGTCGCGCTCTCGACCGTCGCGGTGACGATCATCTCCGGCTACATGTCGATCAGCATCGCCACGAACCTGTACGAGGCGCGCAAGCAGCAGGTGCTCGCCGAGGCGCGCCAGGCGACGGCGACCGCGCAGCAGGTGTTCGACTCCTCGGTCACGCAGACCGGCACGATCGACCTCGAGACGGCGAACTCGACCGCGCAGACCACGATCCGCTCGGCGGGCTCGAACCCCGGCGGCACGCAGTACGCGATCCTGCGCACGGAGGGTCAGCAGTCGCCGCAGATCATGCAGCAGACCTCCACGCGCGAGCTCGACCTCTCGGTCATCTCGCCCGAGCTGCGCGCGCAGGTCGCCGAGGGCGACGGCTCGGTGTACGCCCAGGCCGTGACGATCGACACCGAGACCGCGGTCGACCCGGGCATCGTCGTCGGCGGCGCGATCGAGGTGCCGACCGCGGGCCAGTACGAGGTGTACCTCGTCTACAACGTACGCGACGTGCAGCAGACCCTCGACTTCGTGCAGCAGACCCTCGTGATCGGCTCGCTCTTGCTCGTGCTCACGATCGCCCTCGTCACCTTCTTCGTCGTGCGCCTTGCGATCGAACCGGTGCGCGTCGCGGCGGCGACGGCCGAGAAGCTCGCCGCCGGTCAGCTCGAGGAGCGCATCCCCGAGCGCGGCGAGGACGTCATCGCGACCCTCGCTCGCTCGTTCAACCGCATGGCCGACAGCCTGCAGCGGCAGATCACCCAGCTCGCCGACCTCTCGCGCGTGCAGCAGCGCTTCGTGAGCGACGTCAGCCACGAGCTGCGCACGCCACTGACGACGATCCGCCTTGCCGGCGCCGTGCTCTACGACCAGCGCGAGCAGTTCCCGCCGGCGACGGCCCGCACCGCGGAGCTGCTGCACACCCAGGTCGAGCGCTTCGAGGTCATGCTCGGCGACCTGCTGGAGATGAGCCGCTTCGACGCCGGCGCGGCTCAGCTCGAGACCGAGCCGACGAACCTCGTGCGGCTCGTCGAGGACTCGCTCGAGGGCATCCGCCCGCTCGCCGACGAGAAGGGCAGCGAGCTGCGGCTGGTCGCGCCGGGCGGGTACTTCGAGGCCGACGTCGACGCGCGTCGACTGCGCCGCATCCTGCAGAACCTGCTCGGCAACGCCGTCGACCACGGCGAGGGGCGGCCCGTGGTCGTGCACGTCGACTCGGATGCCCGTGCCGTCGCGATCGCCGTGCGCGACTACGGCATCGGCATGAGCCCCGAGCAGCTCGAGCGCGTGTTCGACCGCTTCTGGCGCGCCGACCCCTCCCGCCAGCGCACGACCGGCGGCACCGGGCTCGGTCTCGCGATCGCGACGGAGGACGCGCACCTCCACGGCGGCGTCATCGACGTCTGGTCTGCGGAGGGGGAGGGCACGTGCTTCCGCCTGACGCTGCCCCGTCGCCCCGGTGAGCCGCTCGGCACCTCGCCGATCGAGCTGCCGCCCGCGGATCCGTTCGATGCGGCGCTCGCCACCGAGCAGGGGAGTCACGATGACTGAGCGACGACTCCGCGCCACGCTGCGCCGGTGGGGCGCGCTCGCGCTGCTGCCCGTCGTGCTGCTGACCGCGTGCGTGCAGGTGCCCTTCTCGGGCCCGGTGCAGCCCGGCGGCGAGATCGAGCAGGACGTCGACGCAGACTTCGACTTCCTGCCCTCGGGCCCGACCGAGGGTGCGAGCCAGGAGGAGATCCTCGCCGGCTTCCTCGCGGCGACGACGGCCTCGCAGAACAACTACCGCATCGCCCGGCAGTACCTGGCTGAGGAGGCGCAGCTCACCTGGAACCCGTACGCCGGCACACTCGTGCGCGCGCGCGAGGGCGAGGTCGAGCGCGTCGACGACCAGACGCTCACCTACACCGTGCCGGTGTCGGCCGAGGTCGACGGGCTCGGGCGCTACAGTCAGGCGGCCTCCGGCCCGCAGGAGCTCGCGCCGTTCCGCTTCGTGGAGGAGGAGGGCGAGTGGCGCATCGCCGAGCTGCAGGACGGCATCCTCATCTCGCAGCAGGCGTTCCCCTCCGCCTTCAGCCCGCACGCCGTCTACTACTACGATGCCGCGTTCCAGAACCTCGTGCCCGACCTGCGCTGGTTCCCGACCCGCGCCGAGCTGGCCTCGCGCGTCGTCCGCGCCGTGCTCGAAGCGCCGACGACCTGGCTCGAGGGCGCCGTCGTCTCGGCGGTGCCGGAGGGCACGGCGCTCGCCGCCCCCGTCGAGGTCGTGAGCGGGCAGGCGCAGGTCGACCTCACCGACGAGGTGCTCGTGATCGACGACGGCCAGCGCCGCGCGCTGCGCCGCCAGCTCGAAGCGAGCCTGCGCAACGTCAGCGGCGTCGCGGCGGTGCAGATCACGGTCGACCAGAATCCGGTCGCGATCGCCGAGGGGCCGATCGGCCTCGACGTGCCGCCGCAGGTCGACGCGCGCCTGCTCGTGCGCACCGAGGAGGCCTTCGGCTTCGTCGGCGGATCCGGCATCGAGCAGCTCGGCGAGCTGAGCGACCGCGTGCTCGAACTGGGTGCGACCGCCGTCACGCTCGGTCCGAGCGGCACGCTCGCCGCGGCCCTCACCTCGGCAGGCGTGTGGTCGGTGCGCACGGGGGATGCCCCGCCGGCGCTCCTCGACGCGCGTCAGGGTCTCGTCGCCCCGAGCGTCGACGGGTACAGCTTCGTGTGGAGCGCGACGGCGAGCGGCGCCGGCGGCATCCGCGCGACCGAGCTCGACGGCACCCCGCACGCCGTCGAGGCGGCGATCGGGCCCGACGACCGCGTGGTCTCGCTCGACGTCTCGCGCGACGACGCCCGCGTGCTGCTGCTGCTCGACGGTGCGAGCGGGCCGCGCCTGGTCGTGGCGGGCATCATCCGCGACCCGGAGTCGAACGTGCCCGTGCGCCTCGGGCAGTTCGAAGAGCTGCCGGTCGTCGAGGGCACGCCGATCGACGCCGCCTGGGTCGATGAGGTGCGCGTCGCGGTGCTCGTCTCCGACGACGAGGGCCCGCTCGCGCAGCTGCTCGAGATCGGCGGCCGCTCCCGCTCTCTGGGCCGACCCGCCGCGGCGGTGCAGCTCGTCGGCGGCAACGGCGGCACCGACGGCCTGCGCGCCCTGACCACCGAGGGCGTGGTGCTCGAGCCGCGCGGCTCCGGCTGGCAGGGCACGGGGGTGACCGCGGTCTTCCTCGGCGTGCAGCAGTAGCGGCCGCGCCTCCCCACGGCTGGCCGAGCGCGGCCTTCCCCGCGCGGTGCCGCGTGCGCCCCTGCACCATTGCTGCTCGGCGCACACTGGCGCGATGCTGCTCGCTCGCGCCCTGCTCGACGCCGCCGCGCTCGTCGCGCCCGTCGACTGCGCAGGATGCGGTGCGCCCGACCGCGCCCTGTGCCCCGCGTGCGCCGCGCAGCTGGCTCCCACCCCGCGCACGGCGCTCCTCGACGTCGCACCCGACCACCCGCCCCTGCCGATCGTCGCCGGCACGGCCTACGCCGGCGCCGCGCGCGCGGCCCTGCTCGCGCTCAAGGAGGAGGGTCGCACAGAGCTCGCCCGCCCCCTGCGCGCGCCGCTGCTCGCCGCGCTCGAGCTCGCCTACGCGCTGCCGCTGGCTGAGGGCGCCGTGCTCGTGCCCGTGCCGGGCTCGCGCGCGGCACTCGGCCGGCGCGGCTTCCAGCCGGTCGAGCTGCTCGCCCGCCGGGCGGGCCTCGCCGTGGCCCGTGCGCTCGAGCTCGCGCCCGAGCCGCGCGACGGTCGAGCGGTGGTGCAGAAGCAGCGCTCGCTCGCCGAGCGCACGAGTCTTCGCAGCGAGCCCCGGGTGACGCGCGACCTCCAGGGTCGGCGGGTCGTGCTGCTCGACGACGTGGTGACGAGCGGGGCGACCCTGCGCGCCGCCGCGCGCGCCCTCGCGCGGGCCGGTGCCGCGGTCGTGGGCGGCGCCGCGATCGCCGCGACGCCGCGTCGGCACGGTGAGTCAGCCATCCGCTGGCACCTCGTCGGCGCACTCAGCGCCCGCCAAGGGGATGAACCGGGAACACCTCAGCGGGCCTCGTGACAACGCCCCGCGACAGGACTAGCGTGACGTCATGGAAGGCGTGATCACCGCCTGACCGCAGGCGGCACGCTCAACGGTCAAGGAGGTCGACGTGGACATCACCATCACGGGTCGCAACATCGGGATCACCGACAGGTTCCGCGACTACGCCACCGAGAAGGCGGAGAAGGTCTCCCACCTCGCCGATCGTGCGCTCGCGCTCGAGATCAAGGTCTCGCGCCACCACGAGAAGGTCGGCGGGCACGCCGGAGACGACCGTGTGGAGATGACGCTCGTGGGGCCGGGCCCCGTGGTGCGCGCCGAATCGGCGGGCAGCGACAAGTACGTGGCCTTCGATCTCGCGATCGACAAGCTGCTGGAACGCCTGCGGCGAGCCAAGGACAAGAAGAAGGTCCATCGCGGCCAGCATCGGCCGGTGTCACTGCGGGAGGCGAGCGCCGACGGCTTCCGCGTCGTCGACATCACGCCGGCCGACCCGGAGACGATCGCGAAGGTCGCGACGGGGTCGATCCCGACGGTCGACGAGGCGACGGCCGACGGCGAGGAGGCCTACTCGCCCGTGGTCGTGCGCTCGAAGGTCTTCCCGGCGGCGTCGATGACCGTCGACGAGGCCGTCGACCAGCTCGAGCTCGTCGGCCACGACTTCTTCCTCTTCATCGACGCCGAGACCGATCGCCCGAGCGTGGTCTACCGCCGCACCGGCTGGAACTACGGCGTCATCGGCCTCGAGACCGAGCAGGAGGCGCCGGCGAAGAGCCGTCGTCGCGGCTGAGCCGCTCCCTCCGGCCCCCACGGTCGGATGCCCGCAGCGCCGGGTGCGCGCATCGCACGCACCCGGCGCTGTCGCGTTCGCTCTCCGACCAGCGCCGAGCGCGGGTTGCTAGCATGGGCCCGCCGCACCGCGCGGTGGGCCGCCGCATGCCCGGGCTCCGATCCCGACGGCGTCCCCGAGACCTGAGGGCCGTGCAGCGCACGCCCGATGAGTGGAGTTATCGAAGTGGCGAATGTTCTCGAGCGAGTCCTCCGGGTCGGCGAAGGCCGCATCCTCCGCAGGCTGAAGGCGTACGCCGACGCGATCAACCAGCTCGAGGACGACTTCACCGAACTCACTGACGACGAGCTGAAGAACGAGACCGCCGAGCTGCGCGAGCGCTACGGCAACGGCGAGTCGCTCGACGACCTGCTGCCCGAGGCCTTCGCCGCGGTGCGCGAGGCGGCCAAGCGCACGCTCGGCATGCGGCACTTCGACGTGCAGCTCATGGGCGGCGCCGCCCTGCACCTGGGCAACATCGCGGAGATGAAGACGGGTGAGGGCAAGACGCTCGTCGCCACGCTCGCCGCGTACCTCAACGCGATCCCCGCGCGCGGCGTGCACGTCATCACCGTCAACGACTACCTGGCGAGCTACCAGTCGGAGCTCATGGGCCGCATCTTCCGCGCCCTGGGCATGACGACCGGCTGCATCCTCTCGGGCCAGACGCCGGAGGTGCGCCGCCAGCAGTACGCGGCCGACATCACCTACGGCACGAACAACGAGTTCGGCTTCGACTACCTGCGCGACAACATGGCCTGGCAGGCCAGCGACATGGTGCAGCGCGGCCACTTCTTCGCGATCGTCGACGAGGTCGACTCGATCCTCATCGACGAGGCCCGCACGCCGCTCATCATCTCCGGCCCCTCCTCGGGCGAGGCCAACCGCTGGTTCCAGGAGTTCGCGCGCATCGCCACGCGCCTCGTGCCGGGTGAGGACTACGAGGTCGACGAGAAGAAGCGCACCGTCGGCGTGCTCGAGCCCGGCATCGAGAAGGTCGAAGACTACCTGGGCATCGACAACCTCTACGAGTCGGCGAACACGCCGCTGATCTCGTTCCTCAACAACGCCATCAAGGCCTCGGCGCTGTTCAAGCGCGACAAGGACTACGTCGTCATGAACGGCGAGGTGCTCATCGTCGACGAGCACACGGGCCGCATCCTCGTGGGCCGCCGCTACAACGAGGGAATTCACCAGGCGATCGAGGCGAAGGAGGGCGTCACGGTCAAGGCCGAGAACCAGACGCTCGCGACCGTGACGCTGCAGAACTACTTCCGCCTGTATTCCAAGCTCTCGGGCATGACCGGTACCGCCGAGACCGAGGCGGCCGAGTTCATGAGCACCTACAAGCTCGGCGTCGTGCCCATCCCGACGAACCGCCCCATGCAGCGCATCGACCAGCCCGACCTCGTCTACAAGAACGAGCAGGCGAAGTTCGAGCAGGTCGTGGAGGACATCGTGCGCCGCCACGAGAAGGGCCAGCCCGTGCTCGTCGGCACGACGAGCGTGGAGAAGAGCGAGCTGCTCTCGCGCATGCTCGCCAAGCGCGGCGTGCGCCACGAGGTGCTCAACGCCAAGAACCACGCCCGCGAGGCGGCGATCATCGCCCAGGCCGGCCGCATCGGCGCCGTCACGGTCGCCACGAACATGGCTGGCCGCGGCACCGACATCATGCTCGGCGGCAACGCCGAGTTCCTCGCCGTCGCCGAGATGAACTCGCGCGGGCTGAGCCCCGTCGAGACGCCCGACGAGTACGAGGCGGAGTGGGATGCGGTCTTCGACCGCGTGAAGGAGCAGGTCGCGGTCGAGGCCGAGAAGGTCATCGCCGCCGGGGGCCTCTACGTGCTCGGCACGGAGCGTCACGAGTCGCGCCGCATCGACAACCAGCTGCGCGGTCGCTCCGGCCGTCAGGGCGACCCGGGCGAGAGTCGCTTCTACCTCTCGCTGCAGGACGACCTCATGCGCCTGTTCAACGCGGGTGCCGCCGAGGCGCTCATGAGCCGCTCGAACGTGCCGGACGACCTCGCCATCGAGTCGAAGGTCGTCAGCCGCGCGATCCGCTCGGCGCAGTCGCAGGTCGAGTCGCGCAACGCCGAGATCCGCAAGAACGTGCTCAAGTACGACGACGTGCTCAACCGCCAGCGCGAGGCGATCTACACCGACCGCCGGCACATCCTCGAGGGCGACGACCTGCAGGAGCGCGTGCAGTCGTTCATCGAGGCCGTCATCACCGAGGTCGTCGAGTCGCACACCGCCGCGGGCCACAGCGACGACTGGGATCTGGACCAGCTCTGGACGGAGCTCAAGACCCTCTACCCGGTCTCGCTCACGATCGACGAGGTCATCAGCGAGGCGGGGCCCAAGCTCACGAGCGCCTTCCTCGTGCGCGAGCTCGTCTCCGATGCGAAGCTCGCCTACGCGAAGCGGGAGGAGAGCCTCGGCCGCACGGCGACGCGCGAGCTCGAGCGTCGCGTCGTGCTGAGCGTGATCGACCGCCGCTGGCGCGACCACCTCTACGAGATGGACTACCTGAAGGACGGCATCGGCCTGCGCGCCATGGCGCAGCGCGACCCGCTCGTGGAGTACCAGCGCGAGGGCTACGCCCTGTTCCAGTCGATGATGGGCCAGATCCGCGAGGACGCGGTCGGGTTCCTGTTCAACCTCGAGGTCGAGGTCACGGGCGGCAAGGGCACCGCGCAGGTCACGGCGAAGGGGCTCAACGCGCCGCAGACGCCGCAGAACCTCAGCTACACCGCCCCGAGCGCCGACGGCGACGTGGAGGTGCGCAACCAGCGCGGGCAGTTGCAGCAGGCCGAGACGGCGAAGGCGCGGCAGGCCGCACCGACCGCGACGCCCCGCACGGGCGGCGCCCCCGCGGCGCGTCCCGCTGCGGGCCGACCGGGTGCGCCGGCCGCGCGCCCGGCGGGAACGACCGGAGCCTTCGGGCAGCGCACCGACGGCGAGTCGGCGCCGGCGCCCGCCAACCGCGCCGAGCGCCGCAAGAACGACCGCAAGGGCTGAGCCGAGCGGCTCGGCACGAGAACGGCCCCGGGGGAGCATCCCTCGGGGCCGTTCTCGTCGGAGCGCGAGCCTGGGGGCCCGCTGCGCTCCTCGCGATCGACGTCGGGGGACGGTGATCGCGCTCGCTGCGGCGCGCTCGATCGGCGCCGCTGGTCAGAGCACGTGGATGGCGCTCGCCCGCCAGCGGCGGTCGAGCCCCTCCAGTCGCACGGCGACGGCGCGCGACCGCGCGCGAGAGTTCACCACGACGACAGCCTCGATGATGCCGTCGCGGGGCTCGCAGATGATCGTGGAGCCGAGGGCGAACGCCGGGCGGATGACCGGCTTGCCGCGCGCGGCGCGGGCGCGGGCGGAGATCACCTGGCGCTTCAGGAGCGTGGAGTAGACGTCGTCGGTGACCCAGCGGGCGATCTGCTCGAGCTCGCGCGCCCCGGCGAGGATCTCGACCACGCAGCGGGTCAGGTTCTCGACGAGCGGGCGGGGGTCGGGGAGGTCGGCGGTGGAGGTCGGCTGGTAGTCGAAGAACTCCTCGTGGGCGATGCGCGCGTGGATCGTGCGGCCCGAGCGCGGGCGCTTCGGTGCGGGCGCGGTCTCGGTGACCGGTGCGTTCTCAACGGCGGGGGCGGCAGCGACGGGGCTCATGATGCGACTCCTCTTCTCCGAGGCGGGCCGGTCGATCGACCTCGCGCGGGGCGCTCAGCAGACCGAAGCGATCACCCCCGTTCGGGGGGCGATCACACCTAAGCAGAATGATTCCTCACTGTCCAGGGGGTGGCGCCGATTGTGGAGAACCATGTCGCGAGCGTCGGAGGCGGTGGCTACCGTCGCCCGCATGCGCTGGGATCACCTCTTCGACGACCTCGCCGGCCAGCTCGAGCACGAGCTGCGCGCGGAGGAGGCGGATCTGCAGCAGGAGGAGGAGCGCCTGCGTCTCGGTCGGCTCACCCTGCGCGAGCGCATCGCGGCGGTCCAGCGCTCGGCGGACCCGGCGGCCCGCCGCATCCGCTACCGCTCCCTGGCGGGCGAGATGCACGTGCTCCGGCCCCTCACGGTGGGGCGCGATTGGATGGCGGGCGACCTCGACGACCGCTCCGGAGTGCAGGCCGTCGTGCCCTTCTCGGCGATCGATGCGCTGCTGCTCGACCGCGGGCAGGTGGAGGCGTCGCTCGCGCCCGCACCGGAATCGCCCGTGCTCGCGGCCCGGCTCGGCATCGCCTTCCTGCTGCGCGACCTGTGCCGCCGCCGGACGGCGCTCGCGGTCGAGACGTCGACCTCGGTCGTGACCGGCACGATCGATCGCGTCGGGCGCGACCACCTCGACCTCGCGGTGCACGAGCTCGGCACGCCGCGACGCGAGAGCGCCGTCGATCACATCCGCGTGATCGCGCTCGATCAGGTGCTCCTGCTGCGCCTCTGATCGGGGAACATCTCCGCGACGTCGGCGTACTCGGCCTCGTGCCAGAGCGCGAGGCGCCGACTCTCGTCGTACTTGTCGGTGATGAACGACTCCAGCACGGCGTGCTCGACCCGCCACTGCCCGATCGAGCCGAGCCGGATCGCGGGAAGCTCGCCCGAGCGCACGAGCGCCAGCACCTCCGCCGCGGTCAGGCTCAGCACCTCGGCGACGTCGGTGAGCGTCAGGAAGCGACCCATCGCACTCGAGGTCTGCTCGGACATGCGTCGATCATCCCACCGTCCTCGAGCGCGACGCCGCTGTGTGGATAACTGCACGGCACGACGTGGTGCATTGCTCAGTATCGTTCGCGTTCCGCCGGGCCCCGCGCCCCTCGACCCCCCAGGGAGCCTTCATGCCTCAGCGCGATCGCGACGACCGGCCCTCGCGCCGCCGTGCGCCCGACCCGCGCCTGCTCATCGGCCTCGCCCTCGTCGTCGCCTCGATCGCCGCCGTCGTCGGCATCGTCGCGGTCAACGACGACGGCGTCGAGGTCTACGCGGCGCCCCGGCTGCTGACCGCGGGCGAGCGCGTCGTCGCCGACGATCTCGAGCTGCGTCGCGTGTCGCTCGGCGCGGACGTCGATGCCTACCTCACCGCCGACGCGATGCCGGAGGAGGGCGTCGTCGTCGCTCGCACAATCGGGGAGGGCGAGCTCGTGCCGTTCGCCGCAGTGGGCGACGAGCGCGGCCCCTCCACAACGACGATCGTGGTCGCGCTCACCACGCCCCTGGGCGAGACGGTGCGGCCCGGTGACGTCGTCGACGTCTGGGCCTCCCCGCAGGAGGAGGCCGGTCGGTTCGGCGCGCCCGTCGTCATCAGCTCCGGCGCCCAGCTCGTGCGCGAGCTCGCGGAGGAGGGCCTCGTCGCCGGCGCGGAGGCCGCTCGCGTCGAGCTGCTCGTGCCTCGCCGTGACGTCGCGCGCATCCTCGACGCCCTCGCCAACGGCGACGCGCTCGCGGCGGTGCCGGCGGCCATCGCGCTGGGGCGCTGACGTGCAGGTCGCACTCGCCCTTCCCGGTCTCGACGCCGACGCCGTCGAGCTCGCGCTGCTGCGCGCGGGGCATCGCATCGCGTGGCGGGCCACGGGCCACGACGAGGTGCTGGCGCAGCTCGGCGAGGTCGTCCCCGACGTCGTGCTCGTCGCCGACGACCCCGCCGTGGCGACCGCCGAGGTGGTCGCGGCCTGCGACCTCCTGGGTGTGCGCACGTGCCTGGTGCGCGCCGACGATGCGCTCTCGGCGACCGCCGGACTGCTCGGCGTGCACGACATCCTGCGCGCCGTGCCCGGTCGCCCGATCGACCTCGCGGTGCTGTCGCCCGCGTTCGACGCTCTCGACGGCGGCATCGACGAGGCGGCCGGTGCGCATCCCGGCTTCGCGGGGGCCCGCCCGGCCACGCCGTCGACCCCGATGCCGGATGCTCCGCCCGCCCTCGCGCCGTCGACCGATCTCGATCCCGCCGAAGACGGCGGGCGTGCGCGGCGCGACGATGCTCGTCGCCTGCGGCCGCGCGCCCCGCACCGCATCGACCCTCCCGCGCTCGAGCCGGAGGCCAGCAGCTCGCGGAGCGCCGACCGTTTCGCCGCGCGCGGAGTCCGACGGTGGCCCTGGTCGCGCTCGACGCGCGACGCGGAGCTGGCGGCGCCGCCCGCGCCGCCGGCTGCGGCGGCCGAGCACGCCGGAGAGATCGCAGCGGACGCGGCCCCCCTCGGCGCGGCAGACGAGAGGGAGGGTGCGAGCGACTCGCCCGCGCGTCGCATCGTGGCGGTGTGGGGCCCGGCAGGAGCCCCCGGCCGCACGACGATCGCGATCGCTCTCGCCGCCGAGCTCGCGTCGCGCGGGCTCGAGGTGTGCCTGGTGGATTCCGACACCTACGGGGGCACGATCGCGCCCGCGCTGGGGCTGCTCGACGAGGCACCGGGGTTCGCCGCCGCCTGCCGTCTCGCGGGCTCCGACGCGCTCGACGACGGCGAGCTCGACCGCATCGCCCTGACCTACGGCGGCACGGCCGCGCCGTTCCGCGTGCTCACCGGCATCGGGCGGCCGCACCGCTGGCCCGAGCTCTCACGCGACCGCGTGGCGCGGGCGCTCGAGGCGACGCGGTCGTGGTGCGACGTCGTGGTCGTCGACACGGGCTTCAACCTCGAGACCGACGAAGAGGTCTCGAGCGATCTGCTCGCGCCACGCCGCAACGCCGCGACGATCGCGGCGCTGCGGGCGGCGGACGACGTCGTGGTGGTCGGCGCCGCTGACCCCGTCGGCCTGGCTCGACTGCTGCGTACGCACGCCGACCTGCTCGAGACCGTGACGACCGATCGTGTGCACGTCGTGGCCAATCGGGTGCGGGCGAGCGTGCTCGGCATCGACCCGGCCGGGCAGGTGCGGCAGACGCTCGACCGCTTCGGGGGCATCACCGACCCCGTGCTCATCGCCGACGACCCGGGCGCGGCCGACGCGGCGCTGCTGAGCGCCCGCACCGTCGTCGACGTCGCCCCGCGCTCGGCGCTGCGGGCCGGTGCCGGGCGCGTGGCCGACCGGGTCGGGTTCGCACCGGCGCCCGCGAGCGGTCGGGCACGGGCGCTGCGCTCCGGCCGAGTGCGCGCGGCGGACGGGGTAGCCTGACGGGGTGTCGACCCTGTCCGATCTCGTGCACGAGCACGCCGCGCTGACCGACGCCGACATCGAGTGGCTGCACCTGCTCATCGCCGAGGGGCAGCTGCTGGCCGATCTCGCCTTCGCCGACATCGTGCTGTGGGTGCCGACGACCGAGGGCGGCTTCGTCGCGGTCGCGCACGCGCGGCCGTCGAGCTCGGCGACGCTGTTCTACCGCGACTTCGTGGGCCAGGAGATCAAGCCCGAGTGGCGGCGGCAGGTCACGCAGGCCTTCGAGAGCGCGAGCATCGTCGACTCGAGCGCGCCCGACTGGTACGAGGAGACGCCCACGCGCGTGCGGGCCGTGCCGGTGCTGCGGCGACTGTCGCCGGGCGGCAAGGCGGTGGGGGAGCATCCGATCGCGGTGCTCACCCGGCACACGAACCTCAGTGAGGCGCGCATGCCGAGCCGGCAGGAGCTCACCTTCAACGAGTGCGCCAACGACCTCTTCGAGATGATCGCGAGCGCCGACTTCCCCGACCTGGCGGCGCCGAGCGGGCCGCGCCGCGGTGCGCCGCGCGCCTCCGACGGGCTCATCCGCCTCGATGTCGACGGCATCGTCACCTTCGCGAGCCCCAACGGCCTGAGTGCCTTCAACCGCATGGGCTTCGCGGGCGAGCTCGAGGGCGAGTCGCTCGCCGACGTCACGACGCGCCTCGTGCACGGCAAGGCCGTCGTCGACGAGTCGCTGCCGCTCGTGGTGACCGGCCGCGCGCCCTGGCGCACCGACATCGACGCGCGCGGCGTGACGGTGAGCCTGCGGGCGATCCCGCTGCGGCTCGGCGGCGTGCGCATCGGCGCCATCGTGCTGTGCCGCGACGTCACCGAGGTGCGCCACCAGGAGCGCGAGCTCATCACCAAGGATGCGACGATCCGCGAGATCCACCACCGGGTGAAGAACAATCTGCAGACGGTCGCCTCGCTGCTGCGCATCCAGGCCCGCCGTACGCACAGCGAGGGGGCGCGGGATGCCCTGACGCAGGCCATGCGTCGCGTCGCGGCGATCGCCGTGGTGCACGACACCCTCTCGGAGGGCCTCAGTCAGAACGTCGACTTCGACGAGGTCTTCGCGCGCGTGCTCATGCTCATCGCCGAGGTGGCCTCGAGCCACAACACGGTCGTGCGCCCGCGCTCGACGGGCAGCTTCGGAACGCTGCCGAGCGAGTACGCGACGCCGCTCGCGCTCGCGCTCACCGAGCTCGTGACGAACGCCGTCGAGCACGGTCTCGTGGGTCGCGGCGACGGCGAGGTCGAGATCATCGCGACGCGCAGCGACGACGGGCTCACCGTCAAGGTGCGCGACAACGGCGGCGGCCTGCCCGAGGGCAAGGTCGGCACGGGGCTCGGCACGCAGATCGTGCGCACCCTGATCCAGGGCGAGCTCGGCGGCACGATCGACTGGCACACCCTCGAGGGTGAGGGCACCGAGGTCACGATCGAGGTGCCGCTGCTGTACCTGCGGCGCCGCGGCTAGGCGGTCGGGCAGCGCAGGCGCGCAGCGCGGTCGCGGCGCCGGTCGGGCATCCGGTCGCCGCGCGGAGGGCAGAGGAACGCCCCGCCTCCGCGCGACGACCGCAGCGACGACGGGGCGGGTCTGTGGCGGCTAGGAGGCCCGGCGGGCTCGCGCTGCGCGGCGCTTGAGAGCTCGGCGCTCATCCTCGCTGAGGCCGCCCCACACGCCCGAGTCCTGGTTGGTCTCGAGGGCGTACTGCAGGCACGTCTCAGTCACCGAGCATCGGCCGCACACCGTCTTGGCCTTCTCGATCTGGTCGACCGCGGGGCCGGTGTTGCCGACCGGGAAGAACAGCTCGGGGTCAGCGGTGAGGCAGGCTGCCTTGTCACGCCAGTCCATGGGACAGTGCTCCTTGGGTTGGGCTGCGGGCGCCTTCGACGAGACCTTCGGCATCGGGTTGACGGGCGCACCGCGACCTCGGCGAACCGAGGTGTCGAGTGGGGAGTGAAGAGGATCTTCAAGACGGCCCACGGCGCTGTAGGCGGTTCATCAACCTCGAATAGTCTGACCCGTAACACACTCGAAATCAAGAGTTTCAGCGAGGGCGATTTCCCTGAACGACACCGGCCGTACACCTCTCGTCGTGCTGCTCGTCACCATCATCGGTGCCGAGGCGGCGCTCATGGCGGGCGTCACGATCTTCCTCGGCTACGAGCTCGCGACGCAGCCGACGACCTCTGTCGCGACCGCGATCGCGCTGCTCGTCGTCGCCGCGATCGCCGCGTTCTGGCTGATCACGCTGACGATCGCGATGTGGCGCGGCCGTTCGTGGACGCGCGGCGGAGCGCTCGTGTGGCAGTTCCTGCAGGTCGCGGTGGGGGTCGGCAGCATCCAGGGCTTCCTGCCGCGGCCCGATATCGCCTCCTGGCTGCTGATCCCCGCGATCGTCGCGATCGTGCTGCTGCTGACACCTTCGGTGAGCGAACACCTGGCCAGGCACGACGACGGGCCCGAGTCGTAGGCGACTCGAGCCCGTCGGGGTCGTGCGATTCAGCGCCGCGGAGGCGCCGGCGAGGCGCGGCTCAGGCGTCGATGCCGAGCTTCTTGCGCAGGCTCGCCACGTGGCCGGTGGCCTTGACGTTGTAGAGCGGGTGCGTCACGACGCCGTTCTCGTCGATGACGAAGGTCGAGCGGATGACGCCCGTGACGGTCTTGCCGTACATCGACTTCTCACCGTAGGCGCCGTAGGCCTGGTGCACCGCGAGGTCGGGGTCGCTCAGCAGCGGGAAGTTCAGGTTCTCCTCCTCGGCGAACTTCTGCAGCGCCGGGCCCTGATCCTTCGAGACGCCGAGCACCTGGTAGCCGGCGGCGGCGAGCGAGTTGAGGCTGTCGCGGAAGTCGCACGCCTGCGTAGTGCAGCCGGGCGTCGAGGCGGCGGGGTAGAAGTACAGCACGACCTTCTTCCCGGCGTAGTCGGAGAGCGAGACGTGCTGGCCGTCCTTGTCGGCGAGCGTGAAGGCGGGCGCGGGCGCGCCGGCCTCGAGGCGGGCCTCGGTCATGAGGGGCTCCTTGCGAGATGAGAGGGCGGGGCGCGCCGGCCCTGCGGGCCTCGGCGCTCGCTGGTCAGTGTATGGATGCCCGCCCCGCACCGGCTGGACGCCCGCCGTGTGGAACGCGCCTCTCGATCTCTGCTATCGTTGCCTCTCGGTTCGCTCGTCGAACTGCGCACCTCTAGCTCAATTGGCAGAGCAACTGACTCTTAATCAGTGGGTTCCGGGTTCAAGTCCCGGGGGGTGTACGACAGGCCCGGTCAGCTCTCGCCAGCTGCCGGGCCTTTCGCATGCTCGGCGTCCTCCGCCGTGCTCGACGCGCGATCGAGCCGCACCACGGTGATGCGGCGGCGCCGCACCGTCGCGACCGTGAGCGTCGCGCCGTTGACGGCCACCGCATCCCCCTGCTCGGCGAGGCGACCGAGGCGCGCGACGACGAAACCGGCGACCGTCTCATACGGCCCCTCCTCGAGCGTCAGGCCCGTGAGCTCGGCGAAGCGGTCGAGCGTCGTGTCGCCCGGCACGGTCGAGAGCTCCGGGCCGGGCGTCTCCCGACCGCGCGCGCGGTCGGCGGGGTCGTACTCGTCGTGGACCTCGCCGATGAGCTCCTCGACCAGGTCCTCCAGCGTGACGAGACCGTCGGTGCCGCCGTACTCGTCGACGACGATGGCCAGGTGCGCGCCGGCGTCGCGCAGGGCCGCGAGCGTCGGCAGCACGAGCGCGGTGCCGGGCACGAGGGCGACCGGTCGAGCCAGCTCGTCGATGCGTCGTTCCGGCTGCTCGGCCCACGCGAGGTCGCGCACGTGCACGAAGCGGTCGATGTCGTCGGCGCTCTCGCGCAGCACCGGGTAGCGCGAGTACGGCTGCTCGCGCACCGCCTCGCGCGCCTCGGCGATCGTCATGCCGGCGCGCAGGGAGACGATGTCGCCGCGCGGACGCATGACCTCGACGATCGTGCGGTCGGCGGCGCCGAGCACGTCGGCGACGATCTCGCGCTCCTCATCGCCGAGCCCCTCGTGCGAGGCCACGAGCGAGCGCAGCTCGTCGTCGCTCATCGACTCGCCGCGGCGTCGCGGGTCGCCCCCGAGCAGCCGCACGACGAGGTCGGTCGAGCGACCGAGCAGCCAGATGAGCGGGCGCAGCAGGCGCGAGAGCGTCGCGAGCGGTGGCGCGACGACGAGCGCGAAGGCCTCGGCGCGCTGCAGCGCGAGCCGCTTCGGCGCGAGCTCGCCGAACACGAGGGAGGCGTAGGCGACGAGCAGCGTCATGACGACGACCGCGACCGTCTCGGCGGTCGCGCGCTCGAGCCCGAGCCCCTCGAGCGCGGGGGAGAGGTACGGCGCGAGCGCCGTCGCGCCGTACGCGGCGGAGAGAAAGCCGGCGACGGTGACGCCGACCTGCACCGCGGCGAGGAAGGTGTTCGGGTCGCGCGCGACGGCCGCGACGCGCGCGCCGCGAGCGCTGCGCGCCTCGAGCGCGGCGAGCTGGCTCTCGCGCAGCGAGACGAGGGCGAGCTCGGTGGCGGCGAAGACGCCGCCGATGCCGACGAAGACCGCCACGAGGGCGAGGTCGATCCAGAGCTGGTTCATGCGCGAGCCCCCGCCCGTCGGTCGCGGAGCAGGGGCCAGGGCCTATGGTGCGCGTCGTCCACGGCAGCACTGTGCCGCAGCGACTTCGGTGCGAGCCGAGAGCGCTGCGGGGCATCCGGATGCTCGCCTCGCGAACGTCGCCCGCAGCCGACGGCGACCGGCGTTCGGAGGCCGCTCGGCGCGGCCCTAGCATCGTGCTCGTGGTGTTCGGTCCCGAGCTGCTGGCGTTCGTGCTCACCTCGGTCGTCATCATCGTCGTGCCGGGGCCCGGCGTGCTGTTCGTCATCGGTCGCGCGCTCGCGCTCGGCACGCGCGCGGCCCTGTTGAGCGTGCTCGGCGGGGCGGTCGGGGTGGGGCTGCAGATCGTGTCGGTCGCGCTCGGGGTCGGCGTCGTCATCGCGCAGTCGGCTGTGCTGTTCACCGTGCTGAAGGTCGCCGGCGCGCTCGTGCTCGTGTGGCTGGGCGTCCAGTCGATCCGGCACCGGAGCGAGTTCGGCGAGGGCGAGCTCGACCCCGTCACCCCGCGCACCCGCACGATCGTGCGCGAGAGCGTCGTCGTGGGGCTCACCAACCCGAAGACGATCGTGTTCTTCGTCGCCGCGCTGCCCCAGGCGGTCGTGCCCGATGCCGGCGACCCCGCGCTGCAGATGATCGGGCTCGGCGCGATCTTCCTCGCCATGGGCGTCGTGAGCGACTCGCTCTACGGCATCGCCGCCGGCACCGCGCGGGAGTGCTTCGCCTCGAACCGGCGCCGCATCGCCGCCCTCCGCGCCGTCGGCGGCTGCGCCCTGATCCTGCTCGGCATCGGCATGGCGTTCGCCGCGCAGGGCTGAACGAGGGCACCCCCGCACGGCGCGAGTGTCGAGTGTGCAGGCCCGCGCGGCGGCCGCATAGCTTAGGCTTCCCTTACTCGCGGGCCGTCACGCTCGTCCGCGCCGCCGCCCCCTCCTCAGGATCATGACCGCTCCCTCGACGACCACCCTCGCCCGTGCCCGCGAGCTGCCGCTGCTCGCCGGAGCCGACGACGACGTCGCGCTCGTCGGGCCGCACGGGCGCGTCACCTACGGGGAGCTGCGCGACCGCGTCGCGGAGCGCTCCGCGCTGCTCGGCGCCGAGCGCAGGCTCGTCATGCTCGCCTGCCGGCGAGACGAGCAGACGATCGTGAGCCTGCTCGCCGCGCTCGCGGGCGGGCATCCCGTCGTGCTCGTCGATGCAGGGGAGGGGCCCGCCGCGACGCTGCGGCGCAGCATCCTCGACGCGTACGACCCCGACACCGTGCTCGACAGCCTCGACGGCGAGCTCGTGCTCGAGCACAGCCGCGACGGCAGCGCCCACGAGCTGCACCCCGAGCTCGCGATGCTGCTGAGCACCTCCGGCTCGACCGGCTCGCCGAAGCTCGTGCGGCTCTCGCGCGAGAACCTGCGCAGTAACGCCCGCGCGATCGCGGAGTACCTGCGGCTGACGCGCGAGGACCGCGGGGCGACCACGCTGCCGCTGCACTACTGCTACGGCCTGTCGATCGTGACGAGCCACCTGGCAGCCGGGGCGAGCGTGCTGCTGACCGAGCGCAGCGTCGTCGACCCCGCCTTCTGGAGCGACGCGCGCGAGGCCCGCGTCACCTCGCTCGCCGGCGTGCCGCACACCTTCTCGCTGCTTGAGGCCTCCGAGGCGCGACCCTTCGCACTGCCGAGCCTGCGCCTCATGACGCAGGCCGGCGGGCGCCTCGCTGCCGACCGCGTGCGCCGCTGGGCGGGCGAGGCCGCCGAGCACGGCGCCGACTTCGTCGTCATGTACGGCGCGACCGAGGCCACCGCGCGCATGGCCTACCTGCCGCCGCACCTCGCCGCCTCGCGCCCCGAGGCGATCGGCGTGGCCATCCCCGGCGGCGCGCTGCGCATCGACGCGCCCGATGAGGCCGGATGCGGCGAGCTCGTCTACACCGGACCGAACGTCATGATGGGCTACGCCGCGAGCACCGCCGACCTCGCCCGCGGGGCCAAGCTCGACGAGCTGCGCACCGGCGACCTCGCGCGCATCGCCCCGGACGGCCTCGTCGAGATCGTCGGGCGCGCGAGCCGGTTCGTGAAGCTCTTCGGCCTGCGCGTCGACCTCGACCGGCTCGAGACGCTGCTGGGCGAGAAGGGGCTGCCCGCCTACGCCGTGGAGGGCCCCGACGGCGTGCTCGTCGGCTCGCCGGCGACGGCCGCCGAGCTCGAGTGCGTGCCCGCCGTGCTCGCCGCCGCGACGGGCCTGCCGACGCGCTCGTTCGCGGTCGCGCGCCTGGGAGCGCTCGCGGTGACCTCGAGCGGCAAGCCCGACCGTGGCGAGCTGCGCGAGCTCGCCGAGCGGCTCGCGGCGGCGACCGCGCAGCTCCCGGCGGGCGAGGAGAGTGCCGTGTCCTCGGCGCGGGCCGCCGACGACGACCCCGCTGCGCTGACCGAGGCGGTGCGCGCCCTCTACGCGACCGTGCTCGACCGCCCCGACGCCGCCGCGACCGACAGCTTCGTCACCCTCGACGGCGACTCGCTCGCCTACGTCGAGGCCGTCGTGCGGCTCGAGCGCCTCGTCGGGGCGCTGCCGCGCGAGTGGCCGACCATGACGGCGGCCGAGCTCGGAGCCCTCGCGGCCGCTCGCGCCGAGGCGGGCCTTGCGGCCGCGGCGTCGACGGGCGACGGCGAGCGGGCATCCACCGCGACCGCCACCGCCGCGTCAGCCGCGTCGAGGCGGCGCTCGTCGTGGGCGCTCGTCACCGTCGAGGCGCCCGTCGCGCTGCGGGCCCTCGCGATCGTGCTCATCGTCGGCACGCACGCGAACCTGCTCGGCATCCAGGGCGGGGCGCACGTGCTGCTCGCGGTGCTCGGCTACAACCTCGCGCGGTTCCCGCTCGCCGGAGCGACGCGCGCGGCTCGCGTGCGCGGGCTCGTGCGCGCGACCGCGATGATCGCCGTGCCGGCCGTGCTGTGGATCGGCGGCGTCGCGCTCACCACCGGCGCGTACGAGCCGACGACCGCGCTGCTGCTGAATTCTGTGCTCGGCGATGCCTCCGGCTGGAGCGAGCAGTGGCGGTTCTGGTTCCTCGAGGCCGCCGTCTGGGCGACGCTGCTCGGCGCGCTCGCGCTCCTCGTGCCGGGCGTCGACCGGCTCGAGCGGCGCGCGCCCTTCGCGCTCGCCGTCGGCGTCGTCGTCGCGGCGCTTGGCGTGCGGCTCGCCGTCACCGGCGGCGTCACGTCAGGCGCCGTCGAGCGCTACGCCCTGCCGGGGGTGCTGTGGCTGCTCGCGCTCGGCTGGGCGATCGCGCGGGCCGAGACGGTCGGGCAGCGCGCGGCGGTCTCCGGCCTCGCGCTCATCGGCACGATCGGGTTCTTCGGCGATGTGCAGCGGGAGGCGGTCGTCGTGGCCGGGCTGCTCGCGCTGACGTGGCTGCGCTCGGTGCGCATCCCCCGCCTCGTCGTGCCGGTCGTGACGACCGTCGCGACGGCGTCGCTCTTCGTCTACCTCGTGCACTGGGAGCTGTACCCGCTGCTCGAGGACGACGCGCCGCTCGCGGCGACCCTCGTCTCGTTCGCGGCGGGAATCGCGGTGCACGCACTGTGGCGCGCGGCGTCGATCAGCTGTCGACGAGCTGGAAGGCGGGGTCGCCGGGCTTCTTCTGATCCTCGATGATCGTGCCGACCGCGATCGCGACGCTGATGCCCCAGCTGGCCCACATGAGGGCGAGGCGCCAGTCGCGCGGGCCCTTGCGGGTCGCATTGATGACGCTCACGGCCGAGACCGCGGCGCTCAAGATCGCGCCGTTGAACAGGTACTTGCGCACGAGTGCACCTCCATCGGATCGTCGCCCCACGCTAGCGGGCGTCGTCGCGATCGCGCCCGGAAAGCTGGGAGATGGGGGAGAGCGACCCCAGAACTGACCGCCCGGTCAGATGCTGACCGATCGGTCAGGTAGCCTCGATCGAGTGTCACGCTCCGACGACCTCCGCCTGATCGCCCTCGACGAGTTCGCCTCCGCTGGCTACGCCGCGACGAGCCTCCAGCGCATCGCCGACCTCGCCGGCAGCTCGAAGGCGAGCGTGCTCTACCACTACGACTCCAAGGAGCGCCTGCTTGAAGCGGTGCTCGCTCCCGCGCTCGACGACCTCGACGCGCTCATCGACACGACCGCCGCGCGCGGCCTCGAGCTCGAGCACCGCCCCGCCTTCCTCGAGGCCTTCGTGGACTACCTGCTGCAGCACCGCCAGGTCGTGCACCTCGTCATCAACCAGGGCTCGACCCTGGAAGACGTGCCCGTCATGCAGCGCGCCCTCGGCCTCATGCGCCGCCTCGCCGAGCTCTTCGACCTCGCGGCGAGCTCGCCCGTCGAGAAGCTGCGCTACGGGATCGCCCTCGGCGGCGCCGCCTACTGCCTCGCCGCCGCCCGGCAGCTCGCCGTCGAGGAGGAGGACCCGGTCGTGCTGCGCGCCGCCCTCCTCGCCGTCATCGGCGAGCTGCTGCTGCCGAGCGGCGCCCCCGCCCCGACCACGACCACCACCCACTAGGAGTCACCCATGGCCACCCTGCTCGCCCGCCTGGGGCGCTTCTCGTACCGCCGCGCCCGGCTCGTGCTCGTCGCCTGGCTGCTCGCCTTCGCCGCCGCCCTCGGCGGCGGGCTCGCCCTCGGCGGCCAGACGGAGGACGCCTTCTCGATCCCCGGCACCGAGTCGCAGGAGGCGCTCGACCAGCTCGACGCGCTCTTCCCGCAGGTCGCCGGAGCGAGCGCGCAGGCCGTCGTCGTCGCACCGGAGGGGGCCTCGGTGACGGATGCGGGCATCCGCGCCGAGATCGACGACCTCGCCGCCGACCTCGCCCGTGTCGACGGCGTCGAGGCCGTGCTCGGGCCGTTCGACGAGTTCGCCGAGAACCAGGTGAGCGACGACGAGCGCGTCGCGATCGTGCAGGTGCAGCTCGCCGGCACCTCGGAGGAGGTCAGCGACGCCACGCTGGAGGAGCTCATCGCGACGGGCGAGGGCCGCGAGGCGCGCGTCGAGTTCGCCGGGCAGGTCTTCCAGGACACGACCGTCGGCATCACCATCCTCGAGGTCTTCGGCGTCGTCGTCGCCGGGGTGGTGCTCGTCGTCACCTTCGGCTCGCTCGCCGCGGCCGGCATGCCGCTCGTCACGGCGCTCGTCGGCGTCGGCACCGTCATGGGCGGCATCCTCGCGCTCGCCGCCGCGGTGCCCGTGTCGAGCTCGGCACCGCTGCTCGCGCTCATGATCGGCCTCGCCGTCGGCATCGACTACGCGCTGTTCATCGTCTCGCGCCACCGCACGCAGCTCGGCCGCGGCATGGAGCCGGAGGAGTCGACCGCGATCGCCGTCGGCACCGCCGGCAGCGCCGTCGTCTTCGCGGGGCTGACCGTCATCATCGCGCTCATGGGGCTGCTCGTGGTGGGCATCCCCTTCCTCTCGGTCATGGGCATCGGCGCCGCGTTCGCCGTGCTCGTCGCGATCGCCGGCGCCGTCACCCTGCTGCCGGCCCTGCTCGGCCTCGCCGGGAGCCGACTCGTTCCGAAGCCCGGCTCGCGCGCCTGGCGCCGCGCCCAGCCCGAGGCCGAGCACGCCCGCACGATGGGGCGCCGCTGGGTGCGCGGCGTCATGAAGCGGCCCGTGCTCACGACGGTCGCCGTCGTGGCCGTGCTCGGCACCCTCTCGATCCCGACCTTCTCGCTCGACCTCAACCTGCCCGACGGCGGCAACGAGCCCGCCGGCTCGACGCAGCGCGAGGCCTACGACCTCATCGCCGACGCGTTCGGCCCCGGCACCGCCGGCCCTCTGCTCGTGACGGCCGACATCACGCAGACGACCGACATCCTCGACGACCTCGCGGGCATCCGGGCCGAGCTCGAGCGGGTCGACGGGGTCGCGAGCGTCAGCCAGGGCATCCCTTCGCCGGGTCTCGAGCTCGCGATCTTCCGCGTCGCACCCGAGACCGCGCCCGACGACCCCGCGACGAAGACCGTCGTGGCCGACCTGCGCGCGGCGGCGCCCGACATCGAGGCCGAGTTCGGCACGCCGCTGTCGGTCACGGGCGTGACGGCCGTCGGCATCGACATCTCCACGCGCCTCACGAACGCGCTCGTGCCCTTCGCCCTCATCGTGTTCGGCCTGTCGATCGTGCTGCTCATGGCGGTCTTCCGCTCGGTGCTCGTGCCGCTGAAGGCGGCGCTGGGCTTCCTGCTCACGGTCGGCACCGCGCTCGGCGTGACGGTCGCGGTGTTCCAGTGGGGCTGGGGGGTCGAGCTGCTGCACACCGAGGAGGGCCCGATCCTGAGCTTCATGCCGATCATCCTCATGGCGGTGCTGTTCGGCCTTGCCATGGACTACGAGGTCTTCCTCGTCTCCGGCATGCGCGAGGAGTTCGTGCGCACGGGCGACGCCCGGGCGGCGATCGAGGACGGCTTCGCGCACGGCGCCCGCGTCGTCACGGCCGCGGCGCTCATCATGTTCGCCGTCTTCGCGGCCTTCGTGCCCGAGGGGGCCAACCTCATCAAGCCGATCGCGCTCGGCCTCGCCGTCGGCATTGCGGTCGACGCCTTCGTCGTGCGCATGACGCTCGGCCCCGCGATCATGACCCTGCTCGGTCGCTCGGCGTGGTGGATCCCGCGCGCGCTCGACCGCGCCCTGCCCGACCTCGACGTCGAGGGCGAGCGTCTGCGGCACCTGCGCGAGCTGCAGGCGTGGGCCGAGACGCAGGGCGAGGTCGCGATCGTCGCCGATCGCCTCGCCATCGAGGGGGCGGATGCTGCGCTCACCCTGACCGCGCGCGCGGGCGACCGCGTGGCGCTGGTCGCCGATCGCGGCACGCGCTCGCTCGTGGCGGCGACCCTCGCCGGCCTCGTGCCCGCCGCGGGCGGCCGCGCCCTCGTCGCGGGCGCGCTGCTGCCCTCGCAGCCGGGCGCCGCCGCGCGCCGAGTGACGCTCGTCGACCTCGGCGGCGAGCGCGTGCCCGCGGCGACGACCGTGGGCGAGCTCGTGCGCGAGCGGCTGGCGCTCGCCCCTCGCGGCGCGCGTCGTGCCGCGACGCGCCGGGCGACCGCGCGGTGGATCGATCGCCTGGCCGGGCTGGCGACGCGACACGGCCTCGACGCGACGGGCCTCGACGACGCCGGCACGAGCGTCGCCGCGCTGCCCGCCGAGTCTCGCGCGGTGCTGCTCGCTGCGGCCGCGACGCTCGACGCCACCCCCGTGCTCGTGCTCGACGGCCGCGACGACGCCGTCGACCCCGCGGTGCTCGCCCGGCTTGACGACCTCGTCGTCGCGCTCGCGCCCGCCGGCGTCGTGCGCGTGTGGGGCTCGGCCGCCGCGATCCCGCAGGCAGTGCCCCTGCACCTCGACGACGCCGGGCATCCCGACCCGCTGACCGCCCTCTCGCTGCAGGAGACCGCTCGATGACCGCTTCGACTCCCTCCGCCCGCCCGGGCCGCTCGGGCGCGCGCGGCGCTCGCCGCTGGGCGGGCATCGTCGCCGCCGTGCTGGTGCCGCTCGGCCTCGTGGGCGCCGCCCTCGCGGCCGTCGGCGACGCCGATGAGGCGCTCGACCGCATCCCCGCCGCCGTCGTCAACGGCGACGAGCTCGTCACGACGACCGGCCCCGACGGCGAGGAGCAGCCGGTCTTCGCCGGCCGCCAGCTCGTCACCGAGCTCACCGGACCGGACGCCGCCGGCTTCGACTGGCGCGCGACGAGCGCCGAGCAGGCCGCGGCGGATCTCGCCTCGGGTGAGGTGCTCGCCGTGCTGACCATTCCGGAGGGCTTCTCCGCCTCGCTGCTGACCGTCGGCACGCCCGAGCAGGAGATCGCGCCGATCACGGTCGAGACCGACGATGCCCACAGCTACCTCGCCGGCACGATCGTCGAGGCGGTCGGTGCGAGCCTCGCCCAGCAGTTCGGCGACACCGTCACGGCGCAGTACCTCGCGGGCCTGCAGTCGGGCCTCGGCGAGCTCGGATCGGCGCTCGGCGAGGCGGCCGACGGCGCGAGCCAGGTGGGCGGCGGCATCGCCGAGGTCGGCTCCGGCGCAAGCGCGCTCGGCGACGGCATCGCCGCGCTCGGCTCGGGCGCCTCCGCCTCCGCGCAGGGTGCCCGCGAGCTCGCCACGGGGCTCGAGCGCTACACCGGCGGCGTCGCGGGGCTGTCATCGGGTCTGGCGCAGCTCGACCGGGGCGCCGCCGGGCTCGACCAGCTCGCCCAGGCGGTGACGGGAGCCGATCAGCTCGCGCAGGCGACGGCCGCTCAGCTGACCGCGCTCGTCGCGGCGGTGCAGGCCTCGAACCTCAGCGACGCCGACAAGCAGGCCTTCATCGCCGCGCTCACGAGCGCGCAGACGGCCGCGGGCACGACCGGCGCGATCGCGCCGCAGCTGCAGGGCGCGATCGACGGCGTGCAGGGCGGCATCGCCGACTCCGCCGAGGGCGCCGCGGCGCTCGCCGGCGGCGGGCCGGCCCTCGTGCAGGGGGCGGATGCTCTCGCCGACGGCCTCGGAGCCCTCAGCTCCGGCGCCGCCGAGGCCAGCGCCGGAGCCGGCGAGCTCGCCGCAGGGGCCGACGCCCTCGCCGCGGGCGCCGACGAGCTCGCGGCGGGCCTGGCCGACGGCGCCGCGCAAGTGCCCGAATCCGGAGACGCCGAGCTCGCGGCGTCGCCCGTCGCCGTCGAGGCCGAGCGCGCCAACGCCGTCGACGGCCTCGGCGGCGTGCTCGCGGCGACGCTCGTGCCGATCGGACTGTGGCTCGGCGCGCTCGCGACGATGCTCGTGGTGCGCCCCGCGGCCTCGGCCGTGGTCGGCACGGCGGCGACCGCGGGGGCGATGCTGCGTCGGGTGCTCGCGCGGGCATCCCTCGTCGCCGCCGGCCAGGCGGTCGCGGTGACGGTGCTGCTGCTCGCGACGGGCGTGATCGGTCTCGACCTCGCGCTCGGCGTGCTGGGGCTCACGCTCGTCATCGCGCTCGCGCTGACGGCGCTGCACGCGGCGCTCGTGCTCGGGCTCGGCCCGGCGGGCCTGACGGTGTCGTTGCTACTGCTCGCCGTGCAGCTCGTCGCCGCGGGCGGGCTCGTGCCGGTCGTGGCGCTCGCCGAGCCGTTCCCGACGCTGAGCGGGGTGCTGCCGCTGTCGGCCGCGGTCGACGGCCTGCAGGCGCTGCTCGCCGGGGGAGACCCCGCGCGCATCGGCGCCGCGCTGGGCGCGATGCTCGTGCTCGGTGCGCTCTCGCTCGTGGTCGCGCGACTCGCGATCGGGCGCAGCCGTCGGCGCGAGGCGCTCGCGGCCTTCGCGCCCGGGGCGCTCGCCGCGCGGGCGTAGGCGCATCCGCCCCCGTCCCTCGCGGGAACGATGGCGGCAAGACAGGCGAACGGGCCGCGGAGATCGATCTCCGCGGCCCGTCGCGTCATGCCCTCGCGGGCGTCAGCGGATGCTGCGCTACTGCTCTTTGGTGAGCTCGTGCGTGCCGCCGCTCATGGCGTACTCCTCCTCGGGCGAGAGCACGAGGCGGTGCCGGTAGTGCAGCCAGAAGCCGAGCAGGATGAGCGCGTAGACGACGATGATCGCCACGATCGCCGCCTGGAAGGCCGGGTTGATGAGCAGACCCACGAACACGAGCGCGGCGATCGCGGCCGCGCTGTAGGCGCCGCCCAGACCCCACGGGCTCTTGTAGGGACGGTTCGCGTTCGCGAACTTCCGACGCAGGATGATGAACGACACCATCTGCAGGAAGTACGCCACGACCGCGCCCCACACCGCGATGTTGAGGATGATGGCGCCGGCGACCGCGCCAACGCCCTCCGGGTCGAGCCGCGAGAGCAGGTCGAGCGAGACGATCGCGACGAAGCCGACGACCGCGCCGACGACGAGCGCCACCCACGGGGTCTGGCTCTTGCCCGTGAGCGAGAGGAACTTCGGGTAGTAGCCGGCGCGCGACAGGGAGTACATGTTGCGCCCGTAGGCGAACATGATGCCCTGCAGCGAGGCGAGCAGGCCGATGAGGGCGAAGATCGCGAGCACGGCGGCGAGCTCGTCGCCGACGATCGCGCGGAACCCGTCGAGCAGCGGCTCGAGCGAGACGCCCGTCGCCTCGGCGCCGAGGATGCCCGTGTTGAGGAACAGCACCAGCAGGCCCGTGATGATGAGGGTGCCGCGGGCGAGCACGCCGGCGCGGGGAATGTCCTTCTCGGGGGTGTGCGACTCCTCCGCGGCGAGCGGCAGCTCCTCGATGCCGAGGAAGAACCACATGGCGAACGGCAGCGCGAACAGGATCGGCAGGATGCCCTCCGGCAGGAAGGTCGAGGCGCCGACCGCGTCCGGGTTGACCGGCATGTCCCACAGCTTGTCCCACGAGAACAGGCCGGAGGCGAGCGCCATGACCGAGAACACCAGGATGATGCCGATCGCGATGATCGACACGACGATCGCGAAGCGGAACGAGATGTGCGCGCCGGCCGCGTTGAGCGCGACGAAGGCGACGTAGAGCACGATCCACCACACCCACATGAGGTCGGCCTCGGCGAGCGAGAAGTTCAGCAGGCCGCTCGTCACGCCGTCGAGGTACTGGGCGGAGAAGAACACGATGACCGCGGTCGTCGCGACGTACTCGATCGTCTCGGCCGCGCCCGTGACGAGGCCGCCCCACGGGCCCATGGCCGAGCGCGCGAACGAGTAGGCGCCGCCCGTGTGCGGCATGGCGGCCGACATCTCGCTGATGGAGAAGGTGAGCCCGTAGTACATAACCACCAGCACGACGAAGGCGATGAGCATGCCGCCGAAGCCCGCGAAGTCGATGCCGAAGTTCCAGCCCGAGAAGTCGCCGGAGATGACCGCGGCGACGGCGAGGCCCCAGAGGCCCCACACTCCTGCCGTGCGGCGCAGCCCGCGCTTCTCGAAGTAGCCCTGGTCGACGCGGGTGTACGTGACACCGCCCGTCGCCTTGGTCGTTTCCGCCATGCATTCCTCCTGGGGGGATGGACATCGAGTCCGGGGTGGACAGGGGGTGGTGCGCGCTCGATGGCAGGGCGCCTCGTTGCGCTTGGAGGGAAGCATGCCCCCAAAGGTGGCCTGTGTCCACCATTGAGGGCCTCGACACCCCGAGAACGGGCGCGCCGGTGCTGGCCGCTGTGCTAGTAATGGTCGAAACCACGGCGGTCGAAGGAGACGAGCGATGGCGGCATCACCCCCCGACGTGCGATCGGGCAACCTCACGATGGGCGAACTCGAGCAGCGCATCCGCTCGGGCGAGATCGACACCGTCATCGTCGCCTTCACCGACATGCAGGGGCGCCTCGTCGGCAAACGGGTCTCGGCGCGGCTGTTCCTGGAGGAGGTCGGCGCGCACGGCGCCGAGTGCTGCAACTACCTGCTCGCCGTCGACGTCGAGATGAACACGGTCGGCGGATACGCGATCTCCAGCTGGGAGCGCGGCTACGGCGACATGGTCATGCGCCCCGATCTCGGCACGCTGCGCCTCGCCCCCTGGCTGCCCGGCACCGCGATGGTCATCGCCGACCTCGAGAACCACGACGGCGAGCCGGTCGCGCCGAGCCCGCGCGCGATCCTGCGCCGCCAGATCGACCGCCTCGCCGAGCGCGGCCTCGTGCCCTACGTCGGCACCGAGCTGGAGTTCATCGTCTTCGACGACGGCTACCGCGAGGCCTGGCGCAAGGGCTACCGCGACCTCACCCCGGCGAGCGACTACAACATCGACTACGCGCTCATGGCGTCGACCCGCATGGAGCCGCTGCTGCGCGACATCCGCGTGAGCATGGACGGCGCTGGCATGTACTGCGAGGGCGTCAAGGGCGAGTGCAACCTCGGCCAGCAGGAGATCGCCTTCCGCTACGCCCACGCGCTCGCCACGTGCGACAACCACTCGATCTACAAGAACGGCGCGAAGGAGATCGCCGACCGGCACGGCAAGTCGCTGACCTTCATGGCGAAGTTCAACGAGCGCGAGGGCAACAGCTGCCACATCCACCTCAGCGTGCGCGGGCTCGACGGCTCGCCGGTCATGGCCGGCGACGGCCCGCACGGCTTCTCGCCGCTCATGGAGCACTGGCTCGCCGGGCAGCTCGCCGCGATGCGCGAGCTCACGCTGTTCTTCGCGCCCGCCATCAACTCGTACAAGCGCTACGTCGAGGGCAGCTTCGCTCCGACCGCGATCGCGTGGGGCTTCGACAACCGCACGTGCGCCCTGCGCGTCGTCGGCCACGGCCACAGCCTGCGCATCGAGAACCGGGTGCCCGGCGGCGATGTCAACCAGTACCTCGCGACGGCCGCGATCATCGCCGCGGGCCTGCACGGCATCGAGCAGCAGCTCACCCTCGAGGAGGCCTTCGCCGGCAACGCCTACGGCAGCGACAAGCCGCGCGTGCCGAGCACCCTGCGCGACGCCGCCGAGCTGTTCGCAGGCTCGCAGATCGCCCGCGAGGCGTTCGGGCAGGATGTCGTCGACCACTACCTGAACATGGCGCGCGTCGAGCAGCAGGCCTACGACGCGGCCGTCACCGACTGGGAGCGCTTCCGTGGCTTCGAACGATTCTGACCGTCGCCCTCGACCCGTCATCGGGCTGACCACGTACCTCGAGCAGGCGCAGAGCGGGGTGTGGGACGTGCCCGCCGCGTTCCTGCCGAAGGTCTACTTCGAGGCGGTCACGCGCGCCGGCGGCACCGTCGTGCTGCTGCCTCCCCAGCCGATGGGCGAGGGCGTCGCCGACTGCATCCTCGACCGCCTCGACGGCCTCATCGTCACGGGCGGCAAGGATGTCGAGGCGAGCCGGTACGGGCAGGCCCCGCACCCGACGAACGATGCGCCGCGACGCGATCGCGACGACCTGGAGTTCGCGCTCCTGGAGCGCGCGCTCGACCGCGACATCCCCTTCTTCGGCATCTGCCGCGGCATGCAGGTGCTCAACGTGCTGCGCGGCGGCACCCTGATCCAGCACCTGCCCGAGGTCATCGGCAGCGAGCGCTACAACGCCGGCGGCGGGGTGTTCTCGCCCAACCCCGCGCTCACGGTGCCCGGCACCCGCCTCGCCGAGCTCGTCGGCGAGCATCTCACGGTGCAGAGCTACCACCACCAGGCGATCGACCAGGTCGGCGCGGGCCTCACCGTCAGCGCTCGCGGCGACGACGGCGTCATCCAGGCCGTCGACATCGACGGCGCGACCTTCGGGCTCGCCGTGCAGTGGCACCCGGAGGTCTCGCCGGAGGACCTGCGGCTGTTCGAGGCGCTCGTCGAGGCCGCCGCCGACTACGCCGAGAGCCGGCAGGTGCGCGCGTGAGCGAGACGACGCTCGTCAATCCGGCCGACGAGTCGGTCATCGGCACGGTGCGGCACACGACCCTCGAGGAGGTCGACGCCGCCGTCGAGCGCGCCGTCGTCGCGCAGCGCGCCTGGGCGGCGCTCGCGCCGGTCGACCGCGCGCGCGCGCTGCGCCGCTTCGCCGCCACGGTCGACGCGCACATCGACGAGCTCGCGCAGCTCGAGGTGCGCAACTCGGGCCACCCGATCGGCGCCGCCCGCTGGGAGGCGGGCAACGTGCGCGACGTGCTCGACTACTACAGCGGCGCGCCCGAGCGCCTCATCGGCCAGCAGATCCCCGTCGCGGGCGGCATCGACGTCACCTTCCACGAGCCCCTCGGCGTCGTCGGCGTCATCGTGCCCTGGAACTTCCCCATGCCGATCGCCGGCTGGGGCTTCGCGCCGGCGCTCGCCGCGGGCAACGCGGTGCTGCTGAAGCCCGCTGACTGGACCCCGCTCACCGCGATTCGGCTCGGCGAGCTCGCGCTCGAGTCGGGCCTGCCCGAGCACCTGCTGCAGGTGCTGCCGGGTCGCGGCTCGGTCGTCGGCGACCGCTTCGTCACGCACCCGCTCGTACGCAAGGTCGTCTTCACCGGATCCACCGAGGTCGGCAAGCACGTCATGGCCGGATGCGCGGCGCAGGTGAAGCCCGTGACGCTCGAGCTCGGCGGCAAGAGCGCGAACATCGTCTTCGCCGACGCCGACCTCGAGGCAGCAGCATCCTCGGCGCCCGGTTCGGTGTTCGACAACGCCGGGCAGGACTGCTGCGCCCGCTCGCGCCTGCTCGTGCAGCGCACCGTGCTCGACCGGTTCCTCGAGCTGCTCGAGCCGGCGGTCCGGGGTTTCCGCGTCGGCGACCCGAACGACGAGGCCACCGAGATGGGGCCGCTCGTCTCGCGCGGGCACCGCGAGAACGTCGCGGCCTTCCTCGACGACGACGTGCCGGTCGCGTTCACGGGCTCGGCGCCCGAGGGCCCCGGCTTCTGGATGGCCCCGACCGTGCTGCTGCCGAACCGCGGCGACCGCGTCGCGACGGAGGAGATCTTCGGCCCCGTCGTCTCGGTGTTGCCCTTCGACGACGAGGCCGACGCGATCGCGCTCGCCAACGACTCGATCTTCGGGCTCTCCGGCTCGATCTTCACGCGCGACCTCGGCCGCGCGCTGCGCGTCGCGCGCGGCGTCGAGACGGGCGCTCTGAGCGTCAACTCGCACTCCTCGGTGCGGTACGCGACCCCCTTCGGCGGGTTCAAGCAGTCCGGTCTCGGGCGAGAGCTGGGGCCGGATGCTCCGCTCGCGTTCACCGAGACCAAGAACGTGTTCTTCTCCCACGCCTAAGACAGGAGCCCGTCCCATGAGCATCACCCCCATCGACCTCACGCAGCGACTCAAGGGCAAGGTCGCCGTGATCACCGGCGGCGCGAGCGGCATCGGCTTCGCGACCGCGAAGCGCTTCGCCGCGGAGGGCGCGCGCGTCGTCATCGGCGACATGAACCCGGAGGCGGGCGAGGCCGCCGCGGCCGAGGTGGGCGGCCTGTTCGTGCAGGTCGACGTCACCGACGAGGCGCAGGTGAACCACCTCTTCGACACCGCGCAGGCGACCTACGGCTCGCTCGACATCGCGTTCAACAACGCGGGCATCTCGCCGCCCGACGACGACTCGATCGAGACGACCGAGCTGCCGGCCTGGGAGAAGGTGCAGGACGTCAACCTCAAGAGCGTGTACCTCTGCTCGCGCGCGGCCCTGCGCCACATGGTCGCCCAGCAGTCGGGGTCGATCATCAACACGGCCTCGTTCGTCGCCGTCATGGGCAGCGCGACGAGCCAGATCTCGTACACCGCCTCGAAGGGCGGCGTCCTCGCGATGACGCGCGAGCTCGGCGTGCAGTTCGCGCGTCAGGGCATCCGCGTCAATGCGCTCTGCCCCGGCCCCGTGAACACCCCGCTGCTGCAGGAGCTCTTCGCGAAAGATCCGGAGCGCGCCCAGCGCCGCCTCGTGCACATCCCGAAGGGCCGCTTCGCCGAGGCCGAGGAGCTCGCCGCGGCCGTCGCCTTCCTCGCAAGCGACGACGCCTCGTTCATCACGGGCTCGACCTTCCTCGTCGACGGCGGCATCAGCGCCGCCTACGTCACCCCGCTCTAGCGGCACGACCATGCCCGACACCGCCCCGCCGCCGGAGGGCCTCGCGCTCGAGGCGTTCAGTCGACCGGTGCGGGGCGGCAACGCCTTCGAGGAGACCCTGGCGCGGCTGCTGCAGCTCATCAGGCTCGGCATCGTCGCGCCGGGGGAGGCCCTCGCCCCCGAGCGCGAGCTCGCGGCGCGGCTCGAGGTCAGCCGCGACACCGTGCGCGAGGCGATCAAGGCGCTCGCCGAGGCCGGCTACGTCGAGTCGCGGCGAGGGCGCTACGGCGGCACGTTCGTGCGCGAGCCGCTTCCGCACCCCGAGGAGGGGCCGGGCGAGCGCGTGTCGGCCGACGAGGTGCGGGATGCCCTGCTCGTGCGCGAGGTGCTCGAGGTCGGCGCGGCGAGGGCAGCGGCATCCACGCCCCTGACGGCCGCGCAGCGCGACGATCTGGCGACCCGCATGCGGGAGGTGGCCGGCGCCGAGGGGGCCGAGTATCGCCGCCTCGACTCGCGCCTGCACCTGACCTTCGCGGAGCTCTCGGGCAGCCCGACGCTCGTGACGCTCATCGCCGACAACCGGATGCGCGTCAACGCGCTGCTCGACCGCATCCCGCTGCTGCCGCCCAACATCGCGCACTCGAACGAGCAGCACGAGCGCATCGTCTGGGCGGTGCTCACGGGCGACGCCGACGGGGCGGGCGCGGCGATGGCCGAGCACCTGGAGGGCACGGCGTCGCTGCTGCGCGGGTTCCTCGCCTAGCCGCGGACGTCACGGCGCCCGTCAGCGCAGCGCGCTCGGGCCCAGGTGCTCGCGCGCGAACGCGACGGTCTCGCAAAGCTCCGCCAGCCGGGCGCCGTCGTCGCGGCCGCAGTGCCGCGTGTTGAGCTCGGCGACGACGTCGCCCGCGAAGCCCGACACGGCAAGATGCCGCAGCAGCTCGGCGACCGGCTGCCCGCCGCGCCCCGGCACGAGGTGCGCGTCGACGAGCCGCCCGGCGCCCGGCGCGGCGGCGTCGCACAGGTGCACGTGGTGCAGGCGCTCACCCCACCCGCGGGCGAGCTCGAGGGCCGAGCGGCCGGCCATCGTCGCGTGCGAGACGTCGAGCACGAGCCGGTCGATGGTGAGCTCGCCGGGGTCCCAGTGCGGCGCGAACGCCTCGCGCGTGCGCCCGCCCGCCGCCACCGGGAACATGTTCTCGACCGCGACCACGACGCCCGAGCTCGCCGCGATCTCGCTCACGGCCTCCTCGAAGCGCGCGGCCCACCGGCGCTGCCAGCGCCAGGGCGGGTGGGCGACGACCGTGGCGGCTCCCAGCTCGGCGGCGAGGGCGGCGGCGCGCTGCAGCTTCGTGCGCGGGTCGCGCCCGAAGACGAGGGTGCTGAAGAGCAGGACGGGGGCGTGGATGCTCAGCACGGGCATCCCGTACCGCGCCGACAGCGCCGCGATCGCGCGAGCCCTCTGCGTGGCCGGGTCGCTCGTGATCATCACCTCGACGCCGTCGAAGCCGGCCTCGCGCGCGAGCCGGAACGCGGGCTCGAGCCGGCGGGGGAGCACGCTCGTGGTGCCCATGCCGACTCGGATCACGCGGCCAGCCTAGGCGGCCCTTCGGGCGCGCCCGAGCGGTGGATGTCTGAGAGAACGATGAGTCTCGGCTGATACGGTGGCCGACCGGCGGGGCCCCACGGGGCCGACGCCGTACGGACGCGCGGACGAGAAGAGAGTGAACATGAGCCCCAGCACCGGCCGCTTCGACTTCGTGGTGGTCTCGAACCGCCTCCCCGTCGACCGGGTGATCGACCCCGACGGATCGGCTCGCTGGCAGCGCTCGCCCGGCGGCCTCGTGACGGCGCTGGAGCCGGTCATGCGCGCCGCCGACGGCGCCTGGGTGGGCTGGCCCGGCAAGGCCGACGTCGAGGTCGAGCCCTTCGAGGCCGACGACATGCACCTCGTGCCCGTGGCCCTCTCCGCCGGCGAGGTCGAGCGCTACTACGAGGGCTTCAGCAACGACACGCTCTGGCCGCTCTACCACGACGTCATCTCGCCGCCGGCCTACCACCGCGAGTGGTGGGAGTCGTACCGCGCGGTCAACGAGCGCTTCGCGCGCGCGAGCGCCGAGGCGGCGGCGCCGAACGCGACGGTGTGGGTGCAGGACTACCAGCTGCAGCTCGTGCCGAGCATGCTGCGCGCACTGCGCCCCGACCTCACGATCGGGTTCTTCAACCACATCCCGTTTCCGCCGTACGGCATCTTCTCGCAGCTGCCGTGGCGCCGCGCGATCGTCGAGGGGCTGCTCGGGGCCGACGTCATCGGCTTCCAGCGCGCCTCCGACGCCGCCAACTTCTTCAGTGCCGTGCGCCGCCTGTTCGGGTACGGGATGCGCAGCCCCGAGGTGCGCGTGCCCGACGGGCAGGGCGGCCACCGCACCGTCATCGCCAAGGCCTTCCCGATCTCGATCGACGTCGAGAGCTTCGAGGAGATCGCGCGGCGGCCGGAGGTCATCGCGCGCGCCGCGCAGATCCGGCACGACCTCGGCGACCCCGGCACGATCATGCTCGGCGTCGACCGGCTCGACTACACGAAGGGCATCGGCCACCGGCTGAAGGCTTTCGGCGAGCTGCTGCGCGACGGCTCGGCCCGCACGGGCGAGGTCGCCCTCGTGCAGGTCGCGAGCCCGAGCCGCGAGCGCGTCGAGGCGTACATGCAGCTGCGCGACGAGATCGAGCTCACGGTCGGCCGCCTCAACGGCGACTACTCGACGATCAGCCATCCGGCGATCTCGTACCTGCACCACGGCTACCCGCGCGAGGAGATGGTGGCGCTGTACCTCGCCGCCGACGTCATGCTCGTCACGGCTCTGCGCGACGGCATGAACCTCGTGGCGAAGGAGTACGTCGCCTGCCGCCACGACGAGGACGGCGTGCTCATCCTCAGCGAGTTCGCCGGCGCCGCCGACGAGCTCAAGAACGCGCTGCTGGTGAATCCGCACGACATCGAGGGCCTCAAGGAGGCCATGCTCAGGGCCATCGCGATGCCCAAGCGCGAGCGCTCGACCCGCATGCGCGCCCTGCGTCGCCGCGTGCGCGAGAACGACGTCGCGCGCTGGTCGCAGAGCTTCCTCGACACGCTGCGGCACGTGGGCAGCCGATGAGCGGCGGCGCGCTCACCGGCCCCGCCCTCGCCGCCGAGCTCGATCGCCTCGCCGCGGCGCCGCGGCTGCTCGTCGCCCTCGACTTCGACGGCACCCTCGCCCCGCTCGTCGACGACCCGGCCGCCGCGCGCGCGTTGCCGGCGGCTCGCGAGGCGCTGCTCGGTCTGCACGCGCTGCCCGGCACGAGCGTCGCCCTCGTCTCGGGTCGCGCCCTCGCGAGCCTCGCGGAGGTCGGCGAGGCGCCCGACGACCTGCCGCTCATCGGCTCGCACGGCCTCGAGGTGCGCATGAGCGCGACGGATGCCCTGCCGCCCCTCGACGCCGCCGACGCCGACCGCGTGCTCGCCCTGCGATCGCGGCTCGAGCCGCTCGTCGCCCAGGTCGAGGGTGCGTGGATCGAGGCGAAGCCCGCGGGTCTCGCGGTGCACTCCCGCCTCGTGACTGACGCGGAGGCGGCGCGGCTCCTCGACGCGGCGGTGCGGGCCAGCGCCGCCGAGCTTGACCCCGCGCTGACCGTGCGCGCGGGCAAGGGCGTGGTGGAGTTCGCGGTGCGCGACGCGACGAAGGGCGACGGCCTGCGCATCCTCATCGATCGTCTCGCCCCCGATGCGGTGCTGTTCGCCGGCGACGACGTGACCGATGAGGACGGCTTCGCCGTGCTCGGCCCGCACGATCTCGGCGTCAAGGTCGGTGACGGCCCGACGGCGGCGCGCGCCCGCGTCGCCGACCCGGCCGCGATGGCGGCCCTGCTCACCCACGTGCTCGACGCTCGCCGCCGCCTCTCAGGCGACACTCGGTAAACTCGACACGAGAGCGCTTCACGCCAGCCCTCTCCCGCCCGTGCCGCACCGACACCCGAGGGAGGACCCGTGTTCGTCTCCCTCGCGCTGTTCGGCCTCGCGGCCCTCGTGCTCGTGCACCTCACGCCGTGGCTCAAGCAGCGGGTCTTCCTCGTCGCCGCCCTCGTGCCGCTCGGCGCCTTCGCGCACGCGCTCGCCGTCGGCCCCGCCGTGCTCGCCGGTGAGGCGCTCGTCGAGCGCGCGGCGTGGATCCCGCAGCTGCAGCTGACCCTCGACCTGCGCATGGACGCGCTCGGCTGGCTCATGACGCTCATCGTCACGGGCGTCGGCGCGCTCGTCATGGTCTACTGCGCCTTTTATTTCGGCCGCGACAGCGAGGGCATCGGCCGCTTCGCCTCGACCCTCACCGCGTTCGCCGGCGCCATGTACGGGCTCGTCCTCGCGGAGGACGTCTTCCTGCTGTTCGTCTTCTGGGAGCTCACGAGCGTCTTCTCGTACCTGCTCATCGGCCACTATCAGGGGCGCAAGGCGAGCCGTGGCGCGGCGCTGCAGGCGCTCATCACGACGACGCTCGGCGGCCTCGTCATGCTCGTCGGCCTCGTGCTGCTCGCCCAGCAGGCTGGCAGCGCGAGCATCGAGGTGATCCTCGCCGCGACGCCGGAGGGGCCGCTCACGACGGCCGCGATCGTGCTCGTGCTCGTCGGAGCACTGTCGAAGTCGGCAATTCTGCCCTTCCACTTCTGGCTGCCCGGCGCCATGGCGGCCCCCACCCCCGTCAGCGCCTACCTGCACGCCGCCGCGATGGTCAAGGCGGGCATCTACCTCATCGCGCGGTTCGCTCCCGCGTTCGCCGCGACCCCGGGCTGGCGCGAGCTGCTCGTCGGGCTCGGCCTCGCGACGATGATCCTCGGCGGGTGGGTCGCGCTGCGCCAGCACGACCTGAAGCTCCTGCTCGCCTACGGCACGGTGAGCCAGCTCGGCTTCCTCACCGTCATCACCGGCTGGGGCACGCGCGACGCGGCGCTCGCGGCGGCCGCCCTCCTCGTCGCCCACGCGCTGTTCAAGGCGACCCTCTTCCTCGTCGTCGGCATCATCGACCACGGCGCGGGCACGCGCGACCTCCGCAAGCTGTCGGGCCTCGGCCGCCGCGCCCCCTCCCTCGCCGTCATCGCCGGGCTCGCGCTCGCTTCGATGGCGGGCCTGCCGCCGCTGTTCGGCTTCGTCGCGAAGGAGGCCGTGCTGTACGCGCTGCTCGTCGACGCGCGAGACGGCGACGCGCTCGCCGCGATCGCGACGATCGGCGTCGTGATCGGGTCGGCGCTCACGGCGGCGTACAGCATCCGCTTCTTCTGGGGCGCGTTCGCCCGCAAGAGCGACGCGACGGATGCCTCGGTGCTGCAGCGGGTCGGCCCCGGCTTCCTGCTCGCTCCCGCCGCGCTCGCGGTCGCGGGTCTCGCGCTGGGCGCACTCGCCCCGCTCGCCGACGCCGCGCTCGCGCCGGTCGCGGCGGCCGTCGACGGCGCGAGCGACTACCACCTGGAGCTCTGGCACGGGTTCACACTCGAGCTCGCCCTGTCGATCGGCGCGCTGCTGGCCGGCGTCGCCCTGTTCGCGGCGCGCGAGCCGATCGCCCGCCTGCACGCACGCGTGCACAGCCCGATGAGCGCGACCGACCTCTACTGGGATTCGGTCGGCGCGGTCGACCGCCTCGCCGTGCGGGTCACGAGCCTCACGCAGCGCGGGTCGCTGCCGTTCTACCTCGGGGTGATCCTCGTGGTGTTCATCGCCGGTACCGGGGCGACGCTGCTGCTCGGCGGCTCGGGGCCCGGCGAGGTGCGCCTGTGGGATACGCCCGCGCAGCTCGCGATCGGCCTCGTCATGGTCATCGCCGCCGTCGCGGCCACGCGCGCGCAGAAGCGCTTCACCGCGGTCGTCGTGGTCGGCGTGACGGGCTTCGGCATGTCCGCGCTCTTCGCGATCATGGGCGCGCCCGATCTGGCGATCACGCAGATTCTCGTCGAGCTCGTGACGCTCATCGCCTTCGTGCTGGTGCTGCGCCGGCTGCCCGCGCAGCTCGGCGACCGGCACGGCAGCACGCGGAAGGCGCTGCGCGCCGTCATCGCCGTCGCGGTCGGCGCGACGATGGGCGTCATCGCGCTCGTCGCGGCCGGCGCGCGCACCGAGCAGCCGATCTCGCTCGCCTGGCCGCAGCTGGCCTACGAGATCGGTCACGGCCGTAACACCGTCAACGTGGCGATCGTCGATCTGCGCGCCTGGGACACGCTCGGCGAGCTCGCCGTCGTCATCGCCGCCGCGACGGGCGTCGCGAGCCTGCTGTTCATCCGCGGGCGCGACGACGCGCTGCCGCGGGCGCCGCGCGGGCAGCTGCGCCGCCGCGTGGAGGCGCGGCTCGACCGCGTGCGCGAGCAGGGCCGCCCCGGTGAGCTGCGCAACGCCTGGATCCTCGCCGGACCCACCCTCGACCCGCGCAACCGCTCGATCCTGCTCGAGGTGGTCGTGCGACTCACCTTCCACGCGATCATCGTCGTGTCGCTCTACCTGCTCTTCGCGGGCCACAACCTGCCGGGTGGCGGCTTCGGCGGCGGCCTCGTCGCGGGCCTCGCGCTCGTGGGCCGCTACCTCGCGGGCGGGCGCTTCGAGCTCGGGGCGGCGGCGCCGATCGGCGCGGGCACGGTGCTCGGCACCGGCATGCTCCTCGCGGTCGGCACGGCCGCGGCGCCGCTGCTGCTGGGGGCGGATGCCCTGACCTCCGCCTTCGTCGAGACCGAGCTGCCCGTGCTCGGCCACGTCGAGTTCGTCACCTCGACGATCTTCGACATCGGCGTCTACCTCATCGTCGTGGGCCTCGTGCTCGACGTGCTGCGCAGCCTCGGCGCCGAGGTCGACCGGCAGGGCGAGGCCGCCCGCTCGACGACGCCCGTGCAGCCCGCCGCACCCGCGACCCCCGGAGGCCGTCCGTGACCGTCTCGCTCGTCCTCGTCATCGTCATGTCGGCGCTCTACGCGTGCGCGGTCTACTTGCTGCTCGAGCGCAGCCTCACGCGCGTGCTGCTGGGGTTCCTCCTCGCCGGCAACGCCACGAACCTGCTCATCATCATCATGGTCGGCGAAGCCGGGCTCGCGCCGATCTTCGACCCGGCGATCGCGCCGGAGGAGTACACCGACCCGCTGCCGCAGGCGCTCGTGCTCACGGCGATCGTCATCACCTTCGCCGTGTCGTCGTTCCTGCTCGCCCTCATCTACCGCTCCTGGCGCCTGGCGAACGCCGACGACGTGAGCGACGACGCCGACGACGTCGCGCTGCGCGGGGGAGCGGTGCTCATCGAGGCGGAGGAGACCGCGCCAGAGGCCTCGACGACCGACTTCCCGCACGAGACGGAGCCGCAGCGATGACCGCGCTCGTGCCCCTCGTCGTGCTCGTGCCGCTGCTCGGTGCGGCGCTCACGCTCGTGGCCGGCCGTCGCCCGCGCCCGCAGCGGGCGATCGCCATCACCTCGCTCGTCGTGCTGCTCGCGATCGGCGCGGTGCTGCTGTGGCAGGTCGACCAGGTGGGCCCGCTCGTGATGGAGGTCGGCGGTTGGGCGGCGCCCTACGGCATCGTGCTCATCGTCGACCGGCTCGCGGCGCTCATGATCGTCGTCTCGGCCGTCGTGCTGCTCGCGGTGCTCGTGTTCTCGGTCGGGCAGGGTCTCGCCGACGGCGACGACGAGACCCCGGTCTCGATCTACAACCCGACCTACCTGATCCTCACCACGGGCGTCATGGTCGCCTTCGTCGCGGGCGACCTGTTCAACCTCTACGTAGGGTTCGAGATCCTGCTGGTGTCGAGCTACGTGCTCATCACCCTCGGCGGCACGGAGTCGCGCATCCGCGCCGGCGTCACGTACGTCGTGGTGAGCCTCGTGTCGTCGCTGCTGTTCCTCGCCTCGATCGCGATGATCTACGGCGCGCTCGGCACCGTCACGATCGCGCAGATCGCGCAGCGCATCGACGAGCTGCCGGTCGACGTGCAGATCCTGCTGCACGTCATGCTGCTCGTCGCCTTCGGCATCAAGGCCGCCGTTTTCCCGCTGTCGTTCTGGCTGCCCGACTCCTACCCGACGGCGCCCGCGCCGGTCACGGCGGCGTTCGCGGGCCTGCTGACGAAGATCGGCGTCTACGCGATCATCCGCGTCGAGACCGTCATCTTCCCCGGGCCCGAGCTCAACCCGGCGCTCATGGTGCTCGCGCTGCTGACGATGATCGTCGGCGCGCTCGGCGCAGTGGCGCAGGCCGACATCAAGCGCATCCTGTCGTTCACGCTCGTGAGCCACATCGGCTACATGATCCTCGGCGTCGCGCTCGGCACGGTCGAGGGCACGGCCGCGGCGATCTACTACATCGTGCATCACATCGTCGTGCAGACGACGCTCTTCCTCGCCGCTGGCCTGATCGAGCGCGAGGCGGGCAGCACCTCGATCTCGCGCATCGGCGGCCTCGCCGCGAGCGCCCCCGTGGTCGCGGCGCTGTTCCTGATCCCCGCCCTTAACCTCGGCGGCATCCCGCCGTTCTCCGGCTTCCTCGGCAAGCTCGGTCTCTTCCAGGCGACCGCCGAGCAGGGGGATGCCCTGGCCTACGCCCTCATCGCCGGCGGCGCGCTCGTCTCCCTCCTCACCCTCTACGCCCTCATCCGGGTGTGGAACCTGGCGTTCTGGCGCTCGGCCGACGCCGTGGAGGGCGACCAGTCGCGACTGCTGCGCTCGGTCGAGGAGGCGCCGCTCTCGACCTCGACCGTCTCCGGCACCCGGTCGACGCCGCGGCTCATGACGGCGTCGACCGCCGGCATGGTCGCGGTGAGCGTCGCGCTCACCGTCTTCGCGGGGCCGGTCTACGCGATCGCCGACCGCGCCGGCCAGAACCTCGACGGCCCGAGCGTGTACATCCAGACGGTGTTCCCGAGCTCGGCCGAGGGGGGTGAGCTCGAATGACCGATCCCGTCGCCGCGCGCGGCGCGGCCGACATGACCGAGGCGGATGCCCGGGCCGCCGAGCGCGCGCGCGTGCCGCTCAAGCAGAAGGCCCCGCTCCTGCTCGCGCTCGTGCTGCTCTGGATGATGCTGTGGGGCTCGGTCACCCCCCTCACCGTGCTGACAGGCCTCGTCGTCGCGCTCATCGTCACGCAGGCGCTGTACCTGCCGCCCGTCGTGCTATCCGGCCGCTTCAACGCCTGGTGGATGCTCGTCTTCCTCGCCCGCTTCCTCGGCGACCTCGTCGTCGCCTCCTTCGAGGTCGCCTGGCTCGCGGTGCGGCCGCGCGGCGTGCCCCGCAGCGCCGTCATCCGCGTCGACCTCACGACGCGCAGCGACTTCGTGCTCACCGGCACGGCGCTCGCCGTCTCGCTCGTGCCCGGCTCGGTCGTGCTCGAGGTCGACCGCCCGAACTCGGTGCTCTACGTGCACGCCCTCGGCGTCGACTCCGCCGAGCGCGTCGAGCGCACGCGCGCCCACGTGCTCGACTACGAGCGCCGCCTGCTGCGCGCGATCGGCTCGCGCGAGGAGTGGGAGGCCGTGCGATGACCGTGCTCATCACGATCGCGGGGGCGATCCTCGCCGTCGCCGCCCTCCTGGCCCTGTGGCGCGTGATCCGCGGGCCGAGCATCGTCGACCGCGTCATCGGCTCCGACGTGCTGCTGACCACGCTCATCCTCGTCGTCGGCACCGAGATGGTCGCCAACGGGCACACCCGCACGATCCCGCTCATGGTCGTGCTCGCCGCGACCGCGATCCTCGGCACCGTCTCGGTCGCGCGCTTCGTCACGCGCCCCGAGGCGACGAGCGCGACGGGGGCAACCTCGACGCCCGACGGCGCGGGGTTCTCGAGCCGCAGCGCGGCCTCGGCGATGCCCGACTCCGCGGGGAAGGAGCTCGACTCGTGATCGACGCAGCGCCCGTGGCGGGCATCCTCGACATCGTCGCCGGCGTTCTCCTCATCGGCGGCGCCCTCCTCTCGCTCGCCGCCGCGATCGGCCTGCTGCGCTTCCCGGATGCCCTGAGCAGGCTGCACGCGGCGACCAAGCCGCAGATCCTCGGCCTCGTGCTCGTCGTGCTCGCGCTCGCGCTGAGCCTGCGCAGCTGGACCTCGCTGCTGCTGCTCATCCCGGTCGTCGTGCTGCAGATGCTGACGGCGCCCATCTCGGCGCACATGGTGGGGCGGGCGGGGTACCGCACGGGCGACTTCGACGCCGCGACGCTCGTCGCCGATGAGCTCGCCGACGACGTCGCGGATGCGGGCCGCTCCGACCTCCCCGGCGCGTCGGAGCCGCCTCGCGGCACGCCCTAAACTCGTGCCATGACGGAGATCGACCACAAGCCCCGCTCCCGCGTCGTCACCGATGGCATCGAGGCGACCACCTCCCGCGGCATGTTGCGCGCGGTCGGCATGGGCGACGACGACTGGGAGAAGCCCCAGGTCGGCATCGCGAGCTCGTGGAACGAGATCACCCCGTGCAACCTCTCGCTCTCGCGCCTCGCGCAGGCGGCGAAGGAGGGCGTGCACGCCGGCGGCGGCTACCCGCTGCAGTTCGGCACCGTGAGCGTGAGCGACGGCATCTCGATGGGCCACGAGGGCATGCACTTCTCGCTTGTCAGCCGCGAGGTCATCGCCGACAGCGTCGAGACCGTCATGCAGGCCGAGCGCCTCGACGGCAGCGTGCTGCTGGCCGGCTGCGACAAGTCGATCCCCGGCATGCTCATGGCCGCGGCGCGCCTGGACCTCTCGAGCGTCTTCCTCTACGCCGGCTCGATCGCGCCCGGCTGGGTCAAGCTCAGCGACGGCACCGAGAAGCCCATCACGATCATCGACTCGTTCGAGGCCGTCGGCGCCGTCAAGGCCGGCAAGATGAGCCTGGAGGACGCCCACCGCATCGAGTGCGCCTTCGCCCCCGGCGAAGGTGCCTGCGGCGGCATGTACACGGCCAACACGATGGCCTCGGTCGCCGAGGCGCTCGGGCTCAGCCTGCCCGGCTCGGCGAGCCCCGCGAGCTACGACCGCCGCCGCGACATGTACGCCCACCGCTCCGGCGAGGCCGTCGTCAACCTGCTCAAGAAGGGCATCACGGCCCGGCAGATCCTCACCAAGGAGGCCTTCGAGAACGCCGTCACCGTCGCGATGGCGCTCGGCGGATCGACGAACGTCGTGCTGCACATCCTCGCGATCGCGAACGAGGCCGAGGTGCCGTTCACGCTCGACGACTTCAACCGCATCGGCAATCGCGTGCCGCACATCGGCGACCTCAAGCCCTTCGGCAAGTACGTCATGAACGACGTCGACCGCCAGGGCGGCCTGCCCGTGCTGCTCAAGGCGCTGCTCGACGAGGGCCTGCTGCACGGCGACGTCATGACCGTCACGGGCAAGACGATGGCCGAGAACCTCGCCGAGCTGAACCCCGACCCGCTCGACGGCGAGGTGCTGCGCAAGCTCGACGACCCCATCCACGCCACCGGCGGCATCACGATCCTCCACGGGTCGATGGCTCCCGAGGGCGCCGTCGTGAAGACCGCCGGCTTCGACGCCGCCGTCTTCGAGGGCCCCGCGCGCGTGTTCGAGCGCGAGCGCGCCGCGATGGACGCGCTGACGAACGGCGAGATCTCCGCCGGCGACGTCGTCGTCATCCGCTACGAGGGGCCCAAGGGCGGCCCCGGCATGCGCGAGATGCTCGCGATCACCGCCGCCATCAAGGGCGCAGGGCTCGGAAAAGATGTACTACTCTTGACCGACGGTCGATTCTCCGGCGGCACAACCGGCCTGTGCATCGGCCACGTTGCTCCCGAGGCGGTGGATGCTGGTCCTATCGCCTTCGTGCGCGATGGTGATCTCATCCGGGTCGATATCGCTGCTCGCTCCCTCGACCTACTGGTCGACGCAGACGAGCTGGAGGCGCGCCGCACCGACTGGGCGCCCCTGCCTCCGCGCTACACCCGCGGCGTTCTCGCCAAGTACTCGAAGCTCGTGCGCTCCGCCTCCGAAGGAGCCGTGACCGGGTAGCTCGGCGCCTCGCCTCTCCACGCCCACGACCTCAGGATCCTTCATGCCTTCGGAAACGACTCCCGTGCCGAGCCCGTCCGCGTCCGCCCGCGCCGAGCATCCCGTGCTCACCGGGTCGGGCGCCATCCTCGCCGCCCTCGAGAAGCTCGGCGTCACCGACGTCTTCGGCCTGCCGGGCGGCGCCATCATGCCGTTCTACGACGAGCTCATGGCCTCGACCGCCATCCGCCACATCCTCGTGCGCCACGAGCAGGGCGCCGGCCACGCGGCCGAGGGCTACGCCGCCGCGAGCGGCCGCCTCGGCGTCTGCATCGCGACCTCCGGCCCCGGCGCGACGAACCTCGTCACCGCCATCGCGGATGCCTACATGGATTCGGTGCCGCTGCTGGCGATCACCGGCCAGGTGTTCTCGACCTCGATGGGCACCGACGCGTTCCAGGAGGTCGACATCACGGGCATCACGATGCCCATCACGAAGCACTCCTTCCTCGTCACCAAGCCCGAAGACATCCCCGGCGTGCTCGCCGCGGCGGTGCACATCGCCACGACCGGCCGACCCGGCCCGGTGCTCGTCGATGTCACGAAGGATGCGCAGCAGAAGTCGGCCCCCTTCATCTGGCCGCCCAAGGTCGAGCTGCCCGGCTACCGCCCGGTGACGAAGGCGCACGGCAAGCAGATTGGCGCCGCCGCCCAGCTCATCGCCGAGTCGCGCCGCCCCGTGCTCTACGTCGGCGGCGGCGTCGTGCGCGCCGGCGCCCACGCCGAGCTGCTGCGCTTCGCGGAGGAGACTGGCGCCCCCGTCGTCACGACGCTCATGGCGCGCGGCGCCTTCCCCGACTCGCACCCGCAGAACCTCGGCATGCCCGGCATGCACGGCACCGTTCCGGCCGTGCTCGGCCTGCAGGAGAGCGACCTGCTCATCGCCCTCGGCGCGCGCTTCGACGACCGGGTCACGGGCAAGGTGAGCGAGTTCGCGCCGCATGCGAAGGTCATCCACGTCGACATCGACCCGGCCGAGATCGGCAAGATCCGCGCCGCCGACGTGCCGATCGTGGGGGATGCCCGCGAGGTGCTGCTCGACCTGCTGCCCGCGTACCGCGACGTGGCGAAGCAGGCGAAGCCCGACTTCTCCGACTGGTGGAAGCGGCTCGAGAGCCTGCGCGCGCAGTACCCGCTCGGCTACACCATGCCGGAGGACGGCCTGCTGTCGCCGCAGTGGATCATCGAGAAGATCGGCGAGCTCTCCGGCCCCGAGGCGGTGTACGCCGCCGGCGTCGGGCAGCACCAGATGTGGGCCGCGCAGTTCATCCAGTACGAGCGCCCCGGCGCGTGGCTGAACTCCGGCGGCGCCGGCACCATGGGCTACGCGATCCCCGCCGCGATGGGCGCCAAGGTCGCCCAGCCCGACCGCCTCGTGTGGGCGATCGACGGCGACGGCTGCTTCCAGATGACCAATCAAGAGCTGGCGACCTGCACGATCAACGACATCCCGATCAAGGTCGCGATCATCAACAACTCCTCGCTCGGCATGGTGCGCCAGTGGCAGACCCTCTTCTACGACGGTCGCCACTCGTTCACCGACCTCAACACGGGGCACGACACCGCGATGGTGCCCGACTTCGTCAAGCTCGCCGACGCCTACGGCGCCCTCGGCATCCGCGTGACGAAGCAGGAGGAGGTCGAGCCGGCCATCAGGCTCGCCATGGAGACCAACGACCGCCCCGTCGTCATCGACTTCGTTGTCAGCCGCGACGCCATGGTGTGGCCGATGGTGCCGCAGGGCGTCGGCAACTCGCAGGTCCAGTACGCGCGCGACCATGCGCCCGAGTGGGAGAGGGAGTAACCCATGTCGCACCACGTGCTCTCGCTCCTCGTCGAGGACAAGCCCGGTCTGCTCACGCGCGTCGCGGGGCTCTTCGCCCGCCGCGGGTTCAACATCATCTCGCTCGCCGTCGGCACGACGGAGGTGCCCGGACTCTCGCGCATCACCGTCGTGGTGGATGTCGAGGGACTGCCCCTGGAGCAGGTCACCAAGCAGCTCAACAAGCTCGTCAACGTGCTCAAGATCGTCGAGCTCGACCCCAGCCAGTCGGTGCAGCGCGAGCACATGCTCATCAAGGTGCGCGTCGACAACACCACCCGCTCGCAGATCCTCGAGGCGACGAACCTCTTCCGCGCCCGCGTGGTCGACGTCGCCACCGACGCCCTCGTCATCGAGGTCACTGGCGACACCGCCAAGGTCGAGGCCCTGCTGCGCGTGCTCGAGCCCTATGGCATCAAGGAGATCGCCCAGTCGGGCCTGCTCGCCATGGGGCGCGGCTCGAAGAGCATCTCGGAGCGCGTGCTCAAGAACTCGTGACGTCCGCCCCGGACGCCGCACGGACATCCCACCGAACACACCACAAGGAGACACCGCTCGTGACCGAGATCTACTACGACAAGGACGCCGACCTGGCGCTCATCCAGAGCAAGAAGGTCGCGATCGTCGGCTACGGCTCGCAGGGCCACGCCCACGCGCAGAACCTGCGCGACTCGGGCGTCGAGGTCGTCATCGCGCTCAAGGAGGGCTCGAAGTCGGTCGCCAAGGCGCACGAGGAGGGCTTCACGGTCATGACCGTCGCCGAGGCCGCCGAGTGGGCCGACGTCATCATGATCCTCGCGCCCGACCAGCACCAGCGCGCCATCTACAGCGAGAGCATCCAGGGCGCCCTCAAGCCGGGCAAGACGCTCGCCTTCGCGCACGGCTTCAACATCCGCTTCGGCTACATCGACGCCCCCGAGGGCGTCGACGTCATCCTCGTCGCCCCGAAGGCCCCCGGCCACACGGTGCGCCGCGAGTTCGTCGCCGGCCGCGGCATCCCCGACATCGTCGCCGTCGAGCGCGACACCACCGGTCAGGCGTGGGATCTCGCGCTGTCGTACGCGAAGGCCATCGGTGGCACGCGCGCGGGCGTCATCAAGACGACCTTCACGGAGGAGACCGAGACCGACCTGTTCGGCGAGCAGGCCGTGCTCTGCGGCGGCACCTCGCAGCTCGTGCAGTACGGCTTCGAGGTGCTCACCGAGGCCGGCTACCAGCCCGAGATCGCCTACTTCGAGGTGCTGCACGAGCTCAAGCTCATCGTCGACCTCATGTGGGAGGGCGGCATCGCCAAGCAGCGCTGGAGCGTCTCGGACACCGCCGAGTACGGCGACTACGTCTCCGGCCCGCGCGTCATCGACCCCTCGGTGAAGGAGAACATGAAGGCGGTGCTCGCCGACATCCAGTCGGGCGCCTTTGCGAAGCGCTTCATCGCCGACCAGGACGCGGGCGCCCCCGAGTTCAAGGAGCTGCGCGCCAAGGGCGAGCAGCACCCCATCGAGGAGACCGGCCGCAAGCTGCGCGCCCTCTTCGCGTGGAAGCAGCAGGACGCGGACTACGTCGACGGCAGCGCTGCGCGCTAGTCCTTCGCAGCGATGCAGGCCGGTCGCCCTTCGGGGCGGCCGGCCTTCCGCGTCTCCGCCCGGCGACGTCGCGGTGCGCCGCGCCACACGGCCGTGAGCAGCGGCGCGGCGCGAGCGGCCGCTCAGCGCGGGGGCGCGATGCGCTCGCGCGCGGCCTCCGGCCCGTACTCGTCCTTCCAGCGCACGGTCGGCTCGGCCTGCGGGCGCGGGCCGCGCCGCCCGGTCGCGAGCCACACGAGCAGCGCGATGAGCCCTTCGACGTGCGAGGCGACAAACGCGCCGAGCACGAGCGGCCCGTACAGCGCGCCGAGGTACGTCGCGGCGATCACGAGCCCCGCCGAGGAGCCCCACAGCCCCGCGAGCAGCGCGGGCGCCGCGAGCGTCACGAGCCACCACGCCCCGAGCCCGGCGGCGCCGACGATCGCGAGCGCCGTCGCCGCGACGAGCCACAGCGCCCCGACCGCGACCTGGGCGACGAGCACGCGACCGAGCGCCCCGCCATGCCGCAGCCGGCTCTCGAGCCCGACCGCGGCCCACATGACCCGCGCGCGCAGCAGGTGGATGCCGTTGTCGACGAGCGCGACTCGGAACAGGTCATCGGCCGCGCGCCGCCGGGCCAGGCGCTCGGCGGCGGGCGCGCGCCGGGCATCCTCGACCATCGCGTCGTGCAGGATCGCCGGCAGCGTCTGCGGACCGTAGTTGGCGATGAGCCCCCACAGGAAGGGCGGCACCGAGGCGAAGTCGGTCGAGTTGCCCTCCGTCGGCGGCCGCGAGACGTCGTGCGCGGGCACCGTGACGACGGAGCCGTCGCGTGGGTCGCGATACGCGAACGGCTCGGTCACCTGGAAGTCGCGGCCCATGCGGTACAGCAGCGGCACGCCCGTGAGCGGTCGCCCGTCGACGGTCTCGAACGGCATGGGCCCCCTTCCCCTGCCCGACGCTAGCGGCACCCTCCGACGCTCAGCGGGCGCCGTTCCCCAGGTCGGTAGGGTGGCGGCATGAACGCCGACCGCCGCGAGGAGGCCCTCGACTGGGGCGACCCCGACGACCCGAGCTGGGTCGATCCGGGGCAGGCGCAGCCCGAGCAGCCCGTCGCCCTCGACGACGACGCGCAGGGGCAGCCGGCGGGGGATGCCCCGGCCGGGCCCGACGCGCCCGACGCGACCGCGGCATCCGCCCCCTCGATCGCGGCGCAGCCCGCGACCGACCGCGAGGCGCGGCGCCGCTCCGCGGTGACGGCGGCGACGGGTGTGCTCGCGGGCGTCTACCTCGCGTACTCGGTCGGCTGGATCCTCTCGGTCGGCACCCTGCAGCTCTCGGGTGCGACGCTGCTCATCGAGGTGCTGTACCAGTTCGGCGAGTTCCTGGCGATCATCGCGTGCGCGCTGTGGTTCGGCACGGTCATGGCGCTCACGCGCGGCGGCCGCCCGGCAGTGCGCCTGGGCTGGCTGGCGCTCGGCACGCTCGTGCTCGTGCCGTGGCCCGTGCTCATCGGGGTGCTCCCGTGAGGGCGGCGCGCATCGCGGTCGTCGTGGTGATGGGGCTGCTCGCGGCGTGGTTCCTGTTCGACGGCGTCTCGAACCTGCTGGCCTTCCCGCAGCAGCTGGAGGCGTTCGGCGTCGCCGACCGCACGCCGTGGGGCGTGCTGTGGGCGAGCGTGCTCGCGCCGCCGCTGATCTTCGCGGCCGCGGTGGTGCTGGGGTGGCGGCAGCCGGTGACGCGCTTCACGCTCGTGCTCATCGTCGCGCTCTGCGTCATGGCGACGACGCGGCTGAGCCTCATCGCCGTGGCGGGCGCAGCGGTCACCCTGGCCTAGCCGAGCCCCACCCAGAGCACGAGCGCGATGAGCGCGACCTGCATCGCCAGTCGCGGCCAGAACGGCACGGCGAAGACCCCGAACCGCTCGCGGTGCCGCGCGGCGTGCGCGTTGGCGGGGAACACGCAGACCAGGAAGACCGCGAGGGCGATGCCGGCCGCTGCCCGTGTCGGCGGCACGAGCAGCCCCACGCCGCCGGCGATCTCGGCGACGCCGGTGACCCAGACCCAGCCGCGCGCGCTGAAGGGCCGGCCGCGGAACACGTGCGGCACCATCGCGGCCATGCCGCGCACGACGAGCGGCACGAAGTGGGTGACCCCGATGCCGATGAAGACGACGGCGGTGATGATGCGGGCGAGCTCGACGGCCGTCATGGCGGCCATTCTGCCTGCGATACCCTGAGAGCACCGATCGCCCCCGACGGCGCGTGGCGATCGCACACCACCACCACCACTGCTGCTCTTTCTCGCGTTCACCCCTGCGTTAGGACGTCCTCGTGACCAAGCCGGTTGTGCTCATCGCCGAAGAACTCTCTCCCGCCACGGTCGACGCCCTCGGGCCCGACTTCGAGATCCGCCAGGTCGACGGCACCGACCGCTCGGCGCTGCTGTCGGCGCTCGCCGACGCGAGCGCGGTGCTCATCCGCTCGGCCACGCAGATGGACGCGGAGGCGATCGCCGCCGGCAAGCGCCTCAAGGTCATCGCCCGTGCGGGCGTCGGCCTCGACAACGTCGACGTGAAGGCGGCGACGACCGCGGGCGTCATGGTCGTCAACGCTCCGACCTCGAACGTCATCTCGGCCGCCGAGCTCGCGGTCGGCCACCTGCTCGCGCTCGCCCGGCACATCCCCGACGCGAACGCCTCGATGAAGCGCGGCGAGTGGAAGCGCTCGACGTTCACGGGCGTCGAGCTCTACGAGAAGACCGTCGGCATCGTCGGCCTCGGCCGCATCGGCACCCTCGTCGCTCAGCGCCTCGCGGGCTTCGGCGTCGAGCTCGTCGGCTACGACCCGTTCGTGCCGCCGGCCCGCGCGCAGCAGCTCGGCGTCACCCTGCTGAGCCTCGACGAGCTCATGGAGCGCAGCGACTTCATCACCATCCACATCCCGAAGACGCCCGAGACGACGAACCTCATCGGCGCGGGGCAGTTCGCGAAGGCGAAGCCCGGCCTGCGCATCGTCAACGCCAGCCGCGGCGGCATCATCGACGAGGATGCCCTGCATGAGGCGCTCGCCTCCGGCCGCATCGCGGGCGCGGGCCTCGACGTCTTCGTCGCCGAGCCGCCCGTCGGCTCGCCCCTGCTCGACCTGCCCACGATCCAGCTCACCCCGCACCTCGGCGCCTCGACCGACGAGGCGCAGGAGAAGGCGGGCGTCTCGGTCGCGAAGTCGGTGCGCCTCGCGCTCGACGGCGAGCTCGTGCCGGATGCCGTCAACGTCGCGGGCGGCGTCATCGACCCGACCGTGCGCCCGGGCATCCCGCTCATGGAGAAGCTGGGCCAGGTCTTCGCGAGCCTCGCCGACCACGCCTTCGCGAGCATCGACGTCGAGGTGCGCGGCGAGATCGTCGCCCACGACGTCAACGTGCTGAAGCTCGCGGCGCTCAAGGGCATCTTCAGCCGCATCTCGAGCGAGCAGGTCAGCTACGTCAACGCGCCGCTGATGGCCGACCAGCTCGGCGTCGCCGTGCGGCTCATCACCGACGCCACGAGTGAGGAGTACCGCAACCTGCTGACCATCCGCGGCGCGCTCGCCGATGGCACGCAGCTGTCGGTCTCGGGCACGCTCGTCGGGGCGAAGCAGGCGGAGAAGATCGTCGAGATCAACGGCTACGACGTCGAGGTGCCGATGGCCCAGCACCTCATCGTCATGCTCTACACCGACCGCCCGGGCATCGTCGCGGTCTACGGCAAGGAGTTCGGCGAGGCGCAGATCAACATCGCCGGCATGCAGATCGCTCGCCACGAGGCGGGCGGCCCCGCGCTGAGTGTGCTGACCGTCGATTCGCGCGTGCCGGAGGAGCTGCTCGAGCGGGTGCGCACCGCGATCGATGCGACCGTCATGCGCGAGATCACGATCGTCGAGGGCTGAGCCCCGGCATCCGCCCCGCATGGCGACGGCGCCGCCCCCGCGAGGGGAGCGGCGCCGTCGTCGTGGTGGCGCTGGTCGCGCGAGATGTCGGTCAGACGACCTCGTCGCGGCGGGTGACGCGGTCGCCCGAGACGGGATCGACGGTCGTGTGCGACGTCGACACCGAACGGCGGCGGCTCATCAGCACGACGCCGATGATCGCCGTGACCGCACCCGCGATCATGAGGATGTACCCGATGGTCGACAGCTCGATCCAGTCGAGGCTGACGTTCACGGCGAAGGCGAGGATCGCCCCGAGCGCGAACATGAAGATTCCGAAGCCGATGCTCATGGTGGAGCTCCTTTCGTATCCGAGAGGGAACTTAGCGCCGCCTGGATGCCCGGCGAAAGCCCATCGACCGCCGAGGCCCCGCCGCGGGGGTAGCCTGGAGGGGCCGACTCCCGCGGAATTCCGGGGCAGAACGGCACAACCTGGGAATCAGCCGCATCGTCCCCCGAACGAGGGTCGACCGCGCCTCCGCGAGCACCGAAAGGCCCTCATGACAACCTCGCCCTCGACCCTCGACCTCGCCGTCATCCCCGGCGACGGCATCGGCCCCGAGGTCGTCGCCGAGGCTCTCGCCGTGCTGCGCGCCGCCGCCGGCGACGACGTCGCCATCACCGAGACGACCTACGCGCTCGGCGCCGACCACTATCTCGCGACCGGCGAGATTCTCGACGACTCGACGCTCGAAGCCCTCGCGCGTCACGGTGCAATCCTGTTCGGCGCCGTCGGCGGCGATCCGCGGGATGCCCGGCTCGCCGGCGGCATCATCGAGCGCGGTCTGCTGCTGAAGCTCCGCTTCGCGTTCGACCACTACGTCAACCTGCGCCCCACGACGCTCTTCCCGGGCGTCGTGTCGCCGCTCGCGAGCCCCGGCGCGGTCGACTTCGTCGTCGTGCGCGAGGGCACCGAGGGCCCCTACGTGGGCAACGGCGGCAGTATCCGTGTGGGAACCCCGCACGAGATCGCGAACGAGACGAGCGTGAACACCGCGTTCGGCGTCGAGCGCGTCGTGCGGTTCGGCTTCGCGCAGGCCGCCGCGCGCCGCCGGAGGCTGACGCTCGTGCACAAGACGAACGTGCTCGTGAACGCCGGCTCGCTCTGGCAGCGCACGGTCGACCGCGTCGCGGCCGAGTTCCCCGACGTCGCCGTCGACTACCTTCACGTCGATGCCGCCACGATCTTCCTCGTCACCGACCCGTCGCGCTTCGACGTCATCGTGACCGACAACCTCTTCGGCGACATCCTCACCGACCTGGCCGGCGCCATCAGCGGCGGCATCGGGCTCGCGGCCTCGGGCAACATCAACCCCGACCGCGCGTTCCCGAGCATGTTCGAGCCCGTGCACGGCTCGGCCCCCGACATCGCGGGGCAGGGCAAGGCCGACCCGACGGCGGCGATCCTGTCGGCGGCGCTGCTGCTCGAGCACAACGGGCACCCGCAGGCCGCCGCGCGCATCCACGCGGCCGTCGCGAGCGACCTCGCCTCGCGCGGTGCCGAGCGCCGTTCGACGAGCGAGACGGGTGCGGCCATCCTCGCCGCGCTCGCGCGCTGAGCCCGAGTACCCTGATTCCACACCGCGCCGTCGGAGCGCCTCCGGCGGACCTTCCTCGAGGACGACCATGACGAACCTCCTGCCGATGGCCGAGCAGGGCCTGAGCTTCCAGGTGACCCGCAACGACAGCGCCCGCAGCGTCGCCGAGCGCGAGGCGATCCTCGCCGCGCCGGGCTTCGGCAAGCACTTCACCGACCACATGGTCGACATCTGCTGGAGCGTGGGCGGCGGCTGGCATCGCCCGCGCGTGCAGCCCTACGGCCCGATCTCGCTCGACCCGGCCGCGTCGGTGCTGCACTACGGGCAGGAGATCTTCGAGGGCCTCAAGGCCTACCGTCACGCCGACGGCTCGATCTGGTCGTTCCGTCCCGACGCGAACGCGCGCCGCCTGCAGCGCTCGGCGAGGCGCATGGCGCTGCCCGAGCTGCCGGTCGAGCACTTCCTCGCCTCGCTGCGCGAGCTCATCGCGATCGACGGCGACTGGGTGCCGAGCGCGCCGGAGACGAGCCTGTACCTGCGGCCGTTCATGTTCGCGAAGGAGGCCTTCCTCGGCGTGCGCCCCGCGCACAAGGTGGCCTACTACCTCATCGCCTCGCCCGCCGGTGCCTACTTCTCCGGCGGCGTCGCCCCGGTCTCGATCTGGCTGACCACCCAGTACTCGCGCGCCGGCAGGGGCGGCACGGGGGCGGCGAAGACGGGCGGCAACTACGCCTCGTCGCTCGTCGCGCAGGCGGAGGCTGCCGAGCACGGCTGCCAGCAGGTGCTCTTCCTCGACTCGGTCGAGGGCCGCTACCTCGAGGAGCTCGGCGGCATGAACGTCGTGCTCGTGAAGCGCGACGGCACGCTCGTCACCCCGCAGAGCGACTCGATCCTCGAGGGCATCACGCGCGACTCGATCCTGCAGCTGGCTGAGGATCGCGGGCACCGCGTCGAGCGCCGGCGCGTCACGCTCGACGAATGGCGCGAGGGCGTCGCCTCGGGCGAGATCGTCGAGGCCTTCGCGTGCGGCACTGCCGCCGTGGTGACGCCGATCGGCCTGCTGAAGGGCGTCGCCGACGGCGAGAGCTTCGAGATCGGCTCGGCCGACGCGCAGCCCGGCGAGCTGACGATGTCGCTCCGTCAGGAGCTCACCGACATCCAGTACGGCCGCCGCCTCGACCCCCATGGGTGGATGCTCCGCCTCGACGCCTAGGCCCATGGCAGCCTCCTCCGCGCGCCCCGGCGCGCTGCACCGCATCGCCGTGCTCGCGCTGGCGAGTCTCGGTGGCGCCGTGATCGGCCTCGTCGGCTCGTTCACGCACCAGTCGCTGCCGCCCGTCGGCCTGCTGCTCGGGCTCACGACGGTGGGCCTCTACACGGCGGGCCTGCGCGTGTGGGGCGACGACCGCGGGCCGGCGCTCGCGGGCGCCCTGGGCATCTCGGCGGTCGCCCTCGCACTCGCCTCGCCCGGCGCGGGCGCCTCGGTCGTGATCCCGAACAACTGGCTCGGCTACGGCTGGAGCCTGGGTCTCATGCTCATCGCGCTGCTCGTCATCGCCTGGCCCCGCGTCCAGCGTGCTCACCGCCGCCCTGCGGGTAGCATCGAGGAGTCCGCTTCCGAGGAGAAGGAACAGCCCGCGCCGTGACCTACGTGATCGCTCTACCCTGCGTCGACGTCAAAGACCGCGCCTGCATCGACGAGTGTCCCGTCGACTGCATCTACGAGGGCGACCGGATGCTCTACATCCACCCCGACGAGTGCGTCGACTGCGGCGCCTGCGAGCCGGTGTGCCCCGTCGAGGCGATCTACTACGAGGATGACCTGCCCGAGCAGTGGAGCGACTACTACCGCGCGAACGTCGAGTTCTTCCAGGAGATCGGCTCGCCCGGCGGCGCGGCGAAGGTCGGCGTGATCCACAGCGACCACGAGATCGTCGCGTCGCTGCCGCCGCAGAACTGACGCTCGGCGCGCCGCCCGCCCCGCTCGTGCCCCTGCAGCTGCCCGACTTCCCCTGGGATTCCCTCGCGCCGTTCGCCGCGCGCGCCCGCGAGCACGCCGGCGGCGTCGTCGACCTCTCGGTCGGCTCGCCCGTCGACGCGACCCCCGAGGTGGTGCGCGCGGCGCTCGTCGCCGCGACCGACGCGCACGCCTACCCGCAGACGATGGGCACGGCCGCGCTGCGCGACGCGATCGCCCGCTGGTACGCGCGTCGTCGCGACGTGACGGTGGCGGCGGATGCCGTGCTCCCCACGATCGGATCGAAGGAGCTCGTCGCGCTCCTGCCGCTGCTGCTCGGCCTCGGCCGCGACGACATCATCGTGCACCCCCGCACCGCGTACCCCACGTACGCCGTCGGCGCCGCCCTCATCGGCGCTCGTGCGGTCGCCGAGGACGATCCCGCACGCTGGCCCGAGGGCACGCGTCTCATCTGGATCAACTCGCCCGGCAACCCCGACGGCGCCGTCCTCGGCGTCGACCAGCTGCGCGCCGCCGTCCTCCGGGCGCGCGAGCTCGGCGCGGTCATCGTCAACGACGAGTGCTACGCCGAGCTGGGGTGGGAGCCGGAGCGCTGGGCGCACCCGGACGCGCCGGCGGGGCCCGGCGTGCCGAGCATCCTGCATCGATCGGTCGTCGGCGACGACCACACCGGAATGCTGAGCGTCTACTCGCTGTCGAAGCAGTCGAACCTCGCCGGCTACCGCGCCGCGTTCGTGGCGGGCGACCGCGCGATCGTGCGGCAGCTGCTCGAGGCGCGCAAGCACCTCGGGCTCATCCCGCCGGCGCCCGTGCAGGCGGCCATGATCGCGGCGCTCGACGATGACGCCCACGTCGCCGCCCAGCGCGAGACGTATCGAGCGAGGCGGGATGCCCTGGCCGGCGCCCTGCGCACTGCCGGCTTCCGCATCGACCGCTCCGAGGCCGGGCTCTACCTCTGGGCCACGCGCGACGAGCCCGCCCTGACGACGCTCGCGAAGCTCGCCGACCTCGGCATCCTCGCCGCCCCCGGCACGTTCTACGAGGGCGAGGGGTCAGGGCACGTGCGGCTCGCGCTCACCGCGACCGACGAGCGCATCGCGGAGGCCGCGGCGCGGCTGACGGCCGCCGCCTTGTGACGAGCCACGGGCATCCTTGGTCGAAGTCCACAATCGGCACGGTGTGACCTTGGCCGATGCGGTACTGGTCGGCGAGGTCGCCTAGGCTGTACCCGGGTTCCTTCCGCGCACCGGCACCACCCCGACCATCGCGGTCATCGCCCGCCACCACCCCCGACCTACCAACGCGAGGAGGCGCAGTGAGCGACGCCGACAAGGCCACGCTGCAGTTCCCCGGCGGAACCGCGGAGTTCCCCATCCTTCCGAGCGTCGACGGCGCTTCGAGCCTCGACCTCTCCACCCTCACCAAGCAGACCGGGCTCACCGCGCTCGACTACGGCTTCGTGAACACCGCGTCGACCAAGAGCGCGATCACCTACATCGACGGCGATCAGGGCATCCTGCGCTACCGCGGGTACGCCATCGAGGACATCGCCGCGAACTCGACCTTCCTCGAGGTCGCCTGGCTGCTCATCTACGGCGAGCTGCCGAGCCCGAGCGAGCTCGCGGAGTTCGACGAGCGCGTACGCCGGCACACCCTCCTGCACGAGGATCTGAAGCGCTTCTTCGACGCTCTGCCGCACCAGGCGCACCCCATGTCGGTGCTCTCGAGCGCCGTCTCGGCGCTGTCCACCTACTACGGCGACTCGCTCAACCCGCACGACCCCGAGCAGGTCGAGATCTCGACGATCCGCCTGCTGGCGAAGCTGCCGGTCATCGCGGCGTACGCCCACAAGAAGTCGATCGGGCAGGCGTTCCTGTACCCGGACAACTCGCTGAGCTTCGTCGACAACTTCCTGCGCCTCAACTTCGGCACGATGGCCGAGCCGTACGAGGTGAACCCGGTGATGTCGACGGCGCTCGACCGCCTGCTGATCCTGCATGAGGACCACGAGCAGAACGCCTCGACCTCGACCGTGCGCCTCGTCGGCTCGACGGAGGCCAACCTCTTCGCCTCGATCTCGGCCGGCATCAACGCCCTCTCGGGCCCGCTCCACGGCGGCGCGAACGAGGCCGTGCTCTCGATGCTCGCGCGCATTCGTGACTCGGGCGAGAGCGTCGAGCGTTTCGTCGAGCGGGTGAAGAACAAGGAGGACGGCATCAAGCTCATGGGCTTCGGCCACCGGGTGTACAAGTCGTACGACCCGCGCGCCAAGCTCGTGAAGGAGAGCGCCGACGCCGTGCTCGCCGACCTCGGCATCAGCGACCCGTTGCTCGACATCGCGCGCGAGCTCGAGGCGATCGCCCTCGACGACGACTACTTCAAGCAGCGCCGCCTGTACCCGAACGTCGACTTCTACACGGGCGTGATCTACAAGGCGATGGGCTTCCCCACGCGCATGTTCACCGTGCTGTTCGCGATCGGCCGCCTGCCGGGCTGGATCGCCCACTGGCGCGAGATGAACAACGACCCGCAGACGAAGATCGGCCGCCCGCAGCAGCTCTACACGGGCGCGCCGGCGCGCGACTGGCCGCAGCGCTAGTCGCGACGCGGCCTCGAGACGCAGCAGCGGGCCGTTCCCTCGGGGGCGGCCCGCTGCGTCGTCGGCGCGTCCTACGCGTGCAGCGCCTCGTTGAGCACGACGCCCGCGCCGGAGCGGGGCAGCACCTCGACCGCGCCCGTGAGCGAGTTGCGCCGGAACAGCAGCCCCGCCACTCCTGAGAGCTGCGCCGCCTTCACGGTGCGCTGGCGGCCATCCTCGTCGACCGTTCCGTCGAGCACGACGACCTTCGTGCCCGCGGTCACGTACAGCCCCGCCTCCACGACCGAGTCGTCGCCGATCGAGATGCCGATGCCCGAGTTCGCGCCGAGCAGCGCGCGGGCGCCGATCGCGACCCGGTGCGTGCCTCCGCCGGAGAGCGTGCCCATGATCGAGGCTCCGCCGCCGATGTCGCTGCCGTCGCCGACGACGACACCCTGACTGATGCGGCCCTCGACCATCGAGGCGCCGAGCGTGCCGGCGTTGAAGTTCACGAACCCCTCGTGCATGACGGTTGTGCCGGGCGAGAGGTAGGCGCCGAGGCGCACGCGCGAGGCGTCGGCGATGCGCACGCGCGGCGGCGTGACGTAGTCGAGCAGGCGCGGGAACTTGTCGACGCCGAGCGGCGACACCCCAGCGCGCTGCAGCGAGGGCCGGTTCGCGTCGAAGTCGTCGGGGTGCACGGGGCCCGCGGTCGTCCACATCACGATGGGCAGGTGGCCGAAGATGCCGTCGAGGTTGATCGTGTTCGGCTGCACGAGGCGGTGCGACAGCAGATGCAGGCGCAGATACGCATCGGGGGTGGATGCCGGGGCCGCCGCGAGGTCGATCTCGACTGTGCGCGCCTCGATGCGCACCCCTCGGCGCGCGTCCTCCGCCTCCAGGTGCTCGATCTCGGCCGGCACGATGTGCGGGTCGCGGCCCTCCGGCAGCGTGCCGAGCGCGGGGGAGGGGAACCAGGTGTCGAGCACCTCGCCGTCGGCGAGGCGGACGGTCGCGAGGCCGTAGCCCCAGGCGTGCGTGGCGGCGGTCTCAGGCATGATTCCAGGCTAGTCGGGCGGCGAACTAGGCTCGAACCGATGACTGCGCAGCCCTTCGCCCCCGACCTGCTCGCCGACGTCGTCGCCCTCACGGCGGCGCTGTGTGACATCCCGAGCGTTTCGGGCGACGAGCGCGCGATCGCCGACGCCGTCGAGGCGACCCTGCGCGCGCACGCCCCGCACCTCGAGCTCGTGCGCGACGGTGACGCGATCGTCGCGCGCACGAACCTCGGCCGCGCCGAGCGCGTCGTCATCGCCGGGCACCTCGACACCGTGCCGGTCAACGCGAACCTGCCGACGCGACGCAGCGACGACGACGGCGTCGACACGCTGTGGGGCCGCGGCACGGTCGACATGAAGGGCGGCTGCGCGGTCATGCTTGCCCTCGCCGTGCAGCTGACCGAGCCGGTGTGCGACCTCACCTGGGTCTGGTACGACCACGAGGAGGTCGCGAGCGAGCTCAACGGCCTCGGTCGCCTCGCCCGCACACGGCCCGAGATGCTCGAGGCCGACTTCGCGATCCTCGGCGAGCCGAGCAACGGCGTCGTCGAGGGCGGCTGCAACGGCACGCTGCGGCTCGAGCTGCGCACCACCGGTCGGCGCGCGCACTCGGCCCGCGCCTGGATGGGCGTCAACGCCATCCACGCCCTCGCGCCCGTGCTCGAGCGCCTCGCCGCGTACGAGCCCGCGACCGTGACCGTTGACGGCCTCGACTACCGCGAGGGCCTCAACGCGGTCGCGATCGACGGCGGCGTCGCCGGCAACGTGATCCCCGATGCCGCGAGCGTCACTGTCAACTACCGCTTCGCGCCCGACAAGTCGCTCGCCGAGGCCGAGCAGCACGTGCGCGACCTCGTCGCCAATCTCGATCCGGCCATCGAGGTCGTCGTCACCGACGCGGCGGCGGGCGCCCGCCCCGGCCTGGATGCCCCCCTCGCGCAGCGCTTCGTGCGCGCCGTCGGCGGCACCCCGGCGCCGAAGTACGGCTGGACGGACGTCGCCCGCTTCAGCGAGCTCGGCATCCCCGCCGTCAACTACGGCCCCGGTGATCCCTCGCTCGCGCACACCGACGACGAGCGCGTGCCGGTCGAGCAGATCGTCGCGGTCGAGCGCGGGCTGCGCGCCTGGCTCGCGGGCGCCTGAGCTCGCACGCCGCTTCTCCACGGCCGGGCATCCGTCGATTTAGCCGAACGCCCGCCGTACGGGATAATGAAGGCAGAGCTTTCATCGAAAGGGGAGACCGCATATGGCCGCCATGAAGCCGAGGACCGGCGACGGACCGATGGAGGCTGTCAAGGAGGGGCGCCTCATTATCGTGCGCGTCCCGCTGGAGGGCGGTGGCCGTCTGGTCGTCTCCGTCAACGACGACGAGGCGAAAGAGCTGCACGACGCCCTCGCTGCCGCCATCTCCTGACGACAGCACTCGCAGCGCGAACGGGGTCGAGCCTTCGGGCTCGGCCCCGTTCCGCCGTTCCGGGCCCGTTCGCTCGCGGGCGGCCGCGGCCTAGGCCGCGCGCTTGACGATCTGCAGCAGCCCGTCGCCCACCGGCGACAGGGCGACGTGCACGGCGCTCGAGCTCGACAGCTCGCCGATCACCGAGCGGAAGTCGCGCGTCGTCGCCTCGCGCTTGGCGGGGTCGGCGACGGTGTCGCGCCACAGCGCGTGGGGGAGCAGCACGACGCCGCCGACGCGCACGAGGCGCAGGGCGTGCTCGAGGTAGTCGAGCAGGCTCTGCGGGTCGGCGTCGACGAGCACGGCGTCGTAGCTCGACTCGTTCATGCGCGGCAGCACGTCGATCGCGCGGCCGGTGATCATGCGAACCTTGGCGGTAGCGTGCCCGGCGTCGGTGAAGAAGCGGCGGGCGTGCTGCTGGTGCTCGGCCTCGAGGTCGATCGTGGTGAGGTGGGCGTTCGGCGCCCCGCGGAGCATCCACAGACCGCTCACGCCGAGGCCGGTGCCGATCTCGATGATGGCCTGCGCGTCGAGCGCGGCGGTCGCGAGCGCGAGGTGCGAGCCGGTCGCCGCCGTGACGGGCTCGACGCCCTGCTCGATCGAATGGGCGCGGGCCGCGGCGATCTCGTCGGGCTCGACCGTCGACTCCTCGACGTACTTCCACGACAGATCCTTGCTGGCCACGGGCCCTCCTTCTCGCGACCAGCCTAGGGGCGGGGCCCCGGTTCGCCCGGCTATTCTGTGCGGGTGTCCTTCGGCCTGACGTTCGAGAAGCTGCTGCTCATCGGGCTCATCGCCGTCTTCCTCATCGGGCCCGACCGACTGCCGGGGTACGCGGCCCAGTTCGCGCGCCTCATCCGGTCGCTGCGCGACATGGCCAACGGCGCGAAGACCCGCATGCGGGAGGAGATGGGCCCCGACTTCGACGACGTCGACTGGAAGAAGCTCGACCCGCGCCAGTACGACCCGCGCCGCATCATCCGCGAGGCGCTGCTGGAGGACGAGGCGCCGCCCACGCGCCCTGGGGCCGCGGGTGCAGGAGCCGCCGGCGGCTCGGTGCGCGCCGCCGTGCGCGAGTCGGCCTACGCGCAGCGCCAGCGGCTGCTGCGCGAGGGTCGGCCGGCCCCCTTCGACCCCGAGGCCACCTAAGCCTCAGCGCTCGCCGACGGTGCGCCAGCCCTCGACGACGCGCGTCGCCTCCGCGCCGAGCAGCTCCAGCACACGGCGCACGCTCGGGCGCTCGGCTCGGTCGGCGCGCATGAGGGCCGAGATCTGGCGCTCCGCCGGCAGGCCGGAGATCGGGCGGGTGACGATGCCGTTGCCGTGGCTGCGGGTGGTGAACCGCGGCAGGATGGCGATGCCAATGCCGGCGGCGACGAGGCGCTCGACGATGAGGTTGTCCATGATGCGCTGCACGATGCGCGGCTCGCGCCCGACCGCGGCGCCGAGCCGTTCGAGCACGCGATCGTAGGGGTAGCCGACGGGCGCGCCGATCCAGGGCTCGTCGACGAGGTCGGCCCCGCGCACGACGGTCTTCTCCACGAGTCGGTGCCCGGCGGGCAGGGCGACGTCGAAGGGCTCGGTCATGAGCGGCACGCAGCGCAGACCGTGCTCGTTCCAGTGCGCGGGAATGCCCTGCGAGTCGGCGATGACGATGTCGTAGTCGGCGGTGAGCGAGGCGAAGTCGGGCAACGGCAGGTCGTGGTCGGTGAGCACGACCTCGAGCCCCGGCTCGTCGCGCAGCGCCCGCAGCACACCGGGCAGCAGCATCTGACCCGCGGTCGGGAAGGCGCTGACCGTGACGGTGCCGCGCGGGCTCTGCTTGAACTCCTCCCACAGCGCCTCAGCCGCCTCGAGCGCGACGGCGATCGTGCGGGCCGTCTCGGCGAGCGCCTCGCCCGCGCCGGTGAGCACGATGCCTCGCCCTCGCCGCTCGGTGAGCGCGACACCGGCCTCGCGCTCGAGCTGCTTCAGCTGCTGCGAGACGGCACTCGGCGTGCGATGCGTGGCGCGCGCGACGGCCGTCACCGAGCCGCGGTCGGCCAGTTCGCGCAACAGTTCGAGTCGACGCACATCCATGTAGCGAGACTAAACCGATCGTGAAGAAACAGTCGCTTGTCCTTCAGTTTCGACAGGTGTGGAATAGCAGTGTTCAGGAAACAACGAAGGAGATCGCGACCATGCTCGCCGGACTGACCATCATCGCCCTGCTCGGCCTCGCCGGGGCTGTCTCGACCGCCGTGGTGACGGCGAAGGACGGCTATCGCCGGGTGCCGTCGCTCCCGCAGCGCTGACCGCGACCTTCTCGCGACTGCCGTCGGATCCCGCGCTCACCATTCCAGGGGTGAGAGCGGGTTCCGGCGGCAGTCGTCGTTAAGGGGGTGGATGCCTTGCTCTCGGCCCGCCGCCGCCCCACTCAGCGCGGCGTGACCGTGAGCGGCCGGCCCGCGAGCCCGCGGCCGCGCGCCGCGATCACCCGCGCGAGCTCCCGGATCGCCGCGCCCGCCGCGTCGCCCTCGTCGAGCACGATCGGGCGGCCCTCGTCGCCGCCCTCGCGCAGCGCGACCGAGAGCGGCACCTGCGCGAGCAGCGGCACCTCCAGGCGCACCGCGGTCTCCGCGCCTCCGCCCGAGCCGAAGAGCTCGAGCACCGAGCCGTCGGGCTGCGCCAGCCCCGCCATGTTCTCCACGACGCCGATGACGGTCTGCCCCGTCTGGCGCGCGACGATCCCGGAGCGCTCCGCGACGTCGGCGGCGGCCCGCTGCGGCGTGGTCACGACGACGACCTCCGCGTGCGGCAGCAGTTGCCCGACCGAGATGGCGACGTCGCCCGTGCCGGGCGGCATGTCGAGCACAAGCACGTCGAGGTCGCCGAAGTAGACGTCGGTGAGGAACTGCTGCACCGTGCGGTGCAGCATCGGCCCGCGCCACGACACGGCGGTGCGCTCGTCGACGAACATGCCGATCGAGATGACGGCGACGTCGTGCGCACGCGGCGGCATGATCGCCTCGCCGACGCGGGTCGGCTTCTCGCCGGCGATGCCGAGCAGTCCGGGGATGGAGAAGCCGAAGACGTCGGCGTCGACGAGCCCAACGCGCAGCCCCTGCCGCGCGAGGGCGACGGCGAGGTTGGCGGTGATGGTGCTCTTGCCGACGCCGCCCTTGCCGCTCGTCACGGCGATGACCCTCGTGAGCGAGTCGGGGGTGAAGGGCATGGCCGGCCGGTCGCCGCGCAGGCGGGCGATGAGGGCATCCCGCGTCGCCGGCGCCATGACGCCCACCGCAACATCGACGGCGTCGACGCCGGGCACGGCGGATGCCGCGGCGCGCACGTCGCGCTCGATGCGGTCGGCGGCGGGGCAGCCCACGATGGTGAGCTCGAGGTCGATGGCGACGCGGCCGCCCTGCACGCTCACGCGCGGCACCATGTCGAGCTCGGTGACGGGTCGGCGCAGCTCGGGGTCGATGACGCGGTCGAGCGCCCGGCGCACGCTCTGCTCGGTGGGCGCCGGGGATCCGGCGTCAACCACGGCGCGAGCGCTCGGCGTCGTCGGCGGCCGCGGGGCCGGGCGCCGGCTCGTCGCCGCGGTCGAGCTCGTCGAGCAGGCTGCGCAGCTCGGCGCGGATGAACTCCTTCGTCGCCACGTCCTTCATCGCCAGGCGCAGTGCGACGACCTCGCGCGCGAGGTACTCGGTGTCGGCGAGGTTGCGCTCGGCGCGCTGGCGGTCCTGCTCGATCTGCACGCGGTCGCGGTCGTCCTGCCGGTTCTGCGCGAGCAGGATGAGCGGTGCCGCGTACGAGGCCTGCAGCGACAGGATGAGCGTCAGCAGGGTGAAGTTGAGCGAGCGCGGGTCGAACTGCAGGCTCTCGGGCGCCGAGGTGTTGAAGGTGATCCACACGGCGACGAAGACCGTCATGCCGATGAGGAACCACGGCGTGCCCATCGCGCGGGCGAAGCCCTCGGAGAAGCGGCCGATGCGGTCGCGGCTGGAGAACTGCGGCACGAAGAAGGTGCGGCGCTGCGTCTTCGGCGCGTCGAGTCCGGGCGCGCGGGCGGGCGTCGGGCGCCGGGGGCGCCGACGCTCAGCGGCCATCGCCCGGCCTCCTCGCGGCGGGGCCGCGACCGACGCGCGGCACGGGGGCGGGGGAGCGGCGGCGCGCGCGCGGCGGCAGCGGCTCGTCGTGCTCGGCGCTGCGCCAGTCGTCGGGCAGCAGGTAGTCGAGCACGTCGTCGATCGTGACGACGCCGACCAGGCGCCGCGCCTCGTCGACGACGGGCAGCGAGACGAGGTCGTAGCTCGCCAGGCGGCGCGAGACTTCGGCGGCCGAGGTGTCGGGGGCGACGGGCTCGATGCCCTGGTCGAGCAGGGTGCCCAGGCGCTCGTGCGGCGGGTAGCGCAGCATCCGCTGGAAGTGCACCATGCCCAGGTATCGGCCGGTCGGCGGCTCGTACGGCGGCAGCGTCACGCAGATCGCGGCGCCGATCGCCGGCGCGAGCTCGTGACGGCGGATGAGCGCAAGCCCCTCGGCGACGGTCGCGTCGGCCGAGACGATGATCGGCTCGGTCGTCATGAGACCGCCAGCGGTGTCGGCGTCGTACGAGAGCAGGAAGCGCACGTCCTCCGCCTCCTCCGGGTCCATGAGCTCGAGCAGGTGCTCGCCGCGCGTGGCCGGCAGCTGGGCGATGAGGTCGGCGGCGTCGTCGGGCTCCATGTTGTCGAGCACGTCGGCGGCGCGATCGTCGTCGAGCTGCGAGAGGATCTGCACCTGGTCCGACTCCGGCATCTCCTCCAGGGCGTCGGCGAGGCGGTCGTCGGGCAGTTCCTCCGCGACCTCCATGCGGCGCTCCTCCGAGAGCTCCAGCAGCGTGTTGGCGAGGTCGGCGGGCAGCAGGTCGGTGTACTGCGCGATGAGCTGCTCGGCGCTCTGACCCTCGGCGCCCGCGGCGCGCTCGGTGACGTCCGTCCAGCGGGCGAAGACGGTCGCGCCCTTCGCGAACGGGGCGGCGCTCGGGCGGGGCCGGCGCAGGAAGAGCTGGCCGACGGCCCACTCGCCGGGGCCCGATTCCTCGATCGCGACATCCTCGATCGTGGCCTCGCCGCTGCCGTCGCGCAGCGAGACGCGGCGGCCGATCATCTCGGCGAGCACGCGCACCTCACCGCCGCGCTGCTCGAAGCGGCGAAGGTTGATGAGCCCGGTCGTGATGATCTGCCCCGAGCCGATGCTCGTGACACGGCCGATGGAGAGGAACACCCGGCGTCGGCCGGGCACCTCGACGACGAGGCCGACCACGCGCGGAGCATCCGTGCGCCGGTAGACGACCAGCACGTCGCGCACCTTGCCGACCTTGTCGCCGGCGGGGTCGAAGACGGAGCACCCGCTCAGCCGGGCGACGAAGACTTTCGCGGCGCTCACGGTGAAACCCTACCGCCGGGCTGTCAGAATGAGCCGATGACGAACGCCAGCCCCTTCGCGCGCCGCACGGCTCCGACGCCCGCTGTTCCGCGAGGCGACGTGCTCGGAACGTACGACACGTACCCCGAGGCGCAGAAGGTTGTGAACCGGCTCGCGATCGCCGACTTCCCGGTCAAGCAGCTGTCGATCGTCGGCAACGACCTCAAGACCGTCGAGCGCATCACGGGCAAGCTCACCTACGGCCGGGCGGCGCTCGCCGGGGCCGCGAGCGGGGCCTGGTTCGGCCTCTTCCTGGGGCTGCTGCTGTTCCTGTTCTCGCCGACCGGCGACTTCTCGTTCATCCTCGCCGCGGCGCTCATCGGTGCCGGCTTCGGCCTGCTGTTCGGGGTCGTCTCGTACGCCCTCAACCGCCGCCGTCGCGACTTCACCGCGACCCACCAGGTGGTCGCGAGCAACTACCAGGTCATCATCGACCCGAACCTGACGGCGCGCGCCCGCCTCGTGCTCGCTGGCGACGCCTCCGCGGCGGCCGAGCCGGTGGCGGCGGATGCTCCGCTCGCGCCGCCCGCACCCGAGCCCGCACCGCCCCGACCCGCCGCGGCCCCGGCGAGCGGCCCCGGCGAGCGCTCCGCCGGCTCGTCCGGCACGCCCTCGGGGACGACGCCGGACGACGGTCCCGGGGGCGGATCCGGCGCCGCCCCCGTTTCCGACGAGCCCGGCCCACGCTGACCTCCCGACCCGGCGGACGCTTGCGCACCGCTCGGGTCTTCGTAGACTGGCCCGTGGCCCCCGAAAGGGGGACCCGCGCCGTCGCCCTGCGGCGCCTCAGCTCAGCCCGATGGAGACGCCGTGAGCCGACACCGCCTGCCCCGTGAGCGCTCGCGCACCGGACTCGCCGCCGCGGTGTTCGCGGCCGTCACGGCCATGACGCTCGTGATCGCGGGCGTCGTCGGGTGGCGGGCTGGGCTCATCGACCCGCTCGTCTCCGCCTTCGCCTCGGGATGCGGCGATCGCGTCGAGCTCACGGTCGCCGTCGATCCCGAGGCCGCCGCGATCGCGGCCGACGTGGCCGCCGACCTCTCGGTCGACGACGAGGCGTGCGTGCTCCTCGACGTGCGCGAGCAGGAGTCGGCCGACACCGCGGCAGTCGTCGCCGCGGGCGCGCTCGCGGGCGTCGACGCCTGGATCCCGGATTCGACGGTCTGGCTCGATCGGGCGACGTCGACGGCGGCCTCGCTCGGTCGCCCGGCGCCGGCGATCGAGCAGCTCACGGTCATCGCCGCGACGCCCGTCGTGCTCGCGGCGCCCGCCGCGCGCGCCGACGAGCTCGGCGAGGCGCCGAGCTGGAGCCGTGTGGCGGCCGAGACCCTGCCGACCCTGCTGCCCGATCCGGAGCAGTCGGCGGCGAGTCTGGCCGGGCTGCCCGCGCTGCGCGCCGCCGTCGCGGGCGAGGAGGCCGATCGGCGCTTTGCGGCCGCGATGATCCGCCTCGGGCGCGAGATCCCCGCCGATCTCGACCAGGCGCTCGCGATGGCCGCGACCGCCGACGCGGCGACCGTCGTGGTGACGACCGAGCACGCCGTCGCCGCCCGCAACGCCGCGGGGGGCACCGAGCCCTGGGTGGCGATCTACCCCAGCGAGGGCGCGCCGCTGCTGCAGCTGCCGTTCGTCGACCTGGCCCCCGAGACCGAGGCTGCCGGCACCGCCGCCGAGGGCGAGCCGGAGGGCGAGCGCGCCGCCGATCGCCGCGCGGTCGCGCTCGCGACCGTCGCCGCGGCACTGGAGGCGGCCGAGGGCGCTCGCGAGCGCGCGGGGTTCCGCGCCGCCGACGGCAGCGGCACGATCGGCATCGCGGGCGTCGTCGAGCGACTGGAGGGCGCCCTGTCGCCGCCGCCCGCCGCCGAGCAGCTCGCGGCGCTGCGGTCGTGGAGCGTGCTGACCCTGCGCTCCCGCATGCTCGCGGTCATCGACGTCTCGGGCTCGATGGAGGAGCCCGCCGGCGGCGGTCTGCGCCGCATCGACGTCTTCCAGCAGGCGGCGCTCGCGGCGGTGCAGCGCTTCCCCGGGGAGGCGGAGCTCGGGGTGTGGGTCTTCTCGACCGAGCGCGTCGGCGGGCAGGACTGGGAGGACCTCGTGCCGGTGGAGCCGCTCGCCGACCCGGCGCAGCTCGCGCGCATCGCCGAGGTCATCGACTCGCTGCCCGGGCGGCTCGGCGGGGCGACCGGGCTCTACGACACGGTGCTCGCGGCGACCGACCGCGCGCGCCAGACGTGGGAGCCGGACAAGGTCAACTCGGTGCTGCTCATCACCGACGGTCGCAACGAGGATGCCGACGGCCTCTCGCTCGAGCAGCTCATCGCCGAGCTCGACGCGCGCGCCGACCCGGCGCGGCCCGTGCCGGTCATCATGATCGGCTTCGGCCCCGACACCGACCTCGCGGCCATGTCGCGCATCGCGGAGGCCACGGGCGGCGGCGCCTACTCGGCCACACGGCCCGAGGATCTCGGCACCGTGCTCGTCGACGCGCTCTCGCAGCGCACCTGCCGCCCGGACTGCGGCTGAGACCCAGACGCCCCCCACGCGGGCGCGACGCTCCTCGACGTGGCGCAGAGCGAACCCGCGCGGCGCGCGCCCCCTCGTCCTCGCCCACCGGGGCTTGCTACGCTGACCCTGCACGACCGCTCCACCACAACCGAACACCGGGCCGCACAGCGAGTGCGGGAGAGCCGACGGGGCCCAGGCCGCCGACGGCACCGAAGGAGCAAGCCTCCCCGCCAATCTCTCAGGTACGCGTACCGCTCTCGCCAGGCCACTCTGAAAAGCAGAGCGCGCATCCGACACCGCTGTCGGTGACCGACGCTCTCGCCCACGGTGAAAGCGACGCCCCGACCGGCACGACCGGGCTCGGCCGACCGAAGCTCTCAGGCACCATGACAGAGGGGGAGTTCCACCGGCCTTCAGCGTCAGGAGAACTCCGTGTCCGAACCCTCCACTCCCGTCTCGCGTCTCTCGCCCCTGCACGATCAGCACGTCGCGCTCGGCGCGAGCTTCACCGACTTCGCCGGCTGGCAGATGCCGGTGCGCTACACCTCCGACCTCGCCGAGCACCACGCCGTGCGCACCGCCGCGGGCCTGTTCGACATCTCGCACATGGCCGAGATCGCGGTCATCGGCGAGGCCGCCGGCGCCTTCCTCGACGAGGCCCTCGCCGGCCGGCTGTCGGCGCTCTCCGTCGGGAAGGCCAAGTACTCCCTCATCCTCGACGAGCACGGCGGCATCATCGACGACCTCATCGTCTACCGCATCACCGACCACGAGTTCCTGGTCGTCGCGAACGCCTCGAACCGGGATGCCGTGGTCGCCGCCCTCACGCAGCGCACCGCCGACCACGCGGTCGCGATCGACGACCGCACCGACGCGACGGCCCTCATCGCCGTGCAGGGGCCCGCTGCGCGCGCCGTGCTCGAGGCGACGAGCGCCTTCGTCGCCCCCGAGCTCGACGAGCTGAAGTACTACGCCTGGACGACGGGCGCCTTCGTCGCCGACCCGGCGAGCGACGACTCGGTCGCCGTGCTCGTGGCCCGCACCGGCTACACGGGCGAGGACGGCTTCGAGCTCTACCTCGACACCGCGCACGCCGCCGGGCTGTGGGCGGCCCTGCTCGAGGCCGGCGCGCCGCTCGGCCTGCAGCCGTGCGGCCTGGCCTCGCGCGACACGCTGCGCCTCGAGGCGGGCATGCCGCTCTACGGCCACGAGCTCGGCCTGAGCATCCAGCCGGTGCAGGCGGGCCTGGGTCGCGTGGTCGTGACCGACAAGCCGCACTTCGTCGGCAAGGAGGCGATCGAGCGCGGCCCGGGCGACGACGCCCGCGTGCTCGTCGGCCTTGCGGCCGAGGGCAGGCGCGCTGCGCGCGCCGGCTACCCGGTGATGGCGGGCGACGAGGTGGTCGGCGAGATCACCTCCGGCGCGCTGTCGCCGACGCTCGGCCACCCGATCGCGATGGCCTTCGTGCACCCCGCGCACGCCGCCGTCGGCGCGCAGCTCGACCTCGACGTCCGCGGCAGCCGCATCCCTGCGACCGTCGTCCCGCTCCCGTTCTACAAGAAAGAAGCCTGATCATGAGCGTTCCCGCCGACCTGCAGTACACCGCCGAGCACGAGTGGGTGCGCCTCGAGGGCGACGTCGCCACCGTGGGCATCACGCAGTACGCGGCCGACGCCCTCGGTGACGTCGTCTACGTCGACCTGCCGAAGGTGGGCGCGAGCGTCAGCTCGGGCTCGATCGTCGGCGAGGTCGAGTCGACGAAGTCGGTCGGCGAGCTGTACGCGCCGCTCGACGGCGAGGTAGTCGAGGCCAACCAGGCCGTCGTCGACGCCCCCGAGACCATCAACGCCGACCCGTACGGCGACGGCTGGCTCGTCAAGGTGCGCGTCAGCGAGACCCCGGCGCTGCTGAGCGCCGACGAGTACCGCGCCCTCATCGGCCAGTAGGAGCCCGCGACACCCATGTCTCTCGATTTCAGCGCCCGCCACATCGGCATCGACTCCGACGCGCGGCAGCTCATGCTCGACGCGCTCGGCTACGCCTCGCTCGACGACCTTATGGATGCGGCGGTCCCCTCCGCGATCCGCCAGACCGCCCCGCTGCGCAGCCTGCCCCACCCCGCGACCGAGGCCGAGGCGCTCGCCGAGCTGCGCGCCATCGCGGCCGAGAACCGCGTGCGCGTCAGCCTCATCGGCCAGGGCTACTACGGCACGATCACGCCCGCCGTGATCCAGCGGAACGTCCTCGAGAACCCGAGCTGGTACACGGCCTACACGCCGTACCAGCCGGAGATCTCGCAGGGCCGACTGGAGGCGCTGCTGAACTTCCAGACCATGGTGAGCGACCTCACGGGGCTGCACACGGCGAACGCCTCGATGCTCGACGAGGCGACCGCCGTCGTCGAGGGCATGCTGCTGGCGCGCCGCGTGTCGAAGAGCGACTCGAACCTCTTCCTGGTCGACAGCGACGTCTTCGCCCAGACGCGCGCCGTGCTCGACGGCCGGGCCGAAGCGGTCGGCCTCGAGCTGCAGTACCTGCCGCTCGCCGACACCGACCCGGCCGACCTGCCCGAGGCGTTCGGCGTCTTCGTGCAGTACCCGGCCGCCTCGGGCCGCATCTGGGATCCCTCGGCGGTCATCGCCCGCGTCAAGGAGCACGGCGGCCTCGCGATCGTCGCCGCCGACCTGCTCGCGCTCACCCTCATCACGAGCCCCGGCGAGCTCGGCGCCGACGTCGCCGTCGGCACCACCCAGCGCTTCGGCGTGCCCATGGGCTTCGGCGGACCGCACGCCGGCTACCTCGCCGTGCGCGAGGGCCTCGAGCGCTCGATGCCCGGTCGCCTCGTCGGCGTCTCCCGCGACGCGGACGGCCGCCCCGCCTACCGCCTGACCCTGCAGACGCGCGAGCAGCACATCCGCCGCGACAAGGCGACCTCGAACATCTGCACCGCGCAGGTGCTGCTCGCCGTCATGGCGTCGATGTTCGGCGTCTACCACGGGCCCGACGGCCTGCGCCGCATCGCTGACCGCGTGCACGGCCGGGCCACGGCGCTCGCCGAGGCGCTGCGCGGCGCCGGAGTCGAGCTCGCCCACGACGCCTACTTCGACACGCTCGAGGTGCGCGCTCCCGGCCGCGCCCGCGCGATCGCGGCGCGTGCCGCCGCCGACGACCTGCTGGTGTGGGTCGAGAGCGACGACGCGCTGCGCATCTCGGTCGACGAGACGACGGATGCCCGCACGATCGAGCGCCTCGCCTCCGTCTTCGAGGCGCCCGCGCCGCGATCGCAGGCCGACGCCGCGACCGCGTCGGCGATCCCCGGCGACCTGCGGCGGGCATCCGAGTTCATGACGCACCCGGTGTTCCACACGCACCGCAGCGAGACCGCGATGATGCGCTACCTGAAGCGCCTTGCCGACCGCGACTACGCGCTCGACCGCGGCATGATCCCGCTCGGGTCGTGCACGATGAAGCTCAACGCGGCGACCGAGATGGCGGCCGTGACGTGGCCCGAGTTCTCGAGCCTGCACCCCTTCGCGCCGCTCGAGGATGTGCAGGGCTCGCTCGTGCTCATCGGCATGCTCGAGACGTGGCTCGCCGAGCTCACCGGCTACGACGCCGTCTCGCTGCAGCCCAACGCCGGCTCGCAAGGCGAGCTCGCGGGCCTGCTGGCCATTCGCGGTTACCACCGCTCGCGCGGTGACGATCACCGCACGGTGTGCCTGATCCCGTCGAGCGCGCACGGCACCAACGCCGCGAGTGCCGTGCTCGCCGGCATGCGCGTCGTCGTCGTCGGCACGACCGAGACCGGTGACGTCGACCTCGCCGACCTGCGCGCGAAGATCGAGCAGCACCGCGACGAGCTCGCGGCCCTCATGATCACCTACCCCTCCACCCACGGTGTGTACGAGCACGACGTCATGGCGGTCACCGCGGCCGTGCACGAGGCCGGCGGGCAGGTGTACATCGACGGCGCCAACCTCAATGCGCTGCTCGGCTACGCCCGCTACGGCGACATCGGCGGCGACGTCAGCCACCTCAACCTGCACAAGACCTTCTGCATCCCGCACGGCGGCGGCGGTCCCGGCGTCGGGCCGGTCGCGGCGAAGGCGCACCTGGCCGAGTTCCTGCCAGGGCACCCGCTCGCGCAGATGCATCAGCACCCGCCGTTCGACATGACGACCGGCGGCGTGGGAACGGTCGAGCACCGCGGCGCGCCCGTCTCGGCGGCGCCCTACGGCTCGGCGAGCATCCTGCCGATCTCGTGGGCCTACGCGCGCATGATGGGCGCCGAGGGGCTGACGGAGGCGACGGCCAACGCCGTGCTCGCCGCGAACTACGTCGCGCTGCGGCTGCGCGAGCACTACCCGGTGCTGTACGCGGGCGAGAACGGGCTCGTCGCGCACGAGTGCATCCTCGACCTGCGCCCGCTGAAGGAGGCGACGGGCATCGGCAACGACGACGTCGCGAAGCGCCTCATGGATTACGGCTTCCACGCCCCGACCATGTCGTTCCCGGTCGCGGGCACGCTCATGGTCGAGCCGACTGAGTCGGAAGACCTGGCCGAGCTCGAGCGGTTCATCCAGGCCATGATCGCCATCCGCCTCGAGGCTGACCGCGTCGCCGCGGGGGAGTGGCCCGCTGACGACAACCCGCTCGTGAACGCGCCGCACACGGCCGAGAGCGTCATCGCCGGCGAGTGGCAGCACCCGTACTCGCGCGAGCTCGCCGTGTACCCGGCGTCGCTCGTCGCCGACGGCGCTGACGGCTCCGGAGGCTTCGGGGCGACGCGCGCCGACAAGTACTGGCCGCCGGTGCGCCGCGTCGACCAGGCGTACGGCGACCGCAACCTCGTCTGCTCGTGCTTGCCGATCGAAGCGTTCGCCTGACGGCGCGCTGACCGCGGGCGCGCGGGCTACGAAGCGGCGGATGCTCCGCCGAGCCCGCGCGCCCCGGGCAGCAGCGCGAGCTGCTCCTGGATCGTCGCAGCGCTCTGGTACGTCATGCCGACGAGCGCCACGTGCTTCCAGCGCACGACCCCCTCGGCGTCGAGCACGAACACCGAGCGGCGCACGCCGACGCCGAACAGCGACACCCCGTAGGCGTCGACGACGTCGCCGCGCTCGTCGGCGAGCAGCGGGAACGCGAGCTTCGAGCGCCGGGCGAACGACTCGTGCGAGGCCGTCGACTGGCGGCTGATCGCCCAGACCTCGGCGCCGAGCGCCTCGAAGCCAGCGAGCTCGCTCTGGTAGTTGCACAGCTGCGCCGTGCAGCCGGGCGAGGCATCGGCGGGGTAGAACGCGAGCACGAGGGGCGAGCCGCGGTGCTCGCGCAGCGAGAAGAGCCGGTGCTGGGCATCCGTGCCCTCGAGCGTGACGCCGGGCAGGGTGAAGTCGGGCGCGAGCTGACCGATCTCGGGCTGAGGCATGCCGTGAGGTTAGGCGGGCAACCCGAGAAGTTCCGGGAACGCGCTCGCCGCCCAGGGGTATCCCACGAAGATCACAGCGTCGATGACCGTGTGGCCGATGACGAGCGGCAGCACGCGGCCCGTGCGGGTGTAGATCCAGCCGAACACGATGCCCATCACGAAGTTGCCGATGAAGGCCCCGAACCCCTGGTAGAGGTGATACGTCGCCCGCAGGAGCGCGCTCGTGAGGATGATCGCCCACGGGCTCCAGCGCAGGTCGCGCAGCCGGGCGAACAGGTAGCCGACGGCGATGACCTCCTCGGTGACGCCGGCGCGCACGGCGGCGAGCAGCAGCACGGGCACCGTCCACCAGTAGGTGTCGAGCGCCGTGGGCACGACGGTGACGGTGAGACCGAGCTCGCGCCCGAGCAGGTACACGCCGAGGCCCGGCACGCCGATCAGCAGGGCGAGCCCGAGCCCGTCGCGCGTGTCGCGCCACGGCCGCGAGCCGTCGATGCCGAGCCGCTGCAGGTGGGGTCGCGCGGTGCTCCAGAGCAGGAAGGCCACGAGCGCGACGGGCACGAGGTCGAAGAAGACCCCGAGCAGCTGGTAGATGAGGTCGAAGACCTCGCGCTCCGCTCGCGGCCGGTTGATGGTCGCGGTCTGCTGGGCCAGCGGCACGTCGCGCGTGACGCGCTCGGCGATCGCGACGATCGAGTAGACCGCGCTCGCGCCGAGCGAGAGCCCGAGCACGAGCAGGATCTCCGCCCGCAGCCGACGGCGCGAGGGGAGGCCCGGCGCGCGATCGTCGGAGGGCGTCGAGGTCACGGCGCCAGTATCCCGCGCGAACCTCGTCGCACCCTGCGCGCGGACGAGCGACGTTGTGCGATCGGGGGAGCGCACGTGCCCGAACGCCGCCGCTCATTGGCGCACCCCGACAAACCCGAAGGCGACGGATGCTCGACTGACGCCTCGCGGAAGCGCGCAGTCGCGCCACTCCCGCGCGGTCGACGCAACGATCGTGCTTGGTGAGGGCCGGGTGACGCAATGATCCGTACTCGTGCACAGGATTGCTCGAATGTCGTTACCGGTGTGTAACGAATGCGCTTAGGGTTTGGCCTGGCGCTGTGCCCCTCTCTAGGGTCATAGCCAACAGGCGTGACGGCGCGCCCATCCGTGCCGCCGCGCGTCCATCTTGCACAGGAGGAAAATTGCGAATCAGCAGAATCGGGGCAGCGGGTGCGGCCACGATCGCGGCGAGCGCTCTCGTCCTCTCGGCCTGCGCTGCACCGCAGCAGGAGTCCGAGGTCGTCGAAGGCAGCTCGATCACGGTCGCGTGGAACCAGCCGTTCTACTCGTACAACAGCAACACCTCGTTCGGTAACGCCACGGCGAACGCGAACATCGTCTACATGACGAGCGGTGCGTTCAACTACTACGACAACACGCCCGAGCTGCAGCAGGACGAGTCGTTCGGCACCTACGAGGTCGTCTCGGAGGACCCGCTGGTCGTCGAGTACACGATCGCCGATGGCGTGCAGTGGTCGGACGAGGTGCCCGTCGACGAGGCCGACATGCTGCTCGCGTGGGCCGCCAACTCGGGCGTGCTGAACACCCCCGAGTTCGACCCGAGCGAGTTCACCGACCCCGAGACCGGTGAGTTCACCGACGACTACCCGACGGACGTCGTCTACTTCGACGGCGCGCTCGGCGGGGGCCTCGAGAACGTCTCGCAGACGCCCGAGATCGAGGACGGCACCATCACCCTCGAGTACGACAACATCTTCGTCGACTGGGAGCTCGTCTTCGGCGTGGGCCTGCCGGCGCACGTCGTCGCGCAGCGCGCGCTCGGCATCGAGGACGCGCAGGAGGCCAAGGACGCGCTCGTCGAGGCCATCCAGAACGAGGACCAGGAGGCCCTCGCCGCGATCTCGTCGGTCTGGAACTCGGACTGGAACTTCACCGAGATGCCGGCTGAGGAGGACGCGAACCTGCTCGTCGTCAACGGCCCGTACCAGATCACCGACTTCGTGGCCGACCAGTACATCACCCTCGAGGCCAACCCGAACTACGTGGGCGCCAACACCCCGCAGATCGAAGAGGTCACCGTCCGCTTCATCACCGACCCGCTCGCGGCCGTCCAGGCGCTCGCGAACGGCGAGGTCGACGTGATCAGCCCCCAGGCGACCGCCGACGTGGCCGACGCGCTCGCCGAGCTCGACGGCATCACCGTCCTGAACGGCATCGAGGGCACCTACGAGCACATCGACCTGCAGTTCGACCAGTCGAAGAGCGGCACCTTCAACGACCCGCTCGTGCGCGAGGCCTTCCTGAAGACCATCCCGCGCCAGCAGATCGTCGACACGCTCATCAAGCCGCTCAACCCCGAGGCCGAGGTGCGCAACTCGCAGCTCTTCGTGCCCGGTGCGCCCGGCTACGACGAGACCGTCGAGAACAACGGCATGGCCGAGCAGTTCGGTGAGGTCGACATCGAGGGCGCTCAGGCGCTCCTCGCCGAGGCCGGCGTCACGAACCCTGAGGTCTGCATCCTCTACGCGACGAACAACCCTCGCCGCGTGAACGAGTTCGCGCTCATCCAGGAGTCGGCCAACCAGGCCGGCTTCAACGTGACCGACTGCGGCAGCGACCAGTGGGGTGGCCTCCTCGGCACCCCCGGTGCCTACGACGCGGTGTTCTTCGGCTGGCAGTCGACGAGCCTCGGTGTGACCAACAGCTCGGCCACGTTCCGCACGGGCGGCATCAACAACCTCAACTTCTACTCGAACCCCGAGGTTGACGCGCTGCTCGAGGAGCTCGACACGGCTCTCGACCCGCAGGAGCAGATCGACATCCAGCTGCAGATCGACAAGCTGCTGATGGACGACTACTACGGTCTGACCATCTTCCAGTTCCCCGGAATCACGGCGTACAGCGACCGCGTCGAGGGCGTCAGCCCCGGCCCGATCTCGCCGACGATCTTCTGGAACATCTGGGACTGGACGCCGACTGAGACCGAGTAGGTCCGAGGCTCTCTCGGGCTGATCACGTCAGTCAGCTGACTCAGCACCCGGGGCGCTGGAGCCGCCGCACAGCGGCTCCAGCGCCCCACCGCTGAGTGCGTCCAGATCTTCAGTTAGGTAGGGTGCCATTTCCGATGGCCACATTCGTTATTCGGCGACTCATCGCCTCCGTCTTCGTCCTCCTCGCCGCGACGTACCTCATGTACAACCTCGTGGCGCTGTCGGGTGACCCCCTCGAGGAACTCCGTCAGAGCACGGCTCCCAACAAGGAGCAGCTCATCGAGTCGCGCACGCGACTGCTCAATCTCGACGTGCCGCCGCCGCTGCGGTACTTCATCTGGTTCGGCGCGCTCCTGCGCGGCGACTTCGGCGTCACCATCGAGGGGCGCAGCGTCAACGCGCTGCTCGAGCAGGCGCTCGGCTCGACCCTCCAGCTCGTGACCATCTCGACGATCGTCGCGATCTTTCTCGGTCTGATCGTCGGCATCACGACGGCCCTGCGTCAGTACTCGGGCTACGACTACTCGGTCACGTTCGTGTCGTTCCTGTTCTTCTCCCTCCCGATCTTCTGGGTCGCCGTGCTGCTGAAGCAGTTCGTGGCCATCGGGTTCAACGACTTCCTGCAATCCCAGTCGCAGCTGCCGCTCGTCGCCGTCGCCATCATCGCCCTGGTCTCCGGTGCGCTGTGGGCCTCGATCATCCCGGGGTCGACCAAGCGCAAGGCCATCACCTTCGCGATCGCGCTCGCCGCGACCGCCGGCATCCTGACGGTGATGAACCTCACCAACTGGTTCAGCTACCCGGCGCTCACGATCGGCGGCGTCGCGATCATGGGCATCGGCGCGGCCTTCGGGTTCACGGCGCTCATCACCGGGCTCAAGAACCGTCGCGCGCTCATCGCGGCCCTCATCGTCGCGGGCCTCGGCATCGCGCTCTACTACCCCTTCCAGTTCAGCCTGTCGTTCTACGTGACCGAGTGGTGGATGCTGCTGGGGCTCGCCGTGCTCACCGCCATCGTGAGCGGCGCCATCGGCTGGTTCGCCGGCGGCGTCGACCGCGGCCCGGTCATCCGCGTCGCGATCTTCACCGGCATCACCACGGCGTTCGTCATCGCACTCGACCGCTTCATGATGGTGTGGGACGACTACGCGAGCTCGGGGCGCATCCGCGGTCGCCCGATCGCGACCATTGGCGCATCGACCCCGAACCTCGAGGGCTCGCTGTGGGTCGAGGGCGTCGACATCTACACGCACCTGCTGCTGCCGACCCTCGCGCTGATCCTCATCTCGTTCGCGACCTACACGCGCTACTCGCGCGCGAGCCTGCTCGAGGTGCTCAACCAGGACTACATCCGCACGGCGCGGGCCAAGGGCCTCTCCGAGCGCACGGTCGTGGTCCGCCACGCCTTCCGCAACGCCCTCATCCCGATCGCGACGATCGTCGCGTTCGACATCGGCGGCATCGTCGGCGGCGCGGTCATCACCGAGCGCGTCTTCGGCTGGACCGGCATGGGGCAGCTGTTCCAGAACGGTCTGGAAGACGTCGACCCCAACCCCGTCATGGCCTTCTTCGTCGTCGTCGGCGGGCTCGCGATCCTCTTCAACCTGATCGCCGACCTCGTCTACGCCGCCCTCGACCCGCGAATCCGAGTGAACTGATGACGAACAACCCCACCTTCGAGCCGGATCACACGCCTGGCAGCGTGACCGACGCCGAGAACAACCTCGAGCTGAAGGAGGTCGAGGGCCTCAGCCAGGGGCAGATCGTCCGCCGGCGGTTCTTCCGCCACCGCGGCGCCCTCGTCTCCATGGTCGTCCTGGCCTTCATCATCATCACGGCGTTCTCGTCGGTCGGCCTGAGCTTCAGCTTCTTCGGCATCGACGTGCGCACGCCGGGCTGGTGGCAGTGGAACTGGACGCAGATCCCCGACCCGCAGAACGGCGGCGCGCCGACGCTCAGCCTCGTGCCCGAGTTCCTCGGCGGCGAGGGCATCCGCTTCGGCGATCACCCCTTCGGTCAGGACGAGGTCGGTCGCGACATCTTCGCGGTCGTCATGCGCGGCACGCAGCAGTCGATCGTCATCATGGTCGTCGTCGGCGTCATCGCCGTCTCGATCGGCACGGTCATCGGCGCGGTCTCGGGCTTCTTCCGCGGCTGGCGCGACTCGGTGCTCATGCGCTTCACCGACATCATCATCACGATCCCCGTGATCGTCGTCGGCGCCGTCGTCGGCAAGGCCGTGGGCAACCAGGGTGCGCTCGCCCTCGCCATCGTGCTCGGTCTCTTCGCCTGGACGGGTCTCGCGCGCCTCGTGCGCGCCGAGGTGCTGAGCCTGCGCGAGCGCGAGTTCGTCGACGCCGCGCGCGTCGCCGGTGCGAGCAACCGCCGCATCATCTTCAAGCACGTCCTTCCGAACGCGATCGGCGTCATCATCGTCAACGCGACGCTGCTCATGGCCGCGGCGATCCTGCTCGAGACGGCCCTGAGCTTCCTCGGGTTCGGCGTGCAGTCGCCCGACACCTCGCTCGGCAAGATCATCAGCGACAACCAGGCCGCCTTCGCCACGCGCCCGTGGCTGTTCTGGTGGCCCGGCGTGTTCATCATCGCGATCGCGCTGTGCATCAACTTCATCGGCGACGGTCTGCGCGACGCGTTCGACCCGCGCCAGAAGCGCCTGCCCAGCGCCCGCGCGCTCGCGAGGGCCACGGCGAACCGCAATGACCTCGCTCGTGCCGAGGTACTCGTGGGCACGCGCGGCGGTGACACGCAGGTCGACGGCGACGTCACGCCGGGAGGGGCGCCCGACCGGCGCGAGGACGACCGGCCGACGCACGGCTCACGAGGTGACGCCTGATGCTCGAGCTCGCTCGAGCCGCCTCAGAGCACGAGGCTCGCGGCGCACAGCGCCACGAGGCCGCCGAGCACCGAGAGCTCCACGACGTGCAGCGTGCGCCGGGGCTGCGCCTCGGGCGCCTCGGGGCGCAGCAGGCCGTCGTCGCGCAGCTGCTCCCAGTGGCGGCGGATCACGTTCGCCGCGGCGCCGCTGTCGGTGTTGAGCGCATCGCCGGGGCGGATCGAGCCGGCAACGTGGGCCGACTCGCTCACGCGCAGGTCGTCGCGACCGAGCGTCATCGGGGTCCAGCGGCTGCCGGCCGGCGCCGCCCAGGCCTCGATGCGACGGCCGCCCGCCCGCAGGGTGAGCGCCCACTTCGTGTCGATGAGCTGGATGCCCGTCCAGGGCAGCTCCCACGTCACGAAGGGGTTCCGCACGACGACGGCCTCCTCGCGCACGTCGACGCGCGGCAGCCAGAACAGCACGGCGGTGCCGTAGGCCATGAGGCCCAGCCACCAGCCGTAGCGCACGAGGCCCTCGAGGTCGCCCGTGACGACGAACCCCATCAGACCCGCCGCGGCGAGCACCGTCATGACGACGGTCAGCACGCGGCCGAACAGCGGACGGAAGACAGCCGGCTGGAAGCGCATGCTGCCAGCTTCGCAGACCGCCGCATGCCGAACGCAGGGAAGGACCTCCCGTGAGCACCACCACCCCCACCGCTGTCGAGACCGTGCTCGAGGTCGAGAACCTCGGCGTGGACTTCTGGGTCGACGGCGAGTACTACCCGGCCGCGGTCGGCCTCGACTACCGCGTCAAGCGCGGCGAGGTGCTCGCGATCGTCGGCGAGTCCGGCTCCGGCAAGAGCTCGAGCTCGATGGCGCTGCTCGGCCTCCTGCCGCCGACCGCGCGCATCACGGGTTCGATCAAGCTGCTCGGCCGCGAGATCGCGAACCTCGACAACCGCGAGCTGCGCAAGGTGCGCGGCAACCAGATCGCCGTCATCTTCCAGGAGCCCATGACGGCGCTGAACCCCGTGTACACGATCGGGTTCCAGATGGTCGAGACGCTGCGCACGCACTTCGACATGACGCCGAAGCAGGCGAAGGAGCGCGCGATCGAGCTGCTCGAGAAGGTCGAGATGCCCGACCCGGCGACAGCCTTCAACAAGTACCCGCACCAGCTCTCCGGCGGCCAGCGCCAGCGCGCCATGATCGCCCAGTCGATCTCGTGCGACCCAGTGCTGCTCATCGCCGACGAGCCGACGACGGCGCTCGACGTCACCGTGCAGGCCGAGATCCTCGAGCTGCTGCGCAGCCTGCGCACGCGCCTCGACTCCGCGATCGTGCTCATCACGCACGACATGGGCGTGGTCGCCGACCTCGCCGATTCGATCATGGTGATGAAGAACGGCGAGGCCGTGGAGCAGGGAGCGGCGCTCGACATCTTCCAGCGCCCGCAGCATCCGTACACGCAGTCGCTGCTCGCCTCGGTGCCGCACCTTGGCCTCGAGGTCAGCGAGGCGGGCGACGCGCGCCCCGCGCCGTCGACGGCCGCGACGCCCGTGCTGTCGTTCCAGGACGTCGCGATCGAGTACCCCAAGCGCGGTCGGGTGCCGGCTTTCCGCGCCGCGGACGAGATCAACCTCGACGTCTACCCGGGCGAGATCGTCGGCCTCGTGGGCGAGTCGGGCTCCGGCAAGACCACGCTGGGCCGCGCCGCGGTCGGTCTGCTGCCAATCAAGAGCGGCACGCTCATCTCGGCCGGCATCGACATCTCGGCCGGCACGACGAAGGAGCTCAAGGCGCTGCGCCGGAAGGCCGGCATCGTCTTCCAGGATCCGGGCTCGAGCCTCAACCCCCGCATGCCCATCGGCGAGTCCATCGGCGAGCCGCTGCTGCTCGCGGGCGAGGCGGAGGGCAAGGAGCTCGACAAGCGCGTGCAGGAGCTGCTGACCTCGGTCGAGCTGCCCACGAGCTACCGCAACCGCTACCCGCACGAGCTCTCCGGCGGTCAGCGCCAGCGCGTCGGCATCGCCCGCGCCCTCTCGCTCGCGCCCGAGCTGCTCATCGCAGACGAGCCGACGAGCGCGCTCGACGTCTCGGTGCAGGCCCGGTTCCTCGACCTGCTGCAGGAGCTGCAGCAGAAGCTGCAGTTCGCGTGCCTGTTCATCAGCCACGACCTCGCCGTCGTCGACATGCTCGCGCACCGCATCGCCGTCATGCACCGCGGGCGCCTGGTCGAGCAGGGCACGCGCGACGAGATCCTGCGCAGCCCGAAGGAGGCGTACACGCAGCGCCTCATCGCGGCCGTGCCGCTGCCCGACCCGATCGCGCAGCGCGAGCGTCGCGAGAGCCGGCGGGCAGGGCTGTAGGGCATGAGCGGATGCTCGGCGCGCGCCGGGCATCCGCCACCATCACGAACGCACGCAGGGGGCCGAGCAGGCCGACCGACGGGCCGCCGCAGGGCGCCCGGTAGACTGGTCGCGCTGCTCGGCCCTCTCTGTCGTGCCTGAGCCACCACTCCTCCCCGAACGAAGGCTTCTGTTTATGGCGCTCGCCACCCGCTCCGACCTGCGCAACGTGGCGATCGTCGCCCACGTCGACCACGGCAAGACCACCCTCGTCGACGCGATGCTCCGTCAGACGGGGTCGTTCGCCGCGCACGCCCACGTCGACGAGCGCGCGATGGATTCCAACGACCTCGAGCGCGAGAAGGGCATCACGATCCTCGCAAAGAACACGGCGGTGACCTACACCGGCAAGCACGCCGGCGGGCAGGAGATCACGATCAACGTGATCGACACCCCCGGCCACGCCGACTTCGGCGGCGAGGTCGAGCGCGGCCTCAGCATGGTCGACGGCGTCGTGCTGCTCGTCGACGCGAGCGAGGGCCCGCTGCCGCAGACCCGTTTCGTGCTGCGCAAGGCGCTCGCGGCGAAGCTGCCGGTCATCCTGCTGGTCAACAAGACCGACCGGCCGGATGCCCGCATCGAGGCCGTCGAGGAGGAGACCCACGATCTGCTGCTGGGCCTCGCGAGCGACCTGCAGGATGAGGTGCCCGACCTCGACGTCGACGCGATCCTCGACCTGCCGGTGATCTACGCCTCGGGTCGCGCGGGCGCCGCGAGCCGCACCCGCCCGGCCGACGGCCAGCTGCCCGACAATGACGACCTCGAGCCGCTGTTCGAGGCGATCCTCTCGCACATCCCGGCGCCGACCTACGACGACGAGCACCCGCTGCAGGCGCACGTCACGAACCTCGACGCGAGCCCCTTCCTCGGCCGCATCGCCCTGCTGCGCATCTTCAACGGCACCCTGAAGAAGGGTCAGCAGGTCGCGTGGGTGCGCCACGACGGCACGCACAGCCAGATGCGCATCACCGAGCTGCTGAAGACTCGCGCGCTCGAGCGCTACCCGGCCGAGTCGGCCGCGGCGGGCGACATCGTCGCGATCGCCGGCATCGAGGAGATCACGATCGGCGAGACCATCGCCGACCCCGACGACATCCGCCCGCTGCCGGCCATCACGGTCGATGAGCCGGCGATCTCGATGACGATCGGCACCAACACGAGCCCGCTCGTGGGCAAGGTCAAGGGCCACAAGCTCACCGCGCGCATGGTGAAGGATCGCCTCGACCGCGAGCTCATCGGCAACGTGTCGATCCGCGTGGTCGACATCGGCCGCCCCGACGCGTGGGAGGTGCAGGGTCGTGGCGAGCTCGCCCTGGCGATCCTCGTCGAGAACATGCGTCGCGAGGGCTTCGAGCTCACCGTCGGCAAGCCGCAGGTGGTCACGAAGACCATCGACGGCAAGCTGCACGAGCCCTTCGAGCACCTGACCATCGACGCTCCGGAGGAGTACCTGGGTGCGATCACGCAGCTGCTCGCCGCTCGTCGCGGCCGCATGGAGGGCATGTCGAACCACGGCACCGGCTGGGTGCGCATGGAGTTCATCGTGCCGAGCCGCGGCCTCATCGGCTTCCGCACGGAGTTCCTCACGACGACCCGCGGCACGGGCATCGCGAACGCGATCGCGCACGGCTACGAGCCGTGGGCCGGGTCGATCGTCGCGCGCAACAACGGCTCGATCGTGGCCGACCGCGCGGGCGTCGTGACGAGCAACGCGATGATGGCCCTGCAGGAGCGCATGACGTTCTTCGTGAACCCCACGGAGGAGGTCTACGAGGGCATGGTGGTGGGCGAGAACTCGCGCGCCGACGACATGGACGTCAACATCACCAAGGAGAAGAAGCTCAACAACATCCGCTCGTCGACGGCGGAGGAGCTCGAGCGCCTCACACCGCCTCGTCAGCTGACGCTCGAGGAGTGCCTCGAGTTCGCCCGCGAGGATGAGTGCGTCGAGGTAACACCCGAGAAGGTGCGCATCCGCAAGGTCGAGCTCGACCAGACGCTGCGCGCCCGCGCCGCCTCGCGCCTGAAGAAGCAGAACGCCTGACCCCAGGAGGACTCATGACCCGTCGCCCCCGCACCGCTCGACTGGCCGCCGCCGCGCTCGCGGGCGCCCTCGCGCTCGGCGCGAGCGGCTGCGCGACGGGCACCCCGATCGACAACATCGTCGAGGGGCTCGTCGACCAGGGCGTCGAGCAGATCACCTCGGGCATCGACGAGTCGATCCGCGGGCTCGTCGACGACGTGCTCGGCGGCGTCGAGCTGACGACCGACGGCGAGGCGCCCTCGAGCTTCCCGAGCGAGGTGCCGCTCACGGGCGAGGTGCTCGGCGGGGGAGCGGGCCCCGAGGGCTCGGGCTGGGTCGTGCGCACGCGCCTGTCGAGCGCCGCGCAGTTCGACGAGGCGGCGGCCGCCCTCGAGGCGGCGGGCTTCGCCGGCAGCGGGGTCTCGAGCGACGACGCCAGCGGGTACGGCGCCTTCACGTCGGGCTCGTACCGCGTCGACCTCTCGGTCGCGACGGATGCTCAGGGCGAGGTCACGGCGACGTACGTCGTCACCCCCGCCTGAGCATCCGCCCGCGGTCTCGCGCCGGCGACCGCTCGCGGCCGCGGGCACTCGATGCGAACGCATGAAGCAGGACTGAACAGAAGGTAGGCTCGCACGGTGAAGATCGCGCGCTTCAGCACCGACGGAACGCCCCGCTACGGCATCGTCGACGACGACGAGCTCGTCGTGCTCTCGGGCGACCCGATGTACCACGGCTACGACACGACCGGCGAGCGGGTGCCGCTGAAGGACGCGAAGATCCTGGCGCCGGTCATCCCGCGCTCGAAGGTCGTCTGCGTCGGCATGAACTACGCCGCCCACGCCAAGGAGATGGGGCACGACGCCCTGCCGAACCCGCTCATCTTCCTCAAGCCCAACACCGCCGTCGTCGGCCCGGGCGACGCCATCGTCATCCCGCCGGTCGACGGCCGCATCGTGCACGAGGGCGAGCTCGCGATCGTCATCGGCTCGGTCGCCAAGCGCGTCAAGGCCGAGAACTGGCGCGACGTCGTGTTCGGCTTCACGATCGCCAACGACGTCTCGGCGCGCGACGTCATGTTCGCCGACGGCCAGTGGGCGCGCGCGAAGGGCTACGACACGTTCTGCCCGATCGGCCCCTACATCGACACCGAGATCGACCCGACGAACCTCGAGATCGAGACCTTCGTCGACGGTGAGCTGCGGCGCAAGGGCAACACGGCCGACCTGCTGCACAAGATCCCTGAGCTGATCGAGTTCATCAGCGACGTGTGGACCCTGCTGCCCGGCGACCTCATCCTCACCGGCACGCCTGACGGCCTCGGCGGCTTTGTCGACGGCCAGACGGTCGACATCACGATCGAGGGCCTCGGCACGCTCAGCAACCCGGCGAAGAACCGCGACGACCGAGACTTCTGATTCGCGCGGTCGCGCTCGCGACCGTCGTGCACGCGGCGGATGCTCGGCAGGAGCATGATGGAGCCATGAGCTCCGCCCCTCCGGCCCCGGCGACGGTCGCGGCGGTCGACGTTGCTCGCGTGCAGCGCCGCGTGCGCTCGACCCTCATGGCGGGGCAGGTGCTCGCCGGCCTCGGCATGGGCTCGACCCTCAGCATCGGCGCCATCCTCGCCGCCGAGGTCTCGGGCTCGCCCGCCTACAGCGGCCTCGCCGCCACGATGGCGACCCTCGGCGCCGCGCTCGCCGCCATCCCGCTCGCGCGGCTCGCCGGCCGGGCCGGGCGCGCGACCGCCCTCGCGACGGGCGCCCTGACCGCCGCGACCGGTGCGGTGCTCTCGATCGTCGCCGCGGGGCTGCCGAGCTTCCCGCTGCTGCTCGTCGGCATCATGCTCATCGGCGTCGGCACGGCCGTGAACCTCCAGTCGCGCTTCGCCGCCTCCGACCTCGCCGCGCCCGCGACGCGCGGCCGCGACCTCTCGCTCGTCGTCTGGGCGACGACCGTCGGCGCCGTGAGCGGCCCCAACCTCATCGGCCCCGGCGAGACCCTCGGGGCGGCCATCGGGCTGCCACCGCTCTCCGGCCCGTTCCTGTTCACCGTCATCGCGCAGGTCGCGGCGGCGACCCTCTACCTCGTGGCGCTGCGCCCTGACCCGCTGCGGCTGGCGCTGCAGCTCGCCCGTGATGCCGCGGCGGCAGCGGCCGAGGCGGGGGAGTCGGTGGCCGAGGCGGCGCGCAGCGACCGCGCGGGCATCCGCCTCGCGCTCGTCGCGCTCGCCCTCAGCCACGCGACGATGGTGAGCGTCATGGCGATGACGCCCGTGCACCTCACCGATCACGGCGCGAGCCTCGTGATCGTCGGGTTCACGATCAGCCTGCACATCGCCGGCATGTACGCGCTCTCGCCGGTCTTCGGCATCCTCGCCGACCGGCTCGGGCGCTGGTGGACGATCCTCATCGGGCAGGCGCTGCTCGTGGCGAGCCTGCTCTTCACCGCGCTCGGCGCCGAGAGCGAGGCGGCCGTGGTGGCAGGGCTCATCCTGCTCGGCCTCGGCTGGAGCGCCTCGACCGTCGCCGGCAGCGCGCTGCTCACCGAGTCGACCGCGCCCGAGCGGCGGCCGGTCATCCAGGGCCGCAGCGACCTGCTCATGAGCGGCAGCGGCGCCGTCGGCGGCCTGCTCGCCGGCCCGACCCTCGCCGCGCTCGGGTACTCGGGGCTCTCGTTCGTGACGCTCGGCCTCGTCGCGGTCGTCGTCGCCCTGCTCGCGCTCACCCCCCGGGCCGCGGGAGGCGCCGCACCCCGCCGGTAGGATCGCAGGCGATGACCACTCCCGCCTTCTCCACCGCCACGGGCAGCGATGTCCGCGTGCGCTTCTGCCCCTCGCCGACCGGCACGCCTCACGTCGGCCTCGTGCGCACCGCCCTGTTCAACTGGGCGTACGCGCGCCACACGGGCGGGAAGCTGATCTTCCGCATCGAGGACACCGACGCGGCGCGCGACAGCGAGGAGAGCTACCACCAGCTGCTCGACGCGCTGCGGTGGCTCGGCATCGACTGGGACGAGGGCGTCGAGGTCGGCGGCCCGCAGGCGCCCTACCGCCAGTCGCAGCGCGGCGAGATCTACGCCGAGATCATCCAGAAGCTCAAGGATGCCGGCCACCTGTACGAGTCGTACCTCACGCCGGAGGAGATCGAGGCCCGCAACATCGCCGCAGGCCGCGACCCGAAGATGGGCTACGACAACGCCGAGCGCGAGCTCACCGAGGCCCAGCGCGAGGCGTACCGCGCCGAGGGCCGCCAGCCGGCGCTGCGCCTGCGCGTGCCCGACACGGCGCTGAGTTTCACCGACCTCGTGCGCGGTGACATCACCTTCCCGGCGGGCAGCTTCGTCGACTTCGTCGTGGTGCGCCCCAACGGCGCCCCGCTCTACACGTTCGTGAACCCCGTCGACGATGCGCTCATGGGCGTCACGCACGTGCTGCGCGGCGAGGATCTGCTGTCGTCGACGCCGCGCCAGATCGCGCTGTATCACGCGCTCATCGACATCGGCGTGGCCGAGGCCATCCCGCAGTTCGGGCACCTGCCGTTCGTCATGGGCGAGGGCAACAGGAAGCTCAGCAAGCGCGACCCGCAGTCGAACCTCTTCCACCACCGCGACCGCGGGTTCATCCCCGAGGGCCTGCTCAACTACCTGTCACTGCTGGGCTGGTCGCTCAGCCACGACCGCGACGTCTTCACGCTCGACGAGCTCGTCGCCGCCTTCGACGTGCGCGACGTCAACCCCAACCCGGCGCGGTTCGACCAGAAGAAGGCCGAGGCCATCAACGGCGACCACGTGCGGCGACTGCCGCTCGAGGAGTTCGTCGAGCGGAGCATCCCCTATTGCAGCGGGGCGGGCCTATTCAACGACGTTCCCCGCCCGAAGGAGCGGGAGCTGCTGGCGAAGGCCGCCCCGCTCGTGCAGGAGCGCGTGGGCCTGCTCGGCGAGGTGCCGGGCATGGTCGGCTTCCTGTTCACGGCCGACGACGACCTCGAGATCGAGGCGGATGCTCGCGCCTCGCTCGGCGATGACGCGGTCGCCGTGCTCGAGGCCGGCATCGGCGCCCTCGAATGGCTCGAGGAGTACACGCCGGAGGGCATCGAGGCCGCCCTGCGCACGGCGCTCATCGACGGGCTCGGCCTCAAGCCGAAGGTCGCGTTCGGGCCGCTGCGCGTCGCCGTCTCGGGTCGCCGCGTGAGCCCGCCGCTGTTCGAGTCGATGGAGCTCCTCGGCCGCGACTCGACGCTCGCCCGCCTGCGGCGCTTGCGCGACAGCCTGCAGCAGGCCTAGCGCTTCGCCGTCGCCGGCGGCGCGGGCAAGACCCGCACGTCGGCGACCTTCTGCGCGATCGCGATCTGCGCGGGCGGCCGCAGCAGCGCCCACGCCGCGGCCATGACGCCCGTGGAGAGCGCGAAGAGCCCGACCCCGAGCCAGCTCTCGGCGTCGTCGACGCCGGCGTAGATGCCGTTGAGGTTCTCGCGCGCTCCCGTGAGCAGCACGAGCGCGACGTGCGCCACGGTGAAGGCCACGAAGTACCAGAGCACGAGGCGGTGGGTGCGGCGAGCCGCGGCGTCGCCGAGCGGCCCGCGGGCGCGCATCCACCGCTTCGGCCACACCGGCGACAGGCGCAGTCCGGTGACGAGCGCGAGCGGCGAGGCGATGACGACGGTGGCCGCGTAGAAGAGCTGTTGCAGGCTGTTGTAGCGCGTCCAGGTGTCGTGGTCGGGCCAGTCGAGGGCGAGGTACTGCAGCGCTGACGAGAGCGCGTTCGGCACGACGGCGAGGTCGGTGGGCACGAGCCGCTGCCAGTGCCCGCTCGCGACGAGGGCGATGACGTAGACGACGCCGGTCGCGACCCAGAGCGTGTCGACGATCATGTGCCACCACGCGTGCAGGCCGAGTCGGGCCGGATTCCTGGCGACGATCGGGCCGAGGGTGCGCCGCGTCACGAACGCGGGCGGGCGCTGCCCGGCGCGCAGGTGCAGGCCCGAGCTGACGATGAAGAGCAGGAAGAAGGCGCTGAGCCAGTGCGTCCAGCGCAGCCAGGCGGGGAACCCCTCGGGGGTGCCGGGCGGCGGGTCGTACGCGCCCGGGTAGGTGCTGATGAAGGATGCCCCGGCCGGGCTGTCGAGGAACGCCCGCGCCGCGAGCATCGCGCCCGCGAGCGCGGCGAGGGCCGCGGCGACGGCGACGACCACGGCTCGGCGGCGGGAGGCGGTCGGGCGCGGCACGGCTCTTACCGTAGCGCGCGGCGCGGGAGCGAGGCTGGGGGAGGGGCGGGTCGCGTCGGCGCGCCGCGGCTAGGCTGGCGGGATGTCCGACTTCCCCTCACGGGTTCCCGCGTGGGCGCGGTGGATCCCGGCCGTGCTGCTGTCGATTGTCATCGTGGGGGTCGTCATCTTCGCCGTGACCGAGGGACCCCGGCTGCAGGCAGGGCCCGGCCCGGCCGAGACCGACGAGGTCGATGAGCTCAACTTCTCGGTGTTCACCGAGGAGGGGCTGGCGTACATCGACGAGCAGCGCATCCCGCGCCTCGATCTGCGCGAGCTGCCCGTCGAGACCGAGCCGCTCGGGCTGCCCGCCGAGGGTGAGCTCGTCATCGGGCCGCACCCGCAGGATCTGGACTACCGGCTGGTGCTGCTCACGACGTCGGGCGAGCGCGGGGCGCGCTTCACGACGCCGGCGTTCGCGATCGTGACCGAGGGCGGGGCCGTTCGCGAGCTGCGCATTCAGCCGACGCGCGGGGGAGCCGCTGGCGCCTTCCCGACCTTCCGCGACGTCGAGGCGTTCGCGAACGACAGCGCCGAGCGCTTCGGCTTCGCGCCGCTCGAGCCCGGCACTCTCACCGATCTTGTCGTCGCGGCCCAGCAGTCGGGCGTGCAGCAGCCACTCTCGACGGGCACGGGCGACCGCATCGGGCTGCCCACGCGCGTCGACATCGTGTGCTTCCCCGAGGCGTACTGCGGGGCTGAGATCGTCGTGAGCGTCGAGTGAGCCCCCACTGCTCAGGGCGTCGGATGCCCGGGGCGCGCCCGGGCGGAGGCCCGCGTTCGTGCCCGCTCACCCGGTAGGGTAAACTCGCTTCTCGGCCCGCTCGCGGGCCTCCCGGCGATCGAGGGCCCCGGCCCGCGATACCCCGGTGGGGTATGGTGTAATTGGCAACACGGCTGATTCTGGTTCAGTTGTTCTTGGTTCGAGTCCAGGTACCCCAGCAAGTCCTCCTCTCCGCGTAGCCTGCAGGCATGCGCCTCGGAGTCATCGACGTCGGCTCGAACACCGTCCACCTGCTCGTCGTCGACGCGCACCCCGGCGCGAGCCCTGTGCCGTACCACTCCGAGCGCTCGACGCTGCGGCTCATGCGGTTCCTCGACGCCGAGGGCGCGATCGTCGAGGAGGGCCAGCGACTGCTCATCGACGCGATCGGCAGCGCGGCGGCGACGGTCGCCGAGATCGGCGTCGACGACGTCATCTCGACCGCGACCTCGGCGATCCGCGAGGCCGCCAACGGCGAGCAGGTGCTCGCGCGCATCGCCCGCGAGACGGGCGTCGAGCTGCAGGTGCTCTCGGGCGACGACGAGGCGCGCATCACGATGCTCGCCGTGCGGCGCTGGTTCGGCTGGTCGGCGGGCGAGATCCTGCTGTTTGACATCGGCGGCGGCTCGTTCGAGATCGCGCAGGGTGCCGACGAGTACCCCGACGTGCAGGTCTCGCTGCCCCTCGGCGCCGGCCGCGTCACGATCAACCACCTGCGCGACGCCCCGCCCGCCCGCGAGGCCGTCTCCGCCCTGCGCGCGCACGCCCGCGCCGTCTTCACCGAAGCGCGCGACACGGTCTTCGCCGACCGGCCCCGGCCGACGCGCGTCGTCGGCACGTCGAAGACGATCCGCTCGCTCGGCAGGCTCGTCGGCGGTCCCGCCGACCCGCTCACGGGCGAGGCGGCGCCAATCCGCTACGAAGGCCTCAAGGAGTGGGAGCCGACCCTGCGCGAGATGCCCTCGGAGGTGCGGCAGTACTTGCCCGGCATCACGCCCGAGCGCGGCTACCAGATCCTCGCCGGGGCCATCCTGCTGCGCACGGCGATGAAGGTCTTCGACGTGCCGACGCTCACGATCTCGCCGTGGGCGCTGCGTGAGGGCATCGTGCTGCGCTACATCGACGCGCTCGATCGCGCCTGACGCGGGGCGGATGCTCGTCCCTGCGCGCGACAGCATCCAGGTATAGACATCAGCACTATCGATAGTTACGCTATCCACATGAGGATGAGCGAGCTGAGCACGGCGACGGCCACCCCGGTGCCGACGCTGAAGTTCTACCTGCGCGAGGGCCTGCTGCACGCCGGCGAGCGCACGAGCCCCAATCAGGCGCAGTACGACGAGAGTCACATCAATCGCGTGCGCCTCGTCCGGGCGCTCATCGACGTCGGCGGGCTGCCTGTCGCCCGCGCCGCCGAGGTCGTCTCGGCGATGCAACGCGACGACCTGCCCGTGCACTCCGTTCTTGGCATCGCCCAGCGCGCCGTGACCGAGCGTCTCGCGCCCTCGAGCGCTCCGGAGGAAGAGTCGCCGAGCGGCACCGGCCGCCGCCTGATCGACGAGCTCTGCGCGCGCCGCGGCTGGCGTGTGCACCGCGAGAACCCCGGGCTCGCCATGGCCGCCCGCGTCCTCGACGCCTACGTCGCTCTCGGCCAGGATGCTCTGCTGGAGGCCCTCGACGCCTACGCCGACGCCGCCGAGCTCGTGGCCCGCGCCGACCTCGCCGCCGTCGCCGCGGCGGGCGAGCGCTCGCGCGGCGACCGCACCGAGATGGTCGACGTCGTCATCGTCGGCACCGTGCTCGGCGACGCGCTCGCCGCGGGGCTGCGCCGAGCGGCCCAGGAGCACGCCTCGCTCGAGCGGTTCCCCGCCCCCGACCTCGACCACGACCGACAGGACACGCCGTGCTGAACGAGACCCGAGCATTCACCCACGACCACGACCACGACGCCGATGGCGACCTGACGCTCACCGGGCGCGCCGACTGGCGGCCCGACTGGCGGCTCGACCTGCCGCCGCAGCAGTGGCACCGGCCGCTGCTCGCGCTCGCGGCGGCCCTGGCCGTGCTGACGATCGTCGCCGCGGTCGGCTACGCGGTCGACGGCCGCGAGCTCGTCGGCCGGCCGCTGTGGGAGAAGCCGCTGAAGTTCGCGATCTCGGGCACGATCTACGCCGCGACGTGGGCGTGGCTGCTCGGGCACCTCACGGCGCTGCCGGGCCGCCGTCGCACCCGGCGAATCGCGTGGTGGGCGGGCACGGTCATCGCCGTGACCCTCGCGATCGAGCTCGTCATCATCGTCGGCTTCGCCGCGGCGGGCCTGCGCAGCCACTTCATGGTCGACACGCCGCTCGCGACGACGGCGTGGTCGATCATGGCGAGCGCGATCACGACGCTGTGGGTCGCCACGCTCGTCGCAGGGGTCGTGCTGTGGCGCAGCCCCGGCGCCGACGCGGCCCGTCGGGCGTCACTGCGGGCGGGCATCCTGCTGTCGCTCGTGGGACTCGCGCTCGGGTTCCTCATGACGGGGCCGACGAGCGCTCAGCTGGCCGACTTCCAAGGCGTCGCCGGGGCGCACACCGTCGGCCTGCCCGATGGTGGCCCCGGCCTGCCGCTGCTCGGCTGGAGCACGGTCGCCGGCGACCTGCGCATCCCTCACTTCGTCGGCATGCACGCGCTGCAGGCGCTGCCGCTGCTCGCGCTGCTGCTCGAGCTCGCCGCCCGACGCGCACGCGTGCTCGCCTCGGCTGAGGTGCGCCGACGCCTCGTGCTCGTGGGCGCGGCGGCGTTCGCGGCGGTCGTCGCGAACGTGACGCAGCAGGCCCTGCGCGGGCAGTCGATCGTCGCGCCGGATGCCCTCACGCTGTCGCTCGCGATCGCCACCGCCGCGCTCACCGCGGTCGCCGCGGGGGTTGTGCTGGCTACGGCTCGGCGCGACGCGCGTCGGCGCACCCGCGCCGTCGCCGTCCCGGCGAGCGTCGCTCCCTAGACCTCGAGCGCGTCGCCCGCGACGAGCGGGAAGAAGCGCCCGCCGTGCTGCTCGACGACGTGCTGGATGCGCCCGTTCGCCATCGCGTTGCCCGCGTCGGAGTTCACCCGCTCGTGCGTCGGGAACGCCCGGCGCGGCCGCACCGCGTTCAGGTAGTCCATGACCTCGCCGATCTTGAGCCACGGCGCGCTCGCCGGCACCGCGAGCACGTCGACCGGCACGCCGGGGTCGGTGAACGAGTCGCCCGGGTAGTACAGCGCGTCGTCGATCATGACGCCGAGGTTGTCGATGACGGGGATGCTCGCGTGGATGACCGCGTGCCGACCGCCCGAGAAGGCGAGCCGGAACGGCCCCGCCTCACGGGCATCCCCCGCGGCGACGACCTGCCAGTCGTAGCCCGGGTGCGCGGCGGCGACACCGGCGGGCGCGAAGAGGGCGGCGTCGGGGGAGGCGGCGAGGAGCCGGTCGAGGTGCTCGGGCGTGACGTGGTCGGCGTGCTCGTGCGTGACGACGACGGCGACGAGGCCGGGGGCGTCGAAGGGGGCGGCGAACAGGCCGGGGTCGACGACGAGACGCGCGCCCTCCTTCTCGAGCTCCAGGCAGGCGTGCTCGTGCTTGGTGAGGATCATGCCGTCACGGTACTCGCGCCAGCCGTGTGCGCGCCCCTACCGCACCGGTACCCCCGGGGGGTACGCTTACCGGATGATCGACGACATCAAGAAGCGCTCACTCCACCGCGCGCGGATCCTGCAGGGCCAGATGCGCGGCATCGAGCGCATGATCGAGGCCGACGAGTACTGCGTCGACATCATCACGCAGTCGCTCGCCATCCAGAAGAGCCTGCGCAGCCTCAACAAGCTGCTCGTCGAGAACCACCTGCGCACGCACGTGACCGACATGTTCGACGCCGGCGGCGACGAGCGCGAGAGGGCCGTCGCCGAGCTGCTCGCCGTCTTCGAGCTGCAGAACAACCGCGGCAGCTGACGCGCCGCGACGCGCCGACCGGGCGGATGCCCGCCGCGCGCCGCGCACGACCGTTCCGCCCCCATAATCGGCAGGTGTGACGACGGTGCGCACGCTCGCGGTGGCGATCAACCCCACGGCCTCCTTCGGTCGCGGCCGCGAGGTCGGCCCTCGCGTGGTCGCCCTCCTGCGCGAGCGCGGGCACGTCGTGCACGAGCTCGTCGAGCCGAGCCTCGAGGCGGTGCGGGCTGCCGCCGCGGCCAGGCTCGCCTCCGGAGTCGACGCCCTCGTCGTGGTCGGCGGCGACGGCATGGTCAACCTCGGCGTCGAGCTCACCGCCGGCACGGGCACCCGGCTGGGCATCGTGCCGAGCGGCACCGGCAACGACATGGCGCGCGGGCTGGGCATCCCCCTCAACGACCCCGAGGCGGCGATCGAGCGGATGCTCGACGCCCTCGATCACGGCCCCCGCGTCATCGACGCGGCCCGCATCGATCACGGCACCGCGTCGCCCGCCGGCACCACCGGCACCGCCGGAACCGCCTCGATCGGCGGGGCCGGCCGCCCCGGCGGCTCCCGCCGCTTCGCGTGCGTGCTCTCGGCCGGCTTCGACGCGATCGTCAACGAGCGCGCGAACCGCCTGCGCCGCCCGCGCGGCCGCAGCCGCTACACGGTCGCGCTGCTCATCGAGCTCGCCCGGCTGCGCCCGATCGCGTACCGGCTCGTGATCGACGGGGAGGAGCTGCGCGAGCGCGCGCTGCTCGTCTCAGTCGGCAACAACACCTCGCTCGGCGGCGGCATGCGCGTCACACCGGACGCGCTGCTCGACGACGGCCTGCTCGACGTCATGATCGTGCGCCCCCTCGGGCGGCTGGCGTTCCTGCGCATCTTCCCGCGCGTGTTCGCGGGCACGCACGTGACCGACCCGCGCGTGATCATGCGGCGCGGGCGCAGCATCCGCATCGAGGCCGACGGCATCGTCGCGTACGCCGACGGCGAGCGCATCGCGCCGCTGCCGATCGACGTCACGGTCGAGCCGGGGGCGCTGCGCGTGCTCGCTCCGGCGCCCTGAGCGGCCGCGGAGGAGAGGGGGTCGCGTGCCGAGGCAGTCGTTTTGGAATCCGCTCGGCACCTATGCCATACTCGTCCAGTCGCGAACGGCCCCATCGTATAGCGGCCTAGTACGCCGCCCTCTCACGGCGGTAACGCGGGTTCGAATCCCGCTGGGGTCACCAGACACGAAACCCCCGGTCATGCCGGGGGTTTCGTCATTCTCGCCGGCGCGGCACGGGCCCAGCGCGTGCGCGGTGCGCGTGCGGCGCGGCCGCGGGGGCGGATGCTCGCCGCGCGCTTCCCGGACGCCCGCCCAGAGCGCGCGCCGCTCGCGCGGGTAGACTCGCCCAGTTCGCCGCCCCCCGCGGCTCCGTCACCACCCCCCCGGAAGGCCTTCGTGGACTACGTCATCCCCGTCTGGTTCGAGATCGGCTCGTTCGTCGTGCTGAGCCTGATCCTGCTCGCCGATCTGCTGCTCGTCGTCAAGCGGCCGCACGTGCCGAGCCCGAAGGAGTCGGGTCTCTGGGTCGCCTTCTACGTGGCGCTCGCGCTCGTCTTCGCCGGCATGATGTTCGCCTTCGTGGGCCCCGACGCGGGCGGCGAGTTCGTCGCCGGCTGGCTGACCGAGTACAGCCTCTCGATCGACAACCTCTTCGTGTTCGTCATCATCATGGCCCAGTTCGCGGTGCCCAAGAAGATGCAGCAGGAGGTGCTGATGGTCGGCATCATCCTGGCGCTGATCTTCCGCGGCGTGTTCATCCTGCTCGGCGCCGCGCTCATCGAGAACTTCAGCTGGGTCTTCTACATCTTCGGCGCGTTCCTGCTCGTCACGGCCGCGCAGCAGGCGTTCTCGGGCCGCGAGGACGACGAGGAGCGCGAGTCGAAGCTCATCGGCTTCCTGCGCAAGCGCATCGCGATCACCGACGAGTTCGACGGCATGAAGATCCGCACGCGCGTCGACGGCAAGACCTTCTTCACGCCCCTGCTCATCGTCTTCATCGCGATCGGCACGACCGACCTGATCTTCGCGCTCGACTCGATCCCGGCGATCTTCGGCATCACGCAGAGCCCGTTCATCGTCTTCACCGCGAACGTCTTCGCGCTCATGGGGCTGCGCCAGCTGTACTTCCTGCTCGGCCACCTGGTCGACAAGCTCGAGTACCTGAAGTACGGCATCGCGTTCATCCTCGCCTTCATCGGCGTGAAGCTCGTGCTGCACGCCCTGCACGAGAACGAGCTGCCGTTCATCAATGGCGGCGAGCACGTCAACGTGCCCGAGATCGACACGTGGACCTCGCTCGCGGTCATCATCGCCTCGATGGCGGTCGCTGTGGTGGCGAGCCTCATCAAGATCCGCCGCGAGCACCGCTACATCCCGAGCCTGACGGGCCCGAGCGACGACGACGCTCCCGCGGTCGTCGAGGCCACGGCCGAGGGCGAGCCCACGGTCGCGGCGCCCGGCGACGCGCGCGATCGCTAGTCACCCGACGGCCAGCGGCCGCCCCCGCACGCCCCGCCCTCGCCTCGCGCGAGCGGCGGGGCGTCGCCGTTCCGGCACTGAGTGCTGCTCAACGATTCTGTAGGGTGGTGCACCGACGGGTCGAGTGCTGAGGGGGGCGATGGCGTGCGCGCGCAGACGGAGGTGACCGTCGGGTCGGCTGCAACCCGCATCGTCGTCTCCGCCGAGACCTCGGCCGGTGCCGTGCGACCCCTCAACGAGGACTCCTTCCGGGCAGCCCCGCCGCTCTTCGTCGTCGCCGATGGGATGGGCGGTCACGAGCGGGGCGACGTCGCCAGCCGCACGGCGATCGCGGCGATCGCCGATCGCGTTCCCGAGGGCTCGACGCCGACGGTCGACGAGCTGCTCGCCGCGATCGGCGCCGCGAACGACGCGGTGCGCGAGCGCTCCGAGCGCGACGGCGTGACGGGCGTCTCGGGCACGACGCTCGTCGTGCTCGGGCTCGTGCGCGGCGACAGCGAGGGCTCGGCCTACTGGCTCGCGGCGAACATCGGCGACTCGCGCCTCTACGCCTGGAGCGGCCGCGACCTCCGCCAGCTCACCGTCGACCACTCGCTCGTGCAGGAGCTCGTCGATGCCGGCACGCTCAGCGTCGCCGACGCCGCCTCCCACCCCGACCGCAACGTGATCACGCGCGCCGTGGGGGTGCGCCCCGAGGTGAGCGCCGACGTCTGGCTGCTGCCGGTCGTGGGCGACCAGGTCTTCCTGCTGTGCTCCGACGGGCTGACCCGCGAGCTCAGCGACGCCGACATCGCGGCGCTGCTGCGCGAGCACGGCGCGCACGGCGAGCGGCCGACGATCGCGCAGGCGCTCGTCGACGCGGCGGTCGCGGCGGGTGGCTCCGACAACGTCACGGCGATCGTCGTCGAGGCGTCGAGCCCCGGTGCGCCGGAGGCGAGCGATCCCGGCCTCGCCTCGACCCGCGACCGGCTCGAGGCCGACGCGGAGGACACGCTGCCGCGCGCCCCGGAGCCCGCCCGATGACGGCCCGGTACGCGCTCGGCGAGGCGGCGGATGCCCTGCTCGCCGTCCGCGGCGGCCTCGCAGTGCTCGTCGCCGAGGCGCCGGGTCGCACCGCCGTGAGCGCCGCGGCGCTCTGGGCCGCGCTCGCCGAGCCGCAGCCGCTCACCCGCGTGCTCGAGCACCTGACGAGCGCAGGGCTCGCCGACGCCCCGGAGTTCGCGATCGTCGAGCTCGACGGCCCCGCCGCGCGCGTCGTCGTCCGCGGTGCGCTCACCGTCGCGGTCGAGCGCTCCGGCGCCCACGACGAGCTCGACGGGGCAGGGGTCGCCACCTGGCGCGAGTCGCTCGTGCCCGCCTTCGACGTGCTGCGCATCGGCTCGCCGGTGGGCGACGGGCTGCCCCTCGAGGCCGGCGTCGTGCGGGCCCGCGGGGTCGAGCTGGGCGCTCCCGGGTCGGTGGAGCCGAACGGCGAGCGGAACGTCGAGCATGGGGCGGTCGCGAGCCCCGATTCCTCGCCGCTCACCGCCCCCACGCTCGTGCCGCTCTCCAGCGAGACGCTCGTGCAGCACGCGCTGGCCGAGCAGCTGTTCGAGGCGACGATCGTGCGCTCGGTCACCGAGGCCGAGCTGATCGGCGACCATGACGGGCTCACGGTCGTCGGCGCGAGCATCCCCGGCTTCGCGGAGCGCGCGCGCCCCGCAGCGGTCGAGGCTCCGGCGGCGCCCGCCGCGCCCCGCTTCGTCGTCGAGACCGACCAGGGCGTCGTCGAGCCGCTCGCCCCCGCCGTCATCGTCGGTCGCTCGCCGAGCGCCAGCCAGGTCGCGAGCGGCGCCGTGCCGAGGCTCATCGTGATCCGCGACAACCCCGACATCTCGCGCACCCACGTGCGCATCGCGCTCGAGGGCGACACCGTCGTCGTCACCGACCTGCACTCGCGCAACGGCACGAGCGTGCGACTGCCGGGCAAGCCGCCGCAGCTGCTGCGTGCCGGCGAGGCCACCGCCGTGCTCGACGGCACCGTCGTCGACCTCGGCGGCACGACCCTCACGGTGCGGAGCCGCTGATGCGCCGCGCCCCCAGCACCCCGCCCGCCCTGCCGGGCTACGAGCACGTGCGCCTGCTCGGCTCGGGCGGGTTCAGCGACGTGTTCCTGTACGAGCAGCGACTGCCGAGCCGACCGGTGGCCGTGAAGGTGCTGCTGACCGACGGGCTCGAGCCGCGAGCGCGGCAGGCGTTCGTCGACGAGGCGAACCTCATGGCCCGCTTGAGCGCGCATCCTTCGATCGTCACGATCTTCCACGCCGACATCGCCGCCGACGACCGGCCGTACCTCGTGATGGAGTTCTGCTCCGGCCCCAGCCTCGGCGAGCAGGTCAAGCGCGGCCCCTTCGCCGTGGCCGACGCGCTGCGCACTGGCGTGCGCCTCGCGGGTGCGATCGCGACGGCGCACGAGGCGGGCATCCTGCACCGCGACATCAAGCCGGCGAACGTGCTCACCAACGCCTACGGGTGGCCGGCGCTGACCGACTTCGGCATCTCGTCGAGCGTCGTCGACGAGCCCGTGTCGATCACGACGACGCTCAGCGAGCTGCGCGGCGGCTCGAGCACCGAGGGCGAGTCGGTCGGCATGAGCGTGCCGTGGTCGCCTCCCGAGATGTTCGCCGATCGCCCCGACCCGGATGTCCGCTCCGACGTCTTCTCGCTCGCGGCGACCCTGCACACGCTGCTCGCCGGGCGCACCCCCTTCGAGATCCCGGGTCGCCCCAACGGGGCGCTCGACCTCATCGGGCGCATCGAGCGCGGTGCCATCACGCCGCTCACCCGCAGCGATGTGCCCGCCTCGCTCGCGGCCGTGCTGCGACGCGGCATGGCGACCGCGCGCGAGCAGCGCTACGCGAGCGCCGTCGAGTTCGGGCGGGCCCTGCAGCGCGTCGAGCTCGAGCTCGGCTACGCCGCCACGCCCCTCGACGTGCCCACCTCCCTCGCTGCCGAGCCGCCGCGCGCCCCGCAGGGGGAGGAGGCGAACGCCGATGAGACGCGCGTGCGCGGTGTCACTGTCATCGACGCGGCTCCCGCACCCGCCGCTGCGGTGCCCGTGCCGCCGGCCGCGCCGGCTGCGTCGGCACCGCCTGCGACGCCGACCACGCCGGCGCTCGAGGCGACCGTCGTGCGCGACGCCGCGCCCGCGAGCGGGCTCGCCCCCGCCCTCGACGCGACGGTCGTCCGCGGCGCGGCCCCGTCGGGCGCCGCGCCCGGAGTAGCTGCCCCCGCGGCGACCCGCCCGTCGTCTCCGGCTCGCGACGACACCACGGGGCACGGCGCCGAGGTGCCCGAGGCCGCAGGCAGCCCCGAGGCCCCGCCGACCGGGCCCCGCGCGCGGCGCGGCGTGCGCGTGCTCGTCGCCGCGGGCGCGCTCCTGCTCGTCGCCGCCGTGGTCGTCGGCGTCATCGTCGGCGGCGGCGTCGTGCGCGATCGCCCCGACGCGACCGCCCAGCCCTCCGACGAGCCCGGCATCGCCATCCCGGTCGAGACCGTGCCGAGCCCCGTGCTCGTCTCCGCCGGCCCGAGCGACGACGGCTCGGCCGCCGTCTTCGAGATCGCCAACCCCGAGCCGGAGGAGGGCGATCAGCTGCGCTGGGCCCGCGCCGAGCAGCCGGGCGACCGTCGACCAGTCGAGGGCGATCGCATCGTCGTGCCGCTCACGGCGCCCGGCGCGCGCGTGTGCATCGAGGCCGAGATCATCCGCGCCGGTCGCGCCTCCGCGGCCCCTCTCGAGAGCTGCTACCCCGCATGAATGAATCCGTGACCGAGCCGATGACCGCCGCGGCGCTCGCCGCCCCGCGCGTGGAGTTCTGCGGCGAGTGGTTCGACGTGGACCCCGCGACGGGTCTCGGCATCGGCCGCGAGGCCGACCTGACGATCGACGACAACCCGTTCCTGCACCGCGTCTTCCTGCGCGTGCACGCCGAGCACGGCCTGTGGTGGCTCGCCAACGTCGGCAGCGCCCTCTCGGCGACGATCTCCGACTCCTCCGGCGCCGTGCAGGCCTGGCTCGGGCCGGGTGCACGCCTGCCCATCGTCTTCCCGACCCTGCACGTGCTGTTCACGGCGGGCTCGACGACGTACGACTTCACCGTGCACACGGAGGACGACTACTTCGCCACCGCACCGACGCTCGACACCGACCCCGGTTCGACGACGCGCATGCCGATCAGCTTCACCTCCAGCCAGCGCCTGCTCATCATCGCCCTCGCGGAGGACGTGCTGCGGCAGAGCGTGCCGGGCCGCGGCGCGATCCCGACCTCGGCCGACGCCGCCGCGCGGCTCGGCTGGCCGCTCACGACCTTCAACCGCAAGCTCGACAACGTCTGCGACAAGCTCGACCGCATCGGGGTGCAGGGGCTGCGCGGCGGGCCCGGCAAGCTCGCGACGCAGCGCCGCGCGCGGCTCGTCGAGTACGCGGTCGTCACGCGCCTGGTCAGCGCCGACGACCTGCCGCTGCTCGATGCACAGGGGTAGCGCTCCCCATCGCAGCTGATTTTTCCCCGTGTTACCGTGACCGCTGGACTCGACCGATGACGATGTGAATGGGATGACCGGGTGACGCTGCTGGGCGGATGGACGCGCTCTCGCCGCACCCTCGCATCCTCGCTCGCGGTCGCCCTCCTGGCAGGCGTTCCCGTCGGGCTCGCGATCGCCTACGAGGGCTTCCCCGTGAGCGAGGTCGATCTCGACTCGCGCGACGTGTGGGTCACCAACGGCGAGGAATCGCTCGCCGGGCGCCTCAACCGGCAGATCGACGAGCTCACCGCGGGCGTGCGCACCGCCGGCAACGACATCGACGTGCTGCAGCACGGCCGCACCGTGCTGCTGCACGATCGGCAGGCCAGCACGCTCGAGCGCATCGATCAGGCGCGCGCGACGCTCATCGAGCGCACCGACCTGCCCACCGGCGCGCGCGTGAGCCTTGGCCGCGAGACGCTGTCGGTGCTCGACCCCGCGACCGGCTCGCTCTGGGTCGTCGACGTCGCCAACGAGCTGAGCTTCGACGCGGCGGCGCGCGAGCCCGACCTCGAGCTCGGCGACGACGCGCGCGCCGTCGTGGGCCGCGACGGCGTCGTGCACGCCACCTCGCCCGAGCAGGGTCTGCTGTACCGCATCGACGGCCCCGGGTTCGCGCCCGTCGAGTCGTCGATCGACCTGCCGCGCGAGCACGAGCTGACGGTCGTCGGCTCGACAGCCGTCGTGCTCGACGACGCCGCCGACGTGATCGTGACGGGCGAGGGGCGACGCATCGAGCTCGAGCACGACGCGCTGCGCCTGCAGCAGCCGAGCGACGAGTCGAGCGCGGTCGTCGTCGCGACGGGCGAGGGAGTGCTCCGGGTGCCGCTCGAGGGCGGCGAGGTCGAGCGCCTCGAGGCGACCTCGGCCGCGGCACGCACGCCCGAGCAGGTGGCGGCGCCCGTGCAGCTCGCGGGGTGCATCCACGCCGCCTTCCCCGAGGGTCGCGCCTACCTCTACGCCTGCGACGGCGCCGAGCCGCGCGTGCTCGACATCGAGCAGCCGACGAGCGGCTCTCGGCTCGAGTTCCGCGTCAACCGCCAGGTCATCGCGCTCAACGACCTGCTCACCGGCAACGCCTGGGTGCTCGAGAGCTCGCTGCGCCTCGTCGACAACTGGGACGAGATCACGCCACCGCAGCTGGAGGAGAGCGAGGAGGGTGACGAGGAGGCCTCGGAGGAGTCGTTCGAGGACACGCTCGCCGAGCGCACGGAGGAGAACCGGCCCCCGATCGCCCGACCCGACGAGTTCGGCGTGCGCGCGGGTCGCACGACGATCCTGCCCGTGCTCGACAACGACACCGACCCCGACGGCGACGTGCTCGTCGTCACCAACGTCAGCCCCGTGCCGGAGACCGTCGGCCGCCTCGACCTCATCGACGGCGGTCGCGCGCTGCAGTTCACCCCCGCCGCGAACGCCGCCGGCGGGGCGAGCTTCCGCTACACCGTGAGCGACGGCCGCTCGGGAGGCGTCGCCGAGTCGACCGTCGCGCTCGCCATCACGAGCGCCGAGGCCAACGGCGCGCCCGAGCAGCTGCGATCGAGTCGCACCGCCGTCGAGACCGGGCAGTCGATCACCTACAACGTGCTGCCGAACTTCCGCGACCCCGACGGCGACGAGATCTTCCTCGACAGCGCCGCGGCGACGACCTCCGACGAGCTCAGCTTCACGCCCGACGGCTTCATCACCTTCCGGCATCGCTCGGGCGAGCTCGGGGCGAAGACGATCTCGTTCGTGGTCTCCGACGGCCGCGCGAGCGCGAGCGGCGAGCTCGAGATCGAGGTCGTCGCGGCGGGCACGCTCACCCCCGTCGGCACGCCAGACTTCGCCGAGGTCATCGTCGGCGAGACCGTCGTGATCGAGCCGCTGCTGAACGACCTCTCGCCGTCAGGGGCGGCGCTGCGGCTGCTGTCGATCGACGAGGTGCCCGAGTCGGTGACGGCCGAGATCAACCCGGAGTCGGGGCGGGTCTCCGTGACGCCGACCGAGCCCGGTGCGGTGTACCTGAAGTACGGGCTCGGAGCGGAGGCCGCGACGAGCGTCGGCCTCATCCGCATCGAGGCCAGGCCGCGGCCCGACGAGCCGCTCGCCCCGGTCGCCGTCGCCGACGTCGCCTACCTGCGCGCCGGCGAGCCGACCTCCGTGCGCGTGCTGAGCAACGACGTGTCGCCGTCTGGCTCGGTGCTGGCCGTGCAGTCGGTCTCGACGGAGGCGACCGCCGAGGGCGTCTCGGTCGAGCTGCTCAACAACACGATCATCCGCATCACCGCCTCGGCCGCCGTGACCGAGCAGACGCAGGTGAGCTACACCATCTCCGACGGCGCGGCGACGGCCGTCGCGGGCGTCACGATCGTGCCCGTGCCGCCGATCGTGAACCGGCAGCCCCCGATCGCGGTGGATGATCGGCGCACGGTGCGCGCGGGCGACTTCACGAGCGTGCCGGTGCTCGACAACGACATCCATCCCGATCGCGCCCGCATCACGCTCGACCCGCAGCTCGCCGAGGTCGAGGGCGTGGGCGAGGGGCTCGCGTTCACGCAGGGCGACGCCGTCCGGTTCCAGGCGCCGGAGACTCCCGGCGAGTACTCGGTCGTGTACCGCATCTCCGACCAGTTCGGCGAGTCGGCGACCGCGCGGGCGACCTTCGTCGTGACGCCGCGTGACGCCGAGTCGAACGAGCCGCCGGTGCTCGCGCAGCAGACCGCCCGCACCTTCGCCGGTTCGTCCGTGCGCATCGACGTGCCCCTCGACGACGTGGACCCCGACGGCGACTCGGTCGTGCTCGCGGGGCTCGCCGCGCCGCCGGGCCTCGGAGCGATCGTCGACAGCGGGCCCACCTGGTTCGTCTACGAGGCCTACGCCAACTCGCGCGGCACCGACCGCTTCTCCTACGAGGTGGAGGACGCGCTGGGCGAGCGCGCGACCGGCGAGATCGTCGTCGGCGTCGTCCCGCGGCCGGAGGTGCAGGCGCAGCCCACGGCGGTCGACGACCGCATCCAGGTCAGGCCCGGACGCACCGCCTCCGTCGAGGTGCTGCTGAACGACTCCGACCCCAACGGCTACCCGCTGAGCGTGTCGCGCGAGCTGCTCGAGGTCGACGACGGACTCGAAGCGGAGCTCGACGGCGCGAAGATCATCATCAGCGCACCCGAGGTCGAGGGCGGCTACGCGCTGCGCTACGAGATGACCAACGGCAATGGCGGCGTCGACAGCGCCTTCGTGCAGGTGGAGGTCACCTCCTCGGCCGAGATCCCCTTCCCCTCCGCCGACGACCACTACGTGCTCGACTCCGAGCTCGAGGGCACCGACCCGGTCGTGGTCGACGTGAGCGACCTCATCGACAACCCCAACGGTCGCGACAGCGACCTGCTGCTCTCGACCGAGGGGCCGAACGCCGACCGCGCCGGGGTCGACCAGTCCTCCGGCACCGTCACGGTCACGCCGGGGGACGAGCGCCACGCGATCGCCTACCGCGTCACCGACCCCGACGACGACACGCTCACGGCGACGGCCTTCATCGTCGTGCCGCCCGCGGTGACGGAGGAGCGCGAATCGCCGCCGTACCTGCGACCCGACCTCGAGCAGCAGATCGTCGAGATGGACGGCGAGATCCAGTGGGATCTCGCGGACATCGTCGTCGTCCCGACCGGCCGCCCCGCGATCCTCACAGGGCCCGAGAACGTCCGGGCCAGTGACGCCGACGGCTCGAGCCTTGTCGTCGACGGCGACACGCTGCGCTACGCGCCCGCAGAGGGCTTCCGCGGGCAGGCCTCGATCGTGTTCGAGGTCACCGACGGCGCCTCGGCCGACGACCCGAACGGCAACACCGCGCTGCTGACACTGCCGGTGACGGTCGGCGACCCCGACTTCCGCGACGCGCCGCCGGAGTTCACCGCGCTCTCGCTCGAGATCGAGGCGGGGGAGGCGGCCCAGACGGTGGACCTGCGCGACTCGACGGCCCACCCGAACCGCGCCGTCATCGCCGACGTCGCGTACGGCGGCCTCTCGACGCCGTCAAACGGCATCGAGGCATCGCTCGGCGGCTCGCAGCTCACGGTCTCGGCGCCGTTCGGCGTGCAGCCCGGCACGAGCACCACCCTCGCCGTCGAGCTTCGCTACCGCGACTTCGTCGTGCCCGGCCAGATCACGGTGACGGTCGTCGCCTCCCAGCGGCCCCTCGTGCAGGCGGTCACCGACGAGGCGAAGGGGCAACGCAGCGTGACGACGACGGTCGACGTGCTCGCCAACGACTTCAACCCCTTCGCGGGCGAGTCGCTGGAGGTCATCGACGCCGTCGTCGAGAACGCCGCCGAGACCAGCGCCCAGGTGCGCTTCACGGCCGAGGGAGCGGTGACGGTCGACCCCGACGCCTCCTTCATCGGCGTCGTGAGCGTCGTGTACACGGTGCAGGACGCCACCCAGGATCCGAGCAGGCACGTGCAGGGTCGACTGCTGCTCACGGTGCGCGACGTGCCCGACCAGCCCGCCCCGCCCGCGATCGTGAGCGAGCAGGATCAGGCCGTCGTCATCGGCTGGCAGGCGCCCGCCACGAACGGCGAGCCCATCCTCGACTACACGATCACCTGGCAGGGCGGCTCGACCACTGTGGGCGCCGGGGCCGCCCAGGCGACGATCGGCGGCCTCACCAACGGCACCGCGTACACCTTCCGCGTGAGCGCCCGCAACGTGCTCGGCTCGAGCACGACGTCACCGGAGAGCGCCGCGGCGCGCCCCTTCGGCACCCCGAGCGCGCCGGGCTCGGTCTCCATCTCGGCCACGAGTAACGGCTCGGGGCGCGTGAACTTCAGCTGGAGCGCCGCGAACGGCAACGGCCGCGACGTCGCCGAGTACGAGTGGCGCCTGAGCGACGGCCAGACCGGGCGCGTCAGCGGCACGACGCTCTCCAGCTCGGCGGTCGGCGTCGTCGGCAACGGCTACACCGTCGATGTCGTCGCCATCGGCCCCTCCGGCCTGCAGAGCCCCCCGACGAGGAGCGCGGGCGCCGCCACTCCGGAGCCGGGAGCGCCGAACTGGGCCGAGGCCGCCGTCGGCGCGCGCGGCGATCGCACCCTGACGCTCACGTGGGGAAACGCGCCGAGCACGGGTGAGATCGACCGCTGGGAGATCAACATCTCCGAAGACGGCCGCAACTGGGGCTGGCAGCGCGTGGGCAGCGACCGCCGCCACACCTTCCAGGGCGCGTTCGGCTCGAACTACCGCTTCCAGGTCCGCGCCGTCGACAACGGCGCCACGGGCGCCTCGACGACGTCGAACACCGTGACGCCCCGCGACGTGCTGCCGCCGCCGGCCCCGAGCGCGACGATCTACAAGGGCGGCATCTCGCCCTACGCCCCGTGCTGCAACTCGGTCGGCATCGACTACCGCGACTTCACGCCGGGCAACTACCGCATCACGACCTTCCTCGACGGCAGCAACGGCGGTCTGACCGACAACGTCTACTCGCTGGGCGCCAGCGGCTCCCGGCTGATCGACAACGCGCTCGGCACGCGGCGCGACAGCCAGATCCGGGTGCGGATCGTCTCGGTCGCGACCGGCCAAGTGTTCTGGTCGAACACCATCAGCGGCGAGCAGTGGAACAACCTGCGACCGCGATGACCCGGCATCAGCATCCCTTCACGAATCGAGAGGCGAAGACCGCATGACCGTCACCACCGAGCAGGCGGCCTGGTTCGCCGACGCCTTCGACCGGCTCGTCGGCAACATCGACCAGGCGATCCTCGGCAAGCGCCACGTGATCCGTCTCATCGTCGCGGCGATGCTCTCCGACGGACACGTGCTCCTGGAGGACTACCCGGGCACGGGCAAGACCGTGCTCGCCAAGGCGCTCGCCAACACGCTCGACGGCACGCACTCGCGCATCCAGTTCACGCCCGACCTGCTGCCCTCCGACGTCACGGGCGTCACGATCTACGACCAGGGCAAGGGCGTGTTCGAGTTCCACAAGGGGCCGATCTTCGCCTCGATCGTGCTCGCCGACGAGATCAACCGCGCGAGCCCCAAGACCCAGAGCGCGCTGCTGGAGGTCATGGAGGAGGGGGTCGTGACCGTCGACGGCGTCGGCTACGCCGTCGGCGCGCCCTTCATGGTCATCGCGACGCAGAACCCCGTCGAGCAGGCCGGCACCTACTCGCTGCCGGAGGCGCAGCTCGACCGGTTCCTCATCAAGACCTCGCTCGGCTACCCCGACCGCGACACGAGCGTCACGCTGCTGCTCGACGCCTCCAACCGGGCGCGCGCCTCGGCCGTGCAGCCGCTCATCGGCGGCGACGCGATCACGACGATGGCCAGGCTCGCCGCCGACGTGCACGTCGACCCCTCGGTCGTCGGCTACGTGAGCGACATCGTCGCGGCCACGCGCGAGCACGCCGACGTCGTGCTCGGCGTCAGCATGCGCGGGGCGATGGCGCTCGCCCGCGCGATCAAGACCTGGGCGATCGCCGCGGGCCGCACCTACGCGACCCCCGACGACGTGCGCGAGCTCGCGGTGCCCGTGCTGGCGCACCGCCTCATCGTCGACCCCGAGAGCGCGTTCGCCGGCGTGCGCGCCGAGCAGATCGTCGAGGGGCTGCTCGCCGACATCGAGCCGCCCGCCTACCGCGCGGCATGACCGCCTCCGCCGAGCCCGACGGCCGTCGAGCCCGCCGCGTCGTGCGGCCGGCTCGGCGTCGTGCGAGCGCGCGCTCCTGGGTGAGACGGCTGCGGCCCCGTCGCCGCGGCTCGAGCGCGCCGCGACCTGCCAGGGCTCGGCGCACCAGCGCGGTCGGGGCGGCCGTCCTCCTGGCCGCGTCGGCCGTGCGCCGGGCGCTCGGCCCCGTCGTCGGCGTCGTCACCGCCCTCGGCTGGATCGTGCTCGGCTCCGGTCTGGCCTCCCTGCTCGCCGGGGCTCTGCTGGGCTGGCTCGAGTTCACCGCCCTCGGTGCGGTGCTGCTCGCCGCCCTTGTCGTGAGCGGCGCCTTCCTCGTCGGTCGCACCGCCTACCGCGTGCGCATCGAGCTCGAGCCCCGCCGCGTCGTCGCGGGCGACCGCGCGCTCGGGCGCCTCGTGGTCACGGGCGCGAGCGGGCGCCGCTCGTCGCCGTCGCGCCTCGAGCTGCCGGTCGGCGCGGGCGCCGCCGAGTTCGAGATCCCGGCGCTCGGCCCCGGTGACGAGCACGACGAGCTCTTCGCCGTGCCCACCGAGCGCCGCGCCGTCATCGTCGCCGGCCCCGCGCTCTCCGTGCGCGGCGACCAGCTGGGGATGCTGCGCCGCACCGTAGCGTGGGGCGATGCCGTCGAGCTCTTCGTGCACCCCCGCACGGCGCGGCTGTCGCCGAGCGCCGCAGGGCTGACGCGCGACCTCGAGGGCGCCACGACCCCGACGATCACGAACGACGACATCACCTTCCACGCGCTGCGGGCCTACGAGCCGGGCGATGACCGTCGCACCGTGCACTGGCGCACCTCGGCGCGCACCGGCCAGCTCATGGTGCGGCAGTTCGAAGAGACCCGGCGCTCGCAGCTGGCGCTCGTGCTCGACGTCGACCGCGCGCGGTGCGCGAGCGACGACGAGTTCGAGCTCGCCGTCTCGATCGCCGCCTCGATCGGCGTGCAGGCGCTGCGCGACGGCACGAGCGCCGCGCTCGTCACCGAATCGGGTGCGCTGCGCACGGCGACGCCGACCGCGCTGCTCGACGACACCTGCCGGCTCGAGCAGCGCGACTCGCCCCACGCGACCCTGCGCGAGGCGGCCCGCGCCGCGACCCGACGGCTCGCCCCGCCGAGCCTGCTCGTCGTCGTCGGCGGCTCGGGCCTTACCGTCGCCGACGTGCGCGCCGTGCGTTCGCTCTTCAGCATCGACACCACGACCCTCGGGCTGCGCGCCGCGCTCGACGAGCCGAGCGCCGTCTCCGTCGTCGACGGGCTGCGCGTCGCGACCGTCGGCTCGCTCGCCGACCTGCCGCGACTCATCCGGAGGCTCTCGTGACGACGCTCGCCCCGCGCACGATCGCCGATGTGCTCGTGCCACTCGTGCTCGCCGCGATCGGCCTGCTCGGCTTCGCCGCCGCCTTCGACTCCGCCGCCTACGCGCTCGCCGGCGGGGGAGGGCTGCTCGTGGGCGCCGCCGCGGCGATCCTCGCCGCGCGACTGCGGCTCGGCGTGCTCGGCTCCACCGGGGTGTTCGTCGCGGCGTACGTGCTGCTCGGCACGCCGTTCGTCGCCCCCGCCGACGGGCTGCTGATCGCGCTGCCGTCGTTCGTCTCGCTTGCCGCCCTCGCCCTCGGCCCGGTGCTCGGCTGGGCCGACATCCTCACGCTGCAGGCGCCGCTGAGCCTGCCCGCCTACGTCACCGCCGTGCCGTACGTCGCCGCGGTCATCGTCGCCTTCACGAGCACCACCCTCGCGGTGCGCTGGCTGACCCGCCGCCGCACGCCCGCCCGCGCCGCCCTCCTGCTCGTCGGCCCCGCGGCGCTGTACGCGGTCGGCGTGCTGCTCGGCACCGACGAGCCGGTGCTCGCGCTCGCGCGCGGGGGAGCCTTCGCCGCGATCGCGCTCGTCTGGCTCGGGTGGCGGCGGCGCCCCGAGGCGGCGGCCACCGCATCCGCCGCTCGCCCGATGGTGCGGCGCAAGCTCGTCGGCACCGCGATCGTCGTCGTCGCGGCCCTCGCGCTCGGCACCGTCGCGGCGGCCGCGCTCGCCCCGCGCACCGACGACCGCTTCGTGCTGCGCGAGCAGGTCGAGCCGCCGTTCGAGCCGCTGGAGGTGCCGAGCCCGCTCGCCGGGTTCCGCGAGTACACGAAGGATCTGGTCGACACCGAGCTGCTGCGCGTCGAGGGGCTGCGCCCCGGCGACCGCCTGCGCCTGGCCACCATGGATGTCTACGACGGCGTCACATGGAACGTCGCCGGCGCCGCCGAGGCGCTCGAGGGCTCGGGGCGGTTCCGGCTCGTGGGCCGGACGATCCCCGAGCCGCCGCTCGCCACGACCGAGCCGACGAGCACCGTCGAGGTCGACGTCGTCGCCTACGACGACGTGTGGCTGCCGACTGCCGGCTACGCCCGACGCATCGACTTCACCGGCGCCGACGGCGCCCCCGACCGCGCCGACGTGCGCTACAACGCCGCGACCGGCTCGACCGTCGTCACGAGCGGCGCGACCGACGCCCTCGGCTACCGCATCGCGACGGCGCGCCAGAGCGTGCCCGACGACGCCTCGCTCGCGGATGCTCCCATCGCGCCGTTCGCGCCGGCCCCCGTCGTCGGCGTGCCCGACACGGTCGTCGCGCTCGCGGCCGAGCTGACCGCGACCGCGGAGTCGCCCATCGAGCAGCTGCGCGCCCTCGAGCAGCACCTCGCCACCACCGGCTACTACAGCCGCGGCACCGCGAACGACCAGGTGCCCTCGCGCGCCGGGCACGCCGCCGACCGCATGAACGACATGGTGACGCTGCCGAGCATGGTCGGCGACGAGGAGCAGTACGCCTCGCTGTTCGCGCTCATGGCGCGCAGCCTCGACTACCCGACGCGCGTGGTCATGGGCTTCGCGCCCGAGGTCGACGACGACGGCGGCGAGGTCGTCGTCACGGGCGACGACGTCACGGCGTGGGTCGAGGTCGCGTTCGACGAGGTCGGCTGGGTGCCGTTCTTCCCCGTGCCCGACGAGACCGACGTGCCGCAGGATCAGATCCCCGAGCCGCGCACCGAGCCGCAGCCGCAGGTGCGGCAGCCGCCGCGCACCGACACCGAGCAGGACGACCTCGTCACGAGCGTCGAGATCGACGACTCCGACGACGAGGAGCGCGACGCCGCTGCCCTGCCCGGCTGGCTCGTCGGGGCGATGCTCGCCGCGGGCGTGCCGCTGCTGCTGGTGCTCGGCCCGATGCTGCTCATCGCCGCGATCAAGCGCCGCCGCCTCGAGCGCCGTCGCCGCGCGGCCGAGGGTCACCTCGCCGTCGCCGGCGCGTGGGACGAGCTCGTCGACCGGCTCGCCGAGCTGGGGGCGAGCATCCCCGCCCGCCAGACGCGCCCCCTCGTCGCGGCGGGCCTCGCCGCGCACGCGCCGGAGGAGCTTCCCGCGCTCGCCCGCACGGCCGACGAGGCGGTGTTCTCCGGCCGCGCGGTCGATGCCGACGAGGTCGATCGCGCCTGGCAGGGGGCGCTCGCCGCGATCGAGCGCGCGACGGCGGCCGCCCCGCGGGGCGAGCGGCTGCGCAGCCGCTTCCGGCTCGCGAGCCTGCGGGCCCGGGCGCGCCGCCTCGTGGAGCGCGCCGAGCGCGTGCGACGCGACTGACGGAGTCGCTCCGCCGCCGGTGTCCACCCCGTTCTCGCGACGGGCGACGGAAGGCTAGGATCGCTCGCGACCGACGAGGAGGTGCGGTGACCGACCACGACGCCGAGCGGCCCGCTCGGATCACCCCGCCGCCCGGGCTGATCCCGCAGACCGAACCGCCCGATACCACCCCCGAGCCGCCCGCGGCGACGCGGGGCCGCATCGACCTGCCGGCGGGCCTCGCCGACTCCGGCACCGTGCGGATGCCCGCATCGCCTCGCCCGACACCCGTCGCCGCCCCGAGACCCGCGGCCCCCAATCACGCCCCCGCGTCGCCCGACCGCCCTCGCATGCCCGCCTTCTTCCCCGCGACGCCGGGCATGCCGGCGGCGCCGCCGACCCCGCCTGCGGCGCCGCCCGTCCCGCCCGTCGCTCCGCCCGCCCCGCCCGCGGCGGAGCCCGCCCCGCCCGCGGTGCCGCCCGCCCCGCCGACCGCCTCCCCGGCTACGACACTGCTCGCCCTCGAGCTGCCCGACGGCTCGCGCCTGCCCGTCACCGGTCGCATGCTGCTCGGCCGCGACCCGGGCGAGCTCGACGGCTGGCGCGGTGCCGAGCGCGTGCGCCTGGCCGACCCGGGTCGGTCGGTGTCGAAGACGCACGCCGCGATCGAGCCCGACCAGGAGTCGCTGCTCGTGCACGACCTCGCCTCGACGAACGGCACCGAGCGGGTCACCGCGGCGGGCGAATCGGCGCCTGTCGCTCCTGGCCACCCGCAGCGGGTGGAGGCCGGCGACGTGCTGCACCTCGGGTCGTTCCGGGTGCTCGTGCTCGCGGTCGGCTGACCTGCCCCGGCCGCCGACGACCGCCCCGGCCCGATCTCAGCCCTGCCGCAGCACCTTCTGCAGCGCCTTGCCGCGCGCGAGCTCGTCAACGAGCTTGTCGAGGTAGCGGATACGCTGCATGAGCGGATCCTCGATCTGCTCCACCCGCACACCGCAGATGACGCCCGTGATGCTCGAGGCGGCCGGGTTGAGGTCGGCCTCGGCGAAGAACCGCTCGAACGTCGAGCCCTCGTCGAGGTGGCGCTGCAGGGCGTCGTGGTCGTAGCCGGTGAGCCACGTGATGACCTCGTCGAGCTCGGCGCGCGTGCGGCCCTTGCGCTCCACCTTGGTGACGTAGAGCGGGTAGACGCTCGCGACGGGCATCTGGAAGACGCGGCTCATGGCGGGAGTGTAGACCCGCCCGCGCGGCGGAGGGCAGGGCATCCCGGTGATATTCTGAGCAGATGCTTCCCGGTCGGCTCCTCCTTCGTCGCCGCGGCGAGTCCTGATTCCTCCAGGCCCCTCTCGTCGCGGAGTCCGCCATCGGCCGGAGCCCTTGAACGAAGAAGGAAGACGCACGCGTCATGACCGCTGACACCGCATCGCCCCGCCCGCGCACCCTCGCCGAGAAGGTGTGGGATGCCCACCTCGTGAAGCGCGGTGAGAACGGCGAGCCCGATCTGCTCTACATCGACCTGCACCTCGTGCACGAGGTCACGAGCCCGCAGGCCTTCGACGGCCTCCGCCTCGCCGGCCGCCCGGTGCGCCGCCCCGATCTGACGATCGCGACGGAGGACCACAACACCCCGACGCTCGACATCGACAAGCCGATCGCCGAGCCGACGAGCCGCATCCAGATCGAGACCCTGCGCAAGAACTGCGCCGAGTTCGGCGTGCGCCTGCACTCGCTCGGCGACGTCGAGCAGGGCATCGTGCACGTCGTCGGCCCGCAGCTGGGCCTGACGATGCCGGGCATCACGGTCGTCTGCGGCGACTCGCACACCTCCACGCACGGCGCGTTCGGCGCGCTCGCGATGGGCATCGGCACGAGCGAGGTCGAGCACGTGCTCGCCACGCAGACGCTGCCGCTGAAGCCGTTCAAGACGATGGCGATCACCGTCGAGGGCACGCTGCGGCCCGGTGTCACCGCGAAGGACATCATCCTCGCCGTCATCGCGAAGATCGGCACGGGCGGCGGGCAGGGCTACGTGCTCGAGTACCGCGGCTCGGCGATCCGGGCGCTGTCGATGGATGGCCGCATGACGATCTGCAACATGTCGATCGAGGCGGGAGCGCGCGCCGGCATGGTCGCGCCCGACGAGACCACCTACGCCTACCTGCAGGGCCGCCCGCACGCGCCGCAGGGCGCCGACTGGGAGACGGCCGTCGAGTACTGGAACACGCTGCGCACCGACGACGACGCCGTCTTCGACGCGGAGGTCTTCATCGACGCCGACGAGCTCGAGCCGTTCGTCACCTGGGGCACGAACCCCGGCCAGGGCGTGAACCTCAACGACTCGGTGCCCGACCCGTCGACGATCATCGACCCGAACGAGCGCGCCGCCGCCGAGCGGGCGCTGGAGTACATGGACCTGCAGGCGGGCACGCCGATGAAGCAGATCCCCGTCGACGCCGTCTTCATGGGCTCGTGCACGAACAGCCGCCTCGACGACCTGCGCGCCTTCACCTCGATCATCAGGGGGCAGAAGAAGGCCGACGGCGTGCGCGTCATGGTCGTGCCCGGCTCGGCGCGCGTGCGCCTCGAGGCGGAGGCCGAGGGCCTGGACAAGATCGTCGAGGAGTTCGGCGGCGAGTGGCGCTTCGCCGGGTGCTCGATGTGCCTCGGCATGAACCCCGACCAGCTCGCGCCCGGCGAGCGCTGCGCCTCGACGAGCAACCGCAACTTCGAGGGTCGCCAGGGCAAGGGCGGCCGCACGCACCTCGTGAGCCCGCTCGTCGCCGCGGCGACGGCGATCCGCGGCACGCTCTCGAGCCCCGCCGATCTCATCGAGCTCGGCATCGAGGTCGACCCCGCCTACACCGGCATCGAGGGAGTGAGCGCGTAATGGAGAAGATCAGCACCATCACGGGCGTCGCGGTGCCGCTGCGCCGCTCGAACGTCGACACCGACCAGATCATCCCGGCCGTCTACCTCAAGCGCGTGACAAAGACCGGCTACGACGATGGGCTGTTCTCCGCCTGGCGCCAGGATCCGGAGTTCGTGCTCAACCAGCCCGCGTACGCCAACCCGCGCGTGCTCATCGCCGGCCCCGACTTCGGCACGGGCTCCAGCCGCGAGCACGCCGTCTGGGCGCTGCGCGACTTCGGCTTCCGTGCCGTGATCAGCCCTCGGTTCGCCGACATCTTCCGCGGCAACGCCGGCAAGCAGGGCCTGCTCGCCGGCACCGTCGACGAGGAGACGGTCGAGCGCATGTGGGCCGAGATCGAGGCGAACCCGGGCCTGGAGGCGACCGTCGACCTGAATGCGAGGAATGTCACGGTCGGGAGTATCGTTGCCTCCTTCGACATCGACGACTACACGCGGTGGCGCCTGCTGGAGGGGCTCGACGACATCGGGCTGACCCTCCGTGACGAGCAGGCGATCACCGACTTCGAGGCCCGCCGCGAATCCTGGCGGCCCCGCACGCTCCCCGCCCGGTGACCCCGGGCCGACCGGAAGAGGTCCGCATGACCACCACCAGCACGCTCGACCTCGACTCGCAGAAGGCGGCCGAGCGCGTCGGCCTCGCCTCCGACACGATCGTCATCCGCGGCGGCAAGCCGCTCACGGGTCGCATCGAGGTGCGCGGGGCGAAGAACCTCGTCACCAAGGCGATGGTCGCCGCGCTGCTCGCCGACACCCCGAGCACGCTCAAGGGCGTGCCGGAGATCAGCGACGTGCACGTGGTGCGCGGCCTGCTCGAGGCGCACGGCGTGGCCGTGACCGAGACCGAGGCGGGCACGCTCGAGCTCGACCCGACGAACGTGCAGACCGCCCACATCGCCGAGATCAACGCGCACGCCGGCTCCAGCCGCATCCCGATCCTGTTCTGCGGGCCGCTGCTGCACCAGCTCGGAGAGGCGTTCATCCCCGACCTCGGCGGCTGCAAGATCGGCGACCGCCCCATCGACTTCCACCTCAACGCGCTGCGCGCCCTCGGCGCGACGGTCGAGAAGCTGCCCGACGGCATCCGTCTCACCGCCCCGAACGGGCTGTCCGGCGCCCGCATCGAGCTGCCCTACCCGAGCGTCGGCGCGACCGAGCAGGTGCTGCTGTCGGCCGTGCGCGCGACGGGCACGACCGAGCTGAAGAACGCCGCGATCGAGCCCGAGATCATGGATCTCATCGCGATCCTGCAGAAGATGGGCGCGATCATCTCGGTCGAGCCGAACCGCGTCATCGTCATCGAGGGCGTCGAGACGCTGCGCGGCTACCTGCACTCGGCGATCTTCGACCGCAACGAGGCCGCGAGCTGGGCCTCCGCGGCCCTCGCCACGCGCGGCGACATCGTCGTCGGCGGGGCGAAGCAGCAGGAGCTCATGACGTTCCTCAACGTCTACCGCAAGGTCGGTGGCGAGTTCGAGGTGCTGGAGGACGGCATCCGCTTCTGGCACCCCGGCACCCCGCTCAAGCCCGTCATGGTCGAGACCGACGTGCACCCCGGCTTCATGACCGACTGGCAGCAGCCGCTCATCGTCGCCCTCACGCAGGCTGAGGGGCAGTCGGTCGTGCACGAGACCGTGTACGAGAATCGTTTCGGCTTCACCGACGCCCTCAACGAGATGGGCGCCGACATCGTCGTGTACAAGAGCGGCATCGCCTCGATCACCCGCCGCGTGCCGCGCCGCCCGCTCGAGCAGGCCGCCGTCATCACCGGGCCCACCCCGCTGCACGGCGCCGACGTGCGCGTGCCCGACCTGCGCGGCGGCTTCAGCCACCTCATCGCGGCGCTCGCCGCCGAGGGCACCTCGACGATCAGCAACGTCGGCATCATCAGCCGCGGCTACGAGCTCTTCATCGACAAGCTCGCCCAGCTCGGCGCCGATTTCGAGCTCGTGCAGTAGTCGGTGCGGGCGGGTCGCGCCGCGGCCCGCTCGCACGCCAGCGACTACCCTGGTGCGGTGACCGACGCCACCCCTGCGAGTGCGCAGCCCCGCCCCGCCCGACGTCGCCGCGAGAAGACGCTGCTCTGGCACCTCATCGCCGCGCTGCTGCTGCCGATCCTCACCCTCATGGCGAAGTACGTGACGATCGACGGCCACAAGCTGCCCAAGCAGGGCGCCTTCATCCTTGCGCCGAACCACTACAGCGAGATCGACCCGGTCATCATGGGCCGCTTCGTGTGGGGCCTCGGGCGGGTGCCGCGGTTCCTGGCGAAGGCGAGCGTGTTCAAGAACCCCGTGCTGGGGGCGATCCTGCGCGCGAGCGGTCAGATCCCGGTCGACCGCGAGGGCGGCGGGCGCTCCGACGCGCCGCTCAAGGCCGCGCAGCAGCTCGTCGACAACGAGCTCGCCGTGATCATCTACCCCGAGGGCACCCTCACGCGCGACCCCGACCTGTGGCCGATGCGCGGCAAGTCCGGCGCGGTGCGCATGGCGCTGCAGGCCGGCGTGCCGATCATCCCGGCGGCCCACTGGGGCACGCAGCAGATCATGGCGCGCTACTCGAAGAAGATCAGCTTCTTCCCGCGCAAGCGCATCGTGTGCAAGATCGGCGACCCCGTCGACCTGAGCGACCTCATGGGCCGGCCCATCGACCAGGCGGTGCTCACCGAGGGCACGACGCGCGTCATGAACGCCATCGCGGCTCTGCTCGGCGACCTGCGCGGCGAGCAGCCGCCGGCCGAGCGGTGGGATCCTGTGAAGAACAACCAGAAGGAGACGGGCCGCTTTGAGTGAGTTGACCGCGGCCGGCGTGCAGCCCGCGCGCGAGCATCCGCCGCTGACCGAGGCCCTGCGCCTGCCGCTGACCGACATCGAACCGGATGCCCTGCGCATCGCCGTGCTGGGCGCGGGCTCGTGGGGCACGACGTTCGCGAAGCTGCTCGCCGACGGCGGCAGCGACGTCGTGCTGTGGGCCCGTCGCCGCGAGGTCGCGCAGGAGATCACCGAGACCCACCGCAACAGCGACTACCTGCCCGGCATCAACCTGCCGCCGAACCTGCGCGCGCACGATTCGCTCGAGCGCGTGCTCGCGGGCGCGCAGCAGGTCTACCTCTCGGTGCCGAGCCAGTCGCTGCGCTCGAACCTGCACTCGATCCGCGACATCGTGCCGCCCGACGTGCCGGTCGTGAGCCTCATGAAGGGCGTCGAGCGGGGCACGGGCCTGCGCATGAGCGAGGTCATCGCCGCCGAGCTCGCGATCGACGTCGACCGCATCGCCGTCGTGAGCGGCCCGAACCTGGCGCTCGAGATCGCCAAGAAGCAGCCGACCGCGGCCGTTGTGGCGAGCTCGAGCCGCGACACGGCCGTCGCGGTCGCCGCCGCGGCGACGAACGACTACTTCCGCTCGTTCGTCAACACCGACGTCATCGGCACCGAGTTCGGCGGCGTGCTGAAGAACCTCATCGCCGTCGCGGTCGGCATTGCCGACGGCGTGGGCTACGGCGAGAACACGAAGGCCTCGATCATCACCCGCGGCCTCGTCGAGCTGACCCACTTCGCCGTCGCCTACGGCGCCCGACCCGAGACGATGTCGGGCCTCGCGGGCCTGGGCGACCTCATCGCCACGTGCGAGTCGAAGCTGTCGCGCAACAACACCGCGGGTCGCCTGCTCGGGCAGGGCTACGCCTTCACCGAGGTCATCGCGCAGATGAACCAGACCGCCGAGGGTCTGTCGTCGGTCGGGCCGATCCTCGAGCTCGCCGCGCAGCGCGGGGTGACGATGCCGATCGTCGCGCAGGTCGCGCAGGTGCTCGAGGGCACACTCGACCCGCGCGAGCTGGCACCGCACCTGGCCACCGACAGCGACGAGCCGCAGGGCGAGTGAGCGGGCGACGCCGGCCGGGCGCGCGGCGCGCACCGAGCATCCTGACCCCTGTTCGGGGGATGCCTGACGGTAGGCTGAACGCGTGATCACGACTCTCGCGGGAGGCCGCGTCCTGGCCGAGAAGTTCGGCTCGACCCCGCCGCGCGTCGTCGCGCTGCACGGCTGGGGCCGCGATGGCTCCGACTTCGCGACGATCCTGAGCGGGCTCGACGCGGTGAGCATCCACCTGCCCGGGTTCGGGCCGGCGCCCGCTCCCGACGACGTGTGGGGCACCGAGCAGTACGCCGAGCTCGTCGCCGACGCGATCGCCGCCTACGCGCCCGTCGTCATCGTCGGCCACTCGTTCGGCGGCCGCGTCGCCGTGCGCCTCGCCGCGCGCCGCCCGGAGCTCGTGCGCGGCCTGCTGCTCACCGGGGCCCCGCTCGTGCGCCTCGCCGCGCCGAGCGCGCCGCCGCTGTCGTTCCGCCTGGCCCGCTGGGCGAACCGGGCAGGCCTGCTGAGCGACGCGCGCATGGATGACCTGCGCAACCAGCGCGGCTCCGCCGACTATCGCGCCGCCCAGGGCGTCATGCGCGGCATCCTCGTGAAGGCCGTCGGCGAGAACTACGACGACGATCTCGCCGCGCTGACCTGCCCGATCCGCATGGTGTGGGGCGAGCACGATACCGCCGCCCCGACCGACGCCGGTCGCGTCGCCGCCGAGCGCTGCGGCGCGAGCTTCCGCGTCGTCGGCGGCACCGAGCACCTGCTCACCGGCGACCTCGAGCTCGCCGTGCGCGAAGAGCTGCTGACCTTCCTCGACGAACTGGATCGCACCGCATGACCCTGCTCGCCCCCTTCACGCTCGTGGCGCTGGGGCTCGCGGCCCTCGCCGCCGTGCCCGTCGCCGCCCGCTGGCTGCGCGTCGCCCAGCGCGAGCACTACGTGCCCACGTGGGTCTCGCGCATGGCCGGGCTGTGGCTGACGCGCGAGCCGGCGACGCTGCTGGGCTTCGCCGTCGCGTCGCTGCTCGTCGTGGTCGCCGCGATCGCGGTCGTGTCGTCGGGGGCGGATGCTCCGCTCGCGCTCGCCGCCGTCGCCGCCGTCGTGCTGCTCGCGTTCCTGCCGCTCGGGCTGAAGCCGCGCGGCACCTCGGCGAAGTTCGCCATCACGGCGCGGGTCAAGCGCCTGCTCGTGGTCTGGATCGTGCTGCACCTGGGCCTCGCCCTGGCCCTCGCCGCGCTGCTCGGGGCGGCCGGCCCGGCCCTCGTGCTTCTGCTGAGCGCGCCGATCACCGACCTCGCGCTCGCGATCACCGCGCCGATCGAGAAGGCCGGCTCGAAGAAGTTCGTCGACCAGGCCAAGAAGCGCCTCGACCAGGTGAAGCCGCGTGTGGTCGCGATCACCGGGTCATACGGCAAGACGAGCACGAAGAACTACGTCGCGCACCTGCTGTCGGCCACGTACACGACCGTCGCGAGCCCCGCATCCTTCAACAACCGCCTCGGCCTCTCGCGCGCCGTCAACGACAGGCTCGTGCCGGGCACCGAGATCTTCGTGGCCGAGATGGGCATCTTCGGCGCCGGCGAGATCCGCGAGCTGTCGACGCACTTCCCGCCCGACATCGCAGCGATCACGGTCATCGGCGAGGCCCACCTGCAGCGCATGCGTACGACCGACACGATCTTCCGCGCGAAGGCCGAGATCACCGAGCAGGCGCGCACCGTCGTGCTGCCGATCGACGACCCGCGGCTGGCGCGCCTGGCCGAGGAGTGCGCGGCGAAGGGCAAGCGGGTGGTGACGGTGTCGCTGCAGCCCGGAGTCGACGCCGACGTCGTGCTCGACGCGACGGGTGCCGACGAGCCGGGTGCCCCGGGTGCCGCCACGATCCGCATCGGGCGCGAGGCGCAGCCGGTGCCGGTCGCGATCTCGAGCACCGGCCACGCCGTCAACGTCGCCGTCGCCGCGGGCATCGCGTTCGCGGCGGATGTGCCGGTCGCCACGATCGCCGGCCGCCTGGCCGATCTTCCCGGCTCGCAGCACCGCGCCGAGGTGCAGCAGGCGCCGAGCGGCGCGCTCGTCGTGGACGACACCTACAACTCGAACCCCGTCGGCGCGCACCGCGCCCTCGAGGGCGCGGCGCGGCTCGCGGCCGAGCGCGGCGGCGAGCTCGTCGTCGTGACCCCCGGCATGGTCGAGCTCGGCCCCGTGCAGGTCGAGCGCAACCGCGCCTTCGGTGCCGCGATCAAGCAGGCCGGCGCGACGCTCTACGCGGTCGGCCGCACCAACCGTGCGGCGCTGCTTGCCGGCTACGGCGAGGGCGCGCACGCGGTCGACGGCCGCGAGGCCGCCGTCGCCGAGGCCGTCCGGAAGGCCGGTGACCGGGGCGTTATCCTCTACGAGAACGACCTGCCCGACCACTACCCGTGAGTCGCCGCCCGGGCGGGGCGCAGGCCGCGGCGCACGACCTGACAGGGGAATCATGAGCGCTGCGCAGTCCGCACCGTGGGCCGTCGTCTTCGGCGGGCCGAGCCCCGAGCACGAGATCTCGATCCTCACGGGTCTGCAGGCCGAGCGCGTGCTCGTCGCCGCCGGCCACCGCGTGGTGCCGATCTACTGGGCTCCGACGGGGGAGTGGTACCGGGTTCCCGACGCGACCGAGGCGAAGGACTACCTCGAGGGCGCGCCGCGCGAGTCGGTCGCGCTCGAGGTGCGCGTCTCGGGTGAGGCGGGGCTCTACCGCCGCAAGCGGCTGGGCGCTGAGAAGCTCGAGATCGAGGCGGCCCTGCTGTGCCTGCACGGCGGCGTGGGCGAGGGCGGCGGAGCCGCCGCGCTGTTCTCGCTGCTGGGCATCCCCGCCACCGGGTCGACCCTGTTCGCGGGCGCCGTGGGCATGGACAAGCTCGCGTTCGGCGGCCTCATGACGGCCGCGGGCATCCCCTCGCTGCCGCGTGAGGCCGTGTCGACGCTGCGCGAGCCCTCGTTCGCGGGCCCGTACATCGTCAAGCCGCGCTTCGGCGGCTCGTCGATCGGCATCGAGATCGCCGACGACATCGACGCCGCGCGCGCCCTCACCGGCGCGAGCGTGCACCTGCGCAACGGCGCCGTGCTCGAGCCGTACCGCCCCGAGCTCGTCGACCTCAACATCTCGTTCCGCACGCATCCGCAGCTGGAGATCACGCAGCTCGAGAAGCCGCTGCGCGGCGAGGGGCAGAGCGCCCTCTACTCGTACGCCGAGAAGTACCTCGCCGGCGGTGCCGGGTCGGATGCCGGGCTCACGAGCGCGCCGCGCGAGTTCCCCGCGCAGGTCGCCGAGAGCGTGCACGAGGCCGCGCGCGACCTCGCAGCCCGCGTCGCCGACGTCACGCGCCTCACGGGCATCGTGCGCGTCGACCTGCTGCTCGACGAGGCGACGGGCGAGCTGTACGTCAACGAGGTCAACTCGATCCCCGGGGCCCTGTCGCTCTACCTGTGGGCGCCGCAGCGCCCCGCGGCCGAGGTGCTCGTCGACGCGATCGTCGAGGCGCGCGACCAGCGCGTCGTCTTCCCGCAGGCCGGCTTCGGCGGCGGGGCCGCGCTGCGCGCCGCGGGCGGCATCGCGGGCAAGCTCGTCGGGCTCGACGGCCCGCGCGCGTAGGCGATCGCGGGCGGCCTCGCCGGTCGCCGGCGCCGCCGCCCGAGTGCGGCCGCTGAGCGCGGCCCCCTCCCGCTAGTCCTGCGGGGCGACGCTGCCGCCGCCGAACACGTCGGTCGCGTCGAGGCACTGCCCGGTCGCCTCGGTGACCGCGACGCTCGCGCTGATGGGGCGCAGCGCGTCGGGCCCGCGCACGACGTCGTTGTCGACGATCACCTCGGTCGCGGGCGAGCGGCCGTAGGTTGTGAAGACGTAGCGCGGAGCATCCGACTCGTCCAGCAGCCAGTCGACGCCGTCGACGGTGAAGCACGGCAGCTCGCTCGGGCCGACCTCCGGCAGCCCGCAGCGGTAGATGATCGCCGCCGGGTCACCCCACGCCGCTGTCGCCTGCGCGTTGGTCGACCGGCGCTCGAATCCGGCGATCTCGTCGGGCAGCCGCACCGAGATCTCGGCGCACGAGTACGCGTTCGCCTCCGGAGCCGCCTCGAGGTTGACGGTGCCGGCGCAGCCCGCGAGCGCGAGCGGCACGAGGGCGAGCGCGGCGGCGGATGCCCGGCGCGCGCGGGCGGGGCGAGTGCGGTGCGACATCGGTCACCACGCTATCGCGGCGGGGCTCGGCGCCGGCCGCGAGCCCGTCGCGCTCGGCGCCGGCCGCGAGCCCGCCGCGGTCAGGGCAGCAGCGAGCCGAGGGTGAGCACGAGCGTCGTCCACAGGCCGCTCAGCAGCCCGACCGCCATGAGCACGAGCGCGACGCCGATGAGGCCGCGGAACACGGCGTCGCCCCGGTCGCGCTCTGGTGCCGCGGCGCCCGTGCGGGCGCGCCGCTCCAGCCGGCGGGCCCGCAGCAGCGCGAGCACTCCGAGCACGGCGGCGAGCGGGGGCCCGACGAAGCGCAGCGCGTCGATCGCCGCGCGCACCGGCGCGGTCACGGCGAGCGGTGGGGCCACGAGCTGCGCTCCGAGCACGAGCACCGCGGCGATCGCGGCGATCGTCAGCAGCGCTCGCGACGCGGCGCGCAGGCGGTGCGGGGTCACGGTGCTCCTCTCGGTAGGCGGGCTCGGCGGCGCTCGAGGGGTCCGGCACCGGCGGCCCAGGCTAGCGTGGTGGCCATGACCGCTCCCGAGCCCGACCCGGTCGACCCGGTCGACACGCTCGGCGCGGTCGGCGAGCTCGCGGCGCTCGCCCGCATCATCCCCCGGCTGCCGGCGAGCGAGGCCGCCGTGCTCGGCCCCGGCGACGACGCCGCGGTGCTCGCCGCTCCCGACGGCCGGTACGTCGTGACGACCGACATGATGATCCACGGCCCCGACTTCCGGCGCGCGTGGTCGAGCCCGCACGACCTCGGCTGGAAGGCCGCCGCCACGAACCTCAGCGACGTCGCCGCGATGGGCGCCCGCCCGACGAGCCTCGTGGTCGCGCTCGCGGCTCCCGCCGAGACGCCGGTCGCCGACCTCGAGGCCTTCGCCGACGGTCTCGCCGAGGCCTGCGCCACGCTCGCGCCGGGCTGCGGCGTCGTCGGCGGCGACCTCAGCGTGTCGCACACCCTCACGATCGCGGTGACGGCGTTCGGCGACCTCGAGGGGCGCGAGCCGGTGCGGCGCGACGGCGCGCGGCCGGGCGACGTCGTCGCGGTCTCCGGCCCGCTGGGGCTCGCGGCGCAGGGCCTGGCCCTGCTGTTCGAGCTCGGCGTCGACTCCACGGGGGCGCCGGATGCCGCGGCGGCCGCTCGAGCGCGCGCCGAGCATCCGCTGCCGGTCGCCGCCCAGCTCACCCCGCACCCGCCGATCGCGGACGGCGTGGCCGCCGCCCTCGCCGGCGCCACCGCGATGCTCGACCTCAGCGACGGGCTCGCGCTCGACGCCCGGCGCGTGGCCCGCGCGAGCGGTGTCGTCATCGACCTCGACGCCCGCGCGCTCGCCGAGGAGGGCACGGGCCCCCTCGCGCTCACCGGCGGCGAGGACCACTCGCTGCTCGCGACCTTCCCGCCGCACGTCGCGCTGCCGGGCGGCTTCCGCGCGATCGGCGTCGTCGCGGCCGTCGACGATCGGCACGGCGGGCGACCGGCGGTGCTCGTCGACGGGCACGTCGTCGACGAGCGGGGCGGCTGGGACCCGTTCGCGGAGTGGAGCGGTCTCGCCGACTGAAGTCGTCGCGCGCCGCGTGTAAGAACCGCGGAACCCTCGACATAATCCCCGTGAAGAGTCGCCCACCATCGGGGGTCGGGCGCCGCAGCAGAGGGCAGGCAGCATGATCACTCCCCACCAGCACCGTGAGCTCGCCCGGTGGGCCGCCCTCTGCGCCGAGCGCGCGCTGGCCGTGTTCGAGGGCGAGCGCGAGCAGGATCCGCGCCCCCGCGCCGCCATCGCCGCGGCCCGCGCCTGGGCGAGCGGCGCGATCACGACCGAGGCGGCGCGCGAGATCTCGTTCCTCGCCCACGCCGCCGCGCGCGAGGCCGTCGGTGCGGAGGCCGTCGCCGCGGCCCGCGCCGCCGGGCACGCCGCCGCCGTCGCGCACGTCGTCACACACGCCGCGCACGCCGCCGACTACGCGGCCCGCGCCGCCGCCGACCCCGCCGACGAGCGCTGCTGGCAGCGGTCGATCATCGACGCCGAGCTGCTCGAGCAGGTCGCGCGCCAGTCGCAGCGCGACCTCGACCGCCAGCCGGCTTAGTCGTCCGCGCCCGCGCCGTCGTCGCCCGCGTCGGCCGCGCTCGCGCCGTCGTCGCCCGCGTCGGCCTCGCTCGCGCCCTCCGCCTCGAGCCAGTACACGGCCGTCTCGCCGTAGTCGCTGCGTCGCGCGAGCGCGAGCCCGGCGGGCCACTCGGGCGCCGGCGACCGCGACGAGCGCTCGAGCACGACCACCGCATCCGTCGCCAATCGGGGCACGAGCGCGGCGAGCACGTGGTCGAGCTCGAGCCCGCCGAGCTCGTACGGCGGGTCGACGAAGACGAGATCCCACTGCCCCGGCATCGAGGTCAGGTACGACTGCACGGGCTTGCCCGAGACGTGGATGCTCGGCGCAGACCCGCGCGGCGCCCGCTGCTGCACGAGCTGGGCATTGCGCTTGCAGACCTGCACGGCGGCGTGGCTGCGCTCCACGAGCATCACGGAGGAGGCCCCGCGCGACGCCGCCTCGAGCCCGAGGGCCCCGCTGCCGGCGTACAGGTCGAGCACGCGCGCGCCGTCGACGAGGTCGCGGGCCTCGAGCGCGCTGAAGATCGCCTCGCGCACGCGGTCGGAGGTGGGGCGGGTGCCCGCCCCCGGCACCTTGAGCGTGAGGGAGCCGGCGAATCCGGCGATGATGCGCGTCACGCGTCCACGGTAGTGCGGCGGCGTCGCAGCCCGCGGCTACCGTAGTCACCGTGACCGGCCCTCTCGACGTCAAGCTCGCGAGCGTGCTCGGCGATCGCAGCGCGAAGGCCCTCGCGAAGGCGTTCGGCATGGCGACGGTCGGTGACCTGCTCGCGCACGTGCCGCGCCGCTACGCCCGCCGCGGTGAGCTGACGGCGCTGAGCGAGCTGCAGGTGGGCGAGTCGGTGACGATCGTCGCCGAGATCCTCAGCGTCACCGAGCGCACGATGCGGGCCAGGCGCGGCAGCATCCTCGAGGTCACGATCGGCGACGGCCGGGGCGTCCTCGCCCTGACGTTCTTCAACCAGGCGTGGCGCAAGGCCGACCTCGTGAAGGGTCGCCGCGGCATCTTCGCCGGCAAGGTCGGCGAGTACCGGGGCATCCGCCAGCTCGCGCACCCCGACTACGAGCTGTTCGAGGCGGGCGACGAGCGCGACACCGGGCCGCAGGCGCAGCAGTGGGCGATGCAGCCGATCCCGATCTACCCGGCGACCTCCACCGTCGCGAGCTGGCAGGTGCAGAAGGCGGTCGCGGTCGCACTCGACACGCTCGGCCCGCTCGACGACCCGATCCCGGCCGAGGTGCGCGCCGAGCGCGAGCTGCTCGACCACCGGCAGGCGCTCGAGTGGGTGCACCGGCCCGACGACGACAGGCAGTGGCGCCGCGCGCGCGACACCCTGCGGTTCCACGAGGCATTCCTGCTGCAGGTCGCCCTGCTGCAGCGGCGCGCCCAGTTGCGCGAGCAGCCGGCCACGCCGCGCACGCCCGGCGCCGAGCTCGCGGGCTTCGACGCGCAGCTGCCGTTCGAGCTCACCGCCGACCAGCGGCTCGTGGGGGAGGAGATCGCGCGCGACCTCGCCTCGCCCGTGCCGATGAACCGGCTCGTGCAGGGCGAGGTCGGCTCGGGCAAGACGCTCGTCGCGGTGCGCGCGATGCTCACGGTCGCCGAGTCGGGCGGCCAGAGCGCCCTGCTCGCACCGACGGAGGTGCTCGCCGCCCAGCACCTGCGCTCGATCGTCGCCACGCTCGGCCCCGACCGCGCCGCGCGCCTTCGGCCGGTGCTGCTGACCGGCCAGCTGAGCCAGGCCGAGCGGCGCTCGACGCTGCTGAGCATCGCGAGCGGAGCATCCCGCATCGTCGTCGGCACCCACGCGCTGCTCGGCGACAAAGTGCAGTTCGCTGACCTCGGCCTCGTCGTCGTCGACGAGCAGCACCGCTTCGGGGTCGAGCAGCGCGAGACCCTGCGCCGGAAGGGCAGCGTGCCGCCGCACGTGCTCGTGCTCACGGCGACGCCGATCCCGCGCACGGTCGCGATGACGGTCTTCGGCGACCTCGACGTCTCGACGATCGCGACGCTGCCGGCCGGGCGCATCCCGATCGTGAGCCACGTCGTGCCGCTCGCCGAGCGGCAGGAGCTCTGGCACCGCGCCTGGCAGCGCCTCGGCGAAGAGCTCGCGCAGGGCCGCCAGGGCTTCGTCGTCGTGCCCGCGATCGACGCCACCACGCCGGAGGACGACCCCGACGCCCTCGAGCCCGACGCCGACGAGGCCGGCGCCGGCGGTGCGGCGCCCTCCGGGCAGGGGGCGGATGCTGCGCGCCGCCCGCCCGCCTCCGTCACCGAGCTGACGCCCCTGCTGCGATCGCACCCCGCGCTCGCCGGGCGTCGAGTCGAGCCGCTGCACGGCCGCATGTCGACCGACGAGAAAGACGCCGTCATGCGCGCGTTCGCGGCCGGCGACATCGACGTGCTCGTCGCGACGACCGTCATCGAGGTCGGCGTCGACGTGCCGAACGCCTCGACGATGGTCGTCGTCGAGGCCGACCGCTTCGGCGTCAGCCAGCTGCACCAGCTGCGCGGTCGCGTCGGCCGTGGCGGCGTGCCGGGCCTGTGCCTGTTCGTCACGAGCGCCGAGCAGGGCAGCCTCGCGCGCGAGCGCGTCGAGGCGGTCGCGTCGACGCTCGACGGCTTCGAGCTCGCCACGATCGACCTCGAGCTGCGGCGCGAGGGCGACGTGCTGGGCGCGACGCAGAGCGGCGGGCGCTCGAGCCTGCGGCTGCTGCGGGTCGCGAATGACGGCGACGTGATCGGCGACGCGCGCGTGGCGGCGGCCGAGCTGCTCGAGCGCGACCCGACCCTCGCCGGGCATCCTGGCCTGCGCGACGCGCTCGATCGCCGCCTCGACGACGAGGCGCGCGCGTACCTCGAGAAGAACTAGTCGCGGCGCGTCAAGCCGCTCACCAGCTTCGCGCGGTCGACTAGCGTGGTCACCGGGGAGGACCCGGGGGAGGACGCATGAGGGTCATCAGCTACAACCTCCGCAAGCATGCGGCGGTCGGCGAGCTCGCCGACCTCGTCACCGCGCACGACCCGCAGCTGGTGTGCCTGCAAGAGATCGACACCTCGCAGCTGCCCGCCGAGCTCGGCCCGCTGCACCTCGCCGACGCGACCAAGCGCAACCGGCTGGGGCTCGCCGTGTACTACGACCGCGAGCGGTTCGAGTCGAAGGCGACCGCGGCGTTTCAGCTGAAGAAGTCGCTGCACGATCGCATCGCGGCTCCCGCGCACGAGCGCGTGCTCGGCACGCACCTCATCGACCTCGAGTCGAGCCGCGAGCTCGTCGTGGCCTCGTTCCACGCGGCGCCGCTGACCGCCCTGAACTCGCTGCGGCGCAAGCAGATCCACGCCGCCCACGAGGCGCTGCGCGGGTTCGGCCCGAACCTGCCCACCCTCATGGTGGGCGACTTCAACTACCCCGTGTTCAAGGACTTCCTGCACGCCGACGTGCGCGACAGCGGCTACGAGCTCACGCTCAGCGACGCCCGCACCTACACGCGCTACAAGTTCTTCCGCGGCCACTTCGACTTCGCGACCTCGATCGGTCTCGACATCGCGAGCGTGCGCACCCTGCCGCAGGGCGTCAGCGACCACCTGCCGATCCTCGTCGCCGCCGACTACGCCGCGCGCGCCGAGGCCGCGGCCTGACCGCCCCGCACGATCAGGACCTTCGACCCGGTCGCGCGCCCGGACCGCGCCGAGCGAGCCCCACTAGGCTGGGAGCCGTGAGCAGAGTCGCCGTCGTCCCGGGTTCGTACGACCCGATCACCCTGGGCCACCTCGACGTCATCGAGCGCGCCGCGCGCATCTTCGACGAGGTGCACGTCGTCGTCGTGCACAACCCCGGCAAGACCGCCATGCTGCCGATCGCGCAGCGAGTCTCGCTCATCGAGCAGGCGATCGCCGACCGCGCGCTGCCCTCGAACATCGTCGTCACCGGCTGGAGCGTCGGGCTGCTCGTCGACTACTGCACCGACGTCGGGGCGAGCGTGCTCGTGAAGGGCATCCGCAGCCAGGTCGACGTCGCCTACGAGACGCCCATGGCGATCGTGAACCGCAACCTCGCTGGCGTCGAGACGGTGTTCATGCTGCCCGACCCGGCGCACGCCCACGTGTCGAGCTCGCTCGTGCGGCAGGTCGCCTCCCTCGGCGGCGACGTCGCGCCGTACGTGCCGCGCGCGGTCGCCGAGTTCCTGCTCTCGCTCGAAGACTGACCGCTGCCGCCCACCGGCGCCCGGAATGGCGGAAGGCCGCCACCGGGGCGAACCTCCGGTGACGGCCTCCTGACGATGCCCCCCGATGCTGCGGGGGCGGATGCTCGGCGCACGATCGTCGCCGATCAGCGCGGCGGCAGCGTGAGCAGCAGCTGGCGCTGCAGCAGTCGCTCGCGCTGCTCGAGGCTGAGCTCGTGCTGCACGCGTCGCGCGCGGCGCTCGTGCTGCACGGCCACGGTGGAGCGGCGGCTCCACTGCACGAGTGCGACGCCGAGGTGCAGGGCGATGCGGTCGACGAGGCTGACGCGGCGCGCCGGCACGCTGCGGCTGCTCGGGTGCGACGAGCGCACCGGGGCGGAGTGACTCGGTCGAGTCGTGGTGGTGTTCATGAGTGGTGGTGTTCCTTCACTGCGCGGGGAAGCGATTCAGGCGCGCGTGGTCGCGCGACGGAGGACGTTCCCGGGGGATGCCGCTTCTGGCGGCGGAGGGGGAGCGGCGGCGTCGGCGCATCCTCACAATGGAGGAGCGCGGTGACTCGCCGTGAACGGGGCGATGACCCGCAGATGCACGGTGCTCGACGGTCGGCGGCAGGAGAGCCGCAGCGCGAGCGCGCGGTGCCCGGGTCGGGCTTCTTCAGCGCCGCCACCGTCTGACCGGCGGCGTGCTGACCGTCGCGGCTAGGCGGTGAAGGCGCCGACGAAGCCGGCACGGAGACGGGTGATTCCCGTCGTCTTGATGATCAACATGTCGGCCTCCTCTCGGCGTGTCAGGGCCCCTCACGGTGAGTGGGCCTCGTGAACAGTAGCGGTCGACCGGAGTGCCGCGCAAGCATCATCTGCCCCCCTTCTGGGGGTGCCGATGCGCGATCGGGGGTCTTGTCGATCGCGGCCGGCGCGACCTAGCGTTGCCCACGACCACCGAGGAGTTCGACCCATGCCGTTCACGGCCCGCTTCGCGTCGATCGAGACGCTCACCGGACTGACCGCCGGCCAGCTGATCGCCGCGGCTCGCGATCGCGGGTTCGCGTGCCCGACGGCGACGCTCGACGAGATCGCCGCCTGGCTCGAGGACGACTACGACCTCGGCCCGGAGCACGCCGAGGCGATCGCCCATGCGCTGCGGGAGGACGCCGCCTAGCTCGGCGCGTCGGTGGTGCGCCGCTCGGCGGTCTCGCGGGCGTGCAGGCGCTCCAGGCCATCGAGAATCAATTCGGTCATGAGCGCGAACTCGGCGGCGTGGTCGTGCGCGGAGTCGGCGAGGACGGCGGTGATCGCCGGGAACTCATCGGCGCGCTCGCCACGAGCGACGGCCGCGACCTCCTCGCCGAGCTGCTGCAGGGTCGGGCGGCGCAGCTCCTGCAGGGTGAAGCCCATGATGGTGCCGTCGACGAGGTGGAGGCCGTGGTGCGCGAGCTGGGGCGAGAAGCCGGCGTCGAGCATCCGCCGTTGCAGCGCCTCGGCGTAGCGCAGACGGTTCCGGCCGACCGTGGGGCGTGCGGCGACGAGCTCGCACGCCCACGGGCGGGCGAGGAGCACCTCGTGGGCGCGCGCCATCGTGGTGCGGGCGACGACGCGCCAGTCCGACTCGTCGGGGAGCGGGTCCGCCCACATCCCGACGACGTGGTCGACGAGGCCGTCGAGCAGGTCGCCCTTGTCGCGCACGTGGCCGTAGAGCGACATCGCCTCGACGCCGAGGGCAGCCCCGAGGCGACGCATCGACAGCGCGGGGAGGCCGTCGCGGTCAGCGACGCTCAGCGCGGCGGAGAGGATCCGCTCGCGCGAGAGCGGAGCGCGAGGGCTCGTGGGCATGCGAATGGTCCTTCCCCTTGACAGGGCGACGTCGACACGGCACCCTTACGCTGTAAGTATACACCGTAAGGAGCGAGATGAGAGCGATAGAACGGCGATCGTACGGTGGGCCGGAACGACTCGAGGTCGTGGTGACGGACGCCCCGGTGGCCGGCGTCGGCCAGGTCGTCGTGCGGCAGCAGGCGAGCTCGGTGAACCCGCTCGACTGGCATGAACTGCGGGGCAAGCCGTACCTCGTGCGACTCGCGCGTGGGCTGCCGCGCCCGCGCGAGCAGCGCATGGGCAGCGACATCTCGGGCGTCGTCGAGTCGGTGGGCCCGGGCGTGACCGGTCTCGTGCCGGGCGACGAGGTGTTCGGCTTCGGCCGGGGCGCGTGGGCCGAGCGCGTCGTGGTCTCGGCCGAGGGCGTGGTGCGCAGGCCCGCCTCGCTCGACGCGCTCGACGCCGGCGGCGTCGGCGTCGCTGGCATCACAGCGCTGCAGGCGCTCGAGCGGGCCGAGGTCGGCGCCGGGCACCGAGTGCTCATCGTCGGCGCCTCAGGCGGTGTCGGCACCTTCGCGGTGCAGCTGGCGAAGCTGCTCGGTGCCCACGTCACGGCGGTCACGAGCACGCCCAACCTCTCGCTCGTCGCTCGGCTCGGCGCCGACGACCTCGTCGACTACACGGTCGACGACGTCACGCGCGGCATCCCGCGCTTCGACGTCGTGCTCGACGTCGCCGGGGGCCGCTCGCCGCGCGAGCTGCGCAGCGTGCTCACGCCCACCGGAACGCTCGTGCGCTGCGGCGAACCGCGCGGCCAGTGGATCGGCCCGCTCCTCGCCTTCGCAGGTGCGGCGCTGAGCACGCGGCTCACCCGGCGCCGCACGATCGCCCTCCTCGCCGAGCGCGACCGGGCCGACCTGCAGCGCCTCGCCGACTGGCTCGCGACCACCGCGCTGCGCGTCGTCGTCGACGGCGTGCACGACCTCGACGATGTCGCGGTCGCCGTCGCGCGCTCCGAGTCGCGTCGCGCGCGCGGCAAGATCCTGCTCGCGATCGACGCCGCCTAGGGTTGCCCGCATGGGCGCCAACGCCGAGAAGCCGATCCTGCTGTTCGCCTCGACCACCGAGTGGGAGGCGTTCCTCGAGGCGAACCCCGAGCACGAGGGCGTGCGGCTGCAGACGCGCAAGAAGCGGTCGACCGCACCCGGCATCACGTACGACGAGGCGCTCGAGTCAGCCCTGTGCTTCGGCTGGATCGACGGGCAGATCTACGGCTTCGACGACGACTACTCGCTGCAGGTCTTCACGCCGCGCCGACCGCGCTCGGTGTGGTCGCAGCGCAACGTCGGCATCGTCGAGCGACTCATCCACGAGGGGCGGATGCGCGCGGCCGGCCTCGCCCAGGTCGAGCGCGCGAAGGCCGACGGCCGGTGGGAGGCCGCCTACCGGCAGAAGGGCATGGTCGTGCCCGACGACCTGCGGGCAGCGCTCGACGCCGCACCGCGCGCCGCGGCGACCTTCGCCGCGCTGACGGCGCAGCAGCGCTTCGGCATCGTCTTCCGGCTCGACGGCGTGAAACGCGCCGAGACGCGCGAGCGCAAGCTGCGCGGCTATGTCGAGCAGCTCGAGCGGGGCGAGTCGCCGATCTGAGGAGCCGACCCGCGCACGGCAGCGCCGCTCAGGTCTCGATCGCGCCGCCGCGAGCGGCGAGGTGGTCGCGCAGCGAGTAGCCGGGGTTCTCCGCGCGGAGGGCGAGGTACTCGTCGAAGGCGAGCTGCTCGCGCAGGCTCGAACCAGCGCGCATGCGGTCGGCCTGAGCCTGCTCGGTGGCCTGGATGCGCGCGGCGAGCGGCAGCGCATCCTCTGCGTGCTCAGCGGCGACGACGACCACGCCGTCATCGTCGGCGACGATCGTGTCGCCCGGCCGGATCGTCGTGCCGCCGATCGTCGCGGTGCGCATGGCGGGAGCGGCGGGCGGGATGCGCACGGGGCCGCGCGGGAAGGCTCCGCGGCTGAAGACCGGGATGCCGATCTCGACCAGCTGCGCCGTGTCGCGGTGGAAGCCGTCGATGACGATGCCCGCGAGGCCCGCGCGGTGCGCCTCGAGCGCGAGCAGGTCGCCGACGCACGCCTCGTCGTCGCGACCGCCGTTGTCGACGACGAGCACCGCTCCGGGCGGCGCCTCGCCGATGATCTCGAGAATCACGTCGACGCTGCCCAGGTGCGTCACCGGCGCCGCAGGGCCCTGCACGATGCGACCCGGCAGCACCGGCCGCAGGGCGAACGCTGGGGCGGGCACGCGCAGCCGCACGAGGGCATCGACGACGGGGCCGGTGGCGAGCGCGGGCTCGGCGAGGTGCAGCGCGGTGGAGAGGTCGGGGGCGTCGCTCATGCGCTCGACTCTGCCCTGTCGGGGTGCGCGTGCGCCAGACTGGGCCGGTGACCCAGGCACGCATCGGCTACGCGGCGTCGCTCGAGCAGTTCGGCCCGACCGAGGCGATCGAGCTCGCGGCCCTCGCCGAGCGGCACGGCTTCGTCGGCACCGTCGCGAGCGAGGGCTTCCAGCCGTTCACACCGCAGCAGGGCCAGTCGCCCTTCGTCTGGAACGTCGTCTCGGCGCTCGGCGCGCGCACGACCGGCCCGCTCGGGGTCGGGCCGGTGTCGCCGACGTTCCGCTGGCACCCGGCGATGGTCGCGCAGGCCGCGGCGACGCTCGCCGCGATGTACCCGGGGCGGCACTGGCTCGCGCTCGGCAGCGGTGAGGCGCTCAGCGACCACATCGTCGGCGAGCGCTGGCCGGAGGCGCCCGAGCGCATCGCGCGCATGTTCGAGGCGCTGTCGATCATCACGAAGCTCTTCGCCGCTTCGCTCGCGGGCCGCGACACCAAGCACGACGGCGAGTTCGTGCGGCTCGAGACGGCGCGGCTGTGGACGATGCCCGAGGTCGCGCCGAGCATCCTCATTCAGACGGCCGGCCCCCTGACGGCGAAGCGGGCCGGGCGCAGCGCCGACGGTCTGCTCATCGAGGCCGCGCCGTACGACCGCATCGGGATGCTCTTCCAGCGCTTCGATGAGGGCGCGCGCGAAGCGGGTCGCGACCTCGCCTCCACGACCAGGGTTCTGCGCCTGCACCTGTCGTGGGCGCCCACCGACGAGGAGGCGATGGCGAACGCGCTCGCCGAATGGCCGAACGGGGGCATGCGGTTCGCGAAGAGCGACATCCGCTCGCCGTTCGATCTGGAGCAGATCGCGAAGCTCGTGCGGCCCGACGACATGTCGGCGCGCATGGTCGTCTCGAGCGACCCCGACGTGCACCGCGCCGCGGTGCAGGCGCACCTCGGCCTCGGCTTCGACGAGGTCTACCTTCACAACGTGGGCCGCGACCAGCGCGCCTTCATCGAAGTCTTCGGCCGCGACGTGCTGCCGAAGCTGACGCGCTAGGAGGCGCGATGTCGTTCCAGGCCTATCTCGACGCGATCGAGGCGAAGACGGGCCGCACCCCGCGGCAGCTGCTCGACGAGGCGATCGCGCGCGGATACCAGCAGTCCGGCGTGAAGGCGGGCGTCATCGTGCAGTGGCTGGCCGACGCGTACGGGCTCGGCCGCGGCCACGCGATGGCGATGGTGCACGTCATCACGAAGGGGCCGCAGATCTCGTCGAAGCACGTCGGCAGCGACGGCGTGCACCGCGACGAGACCGACACCCTCTGGCTCGACGGGGTCGCGACGAAGCCGCAGGGCTAGGCGGGCTCGCTCGCCGGCGGCTCGGGGAGGGCGGCGAGCCAGTCGCCCCAGAACTGCTTCCAGCGGGCGGCGTCGGCCGCGGTCGCCAGCTGGGAGTGCGTGACGGTGAGGCGCGTGCGGTCGGCGGGCGCGGCATCCACCGCGAACGAGACGACGCCGAGCCGCTCATCGCCCCGCAGCAGCTCGAAGCGCGGCGTCTTCACGCCCGGCTTCGACAGCATCGGCGTCTGGTGGTCGGGCAGCAGCGCGGCGCGCGAGGCGTCGTCGAGCAGCAGCTCGCGCACGTCGGGGCGGCTCATCGGCACGACGCGCGAGCGCGACACGGTGAACGTGCCGTCGGGCATCTGCCCGGGCAGGCGCAGGCCCGTGATGCGCTCGAGGCCGACCGTGACGCCCTGCGCCCACCACGGGTCGACGCCCTGTTCGACGAGCCACGTGGCGATCGCGGTGTGCCCGGCGGCGCGGCCCGGGCCGGCGTCGATCGCGGCGACCCAGTCGTTCCAGCCGCGGCCAGTCTTCTCGCGCACGAGGGCGTCGGCGTGGTCGGGCTGCGCGACCCAGTCGCGGTCGGCGGATGCTGCGCTCGCGGGTTCGGAGCTCTCGGTCATGCGGTCCTCCGTGGGGGTGCTGCGCGGGGGCGGGGCGGGGCGGTGCGGAGCGGTGCGAGGCGGTGCGGGGCGGTGCGAGGTGACGGCGACGCTCTCGCCAGTGTGCCGCCGCTGCCACGTGCCGCGCCAGGCACTCACGCGTTCCGGGCCAGCGGGACGCGGCGGCCGGCGCCACCACTCCGGCCCGATCGCGGAATCTCGCGCACGCCCTCGCGCAACCTGGGCAACCCTCACTATGGTGAGCCCGTGTACCTGCTGCTGAGCGCGCTGCCGCTCCTCGTGATGATCCTCACGCTCGCCGACGTCATCACCGGCGGTGAGGAGCGCGTGCGGCACCTCAACCGCACCTTCTGGATCATCATCGTGATCCTGCTGCCGGTCGTCGGCAGCATCCTGTGGTGGACGATCGGGCGCGAGTACCCGCAGCGCTCCCGCGAGATGCCGGCGAGCTTCGGCGACCCGCGCCGCACCGAGCGGGTCGAGCGCGAGCTCGCCACGCGGTCGGCCGCGAGCACGGAGGCGCAGCTCGCCCGCCTCGACGCCGAGATCGCCGAGGCCGAGGCCGCCGCGCGCATCCGCCGCCTCGAGGCCGAGCTCGCCGAGCGCCGCCGCGGCGCCCACGACGCCGGCGAGGGCGCCGCCGCGCGAGAATGACGGCATGACCCAGCCCGACGACGCGACGACGCCCGCGCACGCCGCGCAGCTCGCGCGGGCCGCGCAGCCCGACGCCCCCGACCCGCTCACCGTGGTCGGCGTGCCCGGCATCCCCGAGATCGCGCCCGGCGACGACCTGCCCGCCCTCATCGCCGCAGCCGCCGCGCGCGCCGGCGCCCGGCCCGGCGACATCCTCGCCGTCACGAGCAAGGTCATCAGCAAGGCCGAGGGGCGCATCGTCGAGGCCGACGACCGCGAGCAGGCGATCACCGACGAGACGGTGCGCGTCGTGGCGACGCGCGAGCACCTCGGCGGTGTCACGCGCATCGTCGAGAACCGGCTTGGCCTCGTGATGGCTGCCGCGGGCGTCGACGCGAGCAACACGGCCGACGGCACCGTGCTGCTGCTGCCGGTCGACCCCGATGGCAGCGCGGCCCGCATCCGGGCATCCGTCGAGGCGGTCGTCGGCGCGCCGATCGGCGTCGTCATCACCGACACGGCCGGGCGCGCGTGGCGCGAGGGCCAGACCGACATCGCGATCGGCGCGAGCGGCGTGCGGCTGCTCGACGACCTGCGCGGCGCGCACGACGCGCACGGCCGGCTGCTGAGCGTGACGGCTCCGGCGATCGGCGACGAGATCGCCGCCGCTGCCGACCTCGTGAAGGGCAAGACCAGCGGGATGCCCGTGGCGATCGTGCGCGGCCTCTCCCGTCACCTCGACGGGGCCGCGGCCGGCGGGCGCGCGCTGATCCGCCCGGCGGCCGACGACCTGTTCCAGCTCGGGCACCGCGAGGCGTTCGAGGAGGGCCGCGCGGCCGGCCGCGAGGCGGGCTATGCGGAGGGCTACGCCGACGGGTTCGCCGAGGGGCAGGCGGAGGCGCGCGGCGACGGCGCAGCATCCTGACGAAAGATCATCAGGTGCGCGCGGTTCACGGCACATTTTTCGCGAGGCCGTGACAGTGTGAGCGAGTGAGCACGACGACGAGCCCGACGCACGCCGAGCAGCCCCTCGACCGACAGCCCCTCGACCCGGAGCGCTTCGCAGAGCTCGGCGACGCGATCCGACGGGCGATGAACGGCGTCATCGACGGCAAGCCCGAGGCGGTCGACACGGCGCTGACGGTGCTGCTCGCCGAGGGGCACCTGCTCATCGAGGATGTTCCCGGCGTCGGCAAGACGGTGCTCGCCCGCGCCCTCGCGCGGTGCATCGACGGCACGGTGAGCCGCATCCAGTTCACGCCCGACCTGCTGCCGGCCGACATCACGGGCGTGAGCGTGTTCCGCCAGCAGCTGGGCACCTTCGAGTTCACGCCGGGCCCGGTCTTCGCGCACATCGTCATCGGCGACGAGATCAACCGCGCGAGCCCCAAGACCCAGTCGGCGCTGCTGGAGTGCATGGAGGAGGGCCAGGTCACCGTCGACGGCATCACGCACCGGCTCGAGGCGCCGTTCCTCGTCGTCGCGACGCAGAACCCCGTCGAGATGGAGGGCACCTACCCGCTGCCGGAGGCGCAGCGCGACCGCTTCATGGCCCGCATCTCGATCGGGTACCCGGATGCCGAGAGCGAGCAGCGCATGCTGCGCGACCGCGAGCACGGCTCGCCCCTCGATCGCCTCACCCCGATCGTCGACGTGGCGGGTCTGCGCCGCATGATCGCGACCGTGCGCGAGGTGTACGTGAGCCCCGCCGTCGAGACCTACGCCGTCGCGATCGTGCAGGCCACGCGCGACGACTCGGCGCTGCGGCTCGGCGCGAGCCCCCGATCGACCCTGCAGCTCGTGCGCGCCGCCCGCGCCCGCGCCGCGCTCGACGGCCGCGACTTCGTCGTGCCCGACGACATCGACGCCCTCGCCACCGCCGTGCTCGCCCACCGCATGGTGCTCGTGCCGCGCGCGCAGCACCCCGACGGTCGGCCGGTGCGCGGCGTCGACGAGGTCGTCGCGCGCATCATCGCCACGACGCCCGTGCCGGTGCCGCAGGCCCCGCGCTCCTAGGGTCGCGCGGTGGGCGAGGGGCGCGAGCGCGCGCGGCGACGACGCCGCGCGGGCGCCGGTGCTCCCCGGCTCACCGGCCGCGGGTGGGGCTTCCTCGTCGTCGGCGCCAACCTGTTCGCGCTCGCCTACGGGCTGCAGCGCCCCGAGCTGCTCCCCGCCGCCGTCATCGCGGTCGGCGCCCCCGTCGTCGCGCTGCTCGTCGTCGCGGCCGCGCGCCCGCGCGTGCGGGTGTCGCGCCACCTCGACCCGGTCGTCGCCGTCGAGGGCTCGCCCGTGCGTGTGGGGGTCACCGTTGCCGGCCGCGCCCGCGCCGCCGAGTGGCTCGAGCGCGTGCCGATGCGCCCCGGCTTCGCGGGACCCGGCCGACTGCTGGAGGTGCGCGGCTCGCGCCCGCGGCAGCTCGGCTACCGCTACTGGCCCGCCCACCGCGGCCTCGTCGCCGTCGGCCCGCTGCTCATCGAGGATCGCGACCCCTTCGCCCTCGCCGTGCGCGTCACCGACACGGTCGCGGTGACGACGCAGCTCGTCGTGCCCGAGGTGGTGCTGCTCGCGCCAGGCCCCGTGCCTGACCCGGCGGCGGAGAGCGGCCCGCGCACGACGCGCTCGCGCGAGCGCAGCGCCGACGACGTCATCACGCGCGAGTACCGGCAGGGCGACGCGCTGCGGCGCGTGCACTGGCGCGTCTCGGCTCGACAGGGCGAGCTCATGGTGCGGCAGGACGAACCCCAGGCGGGGCCCCGCGCGCGCCTCATCGTCGACACGCTGCGGCCCGGGCATCCGGACCTCGATCTGCGCGTCGCGACGGCGGCCGCCGGCTCGGCCGGCCCCGGGGCGGTCGCGGGCGGGTCGGCCCCCTCCGGCTCGCGCACCTTCGAGTGGTGCGTGCGCATGGCCGCCTCGGTGGGCGCGCACCTCGCCGAGCGCGGCTACGCCGTCGACCTCGTGACGCCCTCGACCCGCCCGGTCGGCACGCCGCGCGCCGACGGCCCGGTCGGCGAGCTGCTGGGCGAGCTGGCCGTGCTGCCGCTTGCGCACCGCAGCGCCCTGCCGCCGGCGTCGGTGGCGCCGGGCAGCGTGCCGCTCGTCGCCGTCGCCAGTCGCCCCGACGATGACACGGTGCGGTGGATGCTCGGCCAGCGCCCGCCCGGATCCCTCGCCATCGCCCTGCTCGTGCGCCCCGCGGCCGCGGCCGGGCCCGCCGACGACGCCGAGCTCGCCCTCGAGCGCGCCTTCGGCGACGCGGGCTGGATCGTCGCGACCGTGCCGCTCGGCACCCCGCCCGACGAGGCGTGGCTCGCGCTCAGCGGGGTGGGGCCCGCGCTGACCGGGGTGGAGGCGCTCGCGGCGCGCGTTGCCGGGTCGGGAGCGGCGAGCGCGGGGGGTGCCCGTGGCTGAGACCGAGGGGCCGCTCGTGCGGCGCGTCGGCCGCGCTCGAGGGCGCGGCGCCGTCGCCGTGCCCGCCGCCGCGCTGCTCATGATCGCGGTCGCCCTCACCGGCTTCACCGCGCTGCTGCAGCCGGGGCAGTGGTGGCTGACCTCCACCGTAGTCGCCGCGGCCGCGGTGGGCGCCGGCCTGCTGGCCCGCTGGCGCGCGCCGAGGTGGCGACCCCTGTGGTCGGTGCTCGGGGGGAGCGCGGGGCTCGTGGTCATCCTCATCGCCCTCTTCGCCGCCGACACCGCGATCGCCGTCGTGATCCCGACCATCGACACCGCCGAGCGGTTCGCGGCCCTCATCGCCGAGGGCGAGCTGTCGATCGCCGAGCAGGCGCTGCCCGCCGAGGCCGACGCGGGCATCCGCTTCCTGCTCGCGCTCGGGGTCGGGGCGCTCGCCATCGCGACCGACTCGCTCGCCTCGCTCAGTCGGCGACCGGCGCTCGCCGTCGTGCCCGTGCTGGGCATCCTCGCCGTTCCCGTCGTGCTCGACCCCGGTGCCCTGCCGCTGCCGACCGTGCTCGTCACCGCCGGCGCCTACCTGCTCATGCTCGCCCTGCACCGGCCCGCCGCGAGCGGGGGAGGAGCCGGCCTCGCGCGTGCCGTCACCGCGGGCGCCGTCGTGCTCGTCGTCGCGCTCGTGCTGCCGCCCGCCCTGCCCTCGGTGCTCGAAGGCTCGCGCCTGCCCGGCACGGGCCCGGCCGGCATCGTCACGGGCATCAACCCCGTCGTCGAGCTCGGCGACGACCTGCGCCGGCCGACGCCCGTCACCGTGCTCAGCTACTCGACGCAGCTCGAGGGCGGGCAGTACCTGACGCTCTCGCACCTCGCCGAGTTCAGCGGGCAGGAGGTGCTGCCCGTGCCGTTCGAGGGCTCGCGCGAGGAGGCCGGCGAGCTCGGGCCGCCGCCGTGGTTCGATCCTGCCGTCGAGCGCACCGTCGTCGAATCGACCATCACGCTGCGCAACGTGCGCTCCCGGTGGGTGCCGCTGCCCCCGGCGCCCGTCAGCACCTCGGGCCTCGAGGGCGGGTGGATCATCGACCGCGACGGCGTCACCGTCCGCACGCAGGAGGGGAGCATCCGCGCCGGCACCTACACGGTCGAGAACTGGGTGGCGCAGCCCACCCCCGCGCAGCTCGCCGCCGCCACCGTCGCCGACCCCGGGCTAGAGCTGTACCGCACGCTGCCCGCCGACCTCGACCCGATCGTCGAGCAGACCGCGCGCGAAGTCACCGCTGGGCTCGACAACCCCTACGAGCAGGCGCTCGCGCTGCAGCGGTGGTTCACCGGCGGCGAGTTCACCTACTCGGAGGAGGCGCCCGTCGAGCAGGGTTTCGACGGCTCGGGAGCGGCGATCGTCGCCGCCTTCCTCGAGGCGCGCACCGGGTACTGCGTGCACTTCGGGTCGGCGATGACGCTCATGGCGCGCACGCTCGGCATCCCGACCCGCATGGCGGTCGGGTTCCTGCCCGGCACCCGCAACCCCGTCATCCCGAGCGAGTACACCGTCTCGTCGGACGAGCTGCACACCTGGCCAGAGCTGCACTTCGACGGCATCGGCTGGGTGCGCTTCGAGCCGACGCCCTCGCGCGGCACCGTGCCCGCGTACGCCGCCGACGACGTCGTGCCCTCGAACGCGCCGTCGCCGTCGGCCTCGACCGAGCCCTCGCAGCCGCCCTCGCCGAGCGCGACCGCCTCGCCCGGAGCGCCCTCGCCCGGCCAATCGGGAGGCCCCGACCTGCCCGACGAGGAGGTCGAGGGCGGGGCGGACGGCGGTGCGGGCGGCGACCGCGGCCTGCTCGGCGGCACCATCGGCGGGGTGGATGCCCGCCTCGTGCTCGGCGCGGCGCTGCTGCTGCTCGTCGCCCTGCTCGCCGCGCCCGCCGTCTGGCGGCGCATGCTGCGCGCGCGCCGACTGCGCTCGTCGGATCCGCTCGACGCCTGGCGCGAACTCCGCGACACGGCCCGCGACCTGGGGCTGCCCGCGGAGGCGACCCGCACGCCCCGCGAGCTCGCCGCCGCGTGGGCGGGGGTCGTGGCGGCGGCGGCCGCGCCCGCCGGCGCAGCCACGCCCGCCCGTGGCGGGCCGGGCGCCACCCCGCCGCGCGCGGAGGCGCCCGAGGCCGGCGACCTCGCACTCCTCGACGACCTGCGCCGCGCCCTCGAGGCCTGCGCCTACGGTGCGCCGGCCGCGCGCGTCGCCGCGCCGGACATCCGCCCGCTGCTGCGTGCCCTGCGTGCCGCGACGCCGTGGCCGCGTCGCCTGCTCGCGCTCGTCGCGCCCCAGTCGCTCGCGCAGCGCGACACCGATGCTTCCCTCGCGCTCGAGCCCTCTTGACCCACCTCGCGTGGGCGGCCCTACCGGAGTTCGGCGTCCGAGTGTCCCTCCCGGGCCGCCCTGCCGCGGCCGGCTCAGGGTGGTCTGCGCACACGGGCGTCCGAAATGCAGGAGCTCGTGCGCGCCGGAAGTCGTGCCGGCGCACCATCGAGCATGGGTCCGTGGCGGTCCACCTCTCGACTCCTGCATCTTGGATCGTGCCCACAGTGGCCCGGGGGCACGCCGAACCTCATCGCCTCGGCACGCGCGAGTCATCCCCTCGCGCGACCGCGGCCAGCACCGCGGCCTCCACTGATGGCCAGTCGTGCATCACCTGACGGAAGCTGAAGCGCAGCACCCGATAGCCCAGGGTCGAGAGGAGAGCGTCGCGTCTGCGGTCCTCCTCGAACGTGCTCGCCGTGTCGTGGAAGGCCCGCCCGTCGAGCTCGACCACGAGAGCCGTGCCGATGAGCATGTCGACTCGCCCGACTCCCGGGAGCTGAACCTGCCGCCGCATCGGCAGTCGGTGGCTGAGCCGGAGCCAGAACAGCGTCTCGATGCCGGACTCGCAGGTGCCGTCGATGCCCCTACGGCCGACCGGGTGACCCGCAAGCTCGAGCTCGTGCCACAACTCGGGTGCCGTGTGCAACGCCGCGTCGAGGCTCGCGAGGTACAGCTCGGTCGGCGCGCAGGACCGCAGGCTCGTGAGCGCCGAGACCGGGTCGGCGATGAGGGCCCCGGGCTCGGGGGCGCGAGCGAGCCAGTGCACCCGCACGTCCGACCGAGGGCCGAGGCGTCGGCTCGAGTCGTCCGCCGACCTCAGTCGTGACGCCGTCGAGGGCACCCCGACGTGCAGCCGTCGGTCGCCGATGGTCCAGATCCCGGCGGAGTCGAGCGCGGTGGAGCAGGTGAGGACGCCGCCGACGCGAGCGGCTCGCACCACCGTGTCGGCGAGGCCCGGTCGTGCGTACCAGCCCTGCCGCACGCGCACGAGCGTTCCATCGCGCAGCAGTCGCCGGATCGCGCTCTGTCCGATGCCGTGCTCGGCGAGAGTCGACGTCGAGAGGATGCCGCCGAGGGCCGGGTCGAGGTGCTTCCACGCGTCCATGGCCGAAGCGTCGGGCCTCAGGGGGCTCGAGGAGCGCCGGTGCTGCGCTTCGGTGGAGTCGTCGAGCGACCAACAGCGGGTCGCGGCGCGGCGTCCGACGTGCAGGACTCGTCCGCGCTCGACGGCGCCCGAACGGCGTGATGTCGCGGCTATCGCGTGCTCTAGCCGCGTGCGATCCTGCATTTCGGACGACGCTGGCACCGCAGAGGCGTGCGCATCGATCGTTCGCCGGCGGCGCTCCGCCGAGGGCCGCCGACCGCACGGGGACAGAAGCCCGGCAGCCGCCGAGCGCAGCGCAGCGCCACCGCGCGCAGCGCCCCCTACCGCGCGATGTCGCCGTACGCCCCGCCCGTCGCACGCAGCAGGTCGTCGGGCGCGAGCTCGAGGTCGAAGCCGCGCCGGCCGCCCGAGACGAGCACGGTCTCCCACAGGGCGGCGCTCTCGTCGACGATGGTCGGCAGCGCCGTCTTCTGCCCGATGGGCGAGATGCCGCCGACGACGTAACCGGTCTTGCGTTCGGCGAGCACGGGCGCGGCCATGACGGCGCGCTTCGCGCCGACGCTCGCGGCGAGCGCCTTGAGGTCGAGCATCGTCGACACGGGTACGACACCGACGACGAGGCGCCCGTCGGCTTCGGCGAGCAGCGTCTTGAACACGCGCTCGGGCGCGACGCCGAGCGCGGTCGCCGCTTCGAGCCCGTACGAGGGGGCGGCCGGGTCGTGCTCGTACGCCCGCGGCGTGTACGGGATGCCCAGCGCCGTCAGCGCGACCGTCGCCGGGGTCGCCGGCCCGCCCTGCGATCGCGGCTTAGCCATCGCCGTCCGCGGGCGACACGACCCCCGGCCCGCTGTCGACCGCGGCACCAGAAACAGCCCCAGAACCGAACCCAGCCCCAGCCCCCGCCGCATCCCCGTGCGCCCTGAACAGCAGCATCGACGCCGGCCCGACCTCGAGCCGTGACCCGGGAGCGTGCCACGCCTCGAGCCCGGTGATGTCGTCGTGCGAGCTATCCCACTGCAGGGTGTAGCCGTCGACGCCGACGTGCTCGGGCAGCGTCACGGTGACGGATTCTTCGAGCCCGTGCACGATGAGCAGCACGCGGTTGAACTCCTCGAACTCGGGGGTCGAGGCGGCGAGGTACTGCAGCGTGCGCTCGGCGGGCGAGTCCCAGTCGTCCATGGTCATGGCGCGGCCGTCTTTGTTGTACCAGTCCATCTGGGTGGCGCTCGGCACGGTCTCGCCCCAGCGCCCGTACCGCACGGGCCGCAGCGCGGGATTCTCCCGACGCAGAGACAGCAGCCGCGCCGTCACCCGGTGCAGGTCCTCCTGCCAGCCGTCGCGCGTCCAGGTGTGCCAGGTCAGTTCGCTGTCGTGGCAGTAGGCGTTGTTGTTGCCGCGCTGGGTGCGGCCCCATTCGTCGCCGGCGGTGATCATGGGGATGCCCGCGCTGAGCAGCAGGGTTCCGAGCAGGTTCCGCATGGCCTTGCGCCGGTCGGCGAGCACGCGCTCGTCGCCGGTGGGGCCTTCGACGCCGAAGTTGTACGACCGGTTGTTGTCGGTGCCGTCGCGGTTGTCTTCGCCGTTGCCGATGTTGTGCTTGTGGTCGTAGGCGGTGAGGTCGGCGAGGGTGAACCCGTCGTGGGCGGTGATGAAGTTGACGCTGGCGAGGGGCCCGCGGTCGGCGGCGAAGACGTGGGCTGAGCCGGTCATGCGCCGTGCGAGCGAGCCGATGCCTTCGGGGGCCGAGCCGACGTGTCGGCTGGCCGCAGCATCCGTCAGCCAGAAGGCGCGGGCGCGGTCGCGGAACCCGTCATTCCACTCGGAGTACCCGGCGGGGAAGTTGCCGACCTGCCAGCCCCCGAGCCCGACGTCCCACGGCTCGGCGATCATCTTCACGCCCTGCAGCGCCGGGTCGTCGAGGATCGCCCGCAGGAGCGGGTGCTCGGGATCGAACGAAGCATGCTTGTCGCGCCCGAGGGTGGCCATGAGGTCGAAGCGGAACCCGTCGACCTGCACCTCGTTGGCCCAGTACCGCAGCGAGTCGAGCACGAGCCGCTGAGCGGCGGGCAGCGAGAAGTCGATGGTGTTGCCGCAGCCGGTGGTGTCGATGTACTGCCCGTCGGGGGTCTGCCGGTAGTAGCTGGCGTTGTCGATGCCGCGCAGGCTCGTGGTGGGGCCGTCGCGGCCTTCTTCGGCGGTGTGGTTGTAGACGACGTCGAGCACGACTTCGAGCCCGGCCTCGTGCAGCAGGCGCACCATGCCTTTGAACTCGCGCAGCACGGCGCCGGTGCCGCCGGTCTGGGCGGCGCGCGTGGCGAGGTGGGTGGCGGGGGTGAAGAAGTTCAGGGTGTTGTAGCCCCAGTAGTTGGTGAGGCCCTGCGTGCGCAGGCGCTGCTCGCTGACGCTCTGGTGCACGGGCAGCAGCTGCACGGTGGTGACGCCGAGGTCGCGCAGGTAGGCGATGGTCTCGGGGTGGGCGAGGCCGGCGTAGGTGCCGCGCAGCTCGTCGGGGATGGCGGGGTGCAGCTTGGTGAGTCCGCGCACGTGGGTCTCGTAGAGCACGGTGTGGTCGAGCGGGATGCCCGGCTTCGCCACCCCGCCCCAGTCGAACTCGTCGTGCTGCACGTACGAGCGCCAGTCGCCGTCGGTGGTGCGGGCGAGGCCGCGCGCGTAGGGGTCGATGAGGTGCCGCTGCGGGTCGTAGGCGTGGGTGGGGCCGTCGGGCCCGTCGACGCGGATCGAGTACCGCGCCCCGGGCCGCAGCTCGGGGTGCTCGGCGCTCCAGACGTGGTGGCGGTTGGGCTGCATCTCGACGGTGGTGGCGACCCAGCGGGAGTCGTCGGGGTCGAAGAGGCACAGCTCCATGCGGGTGGCGTGGCGGCTGTAGACGCGCAGGCGCCCGCCGTGGGGGGTCTGCTGGACGCCGAGGTGGCCCAGGTGGGCGAGGTGCCCGAGGGGTTCGGCGGCTGACATGCGTTTTAGAGTAGGTGACGCCGGTTCGCGCTCTGCGCCCGCGCGCCGGGGCGCACTCGCTGAGCGAACGTCCGGTTTCGCCCGCGGGTGCCGTTCTCGTCGGGGCCGTCGCAGCGAGAGGGGGATGCCCGTGGCCGTGTACCTCGATCACGCCGCCGGTTCGCCCATGCCGGCCTCGGTGCGCGGCGCCTACCTCTCGGCGCTCGAGGCGGTGGGCAACCCGTCGTCGATCCATTCGGCCGGGCAGGCGGCGCGCGGCATGCTCGAGGATGCCCGCGAGCGCCTCGCGGCGACCCTCGGCGTCGACGCGGTCGAGATGGTCTTCACGGGCGGCGGCACGGAGGCCGTGAACCTCGGGGTGAAAGGGCTGTTCTGGAAGCGGCAGGGCGGCTCGGCGACGCCAAGCGCTCGCCCGCGCCCGCGCATCCTCGTGCCGCGCGCCGAGCACCACGCGACGCTCGATGCCGTCGAGTGGCTCGCCGCGCACGAGGGCGCGGTGCTGCGCTGGCTCGAGGTCGACGAGGTGGGTGCGCTGCGGCTCGGCGACCTCGCAGCGGCGCTGGCCGAGAACCCCGACGACGTCGCCCTCCTCACGATGCTCGCCGCCAACAACGAGGTCGGCACCCTGCAGCCCGTCGCCGAGGCCGCGGCGCTCGCCGCCGCCCAGGGCGTCCCCGTGCATGTGGACGCGATCGCCGCCTACGGGCAACTGCCGCTCGCGCCCCTGCCCGCCGGCGTCTCGGCGGTCTCGCTCTCGGCCCACAAGCTCGGCGGCCCCGTCGGCGTCGGAGCCCTCGTGCTGCGCCGCGGCGCCGACGTCGTGCCGCTCCTGCACGGCGGCTCGCAGCAGCGCGGACGCTCCGGCACGATGGATGCCGCGGGAGCGGCCGCCTTCGCCGCCGCCTCCGCCGAGGCCCACGCCGCGATCGCGGAGCGGGCCGCACGCAAGGCGCAGCTGCGCGACCGCCTGGCGGCGGGCATCCTCGCCGCTCTGCCGCAGGTCGAGCTGCGCGGCGCCGCGGGCCGCGCGGCCGTCGCACGCGCGGCCGGCCGCGACGCCGAGGCCGCGCAGTGGGCCGCGCGCGCCCTGCCCGGCACGCTGCACCTGACCGTTCCGGGGGCCGAGGGCGACTCGCTGCTCATGCTGCTCGATCTCGCCGGCTTCGCCGTCTCGACGGGCTCGGCGTGCCAGGCCGGCGTGCCCGAGCCGAGCCACGTGCTGCTCGCGATGGGCCTCGACGAGCAGGCGGCGCGCGGTGCGCTGCGCATCTCGCTGGGCCCCGAGACGACCGAGGCCGAGGTCGACGCGCTGCTCGCGGCCCTGCCGGCGGCCGTCGAGCGCGCGACCTCGGCGGGTCTCGCGGCCCGCACCCCGAGCCTCGGTCGTTAGCCGCCCGGCGCACCCGCGTACCCTGGAACCCGTGCGAGTCCTGGCAGCGATGAGCGGTGGCGTCGACAGCGCCGTCGCCGCCGCGCGCGCGGTCGACGCAGGCCATGACGTCGTCGGCGTGCACCTGGCGCTGAGCCGCATGCCCGGCACGCTGCGCACCGGCAGCCGCGGCTGCTGCACGATCGAGGACAGCCTCGATGCCCGCCGCGCGGCGGATCTGCTGGGCATCCCCTTCTACGTGTGGGATTTCTCCGAGCGCTTCCGCGCCGACGTCGTCGACGACTTCATCAGCGAGTACGCCGCCGGCCGCACCCCGAACCCGTGCATGCGCTGCAACGAGCGCATCAAGTTCGCGGCCGTGCTCGAGAAGGCCCTCGCGCTCGGCTTCGACGCGGTCGCGACCGGCCACTACGCCCACATCGTCACCGACGCCGAGGGCAACCGCGAGCTGCACCGCGCGAGCGACGAGGCCAAAGACCAGTCGTACGTGCTCGGCGTGCTGACGACCGAGCAGCTCGCGCACGCGATGTTCCCGCTCGGCACGACGCCGTCGAAGGCGGTCGTGCGCGCCGAGGCCGCGGCGCGCGGGCTCACGGTCGCGCAGAAGCCCGACAGCCACGACATCTGCTTCATCCCTGACGGCGACACGCGCGGCTGGCTCGCCGACCGCATCGCACCGCAGCAGGGCGCGATCGTCGACCGCGACGGCACCCCGGTCGGCTCGCACGATGGCGCGACGAGCTTCACGGTCGGCCAGCGCCGCGGCCTGAACCTCGGCGTGCCGGCCCCCGACGGCCGCCCGCGCTTCGTGCTCGAGGTGCGCCCGCGCACGAACGAGGTCGTCGTCGGCCCGAAGGAGGCGCTCGCGATCCGCGAGCTCGCCGGCGCCCGCTTCTCGTGGGCGGGCCTCGATCCGGTGGCGAGCGGCCTCACCCACGTGACCGCTGAGGGGGATGCCTGGGCTCCGTTCTCGTGCCAGGTGCAGGTGCGCGCGCACGCCGACCCGGTCGCGGCGACGGCTCGCCTGGCGCCGAGCACCACCCCCGACGGCACCACCGACGTCACCGCCCCCGAGCTCGTCGTCGAGGTCGACGAGCCCCTGCTCGGGGTGGCTCCCGGCCAGACCGCGGTGCTGTACTCGGGCACGCGCGTGCTGGGCCAGTGCACGATCGACCGCACCGTGAGCGCGGTGCCGGCCACGGCATCCTGAGCGGGCCCTCGCCACCGGAAGCGCCCCGGCGCAACCCCCGGCCGAGCGTCAGTGGTCGCTCCTAGACTGACGCCGTGACTGACGAGCAGGCGCACGAGACCCCCGTCGACGAGCTCAGCCGCGACGCCGCGCACGCCGAGGTCGAGGCGCTGACGACGCGCATCCTCGAGCTGCGCGACGCGTACTACGCGCGCGACGCCCTGCTGGAGGACGACGCCACCTACGACGCCCTCGTGCGCCGCCTCGAGCTCATCGAGCACGCCTTCCCCGAGCTGCAGAAGCAAGACAGCCCGACGCAGACGGTCGGCGGCACCGCCGTCACGACGCTGTTCGCGCCGGTCGAGCACGCCGAGCGCATGCTGAGCCTCGACAACGTCTTCAGCGCGGAGGAGTTCGCCGAGTGGGCGGCGAAGGTCGAGCGCGACGCGAACCGCCCGGTGCGCTGGCTGTGCGAGCTGAAGATCGACGGCCTCGCCCTCAACCTGCGCTACGAGCGCGGCGTGCTGGTCACGGCGGCGACGCGCGGCGACGGGCGCGTGGGTGAGGATGTCACGCAGAACGTGCTGCAGGTGGCGGGCATCCCGACCCGGCTCGCGGGCGACCCGGCCGAGCTGCCCGAGCTGGTCGAGGTGCGCGGCGAGGTGTTCATCCCGAAGGCGGCGTTCGACGAGCTCAACGCGCTGCAGCGCGAGGCGGGCGAGCGCGAGTTCGCGAACCCCCGCAACGCCGCGAGCGGCAGCCTGCGCCAGAAGAGCGAGGGCAAGAACGACGAGCAGCTGGCGCGCATGCGCGATCGCCTGAGCCGCTTGCGGATGCTCGTGCACGGCATCGGCGCCTGGCCGAACCCGCCCGTGGCCGCCCAGAGCGAGGTCTACGAGCTGCTCGAGCGCTGGGGTCTGCCGATCAGCAGCCACTTCCGCGTGCACGACTCTGCGGCCGGCGCGGCCGAGTTCATCGCCTACCACGGCGAGCACCGGCACGACGTCGAGCACGAGATCGACGGCGTCGTGGTGAAGGTCGACGAGCTCGACCTGCACGACGAGCTCGGCGCGACGAGCCGCGCCCCGCGCTGGGCGATCGCCTACAAGTACCCGCCCGAGCAGGTGAACACGACGCTGCTCGACATCGTCGTGAGCGTCGGGCGCACGGGCCGCGCGACGCCGTTCGCCGTCATGGAGAAGGTGCGCGTGGCCGGCAGCGAGGTGCGCCAGGCGACCCTGCACAACCAGGACGTGGTGAAGGCCAAGGGCGTGCTCATCGGCGACACGGTCGTGCTGCGCAAGGCCGGTGACGTGATCCCCGAGGTGCTCGGCCCCGTCGTCGAGCTGCGCGACGGCAGCGAGCGCGAGTTCGTCATGCCGACGAACTGCCCCGAGTGCGGCACCCCCCTCGCTCCCGCGAAGGAAGGCGACATCGACCTGCGCTGCCCGAACGCGCGCAGCTGCCCCGCCCAGGTGCGCGGCCGCGTCGAGCACATCGGCAGCCGCGGCGCCCTCGACATCGAGGCCCTCGGCGAGGTGAGCGCGGCCGCGCTCACGCAGCCCGACGTGCCGAGCATCCCGCCCCTCGAGACGGAGGCGGGCCTGTTCGAGCTCACCGTCGAGCAGCTACTGCCGATCGAGGTCGTCGTGACCGACGCCGAGACGGGGCTGCCCAAGCTCGAGGCCGACGGCACGGCCAGGCGGCGCTCGCCGTTCCGCCGCAACCCGACCGCCGCCGAGAAGAAGCAGGGGCTCCAGGGCCCCCAGCCGAGCGCCGCCGCCCTCACCCTGCTCGCCGAGCTCGAGAAGGCGAAGACGAAGCCGCTGTGGCGGCTGCTCGTGAGCCTCAACATCCGGCACGTGGGCCCGGTCTCGGCTCGCGCGCTCGCCGACTGGTTCGGCTCGCTCGACGCGATCCGCGCCGCGACCAAAGACGAGCTGGCGGCCGTCGACGGCGTCGGCGGCATCATCGCCGAGGCCGTCATCGACTGGTTCGCCGTCGACTGGCACGTCGACATCGTCGAGCGCTGGGCCGCCGCCGGCGTGCAGTTCGCCACCCCCGGCCACCCCGGTCCGGGCGCCGCGGCCGCCGCCGGGGGAGTGCTCGCCGGCCTCACCGTCGTCGCCACCGGCACCCTCGAGGGCTTCACGCGTGAGGGCGCGCAAGAGGCGATCATCGCCGCCGGCGGCAAGGCCGCGTCGAGCGTCAGCAAGAAGACCGACTTCGTCGCCGCCGGCCCCGGCGCCGGCTCGAAGCTCGCCAAGGCCGAGCAGCTCGGGGTGCGCATCATCGACGCCGCCCAGTTCGCCATCCTCGTCACCGAGGGCCCCGACGCGCTGCCGCCGGCGGTGGAGGGCGCCTGAGCCGCGCTCGACCGCACCGACAGGATCGGATCATGCTCATCGTCATGGCCGGGCTCCCGGCGTCGGGTAAGAGCGCGCTCGCCGAGACCCTCGCCCGCGCCCTGCGCTGCGCCGTGCTGTCAGTCGACCCGATCGAGGCGGCGCTCTGGCGAGCCGGCATCGCGCGCACCGAACCGACGGGCCTCGCCGCCTACGTGGTCGCCGAAGACCTCGCGCGCGAGCAGCTGCTCCTCGGCCACGACGTCATCATCGACGCGGTCAACGACGCGGCGGAGGCGCGAGAGCAATGGCGCTCGCTCGCGTCGACGGCGGAGGTTCCGATCGCCTTCCTCGAGGTGCACTGCAGCGACCCCGTCGTGCACGAGCAGCGGCTGCGGTCACGTCGTCGCGAGATCCCCGGCTTCTCCGAGCCGACCTGGCAGGAGGTGCGCGACCGCGAGCCGGCGCTGCGCTCGTGGACCGGCCGACGACTCCGGCTCGACTCGGTCAGGCCGATCCCCGACCTGCTCGGGGCCGCATTGACCTACCTCGACGACGTGCGCACGACCGCTCCACCCGCCTGACCGAACGGCCGTGAACCCCTCGCGACACGCCGCCAACCGGTCCGGCGAGGGCTCCGAACACCTCCAGGATGCTCGCTCGAGGTCGACCCGGAGCCTCGAGCGAGCCCTCCGCAGGTAGACCCGCCGGGTCTTCCCGAGCCTGCGACCGACCCTCACGAGCCCCATCGACCCCACCAGCAACACTGCCAACATCCGCGGAATTCCGCGGATCTGGAGCCCTCATGTCCCCCTTTTTGTGGACAGGAATGCGTCGCGGACTGTGAGAATTGCGGGGGATTCCAAACCGAACCCCCCGATCGGAGGGCATTTCCCCTAGCATGAAAACGCGTCAGTCGACCCCGTTTCGGGGTCGTTCCCCCAACTGTCGCCCATTGATGCCCAAGACAGGGGATACCCGAATTGCTGCTCGAGGCCACGGCAGTCGTGCTGACCTCGCTGACCGTCGCGACGGTCGCGGGGCCCCTCGGCACGCCCCGAACCTCTGAGCAGCCTCCGCCAGCCGCCGTGCAGAGCGTCGAGCACGCCGTCGCGTTGACCGCTCCGGCGGGCCACTCCGATGATCTCGCGACCCGCATCGACCCCGCGTCTGTGAGCGTTCCCGTGCCGCGAGCGGCGCTGCCGCTCTCCACGCTCGCCGCCCTCGAGGGCACCGATCTGCTGCACGGCCTCGCAGCGACGGCGCCCATCACCGCGGCGAGCCTCGCCGACCGTCACCCCGAGGCGGTGCGGCAGCTGCTCGCCTCGCCGCCGGCCCCTCGGCTGGTCGAGAGCTGGTGGCGCAACCTCGACGACCGCGCGCAGCGCTCTCTCGCGGCGGCGGCGCCGGAGGTCGTCGGCAACCTCGACGGCGTGCCGTTCGCCATCCGCAACGAGGCGAACCGCAGCGTGCTGCGCGACACGATCCGCGAGCTCGAGCTCGGCCTCACCGGCGAGGTGGGGCGCGCGCTCGCGACGCAGAGCAACGAGCGGCTGCAGATGCTCTACGCCGTCGCCGACGCGCTTGGCCCGTCGACCGCGAACCCGCAGCGCAGCCTCATCACCCTCGACACGCAGGACGCCGGCAAGGCCGCGATCGTGCTCGGCGACCTGCAGACCGCCGACTACGTCAGCTACCTGATTCCCGGCATGTTCATCTCGGTCGGCGGCAACATCGTGGAGTGGACCGACACGGCGGCCCGCCTCTACGACGAGCAGGTGTCGTGGCTCAACCTGCTCGCCGACGCGGGCGCCGAGCCGGGCACGCGTACCGTCGCGACCGTCGCCTGGATCGGCTACCAGACCCCCCACCTGCTCAACGTCGGCAGCCTCGATCTCGCCTACGAGGGTCGTGACGCGCTCGCCGATGCGCTCGTCGGGCTCGAGACCCTGCGCCGCAACGACCCGCCGCACGTGAGCCTGCTGGCCCACTCGTACGGCTCCACCGCGGCGATGCTCGCCCTCAGCGAGACCGAGGTCGAGGTCGACGCCCTCGCCATGATCGGCTCGCCCGGTTCACCGGTGACGAGCGCCGACGACCTGCACGTGCGCGGCGCGATCTTCGTCGGCGAGGCCGCGTGGGATCCGATCTCGAACAGCTCCTTCTTCGGCGGCGACCCCGGCTCGGGCGAGTTCGGCGCGGCGGTGATGAGTGTGCGCGGCGGCATCGACGTCGTTACCAACGAGGTGCTCGTCGGCTCGACCGGCCACAACGAGTACTTCAGCCCCGGCACCGAGGCGATGCGCAACATGGCGCTCATCGGCATCGACCAGGCCGAGCTCGTCACCGACGGCTCCGAGCGCGACAGCGAGCGCACACTGGCTCTCGCGCTCGGCTCGCGCTGAGCATCCGCCCGCACCGCATGATCGATCGCGATCGGATGCTCGCGCGCGCGCCGCGCGGAAAGGTCGGTGCACGTCCCGCTCAGCGGGCGCGTCGCCGCTCGGTGTTACTGTGCGTGCGCACACCGACCGATCGGATGACGATGCGCACTGCGGCGCGATTCGCGCCCCTCGCGGCACTGGCGCTGCTGGGGCTCAGCGGGTGCGCCCTGGAGGGCCCGAGCGAGGTGACCGACGCCGAGGCGCGCGAGCGGTTCGTGGCCGTGCTCGACGCCACCCAGCGCACGGTGGGCGGCTCGTGGCAGATCGATGACGACCCGACGCCGCGCGAGTGCACCATTCCGCTGTGGGTGACGGGCGAGCGATTCCCGGCCCTGCGCGTGGGCGACGCCCCGCGCGACGTGCAGCGCGCGGCCGACGCCGTCGAGCAGTCGTGGCTCGATGACGGGATGACCGTGGAGCGTCAGACCGTCGGCGATGTGCTCGAGGTCTCGGCGACCTCCGAGCACGGCGAGGTGTTCATCCTGCGCCTCAGTGACAGCGCGGCGACGCTGCAGGGCGAAAGCGAGTGCCGGCCGGTCGACTGAGCGCGCTCAGTCGGCGGTGAAGACGAGCTCGACGCCCGGGCCGGTGAGTACGAGCTCATCACCGGTCGACTCGGCGCGCGAGACGCCGACGAGGGCGTCGTAGTAGCGGCCCTCGAGCTGCATCTGCTCGGGGTCGGCGCAGGCGCGCTCGGTGGTCTGGATGCCGCCGCCCTCGCCGCCGAAGCGCAGCCCGCCGCCCGTGACGCTGAGGGTGCCGCTGTAGAGGTTGCACGGGCTGTCACCCGAGAAGTCGCGGCCCTCGACCCGCAGCGTCACCGGGCTCGCCGACTCGATGAAGGCGCCGTCGGCATCGGAGCCGCTCACGAGCACCCACGACCCCTGCAGCGGCTCGACGGTGGCGTCGGCGGCGCAGGCGGTGAGCGCGCCGAGTGCGGCCGCCGCGAGGGCCAGGGCGGCGAGCCCTCGGGCGCGAGCGCGCGTGACCATGGCGAAGCCCTCCTCGTCGACGGATGCTGCGCCCACTCTGCTCCGAACGCGCGGCCTGCGCCAGCCCCCGCGCCCCGCTGAGCCCCGCACGCGCCTCACTAGACTGGGAGCATCCCCCACCGACGGCCCCTAGGGAGCTGCATGTCTGAGATCACGCCCGAGCGCGTCGCCCACCTGGCGATGCTCGCGCGCATCGCCCTGACCGACGACGAGATTCAGAAGCTCACGGGTGAGCTCGGCGCGATCGTCGACTCCGTGGCGAAGGTGCAGCAGGTCGCGACGCCCGACGTCGTCGCCACGAGCCACCCGATCCCGCTCACGGGCGGCATGCGCCCCGACGTGGTCGGCGAGACGCTCACGACCGAGCAGGCCCTTGCCGGCGCGCCCGACCACGACGGCAGCCGGTTCCGCGTCACCGCGATCCTGGGGGAGGAGCAGTGAGCGCCGCCGACCTGACCCGCGCCACCGCCGCCGACCTCGCGCACCGCCTCAGCACCGGAGAGGTCTCGAGCGTCGAGGTCACGCAGGCGCACCTCGACCGCATCGCCGCCGTCGATGGCGACGTGCACGCCTTCCTCCACGTCTCCGAGCACGCGCTCGACACCGCCCGTCAGGTCGACGCCGACCGCGCCGCGGGCCTCGCGCTGCCCGAACTCGCGGGCGTGCCGATCGCGATCAAGGATGTGCTCTGCACGCTCGACATGCCGTCGACGTCGGGCTCGAAGATCCTCGAGGGCTGGGTGCCGCCGTACGACGCGACGGTCGTCGCCCGCCTGCGGGCGGCCCGCATGGTGCCGCTCGGCAAGACCAACATGGACGAGTTCGCGATGGGCTCCTCCACCGAGCACTCGGCGTACGGCCCCACCAAGAACCCGTGGGATCTCGAGCGCATCCCCGGCGGCTCGGGCGGCGGCTCGGCCGCGGCCGTCGCCGCGTTCGAGGCACCCGTCGCGCTCGGCTCCGACACGGGCGGCTCGATCCGCCAGCCCGGCGCCGTCACGGGCACGGTCGGCGTGAAGCCGACGTACGGCGGCGTGAGCCGCTACGGCGCGATCGCCCTCGCGAGCAGCCTCGACCAGGTGGGCCCCGTGTCGCGCACGGTGCTGGATGCTGCGCTCGTGCACGACGTCATCGGCGGCCATGATCCGCGCGACGCCACGAGCATCCCCGACCAGTGGCCCTCGATGGCCGAGGCCGCCCGCCGCGGGCTGACCGGTGACGCGCTCAAGGGTCTGCGCGTCGGCGTGGTGCGTGAGCTCGAGGGCGACGGCTTCCAGTCGGGCGTCAAGCAGCGGTACCACGAGACCCTCGACCTGCTGGCCGGTGCCGGCGCCGAGATCGTCGAGGTCAGCTGCCCGCACTTCGAGTACGCGGTCGCCGCGTACTACCTGATCCTGCCGGCGGAGGCCTCGAGCAACCTCGCGAAGTTCGACTCGGTGCGCTTCGGCCTGCGCGCGAACGTCACCGGCACGGTCGAAGACGTCATGGGCGCGACCCGGGAGGCGGGCTTCGGGCCGGAGGTGAAGCGCCGCATCATCCTCGGCACGTACGCGCTGAGCGCCGGCTACTACGACGCCTACTACGGCAGCGCGCAGAAGGTGCGCACGCTCATCCAGCAGGATTTCGACGCCGCGTTCGAGCAGGCCGACATCCTTGTCTCGCCCTCGGCGCCCACCACGGCGTTCAAGTTCGGCGAGAAGCTCGCCGACCCGCTGGCGATGTACCTCAACGACGTCACGACGATTCCCGCGAACCTCGCCGGCGTGCCCGGCATGGGCCTGCCGATGGGCCTCGCGCCCGAGGACGGCCTGCCGACGGGTCTGCAGCTCATGGCGCCCGCGCGCCACGACGCCCGCCTCTACGAAGTGGGCGCTGCGATCGAGCAGCTGCTCGAGGGTCAGTGGGGTCAGCCGCTGTGGAGCCAGGCTCCTGCGCTTGCGACGGCGCTCGGATCGAACGGAGGGGCCCGCTGATGGCGAAGGCGCAGCTGATGGACTTCGACAAGGCGCTCGAGCTGTTCGAGCCCGTGCTCGGCTTCGAGGTGCACGTCGAGCTCTCGACGAAGACGAAGATGTTTTCCGACGCGCCGAACCCGGCGTTCTCGGGCAACGAGATCACCGAGCCCAACACGGCGATCACGCCCGTGTGCCTGGGCCTGCCGGGCTCGCTCCCGGTCGTCAACGAGCAGGCCGTGCGGTACTCGATCTCGCTGGGTCTCGCGCTCGGCTGCCAGATCGCGCCGACGAGCCGCTTCGCGCGCAAGAACTACTTCTACCCGGATCTCGCGAAGAACTACCAGATCAGCCAGTACGACGAGCCGATCGCCTTCGAGGGATCTCTCGAGGTCGAGCTGGAGGATGGCACGCTCGTGCAGGTGCCGATCGAGCGCGCCCACATGGAGGAGGACGCCGGCAAGCTGACGCACGTCGGCGGCTCGACGGGCCGCATCCAGGGCGCCGAGTACTCGCTCGTCGACTACAACCGCGCCGGCGTGCCGCTCGTCGAGATCGTGACGAAGCCGATCGTCGGCGCCGAGCACCGCGCGCCGGAGCTCGCGAAGGCCTACGTGTCGACGATCCGCGACATCGTGCGTGCTCTCGGCATCTCGGAGGCCCGCATGGAGCGCGGCAACCTGCGCTGCGACGCGAACGTGTCGCTGCGGCCGCGCGGGCAGCAGCAGTTCGGCACGCGCACTGAGACGAAGAACGTCAACTCGCTGCGCAGCGTCGAGCGGGCCGTGCGGTACGAGATCCAGCGCCAGGCGGCGATCCTCGCGGCGGGCGGCACGATCACGCAAGAGACGCGCCACTGGCATGAAGACACCGGCACGACGTCGCCCGGCCGCCCGAAGAGCGACGCCGACGACTACCGGTACTTCCCCGAGCCCGACCTGCTGCCGGTCACGCCGACTGCGGCCCTGATCGAAGAACTGCGGGATGCTCTGCCCGAGGCTCCGGCCGCGCGCCGACGCCGCCTGAAGGAGGAGTGGGGCTTCAGCGACCTCGAGTTCCGCGACGTCGTGAACTCGGGCCTGCTCGTCGAGGTGGCCGACACGGTCGCCGCGGGCGCCGCCCCCCAGCAGGCGCGCAAGTGGTGGACGGGTGAGATCGCCCGCATCGCCAACGCGACCGACGCGGAGCCCGCGTCGCTCATCTCACCGGCCCACGTCGCCGAGATCGTCGCCCTCGTCGAGTCGGGAGCCCTCACTGACCGACTCGCCCGACAGGTCGTCGAGGGCGTCATCGCGGGGGAGGGCTCGCCGGCCGAGGTCGTCGCGGCTCGTGGTCTCGAGGTCGTCTCGGACGACGGCGCGCTCATCACCGCCGTCGACACTGCGCTCGCTTCGCAGCCGGATGTTCTCGAGAAGATCCGTGACGGCAAGGTGCAGGCCGCTGGCGCTGTCATCGGCGCGGTGATGAAGGCGATGGGCGGCAAGGCTGATGCGGCTCGCGTGCGCGAGTTGGTGCTTGAGCGCGCCGCGCAGTAGTCGCGGGCTTCCCCAGAGCGGATGGTTTCTCATTGGCGAGTGTGCCGGTTGTGGCACACACGCCATTCTGCGTGACCGCCCGTTACTCGTTGTCTTGTGAGGAGAGGGCGGCCGACGGCAACGCGCTGTCGATACCGGGCTCGGTCTCGACGACCTGCGTAGGACGAAGCTTCGGCGGCGTCGCTGCCCACGCCTTCAAGACCTGGCCGATCTCGAGGTAGGCGCAGTCGATCGCGTCGACCATCGAGTCGATGAACGAGCCTCGTCCGGTTCCGCGCTTCGCGCCCATCGGCACTGAGCGCGCGACGGTGAAGGTCTTGATGTCCCGTCCGGACTCGGGAACCAGCAATGTAGGGGTCTCGCGCACGGCACCCAAGAGCGCGGCCGGGCCGCTACTCGAGCGAACGGGGGTCGCCTCGATACGAACGCTCGGCGGTGCGTCCTTCAACTGACGCACGAGCCAATTCACTCGGGTGGTCGGCCGCCCTTCCTTGGGGGCATCGAGCTCGAACGAGGCGGTGATGGTGCCGGCGCGAAGGTCGGCGACAACGGCGAGGTCGGACACTGCACCCGGTATCCGCAGGCCGCCGCGCAGTTGACCGTCGCGCACGAGTTCAGCGACCAGGCGGGTACTCCGCGCTTTCGGATCGGCTGCTTCGGCACGGTTGAGGGCGGGCAGCACTTCGGAACCGAGCTGTCGCCCGAGGCGCAGCCCGGCGAAGCGCAGAAGCGCATCGAACCGGCTTGCGACCTCAGCCACTCCCTTGTCATTGGCCCGAAGTGTGCCCGACGCCAGCGCTTCGCGCACCGGCACCCAGTTCGGCCCCATGTCCTCGAAAGAGAGCGCCCCGGACTTCGGGTGCTCGAGGTAACGAATCAGCTCGCCGAGGATCCATGCCTGTTCGGGGTCGGCGATCCCGCGATGCTCTTTCTGCACGACGGCCGCGGTGAGGATCTCCGACCACGAGTAGTGGTGCAGCGCCACCTTCTTGAGCTTGCGGCCGTCGATGGCGGTCGGATGCGTGCCCATCGCAGACGGGATCTCGTTCGAGATGGTGATGAGCGCGTCGAATCCCTGCTCCCGGGCGACGTCGAGGTAGTCCTCGAGCTGTGCAGTCTCCAGGACGTTCGTCCCCGTCTTGACTTCGACGAGCGCCGTCCACGTCTTTGCGCCGCGGCTCGCGCGGATTAGTCCGTCCGGGTAGACCCGACGCTCGCCGATGGTGAACGGCACTTCGATGAAGGTCTCGAGACTCGCCGCCGGCGCACCGAGCGGCTGCGTGAGCGTCTTGCCGAAGTCTCGAACAGCAGACATCACTGCCAGGAGAGCGGAGGTCGCCCGACGCTCCTGCTCGTCTGCTCCATTGATCCCTGAGGTGGGGATCAGGCGGGCGGCGTTCCAAGCGGGTTCCGGTGAGGGGGTCTTCGCTGCCATCGAGGTCTTCTGCTTTCTGTTGGATCAGGTTTCGGGGCCGCTGGTGGGTACGAGACTTGCGCTATAGGAACTCATCGTGTGCGACCGACCCATAACCCGTCGCGCGCTCGCGTCATCCCCACGTAGAGCTCGCGCCGCTCGATCTCCCAGCGCTCCCTGGCCCCATCGTGGGCGCCGGGTGCGAAATTGCCGAGCAGCGACTCGCGCACGCGCGCCACGAGCACCTGCTTGAACTCGAGCCCCTTGGCGCGCTTGATCGTGCCGACCTTCACGCGTTCGGTCACGACCCCCGAGTAGTCGCTGAGCTTGACTGTCTCGAGCCCGGCCCGGCGCAGCGCGCCAGCGCACGCCTCCGCATCGCGGTTCGTGGCGCAGAGCACGCCGATGTCTCCGGCCGAGACGCCCGAGATCACGAGCGACCGCACGTGCGACACGAGCGCCGCGTCGTGCTCGGTCGCGGAGGTGAAGACCGCCGACTGCGGGGCGGGGCCCGTCCGCGGGATGGCGACCGCCGCATCCCCTCGCAGCGCGCCGCCCTCGATGTCGACGAACTCGTCGCCTTCGACGACCGTCGCCGCGAAGGCCGCGATCTCGCGAGTGTTGCGGTAGTTCGTGGAGAGCACGACGCCGCGTCCGGCGACGGTGAGCCCGGCCTCCGCGAGCGTGTAGCCGCCGGGGTAGATGGTCTGCTGGCCGTCGCCTATGAGCGTCAGACCGTCGGGGCGGTCGCCGACGAGGGCGTAGAGCATCCGGATCATGGCGCACGAGAGGTCTTGCGCCTCGTCGATGACGACCGCGCTGACTCCCTCGAGGGGGCGCTCGCGCAGCGACGCCTCGGCGCGCAGGATGACGTCTTCGAAATCCATGACGCCCGCGTCGCGGAGGTTCTGCTGGTACTGCAGGTAGAGCCGCCACACCTCGCGGCGCTGGTCGACGCTCAGCCGTCGGCGGCGCCCGGCGCGGGCGAGGTCGGCGTACTGCTTGAAGGTCGTCAGGCCGCGGCCCTTGATGACGTGCAGCAGCTCGTCGTGCCAGTAGCGCGAGTTCGAGTCGAGCGCCGCGAGCGGGCCCTGCCGGCCGACCTGCGCCCACGCTCGGTTGAACGCCTGCGTCGCCTCGGGCAGCTTCACGACTACGCGGTGCCCGCGCTCGCGCAGCACCCGCAGCGCGAACTGGTGGATGCCGGTGAACTCGACGCGGTCGGCCACCTCCGGCGCGAGCCGCGTCATGAGCGTGGCGAGCACGTCGGGCAGCGTGCGCACGTAGGTGGTGACGACGACGCGCCCGGTGGATGCCCGAGCCAGGTACGCCGCCCGATGCAGCCCGACGACCGTCTTGCCGCATCCTGCCGGGCCGCGGATGCGCGAGGGGCCGCTGAAGCTGCGCCGCACGAGCTTCGCCTGGTCGGGGTGCAGGAAGGCCATCCACTCCTCGATGGGGGCGGCGAGCATCCCGGCCAGGAAGGTGTCGGCGATCTCGTCGAGCGTCAGCAGCGGCTCATCCTGGGTGACGATCGGGTCGGGGATGCTCGCATCGAGCTCGCTCGGAGCCTCACCCACGAGCGGGAAGTGGTCGAGCACCAGGCTCAGCACCGCGTTCTGCTGCTTGTCGGTCAGGCGGCGCCCGAAGCCGGCGATTTGCTTGGCGGCGGCCCGCTCGCCGACGACCATGAGTCCGCCGAGACCTTGCAGGGGAGTGGGTGGCATCGAGGAGCCGGCCAGCACGACCAGCACATGCACCTCGCCCGGTGCGAGGCCGAGCTCGGCGAGCGCCGCCTCGGTGCTGTAGCCGACATCGGCGAGGCCGGCGAGCTCATCGGTCACGTCGGCCTGCCCGCGGAAGATGCGGCCCGCGGCGATCGCTACGTCCTTCCACGCCTTCGTGTCGACGACGAAGACGCCGCCCGGCCCGACGAGCACGTGGTCGATCTGCGCGCGGCTGCCGCGGCGGGCGCCCGGCCAGCCGCGGTCGTGCAGGAAGGTGTAGCCCTGCGCGGTCAGCGGGGCGAGCGTGCCGGCGACCTGGCGCTCGGTGCGGTGGGCGAGCATCCACCGCTGGGCCTCGTCGCGGGCGATCGCGGCGAGGCGCTCGTGCTCGTCGGCGAGCGCGACCAGGCGACGGGCCTCGGTGCCCGCGGACCTTCCCGCCTCGCTCATGCGCCCCCTTGCTGAGTGTCGCTCCAGTCTCGTCGAGAAGTGGAGCGATCGTCAGGGGCGCGCTGTGCCCAGTTCGGGGGTGAGCATCGACGGTCAGCGCAGGTGCAGCAGCATCGTGTCTGACCCGCCGTTGCGCCCCACGACCTCGAACCCGGTTCGCTCGTAGAGCCGCCGGGCCGGGTTGGCGTCCTCCACGCTGAGACTCAGCGCGGGCAGCCCTCGCCGCCGAGCCTCCTGAACGAGCGCGTCGAGCAGCGCCGTGCCCACTCCGCGGCCGCGATACGGCTGAAACGTCGTGAGGCTCAGCTCGGGCGTCTCGGCGTCGACGAACCCGTACCCCGGGTCTGAGGCGGGCAGCAGCACAGCCCACGCCACGCCGGCCTCGGCGCCGTCGACGAGCGCGGCGAACCCGAAGTCGCTATCGCCGGGGAACCCCGTGAAGTAGTGCGACAGCTCGGGCGCCTCGTCGATGTCGGCGACTCCGTAGCGCGGCCCGCTCCAGTTCATGTTGGCGAGCGTCGCCTCCCGCAGCAGCGGGCGGTCGGCGGTGGTGAGGGGTCGCAGGAGCATCGCGCCACGCTACTCGCTGGGGGCGTTCTCGCGATCCCTCACTCGGCACGTCGCGGCATGTGCCGCAACAGGCACACACGAGAAACGCACAACCGCCGTCCGGGCCCCGAGCTGACAGCACCGGCGGTACGGCCCCTAGGGCCGCGGATCCTCCGCGTCGTACTCGCGCAGCGTGCGCTGCGCCCGCAGGATGACGGCCGCCGCGACCACGATCACGAACCCGCCCAGCAGCGGCGGGAACCACAGCAGCGCCGTCACGCTCAGCACGCCGACGTACAGGTCGCCGATGCGCGGCCCGCCCGTGACGACGACCGTGAACAACCCCTGCAGGCGGCCCCGCATCGCATCGGGGACCGACGCCTGCAGCATCGTGTTGCGGTAGATCATGCTGACGCTGTCGGCCGCGCCCGAGAGCGCCAGCAGCACGCTCGCCGCGACGAGCGCCGGCCAGTTCACCGACTCGGCCGACCACGACGACGACACCGGCGCACCCGACACGGCCGCGAGCAGCAGCACCACCCCGAGCCCGAGGATCGTCAGCCCGTACGCCGCGACGCCCGCGATGACGCCGAGCCCCTGCCGCCGCACGCCGCCGAGGCGACCCGGGAAAACCCCCAGCACGAGCACGCCCACCGCGATCGCCGACGTCAGCACGCCGACGGTCACCGCCCCGCCGCCGATGAGCACCGCCCCGATCGCCGGGAACAGCACGCGCGGGTTGCCGAACGTCATCGCGAAGATGTCGAGCAGGAACGAGGCACGGATGTTCGGCGCCACCCGCAGGAACCGCCACCCCTCCACGACCGACCGCACGCCGGGCCGCAGCGCCTCGCCCTCCGGCCGCACCGCCGGCAGCGTGTAGAGCCCGACGAACGCGGCGACGAACAGCACCGTGTCGATCGTGTACGTCCACGAGATGCCCACGCCCGCCACGAGCACGCCGGCGAGCGCCGGGCCGACCGTCAGCATGAGCCCGCCGCTGATGCCCCCGAGCGCGCCCGCCGCCGGCAGCAGCTCGCGCCGGATCAGCCGCGGCACGATCGCCTGCCTCGCGACCCCGACCATCGTCGCCGCGACGGTGTTGAGCGTGATCAGCAGGTACAGCGGCAGCACCGGCTCCGCCTGCGACCACGAGTACGCCGCGAGCCCCGCCGTCGAGCCCCACGCCACGAGCGCCGACACGAGCGCCACGATGCGCCGGTCGAACGAGTCGGCGAGCACCCCGCCGTAGAGCCCTGCGACGATCATCGGCACGAGCGCGAACGCCGCCACGTACGACACCATGAGCGTCGACTGCGTGCGGGCGTAGACATCCAGCCCCACCGCCAGGATCGTCATCTGGCTGCCGATGCCCGTGATCGTGCCGCCCACCCACATGCGCGCGAACGCGGGGCTCTCGCGCAGCGGAGCGAGGTCGACGAAGTGGCGGCGGGCGAGCGACGCGCGAGGAGCCGAGATGGTTGCCTCCGAAGAACACGCACCGGCGGCGGATGTCCGCGGTGCGACCCTCCATGCAATCACGGCCGCGCTGCGCGCATTCCCATCGCGGCCCCTGTCGCCCGCGACCGCTACTGTCACCCCATGAAGCCGGAGCATCGAACGGGGCCGTGGCCCCGCAGCGTCGTCTTCGCCCTCGTGTCGCTCCTGGCCGGAGCGCTGAGTGGCGGGCTCATCATGATGGTCGCCGCCGGTGCTGCCGGCTCGTTCCCGTTCGGGCTCATGGGCATGCTCGCTGGAGCCGTGCTGGCGGTGTTCGGCGTCGTCGGCGCGCTCGTCGGCGGGTGGCTCGTGTCAGCCCGCACCGAGTCGCTCGCATGGCGCGGGCTCGGCGTCGCGCTCGGTACGGCGATCGTCGTGGGCGCTGCGGTGTCCGGCTTCGGCGTCGCCGCGCCCGGAGCGCTGACGATCACCGCGATCATCGTCGTGGGCCTCACGCTTTCCGCCGTCGCGCCCTGGCGGGGAGGCTTCGCCCGCCGCATCGAGGGCCCCGCAGCGCCGACCGCCGACCCCGGTGTCGGAGTCTGACGGCAGACTTCTCGCATGCCCATCGACTTCGACTTCGAGAGCGCCCTCTTCGAATGGAGCGGCAACGCCGCCTGGCACTTCGTCGCCGTCCCCGAGCCGATGAGCGACGAGATCGCCGCCCGCATGGAGGGCTTCACGCGCGGCTTCGGCAGCGTGCGCGTGCAGGTGCGCATCGGCGGCAGCGAGTGGGCGACGAGCGTCTTCCCCGACTCCAAGACGGGCTGCTACCTCCTGCCCGTGAAGAAGGCCGTGCGCCTGGCCGAGGGCCTCACCGCCGGATCGACGGCGCGCGTGCACCTCGAGCTCGCGGAGGTGCGCACGTGAGCACGCACGCCTTCCTCCTCCGCGCCGTGAACGTCGGCGGCACGGCGAAGCTCTCCATGGCCGAGCTCCGCGCCCTCGCCGCTGAGCTCGGAGCCACCGACGTCGCCACCTACATCGCCTCCGGCAACCTCCTCGCCACTCCGCCCGGCCCGCCCGCCGAGTTCGCCGCAACCCTGTCGGGCGCCGTCGAACAGCGCTACGGCTTCTCGCGCGAGGTCATCGTGCGCGACGCCGCCGCCCTCCGTGCGGCGCTCGCCGAGCATCCCTTCGAGGTCACGGATGCCGCGCGCTCGTTCGTCGCGCCCCTCACCGCCGCCCCCGATCCGGCCGCGATCGCGGCGGCCGCCACCGTCCCCGCAGGCGATGACGCCTGGGCCGTCATCGGCGACGACCTGCACGTGCGCTACGAGAACGGCGCAGGCCGCGCGCAGCTCGACCTCGCCCGACTGCTGCGCGTGCTCGGCGTCGCCGGAACCGCCCGCAACCTGCGGACGATCGAGACCCTGATCGGGATGCTGGAGCCCAGCGGTAGCTAGGCGTACGTGACGCCCGTCATCCGCTCCGACTCGCTCCACAGCAGCTCGCCCACACCCGGCTCGAGTGCGCCCGCCGGCACCTCGGCCGTCGTCGTGCCGCCGCGCAGCTCGCGACGGCCGTTCGGGCCGTAGTAACCGCCCGGCTCGACGTCAGGGGCGGTCGCCGCGTAGATCGACGGCCGCGCGCCGTCGGCGCCGGTCTGGCCGACGAGCAGCGACAGCTTCAGCGCCCACTGCGGCACCGGCTTCTTGCCGAAGCGCGGGCCGTTCGAGGCGAGGTTCGTCGTGCTGAAGCCGGGGTGCGCCGTGACCGACGTGAGGCCCCACCCGTGGGCGACCGAGCGCGACTGCAGCTCGCGGCCGAACACGAGATTCGCGAGCTTCGTCATCGAGTACACGCGCCACGGGTCGTAGGGCGCCTCGCCGGCGATCGCCTCGCGCGTGATGCGCCCGGGCCGCGCGGCGATGCTCGCCGTCGACACGACGCGGGCCTCGACCGCGGCGCGCAGCGCGGGCAGCAGCAGCCCGGTGAGCGCGAACGGCCCGAGGTGGTTCGTGCCGAACTGCAGCTCGAAGCCGTCGGCGGTTTCGAGGCGCTGCGGCACCGCCATGACTCCGGCGTTGTTGACGAGGATGTCGAGGGGGCGGGCATCCGCCACGACCTGCGCCGCGAAGGTGCGCACGCTGTCGAGCGACGCAAGATCGAGCGGCCGCACTTCGAGCTCGCCGCGGGGTGAGCGGGCGAGCAGCTCGCGACGAGCATCCGCCCCCTTCTGCGCGTCGCGGGAGGTCATGATGACGTGGGCTCCGGCGCCGGCGAGAGCGCCGGAGATCTCGAGGCCCAGGCCGCTGTTCGCGCCGGTGACGACGGCGAGGCGGCCGGAGAGGTCGGGCAGGGGGCGGTCGAGGGCGGGTCGGCGGGCCATGGGGCATTCCTATCGAGCGCGCCTGAGCGGCCGCCCGCAGAGGGGCGCCATGCGGGCGGATGCCCGGCCGGCGTCGTGCGCAGCGCGGCGGGCACGGCTCCACCGCGCCGTGCCCGCCGCCGTTGCAGGCCCCGCCCGCATCCTGGTCGGGCGGGGCAGTCGGGGGAGGGGTGCGTCAGGCGTGCTGGCCCGCGTGCACGCCCTCGCTGATCTCTTCGACGACCTTCGCGCAGAAGGCGGGCAGGTCGTCGGGGGTGCGGCTCGAGACAAGGCCCTGGTCGGTGACGACCTCCTCGTCGACCCAGCGCGCGCCCGCGTTGATGAGGTCGGTGCGCAGCGAGGGGTAGCTGGTGATCTCACGGTCGCGCACGACGTCGGCCTCGATGAGGATCCACGCGCCGTGGCAGATGACGCCCACCGGCTTGCCCTGCTCGAAGAAGCGCTTCGCGAACGCGACCGCCTCGCCGCTCATGCGCAGATGGTCGGCGTTGACGACGCCGCCCGGCAGCACGAGCGCGTCGAAGTCGTCGGCGCTCACCTCGGCCACCGCCTTGTCGACCGACTGCGAGTGGCCGTTCTTGCCCTCGATCGTGCCGGTCGCGGGCGAGACGAGCGTGGCGCTCGCGCCGGCGGCGGTCACGGCCGACCAGGGCTCGGTGAGCTCGCTGTCCTCGTAGCCGTCGGTGAGCAGGAAGGCGACGGAGCGCCCGGTGATCTCAGCCATGTCTCTCCTCCATCTGTGTCGATCTCGGTTCGATGCGGGCCACGGTACGCACCCCACCCCCCGAACGGGGGCCATTGTCAGGGGGCGCCAAGGCGGCGTGCACGCGGCGCCCAGGGCGCTCGCGGCGAACGGGCCTGGTCAGAGCGCGGAGCCCGCGTGAGCGCGAGCAGCCCGCGTCAGCGCGAGCAGGCGGCGGCGATCGCCGCGACGTGCCGGGCGTCGGTGCCGCAGCATCCGCCGACGACGCTCAGCTGCGGGTGCGTCGCGATGAGCACCGCGAGGCGCTCGCCGAGGTCGACGGGGTCCCCGTCGTCGAGCTCGTCGGCGGCATCCAGCTCGGTGTGGCTGAGTGTCGACGCGTTCGCGCGCAGGCCGCGCAGGCGCCGCAGCGCCGCGTCGCCGCCGTCGAGCGCCGGCGCGACGTGCACCGGATGCGCGCAGTTGACCATGAAGTACGCGGCGGCGGCAACCGTCGCCTCATCGACGGCACCGATCGCCTCGGCGAGGCCCTCGCCCGAGGGCAGTCGGCCGTCGACCTCGACCGTGAACGAGATGACGACGGGCGCGCCGACCTGCCGCGCGGCGAGCACGATGCCGGCCGCCTCGGCCGACGAGGTGATCGTCAGCGCCGAGACGAGGTCGGCGCCCGCCGCGTGCAGCGCCGCGACCTGCGGGAAGTGGTAGTCGGCCGCATCGGCGGCGCTCATCGCATCCTCGACGAGGTAGCCGTCGCCGCGCGGACCCACGCACCCGCTCACGAGCATCCCCGCCTCGGCGGAGCCGCGCCCCTCGCCCGCGCGCGCCTCGACGACGCGACGCACGAGCGCGACGGCCTCGGCGTTGACGCGCGCGAGCGCGGCCGCGTCGTAGCCGAGCACCGCGCCCCAGTCTCGGCTGGCGCGCCACGTCGGCGTCTCGAGCACGACGCCCGTGCCGTGGTGCTGGGCGAGTGCGACGTACTCGTCGTAGTAGCGCTCGAGCCGAGCGCGGCCGTCGGGGGTGTCGACGAGGGGGAAGGCCGCGAACTCGGGCAGGTCGAGCCCGTCGTGGAAGATCAGCACTGTCTCGAGGCCGCCGTCGGTGAGGTGCAGCCGGCCGTCGGGGGAGGGCAGCGGCGCCGCCGTCACGCGCCCGTCGTTCACCGCGGCCACCAGTCATGCTCGACGCTCACGAGCGGCGAGCCGTCGAGCGGCACGACGAGCACGGCGAGGGCGAGCAGGTTGATGGCGACGGTGCTCCAGAACATCAGCCGGAACTCCTGCTTCACCGTCTTGTGGTGCAGCGCGCGCTGCCCGACGATCGCGCCCGGCCAGCCGCCGGCGAGCGCGATGAGGTGCAGGGTCGACTCGGGGGTGCGCCAGCCGCCGGCCGCCGCGCTGCGCTTGTCGCTGAAGTAGAGCAGCAGCGAGGCCAGGCTCATGCCGCCGTAGAGCACGACGACCCAGGCCGGCATGCTCCACACCAGCAGCCCGAGCGCGAGCACGGTGACGAGGGTGCCGAGCGCGAGCACGTCGAGCGCGGTGCGGGCGTGGCCGAGCGGAGTGCGGCGCTGGTCGCGGGGCAGACCGTCGCTGCGCGGCATGACCGCGGCGCGGGCGACGCCGTCGATGCTCGCCTCGGTCGCCTGCTGCCGGCCGCTGCTGTCGGTCGTGACCGAGAAGCGCACGCGGTCGCCCGCGATCGGCCGGCGCTCGATCGGGCCGAACGCCGAGACGTGCACGAAGAGCTTGTCGCCGCTGCCATCGGGGCGGATGAACCCGAAGCCGCGATCGTCGTTCCAGCGCGCGAGCGTGCCCGTGCGTCGGTGCTGGGGCTGCGCGCTCACGCGCCCACTGTGCCACGATTGCGCGAGCGCCCGCTCGGCGAGCCCGCGGGGGGACAGAACGCTCGTGCCGCCCGCACACGATCACGATCCGCGCAAGCCTCTCGCACTGGTGACGATTCCTCTGTACATTGAGCCTGCGGTCATGTCTGAGTGATCGTCAATCACAGCCTGGGGGCGCCACATGGGCGGCACGATGCACGGCACGGCACGACCGAACACTCGAGGCGATCGGCGCGCCCTCTCGCAACGCACCCCGCATCCGGCCGCGCTCGTCGCCGTCGCGGCGACCGCTCTGGGCCTCCTCCTGGGCGGATGCACGACTGACGCCACGGCGCCCGCCCCCGTCTTCGCGACCGAGCCCGAGGGCACCTCCGACGCGGCGGTCACCGCCGCCTGCTGGCGCGTGGCCAACGCGCTCACGCTCGCCACCAATGCCCAGCGTGGGGCCGAGTCCGGGCGCTGGGCCGACGGCGAGGTTGAGGGCGCCTACCGGGCCGCGGCGCGCATCCTCGACTACATCCCCGTGCCGTCGGGATCGCCGGTCGCCCTGCCGCTCATCGCCCTGCAAGACCTCGTCGAGGCGCCGCCGGCCGACGCCGTCGGCCTCGACCCGGCCGACCCGGTCTGGGTCGCCACGATCGACCGCGTCATGACCACGTGCGCCGCCGAGGGCATCGAGGTCACCGTCGACGAGTGGGTGGCCTCGTGAGCACCGCGGTGCTGCTGCCCCGCAGCGGTCGACCGCCCGCCCTCGACGACGAGGGCCCGATCTGGCAGCTCGATCAGCGCGCTGTGCCCACCGCGTGGGTTGCTGTGTGGGATGCCCTACGCGCCGTGCCGGGCGTCATCGCCGGCCCCTCCTCGCTCGACGAGCCGGGCGCGCGCGCCGTGCTCGTGCCCTCCGTCTCCCACCCCGTGCCCGGCACCTCGTTCGGGCCCGACGGCGGCGCCGCCCTCGAACCGGCGCACCTGCACAGCCCGAACGACACGAGCGTGCACGTCGTGCTGCCGCCCGAGCGCGGCGCGCTCGTCATCGCGCAGGGCTGGGCGGTGCCCTGCCCGAACGCGGTGCACGGCACCGAGCTGATCCTGTTCGCTCCCCGCGACGCGGCCGAGCTTGACGTCGTCGTCGACCTGGCCCGCGAGAGCGTGCGGTGGGCGCTGTGGCGCAACGGCGTCACGACCTACCGCCGCGTCGCGCCCGCCGGGTTCGGCGCCGAGCTGGGTCAGCGCGCGAGCGCCTGATCCTCCGCGTCGTAGTCGAACCACGACGCGGCGCCGTAGCGGTTCGACAGGGCCGGGAATCGCTCGCGCCAGTCAGCGTCGCCGACGGCCTCGAGCATCCAGTCGATCGCCGCCCCGATCGTCGCGCGATGCGTGCCGACGGGCTCGTAGCCGAGCTCGCGCCTCGCCGCCGCCATCGACAGCACGACCGGGCGCGACACCGCCCACGGGTGGCCGCCGACGCCGTCGACGGGCGGCCCTTCCAGCAGCACGAACTCGCCCGCGTGCCCCAGGTGGGCGAAGACCGCCTGACCGATCTCGAGCGCGGTCGGCGCGGGGTCGTCGACGGCGTTGAGCACGCGGCGGCCAGGATGCTCGCCCGCGAGCCGCACGAGCTCGGCCACGTTGACGCTCGCGCTCGTGCCGAAGCGGCTCTGCCCGAGGTGGGCCAGGGGCACGCGCTCGCGGCCGTCGAGCGCGCGCTTGACGAAGAACCACTCGCGCAGCGCGGGGGAGTGCGGGCCGTGGATCGCCCCCGGCCGCAGGATCGTCACCGGCAGCCCCTCGACCGCGAGCAGCGCCCGCTCGAGCGCGGCCTTCTGCGGCGAGTAGCCCGGGTCGTCGACGGCGTCGACCGTGGGGTGCGACTCGTCGATCGGCACCGGCAGCACGGGGAAGGTCTCGTCGCTGTCGGCGATGTCGAGCCACGTGCCGTTCTCACCGCGATAGACGGATGCCGTGCTGATGACCACGACGGAGCCCACCTCGCCGACGAGCCGGCCGTGCACCGCGGCGTCGGCCGGCGCGAAGGCGAGGCAGTCGAGCACGAGGTCGGCGCCGCGGCAGAGCCGCTCGACGGCGTCGGCGTCGGAGCGGTCGAGCGACACCGACCGCGCCTCGGCGAGCTCGGCGGGCACGCCGCGCTCGCCCCGATGGGCGAGGTCCACCTGCCAGCCGTGCTCGAGCAGGGTGCGGGCGCTCGCCGCGCCGAGCTGACCGGTTCCGCCGAGGATCACCGCGCGTCGCGTCATGGGCGGAAGCCTACGGGCCGCGCCTCGGCGGCCCCGAGGGAGTGTCAACCCCCTTCTGACCCTTCCCGCCGGTGCCTAGCGTGGCTCGCGCATCACCAGAACCCGACCGGCGCGACCGCGCCACCCGGGTCAGTAGGGAGGTCATCATGACGAGCACCATCCATGCCGACGTCGTCGTCGACGTTCCCGTCGGCGTCGCGTACGACCAGTGGACGCAGTTCGAGTCCTTCCCGGACTTCCTCAGCGGCGTCGACGAGGTGCGCCAGCTCGACGACACCAAGCTGCACTGGGTCGTCAGCGTGGGCGGCGTGACGCGCGAGTTCGACGCGGAGATCACCGAGCAGCGCCCCGACGAGGTCATCGCCTGGCGCAGCGTCGACGGCGAGCTGCACTCCGGCCGCGTCGTGTTCGCGCCGGAGGGCGCCGAGTCGACGCGCGTCGACGTCGAGATGGCGTGGGAGCCGGAGGGCTTCGTCGAGAAGGTCGGCGCCGCCCTCAACATCGACCAGGCGCAGGTCAGCAGCGACCTGAAGGACTTCAAGCGCCTCATCGAGGAGCGCGGCACGCCCGAGGGCGCCTGGCGCGGCGAGGTGCACGGCGGCCAGGTCACCGATCGCGATCTGCCGGGCAGCACCGGCCCGAGCATGCTCTAGGCGTGCGCGAGCGCCGAGCATGACGAAGGGCCCCGTGAGCGATCACGGGGCCCTTCGGCCGTCAGCACCGGATGCCCGGTGCGACGATGCGCTCGTCAGTCGTCGAGCGGGCGATCCTTCCGCTTCACGCTCGAGTGCCGAGCGTGGTGCATGCCGGCGAGCCGCGAATCCTCCGTGAGGTCGAGGCCGTGGGTGCTCGCCGCGGCGATCGCCATCTGCTCGAGCCACTCGCGGTCGATCTCGGGGTGACGGCTGCCGCTGTAGCGGAAGTACATGGGGATCGACGGATCGATCCAGATCGCGCTGCGGCCATCGCCCACGGCGGGCGAATCGCGCCAGCTGAAGAAGAAGTTCTCGCCCCTGCGCAGCTTGGCGGACATGACGATCTGAACGTGCGCGAGCACGCGGTCGTCGAACTGGATCTCCATCGCGGGAGATCCGTAGATCAAAGCACCCATCGGGGGCCCCCTTACTGAATGCGCGGCCTGGTCGTGCGCAAGAAGTGAAAACCCGCAGCCGCTCGTTCGCAAGGGTAACGATCGGACGGCCCCTATAGGGGAGTAGAACCGCGTTCTGACACTCTTCGAGCAATATCGGAACGTTCCGTCAACCCTGTGCACGTGATCCCCGGCCGACCTGGCACAATGGAAGCACCATGAAGATCTTCGCCGTCATCGCTTCCCTGGCGCTGTTCCTCGCGTCGTTCCCGCTCTTCGCGTACGCGTTCTGGGTGCCGGAGGAGTGGGCGGCCCTGACCTTCTTCACCGGCATCATGTCGGTGACGCTCTCGCTCGCGATCCCGTTCAACCTGCTCGGGCGGCGCGACTAGATTCCACGAGCACCCCCGAAGGCCCCGTCGACGTCGACGGGGCCTTCGTCGTGGCGGGGGCGTGCGTCGCGCGAGCGACGCCATCCGCCTCAGACGGTCTCGAGGATGCGGGCCGTGAACGCCTCCACGCGCTGCGTGAGACCGGCGCTGCGTCGCGCGATGAGCTCGTCGCGCATGAGGCGCATCTCACTCATGCCGGGGAAGATGCGGATCATGATCGAGCAGGCCAGGTCAGCGCAGATGTAGGTGCCGATCGAGTTGCCCTCGCGGCCCGCGCGGCCCCCGCGACGGGCGCTGAACATGAGCACCTGCGTCGCCGGCTGCGGCGTGTGGCACAGCGAGCACATCGCGCCGATGCCGGGCTTGAGCGAGTTCGAGGCGGCGCGCAGCACGATGCCGACCGGCCGGTAATCGACCCAGTGCACGAGGTAGCCGCGCAGCGAGCCCTGCGGGTCGCGCCAGCCGAGGAACTCGCGATCCTCCCAGACGACCTCGTGCAGACCCGGCAGCTCCATGCGGTCGATCTCGGCCGGGTCGGCGTTGACGATCGAGGCGGTGATCTGATCGGCGGTGAGCGGCTTCATCCTCGCCAGGGTACGTCAGCGGCCTGTAGCCTGCTGGGCGGAAGGAACCCTCATGACTCGCACCGCGCTGCCGCGGGCGCTGCACCCCTTCGCCACCGGGCAGTACCGGCTGCTCGCCGGCGCGCTCTCGCTGTCGCTGTTCGGCACCGGCGTCTGGCTCGTCGCGGTCGTCTTCCAGGTCTTCGCCCTCGACGGCACGCCCGTCGACCTGTCGTTCGTCGCCACCGGCGGCGGCCTCGGCCTCGTGCTCGCCGTGCTCGTCGGCGGGGTCGTCGCCGACCGCGTGCCGCAGCGGCGCATCCTCGCCACGATCGAGACGGTCAAGGCGCTCGCGATGGCGGCGATCGCCGTGCTCTCGCTGACGGGCACCATCCAGCTGTGGCACCTCGCCGTGCTGTCGCTGCTGCTCGGCGCCGCCGACGGCTTCTTCTACCCCGCCTACAGCGCGTGGCTGCCCGCCCTGCTGCCGGCCGACGACCTCCTCGCCGCCAACGGCATCGAGGGCGTGCTGCGGCCCGCCGTCATGCAGGCGGCGGGGCCGGCGGCTGCGGCGGGCGCGATCTCCCTGCTCTCGCCGGGCCTCGCCTTCGCGATCGTCGCGGCCGCGCAGGCGCTCGCGACGGTGCTGCTCGTGGCCATGCGGCAGACGGCGGTGCGTCGCGAGGTCGACGAGGATGCCCCGGCGCAGCATCCGCTGCGGGCGCTCTGGGGTGACCTGCGCGAGGGCGTGCGCTACATGCTCGTCACGCGCTGGCTGCTCGTGACGCTGCTGTACTCGTGCCTGCTCGTGCTCGTCATCATGGGGCCGATCGAGGTGCTGCTGCCGTTCGCCGTGCGCGACCAGGCGGGCGGCGGCGAAGGGGCCTTCGCGCTCGCGCTCGCCGCGTTCGGCGTCGGCGGGGCGGTCGGCTCGATCGTGGTCGCCTCGCTGCCGCTGCCGCGCCGCTACCTGACGATCATGCTCGCCGCGTGGGGCTTCGGGTGCGGGCCGCTCGCCCTCATCGGCGTCACCGACCAGCTGTGGCTCATGGTCGCGGCGCTGTTCGTGTGCGGAGTGCTGTTCTCGGGCGCGGGCGTCGTCTGGGGCACGCTGCTGCAGCGTCGTGTGCCGCCCGCGATGCTCGGGCGCGTGTCGAGCCTCGACTTCTTCGTCTCGCTCGCGCTCATGCCGGTGTCGATGGCGATCGCGGGGCCGGTCGGCGAGCTCATCGGCATCCCGGTGGCCTTCATCGCCGCCGGGGTGATCCCGGTCGTGCTCGCGGCGATCACGCTGCTGACCGCGCGGCTCGGGGCCGACGAGCTGGCGCACCCGCTCGACCCGCAGCCCTCGGCCGACGACGACCTGCCGGCCGAGGTCACCGGGGTGGGCGTCAGCCTCGGGCTGCAGCCTCCGGTCGACGAGGCGCTGCCGGGAACGACGACGGGGCGGCCCGGCGAACCGGACCGCCCCGCGGAGGAGTGAGCGACTAAGCCTGCAGCGCGAACTGCGCGTCGATCGTGATCGTCACCTGGTCGCCGAGCAGGAAGCCCCCGGCCTCGAGCGGGGCGTTCCAGCTGACGCCGAAGTCGTGGCGGTTGATGACGGTCGAACCGCTCGCGGCCGCCTTGAGGTTGCCCCACGGGTCCTTCGCGATGCCGCCGAACTCGCCCGTGATGGTGACGGGCTTGGTGACGCCGCGCAGCGTGAGCTCGCCGTCGAGGAGGACGTTGTCGCCCTCGAGGCGGATGCCCGTCGAGCGGAACGTCATCGTCGGGAACTGCTCGGGCGCGAAGAAGTCGTTGGTGCGCAGGTGCGCGTCGCGGTCGGCGTTGCCGGTGTTGATCGAGGCCACGTCGACGCTCACCTCGACGCTCGACTCGAGCGGGTTCTCCGCGGCGTTCACCGTGGCGGTGAACGACTCGAAGGTGCCCTTGACCTTGCTGATGGCCAGGTGGCGCACCGAGAAGCCGATCTCGGTGTGCGCGGGGTCGATGGTCCAGGTGCCGGCCTGGTAGCCGGGAACGGTCTCTGCGGTGATCGTCATGAGTCTCTCCTCGTTCTGCATGTCTTCTGCATGGCGCGGCGGCGCCAGATCGATGCAACCGCATGGAGTTGTCGGGCTATTCCCGATCGCCGCGAATTCTCGCCCGGCATGTTCGCGTGCTCGAATAGGCGGGTGCAGGATGCCCACCCCGAGCCCCTCGTCGCCGCCCTCCGTGCCGACCTCACCGCCGCCGACTACACGGTCGACGCCGTGCGCAGGCTCTGGGGCGACGAGGCCGACGCCGCCCTGCGGCGCCACGACCGGGTGCCGGCGCGCCGGGCCCTGCGCTCGGCGGGGGAGTCGCCGCTCGCGACCCTCGCGCGCCTCTTCCTGCTCGCCGACGCGGTGCCGGCCGACTCGCTCGCGGCGGCGCTGCCCGCGCTCGGGGTCGAGGGGGCGCGCGAGCTCGGGCTCGTGGCGGTCGAGGGTGCCGCCGGCGCGGGCGGTGCAGGCGGCGCGGCTCGCGCCCTGCTCGACCTGCGGCCGTACTCCACGATCGACACCACGGGCGCGGTCTCGTGGTGGATCGTGAGCGACCTCGGCGAGCTCGCCACCGGGGGGCCGCTCGACGCCGGCCATGTGCTCGGCGTCGGCGGAGCATCCGTCACGCTGTCGTCGCTCATCCCGACGAGCGAGGTGGGGCGCGTGCTCGACCTCGGCACGGGCTGCGGCATCCAGTCGCTGCACGCAGCCAGGCACGCCCGCGGCATCGTCGCGACCGACCTCTCGGCGCGCGCCGCCGAGCTCGCCTCGCTCACCCTGCGCCTCAACGGCATCGAGCTCGGCCCCGGCGGCGTCGAGCTGCGCCTTGGCGACCTGTATGCGCCCGTGGCGGGCGAGCGCTTCGACCGCATCGTGTCGAACCCTCCCTTCGTCATCACGCCGCGGCGCGAGGGCGTGCCCGTCTTCGAGTACCGCGACGGCGGGCGCGTCGGCGACGGCATCGTCGAAGAGGTCGTGCGCGGCGCCGCCGACCACCTCGTGCCGGGCGGCACCGCCCACCTCCTCGGCAACTGGGAGTACCGCGACGGCTTCGGCGGCGACGGCCTCGCGCGCGTGCGGCGCTGGGTCGAGGAGGCCGGGCTCGAGGCGTGGGTCGTCGAGCGCGAGCGGCAGAGCCCCGCCGAGTACGCCGAGACGTGGATCCGCGACGGCGGCACCCCCGTCGGGTCGACGTCGTTCGAGGCGCTCGCCGACGAGTGGCTCGACGACTTCGCGGCGCGCGGCGTGACCGGCGTCGGCTTCGGCTACGTCGTGCTGCGCAGGCCGCTCGACCCCGCAGCGCCCCCGCTGCGCCGCTTCGAGCGCCTGCTCGACCCGCTCGGCTCGGCCCCGACCGGCATCGGCGACCACCTCATGGCCGGCTTCGCCGCGCACGACGCGATCGCCGCGCTCGACGACGCCGCGCTCGCCGAGCTGCGCCTGCAGGTCGCCCCCGACGTCACCGAAGAGCGCCACCAGTGGCCGGGCGCCGACGGCCCCACCGTCATGCGGCTGCGCCAGGGCGGCGGCTTCGCTCGAACGATCGACGCGGATGCCGCGCTCGTCGGCCTCGTCGGCGCGAGCGACGGCGAGCTCACCGTGGGGCAGCTCGTGGGCGCGCTCGCGCAGCTGCTCGACGTCGACGAGGCCGCGCTCGCCGCCGACGTGCTGCCGCGCGTGCGCGAGCTCGTCGTGACGGGGTTCCTCAGCCTCGCGTGAACGGGTCGCTCAGCGCGGGCTGACCGCGCCGGTCGCGCCGGAGCGCGCCCGCCGGCCCCACGGCGCCACCGTCACGACGATCGCGAGGGCGCTCAGCAGCACGCCGCCGTGCAGCACGAACCACGACGCCGCGCTCGCGCCGCCGCCGGTGACCGGCCCGAGCACCGCCGCCAGGTCGTCGCCGAGCGTGCCGCCGAGCGTCGCGTACGCGGGCAGGGCGGCGACGACGAGCGCGCTGCCGACGATCGCCGTGAGCGCGACGAAGCGCCGCGGCGCGAGCAGTCGATCGAGGGCGGGGCGCGGCGCCAGGCCCAGGGCGGCGATCGCGAGCACCGCGAGCAGCGCGACGATCGCCCACACCACGACGGCGACCACGAAGCCCGCCTGCCCCGCGCCCGACCAGGCGGCGTAGACCTCGGCGAGGGTGAGGCGGCCCTGAGCCATGGCGAGCGGGTGGCCTGCGACGAGCATCCACCCGATGACGGCGACCCAGGCGAGCAGGGCCGCAGCCAGCGCAACTCCGAGGGTGCGGCGCGGCAGGCCGGTGCGGGCGGCGGGGGCCGGGTGGCTGTCGCTCCACCCGGCGGGGTAGATGATGCGGGGGCCGCTGGGCATCGCGGGAGCATCCCAGTCGCCGCTCGCCACCCGCTCGACGCCGCGCACGCCGCGACGGATCGCGAGCGCGTTCAGCACCCCGCCGGCCAGCACGAGCAGCACGGCGAGCACGGGCGTGAGCGCGCCCCACGCGCGCGCGAGCGCGACTACCGGTTCGGGCGTCGCCGGCTGCAGGGCCGCGCCGCCGCCGAGCGACAGCAGCCAGCCGAGGAAGGCGAGCGGGGCGAGCAGCAGGCACGTCATGCCCCAGCGGAAGTAGGCGGTCGCGCGCATGCGGATCCTCCCGGGTCGGTGGTGCCGAACACCCTAGCGACGGATGCCCTGCGCGGGCCGCGCGGAGGGCGCGGGTTCGCGCACGGCGAGCGCGCGGGCGCCGCGTGGGGCGCAGCAGGCGTGCGCCACACGCACGCCCGCTGCACGCACTACTGCTCACGGCACGCACTGCGTTCGGCGGCGCAGTGTGTGCCGTGATCAGTAGTGCTTGGCGAGCGACGTGCGGCGGGCGGACCGCCGCGAGCGCCGCCGCGCCCCGGCGTGGATGACCGGCCCTGCCGAGCGCGCCGGGTAGCGTCGCCGGGTGACCGCCGCTCCGCCCCCTCCCGCGCCTCCGCCGCCCGCCGACCCGCGCCGCCCCGCCCACCGCGCGACCCCCGCCGACCGCTACGGCGCCGACGTGCTCGCCGGCGACTGGCGTGCGCGCGGTCGCGTCGTCGTGCCGGAGGTTCCGGCCGAGCGCGACCTGGTGGTCGAGCTGCCCGACTCCGGCTTCGTCGGTGCCGTCGTGGGCGTCGAGGTCGGCAACGTGCACCTCGAAGATCGTCAGGGGAGGGTGCGGGCCTTCCCGCTGGGGGCGGGGTTCCTCGTCGACGGAGCCCCGGTCATCCTCACCCCGCCCGTCGCGAAGCCGGCGCCCGCCGGCCGCCAGCGCACCGCGAGCGGCTCGTTCGCGGTCGAGCAGCAGCGGGCCCGCGTCGCGCGCGGCAGCCGCATCTGGGTGGAGGGGCGCCACGACGCCGAGCTCGTCGAGCAGGTGTGGGGCGACGACCTGCGCGTCGAAGGCGTGGTCGTCGAGTACCTCGAGGGCGTCGACCACCTCGCCGAGCGGCTGCGCGAGTTTGCGCCCGGCCCCGGCCGCCGGGTCGGCGTGCTCGTCGACCACCTCGTGACCGGATCGAAGGAGGAGCGACTCGCCCACGAGGCGCTGCGAGGGGTGGATGCCCGGCACGTGCTCGTCGTCGGGCATCCGTACATCGACGTGTGGGCCGCGGTGAAGCCGCAGCGGCTCGGCATCGACGCCTGGCCGAGCGTGCCGCGGGGCGTGGACTGGAAGACTGGCGTGCTGCGAGCCCTCGGCTGGCCGCACGCGACGCAGGCCGATACGGCGGCCGCGTGGCGACGCATCCGGGGCGCGGTGCGCAACTACGCCGACCTCGACCCTGCGCTGCTGGGGCGGGTCGAGCAGCTCATCGACTTCGTCACCGCGGAGGAGTGAGCGTCGGCAGACGCCGGCCGAGCATCCCCCCGCCCCGCCCACCGCACCCGGGAACGACGAGAGCCGCCCACATCGTCGGGGGCGGCTCTCGTGAGGTTCGCGTGACGGGTCACGCGAAGCGCTGCAGTCGGTGAACGACTAGAGCGGGCGGATGTTCTCGGCCTGGAGGCCCTTCGGGCCCTGGGCGACGTCGAACTCGACCTTCTGGTTCTCGTCGAGCGAGCGGTAGCCGCTCGTCTGGATCGCCGAGAAGTGCGCGAACACGTCGGCGCTGCCGTCGTCGGGGGTGATGAAGCCGAAGCCCTTCTCGGCGTTGAACCACTTCACGGTGCCTGTCGTCATTGCTGACTCCCTTGTTTCTCTTTCACGGAGTTTCGACTGTCGAAACCACCAGTCGAACCAACTCGTGAACCGAATCCATGGGGATCAGCGACCTGCAGGTGTGGTGCAAGACGCCCGGCGCAGCGAGGCGTATCAACTTCGGGGCTCACGCTAGCGCAGTTGAGCGCGGGCGGCACCATCGTCACCGAGTTGTTACCGATGCGGCGCTCAGGCTTCAGCAAGTCGCAGCACCTACGGTCGCGTCGAGCCCCGCCTCGGGGCCCCCAATCTGACTCCGGAGCGACCCATGAGCTTCTTCGACCGCCTCTTCGGCGCCCGCACCCCCGAGCCCGAGCAATCGCCGCCGCCGCGGCCCGTGCGCAGCGACGACGAGCGCGCCGTTGAGCGCTACCGCTACCTCCTCGAGACGGCACCGCCGGAGACGATCGAGAAGGTGCACGCCGAGGCCTTCGCGAAGCTCACCCCCGAGCAGCGCCGACTCGTGTTCGAGCGGCTGACGGCCGAGGCTCCCGCGGGGGAGGCGCCGCGCGACGACCAGCCGACGACGCTCGCGCAGGCTGCGACCCGCAGCGAGCTGCGCCAGCCCGGCACCATGGAGCGCTCGTTCGCCGGCCCCTCGTTCGGCAGCATGCTCGGCGCCTCGCTGCTCGGCACGGTGGCCGGGTACGTCGTCGCCTCCGCCCTCGTCAGCGCCTTCCTGCCTCCGATCGACGCCGGCGGCGCCGAGGCGGGCGACGCCGGTGCCGGTGATGACGGGGGCGCCGGTGACGCCGGGGCGACGGATGCGGGCGCCGCCGACCCGGGCGCGGACGCGGCGGGCGGCGACGGCGGCTTCTTCGACGCCGGCGGCTTCGATGGCGGCGGCTTCGACGGCGGCGGCTTCGGCGACTTCGGGTTCTGACATGGCACGACCTCGCCGCATCGAGCCGGGCCCCGGGCAGGAGTCGGTGTGGGACTACCCCCGCCCTCCCCGGGTCGAGCCCGTGCACGCCCGCGTCACGATCGAGCTCGGCGGGCGCGTCGTCGCCGACACGACGCGCGCGATGCGCGTGCTCGAGACCAGCCACCCGCCGGCGTACTACCTGCCGCCGGAGGACTTCGTCGACGGCGCCCTGCGCCCGATCGAGGGCTCCACCTTCTGCGAGTTCAAGGGGCGCGCGGCCTACGCCGACGTCGTGAGCGGTGACCGCGTCGCGCAGCGCGCGGCCTGGTACTACCCGCAGCCGAGCCGAGGCTTCGAGCAGATCGCCGGCTACGTCTCGGTGTATCCGGGCCGGATGGACCGCTGCACCGTTGACGGCGAGGTGGTGCAGGCGCAGGAGGGCGACTTCTACGGCGGCTGGATCACCTCGACCATCGTGGGGCCGTTCAAGGGCGGCGCGGGCACCTGGGGCTGGTGAGCCGCCGCGCCCGGCGCGCTGAGCGGTGTTGAGCCGCGCCGGTGTTTCGGGCGGCCGAACTGCGGCGGGAGCATCCGCGCTGGCACACTGACCGCGTGACCGACCCGACCGCGCCCGAGCAGCCGAGCCGCGCCGACATCCGGCGCTGGCGGCGCTACCTGGCCGACGAACGGGCCGAGGCGGCCGTCTACCGCGATCTCGCCCGTCGCCGCGCGGGGGAGGAGCGCGCGATCCTGCTCGCGCTCGCCGACGCCGAGGGCCGCCATGAGGCGCACTGGATGTCGTTGCTGGGTGACGAGGCCGCCCGCGTTCCCGCCGTGTCGGTGCGCACGCGCATCCTGGGCTTCTTCGCCCGGCGCTTCGGCAGCGTGTTCGTGCTCGCCCTCGCGCAGCGCGCCGAGTCGCGCTCGCCCTACGAGGCGGATGCGCACGCGACGGCGGCGATGGCGGCCGACGAGCGCATCCACCAGGAGGTCGTGCGGGGGCTGGCCGCGCGCGGGCGGCAGCGGCTCTCGGGCACGTTCCGCGCCGCCGTCTTCGGCGCCAACGACGGCCTCGTGTCGAACCTCGCCCTCGTGCTCGGCATCGGCGCCACCGGCGTGCCCGCCTCGACCGTGCTCTTCACCGGCATCGCGGGCCTGCTCGCCGGCGCGCTGTCGATGGGGGCGGGGGAGTACGTGTCGGTGCGGTCGCAGCGCGAGCTGCTCGACGCCTCGACCCCCGACCCCGACGCGCATACCGCGGTGCCGCACCTCGACGTCGACGCCAACGAGCTCGCCCTCGTCTACCGGGCGCGCGGCATGAGCGAGGAGGAGGCGCTCGCGCACGCGCGCGAGGTCGTCGCCTCGTACGACCCGACCGTCGCGGCCGCGCGCGCGGCCGAGACTCGAGCCCGTGTCGCGCTCGACGACGAGCACGAGGCGGTCGGCTCGGCGTGGGGGGCGGCGGCGTCGAGCTTCTGCTTCTTCGCCAGCGGCGCCGTGGTCCCGGTCGTGCCGTACCTCCTGGGCCTGTCTGGGCTCACCGCCGTCATCACGGCCGCCGTGCTCGTCGGGCTCGCGCTGCTCGTCACCGGCACGATCGTCGGCGTGCTCTCGGGCGCCTCCCCGTGGCGGCGGGCGGTGCGGCAGCTCGCGATCGGATACGGCGCGGCCGCCGCGACCTACGCCCTCGGGCTTACCTTCGGCACGACGCTCGCCTGAGCTCGGCGGGGCATCCGCCATCGATCGTGACGTTCGTTCGAGCGAACCTCGACGGAGCGCCGCTCACCATTGCCAGGCTTTTGCCAGGTTCGGCCCCGCACCCTGGAAGAGCGGCTCCGACAGCCGCAGGGGAGAGCATCCCCGGTGTGATGAGTCCGCCGGGTGCGGTGCCGTGACCTCCTGACGCCCGCCCTCCAGCGTGGGTGCGAATGCGCAACGACGTGCACTGCCCGTTATCGACCAGCTGATCCGTCGCGTCGGCTGACTACGAGAAAAGCCCCACGCTCCATGCCCACTCCGCCCTGGTTCTTCCGCGCGCGCTCCGGCGCCCCGACCCCCACCCGCACCACCGAGACCGCGGTGCCCGAGTCGCCCGCCGAGTTCGTGCTCGACCCGGTGCTCACCGTGCCGCCGCCCCGCCGCGGCCGGCGCGCGCTCGCCCACCGCCAGCCTGACCCGCACCACCGGCGCGAGCAGCTGATCGCCGGCGGCATCGCGATCGTCGCCGCGAGCGTGCTCGCCGGCAACGGCGTGGCCGCGTTGGGCAGCACGCTCGACGACGAGGCCCGCGCGGCCGCGCTGCCGCGGCCCCAAACCTTCGCGGTCAGCGAGCAGGTCGAGGCGCCCCTCGCCGGGCGCGACGAGTTCTCGATCACCTGGACCCCTCCCGTCGTCTACCCGCTCGGCCCCGGTGCCCCGCAGACCGACGGCTTCGGCTACCGCACCGCCCCCTGCGCCGGATGCTCGACCGACCACCACGGCGTCGACTGGACCCCCGGCGCCGGCACGCCCGTCGCGAGCATCGCCGACGGCGTCGTCGTCGCCGCCGGCTACGACGGCACGTTCGGCATGAAGGTCGAGGTCGAGCACGTCATTGACGGCCAGGCGGTGCGCACGCTCTACGCCCACCTGCAGTCGGGCTCGGTGCCGGTCGGCGTGGGGCAGGCCGTCGAGGTCGGCCAGGTCATCGGCGCGGTCGGCTCGACCGGGCAGAGCACCGGAGCGCACCTGCACTTCGAGGTGCACCTCGGCGGCTCGCCCGTCGACCCCGTCGCATGGCTTGCGGCGAACGTGCGCACCGAGCCCCGCTGAGGTCGGGCCCGGCGCGCCCCATCCGAGACGCTCTCGGCTCCGAACCCCTCGTGCCTAGACTGACGCCACGCCGCCCCCGGCCGCGTCAGCCCTGAACCGAGGAGCCCCACGTGTCGATCGCCGCCTTCGCCCGCCGTCTCGAGCTCGAGACCAGGCCGATCCACCCCGAGACGCGCGCCGCGCTCGACAAGCGCTGGGCCGAGCTGCCGGAGCACGCCAAGACGCCCGAGCAGCTGCTGGGCCGCTGCGCGGTCGGCTGCGAGGGCACGCACGGCGTCTTCCCGAAGTGCAACCTGACCTGCTCGCCCTGCTACCACTCCGCCGACGCCAACAAGGTGCGCATCGACGGCGACCACACCGTGACCGAGGTGACGAAGCAGATGGGGCTGCTGCGGCAGATCCGCGGGCCGCGCGCCCACGCCCAGCTCATCGGCGGCGAGGTGAGTCTTCTGCCTCCCAAGGCGCACCGCGACACCCTCAAGGCGATGCGCGCGGTCGGCCGCGAGCCGATGTCGATGACGCACGGCGACTTCGACTACGACTACCTGCTGGATGTCGTGCTCGACGACGACGGCAAGCCCGCCTTCACGAAGGTGTCATTCGCCGCGCACTTCGACTCGCTCATGCGCGGGCGTCGGGGGGCCGTGCGCCCGCGCAGCGAGGCCGAGCTGAACCCGTTCCGCGAGAAGTTCGCGCAGATGTTCATCGACCTGAAGGCGCAGACGGGCGTGCAGTCGTACCTGGCGCACAACATGACGGTCACGCCGACGAACCTCGACGAGGTCGAGCAGGTCACGCGCGACGTGCTGCGCATGCCGTACGACATGATGTCGTTCCAGCCCGCCGCGTTCATCGGCGACGACCGCCGCTGGAAGGAGAACTTCCAGGAGGTCACGATCGACGCCGTCTGGGAGCGCATCGAGGCCGGAGCCGGCCAGAAGCTGCCGCACAAGGCGGTGCAGTTCGGTGACCCGCGCTGCAACCGCCACACGGTGGGCGTCATGGTCGATGGCCGGTTCGCCTCCGTGCTCGACGCCGACGAGCCGAAGGACATCGCGGCGCGCGACCGCTTCCTCCAGCACTACGGCGGCATGATCTTCGGCGACATCCCCCGATGGGCGCTCACCGTCAAGGTGATCCGCGCCATCCTCAGCCACCCGCAGGACATCGTGCCGCTCGTCGGCCTGCTGCGCCGCATCGTGCGGCGCGGCGGCGGGCTCCGCGCGGTGCTGCGCGCGGCGCGGAAGGGGAAGGTGAGCTTCAAGACCTTCGTCGTGCACAACTTCATGGACGCCGAGCAGGTCAAGCCCGCCTGGGAGATGATGCGCAAGGGCATCGTCGCCGACGACCCGAAGCTCAAGGAGACCCAGGAGCGACTCGGCGCCTGCATGTACGCGATGGCGCACCCCGAGACGGGCGAGCTCGTGCCGGCGTGCGCCCAGCACTCGGTGCTCGACCCGATCGAGAACATCGGCCTGCGAAAGCTGCTGCCGCTCGAGCCCAAGGGCGAGCGCAGCCGCGGCATCACCAACGGCCGCGCCGACGAGCTCGTCGCGGGCAACGCGTCGCGCTGGTAGGCCCGCCGCTGCGCCCTTGCGCGGCTGCGCCGCTGCGCCCTTGCGCGGCTGCGCCGCTGCGCCACCGCGCCGCTGTGCCGCTGCGCCACCGCGCCGCTGTGCCGCTGCGCCACCGCGCCGCTGCGTCCCTGCGCCACCGCGCCGCAGCGCTGCTGCGCCGCCGCGCGATTGGGCGACTGCGCCACCGCATCTCCCTGTCGCCGCCGCCAGCCGGCGGCGAACCGGCCCCTCGCTCAGCGGCTGCGCGGCGCCGCGAGCGCCTGCGCGGTTCCTTGACGTCGGCAGACTCTGCAAAGTTCGGAAGAACGAGAATCGCATTCGCGATCTTCCGCCGTTCGCAGAGTCTGCGGAGTCGAGGTGACCTGGCGGGTCCGAGGCGCGTGACAGGGCCCGGCCGGTTGTCAGCGCGACGGCAGTGCTCGCGCAGCCCGGCCACCAGAATCGGCGCAGTGCGCAGCGAGGCTGGCCACCAGGAATGGAATGGCCGTGCACGTCGAGCGCAGGGGCGGCGCTACCCCGCTACGACCGTGCACGGCGGGGGTGGGGGCTACCCCGCTACGACCGTGCACGCCGAGCGCGGCACGAGCACCGTCGCCCTGTCGCCGACCGCGAGCGGGCGACTCGCCGGCACCTCGGCGAGCAGCCGCGTCGAGCCGAGCGAGTCAGGCCGGGCATCCGGTGCGTCGTCTGTGATGACGGCGAGCTCGAGCTCGGCGCGCGGCCCTCGCGCCCGCCGGTCGGCGACGACGACGGCGAGCGCCACGAACCCCTCGGGGGCGGATGCCCCTGCCGCGGCCACCTGCAGCGCCTCCTGCCGCACGACGAGCACGCCCGACCCCTCGGCCCACGTCTCGCCCTCGGGGGCGGGCACCCCGCCCGCCGCCGAGCGGTGCACGCCGCCGATGACCGTGCCGGGCAGCTCGTTCCGCCCGCCCATGAGCCTCGACACCTCGAGCGAGTCCGGTCGCGTGTAGAGCCGCTCGACCGTGTCGTGCTGCAGCAGGCGCCCGCGCTGCAGCAGAGCGACGCGGTCGGCGACGACCGCCGCCTCGTCGCGGTCGTGCGTGACCATGACGACGGTCGGCGCGAGCTGCGCGCGGATCGCCGCGAGCAGCACGTGCATGTCGCCGCGCAGCTGCGGGTCAAGGGCGCTGAACGGCTCGTCGAGCAGCAGCACGCGGGGCCGGGCGGCGAGCGCGCGGGCGAGGGCGACGCGCTGCTCCTGCCCGCCGGAGAGCGCGGTGACCGGCCGAGACCCGAAGCCCGCCAGCTGCACGAGCTCGAGGAACTGGGTCGCATCCGCCCTCGCCTCGCGCTTCGGCTGGCCGGCGACCGTCGCGGCGAAGGCGACATTGTCGAGCACGCTCAGATGCGGGAAGAGCAGGGGGCGCTGGAAGACCATCGCCATGCCGCGGCGCTCCGGCGCGAGGCCCGCGACGTCAGTGCCGTCGACGAGGATGCGCCCCGCGCTCGGCACGTCGAGGCCCGCGATCGAGCGCAGCACGGTCGACTTGCCCGAGCCGGAGGGCCCCAGGATCGCCAGGCACTCGCCTGGGGCGACCGCGAACGAGACGCCGTCGACCGCGGGTCGAGCCGGATCGTCGAAGACCTTCACGAGCGAGTCGAGGGTGAGGGAGGCGCTCACGGCGATCCTTTCGGAGAGCGACTGGGCGTCGGGCCGGTGAACCGAGCCGTCGGGTAGCGGCGGCCGAAGCGGCCGAGCGCGAGCAGCAGCACGAGCGGCGGCACGATCGCGCCGAGCGACAGCACCGCGACGATCGCCTCGTTGCCGACGCCCGCCGCGTACGAGCCGACGAGCAGCGGCAGGGTCACGAGCGAGCCGCCGCCGACGAGCACCGTCACGACGTAGTCGCTCCAGCCGACGAGGAAGGCGAGGAACGCCGCGCGCGCCAGACCCGGCGCGACGAGCGGCAGGTGCACGCGCACGAGCACCGCGAGGCGCGAGGCGCCGAGCGTGCGCGCCTCCTCCTCGTACGCCAGGTCGTGCGCGGCGTAGGCGACGCGCATCGTGTACACGGTGTAGGGCAGCGCCGCCGCGACGAGCAGCAGCAGCACCGCGAGGGTCGCCGGCACCCGCGCGCGCAGCAGCAGCACCGTGAGCCCCATGACGGCCACGAACGCCGGCAACGCCAGCGGGGCCAGCAGCAGTGCGCTCACCAGGCGCGGCGCCGGCACGATGCCGCGGGTCAGAGCCCGAGCCGCGAGCGCGCCGAGCGGCGTCGCGATCGCGGCCACCGCGAGGCCGAGCAGCAGTGATCGACCGAAGGCGGGCGCGGCTCCCTGCTCGAGCGCCGTCACGAGGCCGTCGACGCCCCACGCCGTGGGCAGGGGTGCCGGGAACGACCAGCGGTTCGCCACCGCCCACAGCAGCAGGGGCACGAGCGGCAGCGCGAACCACAGCGCGAGCACCGTCGCGACCGCGACCCGCAGCGCCCGGCCGCCCGGCCGGGGCCGCATGAGCCCGCGCGAGGTCGTCGTGCGATCATCGGGCGTGATGCGCTGCCCGTACGGGATCATCATCGCCACGGCGCGCTCACCTCCACAGCGGCGTGCGCCGCAGCAGGGCCATGCCGACCGCGACGGCCAGCAGCGAGACGACGGTCGTGATGACGGCGACCGCGGCCGCCTCCGGCCGCGACGTCAGGGTGATCGAGTTGAAGAGCCGGAACGCGAGCACGGGCAGCGGCTCCGGGTAGGGGCGGCCGAGCAACCAGGCGACCTCGTATGACCCGAACGTGTAGACGAAGACGATGATCGCGCTGACGATGACGGCGGGCGTCGCGAGCGGGATGACGATGTGCCGCAGCCGGCGAGCGCGCGAGGCGCCGAGCAGCGCGGCCGTCTCGTCGTAGCGGGCGACGCGCGTGGCGAGCACCCCGGCGACGACGAGGGCGATGAACGCCGACTCCTTCCATGTGTACTCGAGCACGACGGCGACCCACCAGGGCCCGCCGACGAGGTCGGGCCACGCCCCCGGCTCGACGCCGAACCAGCGCGGCAGCAGCCCGGAGTCGGCGACGAGCAGGCCGACGGCGGCCGCCCCGACGAGGTGCGGCACCGGGATCGTCACGGCGCTCAGCCCCGCGACGAGGCGCCCCGTGATGCGGCCCTGCGTGATGATGACGGCGGCGGCGAGCCCGATGACGCTCGACAGCAGGGTCGAGGCCGTGGCGATGCCGAGCGACAGCGCGAGGCCCGTGAGCAGCTCGTCGCCGTTCGCGACGTAGGCGTCGAGCGTGAAGCGGGCCTCGCCGACCAGCGGCAGCAGCCCGACGCTCTGCACCACGGACATCCCGATGCCGCCGACGACCACGACACCCGCGACGGCGAGCGCGGGCGCGACCATCGCGAGCCCCACCCATCGTTCGCGGGATGCCCGCTGCCGGGCGCGCGCGTCGGCGCCCGGCAGCGGGGTGGTCAGCATGCGTCGCGGCCCGACTACTGCGTCAGCACGAGCCGACGCCACTCCTCGTCGATCGGCGTGACCCACGCCGACGCGAGCTCGGGGTTGGCGTTCTCGCTCAGCACGTCGTAGCTCGGCACGACCGGCGACTCGGGCAGGGCCTCGAACTGGGCGCGCTGCTCGTCGCTGAGCTGGTCGAGGTCGAGCACCGTGAACTGGCCCCACACGTCCGGCTGCGCCTTGGCGACCTGCTGCTCGACCGAGAGGGCGAGGTTCGCGACGACCATGGCGCCGGCCTTGCTGCCGGAGGTCGAGGCGAGGCCGAGGAAGCTCGCGTTGCCGACGGTGCCCTCCTCGAGCGTGAGCACCTTCGTGCCGGCGGGATAGGTGCCGTCCTCGACGAGGGCCGTCAGGGTCGCGGGGCCGTACGTCATGGTGAAGTCGACCTCGCCGTTGGCGTAAAGCTCGTTGAGCTCGTTCGAGTTCTGCGGGTACGTCGTGCCCTCGCGCCACAGGTACGGCTCGAGCTCCTGCAGCGTCTCGAACAGGGCGGGGGTGAGTTCGGCGAAGTCCTCCTCGCTGTAGGCGAGCGGCACGCCGTCGGGGCCGCCGTGGACGCTGTAGAGCACCTCGCGCACGAACACCGAGCCGGTGAAGTCCGGCGGCGCGGGGTAGGTGAAGCGCCCGGGGTTCGCCTTCGCCCACTCCAGCAGCTCATCGAGGGTCGTCGGCACATCGGTGACGGTGTCGCTGTTGTAGACGAAGGTGAACTGCGCCTTGTGCCACGGGGCTTCGCATCCGTCGACGGGCGTGCCGAAGTCGTTGAGCAGCAGCGGGTCGTCGGGGTCGGTGAGCGCCATGTTCGGCAGCAGGTCCGTCCAGCCGCACTCCCACGCGCCGGCCTCCTTGCCGGTGCCGAAGTTGTTGCCGTTGACCCACACGAGGTCGACCTCGCCGTCGGTCTCGCCGGCCTGCACCTCGCTGAGGATGCGGTTGAGCGCATCGGGGGTGTCGGCGATCGGCACCTGCTCGAGCGTCACGCCGAGCTCGGCGGCCGCGGGCACGAGCACGTCGTTGACGTAGGCGTTGCCCTGCTCGTCGCCGCCGTACATCCACAGCTTCACGGTCTGGCCGTCGGCGGCCTCGAGCACCTCCTCCCACGAGGCGTACTGCTGGGCGTCGGCGCTCGAGGCGGGCTCGGCCGAGCAGGCGGCGAGGGGCGCGACGAGGCCGAGCGCGAGGGCTGCGGCGACGGCGCCGCGGCGCGGGGCTGTGCTGTGCAAGGTGGCTCCAGATGGTCGGGATCCCGCGGGAGCGGGATCATCGGTGCAGGTGAGGTGCAGGTGCTGTGCAGGTGCGGTGGTGGCGTGCGCGGTTGTGGCTGCGCGGTGCTGCTGGGTGCGGCGGTCGGTGCGGTGGTGCGCCGCTCGATCGGTCGCGGTGCGGCGGCCATCGTCAGGGCCGCTCCTAGAATGACCCACGATGCCTCCGCGCGCCGGTCTCCACGCCGCGGGTCGAGCCCCGCTCGCCCCCCGAGGGGTCGTGGTGCGCGCGATCGCTCTCATGGTGTTCGTCGCCGTCGCCGTCGCGGTTGGGATGCTCGTGCCGCTGCCCTCGATCGACGAGGTGCGGGCGGCCGTCGCCGACCTCGGGCCGTGGGGCGGCCCGGCTCTCGCGCTCGGCTACGCCGCCGTGACGCTGACGCCCGCGCCGAAGAACGTGCTCTCGGTTGCGGCGGGGCTCGCGTTCGGCTTCGCCGCGGCGCTGCTGTGGGTGTACCTCGGTGCTCTGCTGGGCGCAGCGGCCGCGTTCGTGCTGGGCCGCGCACTGGGGCGCGACGCGGTCGAGCGCTTCACGGGTGCACGCGTCGCCCGGGTCGACGACCTCCTCGCTCGGCGCGGCCTGCTCGCCGTCATCGGCGTGCGCCTGGTGCCCGTGCTGCCGTTCACGGCGATCAACTACGTCGCGGGCCTCACCGCGGTGCGTCGACGCGACTACGCGCTCGGCACGGCGCTCGGCATCGTGCCCGGCACCGCCGCCTACGTCGCGCTCGGCGCCTTCGGGCTCGAGCTGGACTGGCAGGCGTGGGCCGCGCTCGGCGCGCTCGGAGCCCTCACGCTCGCGGGCGCCGTCGTCGCCTGGCGCGGGCGACGCGCGGCGCGCATCCGCGCCCGGGCGGCGGAGGCGGCACCCGCCCGCCGCGACATCCAGGCGACGGATTCCCGGACCGCCGCCGAGGAGGGCCCCTGATGCTCGACCGCCCCGTGCGCGCGATGCTCGACCGCCCGGTCGGCGCCCTCGCCGCCGCCCTCGACCGCCCCGGCATCACGCCCGACGGGCTCACCGTCGCGGGCCTCGTGCTCGGCCTCGGCTCGGCCGTCGCCGCCGCGCTGCAGCTGTGGGCGCTTGCGCTCGCGCTGTGGCTCGTCTCGCGCGTCGTCGACGGCCTCGACGGGGCCCTCGCGCGTCGCCGCCGTGCCGACGGCCGGCAGTCGAGCGACAGCGAGGCGGGCGGGTTCCTCGACATCACGGCCGACTTCGTGGTCTACGGCGCGACGGTGCTCGGCGTCGCGCTCGGCGTGACCGCGGCCTACGACGCGCCGTGGCAGCCGTTCGCGGCGGTGCTGCTGGTGTACTACGTCAACGGGGCAGCGTTCCTGGCGTTCTCGTCGATCGCCGAGCGCACCGGGCGCCGCATCGACGACGGGCGGTCGCTGTCGTTCCTGGGGCGCATCGCCGAGGGCACCGAGACGATCGTCGTGCACAGCCTGTGGCTCATCGCGCCGTTCTGGGCGTGGCAGCTCGCCGTCGTGTGGGCCGTGTTCGTGGGCGTGAGCGCCGTGCAGCGCATGGTCGCCGGGTACCGGGCGCTGCGCTAGCGGCTGCGCCAGGCCGTCAGCCGCGCGAGCAGGCCGATGGCGCGGGCGAGCGCGCCGGTTCGCAGTCGACCGCGCACGTCGGCGACCGCCGCGTTCCACAGCGCGTCGCTGAAGGTCGGGTAGGCGTGCGTCGCGCTCGCCAGCTGGCTCGTGCGCAGCCCGAGCCGCACCGCGAGCGAGGCTTCGCCGAGCGACTCGCCGGCGCGCGGGCCGACGATCGTGACGCCGCGCACGCGGCCGCGGCCGTCGACGACGAGCCGCGTGAAGCCGTCCTCCTCGCCCTCGGCGATCGCGCGGTCGGTGTGGCTGTGCCGCACCTCGTGCACGGTGCAGCCGTGCTCGGCGGCCTGCGAGGGCAGCAGCCCGATCGCGCCGACCTCGGGGTGGGTGAAGGTGACGCGGGGCACGGCGTCGCGGTCGAGGCGGCGGCGCAGCCCCAGCACGGCGTTCGTCGCGGCGACGCTGCCGCCCATGCCGGCGAGGTGGGTGAACTGGGGGAGTCCGCTCACGTCGCCCGCGGCGAAGATGCGCCGGTTGCTCGTGCGCAGAGCACCGTCGACGACGACGTGGCCGCGCTCGTCGGTGCGCACGCCCGCGGCGTCGAGCCCGAGGCCGGCCGTGCGGGGGCGGCGTCCGAGCGCGATGAGCACGCGATCGAAGGGCACCCGATCGCCCGACGACAGGTGCAGGATGCCCGCGCGCCGGTCATCCGCCCCCTCGACCCGCTCGACCGTCGTCGCGAGCCGCACGTCGACGCCGTCGGCGGCGAGGGCGGCGGCGATGAGCGCGCTCGCGTCCGGATCCTCCTTCGGCAGCAGCCGCTTGTTGCGCTGGACGAGCGTCACTTTCGCGCCCAGTCGCGCGAACGCCTGCCCGAGCTCGCAGCCGATCGCGCCGCCGCCGAGCACGACGAGCCGCTCGGGCAGGGCGTCGAGCTCCCACACCGAGTCGCTCGTGAGCGCGTCGACGCCGTCGAGCCCCGGCAGCTCGGGCACGTCGGGCGCCGAGCCGGTCGCGATGACTGCGTGCGCGAACCGGATCGGTCGCCCGTCGATTTCGGCCGTGCGCGGCCCCGTGAAGCGGGCCCGCCCGATGACGACGAGCGCGCCGGCGGCCTCGGTGGCCTCGACCGAGTCGACCGGCTCGATCTCGTGCATCGCGGCGTGCACGTGACGCATCGCCGCGGCGAAGTCGACGCGCACGTCGGTCGCGGTGACGCCGAAGCGCTGCGCCGCGCGCGCGTCGTGCGCGGCGGCGGCGACGGCGATGAGCGACTTCGAGGGCACGCAGCCCGTCCAGAGGCAGTCGCCACCCATGCGGTGCGCTTCGACCAGCAGCGCCGTCGCGCCGAAGCCCGCCGCGGTCTTCGCGGCGACGAGCCCCGCGGTGCCGCCCCCGATCACGAGCAGGTCGACGTCGGCGGGCGCATCGGCGAGGGCGGTCATGCGCTGAGGCTACTGGGGGCGGCGGCGGATAGGCTCCGGGCGTGGCGCGTGAACGGTACTCCTCGGGCGCGCGTCTGTACGACGCGCTGTCGGCCGACTGGCCCGTCTACCGCGTCGGGCGCACGACGGCGATCGAGCTGCTCGCCCCGCGCCCGGGCGAGCGCGTGCTCGACCTCGGCTGCGGCACCGGTCTCAACCACGCGCCGCTCGACGCCGCGATCGGCCGCGACGGTCGGGTGCTCGGCGTGGACCGCAGCCCGCAGATGCTCGCCGTGGCGCGCCGCCGCGCTGAGCGGCGGGGTCTCGCGAGCGTGCGCCTGCTCGAGGCCGACGCGACGGCGCTCGACCCGGAAGCGGTGCGCACCGCCCTCGGCGGCCCCGCCGACGTCGTGCTCGCCACCTACACGCTCTCGATCATGAGCGACCCCGCCGAGGCGTGGCGACGAGCGCTCGCGGCGGCGAGGCCCAGCGCGCGCGTGGCGATCGTCGACATGCAGGAGCCGCACGGCCCCGCCCGCCTGCTCGCGCCCCTCGCGCGCGCCTTCGCCGGCTTCGGCGGCGCCGACCTCACCGTGCGACCGTGGAGGATGATCGAGCAGGAGGCCGCAGAGCTGCGCGGCCGCTCCCTGCGCGGCGGCCATATCCAGGTGCGCGTCGGCCGCCTCGCCCCGCCCGAACCGGAGGTTCCGTGACCGACATCGCCCCGAGCATCCGCCCCCTGACCGCTGAGGATGCGCCCGCGCTCGCCTCGCTCAACGACGCCGCGCACCCCGCCGTGCCGATCACGAGCGCCGACGAGCTGCGCGCTCTGCTCGGCCACGCGGCGCTCGCCCTGGGCCTGGAGCGCGACGGCGAGCTCGTCGGCTTCGTCATCGCCATGGCACCCGGCTCGGCGTACGACAGCGAGAACTACCGCTTCTTCGAGGCGCGCGGCACCGGGCACCTCTACGTCGACCGCATCGTCGTCGCCGAGAACGAGCGCGGCCGCGGGCTCGGGCCCGTGCTGTACGAGGCGGTGTTCGCCGAGGCGCGTCGGCGAGGGCTGCCCGAGGTCACGTGCGAGGTCAACCTCGACCCGCCGAACCCGGGCAGTCTCGCCTTCCACGCCCGGCTCGGCTTCGCGCAGGTCGGCACGCAGGCCACGAAGGGCGGCACCGTCACCGTCGCGCTGCTCGCGGCTCCCGTCGCCTGAGCGGATGCCCGGCCGCGGCCGCGACGAGCCCTCGCCGAGCCGCCCCGCCTCGTCGCGCTACGGCCGCCGCAGCCACTCGGTGGCGAGCACAGCCGCCTGCGTGCGCCGCTGCAGCCCGAGCTTGGCGAGGATGCCGCTGACGTAGTTCTTCACCGTCTTCTCGGCGAGGTAGAGCCGGCCGGCGATCTCGCGGTTCGACAGCCCCTCGGCGATAAGCGCGATGATCTCGCGCTCGCGCGGGGTGAGGGCGGTCAGCGGCGAGGTTGCGCTCGTGTCGGCGCTCGCCGCGGTCATGCGGGCGCGCACCCGGGCGACGACGTCGGGGTCGAGCAGCGATTCGCCGCGGGCGACGCGGCGCAGACCCTCGACGAGGCTCGTCGCGCGCACCTCCTTCAGCAGGTAGCCGTCGGCGCCGGCGAGCACGGCGCCGAGCACGGCCTGGTCGTCGTCGTACGAGGTGAGGATGACGCAGCCGATCGTCGGGTCGGCCGACTTCACGTCGCGGCAGACGTCGATGCCGCTGCCGTCGGGCAGTCGGCCGTCGAGCACGGCGACGGTGGTGCCGGCGGCGACGATCGCCTCGGCCGCGCCCGTCGCCTCGCCGGCCTCGCCCACGACGACGATGCCGTCCTGCTCGGCCAGCAGGTCGGCGAGGCCCCGACGCACGATCTCGTGGTCGTCGAGGAGGAAGACCCGCAGATCGTCGCTCATGACGCCTTCCAGGGTACGACCCAGCGCAGCTGCGTGCCGCGCGGCGAGGCGGGGCCGACGGCGAAGGTGCCGCCGAGCTCGACGGCGCGGGCCCGCAGGTTCTCGAGGCCGCTGCGTCGACCTCCGGCGGGCATCCCGATGCCGTCGTCGGTGACCGTGATGACGACCTGGGCGCCGCGCACGGCGACGCTCACCGCGACGGCGCGGGCGCGCGCGTGGCGCACCGCGTTCGAGAGCGCCTCGCGGATGACCGCCGCGACCTCGTCGCCGAGCGAGGTGTCGACGAGCGTGTCGACGGGGCCGCTGAACTCCAGTCGCGAGTCCAGGGATTCGCCCTCGAGGGTCTGGCGCACGAGGGTATTGATGCGCGCGCGCAGGCTGTACGTCTCGGCGCTCGGGGGAGCGGAGAGCCGGTAGATCGCCTGCCGGATCTGCCGGATGGTCGCGTCGATCGCATCGACCTGCGCGGCGATCTTGGCGCCCGTGGGCGACATCGGGTCGCCGACAGCGCTCTGCAGCGTGAGGCCGATCGCGAACAGGCTCTGGATGACGTGGTCGTGCAGGTCGCGGGCGATGCGCTCGCGCTCGTCGGCGAGCGCAAGGCGCTGCTCGTCGATGCGCGAGAGGGCGAGCTCGCGGGCGATCGTGACCGAGCGCGCGAACCGCTCCGCGGTCTCGCGCTCGCCCTCCTCGAACGGATGCCCGCCGGGCCCCCGCACGATCGCGAGCGTGCCGATGCGCCGCTCCTCCGATCCCAGCAGCGGCACCTCCAGGCGCGGGCCGTCTCCGCCGGTGTCGCCCGCCGTGGCCGCGAGCGCCGCGTCGTCGTCGCCGACGACGAGGTGCACGCCCTGCGCCTCGGAGACGGCGAGCACGGTCTCGGCGAGCTCGGCGACGTCGTCGGGGCTCATGCGCCCGGCGAGCAGGCGCTGGATGACGCGCTCGGAGGCCTCGAGCCAGCGTCGCTCGGTCTGCGCGCGCTCGTAGAGGCGCGAGTTGGCGATCGCGGTGCCCGCCATCGCGGCGAGGGTGGTGATGATGGCCTCGTCGAGGTCGTCGAACGGTTCGCCGCCGGAGCGCTCCGTGAGGTAGAGGTTGCCGAAGACGGCGCCGCCGACCCGCACGGGCACGCCGAGGAAGGCGCCCATGGGCGGGTGGTGCGCCGGCATGCCGGCCGAGCGCGGGTCGGCATCGAGCCGGGCGAGGCGGATCGGCGCCGCGTCGACGATGACGGCACCGAGGATGCCGTGACCCGTGGGCAGGTCGCCGATGCGCGCCGCCTCCTCGGCCGAGAGGCCGGAGTGCAGGAAGCGCTCCAGGTGGCCGTCGGGGGCGATCACCCCGAGGGCGCCGAATCGCGCGCCGACGAGCTCGCGCGCGACCTCGACGATGCGCTGCAGCGCACTCGTGAGGTCGAGCTCGCGCGTGACGGTCTGCGCCGCCGACAGCAGCAGGGCGAGTCGCGCACGCCCCGCCGCCGGGTCGTCGGCGCCGTCGAGGATGCGCCCGACGAGCGCCGTGAGGTCGGCGTGCGCCTCGGTCTGCACGCGCTACTGCTTCGGGTCGCCGACGGGCTCGCCCGTCTCCTTCACGAGCACGGGGCGCAGGTGCACGGGCTCGACGGGCGCAGCGTTGCGGCGCTTCGCGGCGCGGCGGCGGGCGGCGAGGTTGAGCATCTCGACGCCGATCGCGAAGGCGATGGGGCCGTAGATGAGCGCCTTGTCGATCTTGACCTCGAAGCCCTCGGCGATGAGCATCGCGCCGATGAGCACGAGGAAGGCGAGCGCGAGCATCTTCACCGTGGGGTGGCGGTTGACGAAGTCGCTCACGGCCTTGGCACTGAAGAGCATGATGACGACGGCGATGACGACGGCCGCGACCATGACCCACAGTTCGTCGACCATGCCGACGGCGGTGATGACCGAGTCGATCGAGAACACGAGGTCGACGAGCAGGATCTGCGCGATGACGGCGCCGAAGGTGACGGCCTTGCCGCCGGAGGAGGCGTGCCCCTCCTCACCCTCGAGGCGCTCGTGGATCTCGGTGACGGCCTTGTAGACCAGGAAGAGCCCGCCGAGGATCAGGATCATGTCCTTGCCGGAGAAGCCCATGCCGAACAGCTCGAAGACGTCGGCGGTGAGGGTGATCACCCACGAGGCGGCGAACAGCAGCCCGATGCGCAGGAACATCGCGAGCGAGAGCCCGACGATGCGCGCCCGGTTCTGCTGCTCGGGCGGCAGCTTGCCCGCGAGGATCGAGATGAACACGACGTTGTCGATGCCGAGCACGATCTCGAGCACGAGCAGCGTGGCGAAGGCGACGAGCAGTTCCGGGGTGAGGGCGAGCTCCATGCGAGCGATCCTACTGATGCCCCCTGCTGGCGACCCGGCGGCGCCGGTCAGGCCGCGTCGTCGCTCCAGCCCAGGCGCTGCCTGACGGTCGCGGCCGCCTCCACGGGCCACTCGCTCCAGCGGGCGATGCCGCTCGCCTCGGCGACGTAGAGCAGGCCCCGCGCGGCAGTCTCCGGGTCGCGCTCGAGGGCGCGCTCGATGAGCGCGGCGAGCTCCGGATGCACCTGCTCGAGCCTGCGGTAGACGTCGAGGTCGTCCAGCCGCGGGTCGTTCGCGCCGGGCACGACGCGCCGATGCAGGGCGAGCAGGTGGGCGAGCGCGTGGGTGCGGATGAACTGCCCCGCGGTGAGCGTCTCGCCGCGGCGCGCGCGGCCGACGCCGATGAGCACGAGGGTGAGGAAGAGCTGCGCGTGCTGCAGCGGGCTCAGCTCGGTGCCGGGCTTCGGGCGCGCGGCGACCTCGCGCATGGTCGTGTAGATGCCGCCGCGGTCGAGCGGCACCTCGAAGGCGTTGGCGTGGGCGAGCCGCAGCTCATCGGGCCCGAACACGGCGAACTCCAGCACGTGCCCGTCGCGGTAGACGCCCTTGACGCCGTGCGCGGTGTCGCGCACCACGATGACGAGCTCGTCGGCGTCGGGCAGCCAGCTGACGTCGGCACGCATCGCCTCGGCGGCGTGCAGGCTGTCGCAGACCACGAGGAAGTCGTGGTCGCTCCACTCGTCGACGCGCGAGCGGTCGGCGGTCGAGCCGGCGAGCACGAGGCCGGTGACCTCGGGGCGCGCCTCGAGGGAGGCGATGAGACGGTCGAGGTAGGCGGAGAAGGCGCGGCGGATGCCGGAGGCGTCGAGCATGCGCACCACCCTAGGCGGCGGCGGGCGTACACTGAGCGGCGTACACGGGAGTCCGGTGAGCCGGGCTGAGAGGAAGCTGCTCCAAGCTTCGACCGTCGAACCTGATCCGGGTCATGCCGGCGCAGGGAGGACATCTCGCACCCGTGCCGAACCGTTCGGCGCCGCACCGTGGCGCCCTTCTCGAAAGGCACGATCCGCATGGTCTCGACCGAAGCATCCACCACCGCCCCCACCGGCCGCCCGGCCCGACCGTCGCTGCGCTGGCGCGTCGTCGACATCGTCGTCGCGAGCGTGCTCGGCGTCGCCGGCGGCCTCGTCATGACGGTGTGGAACCTCGTCTACTCGCCGCTCACGGCGCCCATCGAGGCGGCGCTGCCCGGCCTGCAGGCGCTGCTGTACGGCGTCTGGCTGTTCCCCGCGGTGCTCGTCGCGCTCGTCGTGCGCAAGCCGGGCGCGGCGCTCTACGGCGAGCTGCTCGCCGCGGCGACGTCGGCGCTGCTCGGCGGCTTCTGGGGCTGGACGGCCGTGCAGTGGGGTCTCGTGCAGGGTCTCGGCGCCGAGCTCGTCTTCGCGCTGCTGCTCTACCGGGCGTGGGGTCTCGTTCCCGCGCTGCTCGCCGGCCTCGGCGCGGGCGTCGGCATGGCCGTCATGGATCTGACCTTCTACTACGCCGGCGCGCGCCCCGAGTTCGCCGTCATCTACGCCGCGAGCGCTATGGTCTCGGGCGCGCTGCTCGCCGGTGGCGGCTCGTGGCTCCTCGTGCGCGGCCTCGCGCGCACGGGCGCGCTGAGCCGGTTCGCGGCGGGTCGCGAGCACGCGGCGCGTGCCGATTCCTGACGCCCGACGGGGCGAGGCGGCGGATGCTGCGCTCGCCCCGCACGGCGCCGCCTCGCTCGCCGCGCGCGACTGGAGCTTCACGCCCGCGGGCCGCGCCGAGCCCGTGCTCGCCGGCCTCGACCTGACGGTCGAGCCCGGCGAGCGCGTGCTGCTGCTCGGCGCCTCCGGCAGCGGCAAGTCGACGCTGCTGCAGGCCTTCGCTGGTGTGCTCGGCGGCGATGACGAGGGGGTGCGCTCGGGCGCGCTCGAGGTGGACGGCGTCGAGCCGGGTGCGGCGCGTGGTCGCGTCGGGCTGCTGCTGCAGGATCCGGATGCGCAGCTCGTGCTCGCGCGCGCCGGCGACGATGTCGCCTTCGGCCCCGAGAACCTCGGCGTGCCGGCCGACGAGATCGCGCGGCGCGTGCCGCAGGCGCTCGCCGCCGTCGGTCTCGACCTGCCGCTCGACGCCGACACGACGCGGCTGTCGGGCGGGCAGAAGCAGCGGCTCGCGCTGGCCGGGGTGCTCGCCCTGCGGCCGGGCGCGCTGCTGCTCGACGAGCCGACCGCCCAGCTCGACCCGGCGGGGGTGCGCGAGGTCGCCGCGGCCGTCGCCGCCCTGGTCGCCGACCGCTCGATGACGCTGCTCGTCGTCGAGCACCGCGTCGACGTGTGGGCGCCGCTCGTCGACCGCGTCGTCGTGCTCGAGCACGGGCGGGTCGTGGCCGACGGGCCCGTCGCCGACGTGCTGCGCGAGCAGGGGGAGCGGCTCGCGGCGCGCGGGGTGTGGGTTCCCGGGCGCTCGCCCGAGCATCCCGCCCCCGCCTCTCGCGAGCCGGGGCAGGTGCTGCTCGCCGCGCGCGGGCTCGCCGTGCGGCCGGCCGGCGGCGCCGTCGTGCAGCGCGGGCTCGACCTCGACGTGCGCGCCGGCGAGGTCGTCGCGCTCACGGGCGTCAACGGCGCCGGCAAGACGACGCTCGCCCTCACGCTCGCGGGCCTGCTCGACGCCGCCGAAGGTCAGGTGACGGCGACGGATGCCCTGCTCGCCGTGCCGCCGCCCGTCGACTCTCCCGCCCCCGCCTCGTGGAGCTCGCGCGCCCTCGTCGCCCGCCTCGGCGTCGTCTTCCAGAACCCCGAGCACCAGTTCGTCGCGCCGACCGTGCGCGCCGAGCTCGAGGTCGGCCCGCGCGCGCTCGGCCGCGACGACGCCGAGGCCCGCACGATCGCCGAGCCGCTCCTCGACCGGCTGCGGCTGCGGCACCTCACCGGGTCGAGCCCGTTCACGCTCAGCGGCGGCGAGCAGCGGCGGCTCTCCGTCGCGACGGCCCTCGCGACGGCGCCGCCCGTGCTCGTGCTCGACGAGCCGAGCTTCGGGCAGGATGCGCGCACCTGGGCCGAGCTCGCCGCCCTGCTCGCCGCGCACCGCGACGCCGGGGGAGCCGTCGTGATGGCCACGCACGACCGCGAGCTCATTGCGGCGCTCGGCGCGCGCGAGGTGGTGCTGCCCGCGCCCGCTCCCGCGCCTCGAGCCGTGGAGACCCCGCGCAACGCCCGCCGCCCGCTCGTCGAGCGCCTCAACCCCGTCGCTGCGATCGCCGCGAGCCTGCTGCCGGCGCTGCTGCTCATCGTGACCCTCGACGTCGTCTCGGCCGGGGTCGCGCTCGCGCTGCAGCTCGCCCTGCTGCCGCTGCTCGGCGTGCCGTGGCGCCTGCTGCTGCTGCGCCTCTCACCCGTGCTCGTCGGCGCCCCGCTCACCGCGCTCACCCTGCTGCTCTACGGCGAGGAGCGCGGCCGGGTCTACGCCGAGTTCCTGCTCGTGCGCATCAGCGACGGCTCCATCGAGGTCGCGCTCGCGACGCTGCTGCGCGTGCTCGCGATCGGCATCCCGGCGATCGCGCTGTTCGCCCGCCCCGACGCGACGCGGCTCGGCGACGCGCTCGGGCAGAACCTGCGGCTGCCGGCCCGCTTCGTGCTCGGCGCCGTCGCGGCCCTGCGGCTCGTGACGCTGCTGCGCGACGACGCGCGCACGCTCGAGCGCGCGCGTCGGGCCCGCGGCACGGGCGACCGGGGGCGCATCCGCCGCCTCGCGGGGCTGCTGCTGGCCCTGCTGGTGCTGTCGATCCGCCGCGGGTCGGCCCTCGCGATCGCGATGGAGGCGCGCGGCTTCGGAGCCCCCGTGCGGCGCACCTGGGTGCGACCCTCGCCGTGGCGCGGCGTCGACACGGCCGCCGTGCTCGTCGGCCTCGGCATCTCCGTCGCCGCGCTCGGCGCCGCCCTGCTCACGGGGAGCTTCCGTGCCGTCATCGGCTGAGCCCGCCCGCCCGCGCGTCACCCTCGTCGACGGCCGCAGCGGCTCGGGCAAGACGACGTGGGCCACGGAGCTCGCCGCCCGCACCGGCGCGCGCATCCTGAGCCTCGACGAGATCTATCCGGGGTGGGATGGCCTCGAGGCCGCCGAGGCGCACGTCATCGCACACCTGCTGACGCCGCTCGCCGAGGGCCGCGACGGCCGCTACCGCACGTGGGACTGGGCGCTCGGTCGCCCCGGCGAGTGGCGCACGGTGGATGCCCGCCTCCCGCTCGTCGTCGAAGGCTGCGGTGCGCTGAGCCCCGCCTCGCGATCGCTCGCCCACCACGGCGTCTGGATCGAGCTCGACGCCGCCGCCCGACGCGCGCGCGCGATCGCGCGCGACGGCGAGAGCTTCGCGCGCGAGTGGGAGCGCTGGGCTCGCCAGGAGGAGTGGCACGCGCGCCTCCACGACCCGCGCGGCTGCGCCGACGAGGTCGTCGCCGGCTGACCTGCGTGCTCGGTGCGGCTAGTCGAGCCAGCGGTCGAGCACCGTGAGCGGGTCGGCGAAGCGCCAGGCGATGCCGGGCTCGCCGATCGCGCCGGCCGTCTCGACGCGCACCGACTGGGTGCCGCTCGCCGTCTCGATCTCGAGCCGGCCGATGCTCGTGCCGCTCAGCACCGAGCGCCGCTCGGCGACCTCGATGCGCGCCTCGACCTCCGTCGCGTCGAGCGACAGGATCGTCGCCGACTCGAGCGCGATGAGGTCGACGGCGCGACCCCAGTCGCTGCGCAGCTCGCCGACGACGTCGCCGACCTCGACCACGGGCACCGGCTGCAGGCCCTCCTGCAGCGAGGGCACGAGCGCCGCCACGGCCGCGTTCGCCGCGTCGTACCCGGGCTGCCCGACGACGACGGCGCCGGCGAGCACGTCGCCGACGGGCACGAAGAGCAGCTGGCAGACACCGGCCGCATCCGTATAGCTGTTTGCGGCGCCCAGCGCGCCGAGGTCGGCGGCCACGGCGGCGTTGTCGTCGAAGCGCTGCCCGACGGCCGACTGCGGGCGCTCCCGCAGCAGGCCGGCGAGGGTGGGCTGCGCGGCGATGCGCTGGGCGAGCACGCCGAGGTCGCGCGCCGTGGCGACGTTCGCGCGGTTGAGACCCGTTGCATCGACGATCGTCGTGTCGGGCATCCCGTTCGCGGTCAGCCAGGTGGCCGCCTGCTCGACGTAGGCCTCCACGCTGCCGAAGGCCGCCTCGGCGAGCAGCTCGGCGGAGTTGTTGCCCGAGCCGATGACGGTCGCCGCGAGCAGGTCGCGGGTCGTCCAGGTCTGGCCGTTCGACACTGGCACGATGCGCACGCCGCTGGCCTCGAGGCCGCGCTGGCGCTGCACGTCGGCGGCGTCGATCGTCACGGTCGGGCCCCCGCGACCCGGCTCGAGCTGGGTCTGCTCGATCGCGACGAGCGCGAGCACGAGCTTGGTGATGCCCGCGATCGGCACGGGCTCCTCGCCACCTGCCGTGACGGGGTCGCCGGTGGGCAGCGCGACGGCGCTCGCGCCCGACTCCGGCAGCACGATCGAGGTCGCGCCCTGCTCGAGCGCGCTCGTGTCGATGTCGACCACCTCCGCCGTGAGCGGGGGGATGGGGCTCAGCAGCGCCCCGGCCGCCCAGACGGTGACGAGCACGACCGCGACGGCGAACAGGCTCGAGATGGTGCGCCAGACGCGTCGTGCCGGTTCCATGCCGACAGGGTAGGCCGGGCGGTCCACCCGGCGTCGGGGGGCGCGCCGACCCGGTCGCGCTCGACGCGATCAGCCCCAGCCGAGGCGGTGCAGCTCGTCGTCGTCGATCCCGAAGAAGTGCGCGATCTCGTGCACGAGCGTGATGTGGATCTGCTCGCGCAGCTCATCGAGGTCGTCCTCCGCGATCGCGAGCAGCGGCTCGCGGTACAGCACGATGCGGTCGGGCAGCTCACCGAAGCCGTACTGTCCGCGGTCGGTGAGGGCGACGCCGTGGTACTCGCCGAGCAGGTCGAGCGAGCCGTCCTCCGGGCGATCCTCGACGACGAAGACCACGTTGTCGAGACCCTCGACCATGTCGTCCGGCAGTGCGTCGAGCTCGTCGACGACGAGCGCCTCGAAGGCCTCCTCGTCGAGGTCGAGGGCCCGTCGCTCCTCGCTCACGAGGCTTCCGCGGCGCGGTCGAGGGCGCGCACGAGGTCGTCCTGCATCCAGGCGAGCCAGTCGTAGAGCTCGGCCATGCCGGAGCGGCGCTCGAGGTCGTCGTCGGTCTCTTTCCCGGTCTCGTCGCTCGGCTCGTCGCCGCCGGGCGACGTGAGCGCGTCGGCGAGGTCCATGCGCTCGGCGAGCACGAGGCGCAGATCGCCGATCGCGCGCATCCAGTCGATCGCGCCGGCCTCGTCGAGGCGGATGCGCGTCGTCTGCGAGGCGACCGCCGCGTCGGCGAGGTCGGCCGACAAGCGCGCAGCGAAGCCGGCCTTGCGCTCGGCGAGCCCGCGACGGCTCAGGCGGCGCCACTCGTCGGCGGCCTCGGGGTCATCGCGGTACGCGTCGGGCAGCAGGCGGCCGAGCGCGGGGTCGGCCTCGACGAGCTCGGCGTCGTCGGCGACCTCGCCCAGCAGCCCGGCGAGCTGGTCGGCGAGCGAGGCGAGCACGCGCGCCTCCTCCGGCTCCAGCAGCGCCTCGAACGCGCCGTCGACCGGCACGAAGCCCCTCATCGCGGCACCCGCTCGAGCGTCGCCCACAGGCCGTACTCGTGCATGGCCTCGACGTGGCGCTCCATGGCCTCGCGGTTGCCCTCGGCGACGACCGCCCGGCCCTCGTGGTGCACCTGCAGCATGCGCTGCTCGGCGGTCGGGGCATCCATGCCGAAGTGGCGACGGAAGACCCACGCGACGTAGCTCATGAGATTGACCGGGTCGTTCCAGACGACGGTCTGCCACGGCACCTCGCTCGCGTGCAGCTCGCGGCGCGCGACGTCGACGCCCTCGTCGACGAGGGGCACGGCGGGCAGGGCGGGCATGCGGCCATTCTCCCGCACGGCGCTGCGCGGGCCGTGCGCGCGGCCAGACTCAGGCCGACTTCTTTGCCGCCGACGAGCGCTTCGCGGCGGGCTTCTTCGCCGCAGTCTTCGTCGCGGCAGTCTTCGTCGCGGCAGTCTTCTTCGCGGCGGCCGGCTTCGTCGCGGTCTGCCTCTTCGCAGCCGGCTTCGTCGTGGTCTGCTTCTTCGCCCCGCCCTTCTTCGACCGGTTCGTCTCGATGCTGCGCTGCAGGGCGTCCATGAGGCTCAGCACCTCGCCGCCGCCCTCCTCGTCGCCAGACGACTCGCCGAAGGTCTCCTCGGTCGACATCGCGTCGCCCTTCGCGAGCTTCGCCTCGACGAGCTTGCGCAGCTCCTCCTGGTACTCGTCGGTGAAGCGCTCGGGGGCGAAGTCGGAGGCGAACGACTCCACGAGCGAGCGGCTCATGTCGAGCTCCTTCGCGCCGATGCGCACCGAGGCGTCGAGCGACGGGAACCGCGCCTCGCGCACCTCGTCGTCCCACAGCAGCGTCTGCAGCATGAGCACGTCGCCGCGCACGCGCAGGGCCGCGAGCCGCGTCTTCTGCCGCAGCGAGAACAGCACGATCGCGGTGCGCTCCTGCTCCTCCAGCGTGCGGCGCAGCAGCACGTACGCCTTGGGGGAGGAGCCGTCGGGCTCGAGGAAGTAGCTGCGGTCGAACATGATCGGGTCGAGCTGGTCGCTCGGCACGAACTCGACGACGTCGATCTCTTTGCTGCGCTCGCTCGGCAGCGTCGCGAGGTCGTCGTCGGTGAGCACGACGGTGCGCTCGCCGTCGTCGTAGGCCTTGTCGATGTCGCCGAAGTCGACGATCTTCCCGCACACCTCGCAGCGCCGCTGATATCGGATGCGCCCGCCATCGGCGTCGTGCACCTGGTGCAGCGGCAGGTCGTGGTCTTCAGTGGCGCTGTAGACCTTGACGTTAACATTGACGAGCCCGAACGTGATCGCGCCCTTCCAGATCGATCGCATGCCGCCAGCGTGCGCGCGCACCGAGCACACGCCAACCCCCTTGCGCAAAGGGGTGGCAGGCGGCGGATGCCCGGCGCGAGCATGGCCGCATGGCAGGTTCCGACACCCGCGTCACCATCGAGGGCCGCACGCTGAAGCTCACGAGCCTCGACCGCGTGCTGTACCCGGAGACCGGCACGACGAAGGCCGACGTGCTCGCCTACTACGCCGAGGTCGCGCCCGTGATGCTGCCCCACGTGCGCGATCGGCCCGCGACGCGCAAGCGCTGGGTCGACGGGGTGGGCACGGCCGAGCATCCGGGCGCGGTGTTCTTCCAGAAGAACCTCGACGCCTCGACACCCGAGTGGGTCGCACGGGTCGAGGTGCAGCACTCCGATCATGTGAACACGTACCCGCTCGTCAACGACGCGGCGACGCTCGCGTGGCTCGCGCAGATCAGCTCGCTCGAGATCCACGTGCCGCAGTGGCGCGTGGGGCGCACGGGCGCGCCGAAGCGCCCCGACCGGCTCGTGCTCGACCTCGACCCCGGCCCGGGCGTCGGGCTGCCGGAGTGCGCGGAGGTCGCGCGGCTCGCGCGGAGCATCCTGCAGGGGGCGGGCCTCGACCCGCTGCCGGTGACGAGCGGCAGCAAGGGCATCCACCTGTACAGCGCGCTCGACGGCAGCCTCACCTCGGAGCAGGCCTCGCAGCTCGCCCACGAGCTCGCGCGGGCGCTCGAGGCCGACCACCCCGAGCTCGTCGTGAGCGACATGAAGAAGGCGAAGCGCACCGGGCGCGTGCTCGTCGACTGGAGCCAGAACAGCGGCGCGAAGACCACCGTCGCGCCGTACTCGCTGCGCGGGCGCTCGCGGCCGATGGTCGCCGCGCCCCGCACCTGGCGCGAGCTCGCCTCGCCGAGCCTGCGCCACCTCGACCACCGCGAGGTGCTGCGGCGGGCGCGCGAGAAGGGCGACCTGCTCGCCCCGCTCGAGGTCGCGTACACCGACGACGATGACGAGGATGACCGACTCGCGACCTACCGCTCGATGCGGGATGCGCGGCGCACGCCCGAGCCCGTGCCGAGCGCCGTGCCGCCCCCGACCGATGGCCGCCGCTTCGTCATCCAGGAGCACCACGCCCGGCGCCTGCACTGGGATGTGCGGCTCGAGCGCGACGGGGTGCTCGTCAGCTGGGCCGTGCCGAAGGGGCCGCCCGACGACCCGGCGGTGAACCGGCTCGCGGTGCCCACAGAGGACCACCCGATCGAGTACCTCGACTTCGAGGGCACCATCCCGGCCGGCGAGTACGGCGCGGGCGAGATGACGATCTGGGATGCCGGCACCTACGACCTCGAGAAGTGGCGCGACGGCGAGGAGGTCATCGCGACCCTGCACGGGCGGCGCGGCTCGCACCGGTACGCGCTCATCCGCACGGGCGACCGGGCTCCGGCGGGTGTCGCCGGGCCGGGCCGCGCGCAGTGGATCATGCACCTCATGGACGAGGCTCCCGCCGAGCGGTCGGGCCCGGCGTCCGGGGAGCGGCTCGCCCCGCGCGCCGGTCGGCGCGTGCTGCACGGCAGCGGCCAGGCGGCCGCCGCGGCTCGCGCTGGCTCGTCGGCGGTCGCGCCGATGCTCGCGACCGCCGGCACGCCCGCCGACATCGTCGAGCCGGAGGCGTGGGCGTTCGAGATGAAGTGGGACGGCATCCGGGCCCTCGCCCACCTGGACGGCGGCGGGCTCGCCCTGCGCAGCCGCAACGGCGTCGACCTGACCTCCGCCTACCCCGAGCTCGCAGCGCTGCCCGACCTCGTCGAGCGCTCGGTGCGCGCCGCCGGCCCCACGGTGCTCGACGGCGAGATCGTCGCGCTCGACGCCCGCGGCCGCCCTGACTTCGGCCTGCTGCAGCGCCGCATGGGGCTGACGAAGCCGCGCGAGATCGCCGCGATGGTCTCCGCCGTGCCCGTGCAGGTCATGCTCTTCGACGTGGTCGTCGCCGGCGGTGAGGATGCCGCGGGGCTCGACTACGACGCCCGCCGCGAGCTGCTCACCGCCCTCGTGACTGCCTCGGGCTCGGTGCAGGTGCCGCCCGCGTTCGACGGCGCGCTCGACGCCGCGCTCACGACCAGCCGCGAGCTCGGGCTCGAGGGGGTCATGGCCAAGCGGCGAGACAGCGTGTACCGGCCGGGCCGCCGCTCGAGCGCCTGGATCAAGCTCAAGCACGTGCGCAGCCAGTCGGTCGTGGTCGGCGGCTGGCGGCCCGGCGCGGGGCGGCGCGGCGGCGGCATCGGCTCGCTGCTCGTCGGCGTGCCGCAGGGCCGAGGCCTCGCGTATGCGGGTCGCGTCGGCTCGGGTTTCGGCGAGCGCGAGCTCGACGCCCTGCGCGAGCGCCTGCGGGCGCTGGAGACCACCCGGTGCCCGTTCACGGACATCCCCGCGTCGGATGCTCGCGACGCGATCTGGCTGCGCCCCGAGCTCGTCGGCGAGGTGTCGTTCACCGAGTGGACGGGGCCCGGGCGGCTGCGGCACCCCGTGTGGCGCGGGTGGCGCGCCGACGTCGACCCGGGCTCGATCGTGCGCGAGTGAGGCGCGGAACGACGAGACCCCGGCCCGCTGCGCGGAACCGGGGTCTCATGCTGGGGTGAGTAACGGGACTTGAACCCGCGACCCCCTGGACCACAACCAGGTGCTCTACCAACTGAGCTATACCCACCAGGCGTCGGCGCCAGAGGCGCGACCGCTCAATGGTAGTACAGCGCCGGGGCTCCGCGCGCCACGGCCGAGGGCCGGCGTTCGCGGCGCGGCGGGCTGCGTCGAGGCTCAGCTCAGGCGGGGCGCCCAGCGCTCGACGATGGTCGCGGCGATGGCCTGGGCATCCTCGCTGGACGGGCCGGGCTCGGCGACGAAGCCGACGCGGCGGTAGTACTCGAGCTCGCGGATCGACTCCAGGATGTCGGCGAGCGCCCGGTGCCCGCCGTTCTTCGCCGGGGCGTTGAAGTACACGCGCGGGAACCAGCGCCGCACGAGCTCCTTGATGCTCGAGACGTCGACCGAGCGGTAGTGCAGGTGCGCGTCGACGCGCGGCATGTCGCGAGCCAGGAACGAGCGGTCGGTGCCGATCGTGTTGCCCGCGAGCGGCGCCTGGCCGGCGTTCGGCACGTGCTCGGTGATGTAGTCGAGCACCGCCTGCTCGGCCTCCTCCAGGCTCACGCCGTGCTCGAGCTCGGTGAGCAGGCCCGAGCTCGCGTGCATCTCGCGCACGAAGTCGCCCATGCTCGCCAGCGCGCTCTCCGACGGCCTGATGACGACGGCGAAGCCCGGATGCACGGGCTCGAGCTCGTAGTCGGTGATGACCACGGCGACCTCGACGAGCTCGTCCTTCGTGAGGTCGAGACCGGTCATCTCGCAGTCGATCCAGACGAGACGGTCGGTCGCAGCACTCACCCGGGGAGTCTAACCGTCAGCACCGACGGCCTACGCTGGGCGGGTGCTGCTCGAGCTCTACACCTCCGCCTTCTGCGACCCGTGCCACCGGGCCCGCGAGGTCGTCGCCGAGGCGCAGCGGCTCGTGCCCGCGCTCGCCGTCGAGGAGCGCGACGTCGCCGCCCACGCCGCTCGTGCCGAGGAGCTCGGCATCATGAGCACGCCGACGACGATCATCCGCCGCGCCGACGGCTCGGAGGTCGTGCGCGCCGCGGGCGTGCCGACGCTGCCGCGCCTGCTGACGGCGCTCGCCGCGGCCGCCGACTGAGCGCGCCCCTCGGCTACCCTGGAGCGGCCAGCCCTCGTAGCTCAGCGGATAGAGCAGGAGCCTTCTAATCTCTTGGTCGCAGGTTCGATTCCTGCCGAGGGCGCGTTGGAGTGGGTCTCGCGGTGCTTCTCATCTCTTGGTCGCAGGTTCGATTCCTGCCGAGGGCGCCACCATAGGACGCGGTCTTCGTTCGCTACCGAACGGCCACCGTTCCTCCGTAGACTCCGTGTGACTCTCCGGCGCGGCCCACCAGGCTCGCGCCGGATCCACCCGTCCACACGAAGGAGTGCGGTTGTGAGCGCGAAGCGTCCCGTCGATCTGAACGAGCTGCTGCCGCAGGTGATGACCGGCATCGGCGACCTGAAGGCGACCTACGGAACCTGGGATCAGCATCCGTCGACCCACGCCGACCCCGACCAGGTGCACGCGGTGCTCGCCGAGCTCATCGAGCGGCTCGACGACAACTTCCCGTACTTCCACCCGCAGTACGCGGGCCAGATGCTCAAGCCGCCGCACCCCGTCGCGACCGCCGCGTACCTCGCGACGATGCAGCTGAACCCCAACAACCATTCGATCGACGCGAGCCGGGCGACCACCGCCATGGAGCACGAGGTGCTCGACCAGCTCGCCGCCATGTTCGACTACCCGGCCGAGTACATGGGCCACCTCACCTGGAGCGGCACGACCGCGAACCTCGAGGCGCTCTGGATCAGCCGCGAGATCGCACCGGGCAAGGCGATCGCCCATTCAGCGGATGCCCACTACACGCACTCCCGCATGGGCGAGGTGCTCGGCATCGACACCGTGAGCATCCCGACCGACGCCATCGGGCGCATGGAGCTCGACGCCCTCGAGCGCGAGCTCGCCACCGGGCGCATCGGCGTCGTCGTCGCGACCCTCGGCACGACGGGCCTCGGCGCGGTCGACCCGCTGGCCGACATCATCCCGCTCGCGCGGCGGTACGGCGCGCGCATCCACGTCGACACCGCCTACGGCGGGTTCTTCTCGATCATCGCCGACGAGCTCGAGCCGGGGACGGCCCGGCACTTCCGCGCGATCAAGGACGCCGACTCGGTCGTCGTCGACCCGCACAAGCACGGCCTGCAGCCCTACGGCTGCGGTGCGGTGCTGTTCAACGACCAGTCGATCCTGCGGTACTACCACCACGAGTCGCCGTACACCTACTTCGCGAGCACCGAGCGGCACTTCGGCGAGATCCAGCTCGAGTGCTCTCGGGCCGGGGCCTCGGCGGCCGCGCTGTGGGCGACGCTGCGCGTATTCCCGCTCACCAAGGAAGGCCTCGGCGGCATCGTGCTGCCTGGCTACCGCGCGGCCCAGACCTGGCACGGGCTCATCAGCGAGTCCGACATCCTGCAGCCCTACCAGCGGCCCGAGCTCGACATCATCACCTACCTGCCGCGCGTGCGCACGATGGCCGAGCTCGACCGCACGAGTCACGCAATCTTCGAGATGGCGGCCGACACGACGCGCCCGCAGCAGACGCACCTGGCGACCTACGTCGTCAAGCCCGAGCAGCTGCGCGCGCGGGGCATCGACCTCGAGGTTGATGCGCCCACCGGCCGCATCATGCGCAGCGTGCTCATGAAGCCCGAGCATGAGCCGCTCATCCCCGAGATGCACCACCACGTGTCGATGTGGTCGCGTCGCGCGTACGCGGCGACGCACGACGGCGAGGCGGTGCCGGCGAGCTGAGCCCCGCGAGCGGCCCGCTGCCGCGCTAGACGTCGTCGCGGTGGTCGATGCGGTCGCGCACGTTCTGCGCGGGCATCGGCGGGGGAGCGTCGTCGGCGCCCGGCGTCGAGGGGCTCTCGGCGTGATGCTGCACCACGAAGGCCTGCGTCGGCTCGGGGTCGCTCTCGCCCGCGTCGATCGAGCGCGCGTCGGCGACGCTCTCGCTCTCGCCGCCCGGGCTCGAGGTCGAGCTCGTGAGCGTCGGGGCGAACGGCGTCGAGACGACGAGCGGCGTGCCGGCGGTCGGGGGCGTCACGGGCGGCTCGTCGCGCGTGAGCGGGCTGACGGGGCTGACCGGGCTGACGGGCGCCGAGGCGGCGGCGGGGCTCACGGCGCCGGTGGTGGCGGCGGGCGTCGTCGCGACGACGGGCGTCACGGCCGCGGTCTCGCGCTCCGGCGTGTGCTCGGCCTCCCAGCGGGCCTGCTCGGCGACGAGCTGCTGCTCGGCCGGGTCGACCTCGTACTTCCAGCGCTCCAGGTCGGCGCCGAAGAGCTTCTTCGCCTGGCGGGGCTTCTCGCTCCACGCGATGAGGCGGTCGCGGTACTCGGCGAGGGTCTGCTGCGCCTGGAACGAGAAGCCGGCGGAGTTGCGCTTCATGTCCTCCAGCTGGTGGGCGGCCCAGTTGGCGGCGAGCGCGGCGCCTGGCACAGGCAGCAGGCGGATGCGCGTCTCGGCCTCGCCGATGAGGTGGTCGACCTGCACGCGCTCGACGGTGCCGATGGCGTTCCAGCCGGCGGCCTTGCGGCCCGCGAGCACGAGCCCCTGCACGGCGGCGGTGAGCGCGTCGCGCTGGTACTGGGCGATGACGCGCTTCGTCGAGCCGCGCCCGATGAGACCGGCGATGATGCCGGCGACGATGATCGCGACGGCCGGGATGATCACGTTCGACAGCACGCGGCGCCCCTCAGGGGAGCCGAACCAGTCGAGGATGTCGTTCGCCCACTGCATGGTCGCAGGCTACCCCCGCGGTCGCGCGGGCCTCGGATTCGCCACACCCGCGCCGAGCATCCGGATCGATCAGGGAACGGCGGTGTCGCGAACCGTCGTGATGGGGCCCGTGGTGAGGGCCAGATCGGCGTCGACGACCTTCCCGGCGCGGGCCGTCTGAGCGAGGATGACCCCCGCGAGCACGACCGCGGCCCCGACGATCTGCACGACGTCGAGGGTCTCGCCGAGCCAGAGCCAGGCGACCGCGAAGGCGAAGATCACCTCGGAGGAGGCCACGATGCCGGCCGCCGTCGCGGGCAGGAACCGCAGCGCGGCGAGGCTCAGCAGGAACGGGGCGAAGGTGCCGAGCACGACGTTCCAGAGGAGCGGCAGCAGCATCGGTACGACGAGCTCGCCACCGACGCCGCCGATGTCGACCGGCTGCGTGAACACGCTCGCGTCGAGTTCCCACCAGCCGCTGACGAACGACCAGAAGACGGTCGCGATCGTCATCGTCCAGAACGACACCGCGAGGGCGGAGGTCTTCGCCACCTGGCGCTCGCCGATGAGGAAGTACGCCGCGAGGCACACCGCCGCGCCGATCGCCAGCACGACGCCGAGCGCGTCGAGCTCGCTCGACCAGACGCGCGCGACGACGGCGAGCCCGACGAGCACGAGCGCGATCGCGACCCAGAGCCGCGTCTTGACCTGCTCCTTGAAGAAGAAGAACGCGACCAGGGCGACCATGAGCACAGCCGTGTACTCCAGCAGCAGCGCGATGCCAACGGGCAGGCGCTGTACCGCGGCGGCGTAGGTCGCCTGCAGCACGGCGACGCCGACGATGCCGAGCACGATCATGACCGGCCACTGACGGCGCGGCAGCCGGAACGCCGCCCGGTCGACGACGACCAGCACGAGCCCCGCGACGATCGCGGTGCCCAGCAGGCGGAACTGCGTCACCTGCGCGGGGCTCAGCCCCGCCTCCATCATGATCTTCGTGACGCTGCCGTTCGCGCCGAACAGCACCGCCGCCGCGACGGCGAGCAGGTAGCCCATGTCAGCTCCGCGAGCCCGTGCCGTGCACCGCGTGCGGCTCGATGGCGGCGAGCTCGTCGGCGGTCAGCGCGGCGCCGTGCAGGGCATCCAGGCTGTCGTCGAGCTGGCGGACGCTGCTCGCGCCGATGAGGGCGCTCGTCACCTGCGGGTGGCGCAGCACCCAGAGCAGGGCGAGCTGCGCGAGCGATTGGCCGCGGCCCTCGGCGATCGCGTTGAGGGCGCGGGCGCGCTCGAGGTAGGTCTCGTCGATGTTGTCGCCGCTGATCCAGCGACCCTCGGCGGCGCGCGAGCCGGCCGGAACGCCGTCGAGGTACCGGTTCGTGAGCAGCCCCTGCGCGAGCGGCGAGAAGACGATGCTGCCGATGCCGGTCTCGGTGAGGGCATCCAGCAGGCCGTGCTCCATGCGGCGATCGAACATGTTGTACCGCGGCTGGTGGATGAGCAGCGGCACACCGAGCTCGCCGAGGATCCGGTGCGCCTCGCGCGTCTGACCGGCGTCGTAGTTGGAGATGCCCGCGTAGAGCGCCTTGCCGCTCTGCACGGCCGTCGCGAGCGCGCCCATCGTCTCCTCGAGCGGGGTCTCGGGGTCGGGGCGGTGACTGTAGAAGATGTCGACGTAGTCGAGGCCCATGCGCGTCAGGCTCTGGTCGAGCGAGCTCAGCAGGTACTTGCGCGAGCCCCACTCGCCGTAGGGGCCCGGCCACATGTAGTAGCCCGCCTTCGTCGAGATGATGAGCTCGTCGCGGTACGGCCCGAAGTCCTCGTGCAGGATGCGCCCGAAGTTCGTCTCGGCGCTGCCGTCGGGCGGCCCGTAGTTGTTCGCGAGGTCGAAGTGCGTCACGCCCCGGTCGAAGGCGCGGCGCAGGATCGCCCGCTGCGTCTCGATCGGCCGGTCGTCGCCGAAGTTGTTCCAGAGCCCGAGCGAGATGCGGGGCAGCTTGAGGCCGCTGCGGCCGACCCTCGCGTACTCGAGCTGCTCGTAGCGGTCATCGGCGGCGACGTGGGGCATGCCGTCACTCTAGTGCGCGGCGAGGCCGCGCTCGTATCGATTCGATCGGCGCGGATGCTCGGCTCGCGCTCCGCGCGCCCGCCTACGATGGCGGCATGCGAACCTTCCATCTCGCCGGCGGATGCTTCTGGTGCCTCGACGCGGTCTACCGCGTGCTCGACGGCGTGCACGACGTCGTCTCCGGCTACACCGGCGGCACCGTGGCGCACCCCTCGTACGAGCTCGTCTGCACCGGCACGACCGGTCACGCCGAGGCGGTGAAGGTCGTCTTCGACCCGGCCGTGATCCCCGCCGACGTGATCCTCGACGTGTTCTTCACCCTGCACGACCCGCGTCAGCTGAACCGCCAGGGCAACGACGTCGGCACGCAGTACCGCTCGGCGATGTTCTACGCCGACGAGGAGGAGAAGGCCCTCTTCGAGGCGGCGCGAGACCGCGCCGACGGCTACTGGGAGGGCGGCATCGTCACCGAGATCACGCCGCTGGGGGAGTGGTTCGACGCTGAGGAGTACCACCAGGACTTCTTCGCCAAGAACCCCGGGCAGGGCTACTGCCTCGCCGTGGCCCTGCCGAAGGTCAACAAGATCAGGGCGTCGTACGCGCCCTACGTCAAGGCTTCCTGAGGGCATCCGTCGGCCCCTCGACAGGCTCGCCGCGGCGGCGTAGCGTCGGCCACGCACGGCGCAGTGCGCGCCGCGGGAGGAGGGCTCGACGATGAGCATGAGCACCGGAACGCAGCAGACCTGGGTCGCGGCCGGCCCCGCAGGCACGGTCGGCTGGATCCATCGCGAGGGCGAGCGGTTCACCGTTCGCCTGCGCGCCGACGATGACGCTCGCGGGCCCTTCGGCTCGCTCGACGCGGCCAAGGGGGCGCTGCACGCGGCGCTCGGGCCGGGCGCCGACCGACCGGAGTTCCGCGAGCACTGAGGCTCGGCGCGCCGCCCGCTCGGGCCGACGTCGTCAGGCCGGGCGGGCGTACTCCGAGCCGTCGCGGCGGCGCTCGAGCAGCCCCGCGTCGACCAGGTAGCGCCGGAGGGCCGCCGGGTCGCTGAACACGGCGCCGAGCCGCTCGGTGACGGTCGCCTCATCGGCGACCTCGCCCAAGGCGAGCGCGCGCTCGGCGGCCCAGGCGAGCAGCTCGGCCCGATCGCTCGCGCTCGACGGCCAGCGCTCGATGCGGCCGTCGCGCACGAAGCGCGCGATACCGGTGGGCCGCTCGATCGGTGCGCTGCGCAGCAGCTGCCGGAACACCTCCGGCCGCGCCACGAGGTCGTCGCCGCGCTGCTCGGCGAGGCCCGCGTCGACGAGGGTGCGCATGACGCGCGCCTGCTTCGCCGCCGACAGCGCCTCGAGCGCCGCCCCTGCGTCGTGCCCGGCGAGCAGGGCACCCGCGACGGGGCGGGCGTCGTCGTTGGCGAGCGCCGCGATGATGGGGCGCCAGGCGGCGTCGTGCGTCACGGTTCCTCCTCGTCGGCCGAGCATGCCACGGCCCCCGGCCCGCACGCGAGTCGGGGGCCGTGCCGCTCGGTCAGACTCGACCGGATGCCGCGATCGCGTCGTCGACGCCGCCCGCGACGGGCGCGCCGGGGGCGGCTGCGGGCATCCGCACGCCCCTGATCGTCAGCCACAGCCCGAGCGACAGCTCCCACGCGGCGATCGGCAGGGCGGTGAGGGCGCCGACGGGCGACACCTGCTCCCAGGCGCCGAGGACGACCCCGAACGAGCTCGCGAGCAGCAGCGGTGCGCCGACGAGGCCGATGAGGGGGATGATGCGCGGCACGAGGCGGCCGCGCAGCATGACCCTGCCCAGCAGCGCGGCGTTGATCGACGCCATGAACGCGGGGCCGAGCAGGAACGCCGCGTCGTGCAGCTCGATGAGCACGGGCGCGCCCGCCGCGGTCGGGCCGAGCTCGATGAGCGCGATGAGCGCGAGCGCACCGCTGAGGATCATCGCCGCCTCGATCGTGCGCGAGGCCACGAAGCCGACGGCGAGCGGCTCGCTGATGCGCCGGGCGAGCGGCAGCAGGGCGATCGCCGTGCCGACGCACGTGAAGGCGAGCGCGATCTCGAGCGCGGTGCCGAGCGCGGCGAGCCCGGGTTCGTCACTGCCCTCGAGCAGCGGCGTCTTGAGGGCCAGGGCGGGGAACGACGTGGCGAACGTCGCGAGGTAGAGGATGCCCGCCCAGAGGGCGAGCCGGCGGTCGGTGGTCATGCGCGGTCTCCGGATGCTCGGCGGGTGTACGGCGTACACCTCGGGATCGCCTCACTCTAGGTGTACGCTGTACACCCGTCAAGGGAGGGCGCATGACCGAGCAGAGCCGACCCCCGGCCGGGTCGAGAGCGGCCGCCTCGCCGCTCAGTCGCTCGCGCGTCGTGCGGGCGGCGATCGCGCTGGCCGACGCCGAGGGGCTCGAGGCCGTCAGCATGCGCCGACTCGCCGCCGAGCTCTGCGTGGTGCCCATGGCGCTCTACAAGCACGTCGCGAGCAAGGGAGACCTCGTCACCGCGATGATCGACGCGATCGTCTCCGACTACCCGACGCCCGCCGAGGGCTCGGAGTGGACCGCGGCGATCCGCGCGCGCGTGCTCGGCGCCCGCGCGGCCCTGCTGGAGCATCCCTGGCTGCGCACCGCCATCGAGGGGGCGACCGAGCGCACGCCTGCGGTGCTCGGTCACATGAACGCTCTCGTCGGCGATCTCGTCGCCGGCGGCTGCTCGTACGACCTCGCCCACCACGCCATGCACGCGCTGGGGCACCGCATCTGGGGGTTCAGCCCCGAGGCCTTCGCCTCGAGCGGAGCGGCCGCCACGTCGCCGGCGCCCGACCCGCAGCTGCTCGCCCAGATCGCGCGGGCGTTCCCGCACATCGCCGGCGTCGCCGCCGAGCAGCAGCGGCGCCACCCCGCCGGGTGCGACGAGCGGTTCGAGTTCGAGTTCACGCTGGATCTGCTGCTGGAGTCGTTCGCCCGCCTGCGCGACAGCGGCTGGCAGTCGAGCTGACCGCTCCTCCCCACCCGCGAGGGCGAGCGCGAGCGTCCACCGGTCGTGCTCCCGCCATCCGGTGCGGTCGCCGGCGGCGCATCCTCGTCGCGGGCGCCGGCGCTCTCCGGCACGAACCGCCGGCGCCCACCCGACACCGGCTACTGAAGGAGCACGCCATGACCGACACCATCACCCTCACGGGGCTCGTCGCGACGACCCCGCGGCACATCGTCACGAGCGAGGGCGCAACAGTTTCTAGGGAACTAGGTCGAAGTCCGCAACATGAAAAACGGGCGGGCAAGTCCGTAGACCGCCCGCCCGCGCGCTTGTAAGTTCTTCTCATGGCCTCCACAGACCGCGAGTTCGATGACGAGAAGATCCTCCAAGCACTTCAAAACAAGTTCGGGCTGATCGTGCCCGAGAACGCCGAATCTGTAGACATTGAGGTCGAGTACGACGCGCCTGTCGTGAACCACACCGTGGGCGCATACTTCAACATCTCGCTTCGCATCAGAACGAACAGCGAGACCGCCGACGAAATCCTTCGCGCGCAGCTCTAGGCACTAGAGCACGAGTCCCTTGCGGATGAGTCCAACGTCCTGAGCGGCCTGGATCGCCTTCACGATCTCGCGGCCCATCTCGCCCTGCGTGCGTGTGCTGACGCCGGATACGGTCACGTTTACCGTCAGGCCATCTCCGCCCAGCCCGTACCGTGCAAGGGCGGACTGACTCAACGGAATCACCGCCTCCGCAGAACCGGCCTCACCGATCACCGCGTTCGTCCCGCCAGGGGTAGGCAACACAATGCCTCCCTCAGCCATGTACCGAGGACGCGTGCCCCCGCTGCCGCTGAACGCCCCGCTACTGCGGTTCTGCTGAAAGTTCCGAGCAATCCGGTCAAGTCCCGACTGATCCATCGTGAACCGCCCAATGGTGCCAATACGCGGCAACCCGACAGCCGACAGCAACCCATTGACCGCCCGAATGACAGTGTTGATGCCCGCGATCATGTTGTTGATCATGTTCTGAATGAACCCGTTCACGCCTCGAGCAATCCCAACCAACGCACCGCCGACCTGCGCGGCCGCGTCGATCACGCCGAGGCGGAACTTCTCGAAGTTGCGGAACACGTGAACGATCCACGCCGAGGCCGCAATGAGCGCCGCAACCACGATGCCTACAGGGTTCGCAGCCATAGCGCCGTTCAGCAGCCACTGCGCGGCCGTCGCTGCGCCGATGGCACCCGTCACGAGCGCGAGCTCGTCCTTCCACTTCACAACCCAGTCAACAAAGTCACTCAAGTTCGGGATCGCCTCATCAACGATCCAGTCGGTTAGCCCCTCAACCGCTTTCGCGCCGTCGCCCTCTAACCACTCCGCGAAATCCATCAGCTTCGGCATCAGCGCTTCGCCGATCTTCTCTTGAATCTCACCGAACCGGTTCCGCAACTGCTCGAGGGTGCCGGCCGCAGTCTTCGCGTCTTCCTCCGCGAAACCTCCAACCTGCTTCCGCAGACCCGCCATGATCTGATCGAAGTTCCCGGCAACCGACCCCGTATCCACAAAGTCGATACCCACGTCCTTCAACGCGCGCCCCTGACCGAGCAGCGCCTTACCCAACTGCTCTGACGCGGACGTGAGATCCTGCCCGGTACGGGCGGCGAAGTCCAACAGCAGCGGGGTGAGATCTTCAAGCTGCTGCCCGGTCAACTCGTACTGCAAGAGCACCGACTGTGCTGACGCGATCGCGTCATCGTCAAACCGGGTCTTCTTCATCAGCGCTTCGTTCAGCCGACCCAACGCCTTGATGTTCGTATCAGCCGCCTTCGGAAACTTCTCAAGCGCAAACCGAAGCCGATTCTGCGACTCCTGCGCCTCAGCAAACGCCTTCACCGACTCCACACCAAAAGCAACCGCAGCCGCACCCGCAACCGCCAACCCCGCAGCCATCGCCTTGCCAACACTCGCCATCCGCTTACCCAGCGAATCGGCTTCCTTGCCAACGCCGCGCATCGTCTTCGAAGCGCTCTTGTCCTTACCGAAAATCTCAAATGACAAGCTCTTCTTGATCGCCATAACGCGACCTCCAATCAAAAGCCGAAACAAGCGGCCAGGTTTAAACTCGACCCCCCATGGGGTTCACCGCGCAGTCTTCATCTCGTACCCCCCCGAGGGGAGGGGGGGGTTCGCGCGCGCGATGGGGTAGGGGTCTCATCGCTCAGAAATTGAAAGATGGCGCGGTCTTCTCGGTTTGCCCCGGCCAGAAAGTCGGGATAGTGCGTGTGCCCCCGTCAGCGGCTCTGTGAGCGCGTCAGGGGGCACACGGTGGCTGGACGCTAACGCGGTGTCTGAGATGGTCTCTGGGGGCCGCTCAGCGTCACTCCCGAGGGTCGGTGGTTGTCTACCTGCCGACTGTCGGGGCCGTCGCCTCAGCTGCTACTAGGTAGCGCTGTGGGCGAAGTACTTCAGCGCGCCGGTGGTGTCCCCGAGAGCACCGTCCATGCGTGCCACGCAGCGGAACGCGATCTGGTCGGTGTCGAACTTGAACTCCTCCGACCGCTCGAAACGGATGCCGTTGATGCGGCGCACGTAGTACTTCGAGAAGTCACCGAACAGGACGCTCTTGGCGTTTGCGCCCATTGCGGGCATGTTCGGGTCGATGTAGACCGGACGGCCAAGGATGGTGCCGGCCGCGCCGGAACCCGTGGGGATGTCGGCCGAGAACACGTAGCGGCCGTCAGCGTCGCGAAGCTTGCGGATCGCGGCGAGCGTCGCCGAGCGCATGAGCCACGCGGCGGACTCCGAACGGGCGTACGGGGCCGCGACGGAGGCGTAGAGATCCTGCAACAGGTCTCCACCCTGACCGGCAGTGGTGTGCGTGCCGAAGCTTGACGCCGTACCGGTCGGGCCGGTGTTGCCGAGCGTCGCGCCCGTGAGAGCGCCAGTCGGCTGGCCGGTGCCAGTGCCGGTGATCGCGTGAGCGCCGAACGCGCGGCCAAGCGCCTCACCCGACTCGCGGGCAAGCCAACCCTCGAGGTCGAAGTTCGCGTCCTCCGCGAGCTCACGCGTGATGTAGACCATGAAGGCGTACTTGTACGCGTTGAGGGTGAACGTGTCGAGCGTCGGCTCGGACGTGCCGATCTGCGCACCCTCGGTGACGATCGCGGCCGTCGAGAACGCGGTGCTCTTCGGGATCCGCAGCGGCTCACCCGACTGCGACTGAATGACGGTCGCGCCGGCCGAGAGGATCGCGGACTCGTCAACCATGTGCGTCAGCACGCGGTCGAAGAACGAAACGCCACGCATTCCGGCCGAGCCGGTCGAGGTCGAGAGGGCGCGACGCTCGATGCCGGGTCGGAAGTAGCTGCGCACCTCCTCCTCAGCGGTCTTGAACTCCAGCGGCGCGTTGCTGCGGGTCAGGATGGTGTTGCGGATCTCGTCGGCAACCTCCGACTGGCGGCGGCTCGCGGGCTGGCCGAGCAGACCACGCATCGTCTCCTCGGTCTGGCGTGCGCTGCGCTCGTCGTCCTCGAGTCGGCGGATCTGCGCGCCGATGCTCTCGAGGTCGGCGGTGAGCGCTTCGTACTGCCGCTCTTCCTCCCCGTAGAGGCCGCGCTTCTCGTTCTTGGCACGGTCGAGCAGTCGCTTCGCCTGCTCCCATGTGCTGTTGCGGGACTCCCGCAGCATGTCAATCCTGCTCATGTCACTCCTAGTTCTGGTGTCGCGCTCGGTAATGTGCGAGCGCCGTTCGGCTGATGCGATAGCGGCCGTCAACCAGTTCGGCTTCGATTCGTCCTTCGGCGCATGCTTTCCGTGCGCCTCTGGTCGTGAATCCCAAATGGTCAGCCAATTCGCTTGTTGTTAGCCATTCCGATTGTGTGGGCCGTTCCTCTTTCGGTGCCGCCCGTGTTCCTTCGATCTGTTCACGCCATTTCTTCGCGCCGAGGCGAATGGCGATCAAAACGTTGTCGGCATGCGGAAACTTGCCACGATTATTTGCTGTCCACGTTTCGAAGTTTCCTGCTTGGTAGAGGAACGCGCATGCCCATGAAGGAACAATTACCGTGTCGCCGTGCAGGTAATGCTCGGGTGGCCTATTTGCTATCGTCATAGATCCGCGAAGTGATCCGAGCGAATTCGAGATGTTCCCGCAGCTTGAGCGCTTCGGCTTGTGCGTCGGGATGCCGTTCGAGTGCAACGGCGAGAATCGCGCCAATGTCCATCGATTCGCCCAACAGGTTCCCGAGCACTTCGAGAAGCTGCTCCCGGTCGAGGCCGTCAGTGTGCTCGGTGATGATGCGGCGAACTTCGAGAGGCTGACCGATCTGTGTCTGGAGCAGGTCGGTCATGATCTTGTTGCCGAGGTTGAGGGCTTCGTCCCTGGTCATCGGTTGCCCTTCTTGGTCGTGAACGTGTAGCCGTCGAGACGGTCGGAAGCGTTGCGGTAGAGACCGCAGCCGGGGGCGCGCCAGTTGAGGCCCGATGCGACGCCTCGGTGCAGGTGGCGACGGCGGCAGTAAGGGCAGGTGATCCATGCGTCGTTGCCTTGACGGGTGACATGGGTTGCTTCGGGGATCATGCGTGGTCGCTTTCGTCGGTGAGGTGGAGGGCCGCGTATTCGCGGTTGAGGGATTCGCAGGCATAGCAGCGGGGAAGGAAGACCTGCGCCGCATGCCGGGGGCATCGTGCGCCGTAGTCGTTGTGGCTGCCGAGCATCACCGGCCACCCCCATCCTGCGGGGGTGTGATTTGTGTGATGTTGTGACTTTCGAAGCCTGAAAGTCTCAAAGTCACACTTGTCACAGGCCCGTAGAGGCCCCGTGCGAGCCCCCTGTGCGTCAGGATGGGGTGAGACACCAGCACTGCTGACCTTCGCACTGCACGGGGCGAGAACGGACCAATACTGAGATGACGATGACGGTTGCTGACGTCGGCACCGATGATGGGG
>NZ_JABUKC010000003.1 GCF_014595885.1 Microcella alkalica | reverse complement strand
GCTCGTGCAGGCGAAGTGGGTGAGCTCGGCGATGTGCCCGAGGCCGAGCTCGGCCAGGCGCTCGCGCACGTGGTACTCGACGGCCTTGACGTCGTGTCGCGTGACGGCCTCGCGGCGGGCGAGCGAGTCGATGTCGTCCTGCCCGAAGCCGGTGACGAGCTCGCGCAGTGCGGCCTTCTGCTCGTCGGTGAGCCGGGAGGCGCCGAACAGCCCCTCGTCGGTGAGGCGGATGAGCCACTCGACCTCGACGTGGATGCGCGCACGGTTCAGGCCCGCCTCGGAGAGGTGCTCGCCGAGCTCGGCGACCTGGGCGCGGTAGCGGCCGTCGAGCGGGCTGAGGGGCTGCGGGGCGAGGGTCATGAGGCTCCCTGTCGGATTCCTGGTTCGAGCTGGCGGAAGAGCGCGGTGCAGGCGCGCTCGATCATGCCGAGCACCGTGTCGAACATCGCGGCGTCGGAGTAGTACGGGTCGGGCACGTCGAGACTCGCCTCGCCGTGGCCGGGGTCGAACGACATGAGCAGGTGCACCTTGCCGCGCGCGTCGTCGTCGGGCGCCCAGCTCTTGAGCATGCGCTCGTGGGTGCGGTCGAACGCGATGATGAGGTCGACGTCGTCGAACCAGTCGCTGTCGAACTGGCGCGCGCGATGCACGTCGCCCTCGTAGCCGCGGGCGCGGAGCGCGGCGAGCGTGCGCGGGTCGCTCGGCTCGCCGACGTGCCACTCGCCGGTGCCGGCCGACTGCACGACGACGAGGTGCTCCCAGCCGCGGCGGCGGATGAGCTCGTTGAAGACCGCCTCCGCCATGGGCGAGCGGCAGATGTTGCCGGTGCAGACGAAGCAGATGCGGAACACGCCGGGGTGCCCGGGGTCCCGGTCGAAGCTCATGCCCCCATCATCCCGCACTTCGGCACCTCCTCCACAGCCGTCGATCGCGATGGCGGATGCCCGACTCGCGCTCGCCGCCTGACCCGCCGCCGCGCCCTCCCGCATCCTGGGCTCCCCGCTCACGCCGAAGGAGGCCGCTCGTGCTCGCCCACCCCTCGTCCGCTCCCCCGCCCGCTCCCGTCACCGCTCCGCTGTCAGTGACGGCCGCCTCGGCGCTCGTCGACGACCTGCACCGGCGCGAGCTCGTCGTCGCGGCCGTCGCCGAGCAGCTCGAGCGCGCGATGCAGCTCGTCGCCTCGACGGCGCACGACCCCCGCTGGCGCGGGCCCGCGGCGCGCGCGTTCGGCGCCGCGGTCGAGCGCAACCTGCACGGCCTGCTGGAGGCCCGGCGATCGCTCGACGTCGCGGGTCTCGCCCTCGTCGGCCGCCGGTGGGGCGCCGAGCAGCAGCTCGCCGAGGCGCGGGCGCGCGCCGCGAGCGTGCCGGCGGTGACCGGTGGTTGAGCCGAGCGCGCCGCTGCTCATCGGAGGGGGCGGCTCGACGGTCGTCGTCGGCGAGCACCTGCTGGAGGCCCTCGACCGCATCGCACGCAGCGCGCGCACGTGCGAGACCGCCGGCGAGCGCCTGCGCCCGATCGCGGCGCCGCTGCCCGGCGACCCGTGGAACGGCACCGGCTCCGAGCTCGAGCAGGCCGCCGCACGCGTGCGGGCGCAGGCGGAGTCGCTCGAGCTGCTCGGCACGTCGGTGCGCCTCGCGCTCGACGCCTACGGCGAGGTCGAGTCGCGCGTGCAGTCGTGGGTGCAGCGCGCCCTCGAGCCCGTCGCCTCGACGCTCGCCTTCCTCGGGGCCCGCCTCGGCCTCGGCCTGCTGCCGACCGTGCTGCCGGCCCTCGGCGTCGCCGCCGTCGCCTGGATGCTGCTGCCGAAGGCCTCGCGCGAATCGTTCAGCCGCTCGGCCGAGGCCGGGCTCGAGCGCGCGACGGGCCGCCTGCTCGACGACCAGATGACGACGCGGGCGCTGCGGCTGCTCATGACCGCGACCGACGACGCCGCGCTCGGCGCCCTCGGGGTGCCGAGCGCGCTGCTGACGCAGTACCGCGCCCTCGGGCTCGACTCCGTCGCCGCGACCGCGGGCACGGTGCTCGCCGTCGGCGTGATCGCCGGCGATCGCGGTCGCGCGCCGGTCGTCGTCGCACCGGCCGCGCGGCCGGTCGCCGCGACGGCGCCGCTCGGCGTCGCCGACCGCGTCGCGCGCATCCCCGACCCCGCGCAGCCGGTGCGGGTCGAGCGCTTCGTCGACCGCGTCGGCCAGGAGCGCTTCGAGGTGTACATCGCCGGCACGGCGGGCGAGGCCGCCGACGGCGGGCCGCTCGTCGAGGGCGGGGAGCAGCCCTTCGACTTCTCCAGCAACATCGCCCTCCTCGCCGAGCACGACGCCTCCTCGCTGCAGGCCGCGCGGCAGGCGCTCGCCGAGGCAGGCGCCGGTGCGCACAGCGAGGTCGTGTTCACCGGCTACTCGCAGGGCGCCGCGGTCGCGACGCTGCTGGCGGAGTCGGGGGAGTTCCGCACCGCGGGGCTCGTCACCGTCGGGGGGCCCACGGGCGGCATGCCCGTCACCGGCGACTACCCGGCGGTCGTCATCGCCCACGACGACGACCCCGTGACCGCGCTCGGCGGGCCGCAGCAGCGTACCGAGGCGATCGTCGTCACGGCGCCGCGCGGCGATGGCTGGAGCGACGGCGATCCCCTCGTCGCCGGGCACGCGCTGGAGCAGTACCGACGGACCGCGGAGCGCGTCGATGCCGCGGAGGCGCCGTTGCTGAGAGGCGCCCTGGACGCGCTGCCGAACGGCGCTCGCGACGTGCAGGGCGAGGCGACCGCCTACACCACGCGACGCCTCAGCCCGGAGGAGGTCGGCGCCGCGACGTCGACCGGGTCGGAGGTCAGCGGGTGCGACCCACGATCGGGCGCAGCAGCACGCCGATGAGCCAGCTCAGCAGGCCGAGCACGATCGCGCCCAGCACGCCCCACCAGAAGCCATCGACCTCGAGGCCGAAGCCGATGAGGTCCGAGATCCAGTCGACGAGCAGCAGCAGCAGGCCGTTGACGAGCAGCGCGATGAGCCCGAGCGTGAGCACGTACAGGGGGAAGGCGACGATGCGGATCGCGTTGCCGATGACGCCGTTCACGACGCCGAAGATCAGCCCCACCAGGAGGTACGTCAGCACCGAGGCGAGCGTGTCGTCGGGCGCGTACGACTCGACCGTGACGCCGGCGACGATGAGCGTCGTCAGCCAGAGGGCGACCGAGTTGATGAGCACGCGCAGCACGAAACGCTTCATGAGCCCACTATGCCCCGCGGGGGCGCACCCCGCCACCGATCGCGGCATATGCCCCGCCGTATCCTGACACCGTGACCGACCTCGCGCCCCCCGTGCGCCTGCGCCCCGAGATCGTCGCGATGCAGCCCTACCGCCAGGGCCGGCCCGCGGCGGCCGACGCCTTCAAGCTCTCCAGCAACGAGAACCCCTCCCCGCCGCACCCGGCCGTGCTCGCGGCGCTCGCCGAGGCCGCCGCGAACACCAACCGCTACCCTGACGCGACCGCGCTCATCGTGCGCGAGCGCCTCGCCGAGCGGCACGGCGTGAGCCCCGACGAGGTCATCGTCGGCGCCGGCTCGGTGAGCATCCTCGCCCAGCTCATCGCGGCGACCTCCGGCGCCGGCGACGAGGTCGTGCACGCCTGGCGCAGCTTCGAGGCCTACCCCGGCCTCATCACCGTCGCCGGGGCCACCGGCGTGCCCGTGCCGCTCACGGCGGATGCCCGGCACGACCTGCCCGCGATGGCCGCCGCCGTGACCGACCGCACCCGGCTCGTCATCGTCTGCACGCCGAACAACCCCACGGGCACCGCCGTCGGGCGCGACGAGTTCGAGGCGCTCATGGCGAGCATCCCCGGAGACCTGCTCGTGCTGCTCGACGAGGCCTACGCCGAGTTCGTGCGCGACGAGCACGCCGTCGACGGCGACGCGCTCGTGCGCCGCTGGCCCAACCTCGTGATCCTGCGCACCTTCTCGAAGGCGTACGGGCTCGCGGGCCTGCGCATCGGCTACGCGATCGCGCACCCGGCCGTCATCGACGCCGCGCGCGCCACGCAGATCCCGCTCTCCGTCACGGGCGCCGCGCAGACCGCGGTGCTCGCCGCGCTCGACCACGAGGCCGAGCTGCTGCAGACCGTCGAGGCGATCGTCGAGCGGCGCGAGCGCGTCGTCGCCGGGCTCCGCGAGCAGGGCTGGCGCATCCCGCAGAGCGAGGGCAACTTCGTGTGGCTCGCGACCGGGCAGGCCACCGCCGCGATCGCAGAGCGGTTCACCGAGGCCGGGATCGTCGGGCGCGCCTTCCCGCCGGAGGGCATCCGCGTCTCGATCGGCGAGGAGGAGTCTGTGCCGAAGCTCCTGCAGATCGCGGGCCAGGTTGTCCGTGACCTCTGAGACGGCGGCGGGGGCCCCGCCTAGAGTGGAACGCATGTCGCACCCGGCCGAGACCCTGCAGCTGCTCGCGCCCGACGGCCGCCTCGTCGAGGACGAGCGCACCGAGCGCTACCGGCCGGTCGTGGAGAGCCTCGACGAGTCGCTGCTGCAGCGCTTCCACCGCACCATGAGCGTCATCCGCGCCTTCGACATCGAGGCCGGCAACCTGCAGCGGCAGGGGCAGCTCGCGCTGTGGATCCCGAGCCTCGGGCAGGAGGCGGCGCAGGTCGGCTCCGGCTACGCCGCCCGCGCGCAGGACCACATCTTCCCCGCGTACCGCGAGCACGCCGTCGGGCACATCCGCGGCCTCGACGTCGTGCAGATCATCGCGATGCTGCGCGGCCTCAGCCACGGCGGCTGGGTGCCGGAGGAGGTCGGCAACTTCCACCTTTACACCCTCGTCATCGGCTCGCAGACGCTGCACGCCACCGGCTACGCGATGGGCGTGCAGTTCGACGGCCTCGTCGGCACGGGCGACGCCGAGCGCGACACCGCCGTGCTCGTCTACTTCGGCGACGGCGCCACGAGCCAGGGCGACGTCAACGAGGCCTTCGTCTTCGCGCAGAGCTACCAGACCCCGCAGGTGTTTTTCCTGCAGAACAACCACTGGGCGATCTCAGTGCCCGTGAGCGTGCAGTCGCGCACGCCCCTGTACCGCCGGCCGGAGGGCTTCGGCATCCCGAGCATCCAGCTCGACGGCAACGACGTGCTCGCCAGCTACGCCGTCACGCGCGAGCGCCTCGACGCCGCTCGCGCCGGTGAGGGCCCGCAGTTCATCGAGGCGCTCACCTACCGCATGGGCGCGCACACGACGAGCGACGACCCGACCAAGTACCGCACCGCCGACGAGGTCGAGCACTGGCGTCAGCGCGACCCGATCGCCCGGTTCGAGACGTACCTGCGCGGCCGCGGCGCGAGCGAGCAGTTCTTCGCCGACGTCGCCGCCGAGGCCGCGGACTTCGCCGCCGACGCGCGCCGACGCACCCTCGAGCTCACGCCGCCGCCCGCCGAGTCGATGTTCGCGCACGTCTACAGCGAGCCGCACCCCGTCATGCAGGCCCAGGCCGAGTGGTTGCGCAGCTACGAGGCCTCGTTCGAGGGAGAGGGCGCATGACCGACACGCTCGGCACCTCCGCGGCCGTGGGGCGCGCGGTCGACGCGACCGGCGTCGAGGGCGCGACGCCCGCGGCGGCGACCCCGGCATCCGTCATCACCGGCGGCGGCGTGCGCACCCTGCCGATGGCGAAGGCGCTCAACGCCGGCCTCGCCGCCGCGATGGCCGCCGACGAGAAGGTCGTGCTGCTGGGTGAGGACATCGGGCCGCTCGGCGGCGTGTTCCGCGTCACCGAGAACCTGCAGCGCGACTTCGGCCCGCGCCGCGTGCTCGACACCCCGCTCGCCGAGTCGGGCATCGTTGGCGCCGCGATCGGGCTCGCCATGCGCGGCTACCGGCCCGTCGTCGAGATCCAGTTCGACGGCTTCATCTTCCCGGCCTTCGACCAGATCACGACCCAGCTGGCCAAGCTCACCGCGCGGCACGAGGGCTCGCTGTCGCTGCCGGTCGTGATCCGCGTGCCGTACGGCGGGCACATCGGCGCCGTCGAGCACCACCAGGAGAGCCCCGAGGCGTACTTCGCCCACACTGCCGGCCTGCGCCTGGTGAGCCCGGCGACGCCGCACGACGCCTACTGGATGATCCAGGAGGCCATCGCAAGCGACGACCCCGTCATGTTCTTCGAGCCCAAGAGTCGCTACTGGCCCAAGGGCGAGGTGAACCTCGATGCCTCGGGCGCGCCGCTGCACGCGAGCCGCGTCGTGCGCACCGGCACCGACGTGACCGTCGTCGGCCACGGCGCCATGGTGAGCATGCTGCTCGACGCCGCGGCGCTCGCCGAGGAGGAAGGGACGAGCATCGAGGTCCTCGACCTGCGCTCGCTGAGCCCCATCGACTACGGCCCGATCCTCGACTCGGTGCGCCGCACCGGCCGACTCGTCGTCGCGCAGGAGGCGCCCGGCAGCGTCAGCATCGGCAGCGAGATCGCCGCGACCGTGTCGGAGAAGGCCTTTTTCTCGCTCGAGGCGCCCGTCATCCGCGTCTCCGGCTTCGACACCCCCTTCCCGCCCGCCAAGCTCGAGGGCGCCTACCTGCCCGACGTCGACCGCATCCTCGACGGCGTCGACCGGGCGCTGTCGTACTGAGCACGACCGGGCCGGTCAGCCGAGCATCCACCGCCCCCGAAGGAGCCCCATGAGCATCAACGAGTTCCCGCTCCCCGACGTCGGCGAGGGCCTGACCGAGGCCGAGATCGTGTCGTGGCGCGTGCAGCCGGGGCAGCGCATCGCCGTGAACGAGGTGCTGTGCGAGATCGAGACGGCGAAGTCGCTCGTCGAGCTGCCGAGCCCCTTCGCCGGCACCGTCGACGCGCTGCTGGTCGCCGAAGGCGAGACCGTCGAGGTCGGCACGCCGATCGTGCGGGTGCGCGAGGGGGCGGATGCCGCTGCCGACGCCGCGACCGAGTCGCCCGCCGAGCCGGCGCAGGCCGCGATCGCTGCCGCCGACACGGCCCAGTCGATTGACCACGACGAGAAGCCCGGTGCGGTGCTCGTCGGCTACGGCGCGAAGGGTCACGTGGCCTCGCGGCGTCGGCGCGCGGGTGTGGGCGGTGACGCGGGCGGGCGCCACGCGGGCGACGCCGCAACGAGCGCGGGAGCATCCCGCCCCGCCCCGCCGGCCTTCGTGCCGGCCGCCGCGGCGGTGCCGGTCATCGCGAAGCCGCCGATCCGCAAGCTCGCGAAGGATCTCGGCGTCGATCTGCAGGAGGTGCAGCCGACGGGGCTCGCCGGCGAAATCACGCGCGACGACGTCATCCGGCACGCCTCGCAGGCGAGCGTGTTCCGCAACATCCAGACGCCCGACTGGCCGGAGGCGCGCGAAGAGCGCATCCCGGTCAAGGGCGTGCGCAAGGCGATCGCGCAGGGCATGGTGCGCAGCGCCTTCACCGCGCCGCACGTGAGCATCTTCGTCGACGTCGACGCCACCCGCACGATGGAGTTCGTCAAGCGCCTCAAGGCCAGCCCCGACTTCGCCGGCATCAAGGTCTCGCCGCTGCTCATCATGGCGAAGGCGATGATCTGGGCGGTGCGCCGCAACCCGATGGTCAACTCGACGTGGACCGATGAGGAGATCGTCGTGCACCACTTCGTCAACTTCGGCTTCGCCGCCGCGACGCCGCGGGGCCTGGTGGTGCCGAACGTCAAGAACGCCCAGGCGATGAGCCTGCGCGAGCTCGCCCAGGCCATCGAGCAGCTGACGATCACGGCGCGCGACGGCAAGCTGCAGCCCGCCGACATGGCCGACGGCACGATCACGGTCACCAACATCGGCGTCTTCGGCATGGACACCGGCACGCCCATCCTCAACCCCGGCGAGGTCGCGATCGTCGCGCTCGGCACCATCAAGCAGAAGCCGTGGGTGGTCGACGGCGAGGTGCGGCCGCGGTTCGTGACGACGCTCGGCGCCTCGTTCGATCACCGCGTGGTCGACGGGGATGTCGCGAGCCGGTTCCTGGCCGACGTCGCCTCGGTCATCGAGGAGCCGGCGCTGCTGCTCGACTAGGTCGACGTGGCGGGCCGCGCCTCGGTCGCGCGGCGCGAGTCGGGCTCGAGGAGCACGAGCGGGATCACCCGCCGCGTCTTGCGCTGGTAGGCGGCGTAGCCGCGGTAGGCGCGCACGGCGAGCGGCCACAGCCGCGCCCGCTCGGCGTCGGTCGCCGTGCGCGCGAGGTACGGGGCGGGCTCGCCGCCGCGCGCCGCCGCCACGCCGACGCGCGGGTCGGCGACGAGGTTCAGGTACCACGCGGGCATGAGGTCGTCGCCGCCGCGCGAGGCGACGACGACGAGCGTCTCACCGGCCTCGGTCGACTCGACGACGGGCACGGTGAGGATCGCGCGGCGCTCGACTCCGCTGCGTCGGCCGCGCGTGATGAGCTCGATGACGCGCATGCGCCCGAGCCGCGAGCCGACGCGGCCGCCGGTGAGGGTCAGCACCGCGCGGTGCAGGCCGGTCATCGCGAGCATGGCGAGGCGGTTCGACATGCCGAGCAGGCTAGTCGCGCGTGCCGGGAATGAGCCGCGGGCCGGTGGCGCGGGGGCGCTGGGCAGGCGGCGGACGCTCGCGCCGCGCATCCCTTATTGAGAACGGTTTTGACAACCGTTCTCGATAAGCCGTACGATCGGCGCATGCCCACCCGCTCGCGCGCCCGTGCCCTGCCCGCCCTGCTGCTCGCCTCGACCACCGGCCTCGCTCTCGTGGGCTGCGCCGCGGCCGCCGAGCCCGCCGGCACGGAGGGCCTCTCGATCGTGGCCTCGACCAACGTCTACGGCGATCTCGCCGCGAGCATCGCCGGCGAGCTGGCGACGGTGACGAGCATCATCGACTCCCCCGCGATCGACCCGCACAGCTACGAGGCGAGCGCGCAGGACCAGCTCGCCGTCGCGGGCGCCGACCTCGTCATCAAGAACGGCGGCGGCTACGACCCGTTCATCGACGTGCTCATCGAGGGCTCCGGAGCCAAGGCGCCCGTCGTCACGGCCGCCGCGATCGCGGGCATCGACGACGACCACGCCCACGGCGAGGAGGAGGCGCACTCCGAGGAGGAGGGCGAGGCCCACTCCGAGGAGGAGGGCGAGGCGCACAGCGACGAGGGCGAGGAGGGCGACGCCCACAGCCACGTCGCCGGTGAGAACGAGCACGTCTGGTACGACATCCACGTCATGGAGGAGGTCGCCGCCGCGATTGCCGCCGAGCTCGTCGAGCTCGACGCCGACAACGCCGCGACCTACGAGCAGAACCTCGCCGACCTCGAGGCCGAGTTCGAGGCGCTCGACGCCGAGCTCGTCGCCGCGGCCGAGGCGCTCGGCGGCGGCACGGTCGCCGCGACCGAGCCGGTGCCGGCGTACCTGCTCGCCGAGCTCGGCTTCAGCGACGAGACCCCCGAGCAGTTCACCGAGGCCATCGAGGAGGGCGCGGACGTGCCGCCGCTCGCCCTGCAGCAGACCCTCGACCTCATCGACGCGGGCGAGGTGACCCTGCTCGCCTACAACGAGCAGACGGCGAGCCCCGAGACCGAGCGGGTGCGCGAGGCGGCCGAGGCGGCGGGCATCCCGGTGGTCTCGTTCGTCGAGACCCTGCCAGAGGGTGAAGACTACGTCTCGTGGATGCGCGCGAACATCGAGGCGGTCACGCAGGCGCTGACGCCGGCGTGACGCCCGAGCCGACGACCGCGCCGACGCCCGCGCCGGCCCGCAGCCGATCACCCGGCCCTGCCGCACACCCCGCCCCGGTGCTCAGCATCCGCGGCGGGGCGCTGCGCTTCGGCCCGCGCACCCTGTGGAGCGGCCTCGACCTCGACGTGCACCCCGGCGAGTTCATCGCGGTGCTCGGCGCGAACGGCACGGGCAAGACGAGCCTGCTGAAGGCCATGCTCGGCGAGCAGCGGCTGAGCGCGGGAGAGGTGCTCGTCGACGGGCATCCGGCGCATCGGGGTCACCGCGGCATCGGGTACATCCCGCAGCAGAAGATCGTCGCGCCGGGCACCCCCCTGCGCGGGCGCGACCTGGTGATGCTCGGCGTCAACGGTCGCCGCTACGGCCCGCCCATCACGTCGCGGGCCGATCGCGAGAAGGTGGATGCCCTGCTCGCCGCCGTCGGCGCCACCGACTACGCCGACCAGCCGCTCGGCAGCCTCTCCGGCGGCGAGCAGCAGCGCCTGCGCGTGGCGCAGTCGCTCGCCGACGACCCCGCGCTGCTGCTGTGCGACGAGCCGCTCATGAGCCTCGACCTGCACCACCAGCGGGGGGTGAGCGAGCTCATCGACGCGCGCCGTCGGGATCACGCGACCGCCGTCGTCTTCGTCACCCACGACGTGAACCCGGTGCTCGGCATGGTCGATCGCGTGCTGTACCTCGCGCACGGGCGCTTCACGATCGGCGCCCCCGACGAGGTGCTGCGCAGCGAGGTGCTGAGCCAGCTGTACGGCACGCCGGTCGACGTCTTCCACTCGCACGGGCGCATCGTCGTCGTCGGCGCCCCCGACGGCGACCACCACCACGGGGTCGTGGCATGAGCGGGGTCGTCGCATGATCGGCGTCGACTGGCCCACCTACGTGCAGCTGCTCGGCCTCGTGCAGAACTCGATCATCGCCGCGGCGGTGCTCGGAGTCGTCGGCGGGCTCATCGGCGTGTTCGTCATGCAGCGCGACATGGCCTTCGCCGTGCACGGCATCAGCGAGCTGTCGTTCGCGGGCGCGGCGGCGGCGCTGCTGCTCGGCGTGAACGTAGTCGCCGGCTCCATCGTCGGCTCGCTCGTGGCCGCCGCGATCATCGGGGTGCTCGGCGCCCGCGCGCGCGATCGCAACTCGATCATCGGCGTGCTCATGCCGTTCGGCCTGGGCCTGGGCATCCTCTTCCTGGCCCTGTACCCAGGGCGCAGCGGCAACAAGTTCGGCCTGCTCACGGGTCAGATCATTAGCGTCGACCTGCCCCAGCTCGGCCTGCTGCTCGGCATCAGCGCCCTCGTGCTCGTCTCGCTGCTCGTGATCTGGCGCCCGCTGACCTTCGACAGCCTCGACCCGGAGGTCGCGAGTGCCCGTGGCGTGCCCGGTCGTGCGCTCAGCATCGTGTTCATGACGCTGCTCGGCCTGACGGTCGCGGTCTCGGTGCAGGTCATCGGTGCCCTGCTCGTGCTCGCGCTGCTCGTCACGCCCGCCGCGGCCGCCCTGCGGGTGTCGGCCTCACCCGTGCTCGTACCGGTGCTGAGCATGCTGTTCGGGCTCGTGTCGGCCGTGGGGGGCATCCTGCTCGCGATCGGCGGCTCGCTGCCGATCAGCCCGTACATCACGACGATCTCGTTCGCGATCTACGTGGTCTGCCGGCTGCTCGAGCGGCGCGTGAAGTCGGGCGCGAGCCGTCGCCCGCGCACGCCGGCGCTTGCGGAGGTCGCCCGATGATCGCGCACGCGACCCCGAAGACGGATGCCCTCGCGGAGGCCGCCCGATGAAGCGCAACACGTGGCAGCGCGAGGCCGTGCGGGCCGCTCTCGCCGACGCCGGCGGCTTCGTGAGCGCGCAGGCCCTGCACGCGAGCCTGCGCGAGGGCGGCTCGACGATCGCGCTCGCGACCGTCTACCGCACCCTCACGGGGCTCGCCGACGAGGGCGAGGCCGACAGCCTGCAGCAGGAGGGCGAGCTGCTGTATCGCGCGTGCACGCCCGGCAGCCACCACCATCACCTCATCTGCCGCCGCTGCGGCACGACCGTCGAGATCGAGGCGCAGCCGGTCGAGGAATGGGCTCGCCGCACCGCCGCCGAGCACGGCTTCACGCGCGCCGAGCACGTCGTCGACATCTTCGGCCTCTGCGCCCGCTGCACCGAGTTGGCCGATCGGGCTTCCAGGCCGTAAGCTGGGGGATTGTGTCGGGCGAGCCTTCGCCCTTCCTGTGCGCACTCCGCCCCGTTCATCCCGCTACTCGAACGGATCAGGCGGTGTCTGCGTGCCGACAAGTGACCTTGGGTGCGGCGCTCGCCGCACGGTAGCCGAATATTGGAGGACCCATGGCAGCCGTCTGCCAGGTGACCGGAGCCGTTCCCGGCTTCGGGCACAACATCTCTCACTCGCACCGTCGCACCAAGCGCCGGTTCGACCCGAACATCCAGAAGAAGACGTACTACGTGCCGTCGCTTCGTCGTAACGTCACGCTGACCCTGTCGGCGAAGGGCATCAAGGTCATCGACGCCCGTGGCATCGAGTCCGTGGTCAAGGACCTCCTGGCCCGTGGGGAGAAGATCTAGTGGCGAAGCAGCAGGACGTCCGTCCGATCATCAAGCTCAAGTCGACCGCCGGCACCGGGTACACCTACGTGACCCGCAAGAACCGTCGCAACGACCCCGACCGCCTCGTGCTGAAGAAGTACGACCCGGTCATCCGCAAGCACGTCGAATTCCGCGAGGAGCGCTAACCATGGCGAAGAAGAGCAAGATCGCGCGCAACGAGCAGCGCAAGGTCGTCGTGGAGCGCTACGCCGCGAAGCGACTCGAGCTGAAGAGGGCCCTCGTCGACCCGAACGGCACCGACGAGAGCCGCGAGGCGGCCCGTGTCGGCCTGCAGAAGCTGCCCCGCGACGCCTCGCCGGTGCGCGTGCGCAACCGCGACGCCGTCGACGGTCGCCCCCGTGGCCACCTCAAGCAGTACGGCATCTCGCGCGTGCGGTTCCGCGAGATGGCCCACCGCGGCGAGCTGCCCGGCATCACCAAGTCGAGCTGGTAGTCGGCTCGATCGGCTGAGAAGCCTTCCGAAGGGCGTCCCTGTGAGGGGGCGCCCTTCGTCGTTCGCGCGGGTCATGGAGCTCGAATCCGGGCGGAATCGGCGGAAAACGGGCCCGAATCGCCGCATTCCGGCCCGAATCAGCCCGGAAACGCTCGAGCCTGGTGCTAGTTTCGAGGCGGTTCGCGGCCATCCCCTGGTCACGAGCCGCTTCACCGAACTTGAGGTCCGAGGAGGACACCATGAACCGTTCCGAGCTCGTCGCCGCTGTGGCCGCTGAGTCGGGCCTGAGCCAGGCTGACGTCAACCGTGTCGTCGACGGCCTGTTCTCGGTCCTGTCCGACGCCGTGGGCAAGGGCACCAAGGTCTCGATCCCTGGCTGGATCTCGGTCGAGCGCACCTCGCGCGCCGCGCGCAAGGGCCGCAACCCGCAGACCGGTGCCGAGATCGACATCGCCGCGTCGAACGGCGTGAAGATCAGCGCCGGCAGCAAGCTGAAGGCCGCCGCCAAGTAAGTCAGGCGCCAGCCCGACCGGCTGCGGCTCGCCGCGCCGGTCTCCACGACGGGGACGACCCACCACGGGTCGTCCCCGTCGTCGCGTTCGGGGGCGGATGCTCGACGCGCGCCGCCCGCGCCGAGCTCGCTCCCCGAGCCGCCGCCCCAGGTTGCTCGCCTACCCTGGAGGCGTGACCTCGACCCGCCCGGCCTCGCGCGCGCAGTCCGGCACCGCCGCGCCGCGCGGGCAGCGCCCCGCGAGCGGGATCGCCACGGCCCGCGGCATCGGTCTCGGCGCCCTCGCCCTCGCGGCCCTGCTCGTCGCCGCCGTGCTGGCCCTGCTCGTCGCCCTCGTGCTCGGCGGCGGGGCCGAGGCCCCGCTCGTCGCCGACCCGGGCCCGGTCGTCCGGTACGGCCTGCCGATCGCGAAGCTCATCATGACGCTCGCCTCCGCGGTCGCGATCGGCGCCCTGCTGCTCGCGCTCATCGCGCTCGCGCCGGAGCGCCTCGAGCACCATCGCGCCCTCGACGTCGCCGCGGCCGCCGCCGGCGTGTGGACGCTCGCTGCGGTCGTCACCGGCTTTCTGACCTTCCTCAGCGTCTTCCTCGAGCCGGTCTCGCTCGACGCGCGCTTCGGCAGCCTGCTCGCGACGTTCTTCGGTGAGACCGAGCCGGGCCGCGCCTGGCTCTGGACGGTCGTCATGGCCGCGACCGTCACGGTGCTGTGCTTCGCCGTGCGCACCCCGTGGGTGCTCGCCCTCGTCGGGCTGCTCGCGGCGGCGACCCTGTGGCCGGTCGCGCAGCAGGGTCACGCGGGCGGCACGGCCGACCACGACGCCGCGGTCACCGCCGTGTACCTGCACGCGGTGTTCGCCGCGATCTGGGTCGGCGGGCTCGCCACGATCGTGCTGCTGCGCCGCGTGCTCGCCGATCGCCTCCCGGTCGTGCTGGCCCGCTACTCGACGCTCGCGCTCATCGCCTTCGTCGTGGTGTCGGTCTCGGGCCTGGTGAGCGCGCAGCTGCGCGTCGGCGGCCTCGAGGGGCTCGCCACCGGCTACGGCGCGATCCTCATCGGCAAGGTCGTCGCGCTCGTGGCCCTCGGTGGCTTCGGCGCGTGGTACCGGGCCCGCCTGATCGCACGGGTGCAGCGCGAGGTCGCGCCCCGGGCATCCTTCTGGGCGATCGTGGTCGCCGAGCTCGTGGTCATGGGCGTCGCGAGCGGCCTCGCGACGGCGCTCGCGCGCACACCCTCGCCCGTGCCGGAGGTGCCGGTCGACCAGCTGGCCGACCCGACGCCGGCCGAGATCCTCACCGGGGCGCCGCTGCCGCCGCCGTTCGAGCCGTGGCGCGTGCTCACCGAGTGGGATCTCAACCTGCTGTGGGCGCTGCTGGCCGGCTTCGGCCTGTTCTTCTACCTCGCCGGCGTGGTGCGCCTGCATCGGCGCGGCGACCGCTGGCCGGTGCACCGCACGATCCTGTGGACGACGGGGATGCTCGCGCTCGTGTTCGTCACCAGCAGCGGCATCGCGGTCTACGAGCGCTACCTGTTCAGCGTGCACATGCTCGGGCACATGATGCTGAGCATGGGCATCCCGGTCATGCTGGTGCTCGCGGCCCCGGTCACGCTCGCGGCGCGCGCGATCCGGGTGCGGAAGGACGGCTCGCGGGGCCCGCGCGAGTGGATCCTCGCGATCGTGCACTCGCGCTGGGCCGGCCTCGTCGGTCACCCGATCGTCGCCTCGGTGATCTTCGCGATCTCGCTGCTGGTGTTCTACTACTCGCCGCTGTTCTCGTGGGCGGTGAGCGACCACCTCGGCCACCAGTGGATGGTGCTGCACTTCCTGCTCAGCGGCTACTTCTTCGTCAACGCGCTCATCGGCATCGACCCGGCGCCGTATCGGCCGCCGTACCCGGTGCGCCTCATGATCCTGCTGGCGACGATGGCGTTCCACGCGTTCTTCGGCCTGTCGATCATCACGAGCTCGGGCCTGCTGCTGCCGGAGTGGTTCGGCGCGATGGGCCGCGAGTGGGGCGACACCCCGCTCGCCGATCAGGTGCGCGGCGGCGAGATCGCCTGGAGCGTCGGCGAGATCCCGACCCTTGCCCTGGCGATCCTGGTCGCCGTCATGTGGAGCCGCGACGACTCGCGCGAGACGAAGCGGCGCGACCGTCAGGCCGACCGCGACGGCGACGCCGAGCTCGAGGCCTACAACCGGATGCTCGCGGGCCGCGCCGAGCGCGCGCAGCGGGTCGAGCGCACGAGCGCGGGCGGGCCGACCGGCGGCACGAGCGCCTAGCCCTCCTGCTCCGGCGGGTCGATCGTCACGGCGACACCGTCGTCGCCGAGCACGACCGAGCCGCGGATGACCGCCACGACCGCCTCGTCGCGCTCCTCCACGACGCCGTCGATGAGGCGCTGCACGGTCAGCTGCACCCGCACGGTCGCCCCGCCCTCGAGCCGCCACTGGCCCGTGCGCGCCCCGGGCACGACGCTCGTGACGGCCGGCACGGCGACGCGCCACTGTGGCGCCTCGACGAGCCGGTCGGGCACGGCGAGCCCGAAGGGGCAGCCGGCGGGCTGCAGCACGCGCTGCGCGACGCAGTCGTCGAGGAACGCGGCGACCTCGCGGTCGACGAGGCGCTTGAGGCGCGGCGACGGCGTGGTCGCCACGACGAGGGGGCGGGCGGCGGATGCCGTGCCCGCCCGGGTGCGCACCGCCTCGCCGTCGAGGTACGGGCTCGCGATCGCGACCTCCACCCGCGCGGGCACGAAGGCCGCGACGCCCTCCACGTCGCCGGCGAGCTCGGTCGTCACGGTGCGGCCGTTGGCGCGCACCCGGTCGTGGCGGTCGGCGCCGACGAGGATGCGCTGCACGGGCGGCTCGGCGAAGCGCCACTGCGTGAACGGCCCGAGCGGCGTCCGCTCGAGCGCGAACGCGACCTCGGCGACGTCGTCGCCGCGCTCGCCGTAGCGCGCGATGACGGTGCGACCGCCCGCGTCGGCGTCGACGACGGCGACGATCTCGACGACGTCGGGCGTGCTCGCGTCGCCGAGGGGCGCGCCGCCCCAGCGCTCGAGGTCGGCCTTGTCGAGCCCGGCGAGCGCGGCCGCGGTCGTGAGGTCGTCGTCGGCGAGGGCGGTGAGGTAGTGGCGCACGAGGCGCTCCGGGCTCGTCGCGTGGGCGACGGCGGCGGCGATCGCGACGATCGCGGCGGCGAGGCAGGCGAGCACGGCTCCTCCCCAGAGCATCCGTCGCCGCGTCATGCGCGACAGCCTAGGTGCGCGCGACGACCGAGCGACGCACGCGGGTACCCTGGCTGGCATGCCCTTGCGACCCGACGCCGGCCTCGCGGCCGAGCAGCGGGCGGTGCTCGAGCTCATCGAGTCGACGCGCGAGCACGTCTTCGTGACGGGGCGCGCAGGCACGGGCAAGTCGACGCTGCTGCAGGAGTTCCTGGCCACGACCGACCGCACCGTCATCGTGTGCGCGCCGACTGGGGTCGCGGCCCTCAACGTGGGCGGGCAGACGATCCACTCGCTGTTCCGGCTGCCCATCGGGCTCATCGCCGACCACGAGCTCGAGAACCCGCCGCAGCTGGCGAAGCTGCTCGGCGGGGTCGACACGATCGTCATCGACGAGGTCTCGATGGTGAGCGCCGACCTCATGGATGCGATCGATCGCCGCCTGCGGCAGAGCCGCGCCCGCCCGCACGAGCCGTTCGGCGGCGCGCAGGTGGTGCTCTTCGGCGACCCGTACCAGCTCGCGCCCGTGCCGGGCCGCGATGAGGGCGAGCGCGCCTACTACGCCGACCACTACCGCTCGATGTGGTTCTTCGACGCGAAGGTGTGTGCCGAGGCGCCGCTGCGCATCGTCGAGCTGCAGACGATCCACCGCCAGCAGGATGAAGCCTTCCGCCACATGCTCTCGGCGGTGCGGCATGGCGAGGTCACGCCCGAGATCGGGCGCGCCCTCAACGCCGCGGGCGAGCGCACCCCGCCGAGCGACGGCATCCTGACGCTCGCGACGACGAACGCGACCGTGACGCGCATCAACACGGATGCCCTGCGTCGGCTGCCCGGCGCCGCCAAGACCGCGCGCGCCGACATCGCGGGCGAGTTCGGCGGCCGCGGCGGCTACCCCGCCGACGAGACCCTCGAGCTCAAGGTCGGGGCGCAGGTGATGTTCCTGCGCAACGACACCGCCGGCGACGGCGTCATGCGCTGGGTAAACGGCTCACTCGGCACCGTCGAGCGCATCGGCAAGACCGTGCACGTCGAGGTCGAGGGCGAGAGCCACGAGGTGCTGCCCGCGGTGTGGGAGAAGTACAAGTACACCTACTCGGCCGCGACGAAGCGCGTCACGAAAGAGGTCGTGGCCGAGTTCACGCAGTTCCCGCTGCGGCTGGCGTGGGCGGTCACGATCCACAAGTCGCAGGGCTCGACCTACAACCAGGCGATCGTCGACCTCGGGCCTCGCGCGTTCGCGCCGGGGCAGGCGTACGTCGCACTGTCGCGCATCCGCTCGCTCGAGGGGCTCTACCTCACGCGCGGGCTGCGGCCGAGCGACGTCATCGTCGACGCCGACGTGCGGCGCTTCATGGCCGACGTCGAGCCCATCATCGGGCGGGCGGTCGAGCGCGCGAGCTGAGTCGCGGCGGTCTCGCGCGACCGAGCCGCGGCGCGCGCTACGGCGTCATGCCGTGGTGGCCCTCGTGGCCGGGCACCGCGAAGCGGGGCTCCGGCTGCTCCTGCGCCTCCTGCGGCGCCTGCTGCTCGTCGGCGCCGCGCTCGTCGACGAGGGTCGTCACGGCGCTGCCGGGCACGAGCTCGGGCCGCACCGACGCCACGGCGGGGGCCGCCACGGCGCCCGTGGCGATGAGCGCCGAGACGAGCAGCACCGCCTGGCGGGCCGGGCGGCTGGGACGGGCGGGCACGGCGCGCGGAGCATCCGCCGATCGCAGCCTGCGCGCCGCGAGGCCAGCGACCGCGGCGCCCGCGAAGGCGAGCACGGCCGAGCCCAGCAGGGCAGGCATCGCGAACGCCGCCACCAGGTCGGGGCGCTCGAGCGCGTCGGCGAGCGTGAGCGCCCCCGAGAGCAGGATGACCGGCGCGACGACGAGCGCCACGAGCAGCGCGGGGTCGGCGGCGAGCGCACCGCGCAGCACAAGGGTGGCTCCCACGGCTTCGGCGACGCCCACGACGCCGAGCAGCGCCGCGGCGAGCGGTGCGACGCCCGAGGCGGCGACGGCGAGATGCACAATGCTCGCGCCGAGCAGGGTCAGGGCGACGAGGGAGCGGTGCACTGCGGTCATGCACCCTGTTCGTCGCGCCGAGCGGCGCGGTTGCCCGCGCTCAGCGAACGGTCAGCCTGCCGGGGGCGCGGCGGGGTTCGCAGCGGGAGGCGTCGACGCCCTGCGGTCGGCCCCGAAGCCCGCCCCGAGCAGGAACGCCGACGCCGCGAACTGCACGAGCACGTCGCTGGAGTTCAGCGCCAGCACGTTCGCGGGCGTGCCGATGAGGTAGAGCCCGGCGATGCCGAACGCGAGCAGCAGGGTGCCCATGACGCGGTTGACCGAGCGGGCGGCGTGCAGCGACCGCAGCCCGGGCACGAGCAGCACCGCGCCGGTCGCCATCGTCACCACCGACTGCAGCGGGTTCGCCGTGAACACGATCAGCAGCGGCACCCCGACCGGGTCGAGCGGCGGCCGGCCCAGCGAGACGACGAACCCGGCGGCCCCCAGCAGCAGGAGCCCCACGCCGAACGCGACCGCCCACACGCGGTTCCACGGCAGGTCGGTCAGGCGCACGCCCCCACGCTACCCGCGGAGCGCGGTGAGGCGTACGGTCGTCCCATGACGACGGATGCTCGGCTCACGAACGACGGCTCGCACGACCGCGCCCACCCCGCGCTGCCCGCTCGCGACCTCGCCGCCACCGCCGCCTTCTACGGCCGGCTCGGTTTCGACGTCGTCCACCACGACGACACCTGGTTGCGTATGCGCCGCGGGTCGATCGAGCTCGAGTTCTTCCCGCATCCGACCCTCGACCCGTCGACGAGCGACCACCAGTGCGTGCTCCGTGTGGCCGACGTGGATGCTCTGCACGCGGCGTTCGCGCAGGCCGGCGTCGCGCAGTCGACCACGGGCATCCCCCGCCTCACGCCCGTTGCGACGCAGTCGTGGGGTCAGCGCGCGGCGTACCTGGTCGACCTCGACGGCTCGCAGCTGGCGCTCGTCGAGGAGCGCTGACCGCGACGAGCCGACCCGCGGCTCAGTTTTCGGCGCGCAGCCCGCGGGAGGCGAGCACGCGCTCGACCACGATCTCGAGCACCCCGCGCTCGGGGTTGGGCCGCGGCTCGCGGTAGCGCTCGGTGTACAGCGCGACTCCGAGCGCGACCGACTCCGCATCGGTCAGCAGGCGGGCGGGCCCCTCGAACGAGATCCAGCGCGCGCCGTCGACGCTGCTGACGGATGCCCGGCCCGACCGCTGCGCGTTGACGAACTTCTGCGACCCACGACTGCCGATGACCCGCACGACGCCGTCGCGCCACGTGAAGCCGACCGGCACCGCGTGCGTGCGCCCGTCGCGGCCCACCGTCGAGAGCGTGCCCAGGTGCCGCTCGGTCACGAACGAGAGCCCAGCATCCGTCAGCTGCATGTGCCTCCGATCAGGGCAACGGCGAGCGACACGGATCGAGCTTCGCACCGCTGCGCCGCAGCAGCGGCGGCGGAGCCATCAACACCGAGGGGATGACGGGAATCGAACCCGCGCTATCAGCTTGGGAAGCTGAAGTTCTGCCATTGAACTACATCCCCAGTCGCAGACCCGAGGGCTGCGGGCCCAGTGTAGCGAACCTCACCCCGTCGCTAGGCTGAGCGTCATGCTGCTGAGCGACCGCGACATCCGTGCCGAACTTGAGTCGGGCCGCATCGGCCTCGACCCGCTCGACCTCGCGATGGTGCAGCCGTCGAGCGTGGATGTGCGGATCGACAGCTTCTTCCGCCTCTTCGACAACCACAAGTACCCCGTCATCGACCCGGCGGAGGATCAGCCCGAGCTGACGCGCCTGGTCGAGGCGAAGGAGGGCGAGCCGTTCATCCTGCACCCGGGCGAGTTCGTGCTCGGCGCGACGTACGAGCGGGTGACACTGCCCGACGACGTCGCGGCGCGCCTCGAGGGCAAGAGCTCGCTGGGCCGCCTGGGCCTGCTGACGCACTCGACGGCGGGCTTCATCGACCCCGGCTTCAGCGGGCACGTCACGCTCGAGCTGAGCAACGTGGCGACGCTGCCGATCAAGCTGTGGCCGGGCATGAAGATCGGGCAGCTGTGCTTCTTCCGGCTGAGCTCGCCGGCCGAGAACCCGTACGGCACGGGCAGCTACCTGAACCGCTACCAGGGTCAGCGCGGGCCGACGGCGTCGCGCTCGTTCCAGAACTTCCACCGCACCGAGATCCCGCGCGAGCGCTCGGCCGACTGACGGGGGGCCGTTCCCAGCGGCGGATGCTCGGCGCGAGCCGCGACCGCGCGCGAGGTCAGGCGGCGGCGGTGAGCAGCGCCGCGATGCGCTCGATGAGCTCGCGCGAGCTGAACGGCTTGACGATGTAGTCGTCGGCGCCGGCGGCGAAGGCCCGCTCGACGTCCTTCTGCTGCGAGCGCGCGGTGAGCATGAGCACCTTGATGTCGCGGCCGGGGCCGTCGGCGCGCAGTCGCTCGAGCACCTCGATGCCGTCGAGCTTGGGCATCATCCAGTCGAGGATGACGAGGTCGGGGCGCTCCTCGAGCGCCAGCTCGAGTCCGCGCTCGCCGTCGCTCGCGCTCATGACCTCGTGCCCGGCGCCGCGCACTCGGTTCTCGAGCAGCAGGAGGACGTCGGGCTCATCCTCCACGATCAGAATCCGCGTCACGATTCCCCTTCCGCTGGTCAGACTCTAGTCTCACGAGTGACACGTGTTCGACCTTTCCGGCGACCGCGTCGCGGAAGGAGCAGCGATGGGTCAGGGCGGCATCGTGACGCAGCTCTGGTTCGCGACCCCGCTGGTGCGACGGAGCGTGATCGTGCTGCTCCTGGCGGCCGGCGGCGTGGTCGGTGCGCTGAGCGTCGCCTTACGGGAACCGGGCGCCCCGATCGCGCCGTGGTGGCCGGCTGCCGGCATCGCGGTGATCGCCGTGCTCGCGTCGCGCGGCACGCGCACCGTCGCCGCGGGTGGGGTGTTCCTCGCCGCGGTGGTCGCGAACGCTGTGCTCGGCCGTGAGCTCGGGCTCACCCTCGGCTACGGCGTGGCCAACGCGGTCGAAGCGCTCGTCGTCGCGCAGTTCGCCTCGCGCGGCGGGCCGGAGGCCCGCATGGACGGCGTGCGCGACGTCGCCCGCTTCGTCGCCGCCGTGGTTCTCGGTGCGGTCGTCATGGGCGTGCTGGGCGGCCTCACCGCCGCGATGGTGGCCGGCGGCTCGTTCCTGACCAGTTTCCTCAGCCTGGTCGCTTCCCATGGCTCGGCGATGCTCGTCATCGCCCCGCTAGCGCTCGTCAGTCGGCGAACGGTGCGCGGGCATCGGCGCCTTGAGATCGTGCTCCAGCTCGTCGTCGTGTTCGTCATCGTCGCGTGGGTGTTCTGGCCGGACAACGCCCTGCCCGTGGCGTTCCTCCCTTTCGTGGTGCTGCTGTGGGCGGCCTTCCGCTTGCCGATCATCGTCGTCGCGATCGAACTGATCGTGGTGGCCGTGCTCTCGACGACCCTCGTCGGCATGGGCGGCGGTGCAATCGGCGACGTCGCCCAGACGGATCCGCGCATGGCGCAGCTCATCCTGCAGCTGTTCCTCATCGTGCATGCCTGCTCCGCGCTGTTCGTCGCGGCGGCGCGCAACGACTGGGCGAACGTCGTCACGCAGCTCGGGGCCAGGGAAGCGCTCCTCCGGGGCGGCATTGTTAACAGCGACACGGGCATCCTCATCGCTGAGGTGACCGACGGCGACCGACTTCGCGTTGTCGGCGTCAACGCGACCGCGCTCGGCGCGCTCGGTCGGGAGTCGATGCCGCCCACGTGGGGTGTGGTGGGGCTCCGCATGACACCGGGGCAGCCGCTCTTCGGGGTCGCGGAGCTTGACGCCCTCATCCACGACCGAAAGCCGGGCCGCGTCGAGGTCGACCAGGGCGACCGGCGGTATGACGTCGACCTCGGGCTCCACGAGGGAGTCGCGGCCACGACCGTCATGACGCTCGTGTTCACCGACGTGACCGCCCGCGACGAGCGCGAGCGCCGCGCGCTCGACGCCGCCGAGCGTCTGCGCGACCTCAACCGGCAGAAGGACGACTTCATCTCCTCCGTCAGCCACGAGCTGCGCACGCCGGTCACGAGCATCCTGGGCTTCGTGGAGGACCTGGAGGATGCGCCGCTCGGCGAGCGCGAGCGCGTCGCGAGCGAGGTCATCGCCCGCAACGCCCGGCGCCTCGCCGACGTCATCGAGGACGTGCTCGAGCTCGGCAAGCTGAGCTCGGCGAACGCCGTGGCGCGCCCGTCGCACTCCTTCGACCTCGTCGCGCTCACCCGGCACTGCGCGCAGGACGCCGAGGGGCTCGCGGCGGGTCGCTCGGTGCGCATCGAGGTCGACGCCGCGGACGGCTCGGTGCCGGTGCGCTCGGTGCCGCAGGACCTCACGCGCGTGCTCGCGAACCTCCTGTCGAACGCGGTGAAGTTCACGCCCGACGGCGAGCACGTCGCGGTGCGCGTCGAGTCGACGATCGCTGGCCCCGTCATCACGATCGCCGATCGCGGCCCGGGCATCCCGCCGGCCGTGCTCGACCAGGTCTGGGAGCGCTTCTACCGCGTCTCGGATGCCCAGCACCGCGACGTGCCGGGCACGGGGCTCGGCCTGCCTATCGTGCGGGCGCTCGTCGAGCAGCGGCTCGCGGGCTCGGTCGAGCTGCTCTCCGACGGGTCGACGGGCACCACGGCGCGCGTCGCGCTGCCCTGGGATCGCGACGCCGAGCTCGAGCGGCGAGCGCTCGCGGATCCGGTCGGCCTCGGCGGAGCATCCGCCCGATCGGCGTCACCCGCCGAGGGCCTGGCCGACGACGAGGCGCTGCCGCTCACCGGTCACGCCTGAGCCGCCTCAGGCCGGGCGGTACTCGCCCTGCCAGGCCTCCAGCTGCCAGCCGAGCCACGGGCTGTAGGCGAAGGGCGTCGCGCCGACGGCCGAGCGCAGCGCCTCCGGCTCGACCCACGCCCACTCGGCGACCTCGTCGTCGGCCGGCTCCGGGTCGCCCTCGGCGATCGCCGTGAAGACGGGGCAGATCTCGTTCTCGACGATGCCCGAGGCGTCGACCGCCCGGTAGCGGAAGTCGGGCAGCGCCGGGCGCACGTCGCGCACGCGCAGCCCGAGCTCACGCTCGGCGCGGCGGGCGATCGCCTGCTCGAAGGGCTCGTCCGGCGCCGGGTGGCCGCAGAAGCTGTTCGACCACACGCCCGGCCAGGTGGCCTTGCCGAGCGCCCGCCGGGTGACGAGCACCCGCCCGCGCTCGTCGAAGACGTGGCACGAGAAGGCCAGGTGCAGGGGGGTGTCGGTGGTGTGCACCGTCGCCTTGGGGGCGAGACCGACGGGCGTGCCGTCGTCGGCGAGGAGAACGACGTTCTCGGGCTTTCCGGTCATGGGTGCCGCTAGTCTGCTCGGGTGGATCGACACGACCAGGTGGCGGTTGCCGCGCAACGCGGAGCCCTGGTCGACGCTGTGCTGGAGCGCTTCTTCAGCCTAGCCAAGAAGCGTGCGAGCCCCCTCGGCTCGTCGTACGAGCACCTCTGGGGTCTGCTCGAGCGCAACACGCAGGGCGGCAAGCGGTTCCGGCCGCGCATGGTCATGGCCGCATACGCCGGGCTCGGCGGCGACGACATGGATGCCGCGGCCTACGTCGGCGCGAGCTTCGAGCTGCTGCACACCGCCCTCATCGTGCACGACGACGTGATCGACCGCGACTTCGTGCGGCGGGGCATCCCCAACATCTCCGGCACCTACCGCGACCACGCCGTCGGGCGCGGCGCGAGCGTCGAGATCGCCGAGCACCGGGGCGTGTCCGCCGCCGTCATCGCCGGCGACCTCGCCCTGTTCAACGCCTACCGGCTCATCGACCGCAGCGGCGTCACGGGCGCCATGCGCGACCGTCTGCTCGACATCCTCGACGAGGCGATGTTCGCCTCCGCCGCGGGCGAGCTGCTCGACGTCGACCTGTCGATGGCGACCGCGGCGCCGCTCGTCGACGAGATCCTGACCATGGAACGCCTGAAGACCGCCGTGTACTCGTTCGAGACCCCGCTGCAGGCCGGCGCGGTGCTCGCCGGCGCGAGCGAAGCCGCGGTCGCCACGCTCGGCGAGTTCGGGCGCGAGATCGGCATCGCCTACCAGATCGTCGACGACGTGCTCGGCGTCTTCGGCGAGGAGGAGTCGACCGGCAAGACCACGATCGGCGACCTGCGCGAGGGCAAGCGCACCGTCATGATCGCCTTCGCCTGCTCGACCCCCGAGTGGGCTCGGCTGCAGCAGCTCATCGGCGACCCCGACCTCACGCACGAGCAGGCCATCGAGGCGCGCCTGCTGCTCGTGCAGTGCGGCGCCAAGGCCTTCGCGGAGGACCTCGCGCGCGGCTACGCCCAGCGCGCGCTCGCCCGCCTGGCCGAGCCGCACATCCCCGCCGCCCTCCGCGACGAGCTCCACCCCGTCGCCGAGACCGTCCTGAACAGGGTGCGATGAAGCGCTTGAGCCTGTACGACTCCGCCGCCGACGAGGTGGCCGGGGTCGTGATTCGCCGCTACTCGACGTCGTTCGGCCTCGCCTCGCGCCTGCTCGGGCCGGGCATCCGCCAGCACGTCGAGAACATCTACGCACTCGTGCGCGTCGCCGACGAGATCGTCGACGGCGGCGTCGCCGAGGCAGGCCTCGATCAGGCGGCGGCGGGTCGCTACCTCGACGAGCTCGAGGCCGACACGAACCAGGCGATGGAGCAGGGCTACAGCGCGAACCTCGTCGTGCACGCCTTCGCCCGCACGGCGCGCGAAGTCGGCTTCGGGCGCGAGCTCACCGAGCCCTTCTTCCACTCCATGCGCATGGACCTCACCGACACCGAGCACGACCAGGCGAGCTTCGACGAGTACGTCTATGGCTCGGCCGAGGTCGTCGGGCTCATGTGCCTCCGAGCGTTCCTGCAGGAAGCGCCCCCGACCCCCGAGCAGAATGAGCGCATGGTCCGCGGCGCGCGGGCCCTCGGCGCGGCGTTCCAGAAGGTCAACTTCCTTCGCGATCTCTCCGCCGATTTCGAGACCCTCGGGCGCAGCTACTTCCCGGGCGTGCGCGTGGAGTCGTTCACGGAGGAGGAGAAGCACCGCTTGCTCGACGACATCGACGACGATCTGCGGATGTCCGCCGCCGTCCTCCCCGACCTCCCGGCTTCCAGCCGTCGCGCCGTCGCCCTCGCCCAGGGCCTCTTCGCCGAACTGGCCGCACGCCTGCGCCGCACGCCCGCGAGCGAGCTCGTGCGCGCCCGCGTGCGCGTGCCCGACCCGGTGAAGCTGCGCATCGCGGCGAGCGTGCTCGCCGGCCGGCTGCCCCAGCCGACGCCGGCGCGTCAGGCGGTGGCGTCGTGAGCCGCGTCGTCGTGATCGGCGGCGGCATCGCGGGCCTCGCGAGCGCGGGCCTGCTCGCGCGCGAGGGCCACGAGGTGACGCTCGTCGAGCAGCGCGAGGCGACCGGCGGTCGCGCCTACTCGTGGGAGTCGGACGGCTTCCGCTTCGACATGGGCCCCAGCTGGTACCTCATGCCCGAGGTCTTCGACCACTTCTTCAAGCTGCTGGGCACGAGCGCGGCCGAGCAGCTCGAGCTCGTGCAGCTCGACCCCGGCTACCGCGTCATCACGCAGGGCCACGACGAGTGGACCGACATCGCCGCGACGCGGGAGGAGAACGTCGCCCTCTTCGAGTCGATCGAGACGGGTGCGGGTGCGAAGCTCGAGCGCTACCTCGACTCCGCCCTCGACACGTACGAGATGGCGAAGAAGCGGTTCCTCTACACGAGCTTCCAGTCGTTCGGGCCGCTGCTGACGACCGACGTGCTCAAGCGCACGCCGAAGCTCGTGCAGCTGCTGCTGCAGAACCTCGACGCGTACGTCGCGCGGCGCTTCGACGACCTGCGCCTGCGGCAGGTGTTGGGCTACCCGGCGGTGTTCCTCGGCTCGTCGCCGTTCGACACTCCGGCGATGTACCACCTCATGAGCCACCTCGACCTCGCCGACGGGGTGCTCTACCCGATGGGCGGCTTCACGACGCTGATCGAGCGCATCCACGCGGTCGCCGAGCAGCAGGGGGCGAGCATCCGCACGAGCGCGCCCGTCGCGCGCATCCTCGTCGATGAGGCCACGAGCGCCGCGCGCGGCGTCGAGCTCGTCAGCGGCGAGATCATCGAGGCCGACATCGTCGTCTCGGCCGCCGACCTGCACCACACCGAGACGCAGCTGCTGCCGCCGCAGTTCCAGTCGTACCCGGAGGAGTACTGGGAGCCGCGCAACCCCGGCCCGAGCGCCCTGCTGATGTACCTGGGCGTGAAGGGCGAGCTGCCGAACCTCGAGCACCACACGCTGCTGTTCGCCGCCGACTGGCGCGAGAACTTCGAGGCCATCTTCGGGCCGGGCACGCGCCTGCCCGAGCCGGCCTCGCTCTACATCTGCAAGCCCAGCGGCGTCGACCCCTCGGTCGCGCCCGAGGGCCACGAGAACCTGTTCGTGCTCGTGCCGGCACCCGCCGACCTCTCGCTCGGCCGCGGCGACGTCGACGGCGACGGCGACACGCGCCTCGAGGCCTACGCCGACCGCATCATCGCCCAGATCGCCGAGTGGACCCGCACGCCCGACCTCGCCGAGCGCATCGTGCTGCGGCGCACCTACGGGCCCGGCGACTTCCACGCCGACCTCAACGCCTGGCGCGGCAGCATGCTGGGCCCGGCGCACACGCTCAAGCAGAGCGCGTTCTTCCGCACCGGCAACGTCTCGAAGAAGGTGCGCGGCCTCTACTACGCGGGCGCGTCGACGATCCCGGGCATCGGCCTGCCGATGTGCCTCATCAGCGCCGAGGTGCTCGTCAAGCGGCTCCGCGGCGACACGTCGACGGGGCCGCTGCCCGAGCCCCTCGAGGCGAGCCGACCCGCCGCGGCGCCGGCAGCGTGATCGGCTTCAGCTACCTCATCGCGCTCGCGATCTCGATCACGGGCATGGTGCTGCTCGATCGCCGGTTCGGGCTGTTCTTCTGGCGCGACTGGCGCCGGGCATCCGTCGTGCTGCCGCTCGGGGTGGCGTTCTTCCTCGTCTGGGACGTCTTCGGCATCGCCCTCGGCATCTTCTTCCGCGGGCAGACCGAGTTCATGACGGGGCTGCTCATCGGGCCGGAGCTGCCGATCGAGGAGGTCTTCTTCCTCACCCTGCTGAGCTACAACACGATGAACGCGTACACGGCGGCGGTCGACCTGCTCGGCGGCCGGTGGTCGCGCCGGGCATCCGTCGCCTCGACCGGTGAGGGGGCGGGCGGATGACCTACACCCTCCTCAACGTCGTCTTCCTGGGCGTCGTCGCCCTCGTCGCGATCGCGGCGATCGTCGTGCGCCGGGCGCCGCGCTGGCGCGCGGCGGGTCTCGCCGCCGTGCTGCTGCTCGCGCTCACCGCGATCTTCGACAACGTCATCATCGGCACGGGCCTCGTCGCCTACGACGATGCGCTCATCAGCGGCATCCGCATCGGGCTCGCGCCGATCGAGGACTTCGCGTACACCGTCGCGGCGCTCGTGCTGCTGCCCGCGGTGTGGGAGCTGCTGCCTCGGCGCTCGCCGCGGCAGGATGAGCACTCGTGAGCACCCTCGGCCAGCTGCTGCTGAGCTCGCGCCCGCTCAGCTGGATCAACACGGCGTTTCCGTTCGGCGCCGCGTACCTGCTGACGACGGGCCGGCTCGATGTGGCGTTCTGGGTGGGCACGATCTTCTTCCTCGTGCCCTACAACCTCGCGATGTACGGCATCAACGACGTCTTCGACTACGAGAGCGACCTGCGCAATCCGCGCAAGGGCGGCGTCGAGGGGGCGCTGCTCGACCCGCGCGTGCACCGCACGACCCTCATCGCCGCGGTCGTGTCGTGCGTGCCGTTCCTCGTCGTGCTCGTCGTGCTCGGCGACCCGCTGTCGTGGCTCGTGCTCGCGATCAGCATGTTCGCCGTCGTCGCCTACTCGGCGAAGGGGCTGCGCTTCAAGGAGAAGCCCTTCCTCGACTCGATCACCTCGAGCACCCACTTCGTGAGCCCCGCGGTGTACGGGCTCGTGCTCGGCGGGGCGACGTTCACGCCGCAGCTGTGGCTGATCCTCGCCGCCTTCTTCCTCTGGGGTGTCGCAAGTCACGCCTTCGGCGCGGTGCAGGACGTCATCGCCGACCGCGAGGGCGGCATCGCCTCAATCGCGACGGTCATCGGCGCGAGGGCGACCGTGCGCTTCGCGGTCGTGTCGTACGTGCTCGCGGGCCTGCTGCTGCTCGGCACCGAGTGGCCGGGCCCGCTCGCGGCGCTCGCCGCGCTGCCCTACGCCGTGAGCACCGCGCAGTGGTGGAACGTCACCGACGACCGGGCGGAGGACGCCAACCGCGGGTGGAAGCGGTTCCTGTGGCTCAACTTCCTCGCCGGGGCGGTCGTCACGATGATGCTGATCGCCTGGCCACTGGGTCGCTGACGGGCACGGGGTCGCTGAACCTCGCGGCGGCGGGCGTCGCCGTCGACTTGTGACAGCGCAGGCCCCATCGCGCACGGGCCGCATCGAGGTCGGTGCCGGGCGGCACGTCGATCTCCTCCAGCCTGCACGGAACTTCTGCGGCGATCCAGAGCAGGTCGATACCCTCGGTATGCCGCAGCGGGACCAGCTCGCCGTCGCCCGCCTCGATGAGGGCGCGCACACGACGGTGGAAGATCAGGGCCATCTCCGTTTCGGCGATGTACCTGTTCCCGAAGTAGTGAACGACGTATCCGATGGCCCCCATAGTGGTCGACACCTTAGGTGGCCAGTCGCAAGGAATCGAGGGAAACCCTCGAAAACGGAGGGGGCTTGACAATGCACACCTGGCCAGGCACTGCCTACCCGCTGGGCGCCACGTTCGACGGCAACGGCACCAATTTCGCGATCTTCAGCGAGGCGGCCGAGCGCGTCGAGCTGTGCCTCATCGAGGAGGCGGACGACGGCACCCGCACCGAGGAGCGCGTCGAGCTCATCGAGGTCGACGCCTTCGTCTGGCACGCCTACTTGCCGAGCGTGCAGCCCGGGCAGCTGTACGGCTACCGCGTGCACGGCGTGAACGACCCGGAGACCGGGCGACGCGCGAACCCGCACAAGCTGCTGCTCGACCCGTACGCGAAGGCGGTGCACGGCCAGATCGACTGGGACGAGTCGCTCTTCCCGTACCGCTTCGAGGCGCCTGACGAACCCAACGACCTCGACTCGCTGCCGCACGCGATGCTCGGCGTCGTCATCAACCCGTTCTTCGACTGGGCGGGCGACCGCAGCCCGCGCATCCCCTACGCGCAGTCGGTCATCTACGAGGCGCACGTCAAGGGCCTCACCCAGACGCACCCCGACATCCCGGAGGAGATCCGCGGCACGTACGCCGCGATCGGGCACCCGGCGATCATCGAGCACCTGCGGCGCATCGGGGTGACGGCGATCGAGCTCATGCCCGTGCACCAGTTCGTGCAGGACAAGCACCTCGTCGACCAGGGCCTCACCAACTACTGGGGCTACAACACCATCGGGTTCCTCGCCCCGCACAACGGCTACAGCGCCAGCGGCGACCGCGGCCAGCAGGTGCAGGAGTTCAAGTCGATGGTGCGCGCCCTGCATGTCGCCGGCATCGAGGTGATTCTCGACGTGGTCTACAACCACACCGCCGAGGGCAACCACCTCGGCCCGATGCTGAGCCTCAAGGGCATCGACAACGCGGCCTACTACCGGCTCATGGATGACGAGCCGCAGTACTACCGCGACTACACCGGCACCGGCAACAGCCTCAACGTGCGCCACCCGCACGCGCTGCAGCTCATCATGGACTCGCTGCGCTACTGGGTCACCGAGATGCACGTCGACGGGTTCCGCTTCGACTTGGCCGCGACCCTCGCCCGCGAGTTCTACGACGTCGACCGGCTGAGCGCCTTCTTCGACCTCGTGCAGCAGGATCCGGTGGTCTCGCAGGTGAAGCTCATCGCCGAGCCCTGGGACATCGGCCCCGGCGGCTACCAGGTCGGCAACTTCCCCCCGCAGTGGACGGAGTGGAACGGTAAATTCCGCGACACCGTGCGCGACTTCTGGCGCGGCGAGGAGGGCACGCTCGGCGAGTTCGCCGCGCGCATCACCGGCTCGGCCGACCTGTACGAGGCCGACGGTCGGCGCCCCGTCGCGAGCATCAACTTCGTCACCGCGCACGACGGCTTCACGATGCGCGACCTGGTGTCGTACAACGAGAAGCACAACGAGGCCAACGGTGAGGGCAACAACGACGGCGAGAGCCACAACCGCTCGTACAACCTCGGCGTCGAGGGCCCGACCGACGACCCGATCATCCTCGCCCTGCGCGCCCGCCAGGTGCGCAACTTCCTCGCCACGCTGCTGCTGAGCCAGGGCGTGCCGATGATCGCGCACGGCGACGAGCTGGGCCGCACCCAGCAGGGCAACAACAACGTCTACGCGCAGGACAGCGAGCTGTCGTGGGTCGACTGGGCGCGGGCCGACCAGTCGCTCATCGAGTTCGTGGGGTCGCTCGCGCGGCTGCGGCGCGAGCATCCGACGTTCCGCCGCACCCGCTACTTCGATGGCCGCCCGGTGCGCCGCGGCGAGGGCGAGCCGGTGCGCGACATCGAGTGGCTGCGGCCCGACGGCTCGGCGATGGACGAGGCCGACTGGGAGTCGGGCTTCGGCCGCACCGTCGGCATCTACCTCAACGGCCAGGGCATCCGGGGGCGGGATGCCCGGGGCGAGCGCATCACCGACAAGCACTTCCTCGTCTACTTCTCCGCCCACACCGAGCCGATCGAACTGACGCTGCCGCCCGCCGAGTACGGCGCGCGCTGGGAGCGGCTCGTCGACACGAGCGGCCTCGGTGACACGGCCGCGGTGCTCGAGGCCGGCGCCACGATGCAGCTCGAGGCGATGAGTCTCGTCGTGCTGCGCGAGCACGTCGTCGTCGAGCCCGTCGTCGACGACGCCGTGGCGCTCTCGCTCGCGCCCGTGTCGATCGACGCCGCCACGACCCCGACGGGAACCCCCGCATGACCCCCGCCCCCCTGCCCCGGTCGACCTACCGCCTGCAGGTGAGCCCCGAGTTCGGGCTCGACGACGTCGCGGCGCTCGCTGACTACGTGCGGCTGCTCGGCGCCGACTGGCTCTACCTCTCGCCGCTGCTGCAGGCGACCCGCGGCTCGATGCACGGCTACGACGTCGTCGACCACGGGTCGGTCGACGCGGAACGCGGCGGCGAAGCGGGTCTCGCGCGCGCCGCCGCCGCCGCACGAGAGCACGACATGGGCGTGCTCGTCGACATCGTGCCCAACCACATGGGCGTGGCCGATCCGCGGCAGAACGGCTGGTGGTGGCAGCTGCTGCGCGAGGGCCGCGAGGGGCCCATGGCCGAGGCCTTCGACGTCGACTGGGCGTTCGGCGGCGACCGGCTGCGCATCCCCGTGCTCGGCGACGAGCTCGACGCGGTCATCGCGGCCGGACAGGTGACGCTCGGCGACGACGCTGTCACCGTCTACGAGGCCGAGTACCCGCTCGCGGCGGGCTCGGCCGACGACGTCGCCGACCGAGCGTCCGCGACGCCCGAGCAGCTGCGCACCGTGCTCGACCGCCAGCACTACGAGCTCGTGCACTGGCGCCGGGCGGATGCCGAGCTGAACTATCGCCGATTCTTCGCGGTGTCGACGCTCGCGGCCGTGCGCGTCGAGGTGCCCTGGGTGTTCGAGCGCTCGCACGCCGAGATCGTGCGCTGGGTGCGCGAGGGGCTCGTGCAGGGCATCCGCGTCGATCACCCCGACGGCCTGCTCGACCCGGGCGGCTACCTCGACGATCTCGCCGCCGCCACCGGCCACGCGCCGGTGTGGGTCGAGAAGATCCTGGAGGGCGACGAGCCGCTGCCGAGCTTCTGGCAGGCCGCCGGCACGACCGGCTACGACGCGCTCGCGACGATCGACCGCGTGCTCGTCGACCCGGCGGGGCGCGGGGCGCTCGACGCGCTCGACGCCCGCCTGCGCGCCGAGACCTCGACCGCGGGTCGACTGCAGGAGGCGACGGCGGGCGGCGCGGACGAGCCGCAGCCGCTCGACTGGCACGCGCTCATCCGCCGCACGAAGCGGCGCATCGCCGACACGATCCTGCGCAGCGAGGTGCTGCGCCTCGAGCGCGAGCTGCCGCACGCCATCCCCGAGGCGGCCGACGCGCTCGCCGAGCTGCTCGCGTGCTTCCCCGTCTACCGCTCGTACCTGCCGGTCGGGGCCGAGCACCTCGAGGCGGCGCTCGCCGCGGCCCGAGCATCCCGCCCCGAGCTGTCGGCCACCTTCGACGCGCTCGCGCCGCTGCTCGCCGACCCGGCTGAACCGGTCGCGCGCCGGTTCCAGCAGACGAGCGGCATGGTCATGGCCAAGGGCGTGGAGGACACGGCCTTCTACCGCTACTCGCGCCTCGCCTCGCTCACCGAGGTCGGCGCCGACCCGGCCGAGTTCGCCGTCGACGTCGACGAGTTCCACCGCCGCCAGGCGCTGCGGCAGGGCTCCTTCCCGGCGTCGCTCACGGCCCTCTCGACGCACGACACCAAGCGCGGAGAGGACACCCGCGCGCGCATCCACGTGCTGTCGGAGGTGCCCGAGGCGTGGGAGCGCCTGCTCGCCGAACTGCGCTCGCGCGCCCCCATCGGCGACGGGCCCTTCGAGAACATCCTGTGGGAGTCGCTCGTCGGCGCCTGGCCGATCAGCGCCGACCGCGCCCACGCCTACGCCGAGAAGGCCTCGCGCGAGGCCGGCACCTCGACGACCTGGACGGAGCCCGACGAGGCCTTCGAGCGGCGCATGCACGACGCGATCGACGCCGTCATCGGCGAGGGCGAGCTGCGCGACCTCGTCGACGAATTCGTGCAGACGGTCGCGCCGTACGGCTGGTCGAACTCGCTGACGGCGAAGCTGCTGCAGCTCACCGCGCCCGGTGTGCCCGACGTCTACCAGGGCAGCGAGCTGTGGGAGACGAGCCTCGTCGACCCCGACAACCGCCGCCCCGTCGACTACCCTCTGCGGCGCGAGTTGCTCGCGCGCATCGACGGCGAGCACCCGAGCGAGACCCCGGGGTGGATGCCCGAGGTCGACGCCGACGGAGCCGCCAAACTGCTCGTCACCTCTCGCGCCCTCCGCGTGCGCCGCGACCGGCCCGAGCTCTTCACCCGCTACGCGCCGCTGCCCGCGATCGGCGAGGCCGCCGACCACGCCCTCGTCTTCGACCGCGGCGGCGCCGTCGCGATCGCCACACGACTGCCCGTCGGGCTCGAGCGGCGCGGGGGCTGGGGCGAGACCGTGGTCGTGCTGCCGCAGCGCCCCGTCGTCGACGCCTTCACCGGTCGCCGCTACGCCGGCGGCGAGCTGCGACTGGCCGACGTGCTCGAGCGCTACCCCGTTGCCCTGCTCGTGGAGGTCGAGCAGGATGACGCGGCATGAGCGAGTTGACTGACGCACGAGTCTGGGCACCCCGAGCCGAGGAGGTCGCGCTGCACCGCGTGCGCGCCGGCAGCGCGGAGCGGGTCGCCATGACTCGCGTCGACGGCGACTGGTGGGTCGCGATCGGAGCCCTCGCCGACGGAGACCGGTACGGGTTCCTGCTCGACGGCGACGAGCATCCGCTGCCCGACCCGCGCTCGCGCCGGCAACCCGACGGCGTGCACGGCCTCAGCGCGCTCGACGACCCGGCCGCCTACGACTGGCTCGACGAGAACTGGCGCGGCCGCCAGCTCGCCGGCTCGATCATCTACGAGCTGCACGTCGGCACCTTCAGCCCCGAGGGCACCTTCGACGGCGCGATCGCGCGGCTCGACCACCTCGTCGACCTCGGCGTCGACCTCGTCGAGCTGCTGCCGGTCAACGGCTTCAACGGCACGCACAACTGGGGCTACGACGGCGTGCTCTGGTACTCCGTGCACGAGGGCTACGGCGGCCCGGCCGGCTACCGCCGCTTCGTCGACGCGTGCCACACGCGCGGCATCGGGGTCGTCCAGGACGTCGTCTACAACCACCTCGGCCCGAGCGGCAACTACCTGCCGCGGTTCGGGCCGTACCTGCGCGTGGGAGCGGCGAACACGTGGGGCGACTCGGTGAACGTCGCCCACCCGGAGGTGCGGCGCTACGTGCTCGACAATCTGGCGATGTGGTTCGACGACTTCCACGTCGACGGGCTGCGGCTCGACGCCGTGCACGCGCTCGTCGATGACTCACCGCAGCACATCCTGCAGGCGATGGCGGAGGAGACCGACGCACGCTCGGCCCACCTGCGCCGCCCGCTCACGCTCATCGCCGAGAGCGACATGAACGACCCGCGGCTGATCCTTCCGCGCGAGGCCGGCGGCTACGGCCTCACCGCGCAGTGGAGCGACGACCACCACCACGCCATCCACGCCGCCGTCACCGGCGAGGCGAGCGGCTACTACGCCGACTTCGCGACGGCGGATGCTCTGCCGAAGACGTCGACGCAGGGCTTCTTCCACGACGGGTCGTACTCGTCGTTCCGCGAGCGTGCGCACGGCTACCCCATCCCGGCCGAGGTGCCGATGTGGCGCCTGGTGACGTTCGCGCAGGATCACGACCAGATCGGCAACCGCGCGGCCGGTGACCGGCTCTCGCAGTCCCTCGGCGAGGAGGACCTCGCCGTCGCCGCCGTGCTCAACCTCACCTCGCCGTTCACGCCGATGCTGTTCATGGGCGAGGAGTGGGGAGCGCGCACGCCATGGCAGTTCTTCACCTCGCACCCCGAGCCTGAGCTCGGCCGCGCCACCGCCGAGGGGCGGCTGGCCGAGTTCGTGAAGATGGGGTGGGATGAGTCGGTCGTGCCCGACCCGCAGGATCCGGCGACGTTCGAGCGCTCGAAGCTCGACTGGAGCGAGCTCGACGAGCCCGCCCACGCGCGCCTGCTCGCGCTGCACCGGGCGCTCATCGCGCTGCGGCGCCGGCTGCCCGAGCTCACCGACCCGCGCTTCGAGCACACCCTCGCCGCGGGCGAGGGCGATGACGGGCTCGCGGTGTTCCGCCTCGATCGCGGGGCGGGCATCCAGTCGCCCCACGGCGGCATCGTGAGCGTGTGCGTCGCCTTGCGGCAGGAGGCGTCGTTCGACGTCGGCGAGGCGGCGCACCTCGAGCTGTCGACGACGGCGGATGCCCGGCTCGCCGACGGCGTGCTGACGCTGCCGGCGCGCTCGGCGGCGGTCGTGCGCGTGCGCGCGCCGCGCGAGGGCTGACGCCGCCCGCCACCCGCTACAGCCCGCCGCCGACGCCGATCGCGACGAGCAGCAGCACCGGTGCGAGACCGAGCACGATGCCGACTCCGAGGGCCAGGGTGCAGATCGCCCGACCGCCCAGGCGCGGCGCGCGCCGCAGCCCGCGCGCGGCGAAGACGACCGTGACGACGGCGAGCGCGGCCGCGAGCGCCAGACCGGCGAGCAGCACGGTCGACTGGTCGAGCCCCGGCAGCCGCACGAGCCCGCTCGCCGCGACCGACTGCCCCGCGAAGCCGAGCAGCGTCAGCGCGATGCCGACGCGGGCGACGTGCGCGTCACGGTTGGGCCCCGGCCGCATCGAGCGGGCGGCCGCCGGGCTCAGAGCCGAGAACGGCTGCGGCTCGCGCGCGCTCGGGCCGATGAGGCGCTCGCCGTCGAACCAGCGCTCGAAGCCCGGGCGCTCCGGGTCGGGCTGCCAGCCGGGGCGCGCGCCGTCGAGGTCGTCCTCGTCGTCGTCGGGGTACGGGATGCTCACGCCCCCGATTCTCGCGCGCCCCGGCTGGTCATCGGCTCGGGCCGACGGCCGCTACAGCTCGTACGGCGTCGCCAGCTCGGCCGGGTACTCGCCCCGCGCCGTGAGCTGCTCGGCCGTCGCCGCCAGGCGCGCGAGGGTGAGGCCGAGGATCTGCGGGCCGAACGAGATGCGCCCGACGCCGAGCTCCGCCAGACGGGCGAGCGAGATGTAGCCGGGGTGCGCGAAGACGGCGACCGGCGCGCGGACGGCGGCCACCGCATCCGCCACCATCGTCTCGTCGCGCAGACCGAGCACGAACACGCTCGTCGCGCCGGCGTCGACGTAGGCGTTGGCGCGGTCGATCGCCTCCTGCCAGGCGTCGGGGGAGCCGGCGAGGGTGTCGGTGCGGGCGTTGATCGCGAGCGGCACGCCCGCCTCGTCGGCGGCCGCACGGGCAGCGGCGACGCGCGCGGCCGCCTCGGCGAGCGGTCGGCGCTCGCTGCGCGCGCCGGCGAGCGAGTCCTCGATGTTGAGGCCCGCCGCGCCCGTCTCGATGAGGCGCGCGACGTTCGCGCGCACGCCGGCCGCGTCGGGCGCGTAGCCGCGCTCGAAGTCGATGCTGACGGGCAGATCGGTGGATGCCGTGATGCGGCCGGCCGCGGAGAGCGCCATCTCGACGGTCATGCCCTCGCCGTCGGGCACGCCGTGGGCGAAGGCGACCGCGTGGCTCGCCGACGCGAGCGCGCGCACACCCGGCGTGCGGGCGACGATACGGGCCGTGATGGCGTCCCACACGTTGACGACGATGAGCGGGTCGCCGGGCACGTGCAGCGACGCGAGCAGCGCCGCCTTCTCGGCGGTCGAGGGGCGAGAGGAGGTCGAGGCGTCGGTCATGCGCTCACTCTGCCAGCACCGCGGCGACTCCGCGCGGTGCGGCGCCTAGCCCGCGCGGTCGCCGAGCTGCGCGTGGGCGCCCGGCTTCACGAACAGCATGAGCACGAGGCCCGCGGCGAGGATCACGACGATGCCGAGCACGCCGAAGATCGTCGCGCCGAACCACGTGATGAAGGCCGTCCAGAGGGCGGGGGCGAGGAAGCTCGCCGCGCGACCCGTCGTCGCGTAGAGGCCGAAGATCTCGCCCTCGCGCCCCGCCGGGGTCACGCGCGCGAGCAGCGATCGGCTCGCCGCCTGCACCGGGCCGACGAAGGCCGTCAGGGCGAGGCCGAAGATCCAGAACACGAGCTTGCCCTGGCCGGAGAGCGCGAACACCACGAGCCCCGACACGACGAGCCCGCCGAGGGCGAAGAGGATGACCGCGCGGGCGCCGAACCGGTCATCGAAGCGCCCGGCGATGATCGTCGAGACGCCCGCGATGAGGTTCGCGCCGATGCCGAACGCGACCACCTCGAGGAACCCGAAGCCGAACGAGATGCTCGCCAGCACCGCGCCGAACGTGAAGACGCCGGCGAGCCCGTCGCGGTAGACGGCCGAGGCGAGCAGGAACCAGAACGTCTGACGGCTCTCGCGGAAGATGCGGGCGATCTCGCGGCCCAGCAGCACGTAGGAGCGGAAGAAGCCGACGCGCTCCCGACCGGGAGGGGCGGGCGCCTCGGGCACGTGCCGGAAGATCGGGATCGAGAAGACGATCGTCCAGATCGCGCAGCCCAGCGCGACCAGGCGGAACGGCAGGCCGCCGTCCTCCGGCAGGCCGAACCAGTCGAACGCGTACGCGACGACCACGAGCACGAGCGCGATGATGCCGCCGAGGTAGCCGAAGCCCCAGCCGAGACCGCTCACGCGCCCGACGGTCGTCGGCGTCGACACCTGCACGAGCATCGCGTTGTAGTTGACGCCCGCGATCTCGCTGAACACCGAGCCGGCGGCGATGAGCGAGACGCCGAGCCAGAAGAACGCCGGGTCGGCCTCGACGACGACGAGCAGCGCCATGCAGACGACGAGCAGGGCCGTCGAGACGCCGAGCCAGACCTTGCGGCGGCCCGCGGCATCCGACCGCTGACCGAGTACGGGCGCGACGACGGCGATGAGCAGGCCGGCGATCGTGATGCCCAGGCCCAGGCCCGCGGCGAGGTCGTCGAGCGCAGCCACGTAGGCGGGGTCGTCCTCGCCGAGCGCGACGATGTCGGCCGGCAGGAACGCCTCCGTCGTCAGGTACAGCGCCGTGAAGATGAAGGTCAGGATGACCGTGTTGAAGGGCTGCGTCGCCCAGTCCCACAGCGCCCACGCCCGGATCTGCCGCTTCGGCACCACGCGGTCGGGGTCGAGGTCGAGCCCTGCCGCGGCGACCGCGCCCGTGCGGGCGATCGTGGGCGGAGGCTGCACGAGGCCGGCGTCGTCGCCGGCGAGGTCGTCGCTCATGCGCTCACGGTAGCCCCGGCGGGCGAACAGCGGGTGACGCGCGCGTGCGCGTGTTCGGCGAGCGTCAGCGGGGGCGCGCGGGCCGTGTCGCCCCCGCCTGCCGCGCGGCACGGTTCCGGGCACGCGCTGCGCCGGGGGCGTGCCGCGTGCCCGGAACCGTGTCTGGCGCGCACGTTCGGCCATGAGCGCCAGCTGCACGCACCACGGTTCACGGCATGCACTGCGCTGCGGGGCGTGGTGCTTGCCGTGAACCGCAGGGTGTGCGGCTGTCGTCGTCGCGCCGAAGGGGCGCCAGGGAGCGCGCTGCCCCTGCGGCGCAGCGGCGTGCGCAGGGTGTGCGCCGGCCGTGGTCGTGCGCGGGCCGCCGCGCCTGAGTGTTGAGCCAGAGCGGCGCAAGTTTCCGGCGCTCGACTTGACACGGGGCATCCGTCATCTCAAACTTGACAGTGCGCGACTCAAGTTCTGTCGCTCACCCGATCTCAGAAGGAGCAATCCCCATGGCCCGTGCCGTCGGAATCGACCTCGGAACCACCAACTCCGTCGTCTCCGTGCTCGAGGGTGGCGAGCCCACCGTCATCGCCAACGCCGAAGGCTTCCGCACGACCCCGTCGGTCGTGGCCTTCACGAAGGATGGCGAGGTGCTCGTCGGCGAGACCGCCAAGCGCCAGGCCGTGACCAACGTCGACCGCACGATCGCCTCCGTCAAGCGCCACATGGGCACCGACTGGAAGAAGGAGATCGACGACAAGAAGTACACCGCGCAGGAAATCTCGGCCCGCACGCTCGCGAAGCTCAAGCGCGACGCCGAGCAGTACCTCGGCGAGAGCGTCACCGACGCCGTCATCACCGTGCCGGCCTACTTCAACGACGCCGAGCGCCAGGCCACGAAGGAGGCCGGCGAGATCGCGGGCCTCAACGTGCTGCGCATCATCAACGAGCCCACTGCGGCCGCCCTCGCGTACGGCCTCGACAAGGGCAAGGAGGACGAGCTCATCCTCGTCTTCGACCTCGGTGGCGGCACCTTCGACGTCAGCCTGCTCGAGGTGGGCAAGGACGACGACTTCTCGACCATCCAGGTGCGCGCGACCGCCGGTGACAACCGCCTCGGCGGCGACGACTGGGACGGCCGCATCGTCAGCTACCTGATCCAGCGCTTCAAGGAGACGACGGGCGTCGACGTCAGCAACGACAAGATCGCCAAGCAGCGCCTTAAGGAGGCCGCGGAGCAGGCGAAGAAGGAGCTCTCGAGCTCCATGAGCACCAACATCCAGCTGCCCTACCTCTCGCTCACCGAGAACGGCCCCGCGAACCTCGACGAGTCGCTCACGCGCGCCAAATTCGAGGAGCTCACGAAGGACCTCCTCGAGCGCACCCGCAAGCCCTTCGAGGACGTCATCCGCGAGGCCGGGGTGAAGGTCAGCGACATCGCGCACGTCGTGCTCGTCGGCGGCTCGACCCGCATGCCCGCCGTCACCGACCTCGTGAAGAAGCTCACCGGCGGCAAGGAGCCCAACAAGGGCGTGAACCCGGATGAGGTCGTCGCCGTCGGCGCCGCCCTGCAGGCCGGCGTGCTGAAGGGTGAGCGCAAGGACGTGCTGCTCATCGACGTGACCCCCCTGAGCCTCGGCATCGAGACCAAGGGCGGCATCATGACCAAGCTCATCGAGCGCAACACGGCCATCCCCACGAAGCGCAGCGAGACCTTCACGACCGCCGACGACAACCAGCCGTCGGTCGCGATCCAGGTGTTCCAGGGCGAGCGCGAGTTCACGCGCGACAACAAGAACCTCGGCACGTTCGAGCTGACCGGCATCGCGCCGGCTCCGCGAGGCATCCCCCAGATCGAGGTCACCTTCGACATCGACGCCAACGGCATCGTGCACGTGTCGGCGAAGGACAAGGGCACCGGCAAGGAGCAGTCGATGACCATCACGGGCGGCTCGTCGCTCGCGAAGGAGGACATCGAGCGCATGATCCGCGAGGCCGAGGAGCACGCGGCCGAGGACAAGGCGCGCCGCGAGGCCGCTGAGGTGCGCAACAGCGCCGAGCAGCTCGCGTACTCGATCGACAAGCTCATCAGCGAGAACGCCGACAAGCTGCCCGACGACGTCAAGAGCGAGGTGCAGGCCGACGTCGACGCGCTCAAGACGGCGCTCGCCGGCACCGATGACGAGGCGGTCAAGACCGCCTACGACACGCTCAACGCCTCGCAGACGAAGCTTGGCGAGGCCATCTACGCGGCCTCGCAGAACGAGCAGACGGATGCCACGGCCGGCGCCGAGCAGGGCTCGAGCTCGAGCGATGAGGACGTCGTCGACGCCGAGATCGTCGACGACGAGGACGACAAGGACAAGAAGTAGTCATGGCGGCCCGCAAGCGCGACGACAGCGGCGACGAGCAGAAGCCCGTCATCAAGCGTCGGCGCCGTGTCGACGACGAGACCGGCAAGGTCACCGACCTGCCCGTCGACGGTTCGGAGCCCACGGCGGGGGAGGCCGACGCGTCGGCCCCCCTCGCTGAGGACGGCGCCCCGACCGACGCTGAGACGATCGAGGACCTGTTCCCGGTCGAGGATGCCGACGTCGAGGTCTCGGAGTCGGGCGCCAGCCTCGACGCCGACATCGACCGCATCCTCTCCGAGGCCGGCCAGAAGGAGATCGCCGAGTACCGCGATCGCGCCGCCCGCGCGGAGGCGGAGCTCGCGAACTTCCGCACGCGCGTCGAGCGCGACCGGCAGGCCAACCGCGAGGCGGTCATCGCCGAGGTGATCCGCACGCTGCTGCCCGCGATCGACGACCTCGACCGCGCCGAAGCGCACGGCGACCTCGCCGGCAGCCCGCTCGAGCTCGTCGCGCAGAAGCTGCGCGCCGGCTTCGAGCGCTACGGCCTGGCGAAGGTCGGGGAGGTCGGCGAGCCGTTCGACCCGACCCGGCACGAAGCGCTCGTGCAGCTGCCGAAGCCCGACGTCACGAGCAACGTCGTCGGCGATGTGGTCGAGGTCGGCTACGTGCTCGGCGAGCGGCTGATCCGCGCCGCCAAGGTCGCCGTCTTCACGCCAGAGGGGTAGGGGTCGCATGGCCAGCAACGACTGGTTCGACAAGGACTTCTACAAGGTGCTCGGCGTCTCGAAGGACGTCAGCGACGCCGAGCTCAAGAAGGTGTACCGCAAGCTCGCTCGTCAGTACCACCCCGACTCGAACGCCGGCGACGCCGCCGCCGAGGCGCGCTTCAAGGAGGTCAGCGAGGCGTACGCGGTGCTCTCCGATCCGAAGGAGCGCGCCGAGTACGACCAGCTGCGCGCCATGGGCTCGGGCGCCCGTTTCACGGCGGGTGGCGCCCCTGGCGGCTTCGAGGACGTCTTCGGCGGCATGTTCGGCGGCGGGGGCGGTCGACGCGCGCAGGCGGGTGGCTTCGAAGACATCTTCGGGAGCATGTTCGGCCAGCAGTTCGGCGCGGGCGGAGCATCCGGCTTCTCGCGGGGCCCGCAGAAGGGCCGAGACCAGACCGCGCAGGTGACTCTCGACTTCGACACCGCCATTCACGGCGACACCGTGCAGCTCGAGCGCGCCGGCGGGCGGCCGCTGTCGGTGAAGATCCCAGCGGGGGTCGCCGACGGGCAGAAGATCCGCCTGCGGGGCAAGGGCGAGCCGAGCATGACCGGCGGCGAGCCGGGCGACCTCGTGCTCACGGTCTCGGTGCGCAAGCACCCGGTCTTCACGCGCGACGGGCTCGACCTGCGGCTCGACGTGCCGGTGACCTTCCACGAGGCAGCGCTCGGGGCGACCATCGAGGTGCCCACGTTCGGCGGCGAGACCGTCAAGCTGCGCGTCGCCCCCGGCACGCCGAGCGGGCGCGTGCTGCGCGTGAAGGGCCGCGGCGTCACGACGGCGAAGGGCACGGGCGACCTGCTGGCCACGGTGCAGGTCGCGGTGCCCGCCAACCTCAGCGCCGACGCCAAGAAGAAGCTCGAGGCCTTCGCGAAGGCGCTCGGCGACGAGAATCCGCGCGACGACCTGCTCGCCAGGGCCAGGGGCTAGCCGCATCATGGAACCGGGCCGACGGGAGGGGGCGCGCTGATGGACGAGACCACGCCGCTGTTCGCGATCGCGGTCGCCGCCGAGCTGGCGGGGATGCACCCCCAGACCCTGCGCCAGTACGACCGCCTCGGCCTGGTGTCGCCCACCCGCACGGCAGGCCAGAGCCGGCGCTACTCGATGCGCGACGTGGTGCAGCTGCGCGAGATCGCGCGGCTCGGCGCCGAGGGGCTCAACCTCGAGGGCATCCGGCGCATCCTCGAGCTCGAGAATGAGAACCGCGCCCTGCGCGATCGCGTGCGCGAGCTCGAGTCGGCCCTCGCCGACGAGCTGCTCGCCAAGCCCGGCCGTCGCGTCTTCGCGGCCGGCGCCGAGGGTGAGGTCGTCACCCTGCGCGCGGGCACCCGCACGCAGAAGGCGAACCAGCTCGTCGTCTGGCGGCCGCTGCGCCGCAGCTAGGCGGTCGCGGCGCTCGCCGGAGCGCCGATGGCGTCGCTTGTCGGTGCCGCGACGCCCGCCTCGGCGAGCGGCAGCCGCACGGTGAAGCGCGTGCCACCGAGCGGTGAGTCGCCGACGTCGATCGTGCCGCCCATGAGCTCGACGAGCGAGCGCACGATCGCGAGCCCGAGCCCGGTGCCCGGCGCCGTGAGCTTCTGCTCGTCGCTCGAGCGGTAGAAGCGCTCGAAGACGTGCTCGCGGTCGGCGAGGCTGATGCCGATGCCGGAGTCGTCGACGGTGAGCACCGCCTCGGCCCCGTCGATGCTCGTCGTGAGCACGATCGAGCCGCCGGCGGGCGTGAATTTGATGGCGTTGGACAGCAGGTTCATGATGACGCGGGCGACCGAGTTCTCGTCGCCGATGACGAGCGGGTCGGCCTCCGCCAGCCGCGGGTCGATGCTGACCTGCACGGTGCCGGCGGTGCGGCACTGATCCTGCGCCGCCTCGGCGACGACGCGGTTGAGGTCGACGGCGCCGCTCGAGCGCACCGGGTTGGGGGCGGTCATGCGCCCCAGCTCGAGCAGCTGCTCGACCATGCCGGCCAGGCGGTTGGCGTTGCGCACGATGACCTCCGTGTGCTCGCGGCCGCGGTCGTCGACGAGCTCGTCGAGATCCTCCGCGAAGCCGAGGATGCTCGTGATCGGCGTGCGCAGCTCGTGGCTGACAGCGGAGACGAAGTCGTCCTTGTGCCGTCCGAGCGCGCGCAGCTCGTCGGCGACGGCCCGTTCGCGGTCGATCGCGTGCGCCATCGCCTCGCGCGCGGCCGCGTGGTCGCTGACATCGACGAGCTGGATGCCCGCCACGCGCTCCCCGCGGGGCGAGGGCACGAGGCTGCCGAAGACCTGCCAGGTGCGGCCGTCGGGCAGGGTCAGCTCGCGGCTGAGGTCGCCGCCGGGCTCGTCGAGCCAGTCGCCGACGATCTCGGGCAGCCAGCCGCGCTCCACGAGTTCGGCGGCCGTCGGATTCGTCTCGAGCACCTGCAGCGGTCGGCCCGCGGCGGTTCGAACGATGAGGAAGCCGACCTGGGCGCCCAGGAACCCTCCGCGCATGAGGGCGGCGCGTCGCTCGCGGTCCTCCGCGAGGAGTTCGCGCTCGCTGCGCACGACGGCGAGGAAGAGCGTCGTGATCGCCGCCGACAGCATGAACAGCTGCACGATGATGCCGGGTGCCGGCACGCCTTGCGCGACGGCTGACGGGCCGCCGCTGAGCACGGCGACGGTCGGCACGATCGCGGCGACGACGATGAGCTCGCTCACCACGAACGCCGGGGTGAACCGTGACGCCGCCCACGCGAAGAGCGGAAACAGCGTGAACAGCAGCGGCACCGGCAGCAGCGGCGAGAAGATGACGAAGGCGAGCGCGATCGTGAGGGTGAGCTGCAGCACGCCTTCGATCACGCGCGCCGCCCGGAGGCGCCGCTCGCCCCGCGTCAGCGCGAGCGGCACGAGGGCGATCGGCACGATGAGCAGCAGCGCCGAGGCGTGCGAGGGCACGAGGGAGACGAACGAGCGCACGGGGTCGAGCCCGGCGAGCCACCACAGCGTGACGGCGCCCTCGATGCCGATCGTCACGACGGCGGCGAGCACGGCGAGCAGGAATCGCCCGAACCCGCGCATCGTGGCCAGGAGGGTGCCCTCGGTCTGCGGGCCGAGCACGCGCACGAAGACGACGAGCTCCACCACGAGGATGACGGCCCCGGTGAGCGCGAAGCTGAGCGGCCGCCCGACGGCGAGGTTCGAGAGCAGTCCCACGGCGCTGACGAGCAGGAACACCTGCCAGCGCGGGCCGCGGTAGAGCAGGTAGATGAGGGCGCCGATGCCCGCGGCCGGCCACCACAGCGCTACACCGGCTCCGGGCGGCGTGAGGGAGAGCGAGGCGAAGCCGACCAGGAAGCTGAGGAGCGAGAGTCCGCCGATGACGGCGACCTGGACGGGCACGCTCCACGTGCGGGAGCGACCGATGAGCGTCGGGGCGACGAGGGCCGGACCGGCGCCCTCCGCAGCAGCCCCAGTTTGCTGAATGGGCTTCATGGGCTGAGACTAGACCCGGCAGCGCCCTGCGACGAGGAAGGGGCCGGGGTTCATGGCACGCGTGCTCATCGCGGAGGACGACCCGGACATCCGGGCCCTCGTCGCGCGCCGCGTCAGTCAGCTCGGCCACGACATCGTGGAGGCCGCCGATGGCGACTCCGCCCTCGCGCTGACGCTCGCCGAGCACCCCGACCTCGTCGTGCTCGACTGGATGATGCCGCGTCGCAGCGGCATCGAGGTGTGCCGCGCGATCCGAGCCGACGACGTGGTGGGGCGCACCAAGATCGTCATGCTCACGGCGAAGGCGCACGAGGACGACCTCGCGAGCGCGTTCGGCGCCGGCGTCGACGACTACGTCATCAAGCCGTTCCGCGGGGCCGATCTGCAGCAGCGGCTCGCGGCGCTGCTCGACGCGCGCTGAGCGCCGCCGCCGGGTAGCGTGACCGGGTGGTCACGGAGGGTTCGGCCGAGCGCGCGCTCGAGACGACGCTCGCCGCGCTGCGCCGCCGCCCCGACGTCGAGGCGCTCGAGCTGCACGCGCACGACGCGGCCGACCGTCTGCTGCTCGAGCTGGCCGCCGCGGAGCACGCCGACGCGCTCGTCGACCGCGAAGTCGTCGTGGTCGGCGACACGCACGGCGCCCTCACGCTCGGGGCGCTCACGCTCGGGGCGCGCCACGTGCGCGTGCACCAGGATTCGCTCGTCGCCGAGCGCGCCCTCGACGCGAACGCCGTAGCGCTCGGACTCACCGCGTTCTCGCACCACCCGCTCACCGAGGTGGCGTCGGCGGATGCCCGCCTCGCCCTCGTGCGCCTGCCTCGCGCCCTCGACGCCCTCGATGCGATCGCGCGCGAGGTCGCCCGCGGCACCGGCCCCGAGCTCGCGCTGCTCGCGGGCGGCATGGTGAAGCACATGAGCCTCGGCGCCAACGACGTGCTGCGCGGCGTCTTCGGACGGCTCGACGTGAGCCTCGCGCGGCGGAAGGCGCGCGTGCTGGTGGCGCGGCATCCGCGGCCCGCCGGCGAGCTCGGGGCGCTCGAGCCGGCGCGAGCGCGCGACGCCGACCTGGGGCTCGAGGTGGTGGCGGTGCCGGGGGCGTTCGCGGGGGCATCCGTCGATATCGGCGCGCGAGCGCTGCTGGCGGTGCTCGACCGTGCACCGCGAGTCGGCGAGGGCGGAACGGCCATCGACCTCGCCTGCGGCACCGGGCTCATCGCGACGGCGCTCGCGCGCCTCAACCCGGCCGCGCGCGTCATCGCGAGCGACGTTTCCGCTGCGGCGGTGGCGAGCGCGCGGCTCACCGCGGCGGCGAACGGCGTGCGCATCGACGTGCTGCAGGATGACGGGCTCGGCGCCCAGCCGGATGCGAGCGCCGACCTCATCGCGCTCAACCCGCCGTTCCACGTGGGGGCGGCCGTGCACACGGGCATCGCGCACCGGCTGTTCGCCGAGGCGGGGCGCGTGCTGCGGCCCGGCGGTGAGCTGTGGACGGTGTGGAACTCGCACCTGCGCTACGCGCCAGCCCTCGAGCGAGCAATCGGGCCCACGCGCCAGGTGGCGCGCGGGCCCAAGTTCACCGTGACGGCGTCGCGTCGCCGCTGAGCGGGGGGCGTCGACCGGGGACGCGTCGGCGCGGACCTACGCCGCCGGCTGGCGCGTCGCCTCGGCGAGCTTCTGCCGCAGTTGCTCGGCGGTGAAGTGGGGGATGTACCCCGGGGTGTCGCGCTCGATCCGCCAGCTCTCGGCCAGCCCGCCGCCGTGCACGACGTCGAAGCCGGTCGCGTCGATGAGGTCGCTCACGCGCTCGACGGCGGCGAGGTCGTCGCCGTAGACCGCGAGCGCGCGGCGACCCTCGGTGCCGGGCGCCTGCGCGTGCTCACTGATCTCGCCGGCCGGGATGTGGTTGAACGCCTTGACGACGCGCGCGCCGGCGAAGTGGTGCGCGACGAGCTCCGAGGTGGTGGTGCGCGCCTCGTCGAGCTCGGCGATCTGCCCGTCGCGCTGCGGGTAGTAGTTGTTGGTGTCGATCACGATGCGCCCCTCCAGCAGGTGCGCGGGGATGCTCGTGACGGCCTTGAGCGGGATCGTCACGACGACGAGGTCGCCGGCCTGCGCCGCCTGCGCCACGGTGCCCGCGGTCGCGGTGCCCGCACCGCCCGCTGCGCGCGCCTGCTCGGTCACCTCGGCGACGAGATCGCCGAGGGTCTCGGGGCCGCGCGAGTTCGCGACGACGACGTCGTGGCCGATGCGCGTGAACGCGCGGGCGAGCTGAGAGCCGATGTTGCCTGATCCGATGATGCCGATGGTGGTCATGCGAGGGTCAAGGCGCTGTCGGGCGCGCGCATTCCGCGATGGAGGGACTGCTCAGGCCGCGGGCACCTGGCGACGCTCCGTCTGCTGCTCGCCGTCCTGGTGCTGCGCGCACCCGCCCGCGCCGGTCGCGTGCTCCCGCCGTCGGCTGCACAGCGTTCCTGTCGCGGAGACTCTGCAAACGGCGGAATATCGCGAATGGACTTCACGATGTTCCGCAGTTCGGAGAGTCGGCCAGGTGCCCTCTCTTGTCCAGGTCGCGAGCAGGCGAGCCGGGCGGCCGGGAGCACGGGCCCCGCGTGCTCGCCGGGCGCTGGCGGGGTCCGGCAACGGCCCCTCGTCGCGAGGGCGGCGACCGAGAGGCACTGCATTCCGCGCGTTCGCCGTGAGCGTGCAGGCCCCCTGGCGCGATGCGCTCTCGCGGCCGTAAACTTGAGTCACGCAGACTCAACTTGTGAGCCCGCGCTCCGTCCACCCCGTCAAGAGGACCGACACGCACATGGCGAACATGCAGGGCGCCCCCTCGAGCCAGGAGCAGCAGAAGACCGCGCTCGAGCAGTACGGCGTCAACCTCACCGAGATCGCGCGCTCCGGCAAGCTCGACCCCGTCATCGGTCGCGACGCCGAGATCCGCCGCGTCAGCCAGGTGCTGAGCCGCCGCACGAAGAACAACCCCGTGCTCATCGGCGAGCCCGGCGTCGGCAAGACGGCCGTCGTCGAGGGGCTCGCCCAGCGCATCGTCGCCGGCGACGTGCCCGACTCGCTCAAGGACAAGCAGCTCGTCGGCCTCGACCTCGCGGCCCTCGTCGCCGGTGCGAAGTACCGCGGCGAGTTCGAGGAGCGCCTTAAGGCTGTGCTCAAGGAGATCGACGAGTCGAACGGGCAGGTCATCACCTTCATCGACGAGCTGCACACCCTCATGGGCGCGGGCGGCGGCGAGGGCAGCGTCGCGGCCGCGAACATGCTCAAGCCCATGCTCGCCCGCGGTGAGCTGCGCCTCATCGGCGCGACGACCCTCAACGAGTACCGCGAGTACATCGAGAAGGATGCCGCGCTCGAGCGCCGCTTCCAGCAGGTGTTCGTCGGCGAGCCGAGCGTGGAGGACACGGTCGCCATCCTCCGCGGCCTCAAGGAGCGCTACGAGGCCCACCACAAGGTCGCGATCGCCGACAGCGCCCTCGTCGCCGCGGCATCCCTCAGCAATCGCTACATCACCAGCCGTCAGCTGCCCGACAAGGCGATCGACCTCGTCGACGAGGCCGCCAGCCGCCTCAAGATGGAGATCGAGTCGAGCCCGGTCGAGCTCGACGAGCTCAAGCGCGCCGTGACGCGCCTCGAGATCGAAGAGCTCGCGCTCAAGAAGGAGAAGGACGACGCGAGCAAGGCGCGCCTGGCGAAGCTGCGCGACGAGCTCAAGGAGAAGACCGAGCAGCGGGATGCCCTCGAGCGCCGCTGGGCGGCCGAGAAGTCGAGCCTGACCGCGGTCGGCGACCTCAAGACGCGCCTCAACGACGCCCGCATCTCGCTCGACCGCGCCATGCGCGAGGGCCGCTATGAGGAGGCGTCGAAGCTCAACTACGAGGTGATTCCGAGCATCGAGACGGCGCTCGCCGAGGCCGAGACCGTCGAGGCCGGCCCGCGCATGGTCAACGACCAGGTGACGGACGAGGACATCGCCGCCGTCGTAGCCGCCTGGACGGGCATCCCCGTCGACAAGCTCACGCAGGGCGAGACGGAGAAGCTGCTGACCCTGGAGGCCGAGCTCGGCAAGCGCATCATCGGGCAGAAGGATGCTGTGGTCGCCGTGAGCGAGGCGGTGCGGCGCACGCGCGCCGGCATCAGCGATCCCGACCGGCCGACGGGCAGCTTCCTGTTCCTCGGCCCGACCGGCGTCGGCAAGACCGAGCTCGCGAAGGCGCTCGCCGACTACCTGTTCGACGACGAGAAGTCGATGGTGCGCATCGACATGAGCGAGTACGGCGAGAAGTTCAGCGTCTCGCGGCTCATCGGCGCCCCTCCCGGCTACGTCGGCTACGAGCAGGGCGGCCAGCTGACCGAGGCGGTGCGGCGGCGCCCCTACTCGGTGATCCTGCTCGACGAGGTCGAGAAGGCGCACCCCGAGGTCTTCGACCTGCTGCTGCAGGTGCTCGACGACGGGCGCCTGACCGACGGGCAGGGGCGCACGGTCGACTTCCGCAACACGATCCTGATCCTCACCTCGAACCTCGGCTCGCAGCTGCTCATCGACCCGAGCCTCGACTGGGACGCCAAGGTGCGCGGCGTCAACGACATCGTGCGGCAGGCCTTCAAGCCCGAGTTCGTGAACCGGCTCGACGACATCGTCGTGTTCTCGCCGCTGTCGACCGACGACCTCGGGCAGATCGTCTCGCTGCAGATCGACCGCCTCGAGCGTCGGCTCGCCGACCGCCGCCTGCAGCTGGCCGTCACGCCGAGCGCGCGCACCTGGCTCGCCGAGCGCGGGTACGACCCGATCTACGGCGCGCGCCCGCTGCGCCGGCTCATGCAGCACGAGATCGACGACCGCCTCGCCCGCGCCCTCATCGCCGGCGAGATCGCCGACGGCGACGTCGTGCGCGTCGACGTCGAGGGCGACGGCCTCACGGTCGACCGCATGGAGGACGTGCCGACGCTGTAGGCCGACCGATCGCGAACGGCGGATGCCCGGGGTGCGCCCCACGGGCATCCGCCGTTCTCGTCGGGTCTCGCGCAGCGCCCAGCGACCGCTCACTGCCGCTCGGTACGGTCGACCCCATGCGTGCAACGGTGATCCACGGCCCCCGCGACATCCGGCTCGAGCAGGTGCCCGACCCGCAGCTGAGCGGCACCGGCCGCGATGCGATCGTGCGGATCGTCGCCGCGTGCGTGTGCGGCAGCGACCTGTGGCCCTACCGCGGCATCACCGACACGAAGGAGCCGCGCCGCATCGGCCACGAGTTCGTCGGCGTCGTCGAGCAGGTCGGCGAAGACGTCACCGCGGTCAAGCCGGGCGACTTCGTCATCGCCCCGTTCTACGACTGCGACATGACGTGCGCGAACTGCCGCAACGGCGTGAGCCCCTCGTGCCTCAACGGCAACTGGTGGGGCCGCGACGATCGCGACGGCCACTTCGCCGACGGCGCGCAGGGCGAGCTCGTGCGCGTGCCGAGCGCCGACGGATCGCTCGTCGCCGTACCGGGCCCCGTCGACGACGCGCTCGTGCCGCACCTGCTCGCGCTCAGCGACGTCATGGGCACCGGCTGGCACGCCGCGGTTTCCGCCGGCGTCGGCCCGGGCTCGACCGTCGCGGTCGTCGGCGACGGCGCCGTCGGGCTCTGCGCCATCATCGCCGCGAAGCAGCTCGGCGCCGCCCGCATCATCGCGATGTCGCGCACACCCGAGCGGCAGGAGCTCGCGCGCGTCTTCGGCGCCGACGAGATCGTGACCGAGCGTGGCGATGAGGGAATCGAGCGCGTGCGGGCGCTCACCGACGGGCTGGGCGCGGATGCCGTGCTCGAGTGCGTCGGCACCGCCGAGTCGATGGACCAGGCGATCCGGTCGGCCCGCCCCGGCGGCCGCGTCGGCTACGTTGGCGTGCCGAGCGGCGGAGCGGAGCTGCCGATCCGCACCCTCTTCGGCACGAACGTCGGGGTCGCGGGCGGCGTCGCACCCGTGCGCAACTATGTCGAGCAGCTGCTCGCGCTCGTGCTCGACGGCACGATCGAGCCGGGCCGCGTCTTCGACCTCGAGCTGCCGCTGGACCAGGTCGCCGAGGCCTACGCGGCCATGGACGAGCGGCGCGCGATCAAGGTGCTGCTGCGCCCCTGACGCGGTCGCGGGCGCGGGGCGGGCATCCTCCATCGCCGCCCTGCAGCCCGACCGAGGCGGCAGTGAAGCGCCGAGAAGCGCTTCTGTCAAGCCATTGGTACACCGAGAGAAGCAGTCGTAGCGTCGCCTGCGCTCGTCCCCCGTTCGGGGGTCACGACGCATGCCACGAGGAGACTCCGATGACCGCACGACGACTGCTACCCATGACGGCGCTCGCCGCCGCCACCGCCCTGACGCTCGGCGCCTGCGCCAACGGCGGCGCCCAGAACGGCCCCGGCGATGGCCAGGCCTGGTACGGCGGCGAGTCAAATCTGACGGGCGAGCTCGAGATCGTCGGCTTCGGCCTGGGCGACGAGATCGCCGAGGTGCGGCACGAGCGCGCGCTCGAGGCCCTCGGCCCGGAGGTCGACGTCACGCTCGTCGAGGGCGGGCTCGACATCCAGCAGTTCCTGTCGGCGGTCGCCGCGGGCGACGCCCCCGACCTCATCTACGCCAGCCGCGCCCAGATCGGCTCGCTCGCCGCGCGCGGCGCGATCGTGCCGCTCACCGACTGCGTCGACGGCGAGAGCGTCGACACCGAGCAGTACCGCGAGGAGGCGCTCGCGCAGGTCACCTTCGACGACGAGATCTACGGCATCCCCGAGTTCAACCAGGTGCAGCTGACGATGGCCAACAGCGAGCTGCTCGACGCGGCCGGCGTCTCGATCGACGACGTCAACGGCTCCGACCCGGAGGCGATGAGCGCCGCGGCGGAGGCGCTCGTGCAGCGCTCGGGCGACGACCTGCAGGTCATCGGCGTCGACAGCAAGCTGCCCGAGTTCTTCCCGCTGTGGGCGAAGGCCCGCGGCGTCGACCTGCTGTCGGAGGACGGCCGCACCGCCAACCTCGACGACCCGGCCGCGGTCGAGGCGCTCGAATGGGCGGTCGGCATCTACGAGTCGCAGGGCGGCTTCTCGGCCGTGAAGGCGTTCCGCGACTCGGCCGACTTCTTCGGCGAGGGCAACCAGTTCGCCGCAGGCGAGCTCGGTGCGATGCCGATGGAGCAGTGGTACCTCAACGTGCTCAACGACGTGAGCCCGGATGCCCCGCTCGCGTTCGACGCCGTGCGCACGCCCGAGGGCGAGCCGATCGCGTTCGCCGGGGGTCAGGCCTGGGCGGTGCCCGCGGGCACCGACAACGGCACGGCCGCCTGCCGCTACGCCACCACGATGACGCAGGTCGACACGTGGGTCGAGGCGGCCGAGGCGCGCAAGGAGGCCCGCGAGAGCGAGGGCGGCGTCTTCACGGGGGTGCTGACCGGCAACACGCGGGCCGACGAGGAGATCCGCGGTCTGCTCTCCGACGCCGACGAGCCGTGGCAGGCGGGCATCGACGCGATGTACGAGGCGAACGAGGCCGCCGTGTCGATGCCGGCCAACCCGGCCGACGCCGAGTTCACGCGCATCTGGACGGACGCGATCAACGGCGTGCTCGCCGGCGACGCCGAGCCGGCGGATGCTCTCGCCACCGCCCAGGAGGAGGCGCAGGCCGCGCTCGACGAGGCCTGGGCCGAGGCCGACGCCGAGTAGCCCGAGGCCCAGCGATGACCACCACCCAGCGCATCCCCCCGGGTGCGGAGCCCGCCGCGGTGCCAGCCGCGCTCGACCGCGAGGTCGCGCGCGGGGAGGGCGGCCGCACGATGCCGCCGCCCTCCGCGGCCCGGCGCCGGGCGTCCCGCCGCAACACGCTCGCGGCGCTCGGCTTTATCTCGCCGTGGCTCATCGGCTTCGCGATCTTCACCGCGTGGCCGATCGGCTACAGCCTCTACCTGTCGTTCACCGACTACGACGGCATCAGCCCCGCGCAGCTGACCGGCTTCGAGAACTACGAGCGCCTCGTCGACGACCCGCGCGTGGGGCAGTCGCTGCTCAACACGCTCATCTACACGGCGCTGTACGTGCCGTCGCACATCGGCGTCGCGCTCGTGCTGGCGATGCTGCTGCAGCGGGCGGGGCGGTCGGCGGGCTTCTTCCGCACGCTGTTCTTCCTGCCGAAGATGACGCCCGCGGTCGCGGTGGGCGTGCTGTTCCTGCTGCTGTTCAACGGGCAGGACGGCCTCATCAACGAGGCGCTCGGCTCGATCGGCATCCAGGGCCCGTACTGGACGACCGACCCGGCGTGGGTGAAGCCGGGCCTCGTGCTCATGAGCCTGTGGTCGATCGGCTCGGCCGTGATCATCCTGCTCGCGGCGCTGCAGAACGTGCCGCGCGAGCTGACCGAGTCGGCGACGATCGACGGCGCGAACCTGTGGCAGCAGACCACGCGCATCACGCTGCCGATGATCAGCCCCGCGCTGTTCTTCCTCGCCGTCGTCAACACGATCGCCGGGTTCCAGACCTTCACCGAGGCGTACACGGCGTTCTTCGGCGCCGGCGGCGATTCGTTCCAGTCGGATGCGGCGCTGTTCTACGTCATCTACCTGTTCCGGCAGGCCTTCGAGTTCTTCAACATGGGGTACGCCTCCGCGCTCGCGTGGGTGCTGTTCCTCGTGATCATGGTCGTCACGGCGATCCAGTTCGTCGTCTCGAAGCGCCTGGTCTACTACGAGGGTGGCCAGAAGTGACCACGCAGGCGGCCGGCGCGCTCGGTCTGACGACGGCCACGGGCATCCGTGATCAGGCGGCGGATGCCCGCGCCGAGGTCGCGCGCGCTCCGCGCCCGCGCAACCACCGGCGGCGGCGGCAGGTGGGGCGCATCCTCAATCGGGCCGCCCTCATCGCCCTCAGCCTGCTGTTCATGTACCCGTTCGCGTGGCTCGTGGCGGCGTCGTTCAAGCCGCGCGGCGAGGTGTTCGACAACCGGCTGATCCCGCAGACGTTCACCCCCCAGAACTACATCGACGTGTGGCTCGAGGCGCCGCTCGCGGTGTGGCTCATGAACACGGTGATCGTGACGGTGCTCGCCGCGGTGACGGTGGCGATGTCGAGCGCGATGGTCGCGTGGGGGTTCGCGTACTTCCGGTTCAAGGGTCGCGGCGTGCTGTTCGGGTTCGTGCTCGCGACGATGATGCTGCCCGGTGCGGTGACGATGATCCCGACCTTTCTCATCTGGAACGCGCTCGGCATGACCGGGACGCTCGTGCCGCTGTGGGCGGGCAACCTGTTCGGCAGCGCGTTCTACGTGTTCCTGCTGCGGCAGTTCTTCCTCGGCCTGCCGCGCGACGTGTTCGAGGCGGCGCGGATCGACGGCGCCGGCAACGTCAGGCTGTTCTGGTCCATCGCGCTGCCGCTGGCGAAGCCAGCGTTCATCATCGCGCTGCTGTTCGAGGCGCAGGCGGCGTGGACGGATCTGATGACGCCGCTCATCTACCTGCGCGACAGTGAGACGTTCACGATCCCGCGCGGGCTGAAGGCGCTCGTCGACCAGTTCGGCTTCGGCGGCAACTGGAACTGGGAGATCATCATCACGGCCTCGGTCATCACGACGCTGCCGATGATCATCCTGTTCTTCGTCGGACAGCGCCACTTCGTCGACGGCATCGCGACGACGGGCATGAAGGGCTAGGCGGCCGCTCTCAGGCTCCGAGGGCGGCGCGCACGGCGAGCACGAGGATGAGCGCTCCGCCGAGGAGCGCGGTGACGCGCGCGCCGACGGGGCCGGTGAGCGCGCGGCCGACGAGCGCGCCGGCGGTCGTGAGCAGCAGCTGCCAGCTGAGGGATGCGGCGAAGGCGGCGAGGACGAAGACGGCGCGTGCGCCCCAGCCGGCGTCCGCGGCGAGGGTCGAGCTGCCCACGAGCGCGGCGAAGTAGACGACGGTCACGGGGTTCACGAGCGTGAGGCCGCCGACGGTGAGGAAGAGCCGCAGGGCGGGGGTGCGGCGCGTGCGGGTCGTGGTGCCGGGGGCGGGCGCGGGGGCGGCGAGCCGCGCATCCGCGTCGCCGGGCGGCGGGGTCGCCGGCGTGCGGGCGCGCCGCAGGCCGGGCAGCGCGATCATGATGGCGAGCACGACGAGCACGGCGACGGAGATCCAGCGCAGCGGCTCCTCGATGAGCGCGATGAGCGGCGCGACGGCGGCGCCGGCGACGACGGCGACGGTGGCGTAGACGCCGTCGACGGTCGCGGCGCCGAGCGCGCCGCCCGCGGCGGTGCGCGCCCCGTGCTGGGCGCCGAGGGTGATGAGCAGCGCGGCGATCGCGCCGACCGGGATCGCGATCGCGTAGCCGGCGAGGATGCCGGCGAGGGCGGCCTCGCCGAGGGTCGTCGGGGTCACGGGTGCTCCTCGCTGCTCAGGGGGAGGGCAACCCTATCGCCGAGCGACGACGAGGCCGAGCCGGTTGGCGATGCTCATCGGCGCTCGCCGCACCCCGCTTCGGCCCAGGGGCATCGGGGATCGGGGATCGGGCGTCTGGCGCAGGCTTGCAGAACTCCGGATCAGGCGAGCAGCGTTCACCCGCGCCGGAGTTCTGCAAGCCTGCGCCAGCCCGCCAGCCCGCCAGCCCGCCAGCCCGCCAGCCCGCCAGCCCGCCAGCCCGCCAGCCCGCCAACCGACCGGCGCGGTCGCGCGAGCCGTGCCGCACCTTGCCAGTAGCGCCCCGACGGTCGCACCAAGCCCGCTGCGATGCAACGTCCTGGCTGTCCCCGTCTGATCTGCACTGCGGTCCCACCCAGCTGAGCCGTTCACCGTCCCGCAGACTCTGCGAAACGCGGAACTTCGCGAACCGTGTTCACGATCTTCCGAAGTTCGCAGAGTCTGGCGAGAGCGAGCATGTCGGCGATTGCGGCTGGGCTCGGCGCGGTGATGTCAGGGGCGGCGCGGCGCGGTGTGAGCGCGCCGCGTGGCGACTTGGCGCGTCGCGGCCCGGTCGTGGCTCGGCTCGGCGCGGCCTCGCGCGGTGTGGCCTCGCGCGGTGGGGCCGGGCGCGGCCTCGGGCGGTGCGGCTCGGCGCGCGGTCGCGGCGCGCGCCGAGCATCCGCCGCTCAGTCGACGAGGGCCGGCATGACCTCGCGCTCGAACAGCTCGATGCCGCTCGTGTCGTACGCCGCCTCGGCGAAGTACGTGATCGCGTACGTCATGCCCAGCTTCTCGAGCCCCCGCAGCTTCTCGACGATCTGCTCGGGCGTGCCCGCGAGCCCCGCGCCGCTGCGCAGGTCGGCGACGGCCTTCGTCGCGCGCTCCTCGCCGATGTAGCGCGTCAGGCGCGCCTCGATCGCGGCGATGCGGTCGGCGACCTCAGCCTCGTCGCGGCCCACGACCGTGTTGAAGTTCGACGAGCGCGTGATCGCCTCGAAGCTCGTGCCGAGCCGCTCGCAGTGCCCGCGCAGGATCTCGCTCTTGCGCGTGAACTCCTCCGGGTCGCCGGCGAAGTTCGTGTACTGGCCGTACTGCGCCGCGATGCGCAGCGTCACCTTCTCGCCTCCGCCGGCGATCCACAGGGGGATGCCTCCCTCCTGCACCGGCAGCGGACGCACGATCGCGCCATCGACCTGGTAGTAGCGGCCGTCGAGCGTCGCGCGCCCCTCCGACCAGGCCTGCCGCATGATCTGCACGCCCTCGTCGAGCATGCGCAGGCGGTCGCCGATCTCGGGGAAGCCGTAGCCGTACGCGTTCCACTCGTGCTCGTACCAGCCGCCGCCGATGCCCATCTCGACGCGCCCGCCCGAGACGTGGTCGACCGTCGCGGCGACTTTGGCGAGATACGCGGGGTTGCGGTAGCCCATGCACGTGCACATCTGGCCGAGGCGCACGCGTTCGGTCACGGCGCCGAAGGCCGACATGAGCGTCCACGCCTCGTGCGTCGCCTCGTCGCTCGGTACCGGCACGGTGTGGAAGTGGTCGTAGACCCAAATGGATTCCCACGGCCCGGCGTCGGCGTGCTGCGCCAGGCGCTTCATCACCGCCCACTGGTCGTTCGGCTCGATGTCGACGAGGTCGTGGCGCCAGCCCTGGGGAATGAAGAGTCCGAATCGCATGACGCCCACGCTACGCCGCGGGCGGCCGGGCGGGCCGTGCGACTCAGCGCCGTCGCGGCGTCGTCCGTGGGGTCAGACGGACGGGCCGGGCTGGCGACGCGCCTCGCGGCGGGCGCGCGCCGCATCCGCCGCCCGCTTCGCCAGGGCGACGCCGCGCTGATTGAGGCGACGTGCGCGCTCGTTCTCGGTGCCGAGGATCGCGAGGCCGCCGAGGGCGATGAGCGCCCCGGGGCCGGGCAGCGGCATGAGCACGATGCCGAGGCCGACCGTCGTGCCGCCGACGACCTTCACGCCCGTGCGGTAGGCCGAATCGAGGCGCGGGTTGCGGCGGATCGCCTCGCGGGCCGCGCGAGCCGCCGAGCGGGCGGGCGTCGTGGGGCGGGCGTGCGCGGCCGCGTCGTACCCGGGGTCGCCGGGGCGCAGGATGCGCGGCTCGGGGGTCTCGGCGCTCATGCCTCCAGTCTCGGCGGCCGCCCTTGGAGCGCTCTGGGCGGCCGAAGGCTCAGGCGCTCGGCGAGCCCCCGTCGTCGGGCACCCACTGCAGCAGGTCGCCCGGCTGGCAGTCGAGCACCCGGCAGATCGCGTCGAGGGTCGTGAAGCGCACCGCCTTCGCGCGGCCGTTCTTCAGCACCGCGACGTTCGCCGGCGTGATGCCGATCGCGTCGGCGAAGGCGCCCACGGACATCCCCCGCTCGGTCAGCAGGCGATCGATCGAGATGACGATGGCCATCAGACCACCTCACGCAGCTCGGCGTCGAGGGCGACAGCCTGCCGCAGCAGCGCCTTCATGACGACCATGAGCAGGGCGAGCGCGGCGAGCGCGAGCACCACGCCGACCATGAGCGCTCCGATGCCGGGAGGCAGCTCGCCCGGCCCGTCGCCGTCGGTCGCCTCGGCGACGACGAGCACCGCGAGCACGATCGCGCTCGCCGCCGCGGCGGCGCCGATGATGACGTTCACCCAGCGGAAGGCGCGCGCGTCGAAGATGCGGCCGCGCCGCACCATCAGCACGAGCCGCGCGATCGCGAGCAGCGCGAGCTCTCCGCACACGCCGAGCGCGATGCCCGCAATGCTCACCAGCGCGACGGCCGGGCCCGCCGACGGGTTCTCGCGCAGCTCGGTGTCGGCGAGCGCGGGGATCCACCGCAGCTGCCCGAAGAGCAGCCCCGCGGCGAGGAGGCCGAGGAGGACGAGCAGGGCGGTGCTGGACCAGCGGGGCATGACGACTCCGATCTATCGAGAGTCGATAGGCTATCGAAAGTCGATAGATGCGGCAAGTGCCGAGCGAACCTACCGGTTCAGCTCCTCGCGCACGATCGCGATGAACGCGTCGACGTCATCCTCGGTGGTGTCGAAGGCGCACATCCAGCGCACCTCGCCGCGGGCGCGATCCCAGTCGTAGAAGCGCACGCGCTCGCGGATGCGGTCGGCCGCCGCGTTGTCGAGCAGCGCGAAGACGGCGTTCGCCTCGGTCGCCTGGCTGAAGCCGAGCGAGCCCTCCGGCACGGCGCCCGTCGCCACGAGGCGATCGAGGCCCGCCCGCAGGCGCGCCGCCATCGCGTTCGCGTGCGCCGCCGAGCGGATGCCCAGCCCACCGTCGAACAGCGTCAGCAGCTGCGCCGACATGAAGCGCATCTTGCTCGCCAGCTGCATGTTCATCTTGCGCAGGTAGACGAGCCCCTCGACGCGCGAGGGGTCGAGCACGACGATCGCCTCGGCGCCGAGCAGGCCGTTCTTCGTGCCGCCGAGCGAGAGCACGTCCACGCCGGCGTCGGCGGTAAACGCGCGCAGCGAGGTGCCGAGGGCGGCGGCGGCGTTCCAGACCCGGGCGCCGTCGAGGTGCAGGGCCATGCCGTGCTCGTGCGCGTAGTCGGCGATCGCCCGCACCTCGTCGGGCGTGTAGATCGTGCCGACCTCGCTCGAGTTGGTGATGCTCACCGCGAGCGGCTGCGCGCGGTGCTCGTCGCCCCAGCCGAAGGCCTCGGTGGCGATGAGCTCGGGGGTGAGCTTGCCGTCGGGCGTGGGCACCGTGAAGAGCTTGAGGCCGCTGACGCGCTCGGGCGCCCCGCCCTCGTCGGTGTGGATGTGCGCAGTTCCGCTCGCGATGACGGCGCCCCAGCGCGGCATGAGGGAGGTGAGGGCGAGCACGTTCGCCCCGGTGCCGTTGAAGACGGGGAACACCTGCGCCTGCTCGCCGAACTCCTGCTGGATCACCTCGGCCAGGCGGGCCGTGTACTGGTCGTCGCCGTAGGCCACCTGGTGGCCCTCGTTGGCTTCGGCGATGGCCTGCAGCACCTCGGGGTGCACGCCGGCGTAGTTGTCGCTCGCGAAGCCGCGGTAGGTGATGTCGTGGAGTCGGGTCACCGCATCATTCTTCCAGCCGGATGCTCCACCGGGGCCGCGCGGACGAGCGCCCGCGCGACCCCGGCTGGAGCCCGGCGCGACGCTAGCCGCGCAGCGCCTCGGCGAGGGGCACGCGCGCCCCCGTGCGGAGCAGCGAGTTGCGGTACATCCGCGCCCCGAGCTGCACGATGACGACCGTCGTGGCGGCGAGGATGCCGAGCGCGACGAGGGGCTCCCACCACTGGTACTGCTCGAGGAAGATGCGCACGGGCATCCCGACCGGGGCCGAGAACGGCACGTACGACATGACGGTGAGCACCGTCTCGTTGTCGTTGAAGAAGATGATGAGGAAGTACGGCAGCATCACGAGCCACGTGACCGGCTGGATGACCGTGCCGACGTCCTCCATGCGCGAGACGAGCGCCGCCGACGCGGCGAACATCGCCGCGAGCAGCACGAAGCCGACCGCGAAGAAGACAAGGAACCAGACGGCTGCCGGGCCGAGATCGGTCAGCAGCACGTCCTGCCCGGTGAGCATGAGCGACAGCGCGGCCGCGACGGCGATGAGCACGATCTGCCCGAGCGCGAGCGCCGAGCTGCCGATGACCTTGCCAGCGAGCAGCGCCTTCGCCGGCACCGCCGTGAGCAGGATCTCGACGATGCGCGTCTGCTTCTCCTCCACGACGCTCTGCGCGACGGTGCCGCCGAACGTGATCGCGGCGGTGAAGAACACGATGCCGAAGGCGAACGAGATGAGGAACCCGAGACCCTGGTCGACCGGCGACGGGTCGAGCAGCCGCACCTCGGGCGCGATCGAGAGCGCCTGCACGAGCGCGCTGGGCGCATCGGTGAGGGCGACGACCTCCACGGCGGGGGCGCCGGGCTCGGCGTCGGCGAGCGGCACGACGGCCGCCTCGACCTCGCCGTCGCGCACGAGGGCCTCCGCCTCGGCGGTCGTGGCGACCTCCTCGACCTCGACGCCGTCGGCGTCGTCGAGCGCGGCCGCGACCTCGCCGACGGCGGCGACGCGGGTGTCGCCCTGGCTCGACGAGAACAGGTGCGAGCCGACGATGCCGCCGATGACGAACAGCACGAGGATCACGGTGGAGATCAGGAACGACTTCGAGCGCACGCGCGAGGTGATCTCGCGCCCGGCGACGAGCGCGACGGAGGCGCGCAGGCTCGGGCGCGGCAGCGCGGCGGGGGAGGAGGAGCTGGTGGTCATCACTGCACGACCTCTCGGAAGATCTCGGTCAGGGTGGGGCGGCGCGGGGCGAAGCGGGTGACCGCGCCGCGCTCGGAGGCCTCGCGCAGCACCGACTGCGCGGCCTCCGGTTCGGCCTCGAAGAGCACGTAGTCGCCGTCGAACTCGACGACCGCGATGTGCGGCAGGGCGCGCACCCAGCCGGCGTCGTCACCGACCTCGAGCTCCCACTGGCGGCCGGCGTTCGCGGCGCGCAGCTCGTCGCGGGTGCCGGCGGCGCGGATGCGGCCCTCGGCGATGACGACGATGTCGTCGCACAGCCGCTCGACGAGGTCGAGCTGATGGCTGGAGAACAGCACCGGCACGCCGCGGGCGGCCCGCTCGGCGAGCACCCCGAGCACGGTCTCGACCGCCATCGGGTCGAGGCCCGAGAACGGCTCGTCGAGCACGAGCACGCTCGGGTCGTGCACGAGCGCGGCGGCGATCTGCGCGCGCTGCTGGTTGCCGAGCGAGAGCTTCTCGATGGGCTCGTCGCGCCGCTCGGTGAGCTCGAGCCGGTCGATGAGCTCGTCGGCGGCGGCGCTCGCGTCGGCCGCGCGCATGCCGCGCAGCCGGGCCAGGTAGATGAGCTGCTCGTGCACGCGCATCTTCGGGTACAGGCCGCGCTCCTCGGGCATGTAGCCGAACCCGCGCCGGTCATCCGCCCCGATGGCCCTGCCGTCGAGCAGCACCTCGCCCGCGTCGGGCTGCAGCACCCCGAGCAGGATGCGCATGGTCGTGGTCTTGCCCGCCCCGTTGCCGCCGACGAACCCGGTGAGTCGGCCGCGGCCGACCGTGAAGGTCACGTCGTCGAGCACGGTGCGGTCGCCGAAGCGCTTGGTCGCGCCTCTGATCTCGAGCATGGATGCTCCTTCCGTCGTCACCCCACGCTACGAAGTCGAGCGTTCCGCGGCATCCGTCGCACGGCGGGTGCTGCCCGTCGCCCCTCCGCCGCGCGGAGGAGACCCGACGCGGCCCCGAGGCGGAAGCTCAGCCGGCGTCGCCCTCGCCCGGCACGGCGACGCCGTGCTCGTAGGCGAACACGACGGCGTGCACGCGGTCGCGGAGCCCGAGCTTGAGCAGGATCTTCGACACGTGCGTCTTCACGGTCGCCTCGCCGAGCCACAGCTCGCGAGCGATCTCGGCGTTGCTGCGGCCGCGCGCGAGCAGCTCGAGCACCTCCCGCTCGCGCTCGGTGAGCTCGTCGAGCCGCGGGTCGGGCGTGCGCGGGGCCGGCGCGCCGCCGTCGCCCTCGCCGCCGCCCGCGGCGCGCTCGATGACGCGCCGCGTCACGTCGGGCGCGAGCAGCGCGTCGCCCGCGGCGACCACCTGCACCGCCTCGATGAGCTTCTCCGGACTCGCGGTCTTCAGCAAGAACCCGCTTGCGCCCGCCTCGAGCGCCGCGAACAGGTAGTCGTCGCGATCGAAGGTCGTCAGCACGAGCACCGCCGGCTGCGCGCTCGACGCGCTCCGGGCATCCGGTGCGGCGTCGCGGATGCGTCGGGTCGCCTCGAGGCCGTCGAGGCCGGGCATCTGCACGTCCATGCAGATGACATCGGGGCGCAGCTGCGCGGCGGCCTCGACCGCCTCCGCGCCGTCGCGCGCCTCGCCGACGACCTCGATGCCGGGCTCCGACTGCAGGATGACGCGGAAGCCGGCGCGCACGAGCTCCTGGTCGTCGACGAGCAGCACGCGGATCGGCCCCGTCACGCGCGCTCCTCTACGACGAGCGGCACGCGCGCCCGCACGAGGTAGCCGCCGCGGCTACGGGATCCCGCCTCGAGGGTGCCGCCGATGGCCGCGAGCCGCTCGCGCATGCCGAGCTGGCCGAGCCCGCTGCCGGGCGTTGAGGCGGTGGATGCCCGGCGCTCGCCGAGCCCCGTGTCGGCCACCTCGAGCTCGACGGCGTCGGCCGCGAACCGCAGCCGCACGTCGATGCTCGCGCTCGCCCCCGCGTGCTTGAGGCTGTTCGTCACGGCCTCCTGCGCGATGCGGTAGAGGGTCGTGTCGATGACGGGCGAGAGCGGCACGGGGTCGCCGACGACCTGCAGTCGGGCGCGACGCCCGGCGAGCTCGACGTCGTCGACGAGCGCGCCGAGCTGGGCGACGCCGCGCGTGCTGGGCCCGTCGCCGGGGTCGCCGGGGGCGGTGTCGGCGCCGCGGAGGGTCGACACGAGGCGGTGCAGCTCGTCGACGGCGTCGCGCGCCGACTGCTCGATCGCCTCGAGCGCCGTGCTCGCGGCCGCGCGGCCGCCGTCGTCGCCGCCGGCCAGCGCGCGTCGCGCCGCGCCCGCCTGGATGCCCATGACCGAGACGTGGTGGGCGACGACGTCGTGCAGCTCGCGGGCGATGCGCACGCGGTCGAGCGCGACGGCCTGCGCGGCGGTGCGCTCGCGCTCGCGGGCGAGCTCGTCGGTGCGGGCCTCGAGCGTCGCGCGCTCGCGGGCGGCGAGCCAGGCGCGGTCGCCGAACGCCCAGGCGCCGGCGAAGTAGAGCACGTTCGTGATGAGCGTGATGAGGCCGAACGCCACGCCGGGGGCGATGAACCCGATCTCGACGTCGTCGGCGACGAGGCTCGTGTCGAAGGCGGCCTGCGTCGCGCTCCAGAACAGCCAGCCGAACATCGCGGCGACGATGATGATGCGGCTGATCCGCGCCGCGCGGCGGCTGCGGCTCCACGCGCCGATCGAGTACATCGCCGAGAACAGGGCGATGTTGCTGAACAGCACCTCCGGCACCTCGTTGGTGATGCCGAAGAAGTAGACGACCGAGATGACGACCGTGACGGTGATCGGATGCGTGCGCCGCCACACGAGCGGGCCCGAGACGCCGAGCACCATGAGGGCCGCGTGCCACGGCTCCGGTGGCTCGTCGAAGAAGCCGGCCGAGGCGTAGAGCACGATCGCGAAGATCGCGCCGAGCGCGATCGCGAGGGCGAGCAGCCCGTCGGCGCGCATGCCCCCGCGGCCGGGCGAGGGGCGCATCCAGTGCCCGTCGGCGTCGGTCTCGAAGGCGGTCACCCCAGCACCGTAGCGGCGCTGAGCGCGGCTCGGCATCCGTCGTGCGACGGAGACGACGACGCTCGGCCGCCGCGGTCGGGTGTCGCTACGCGGCGCCCGCGTCGTCGCCGAGCGTCGCGACGACGCCGTTGAGCTGCTCGTGCGGCAGCTCCCAGAGCGAGGCCATCGACTGCGCGAGCGCGTCGCCGACGCCCTCGCCGTCGAGCGACTCGACGACGAACGTGACGGCCGCGGTCGGGGTGCCCTTCACGCGCCAGCCGTTGGCGATCGCGGCCACCCAGGTCTCGGCGGCCGCCTTGAGGGTCACGTAGTTGACCATGCCCCAGCGGGGCGAGGCGACGGATGCGCTGCTCACGATCGCCAAGCGCCCCGCGCTCGAGGCGCTGAGGTCGTCGCGCAGCTCGCGCGAGGTCACCCGCAGGGTCGTGAGCACTCGGCGCTCGAGCCACTCCCAGTCGTCGTCGGAGGCCCCGGGTCGCCAGCCTCCGACGAGGTGGATGAGGCCGTCGATGGAGGGGCGGCGGGAGCGGAGCGCGCGCGCCCACGCGGCTACGGCATCCGTGTCGGCGAGGTCGAGGGCGTGGGTCTCGGCCGCCGCGATCTCCTCGATCGTGTCGGGGCGCGAGCTGACGGCGACGACGTGGGCGCCGGCCGCGGTCAGAGCGGCGCACACCTCGCGGCCCGCGGCGCCGCCCGCTCCGGCGACGACGACCGTGCGGTCGTGCGCAGAGGAGAGGGCGGCGCTGGGGTCGGTCATGCCGTCGAGGCTAGCCTCCGCACTCATGCGGCGTCGGTCGCGGCGGTGTCCATAGACCCCGTGATGCCGGCGGTCGACTCGATGACGACCGCCATCTTCTTCTGCAGCGCCTCGAAGAACATCGACAGCGGGAACTCGTCGTCCATCACGAGGTCGGTCCAGCCCTTGAGCGGACCCTCGAGCACCTCCTGCGGCAGCCCCTTCGCCCAGCGCGAGGCGGGGTGCGGGGTCAGCGTCGACGAGACGAGCTCGTACGCGGCGAGCCAGTGCGCGCCCTTCGGGCGGTCGATCGAGGCCCAGTAGAGGTCGTTGATCGCGTCGCTGAGCGCGACGACGACGTCGGGCACGGCCTCCCAGTCGATGGCGAGCTGCGTGTCGGTCCAGTGCAGCACGCCCTTCTGGTGCATCCATGCGAAGAGCAGCTGGCCGCCGACGCCGTCGTAGTTGCGGGTGCGGCTGCCGGTGATCGAGAAGCGGAAGATGCGATCGAAGATGACCGCGTACTGCACCAGCTGGGCGTGCTCGCGCGTGACGGCATCCGTGGCGGGGTCGCGCTGCAGGCGCACGGCCTCACGGAAGGCGGTGAGGTCGCAGCGCAGCTCCTCCAGCGTGTAGAGGAAGAACGGCATGCGCTGCTTGATCATGAACGGGTCGAACGGCAGGTCGCCGCGCATGTGGGCGCGGTCGTGGATCATGTCCCACATCACGAACGTGCGCTCGGTGAGCTGCTGGTCGTCGAGCATGCGCGCGGCGCCCTCGGGCAGCTCGAGCTTGGTGATTTCGGCGGCGGCGCGCACGACCCGGCGGTAGCGGGCGGCCTCGCGGTCGGCGAAGATCGCGCCCCACGTGAAGACGGGCAGCTGCGCGGGCGAGCCCTCGGGGGCGCCGGCCGGCACGCGCGGGGTGACGGCGACCGACTCGGGGAAGAGCACGGCCGAGTTGGTGTCGTAGCCCGGCGTGAAGTCGGCGAAGCGCAGACCCAGGTAGAGGGCGTTGCCGTACTCGGTCGCCTCGAGCTCGGCGATGAAGTCGGGCCAGATGACCTCGAACACGACGGCCTCGATGAGGCGGTCGGTCGAGCCGTTCTGCGTGTACATCGGGAAGACGACGAGGTGCGCGACGCCGTCGCGACGCTGCGCGGCGGGCCGGAACGCGTCGAGCGCGTCGTAGAAGTCGGGCACGCCGAAGCCGCCGTCGCGCCAGGCCTCGAAGTCGCGGGCGGCGGCGAGCAGGTAGTCGGTGTCGTAGGGGATGCGCGGCGCGAAGTGCCGCAGGGCCTCGACGATGACGCCGACGTGGTGGGCCGCCTCGGTGTGCACCGACTCGTCGGGGATCGAGCCGTCCTTGATCTGGTGCGGGCGAATCGCCTCGGCCGCCGTCTTGAGTGCCGCCCACTGCGGGTCGGCGACGATCGCGACGGCGGTGGGGCCCTCGAGCGGGCTGGCGTCCTCGACGACCTCGGGCTCTCCGATGACGGGCGCGGCGATGCGTGCGGTGTCGGTCATGAGTCCTCCTTCGGTCGCTCGGGAACGCGCACCCGCGCGCGCCGACGGCACGCTGAGACGGATGCCCTTCGAGCGTATGCGGGAATCCGCCGATTTTGGTTGCGCTCAGCGCACGAGAGCCGCGCGGCTGCCGCGACCGATGCAGCTTCGTTGCGTTTGCGGGCCGCTGCACGCTCGGATCGGCGCGCGCACGAAGCGCGCGCGGGCATCCGGAAGACTGGTCGCATGGCCGGAGTGCTGACGGGGTTCGCGATCATCGGCGCGATCGTCGCCGTCGGCTGGCTCACCGGCCGCACGGGCGTGCTCGGGCCCCACGCCGCGCAGGTGCTCGGCCGCTCGGCGTTCTTCGTCTTCTCGCCCGCGCTGCTGTTCACGGTGCTCGCCGACGCCGACGTGCGGCAGATCTTCTCCGCCCTGCTGCCCGTGTCGGCGGCGGCCTCGGCGCTCGTCATCGTCGCGTACGTCGTGGTGGCGCGGCTGGTGTGGCGGCGCGGGGCGGCCGAGTCCACGATCGGGGCGCTCGCGTCGGGCTACACGAACGCGAACAACATCGGCCTGCCGCTCGCGGCGTACGTGCTCGGCGACCCCGCGCTCGTCGCGCCGGTCATCCTCTGGCAGCTCATCGTGCTGGCGCCCATCGCGCTGACGATCCTCGACGTGTCGACGAGCGGGCGGGTCTCGCTTGGTCGGGTGCTCGCGCAGCCGGTGCGCAACCCGCTCATCATCGGCTCGGCCCTCGGGCTCGTCATCGCCGTCACCGGCCTCGAGGTGCCCGACCCGGTCATGGAGCCGTTCCGGCTGCTGGGGGCCGCGGCGGTGCCGGTCGTGCTGTTCGTGCTCGGGCTCTCGCTCACCGGCCAGCGCATCCTCGCCCCCGGATCGGGGCGCCGCGACGTGCTGCTTGCCTCGACGCTCAAGCTCGTCGGCATGCCGCTCGCGGCGTGGGGCGTCGGCGTCGCGGCCGGGCTCGAGGGGCAGCAGCTGTTCACGGTCGTCACGCTCGCAGCGCTGCCGGCTGCGCAGAACGTGTTCCAGTACGCGCAGCGCTTCGACCGCGCCACGGTCGTCGCGCGCGACGCCGTGCTCATCACGACGGCGCTCGCCGTGCCCGCGCTCGTCGTCGTGGCGGCGCTGCTCGCGCCGCGCTGACGGGGGTCGGCGGCGGCTAGATGTCGGCGCTGGGATCGCCCGCGCGGTTCTCGCGACGGTGGCGACGGATGCGCAGCACGATGATCACCGCGAGCGCGAGCACCGCGATGACGAGGATGACGCGCGAGTACTGCCCCATGAAGCCCTCGACGACCGTCCAGTTCTCGCCGAGCAGGAACCCGAGCGTGATGAACAGCGTGTTCCACAGCCCCGAGCCGATGAGCGTCAGCAGCAGGAAGAGGCCCAGGTTCATGCGCTCGACACCGGCGGGGATCGACACGAGGCTGCGCACGATCGGCACGAACCGGCCCGTGAGCACGGCGACCTTGTCGTGCTTGCCGAACCACACCATCGCCTTGTCGACGTCGCCCGAGCTCATGAGCGGCACCCTGTCGGCCCAGCGGCGCAGACGCGCGACGCCCACGTAGCGCCCGAGCAGGTACAGCCCGAGGGCGCCCACGAGCGACCCGATCGTGGTGGCCACGATCGCGCCGACGAGCGGGAACGAGCCCTGGCTGGCCGTGAACCCGGCGAGCGGCAGGATGATCTCGCTCGGGATCGGCGGGAACAGGCTCTCGATCGCGACGAGCAGCCCGGCGCCGACGACGCCGAGCGACTCCATGATGGCGATGGCCCACTCGTCGATACCCACGGGTGACGAGCCTAGCCGCGACCCCTCGACCGGGCCTCCGGTGCGGCCCGGCGGTCACTCAGAAGATCATCGGGCGGTCGTCGTCATCGTCGTCGCCCGCGAGCTCGACGAGCACGGGAACGTGGTCGCTCGGGGCGTCGCCCTTGCGCTGCTCGCGCTCGATGCGGGCATCCACCACCCGATCAGCGAAGCTGGGCGTGCCGAGGATGAAGTCGATGCGCATGCCCTCGTTGCGCGGGAACCGCAGCTGCTTGTAGTCCCAGAAGGTGTAGCCCTCGGGCACGATCGGCCGCACCACGTCGGTGAGCCCGATCGTCTCGAAGTGCGCGAAGGCCTCGCGCTCGCGCTGCGAGATGTGGGTCGAGACGCCGGGCACGAAGCTCGGGTCGCCCATGTCGGCGTCGGTCGGCGCGACGTTGAAGTCGCCGGTGAGGGCGAGCGGGGCGCCCGGGTGCTCGCGCATCCACGCCGCGGTGTGGTCGGCGAGGGCGCGCAGCCAGCGCAGTTTGTAGTCGTAGTGCGGGTCGTCGAGGGCGCGACCGTTGGGAACGTACAGGCTCCACACGCGCACCCCGTCGATCGAGGCGCCGAGCGCGCGAGCCTCGAGCGGGGCATCCGGCCCCTCATGCCCCTTCGCGAAGCCGGGCTGGCCGCGGAAGCCGACCTCGATGTCGGTCATCGGCAGGCGGCTGGCAATCGCGACGCCGTTCCACTGGTTGAGGCCCCACGTGATGACCTCGTAGCCGGCCGCCTCGAAGCCCTCGCGCGGGAACTGCTCGTCCTTGCACTTGATCTCCTGCATCGCGAGCACGTCGACGTCGGCGTTCACGAGCCAGTCGACGACGCGGGCGTGCCGGGTGCGGATCGAGTTGACGTTCCAGGTGGCGATGCGCATGCGGGCAAGCGTATTCGGGGCGGCTGACGGCGCGGTCACGGTATGGGGGCGGCGGATGCTCGGCACGGGTCGCCCGGAGCCCCTCGGTAGGCTGGCCGTCGTGACCGACGCCCGCGAGCAGCTCATCCAGTACATCCGCGACGAGGCCGTCTTCCACGGCGACTTCACGCTCACGAGCGGCAAGAAGGCCTCGTACTACATCGACCTGCGCAAGGTCAGCCTCGACCACCGCGTCGCGCCGCTCATCGGGCGGGTCATGGTCGACCTCATCGACGACATCCCCGACATCGCCGCCGTCGGCGGGCTCACCATGGGCGCCGACCCGATCGCCTCCGCCGTGCTGCACCAGGGCGCTGCCCTCGGCAAGACGTACGACGCGTTCGTCGTGCGCAAGCAGCCGAAGGATCACGGCCGCGGCAAGCAGGTCGAAGGCCCCGACGTCGCTGGCAAGCGCGTCATCGTGCTGGAGGACACCTCGACGACGGGCGGCTCGCCGCTCACCGCCGCGCGGGCCCTCGAGGCCGCCGGCGCGACCGTCGTCGCCGTCGCGGTCGTCGTCGACCGCGCGACCGGCGCCCAGCAGGTGATCGAGGAGGCGGGCTACGAGTACCGCGCCGCGATCGGGCTCGCCGACCTCGGGCTCGCGTAGGGCCGCACCGCCCATGGATCGCCGCGACGAGAGCCCGGAGACCGAGGCGCTCGACGCGGTCGACGTGCCGACGGAGGCGATGCCGGCGGTGCCGCCGGGCGGGAGCGCGGACGTGCCGACAGAGGCGCTCGCGCTCGCCGATCAGCCGCAGGCCGCGGGCCCGGAAGCGGCCGGGTCGCCGCAGGTCGCCGCTGGCGAGCCCGCGGCCGCGATCGTCAGCCGCCGCGCGCGGGCGCGCGAGACGGCGCGGCGCCGCCCGGGCATCCTCGTCATCGTCGCGATCACCCTCGGGGCGGTTGCCGTGCTGGCGGGGCTGTTCCTGCTCGGCACGCGCATCCCGGAGTGGACGGCGGCGCCCGCCCCCGAGCCGAGCCCGAGCGTCGAGCCGACCCCGAGCGCGACGCCGAGCCCCGAGCCGTCTACCGCGCCGCCCCGGCCGACCGCGCCCGCCGCCCCCGGCGTCGTGGAGTGGACGGCGCTCGCCGGCGGCGAATGCCTCGACCCGTGGGTCGACCCCTGGCAGCTCGAGTACACGGTCGTCGACTGCGCGCAGCCGCACCCCGCGCAGCTGACCTGGCGCGGGCCCATCAGCGACGACCCCGCGACGGCGTACCCGGGCGAGGAGGCGCTCGCCGCGCAGGTGCCCATCGTGTGCGGGGGTTCGAGCGCGATCGACCTCGCGGCCGCCGGCGCCTACGCCGACATCGTCGTGCTCGCCGCCTACCCCGTCTCGGCCGAGGCGTGGGCCGCGGGCGAGCGCGACTGGTTCTGCTTCGTGACGCGCTCCAGCCTCGAGCCGCTCACCGGCTCGGTCGCGCCGGCGCGCTGAGCCCGGGCGCGCCGGGACCGTCTGCCGTCGCGCTAGAGCTCGGCCTCGATCGGCTCGGCGCTCACGAGCTCGTGCACGCCGGCGAGGATCTCGGTCGGCCGGAACGGGTACCGCGCGATCTCGCGCTCATCGGCGATGCCCGTCATGACGAGGATCGTGTAGAGGCCCGCCTCGATGCCCGCCACGACGTCGGTGTCCATGCGGTCGCCGATCATCGCCGTGTTCTCGCTGTGCGCGCCGATGCGGTTCATCGCCGAGCGGAACATCATCGGGTTCGGCTTGCCCACGACGTAGGGGTGCTTGCCGGTCGCCTTCGTGATGAGCGCCGAGATCGCGCCGGTCGCCGGCAGCACGCCGTCGGCGCTCGGGCCGGTCGCATCGGGGTTCGTCGCGATGAAGCGCGCCCCGTTGTTGATGAGGCGGATCGCCTTCGTGATGGCCTCGAACGAGTAGTTGCGGGTCTCGCCGACGACGACGTAGTCGGGGTTCGTCTCGGTCATGATGAAGCCCGCCTCGTGCAGGGCGGTCGTGAGGCCGGCCTCGCCGATGACGAAGGCGCTGCCGCCGGGCATCTGGCTGGCGCAGAAGTCGGCCGTCGCGAGGGCGGAGGTCCAGATGGCCTCCTCCGGCACGTCGATGCCGCTCGCGCGCAGGCGCGCGGCGAGGTCGCGCGGCGTGAAGATCGAGTTGTTCGTGAGCACCAGGAAGGGGGTGCCGGTGTCGCGCCACTGCCTGATGAGGTCGGCGGCCCCCGGCAGCGCGGTGTTCTCGTGGACGAGCACGCCGTCCATGTCGGTGAGCCAGCACTCGATCTCGCGTCGGTCTCGCATGCCATAAACCCTACCCAGGGGGGTCGGGATGCCCGGGGCGAGATTCAGAGGCGATGCGCGGTCAGCGCGAGGCGGCGCTCGATCACGGCCACCGCATCCGCGCTCGCATCGATGCTGACGCTGCGCCGCCCCAGCGCGCGCGCGGCCGCCGCCGCCGTGCCGCTGCCGGCGAAGGGGTCGAGCACCCAGTCGCCCGGCTGCGTCGACGCCTGGATCATGCGGCGCAGGATGCCGAGCGGCTTCTGCGTCGGGTAGCCGGTCTTCTCGCGGCTCGTCGTGCCGACGATCGTGTGCCACCACACGTCGGTGGGCAGCTTGCCGCGCTCCGCCTTCTCGGGGGTCACGAGGCCCGGCGCCATGTACGGCTCGCGGTCGACCGCGGTCGAGTCGAAGTGGTACCGGTCGGGGTCTTTCACGTAGACGAGGATCGTGTCGTGCTTCGTCGGCCAGCGTCGGCGGCTCTTCGCGCCGTAGTCGTACGCCCAGATGAGTTCGTTGAGGAAGTGGTCGCGGCCGAACAGTGCGTCGAGCGCGACCTTCGCGTAGTGCGCCTCGCGGTAGTCCAGGTGCAGGTAGAGCGTGCCGCGGTCGTCGAGCAGGCGGTGCGCCTCCTGCAGGCGCGGGGCGAGGAAGGCCCAGTAGTCGGCGAAGCGGTCGTCGTAGCTCGTGAGCGCCTCGACCGTGCGCACGTAGCTCTCGCCGCCGAAGCCCTGCCAGGCGGCCGGGGCGGGCGCGGGGGCGCTCGGGTCGGCGGGGGCGTCTTCGGGGGCGGATGCTCGGCTGTGGCTCGTCGTGCGGCGCAGCTGCGCGCGGCCCGTGTTGAACGGCGGGTCGAGGTAGACCATGCGCACGCTCGCGTCGGGCATCCGTCGCATCGCGGCGAGGTTGTCGCCGTGGATGAGTAGCTCGGGCTCGGGGTGGGCAGGGGTCCAGAGCGGGGCGGGCTCCGGCGTCATGGGGCGAGGTTAACAGCCGCGCGGTGCGGCGACGGCCGCCCGCCCTAGCCTGGGGTGGTGACCGAGCCCGCCCAGCCGCACCCCGAGCGCACCGCGCACGGGGTCGGCCCGCACGCGGAGCCGTGGCCGACCGGCCCGCAGTTCGACGCCGAACTGCTGCGCGACGGCGATACCCGCAACGTCATCGACCGCTACCGCTACTGGAGCATGCAGGCGATCGTCGCCGACCTCGACGCCCGCCGGCACCCTTTCCACGTCGCGATCGAGAACTGGCAGCACGACCTCAACATCGGCTCGATCGTGCGCAGCGCCAACGCCTTCCTCGCCGCCGAAGTGCACATCGTCGGCCGCCGCCGCTGGAACAAGCGCGGCGCCATGGTCACCGACCGCTACCAGCACGTGCGCCACCACCCCACCATCGACGACCTCATCGCGTTCGCGCGCGACGCCGACCTGCCGATCGTGGCGGTCGACAACGTGCCCGGGTCGGTGGCGGTGGATGCCGCGCCCCTGCCGCGCGAGTGCATCCTGCTGTTCGGCCAGGAGGGGCCCGGGCTGTCGCCCGAGGCGCTCGCCGCCGCCGACCGGGTCGTCGAGATCCGGCAGTTCGGGTCGACGCGGTCGATCAACGCGAGCGCCGCCGCGGCGATCGTCATGCACGAGTGGGTGCGGGTGCACGCGGCCGCGGGCGAGCATCCGTCGCCCGATGCGTCGGCGCGCGCCTGACGGGTCGCCGCGCCCCCGACCGGCCGGCCGGGTCTAGCCTGTCGGCATGACCGCGATCACCGACGATCTTCCGGCCCAGCTGATCCACCAGGAGCACGAGGGGTGGGACGCGGTCTGCCGAGGCGACGGCGGCACCTTCTACCACCACGCGATGACGCCCGACGGGGTGATGATCGTCGAGGACGGCATCATCGAGCGCGACGCCGTCATCGCCGCCCTCGAAGGCCAGACCTGGGATTCGTACGCGATGAGCGAGCACCGCATCGTGCGGCTCGGCGAGCGGGCGGCCGTGCTCGTCTACCGCGTCGTCGCCCACCGCGGCGCGCAGGTGTTCGAGCGGCGCCTCGCGACGACGTACGTCTACGTCGAGGGGCGCTGGCGGGTGGCGGTGCACCAGCAGACGCGCATCCGGTAGGGGGCGGGTGGGCGCCCGCGGCTCGCCGCGCCGCGTGCGCCGGGTCGCGGGGGTCGCGCACGCGCGGCGCCCCAGGCTCGCCGCTCAGCGCGCGCGACGGATGCGGATCGGACCCTTCGCCGTCGACGGGTCGACGACCCTGCCGCCCTGCGTGATCTCGACCTCGCCCGCCGCGACGAGTCGCCGGGCGGCGCGCCGCGCGGGCTCCATCAGCGCGCGCCAGGCGTCGTCGCTCGCGCCGCCCTGCCGCGCGGCGACGGCCCGCGCCGCCTCACTCGGGCAGATCGTGGCGGTCGCGGCGCGCTCACCCAGAAGCTGGCGGATGCTCTGCTCGAGCTCCCGATCGACCGGCCGCACCTTGCGGGCCCGGCAGGCGTCACTGCAGTAGGCGACCTCGTCCCAGTTGCGCGCCCACGCCGCGCGCCACTCGATGCGGCGCCCGCACGAGCGACACACCTTGTCGGCGCGCTCGCCCCCGGAGTCGCGCGGCTCGCGCTGTCGGCCCATGCCCGCCATTCTGCGGCGCTCGGCCGAGCGCGCTCCGAGCATCCGCCGTCGCCCTGGCCCACGTCCCGCCGGCACCCGATGATCGGCCGAATGCGATCTGCAGGAGTGGGCGCTATCTCACCGGGTCGTTGACCGCGACGATGCGGACCTCTCGAGCGAGCGGGGTGCGCGCACTCCTGCAGACCGCATCATCGACGACCGGCGGGGCCCGCGGTCGGCGCGGCAGCTCCGATCAGCGCGAGCGGGCGCGGCCGCGGCGCGTGCGCGCGAGCAGCAGCCCCGCCGCGGCGATGAGCGCGACGGCCGCGGCGGTGCCGCCGAAGAGCAGCAGCGCCCCGCCGCTCTCGTACGCGAGGCCCGACACGGCGGCGGCGACGGTCGCGGCGGCGAGTCCGATGCCGCGCAGCAGCCCCTGGGCCGAGCCGGCGCGGGCCGGGTCGACGGCGTGCGCCATGGCCGCGGCGGCGCCGATGAAGGCGAGCGCCTGGCCGGTCGACTCGACGAAGCCCATGCCGGTCGCGACGAACGGGTTCGCCACGACGCCGTACAGCAGCACGATCGGCAGCAGGATCAGCAGCCCGCGCGCGTACGCCGAGACGCCGCCGCGGCGGTCGGCGAGTCGCCCCGCCCACCCGGCGACGAGCACGTACGGCACAGCGAAGAGCGCGTAGCTGAGGGCGGTGAGCACGGGGTCGGCGCCGATGTCGGCCATGAAGCGCGGCCAGACGCCGTCGTAGGCTCCGGTCGGCACCATGACGGCGGCGTAGAGCAGCACGATGCCGACGATGCGCGGGTTGCGCAGCAGGTCGAGGCTCGTGCGCGGGACGCTCGACCCGAACCGCAGGCCTCGGTCGGCGTCGGTGCCGTCGAGCCCGATGACGCCCGCGGCGATGCCGCCGGTGGGGGGATGCGGGTCGTCGCCGACCGCGCGCTCGCTCGCCCCCTGCGCGGTCGCCTCGCGGAACCCCGCCACGACCGGCACGAGGGCGACGAGCACGACGACCGCCGACGCGGCGAGGATCGCCGCCGGCGCGGCCACGGCCAGCGCGAGCCCCGAGGCGAGCGGCCCGACCGCGATGCCGGCGAGCTCCGCGGCGCCGAGGCGCCCCAGTAGCTCGCCACTGCGCGCGGGGTCGAACCGCACGATGAGCGCGCTCGCGGCGATGACGAAGATGCCGAAGCCGAAGCCTCCGATCGCGCGCCCGACGATGAGGTGCCATCCCTCGGTCGCGGCGGCGCTGAGCGCGAGCGAACCGGCCACCATGATGACGCCGATGACGGCCATGAGTCGGGCGTGGCCGCGGTCGGCGGCGGGCGCGACGAGCAGCTCGGCGATGAGCGCGGCGGCGAAGCCCGCCGCGGCGAGGTAGCCGACCTCGGCCGTGCTGACGCCGAGCGAGCCCTGCAGCGAGGGGATGAGCGGGAACACGACGAACGACGCCGACGACAGCAGCACCATCGCGGCGACGACGCTCGGCACGAGCAGCCGCGACGCGCGCGCCCCGCCGGCGTCGTACGCCTCGGTCGCCACGGTCGTGGGCCCCTGCATGGTCGTCATTCTCCCGCTCCAATATTGTCCAACTGGACAATAACGGTAGCACTTCTTATCCGCGCGGACAACGGGCGCGTAGGCTCGAGGCGTGGCAGAACGCAAGAGCTCGGAGGAGCGCCGCGAGCAGATCATCGGCGCGACCCTCCGCATCGTCGCGCGCAAGGGCTTCGCGAGCGTCACCCTGCGCGACGTCGCGACCGAGGTCGGCATCGCGCACGGGCTGATCCGCCACTACTTCGCCGGCCGCGACGAGCTCGTCGCCGCCGCCTTCGACCACGCCGTCACGGCCGAGCTCGCGAGCGACGAGCAGCTGCTCGCCGGGCTCGACCCGATCGCGGCGCTCGCCGCGTGGTTCTCGACCACCCCGGAGGACCACTACCTGGTCTGGATCGACGCGTGGAGCGAAGCCCCGCGCAACCCCGCGCTCGCCGCCGCGCTCGAACGCCACCACCGCGATTGCGAGCGGATCCTCGCCGACGTGATCCGGCGCGCCGTCGCCGCGGGAGCCGCATCCACCGCTGACGTCGACGCCGACTCGCGCATGCTCACGGCGCTCGCCGACGGCTTGGCCGTGCAGGCCCACGCGATGAGCATCGTGGATGCCCGCGAGGCCGACGACATCGTCTTCGGCGCCGTCGAGGCCCGCCTCGCGATCGCGCCCGGCAGCCTCGCGGCGGCGGGCCGCGCGCCGGCGCGCGGCCAGTGGCTCGGCTGAGCCGCACGACGGGGCTATCTCGGCCGAGCATCCGCCCCGCCCGATAGGCTGGGGTGCAATCCCCATCCACCTGAAGGGACCACCATGCCAGCCGCCGTCATCATCGGCGCCCAGTGGGGCGACGAGGGCAAGGGCAAGGCGACCGACCTCCTCGCCGGCCGCATCGACTACGTCGTGAAGTTCAACGGCGGCAACAACGCCGGCCACACGGTCGTCGTCGGCGACGAGAAGTACGCGCTGCACCTGCTGCCGAGCGGCATCCTGACGCCGGGTGTGACGCCGGTCATCGCCAACGGCGTGGTCATCGACATCGAGGTGCTCTTCCAGGAGCTCGACGCGCTCGCGGCCCGCGGCGTCGACGTGTCGAAGCTGCGCATCAGCGCCAACGCGCACGTCATCACGCACTACCACCGCACGCTCGACAAGGTGACCGAGCGCTTCCTCGGCAAGCGGCAGATCGGCACGACCGGTCGCGGCATCGGCCCGACGTACGCCGACAAGATCAACCGCGTGGGCATCCGCATGCAGGATCTGTTCGACGAGAACATCCTGCGCCAGAAGGTCGAGGGCGCCCTCGACCAGAAGAACCACCTGCTCGTGAAGGTCTACAACCGGCGCGCGATCACCGTCGACGAGATCGTCGACGAGTTGCTGTCGTACGCCGAGCGGCTGCGCCCGATGGTCGTCGACACGGCGCTCGAGCTGCACGAGGCGCTCGAGCGCGGTGAGACTGTGCTCTTCGAGGGCGGCCAGGCGACGATGCTCGACGTCGACCACGGCACCTACCCGTTCGTGACGAGCTCGAACGCGACCTCGGGCGGCGCCGCGACCGGCTCGGGCATCGCGCCGAATCGCATCGACCGCGTCATCGGCATCGTGAAGGCGTACACGACGCGCGTCGGCTCCGGCCCCTTCCCGACCGAGCTGTTCGACGAGTCGGGCGAGTTCCTGCGCGCCAACGGCCACGAGTACGGCACGACGACGGGCCGCCCGCGCCGCTGCGGCTGGTACGACGCCCCCATCGCGCGCTACTCGGCGCGCATCAACGGCGTCACCGACTACGTCATGACGAAGCTCGACGTGCTCACCGGGCTCGAGCGCATCCCCGTCTGCGTCGCCTACGACGTCGACGGCGTGCGGTTCGACGAGCTGCCTGTCTCGCAGAGCGACTTCCACCACGCGACGCCCATCTACGAAGAGCTGCCCGGCTGGTCGGAGGACATCTCGGGGGCCCGTACGTTCGACGATCTGCCGAAGACCGCGCAGGAGTACGTGCTCGCCATCGAGGCGATGAGCGGCGCGCGCATCTCGGCGATCGGCGTCGGGCCTGGCCGCGACGAGATCGTCGTGCGCCACGCCCTGCTCGACTAGCGCCCCGCGACCCGCGCCCGCCGCGAGGCAGCGCGAGCGCGCATCCGCCGCACGTGCCGCCCCACTGGGTGCTCGCGGGGCCAGTGCCGCGCGAGCGTGTGGAACCCGCGCCGCCAGCGGTGCAGCATCGGCCGCACGCCGTCGAGCGGTCGCGCCGAGATCGGCACCGTGAGCGCGTCGTCGAAGCGCACGACGGCGGCCGGGCCGAGGTGCACGCTGAGATCCATGTCGTCGTGCACGGCGGCGTCGTGCCGGCACACCTCGCCGCTGATCCGTGACCACGTCGAGGCGCGCAGCGCCATCGCCGAGCCGAAGACGGGCCGGTTGCCGAGCGCCGAGCGCACGAGCGCGAAGTACGGCCCCAGGTAGAGCCGCGAGCGCACGGGCTGCACCTCGCCGTCGTCGGTGACGAGCAGGCCGCTGCCGGTGACCGCCTCCGCCTCCGGATGCTCGGCGAACAGTCGCGCGACCGTGGCGACCCATTCCGGCCCCGGCTGGCTGTCGGCGTCGAGCCGCGCGATGACGGCGCCCCGAGCGGCGTCGTAGCCGGTCGCGCTCGCGATGGGGATGCCCACCTGCGGCTGCTCGACGACGCGCGCGCCGAGCCTGCGCGCGACGTCACCCGAGCCGTCGGAGCTGCCGTTGTCGACCACGATCACCTCGAGCGGGGCGTGCGACTGCGCGGCGAGCATCCGCAGACAGCGCTCGAGGTAGGCGGCGTCGTCGCGCACCGGCACGACCACCGAGATCGCGAGGTCGACGGATGCCGTGCTCGGCTGCGCGGTCCGCTCGGCCTGGTCGGTCATCGGGCTCCCCTTTGTCGTGCGCGGGCTCGCTGCCCGCGGCGCCCCTCGACCCCATCGACCGCTCGCGACGGTGTCAAGCCCCTGTCAGGGTTTTCACCGTCTGCCTACGGTCGCTGGCATGACCACCCTCTCCGCTGCCCCCGCACCGCGGCTCGCTGCGCGCGAGCCGATGGCCATCCCGACCCCCCGCGGCCCCGTGAGCGCGGCGCTCGTCGCCGTCATCACCGGCCCCGTCGGGCAGCCGCCGATCGTGTCGTCGTTCGACGCGCAGGTCGAGCGCGCCGTCATCAACAGCCGCGACATCCTCGTCGACGACGACCTGCAGCTCGCCCTGTTCGTGCTGCACGCCCTCGCCGACACAGGCATCGAGCACGTGGATGCCCGCTGGGCCGACGACGGCATCCTCCGTGACGTGCGCTCGACGCTCGAATCCGCGCTCGACGAGGCGCTGCGTGACCAGCTCGAGCGCCGCGGCGCCCGCGACCTCGACGGCGTCGAGAAGCTCGAGGCCTTCCTCGCCGAGGAGGCGACCGAGGCCGAGCTCGACGAGTTCCTCGCCATCGCCGCCGTCACCGCGCAGGGCGTCATGGCGCCCGAGCTCGTGACGGCGCTGCAGCGCGCGGGCCTCGACTGCGGCACCGGCCACTACGTCGACGCGGTCGACGTGCGCGTGCTCACCGCCCGCACGACGGCGACGATGTACGCCGCGACCGCGCCCGCGCGGCGTCGCCCGCGTGGGGAGGGTTCCGCGACGGAGCCCGCCGTGCCGCTCGCCCTCTGCATCGCCGCCGCCGAGCTGCGGCTCGGGGTGCCCGCCGTGGCGGCTCCGCAGCCCGCGGCCCGCACCGAGGCCCGCAAGCTCGTGCGCGACGCCCGCCGCCTCGCGGAGCACGCCGCCGCGGCGCACGCCCTCGACGCGTGGATGCACGCCGAGAGCGCCCTGCGCCCCTGCGACCTCATCGACGAGGATCGCGTGCTGAGCGCCGCGGCCCTCGCCGTGCGCGAGGCCGAGGTCTCGCAGCTCGAGCCGGCCGGCTGAGCGCGGGCCGGCTCGAGCCAGCGGCGGTCAGCGGCCGATGACCTCGAGCAGCGCCGCGCAGGCCCGCTCGCAGCGGCGGCAGGCCTCAACGCACAGTCGGCAGTGCTCGTGGTGGCCGGCGTGCTGCTCGCACTCGGCGGCGCACGAGCGGCACGCCTCGATGCAGGCCTCCAGCTGCGCTCGCATGATCGAGGAGTGCTCCTCGGGAGCTCCCGCCACGGCCTGCGTCGTCGCGGCGCAGACCGCAGCGCACAGCAGGTCGACGCGCACGCACTCGATCATCTCGGCGGCATTCGGCTCGCTCAGGCACGCGTCGGCGCACACCGTGCACGCCGTCGCGCAGTCGGCGAGGGCCTGCAGCGCCTCGGCGTAGAGGCGGCCCTCATCGCCGGAACGGGGATGGCTGAACGAGATGCGCTCGATGAGCGTCTGGCCGGAAGCGGAATCGGGGGATGCGGTGTGGTCGGTCATGCGCGCACGGTAGCCCCGGGCATCCGAGAGCCCCCACCCCGTTGCCGACCGTCGTCGCGGCCGTTACGGTGCCCCCCGTTCGCGGGCGCGCCTCCGGGCGGGGCGGGGAGTAAAGTGCGCTCCATGGGGGAGCGACGACTGCTGAGTCTCGCCGCGGGCACCGCCGCGGCCGTGCTGCTCGTGGGCGGCATCGGCACCGCCGCGTACGCCGCTGACGTGCGCTCGACCGTCGAGTCGGCGCTCGCGTCGCTCGGTGTCGAGGCGAGCGACGAGCTCGTCGACGACCTCGCCGGCGAGGAGATGCTCGACGACGCGCTCGACGAGGGCGGCGACGAGGGCGATACCGAGGCTGACGAGTCCGAGGGCGACGAGACCAGCGACGGCACCGAGGAGGGCGAGGAGGAGCTCGAGGAGTCGTTCCTCGCCTGGAACGAGCGCGCCGAGCTGTGGCGCACGGCCTTCGCCGAGGTGAAGACCGAGTTCGACGCCTGCCGCGCCGAGGCCGAGGGTGGCAAGGGCGACTGCGCCGTCGCGTTCTCCGGCCGCCTGCAGGTGGCCTTCGCCGAGACGCTCGTGGAGTTCCTGCAGTCGCAGAACGAGGCCATCGCCGCGCTGCCCGAGGAGGAGCGCGCCGCGGCCCAGGCCGAGCTCGACCGCCGCCTCGAGAAGGCCCTCACCAAGCTCGAGCGCACGCAGGAGCGCGTCGACGCCCGCGACGCAGCGCGCCTCGAGCGCGCCCTCGACGAGGTCGAGGCGGAAACCGGTGACGCCGAGACCGAGAGCGGCGAGACCGCCGACGAGTCGAAGCCGGGCAAGCCCGAGAAGTCGGGGAAGCCCGAGAAGCCCGAGAACCCGGGCAACGGCGGCGGGGGCGGCAAGCCCGACCACGCCGGCAAGCCGGGCGGGAAGTGATGCGGGCGAGGGCATCCCTCGCCGTCTCGATCGTCGCGATCGTCGCGCTCGCCCTGACCGCGTGCGCGGGGGTGACGGATGCTGCACCGAGCCCGCACCCGATCCTCGCGAGCGAGCTGCCGAGCGACCTGACGGCGCGCGGCGTGCTGCTCGCGGCGGTGCTGCTCGCCGACGGTGACGTGGAGCAGGCCGTCGCCGATGGCCTCGTGACGCCGGCCGAGGTCGACGAGGCGATCAGAGCCATCGAGGCCGACGAGCTCGACGTGTGGGCGCAGCGCGCCGAGACGGAGCTCGCGGAGGACTGAGCCGGTCGTCGCGTCGACGTGGTGCGCCGACCGCTTCGTCGTGTCGACGGACTCGCCCGTACGATCGGAGCATGGACGACGCGGCCCACGCCGAACTCACCTCGCTGCGCAAGAGCATCGACAACATCGATGCCGCGCTCGTGCACTTGCTCGCCGAGCGGTTCAAGTGCACCCAGGCCGTCGGCCGGCTCAAGGCCACGGTCGGCCTGCCGCCGTCGGATGCCGAGCGCGAGCGCGTGCAGGTCGCGCGGCTGCGTGACCTCGCCGCCGACGCCGAGCTCGACCCGGCCTTCGCCGAGAAGTTCCTCGCGTTCATCGTCGCCGAGGTGATCCACCACCACGAGCAGATCGCCTCGACGGGCGCCGTCGCGACGCACGAGCCGTAGGAGTCACCGGCGGCGCGCGCGGGTTCCCGCCGTCGCGCTCGCGCGAGCGTCGTGCCGTCGGTGCGAGCCGCTAGCGTCGGCACGTGAGCACCCCCGAGAGCATCAGCGGAGCATCCGCCCCCGCATTGTCGGCCCGCGCCCGCGACGGCTGGGTCGCGGCGCAGTTCGCGCTGTCGGGGCTGGTCTGGGGCGCGAGCTTCCTGTTCATCGCGATCGCGCTCACCGGCATGACGTTCGTGCAGGTCGCCGCCGGGCGCGCGCTGCTCGGCGCCGTCACGCTCGGGCTCATCGTGCTCGTCACGCGCGACCGGCTGCCCGCGTGGGGGCGCATCTACGGGCACCTCGCCGTCATCGGCGTCACATTCTGCGTGCTGCCGTACCTGCTGTTCGCGTGGGCGCAGCAGTCGGTCGCCTCCGGGCTCGCGAGCGTCTACAACGCGACGACGCCCATCATGACGGCGATCATCGCGGCGCTCGTGCTGCGGGTCGAGCGGCTCACGCGGGCGCAGGTGCTCGGCATCGCGATCGGCATCGTGGGGGTCATCGTCATCATCGGGCCGTGGCGCGGCATCGAGCTCGGCGGCGACCTGCTGCCGCAGCTCGCCATGCTCGGCGCGACCGCCTGTTACGGCTTCAGCCTGTCGTACATGCGGCGGTACCTCACCGACACCGGAGTCTCGGCCGTCGCGTTCACGTTCGTCTACATCGGCGTCGCGGCCGTCGTGCTGCTCGTCGTCACGCCGGTCGTGAGCCCGGTGCCGCTGCGGCTCGACCTCGGCGTCATCGTCGCCATCGTGCTGCTCGGCGCCCTCGGCACCGGATTCGCCTACGTCTGGAACCAGAACGTTGTGCGCGCCTGGGGCGCCACTCGGGCGTCAACCGTCACCTACATCACGCCCGTCGTCGGCGTCGTGCTCGGGATCGTCGTGCTCGGCGAGGTGCTCGTCTGGAACGAGCCCGTCGGCGCCGCGCTCGTCATCGTCGGAGTGCTGCTCGCGCAGCGACGGCTGCGGTGGGGGCGAGTCGGGTTGGGGGCGCGGCGCGCGGGCTGAGGGGCGCCGGTGCGCCGGACGCCGGAGCGCTGGACGCCGGGGCGCCGGACGCGGGATGCGCGGCAGCACTCACTGCGGAAAACGGCACACACCACGGGTTGCGGCGCAGTGAGTGCCGTGAACAGTGGTGTGTGCGGCTCGGGCGGGGGCGCGCGGCTGGGGCGACGGGCGCGGCGCGGGCGCGGCACGCGCGCGGAGCGCGCCGCCGCGCTATGCGGCGCCCTCGGGCACGTGCAGCCTGGCGAGGAAGCGCTCCGCGCCGCGGGGCGTGCGGCGCCGGTCGAGGCGCGACACCGCGACGGTGAGGGCGAAGGCGAGCGGCACCGTCCACGCCGCGGGTTGGGCGAGCGCGGCGAGCATCAACGCGGGCGCACCGCCGGCAGCCGCCAGGAGCGGCCCGAGCAGGATGGCGGTGCCGCACGCGAGGCCGCCGCCGAGCATCCCCGCGATGGCGCCGCGCGCCGTCAGCCCCCGCCACCAGATGCCGAGCACGAGCACCGGGCACAGGGTCGACGCCGTGAAGGCGAACACGAGCCCGACGCTGCCGGCGAGCCCGCCCGGCTCGAGCAGCAGCGCGACGGCGAGCGGCACGAGCGACGAGAGGATCGCGGCGACGCGGAACCCGCGCACCGAGCCGCCGGCGAGCTCCTGCGAGATGACGCCCGCGAGCGAGACGACGAGGCCCGACGAGGTGGAGAGGAAGGCGCCGAAGGCTCCCGCGATGACGAGCGCGGTGAGCAGGTCGCCCAGCCAGCCTCCGACGACCATGCCCGGCAGCACGAGCACGAGCGCGTCGGCCTCGCCCGGCGTCGCCAGCTCGGGGGCGAGCGCCCGCCCCAGCAGCCCCACGATCGTCGGGAACACGTAGAACACCGACAGCAGCCCCAGCACGATGAGGGTCGTGCGGCGAGCGGCCGGCCCGTCGGGGTTCGTGTAGAACCGCACGAGCACGTGCGGCAGCCCCATGGTGCCGAGCAGCAGCGCGACGACGAGCGACGCCGTCGCGTACAGGTCGAGGGATGCGGGGCCCAGCGCCGCCGGGAACGCCCGCGCCGGATCGACGGCCGGCCCGCCCTCGCCCCCCACCGTGATGAGCAGGAAGACCACCGGCACCGCGATCGCCGTGAGCTTGAGCCAGAACTGGAACGCCTGCACGAAAGTGATCGAGCGCATGCCGCCCGCCGCGACGATGAGGCCGACGATCACGGCCACGGCGAGGGCGCCCGTCCAGGACGGCAGTCCCGTCGTGATGCGGATCGTCAGCGCGGCCCCCTGCAGCTGCGGCACGATGTAGAACCACCCGATGAGGATCACGAGCACCGTCGTGATGCGTCGCACCGCGAGCGATTCGAGCCGCGCGCCCGTGAAGTCGGGGATCGTGTACGCCCCCGACCGCCGCAGCGGCGCCGCCACGAACAGCAGCAGCATGAGGTACCCGGCGGTGTACCCGATCGGGAACCACAGCCCGCCCGATCCCTGCAGCAGGATGAGCCCCGCGATGCCGAGCACGCTCGCCGCCGACAGGTACTCGCCACCGATCGCCGAGGCGTTCCACCACGGCCGCACGGTGCGCGAGGCGACGTAGAAGTCTTGCGTCGTGCGCGAGATGCGCAGACCGAAGAAGCCGATGAGCGCGGTCGCGACCGTCACCGCGGCGATCGCGACGTAGCCGATCACCGGGTTCACGGCGCCGCCCCGGCCGTCTCGGGGCCGCCGTCGGACCCCGCGCTGACGAGCGAGCGGAACCCGGCCTCGTTGCGCGTCGACGCGACGAGGAAGATGAGCGCGAAGGCGAGGATCGCCGGATACGCCCCGAACCCGAGCAGCAGCCACGACACCGGCGCCCCGAGCAGCAGCACCCCGTCGAGCGCGGGGGCGGCGGCGAGCACGAGCCAGAGCATCCCGAGGCTCACCACGAAGCCGGTCGCGCAGACGATGGCGAGGCGCAGCTGCGACCGGATGAGCGACCGCACGTAGACGGTCGCCGTGTCGCTGCGCTCGATCGACGGATGCTCCGCCGGGGCCGCGATCGGCTCGCCGGGTCGCGGCGCCGTGACCCGCACACGCGGCAGCGGCGCGGGGCCGGGGCTCGGCGCGGGCTCCGGCCGCTCGTCGGGCCCGCTCACGCTCGCGGCCGGATGCGGTTGGCGGCGACGCGATCGCGCAGCGCCGGCAGCAGGCGTCGGCTCACGGGCAGCTCGGTGCCGCCGACGAGCACGGTCGGGCTGCTCGCGCCGAGCCGCAGTCGCGACACGTGCGCGAGCGACACGAGGTACGAGCGGTGGATGCGCACGAACCCGGCCGCCGCCCACTGCCGCTCGAGGTCGCTCATGGGCACGCGCACGAGGTAGCTGCCGTCGTCGGTGTGCAGGCGCGCGTAGTCGCCCTGCGCCTGCACGTACTGGATGGCGTCCTGCCGGATCATGCGCGTCGTGCCGCCGAGGCTCACCGCGACGAGCGCGGGGGTGGTCGCCGTGGGCGCGGCGGCGGCTGCGGCGCTCGCCGGCACCGTCGTCGACCCGGGGCCGTCGAGGGCGGATGCCCGGGCGGCGGCGGTCCGAGCATCCAGCAGGCGCGTCACGGCGCGATCGAGCCGCTCGGCGCGCACCGGCTTCAGCACGTAGTCGACCGCCGAGAGGTCGAAGGCCTCGAGCGCCCGCTCCTCGTCGGCGGTGACGAACACGAACGGCGGCCGCCGGTCGAAGCGGCCGAGCGCCTGCGCGAGGTCGATGCCGCTGAGACCGGGCATGTGGATGTCGAGGAAGACGGCGTCGACCGCCTCCTGCGTGAGCGTGCGCAGCGCGTCGGCCCCGTTCGAGGCGCGCAGGATGCGCCCGATGCGCGCGTCGTGCCCGAGCAGGTACACCAGCTCGTCGAGCGCGGGCTGCTCGTCGTCGGCGACGAGCACGGTCATCGGGTCGGTCACGGCTGACATCCTCGCACCCGGCTCGCCTCAGCCGGCAGACCGGGGCGCGGTCGTGTTCTGCGGCTGCGACTTCGGCACGCGCATGCGCACGAGCGTGCCCGCGTCGAGGTTCGTCTCGACCACGAGGCCGTGCTCGTCGCCGTAGAGCTGCCGGAGGCGAGCATCCACATTGCGCACCCCCACGTGGTCGGCCGACGGCCGCCCGGCGAGGATGCCCCGCAGGCGCTCGGGATCGATGCCGACCCCGTCGTCCTCGACCTCGACGAGGGCGAACGCGCCGGCGTCGCTCGCGCGGATCGTGATGCGGCCGCCGTCGGGCTTCGGCTCGAGGCCGTGCCGCACCGCGTTCTCGACGAGCGGCTGCACGCTGAGGAACGGGATGACCGTGCTGAGCACCTCGGGCGCGACCTGCAGCGTGAGGGTCAGGCGGTCGCCGAAGCGCGCTCGCTCGAGCTGCAGGTAGCTGTCGACGCTGCGCAGCTCGTCGGCGAGGGTCGTGAAGTCGCCTTGCCGCCGGAACGAGTACCGCGTGAAGTCGGCGAACTCGAGCACGAGGTCGCGGGCGCGCGGCGGGTTCGTCGTGATCGTGGAGGCGATCGCCGTGAGCGCGTTGTAGATGAAGTGCGGGCTGATCTGGCTGCGCAGCGCCTTCACCTCGGCCTCGGCGAGCGCGGCGCGGCTCGCGTCGAGCTCGCCGAGCTCGAGCTGCGCCGCGAGCCACTCGGCCACCTCGCCCGTCGCGCGCACGAGCCCCGGCTTCACCGCGGGCGAAAACGCGACGATCGCGCCTGCGGTGCGATCGCCGGCGATGATCGGGGCGGCCACGGCATCCGTCGCCTGCACCCCGCGGCCGGTCGGGTCGATGCCGCGGAACACCTGCGGCCGGTCGCCCGCCCGCACCTCGGCGGCGAGCCGCTCGGCGGTCGCGCGCAGGTGGTCGGCGAGGCGCTGGTCGGCCGGGCCGGCGTCGATCGCGAGCACGCCGTGGTCGTCGGCGAGCGCGAGCACGCGGCAGTCGAGCAGCTGCCGCAGCGGTCGCACGGCGCGCTGCGGGTCGCCCGAGTCGAGGCCGCCGCGCACGTGCGTCGCCGCCTGGCTCGCCAGGTGCAGCGTCTGGTAGGTGGCCCGCTCGGCGGCCGTGCCCATCTCGCGCGAGAGCCGGATCACGCGCCACGCGACGACGAGCAGCACCGCCGCGGCGACGCCGACGAGCACGCCGACGGCGAGGGCGAGCAGCACTGACTCGGTCATCGGGCTCCACGGTAGGCGATCGGGGCGCGGGGCGGGGGCGCTGGGCGGCGGCCTGCGCGCCGTTCGTCGCACGCACGACGCCGCCCGCCGACGACGAGCGCGCATCCGGATGCCCGTGGCCCGTCATCGGGGGATGCTGACGGGCGTTCCGCCACCAGAATCGGCAGCGTCGCCGTCGTCGCTGCCGCGACCTCTCGAGGAGATCCCATGGGCAACGACGCCCTGAACGTGGAGCACTCGTCCGGCCACTCGGCCGAGGTGTTCCGAGAGACCCAGGAATCGGAGCAGTTTCGGCGCCTGAAGCGCAAGCACCGCAGCTTCGTGCTGCCGGTGACCGCGGCGTGCCTGCTCTGGTACCTCACCTACGTGCTGCTCGCCGGCTACGCCCCAGACTTCATGGCGACGCCGGTGTTCGGCAGCGTCAACATCGGCATCCTGCTGGGCCTGGCCCAGGTCGCGACGACGTTCATCATCACGATGGTCTACGTCTCGTACGCCAACAAGCACCTCGACCCTGACGCCGCGGCCATCCGCGACCGTCTCGAGACGAAGGAGGGCGTGCGCTGATGCTGCAGCTCACCGTCGCTCCGCCGGCCGCGCCCGGCGACCCCATCCTCAACATCGCGATCTTCGGCGTCTTCGTCGCGATCACGATGGTCATCGTGTTCCGCGCCTCGCGGAACAACAAGACCGCCGCCGACTACTACGCCGCCGGCCGCTCGTTCACGGGCGGCCAGAACGGCTCGGCGATCGCGGGCGACTACCTCTCGGCGGCGTCGTTCCTCGGCATCGTCGGCGCGATCGCGCTCAACGGCTACGACGGATTCCTCTACTCCATCGGCTTCCTCGTGGCGTGGGTCGTCGCGCTGCTGCTCGTCGCCGAGCTGCTGCGCAACACCGGCAAGTTCACGATGGCCGACGTGCTCGCGTTCCGCCTCAAGCAGCGCCCCGTGCGCATCGCCGCAGCGATCTCGACCCTCGTCGTCTGCTTCTTCTACCTGCTGGCCCAGATGGCGGGCGCGGGCGGCCTCGTCGCCCTGCTGCTCGGCATCAACGACCGCATCGGCCAGTCGGTCGTCATCGCCGTCGTCGGCGCGCTCATGATCCTCTACGTGCTCGTCGGCGGCATGAAGGGCACCACGTGGGTGCAGATCATCAAGGCGGTGCTGCTCATCGCCGGTGCCGGCATCATGACGATCTGGGTGCTCGCGCTCAACGGCTTCAACCTGTCGACGCTGCTCGACAACGCCGTCGAGACCTCGGGCAACCCGGCCGTGCTCGCGCCGGGCCTGCAGTACGGGCTCAGCGACATCACGCGCCTGGACTTCCTGTCGCTCGGCCTCGCGCTCGTGCTCGGCACCGCGGCCCTGCCGCACGTGCTCATGCGCTTCTACACGGTGCCGACGGCGAAGGAGGCCCGCAAGAGCGTCGTGTGGGCCATCTGGCTCATCGGCATCTTCTACCTGTTCACGCTCGTGCTCGGGTACGGAGCATCCGCCCTCATCGGCGCGGAGCGCATCGCCGCCGCACCGGGCGGACCGAACTCGGCCGCCCCGCTGCTCGCCTTCGAGCTCGGCGGCTCGGTGCTGCTCGGCATCATCTCGGCGATCGCGTTCGCGACGATCCTCGCCGTGGTCGCCGGCCTCACCATCACCGCGGCGGCGTCGTTCTCGCACGACATCTACGCGAGCGTCGTGAAGAAGGGCAACCCCGCACCCGGGGCTGAGGTCAAGGTCGCGCGCCGCACCGTCGTCGTGATCGGCATCGTCGCCATCCTCGGCGGCATCGGCGCGAACGGGCAGAACGTGGCGTTCCTCGTCGCGCTCGCCTTCGCCGTCGCCGCCTCGGCGAACCTGCCGACGATCGTCTACTCGCTGTTCTGGAAGAAGTTCACCACCCAGGGCGCGCTGTGGAGCATGTACGGCGGTCTCGCCTCGGCGATCATCCTCATCTCGCTCTCGCCCGTCGTCTCGGGCGGCGAGCGGTCGATGATCCAGGGCGTCGACTTCGCGATCTTCCCGCTGTCGAACCCCGGCATCGTGTCGATCCCGCTGGCGTTCTTCCTCGGCTGGCTCGGGTCGGTGCTCGACCGCAGCACGGAGGACCCAGCGAAGCAGACCGAGATGGAGGTGCGCTCGCTCACGGGCGTCGGCGCCGAGAAGTCGGTCGCGCACTAGCGACACAGGGTTCGGGGCGGGCGGAAGCCTGGTCCGCCCGCCCCGCAACGACACGGAGGGCCCTCACCGGGTGGTGGTGAGGGCCCTCCGTCGTGCTGCGCTGTCGGGGCGCGGGGCGCGGGGCGCGGCCGCGGCTCAGCGGGTCGCGCGGCCGATCGCGCGGTGCAGCACCTCGAGCGCGAGCGAGCAGGCGAGCGAGGCGCCGACCGCGACGACGAGCAGCTCGGTCGGCGGGGGCGCCGCGAGTTGCAGGAAATCGGTCGCGAGCGGGATCGACAGCACGACCACGAGTCCCGCGTACGCGGCCAGCACGATCGGCAGCGTGACGCGCGAGAGCGGCCGAGCGAGGATCACGAGCACCCACAGCGCCGACAGCGTGAGCGTGATGACCGCGGTCGTCTGCACCTCGTCGGCGGGAGCATCCACTACCGCATACGCGTACGTCACCACCCCGATGACGGTCGCCGCGACGAGCACGCCCGAGGGGATGCAGAACCGCGCCGCCCGGCGCAGGAATCCGGGCCGGTACACGCGCGCGTTCGGCAGCAGCGCGAGCACGATCGCGGGCAGCCCGATCGTGAGCCCGTCGACGACCGACAGCTGCCGGGGCAGGAACGGGAACGGCCACAGCAACGCCCCGAACACGACGGCGAACAGGATCGCGTAGACCGTCTTCGACAGGAACAGCTTCGCCAGCCGCTCGACGTTCGCGATCACCTGCCGCCCCTCGGCGACGATGCGCGGCAGCCGGCTGAACTGCCCGTCGAGCAGCACCAGGCGCGCGACGGCCCGGGTCGCCGGCGCCCCCGACCCCATGGCGATGCCCATGTCAGCGTGCTTGAGCGCGAGCGCGTCGTTGACTCCGTCGCCCGTCATCGCGACGGTGTAGCCCAGCCGCTGCAGCGACTTCACCATCGCCTTCTTCTGCTCCGGGGTGACGCGCCCGAAGACGTGCTCGCGCGCCATGACCTCGTCGAGCTCGGCGACGCCCTCGGGCAGCTGCCGCGCGTCGAAGCCGTCGCCGGCGTGGTCGACGCCCGCCTCGCGCGCGACGGCGGCGACCGTTCTCGGGTCGTCGCCCGAGATGATGCGGATGCTCACCCCCTGCTCGCGGAAGAACTGCAGCGTCTCGTGCGCATCCGCCCGCACCCGCTCGCGGAATGTGACGACGGCGACCGGCTCGAGCCCGGCAGGGAGGACGGCCTCGCGCGCCTCGATCACCCCGTGCTCGTCGGCCCCGGTGCCGGCGACCGTCGTGAGGGCGGCGGTCGAGCGCGCGAGCACGAGCGTGCGCAGGCCGCTCGCGGCGAGCTCGTGGCACTGCGCGAGCGTGGCGTCGACCGCCTCGCCCGTCGACGACCCGAGCACGATGTCGGGGGCGCCGAGCAGCCAGCTGCCGGCGGGGTCGGCGAGCTGCGCGGCGCTCCACTTGCGCTGCGACGAGAACGGCACTCGTGCGACCACGGCGGGAGTCACCGCGGCAGCGGCCGCCGAGCCCGCCCCCGAGCCGAAGCGCTCGCCGAGAGCGCGGGCCGTGGCGTTGGCGTCGCGATCATCCGCGAAGACGGCGAGCGCAGCATCCCACCCCGCCGTGTCAGCCAGAGGCACTACCGAGTCGAGCGCCAGCCCGCCCTCGGTGAGCGTGCCCGTCTTGTCGAGGCAGAGCATGTCGACGCGGGCGAGGCCCTCGACGGCGGCGAGCTCCTGCACGAGCACCTCGCGGCGCGACAGCTTCACGGCGCCGACGGCGAGCGCGACCGAGGTCATGAACACGAGGCCCTGCGGCACCATCGCGATGATGCTCGCGGTCGCCGCGACGACGGCCTCGCGCCAGGCGCCCGACTCCAGCGCGGCCTCCCACCCGCCGACCGCCTGCATCTGCCCGTTGACGACGATCGCGCCGACCGGCAGCAGGCCGATGCTGATCCAGCGGATGATGCGCGCGATCGAGTCGCGCAGCTCGCTGCCGACGAGCGAGAACTGCTTCGCCTCGGCAGTGATGCGGCTCGCATACGAGTCGGCGCCGACGCGGATCACCCGCGCGAGCCCGCTGCCGCCGACGACCATCGACCCCGACAGCAGCTCCCGGCCCGCGGGCGATGGCACCGGGTCGGCCTCGCCGGTCAGCAGCGACTCGTCGACGTCGAGTCCCGACGACTGCAGCACGACGGCGTCGGCGACGACCTGGTCCCCGGCGGCGAGCACGAGCACGTCGTCGAGCACGACGTCGGCGATGGCGACCTCCTCGACCTCGCCGTCATGGTCGTCGGATGCCCGGCGCAGGACTCTCGCCCGCGGAGCGTTGAGCACCGCCAGCCGGCTGAGGGTCACCTTGGCCCGGAACTCCTGCGCGACCCCGATGGCGACGTTGGCGATGACGAAGAAGCCGAACAGGGCATCCTGCCAGTAGCCGAGGGCGAGCAGCACGAGGAAGCTGCCGCCGACGATCGCGTTGAAGAGCGTGAACAGGTTCGCCTGCAGGATGCGCCACAGCGAGCGTCCGGTGTCGTTGGGCAGCGTGTTGATCTCACCGCGGTCGCGTCGCGCGCGCACGTCGGCGCGGCTGAGCCCCGTGATGCTCGTCACGAGCGCGAGCCTAGCCCGCGGGGTCGTTGTCATCGCGCTCCGCCAAGCCGCCGCACGCACTACTGAATGCGGCATGCACGACGGCTCGCGGCGCAGTGAGTGCCGTGAGCAGTAGTGCGTGCGGAACGGCCCGTCGCCCGCTGTGGGCCGGTGGGCCTACCCCCCGACGACCGCGCCGAACCGCTCAGGCAGGGTCGAGCGGTGCGCGTGGCGCAGCTCGGCGTGCGTGAGCGTGAAGCGGTCCTGGATCTCGAGGCCGTCGACCTCGGCATCGGTGACGCCGATGCGCAGCACGGGCACGTCGCGCCCCTCGCACAGGCCGCGGAACTTCACATCGTCTTCGCGGGCCACCGACACGAGCACGCGGGCCTGCGACTCCGCGAGCAGTGCGGCGAGAGCATCCACCCCATCGCGCTCCATGAGCTCGGTGAGCCAGACGCGCGCGCCGACGCCGAAGCGCAAGACACCTTCAGCCAGCGTCGCGAGCAGGCCGCCCTCCGAGAGGTCGTGCGCCGAGGTGACGAGCCCCTCTTCGGCCGCGGCGGCCATGAGGCCGGCGAGGTTCTTCTCGGCCGCGAGGTCGAGCTGCGGCGGCAGGCCGCCGAGGTGGCCGTGCACGACGTCGGCCCACACCGAGCCGTCGAGCTCGTCGCGCGTGGTGCCGAGCAGGTAGAGGTTCTCGCCCTCGTCCTGCCAGCCCGAGGGCAGGCGGCGGTCGACGTGGTCGATGACGCCCATGACGGCGACGACGGGCGTCGGGTGGATGGGCACGTCGCCGGTCTGGTTGTAGAACGACACGTTGCCGCCCGTGACGGGGATGCCCAGCTCAAGGCATGCGTCGGCCAGGCCCGTGACGGCCCGCTCGAACTGCCACATCACCTCGGGGTTCTCGGGGCTGCCGAAGTTGAGGCAGTCGGAGACGGCGAGCGGCGTCGCCCCCGAGGTCGCGACGTTGCGGTACGCCTCGGCGAGCGCGAGCTGCGCGCCCACGTACGGGTCGAGCTGGCAGTAGCGGCCGTTCGCGTCGGTCGCGAGGGCGACGCCGAGGCCGCTCTCCTCGTCGACGCGGATCATGCCGGCGTCGTCGGGCGTCGCGAGGGCCGTGTTGCCCATGACGTAGTAGTCGTACTGGTTGGTGATCCACGCCGTGTCGGCGAGGTTCGGGCCGCCGAGCACCTGCAGCGCCTGCGCGCGCAGCTCGGCGTCGTCGGCCGGCCGGGCGAGTCGAGCGGCGCTGTCGGCCTGCAGAGCATCCAGCCACTCGGGGCGGTGGTAGGGCCGGTGGTAGACGGGGCCGTCGACCGCGACGGTGGTCGGGTCGACGTCGACGATCGTCTCGCCGCGCCAGTGGATGACCAGGCGACCCGTGTCGGTGACCTCGCCGAGCACGCTCGTCTCGACATCCCACTTGGCGGTCACGGCGAGGAACGCCTCGAGCTTCTCGGGCGCGACGATCGCCATCATGCGCTCCTGGCTCTCCGACATGAGGATCTCCTCCGCCGTGAGCGAGGGGTCGCGCAGCAGCACCTGGTCGAGGTCGATCACCATGCCGCCGTCGCCGTTGCTCGCGAGCTCGGAGGTCGCGCACGAGATGCCGGCTGCGCCGAGATCCTGGATGCCCTCCACGAGGTTGCCGCGATACAGCTCGAGGCAGCACTCGATGAGCACCTTCTCGGCGAACGGGTCGCCCACCTGCACGGCCGGGCGCTTCGTCGGTCCGCCCTCGCTGAACGTGTCAGAGGCGAGGATCGACGCGCCGCCGATGCCGTCGCCGCCCGTGCGGGCGCCGAACAGCACGACCTTGTTGCCGACGCCGCGCGCGTTCGCGAGGTGCAGGTCTTCGTGCCGCAGCACGCCGACCGCGAGTGCGTTGACGAGCGGGTTCGCCTGGTACACCGAGTCGAAGACGGTCTCGCCGCCGATGTTGGGCAGCCCGAGGCAGTTGCCGTAGTGGCTGATGCCGCTGACGACGCCGGGCACGACGCGCGCCGTGTCGGGGTGGTCGATGGCGCCGAAGCGCAGAGCATCCATGACCGCCACCGGCCGCGCGCCCATCGAGATGATGTCGCGCACGATGCCTCCGACGCCCGTCGCGGCGCCCTGGAACGGCTCGATGTAGCTCGGGTGGTTGTGGCTCTCGATCTTGAACGTGACCGCCCAGCCCTCGCCGATGTCGACGACGCCGGCGTTCTCGCCCATGCCCACCATGAGGTGGCGCTTCATCTCGTCGCTGACCTTCTGGCCGAACTGGCGCAGGTGCACCTTGCTCGACTTGTACGAGCAGTGCTCGCTCCACATGACGGAGTACATGGCGAGCTCGCCGCTCGTCGGGCGGCGGCCGAGCAGCTGCTTGATGGCCTCATACTCGTCGGCCTTGAGGCCGAGCGCCTCGAACGGCTGGTGCTTGTCGGGCGTCGCGATGGCGTTCTCGACCGTGTCAGGAACGTGCGTGGTGGGGGTGGTCACGGTGGCGAGGGCTCCTGTGTCGAGGGCGTGCCGGATGCCCTCTCAGCCTACCCGCGCGAATGAGCACGCCGACGCGGGGCGGGGTTCGGGGGTCGGGGCCGCTCTCCCCGACCCCCGAGCCGTTCAGTGCCCGGTCGTCGGCAGTGAACGGCATGTGCAGCGCGACTCGGGTCGTCGCCACAGGTTCGCCCAGAATAAGCACACCCGGTGTCGAAGGACGACCTGTCTGTTGACCCCCGTTCGGGGGTGGATGCCCGGCGTCAGCCCTTCGGCACGGGCGGGCCCAGCTGCAGCAGCACGACGAACAGCACCACCACGGCGGCGAGGATCAGCGCGCCCAGCAGGTACGGGTGCCGGAGCATCCACCGGACCAGTCGGTCGAACCAGACCGCGTCACGCGGGTCGTCCGTCGCCTCGCGCCGCCAGTCGCCCTCGAGCCGGCCCGAGCGGTGCGCCCAGATGTCGAACGGCACCGTCGCGTAAGGGATGACCGCGGTGACGACTGCCAGGAGGCCGAGGCCGACGCCCCACCGCTGATTGATCGCCGTGAGCACGGCCGTGGCGCCGTAGGCGAGGAAGACGAAGCCGTGGATGCTGCCGCCGACCCGCACGGCGAGGTCGCCGGTCTCCCCGCCGACGACGGCCCGCGTCACGAGCCCGCCGATGAGGAGGGTCCAGGTGATCGCCTCGGCGATCGCGACGACGCGATAGAGGCGCTTCGGGGTGAGACCAGCGCTGCGAGCGGGGTCCGTGGGGCGGTGCTCGGGCATGAGTCCATTCCACCACCTTGCGCGGGTGTCCGGTCGCGTGGGAGCATCGCCCACCACAACTCAACGGCTCTGTCATGGCTACCGTGCAACCGCGTCTCAGCGATCAACAATCCCGCTGGTGCGTTCGCACCCCGAGCACGAAGGTGACCCATGACATCTCGACCCATCCACGACGCGGACGATTTCGAGCAGCTGACGGCGTCGCTCACGGCGGCGGTGCGCGATCACCCTGCGTTGAGCGGACTCGTGTTCCTCGGGTCGAGCTCGCAGGAGGCCGCGGCTCGGCGCGATGAGTGGTCCGACCACGACTTCTTCGCGATCGCGAATCCGGGGGCCGCGTCCGAGGCCCGCCGCTCCCTCGACTGGCTGCCGCGACAGGAGAACCTCGTTCTCACCGCTCGAGAAGGAGGGATCGGCTTCGTCGCGCTCTACGCCGACGGCCACGTGCTCGAGTTCGCCGTCGGGGATGCCGCGGAGCTGCAGGGCCCCCTTGCCGAGGAGGCGACCGTCGCGGTCGATGACGACCACCATGCGACGCAGCGGCTCATCGCCGACGCCCAGAGCCGTGTGATCGGGATGCCCGCGCCCGACCCTCTCAACGACGCTCGTCTCGTGCTCGTAAAGCTGCTGATCGGCACCGGACGGGTGCGACGGGGCGAGATCATCAACGGAGGACAGTTCATCAGGCAGTGGGCGGTGAAGCACCTGATCTCGGCCGTTCGAGCGAGATCAGCGCTCGCAGAGGGGCGCGAGCCCGCGCCGATCGAGCCGACTCGCAGGTTCGAGACCGACTTCCCCGTCATCGCAGCGGACATCGAGGCCGCGATCGCCCGGCCCGCCGAGGCGGCCGCAGTGCGGCTCTTCGAAGTGACTCGGCGAGTGCTCGAGCCCGGGTGGGACGACTTCCCCTCTGCCGCGGCCGATGCCGTGGCGCGGCGACTCGGGTGGTGACGCCCCGATCCCTCAGGAGAGAACAGAGGCGGTGAGCACGCTCGTGAAGAAGGTCAGACCATCGACGCCCGAGCGCATGGCCTCGCGGGTGTCGGGGCCGAAGCCCGGCTCGACCGCGTGCTCGGGGTGCGGCATGAGGCCCACTACGTTGCCGCGCTCGTTGCGCAGGCCAGCGATGTCGCGCAGCGAGCCGTTCGGGTTCACGTCGAGGTAGCGGAAGGCGACGAGACCCTCGCCCTCGAGCCGGTCGAGCGTCGCCTCGTCGGCGATGTAGCCGCCCTCGCCGTTCTTCAGCGGGATGGTGATCTCCTGCCCGACCTCGAAGCCGTTCGTCCACGCGGAGTCGGTCGACTCGACGCGCAGGCGCTGGTCGCGGCGGATGAAGTCGCCGTGATCGTTGCGGATCAGCCCGCCCGGCAGCAGGTGCGCCTCGACGAGGATCTGGAAGCCGTTGCAGATGCCGAGCACCGGGGTGCCCGCGTTCGCGGCGTCGATGACCTCGGCCATGATCGGCGAGCGGGCCGCGATCGCCCCGCAGCGCAGGTAGTCGCCGTAGCTGAAGCCGCCGGGCAGCACGATCGCGTCGACGCCGTGCAGGTCGTGCTCGCCGTGCCAGAGCGCGACGGGCTCGCCGCCGGCCAGGCGCACGGCCCGCATCGCATCCCGGTCGTCGAGCGAGCCGGGGAAGGTGACGACGCCGACGCGCATCAGGCCGACGCCCCGGCGGTCTCGCCGCGCACCTCGACCGCCACGACATCCTCGATGACGGTGTTGGCGAGCATGTCGGTCGCCACCTTCTCGACGGCGGCGAGCAGCTCGGCGTCGACCTCGCCGTCGACGTGCAGCTCGAAGCGCTTGCCGATGCGCACGTCGCTGATGCGGTCGTGGCCCAGGCGGTGCAGGGCTCCCGCGACGGCCTTGCCGGCCGGGTCGAGCAGCTCGGCCTTCGGCATGACCTCGACGACGATGGTGGGCACGGCGACTCCCGTTCGTTCAGGGGTGGATGCGCCCAGTCTACGCGTGCTCATCCGCGCGCGGCGGCCGCCGGCGGGCGGGCGGCCGGCCGACCTTCGCGTCGCGGCCCCCGCCGTCGACGCGCGCCGTCAGGGGGCGAGCAGCACGTCGGCGCGCTGCAGCGTCGCCGCGATCGCGACCGCGTTGCGCTCGTCGGGGCCGAGCGCCCAGGCGGCCGCCGCATCCGGCGACTTGCCGAACGCGATGTGGCGGGCGATGAGGCGCTCACGGCGCACCGCGTCGTCGACGACGAGGCCCACCGCGAGGTCGAGCAGGTCGGCGACGGGGCCCCACCCGTCGCGCTCCAGCAGCAGGTAGTTGCCCTCGACGATGACGATCGGGCGCTGCGGCGGCAGCGCCACCTCGTCGGGCACCGGCTCCTCGACGGTGCGGTCGAAGCCGGGCGCGAGCACCGTCGACCCGGCGCTCGCCGCGTCGCGCAGGCGGCGCAGCAGCGCGACGAACGCCGCCGCGTCGAACGTGTCGGGGGCGCCCATGCGGTCGCGTCGCCCCAGCTCGACGAGCCGCGCCTGCGGCAGGTGGAAGCCGTCCATCGGCAGCACCACCGCACCGGGCAGCCGGGCGGCGAGCGCGGTGGCGACCGTCGACTTGCCCGCGCCGGGAGCGCCGGCGATGCCGACGAGCACGCGACCGGATGCGGCGGTCGCCGGCCCGGGCATCCGCGCGATGACCGCGGCGAGGGCCTCGATGCCGGCCAGCGTGCGGGCCGACATCAGCCGCGCGGCCCCTGCCGGCGCTCGCGGCGCGGCGCGGCGAGCAGGTGCGGCGGCACCGCCTCGAGCTCAGGGTGCACGCGACCCTCGGCGACCCACGCCCGCACCATCGCGGTGAAGAGCGCCGGGTTCTCGACGTTCCACACGTGGTGCATGCCCGGGGCCAGGCGCACCTCGGCGTGCGGGGCGCGCAGGAAGAAGCGCAGGGCGCCCGTGACGACGCGCGACTCGCGGCCGCCGGCCACCCCGAGGATCGGCACAGGGTTGCCGTCGAAGCCGCCCAGCTCGCTCACCATGCCGGCGTTCGTCTGCTCGACCATGCGGCGGGCGCTGCGCGGGTTGATGCCGACGCCGCCCTCGACGAACGCCTTCAGCGTCTCCGGGTCGAGGTGGTAGCCGCGGCCCATCGTGCTCCAGTAGGCGGCGCTCTGCCACAGCTTCAGCTGCACGCGCGCCAGCCACGACATGAACGGGCCGAGGCCGCGCAGGGGCGCGCCGCTCAGCACCGCGCTGCGCACCGCGCTCGGGTGCCGGGCGACGAGCAGCGCGCCGATGAGGCCGCCGAGCGAGAGGCCGACCACGTGGGCGCGGCCGTCGTGCGCCCGCTCGCGGATGACTGCGGCGATGCGGTCGGCGGTCTCGGCCATCGAGCGCCAGGGCACCTGGTTCGACAGCCCGAAGCCGGGCATGTCGGGCACGAGGTGGTGGAAGTCGGTGAGCTCATCGCGCTGCGGACCCCACATCCAGCCCGAGACGTTGCCGCCGTGCAGGAAGACGACCGTCTCGGCGTCGCGCGGGCCCGACTCGTCGACGTGCAGGCGGCCGGCGGGCACGGCGTCGCCGGGAGTGGGAGCGGAGGGCGCGGAGGTCATAGCCACCCCATAATGCCCGCGAGCTCGGCGTCGTCAACGGCGAACTCGGCCCAGTCGCGGTAGCCGAGCGCACTGGGGTGGAAGTCGTCGCTCGCGAAGAAGCCCTCCGTGTACGGCGGGGGTGGCGGCGACATGTGCGCGCGCTCGCGGGCGATCACGAGCGCCCGCGCCGCCGACTCGAGCGCCTGCGAATGCCGGTACAGGGTGCCGCGCAGCGGCTCGGGCAGCAGCCGGAACCGGAAGAACGCCGGCAGGCTCGACATGAGCACGACCGCGTGCGGGTGCAGCTCGATGGCGCGGTCGAGGATGCGCCGGACATCCCGGGCGAACGCTCGAGCCGACCGCAGGGCGAGCGCGTCGTTCGCGCCGACCGACAGGAACAGCAGATCGACGGGAGCGTCGAGCGCCTCGTCGAGGTGGTCGCGCACGACGTCGCGGGCCGTCGCGCCGTTGCGGCCGCGAGCCCGCCAGTGCACGGGGCGTCCGGTGCGCGCGGCGAGTGCCTCCGCGAGCCGGCCGGCGAGGCCCAGGTCGGCGTGGTCGACGCCGACGCCCGCGGCGGTCGAGTCGCCGAGCACGAGCAGGTGCAGGGGGCGCGAGCCGGGGCTGGTCGCCGCGTCGACGGCGGCGGCGTCGGCGTCGCGCTGCGGGCTCGCGCCGGGCGCCGGAATCGTGCCCTCCCACGGCAGCGGCGCGTCGGGCAGGCGCGGCGTCTCGCGGCGCAGCCGACGCCCCTGACGCAGGATGACCGGCGCCTGTGCGACCGCGATCGCCCTGCTCAGCCGCAGCGCGCGGGGTCGGCGTGGCTCAGTCACCCGCCGAGCCTACGACGCGCGGCTACGCGCTCGGCGCGACCGTGACCCGCAGCAGGTTGCCCCACGGGTCGTCGACGTGCACGGCCCGCCCGTCGTCGCGCACCTCGTGGCCGAAGTGGCTGAGGCGCTCGCCGAGGGCGCCGATCTCGTCGGCATGCGGCAGCACGATGTCGACGCGCCCGAGCCCGAGCGTGGGCTGGCGACGCCCGGCGCCCTGGCTGCGCCAGACGTTCATCGCCATGTGGTGGTGGTAGCCGCCGGCGCTGACGAAGATCGCCTGCCCGCCGTAGGTGGTGGTGAGGTCGAAGCCGAGCTCGTCGACGTAGAAGCGCTTCGCCGTAACGACATCGCCGACCGAGAGGTGCACGTGCCCGACGACGGCCGGAGCGGTCGCGTGCGCGGCGAGCGCCTCCTCGGTGAGGTGCTGCCGCAGGAAGGCGTTCGGGTCGAGGTAGAGGGTCGACATCTCGACCTGGCCGTGCGTCCAGCTCCACTGCGTGCGGTCGCGATCCCAGTACAGCTCGACGCCGTTGCCCTCGGGGTCGTCGAAGTAGAAGGCCTGGCTGACGAGGTGGTCGCTCGAGCCGGTGAACGTGCCCGGGTGCCGCTGCGCGACGGTCGCCACGGCGGCGGCGAGCGCGGCCTGGGTCTCGAACAGGATCGCCGTGTGGAAGAGCCCGGCATCCCGCGGCCCTGCGTGCCGCAGGGCCGGGCTGTGCCGCAGCACCACGAGGGGGATGCTCGCCGCCGTCGCGCCCGACGCGTCGCGTCGCGTGCGCCCGAGCGTCACGATCGCGGGCTCGCCGTCGCGCGCGGGCTCGCTCGTGAGCACCTCGAGCCCGACGCCGTCGCGGTAGTAGGCGGTGAGCGCGTCGAGGTCGGCGACGTCGAGCGTCACGGCCCCCATCGAGGTGTCGGGGGCGAGGCGCGGGGCGGCGGTCATGCCCCTCTCAACCGCCGAGCAGGCGGAATCGTTCCCGGCAGGCCGCGCGTTCGCCTCAGGCGTGGGTCAGCCGCTCGATGAGCTCGCGGTAGCGGGCCGCCGTGCGCTCGACGATCTCGTCGGGCAGGCGCGGCGGCGTGCCCTGCCTGTCCCAGTGCGCGGCGAGCCAGTCGCGCACGATCTGCTTGTCGAAGCTCGCCAGGCGGTCGGGGCCGCCCGCGGCGTAGAGCTCCGCGTCCCAGTAGCGCGAGCTGTCGGAGGTGAGCACCTCGTCGGCGAGCGTCAGCCGGCCCGTGGCGGGGTCGTTGCCGAACTCGAACTTCGTGTCGGCGAGGATCACCCCGCGCTCCTCGGCGATCGCGCTCGCGCGGCGGAACAGGTCGAGCGCAGCATCCCGCAGCGCCGTCGCGGTCTCGAGGCCCACGAGCTCGACGCTGCGCTCGAAAGTGATGTTCTCGTCGTGCTCGCCGAGCGGCGCCTTGTAGGCGGGCGTGTAGATCGGCTCGGGCAGGCGGTCGCCGTCGCTGAGACCGGCGGGCAGCGGGATGCCGCACACGCTCTGCGACCGCTGGTACTCGACCCAGCCCGAGCCCGAGAGGTATCCGCGCACCACGCACTCGACCGGGTGCATGTCGAGGCGGCGGGCGACGACGGCGCGGTCGGCGACGGCGGCCGGCACGTCCTGCACCGGGTCGAGGTGGGTCGGGAACCCGAGGCGGTCGAACCACCACCGCGTCAGCTGCGTCAGCAGCGCGCCCTTGCCGGGGATGCCCGGCTCGAGGACGTGATCGAACGCGCTCACCCGGTCGCTCGCGACCATGAGCACGCGCTGCGCGCTCGCGAGATCGGATGCTCCGTCGGGCACGTACAGGTCGCGCACCTTGCCCGAGTAGACCCGCTTCCAGCCCGGCAGCTGCTGCGCGTCGACGTCGAGCCCGGCGCCCTGCTCGCTCATGCCGCTCAGCCCTCGACGACGCGCAGCGCGATGTCGGTGCGGTACTGGCCGCCCTCGAGCCCGATGCGGCCGATCGCCTCGTAGGCGCGCTCGCGGGCCTGGCCGAAGTCGGCGCCGGTGGCTACCACGCTGAGCACGCGGCCGCCGGTGGCGACGAAGCCGTCGTCGGTGCGGGCGGTCGCGGCGTGGGCGAGGTGCACGCCCTCGACCTGCTCGGCCTCGGCGAGGCCCGTGAGGGCGCGCCCGGTGTGCGGGGTATCGGGGTAGCCCTCGCTCGCGAGCACGACGGTCACAGCGACCTCGCTGCTGAACTCGGGGCGGGGAACCCCGGCGAGCTGCCCGGTCGCGGCGGCGAACAGCAGGCCGCTCAGCGGGGTGACGAGGCGCGGCAGCACGACCTGCGTCTCGGGGTCGCCGAAGCGCGCGTTGAACTCGATGACGCGCGTGCCCCGCTCGGTGACGATGAGGCCGCAGTAGAGCAGGCCGATGAAGGGGGTGCCCTCTTCGGCGAGCTGACGCACGGTGGGCTGCGCGATGGTGGCGATGACCTCGTCGACGAAGCCGGGCGCGGCCCACGGCAGCGGCGAGTAGGCGCCCATGCCGCCGGTGTTGGGGCCGGTGTCGCCGTCGCCGATGCGCTTGTAGTCCTGCGCGGGGCTGAGGGGCACGACGGTGTGGCCGTCGCTGAGCAGGAAGAGGCTGACCTCCTGGCCGGCAAGGAACTCCTCGACGAGCACGCCGCCCTGCTGCAGGTAGTGCTCGGCATGGGCGCGGGCGGCGTCGCGGTCGTCGGTGACGATGACGCCCTTGCCGGCGGCGAGGCCGTCAGCCTTCACGACGTAGGGGGCGCCCATCTCGTCGAGCGCCGCATCCGCTTCGGCGAGGGTGCCGGCGCGCACGGCGCGACCGGTCGGAACCGCCGCGGCGTCCATGATGCGCTTGGCGAAGGTCTTCGAGCCCTCGAGCTGCGCGGCCGCCTTGCCGGGCCCGAAGGTCGCGATGCCGCGCGAGCGCAGCGCGTCGGCGACGCCCGCGACGAGCGGAGCCTCGGGCCCGATCACGACGAGCTCGATGTCGTTGTCGACGGCGTAGTCGGCCACGACGGCGGCCTTCGTCGGGTCGAGCGCGACGGTCTCGACGACCTGCGCGATGCCCGCGTTGCCGGGGGCGGCGGTGATCTGGTGGCCCGCGTTCTCGCGAAGGAGCGCCGTGATGATGGCGTGCTCGCGCGCGCCCGATCCGAGGACGAGGATTCTCACCCGGTCAGCCTACCCAGCGTGCGCGTATGAGCAGACCGGCCCCCGTCGCCCCTCGCGCGTACCCTCGAAGGATGCCCCGCGCCCGCATCGACCAGACCGCCGGCCGGGCGGCCGTGCGCGCCGCGATCGCGGCCTTCGCCGCGCGGCGCGACGACGCGAGCGCCCCGCCCCCGACGCGTGACGAGCTCGCCACCGCCGTGCGCTACCTGCTGCAGTGCCTCAGCGATGCGGCCCCCGGGAAGAGCGTCGAGGTGCGTGTGCCGCCGTTCGGCGCCGTGCAGATCGTCGAGGGCCCGCGCCACACGCGCGGCACCCCGCCGAATGTGGTCGAGCTCGACGCCGAGACCTTCATCGCGATCGCGGCGGCGGGCCTCGACGACTGGGCGAGCGCGGTGGCGGCGGGGCGCATCCACGCCTCGGGTTCGAGGGCCGACCTCTCGCACCTGCTGCCCATCCCGTGGTGAGCGGGCACCCAACCGGGGTGCGCGAGAATGGGGGCGTGAGCGACCCCACGCCCAACGAGCAGGCCCGCCCGAGCGCGGCCCCCTCGGCGCAGCCCCAGCCGGCCGCAGCGCAGCCGCCGCAGCAAGTGCAGCCGGCGCAGCCCGAGCAGGTCACGGTGCGCCGCGCGCCAAAGATCCCGGCGTTCCTCGTCGTCGGCGGCCTCCTCGGGTTCCTCGGCACGCTCATCGCGACGAGCCTGTTCCCCGCCGACGAAGAGGTCGGCTTCGCGACGCTCGTGGCCTACTTCTCGCTCTACGGCATCACCTTCGGCGTGCTCGTCGGCGCGATCGTCGGCATCGTGCTCGACCGGCGCTCGAGCAAGCGCGCCCGCACCCTGCAGGCCGAGCGCGAAACGGTCGACCCGGCTCCGATCGAGGGCGAGCTCGAGCAGTAGCCGCCGCGCGGCTCGCGCCGAGCATCCGTCGCCGGCGACAGCCGAGACTGCGGCCGCTCAGCTGTTCTGGTTGCGCTCGACCCAGTCGAGGTACTCGGGCGTCACCGTGCCGGTGACGTAGTCGCCCGTGAAGCAGCTCATCTCGAGGCCCTGGATGTCGGTGCCCTCGATGATGGCGGCCTCCATATCGGCGACCTCCTGGTAGATGAGGGCGTCGGCGCCGAGCTCCTGCGCGATCTCCGGGATCTTGCGGCCGTGCGCGATGAGCTCGCGCGAGGTCGGCATGTTGATTCCGTACACGTGCGGGTAGCGCACCGGCGGCGCCGCCGACGTGAACGTGACCTTGCGGGCGCCGGCGGCCCGCGCCATCTCGACGATCTCCTTCGAGGTCGTGCCGCGCACGATCGAGTCGTCGACGATGAGGATGCTCTTGCCCTTGAACTCGGAGGACATCGCGTTGAGCTTCTGCTTCACGCTCTTCTTGCGCTCCGCCTGGCCGGGCATGATGAAGGTGCGGCCGACATAGCGGTTCTTGTAGAACCCCTCGCGGTACTCGATGCCGAGCTTCTGCGCCACCTGCATCGCCGCGGGTCGCGAGGAGTCGGGGATCGGCATGACGACGTCGACGTCGCCTCCCGGCAGGTGCTGCTGGATCGTCGAGGCGAGCCGGTCGCCGAGCCGCAGGCGCGCCTCGTACACCGAGATGCCGTTCATGACCGAGTCGGGGCGGGCGAGGTAGACGTACTCGAACGAGCAGGGGATCAGGCGCGGGTTCGCGGCGCACTGCCGCGACACCATCTCGCCGTTCATCGAGATGAAGACGGCCTCGCCGGGCGCGACGTCGCGCACGATCTCGTAGCCGCCGTGCTCGAGCACGAGCGACTCGCTCGCCACGACCCACTCGTCGCCGACGAGCCCCGTCGACCGCCGACCGAGCACGAGCGGGCGGATGCCGAACGGGTCGCGGAAGGCCAGCAGGCCGTGCCCCGCGATGAGGGCGATCGCCGCGTACGAGCCCTCGACGCGCTCGTGCAGACGGCCGATCGCCGCGAACACCTGGTCGGGGTCGAGGTCGTCGCCCGTGACCTGCTGCTGCAGCTCGTGCGCGAGCACGTTCACGAGCAGCTCGGTGTCGGAGTTCGTGTTGAGGTGGCGGCGGTCGATCTCGTGCAGCTCGCGCGTGAGCTCGCGCGTGTTCGTCAGGTTGCCGTTGTGCACGAGGATGATGCCGTAGGGCGCGTTCACGTAGAACGGCTGCGCCTCCTCCTCGCTCGAGGCCGAGCCGCGCGTCGCGTAGCGCACGTGGCCGAGGCCCATCGTGCCGAGCAGCGAGCGCATGTCGCGCGTGCGGTACGCCTCGCGCACCTGCCCCTTCGCCTTGTGCATGTGCATGACGCGGCCCTCGGCCGTGGCGATGCCGGTGGAATCCTGGCCGCGGTGCTGCAGCAGCGACAGCGCGTCGTAGACCTGCTGGTTGACGGGGCTGGACGAGACGAGTCCGACGATGCCGCACATGCGCGAGCGAGCTCCCAGAGGGGTGGTGGAACGGCTCGATCGAGCCGGCTCCAGTCTGGCACACGCGCTCATTCGCGCGCGCCGCGGCCGATAGCCTGGGGTTCGTGAACGAGAACGCTTCCAGCTACGCGGCCGCCGGCGTCGACACCGCCGCGGGCGACCTCGCCGTCGAGCTCATGAAGGCCGCCGTCGGCGCGACGCACGGCCCGCAGGTGCTCGGCGGAGTCGGCGGCTTCGCCGGCCTCTGGGACGCCTCGGCCTTCACCGCCTACCGTCGCCCGCTGCTGGCCACGAGCACCGACGGCGTCGGCACGAAGGTCGCGATCGCGCAGGCCCTCGACATCCACGACACCATCGGGCAAGACCTGGTGGCGATGGTCGTCGACGACATCGTCGTCGTCGGGGCGAAGCCGCTGTTCATGACCGACTACATCGCGTGCGGCAAGGTGCATCCGCAGCGCATCGCCGACATCGTGCGCGGCATCGCCGAGGCGTGCACCGCGACCGGCACCGCGCTCGTCGGCGGCGAGACCGCCGAGCACCCGGGCCTGCTGGGCGTCGACGACTACGACGTCGCGGGCGCCGCGGTCGGCGTCGTCGAGGCCGACGACGTGCTCGGCCCCGAGCGCGTGCAGCACGGCGACCTCGTCATCGCGATGGCGAGCTCGGGCCTGCACTCCAACGGCTTCTCGCTCGTGCGGCACATCCTCGCCCAGCGGGGCATTGGCTACCACGACGACCTCGCCGAGCTCGGCGGGTCGGTCGGTCGCGCGCTGCTCGAGCCGACGCGCCTCTACACCGCGCCCCTGCTCGACGTGCTCGCCGAGCTGCCCGGCGCCGTGCACGCCCTCAGCCACGTCACCGGCGGCGGCATCGCCGCGAACCTCGCCCGCGTGCTGCCCGTCGGCAGCTGGGTCGAGGTCGACCGCGGCTCGTGGGCCCCGCCTGCGGTCTTCCGCGTGCTCGCCGACCTCGCCGGCGACAGCCTCGAATCGACCGAGGGAACCTGGAATCTGGGCATCGGGATGCTCGCGGTCGTCGCGCAGGACGCCGCGTCGTCGGTCATCCGCGCCCTCGAATCGCGGGGCATCCCCGCGTGGGTGGCGGGTGCGGTGTCGACCCACGCGCGCGACCTCGCCGGCTTCGAGCAGGGCGCCAAGGGCGTCGACGGCGGCGCCGTGCGCCTCGTCGGCGCGTACGCGGGCTAGGCCCGCCGCGGGGGCATCAGCCCCGCCCCACCCACTCCAGCGTCGCCGTGACGAGCGTGTCGACGCCGTGCTCGATCGTCGGGTGCAGCACGGGCGCGAAGTACGGCGAGTGGTTCGTCGGGATCTCCTGCTCGACGCGGCCCGCCGCGGCCGCCCGGGCGAAGGCCTCGGGGTCGACGCCGCCGACGAACCAATAGACGAGCGGCGCCCCGGCCGCGGTCGCAAGCTCGTGCACGTCCTCACTGCCCGTGAGCGTGCCGATGTCGATGACGCGCTCGGCGCCGAACCGGCCCTCGAATGCCGCCCGGATGCGCGCCGTGGCCTCGGCGTCGTTGACCGTCGCGGCGACCGTCTCGTCGACGACGATCGTCGGCGGCTCCGTCATGCCGCTCGCCGTCGCCTCCGCCTCGACGATGCGGCGGATGCCGTCGAGCAGCGTCGCCCGCACCTCCGCGTCGACCGAGCGCACGCTCACGCCCATCGTCGCCTCCGCCGGGATGATGTTGCTCTTCGTGCCCGCGTGCAGCGACCCGACGGTCACGACCGCGAGGGCGCCGGGCGCGACCTCGCGCGAGACGATCGACTGCAGCCGCACCACGGCCGACGCCGCGGCGAGCACGGGGTCGATCGTCGACTGCGGCCGCGAGCCGTGCCCGCCTCGGCCGTGCATCGTGATCGTGAGGGTGTCGGCGCCGGCCATCGCGGGCCCGCTCGTGACGCTCGCGACACCCGCGGGCAGCGGCGCGAGGTGCTGGCCGAGCACGACGTCGGCGCGCGGGAACCGGTCGACGAGTCCGTCGGCCACCATCTCGCGCGCCCCGCCGATCGTCTCCTCCGCCGGCTGGAACACCGCCACGACCGTGCCCGACCAGCTGGCGCGCTCGGCGACGAGCCGCTCGACCGCGCCGAGCAGCCACGTGACGTGCATGTCGTGCCCGCACGCGTGCATGACCCCCACCTCGACCCCGTCGGGCCCGACGGCCCGCTGCGTGCTCGCGTAGTCGAGGCCCGTGGCCTCGGTCACGGGCAGCGCGTCCATGTCGGCGCGCAGATGCACCACCGGGCCCTCGCCGTTGGCGAGCACGCCCACGACGCCCGTGCGGCCCACCCCCTCCGTCACGTCGAGCCCCATCTCGCGCAGACGCGCGGCGGCGATGCCCGCGGTGCGGGTCTCGGCGAACGACAGCTCGGGGTGGGAATGCAGGTCGCGGTAGAGGTGCTCGAGATCGAGAGGCATGCCGCCCACGCTAACCCCGGTGCCGGATGCCCGGAAGGGGCGTGCGCGACCGCGCGCACCGAGCATCCCTCGCCTCGATCGCGGCGCACGCCGCGCCCCGCTCGCCCCGCACAGCACGGAGCCCGCCCCCTAGCGGGGACGGGCTCCGGAAGCGTTGTGACCTACGCCGTGCGAGGCGCCTCGGCCGAGTAGCCGAACGCGTCGGCCTCGTCGGCGTCGTCGTCTTCCTCGTCGTCGGCCCACTTGTCGACGTAGAGGTCGTCGCCCTCGTTCTTCGCCGCGAGCTCGCGCTCGAGCGCGCTGAGGTTGGTGTCGGGAGTGAAGTACTTCAGCTCTCGCGCCACCTTGGTGTGCTTCGCCTTCTGACGACCGCGACCCATGCGTGACCCCCTCACAAGTGTGTCGACTCAGGACTGTCGGATCGGGGCCGTGGGAACGGGCCCTGGGATCCCGGGAACGCCGAATCGGGACGGTACCAAAACTGCCGGTCAGTCTACCACGCGGGCCCCCTCGCGACCGGTGGGCCCCCTCGCGCGCTCAGAGCGAACGACTAGCCTCTACGGGTGACCGAATCCGCCCTCGCCACCCAGTGCGTGGTCATCGGCGCCGGTCAGGCAGGGCTCTCGGTCGCCTACTACCTGCAGCGGCTCGGACTGGAGGCCGGTGAGGAGTTCGTGCTGCTCGACCGCGGCCCCTCGACGGGCGGGGCGTGGCAGCACCGCTGGGCCTCGCTGCGGCTCGGCTCGGCGCACCGCGTCAACGACCTGCCCGGCATGGACGAGCTCGGCATCAGCTTCGGCACCGCCGACCGCGACACCCCCGCGCGCGAGGTCGTCATGGACTACTACCGCCAGTACGAGGAGCACTACGACTTCAAGGTCGTGCGCCCCGCGACGGTGACGCGCGTCACCGACGCGGGCGGGCCGCTGCTCGTCGACATCCGCACCGAGGGCGGAGACCTCGAGCTGCTCGGCTCGACGATCGTCAACGCGACCGGCACGTGGGGCTCGCCGTTCGTGCCCTGGTACCCGGGCCTGCGCGACTTCGCCGGCCGCCACGTGCACACCGCTGAGTATTCGGCGGCGAGCGACTTCGCCGACCAGGACGTCGTCGTCGTCGGCGGCGGCACGAGCGCGATCGGCTTCATCATCGAGCTCGAGTCGGTGGCCCGCTCGATCGCCTGGTCGACCCGGCGCGACCCGCAGTTCATCGACGGCCCGAGCCTCAATCTCGAGGATGCGGTGGCCGCCGTCGCCATGCAGGACGAAGCCGCGAGGGCGGGCCGTGCGCTCCCCTCCATCGTCTCGGGAACGGGCGTGCCGCGCACTCGCCGCATCCAGGCCGCGCTCGACCGCGGGGTGCTCGTCTCGCGCGGTGTCATCCAGCGCATCGAGCCCGACGGCGTGCGCTGGGAGGACGGCTCGTTCAGCCCCGCGACCGCGATCATCTGGGCGACCGGGTTCCGGCCCGAGCTGCGGCATCTTGCCCCGTTGAAGCTGCGCGAGCGCGAGGGCGGCGTGACCGTCGCGAGCCACCACTCCGAGCGCGACGGGCGCATCTTCTTCGCCGGCTACGGGCCCTCCGCCTCGACGATCGGCGCCGCGCGGGCCGGCCGCAACATCGCGCGCCAGGTCGTCGCGACCCTCAGCCGCCTCGGCCGGTAGGCGGGCCGGGGCCTCGATCGATCGGTGGATGCGCCCCGCGCCGCGCTCTGCTGGGCTGAGGGCGTGACCGACTCCTCTCGCACTCGCCCCTCGCGCGTCACCCGCTGGCTCGAGCGCAACCGGCGGCCGGCCGGCCTCGCAGCGATCGCGATCGCGCTCGGGCTCGCGGCGCTCTGGCTCGTCGTCGTCCCCGAGAAGGCGAGCTCGACGACCGGGATCGTCTCGTGGATGCTGCGCTTCGGCCACTCGCTGTGCTGGCTGCTCCTCGCGGCGACGGCCGCGCTCTGGACGGCGCGGGCGCCCCGTCGGGCGGTCGACGTGACGGCGTGGGCGGCGCTCGCCGCGTACGCGGGGTTCCTGCTCGCGCTCGGGCTGTAGGGCGCGGGCTCGGTCGCCCGCCCGGCACGCGCGGGCCGATCGGCGCTCGACCTGCCAGTCTTGAGCCGTGGAGATCGACCTGCTCTGGCTCGTGCTCATCGTGACGCCGCTCGTGATGGCGGTCATCATCCTCGTGATCGGGGTGCTGTTCTTCCGGGCCCTGCGCCAGCCCACGCGCGACGCCCTCGCTCGGCAGCGCGCGCAGCAGGAGGCCGGCGGCCTGGAGGGCGGACGCGACAGCTGGACCGGCGTCGACGACGACGGCGGGCATCCCACCGAGACTCACCTCGATGCGGACGCGCCCGGCGGCGCCGACGGCGCCTCGGGCGGGAGCGGCGGCGACGCCGACTCAGGCGGGAGCGGCGGCGACTGAGGCGAGTGCGGGCGGCGGCAGGCTGACGCCCGCGCCGCGCCGGCATGCGGTCTGCAGGAGTCGAGGGCGTGTCCGGCTCGCGCCAGCCGGTGATTCCTCGGAAGCGCGTTCCGCGCTCCTGCAGATCGCATCCCGCCGCTGCCACTGCCACTGCCGCCGCTGCCGCTGCCGCTGCCGACCCGCCAACGCCGAAGCGGGGCGACCCGAAGGCCGCCCCGCTCCGATCGGGACCTGACGGGAGCGGCTACTCGACCATCACACGGTCGATCGAGAGCGTGCCGTTGCCGCGCAGGCCCAGGCTGTAGCCCTGCACGTCGGTGAGGGTCAGTCCGTCGTTCGGGGCTCCGGCCGGCTGCTGCTTCGCCCGCGTGAACGCGTCGAACGGCACGGTCACCTTCTGCCAGCCGGTGCCGCGCACGGTGACGTCGGCGGTGAACCGCTCAGCCGTGTCGGGAGCCTGGAACACCCGGATGTAGTCGACCGTGAGCGACTGCGGGAACTCCAGGTCGTCGCCGAGCGCCCCGCCGAAGTTGCCGCCGACGGCGATGTTCGTCAGCAGCGTGAACGGGTGGTCGAACACCCACTCGTTCGGCGCGATGTCCTCCGGCGTGGCCGAGTGGTACTGGATGCCGTCGACAAACCAGTCGATGCGCTCCGGCGTCCACTCCACCGAGAAGGTGTGCCAGTCGTCGTACACGGGGGTGCCGAAGTCGTAGATGCCGCCGAACGACTGGCCGCCCGAGTAGCCGGGGCCGTGGATGGTGCCGAAGATCTCGTTCGGCAGGCGCCCGACGAACTCCATGACGTCGATCTCGCCGGTCTGCGGCCAGCCGACCTCGCGGAAGTCGTTGCCGAGCGTCCAGACGGCGGGCCAGATGCCGCTGCCCTGCGGCACCTTGACGCGCGACTCGATGCGCCCGTACTCGAACTCCTGCTTGTTCTCGCTGATGAGGCGCGCCGAGGTGTACTCGCACGGGCCGTACCAGCACTCGAGGTCGGTGGTCGCGGGGTCGATCTCGCGAGCGGTGATGACGAGGTTCCCCTCGCCGTCGAGCGCGGCGTTCTCGGTCGAGTCGGTGTAGTACTGCAGCTCGTCGTTGCCCCAGCCCCACCCGCCGGTCTCGTACGTCCAGTTGTCGGGGTTCGCCGGCTGGCCGGCCTCGCCCTCGAACTCGTCGCTCCACACCGGAACCCAGGTGTCGGGCCCGCCGTCGGGCGCACCGTTGTCGGCGATGCCGACGGTGATGCGCTGGTTCGGCTTGCTGCTGTTCACCCAGAACGACAGCCCGTCGGCGGTCGACCAGTCCTGCCCGCCCTCGATCGGCCGCGTGATTCCGCCGTTGCCGCGGAACGCGATGTCGAGGATGGTCTCGTCCGCGTCGGCCCCGGCGTAGCCGCCGGCGTCGCGCGTCTCGATACGGGTGCCACGAGCGGTGTCGATGAGCCACGGGAACGCCTCGAAGTCGTCCACGAGCCCGGCGATCTTCTCGTCGTCGTCCTGGATGCTCACCGCGGCCGTGCGCACGACGCCGAACTCGGCGCCCACCGGGTCGGTGAGGGTGGCGACGAAGGTCTCGTCGACCTCGAACTTCTCGTTCTGCAGCGTCTCGACCGTGAAGGATGCCTCGCGCGAGCCGGCGGGGATCGTCACGGTGCCCGAGGCGGCCGTGAAGTCCTCGCCCTCGGTCGCGGGCAGATCCTCGGTGCGGGTGCGGGCGCTCGTCGAGACCGCCTCCCACTCGACGGTCACGTCGGCCTCGGCGACGCGGTTGAGCCGCACGACGAGCTCGGCCGCGTCGCCCTCGGTGACCTCGTAGCCGGCGCGGTCGAACGAGACCTGCAGCGGCACGGGGGCCGCCTCGCCGTAGAGGGTGACGTCGTCGTAGTGGAAGGTCTGCGTGCCCGCCGTGCGCAGCACCCCGAAGGCGTAGCCGTGCATGTCGGTGAGCGTGAGGCCGTCGGCGGGGGCGCCGTTGCCGATCTCCTTGCGGGTGAAGTCGGCGAAGTCGAAGGTCAGGAACCTCCAGCCCACGAAGTCGTCCTCGAAGCTCGCGACGTAGCGCTCGGCGTCGTCGCGGGTCGAGCCCGGGTTGCGGTTGTCGAGGATGTCGAAGAACAGGTCGGTGCCCGAGCCGGTGCCGAGCATCCAGAACCCGATGCCCTCGTAGCTCGACCAGTCCTGCGTGGTCCACGCGTCGGCGGTCTCGTTGGCGAAGTTGCGCACGACGACGCCGAACGACGTGACGGTCGCGTCGGCGCGCAGCACCGTGTTGCCGTCGGGCGCGCCGGGCACGGGCGCCGGGGGAGCGTCGGTTGCGGCGAAGCTCACCGAGCTCGACGGATCCTGCGCGGCGAACCAGCCGAGCGGCACGTCGCCGTCGGCGCCGGACGTCAGCGGGGCCTCGTGGTCGTCGATGAGCAGGGTGCGGCCGGTGGGCGGGCCGACGACCGCGCCGTCATCATCGAGGATGCTCAGGCTCGCGGTCGTCGCGCTGCCGAGCTGCACGCCCGCGGGGTTCGACAGCTGCACGGTGAGGGTCTCGTCGCCCTCCTCGACCGCGTCGTCGGCGGTGACGACCTCGACGGTGCGCGAGGTCACGCCCGGCGCGAACTCGAGGGTCTGCGCGACGGCGGTGAAGTCGTCGGCGCTCGCCGAGCCGGCTGCGGTGGCGACGTCGACCGTGACGGTCTCGGTCGGCGCGACGGTGAGGTTCACGGTGAGGGTCGCGGTGCGGCCCTCGATGACGCTCGAGGTCGCGGGCGCGATGCTCGCAACGGGGGCGAGCGCTTCGTCGGCGTAGGCGACGATGTCGTCGACGCGCACGACGTTCTCGCCCGACACGGCGGGCAGCGCGTAGCCCCAGACGGTCGTGAGGTTCAGGCCGTCGTTGGGGGCGCCGCCCGGCTGGAAGTCGGTCGCGCGCGAGAACGCCGACCAGGGCAGGTCGATGACGCGCCAGCCGGCGACGTCGTCGACGATCGTCGCGTCGAAGCGCTCGGAGCTGTCGGAGTTCGCGCCGCCGTCGAAGAGCTCGAACTGCAGCGCGGTGCCGTTGCCCGAGCCGTTGAGCAGGAACCGGATGCCGTCGAAGGCGCTCAGGTCGCGGGCGCCGGCGAAGTTCTCGCCGAGGCCGCCGAAGAACGGGTCGGCGGCGACGTTCCAGCCGTACGAGACGACGGTGTCGGGCTCGGTCTGCCCGGGCTTCGCGTCGGGGGTACCGGGGGCGACCTCGACGAGGCCGAAGCCGGCCGCGCCGTAGGAGAAGAAGCCGGCCGGGGTGCCCGACTCGAAGTCGGCGAGCACCGAGACGGTCTCGGCGGCGGCCGCGGGCGTGGAGCTCACGGCGAGGGGGGCAACGACCGCGGCGGCGGCGAGCGCGGCGATGGCGCGCCTCGACGGCGGTCTCGAGGTGGGGGACATGGGGGATGCTCTCCGCTCGTTCGCTGCCGACCCTCGTTGGTCGGCATCGACAGCGTACGTTCCGTGAGAGCGCTCCCACAGTCGGCCTTAAGGGGGACACGCCGGGCGGGCGCGGGCGACGCCGACGCGCGAGCGCCGCCTCAGCCCGCAGAGACCTCGCGCCCCGCGACACGCAGCCCCGCGGCCCGCAGCCCGGCGAACCCGGGCAGCGGCGCCGACGCGACCGAGCCCGCACGGGCATCCGGCCGCAGGCGCAGCGCCGCCGTCAGCACCGCGACGGCCGACGCGGCTGACCACGCCTGCGGACGGCACGCCGCCGGGTAGGGCACGGGCCGCCCGACGTCGCTGCGCGCGTCGCCCGAGTGCAGCTCGGGCACGCGGTACTCGAAGCCCTCGGCCGCGGCGAGCAGGCCCTCGATGAGCTGCGCGGCGACCTCGTCGTGCCCCTCACGCGCGAGGCCGAGCACGGCGATGGCGGTGTCGTGGGTCCAGACCGAGCCGCCGTGATAGCTGAGCGGCCAGTACCCGCCCGAGTCGCTCGACATGGTGCGCAGGCCGAAGCCCGAGCTCAGCTGCGGCGAACCGAGGCGGCGGGCGACGAGCGCCGACTGCTCGGCGTCGAGCAGGCCGGTGCCGAGCAGGTGCCCGAGGTTGGAGGTGACGGTGTCGACCCGGCGCTTCGCGGCGTCGAGCGCGATGGCCGGGTAGGCGCCATCGGGGTCGTCGATCCAGAAGCTCTCGTGGAACCGCGCCCGCAGCTCGCCGGCCCACGCCTCCCATGAGGGGGCGGATGCGCGCTGCCGCTCGTCGCCGAACGTGCGCAGCAGCTCGGCCCCGTGCATCGCCGCCTCGAAGGCGTAGGCCTGCACCTCGCACAGCGCGATCGGCCCTTCGGCGAGCGTGCCGTCGCGCCACTGCACGCTGTCGCCGGAGTCCTTCCAGCCCTGGTTGGCGAGCCCGTGCCCCGAGCGGTCGACGTACTCCAGCAGGCCGTCGCCGTCCGCGTCGCCGTGGTCGCGCATCCACGCGAGGGCCCCCTCGAGCGCGGGCAGCAGGGCGCGCACGTCGTCGTCGGCGAGGCCCCACCGCCAGGCGTCGTGCAGCAGGCACACCCACAGCGCGGTCGCGTCGACGGTGCCGTAGTAGAGCGGCGGCAGCGCGGTGCCGTCGTCGATCACGAGCGTCTGCCGGCGCAGCTCGTGCATGATCTTGCCCGGCTCCTCGGCGGTGCCGTCGACGATCGCGTCGCCCTGCAGGCCGGCGAGCACGTGCAGCGTGTCGCGCGCGAGGTCGGTGCCGAGCGGCAGCAGGAACCGCGCCGCCCACAGCGAGTCGCGCCCGAAGAGCGTGAAGAACCAGGGCGCGCCGGCGGCGAGGAACTGCCGATCCGGATGCTGCGCCGTCGTCATGCGCAGGCAGTCGAGGTCGGCGAGCGACCGCTCGAGCCAGCGCGGCAGGCGCTGGTCGGGGCTGTCGACCCGCGGCGCGCTCCAGGGCACGGGCTGCTCGGCGCCGCGCACAACGCCGATCGCGTCGTCGGCCTCGAGCGTGAGGCCGCGCGTGAGCGAGCCGCGCGCGGGCACCTCGACCTCGGCGGTGAGCCGCACGCCGGTCGGGGTGCGCTGCGCCGTCAGGCCCTCGAGCTCGAGCCGCGCGCTGACCCCTTCGCCGCGCCACGCGACGACCCCGTCGCGGATGCTGAGCTCGAGCTCGTCGAGCGCCACCGGCTCGGCGAGCCCCTGTTTGATGACGTCGAGGCTCACCGCGTCGAGGTCGAGCTCGAGCTCGATCACCGTGGTGAGGGCGACGTCGCGCCGGTTGACGATCGTGAGGCGCTCGCTCCACCCGCGCGTGGTGGCGGTGCGCTCGATCTCGAGCCGCACGCCGGGGTCGGGGGTGGGGTCGTCGAGGTGCCGGAGCAGGGAGTGCAGGCCCGCACGGTCGGCGGCGGGCGTCGCGGTGGTCAGGTGCTCCGCATCCTGCCCGCCGATGCGCAGCCGCAGGCCGCGCACGAGGCGCACGTCGGAGTAGTAGACGCCGTGGATGGGCGCGGTGCCGAGGGTGCCGTCGACGGCCGACCACACCTGGGTCGGCGCGCGGAGCACGGCGAGCGCGTCGTGGAGGAGGGGCTGCAGCGCTGCGGTCATGGTCGGTGGTTCTCCTGCACGCGAGGGTTCGTGGTGCCGTGCGGGGTTGACACGGCGGCTCGTGGTCGCCCACACTACAGAAGAATTTGATCGATCAAAACGGTCAGAGCACAGCGACGATGCACCCCCGGGCATCGCGATGGCGGCGCCATCGCACCCCGGGACGAGCGAGCCAAAGGGGGCGAACGTGGAACGGATGCCGACCGTCGACGACGTCGCCCGCGCCGCGAACGTCTCGCGCCAGACCGTCTCGAACGTGCTCAACTCGCCCGCGATCGTGCGGGAGGACACCCGGCTGCGCGTGCAGCGCGCCATCGACGACCTCGGCTATCGCCCCAACGCCTCCGCCCGCCGCCTGCGCACGCAGCGCTCGGCGACGATCGGCCTGCGGCTCGACCCGCTGCGCGACGGCATCTCCGGCGCTGTGCTCGACCGCTTCGTGCACAAGCTCGCCGAGCAGGCCGATGCCCGCGACTTGCGCGTCATGATCTTCAGCGCGAGCGGCCACGACGACGAGCTCGCGCACATCCGCCGCCTGCGCGACGGCAGCGACGTCGACGCCTTCGTGCTGATCGGCACCGACCACGGCGACGAGCGCAGCCAGTGGCTCATCGACCAGGGCGTGCCGTTCGTCTCGTTCGGCCGGCCCTGGGGGGCGCCCTCGCCCGACCCGCGGCACCGCTGGGTCGACGTCGACGGTCGCGCCGGCGTGCGCGACGCCGTCACGCGCCTGCGCGAGCGCGGCGCCCAGCGCGTCGCCTGGATCGGCTGGCCCTCGCCCTCGGGCACCGGCGACGAGCGCGCGGCCGGCTGGCGCGAGGCCTGCGGCCTGCCCCCGGCGGCGGCGGATGCCCTGTCGCGCGCCACCGAGGACGGCGTGCCCGAGGGGCGCGCGGTCGCCACCGCGCTGCTCGCGCTGCCCGAGGCGCCCGACGCGATCGTCTGCGCGAGCGACTCGCTCGCGCTCGGCGCGCTCATGGCGGCGCAGGCCGCCGGGCACGGCGAGCTGCCGATCGTCGGCTTCGATAACACGCCCGTCGCCGCGGCGGTAGGCCTCTCGAGCGTGGATCAGCCGCTCGACGAGGTCGTCGCCGCGACGCTCGAGCTGCTCTTCGGCGAGCGCGGCGGCGCCGTGCGGCCGAATCCGAACAGCAACGAGGAGCCGACGCATCGGCTCCTCGTGCCTCGACTCGTCGAGCGCAGGTCTACCCACCTGCCGCTCGACGGCAACCCCGGCGCCCTGGGCTCCGGCGATCACAATCGAAAGGAATCATCGTGAGGACATCACAATGGAGCTCGGTCGCTCTCGCGACCGGACTCGTCGTCACTCTAGCCGCGTGCGCGGGCGGATCGGGAGGCTCCGGCGGCGACGGCGGCGAGACCTCGGGCCAGGAGCTCACCATGCTCATCGGCTCGTCGGGCGACGCCGAGACGCAGGCCGTGCAGGCCGCCGCCGACGCGTGGGCTGAGGAGACCGGCAACACCGTCGAGGTGATCGCCGCGAACGACCTCGTGCAGCAGCTCGGTCAGGGCTTCTCGGGCAACAACCCGCCCGACATCTTCTACATGCCGTGGGACCAGTTCCAGACCTACGCGGCGCAGGGCTTCATCGAGCCCTACGCGGAGGACTTGGAGAACGCCGGCGACTTCCTGCCCGCCCTCGTCGAGCAGTTCAGCTACGACGGGCAGTTCTACTGCGCGCCGAAGGACTTCTCGACCCTCGGCCTGCAGATCAACACGGAGGCCTGGGAGGCCGCGGGCCTCACCGACGCCGACATCCCGACCACGTGGGACGAGCTCGCGACCGTCGCGCAGACCCTCACCACGGGTGAGCAGGTCGGCCTCTCGATGGGCCGTGAGTACGCCCGCGTCGGCGTCTTCATGAACCAGGCCGGCGGCTCGCTTGTGGAGGACGGCGAGGTCGTCGCCGACAGCGAGGCCAACGCGGAGGGCCTGGCGTACCTGCAGGAGCTCATCGCCGCGGGCTCGCTGAAGTTCCCGCAGGAGCTCGAGGCGGGCTGGGGCGGTGAGGCCTTCGGCCTTGGCAAGGCCGCGATGGTCATCGAGGGCCCGTGGATCAACGGCGCCATGGCCAACGACTTCCCCGAGCGCCAGTTCATCTCCGTCGAGCTGCCGGAGGGCCCGGAGGGCCCGTCGACCTTCGCGTTCAGCAACTGCTGGGGCATGCCGGTCGGCAGCGAGACGCGTGACGCGACGATCGACCTCATCGAGTTCCTCACGAGCGACGAGCAGCAGCTCGCCTTCTCGGAGGCGTTCGGCGTGATCCCGTCGACCGAGTCGGGCAGCGCGGCGTACGCCGAGCAGTTCCCCGAGAACGAGGCCTTCGTCGCCGGCGTCGAGTACGCCGACAGCCCCGTCGCCTTCCAGGGCGCGGCGGCCGCGATCGCCGACTTCAACACCCAGCTGGAGCAGATCGGCTCGGCCGAGCCGTCGACGCTCCTGGGCTCGCTGCAGTCGAACCTGCAGGCCGCCTACGACGAGGCGAACGGATAACCTCCGTGGCCCTCGCCGCTCAGCGCCCTCGCCGCGGCGGTCTCCGCCGCGGCGAGGGCCGCGCGGGGTGGCTCTTCGTCGCCCCCGCGGTCATCATCACCGCCGTCTTCCTCGCGATCCCCATCCTGCTCGCGCTGTGGGTGAGCGTGAGCGACTGGAACGGCTTCCAGTCGCCGCTGAACCCCCGCGTGAATTTCGTCGGGCTCGAGAACTACGCCGCGATCACGACCGAGGAGGGGCTCGATCAGCGCAACTTCGGCACCGCCGTGCGCAACAACCTCTACTACGTGCTGCTCGTCGTGCCGCTGCAGACGATCATCGCCCTGCTGCTCGCCGTGCAGGTCAACCGTGCGGCCCTGCGCGGTCGCGGGTTCTTCCGCACGGCGTTCTACTTCCCGTCGGTGACGAGCACCGTCGCGATCGTCATCGTCTTCCAGTTCCTGTTCACCGCCTCCGGCGCGGTCAACGCCGTCATCGGCGCGCTCGGCATCGACGGACCCGACTGGTTCAACGACTCGACCGGCCTGATCCACGGCGCGCTCTCGGCGTTCGGCATCACCGGCCCGCCGCCGGCGCTCGCGGAGCCCGGGTTCCTCGGCATCTCGGGCTGGGAGTGGCTCGCCGGCCCCTCCGTCGCGATGACTTCGCTCATCATCCTGGCGATCTTCACGACCTCCGGCACGTTCATGCTGCTGTTCCTTGCGGCACTGCAGGCGATCGGATCCGAGATCGACGAGGCGGCCCTCGTCGACGGCGCCGGCCCGGTGCGGAAGTTCTTCTCCATCACCGTGCCGATGCTGCGCCCGACGCTCTTCACGGTGCTCACGCTCGGCCTCATCGGCTCGTGGCAGGTCTTCGACCAGATCTACGTGCTCGGCGGCACAAGCGCGGGCGGCACGATCTCAACGCCGGCCTTCCTCGCCTACCGCACGTCGTTCGTCGACCTGCAGTGGGGTCAGGGCGCGGCGATCGCGTTCATCCTCTTCGTGTTCATCATCGTCCTGACGCTCGTGCAGCGATGGGTGCTCAAGGAGCGGTCGCCGAAGTCGAAGCGTCGCGCGGCCGCCACCGCGCAGGAAGTGGGGGTGACCCGATGACGGCCATCGCCGAGACGAGCGAGCCGGGCATCCGCACCGATCCCCAGGGGCGGCCCGCGAAGCGCCGCCCGCGCATCGGGGCCCGCGCCCGCTCGGGCCTCATCGTCGGGTACCTGATCCTCATCGGGCTCGCGCTCATCTACATCTACCCGTTCATCGTGTCGATCTCGGCCTCGTTCAAGACGGATGCGGAGGCGACGCAGAGCCCGCTGGGGCTCATTCCGGAGACGATCACGTTCGCCGCCTACGAGCGACTGTTCGGCGATGTGCCGTTCGCGCGCTGGGCCGGCAATACCGTCTTCGTGACCGTGATCGTGACGATCGGCCGCGTGTTCTTCGACTCGCTCGCCGGGTACGCGCTGTCGCGGCTGCAGTTCCGGGGTCGCACGGTCGTGTTCGTCGCGTTCATCGCGGTGCTGTCGGTGCCGGGCGTGGTGCTGCTGATCCCGCGCTTCCTGATCCTGCAGCAGCTGGGGCTGTACGACAGCTACGCGGGCATGATCATCCCGCTGCTGTCGACGGCGGCGGGCGTGTTCATCATGAAGCAGTTCTTCGACTCGATCCCGGGCAGCATCGAGGAGGCGGCGCGCATCGACGGCGCCGGCACCTTCCGCGTTTTCTGGACGATCGTGCTGCCGATGGCGCGGCCGGCGCTCGTGACGCTGTTCATCCTGAGCTTCCAGGGGTCGTGGAACGAGCTGGGCCACTTCATCGTGTCGCGGCAGAGCCCCGAGCTGAACACCCTTACCACCGGTGTCGCCTCGCTCGTGTCGGGGCAGCTGGGGTCGGGCAACCAGTTCCCGCTGCAGCTGGCGGCGGCCGTGCTCATGACCATCCCGGTGGCGGTGCTGTTCTTCATCTTCCAGCGCCGCATCATGAACACCACGGCGGGCGCCGAGAAGGGGTGACGGGCCGCGGGCGCCGTCTCAGCCGAGCAGAGAGCCGCCGGCGAGGGCGGCGCCCGCTTCGACCGCGAGCAGCGTGAGCGCGAGCGTCACGACGACGTTCGCGACGGCGATCATGAGGCGGATGCTCGGCGCGCGCCGGGCATCCGCCTCGCTGTCCCGGCCGGGGCCGCGCCGCGCCCCGCCGAGCTCGCCGCGCGCGAGCCGCACGGTGTCGACCGCGTGGGTGGAGAACGTGGTGAGCCCGCCGCAGAACCCGGTGACGATCGCAAGCCGCAGGGCGGCGTCGTCGACGCCGGCGACGGCGAGCCCGGCGAGGAACGAGCCGGCGACGTTGACCAGCAGCACGCCCCACGGCAGCGCGCCGCGCGCGGGCAGGGCGACGCCGGCGAGGTGGCGCAGCAGGCTGCCGAGCGCGCCGGCGCCCGCGAGGGCGAGGAGGGTCAGGGCGGTCACGGCGCGCCGCCCGTCGGCGGTGTCGGCGCGCCGCCCGTCTCCGGGGCCGTCGCGCCGAGCCGGCCGCCGATCGCCAGCCCGGCCGCGGCGGCGCCGATGCCGAGCGCGAGCGTGAGCCCGACGGTCGCGGCGGCGGCCGCCGTCGAGCGCCCCTCCGCGAGCTGCACGACGGAGACGGCGAAGGCGGAGTAGGTCGTGAACGCGCCGAGCATGCCGGTGCCGAGCCCCGCGCGGGCCCATCCGGGCACGCGCGGCGACGCCCAGCCGACGAGCACCCCGAGCAGCGCGGCGCCGAGCACGTTGACGAGCAGGGTGGGCGCGGCGAACCCGGTCGAAGCGTGCGGCAGGGCCGCATCCGCCCCCGCCCGCAGCAGCGTCCCGAGGGCGCCTCCGCCGGCGACGGCCGCGAGCGTCGCGGCCGCGAGCGGATGCCCGGCGCGCGTCGGACGCCCGGGAGCCGACCCTGCGCCCGGACGCTCGCTCACGCGCTCAACCTAGCGCGGCCCCCAGCCCCCGGCCCTCGGCCCGCGGCCCCCAGCCCCCGGCCCGGCCGCCTCGCGCGTCGCGTTCTGCACGTGCGCCCGACGCGTGCACGCCCGCGCACCATGTGCTCAGCTCCTCATGGCTCCTCCGGCCTGCGGCTCTGCGAGTTTCGGAACGTCGCGAATGCCGCTCGCGACGTTCCGCCATTCGCAGAGTGCGCGAGGGCATCACGGGCCCGGCCACATCAGGTCGCGCGCGGTCCCGCTGGCCCACGCGTGACCCCGTCGAGCCCGGCAGCCCTCGACGCCCCGTCCGCGGCGGCTGCGCCGCGCTGCGGCTCGTCCCGTCGGCCGGTCCGCTCGCTCAACGAGCCCGCAGCAGGGCCCGCAGCTCCTCGCGCAGGTCGGCGAGGCGGCGCTCGACGAGCGTCACGACCTCCTCGTCGAGCCGGTCGGCTTGTGCGGCGGCGCGCAGCTCGGCGCGAGCATCCAGTCGAAAGCCCGTCAGGGCCGACTCGGCGCGGTGCAGCCGCTCGCGCGCCTCGACCCGCGTCACGGTCGGCGCCGCCGGCTCGCGGCGACCGGCGGCGCGAGCCTCGTCGCGCGCTTCGCGCGCCGCCGCGGCGAGCTCCGCCCGCAGCGACGACATCGCCTCGCCCACGGATGCCCGCACCTCATCCGCGAGTCGCCGCACCGAATCGCCGACCCCCGCTTCGATCGCGGCGAGCTCCTCCGACCGGGCGGCGAGCTCGGCGCGCCCCTCCGGGGTGAGCGAGTAGACGGTGCGCCGCCCGTCGGCGAGCCGTGATACGAGCCCCTCGGCCTCGAGCTTGCCGAGTCGCGGGTACACCGTGCCGGCGGAGGGCACGTAGGTGCCGCCGAAGCGATCCGACAGCGCCTGGATGATCTCGTACCCGTGCATGGGCCGCTCGGCGAGCACGTGCAGCAGGTACAGCCGCAGGTGCCCGTGCCCGAAGACCGCAGGCGTCACGCCACCGACTCCCGCTCGGTGTGCACGACCGAGACGTCACCCGACACGCTGCTCGCGACGACCTCCGTGAAGGCGCCCGCGAGCTCGCCGTAGCGGCTGGAGTACTGCCCCTTGATGCCGGTGACGCGCGTGTCGTCGAGCTGCAGCGAGCCGGCGACCGTGTTGACCGTGTACTGCGCAGGCACGCCCGCATCGAGCCGCACGGTGAGGTCGCCGCTGACGCTCTTGCTGCGGATGCGGTCGGGCGCCCCGTAGAGGTCGAGGAAGACGTCGCCCGAGACCCCGTCGCACGCGAACCGGAACACCTCACCCGCGACCGTCACGTCACCGCTCACGGTGTGCGCCGTCACGTCGCCGTGGTGCGCGCGCACCGAGATCTCACCGCTGACGTTCTGCAGCGACAGGTCGCCGACGAGCCCGTCGACGACGACGTCGCCGCTGACGGTGCTGATGCTCGCGTCATCGTGCAGCCCGCTGATGAGGGCTCCCGCGCTGACGACCCCGAAGGTCAGGGCGGTCGTGCGCGGCACGAGGATCGACACCTCGGCGCGCGCCCGACCCTTGAACGCGCGGAACGTGTCGAGCCAGTTCTCCCACCGCAGCTGCGGGTGGTCGACGACGAGCGTGCCGCCCTCGAGCGCGACCTTCAGGTCGCGACCGCTCACGTGGTTGACCTCCACGCGCGCGGTCGGCTCGTCGTGCGCGACGATGTCGACCTGCCCGGCGATGAGGCTCACCTTGAGGCGGCGCACGCCCTCCAGGTCGATGACGGTCGGCTCGCTCACGATCCAGGTCTCCTGCGCCATGGTGCGCTCCTCTCCCCCGCGACCCTCCGCGGATGCTCCTATCGCGATATATCGCGTCCGTGGCGATCACGATATATCGCGTCTCGATCGCGCACAAGCCCCGGAGTTGACCTTGACGCTGCGTCAACCTCTACCGTCGAGGGCATGGAGTGGTCCATCCAGCAGATCGCCCGCCTGTCGGGCACGACGAGCCGCACCCTGCGGCACTACGACGAGCAGGGTCTGCTGCCCCCGACGCGCGTCGGCGCCAACGGGTACCGGTACTACGACGAGGCGGCGCTCGTGCGCCTGCAGCGCATCCTGCTGCTGCGCCAGCTCGGGCTGGGCCTGCCGGCGATCGCCGAGCTGCTCGACGGGCAGACCGACGACGTCGCGGCGCTCACGACCCACCGCGCCCTGCTGGAGCAGGAGCGCGACCGGGTTGAGCGTCTCATCGCGACCGTGACCACGACCATCGAACGATTGGAAGGAGGGCAGGAGCTCATGGCAGAAGAGGTCTTCGACGGCTTCGACCACACGCAGTACCGCGAGGAGGTCGAGCAGCGCTGGGGCGCTGACGCCTACGCCCGCAGCGACCGCTGGTGGCGCGGGCTCGGCAGCGAGGGGCAGGCGGCGTTCCGCGAGGAGGCCGGGGCGATCACCACGGCGCTTGCGGCCGCCCACGCCGCGGGCGCGAGCCCCGATGCCCCGGAGGTGCAGGCGCTCATGGCGCGGCACTACGCCTGGGTGCGGGCCGGCTGGGGCGGGACGGCGCCCAGCGCCGAGGCGTTCGTCGGGCTCGGCGAGATGTACGTCGCCGACCCGCGCTTCGCGCAGCACTACGGCGGCGCGGAGGGCGCGGCCTTCGTGCGCGACGCGATGCGCGCCTACGCGGCGAGCGAGCTGGGCTGAGCGGTGCCCGGGGTCGACGGACGCGTCGGCTCCGGCACGCGCAGTCGCGGCAGCGTCTGCCCGACCAGGGGCCCGATGAGCAGCGCGAACGCCACGGTGCCGAGGCCGACGGTGCCGCCGAGCAGCCACCCGATCGCGAGCACGGTGACCTCGACGCCCGTGCGCACCTTCCAGATCTTCCAGCCGAAGCGGGCGTGGGCGCCGGTCATGAGCCCGTCGCGCGGCCCCGGCCCGAAGCGGGCGCCGATGTAGAGGCCGGTCGCGATCGACAGCAGGGCGAGCCCCGCGGCGAACATGAGGATGCGCGCCCACAGCTCGTCGGGCGTGCGCAGCATGAGCAGCGCGAGATCCATGGCCGGGCCGATGAGCAGCACGTTCAGCACGGTGCCGATGCCGGGCCGCTGCTTGAGCGGGATCCACAGCAGCAGCACCCCGAGCCCGATGAGCACGACGATGAGCCCGATCGACCAGCCCGTCTGCACCTCGAGGCCCTGCGCGAAGACCGTCCACGGGTCGAGCCCGATCTCGGCGCGGATCATGAGCGCGACCGAGACGCCGTAGAGGAAGAGGCCGAGCAGCAGCTGGCCCCAGCGGCGGGTCATGATGCGGGCCGGCGACATGGGCTCAGCCAACTCCGATCGGGGCGGCGGCGCAAACTCGAGGAGGGCGCACGACCGGCCGCGGGCATCCTGACCGATCGGTCACATTCGGGGCCGGCGCGCACCCCTCGCTTTGCATTCGCTCAGCGTTCACTGGGATGCTGACCAGCGTTCCCGCCCTGCGCCGGCCTCCGGCGAGCCCTCTCTGACCGGAGAAACGTCGTGCATCTGCTGTCGGTGTTCAGCCTTCGCAACCGAGCCCTCATCGCCCTCGTCACGATCGTCGTCGGGCTGTTCGGCGGCATCGCGCTCACGAGCCTGAAGCAGGAGCTCATTCCGAGCGTCAGCTTCCCGCAGGTGATCGTGCTCACGCAGTACCAGGGCGCCGCGCCCGAGATCGTCGAGCAGGACGTCTCGACGCCCATCGAGACCGCCATCCAGGGCGTCGCGGGCCTCGAGGCCTCGAGCGCGACCTCGAGCACCGGCTTCTCGGTCGTCTCAGCGCAGTTCGCGTTCGGCACCGACATCTCGCGCGCCGAGCAGCGCGTGCAGCTCGCCGTGAACCGGCTCGACCTGCCGGCCGACGTCGAGCCCCAGGTGCTGACTGGCTCGATTGACGACTTCCCGGTCATCCAGATCGCCGTCACGAGCGATCTCGAGCCGGGCGCGCTCGCCGAGGCGCTCGACGAGCAGGCCGTGCCCGACCTCACCGACCTCGAGGGCGTGCGCGAGGTGAGCGTGCAGGGCGCCGTCGGCGACCGCGTGACGATCACGCCGGATGCCGCGGCCCTCGCCGCACGCGGCCTCAGCACCGCGGCGATCACCGACGCGCTCGACGCGAACGGCGTGCTGCTGCCCGCCGGCACCATCACCGAGGACGGTCAGACCCTCGCGGTGCTCTCGGGCGTGCGCATCGAGAGCGTCGACGAGCTCGCGGCGCTGCCGCTGCTGGGCACCGAGGCCAGCGCCGACGGCTCGATCACGACGATTGATGACGTCGCCGACGTCGCGATCGTCTCCGACCCCGTGACGAGCTACAGCCGCGTCAACGGTGAGGACGCCCTGACCCTCGGCGTCACGAAAACGCCCGCCGGCAACACCGTCGACGTCTCGCGCGCCGTGCAGGCCGCGCTGCCCGCGATCGCCGACGCGATCGGCGAGGGCACCGAGTTCACGGTCGTGTTCGACCAGGCGCCGTTCATCGAGAAGTCGATCGAGTCGCTCGCGACCGAGGGCGTGCTCGGCCTCGTCTTCGCGGTCGTCGTGATCCTGGTCTTCCTGCTGTCGATCCGCTCGACGATCGTGACGGCGATCTCGATTCCGACCTCGGTGCTGCTGACCTTCATCGGCATGCAGGCCTCCGGCTACACCCTCAACATCCTCACGCTCGGCGCGCTCACGATCTCGATCGGTCGCGTCGTCGACGACTCGATCGTGGTCGTCGAGAACATCAAGCGGCACCTGGGCCTCGGCGAGGACAAGAAGACGGCCATCCTCACCGGCGTGAAGGAGGTCGCGACGGCGATCACGGCCTCGACGGTGACCACGATCGCCGTCTTCCTGCCGCTCGCCCTCGTCGGCGACATCACGGGCGAGCTGTTCCGGCCCTTCGCGCTCACGACCGCGATCGCGCTCGCCGCCTCGCTGTTCGTCTCGCTGACGATCGTGCCGGTGCTGTCGTACTGGTTCCTGCGCGCTCCGAAGGCGCACGGCGCGCACGCCGCCGGCGGCAAGGCGACGGATGCCCGGCCAGTGTCGATCGAGGAGGAGTCGGCCCGCCCGACCCGCCTGCAGCGCGGCTACCTGCCGATCATCCGCTGGACCCTCCGCCGCCCCGTCGCCACCCTGCTGCTCGCCGTGCTCGTGCTCGTCGGCACGGGCGCGCTCGCCACGAACCTCAAGACGAACTTCATCGGCGACTCCGGTCAGAACACCCTCACGGTGACGCAGTCGCTCGAGAACGGCGCGAGCCTGGAGTCGCTCGACGAGGCCGCATCCACCGTCGAGGCCGCCCTGCGCGATGTCGACGGCATCGAGACGGTGCAGGCCTCGATCGGATCCGATGGCGCGAGCATCCAGGCCGTGTTCGGCGGCGGCAGCGACATCACCTACTCGATCACGACCGACCCCGACGCCGACCAGACGCAGCTGCAGGCCGACGTGCGCGACGCCGTCGAGAGCCTCGACGGGGTCGGTGAGATCAGCGTGCAGGCGGCAGGCGGCGGCTTCGCCTCCTCCGACATCGAGGTCGACATCACCGCGGCGAACCAGGCCGACCTCGAGAAGGCCGCGCAGACCGTGCTCGACGAGGTGCGCGAGCTCGACGTCACCGCCGAGGCCCGCTCGAACCTCTCCGACACGCAGCCGTACCTCGCGATCCAGGTCGACCGCGCGCGGGCGGCCGAGCTCGGCCTGAGCGAGGTCGCCGTCGGCGGCATCGTGACGCAGGCGATGTTCCCCGCCTCGGTGGGCTCCGTCGTCATCGACGAGCGCAACCTGTCGATCTATCTGCCGAACGCGGATGCCCCGACCACTGTGCAGCAGCTGCGCGACTTCCCCATCCCGACCGCGGCGGGGCCGCTGCCGCTCAGCGAGCTCGCGAGCGTCGAGCAGGCCGAGGGCCCGGCGACGATCACGACCATCCGCGGCACCCGCAGCGCGACCATCACGATCACGCCCGGCACCGACGACGTCGGCACCGCCTCGCGCGTGGTGCAGGCCGCGATCGACGGGCTCGAGCTGCCCGACTCGGCGAGCGCTTCGCTCGGCGGTGTGACCTCGCAGCAGTCCGACGCCTTCGGGCAGCTGGGTCTCGCCCTGCTCGCGGCGATCCTCATCGTCTATGTGGTGATGGTCGCGACGTTTAAGTCGCTGCGGCAGCCGCTGCTGCTGCTCATCTCGATCCCGTTCGCGGCGACCGGCGCGATCGCGCTGCAACTCATCGCTGACATCCCGCTCGGGGTGCCCTCGCTCATCGGCGTGCTCATGCTCATCGGCATCGTCGTGACGAACGCGATCGTGCTCGTCGACCTCGTCAACCAGTACCGCGAGCGCGGCATGCGCGCCCGTGAGGCGATCATCGAGGGCTCGTCGCGCCGACTGCGGCCGATCCTCATGACGGCCGCGGCGACGATCTTCGCGCTGCTGCCGCTGGGCCTCGGCCTCACCGGCTCGGGCGGGTTCATCTCGCAGCCGCTCGCGATCATCGTCATCGGCGGCCTCGTGTCGTCGACGCTGCTGACGCTCGTCGTGCTGCCGGCGCTGTACTACCTCGTCGAGGGGGCGAAGGAGCGCCGCGAGGAGAAGCGTGCGCGCAAGGCCGCGGAGGCGGAGCCGGAGACCGCGCCCGCCGCCTAGGTCGGCGCGGTCTGTCGGGCTCGCTCGCGCCTTGCTAGCGTGAGCGCAGCCCGACCCGAAAGCGAGTCACCATGGCCGCCTCCGCCCCTGACCGCACCGGCCAGCCCGACGACGCCGCGACCGTCTCACCGGGACTCTTCACCCACGCGACCGTGCAGCTCGCCCCCTATCGGGTGCAGTGGCTCGCGCGGATCATGTACGGCGACGCGTTCGAGTTCGTCGTCATGGGCGTCATCATCCTCAACGCCGCCGCGCTCGCGATCCTCACCTACGACGACGCGCATCCCACCGCGATCGCGGCCGCCGTCGTCGTCGACCGCGCGGCCATCGTCTTCTACACGGTCGAAGTGGTGCTGCGCATCATCTCCTACGGCTCGAAGCCGTGGATGTTCTTCCGCAACCCGTGGAACGTGTTCGACTTCGTCATCGTTGTGGCCATCCCGTTCCTCAACGACGGCACGGTCATCTTCCGGCTCGTGCGGCTGCTGCGCATCCTGCGCATCTTCCGCTTCCTGCCCGAGGCGCGCATCCTCATGCTGTCGATGTTCAAGTCGGTCGCGCCGCTGGCGAACCTCGCCGTGCTCATCGGGTTCCTGATGTTCATCTACGCGATGGCCGGCGTGTACCTCTTCGGCGAGCAGTCGCCCGAGCGCTGGGGCGACCTCGGCACCGCGATGATCACCCTCACCGTGATGCTGACGCTCGAGAACTTCCCCGACTCGTTCCTCGGCGGGCTCGAGATCACGCCGTGGGCGCTGCTGTACTTCCTCAGCTACATGTTCTTCATCGTCTTCACGGTGCTCAACGTGCTCATCGGCATCGTGATCACCGCGATGGATCAGGCGCGCGAGGAGGTCACGGCCGATCGCGCGCAGCAGGGGCTGCCGACGACGACCGGCACGATCCGGCTGCCGCGCGCCGGCGAAGGCGACGTCGCCGACGCGCGGGCCGAGCTCGACGCGCTCGCCGCGCAGCTCGACGAGGTGGAGCGCGTCGGTCGGGCATCCCCCGACCACATCGCGCGCATCCGCGACGAGATCGCACGGATGCGCGGGGCCTAGTCTCGCCCGCGTCGCGTCAGCTGCTCACCACGAGAACTGGTCGGGGCGCGAGGGCTCGTACGCCTCCAGCCCGCTGAAGGTCACGCCCGAGGACGCGCGCTCGCGCCGGTAGTCGCCGAACGAGTCCGACTGCGACGCGATCGTCCTCTCGGGCGTCTCGCCCTCGAAGGCGTCGTCGGCGACCTCGAGCGGTTCGAGCTCAACGACCACCGCAGGGGTGATGAGCACCGAGCGCTCGACGCCGTCGCTCGTGCGCACGGGGACGAAGCTGCCGCCCGTGCGGGCGGCCTCCTCGATGGAGTGCGCGAGATCGTCGAGCGGCACGCTCTGATCGAGCACGTAGGAGGTCAGGTTGACGTGAAGAGTGGTGATGAGCATGAGGATCCCGTGAGCATCAGCAGTCGACCGGGGCACCGCGGCGGCGGGCCGACGCGGACGCCCGAACTTCCCTGTATCGAACGCGCGGGCCACGGTACGCCCGGTGACGAGTGCTCGGGAACGGGTTTCGCCGTCAGCGAGATGGTGCTACGCGGCGCGTTGCACGCGCCTCGCCCGGTGCGCGGCTACGGCGCCGACCCCTCGATCGCGAGCACCGACGCCGGCACCAGCCGGTCGTGCAGGAAGGCGGCGATGCGGTCGGCGAGCGCGTCGTCGAGCAGCCCCACCGAGTGGGCGGGCGACTCGAGCAGCTCGAGCTCGACCCCCACGCCGGCCTCGCGCAGGGCCATCGCGAACGGCGTCGCCTGCCCGACCGGGATCAGCTCCTCCTGCGTGCCGTGCACCACGAGGAAGTCGGGGGCGCCGCGCACGATCGCGTGCTGAGGCGACGCCTCGGTGGCCGCCGCGCACTCGGCACGGTCGGCGCAGGCGAGGTAGTCGAGCATCGACTGCTCGAAGACGGGATTCACGGCCGAGCCGACCGTCAGGTCGAGCGGCGCGGAGAGGGTGACCACGGCATCCACCTCGTCGACGCGATCGGAGTCGACGCTGCGCAGCCCCGCGAGCGAGACCAGGTTGCCACCGGCGCTGCCGCCGAGCAGGGCGACGGCGGTCGGGTCGATCCCGTGCTCCGCGGCCGATTCCGGATGCTGCGCCCACGCGATCGCGGCGAGCACATCGTCGAGCGCCGCCGGGTAGGGGTGCTCGGGCGCGAGGCGGTAGTTGACCGACACCCCCACGAAGCCCTCGCTCGCGAGCCAGTGGCAGATGGTGCGCCAGGTCGGGTGCGCCTTGTCGCCGCGGGCCCAGCTGCCGCCGTGCACGGCGAGCACGGCGGGGCGGGCGAGGTCGACATCGTCACCGGCGGGGGCGGGGCGGCAGACGTCGACGGTGACGCCCTGGCCGGCGCCGAAGCCGTCGATCGGCACGTCCTCCTCGAGCAGCGACTCGGGCGGGGTCGAGAGGGGGAAGACGGCGCTCTCCGGCGCGGAGGCCGCGATGGCCTGCTCGCGCGCAAGCTCCTCCTCGGTGGCGGCGCAGCCGGCGAGCAGCCCGGCCGCGAGCGCGCCGACGGCGGCGACCGCGAGGGCGGCGCGCACGACGGGGGCGGAGAGGGCTCGGGCTGTCACGGTCCGTCCAGGGTAAGCGCTGGTCGGGGCGGCCTCGACCACGGGCCGTCGGCGGGCAGTCTGGGCTTTCCGCGCGCGCTCGGGTACTCTGAAGGGTCGGTTGAGAGACGGCGCGAGCTCGCTCGCGTGTCACTGTGTGGTCTCTCGGGCCGAAATCCTCTCGCCGCTCGGCGCGGAGGCACCTCATCGAGATGTATCGGCCCGGTCGACGACTGCCCGGGAGAACGGCGCTGCGGCGCCGCTGCTGCACCTTGCTCTACCCCGGAAAGTCCCATGCCTCAGCACAACCAGGGCCGCCCCTCGCGCGCCCACGCCTCCACCCGCTCGAACCCTCGCGTCGCCGGCCGCTCGCCCGAGCGCGCCGCCGCGCCCGGTTCGCGCAGCCCCAAGCACCGCGGCTACCGCCCCGACGAGGCGGATGCTGCGCCCAAGAAGGCGCGCTGGTCGCGAGACGAGCGCGTCGAGCGGGGCCACGCGGCTGACCGCTCGCGCGGCGCCGAGCGCCCCGACCGCGCTGCGCGCCCGGACCGGATTGCGCGCCCCGACCGCGCCGCGCGCCCCGACCGGGACGGCCGCGCGAGCCGCGACGACCGCCCGGCCCGCTACGACCGTCCCGCCCGCGACGACCGCTGGGCTTCGCCGCGCGGCGCCGCCGCCGGCCGTGGCGCCGGAGCCCGCGTGGGCCGCCCGAGCCGCGACGTGCACGTCGACCGCACGGGCACCGGCCGCACCGCTCACCGCCCGGAGTGGCGCCCGCGCGGCGCCGAGCCCGAGGTGCGCCCGACCCGCGGCGCCGCTCGCGGAACCGAGCGGCCCGCCCGCCCGGCCCGCGATGCCGACCGCGTCGCCCGCGGCGCCGAGCGTCCCGCCCGCGCGTTCGACCGCGAGCGTCCCGGCGCACGACAGTTCGACGACGCGCCCCGCACCCCGCGCGCCGACCGCCGCGACTCCTCCTTCTACCCCGACCGCGCCGCGAAGCCCGCGCGGCACGACGACGTCGTGCTCGAGCGGCTCACCGCCGAGGCGGTGCTCGCGACCGACGTCGACGGCACGACCTTCCGCGACCTGGGTCTCGGCGACAACATCTGCCGCACCCTCGCCGAGCTCGGCGCCGTGTCGCCGTTCCCGATCCAGGCGGCGACGATCCCCGACGTGCTGGCGGGTCGCGATGTGCTGGGCCGCGGCCGCACCGGCTCGGGCAAGACGATCGCGTTCGGCGCCCCGCTGGTTGAGCGCCTCATGGAGAACGGCGGCGGTCGCCGTCGTCAGCCAGGTCGCAACCCGCGGGCGCTCATCCTCGCCCCGACGCGCGAGCTGGCCCTGCAGATCGACGCGACGGTGCAGCCGATCGCGCGCAGCGTGGGGCTGTTCACGACGCAGATCTACGGCGGCGTGCCCCAGGGCCGCCAGGTCGGCGCGCTGCAGCGCGGCGTCGACATCATCATCGGCACGCCCGGCCGCATCGAGGATCTCATCGAGCAGGGCCGCCTCGACCTGAGCGAGGTCGTCGTGACGGTGCTCGATGAGGCCGACCACATGTGCGAGCTGGGCTTCCTCGAGCCGGTGCAGCGCATCCTGCGGCGCACCGCTGTCGGCGGGCAGAAGCTGCTGTTCTCGGCGACGCTCGATTCCGGTGTCGCGAGCCTGGTCGACGAGTTCCTGCACGAGCCGTCGGTCTACGAGGTCGCCGGCGAGGATCAGCGCTCGTCGACGATCGACCACCGCGTGCTGCTCGTCGAGCAGCGCGACAAGCGCGCCGTCATCGAGCAGCTCGCGTCGGGCGCCGGCAAGACCCTCGTCTTCGCCCGCACCCGTGCGTTCGCCGAGGAGCTCGCCGAGCAACTCGAGGATGCCGGCATCCCCGCCACGAGCCTGCACGGCGACCTCGACCAGCGCCGCCGCCAGCGCAACCTCGACAAGCTCACGAGTGGTCGGGTGAACGTGCTCGTCGCGACCGACGTCGCCGCGCGGGGCATCCACGTCGACGACATCTCGCTCGTGGTGCAGGCCGACGCCCCCGACGAGTACAAGACGTACCTGCACCGCTCGGGCCGCACGGGCCGCGCCGGCAAGGAGGGCACGGTCGTCACGCTCATCACGCGCCCGCGTCGCCGCCGCTTCGAGGAGCTGCTGGAGCGCGCCGAGATCACCGCGCGCCTCGACCAGGTCAAGGCGGGGGATGCCCTGCTCGACGAGCTCGCAGCCCTCTAGCCGCACGCCCCGCGTCGCCCCGCAGCGGCCCAGCTCCCCTCATGGGGGCCGGGCCGCTCCCGTCCCCGCGCCTACCGCGCTTCACGCGCCCACCGCGCCGTCCCGTTCGAGTCCCCGTCCCCGTTTCCGTCCCCGTTTACGTCTCCGTTCCGTCCCTATCGCTGTCCCCGCCTCCCCGCGCCCCCTCGTCGTGCCCGCGGCTCCCTCGGCGTCGCAGCCCAGCCTGATCGGCTGCCGCCGACTCTGCGAACTTCGGAATATCGCGAACCGGGCTCGCGATCTTCCGCAATTCGCAGAGTGTGCAAGCGGTAATTCCAGGGCCAGAGCCAGAGCCAGAGCCAGAGCCAGAGTCAGAGTCAGGGCCAGAGTCAGGGCCAGAGTCATGGCCCCAGACAGCGCCGACGTCCCGCGCTCCTCGTCCGCGGCCGAGCGAAGTGCGGCAGGCTCCCGCCCCTGCGCCCCCCGACCGGCGCCCCGATCCCACCGGCGCCCAGCACCGTCCGACCGGCCGCCTTACGCGCGGCAGGCCCGCGCACCCCTCGACCGCCCGCCAGGCGGCCCCCCTCAGGCGAGCGCGAGCATCGCGCTCGCCGCGAGCGCTAACGTGAGCCCCACCCACTGCGGCCGCGCGACGCGCTCGCGCAGCACGACCGCCGCGAGCAGGATCGTCCCCGCCGGATACAGCGCGGTCAGCACCGACACGACCTCGAGGTTGCCGAGCCGCAGGCCCAGCAGCGCGATGACGTTCGCCGCCGCGTCGAGCACCCCGCACACGAGCGCGAGCGCGATGCCTCCCCGCCACCCGGCGCGCAGGCCCGCGGCGCTCGAGCGCAGGGTGCCGAGCGCGTGCGGCGCCCCGTGGGCGCCGTCGAGCACGGCGAGCCGCGCATCCGCCCGCACGCCACGATGGGCCGCGACGACCGCGACGACGACGATCGCCGCGATCATGACGGTCGCGTTGACGGTGCGGTTGGCGATGAGGGGCACGAGGCCGCTGTCGTCCGGCGTCTGCTCCATGAGGATGTAGAAGGCGCCGATGAGCGTGCCCGAGATCGTGGCCATGACGAGGCCGCGCGCCGACGGGCGCACCGCGCCCTCGCCCGGCACGAAGCCGACGAGCACGACGGCGACGAGCGCCAGACCGAGGGCGGGGTAGGCGAGCGGCCCCAGCTGCGAACCCGTCGCGAGCCCCCAGGTCAGCGGCACGATCGCCGACGTGACGGCGGTGAGGGGCGAGAGGATGCTCATCGGCCCGATCGCGAGGCACGCGTACAGCAGCGCGATGGCCGCAGCCCCCGTCACGCCCGAGACGCCGCCCCACAGCAGCGCCTCCGCCGACCAGCGGCCGGGGACGACAAGGGCGCCGACGAGCAGCAGCACGACGCCCGACACGGCGCCGAGGGCAGTGACGCGCAGCGCCGAGATGCGGCGCGCGGCGAGCCCGCCCACGAAGTCGGCGGCGCCGTAGACGAGGGCACCGGCGAGTCCGAGCACGACGGTGAGCAAGAGGCCTCCTGGCGTCCGGCGCGGCGGCGGGGGTGCGGGGATGAGCACGCGGTCGGCGTCGCTCCGTGTGCCACAATCCTGCCATCGCTCGTCACCCGCACGATGCCGGCCGTTCACGCGGCCGCCGTACGGTCGCGAGCGAGCGCCTGGGGGGCCGCGCCGCCGCGCGCCCTTGCGCGGGTGAGCACGTGAACATCTCGTGACTACTCAAGTGAGCACTAGGTGCATCGACCGTTCTGTGCTTATGGTTCGAGTTGGCCCCCGAAAAGGGGGAGCCGATTCACCTTCGCCCTCCCACCCCAAGGAGTTCAGCGCACCATGTCATCCCTCCCCTCCGGCGGCCGCGCTCGCGCGGGCGCCCGCGCGACGGCGTTCACAACCGCCGTCTGCGTCGGCCTCGGGCTCGCGGGTCTCACCGCGACGCCCGCCCTGGCCAGCACGCACATCCCGATCGCCGACGTGCAGGGCACCGGCGCCGCCTCGCCGCTCGACGGCCAGACCGCCACCGTGCAGGGCGTGGTCGTCGCCGACCACCGCGGCACCGGCGGCTACGGCGGCTTCTTCATCCAGACGCCCGGCCCCGACACGACCCCGGGCGCGAGCGACGGCCTGTTCATCTTCACGGGCTCGACCGCGCACGCCGTCGCGCTCGGCGACCTCGTCGAGGTCACGGGCGTCGTCGACGAGTACTTCGGCCAGACCCAGATCGGCGCCACCGCCGCGTCGGCCGTGACCCTCGTGCAGGCCCAGGCAGGCCTCCCCGCCCCGACGCCGCTGCCGACCTCGGTCGTCGGCGACGCGCGCGAGGCCTTCGAGGGGATGCTCGTCGCACCCGAGGGCGACTACCTCGTCTCGTCGAGCCACGAGCTGTTCTCGTTGGGCACCCTGTGGCTCAGCCCGGAGGAGCTCGCCGTCAAGAGCACCGAGCTCGTCGACGCGGGCCCCGAGGCCGACGCGATCGCCGCGCAGAACCGCGCGTCGCGCATCCTGCTCGACGACGGCTTCAACGCCCGCGTCACCGCGAGCGCCCACCCCGGCGACCAGCCCTACTTCTCGAAGGGCGTCGTCGTGCGCAACGGCGACCGCGTGGTCTTCCCCGCCGCCGGCATGGTGCTGGCCTACGGGTTCGACCAGTGGCGCCTGCAGCCGCAGCGCCCGACGTCGACGACGACGGCGGCGCAGAGCGGCGTGAGCTTCGAGACGCGCAACCCGCGCCCGGCCGCCGCCCCCGAGACGGGCGGCGACATCCGCGTCGCCGCGTACAACGTGCTCAACTACTTCACGACGCTCACGTCGCAGAACTCCAGCGCCCGCGGCGCCCGCACGGCCGAGCAGCTGGCGATCCAGGAGTCGAAGATCGTCGCCGCCATCAACGGCCTCGACGCCGACGTCGTCGCCCTGCAGGAGATCGAGAACTCGGTCAAGCTCGGCGAGCCGACCGACGAGGCCCTCCAGGCGCTCGTCGCGGCGCTCAACGCGCAGGCGGGCCCCGGAACGTGGGACTACGTCCGCACGCCCGCTGCGCTCACCGACGCCGCGATCGTCGATTTCATCAGCAACGCGATCATCTTCAAGCCCGCCTCGGTCACCCCGGTCGGCGACAGCTTCACGCAGGTCGACGAGACGGTGTGGGACATCGCGCGCGAGCCGATCGGTCAGACCTTCGCCGCCGGCGGCATCGAGTTCACGGTCGTCGCCAACCACTTCAAGTCGAAGGGCGGCGACGGCGCTGAGCCGGCCGATGGCCAGGGCCAGTTCAACCTCGAGCGCGTCGAGCAGGCGAACGCCCTGAAGGCGCTCGTCGAGTCGATCCCCGGCGAGGCCGGCGAGAACGTCCTGCTGCTGGGTGACTTCAACGCCTACAGCGAGGAGGACCCGGTGCAGGTCTTCACCGACGCGGGCTGGAGCGACCTGGTCGCCGACACCACCGACGGGCAGTACACCTACACCTTCGACGGCGAGCTCGGCTCGCTCGACCACGTGATCGCGAGCCCGGCGATGACCGCCCAGGTCACCGGCGTCGGCGTCTGGGGCATCAACTCGGCTGAGTGGAGCGACCGCCAGTACGCCTTCGCGGCGACCGAGGCCGGCACCGTCTACCGCTCGAGCGACCACGACCCCGTCGTCGTCGGCGTCAGCACGACGCCGCCGCCGGTCGACATCGACGTCGTGACGATCAACGACCTGCACGGTCGTCTCGAGGCGGCGCCGCCCGCCGCGGGTGCCGCCGTGCTCGGCGGGCTCGTCGAGTCGATGCGCGCCGCCAACCCGAACACGCTGTTCATCTCGGCCGGCGACAGCATCGGCGCCTCGACGTTCACGTCGTTCATCCAGAACGACGAGCCGACGCTCGACGCGCTCAACGCGATGGAGCTCGACCTCAGCGCGCTCGGCAACCACGAGTTCGACCAGGGCCGTGCTGACGTCGACGACCGGGTCATCCCGAATTCCGACTTCCCCTACCTCGGCGCGAACATCTACGAGAAGGGCACCACGACCCCCGCGTACCAGGAGTACGAGGTCATCGAGGTCGACGGCGTCCGCGTGGGCTTCGTGGGCGTGCTCACCGAGAGCATGCCGAGCCTGGTGAGCCCGAACGGCATCGCGACGCTCGACTTCGGCGACATGACCGAGGCGGCCGTGCGCGTGGCCGACCAGCTGCGTGACGGCGAGGCCGGCAACGGCGAGGCCGACGTCGTGATCCTCGTCGCGCACGAGGGTGCCCCGACGACGACGCTCGAGGCCGCCACCGGCGACAGCGAGTTCGGCGACCTCATCAACGGCGTGCTCGGCAAGGTCGACGCCGTGGTCTCGGGCCACACCCACCTGCAGTACGACCTCGAGGTGCCCGTTCCCGGCACCGACGAGGTCATGCCGCTCATCCAGGGCGGCCAGTACGGCGAGGCGTACGGTCACCTCGAGCTCTCGGTCGACCCCGCCTCAAAGGAGCTGCTGAGCATCACTGCCGGCGTCAAGCCGCTCGTGGGCGCCGCCCAGCCCGACCCGGAGATCGCGGCGATCGTCGCCGAGGCCGTCGCCTTCGCGAACGTCGCCGGCAACGAGCGACTCGGTGACATCACGGCCGACTTCCTGCGCGGCATCGACTTCTCGGGCCAGAACGGCGCGCAGGCCGAGAACCGCGGCGCAGAGTCGACCCTCGGCAACGAGGTCGCCGACGCTCAGCTGTGGGCGACTCGCGACCTCGGCACCGAGGTGGCGCTCATGAACCCGGGTGGTCTGCGGGCCAACCTGGTGTACGCCTCGAGCGGCGCGAACGACCCGGTCGGCAACCTCACCTTCCGTGAGGCGGCGAACGTGCAGCCCTTCGCGAACACCCTGTTCACGATGACGCTCACGGGCGACCAGCTGCGCTCGGTGCTCGAAGAGCAGTGGCAGCCCGCCGGTGCGAGCCGTCCGTTCCTGAAGCTGGGCGTGTCGTCGACGCTGTCGTACGACTACGACCCGACGAAGCCGGCCGGCGAGCGCATCGGCACGATGCTCCTCAACGGAGAGCCGATCACGGCCGACCAGCAGATCCGCGTCGTGGCGAACTCGTTCCTCGCGGCGGGCGGCGACAACTTCGCCACCCTCGCGCAGGGCACGCAGCGAGCCGACTCGGGCCGCATCGACCTGCAGGCCTTCGTCGACTACGTGCGCGAGTTCACGCCGATCAGCCCCGACTTCGCCCAGCGCTCGGTCGGTGCGTCGATCAGCGCCCCTGACGCCGACGGCTACAGCGCCGGCGACGAGGTCACGCTCTCGCTCAGCTCGCTGCTGTTCACGAACACGGGCGACCGCGAGGCCGAGGTGGTCGTGACGCTCGACGGCATCACGGTCGGCACCGCGCCGATCGACGCCACGATCGTCGGCCGCACCGACGAGACCGGCCGGGCCACGGTCACCTTCACGGTGCCCGAGGGCGTGGTGGGCGCGCAGCAGCTCGTCATCACCGTGCCTGACAACGGCACGCGCGCCGAGGTCCCGTTCGAGATCACCGAGATCGACCTGCCCGCCCTCGTGGTCGAGGGCGAGCCGAAGGTGACCGGCGCGGCGAAGGTCGGCAAGCAGGTCACGGTGCGCGGCGTCGAGGTGCCTGCCGGTGCGACGGCCACCTACCAGTGGCTGCGTGACGGCGAGCCGATCGAGGGCGCGACGGGCGAGTCCTACCGCGTCTCGAGCGCCGACGCCGGCACCGCGCTGTCGGTGCAGGTGACGGTGAGCGCCGAGGGCTTCGACCCGGCCGTGCTCGTCAGCGACGAGCGCGACGTCAAGAACGAGCGCCCGGGCAAGCCGATCCGCGACCTGATCGACGGCATCGTCGGCTGGCTGGCCGGTCTGATCGGCTGGCTGTTCCGCTGACGCTCGACTGAGCTGACGCGACCCTGATCGAGCGGGGCGGAGGGCATCCAGGCCCTCCGCCCCGTTCGTCGTCTCCGCGACTGTGTTCAACCCCTTTCCCGAGACCGGATGCCCGGCATAGATTCAGCGCATGACCTTCCGCGACGAAGCCGACATCTCGGGCAGCAGCGTCCGACGCTCCGGGCGGGGCCGCGGTCTCGCGATCGGGGGCGGCGGGGGCCTGCTCGGCCTCATCGCCGTCGTCGTCATCTCCCAGCTCACCGGCGTCGACCTCACGGGGCTCCTCGGGGGCGGCGGGCTCGGCGCCGGCCCGCAACCGCAGGCCAGCTCGCTCGCCGAGTGCGACACGGGCGCCGACGCGAACGAGAGCGTCGACTGCCGCGTCGCCGGCGCCGCCGTCTCGCTCGAGCAGTTCTGGATCGAGGCCGCCCCCGACATCGGCGTGCAGTACCGCGGGCCGGGCGCGATCATCTTCGACGAGTCGGTCAGCACCGGCTGCGGGCAGGCGACGAGCGCCGTCGGCCCCTTCTACTGCCCGAACGACGAGACGGTCTACCTCGACACCGGCTTCTACGACGATCTGCGCACGCGCTTCGGCGCCGAGGGCGGCCCGCTCGCCGAGATGTACGTCGTGGCGCACGAGTGGGGTCACCACATGCAGAAGCTCACCGGAGCCCTTGAGGCCGCGCAGCGCGGCGACACCGGCCCGACCTCTGACGCGGTGCGCCTGGAGCTGCAGGCCGACTGCTTCGGGGGCGCCTGGGCGGGCGCCGCCTCCGAGGGGCCGGATGCCCTGCTGGAGCCGATCACTCGTGAGCAGGTCGCGCAGGCCCTCGACGCGGCCGAAGCCATCGGCGACGACCGCATCCAGCAGCAGACGAGCGGCCAGGTCTCGCCCGAGAGCTGGACCCACGGGTCGAGCGAGCAGCGCCAGCGCTGGTTCACGATCGGCTTCGAGGGCGGCGTGACCTCGTGCGACACCTTCGCGGTGCCCGGCGACGAGCTCTGAGCCGCAAGCAGGGGCGAGCAGGGTCGGAGCCCGGGAATACGGGCGCCGCGATCGCGGGTTGCTTCCTCGGGTGCGCGCGTGCGCGGAGGGCTCGCAGTGAGCATCCTGACCGCGCGCTCTACGCTGAGAACCGGCCCGCGCACGGGTCGCCCACCACGACTTCCCCCTGAGGAGACCGCCATGGCCCGCATCTACTCCGACATCTCGAAGGTGTTCGGCAACACGCCCCTCGTGCAGCTCAACTCGATCACCGACGGCGCCGGCGCCACGGTGCTCGCGAAGCTCGAGTTCTTCAACCCCTCCTCGAGCGTGAAAGACCGACTGGGCGTCGCGATCGTCGACGCCGCGGAGGCCAGCGGCGAGCTGCAGCCCGGCGGCACCCTCGTCGAGGCGACGAGCGGCAACACGGGCATCGCGCTGGCGATGATCGGCGCGGCGCGCGGCTACGACGTCGTGCTGACGATGCCCGAGACCATGAGCGAGGAGCGCAAGATGCTGCTCAAGGCCTACGGCGCCGAGCTCGTGCTCACGCCCGGCAGCGAGGGCATGAAGGGCGCCGTCGCGCGCGCCGAGCAGATCGTCTCCGAGCGCCCCGGCGCCATCCTCGCCCGCCAGTTCGAGAACGAGGCGAACGCCGCCATCCACCGCGCCACCACCGGCCCCGAAGTCTGGAACGACACCGACGGCGCCGTCGACATCTTCGTCTCCGGCATCGGCACGGGCGGCACGCTGACCGGCACCGGCCAGTACCTGAAGCAGCAGAAGCCGGGCGTGCAGATCTTCGGCGTCGAGCCGGAGGAGAGCCCTATCCTCAACGGCGGCGCCCCCGGCCCGCACAAGATCGCCGGCATCGGCGCCAACTTCGTGCCCGGCGTGCTCGACCGCGAGATCTACGACGAGATCGTCGACGTCAACATCGGCCAGGCCGTGGCGATGGCCCGCCGCGCCGCACAGGAGGAGGGCATCCTCGCCGGCATCTCGTCGGGCGCGACGCTGCACGCCGCCGTCGAGCTCGCGAAGCGCCCCGAGAACGCCGGCAAGACGATCGTCGTGATCGTCGCCAGCTACGGCGAGCGCTACCTCTCGAGCGTGCTGTACGAAGACCTCCGCTCCTAGATGCCGATCCGCGAGGACATCGCCACGGCCCGACTGCGCGACCCCGCCGCGCGGTCGGGCCTCGAGGTGTTCCTGACCTCCTCGGGCCTGCACGCGATCTGGTGGCACCGCCTGGCGCACCGGCTCTGGAACGCTGGCTTCAAGCTCCTTGGCCGGCTGGTCTCGCAGTGGTCGAAGTTCCTCACCGGCATCGAGATCCACCCGGGGGCGCGCATCGGCCGTCGCTTCTTCATCGATCACGGCACGGGCGTCGTCATCGGCGAGACGGCCGAGATCGGCGACGACGTCATGCTGTACCACGGCGTCACGCTCGGCGGCCGCTCGCTCGAGAAGGGCAAGCGCCACCCGACGGTCGGCGATGGCGTGCTCATCGGCGCCGGCGCGACGGTGCTCGGCCCCGTCACGATCGGGGCGCGCTCGCAGATCGGCGCGCTCGCCCTGGTGGTGAAGGATGTCCCGCCCGACTCGGTCGCGACGGGCATCCCCGCGGTCTCCCGCCCCCTCGATCGCGGCGCGAGCACCGCGCCGGGCGCCGACGGCTTCTGGATCGACCCCGCCATCCACATCTGAGCCGCGCGCGGGCGCTCTCCACGGCGAGGCGGCCCGCGCCGCCGGCGTCGGGGGCGGCCGTTAGCCTTGAGCGGTGACGACGACCGCGACCCGACCTGGCCCCCGCGGCTCCGCCACTCCGCAGGCCGTGCTCGAAGAGGTCTTCGGGTATCCGTCGTTCCGCGGCGATCAGCAGGCGATCATCGACCACGTGGTCGCGGGCGGCGACGCGCTCGTGCTCATGCCGACCGGCGGTGGCAAGTCGCTCTGCTACCAGATCCCTGCGCTCGTGCGCGGGGGCGTCGGCGTCGTCATCTCGCCGCTCATCGCCCTCATGAAAGACCAGGTGGATGCCCTCGAGGCGGTCGGCGTGCGCGCCGCGTTCCTCAACTCTACCCAGGGGCCCGACGAGCGCCGCGAGGTCGAGCGCGCCCTCGCCGCGGGCGAGGTCGACCTGCTCTACATGGCGCCCGAGCGCGTCACCGTGCCGTCGACGGGTGAGCTCCTCGACCGGCTGCGTGTGTCGCTCTTCGCGATCGACGAGGCGCACTGCGTCTCGCAGTGGGGCCACGACTTCCGGCCCGACTACCTCGCGCTGTCGATGCTGCACGAGCGCTGGCCGAGCGTGCCGCGCATCGCCCTCACCGCCACGGCGACGGCGGCGACGGCGGCCGAGATCACCCAGCGCCTGCAGCTCGAGCAGGCGCGCACCTTCGTCTCGAGCTTCGACCGGCCGAACATCCAATACCGCATCGAGCCGAAGAACCAGCCGGTGCAGCAGCTGCTGCAGCTGATCCGCACCGAGCACCCGGGTGACGCGGGCATCGTCTACTGCCTGTCGCGGGCATCCGTCGAGAAGACCGCGGCGGCACTCGTCGAGCACGGCATCCCCGCCCTGCCGTACCACGCGGGTCTCCACGCGCGCACGCGCGCCGACCACCAGTCGCGTTTCCTCCGGGAGGAGGGCGTCGTCATGGTCGCGACGATCGCGTTCGGCATGGGCATCGACAAGCCCGACGTGCGCTTCGTCGCCCACCTCGACCTGCCCAAGAGCGTCGAGGGCTACTACCAGGAGACGGGGCGCGCCGGCCGCGATGGGCTGCCGTCGACGGCGTGGCTGGCCTACGGCCTGCAGGATGTCGTGCAGCAGCGGCAGATGATCGACCGCTCCGAGGGCAACGCCGCCTACAAGCGCCGCATGGGGCAGCTGCTGGATGCGATGCTCGCGCTGTGCGAGACCGTCGAGTGCCGCCGCGTGCAGCTGCTGGCGTACTTCGGGCAGCAGTCGCAGCCGTGCGGCAACTGCGACACGTGCCTCGCCCCGCCGGAGAGCTTCGATGGCACCGTGCCGGCGCAGAAGCTGCTCTCCACGATCGTGCGCCTCGAGCGCGAACGGCGCCAGCGCTACGGCGCCGGGCAGCTCATCGACATCCTGCTCGGCAAGCGAACGCCGCGCGTCGAGCAGCTCGGCCACGCCGACCTCGCGACCTTCGGCATCGGCACCGAGCTCAGCGAGCAGGAGTGGCGGGGCGTCGTGCGCCAGCTGCTGGCCCAGGGCCTGCTCGCGGTGCACGGCGACGGGTACGGCACGCTCGTCATCACGGCGGGCAGCGCCGAGGTGCTCTCCGGCCGACGCGAGGTGCGGCTGCGGCGCGAGGTCGCACGGCCCACCCGGGCCTCGAAGCGCAGCGCGCCGAGCGATCTGCCCGCGACCGCCTCGCCCCTGTTCGAGCGGCTGCGCTCGTGGCGCGCCGCGACCGCGCGCGAGCTCGGCGCACCCGCCTACATCGTCTTCGGCGACGCCACCCTGCGCGGCATCGCCCTGACCGAGCCGCGCACGCTCGACGAGCTCGGCCAGATCAGCGGCGTGGGCGCGAAGAAGCTCGACCAGTTCGGCGAGGCCGTGCTCGCGATCGTGCGGGGGGAGGAGGCGCCGACCGGAGCGGGCAGCGCCCCCGCGCGCGCCGCCGTCTCCGCTGCGCCGACGTTCCACGAGAGCCCCGCCGCCGGCTTCCCCGTCGACGACATCCCCGTCGACGACGTGCCGCCCGACGACGAGTACTTCCCGCCCCCACCCGATGACCGGTACTGAGGCCGCGCTTCACGCCGAGCCCGCCGCGGCGATCGCCGGCGCGGCCGGTGACCTCGTGCGGCTCCGCGCGTGGCGCGACGCCGACCGCGCGCCCTTCGCGGCGCTCAACGCCGACGCCGAGGTGATGCGGCACTTCCCGGCACCGCTCTCGCCCGCGCAGAGCGACGCCATGATCGATCGCATCGTCGCCCACCACCATCGCCACGGCTTCGGGCTCTGGGCGCTCGAGGTCGACGGGCGGTTCGCGGGGTTCGTCGGCCTCTCGACGGCGACCTTCGACGCGCCGTTCACGCCCGCCGTCGAGATCGGCTGGCGGCTCGCCCGCTGGGCCTGGGGGCGCGGCGCTGCGACGACAGCGGCACGCCGGGTGCTTGACGCGGCTCCGCGCTTCGGAGTCGACGAGGTGCTGTCGTTCACGGCGACGAGCAACGCGCGCTCGGCGGCCGTCATGCGCCGCATCGGCATGGTGCGCGACGCTGACAGCGACTTCGAGCATCCGAACGTGCCGGAGGGCAGCGCGCTGCGCCCACACGTGCTCTACCGCTGGCGGCCGTCAGCTCCGCCGCCTACGACGCGCGAGCGCGGCATGCCGCCATCGGCATGACTCGACTGGCAGGATGACCCGGTGCTGAACCTGCTCGCCCGCATCGTGCTGACCCCGATCGTGCGACTCGTCTTCCGGCCCGTCGTCATCGGGCGTCGCAGGATGCCCAAGACCGGCGGTGTTGTCGTCGCGAGCAACCACCTGTCGTTCATCGACAGCGTCGTCATCAGCCTCCTCGCCAGGCGACCGGTGAGCTTCCTGGCGAAGTCCGACTACTTCACCGGCACGGGCCTGAAGGGTGCGATCTCGCGCGCCTTCTTCACCGGCGTCGGCGCCATCCCGGTCGAGCGAGGCGCCGGCCAGGCTGCTCAGGATGCGCTCGACGCCGGTCTGGCCCGCCTGCAGGCGGGCCAGCCGTTCTCGATCTACCCGGAGGGAACGCGCTCGCGCGACGGTCGCCTCTACCGCGGCAAGACGGGCGTCGCCTGGCTGGCGCTCACCGCGGGCGTGCCCGTCGTGCCGGTCGCGCTCACCGGCACGCAGCACCTCCAGCCGGTCGGGTCGAAGCGCCTGCGCATCGTGCGCTTCCGGGTGGAGTTCGGCGACCCGATCGACCTCAGCGGCTTCGGGCCGGCCACGTCGGGTCGAGCGCGACGACAGGCGACCGACGCGATCATGGCCGAGATCCAGCGCATGTCCGGCCAGGAATACGCCGGCGTCTACAACGAGCCGCCCGCGCACGGCGTCGTCGAGAAGGTCAGGCGGGTGTTCCGCTCGCGCGCAGAGCTGGGCGAGCCCGAACTCTGAGCCCGGCTACTGCCCGCGCCCGGCCTCGGCCTGCGCGGCCTCGACCTTCGCGCGCACCTCGTCCATGTCGAGCCCCTTCACCGCGGTGATGACCTGCTCGAGTGCGGGGCCGGGCAGGGCGCCGGGCTGCGCGAAGACGAGGATGCCGTCGCGGAACGCCATGAGCGTCGGGATGCTGCGGATGTTCGCCGCGGCGGCGAGCTGCTGCTCGGCCTCGGTGTCGACCTTGCCGAAGGTGACGTCGGGGTGCTGCTCGCTCGCGCGGTCGTAGACGGGCGCGAACTGCCGGCAGGGGCCGCACCACTCGGCCCAGAAGTCGACGAGGGTGATGCCGGGCGCGGTGACGGTCTGCTCGAAGTCGGCTGCGGTGAGGTCGATGGTTGCCATGCCTCCATGGTCGCACACGAGCGCAGATACCCCCAGGGGTATCCGCGCACAGCGAACACCTTGACTGCGAGGGTCTCCACCATGCAGGCGCTCAGCAACGCAGTGATTCCTCCAAAAGCCGCGCCGAGCATCCGCCCCCGGTTCGTGCGAGGGCACGACGAACCCGACGCCCGCGCGCACCGAGGCCTAGCGTGACCTCGGGCTCGCTCGCGCCGTCGTGCGCTGAGGCGGATGCCCCGCTCCGGCTCCAACGAGGGGACACTCATGACGAAGCTCGCCGACGCCACGAACGCCGACACCACCACCGACGTGACCGCTGCAGCCGCCGCCGCGGCACCCGCCAGCCCGGGTGCCGCCGCTGCGACCGCGCTGCCCGCCTCGCCCGCCGCTCCCGAGCCCGAGGCCGTGCAGGTCGACGTCGAGAGCCTCGGCCGCCAGCTGCTCGGGCGTTGGGCGGAGGCCCGCCTGCACGCTCGTGAGCTCATGGCGCGCCCCGAGTTCCAGCGCGACCCCGAGCTCGGCAAGGATGCCCACCGCGAGCGCGTGCTCGGCCAGCTGAAGCTGCTCGTCGAGGCCGGCTCGGTGCACCGCGCCTTCCCGAAGTCGGTCGGCGGCGACGAGGACAACGGCGGCAACATCGCCAGCTTCGAAGAGCTCGTGCTCGGCGACCCGAGCATGCAGATCAAGTCGGGCGTGCAGTGGGGGCTCTTCGCCGCAGCGATCCAGCACCTCGGCACCGAGCGCCACCACCAGCAGCTGCTGCCGCCGGCGCTCAGCCTCGAGGTGCCGGGCGCCTTCGCGATGACCGAGACCGGGCACGGCTCCGACGTCTCGGCGGTCGGCACGACGGCGACCTTCGACCCCGCGACCGACGAGTGGGTCATCCACACCCCGTTCCGCGCCGCGTGGAAGGACTACCTGGGCAACGCCGCCCTGCACGCGAAGGCGGCCGTCGTGTTCGCCCAGCTCATCACCCGCGGCGTCAACCACGGCGTGCACGCGATCTACGTGCCGATCCGCGACGAGCAGGGGGCCTTCCTGCCGGGCGTGGGCGGCAACGACGACGGTCTGAAGGGCGGGCTCAACGGCATCGACAACGGCCGCCTGCACTTCACGAACGTGCGTGTACCGCGCGAGAACCTGCTCGACCGCTACGGCCACGTCGACGCCGAGGGCGTCTACACCTCGCCCATCGCGAGCCCCGGCCGCCGCTTCTTCACCATGCTCGGCACCCTCGTGCAGGGCCGCGTCTCGCTCGACGGCGCCTGCACCGTCGCGAGCAAGCTCGCCCTAACGATCGCGATCCGCTACGGCAGCGAGCGCCGCCAGTTCACGGCCGCGACCGACGACGAGGTCGTGCTCCTGGACTACCAGCGCCACCAGCGCCGCCTGCTGCCGCGCCTGGCGCAGACCTACGCGATGTCGTTCGCGCACGAGGTGTTCCTGGAGAAGTTCGATGCCGTGTTCTCCGGCGCCGCCGACACCGACGCCGACCGGGAGGATCTGGAGACCCTCGCCGCGGCCCTCAAGCCGCTGAGCACCTGGAACGCGCTCGACATCATCCAGGAGGCGCGCGAGGCGTGCGGCGGCCAGGGCTTCCTCGCCGAGAACCGCCTCGTGCAGCTGCGCGCCGACCTCGACGTCTACGCCACCTTCGAGGGCGACAACAACGTGCTGCTGCAGCTCGTCGCCAAGCGCCTGCTGACCGACTACTCGCGCCGCTTCGCGAAGGCCGACGCGGGGGCGCTTGCCGCCTACATGGTCGACCAGGTCGGCGAGGCCGCCGTGAACCGCTCGGGCCTGCGTCGGCTCGCCCAGGCCGTGGCCGACTTCGGCTCGACCGCCCGCTCGGTCGGCTACGTGCGCGGCACCGAGGCGCAGCGCCAGCTGCTCACGGACCGCGTCGAGACGATGGTCGCCGAGCTCGCCGCCCGCCTGCGCCCCGCCTCGAAGCTGCCCAAGGCTGACGCGGCGGCCCTGTTCAACCGGCACCAGAACGAGCTCATCGAGGCCGCCCGCGCCCACGGCGAGCTGCTGCAGTGGGAGGCCTTCACCGACGCCCTCGACGACGTCGCCGACGCTGGCACGAAGCAGGTGCTGACGTGGCTGCGCGACCTGTTCGGCTTCACGCTCATCGAGAAGAACCTCGCCTGGTACCTCATCCACGGCCGGCTCTCGAGCCAGCGCGCCCAGGCCATCACCGAGTACATCGACGGTCGACTGCTGCCGCGCCTGCGCCCGCACGCCCTCGCCCTGACCGAGGCGTTCGGCCTGCGCGACGAGCACATCCGCGCCGAGATCGCGACCGGCGTCGAGCGCGAGCGTCAGGAGGAGGCGCGCGCCTACTACGCCGACCAGGCCGCGCGCGGCCTGCGCCCGATCGACGAGAAAGACCTCGTGGCGGCGAAGGCGGCACGCCGCTAGCCGCACCCCGCGCATCCGACCGCTCGGCGAACCCGAGCTCGCGACGCGCCGCCGCTGTGGTGGACGGCGGCGCGTCGCACCACTCCCTACTGCGGCGGCTGCAGCGCGGCGCCGACCGTCGCACCGCCGTCGATGACGAACTCGGTGCCGGTCGAGTAGGTCGCGTCGGCGGCGAGGAAGAGCGCGAGCTTCGCGACCTCCTCCGGCTCGCCGAAGCGCGGGATCGCCTGCATCTGCGTCATCTCGTCGCCGAACCCGTCGGTCATCGGCGTGCGGATCGGCCCCGGGTGGATTGACACCACCCGGATGCCGTGCTGCCCGAGGTCGAGCGCGGCCGACTTGGTCAACCCGCGCACGCCCCACTTGCTCGCGACATAGGCGCTGAGGTTCGAGTAGCCCTGCAGGCCGGCGGTCGACGAGATGTTGATGATGACGCCGCCGCCCGCGCTCGTCATCGACTCGACGACGGCGCGCATGCCGAAGAAGGTGCCGGTGAGGTTGATGCCGATGACGCGGTTCCACTCCTCGGTCGTCGCCGTCGCGATCGGCGAGAACCCGACCACACCGGCGTTGTTGATGAGGATGCTGATCGCGCCCTGCTCGGCGTGCACGCTCGCGACGACCGAGCTCCAGGCGTGCTCGTCGGTCACGTCGAGCCGGTGGTAGACGCCGCCCACCTCGGCGGCGAGGGCCGCGCCCTCCTCGTCGAGCACGTCGGCGACGACGACCGTCGCGCCCTCCGCCGCCATGAGCCGCGCGTGCGCTGCTCCCATGCCGCGCGCGCCGCCGGTGATGAGGGCGACGCGTCCGTCCAGCTTTCCCATGGTTCCTCCTTGAACGACGGGGCCCGGCGTCGGGCCGAGCCCGGGTTGGGTGCTTGGCACGGTAGTGACCGCCCGACGTCAGCGCCAGAGACTTCGGGCCTCTCATAGACGATGCTCACGGGGGCACGGGGCGTGGCCCGGATAGCATCCGGAGCGTGGCCCTCACCGACATCGTCATCCCGCAGCCCGGCGACCCGCGCGGTGGTGAGCTGCGCGGCCTGCTGGGCGTGCCCGACGGGCCGGGGCCTTTCCCGGCGCTCGTCGTCGTGCACGAGGTCTTCGGCGTCGACGACGCGATGCGCGACCACCTCGAGCGCTTGCGCGGCCTCGGCTACCTCGTGCTCATGCCCGACCTGTTCAGCCGCGGCGGTCGGCGGCGGTGCCTGGTCGCGACCTTCCGCGCGCTGCGTGAGGGTCGCGGGCCGGCCTTCGACGACATCGCCGCCGCGCGCTCCCTGCTGCTGGCGCGGCCCGAGGCGCGCGGCACCGTGGGCGTGATCGGCTTCTGCATGGGCGGCGGGTTCGCGCTGCTGCTGGCAGGTTCCGGTGACTTCGGCGCAGCATCCGTCAACTACGGGATGCTGCCGGCCGACCTCGACGACGCGCTCGACGGTGCGTGCCCCATCGTCGGCAGCTTCGGCGGGCGCGACCGCACGCTGCCCGGCGCGGCGGCGCGACTGGAGGCGGCGCTCGCCGCGCGCGGCATCGAGCACGACGTGGCCGAGTGCCCCGGCGCGGGGCACGCGTTCCTCAACGAGCGGCCGGCCGGGCCGCGGCTCATGCGCGTGCTCATGGGCCCCGCGATGGGGCTCGGGCCGGCACCGGAGGAGGCGGCGGACGCGTGGTCGCGCATCCACCGCTTCTTCCAGCGGCAGCTGGCGTAGGGCGAGAGGCCTAGACGGCCAGCTTGGCCCGCACCGCGTCGTCGCTCGGCTCGACCAGGTGCGAGCCGTCGGGGAAGACGACGACGGGGATGTTCATGCGGCCGCTGATCGCCTGCGCCTGCGCGGCGGCCTCGGCGCTGTGCTCGACGTCGATCTTGGTCCACTCGACGCCGAGGTCGTTGAGCAGGGCCTCGGTGCGGCGGCAGTCGCGGCACCAGTCGGCGCCGTACATCGTGATCGAGCCGTCGACGGGGGCGAAGGAGGTGTCAGTCATGCTTCGAGCCAACAACGGTCGGCCTGCGAGTGTTCCCTCGCCGGTTCGTAGGATGGCCGCATGACGAACGCCCTCGGAGAGTTCGGTGAGCCCGCGGCGATCGCGGCGCACTACGCGGCGCGCATCCGCTTCGAGACCGATGCATCGGATGTCGCGGCGGCGCTCGAGGCCGGTGCGCGGTTCGCGCTCGTCGACGTGCGCGGGCAGGCGGCCTGGGATCAGGGGCACGTGGTGGGCGCGCGGCACATCCCCCGGCAGGAGCTGGCGTCGCGGATCGGAGAGCTCGAGGCGGGCATCCCCGTCGTCGTGTACTGCTGGGGGCCCGGCTGCAACGGCGGCGCCAAGGCGGCGCTCGAGCTGGCCTCGCTCGGCGTGCCCGTGAAGGAGATGCTCGGCGGGTTCGAGTACTGGGCGCGCGAGGGCTACCCGGTCGAGGGCGCGGGCGGACCGATCCACCGGGCGGTCGACCCGCTGACAGCGCCGGTCGAGCACACGGTCAGCTGCGCCTGCTGAGCAGCGGCGGCGACTAGCCCGCGAGACCCAGCGCCTGCACGCCGACCGTCAGCAGCGGGGCGACGACGAGGGCCGGCAGCATGTCGGCGACCGACACCGCGCGCACGTTGAGCAGGCGCAGGCCGACGCCGAGCAGCAGCACGCCGCCCGTCGCGGTCAGTGCGGCGATCGCGGCGCCCGACATGACTGTGCCGAGGAAGAACGCGAGCACCGTCAGCAGCCCCTGCCAGATGCCGACGGGGATGGCGGAGAACGCGACGCCCCAGCCGAGCGAGGCGGCGAACGCGATCGACGCGAAGCCGTCGAGCGTCGACTTGAGCGCGAGCTGGTCGAAGCCCTGGCCGGTGCCGTCCTGGAATGCGCCGAGGATCGCGAGCGGGCCGATCGCGAACACGAGCGAGGCGTCGACGAACCCGGTGATGAAGCGGTCGCGGCCGGTGAGGGCGAGCGGGGCCTCGTCGGGATGCGTGGGCACAGCATCCTTCTTCGCCGGCCGCGTGAAGCGGCGCTGCAGCCAGCCGCCGAACCGCTCGAGCCGCGCCTCGATGCCGGCGAGCGAGCCGACGATGCTGCCGATCAGCAGCGCGCCGATCACGACCAGGAAGGTGCCGCCGGCTCCGACGGCGCCGACGAACTCGGCGTCGCTCAGCGCGACGAGGTTGAGCCCGCCGAGCACGAGCGTGATGAGGCCGAGCGCGTCGGTGACGACGCGGTTCGTGCGCTCGGGCAGGCGGTTGCCGATGAGCACGCCGATCGCGGCGCCGACCACGATCGTGACGATGTTGAGCAGGGTGCCGAGGCCGATCACGCTCTCAGGCTATTCGGCTGCGAACGATGCGCGTGGCGGGTCAGGGCGACCGGCGTTTGGCGCCTAGCCGACGGCGCGCCGCACCAGCTCCGTGATGCGTTGCTCTTCGGCTGCCCCGATGCTTTGGACGGCGAACGACGCCGGCCACATGGCGCCGTCGTCGAGCTGCGCGGTGTCGTTGAACCCGAGCGTCGTGTAGCGGGTGTCGAACTTGCTGGCCGGCTGCACGAAGCACAGCACCTTGCCATCGAGCGCGTAGGCGGGCATGCCGTACCAGGTGCGCGGAGCCAGCTGCGGAGCCGCCGCCATGATCAGCTCGTGCAGCCGTGTGGCGAGCGCCCGGTCGCCCTCGTCGGGCAGCTTGGCGATCGCCTCGAGCAGGTCGTTGAGTTCGGCCTCGGCCTTCGCGGCGCCCTTGGCCCGCTTCGCCTCGGCACGCAGCTCGGCCGCCCGCTCCTTCATCGCGGCGCGCTCGTCGGCCGTGAACCCGTCGTTGCCGGTGGATGCTCTGCCCTCAGCCATGCCGAAAGGCTAGCCCTGGGCGCTCCTGCGGGCGAGAGCGCCTATGAGGCGAAGCGCGCGAAGCGCTCGGCTAGGTGGTCACGGTCGGGGCGGTCATCCCGGCGGCTGGGGAGCTCGAGGGACTTCCCGTCCATCGCCTGGAGACCGAACTGCAGCATCGGGCCGTCGCGATCGGCCAGGAGGCGTTCATTGATGTGCACGACGTAGTCCGGACTCACGCCGAGGAAGTCCTGGTCATAGGCCGCGTGGTGGATCTTGCACATCGCCATTCCGTTGGTGACGACCGGCAGACCGCGCTCGTCGCCGTCACCGATGATGTGTGCCGCATCCAGCAGCTCGGGGTACTTGAGGGTGCAGACTGCGCATCGCTTGTTGTACGCGCTCAGCACCCGAGCGCGAAACATCGGCTGGTGAACCCGCTGCTTCACCAGCCGATCGACGTATTTCTTGTCGAGCGGCACGTCGCGGCCGTTGCGCAACCTGCTGTCGTCGAGATCGATGATGAAGTGGCGGTTCTCCAAGTCGATGTCGATCACATAGACCGGGAAGACCGGGACATACAGGTTGGGAAGCGGCTTCTCGAACAGGATGAGGGGCGTCCCGGCGTGAAGCGCGGCGAGGAGCTTCCGATTGTCCCCACCGTCAACAGGCCCCTTCGCCCAGGAGTAACGGAGGAGGCCGGTCTCGCGGTCGATGGCATCGTCGTAGGGGTTGTTGCGCCCACCGTCTCCGGCCGAGACGATCGAGAGGCTCGCGTCGAACTCCTGAGGGTTGCGGATACCTCTGCCGGTGTCGATGAGGGGCATGCGGAGACCGCTTCGCATGACGAAGCCGGTCAGTTCCTCCTTACTGGCGAATCCTCCTCGGGAGTCGACGAAGTGCTCGAGGTCGGCGAAGACCTCAAGTCGCAGACGTGCCTGCTCCTCGCTACTCAGCATGAAGCCCCCTCACCTCGGTTCCCGCAGCCTAACGCCCACGTTGACGCCCGCCAGACGGGAAGGGCCGGGGCCTCCGCAGAGACCCCGGCCCGAGCATCCGCCGGCCGGTGACAGCGGCGCCGACTAGCCCGCCACGAGGTCGAAGCGGTCGGCGTTTATGACCTTCGTCCAGGCGGCGACGAAGTCGTGCACGAGCTTCTCGCGGCTGTCGTCCTGCGCGTACACCTCGGCGTAGGCGCGCAGGATCGAGTTCGAGCCGAACACGAGGTCGGCGCGGGTGGCCGTGTAGCGCACCTGGCCGGTCGAGCGGTCGCGCAGGTTGTAGGCGTTGAAGCCGGCCGGCTCCCACACGTAGGCCATGTCGGTGAGCGTCACGAAGAAGTCGTTCGTGAGCGCGCCGACCCGGTCGGTGAAGACGCCGTGCGCGGTGCCACCGAAGTTGGTGCCGAGCACGCGCATGCCGCCGATGAGGCACGTCAGCTCGACCGCGGTGAGGTTCATGAGGCTCGCACGGTCGAGCATGAGCTCTTCGGCACCGACCGTGTAGTCCTTCTGCAGGTAGTTGCGGAAGGCGTCGTGGGTCGGCTCGAGCGGGGCGAACGAGTCGGCGTCGGTCCACTCCTGCGTCGCGTCGCCGCGCCCGGGGTGGAAGGGCACCGTGACCTCGACGCCCGCCTTGCGCGCAGCATCCTCGATGCCGAGGTTGCCGCCGAGCACGATGAGGTCGGCGACGCTCACGCCGGTCTCGGCCGACAGCGCCTCGTAGACGGTGAGCACGCGCTCGAGGCGCTCCGGCTCGTTGCCGTGCCAGGTGCGCTGCGGCGCGAGGCGGATCCGCGCGCCGTTCGCCCCGCCGCGCTTGTCGGAGTCGCGGTAGGTGCGCGCCGAGTCCCACGCGGTGGTCACCATGTCGGTGAACGACAGACCGCTGGCGAGGATGCGCTGCGCGACCTCGTCGACGTCGTAGTCAGCGCGGCCCGCCGGCACCGGGTCCTGCCAGATGAGGTCCTCCGTCGGCACGAGCGGCCCGACGTAGCGGGTGCGGGGGCCCATGTCGCGGTGGGTGAGCTTGAACCAGGCGCGCGCGAAGACCTCGCTGAAGTAGGCGGGGTCGGCGTGGAAGCGCTCCGAGATCTTCCGGTAGATCGGGTCTTTGATCATCGCCATGTCGGCGTCGGTCATGATCGGGTTCTGGCGGGCGGTGCCCTCGACGTCGAAGGGCTTGTCCTCCTCGGCGATGCCGATCGGCTCCCACTGCTGCGCGCCGGCGGGGCTACGGCGCAGCTCCCACTCGTACGTGAACAACAGGTCGAAGTAGCCGTTGTCCCACTGGGTGGGGTGGGTTGTCCAGGCCCCCTCGATGCCGCTAGTGACCGTGTCTTTGCCGACGCCGCGGCTGACGTGGTTGTTCCAGCCGAGGCCCTGCTCGCTGATGTCGGCACCGGCCGGCACGGGGCCGAGGTTCTCGGCGCGGCCGTTGCCGTGGGTGCGGCCGACGGTGTGGCCGCCGGCGGTGAGGGCGACGGTCTCCTCGTCGTTCATCGCCATGCGGGCGAAGGTCTCGCGCACGTGGGCGGCGGTCTTCAGCGGGTCGGGCTTGCCGTTGACGCCCTCGGGGTTCACGTAGATAAGGCCCATCTGCACGGCGGCGAGCGGGTTCTCCATCGTGCCGGGGTCGTCGACGTTCTCGTAGCGCTCGTCGCTCGGGGCGAGCCACTGATCCTCGCTGCCCCAGTAGGTGTCCTTCTCGGGGCCCCACAGGTCTTCGCGGCCGAACGAGTAGCCGTAGGTCTTCAGCCCCATCGACTCGTAGGCGAGGGTGCCGGCGAGCACCATGAGGTCGGCCCAGCTGATGCGGTTGCCGTACTTCTTCTTGATGGGCCACAGCAGACGGCGCGCCTTGTCGAGGTTGGCGTTGTCGGGCCACGAGTTGAGCGGCTCGAAGCGCAGCGTGCCCGTGCCGGCGCCGCCACGGCCGTCGGCGATGCGGTAGGTGCCCGCCGAGTGCCACGCCATGCGGATCATGAGGCCGCCGTAGTGCCCCCAGTCGGCCGGCCACCAGCTCTGGCTCGTGACGAGCAGCTGCTTCACGTCGGCGATGAGCGCGTCGACGTCGAGCTTCTTCAGCTCCTCCCGGTAGTCGAAGTCGGCCCCGAGCGGGTTCGTCTTCGTGTCGTGCTGCGCGAGGATGTCGAGGTTGAGCGACTTCGGCCACCACTGCTGGGCGATGCCCTGCGAGGTGTGCGAGCCGTGGACGACGGGGCAGGTGCCGGGGAGTTCCGTCACGAATTCCTCTTTCTGGTCACTGATCGGGCGCCGAGGAGGGCAGGGCGGAACAGCGCCGTGCGGCGCTCCAGGGCGGGGGATGCGTGGCCAGGCTAGCAATCTGGCACTGCGAGTTCAGTGGGCGACGGCGGATGCTCGACGCGGCGTCGTCGTCAGGCGAACAGCCCTCGCGCAATGCAGAAGACCCCCGCGCTAGGCGGGGGTCGTTCGGCGGTGAAGTGGTGGTGGCTCCGACGGGCGTCGATCCCGTGACCTCACGATTTTCAGTCGTGCGCTCTACCAACTGAGCTACAGAGCCTCTGGGCGAGACATCGCCCCTGACGGAACGAGCCCCCTCCGAGGAGAGGGCTCGTCGCCATGGCGACCCTGACGGGACTTGAACCCGCGACCTCCGCCGTGACAGGGCGGCACGCTAACCAACTGCGCTACAGGGCCATGCGTATTGAATTGTACTGCTGCGGTCTGGTGACCCCAACGGGATTCGAACCCGTGCTGCCGCCGTGAAAGGGCGGTGTCCTAGGCCACTAAACGATGGGGCCGAAGCGGCGCGAGCCGTACAGCAACCGAGGCACGAGCATACCCGGCGGCTCGACGAAACGCCAAACCGGGGCCCTCGGCGGGCATCCGCCGCCTGCAGCCCGGTTCGGCGACCGACCGCGACGCCTCCCGAGTGACGGGGGAGCCGCGGGTTACGGTGCCCGCGACGGTCGGGAGTGCGCGAATCGCACACTCCCCTGTTCGGGTGCCTCGCCACGGTGAGGATCCGTTGTTAGTGTTAACGATGGTGCGCGTGTGACTGTTGCGACATAACGCGAGCACCGGTGGGGAAAGACGACATGCACGAGCACGCACGCTGGGGGAGCGGAATGGGCCGAGGCACCGCGACGAGCGCGACGACGCCTCGTCGAGCCCTCCCCGCAGGTCGTGTCACCGCACTCCGCCGAGGCCGACTGACGGCCCTCGTCGCGGGCGTCGCCGCCGCCCTGCTGCTGTTGCCGGTCGGCATCGCGTCGAGCGAGCGCCCCGCCTTCGCCGCGACCTACCCGTCGTGGGATGACGTGCTCGAGGCGCGCAACAACGTCAACGGCGCCAAGCAGAAGGCCGACGAGCTGCGCGCGCTGATCGCGCAGCTCGAGCAGGCTGCGCAAGCGGCCCAGGCCGAGGCAGAGCGCCTCGGCGCGCTCTACGAGGAGGCCCAGCTCGCCTTCGATGAGGCGGCGTTCCAGGCCGACGAGCTGCAGCGCAAGTCCGACGAGGCCGCCGCGAAGGCCGAGGAGTCGCGCCAGCGCGCCGGCCAGTTCGTCGCCGAGCTGTCGCGCGCGGGCGGCGCCGACCTGTCGGCCTCGCTCTTCGGCAACCCCGACCAGGCTGAGGCGCTGCTGTCGCGCCTGGGCTACGCGAGCAAGATCTCCGAGCAGGCCGAGGGCATCTACGCCGCCGCGCTGCGCGACCAGCAGGCGGCGCAGTCGTTCGCCGACCAGGCGCTCGTCGCGAAGGAGAAGCGCGAGGAGCTACGCGTCGCCGCCGAGGCCGCCTTCCAGCAGGCGCAGGAGGCCGCGGCCGCCGCGGCAGCCGCCGTCGCCGAGCAGGAGGAGAACAGGGCGCGGCTCGAGGTGCAGATCCAGGTGCTCGAGGAGGACCTGCAGATCACCGAGGCGCAGTGGGCCGAGGGTGAGCGCATCCGCAAGGAGGAGGAGGAGCGCAAGCGCCGCGAGGAGCAGCGCCGCCTCGAGGAGGAGCGCCGTCGTGCCGCAGAGGCGGCCGCCAACGCCGGGAACGGCGGCGGAGGCGGGGTCACGGCGAGCGGCTGGACCCGCCCGGCCTACGGCTGGGTCTCGTCGCCCTACGGCTACCGCATCCACCCCATCTACGGCACGTACCGCCTGCACACCGGCACCGACATCGCGGCGAGCTGCGGCCAGCCGATCGCGGCCGCCGCGAGCGGCACCGTCATCTACGCCGGCTGGAACGGCACCTACGGCAACTTCGTCATGATCAACCACGGCAACGGCCTGACGACCGGCTACGCGCACATCCTCGACGGCGGCATCCGCGTCGGGTACGGCGACACCGTCGCGGTCGGCCAGACGATCGCCGTGGTCGGCAGCACGGGCGCCTCCAACGGCTGCCACCTGCACTTCGAGGTGCGCACCGGTGGCACCGCGATCGACCCCCAGCCCTTCATGGCGCAACGCGGGGTCGGTCTTGGGTAGGCGGCGCTGATGCGGCGCCCCGAGCGCCAGGTCATCGGAGCCGTCGCACTCGCGACGGCTCTGATCCTTGGGCTCGGGGTGACCCCCGCGATCGCCGCACCCGACGACGCCCCCACCTGGGACGAGGTGCAGCAGGCGAAGGGCGACGTCGCCGCGACGGAGGCCGCGATCGAGCGCATCGCCGACGCCGTGCGCGAGCTCGAGGCCACCTACGCCGCCGCTGCCCGCGACGCCCAGATGGCGGCCGAGGAGTACGCCCTCGCGCTCGTCGCCGTCGACGAGGCCGCCGCGACGCTCGCCTCGCTCGAGCGGCGCGAGGCCGCCGCCGGTGAGCGCGCCGCCGCGTCGGCGCAGCGTGCCGGTCAGCTCGCGACGCAGCTCATGCGCGCCGGCCACGGCGACATCACCACGAGCCTGCTCATCGGTGGCGACGCCGACGGGCTGCTGTGGCGGCTGGGCTCGATGACGAAGCTCGGCGAGCACTCCGCCGCCCTCATGGCCCTCGCGACGTACGACCAGAACACGGCGCGCGCCCTCGCCGATCAGGCGGATGCTGCGCGCACCGCCCTGGAGGATCGCTCCGTCGAGGCCGAGCAGGCCTTCGATCGCGCCGCCGAGTCGGTCGCGGCCGCCGAGCAGGCCGTGGCGGAGCAGACCGCCGCCATGGACGAGCTCTCGCTGCGCCTCGCCGCACTCACGGGCCGCTCGGTCGAGCTCGAGCGCGCGTACCTGGAGTCCATTGCAGCAGCGCCCCCGGCCGAGCAGCCGGGCGAGCAGCCCGCTCCGTCGCCGAGCCCGAGCACGCCGGCGAGGCCGACCCCGTCGCCGACCGCGACGGGGGCGCCGTCGCCGAGCCCGAGCATCCCGCGCCCCTCGTCGCCGAGCCCCGCGCCGACCGCGACGAGCACGCCGACGCCGCGGCCGACGGCGACGCAGACCCCCGCGCCGCGGCCGACGGCGACGCAGACCCCCGCGCCGAGCCCGACGCCGACGGCGACGCAGCAGCCGAGCCCGGCACCGACGCCCACCCCGACCCCGACGACGCCGCCGCCGTCGAGCGTCGGCCCGCCGAACGCGGCGGCCGTCGCGACGGCGATCGCGTTCGCGCGTCAGCAGCTCGGCGAGCCCTACGCCTTCGCCGGCCGCGGCCCCGACGCCTGGGACTGCTCCGGCCTCACGATGCAGGCCTACGCCGCCGCCGGGTACTCGATCGGCGGGCACGGCGCGACGATGCAGTACCGCGCCGCGCAGTCGCGCGGGCAGCTCGTGCCGTACGCGCAGCGCCAGCCCGGCGACCTCATCTTCTACGCGGCGGGCGGCTCGACGAGCGGCTCGAAGTACCACGTCGCCATCTACGTCGGCGGCAACCGCATGATCGAGGCGCCCTCGCCGGGCCGCACCGTGCGCGAGTGGCCGGTGTACACCTACGACCTCGTGCCGTTCGTCGCGCGCCCGACCGCGTAGCGCGCGCCGAGCATCCGCCCCGTCGTCGGCGGTGGGGTCTACGCTCGCGGCATGCCGGTCAGCGACGACGTGATGCAGTGGATGCTCGACTCCGACCCGATGCTGCGCTGGCGGGTCGAGCGCGACCTCGCCGGTGAGCCCGAGACCGTGTGGCAGGCGACCCGCGCCCGCGTCGCCACCGAGGGCATCGGCGCGCAGCTGCTCGCGCACCAGGAGGCCGATGGGCAGTGGGCGGGCGGCGCGTACTTCCCGGCCGACTTCGACCCTGACGGGCCGGAGGGCGCGCACGACGCCGGGCAGCCGTACACCGCGACGACGTGGACCCTGTCAACCCTGCGCGAGGGCGGGCTCGACGCTGCCGTGCTCGCCGGCACCGCCGAGAAGCTCGAGGCGAACGCGCGGTGGGAGTACGACGACCTGCCCTACTGGGGCGGCGAGGTCGACGCGTGCATCAACGGCTGGACCTTGGCCAACGGCGCCTGGCTCGGCCGCGACATGGGGCAGCTCGCCGACTGGTTCGCCGAGCACGAGATGGCCGAGGGCGGCTGGAACTGCGAGTGGGTCGAGGGCTCGAGCCGCGCCTCGGTGCACTCGACGCTCAACGCGCTCGTGAGCATCCTCGACTGGGAGCAGCGCACGGGCGACACACGACTGCGCGACGCCCGTCACCGCGCCGAGGAGTACCTGCTGCGGCGGCGCCTGCTCTACCGCGAGTCGACGGGCGAGCTGCTCGGGCCGTGGGTGACGCGCATCGCGTGGCCGTACCGGTGGCGGTACACGGCCTTCCGCGCGGTCGACTACTTCCGGGCCGCGTCGGTGCACGACGGCGTACCGCCGGACGAGCGCCTGGCCGACGCCGTGCAGAGCATCCGCGCCGAGCGTCAGCCCGACGGCACCTGGATCCAGGAGCGCCGCTACCCGGGCCGCGTCTGGCTCGAGCTCGACGTGCCCGTCGGCGAGCGGTCGCCGTGGCTCACCTACCTCGGCACCCGCTCGCTCGACTGGTGGGAGTCAGCCGGTCAGTGACCCCCGGGCACGAAGGCCTTCAGGCCGGCCTCGATGATCGCCTCGGCCTCGGCCGCGTCGCCCCAGCCCTCGGTCTTGACCCACTTGCCGGGCTCGAGATCCTTGTAGTGCTCGAAGAAGTGCTCGATCTCCTTGCGGGTGAACTCGGGGATGTCGTCGACGTCCTGGATGTGCGCCCACCGCGGATCCTTCGCGGGCACCGCGATGACCTTCGCGTCGCTGCCGCCGTCGTCGGTCATGTTGAACACGCCGACGGGGCGCACGCTCACGCCCACGCCCGGGAACAGCGGGTAGTCGAGCAGCACGAGCACGTCGACCGGGTCGCCGTCGAGGCCGAGCGTGTTCTCGAAGAATCCGTAGTCGGTGGGGTAGACGAACGTCGTGTACAGCACACGGTCGAGGTACACGCGACCCGTCTCGTGGTCGACCTCGTACTTGTTGCGGCTGCCCTTGGGGATCTCGATGACGGCGGTGTAGGCGCCCATGAACGCTCCTTGCGTGGGGGGAAGATCGTCGGCCTCGGCCCGGCCGGAGGCGGCTCTAACCTTAGTGGATGCCCCCCGAGCGCCCCTCGGACGGCCGCCGCCGCCCGCGCCTCACGCCCCCGATCGCGGTCGCGCGCCGCGCGGTGCGCGAGCACCTCGCCGCCCTGCCGGAGGGCGCGCTCGCGCTCGTCGCGCTGAGCGGCGGCCCCGACTCGCTCGCGCTCGCCGCGGCCGCCGCGTTCGAGGCCCCGCGCCGCGGTCGCCGGGCGGGCGCGATCGTCGTCGACCACGACCTGCAGGAAGGATCCGCCGACGTCGCCGAGCGCGCGGCCACGCAGGTGCGCGAGCTCGGCCTCGACCCCGTGCGCGTTGTGCGCGTCGCGGTCGGCACGCAGGGCGGCCCCGAGGCTGCGGCGCGCGCGGCCCGGTACGCGGCGTTCGAGGATGCTGCGCGCGAGCTCGACGCCGCCGCCGTGCTGCTCGGCCACACGATGGACGACCAGGCCGAGACCGTGCTGCTCGGCCTCGCGCGCGGCAGCGGCACGCTCAGCCTCGCCGGCATGGCCGAGGTCGCCGGGTTGTATCGCCGGCCGCTGCTCGGGCTGCGCCGAGCCGTGCTCGCGCAGGCCTGCGCCGACGCGGGGCTCGAGCCGTGGCACGACCCCCACAACTCCGAGGCGAGTTTCGCGCGGGTTCGCGTGCGCGAGCGCGTCCTGCCGGTGCTCGAGGCCGAGCTCGGTCCGGGCATCGCCGAAGCGCTCGCTCGCACGGCCGAGCAGCTGCGGGAGGACGAGCGGGCGTTCGTCGAGCAGATCGACGAGTTCATCGAAGAGATCGTCGAGCACGCCGAGGCCGGCATCGCCGTGCTCGTCGGGGCGCTCTCCGCGAATCCGGCGGCGCTGCGCCAGCGCATACTGCGCCACGTGGTCGCGAGCGAGTTCGGCGTCGCGCTCACTCGAGTGCAGACGCTCGAGGTCGCGCGCCTCGTGACCGAATGGCGGGGACAGGGCCCCATCGATCTCCCCGGTGGTGTTCGCGCGACGCGGGTGGGCGAGCGCATCATCTTCTCGGCGGGAGCCTGATCGGGGGGTCTCGATGAGGTCCTTCACAAGGTCGTAACGATCGACACGGTAGAACCTGAATGCCGGTCGTCACAGCCGCCAACGCGGCCATCTGGTCCGCATATCGCGGCTCGATCGGCTCGACAGCACCCTCTTTCGGCGCATCGGGGGTGAGGGCGCCCACGGTACGCGCGACCCGTTCGGCGATCAACGCCCTGGGGAGCCGGGCGGGGCCCGTGATGGCCTGGATGAGTCGACGGGAGCGCGGCCACCACAGCGGCCAGGAGCGCCCCGGGTCGGCACCATCACACCGAAGAGAGGAAGAACGCATGTTCATCCGCAGGAGCAGCAACACGATCATCAAGGTGGCGGCGACGGGCTCGCTCGCCCTCGGCGCACTGACCCTGGCCGGGTGCGCGACGTCCGGCCCGGAGGAGGGCGTCGACGTCGAAGACGTCACCGAGGACCAGGCCGTCGAGGAGGACGCACGCGACTCCGAGGCGAGCACGGAGCCGTACGACGGGCGGTACGACGCCGAGTTCGTCGGCGACTACGACGGGTACCTCGGCGAGACGGTCACGCTGTCCGCCGATGTCGACGAGATCGTGTCGGCGAACGCGTTCACCATCGCCGGAACCGACGACACCACCGTCGAGGCGCTGCTGGTTGTGCACGACGGCACGATGGCCGACATCGAGGAGGGTCTCGCGGTGCAGGTCACGGGCGAGGTCGAGGAGGGCTTCGACGTGATGACCGTCGAAGACGACCTCGGCGTCGAACTCGATGACGACGCCTATGCCGACTGGGAGGACGACCGGTTCATCCGGGCCGACAGCATCGAGAACGTGACCGACACCGAGGAGTGATCGCCGACTCTTCACCGACCGGGGCGAGGCGCCGCACGATGCGGACCTCGCCCCGGTCGACGTCTGCTCGCCCGGCATTAGGGTGGAACGCACCGCTGGCCGCATCGTCTTCACCGCGGCGCCGCACACCCCACGAGGAGACTGATGGACGTCGACGACATCCGCGCCGACCTGACCGAGGTGCTCATCACCGAGGACGAGATCCACGCGAAGCTCGCCGAGCTCGCCCGCCAGGTTGAGGCTGACTTCGAGGGCACCACGCCGCTGCTCGTCGGCGTGCTCAAGGGCGCCGTGATGGTCATGGCCGACTTCGCCCGCGAGCTGCGCGTGCACATCGACATGGACTGGATGGCCGTCTCGAGCTACGGCGCGAGCACCGAGTCCAGCGGCGTCGTGCGAATCCTCAAGGACCTCGACACCGACATCGCCGGCCGCGACGTGCTCATCGTGGAGGACATCATCGACTCGGGCCTCACGCTGTCGTGGCTGCGGGCGAACCTCGAGTCGCGCGGCGCGAACAGCGTGCGGATCCTCGCCCTGCTGCGCAAGCCCGAGTCGATCAAGGTCGACGTGCCCGTCGACTACATCGGCTTCGACATCCCGCCCGCGTTCGTCGTCGGCTACGGCCTCGACTACGCCGAGCGCTACCGCAACCTGCGCGCCATCGGCGTGCTCGCGCCGCACGTCTACCAGTAGGGCGGCCACGCGCGTCGCGTGGCGCGAGCCCGCGCCCTCAGTCGTGCTCCGGGTTCGCCGTCTGCGTCGGCTCGCCCTGCGGCTGCGTCGGCTGCGGATGCGCGTCGAATCCGAAGCGCTCGCCCTCGCTCCACGCCTCGGGCTGGTTGCCGCCCACCGGGAACCCGCCCGCATCCTTGAGCAGGCGCGCCAGGTGCAGCAGGTTGTACGTCATGAACGTCGTGCCCTGGTTCGTGAAGTCGGTCTCGGGCCCGTCGGACTCGTCGTCGAGGTAGCTCGGGCCGGGGCCGACGGGGCCGATCCACCCGGCGTCGGCCGTCGGCGGGATCGTGCAGCCGAGGTGCTGCAGCGAGAACACGAGCGACGAGGCGACGTGCTTCACGCCGTCCTCATTGCCGGTGACGAGCACGCCCGCGACCTTGCCGTGGAAGGGGCTGAGCCCGCTCTCGACCGTCTCGCTCGAGTGCGCGTACAGCCGCTCGATGAGGCGGCGGGTCACACTCGACTGCTCACCGAGCCAGATGGGGCTGCCGATGATGAGGATGTCCGCCTCGGCGATGCGCGGCCAGAGCGTCGGCCACGCATCGGCCGGCCATCCCTCCTCACGCATGTCGGGCATGACGCCCGGCGCGACGTCGTGGTCGACGAGGCGGAAGGTGTCGACCTCGACGCCGTTGGCGCGCAGCAGCGCGATTGAGCGGTCGAGCAGGCCCTGGGTGTTGCTGAGCTCGGGGCTGCGCTTGAGCGTCGTGTTGACGACGACGGCGCGGAGGCCGCCGAAGCGGTCGGGGGCGGGCACGGTCACGGGGGCAGGTGCGGTCTGCGTCATGCGCTCCACCCGAACACGAGCATCCTGCGAGGCACCAGGGGTCTGCGCCGACCGCGAACAGCCAGCGCCCCCCAAGAGGCGACCGATACCGTTATGAGGTTCGCCTCAGACCCCGAGCGCAACGCATGCTCGCAGAAAGGTGCGGCTCGCCCCATGGCCCGTCAGAAGTTCGATGCCAAGCGCATCGTCAAAGGCCCGTTCCTCTACATCGTGATCGGCGCGATCGCGCTCTGGGTGGGCTTCGCGCTGCTGAACCCCGGCGGGTTCCGCACCATCACGACGCAGGAGGGCCTGGAGCTGCTCGAGGGCGGCACCGTCGAGAAGGCGACCATCATCGACGGCGAGCAGCGGGTCGACCTCGAGCTCAGCGAGGCCGACGGCGACAACGGCACGCGGGTGCAGTTCCAGTACGTGGCGCCGCGCGGCGAGGCGATCGTCGAGGCGATCGACGCCGCGAACGTCGACGAGTTCGACGACCAGGTGCCGCAGACGAACTGGTTCGTGAGCCTGCTCGGCCTGCTCATCCCCTTCCTCATCATCGGCGTCATCTTCTGGTTCCTGCTGTCGAACCTGCAGGGCGGCGGCAGCCGCATCATGCAGTTCGGCAAGTCGCGCGCGAAGCTCGTGAGCAAGGAGAGCCCGCAGGTGACGTTCGAGGATGTCGCGGGCGCCGAGGAGGCCATCGAGGAGCTGCACGAGATCAAGGACTTCCTGAAGGATCCGACGAAGTTCCAGGCGGTCGGCGCGCGCATCCCCAAGGGCGTGCTGCTGTACGGCCCTCCCGGCACCGGCAAGACGCTGCTCGCGCGCGCCGTCGCCGGCGAGGCGGGCGTGCCCTTCTACTCGATCTCGGGCTCCGACTTCGTCGAGATGTTCGTCGGCGTCGGCGCGAGCCGCGTGCGCGACCTGTTCAAGGAGGCGAAGGAGAACGCGCCGGCGATCATCTTCGTCGACGAGATCGACGCCGTTGGCCGTCACCGCGGCGCCGGCATGGGCGGCGGCCACGACGAGCGCGAGCAGACGCTCAACCAGATGCTCGTCGAGATGGACGGCTTCGACCCGAAGACCAACGTCATCATGATCGCGGCGACCAACCGCCCCGACATCCTCGACCCGGCGCTGCTGCGCCCGGGCCGCTTCGACCGGCAGATCCAGGTCGACGCGCCTGACCACAAGGGCCGCATGAAGATCCTCGAGGTGCACGCCAAGGGCAAGCCCATGGCCGAGGACGTCGACCTCGAGGTGCTCGCGCGCAAGACGCCCGGCTTCACCGGCGCAGACCTGGCGAACGTGCTCAACGAGGCCGCCCTGCTGACCGCCCGCAGCAACGGCGAGATCATCACCAACCGCAACCTCGACGAGGCCGTCGACCGCGTCATGGCCGGGCCGCAGCGACGCAGCCGCGTCATGCGCGACCACGAGAAGCTCATCACCGCCTACCACGAGGGCGGGCACGCGCTCGCCGCCGCCGCGATGCGGCACACCGACCCCGTGACGAAGGTGACGATCCTGCCCCGCGGCCGCGCCCTCGGCTACACGATGGTGCTGCCGCTCGACGACAAGTACTCGGTCACGCGCAACGAGCTGCTCGACCAGCTCACCTACGCGATGGGCGGTCGGGTGGCGGAGGAGATCGTCTTCCACGACCCCACCACGGGCGCGAGCAACGACATCGAGAAGGCCACGAGCATCGCCCGCAAGATGGTCACCGAGTACGGCATGAGCGCCGAGGTGGGCTCGGTCAAGCTCGGCCAGTCGAGCGGCGAGGTCTTCCTCGGCCGCGACATGGGGCACCAGCGCGACTACTCCGAGCGCGTCGCCGAGCGCGTCGACGCCGAGGTGCGCGCCCTCATCGAGCAGGCCCACAACGAGGCCTGGCAGGTGCTCAACGCCAACCGCGCCGTGCTCGACCGGCTCGCCACCGAGCTGCTCGAGAAGGAGACCCTCGACCACCTGCAGCTGGCCGAGATCTTCGCCGACGTGCAGAAGCTGCCCGAGCGCCCGCAGTGGCTCTCGAGCGACGAGCGCCCGCTGCCCGATCTGCCGCCCGTGCCCATGCCGGCCAAGGCGCCGATCGACAGCTCGGTCACCGACGGCGGGGTCGCGAGCGACCACGCCGCACCCGCGAGCGTCGCGCGCAGCGAGGCCGACCCGGGAACCACGCCGGCGAGCTGACGCGCATGGCCAGCATCGACATCCCCCGCATCGAGGCGGCGGTCGCCGAGATCCTCGCCGCCATCGGCGAAGACGTCGAGCGGCCCGGCCTCGCCACGACGCCGCAGCGCATCGCCGCCGCCTACGCCGACTTCTTCGCCGGCGTCGGCGTCGACCCCGTGCCCGAGCTGCAGGATGGCGCCGAGATGGCGACGACTCCCGGCGAGCGCGGCGAGCTCGTGCTGCTGCGCGACATCGCGCTGCGCTCGATGTGCGAGCACCACCTGCTGCCGTTCACGGGCGTCGCGCACGTCGCCTACGTGCCCGGCGAGCGCATCATCGGACTCGGGCGCATCCCCCGCCTCGTCGAGATCGTGTCGGCCCGCCCGCAGCTGCAGGAGCGTCTCGGCGAGGACGTCGCCGACGCCCTCGAGCGTGCCATAGCCCCCGCCGGCGTGCTCGTCGTCATCGAGGCGCGCCACGGCTGCGTCGCCGCGCGCGGCGTGCGCTACGCCGAATCGACGACCGTCACCGTCGCCTCGCGCGGGGCTCTCGCCGACCCCGTGCAGCGCGCCGAGGTCATGGCGATGATCGGCCGGAGCGGCGCATGACCACCGCCCCCGGGCCCGTGCGGCCCGAGGTGTGGGGCGTGCTCAACATCACGCCCGACTCGTTCAGCGACGGCGGGCGCTGGCTCGAGCCCGAGGCCGCGGTCGCGCAGGCCCGCCGGCTCGTCGACGACGGCGCCGACGTCATCGACGTCGGGGGCGAGTCGACCCGGCCCGGCGCCGAGCCGGTGACCGCGATCGAGGAGGCGGGGCGCGTGGTGCCGGTCGTGCGCGCGCTCGCCGCGGAGGGCATCCGCGTCTCGATCGACACCCTTAATGCGTCGACCGCGCGGGCCGCCGTCGACGCCGGCGCCGTCATCGTCAACGACGTGAGCGGCGGGCTCGAGGATGCGGCGATGCTGTCGACGGTCGCCGAGCTCGAGGTCGACTACGTCGCGATGCACTGGCGCGGCCGCAGTGATCGGTGGGATGCCGTGAGCGACTACGCCGACGTCGTCACCGAGGTGCGCGACGAGCTGCGATCGCGCGCCGACGCCGCGCTCGCGGCAGGCATCGCGCCCGAGCGGCTCTGGCTCGACCCGGGCCTCGGGTTCGCCAAGCGCCCCGACGCGAACTGGGCGGTGCTGCGCGGGCTGCCGGCGCTCGCCGAGCTGGGCTTCCCGCTGCTCGTGGGGGCGTCGCGCAAGCGGTTCCTCGGGGCGCTGCTGCCCTCCGGCGCGTCCGTCGAGCAGCGCGATCTGCCGACGGCCGTCGTGAGCGCGCTGTGCGCCGACGCCGGAGCGGGCGTGCGGGCCGTGCGCGTGCACGACGCCGCCGCGACGAGCCGCGCGCTCGACGTCTGGGCCGCGTGGCGCGGCCTGCCCGGCTCCGCGGGAGTGGGGGCCGCGTGAGCGACCGCATCATCCTCACCGGCCTGCGCGCACAGGCACACCACGGCGTGTACGAGCACGAGCGCCGCGACGGGCAGCCGTTCATCATCGACGTCACCGCCCACCTCGACCTCGCGCGCGCCGCCGGCAGCGACGACGTCGCCGACACCGTGCACTACGGCGAGCTCGCCGTCGAGGTCGTCGAGGTCGTCGAGCGCGACCCCGTCGACCTCATCGAGACCGTCGCCGAGCGCGTCGCCGCCGTCGTGCTCGCCCACCGGGCCGTCGAGCGCGTCGAGGTGACCGTGCACAAGCCCGAGGCGCCGATCCCGGTGCCGTTCGCCGACGTCGCCGTCTCGATCGACCGCAGCCGGGCATCCGCCTCGCCGCCCACCGGGGGAGCGAACTCGTGACCGCCCTCGCCGTCATCGCGCTCGGCTCGAACCTCGGCGACCGGCAGGCGACGCTCGAGCACGCCGTGGCCGCGCTCGACGCGCTGCCCGAGTCGAGCATCCGCGCCGTGTCGTCGTGGCACGGCACCGTCGCCCTCACGCTCGACGGGCCCGACCCCGACAAGCCGGAGTACCTCAACGGCGTCGCGCTGCTCGACACGCGGCTCGACCCGTTCCAGCTGCTCGACGGGCTGCGCGCCATCGAGAACCTGCACGGCCGCGAGCGCGTCGAGCGCTGGGGAGACCGCACCCTCGACCTCGACCTCATCGCGTTCGGGGCGCTCGAGATCGACTCCGAGCAGCTGCAGGTGCCGCACCCGCGCGCGCACGAGCGCGACTTCGTGCTCGCGCCCTGGTTCGAGCTCGACCCGGATGCCGAGCTCGTCGGCCGCGGACGCATCGCCGACCTGCTGGCCGGCCTGCGATCGCGCACCGAGCCGGAGGAGGGTGCGACCCCGTGACCCGCTCGCGCCCCCTGCCGCTCGTGCTGCTCGCCCTCGTCGGCTTCGCGCTCGCCTTCGCCACCGACCTCGCCCTCGCGATGCGCGGCGAGCCCGTGCTCGTGCCGCCGCTGTCGCTCGCCGTCGGGCTCGTGCTCATCGCGGCGCTGCTCGTCGCGCTCGCCTGGCCGGTGCGCGCCGCGGCGAAGGGCGAGCGGCGCATCGACCCCTTCTACGCCACGCGCGTGGTCGTGCTCGCGAAGGCCAGCGCGCTCGCCGGCGCGCTGCTGCTGGGAGGTGCCGGGGGCATCCTCACCTATCTGCTGTCGCGCGCGGTCGTGCCGATAGGCTCGACGCTGACCGCGGCGGGCACGCTCGTCGCGGCGGTGATCCTGCTGATCGCCGCGCTCGTGGCGGAGCACTTCTGCGCTCTGCCGCCCGACGACGACGAGCAGCAGGAGGCCGCCGCGGCCGCGCCCTGAGGCCCGGTCGCCGACGACGGAGGGGTGAGCGTGACCGACCAGACCGAGGCCGCGCCGCCGACCGCGACCGAGGGCGCGCCCCGCTCGATCGAGCTCGCGGGCACCGATTGGCAGCGCGTGTCGCCGAAGTACATCGTCGTCGACATCGTCGGCTACGTGATCTTCGGCGCCATCATGACCGTCGCCGGGTTCATCCCCTACTGGGTGAGCGGCTGGGCGCCGTCGGCGCTGCTCGGCGTCGCGCTCGCCGTGCTGTTCCTCGTCACGATCGCGCTCACGCCGCGCCGCGTGCGCGCCATCGGCTACGCGCTGCGCGACGACGACCTGCTGTTCCGGCGCGGCATCCTGTTCCAGCGCGTCGTCGCCGTGCCGTACGGGCGCATGCAGCTCGTCGACATCTCGCGCGGGCCGATCGCGCGCGCCGTCGGCCTCGCCGAGCTCAAGTTCGTGACCGCCGCCGCCTCGACGGGCGTGCTGATCCCCGGCCTGCCGCTCGCCGAGGCCGAGCGCCTGCGCGACCACCTCGTCGCCGTCGCCGAGAGCCGCCGGGCGGGGCTGTGACCGACTTCACCGACGGTCAGTGGCACCGCCTGCACAGGGCGACGCCGCTGTTCCGCGGGGGGCTCGCGCTGCTCATCATCATCGGCATCCTCTTCGGCAACCTGCGCGACCGGTTCATCGACCTCGTCTTCGGCGACTCGCCGTTCGACGGCTCGAGCCCCGGCGACCCCGACTACGAGGCCGAGGCGTTCGAGTTCCTCATCCGCGAGAACCTGCTGCTGCTCGCGCTCGCCGGCCTCGTGCTGCTGCTCGCACTGATCACCGCCGGCTTCTGGCTGTCGTGGCGCCTGCACACCTTCCGCATCACCGACGAGGTCGTCGAGGTGCGGTCGGGCATCCTGTTCCGCACCAACCGCAAGGGTCGGCTCGACCGCATCCAGGGCATCAACATCGCCCGCCCGTTCATTCCGCGCCTGTTCGGCGCGGCGAAGCTCGAGATCTCGGTCGCCGGCAACGACGCCAACGTGCAGCTGTCGTACCTGCGGTCGGCCGACGCGGATGCCCTGCGCCGCGAGATCCTGCTGCTCGCCTCCGGCGCGCGGCGGCACGCGAGCGCGGCCGACGGCTCGGCGGTCGAGCAGCCGCCCGGCACCGCGGCCGCGGTCGAGCATCCGGATGCCGCCCCCGGGGCGACCGCCGACCGGGCCGGCGTCGGCGCGCTGCTGGAGGACCGGGCGCGCGAGTTCCTCGCCCCCGAGCTCGACCCCACCCTCGTCGTCGAGCCCGAGTCGGTCGTGCGCATGAACGTCGGTCGGCTCATCGGCTCGACCGTGCTGAGCGACGCTGCCATCGCGCTCGTGCTCGGCACGGCCGCGCTCGTCACCGCGATCGTCGTCACCGGCGAGGTGCTGCTCGTCTTCGGCGTGCTGCCGGCGCTGCTCGGCATCGGCGGCTTCCTCATCGCGCGCATCACCCGCTCGCTGCGGTACACGATCGCCTCCACGCCCGACGGCGTGCGCGTCGGCTTCGGCCTGCTGTCGACCACGAACGAGACGTTGCCGCCCGGGCGCATCCACTCGGTGCGGGTCACGCAGCCGCTGCTGTGGCGGCCGTTCGGCTGGTGGCAGATCGCCGTCAACCGCGCCTCGCGCTCGTCGCAGCAGGGCGCGGCCGGCCAGCAGCAGACGACGATCCTGCCCGTCGGCAACCTCGACGACGTGCGCGCCGTGCTGCGCCTGCTGCTGCCCGAGGTCGCCACCGACGAGGCGCTGCCGTTGCTCGAGCGCGGCCTGCTCTCGCCCGGCGGCGACGACGGCTACACCAACTCGCCGCGCCGCGCCCGCGCGCTGCGCTGGTTCTCGCAGCCGCGCAACGGCTTCGCCCTCACCGACACCGGCGTGCTGCTGCGCACCGGCGCGATCTGGCGGGCGCTCACCGTCGTGCCCTTCGCGCGCGTGCAGAGCGCCAGCGTGCGGCAGGGCCCCGTGCTGCGGCCGCTGCGGCTCGCCGCGGTGCACGTGCACACCGTCTCGGGGCCGATCACCCCGCGGCTCGGAGCGATCGACCGCGAGGAGGGCATCCGCTTCTTCGGGCTCGTGACGGCGGAGGCGATCCGCAGCGGCGTCGCCGACACCTCGCACCGGTGGCGGGCGAGTGCGGCCCCCGCCGACGGAGCCCCCGCATGACCCGCGACGGCCGCCTCGGCGTCGGCATCATCGGCGCCGGCCGCGTCGGCCCCGTGCTCGGCGCCGCCCTCGCCGGCGCAGGCCACGCCATCACCGGCATCTCGGCGAGCACCGACGACGAGCGCGAGCGCGCGGCAAGCATCCTGCCCGGAGCACCCCACCTCGAGGTGCCCGCGATCGTCGAGCGCAGCGAGCTCGTCATCCTCGCCGTGCCCGACGACCAGCTGCCCGGGCTCGTCTCCGGGCTCGCCTCGCTCGGCGTGTGGCAGCCCGGCCAGCTCGTGCTGCACACCTCGGCCGCGCACGGCGTGCGGGTGCTCGACCCCGCGCGGCCCGCGGGCATCATCCCGCTGGCGGTGCATCCGGCCCTCTCGTTCACCGGCACCTCGATCGACCTGGCCCGCCTGCGCGAGGCCTGGTGCGCGGTGACGGCGCCGAGCCCGGTGCTGCCGATCGCGCAGGCCCTCGTCGTCGAGATGGGTGCCGAGCCCATCGTCGTCTCGGAGGAGCATCGCGCCGCCTACGCCGACGCCATCCAGTCGGCCAGCGACTTCTCGACCGCGATCGTGTCGCAGGCGATGGGCGCGCTGCGCGACATCGGCGTCGACGAGCCGGGCCGCGTGCTGGGCGCCGTCGTGCGCTCCGCGGTGGAGAACGCGCTGCGCTCGGCGACCGTCGATAGCATCGACCTCGCGGCGCTCGCCGATCGGGGGGCGGATGCTCACGCCGAGCCTGATCCGCGCGACGACCGCCCCGACCCTCTCGACCGCCCCGACCCCGGAGCCGCATGAGCCCCACGCCGCCGCCCGTCGACACCACGATCGACGGCCTGCGCGCCCGGCTGGACGCCGAGCGCTCCGCGGGCCGCACCGTCGCGCTCGTGCCGACCATGGGGTCGCTGCACGAGGGGCACCTCGCCCTCGTCGACCGTGCCGCCGCGCTCGCCGACGTCGTCGTCGTGTCGATCTTCGTCAACCCGCTGCAGTTCGGGCCGACGGAGGACTTCGACCGCTACCCGCGCGACCTCACCGCCGACCTCGCGGCGCTCACCGGCCACGGTGCCGCCGCAGTCTTCGCGCCCACCGTCGCCGAGATGTACCCGCGTGGTCCGATCGAAACGCGCGTCTCGGCCGGCGAGGTCGGAACGATGCTCGACGGAGCCTCCCGTCCCGGCCACTTCGACGGCATGCTCACGGTCGTCGCGAAGCTGCTCTTGATCGCCGCGCCGCACGTCGCGGTCTTCGGCGAGAAGGATGCCCAGCAGGTCTTCCTCGTGCAGCGCATGGTCGCCGACCTCGACGTGCCGACCCGCATCGAGGTCGTGCCGACCGTGCGCGCGGCCGACGGGCTCGCGCTGTCGAGCCGCAACGCCTACCTCTCAGGGTCGGAACGCGCGGCGGCGCTCGCCCTGCCGCGCTCGCTCGAGGCGGCGCGCGCGGCCGCTGACGCGGGCGACGGGCTGCCCGCGGCGCTCGAGGCAGCGCTCGCCGTGCTCGACGCCGAGCCGCAGCTCGAGCTCGACTACATCGCCGTCGTCGACCCCGCCAGCTTCCAGCCCGCGGAGCCCGACCACGTCGGCCCCGCGCGGGCCCTCGTCGCGGCGCGAGTCGGCACGACCCGGCTCATCGACACGGCGCTGCTGCAGCTGCGCTGACGCTCGCCGCCGCGCCGCGCTGCTGCCGCGCGGCGCCGCTGCCGCGCCGATGCCCGTCGTCCCATTTCGGGATCGGCCTCCGCCGCTCGCCGCCACTTCGCTCTCCGTCCACTCCGCGGTCGTCCCGCGTCGCCGCACCGCTCCCCCGCGGGGTCCGTCCGAAATGCAGGAGTCGAGCGGCCCTCCAGCGCGCGCAGCCCATCAACTGGGCCGACTCGCTCTTCGGGCGCCGCGCCCACTCCTGCATTTCGGACGGAGAACCCCCAGCGACCGCCGCAGCAGGGGTCGGCGCCGCGGAAGCAGCCACTGTTCCTGAGTTGCGCACGCCCTCCGCGCGTCGCCCCCGGCCCTTAGGCCGAGCCGCCGTGTGCCAAGTGAAGTCGTTGAGCCCTGTTGCCCCCTCCGACGCGCGGAAGTCCGGCGTCGCGGACCCCGGACGACGTCATTCGGTACGCGGCTCCACGCGGCGATCACCCACCGCCCGGGTGTGTGCGGTCTGCAGGAGACGGGATCGCCGAGGCCCGCCAGAGCGGCGCCGGCCAGCGTCGCGAGCCCCGCGGCTCCTGCACATCGCACGGGCGCCCCGTTCCCTGCCCGAGCTGTGGCGCTCGCGCTGTTCGCGCGCGCCCCCGAAGCAGCCACCCGCCCGAGCCCGCACCCGCCTGAGCCCCCGCCCGCCCGCCGGTAGGCTGAACTGCTGAACCGAGGAGCCTCATGACCGACACCACGCCCGCGCCCGAGCCCGCCGAGCCGACCGCCGCGGAGGCGGCAGAGCCCACGGTCGCCGACATCGCCGAGCAGAAGCAGGTGCGGCTCGATAAGCGCGAGCGGATGCTCGCTTTGGGGCTCGACGCCTACCCGGTCGGCCTGCCGATCACCGACACGATCCCGGCCGTGCGCGCCCGGCACACCGACCTCGAGCCGGACACGGCCACGGGTGAGCGCGTCGCCCTCGCTGGCCGCGTCGTGTTCTCGCGCATCACGGGCAAGCTCTGCTTCGCGACGCTCCAGGCCGGCGACGGCAGCCGCCTGCAGGCGATGGTGTCGCTCGCCGAGGTGGGGGAGGATGAGCTCGCCCGCTGGAAGGAGTTCGTCGACCTCGGCGACCACGTCTTCGTCGAGGGCGAGGTCATCACGAGCCGCCGCGGCGAGCTCAGCATCATGGTGAGCAGCTGGGCGATCGCGGCGAAGGCGATCCTGCCGCTGCCGAATCTGCACAACGAGCTCAATGAGGAGACTCGCGTGCGGCAGCGCTACCTCGACCTGATCGTGCGCGAGCAGGCGCGCCAGACGGTCCGCGCCAGGGCGCTCGCCGTCGCCAGCCTGCGCAGCACGTTCGCGAGTCACGGCTACCTCGAGGTCGAGACGCCGATGCTGCAGACGATGCACGGCGGAGCATCCGCCCGCCCCTTCGTCACCCACTCGAACGCCTTCGACACCGAGCTGTTCCTGCGCATCGCGCCCGAGCTGTTCCTGAAGCGCGCGGTCGTCGGCGGCATCGAGCGCGTGTTCGAGATCAACCGCAACTTCCGCAACGAGGGCGCCGACTCGACGCACAGCCCCGAGTTCGCGATGCTCGAGGCGTACCAGGCGTACGGCGACTACCACCAGATGGCTGACCTGACGCAGGAGATGATCCAGAACGCGGCGCTCGCCGTCGCCGGCTCGCACGTCGTGACGTGGGCCGACGGCACCGAGTACGACCTCGGCGGCGACTGGGATCGCCTCAGCATGTACGACTCGCTGAGCGCCGCCGCGGGCGTCGAGATCACGCCCGAGACGCCGATGGCCGAGCTCAAGCGCCTCGCCGACAGCGTCGACATCGAGATCGACCACCCGCTGCCCGGCAAGTACGTCGAAGAGCTGTGGGAGCACTTCGTCAAGGGCGGCCTCGAGCGCCCCACCTTCGTCATGGACTTTCCCGTCGACACGAGCCCGCTCGTGCGCGAGCACCGCAGCCTGCCCGGCCGCGTCGAGAAGTGGGACCTCTACGTGCGCGGCTTCGAGCTCGCGACGGCGTACTCCGAGCTCGTCGACCCGGTCATCCAGCGCGAGCGCTTCGTGGCGCAGGCGCGACTGGCGGCGGGCGGCGACCCCGAGGCGATGCGGCTCGACGAGGCCTTCCTCACCGCCCTCGAGCACGGGATGCCCCCCAGCGGCGGCATGGGCATGGGCATCGATCGCCTGCTCATGGCGCTGACCGGGCTCGGCATCCGCGAGACGATCCTTTTCCCGCTGGTCAAGTAGCCGGAGGCACCCATGGCCGACAAGAACGAGCTCCCCCTGCCCGGCGACGCCGAGAAGAAGAAGCGCGAGATCACGCTCACGCGCCTGGCCCTGTGGCTCATCATCGGCGGGTTCGGCGCGTACCTGCTGATCTCGGGGCTCGTCGGCATCGTCGGCAAGGGCTGACCGGCGCGCCTCGCCGACGCCACCCGTCACGCGAGTCACACTGATCACACGAGTCACACCTGCCCCGCGAGGTGCAGACACTCACTCCTGCCACTCTGGCCACAACATGTAGTGGTGGCAGTGACGAAATGCCCCCCTATCTGGGGAAGGCGACGAGTCTGTCTGTCCTCCTACGCTGAACCTGCACGACGAGCAGCGGCCGGCTACCCACCGGACACCCCCGCCGCCCGCCGAGCGCCCACCCGATACGACGCCGGCAGCCCGCCCCACGAGCCGCCGACCTCGCCACACCCGAAGGCGAACCCCCCATGCTGCGCACCCACGCACTCACGCTCACGCTGGCGACAGCGGCCCTCTCGACGGGGCTGCTCCTCGTCACCTCCTCGCCCGGCCTCGCGGCCGACGCGCTCCGCATCACGACGCCGCTGGCCGGCTCGGTCGTCTCCGGCGAGCTCTACGTCGCCGGCACGATCGCCGGTGACGGCGACCACGAGCTCACGCTGCAGCTCTCGCCGCAGAAGCTCGGCGAGTGCGGCGCCCCCGTCGCGGAGACGACGACGACCGTGAGCGCCGAGGCCGGCTTCACCGCGCTGGTCGACACCATGGCCGTCGCCGACGGAACCTACTGCCTCGTCGCGGTCGCCGACCGCGGTCGCATGTCGGATGTCCAGGGCGACATCACGATCGACAACGCGATCCTGCGCGGCTTCATCGACCTCCCGACCCTGGCCGAGCCCGCTCCGACCGACGGGGCCTCCGCGATCGAGGCCGCGGTGCCCACCCAGTCCGGCCCGGCGATCGCGACCGTCGCGTTCGCGGCGGCCGGCGTCATCGCCGTCGGCGTCGCCGTCTTCGGCATCGTCTCGAGCCGCAAGCTCATGGCCACCTAGACCTCTCCACCCGGAGCAGCCCGCCGACCCCCCCGAGGGCGGGATGCTCCACAGGCCGGGCCCCACCTCCGAACCCCCCAAGCGGAGCGAGGGCCCGGCCTTCATCATCTGCGCCCCAGCCGACCGGCGTATCCTTGCCCCCGTGGACGACTTCTGGACGAACGCGGTGTTCTCCGTGACGCCGACGATCGTCGTCGGCCTCATCTTCTGGTTCGCGATGCGCGCGATCATCCGCGCCGACCGCGCCGAGCGCGAGGCCTACAGCGACATCGAGGCCCAGGAGCGCGCTCGCTTCGAGAAGCTCACCGCCGACCCGCACGAGTAGCGTCGGCGCAGCATCCGCCGCCTTGTCGGTGCCCCGCTACGAGCGAGGCTTGAGGCGGATGCCCGGCAGCACCGGTGCCGGAAGCGCCGAGCCCGGCCACCCCTCGACCCGGCCGAAGGTCGCGGCCGGCGCCGTGCCCTCGATCACCTCGGCCTGCCACGCGGAGCGGAAGCCGACGATCTCGTCGTGGTCGCGGCCGATGAAGTTCCACCACATGACGATCGACTCGCCGAACGGCTCGCCGCCGATGAGGAGCGCGCGCAGCGGAGCATCCCCCGCCGTGACCCGCAGCGTGGCGCGGCCCGTGGGCGTGTAGGCGAGGTGCGCGGGCGCGATCGCGACGTCGTCGATCGTCGCGATGCCGGCATCCACCAGCAGGCCGTGCTCGAAGCGCGGGTCGACGGGCAGCTCGACGCTCGCGCCGGCCGGCAGGTCGAGCTGGGCGCCGACGAGGGGGCTGAAGACGCGAGCATCCGCCGCGCCGACGCCCGGCAGCGCGCCGATGAAGACCCGCACGGTCGCCTCGCCGACGGTGACCGGGGTCGGCTCGGTGTGCTCGAAGAACGGGGCGACGCGGCGGTCGGCGTCGGGCAGCGCGAGCCACAGCTGGGCGCCGTGCAGGCGCGTGGTCGTGGGCGTCGACACCTCGCTGTGCTGGATGCCCGTGCCCGCCGTCATGAGGTTGAGCTCGCCGGGGCGCACGAGCTGGTGGGCTCCCGTCGAGTCGCGGTGCTCGACCTCGCCCTCGAACAGCCACGTCACCGTCTGCAGCCCCGTGTGCGGATGCGGCGGCACCGTCATGCCGCCCGTCTCAGCCACGTCGTCGGGGCCGTAGTGGTCGACGAAGCACCAGGCTCCGATGAGGCTGCGCTCGCGCTGCGGCAGCGTGCGGCGCACCGTCATCGCGCGGGGCCCGCCGAGCGGCACCTCGCGCGGTTCGAGCACCTGGATGCTCGCCGCCGGCCGCTCGTCGCACACGAGTTCGGCGGGCTCGGCCTCGAGGTTGCTCATGCCGCCACCCTACGTCGCGGGCGGGGTGCGATCAGCGCTCGACGACGAGCAGCTCGCCGACCTCGCACTCGAGCGCCTCGCAGATCGCCCGCAGCGTCGAGAACCTGATCGCCCGAGCGCGGTCGTTCTTCAGCACCGACAGGTTGACGAGGCTCACGCCGACGAGCTCGCTCAGCCGGGTGAGCGTCATGCCGCGTTCGTCGAGCAGCTCGTCGAGCCGGCAGTGGATGCCCGTCTCATCGTCGTCGGAGATCGCGGGTGCTGGCGCCATCACACCAGCCCCGCGGTGTCGCGCTGCAGCCGCTCCGCGGTCCGCAGCAGCCCGGCCAGGACGATGAGCGCGAAGCCGACTCCGATGGGCCAGAACTCGATCTCGAAGGCGAAGGCCGGCGTCGGCTGACCGGTGCCCTGCAGCCCCGTGCCCTCGTAGCGCATGCTGACGTCGGCCGTGCTCGCCCACGAGGTGGCGGCGAACACCTGGGTCGACGCGAGCGATCCGGCGACGCCGTACGCCGCCTGCCAGATGAACGACCCGATGGCGAGGGCCGCGCCGCCGAGCGCCAACCGCCCGCCAAGCGGCTGCACGAAGGGCTCGGTGCGCAGGGCGCGGCGCGCGAGCCCGGCCACGAGCAGCAGCAGCACGACGATCACGGCGCCATTGACGGCGTGGCCGAGCGCGAGCCACGCGCGGGTCCAGCCGTCGAGGCCGGCGACGGTGAGCGCGGCCTCGGTGAAGCCGGGGCTCGACGGCAGCGCATCCGCCGTCGGCCCCACGACATCGAAGACCTCCGCGTCGACGGGGGGCAGGAATCCCTGCACCGGCACCGTCACGGCGACCTCTTCGGCGAGCGCGGTCTGCAGCACCGAGACGATCGCGCCGATCGCGCTGAGGGCCGCTCCGATGACGGCGAGCCCGAGCACGAGCCTCGCGGGCAGGGTGCCCTCCGCGGCTTCCCCTGGGCGCCCCGGGCGCCGCATCGCCCAGACGAGCACGCCCACGACGAGGGCGGCCAGGCCCACGACGATGATCGACCACCACACGAGTCCCATGAGCGCGCTCCTTATCGACAATCATGAATAACGAATATCGATAAGATAGCGCTCGCCCCCGACCCGAGCAAGCATCGATTTCGCCGGAGCGAACGCTCGCCCCCGAATCCCGCACGCCTAGGGCGAACAGGGGCAGTTTCGACCGCATCCCCTGGTTACCCTCGATACCAACCGGGGCCGCCTGCGCTCCCGGCGCCTGAGGAGGTATCCGATGTTCGAACGCTTCACCGACCGTGCCCGTCGGGTGGTCGTCCTGGCCCAGGAAGAGGCCAAGATGCTCAACCACAACTACATCGGCACCGAGCACATCCTCCTCGGCCTCATCCACGAGGGCGAGGGCGTCGCCGCGAAGGCGCTCGAGTCGCTCAGCATCTCGCTCGACGCCGTGCGCGAGCAGGTGCAAGACATCATCGGCCAGGGCCAGCAGCAGCCGACCGGGCACATCCCGTTCACGCCGCGCGCGAAGAAAGTGCTCGAGCTCAGCCTGCGCGAGGCGCTGCAGCTCGGTCACAACTACATCGGCACCGAGCACATCCTCCTCGGCCTCATCCGCGAGGGCGAGGGCGTCGCCGCCCAGGTGCTCGTGAAGCTCGGCGCCGACCTCAATCGCGTGCGCCAGCAGGTCATCCAGTTGCTCTCGGGCTACCAGGGCAAGGAGGCCGTCGCCGTCGGCGGCGACACCCCCAGCGCCGACAAGGGCTCGCAGGTGCTCGACCAGTTCGGCCGCAATCTCACGCAGGCCGCGCGCGACGGCAAGCTCGACCCCGTCATCGGCCGCGAGAAGGAGGCCGAGCGGGTCATGCAGATCCTTTCGCGCCGCTCCAAGAACAACCCCGTGCTGATCGGTGAGCCCGGCGTCGGCAAGACCGCCGTCGTCGAGGGCCTCGCGCAGGCGATCGTCAAGGGCGAGGTGCCCGAGACGCTGAAGGACAAGCAGCTCTACTCGCTCGACCTCGGCTCGCTCATCGCCGGCAGCCGCTACCGCGGTGACTTCGAGGAGCGCCTGAAGAAGGTCACGAAGGAAATCCGCACGCGCGGCGACATCATCGTCTTCATCGACGAGATCCACACCCTCGTGGGCGCGGGTGCCGCCGAGGGCGCGATCGATGCGGCGAGCATCCTCAAGCCGCTGCTGGCCCGCGGCGAGCTGCAGACGATCGGTGCGACCACCCTCGACGAGTACCGCAAGCACTTCGAGAAGGATGCTGCGCTCGAGCGCCGCTTCCAGCCGGTGCAGGTGCAGGAGCCGTCGCTGCCGCACGCCATCAACATCCTCAAGGGGCTTCGCGACAAGTACGAGGCGTTCCACAAGGTCTCGATCACCGATGGTGCGATCGTCTCGGCCGTGAACCTCGCCGACCGCTACGTGCAGGATCGCTTCCTGCCCGACAAGGCCATCGACCTGATCGACGAGGCCGGCGCTCGCCTGCGCCTGTCGATCCTGTCGGCGCCGCCGGAGCTGCGCGAGTTCGACGAGAAGATCGCCGGCGTCCGCGCGCAGAAGGAGGCCGCGATCGAGGATCAGGACTTCGAGAAGGCCGCGAGCCTGCGCGATGAAGAGAAGAAGCTGCTCGGCGAGCGGCTGCGCCTCGAGAAGCAGTGGCGCTCGGGCGAGGCCGGCGTCGGCGGCACCGTCGACGAGGGCGTCATCGCCGAGGTGCTGGCCCAGGCCACGGGCATCCCCGTGTTCAAGCTCACGGAGGAGGAGTCGAGCCGCCTCATCTTCATGGAGAAGGCCCTGCACGAGCGGGTCATCGGCCAGGAGGAGGCGATCTCGGTGCTCGCCAAGACGATCCGCCGCACGCGTGCCGGCCTCAAGGACCCGAAGCGCCCGTCGGGCTCGTTCATCTTCGCCGGCCCCACGGGTGTCGGAAAGACCGAGCTGGCGAAGGCGCTCGCCGAGTTCCTCTTCGACGACGAGGGCGCGCTCATCGCGCTCGACATGTCGGAGTACGGCGAGAAGCACACCGTCTCGCGACTGTTCGGTGCCCCTCCCGGCTTTGTCGGCTTCGAGGAGGGCGGCCAGCTGACCGAGAAGGTGCGGCGCAAGCCGTTCAGCGTCGTGCTCTTCGACGAGATCGAGAAGGCGCACCCCGACATCTTCAACTCGCTGCTGCAGGTGCTCGAGGAGGGCCGCCTGACCGACGGTCAGGGCCGCGTCGTCGACTTCAAGAACACGGTCATCATCATGACGACCAACCTCGGCACGAAGGACATCACGGGCGGCCCGGTCGGCTTCACGATCGAGGGCAACACCGCGGCGACCTACAGCGCCATGCGCGCGAAGGTCGTGGAGGAGCTCAAGAAGCACTTCAAGCCGGAGTTCTTGAACCGCGTCGACGAGACGATCGTCTTCCCGCAGCTCAGCCAGGACGAGCTGCTGCAGATCGTCGACCTCTTCATCAAGCGGCTGCGTGACCGGATGCTCGACCGCGACCTCACCATCGACGTCAGTGAGGCGGCCAAGGCCCAGCTCATCAAGCTCGGCTGGGATCCCTCGCTCGGCGCTCGACCGCTGCGCCGCGCGGTGCAGCACGAGATCGAAGACCGCCTGTCGGAGGAGATCCTGCACGGTCGCCTCAACGGCGGCGACCACGTCGACGTCGACTTCGTCGACGGCGAGTTCACCTTCACGACCTCGCGCAAGGAGCTCGCGGCCGTCGAGGCCGGCCCCGCCGTCGCCGGCGAGCTGCCCCCGGTCGAGTAGTCGCCCGGGCAGTCACCCGCACGATCGACGCCCCGCCCCGGTTCGCCGGGTGCGGGGCGTCGTCGTGTCTACCGGATCCTCGCGCGCGCGTACCGGCGGAACCCCGCCGCCGGATGCACCCTGCGCCGCGGATCCGCCGCGACCTCGCCGAGTCGCACCTGCAGGCGCGCCGTATGCGAGCCGCGACTCGGCCGCGCGAACCCTGCGACGCCTTGTCTGCCGCGACCGCCCCGCGCGACCCTCGTTCGGGGGCCACGCCATCGTCGGCCGGCGCCCCGCTCCGATCCCCTCGCCGCCCCCGCGGCCCACTCTGGAGGTACCTCAATGAAGAAGCGTCTCGCCCTCGCCTCGCTGGCCTCGATCGCCCTCGCCGCGAGCGTCGCCTCCCCGGCCGTCGCCGACGACCACGCCGGCCCGACCATCACCGACATCGCCGTCAACGTCTCGGGCGGCGTCGGCGCCTACGACACCAACGGCGGCGACTACGACATCCTCGTCGGCGCGCTCGTCGCCACCGGCCTCGCCGCCGCGACGGCCGACCCGAACGCCGACCTCACGGTGTTCGCCCCCAACGACGAGGCCTTCATGCGCCTCGTGACCGACCTCACGGGCTCGCGCCCCGCGACCGAGCAGGATGCGCTGGCGGCCGCTGCCGGCCTGCCCAACGTCGTCGACGTGCTGCTCTACCACGTGTCGGCGGGCGAGCAGTCGCGCCAGCAGCTCGCGAAGGCGGGCAGCGTCGCCACGCTGCAGGGCTCGAGCTTCGGCGTGCAGGGCATCAACCTGCGCGACGGCGCCCCCCTCGCCGACCCGAAGATCGTGCCGCAGGCTTCGAACATCAAGGCCTCGAACGGCGTGATCCACACGATCGACCGCGTGCTCGTCCCCGGTTCCTGATCGTCGCCACCGGCGCGGCACACGGACCGCGCCGCAGCGGAGCCCCGGCCCTTCGGGTGGCCGGGGCTCCGTGCCGTGCGGTCGACGCACGGCGCGGTCGCGTGCCCGCCGGGTCGCGTCATCGGGCGCGGATGCCCGGCTCTAGGCTGATCGCGTGACCACCCCCGGCTTCCGCGTGCGGCCCGCCCGCACCTCCGACGTGCGCGCGATCAAGCAGCTCGTCGAGCCGCTCGTGCACCGGCGCATCCTGCTCGGCAAAGAGCTCGTGGTGCTCTTCGAGTCGGTGCAGGAGTTCGTCGTCGCCGTCGACGACGACGACCGCGTCGTCGGCTGCGGCGCCCTGCACGTGCTGTGGGAGGACCTCGGCGAGGTGCGCACGCTCGCCGTCGCCGACGCGTGGCTGGGCAGGGGGGTCGGCCGCAGCATCCTGGCGACCCTCGAGGATGCTGCGCGCGCGCTCGGCCTGCGTCGGCTGTTCTGCCTCACCTTCGAGGTCGACTTCTTCACCGCGGCGGGCTTCGAGCCCATCGGCGAGCAGCTGCTCGTCGACCCGGAGGTCTACAGCGAGCTGCTGCGCTCGCCCGACGAGGGCATCGCCGAGTTCCTCGACCTGTCGCGCGTGAAGCCGAACACTCTCGGCAACACCCGCATGCTCAAGCAGCTCGCCTAGCGCGGTCGTGCCGTCGGGGCGGCGATCCGCCCACACGCCGCACCCGCGCCCCGGATTCGCCCCCGCCCCGCCGTACCCTGGCCCCATGTCGAGCCTGCGCGAGCCGCGGGGGCCTCTGCCGCCCCAGGTCTACTGGCGCCGCCGCGCCGTCGTCGGCCTCGGCCTGCTGGCGATCATCGTCATCGTCGTGCTCATCATCGTGCGCCCCGGCGGGGGCGAGCCGACCAGCTCGACGAACCCGGACCCCTCGCCGTCGGCGACCGCCGAGAGCGACGCCGCCGACGAGCCCGCCGCGCCGACCGACCCGACCGCGTGCACGCCCGAGCAGGTGCAGGTCGCGGCCGTCACCGACGCCGACTCGTACCCGCCCGAGCAGCAGCCGCTGCTGTCGCTGACGCTCACCAACACGGGCTCGACGCCGTGCATCGCGACGGTCGGCACCGACGTACAGGAGTACGTCATTACCTCCGGCAGCGACCGCATCTGGTCGTCGAAGGACTGCCAGACGAACCCCGCCCCCGCCGAGGTCACGCTTGAGCCCGGCACGCCGCTGTCGACGACGCCGTTCGCCTGGCAGCGCGTGCGCTCCGAGCCGGGCGGGGCCTGCGAGGGCGAGCGCACGGCCGCGATCGGCGGCGGCGCGACCTACCGGCTGACGGTCACGATCGGCGGGTTCACCTCGGAGGCGAAGCCCTTCATCCTCGAGTGAGCCCGGCGGCGGATGCTGCGCTCGCGCCGCCCGCCCTCGAGCCCGTCCGGTCGGCCCGCGCCGGGCATCCGCCCCCCGCCGCGCGTAGGCTGGAGGGCGATGCCGAAGAAGAAGCGCCCCAGCCGCCCGGGCGGGGCCGCGCGCCGCGCCGCGGCCGCGAGCCCGCTGCCGCAGTCGACCCTCCCCGTGGAGCAGCGTCTCGCCGCGGCCCTCGAACGGCAGGACGCCGCGGCCGTCGCCTTCGCGCTGCGCAACGATCACGTGATCGTGCCGCTGCTGCCGGTGGAGGGGCCGCCGCAGGTGAGGGTGTTCCGCCGCGGCGAGTCGGAGAAGTACATGCTGCTGCTGTTCTCGAGCCCCGAGACGTACGTGGCGATGTTGCCGAACGAGACCGACCACCGCGTGCTCGCGTACGACGGGGCGACGCTCGTCGACTTCCTGCGGCAGAACATCGGCGTGCTTGAGGCGGTGTGGTTCGACGTCGCCGGGCCGCACGCGATGCAGGCCGAGCCGCAGACGGTGCTCGACGCGCTCGAGCTCGAGGCGCCCGCCGAGTAGCCCGCGGGCGGCCACCGCGGCCGCGCGGCCCTAGAACTCGGGGACGTCGACCTTCTCGTCGCTCGCGCTCCCGAACGCGAGCCGCACGGCTTCGCGCACGTGCAGCGCCGAAGCGTCGACGAGCGTGCGGTACCCGAGCCGCTGCGCTTCGGCCGAGCGCTGCTTCGCGGAGGCGACGGCGCGGATCTCGCCGGCGAGGCTGATCTCGCCGATCGCCGCGAGGTGCCCGTCGAGGGCCTTCTCGCGGCGGGCGCTCGCGATGGCGAGCGCGATCGCGAGGTCGGCGCCCGGCTCGGTAAGCCTGATGCCGCCGACGGTGGAGACGTAGACGTCGAAGCTCGACAGCGGCAGCCCGCAGCGCCGCTCGAGCACCGCGAGCAGCATGGCGACGCGCGAGGCGTCGACGCCGTTGACGACGCGACGCGGCTGCGGGGCGCTCGACGCGACGACGAGCGCCTGCACCTCGACGGGGATCGCGCGGCGACCCTCCATGGCGATCGCGACGCACGTGCCGCTCACCGGCACGGGTGCGTGCGACCGGAACAGCGCGCTCGGGTCGGCGACCTCGGCGATGCCGTCGCCGGTCATTTCGAAGCACCCCACCTCGTCGGTCGGCCCGAAGCGGTTCTTGTGGGCTCGCACGAAGCGCAGCGCGGTCTGGCGGTCGCCCTCGAACTGGCACACGACATCCACCAGGTGCTCCAGCAGGCGGGGGCCGGCGATCGTGCCGTCTTTCGTGACGTGGCCGACGATGAGCACGGGCAGGTCGCGCTCTTTCGCGACGCGGATGAGCGTGGCCGCCACCTCGCGCACCTGCGAGACGCCGCCGGCGAGGCCGTCGATGAGGGGGGATGCCACGGTCTGCACCGAGTCGACGATGACGAGTTCGGGCCGCACCTCGTCGATCTGGCCGAGGATCACCGAGAGGTCGGTCTCGGAGGCCAGGTAGAGCTCGTCGACGAGCGCGCCCGTGCGGCCGGCGCGCAGCCGCACCTGGGCCGTCGACTCCTCGGCGGAGACGTAGAGCACCCGCTGCCCGCGGCGGGCCGCGCGCGCGGCGACCTCGAGCAGCAGCGTCGACTTGCCGACGCCGGGCTCGCCGGAGAGCAGGATCGCGGCGCCCTGCACGATTCCACCGCCGAGCACGCGGTCGAACTCGGCGATGCCGGTCGGTCGGTGCGTCTCGCCGCGCGCGATGATCTCGGTGATGGGCCGCGCGACGCGCGACCCGGCGACGCGGCTCGACGTCGTGCGCCGCGTCACCGGCTGCGGGCCGGCCTCGACGACCGTGCCCCACTGCTGGCACTCGCCGCAGCGGCCGACCCACTTAGCGGTCTGCCACCCGCACTCGGAGCAGCGGAAGGTTGTGGTCGGGCGGGCCATGCGGCCAGGATAGGCGCCACCACCGTCATCGGTGGCGCAGCTGCTTCGCCCGCCGGTTCACGGCGCCCGCGAACGCCGACTCCCACACGCGGTACCCCAGCGCGGAGGGGTGGAACTGGTCCCACGCGAACTCGGGGAACGAGCCCCACCCCCGCCGCACCTCGGTGACGCGGTGGAGTGGTGCAAAGACGAGGCCGGCCGCCCGCACCCGTGCCTCGATCACGCGCGAGGCGACCACGGCATCCAGCTCGCGGGGCCCGACGTGGAAGCACGGCACGTCGGCGACGATCGCGTGCCGCGGCAGGCCCGCGAGCAGCATGTCGAATGAGGCCGCGAAGGCGTCGGCGTCGAAGCGGCGCATGTCGTTGGCGCCGATCGCGACCGTCAGCATGTCGGGCTCGCGCTCGAGGGCGGCGAGCCGCGGCAGCTGCTCGGCGATCGCGTCGTCGAGCCGGGCGCCGTAGCGCGAGAGGTTCACGGTGCGCACCGAGCGCCCGCTGAGGCGGTCGAGGCGTTCGGCGAGGCGGCTGACGTAGCCGGCGGGCATCCTCGCCCCGATGCCCTGCGCCGCGGAGTCGCCGATCGCGACGTACAGCAGCTCGCCGCCCTCGTCGGCGCGGCGCCGCCAGGCCGCCTGCCGGGCCCGCAGCCACGGGGTGCGCAGGCTCCACGACATGGCCGCATCGTAGCGGTGGCGGATGCCCGACCGACCCTGGCGGATTCGACCAGGCCGCGCCGCTGTACTACAGTCTTCCCCGGTGACGTGTCCGAGCGGCCGAAGGTGCAACTCTCGAAAAGTTGTGTGGGTGTTGAGCCCACCGTGGGTTCAAATCCCACCGTCACCGCCATCGTTCGAAAGCCCCGAGTCTGTGTGACTCGGGGCTTTCCGCGTCTCGAGCGGGACGTAGAGGCCTTGAGCAACCGAGGCGCGAGTCGCGTGTCGGAGGGCTGTGCTTCTGTCACTAAAGTGGAGTAGCGGCCGGGCTGCAGCAAGGACCTCGTCGTGCGCCGGCCCTCATAGGGAGTACTGCGTGACAACGAAGTCAAAAGGCAGCGGGGGCGAGCCTCGAAGACGCCCTCGGGGAGTGTGCGAACCGGTTGCACTCGAGCACGGATGCCGCCCACGACAAGCTGGTCGTCCTCAGGATGATCTTCCTCGATTACGTTTCCGATGTGTTCGAGCAGCAGCGCCTGAAGCTCGACCCGCTGTCCCGCGACACTGCCACCGATCTCTATATTCCCACCGAGGAGGCACGGCAAAGCCGGCGCGGGAACCGCGACGAGTGCTGAAGGCGATCGCCCACGAACTGGTGGAGATTGAGCGGAGGGACGCGAGGACCGACTGGGCGGTCAAGGCGCAGGTGCGCGCGAAGCCTCGGGCGACGATCAAGCGGCTACTTCGCGAGTACGGATACCCGCCGGACCAGGCTGACGGCGCGACTGGGCTGGTGCTGGCCGAGGCTGAGGTGCTTGCAGCCGCATGACCGAATCGATTCACCCGATGGCTATCGAGAGTAAGGACGACAGCTTTGCGGTTTATCGTCGAACACGGCTTGCCAGACCACATGCAGGTGAGGATTTCCGTTCGTCACTTAGATTGAGATATTCCGGCAGTTTGAAGGGCGTTTCGATGGGGTGCGAGATTGAGTGAGGAAAGAGTTCGTTCGGCGATCGGGCAGTGGCGTGACTCTCTCGTCAACCTGAGCAGCCGGAATCGCCTTATCAACTATCGGCCGACCCGCTCGTCCACCATCGAGTTCACGCGCCACGATCCAGAGACCGTCTTCTCCACAATCAACTCACCGGCTCCCACCTTCACCAAGGGAACTCGGCCGCCCGAGAAGACCAAAGTGGTAGGAGACGACGAAGCTGAAGTCGCGCTCGAGAACCTCGAGGAGGCCGTCCTCTCCCAGATCCACGAGTTCGACTTCGATAGTTATCCAGACCACCTGTTCGCGGACAAGACGCAACGGGAGGTGGATAAGTGCCTGCGGAACCTGGCGGGAATAGCCAAGCGAGAGTTCCTGGATAAGGGACTCCGGGTGCTGTACCTCGCGCTGGGGGAACTTCGTTGGCTGGAAGACTCGGGGGACAAGCGGAGGAGCCCCTTGCTGCTCCTGCCGGTTGAGCTAACCGCTCCCGGTCCAAGGGAGCGCATGTACGTGGAGTTCTCTGATGATGACGTGGCGATCAACCCCGCATTGGCGCTGCGGCTCTCGGAAGAGTACGGAATTGACCTGCCTTTATTGGAGGACGTGCTCGCGAAGATCGAGAACGACGGGATCGCGGCTGCACTTGACCTGTTCCGGCAAGTGGAGTACCCCGACGGATGGGAGGTCGCGGAGCTTTCAGCGCTTGGCGCGTTCATGTTCGCCAAGGAAGCGATGTACCGAGACCTCTTGGACAACGAAGCCAGGATCGAAGAATCTGGCCTAATCCAAGCCTTGGCCGGGGGAGGTGACTCGGAGTCGGGCAACTTCCTCTTCGAGCCGTATGGCGAGGACGAAATCGATACGGTCTCCCCGCCCGAGACCGCGCCACTGGTTCTCGATGCTGACGCGAGTCAGCGTGCCGCGATCCAAGCTGCAGTCGAGGGGCGCAGTTTCACCCTCGACGGACCTCCGGGCACCGGAAAGAGCCAGACGATCGCCAACATGATCGCGGCCCTCATCGCGGCCGGTAAATCGGTGCTTTTCGTGTCCGAGAAGGCCGTTGCCCTCGATGTGGTGAGGGATCGACTCTCGGAGCGGGGACTGGAGCCGTTCCTGTTCGAGTTGCATAGCAGCAAGGCGGCACGAAAAGAGGTGGCCTCGAAACTCGGGCAAGCGCTGAGCGCACGCCCGCTCCCGCCCCCGGGAATGTCCGAGATCGCCCTGGGGCAACTCCGAGAAGCGCGGCGGTCGTTGAGTGACTACGCAATGGCTGCAAACGAACTCCGCGAGCCGCTCGGCGCCAGCTTCCATCAGGTGCTCGGTTGGCTAGAGCAAGCCAACTCTGAACATGTAGGTCCCGGTTTCGCCGGTGACGTCGGGCAGCTGTCCGCGGCTGCTTTGGCGGAGGTCGAGACGGTCGCCCCCCGAGTCGAGCGCACTTGGGAGCTCAGTCTCCAGGGGAATGCGGCCACGTGGTTTGGGCTCCGAGAAGGAGGAGCTCTTGCGTTTCCGCTCAATCAACTGCGCGCGCTTCTCGATGAGATGGCGCCGCACCTCATCCAGGCCAAGTCTGTCCGCTCCAGCTTCGATATGAGTCGGATATCTGATTTGCCGGCAGTCGAGGCGCTCCTCGCGCACTGGCACGCGGAGCCCGGCTACCACGACGACTCATGGCTCGACGTTCCCAACTTCGCAGCCTTGCTCGACCGCGTCGGGGTCTATGAGAGCGCAGTAACCCAGCGTGAGGAACGTCGAAGGACGATCGAATCGTTAGGTGGCCCGCAATGGCAGGAGCTGAAGACACTTCCCACCGACCGCATCGCGGCCCTTAGGGAATCCGCCAGTACGTCCTCCTGGCTCAATCTGGATATGACTGAGGCGGACGTGAAAGGCGCTTCGGCGCACGCCGAACGCTCGCTCACGCTTCTCCGTGAGATCACGCGTCTCGCGCAGGCTCTAGCGACATCAGTTGGCGCGAAAGCCCCCTCGAATACCTCCGCTCTAGGCGAGCTGATCACCGCAGTCCGGGAGCTGCTCAACTCGGCCACGGTCATGCGAACCGAGTGGATCTACAACCAGGAGGCACGCAGCCGAGCGGGAGCTCTCGCGACGCAATGCCAAGCGGATGAGAAGTTCCTCGAGTCGGCTGAGACTCGCGCGCGAGTGGTGTTCACCGATGCGACCCTTCTAACGGACATCGACGAGCTGGAACGCCTGGTTGAGCTGACACGAGGTATTGGAAAGCGGTTCAGTGCAGACCATCGCCGCATGCGGGCACTGTTGTCCACAATCTCCCCGGCGAAATGGAAGGTCAGTCGAGATGCCCTTCCGCAGGCGCGGGCATGGGTGGACGCGCACCGGCAACGAGCTGAGTCGGCGGAACAGGCTAAGCCTCACCTCGGCTCCGGTTTCAGTCCCGGCGGAGGTACCGACTGGGACAAACTAGCGATGGCATTGAGAGCAGCAGAGGCCGCCAGTGCCACTGGGTTCTACTTGCCCGACGCGACACAGATTCTCATCGCTAACGAGTCCGCCGTGAACTCCTGTCGCGAGTCATTGGTGGCCTTGCAGAGGGTTTTGGCCGAGTGGCGCGGGCTCGCCGGCGGGGACGCGGAGGGGGACGAGCCCCGCAATGTGGCGTTCGATGCATCAGATCGAGAGCTAATCGACGCGCTTTCGTCTCTCAGCGATGTGCTCGCGTTCGTGTCCGCGCAATCCTTCACAGTTGGTCCAAACGCTTCTCTCAGATCGCACTTGGATGTGGCGGTCGCGCGTGCGCTGTTCGATGAAGCGGACGCTTCCGCTCAAGCCGCTCGTATCGAGCTCGCCGAGGCCGCGAAGAAGACGCCGGATCTCTTCGGCGTTGATCCCTCTCACGCGGAAGCGGTCAGGCACCGCGTTCGCTGGGCCAGTGGTGTCTTCGAGGCAGCGAAGCTCTCGGGATCGGTGAGCCTGACCTCCAACCATCTACAAGCGCTCAGGTCCAGCCAGCCTGCCACCGGCATTGAGGAGGTTGTCCGGCGCTACGCGGACGCGCGACAGGCCTTCCTTCTCGCCTTCGACGATGACAGGGCAGAGGAGTTGCAGGAGGACCTCGACGACTTTGACTCAGCACGGGAACTTGTGGACCTGATGCTCGATCGTCTCGAAGACGTTGACGACTGGTTTGAACTTCAGCGGGCATCTTCGGACTGCGAACGACTGGGTCTCGGCCCCGCTGTGACTCACGCCCGACAGCAACGATTCCCCGCGAGCGACATCCAGCAGTACCTTCGTGCAAGCGTCTACCGCTCATGGCTAGACCACCAATTGCGCAATGACGCTCGACTCGTCGGCGCTGACAGCGCCACCCGGGACGGCCTCGTCGAAAAGTTCCGCCGACTTGACGCTGAACTTGCGCAAGCTGCAGTCGCGCGGGTTATTGCGTCAGGCGTTTCACGCAGGCCCAAGTCGCAGCTGGGTCAGGCAGCCGTGATTCGCCGGGAGGCCGAGAAGAAGCGACGGCACATTGCGGTGCGGGACCTAATCGCACAGTCCCGGGACGTAATCATGGCCTTGCATCCATGCTTCATGATGAGCCCGCTTGCGGTTAGCCAATACCTGCCGCCCGAGCAACTGTTCGACGTCGTGATCTTCGATGAGGCAAGTCAGGTGATGCCAGCCGATTCAATCAACTGCATCTACCGTGCATCGGCCGTGATCACCGCCGGCGATCAGAAGCAGCTTCCGCCAACATCCTTCTTCGAGGCAACTGCTGAGGAGTCGGACGACGAAGATGCAGAGGACTTGGCGCACGACTACGAGTCGATCCTCGATCTCATGAAGTCGTGCGGAGCCTTCACGGCGCAATCGCTTCGCTGGCACTATCGGAGCCGGCACGAACACTTGATCGCTTACTCGAACGCCTCGTTCTATCAGTCGCGGCTCATCACCTTTCCTGGAGCCGTCGACGAAAGCGAGGATGCGGGTGTCCACTTCCTCAAGGTCCCGGGCGTGTACCGACGTTCCGCAGCACGCGACAACCCAATCGAGGCTCGGCACGTGGCGGAGCGCGTCATTCACCATTTCTCTACGCGTCCCGGGAAATCTCTTGGGGTCGTCGCTTTTTCCACTGCGCAGCGAGATGCCATTGACGCCGCCGTCGAACTGGCGCGTGCGGAGCGACCCGACCTCGACGATCACTTCACCGACGAGCGTGGCAGCGGATTCTTCGTCAAGAGTCTGGAATCGGTGCAGGGAGATGAACGCGACGTCATCATCTTCTCTATTGGATACGGTCCCGACGAGAACGGGAAGATCTATCGGACGTTCGGTCCGGTCAGCAGAAGCGGTGGTGAGCGGCGACTCAACGTCGCAGTGACACGGGCGAAGCAACTTGTTGAAGTCGTGTCCTCCATGAGCGCTTCCGATATCGGTGATGTCGGAAGCGAGGGTGGCAGGCACCTGCGCCGGTATCTCGACTTCGCCGAGCGAGGGCCGGCTGCTCTGGCACTAGAGCTCGGACCGGACGGCCTCGACACCGAGTCCCCCTTCGAGGACGCTGTCATGGCATTCATCCGTGGCAAGGGATTTGACGTTCAACCTCAGGTGGGAGTAGCCGGGTACCGCATCGACCTTGGTGTGAGGCATCCGACCCAACCGGGCGCGTTCATGTTGGGTGTCGAGTGCGACGGAGCTGCCTACCACTCGAGTAAGGCTGCTCGCGATCGAGATCGGATTCGTCATCAGATCCTCGAAGGTCTCGGATGGCAGATCCATCACATCTGGGGGACCGCCTGGTACCGGCATCCGGAACGAGAGAAGGCGAGGCTGAGCGAGCTATTGGACCGCTTGGCGACTAGGCCGGTGTCGGGACGCGTCTCCTCTCATACGCGAGCGGCGACTTTCGAGTTCGCAGGTAAGGCCCCGGTGGAATACGAGTTCGAAGAACACCGGCTTGATATTGACCCGGATTGGGTGGTCGACTACAAGACCGCGAGAGTAGAACGGATTCCAAGAGGAAAAGAGCTTGGGGACATACGCAATGCTCGTTGGCTCGGAGCTTTCGTAGAGGCGGTGGCCCGCGTAGAAGCCCCGGTTCATATCGATCTGATCGCGCAGAGGATTCGCGAGAACAGCCAGTATGACCGCATTGGCGCGAGGATCCGCCAAACCCTGCTTCGTGCGGCCGAGCTCGCCGACGTGGACTTCGATGGCGAGTGGGTTAGGAGCAGTCGAGAGCAGCCTGTGCTTGTTCGGCGACCGGTAGAGGGTTGCATTCGCACTGTCGCTCAAGTCCCGGACGAGGAGATGCGACGTGCTGTCGTGTTGTTCGTGGCTGACGCGGTAGGTGTCGGTCGCGCGGAGGTGGTCACCGCAGTGGCGGGCGTGTTCGGGTGGCGTCGGACGGGACCAGATATCCGCGCCCGTTTGGAATCACTGATTGCTGAGATGACCGATGAGGGACTGTTGGTTGAAGGCGGTGGTGGGCTCGTCCTCGGGTCTGGCGCCTGAACGCTGGGAGCCTGACCCGGTTTCCCGGATACCTGAGTTGAGACGATGATCGGCTCGGAAGGAGTCCGTGAGATGCTTGCTGCTCACCCGCCGGAGTTCCGGCGTCGAGCCCTGGATCTGGTCGCGCAGGGAAACCCGGTCCCTCAGACCGCCCGCGATCTCGGGATCAGCGAGTCCTGTCTTCGCAACTGGATGCACCGCGACGCGGTTGACTCCGGCCGCAAACCTGGCGTGAGCTCCCATGAGCATCGGGAGCTGGTCGAGCTGCGGCGCCGGTTGCGGGTGCTGGAGATGGAGAACGAGATCCTCAAGCGCGCGTCGGCCTATCTTGCGCGGGAGAACGTGCTCCCAAAATAGGGTTCCGGCTGGTCCAGGAGCTCAGCCGCGACGGGATCCGCGTCGCGGTGGCCTGCCGGTTCTTGAAGGTCTCAACGTCTGGCTACTACGACTGGGCGAGCCGGCCGCCATCGGCGCGCGCGATCGCGGACGCTGAGCTGACGACCACGATCCGACGGATCCACGCCGACTTGCGAGCAACCTATGGTGCGCCGCGGGTGCTGGCCGAGTTGCGGCTCGGGCTTGGCGTTCACGTTGCCCGCAAACGCGTCGCCAGGCTGATGCGGCAAGACGGGTTGGTCGGCGTCTCCCATCGTCGCAAGCGGCGAGGCTGGAGGCCGGACACGGCCACGCACGAGGACCTCGTGAAGCGGCAGTTCCGCGCTGATGGGCCAAACCGGCTCTGGTTCTGCGACATCACGCAACACCGCGCGAAAGACGGCTGGGTCTATTGCGCTGCCGTCATCGACGCCTACTCACGCCGCATCGTTGGCTGGTCGATCTCCGATCGGATCACCGCGGAGATCGTCGTCGACGCGCTGGAGATGGCCCGGTGGCGACGGCGACCCGAGCCTGGAACAGTCGTTCACGCGGACAGGGGCGCGCAACACACCTCTTGGCTCTTCGGGCACCGGCTGCGACAAGCAGGGCTGCTCGGTTCGATGGGCCGCGTCGCTTCAAGCGTCGACAACGCGCTCATCGAGTCGTTCTGGTCCACGATGCAACGCGAGCTGCTGGACCGCACCAGCTCGGACTCGAGAACACAGCTAGCGTCGGCCATGTTCGAGCGGATCGAAGGGTTCTACAACCCCCGCCGTCGGCACAGCAGCCTCGGAAACCTCAGCCCCGCCGAGTTCGAAGCCCTTCACGCCGCCGCAGAAATCGCGGCATGATCAACACAAGAGAAGTGTCCGGGAAACCGGGGCAGGCTCCAATCATTGGCGCGGCTCCTGGAATTTCGCAAGGAGCCCAGCATCGTGAAGGCCCCGAGTCAGGCGACTCGGGGCCCTTCGCCTTCCCGGGCGGCCTCGCCCGCCGCGAGCCTGGCAGGCTGTGACCATGCCGGCCCGCTCGCCCCTGCGCTACCCGCCCGGGCAGCAGCCGGATCTGTGGCGGCCCGACCCCGAGCATCCTGACCATCGGTTCGTGCTCGGCCGGGTCGGCGGGGGCGTCACCGGTGCGGCCGCCGCGGCGAACCCGCTCGTGACGGTCGCGATGAACCCCTCGTACGCCGGCCGCTCGGAGGCCGACCGCACGGTGCTGCGCCTCGTCGCCGCGAGCGAGGCGCTCGGCCACGACGGCTGGATCCTGCTCAACCTCTACCCCGAGCGCGCGACCTCGCCGCGCGACCTCCGGCCCTTCGACGAGGGGCTGTGGCGGGCGAACCTCGCCGCGATCGACGAGGTGCTGCAGCGCTTCGACGTGCGCGAGGTGCTCGGCGCGTGGGGCAATCCGCCGAACGCGACGATCCGCCGCGCGCGGGCGCTGCTCGTGCCGGCGCTCGCCGAGCGGGGCGTGCGCGTGTTCTGCTTCGGCGAGCTGACCGCGCAGGGCGAGCCGCGGCATCCGATGCAGCGCACGAGCGCGTGGCGGGTCGACGGCGAGCGTCGCTACCTCGCCAGACAGCCGCCAGCAGACATCGACCGCCGCCGACGCTCGACGAGAAGGTGAGCGATCGTTAGGCTCGCGCCATGGTCGACGTCGACGCCCCTCTCACGCTGCACGCCCCCGCGCGGCGGCGCGCGCTCGCCGTCGGCCTCGCCGTCGCGTCGGTCGCCGTCGCCCTGATCGGCACCGTGCTGTGGATGCTGCTCCTGCGGGCCGCGGGCGACCGCCCGGCGCTCGCGGGGCTCGCCCTCGCGCTCGGCTCGGGCGTCGCGCCCCTGCTGGCCACGGCGAGCATCATCGTGCTGCTGCGGATGCGCGGCGCCCTGTCGCCCTCGCGCACCGCCGCCCTGCTCGCCCTCGCGAGCCTCGCACTGCCGCTCGTCGCCCTCACTGCCGCGTCGTGGGGCCTCGGCTTCGCGGACGCCGACGCGGGCCGCCCCGTCACCGGGTTCGCCGCCGCGACGGTGCCGCTCGGAGTCGCCGCACTCCTCCTCGTCGCCGTACTGTTCACGCTCCTGCTGCAGGCCGTCGTCGGCCGCACCGGCATCGGCTCGGCCAGCGCGTGGGCGCTCTCGGTCGTCTGCGGCGCGCTGGGTGCTCCGGTGCTCGTCGGCGGTCTCGCCGCACCGCCGACCGGGGCGGGCATCGCCGTCGGTGCGCTCGTCATCGTCGTGCTCACCGCGCCCGCGGGCGGCGCGGGGGCGCGCGCCGCCACCGCGCCCCGCCCGGCTCCCGATGCTCGAGACGATCGCCTCCGAGGGGCCGTGCCGCCCGCGCGCCGCGCGCGGGCCCTCGTGCCGACGCTCGCGCGGTTCGCCCTCGTCGCCGGCGCGCTCGGCGTGGCCGTCGCGCTCACCGGCTCGGCCTGGTGGCCCGTGCCGATCGACGGCACGCAGGCGATGGGCGTCGGCATCAGCATCCTGCTCGCCGCCGCCCTGCCGCTCGTCGCCGCGCTCGCCGTGCTCGCCCTCGACCGCGTCGCGATCGCGCCGGCCGTCGTGAGCGGCTCGGCCGCGGCGCTCGCCCTCGCGCTCGCCGTCATGGCGCTCTGGTACACGGGCGCACCCGCCGGGGCGGAGCACGCGTGGGCCCTGCCCCTCGCCTCGCTGCTGCTCGGCGTCGCGGTGGGCGGGATGTCCCTCCTGCTGCCGATCCCGCGCTCCGCCGCGATCGTGGTCGGCCTCGCCGTGGCGCTCACGCTCGGCGTGCAGCTGGCCGCGATGCTCCTGCCGGCGCTCGCGTTCGCGACGCCGCTCGTCGCGGCGGCGCTGCTCGTGCTCGGCCGACGGACCGGCCGACCCGAGGTGCCCCGGCCGGAGTCGGCTCCGACACCGACCCCCTAGGCGGTCAGCAGCAGCTTGCCCGTCGTGCCGCGGCTCGCGAGCGCCGCCTGCGCCGCTCCTGCCTCCGCGAGCGGGAAGCGCCCGCCGATCCGCACCTCGAGCTCGCCCGCCGCCATCGCGGCGAAGAGGTCGCGGTAGCGCCAGGCGCGCTCGTCGGCGGTGCGCAGGAAGTGCCCGAGCGTCGGTCGCGTGACCATGAGCGAGCCGCCCGCGTTGAGCCGCTGCAGATCGAACGGCGGTACGGGCCCGCTCGCGGCACCGAACAGCACCATCGTGCCGCGCACGGCGAGTGAGGCGAGCGAGTCGTCGAAGGTCGCGCGGCCGACGCCGTCGTAGACGACGGGCACACCGTCGCCGTCGGTGAGCTCGCGAACCCGCTCGCGGAAGCCGTCGTAGCCGATGGTCCGCCACGCTCCGGCCGCGCGACTCAGCGCCGCCTTCTCGTCGTCGGAGGTCGTCGTGATGACGCGCACGTCGCGCGCGGCGAGCAGCTGCGTCAGCAGCAGGCCGACCCCGCCCGCACCGGCGTGCACGAGCACCGTCTCGCCGCCCTGCGGGTGGGCGACCGAGTGCGAGAGGTAGTGGGCGGTGAGGCCCTGCAGCGGCAGCGCCGCCGCGGTGTCGAGGTCGACGGCGTCGGGCACGACGACCGCGCGGTCGGCGGGCACGACGAAGGCCTCCGCGTAGGTGGCGGTCGCCTCGCACGTCGTCACGCGGTCGCCGACGCGGAGGGACGTGACGCCCTCGCCGAGCTGCTCCACGACGCCGGAGGCCTCCGAACCCGGCGTGAAGGGCAGCGGCACGGGGTAGCCGCCGCTGCGCTGGTAGATCTCGATGAAGTTCACGCCAGCGGCGTGCGTGCGCACGAGCACCTCGCCAGGGCCGGGGGCGGGAGGCGGAGCATCCACCGCCCGCAGCACCTCGGGGCCGCCGGTCTCGGTCATCGTGATCGCGCGCATGCTCGTCCTCTCCGCAGGGTGCGGAACGAGCCTAGCCAGGCGCTCGACGCCGGGTCAGCAGCATGACCGGCGGAGCGGGCGGGGTACCCTGCTCCCCGGCTCCCCCGAGCCGGGGAAGCAGTGTGCACGGTACGTGCCCCCCAGAAGTCGACGGTGTCGGATCCCCCCGGATCCCTCCGTCGCTGAGACGACCGTAATCGCTGGGGCAAGCACCGTTCATCCCCCACTAGGGGGAGCCTTCGTTCGGGGGGCACCCGGGAGGGGGGTCAGCGGGCGCCGAGCGCGCGCTCAGGAAGCGGGCTGCACCAGCCACTGCGGGTACTGCGCCTCGACCACGTTGCGGTGCGCGCGCACCCGGCTCTTCAGCCAGTTCTGACCGAACACCGGGTGCAGCGGGTTGTCCGGGTCGCGGTCGACGCCGGGCGATTCGGCGGCGAGCTCCGGCGGCAGCGCGATCGTCGGGATGGTCGCGTCGAGCGCGGGGCCGTGGAAGTACGGGATCGAGATGCGCTCCACGCCCGCCTTCGGCGAGAGCACGCGGTGCTTCGTCGCCTTGAGGTAGCCGTCGGTCGCGATCTCGAGCAGCTCGCCGATGTTGACGACGAACGCGCCGTCGACCGGCGGCGCGTCGATCCAGGCGCCGTCCTTCTCGACCTGCAGGCCGCCGCGCCCCTCCTCCACGTACAGCAGCGTCAGCACGCCGAGGTCCTTGTGCGATCCGACGCCCTGGGTCGGCTCGGGGGCGTCGACGCCCGGGTACCGGGCGATCTTCATGTGGGGGGATGCGGTGGCGAAGGCGGCATCGAACGTGTCGGCCGGTGCGCCCAGGGCTTCGGCCCACGCCCGTAGCAGGCGGTTGCCGACTACCTCGAGGCGCGCGATCCACTCCTCGGCGACCTCGCGCAAGGCGGGCAGGGCCTCTGGCCAGAGGTTCGGGCCCTCGAGCGCCCAGTAGCGCTCGACGCCCTCGGTGAGCGGCACGGCGGGGCGCTCGGCGCCGATGTCGATCTGCTCGCGCCAGTCGGTCTTGCCCTGCGTCTGCTCGCCGCCCATGCGCGTGTAGCCGCGGAAGTGCGGGCTCGTGACGTTCTCGATGGCGAGCTTGTCGGCCTCGGGCAGGGCGAAGAAGGCCCGCGCGGTGTCGAACGCGCGGGCGATGAGCTCGGCGGGCACGCCGTGGCCGACGAGATAGAAGAAGCCCACCTCGTGGGTGGCGCGGCGCAGCTCGTCGCGGAAGCGGGCGGCGTCGTCCGCCGAGCCATCGAGCAGGCTCAGGTCGAGGATGGGGAGGGAGAGGGCGGCGGTGTTCGCGGTCATGGTGTGGCCTTTCGCAGGGGCCCGCGGGCGGGCATCCGTCGAGGGATGCCGGCGAGCGCGGAGCGGAAGTCGATGCTGCTGTCGGAGCTGAGCGGGTGCGGATGACGAGCGTCAGCGGGATGCGCGAGTGCGCGAGAGGGGCTGGTCGGTCAGAGCGACGAGCGACAACAGCAGCGGCGACAGAGCAGGCGAGCCATGGTGGGTCGAGCGTAGCAAAGCCTCGGCGTCGTGTTCGACCGGGGCGACGTTCGCTTTGCGAATACGGCACGGTCGGGCTTCGTTCCTGGCCGTTCCGAGGTGCCCCGGGCCTCTTGTGAGGTGGAATCGCGCAATGCCTACAATTCTGCACACCCTGCACGAACCAGCGACCCGACCACTCGACGCCGCTGCCGCCGAACGGAGTCCCTGATGATCGTCCAGTACTCACCGGAGCTCGCTCGCCGCGTGAACCTCTCCACCGCCCTCGCGCTGCAGGACGACCTCGACTACGACTTCGCCCCTCACCCCGCGCCGCGCCGCGCCGCCGCCGTCGCCTACTTCTCGGAGTGGGACCTCGACCTGCCCTCCGCGCGCTGCCACTGCGCCGACGACGTTCCGCCGATCGCCTCGTGAGCCCGCATCGGGCATCGCTGCGCGAGCGCAAGCGCGTGGCGATGCTCGAGGCGCTCGAGCGCGCGGCCGTCGAGCTGGCCGCCGAGCACGGCTACGACCACGTGACGGTCGAGATGATCAGCGAGGCGTGCATGACCTCGCCGCGCACCTTCTACAACTACCTGGGGTCGAAGGAGGCGGCCATCCTCGGGCCGCGCACGCCCTTCGCCTCGCCCGAGCAGGTCGAGCGCTTCGTGCACGAGCGCGGGCCCGACGTGCTCGTCGACTTCCTGAGCATGGTCATCGACTCGCTCACCGAGACGCCGGTGGATCGCGAGCTCTATCAGCTGCGGCAGCGCGTCATCTACACGACGCCCGAGCTCTCGGCGAAGCGCCTCGCGATCGACGGCGAGCTCGAGGCGCGTTACCGGGCGGTCATCGCGGAGCGCTTCCGGGCGGCGGGGCGCCTCGAGGCGACGGATGCCCAGCTCGACGACGAGGCGCACATGGTTATCGCGCTCGCCCGCGGTGTGCTGACGTACACGGCCGCGAAATGGTACGAACCGGGCTTCGACCGCACCGTGCGCGAGCTGATCGAGGATTCGATCGAGCTCGTGAAGCGCGTCCTGGGAGATCCGTCGGAACCATTGGACTGATACCCCAGGGGGGTATACAGTGGCGACATGAGCACGAACGCCGAGCACACTCACCAGCCTGAGCACGAGGCGCACGACCCTGCCGCGCACGACGCTCACCACGATCAGCACGCCGGTCACGGCATCGCCGACGATCACGGCGGTCACAGCGCTCACGCGGGCCGCGGCGGCCACGCCGGTCACGGCGACCACGTCGGGCAGTTCCGCCGACTCTTCTGGGTCAACCTCGTGCTCGCCGTGCCCGTCGTCGCGTTCAGCGCGATGTTCGCCATGATCGTCGGCTACGAGCTGCCGCGCGACGGCCTCGTGCCGTGGATCTCGCCCGTGCTCGGGCTCGTCATGTTCGTCTGGGGCGGCCGCCCGTTCCTCACCGGCGCCGTCGACGAGCTGCGCGCGCGGCGCCCCGGCATGATGCTGCTCATCGCGCTCGCCATCACGACGGCGACCGTCGCGAGCCTCGGCGCGAGCCTGGGCCTGCTGCCGCACGAGCTCGACTTCTGGTGGGAGCTCGCGCTGCTCATCGTCATCATGCTGCTCGGGCACTGGATCGAGATGCGCTCGCTCGCCCAGACCACGAGCGCCCTCGACTCGCTCGCCGCGCTGCTGCCCGACGAGGCCGAGCGCGTCACGGATGCCGGCGTCGAGACCGTCGCCCCCGCCGAGCTGCGCATCGACGACGTCGTGATCGTGCGGCCCGGTGCGCGCGTGCCCGCCGACGGCCGCATCGTCGAGGGCTCGGCCGAGTTCGACGAGTCGATGATCACGGGCGAATCGCGCACGGTGCGCCGCGAGCCCGGCGACCCGGTCGTCGCCGGCACCGTGGCCACCGATTCGGGGGTGCGCCTCTCGATCACGGCGGTCGGCGACGACACGGCGCTCGCGGGCATCCGCCGCCTGGTGTCCGAGGCGCAGGCCTCCAGCTCGCGCGCGCAGCGCCTCGCCGACGTCGCCGCCGCCTGGCTGTTCTGGTTCGCGCTCGGCGCGGCCGTCATCACGGCGGTCGCCTGGAGCCTCGTCGGCGCGCCCGACGACGCCGTCGTGCGCGCGGTGACCGTGCTCGTCATCGCCTGCCCGCACGCGCTCGGGCTCGCGATCCCGCTCGTCGTCTCGATCGCCACCGAGCGCGCGGCGCGCGGAGGCGTGCTCGTGAAGGACCGCCTCGCCCTCGAGCAGATGCGCACAATCGGCGCGGTGCTGTTCGACAAGACCGGCACCCTCACGAAGGGCGCCCCGACCGTCACCGACGTCGAGCCCGCGGCGGGTCACGACGCCGACGAGCTGCTGCGGCTCGCCGCGAGCGCCGAGCAGGACAGCGAGCACCCCCTCGCCCGCGCGATCGTGCGCGCCGCCGCCGAGCGCTCGCTGACCCTGTCGGCGGCGAGCGGGTTCACCTCGAGCCCCGCCACCGGCGTCACCGCGACCGTCGACGGCCGCGAGGTGAGCGTCGGCGGCCCGCGCATGCTCGAACAGCACGACGCCGACGAGCTGCCGGTCGTCGCGGGCTGGCGCGAGCGCGGGGCGATCATCCTGCACGTGCTCGCCGACGGCGAGGTCATCGGGGCGCTCGCGCTCGCCGACGAGGTGCGCGCCGAATCGCGCGAGGCGGTGGATGCCCTGCACGCGCTCGGCATCACCGTCGTCATGATCACCGGCGATGCGGAGGCTGTGGCGCACGCCGTCGCCGCCGACCTCGGCATCGACCGCGTGTTCGCCGGCGTGCGCCCGGAGGACAAGGCCGCGAAGGTCGCGGAGCTCCAGGCCGAGGGGCTCAGCGTCGCGATGGTCGGCGACGGCGTCAATGACGCTCCGGCGCTCGCCGCGGCCGACGTCGGCATCGCGATCGGCGCCGGCACCGACGTCGCGATCGGCTCGGCCGGGGTGATCCTCGCGAGCGACGACCCGCGCAGCGTGCTCTCGGTCATCGAGCTGTCGCGCGCGAGCTACCGCAAGATGCGGCAGAACCTGTGGTGGGCGGCCGGCTACAACCTGCTGTCGGTGCCGCTCGCGGCGGGCATCCTCGCCCCCGTCGGCTTCGTGCTGCCGATGTCGGTCGGCGCCGTGCTCATGTCGCTGTCGACGATCGTCGTCGCGCTCAACGCGCAGCTGCTGCGCCGGCTCGACCTGCGCCCCGAGGCGAGCGTCGCGGCTGTGCGCGAGCGCGCCTGAGCGGGCGGTGGAGAACTCTTGCCACCGCCGCCGGCTCGGGCCAGACTGAGCCAGACCTGGCAGTGGCGACCCCGGGAGGTTCGGCATGGGCGTGCTCGCGTACGGCGCGGAGCGCATGAGCTTCTACTTCGACGACGACGTGCTGGCGCACCTGCAGGCGCTCATCACGGCGAAGCTGCGACGCGGTGAACCGTTCTTCCTCAGCTGGCGCGACCCTCGCGCGGTCGGGGGAGGGCGCAGCGCCCTGTGGTTGCACCCGTCGGTGCCGATCGGGTTCCACTTCGACGCCGTCGCGCGGCCCCAGCTCGACCGTCAGCTGCTCGAGGAGATGTCGATCGCGGCACTCAGCCCGACCGGACTCGATCTCGACGACGACAGCAAGCTCAGCCGCACGGCGATGCCGCTGCACAACGCCGTCAAGCGCCACGACGTGCCGCTCGCCGTCTGACGCCGTTCGGGCGCTGTGCGGTTGAGCGAATATTCGGATGCATTGATTCTGTGGCGCGCGGGTTACGATGCGAACCTCGGGCCAGGCCCGATCGCGCACCACCCTCAGAAGGACGCTCTCGGTATGGGAACTCTCATCTACGGAACGGTCGGCCAGCAGTTCGACTTCGACGACCGCGTGCTCGCGCACCTGCAGGCGCTCTTCTCGGCCAAGCTCCGCCGCGGCGAGAACTTCTTCCTCAACTGGCGCGACCCGCAGTCGGTGGGCGACGGCCGCAGCGCGATCTGGATCGACACCTCGGTGCCCATCTACTTCAAGTACGACTCGGCCGCCCACGGCCCCCTCGACCGCGAGTGGCTCGAGGAGATGGCGGTCGCCTCGCTCGGCCCCAACGGTCTCGACCTCAGTGACGACCCGCGGATGAAGCGCCAGGTGACGGCGAAGGGCAACAGCGTCAAGCGCAAAGACCTGCCGTAGCGCGACGACGGTCGCGCGCGGGCTAGAGGCCGAAGGTGCGGGTCGGGTCGGCGAGGAAGTGCCAGCCGAGCCACCACCACGTCGCGAGCACCGCGACGCGGATCGTGCGATCGCCCATCGCGGCGGCCACCGTCTCGCCGAGCGGCACGAGCTCATTGGCTCCGCGCCTCGCGAGCACGTCGACGACGAGCGCCGTGAGCACGACCGCGACGTAACCGGCGATCGTGACCGCCCTGGTGAGCTCGACATCGATCACCACCGGCGCCTCCTCGCCCCGGCGACGAGCCACACGCCGACGGTGAGCCACGCGCCGACGAGCACGGCGCGGCCCGCGTCGAGCTCGACGACCGGCTCCAGCAGCAGCGACACGGTCGGGAACCCGATCCAGCCCCGCGGCACCGTCACCGACAGCACGTAGGCCGCCGCCTCCCACAGGCACAGTGCGACGCCGAGGCTCGCCCACACGACGCGCGAGCGGTGCTGGGCGCGGGGCGAGCGGCGCGGGGTCTCGGGTGCGCCGCGCCACGCGAGCGCGAGTGCCGCGAGGCCGAGCGCGACGACGAGCGCGATGCTCGCCGGGCCCGTGCGCGGTGCGAGCACGAGCGCGAGGCCCGCGCCGACCGCGGCGACGACGACGAGCGCGAGCTGCGGGGCGCGGGGCGGGGCGGCGGATGCGGGGGCCGCGTCGGCGGCGCCGGCCCGGCGCATCCGCACCGCCCGTTCGACGACGAGGCCGAGGGTGAGCGCCGCGAACACGATGCCGTCGATGACGGCGCCGCGCCACAGCTGGAACGCGGCCATTACGGCGAGCGCGAGCAGCCACAGCGCGACGGCCGGCGGCCAGGCCGCCGCGGTCGCGCCGGCGGTGGCTGCCGTGCGGGTCACCCCGTCAGCCTAGGGGCGAGCGGCGCTCACTCCGCCGAGGGCAGCGGCCAGCCCGTGTACGCCTCGGCGAGGTAGGTCTGCCCAGCCGTCGACTCGACCACCGAGCGCAGCTCGCCGAGCTGGCGGCGGCGGTCGAAGTCGCTCGCGTCGTCGGTGACGTGCAGCATCGTCGTCATCCACCACGAGAAGTGCTGGGCCTTCCAGATGCGCTGCAGGGCGCGCTCCTCGAACGAGTCGATGAGGCGCTCGTCGCCCTCGAGTAGCAGCGCGCGCAGCGCCTCGTGCAGCAGCGCGACGTCGGCGACGGCGAGGTTCATGCCCTTCGCGCCCGTCGGCGGCACCGTGTGGGCGGCGTCGCCGATGATCGCGACGCGGCCCTTGCGCATGGCGTGGGCGACGAAGCTGCGGAACCGCAGCACGTCGCGCTGGAAGATGGGCCCCTCGAGCAGGGTCGTGCCGGGCACGCGCTTCTGCATCTCGACCCAGATCTGCTCCTCGCTGAGCGAGTCGGGGTCGAGCTCGGGGTCGCACTGGAAGTACATGCGCTGCACGGTCGCGCTGCGCTGGCTGATGAGCGCGAAGCCGTCGGGGGAGTTGCTGTAGATGAGCTCCTCCGAGCTCGGCGGCGCCTCGCAGAGGATGCCGAACCAGGCGAAGGGGTACTCGCGGAAGTAGCCGCCCTGGCTCGAGCCGGTCACGGTGGGGCGCACAACGCTGCGCGAGCCGTCGGCGCCGACCACGACGTCGGCCTCGATGACGAGCTCGTCGCCGTCGGCGTCGGTCGCGATGACGAGGGGGCGCAGGGGGTCGGTGTCGTCGATCGCGGTCACGGTGATGCCGAAGCGCAGATCCTGCTCGGCGGCCACGCGCGCGGCGATGAGGTCTTTGAGCACCTCGTGCTGCGGGTACAGCCAGGCGCTGCGGCCGGTGAGCGACGGGAAGTCGATGCGGTGCCCCTCGCCCTGGAAGCGCAGCTCGATGCCGTCGTGGCGGTGCCCGACGGTGCGGGCGCGGCTGTGCTTGCCGAGGCGGTCGAGCAGCTCGACGGTTCCCTGCTCGAGGATCCCGGCGCGGATCGTGCTCTCGATCTCGCCGCGCGTGCGCAGGTCGACGACGATCGAGTCGATGCCCGCCTCGTCGAGCAGGTGCGACAGCAGCAGGCCGGCGGGCCCGGCGCCGACGATCGCGACGCGGGTGCGGAGGGTCGTGGTCATGGTGGTCTCCTTCGACGTCTGCCCGTGATCGGGCGAGCACAGTGTGCGTCGACGATCGGGCGACGTAAGGCGAGCATCCCGATGAATGAGACCGCGTGCGACGAGCGGTTGGGCGCCGTGGCCGACGGACGGGCGCTACGAGCGCACGCCGAGCGCGCGCTCGATTTCGATGCGACCGCGGTGCAGCTCGGCGAGCGCCGGCCCGGTCTGCGCGTCGCGAGGCAGCACCACCGAGAGGGCGGCGACGACGGCTCCGGTCTCGTCGCGCACCGGCACGGCGACGCCCGTCGAGACGAGTTCGATCGAGCCGGGCGCGACCGCGTGCCCAAGGGTGCGCACCTCGGCGAGCTTGCGGCGCAGCGCGGCCGGGTCGCCGATCGTCTCGCTCGTGAGACGGGGTAGCCGACCGGCGAGGATGCGCTCCTGCAGCTCGCGGCCGCCGTAGGCCAGCAGCACGAGGCCGGAGGAGGAGGCGTGCAGCGGCAGCCGGCCGGCGACACGGGTGACGTTCGACCCCGAGGTCGGGCCGCTGAGCCGCTCGAGGAAGAGCGCCTCGTCCTGCTCGAGCACCGCCAGCTGGGTGTGCTCGCGGACGCGGGCCTGCACCCGCTCCATCGCGGGCATCGCGGCCTGCCGCAGGCGCAGGGCCTGGGAGGAGCGCGTCGCGAGCTCCCAGAGCCGCATGCCGATGCGGATGCGCCGATCGTCGTCGCGCTCGAGCAGCCCCGCGTCGACGAGCTCGCCGACCATGCGGTGGGCGGTCGATCGCGGCAGGCCCGATCGCCGCCCGATCTCGGCGGCGGTCTGCACCGTGCGGGCGGGAGTGAAGGTCTCGAGCACGCGGACGAGCCGATCGGTCACGGAGTCGCCCGAGGGGGAGTTCGCCATGCTCCGAGGATGACACCGACTCCCATTGAGTGGGAAGCGCGGGGCGCGCGCCGCGTGCGCGCGACGACAATCGCACCAGCCCTCCGCAGCACCGCAAGGAGACCCCATGACGACGACACCGCCCCCCGCCGCAGCGCCCGAGTCGCTGCTCGCGGCCCCCGACCAGGCATCGCAGGCGCAGATCAGCGCCGAGATCGCCGCGGCGCACGCCGACGCCGAGCGCCGCGTCGCCGCCGGCGAGCCGCTGCCGACGACGCTCTACGACTTCCCGCCGTACCGCTCCAGCATCCTGCGCCACCCCACTAAGAACCCGCGCCTGGTCGACCCCGAGACGATCGAGCTGCTCTCACCGGCCTTCGGCCAGCGCGACGTCGCCGCGATCGAATCCGACCTCACGCTGCAGCACGCCGGCGAGCCGCTCGGCGAGCGCATGACGGTCGAGGGGCGACTGCTCGACTCGTGGGGGCGCCCGCTGCGCAACCAGCTCGTCGAGATCTGGCAGGCCAACGCCGCGGGCCGCTACATCCACCAGCGCGACCAGCACCCCGCGCCGCTCGACCCGAACTTCACGGGTGCGGGCCGCACCGTCACCGATGACGAGGGCCGCTACCGCTTCACGACGATCAAGCCGGGGCCGTACCCCTGGCGCAACCACGTGAACGCCTGGCGCCCCGCCCACATCCACTTCTCGATCTTCGGCTCGTCGTTCACGCAGCGCATCATCACGCAGATGTACTTCCCCGGCGACCCGCTGTTCGCGCTCGACCCCATCTACCAGTCGATCCGCAGCCAGAAGGATCGCGACCGGCTCGTCGGCGTCTACGACCACGACCTCACGAGCCCCGAGTTCTCGATGGGGTACCGCTTCGACATCGTCGTCGACGGTCCCGACGCCACCTGGTTCGAGCCCGAGAAGGAGCACTGATGACCGTCGTCCCGCCGCGCACGCACGCGCCCACCCCCGGGCAGACCGTGGGGCCGTTCTTCGCCTTCGGCCTCGGTTACCCGGCGATGAACCAGGTCGTCTTTCCGCACTCGCCCGGCTCGCTCGTGCTCGGCGGCACGATCACCGACGGCGAGGGCGCGGCGATCCCCGACGCCCTCGTCGAGATCTGGCAGGCCGACGCCGACGGCTCGATCCCGCGCGCCCGCGGCGCCTGCCGCCGCGACGGCCACACCTTCACCGGCTTCGGTCGCGCCTTCACCTCCGACGAGGGACGGTACGAGTTCTGGACGAGGAACCCCGGCGCCGAGCCGGGGAAGGCCCCGTTCTTCGCGGTCATCGTCTACGCCCGCGGTCTGCCGAACAAGCTGCACACTCGCGCCTACCTGCCGGAGAATGCGGCGGCGCTCGCCGCCGACCCGTTGCTGGCGAGCCTGAGCGGCGAGGAGCGCGCTACGCTCATCGCCACGCGCACCCCCGACGGCGGGCTGACCTTCGACATCCGCCTGCAGGGCGAGAAGGAGACCGTGTTCCTTGCCTACTGATCCGAGCGTCGACCGGGGCCTGGCCTCCCCGGTCTCGATCGGCGCCGCCGACGCCGTGGGCGACGCGGTGCTGCTCGACGCGCTCGTCGCCGCCGAGGTCGCGCTCACCCGTGCGTGGGCGACGGTGGGCGTCGCGCCGGCCGACGCCGCCGAGCGGATCAGCGTCGCGCTCGGCTGGCGCGGTGCCGGGCATCCGGCCCACGGCCACGGCGTCGGCGTCGACGACGTCGCCGAGGCGGCCGTCGGCGGCGGCAACCCCGTCATCCCGCTCGTGAGCCGGCTGCGCGGCTGCGTCGACGAGGCCGACCGGGCCTGGGTGCACCGCGGCGCGACGAGTCAGGACATCGTCGACTCCGCCCTCATGCTGCTGGCCCGCCGCGCCGGCGAGCGCACCGTCGTCGAGCTCGGGGGCGTCGAGGCCGCGCTCGCGACCCTCGCGCGCGACCATCGCGACCTCGTCGTCGCCGCCCGCACCCTCGGCCAGCACGCCGTGCCGACCACGATGGGGATGCGCGCCGCGACCTGGCTGGTCGCCGTGCGTCGCGCGCGCCGCCGCCTCGCCGCCGTGCTCGAGCAGCTGCCGGCGCAGCTCGGCGGTGCCGCGGGCACGCTCGCGGCCTTGGTCGAGCACGCGCGCGCGAGCGACGCGGCCGACCCCGCGCGCACCGCGCTCGCGCTCGTCGACGCCTTCGCCGCCGAGCTCGCCCTCGCCGCGCCCGAGCTGCCCTGGCACACGACGCGCTGGCCGGTGACCGAGCTCGGCGACGCGCTCGTGCAGGCCATCGATGCGCTCGGCGTGCTCGCAGGCGATGTCGCGCTGCTCGCGCGCACCGAGGTCGGCGAGGTCGCCGAGTCGGCGCCGGGCGGGTCGTCGGCGATGCCGCAGAAGCGCAACCCGGTGGGAGCGGTGCTCGTCCGCTCGGCCGCGCTGCGCGCGCCGCAGCTCGCCGCGACCCTGCACACGGCGTCCGCCCTCGCCGTCGACGAGCGGCCCGACGGCGCCTGGCACGCCGAGTGGTCGACGCTGCGCGAGCTGCTGCGGCTCGCGCTCGGTGCGGCGAGCACGGCCCGCGCGCTCGCCGACGGGCTCGTCGTCGACCCGGCCGCCGCCGCCCGCACGCTCTCGCTGACCGGCGGGCTGCTCGTGGCCGAGCGGCTCGGCATCGTGCTCGCGCCGCTGTTGGGCGCCGACCGCGCGACGGCCCTGCTCGGCCGGGCCGCGGACGCCGCTGAGCTCGAGCGCCTGCTGCGCGCCGAGCCGGCCGTCGCGGGGCTCGACCTCGACGCCCTGCTCGACCCCGCCGCCTACACGGGCGCCACGAGCGCCCTCGTCGACCGCGCCCTCGAGGAGGACGACCGATGACCGTGCCCGCCGTGCACCTCGCCCCGACCGTCGGCCCGGAGGGCGCCCCGCTGCTCGTGCTGGGCCCCTCGCTCGGCACGTCGACGATCCTGTGGGAGACCGCCGCGCCGCTGCTGCGCGAGCGCTTCCGCGTCGCCGCCTGGGATCTCCCGGGGCACGGCGACGCGCCGCCGACGAGCGAGCCGTTCACGGTCGGCGAGCTGGCCGACGCGGTCGCCGCCGCCGTCCGCGATCGGGGCGAGCGCAGCATCCTCTACGCCGGGGTCTCGCTCGGCGGTGCGACGGGCCTCGAGCTCGCCCTGCGGCATCCCGATCTCGTGACCGCCGCCGCGATCGTCGCCTCGGGCGCGCAGCTCGGCACGCCCGAGGCCTGGCGCGAGCGCGCCGCGACGGTGCGCGAGCAGTCGACCTCGGTGCTCATCGTCCCCTCCGCGCAGCGCTGGTTCGCGCCCGGCTCGATGGAGCGCGAGCCCGAGCTCAGCGGCCGCCTGCTGCACGTGCTGCAGGGCGCCGACGACGAGAGCTACGCCCGCTGCTGCGAGGCGCTGACCGACTACGACGTGCGCGACCGGCTCGGCGAGATCCGGATGCCCGTGCTCGCGCTCTGGGGCGAGCACGACGCCGTGGCGCCCGAGGCGAAGGCCGACGAGATCGCCCGCGGCGTCGCCGATGGCCGGGCGGTCATGGTGCCCGGCGTCGCGCACCTGCCCCCCGCCGAGGACCCCGCCGCGACCGCGGCCGCCCTGCTCGACTTCCTCACCGCCCACGGAGGTGCGCGATGAGCGTCTCGACGCCGCGCCCCGAGGGCGAGGGCCTCACCGACGGCGCCCGCTACGACCGCGGGATGGTCGTGCGCCGCGAGGTGCTCTCCGACGCGCACGTCGACCGCGCGATCGCCGGCACGACGCCGTCGACGGCCGACTTCCAGGACCTCATCACGCGCTACGCGTGGGGCGAGATCTGGTCGCGGCCGGGCCTCGCGCGCCGCGACCGCTCGATCGCGGTGCTGAGCTCGATGATCGCTCTCGGCCACGAGGAGGAGTTCGAGATGCACGTGCACGCCGCGCTGCGCAACGGGCTCACCCCCGACGAGATCGTCGAGGTGATCCTGCAGAGCGCGATCTACGCGGGCGTGCCGGCGGCGAACATCGCGTTCAAGCTCGCCAAGCCCATCCTCGACGAGGCCCGCCGAACCGACTGACCGCGAGCGCGGCTGGCCGCCCGACCGACGACCCGCCCCGCGCGCGGCTACTCGAGCCCCTGCCGCTGCGGCACGAGGTCGATCGAGGCGGTCGCGGCGAGCGCGAGCCCCATCGCCCGCGCCTCGTCGGTGAACAGGCTGTTCTGCACGCGCGCCGAGGTGATGCGCAGCGACTCGTCGCGCGTGAGCCCGAACCAGCCGCACACGATGCCGATGCCGTGCGGAGTGACGCGCCACAGCTTGTCGGCGTCCTTCACGCAGGCGTCGTCGACCGAGAGGGCCTCGAGCCGCGAGTCGTGCCCGTCGATGATCGCGACGACGCGCTCGATGACGTCGGCCGGATGCCCGAGGTCGCCGAGCACCTCCCTCGCGATCCGAGCGCCCTCCACCTCGTGCTGCCGCACGAGGTCGGGCCGCCCCCCACCGGGCGCGATCGCCTCCAGGATGAGCTCGTCGGGCACGGTCGACCACCCGGTGTCGTGCAGCAGGATCGCCGGCAGCACGACGCGCTCGTCGGCGCCCGGCACCCGCTCGACGAGCGCGCGGGCGAGCCCGTAGGCGTAGAGGGTGTGGGTGTCGTTGTTGCGGACGGCGAGGTGCTCGCGGGCCCGCTCCCAGATGGCGGCGTCCCGCTCGGTCAGGGCGAGGTAGCCGGGCACGGCCTCGGCGGGCGGGATGTGGCCGCGCACGTCGCGGTGGTACCGCGTGCTCGTCGGTGAGCTCATGAGCCGACGGTCGCACCGGCGCGGGCCCGGCACAACTATGCTTCCGCTCACCGGAAGCGTCGAGCATCCGGTCGCAAGGAGGCGGAGATGGCGGAGGGCGACGCGCGCGCGACCCCGCCGTCGAGCGTGACCGGGCGCGTGCTGTCGATCCTGTCGGTGTTCGAGCAGAGCCTCGCGCCGCGCAGCCTCACCGAGATCAGCGCCGAGACCGGCCTCGCCCTCAGCACCACGCATCGACTCGTGGGCGAGCTCGAGCAGTGGGGGGCCCTCCAGCGCGACCCGAACGGCCGCTACCAGATCGGCCTGCGCCTGTGGGAGCTCGGGCAGCACGCCGGTCGGCAGGTGCGCGACATCGCGCGGCCGCTGCTGCAGGATCTCTACAGCCTCACCCAGTGCACCGTGCACATCGCGATCCGCGAGAACGGCGAGGCGCTCTACATCGACCGCGTCTACGGCACCCGGCGCGTGCCGCAGGCCTCGCGCGTCGGCGGGCGGCTGCCGCTGCACGCGACCGCCGTCGGCAAGGTGCTGCTGGCCTTCGAGGAGCCGTGGGTGCGCGAGGCGATCCTCGCGCAGCCGTTGGAGAGCCGCACCTCGCGCACGCACGTCGACCCGGAGGCGCTGCGGCAGGAGCTCGCCCTCGTCGTGAAGCGCGGATACGCGATCGCGATCGAGGAGGTGCGCGAGGGCTCGGCGTCGATCGCGGTGCCCGTGTTCCAGCGCTCCGGCGGCATCGGGGCGGCGCTCGGCCTCGTCGTCGAGACGGGTCAGGCCGAGTCGCTCGAGCGCCATCTGCCGGCGATGCGCGGCATCGCCCGTCGCATCGAGCTCAGCGTCGGCGCCTTCCCGCTGCGCAGCCTCGGTGTTCGACCAGCGAACCCGCCCTCCTAAGTCGTTTCCACTGAGCGGAAGAACCGCTCCCCCTTCCCGTGGCGCGGGCCTCTAATGAACCCAGCGCACCGACGCGCTGCCGGACCACGAAGGAGTCGTCATGGCCACCGACATCACCACCGCCCCCGCCTCGACGGGACGCTGCCCCGTCGACCACGGGCAGTTCGGCGCCGCGAGCCACGACGCGAGCGGCGACAGCGCCGAGGACCACTACGGGTACGAGCCGTTCGACATGACGGACCCGTTCCCCTCCTACGAGCGCCTGCGTCACCACGCCCCCGTCTACTTCGACGAGCGCATCGGCTACTGGGTCGTGACGCGCTACGACGACGTCAAGGGCGTCTTCGACGACTGGGAGACCTTCTCGAGCGAGAACGCGCAGGCACCCGTGCGCCCCCGCAGCGAGGGCGCGAAGAAGATCATGGACGAGGGCGGCTTCACGGCCTACTCCGGCCTCTCGGCTCGCGTGCCCCCGGAGCACACCCGCATCCGCGCCATTGCGCAGCGCGCCTTCACCCCGCGACGGTTCAAGGTCCTCGAGCCGACCATCCGCGAGAACACGATCGCCGCGCTCGACGCGATGCTCGCCTCGCCCGACGCGACCGGCGACTTCCTCACCGATATCGCCTACGACATCCCCACCATCACGATCCTGACCCTGCTCGGCGTCGACCCGGCGATGGTGCCGACCTACAAGCGCTGGAGCGACTCGCGCGCCGCCATGACCTGGGGCGACCTGACCGACGAGGAGCAGCTGCCGCACGCGCGCAACCTCGTCGAGTACTGGCAGGAGTGCATCCAGCTCGTCGTCCGGGCGCACCGCGACGGCGGCGACAGCCTTGTCAGCGACCTCGTGCGCGCCCAGGAGGACGGCGCCGAGATCAGCGACCACGAGATCGCCTCGCTCTGCTACAGCCTCCTCTTCGCGGGCCATGAGACCACGACGACCCTCATCGCCAACTCGGCGCGCGTCCTGCTGAGCCACCGCGAGCAATGGGAGCGCCTGCTGGAGGACCAGAAGCTCATCCCCGGCGCGATCGACGAGGTGCTGCGCTACAGCGGCTCGATCCTCGCCTGGCGCCGGCGTGCGCTCAAGGATGCCGAGATCGGCGGCGTCGCCGTGCCGAAGGGTGCCGACATCCTGCTCGTCATGGGCTCGGCGAACCGCGACGAGGCCGTCTTCGAGAACCCGGACGAGTTCGACATCACGCGCCCCGACGCGCGCAGCCACCTCTCGTTCGGCTACGGCATCCACTACTGCCTCGGCAACCAGCTCGCGAAGCTGCAGGCGAAGATCGTGCTCGAGGAGACGATCGCCCGCGCACCGCAGCTGCGCCTCGTGGAGGGCGCCGAGATCTCCTTCGGCGAGAACCTCTCCTTCCGCGCCCCGACCTCCGTCCCCGTCACCTGGAAGGCCTGACATGACTGCGCCCGCGTACATCCAGTTCTTCGACGGCGGCGAGCCCGCCGCCCACGACCTCCTCGGCGGCAAGTGCGCCTCGCTCGTCGCCCTCACCGAGGCCGGCCTGCCGGTCCCTCCCGGGTTCGCCGTCACGACGGTCGCCTTCGATGCCTTCATCCACGCCGCCGGCATCGCCGACGACATCCACCGGATGCTCGGCACGATCGACCCGGACGACACGGCGAGCATCGACGCCGTGTCCGAGCAGATCCGCGCCGAGATCACGGGCCTCCCGGTGCCGGCCGAGATCCACGACGCGTTCACGGCCGCCTACGAGTCGCTGCAGTCGCGCTTCGACGCGCCCGCCCCGGTCGCGGTGCGCTCCTCGGCCACGGCCGAGGATCTCCCCGACGCGAGCTTCGCCGGCCAGCAGGACACCTACCTGTGGCTCGTCGGCCGCGACGAGGTCGCCGCGCACGTGCGCCGGTGCTGGGCCTCCCTCTACACGTCGCGCGCGATCGTCTACCGGCTCAAGAACGGCATCCCCAACGAGGGCCTGTCGATGGCGGTCGCCGTGCAGAAGATGGTCGACGCGCGCACCGCCGGCGTCGCGATGACGATCGACCCCGTGAACGGCGACCGCTCCACCATCGTGATCGACGCCTCCTGGGGCCTCGGCGAGCTCGTCGTCTCGGGCACCGTCACGCCCGACAACCTCCGCGTCGACAAGGTCATGCGCACCGTGTCGGAGGAGATCATCGGCGACAAGCACATCGAGCTCGTCCCCGACGTCGCCGCCCGCGGCGTCGTCGAGCGCGAGGTCGAGCCCGAGCGGCGCACGGTGCGCTGCCTGAGCGACGCCGACGTCGCCGCGATCGCCGCGATCGCCAAGCGCGCCGAGAAGCACTTCGGCTGCCCGCAGGACATCGAGTGGGCGATCGACCGCGGGCTGCCGGAGGGCGAGAACCTCCTGCTGCTGCAGTCGCGACCCGAGACCGTCTGGTCGACGAAGACCACCGAGCCCTCGACGGCGACGTCGGGGTTCGGCATCGAGAGCATCACGCGCTCGCTCCTGACCCAGATCGGTCGCTGACCGATCGGACCCGCATCGGCCCGACCCGCGGCCGACGCCCTCCGCACCACCTCTCCGCACCACCTCTCTGCCCTGCCGAAAGGATCCGCATGTCAACGACGACTGCAGCCCCCTCCCTCGAGGGGGAGTCGACCGCCCCCCGGTCGTTCCCGAGCCCCTACGACCAGGCCCCGCCGGCCGGCGCCGAGGGCTGGAAGGACCTCTACGCCTACAACCTGGTCTTCCAGGAGAACCGCCGCGCCGTCGAGGAGGCGAAGTTCTGGTTCTGCGACAGCCAGCACTGGCCCACCGTGACGAAGCCGTTCGAGACGATCGGCTTCGAGTTCGCGGTCGGCTGCCTCGGGCAGTACAACTCGCGCCAGCTGCTCATCCCGACGGCGAACGGCATCGAGTACCGCATCCACAACGGGTACCTGTACATGTCGCCCGTCGCCGTCGCGCCCGAGCAGATCGAGGCGCGCGTGCCCCAGTTCATGGAGCGCGCCGGTCACTACTTCCAGAACTGGGAGACCCTGCTTCAGAACTGGCACACGAAGCTGCGCGCCACGATCGACGAGATGGAGTCGATCGAGTTCTCGGCCCTGCCCGAGAAGATCGCGCTCGACGACGTGCTCAGCGGCAAGGGCACGGGGCCCGGCACCGAGCTGCTCGGCGACTACGACCGCATGATCGCGCTGGCGTACCGCGCGTGGCAGTACCACTTCGAGTTCCTCAACCTGGGCTACGTCGCCTACCTCGACCTGTTCATGTTCTGCAAGTCGGTCTTCCCGCGCATCTCCGACCAGGCGATCGCGACGATGGTGCAGGGCGTCGACATGGAGCTCTTCCGCCCTGACGACGAGCTCAAGAAGCTCGCCAAGCTCGCGGTCAAGAACGGCCTCAGCGACGTCTTCGCCGACACCTCCGACGCGGATGCGGTGCTCGCCGCCATCGCGGGCCGCAGCGGCGGCGCCGAGTGGCTCGCGCAGTGGAAGGAGTCGCAGGAGCCGTGGTTCAACTTCACCACGGGCAACGGCTTCTACGCTCACGACGAGTACTGGCGCGACGTGCCCTCGACGCCGCTGGCGTTCATCAAGGGCTACATCGACCGCATCCACTCGGGCGCCGACATCGACCGCGACATCGATCACCTCGTGGTCGAGCGCGACCGCATCACCGAGGAGTACGCCGAGCTGCTCGACGGCGAGGCACTCGAGACCTTCCGCGGCAAGCTGGGTCTCGCCCGCACGGTGTACCCGTACGTCGAGAACCACAACTTCTACATCGAGCACTGGACGATGGGCGTCTTCTGGCGCAAGATGCGCCAGCTCTCCGGCGTGCTGCACGCCGAGGGCTTCTGGCCGCAGGCGAACGACATGTTCTACCTGCGCCGCGACGAGGTGCGCGAGGTGCTGTTCGACTACGTCAACGGGTGGATGGTCGGGGCACCGGCGATCGGGCCCGACTACTGGCCCGCCGAGGTCGAGCGTCGCCGCGGCATCATCGCCGCGCTCGAGACCGCTCGGCCGCAGCCGGCGCTCAACACCCCGCCGGAGGTCATCACCGAGCCTTTCACGCTCATGCTGTGGGGCATCACGACCGAGCAGATCCAGAATTGGCTCGGCGAGGGCGAGCAGGTCGAGGGCACCCTCAAGGGCATGGCGGCCTCGCCCGGCATCGTCGAGGGCCCGGCGCGCGTCATCTCGAGCGCGAGCCAGCTCAGCGAGGTGCAGGAGGGCGACATCCTCGTCGCCCCCGTCACGGCGCCGAGCTGGGTGCCGGTCTTCGGCAAGATTCGGGCGACCGTGACCGACATCGGCGGCATGATGAGCCACGCCGCCATCGTCTGCCGCGAGTACGGCATGCCCGCCGTCACCGGCACGGGCACCGGGTCGACCGAGATCCGCACCGGTCAGCGCATCCGCGTCGACGGCAACACCGGCACCGTCACGATCCTCGACTGAGCGATCGCACCGGAACCGCCAGAGAGCACACGAGGAGACGACGATGACGACCACGCGGAATCCGCGCACGGTGATCGTGACGGGGGCGGGGGGCGGCCTCGGCCGCGCCTTCGCCGAAGCCTTCGCCGCGCTCGGTGACCGCGTGGTCGTCGCCGACATCGACGAGCCCGCCGCGACGCGCGTCGCGGCGGGCCTCGCCGGGGCCATCGCGGTCGGCGTAGACGTCACGCGCGCCGACTCGACCGACGCGCTCGCGGCGGCCGCCGCCGAGCTCGGCGGGGGGCGCATCGACGTCGTCATCAACAACGCCGCGATCTACGCGACCCTCACGCGCTCACCGCTCGAGCAGATCGCCGAGGGCGAGTGGGATCGCGTCATGGCGGTCAACGCCAAGGGTCCCTGGCAGGTCGTCCGGGCCTGCTCGCCGCACCTCGGCGCAGGCTCGCGCATCATCAACATCTCGTCGGCGACCGTCATGAGCGGCTCGGCCCAGTGGGCCCACTACGTCGCGAGCAAGGCCGCCGTCATCGGGCTCACCCGCGTCATGGCGACCGAGCTCGGGCCGCGCGGCATCACCGCCAACACCGTCGCGCCGGGCTTTACCCTCACCGAGGCGAGCCACGGCCTCATCGAGGGCGCCGAGACCTACGGCGTCGAGCGCAGCGCGCTGCGCCGCGCCATCCAGCCCGACGACATCGTCGGCACCGTGCTCTACCTCGCCGACGAGGCGAGCCGCTCCGTCACCGGGCAGACCCTCGTCGTCGACGGCGGCCGCCAGTACCTCTGACGCTCCGCCGCCCACCCACACCACCAGGAGGAACCGTGACCACCGTCATCTACACCGCCCACGACGGCACCGAGACCATCGTCGAGGGCACGCCCGGCGTCTCGATCATGGAGACCGCCCTGCGCAACGGCGTGCCCGGCATCGTGGGCGAGTGCGGCGGCAGCATGTCGTGCGCCACCTGCCACGTCTTCGTCTCCGACGAGACCGCGGCGATCGCCGGCGAGATGAGCGAGCTCGAGGACGAGATGCTCGACGGCACCGCGGTCGAGCGCGAGGAGCGCTCGCGCCTGTCGTGCCAGATCAAGCTCATCGAGGGCGAGACCTACCGGGTCACGACCCCCAGCGAGCAGGTGTGAGATGGCCGCCACCGCGAACGACGCGACCCTGATCGTCGGAGCATCGCAGGCGGGCGTGCAGCTCGCGGCGACACTCCGCGAGCTCGGCGACGAGCGCCCCATCGTGCTCGTCGGCGACGAGCCGCACGCCCCGTACCAGCGCCCCCCGCTGTCGAAGGCGTACCTGCAGGGCGAGATCACGAGCGACGACCTCATCTTCCGCACCGCCGACTGGTTCGCGCAGCACGATGTCGAGGTCGTCACGGGCGAGACGATCGCCGCGATCGAGCGGCACGCCGACGGCGGAGGCGAGGCGGTCACCGAGACCGGCCGCCGCATCCCCTTCGCGCGTCTCGCGCTTACCACGGGAGCCGCGCCCCGCCGCCTCGACCTGCCCGGCATCGACCTGCCGGGCGTGCACTACCTGCGCACCGCCGACGACGCCGCCGCGATCGCCGAGGGCCTCGAGTCGGCCCGCTCGCTCGTCGTCATCGGCGGCGGCTTCATCGGGCTCGAGGTCGCGGCCTCAGCCCGCAAGCGCGGGCTCGCCGTGACCGTGCTCGAGGCGGCGCCGCGCCTGGTCGGCCGCGTCGTCTCCGAGCAGACGAGCGCGTTCTACCTCGACGCGCACCGCCGGCGCGGCATCGATGTGGTGCTGGATGCCCGCATCGCCGCGATCGAGGGAGCCGACGCCGTCAGCGGCGTGCGCCTCGAGGACGGCACCGTGATCCTCGCCGACGTCGTGCTCGTCGGCATCGGCGTCGTGCCGCGCACCGAGCTCGCCGAGCAGCTGGGCCTCGAGGTCGACGGCGGCATCGTCGTCGACGCCGCGTGCCGCACCTCCGACCCGTCGATCGTGGCCGCGGGCGACTGCGCCCTCATGCCGAACCCCTACGCGCGCGGGAGCCTGCCGCGCGTGCGCCTCGAGAGCGTGCACAACGCGCTCGAGCAGGCGAAGGTCGCCGCGGCGACCCTCATGGGCGACCCGCACGAGTACCGCACGACGCCCTGGTTCTGGAGCGACCAGGCCGACATCAAGCTGCAGATCGCGGGCCTGTCGACCGGGTACGACGCGACGGTGCTGCGCGGCGACCCCGACACCGAGAAGTTCTCGGTGCTCTACTACCGCGACGGCGAGCTGCTCGCCGCCGACTGCGTCAACCAGCCGCTCGACTTCATGGCGGTGCGCTCGGCCCTGGGCCGCGGCGCGACGATCCCGCCCGAGGCGGCCGCCGACACCTCCGTCCCGCTCAAGAAGTCCGTGGTCGAGCCGGCCGCGCCCACGCTCGTCTGATCCAGGAGCCCGCCATGCCTCTTCCCACCGCCCTCGCCGTCGACACCTCGCCCATCCAGGGCAACCCCGCGATCACCGATCTCGATCCGGTCTGGCGCGCGATCGTGACCGAGTCGCGCACGCGCAGCAACGACATCCACCTCCCGATCTCGGTCGCGTACGCCGAGCGCCTGTGCGACGCGTACCCCGAGGCGGATGCCCTACTCGTGCGCGTCACGACCCTGCTGCACGACACCGGCTGGGCGCGCGTCGACGAGACGAAGATCATCTCCGAGGGCTTCGGCGGCGACTGGCGCAAGGCCGACATCCGGTTCCAGCACGAGCGCTTCGGCTGCGACATCGCCCGCGAGGTGCTGCCCGGGCTCGGATACGACGACGCGTTCATCGAGCGCGTGACGGCGATCATCGACGGGCACGACACGCGCCAGGTCTCGCATTCGCTGGAGGATAGCCTCGTGCGCGACGCCGACCGCCTGTGGCGCTTCACGCCGACGGGCATCGCGCTCGCCTCCGGCTGGTTCGGGCTCAGCCCCGCGGAGTACGTCCGTCGCCTGCGCTCGGAGATCGTCCCCGAGCTGCTGACCGACGCGGCCGTGCAGATGGCCGAGGCCGAGCTCGCGCGCGCCGAGGCGCTGCTGAAGACGGAGCTGCTCTCGTGAGCGCCTCGACCGTGACGATCGACGTCGGGGCGCTGCGCCGGGCGCACGCCGAGGCCGTCGAGAGCCTGCCGTACCGGCACGTGACCGACCAGTTCATCGACGGAGCCTGGCGCCCCTCGCACAGCACCGCGACCTCGCCCGTCATCGACCCGGCGACGGGCGAGCAGTGGGGCTCGGTGCCGGTCGCCGACGAGCGCGATGTGGATGCCGCTGTCGCCGCCGCGCGCTCCGCGCTCGCCGGCTGGCGGGCGACCACCCCCGCGCACCGTGCCGAGCTGCTGCGCCGTATGGCCGACGAGGTGGAGGCGCGCGCCGTGCCCCTCGGCCTCACCAACACGCTCGAGAACGGCTCGCCGGTCGCCGAGACGGCGAAGGCGGCGGCGAACGCCGCGTCGATCCTGCGCCACTTCGCCGGGCTCGCCTCGCACCTCGAGCGCGACGACATCCGGCCCTTCCCCGACGGCGTCAACGAGACGGTCGTGAACCGCGACCCGATCGGGGTGTGCGCACTCATCGCGCCGTGGAACTTCCCCATCAACCTCGTCGTCATCAAGCTCGCGCCCGCCCTGCTCGCGGGCTGCACGGTCGTCATGAAGCCCGCCTCGCCGACGCCGCTGTCGACGCGCTTCCTCGTCGACGCGGCCGCCGCCGCGGGGTTCCCGCCGGGCGTCGTGAATTTCCTCACCGGCAACGGCGCCGCGGGCGACCTGCTCGTGCGTCACCCCGACGTCGCGAAGGTCGCCTTCACGGGCTCGACGCCCGTGGGTCGCAGGATCGCCGCGGCCTGCGGCGAGCTGCTGCGCCCCGTCACGCTCGAGCTCGGCGGCAAGTCGTCGGCGATCGTGCTGCCCGACGCCGACCTCGAGCACCTGCGGTCGGTGCTCGTGCGCAGCTGCCTGCGCAACACGGGCCAGACCTGCTACATCTCCACGCGCATCCTGGTCACGCCCGAGAACGAGGCCGCGGTCGTCGATCTCGTCGCGGAGACGATCGCGAACTCGCCCCTCGGCGACCCGCTCGACCCGATCACGGTCTTCGGGCCGACGGCGACCGCCGCCCAGGAGGCGACCGTACGCGGGTACATCCGCTCGGGCGTCGACGAGGGCGCGCGCGTCGTCGCCGGCGGCGACCTGCCCAACCCGGCCGGCATCGGCACCTTCGTCGTGCCGACCGTCTTCGCCGACGTGACCCCCGAGATGACGATCGCGCGCGAGGAGATCTTCGGGCCCGTCATCACGATCATCCCGGTGCGCGATGTCGAGCACGCGATCGAGGTGGCGAACGACACCCCCTTCGGCCTCGGCGGCATCGTCTTCGGCGCCGATGAGGATCGCGCGTTCGAGGTGGCCCGCCGCGTCGACACGGGATCGGTCGGCATCAACTTCTTCGCCTCGAACCACTCCGCGCCGTTCGGCGGTCGCCATGACTCGGGCATGGGCGTGGAGTACGGCGTCGAGGGTCTCGAGGCCTACCTCACGCCGCAGTCGGTGCACCGCCGCCGGCGCTGAGCGAACGCCGCACCCCCGACGCCCGTCGAGCTCTTCCGCTCGGCGGGCGTCGGCGTTACGATGGATACTATGCGAACACTCGTTCGCATAGCGAACAACTCGCGGCGGGCATCCGTCGCAGAAGCGGACCGCAGCATGATCGACAAGACCGTCGCCGACCTCCGCGAGGCGGTCGCCGGCATCCGCGACGGGGCGACCGTGATGGTCGGCGGCTTCGGCCGCGCCGGCCAGCCCGTCGAGCTCATCGACGCCCTCATCGACGCCGGAGCGAGCGAGCTCACGATCGTCAGCAACAACGCCGGCGGCGGCGACGTCGGGCTCGCCCGCCTCATCGCCGAGGGCCGCGTGCGCAAGGTCGTCTGCTCGTTCCCGCGCCAGAGCGACTCGTGGCACTTCGACCGCGCCTACCGCGAGGGCCGCCTCGAGCTCGAGCTCGTGCCGCAGGGCAACCTCGCCGAGCGCATCCGCGCCGCCGGGGCCGGCATCGGCGCCTTCTACTCGCCGACCGCCGTCGGCACGCCGCTCGCCGAGGGCAAGGAGCACCGCGAGATCGACGGCCGCACCTACCTGCTCGAGCACCCCATCCGTGCCGACGTCGCGCTCATCAGCGGCCTGCGCGCCGACCGCTGGGGCAACGTCGTCTACCGCCGCACGGCCCGCAACTTCGGCCCCATCATGGCGACCGCCGCGACGACCACGGTCGTGCAGGTCGACGAGATCGTGCCGCTCGGCTCGCTCGACCCCGAGGCCATCGTGACGCCCGGCATCTTCGTCGACCGCGTCGTCGCGGTCGGCAACCGCCGCTGGCTGCGCGACGGCGAGTTCGTCGGCGGCGTCGATCTGCAGGGCGAGCCGCTCGCCGAGCGACTCGACGACCCGGCCGCCACCTCGACCGCTGGAGGAGACCGATGACCGACCGTCTCGATCGCGACGCCCTCGCGCGCCGCGTCGCCGCGGACATCCCCGACGGCGCCTACGTCAACCTGGGCATCGGCGCACCGACGCTCGTCGCCGATCATCTGCCGCCCGGCTCGGAGGTCATCCTCCACACCGAGAACGGGATGCTCGGCATGGGCCCCGCGCCGGCACCGGGTCACGTCGACCCCGACCTCATCAACGCCGGCAAGCTCGCCGTCACCGAGCTGCCGGGCGCCGCCTACTTCCACCACGCCGACTCGTTCGGCATGATGCGTGGCGGGCACCTCGATCTGTGCATCCTCGGGGCTTTCCAGGTGTCGCAGACCGGCGACCTCGCCAACTGGTCGACGGGCGCACCCGACGCGATTCCCGCCGTCGGCGGCGCAATGGATCTCGCCATCGGCGCGAAGGACGTCTACGTCATGACCGACCTCATGACCAAGGGAGGCGAGTCGAAGCTCGTCGCGGCCTGCACCTACCCGCTCACGGGCGTCGGCTGCGTCACGCGCGTCTACACCGACCGGGCCGTCTTCGACGTGACTCCCGAGGGCTTCGCCGTGCGCGAGCTGTTCGGCACGACGACCCTCGACGAGCTGCGCGAGCTCACCGGGCTCGCCCTGACCGTGGTCGTCGAGGCCGCCACCCCCGAGGAGTCCTGATGACCGCGACCTTCGTCTACGACGCCGTGCGCACCCCGTTCGGCCGCGCGGGCGGGGCCCTCGCCGACGTGCGGCCCGACGACCTCGCGGCGACGGTCATGCGCGCCGCCGTCGATCGGGCTGGCCTTGACCCGGCCCGCATCGACGACGTCGTCTTCGGCGACGCGAACCAGGCGGGGGAGGACAACCGCAACGTCGCGCGCTTCGGTGCCCTGCTCGCGGGCTTCCCGACCACCGTCACGGGCACGACCGTCAATCGCCTGTGCGGCTCGTCGCTCGACGCGGTCATCCAGGGCTCGCGCGCCATCGAGTCGGGCGACGCCGAGGTGATCCTCGCCGGCGGCGTCGAGTCGATGAGCCGCGCCCCGTACGTGCTCGAGAAGTCGCCGAAGCCCTACCCCGCGATCGGCAACCCGACGCTGTGGAACACCGCGATCGGCTGGCGCATGGTCAACCGCGCCCTGCCCAAGGAGTGGACGATCTCGAACGGCGAGTCGGCCGAGAAGCTCGCGACCATCCACGGGATCTCGCGCGGCGACCAGGACGCCTTCGCGCTGCGCAGCCACGAGCTCGCCGCGCGCGCCTGGGCCGACGGCGTCTACGACGGCGAGATCGTGCAGGTGCAGGGGCACGAGCTCGCGCGCGACGAGGGCATCCGCGACGACACGACCCTCGAGCGCCTCGGCGGCCTCAAGGCGCTCTTCGCCGCCGACGGCACGGTCACGGCCGGCAACTCCTCGTCGATCAACGACGGCGCCTCGGCCGTGCTGCTCGGCGCCGAGGGCGCGATCGACGCCGAGCCGCTCGCCCGCATCGCGGGTCGCGCCGCCTTCGGCAACGACCCCGACGTGTTCGGCGTCGCGCCCGTCGAGGCCGCGAACCGGGCGCTCGCCCGCGCCGGCCGCACGTGGGCCGATGTCGACCTCGTCGAGCTCAACGAGGCGTTCTCGTCGCAGTCGCTCGCGTGCATCCGCCTGTGGCCCGAGCTCGACCCCGAGCGCGTGAACATCCACGGCGGCGCCATCGCGATCGGCCACCCGCTCGGCGCCTCGGGCGGGCGCATCCTCGGCCACGCCGCGCACGAGCTGCGGCGGCGCGGCGGCGGCGTCGCGGTCGTCGCGCTGTGCATCGGCGTCGGCCAGGGCCTCGCGGTCGTTCTGGAAAGATGAGCGCATGACCGCTGAGCCCGTCGACGCCGCCGAGGCCGGCGGTGCTGCGGGCGAGGCGAGCGCCGACTTCGTGCAGTCGTTCGCGCGCGGCCTCGCGGTCATCCGCGCCTTCGACGCCGACCACGCCGAGCTCACGCTGAGCGAGGTTGCGGCGCGCGCCGAGGTGCCGCGCGCCGCCGCCCGCCGCTTCCTCGCGACGCTAGTCACGCTCGGCTACGTGCGCGCGAGCGAGCGTCGCTTCGCGCTCACCCCGCGCGTGCTCGAGCTGGGCTACAGCTACCTGTCGTCGCTGTCGCTGCCGGCGGTCGCGCAGCCGCACCTCGAGCGGCTGTCGCACGCGGTCGACGAGTCGTCGTCGCTCGCGGTGCTCGACGGGCTCGACGTCGTCTACGTCGCGCGGGTGCCCACGCGGCGCATCATGAGCGTGAGCATCCAGCTCGGCACCCGCTTCCCCGCCTGGGCGACCTCGCTGGGTCGCGTGCTCCTCGCGGCGCTTCCCGTCGATGAGGCGGATGCCGTGCTCGCCGCATCGCGCCCGCACCCGTTCACGCCGACCACGCTCGTCGACCGCACGGTGCTGCTCGCCGAGCTCGAGCGCGTGCGCCGCGGGGGCTTCGCCCTCGTCGACGGCGAGCTGGAGGAGGGCCTGCGGTCGATCGCCGCCCCGGTGCGCGACGCCTCGGGCTCCGTGGTCGCGGCGGTCAACGTCTCCACGGCCCGCCGCGGCGACCCCGAGTCGGAGCTCGCCCGCGTGCTGCCCGCCCTGCAGCGCGCGACGGCCTCGATCGAGGCCGACCTGCGCATGCGCTAGTCGCCCCGCTCGGTACATCCCGTGCGACGCTGCGCCGCCCGCTGCCAGTTGCGTATCTGCGCAGCTGCCGCTGCAGCGAGCGCCGCGCGCGGCGCCCGCCGCGCCCGAGGCCCGCCCGTGCCCTTCCGACAACCACGTGCGCGTGAGCGCACGCTCTCGTCGCAAGGGCACGTCCTCCGCCCGCGCGGCCGCCTACCCCGCCTGCGCGGCGACGAAGGCCCGCGCGGCCGCCTACGCCGCCTGGGCGGCGACGAACTCCCGCGCGGCCGCGAGGTCGCTGCCGTCGATGCCGTGCCCGCCGGCGCGCTCGTGCCGCGTCACCTCGGCACCGTGCGCGGCCGCCACCGCGGCCAGGTGCGCGACGCTCGCCGCGGGCGCCATCGGGTCGGCGACGCCGTTGGCGAGCAGCAGCCGCACACCCGAGACGTCGCCGATCGGGTCGCGGTCGCCGAACGGGAACATGCCGCTGAACGCGACGACGCGGTCGAGCGCCTCGGGGTGCAGCAGGGCCGTGGCGAGGGCGATGTTGGCGCCGTTCGAGAAGCCGACGGCGAGCATCCGCCGATCGCCCAGGCCGTAGTGCGCCCGGGCGAGGGCGATGAAGGCGGCGAGCTCGCCGGCGCGCGCGATGACGTCGTCGACGTCGAACACTCCCTCGGCGATGCGCCGGAACCACCGGTTCATGCCGTGCTCGCTCACCCGACCGCGCGGCGAGAGGATGCCCGCCCCCGGCAGCAGGTGCGGTGCGATCGCGGCGATCTCGGCTTCGTTCCCGCCCGTGCCGTGCAGCGTGAGCAGCACGGGAGCGTCGGGCGACCCCGGCTCGAACAGGTGCGGCCAGGCGTCGAGCGAGACTGCCCCGCTCACGCGGCGACCTCCGGGTTGTTCTCCGCCGGCAGCGTCACGGGCACGACGCGCGCCTCGATCGCCTCGCGCGAGGGCTCGAGCCACGGCGGCAGCTTGAGCGCGCGGCCGAGCTCGAGCAGCGGCTCGTCGATCGCGAAGCCGGGGGTGTCGGTCGCGATCTCGAACAGCACGCCGCCCGGCTCGCGGAAGTAGATGGAGGTGAAGTACTGCCGGTCGAGGATCTCGGTGACCCGGTGCCCCTTGCTCGCGAGCTCGTCGCGCCAGCGCTGCTGCGTCGCCTGGTCGGGCACGCGGAAGGCGATGTGGTGCACGGTGCCGCCGGCGGTCAGGCCGGTGGGCGCGAGCGACGAGGCGTGCACGTCGACGAGGGCGCCGGGCATCCCCTCACCGGCGGCCAGACGGGTGCGGTTGCCCTCCTGCTCGACGACGCGCATCCCGAGGTCGTTGACCATGAGCGCGATGGTGCTGTCGGCGTCGCGCACGGTGAGCACGCTCGAGTGCTGGCCGCGGATGGCGTGCTCGGCCGGCACGCTCGCCGAATCCCAGGGGTCGCGCGGGTCGTGCTCGTGGGTGGCGACGAGCTCGATGGCGAGACCGTCGGGGTCGTGCACGAGCAGGCGCTCCTCGCTCGACGAGGTCGAGGTGATGCGCGCCTCGGCGCCGACGGAGGCGAAGTGGTCGACCCACCAGCCGAGCGACCCGGCGGGCACGCTGAACGCGGTCGAGGTCGACTGGCCGGCGCCGATGCGCCCGGGCTGGATGCCCCGCCACGGGAAGAACGTCATGAGCGTGCCGGGGCGGCCCGACTCGTCGCCGTAGTACAGGTGGTAGGTGCCGGGGTCGTCGAAGTTGACGGTCTTCTTCACGAGCCGCAGCCCGAGCCCGGTGATGTAGAAGTCGATGTTCTTCTGCGGGTCGCCCGCGATCGCGGTGACGTGGTGCAGGCCCTCGGTGGCGGCGGTCATGGTGGTCTCCTGACGTATCGTGCCGATGATATCCATGCAAACGCATAGATGCCAGCGTTATTCCCCGGCACTCGACCTCTCCGCGGATGCTCGCCCGCGCGCCGAGCCGCCGCTCAGCCGCGCCGCCTATCGTGGCGGCGTGATCGACCCCGTCCGCGACTTCCTGGCCGCCCTCCGGCCGCGCGCCGGCCGCGCCGGTGACGGCACCCCGGAGTGGTGCGCGACCATCGTCGTGCGCAGCCCCGTCACGAAGATCGACGCGCTCGCGATCGTCGCCCTCGCCGTCGACAGCCCGGTGCGCGAGGCCCGCACAATGCGGCCGTACATCGAGCTCGAGGGCGGGGCCCGCGCCGAGATCGAGATCCCCAAGTTCGGCGAGCCGCCGCCGCTCGCCATCGACGTCTACTCGACGGTCAGCCACGAGCACGCGGTGCTCGAGGCGCTGCGCCTCATGGCCGCGCTCGAGCAGTACACCGGCTGGAGCATCCGCCCCGATTTCGAGGTGTAGAGGCGCGGAATCGATCGCCTCTAGCGGCACCGCCTTCCTGGTCGTACGCTCGCGTCAGAGCGGCCGCAACGGAGCGGCCCGGTTCGAGGGAGCCCGCCATGAAGTTCGTCATCAGCCGCACGAAGAGCGAGAAGGAGCCCTTCATGTGGAAGATCGTCTCCTCCAACGGGCAGACCCTTGCGATCAGCGAGACCTACGTCGCCAAGGCCTCGTGCGTGAGCGCGATCGAGTCGGTCATGAAGAGCGCCGGCGGGGCGACGGTGGTCGACGAGACCTGAGCCGCCCCCGAGCGATCGCCCGCTACGGCAGCAGGCGCGTCGGCCCGCGGAACAGGTACGTGGTCTCGCGGATCGACCCGAGCCCGAGCATGAGCATGAGCACGCGAGCGAGCCCCATGCCGAAGCCACCGTGGGGCGGCACGCCGTAGCGGAAGAAGTCGAGGTAGAACTCGAGCTCCTCGGGCTCGAGGCCCTTCTCCTGCGCCTGCGCCATGAGCACGTCGACCCGGTGCTCGCGCTGGGCCCCGGTGGAGATCTCGGTGCCGTTGTACACGAGGTCGTAGCTGTTCGTGAGCCCCGCATCCCCCTCGTGACGCATGTGGTAGAACGGCCGGATCCCGCTGGCGTAGTCGGTGACGAACACGAAGTCGTGGCCGTACGCCTCGCGCACGTGGGCCGACAGCTGGCGTTCGCCCTCCGGGTCGAGGTCGCCGTCGGTGCGGGGCACCTCGTAGCCGCGGGCCTTCACGATCTCGAGCGCTTCCGCGAGGGGGATGCGCGGGAACGGCGTCGTCGGCACCTGTAGCTGGACCCCGAACGCCGCTTCGATCTCGGCACCGTGCTGCTCGACGACGGCCGTGAAGGCGGCCACCAGCACCTGCTCGTGCATGGCCATGACGTCCTCGTGCGAGTCGATCCAGCTGAACTCGGCGTCGATCGACGTGAACTCGGTCGCGTGGCGCGAGGTGAACGAGGGGTCGGCGCGGAAGGCGGGGGCGATCTCGAACACGCGGCCGAAGCCGGCCGGCTGCGCCATCTGCTTGAAGAACTGGGGGCTCTGCGAGAGGTACGCCTTGCCCTCGAAGTACTCGAGCTCGAACAGCTCGGCGCGCGACTCGGAGGCGCTCGCCATGAGCTTCGGGGTGTGGATCTCGACGAAGTCGTGCTCGACCCACCAGGTGCGCAGCGCGTGCTCGAACGTCGTCTGCACGCGGAAGATGAGGTTCGCCTCGGGGCGCCGCAGGTCGAGGAACCGCCAGTCGAGCCGCTTGTCGAGGCTCGAGTCGTCGGCGATGGGCGTCTCGGGCAGCGCCTCGCTCACGACCTCGAGCGAGCCGATCTTCACCTCGATACCGCCGAGCTTCACCCGCTCGTCGTGCTTGAGCTCGCCGGTGACGCGCACCATCGAGCCGTGCGCGAGGCCCGAGATCGTCTCGGTGAGCGCGAGCGCCGACCGCGCGGCGTCGTCGGCGTCGTCGCCGAGCTCGCGAACGGCGGGGTTCACGAGCTGCACTGCGCCCGACTCGTCGCGCAGGATGACGAACTGCACCTTCTTCTGGTCGCGCACCGTATCCACCCACCCGGCCACGGTCACGGTTCCGTCGGGCAGGGGGGCGAGGTTCTTGATGAGGGTGCGAGTCACGAGAGAACAGCCTACCGGCGGGCGGATGCGCGGCTCGGGCCCGGCCAGGGCGCGAGACCGGGCGCCCTCCCGCGCGCAGATCATCGCTGGCTTGCGATATCATCGGCAAAGTCTGATGTTTGCCTCACTCAGGGAGTTCAGGTGTTTTCGACGATCGCCGCCGCCGCCGGCATGTTCGCCGCGACCAATATCGACGACATCGTGGTGCTCACGGTGCTGTTCCTCGCCTCCACGCGGGGCGGCCCTCGTCCGTGGCAGATCGTGCTGGGTCAGTACCTCGGTTTCAGCACCCTGGTCGCGATCAGCGTGGTCGCCGCGCTGGGCCTGACCATCGTTCCGGACCAGTGGGTCGGCTTCCTCGGCATGATTCCCTTGGTCATCGGAGTGATCGGGCTCGTCCGTGCGCTCCGCAAAGGCCGTGACGACGACGAAGCGGAATCCGCGCTAAAAGCGGTCGGGCTTCTCGGTGTCGCCGGGATAACGATCGCGAACGGCGCGGACAACATCTCCCTCTACACGCCCGTGTTCCGGACCATCTCCCCGACCGACACGGCGATCACCATCGCGGTATTCCTGGTTCTTGTAGCCGTGTGGTGCCTGCTGGGGCGGGCGATCGGCACGAATCGGAGTATCACGGAGATGCTCGAGAGGATCGAGCACTGGCTCGTTCCCGCGGTCTTCATCGGCCTGGGCCTCTTCATCCTCATCGAGTCGGGTGTGGTTCCTCGGCTCCTCGACCTCCTCACCTGACACCTAGCATTCGGGTCATGACGATGATGACGTCCGTTTCCCCTCGGGCCGCCCTCCAACCGGCGGCTGCCCTCTTCCATGGGCTCGCGGATCCCACTCGCCTGGGTATCCTGCAGCTCCTGATGAGCGGCGAGAGGAAGGTTGCCGAGATCACCGCGCAGCTCGGCATGGCGCAGTCCACCGTCTCCCAGCATCTCGCCTGTCTCCGCGAATGCGATCTGGTGGTGGTGCGCCCAGTCGGCCGCTCCTCGCTGTACTCAATCGCTCACCCGGAGCTCATCGATCTGCTCCGCACGGCCGAACGGCTTCTCGACGCGACCGGCGACTCCGTGGCGCTGTGCACGAACTACGGGCCCGCGGCTCACTGACGCGTGCGTCCGAGCATCCGCCCGCTTCTAGACTGGGGGCATGCCCGCCGACCTCGTCCATCTCGTGCGGCACGGCGAGGTGCACAACCCGAAGCGCGTGCTCTACGGGCGGCTGGAGGGCTTCGGGCTCAGCGAGCTCGGGCACCGCATGGCCGCGTCGGCCGTGCAGGCGCTCGCCGGGCATCCGGTGACGGCCGTGTACGCGAGTCCGCTGCAGCGCGCCCAGGAGAGCGCGGCCCCGTGGGCGGAGGCGTTCGGCCTGCCGATCCACACCGACGAGCGCATCATCGAGCCGACGAACCGGTTCGAGGGCAAGCGCATGGATCGTCGCACCCTCATGCACCCCAAGCACTGGCACCTCATGCGCGACCCGTCGACGCCCAGCTGGGGCGAGCCCTTCGCCGAGATCGCGGCGCGGATGCTCGCCGCCATGCGCGACGCCCACGAGCGCACCGACTCGGGCGAGGTCGTCATGGTGAGCCATCAGCTGCCGATCTGGATGGCCCACCGCGCCGTGGCCGGCAAGCGTCTCGCCCACGACCCGCGCAAGCGCCGCTGCTCGCTGTCGAGCGTGACGAGCTTCGCGTGGCGCGACGGGGCCTTCACTGAGATCGGCTATCAGGATCCCGCGGCAGACTTACTTGAGAACGCCATCGACCTCGGAGCAGTGTGACCAGCCCCCTTCCCTCCCGCCGTCGCCCGCTGCGCGTCGTCGCCGCGCTCGCCGCGGCCGCCGCGCTCGTGCTCTCCGGCTGCACGTCCAACCCGCTCGCCGAGCAGTACCGCTCGGGCTCCGGGCAGGGCTACATCTCGGGCGACGGCGCCTACACGGTCATCGCGCCGGAGGATCGCGGCGAGCCGATCAGCTGGGAGGCTGCCCCGCTCGATGAGGGGGGCACCCTCTCCAGCGACGACCTCGCCGGCCAGGTGTACGTCGTGAACTTCTGGTACGCCTCCTGCCCGCCGTGCCGAGTCGAGGCACCCGACCTCGAGGCGCTGTACCAGGAGTTCGCCGACGAGCAGGGCGGCGCCGGCGTGCCCTTCGTCGGCGTGAACATCCGCGATTCGGCCGCCCAGTCTCTCGCCTTCGCGGAGGAGTTCGGCATCTCCTACCCCTCGATCCTCGATGTCGACAGCGGTGCGGTGCGCCTCGCTTTCGCCGGCCAGGTCTCGCCGACGGCCGTGCCGACGACCCTCGTCGTGGATGCTCAGGGCCGGGTCGCGGCGCGCATCTCGGGTCTCGTCTCCGAGCCCTCGACCCTGCGCGCCATGATCACCGACACCCTCGCCGAGTCGAGCTGATCGGCGTGGTCAACCCGATCGGCGAGATCGTGCTGAGCGGCAACCTGCTGCTCGCGCTGCCGATCGCGCTCGCCGCCGGGTTCCTGGCCTTCGCCTCGCCGTGCGTGCTGCCGCTCGTGCCCGCCTACCTCGCCTACGTCGGCGGCATCACCCGGCCGGCGCAGAATCGCTCCGAGCGCGGCCGACTGGTGCTCGGCGTGCTGCTGTTCGTGCTCGGCTTCTCGGTCGTGTTCGTCGCGTTCTCGATCGTGTTCGCGACCGCGGGGTTCCTGCTGCAGCAGTACCTCGACCTCATTACGCGCGTCGCGGGCGTCGTCGTCGTGATCATGGGGCTCGTCTTCATCGGGCAGGTGTCGTTCCTGCAGCGCACGCTGAAGCCCCGCATCGCGGCGCGCACGGGCCTCGCGGGCGCCCCCGTGCTCGGCATCGTCTTCGGGCTCGGCTGGGCGCCGTGCATCGGCCCGACCCTCGTGGCCGTCAACGCGCTCGTGCTCAACGAGGGCGACCTCGGGCGGGCGGCGCTCATCGCCCTCGTGTACTGCCTGGGCCTCGGCGTGCCGTTCCTGCTCATCGCACTCGGCTTCCGCTGGGCGGCGGGGGCGACGGCGTGGCTTCGGCGCAACATCCGCGTCATCAACATCATCGGAGGCGCCCTGCTCATCGTCATCGGCCTGGCCATGGTCACGGGCCTCTGGCAGCTGTTCGTCTCGAGCCTCGGGGCGGTGATCAGTGGAACCGTTACGCCCCTCTGACCACATCGACGCGGAGGCGCTCGCCGCGGAGCGCGCTGAGTCGAGCGCCGAGCGCGAGCGGTCGGGCGAGGCAAGCGCAGCATCCGCGATCGCCCAGCCGGCCCTCGGCGTCGTCGGCTGGCTGCGCTTCGCCTGGCGCCAGCTGACCAGTATGCGCACGGCGCTCGTGCTGCTGCTGCTGCTCGCGGTCGCGGCGATCCCCGGCTCGCTCGTGCCGCAGCGCTCGGCCGACCCGAACGGCGTCGTGCAGTACCGACGCAACAATCCCGAGCTCTACGACGTCCTCAACACCCTGCAGGTCTTCGACACCTACACCTCGGTGTGGTTCTCGGCCATCTACCTGCTGCTGTTCGTCTCGCTCATCGGCTGCATCATCCCGCGCACGGTGCACCACGCCCGCGCGCTGCGGGCGGCCCCGCCGAAGACGCCGGCTCGCCTCAACCGCCTGGTCGGCTACCGGGCGACGGATGCCCCCGCCGACGTCGAGACGGCGCTCGAGGCCGCGCGCGCCGAGCTGCGCCGCCGCCGGTACCGCGTCGAGCGCTACGGCGACTCGCTCTCGGCCGAGCGCGGATACCTGCGCGAGACCGGCAACCTCGTGTTCCACATGGCCCTCGTCGGGGTGCTCGCCACGATCGGCTTCGCCGGCGGCTTCGGCTACAACGGTCAGAAGGTCATCGTCGAGGGGCAGACCTTCGTGAACCAGCTCGGCACCTACGACTCCTTCAACCCCGGTCGCTTCTTCGACGATGTCCGCCTCGACCCGTACGGTCTTCGTCTTGACGAGTTCGACCCGGAGTACGGCATCGATCGCACGACGGGCCAGGCTCAACCGCTCGACTTCACGGCCACGCTGACGGAGGTGACGGGTGGCGTGGAGCGCGAGCGGCAGCTGAAAGTCAACGAGCCGCTCAGTATCGCCGGCACCACCGTGTACCTGCTCGGCAACGGGTTCGCCCCGGTGATCACCATCCGCAACGGCGATGGTCAGGTGGTCTTCGACGAGCCCGTGCCGTACTTGCCGCAGGATGCCAATCTCACGAGTCTCGGCATCATCAAGGTGCCGCAGGGTCTCGACGAGCAGCTCGGCATGATCGGGTTCCTGTATCCCTCGGCGATCCAGCTCGACTCGGGCGCCCTGTCGTCGGTCTTCCCCGAGCCCGACCAGCCGGTGCTGACGTTCAACGCCTTCACCGGCGACCTGGGGCTCGACGACGGCGTTTCTCGAAATGCCTACGCGCTGGATACCGACGGGCTCACTCCGATCGCCGGTCGGGACGCGCCAGCGGAGCCGCTCGTCCTCGGCCTCGGGCAGACGGTGAGTCTGCCGGACGGCCTGGGGACGGTCGAGTTTCGTGACCTCCGCCGATTCGTCTCGATCGAGATCCACCACGACCCGACGCAGACGGGCGTGCTGATCTTCTCGCTGCTCGTGCTCGGCGGGCTCATCGTGAGCCTCTTCGTGCCGCGCCGCCGCCTCTGGGTCGTCGCGACGTCGACCGCCGACGGCGTGCGCCTGGAGTACGCCGGCCTCGCCCGCGGCGACGACCCCGGCCTCGAGCAGGCCGTCGCCGACCTCGCCGATGCTCATTCCCAGCGACTCGCGCCTACCCTGGAGACCTGATGGAGAACCTCGTCGCCTACTCGCTCGTCGCCGTGTACTCCGCCATGGGCGTGTACACGATCGCCTTCATCCTGTTCACGCTCGACCTCGCGAAGCGGTCGGCTGCGCCGTCGGCGGCGGATGCGGCCGAGGCCGCCCGCACCGAGGCCGCACCCGTGCTGAACGCCTCGAGCGCGAGCGCGGCCGGTGCCGTGCGCGCCGCCGCGGGCGGAGCCGCGACGGCCACGGCCGTGCGCCCCACGTCGAGCCGGGCATCCGGTCTCGACACCCCGGGCGGGGCCGCCCCCGTCGGTGCGACCCGCTTCCAGCGGGCCGCGGTCGCCCTCGCCGCCCTCGGCTGGCTGCTGCACCTCGGCGCGGTGCTGACCCGCGGCATCGCGGCCGAGCGCGTGCCCTGGGCCAACATGTTCGAGTTCGGCCTCACTGCGACGGCCATGGGCATGGGCACCTTCCTCGGCGCGCTGCTCTGGAAGGACGTGCGCTACCTCGGCGCCTACATCTCGGGCTTCACGCTGCTGTCGCTCGGCATCGTGACGACGAACTTCTACGTCGACGTCGTGCCGACCCCGCCGCCGCTGCAGTCGAGCTGGCTCGTCATCCACGTGCTCGTGGCGACGCTCGCGACCGGCTTCTTCGCGATCGGCGCCGGGCTGTCGATCATGCAGCTCATCCGCTCGCGGGCCGCCGCGTCGAAGGCTGAGGGGCTGCGTTTCGTGCACACTCTGCCGGGAGCATCCGCCCTCGAGTCGCTCGCCTACCGGGTCAACGTCGTCGGCTTCGTGTTCTGGACCTTCACCCTCATCGCCGGCGCCATCTGGGCCGAGCGCGCCTGGGGCCGCTACTGGGGCTGGGACACGAAGGAGGTCTGGACCTTCATCATCTGGACGCTCTTCGCCGGCTACATCCACGCGCGCGCGACTCGCGGCTGGCGCGGCGACCGCTCGGCGTGGCTCGCGATCATCGGCTTCAGCGCCGTGATCTTCAACTACACGGTCGTCAACCTCTTCTTCAAGGGCCTGCACTCGTACAGCGGCCTGTAGGCCCCAGCGGCTGCTCCGACGCCCCGCGATCCTGGGCGATCGCGGGGCGTCGTGCTGTGCCAGGCGCCCGGAGTGCAAGCGGTTCCACTCCGTTCCCGCTGCGTTCCAGGCCGGTTCCACAGGGAGTGAAGCCGATTCAGGGTGCACTCGCACCGCCGGTTCCGGGCCCTGACGGCCCGCATTCGGGGGATGATCGTGCAAACGCTTGCAGATCGTCTCGCCGCTTGCTAGCGTCGGCCCGACCACCCCTGGCGCGTCGCTGCGCCGCAACAACCGGAGTCGACGATGACCTCACGCGCGAGCATCCGCACGCTGACCGCCACCCTCACCGCCGGAGCGCTCGCCGGCTCCCTCCTCGCGACGGTGCCGCTGCCCGCCGCTTCCGCCGAGGGCGACACGTACGCCCTCGTCGGCTCGCTGCAGTCCGAGCTCGGCTGCGCCGGCGACTGGGATCCCGCGTGCGCCGAGACCGAGCTCGCCCCGACCGGCACGCCCGGCGTCGTCTCGGCCGAGTTCACGATCCCGGCCGGCAACTACGAGTACAAGGTCGCGGCGAACGACACGTGGGATGCCTCGTGGGGCCTCGACGGCGGTGGCAGCAACATCCCGCTCACCGTGGCCGGCGACGCGACCGTGCGCGTCACCTTCGACGAGGCCACGCAGCGCGTCGGCCTCGAGCTGCTCAGCATGGCGGGCGCCTACTCGCCCGCCGACGACGCCATCGTCGCCCCGCCCGTGCGCCAGGCTGGCAGCGACGAGAGCTTCTACTTCGTCATGACCGACCGCTTCGCCAACGGCGACGCCTCGAACGACACCGGCGGGCTCGAGGGCGACCGCATGGTCACGGGCTTCGACCCGACCGACAAGGGCTTCTACCACGGCGGCGACATCGCGGGCATCCGCGAGAACCTCGACTACATCGCGGGCCTCGGCACGACCGCGATCTGGTTCACGCCGAGCTTCAAGAACCAGCCCGTGCAGGGCGAGGGCGCCAACGCCTCGGCCGGCTACCACGGCTACTGGATCACCGACTTCACCCAGATCGACCCGCACCTCGGCACGAACGCCGAGCTCGAGGCCCTCATCGACGAGGCGCACGCGCGCGGCTTCAAGATCTACTTCGACATCATCACCAACCACACCGCCGACGTCATCTCGTACGAGGAGGGCCAGTACTCGTACATCGACCAGGCCACCGAGCCGTACCGCGACGCGAACGGCACCGCGTTCGACCCGGGCGACTACGCCGGCACCGGTGACTTCCCCGCGCTCGACGCGGCGACGAGCTTCCCGTACACGCCGGTGATCGCGCCGGGCAAAGAGGAGCTGAAGGTTCCGGCCTGGCTCAACGACCCGACGCTGTACCACAACCGCGGCGACTCGACGTGGACGGGCGAGTCGGTCACCTTCGGCGACTTCGTCGGGCTCGACGACCTCATGACCGAGCATCCGACCGTCGTGAACGGCTTCGTCGACGTCTACCAGCAGTGGATCGACCTCGGCATCGACGGCTTCCGCATCGACACCGCGAAGCACGTGAACTTCGAGTTCTGGGAGCAGTGGAGCACCGAGGTGCTCGACTACGCGCAGAACGTCGCTGGCAAGCCCGACTTCTTCATGTTCGGCGAGGTCTACGACGCCGACCCGGTCAAGCTCGCGCCGTACATCCGAGACACCGACATGAACTCGGTGCTCGACTTCACCTTCCAGCAGAAGGCCGTCTCGTTCGCGGCCGGCAACTCGGCGAAGGGCCTGCAGGAGCTCTTCGCGGGCGACGACCGCTACACGACCCCCGACTCGTCGTCGACGGCGCTGCCGACCTTCCTCGGCAACCACGACATGGGCCGCGTCGGCTTCTTCCTGCAGAACACCGCGCAGCCGCTCGAGCGCACCGTGCTCGCGCACGAGCTCATGTACCTCACGCGCGGCCAGCCGGTCGTCTACTACGGCGACGAGCAGGGCTTCGCGGGCGCCGGCGGCGACAAGGATGCCCGTCAGACCCTCTTCGCCACGCAGACCGCCGAGTACGCGAACCAGGAGCTCGTCACGGGCGAGCAGGCCGGCAGCGTCGACCGGTACAGCACGGATGCCCCGCTCTACGCCGCGATCAGCGAGCTCGCCGCCCTGCGCGACGCGCACCCCGCGCTCGACACCGGCGCCCAGATCGAGCGCTTCGTCGACGACGGCGCGGGCGTCTACGCCTTCAGCCGCGTGCACCGCGACGAGAAGATCGAGCACCTCGTGGCGGTCAACAACTCGACCTCGGAGCGCACCGTCGAGGTGCCGACGCTCACGGCGGGAGCATCCTTCTCGGTGCTGCACGGTGACGGCGCGGCCGTGACCTCCGACGCGGCCGGGCTCGCGACCGTCACGGTGCCGCCGCTCGCCGCCGTGGTGTGGGTCGCCGACGCGACCGTCACGGCCCCGGAGGCCGCACAGGCGCTCAGCGTCGCGGTGCCCGCCGCCGGTGCCGCGCTGACGGATCTCGCCCCCGTCGCCGCCGACGTGGACGACAGCACGTGGGTCGAGACCAGCTTCGCCTGGCGCGTGGCCGGCTCGAGCGAGTGGACCCCGCTCGGCACCGCGGAGGACACCGAGCCTCGCCTGTTCCACGACGTGCGCGGCCTCGCCGCCGGCACGCTCGTCGAGTACCGGGCCGTGACCGTCGACGCCGCGGGCAACCGCGCCGCCGCCTCGACCTACGCCTCGGTCGGCAACGCGATCAACGGCGCCGTCGACGACGGCGGCGAGCCCGAGCCGACGTACGACATGGTCGTCGTGCCCGGCAACCACAACAGCGAGATGGGCTGCGCCGGCGACTGGACGCCGGACTGCGCCGCGGCCGAGCTGACCCTCACCGCCTCGGGCATCTGGACGGGCACCTTCGACGTGCCGGCCGGCAGCTACGAGTACAAGGTCGCCGTCAACAGCTCGTGGGCCGAGAACTACGGCGCGAACGGTGTGCGCGACGGCGGCAACATCGCGTACACGCACGAGGGTGGTCCGATCACGTTCTACTTCAACCCGGTGACCAAGATTGTGTCGTCGAGCGCGGAGGGTCCGATCGTGACGCTGCCCGGCAGCCTGCAGTCGGAGCTCGGCTGCCCCGGCGACTGGCAGCCTGACTGCCTCGTGACCCTCGCCCAGGATGGCGACAAGGACGGCGTCTACACCTTCGCGACCTCGGCGCTGCCGAGCGGCTCGTACGAGGTGAAGGTCGCGCACGGCCTGTCGTGGGACGAGAACTACGGTGTCGGCGGTGCGCCGGGCGGTGCGAACTACTCGTTCACCGCGAGCGAGGGCAAGGAGGTGCGCTTCGAGTACACCCTCGCCACGCACGTGCTCGAGATCATCGTGACCGACCCGCCGCTCGCCGGCACCGGCACCTCGCAGGCCATCTGGGCCGCGGGCGACACGATCGCGTGGCCGGTCGCGCTGCTCGGCGGCACGCCCGCCGCGAACGCGACGTTCACGCTCGAGCACTCCGCCGACGCGACCCTCGACGTTGCCGGGGGCGAGGTCACCGGTGGCGGCGAGCCGATCGAGCTCGCGGTCGACCCGGAGGGACTGCCCGCCGGTGTGCTGCAGGCCTTCCCGCACCTCGAGGGCTACGTCGCGCTCACGCCCGTGGGCCTCGACCGCGCGGCGATCGCCGAGCTCGTGCGCCACGAGCTGCTCGTCGCACAGCGCGTCGACGGCGCGCTGACCGCCCTCACGGGTGTGCAGCTGCCCGGTGTGCTCGACGACCTCTACGCCGAGGGCCTCGCCGGCGCACCGCTCGGTGCGATCGTCGACGGCGCGGACGTGTCGGCCTCGCTCTGGGCGCCGACCGCCCGCTCAGTCGCGCTCGAGCGCTGGGATGCGGGCACGACGGGCGACGCCGAAGTCATCGAGGCCGCCTTCGACGCCGCGAGCGGCATCTGGAGCGTCGACTCCGGTCTCGCCGTGGGCGACGAGTACCGCTGGAGCGTCGACGTCTTCGCGCCCTCGACGGGTGAGTTCGAGACCAACTCGGTCACCGACCCGTACTCGGTCGGCCTCACGGTCAACTCGGCGCGCTCCGTCGTCGTCGACCTCGACGACCCGGCGCTGCAGCCGCAGCTGTGGGCTGACACCCCGCAGCCCGACGTCGACCGCAGCGTCGACCGCGCCATCTACGAGCTGCACGTGCGCGACTTCTCGATCGGTGACGAGTCGGTGCCGGCGGAGGAGCGCGGCACGTATCGGGCCTTCACGCGCGACTCGGCCGGCACGCAGCAGCTGCGCCAGCTCGCCGAGGCGGGCATCACCACGGTGCACCTGCTGCCGACCTTCGACATCGCCACGATCGAGGAGCGTCGCGGCAGCCAGGCGACCCCCGAGTGCGACCTCGAGTCGTTCGGGCCGGCGTCGGAGGAGCAGCAGGCGTGCATCGCCGAGATCCGCGACCTCGACGGCTTCAACTGGGGTTACGACCCGTACCACTTCTCGACCCCCGAGGGCTCGTACGCGGTCGACGCCGACGGCGGCGCTCGCGTGGCCGAGTTCCGCGAGATGGTCGGCGCACTGCACGCGACCGGGCTCGAGGTCGTGCTCGACAAGGTGTTCAACCACACCGCGCAGTCGGGGCAGGGCGAGAAGTCGGTGCTCGACCGCATCGTGCCGGGGTACTACCACCGCCTCAGCGCGACCGGCACGGTCGAGACCTCGACCTGCTGCCAGAACGTCGCCACCGAGCACGCCGCGGCCGAGAAGCTCATGGTCGACTCGGTCGTGCTCTGGGCCAAGGAGTACAAGGTCGATGGCTTCCGCTTCGACCTCATGGGGCACCACTCGAAGCAGAACATGCTGAACGTGCGCGCCGCGCTCGACGCCCTCACTCTCGAGCGCGACGGCGTCGACGGCTCGGGCGTGTTCCTCTACGGCGAGGGCTGGAACTTCGGCGAGGTCGCCAACAACGCGCGCTTCGAGCAGGCCACGCAGGGCCAGCTCGGTGGCACGGGCATCGCGACGTTCAACGACCGACTGCGCGACGCGGTGCACGGCGGCAGCCCGGTCGACGGCTCGTCGACCTTCGTGCAGGGCTTCGGCACGGGCCTCGGCACCGACCCGAACGGCGACCCGATCAACGGCTCGACCGAGCAGTCGATCGCCGAGCTGCTCAAGCAGACCGACCTCGTGAAGATCGGCCTCGTGGGCAACCTGCGCGACTACGCGCTGGAGTCGGCGAGCGGTGCGGTCGTGCCCGGTGACGAGCTCGATTACCGCGGCTCGCCGGCCGGCTACGCCGACCAGCCCGACGAGGTCATCAACTACGTCGACGCGCACGACAACGAGACGCTGTACGACCTCGGCGTGCTGAAGCTGCCGCGCGACACGACGATGGCCGACCGCATCCGCATGAACACGCTGTCGCTCGCGACGGTGACGCTCTCGCAGGCGCCCTCGTTCTGGCACGCCGGCACCGAGCTGCTGCGCTCGAAGTCGCTCGACCGCAACAGCTACAACTCGGGCGACTGGTTCAACCGCATCGACTGGACCGGCCAGGAGTCGACCTTCGGCTCGGGTCTGCCGAGCGAGGCCGACAATGGCGGCAAGTGGTCGATCATGGCCCCGCTGCTCGCCGACCCGGCTCTCAAGCCTGCTGCAGCCGACATCGCGGCGGCCGAGGCCGCGGCGCTCGACCTGCTGCGCGTGCGCAGCTCGGTCGACCTGCTGCAGCTGGGCTCGGCCGAGCTCATCGGCCAGAAGGTCAGCTTCCCGAACAGCGGCGCCGACGCGACCCCCGGCCTTGTCGTGATGCTCATCGACGACCTTCTCGGCGACGACGTCGACCCCGAGCTCGAGGGCGCGCTCGTCGTCTTCAACGCCTCGCCCGACGCGATCGTCGAGCAGGTCGAGGGCCTCGCCGGCCGCTCGTTCTCGCTCGTGCGCGCCCAGGCAAAGGGCGCGGACCCGGTGGTGAAGCAGACCAGCTGGGACAAGAAGACCGGCACGGTCAGCATCCCCGGCCGCAGCGTCGCCGTGCTCGTCGACGACCAGCCCGGCTCGGGCCAGCCCGGCAACCCGGGTGGCGAGGGCCCCGGCCAGGGCGGCGAGAACCCCGGCAACGGCAACGGCCCGAAGCCGGGCAAGGGCCCGAAGGCGTCGCTCGGCGCCGGATCTATCGAGCCCGGCCAGGTGCTGACGGTCTCGGGCTCGGGCTTCACCCCCGGCGAGCGCGTGCAGGTGTGGCTCGAGTCGACGCCGCGACTGCTGCTCGCCACCGACGCCTCCTCGACCGGCGAGGTGCTCGTGCGGGTGACGATCCCGGCCGATGCCGAGCTCGGTCAGCACACGATCCGGCTCGTCGGCCTCGAGTCGGGGGTCGAGGCGACCTCGCCGCTGACGGTCTCGCTGCTCGCCCTCACGGGGGCCGAGCCGTGGGTCGCGCTCGGCGTCGGGCTGTCGCTGCTCGCGGCGGGTGCCCTCGTGCTCGCACCGCGCCTGCGCCACCGACGGGCCTCGTAGGTAGGCAGACCGGCCACCACCGGCCGTGGGGGCGGGCGCGCGGAGAGCGTGCCCGCCCTCGTGGCCGTTCCGCAGGTCCCGGTTCCCCGCGCGTCCATCTGCGTTCGGCTCGTCTCCAGCGTTCGGCCCCGCCCCTGCGTTCGGCCCGTTCCCCAGCGTTTGGCAGAGTCCTGCGTAGGCTGCCCGTTCAGAACTCCGGTGCACGCGAATCCGTTTCACCCAATCCGGACTTCTGCAAGTGCGGGCGACCGAGGCGACCGGCGCGCCCGGCGCCTCACCGGGCGCGGCCGGCGGGCGGCGTCTCCGCTAGTGCGCGTCGGCGGCGAGCAGCGCGTGACAGCGCTCGAGCCGGGCGCGCCACCACTGCGCGCGCGGCTCGGGGGCGGCGAGCCTGCGCAGGGCATCCTCGTCGACCTCGACGCGAGCCGTGCCGATGGCCCCCGCGACGGGCGCGACGGGCGCGACCGCGACGTCGTCGGCCAGCAGCGCGCCCGTGCCGAGCCCGCAGTCGAACTCGAGCGTCGGCAGCCGCGCCGCGAGCGCCGCACCCATCGCGAGCCCGACGCTCGTGTCGAGCGCGCTCGACACCACCGCGGGAAGCCCCGCCTCGGCGACGATCGCGAGCGCTCGGTCGATGCCGCCGAGCGGTGCCGCCTTCACCACGAGCACGTCGGCGGCCCCGGCTCGCGCCACCTCGAGCGGGTCGGAGGCGCGGCGCACGCTCTCATCCGCCGCCACCAGCACGTCGATGCGGTGGATGCGCCGCCGCAGCTCCGCCAGCTCGGGCACCGTCGCGCACGGCTGCTCGACGTACTCGAGGTCGAACTGCTCGAGCGCGCGCACCGCGTGCTCGGCCTCGTCGAGGTTCCAGGCGCCGTTGGCGTCGAGCCTGATGCGCCCCTCCGGGCCGATGAGCCGCCGCGTCTCGCGCACCCGCGCGACGTCGTCGGCGAGCGTCTGCCCGCGCTCGCCGACCTTGATCTTCACGGTGCGGCAGCCGTCGTACCGGGCGAGCACCCGCTCGACGCGCTCGACCGGCACCGCCGGCAGGGTCGCATTGACGGGGATGCTCGCGCGCCGCTCGACCGCCCGCGAGTCGCGCCAGCCGAAGTCGAGGGCCGCGGCGAGCCACGTCGCGGCCTCGGCGTCTCCGTACTCGGCGAAGGGGCTGAACTCGCTCCACCCGGCCGGGCCGCGCAGCAGCACGGCCTCGCGCTCGTCGACGCCGCGGAACCGCGTCGTCAGCGGCACCGACACCACGGCGGCGCCGCGCAGCACCTCGTCGAGCGGGGGCAGGGCATCCGGCGCCGTCGTCATGCGCCCAGTCTGCCCCGAGTCGCACGCGTAGGCTGGCCGCATGGCCGAGCCCGCCGCCCCGCACGACCCCGCCGCCCACGTCTCCGAGCTGTTCGACGCCGAGCGCTGGCGCCCCGTCGGGGGCTTCGAGAGCCTCACCGACATCACGTACCACCTCGACACCTCGGGGCGCATCGCGCGCATCGCCTTCGACCGGCCGGAGGTGCGCAACGCCTTCCGCCCGCACACGGTCGACGAGCTCTACCGCGCGCTCGACGACGCCCGGCAGAACCCGCGCGTCGGCGTCGTGCTGCTGACGGGCAACGGGCCGAGCCCCAAGGATGCGGGGTGGGCGTTCTGCTCGGGCGGCGACCAGCGCATCCGGGGCCGCTCCGGGTATCAGTACGCCGAGGGAGACACCGCCGAGACGGTCGACCCTGCGCGGGCGAGCAGGCTGCACATCCTGGAGGTGCAGCGCCTCATCCGCTTCATGCCCAAGGTCGTCATCGCCGTCGTGCCCGGGTGGGCCGCCGGGGGAGGGCACTCGCTGCACGTCGTGTGCGACCTGACGATCGCGAGCCGCGAGCACGCGCGCTTCAAGCAGACCGACGCCGACGTCGGCAGCTTCGACGCCGGCTACGGCAGCGCCTACCTCGCCAAGCAGGTCGGGCAGAAGATCGCGCGCGAGATCTTCTTCCTCGCCCGCGAGTACGACGCCCAACGCGCCTACGAGATGGGCACGGTGAACGCCGTCGTGCCGCACGCCGAGCTCGAGGCGACCGCGCTCGATTGGGCGGAGACGATCCTCACCAAGAGCCCGACGGCGATCCGCATGCTGAAGTTCGCGATGAACCTCACCGACGACGGGCTCGTCGGCCAGCAGGTGTTCGCGGGTGAGGCGACGCGCCTCGCCTACGGCACCGACGAGGCGGTCGAGGGGCGCGACAGCTTCCTCGAGAAGCGCGCGCCCGACTGGTCGCCGTTCCCCTGGCAGTACTGACAGCAGCCCGCGCTACCGTGATCGGGTGACCCGCCCGCTCGCCGTCGTCGACACGAAAGACCCGCTCGCCTGCCTCGATGCGCTGCGCGAGGCGCTCAGCGGCGAGGGCCCCGCGGTGCTGTTCCGCGGCGGCGGCGTGAACCCGGTCGCGACGGCGCCGCTCGAGGTCGAGAAGCGCATCGCCCTCGTCGTCGAGACGAGCGGATCCACCGGCACCCCCAAGCGCGTCGCCCTGAGCGCCGACGCCGTCCTCGCGAGCGCGGCGGCCTCCAACGGCGCGCTCGGCGAGCCGGGCCAGTGGCTGCTCGCGCTGCCCGTGCACTACATCGCCGGCATCAACGTGCTCGCGCGCTCGCTCGCGGCGAGCATCCCCCCGGTGCCCGTCGCGCCCGGCCGCATGGACGCCGCGACGGTTCTCGCCGCGATCGCCCGCATGACCGAGAAGGTTCGCTACACCGCGCTCGTCCCGGCGCAGCTCGGGCGTCTGCTCGACGAGGCCGACACGAACGACGAGCTGCGCGACGCGCTCGCCGGCTTCGCGCGCATCCTCGTCGGCGGCCAGTCGACGCCGGCCGCGCTCGTCGACCGCGCCCGCGCGCACGGCTGGCGCGTGACGCGCACCTACGGCTCGAGCGAGACCTGCGGCGGCGTCGTCTACGACGGCGTGCCGATCGGGCAGGCGCAGGTGCGCATCGTCGACGGCCGTGTCGAGCTCGGCGGCCCGACGATCGCCGAGTACTACCTGGGCGACCCGGAGCGCACGGCCCGCGCCTTCGTCGAGCACGACGAGCACCGCTGGTACCGCACCGACGATGCGGGTGAGCTCGTCGACGGCGTGCTGCGCATCACCGGCCGGCTCGACGACGTCATCGTGACGGGCGGCCTCAAGGTGAGCCTCGGCGAGGTCGAGCGCGTCGTGCGCGAGCAGCCAGGCCTCGCCGACGCCGTCGTCGTGCCGGGCACTCACCCCGAGTGGGGCGAGGTGCCGGTCGTGGTGACGACGGCGCGTCCTGACCTCGCGACGCTGCGGCGCGCGGTGGGCGCGGCGCTCTCGCCCGAGGCCCGCCCCGACCGTGTGATCACGACGGATGCCCTGCCGACGCTCCCCTCGGGCAAGCCCGACCGCCTCGCGATCGCCCGCCTCGCCCGACCCTAGGCTTCGCCGGCCCTAGGATCGGCGTCGTGGCGACGAAGCGACCTGCGACCAAGACCTCTTCCTCGAAGCGCTCCTCGGGCCGGCCCGGAGGGCGGCCGGGCGGCTCGCGCCCCAGCGCCGCACGCTCCGGCAACCCCGCCGCCGCGTCGCGCGCGACGTGGCGCGACTGGCTGGCGGGCGCGCGCCTGCGCACCCTGAGCCTCGCGGTCGCCCCGGTGGCGCTCGGCACGGCGGTCGCGCACGTGAACGGCGGCGTCGACGTGCCGGTGGCGATCCTGTGCCTCGCGGTCGCCGTGTTGCTGCAGGTGGGCGTGAACTTCGCCAACGACTACTCCGACGGCGTGCGGGGCACCGACGCGCTGCGGGTCGGGCCTCGGCGTCTCACCGGCTCGGGTGCGGCGCCGGCGCGCACGGTGCTCACGGTCGCGCTGGTGTTCTTCGGCCTCGGCGCGCTCGCCGGGCTCGCGATCGTCGCGCTGAGCGGGCACTGGTGGCTGCTGCTCGTGGGTGCCGTCGCGATCGCGGCGGCCTGGTTCTACACGGGCGGCCGCCGACCCTACGGCTACACCGGTCTCGGTGAGCTCGTGGCGTTCGTCTTCTTCGGGCTCGTCGCGACGGTCGGCACCACCTTCGTGCAGGTCGACCAGGCGCCGCTCGACGCCGTGCTCGCGGGCGTCATCGCCGGCCTGTTCGCGGCGGCCGTCATGCTCGTCAACAACATCCGCGATCGGGGGCAGGATGCCGTGGCCGGCAAGCGCACGCTGGCCGTGCGGCTGGGCGATCGGGGCGCTCGCATCCTCTTCGCGGTGCTGCTCGTGGCCGCCTACGGCGTGCTGGTGTGGTTCGCCCTGCTGTACGTCAACGCGCCCTACGTGTTCTTCACGCTGCTGGTGAGCGCGCCCGTCGTGCTCATCGTGCTGCTGGCGAAGACCTCGGGCGAACTCGTGCTCGCGCTCAAGCTCACGTCGCTCGCGGCACTGCTCACCGGCCTGGGCCTCGCGGCGGCGATCGCGTTCTAACGCGCCGCGTCCCCCGCCGCCGCATCCTCCGCGGCGGCGTCCTCGGCCGCGGCGTCCGGGTCGGCCACGGGCTTGCGGCGGCGCTCGGCGAGGTCGAGGGCGACGGCGTCGCGCAGCTTCGCGAAGAAGATGTACGACACGGTGAGGGCGATGACTGCGGCCGTGACGGCGGCGATGACGACGGTCGCGAACCCGACGATGCCGATCGATTCCAGCGGCGCCGGCAGCGCGAGGTACAGCACCGCGAAGGCGGCGAGGAAGATGCCGAGGCGCACGAGGCTGTACTTGATCCAGGGGTTCACGGCCCCAGTCTAGGAGCGGCTGTCGGCGGCCCGGCCCGCGAGCAGGAGCCTCTTCGTCGGCTCCCGGTCGGGCTCCAGACGCCCGGCGTACACTCGCCGTATGGCCAGGTTGCTCGTCGTGCTCACCGTGATCGCGGTCGCGTTCACGATCTACACGCTCGTCGACGTCCTGCTCACCGACCGCTCCCGCGTCCGCGGGCTGCAGAAGCCGCTGTGGGCCGTGCTCGTCGTCGTGCTGCCCGTGATCGGCGGCCTGCTCTGGCTGTTCATCGGCAAGGCTCGGCGCTCGTCGCGGCCGAGCCGCGTGATCGCCCCCGACGACGACCCCGACTTCCTCGGCACGCTCAACCGCGACGACGTCGCCCGTCGCGCCGAGCAGGAGGAGCGGCTGCGCCGTCTCGAGCAGGAGCTCGCCGACCTCGACGATGACACCCGCGACGACACCGCCCGCTGAGCCGGTCGTGACCGACGTCGAGTCGCCCGCCCAGCGCGCCGCGACCGCCCTCATCGCGGGGCTCATCGCCCACGGCGTGCGCGACGTGGTGCTGAGCCCCGGCTCCCGCTCGCAGGCCCTCGCGCTCGCCGCCGCTGCGGCGGCTCGCGCCGGCGCGGTCGAGCTGCACGTGCGCGTCGACGAGCGCGTCGCGGGCTTCACCGCGCTCGGCCTCGCCGCCGAGTCCGGCCTGCCGGTGCCCGTCATTTGCACGTCCGGCACCGCGGTCGCGAATCTGCACCCGGCCGTGCTCGAGGCCCACCACTCGGCCGTCGGCATCATCGTGCTCTCGGCTGACCGCCCCGCCGAGCTGCGCGGCATCGGCAGCAACCAGACGACCGTGCAGCCGGGCATCTTCGGCGACCTGGTGCGCGCCGACTGGGATGTCGCGGCTCCCGTCGGCGCCCCGGCCGAGGTCGACGAGGCGCGCGAGCTGGCCGAGCTCGCCGTCCGCGCCGCAACCGAGGGGCCGGTGCACGTGAACCTCGCCTACCGCGAGCCGCTCAGCGGAGCCGTGCAGCTGCCCGCGGCGCTCGCCCCGGTGGAGCATCCGGCCGCCGACGACGACCCGCGCGGCCGCCGCGAGCGCGTCGTGCTCGACCTGGAGCCCGACGACGCGACCGTCGTCATCGCGGGCACGGGCGCCGGCCCGCGGGCGACCGAGCTCGCCGAGCGACTCGGCGCTCCGCTCATCGCCGAGGTCGCGAGCGAGGCGCGCTTCGGCCGGCACGTGGTCGCGGCATACCGCGACGTGCTGCGCGGCCCGCACGGCGACGCCGTCGCGCGGGCGATCGTCGTGGGTCACCCGACGCTGAGCCGCGAGGTGCCGGCGCTGCTGCAGCGCTCCGACGTCGAGGCGATCGTCGTGCGCGACCCCGGGGTCGAGGTCTACGACCCGGGTCGCCGCGCGCGCGTGGTCGACGAGGTGCGCGTGCATGGCACCCCCGACCCCGCGGTGGTGCGGCGCTGGGTGGGCGGCTGGGTGGCGATGTCGCGCGCGGTGCTCGAGTCGCAGGCGCCCGACGACCCCGCGCCCGACGTCGCGGCCTCGCAGTCGGACGAGCCGAGCGTGCGCAGCGCCTTCGCCCGCGCCGAGCTGGCGATCATGCGGGCCCCGATCGATCGACGGATGCTCGTGCGCGCGCTCTGGGCCTCGACCTGGCCGCACGACCGCCTCGTGCTGGGGGCCTCTCGGCTCATCCGCGAGGCCGACCGGCTGGTTCCCGGCAAGCGCATCCCGGTGCACGCCAACCGCGGTCTCGCGGGCATCGACGGCACGATCTCGACGGCCTCGGGCATCGCGCTCGCCGCGCGTCGGGCCGAGCGTCGCGGCGTCGTGCGGGTGCTGCTCGGCGACCTGGCCGCCGTGCACGACGCGGGCGCGCTGCTCGCGCCGCTGCCCGACGATCTCATGCTGCACGTCTTCGTCGGCGACGACGGCGGCGGCACGATCTTCGACTCGCTCGAGGTCGCGGCGACCGCCGACCCCGACGACTTCGCCCGCGTCATGCGCACGCCCGTCGCCGTCGACTTCGCGGCGCTCGCCGCGGCCGGCGGGTGGGCGTACCGGCGCGCGACGACGCGGGCCGAGCTCGACGACGCGCTGACCGCGCGCGAGCGGCTGCTGCTCGTGCACGTGCCGCTCGCGCCGTAGACCCCGGCTGCTCGCCCGATCGGGCCGCTGCCGGCTCGGCGCCGTCGTCACCGGTCGGGAGTCCGCCGACCGCCGGGGGAGCATCCCTCGACACCGCCCACGCCGCCGGGTACCGTCAGCGCATGGACGACCTCCTTCGCGCCCGCCCGCCCGTCTCCCTCGCCGACATCGACACGCGTGCGACTCCCGGCTTCGACGGCGACAAGGTCGCGGGCGAGCAGGCGCTCGCCGCAGGCGCCGACGAGCTGAGCCAGCTGCAGGAGCGCCTCTTCGCCGCGAGCCGCGCCGGCGACGAGCGGCGCATCCTGCTCGTGCTGCAGGCGATGGACACGGCCGGCAAGGGCGGCATCCTGCGCCACGTGGTCGGCGCGGTCGACCCGCAGGGCGTCGCGATCGCCGCCTTCAAGAAGCCGACGCCGGAGGAGCGCGCCGAGCACTTCCTCGCCCGCATCGAGCGGCGCCTGCCCGGCCCCGGCATGATCGGCGTCTTCGACCGTTCGCACTACGAGGACGTGCTCATCGCCCGCGTGCGCGAGCTCGCCCCCGCCGACGAGATCGAGCGGCGCTACGGCGAGATCCGCGACTTCGAGCGCCGCGTCGTCGACTCCGGCACGCGCATCGTCAAGGTCATGCTGCACATCTCGCCCGACGAGCAGAAGCAGCGCCTCCAGGAGCGCCTCGACCGCCCCGACAAGCACTGGAAGTACAACCCCGGCGACGTCGATGAGCGGATGCTCTGGCCGCAGTACATGCAGGCCTACGAGCGCGCCATCGCCGAGACCGACGCCGATCACGCGCCGTGGTTCGTCGTGCCCGCCGACCGCAAGTGGTTCGCGCGCCTCGCGGTGCAGCACCTGCTGCTGAACGAGCTGCGCGCCCTCGACCCGCAGTGGCCCGCCGCCGACTTCGACGTCGAGGCCGAGAAGGTCAGGCTCGCGGCGAGCTAGCGCAGGGCATCCGCGATCGGGCGGAACTTCATGCGCGTCTCGGCGAGCTCCGATTCGGGGTCGCTGTCGGCGACGATGCCGGCGCCGGCGTAGGCGACGAGGGTGCCGTCGGCGTCGACGCGCGCGCAGCGCAGCGCGATGACCCACTCGCCGTCGCCGTCCTGGTCGATCCAGCCGACGGGGCCCGCGTAGCGGCCACGGTCGAAGGGCTCGAGCTCGGCGATGAGCGCGAGCGCGGCATCCGTCGGCGAGCCCGCGACGGCGGCCGTCGGGTGCAGGGCGGCCACGAGGTCGAGGCCGGAGGCGTCCTCCGAGAGCTCGACCTCGACATCGGTCGCCAGGTGCCAGAGGTTGGCGAGCTTGAGGGTGAAGGGCGCGTCGCTCGCCTGCACCGCGCGCGCGTGGGGCCGCAGCGCCCGCAGCACGCTCTGCACGGCGAAGGCGTGCTCGTCGAGATCCTTGGTGCTCGTGGCGAGGGCGGCAGCGGCGGCGGCGTCGTCGGCCGCCGAGGCTCCGCGAGCCCGCGAGCCGGCGAGCACCCGCGCGTGCGCCTCGCGGGCGTGCACGCTCACGAGCGTCTCCGGGCTCGCGCCGAGCAGGCCGTCGACAGCGAAGGTCAGCGTGTCCGGGTACGCCTCGGCGAGCTCGCGCAGCAGCGCCCTCCGGTCCGCATCGGCGGGGATGCTCGCCCGAGCATCGCGCGCCATGACGACCTTCTCGACCTCGCCGGCGGTGATGCGCGCGACCGCCTCGCGCACGAGCGCGACGTACTCCTCGCGGGTGAGCGAGTTCGCCGCGAGGGTCGCCCGCGGGCGCGCCCCGACCGCGGAGCGCTCGGGCAGCGTCAGCTCGAGGTCGCTCGCCCCGTCGTCGGGCCCGATGCGCGTCACCCAGCTCACCGGCCCGCGTCGACCGACCACGAGCTCGGGCACGACGAGCACGCTCGCCTCCGCCGAGGCGTCGTCGAAGGCGAACGCGCCGAACGCCACGAGGCCGGAGCCCGGCTCGTGCACGGCGTCGTCGACGCGCGCGGCGGCGGCGAGCTCGCGCCAGGCCGCCGCGGCGCGACCGAGCCGGTCGCGGCCGGTGAACTCGAGCCGCGCGACCTGCCCGAGCCCGACGATGCCGTCGCCGCGGCGCAGCGCGACGAGGGGCTGCGCGGAGGCGGCGTACTCGAGCAGCGCGCCCGCGTCGTCGACGGGCTCGGAGACCGCTCGCAGGGCGACTCCCGGCGAGGCGGGGCTGGGCACGTGGTCAGCGTACCGCCGGGTGACCGTGCGCGAGCCGGAGCGGTGATCCGCCCAGCCCGCTCGCGGACAACGTGCAGTGAGCACTCACTAGACTGGCCCGTGTGACGAGGGCCGATCTGAACAAGAAGTCGCGTGACGTCGCGGCCATGTTCGACGGGGTCGCGCGCGGCTACGACCGCACGAACGCCGTGCTCTCGGTCGGCAACGCGGCGCTGTGGCGCATCCAGACGGTGAAGGCGATCGACCCGCAGGCGGGCGAGCGCATCCTCGACATCGCCGCCGGCACGGGCACCTCCTCGGCGGCGATCGCCCGCTCCGGCGCTCGCGTCATCGCCTTCGATTTCTCGGCCGGCATGATCGAGGAGGGGCGCAAGCGCCACCCCGAGCTCGAGTTCGTGCAGGGCGACGCTCAGAAGCTGCCCTTCGGCGACGACGAGTTCGACGCCGTCACGATCAGCTTCGGCCTGCGCAACGTGGAGGATCCACGACTGGCTCTGAGCGAGATGTACCGGGTGCTGAAGCCGGGCGGCCGCCTTGTGGTGTGCGAGTTCTCGCGCCCTCCGATCGGCGTGCTGCGCGCGGCGTACTTCACCTACCTGCAGAAGGTGATGCCGGTCATCGCCGGCGCCGCGAGCACCAACCCCGACGCCTACCGCTACCTGTTCGAGTCGATCGCCGACTGGCCCGAGCAGGCGGTGCTGAGCCAGTGGCTGCGCGCCGCGGGCTTCACGCGCGTCGCCTACCGCAACCTTTCGGCGGGCATCGTCGCCCTGCACCGCGGTCGCAAGCCGCTCGATGCGGCGATCCGGGCATCCGTGGCCAAGAAGCGCGTCGCGCGTCGACGCCCCTCCTCGTCGGCCGCGGCCGAGTGACCCTCTGACAGATCGGCTGACCGTGACCTGGAGCACCCCGCTCGCTCGCCGCAGCAAGACGCTCAGCGCCTCGCTCGGGCTCGGTGAGAAGCTCTTCGCCTCGAGCGAGGAGCGCCGCTTCGCCGACGCGATCGAGTCGGGACTCGAGACGGTCGAGGCGGGCCTGCTGAAAGAGGTGGCGTTCGCCGACGACATGGCGGATGTCACGTCCCGCTACCTGCTCGAGGCGGGCGGCAAGCGCATCCGACCGGTGCTCACGCTGCTGACCGCGCAGCTCGGCGAGGGCGCGACGCCCGCCGTGATCACCGCGGCGCAGGCGGTCGAGATCACCCACCTGGCCTCGCTGTACCACGACGACGTGATGGACGAAGCGGAGCTGCGGCGCGGCGTGCCGACGGCGCAGCACGTGTGGGGCAACTCGGTCGCCATCCTCACCGGCGACCTGCTGTTCGCTCGCGCCTCGAAGCTTGTCGCGAGCCTCGGCGAGGGCGCCATCAAGCTGCAGGCCGACACCTTCGAGCGCCTGTGCCTGGGCCAGCTGCACGAGACGATCGGCCCGCGCTCCGGCGACGACCCGATCGAGCACTACCTGCAGGTGCTCGCCGACAAGACCGGCTCGCTCATCGCGGCAGCCGCGCAGATGGGCGTCATCTTCTCGAACGCCCCGGAGGAGTTCGAGGCGCCCGTCGTCGCCTTCGGCGAGAAGATCGGCGTCGCCTTCCAGCTCATCGACGACGTCATCGACCTCGCTGAGGCCGACGCCGAGACCGGCAAGACCCAGGGCACCGACCTGCGCAGCGGTGTCGCGACACTGCCGCTGCTGTTCCTGCGCCGGGCGGCGCTGACGGATGCTGCTTCGGCCGAGCTGCTCGCCCGCATCGAGCGCAACGTCGACGACCTGGAGGGTCCCGACGGCGAGGGCTCCTCGCTCGAGCAGCGCGCCGCCGACGAGGCCGAGCTCGCCGCCGCGATCGCCGAGCTGCGCGCCCACCCGGTGACGGCCCAGACCCTCGACGAGGCCCGCCGCTGGGCCGATGACGCCGTCGCGGCGCTCGCGCCGCTGCCCGACGGGCCGGTGAAGAAGGCCCTGACGAAGTTCGCCGAGGCCGTCGTCGACCGTAGCCGGTAGATCGCACCCTCCCGCCCCTCCCCGCACGCATCCCGCTGACACGAACGGAAGCACCCGCATGACCAAGCTGAGGCTCGCCATCGTCGGAGCCGGCCCGGCCGGCATCTACGCCGCCGACATCCTGCTGAAGCACGAGCGCTCGTTCGAGGTGTCGATCGACCTCTTCGACCAGCTGCCGGCGCCGTACGGGCTCGTGCGGTACGGCGTCGCGCCCGACCACCCGCGCATCAAGGGCATCATCAACGCACTGCGCGAGGTGCTCGACTCCGGCGACATCCGCATCTTCGGCAACGTGCGCTACGGCACCGACATCACGCTCGACGATCTGAAGCGGCACTACAACGCCGTGATCTTCGCGACCGGGGCGGTGCGCGATGCCGCGCTGAACATCCCCGGTATCGATCTGGAGGGCTCGTACGGCGCGGCCGACTTCGTCAGCTGGTACGACGGCCACCCCGATGTGCCGCGCGAGTGGCCGCTAACGGCGCAGTCGGTCGCGGTCATCGGCAACGGCAACGTGGCGCTCGACGTCGCGCGGGTGCTCGCGAAGCACCCGGAGGATCTGCTGCCGACGGAGATCCCCGACAACGTCTACGAGGGCCTGAAGGCCTCGCCCGTGACCGACGTGCACGTGTTCGGCCGCCGCGGCCCGATGCAGGTGAAGTTCACGCCGCTGGAGCTGCGCGAGCTCGGCGAGCTGCGCGACGTCGACATGATCGTGCACGACGAAGATTTCGACTACGACGACGCCGCGCGCGCCGCGATCTCGTCGAACAAGCAGCTGTTCGTCATCGACAAGGTCTTCTCGCAGTGGCGCGAGCGCGAGGTCGGCCAGGCGTCGCGCCGGCTGCACCTGCACTTCTACGCCAAGCCCGTCGAGGTGCTCGGGGAGGACGGCCGCGTGGTCGGCTTCCGGTACGAGCGCACGCGCTCCGACGGCGCCGGCGGCGTCGTGGGCACGGGCGAGTTCCGCGAGGTGCCGGTGCAGGCCGTGTACCGCGCGGTGGGCTACTTCGGCTCGCCGCTCGACGGCATCCCGTTCGACGAGCGCCACGGCGTGATCCCGAACCACGAGGGCCGCGTGCTCGGCGACGACAACGCGGTCGTGCCCGGCGTCTACGCGACCGGCTGGATCAAGCGCGGCCCGGTCGGCCTCATCGGCCACACGAAGAGCGACGCGATGGAGACGATCCAGCACGTGCTCAACGGCCAGTCCGGCTGGTGGAGCCCTGCCGAGCCCGATGAGCAGGCCGTCGTCGACCTGCTCGACAGCCGCGGCGTGCTGTACACGAACCTCGACGGCTGGCACCGCCTCGACCAGCACGAGCAGGAGCTCGGAGCCGCGCGCGGCCGCGCCCGCATCAAGGTCGTGCCGCGCGACGAGATGGTGCGCATCTCGCGCGACTAGGTGCGGCGCCCCGCAGCTCAGCTGGCGAGGGCGGCCTGGCGCGGCGCGCTCAGACGGCGCGGTCCTCCGTCACCGCCCACGACAGGCGCACGAGCTCGCGCAGCACGTCGAGGTCGATCGCGTCGAGGCGCGTCACGTACACGCAGTCGACGGCGGCGCTGTGCGGCCCCAGCCGTTCGAGCAGGGGAGCGGCGTCGGGGTGCGACTGCAGCCCGTAGAGCGACAGCCGCGCCTTCCGGGGTGAGAACGCCGCGCGCGGCCACACTCCCGAGTGCCCGCTCGCGTAGGTGTAGGCGTACTGCCCGAATCCGATCATCGACGGCCCCCACATGACGGCGGGGGCGCCGGTCGCCTCGGTGAACAGCTCCACCAGTCGCGCGCCCTCCGCGCTGCGGCGCGCGTCGAGGCCGGCGAGGAACGCCTCCACCGGGACGTCGGTCGGCATCGTCTTCTGGCTCATGCGGTCACGCTACGCCCGAGCGGCGAGCGGCGCGACGCCTCAGAGCTCGCGCGTGTAGTACACGCTGAGCGGGTCGAGCCGGTACGACCCGAAGGGCGCGCACACCTCGAACCCGTGCCGCTCGTACAGGCGCCGCGCGGGGGCGAAGTGCGGCTCCGCTCCCGTCTCGAGGCTGACGCGGCGCAGGCCGCGGGCTCGCGCCTCCGCGAGCACGTGCTCGAGCATCCGCGCCCCGAAGCCGCGGCCGCGCGCGGCAGCCGTGGTCCGCATCGACTTCAGCTCGCCCTCCCCCTCCGACAGCGGCGTCAGGGCGGCGCAGGCGAGCACCTCCTCGCCCTCCCAGAGAGTCCACACGGTCACGCCCGGCGCGCGCAGGCCGTCGAGGTCGAGCGCGTGCACGCTGCACGGCGGCGACGTCGCGCGCATCTCGGCGAGGTGCTCGTCGAGCAGGGCGAGCACCGCGGGTCTCGTGAGGTCGTCGACCTCGATGCGCACGTCCATGCCCTACTGCACCGTCGCGGTGACGCGCGCGAGATCGTCGAAGGTGCGCATGTGGGCGGGCCGGTTCATCCAGGCCTCGAGGGTCAGCTCGGTCGAGTTGTCGCGGTACGACTGCTCGACCTCCCGCAGTCGCCGAATGATGGATGCTCCGCGCACCATCACCGACACCTCCAGATTGAGGCTGAACGAGCGCATGTCCATGTTGCTCGACCCGATGACGGCGACCTGGTCGTCGATCGTGAAGTGCTTGGCGTGCAGCACCGTGGGCGAGCGGTACAACCAGATGCGCACGCCGGCGCGCAGCAGCTCCTCGTAGTACGAGCGCTGCGCGTGGAAGACGAGCGTCTGGTCGCCGATCTCGGAGACGAAGAGCTGCACGTCGAGCCCGCTCTGCGCCGCCGTGGTGATGGCGTAGAGCATCGACTCGTCGGGCACGAAGTAGGGCGAGCAGATCTGGATCTGCTCCTGCGCGGCGTACAGCAGCGAGTTGAACAGGCGCAGGTTGTTCTCGCCCTCGAAGGCGGGGCCGCTCGGCACGACCTGCGCGTCGAGCCCCTGCTCGGGGTCGACGTCGGGCTGCACGATGCTCTCGCGCAGCAGCAGCTCGTCGGTCTCGGCGTACCAGTCGGTCGCGAACAGCGCCTCGATGCCCGCCGCGATGGGCCCGTCGAAGCGCACGACGAGCTCCTTCCAGGCCAGACGGTCGCCGTTGCGGCGGGGCTTGCGGTGGTACCCGCGGTCGACCATGTTCTGCGAGCCGGTGAACGCGGTCGTGCCGTCGATGATGACGAACTTGCGGTGGTTGCGCAGATCGGGGCGCTGCCACTGGCCGCGCCACGGCCTGATCGGCAGCATGGCCCGGAAGTCGACGCCCATCTGCTGCAGGCGCCGCTTCGTGCGCCGATAGCCGGGCACGCGCACCGAGGCGACGTGGTCGTAGAGCACGCGCACCGTCAGGCCGCGCTGCACGGCATCCTCGAGCGCGTCGAAGAAGTCCGCCGTCGCCTCGTCGAGGGAGAGGATGTAGAACTCGACGTGCACGATGCGGGTCGCCGACCGCACCGCCTGCGTCATCGCCGCGATCGACTCGGCGTAGTCGGTGTAGAGCTCGGCGGTGTTGCCGCCGACGAGCGGCATCGCGCCGAGCGTGCGGTTGAGCTCGACGATCGGCTCGAGCCACGGCGGCCACGGCGGATCCTTCCGCACACGGTCCATGCCCGTCGTCGTCTCGAGGATGTACTGGTTGATCTCGGTCTGCTTCTCGCGTCGCCGCTTCGGTAGCCAGCGCGAGCCGAGCAGCAGGAACAGCAAGAACCCCAGAATCGGCACGACGTAGATGAGCAGCAGCCAGGCGAGCGCCGTCTGCGGGCGACGATTGCGCGGCACGACGAACAGGGCGGTGATCGAGAACGCCACCTGGGCGATCACGGCGGCGACGCCGACGATGAACACGACCCACGCGCTGGCGGTGTCGAGCTGAATCGTCGTCATGGGCGGAGTCTAGTGACGCCGCCCCAGCGCCCCGCGATCTAGCGGAAGTTCACGAACTGCAGCGCGACGTCGAGATCCTTGCCCTTGAGCAGCGCCATCGTCGCCTGCAGGTCGTCGCGGCTCTTCGACTGCACGCGCAGCTCGTCGCCCTGGATCTGCGCCTTGACGCTCTTGGGCCCCTCGTCGCGGATGATCTTCGAGATCTTCTTCGCGTCGTCGCTGGAGATGCCGTTCTTGAGCTTCACCTCGATGCGGAACTCCTTGCCGCTCGCGTACGGCTCGCCCGTGTCGAGGCTGCGCAGGCTGATGCCGCGCTTGATCATCTTCGACTCGAGCACCTCGAGCACGGCCTTCACGCGCTCCTCGGCGCTGGCCTTGAGCAGCAGCTTCTCGCCGCTCCACTCGATCGAGGCGCCGACGCCCTTGAAGTCGTAGCGCTGCGCCACTTCCTTCTGGGCCTGGTTGACGGCGTTGTCCGCCTCCATCTTGTCGACCTTGCTGACGATGTCGAACGAGGAATCAGCCATGCCCGCCATCGTACCGGCGGGGCGGATGCCCGGCCTCAGCCGTTCGCGTCGCGCTCGCCGCGCGGCCGCGCCGTCGAGCTGCGCACCACGAGGTCGAACGGCAGCTGCAGGTTCTGCGGCTCGTCGTCGCCGCTCGGCCCCTCGAGCTCGCGCATGAGCAGCTCGACGGCCCGCTCTCCCTGCTGCTCCGGATGCTGCGCCACGGTCGTGAGTCCGAAGAACGGTGCCAGCTCGTGGTCGTCGATGCCGACGATCGACAGATCGCGCGGCACGTCGAGGCCCATGTCGCGCGCGGCGAGCATCGCGCCGATCGCCATCTCGTCGCTCGCGACGACGATCGCGGTGGGCCGCAGCCGAGGGTCGCCGAGCATCTGCTTGGCGGCGGCGTACCCGCTCTCGAGGGTGAAGACGGCCGGGAAGTACAGCTCGGGCCGCACCTCGACGCCCGCGTGGCGCAGCGCGGCCTCCCAGCCCTGGCGGCGGTTCGAGGGCATGTGGAACGACATCTCGGCATCGACGTCGCCGCCGATGTGGCCGATGACGGTGTGCCCGAGCGAGAGCAGGTGCTCGGTCGCGAGCCGCGTGACGCCGACGTCGTCGATCGACAGGGTCGTGACGCCCGGGATGGGGCCGCCGACGCCGACGAGCGGCTTGCCCAGCGCGTGCAGCGAGTCGACCTCGACGGCCGACAGCTCCAGGCTCACGGCGATCACTGCATCCACCCGCTGGCGCAGCAGGAAGGTGTCGAACACGGTCTCGCGCTCGTTCGCGTCGCCGGAGAGGTTGTAGAGGGTGAGGTCGTAGCCGTGCTGCATGAGGCGGCGCTGCGCGCCCTCGAGCACGGAGGTGTAGAACCAGCTCTTGAGGAACGGCACGACGACGCCGATGTTGCGCATGCGCCCCGTCGCGAGGCTCGAGGCGCTCGCCGAAACCACGTAGCCGAGCTCGCTCGCGGCGGCCTCGACCTTCGCGCGGGTGGCAGCCGCGACGTGCCCGCGGCCGCTGAGCGCGCGCGAGACCGTCGCGGTCGACACGCCCGCGAGCCGGGCGACGTCGTCGATGCCCACCATGGTCGCCTCGTCTCGTCGGTAGTCGCGACGATAGCGGACGCGCGGCGCCGTCGTTGCAACCGCTTGCCATGGCGTGGTCACGCGCGCTCGTCGGAGCTTGTATCCTTGATCCGCGCGAGCGGCCCTGCCGCGCGTGCGACGGCGAGTTACCCAAGCGGCCAAAGGGATCTGACTGTAAATCAGCCGGCGTAGCCTTCGGGGGTTCGAATCCCTCACTCGCCACCACGATCGAAAGATTGACGGATGCGGCCCCGCTCACGCGGGGCCGTTCTCGTCTCCCGGCTCCCGCCCGTCGCGCGCGCCTCGCCGCGCCCACCCTGCCCTGCGAGAATCGCCGCATGGCCACCACCGACGCGCTCGCCGATGACCTCCTCCAGCTCGCGATCGACGTCGCCCGTGAGGCGGGCGAGCTCGTCGTGACCGCGCGGCGCTCGGGGGTGGAGGTCGCCGACCGCAAGTCGTCGCCCGTCGACGTCGTAACGCAAGTCGACCGCGACAGCGAGGCGCTGATCCGCGCGCGGCTGCTCGCGGCGCGTCCGCTCGATGGCTTCCTGGGCGAGGAGGGTGGGCGCGGCGCGAGCGAGAGCGGCCTCACCTGGGTCGTCGACCCGATCGACGGCACGGTCAACTTCCTCTACGGCATCCCTCATTACGCGGTCAGCATCGCGGTCGTCGAGGGCGAGCCCGACCCGCAGACCTGGAGCGCGGTCGCGGGCGTCGTGCTGAACCCGGCGACAGGCGAGCTGTTCACGGCCCGTCGGGGCGGGGGCGCGCTCCTCGACGGGCGGCCGATCCGGGTGGCCGAGCCGGTGCCGCTGCCGGAGGCGCTCATCGGCACGGGCTTCGCCTACTCGGCGGCGACGCGAGCAGAGCAGGGCGCCGCGATGGCCCACCTGCTGCCGCGCATCCGCGACATCAGACGCATGGGCACCGCGTCGCTCGATCTGTGCGCGGTCGCCTCGGGGCGCACCAACGGGTACTTCGAGCGCACCCTGAGCGCGTGGGATCACGCGGCCGGAGCCCTCATCGCTCGGGAGGCAGGCGCGATCGTGAAGGGCGCCGGCGAGCGGCAGCCCGACCGCGACTTCCTGCTCGCCGCGCACCCCGGCCTCGCCCCCGAGCTGGAGCGGCTGGTGATCGAGGCGGGCGCCTGACCGCGCGTCCGGTATCGTCGTCGCGGCCCCCGTTCGGGGGTGAATCCGATTCCGGGAGTGGACTGGAGGATTCACCGTCCGGCGGTTAGGCTTTACCAATCCGTGATAATCGGCTCCCGATCGTCACGGATGAACCCGTTCCAGAGCGGATGCTCGGATCCCCGTTGTGCTCGAGGTCGCACCTCGACCGGGGTTCCGTGCGGCCGCTCGACGACAGCGAAGGTTTCTCCACGCGTGACTGACGAGCTCCATCCGATGGCCGGGCGGCCCTCCGAGGCCCCCTCGAGCATCACCGGAAGTCTCGAGTCCCTCGGCTTCAGCGACCGTGAGGCTCCCTCGACTGAGGCGATCGTGCTGCCCGCGGCGCAGGTCGCCGCGACCAGCCGACGGGCGCTTCGCGAGGCCGAGCGGGCCGCCGCCGCACCGACGCGACGCTCGCAGCGCGCGTCGGCCAAGCCGGCTCGATCGGCCAAGCCCGCTCGCGCCGCGAGGGCAGCGCGCCCCACGATGCGCCACGGCTCGCACCCCTCGCGGGTCCCCATGCTGCGCCGCGTCGCCCGTCGCGCCCTGCCGCCGACCGTGATGCTCGCGGTCGCCGGTCTGCTCATCGGCACGACCGTGCCGGCCAACGCGCTCTTCCGCCCCGGCGAGGTGGCCGAGGCCACGGGCCTCACCTCGCTCGCGACGGTCGCCTCCGCCGCGAAGACGACCGAGCCGGCGCAGGTGCTCGAGATGAGCGCCGCCGCCACGACGGCCGCCGCTCCCGCCGCGACGCGCGACGACTGGACGGTCACCTCGTACGCCGAGATCCTGCGCGCCAAGTACGGCAACCGCGACTTCACCTACACGACCACTGGCACCGGTGCGGTGCGCTGGCCGTTCCCCTTCGCGACGACCATCAGCTCCGGCTACGGCGACCGCGTCGCCCCCTGCCGCGGCTGCTCGAGCTACCACCGCGGCACCGACTTCACCCCGGGCTACGGCACGCCCATCCAGGCGGTCGCCGACGGCGTCGTGTCGGATCTGCAGGAGGGCTGGTCGTACGGCACGCACGTGTTCATCGACCACGTCATCAACGGCCAGAAGGTCACGACCCTCTACGCGCACATGGAGACCGGCAGCTCGCCGCTCGTGCCGGGCCAGGAGGTCAAGGCGGGCGACTTCGTCGGACTCGTCGGCAACACGGGCGCCTCGACCGGCCCGCACCTGCACCTCGAGGTGCGACTCGACGGCGTGCCCGTCGACCCCTTCGCCTGGCTCACGCAGAACGCGAGCTAGCGGCGGCCGCGCCCCGCGCGGCACGAGACGAACGAGAAGGGCCCCGGATCGCTCCGGGGCCCTTCTGCGTCTCAGCGGACGACCCTCAGGCGATCCACACGGTGGTGTCGGTCGGCAGGGCGCGGCCCGAGATGTCGGCGCTCGCCAGCACGACGTCGCCCGCGGGCAGCTCGACGGGCGTCTGGCCGAGGTTGGCGATGACGGTCACCTGCCCGTTGCGGTACGCGACGACCTCGTCGCCGTAGCCCGAGAGCCACTCGACCGAGCCGAGCCCGAGCTCGTGCTGCGACCGCAGCTGGAGCGCGGAGCGGTACAGCTCGAGCGTCGAGCCCTCCACGCCCTCCTGGCGATCGCGCGCGTAGGCGCGGAACGTCTCGGGCTGCGGCAGCCAGCTCGCGCCGGAGTCGTTGAAGCCGAACGCCGGGGCGTCGGCCTCCCACGGGATCGGCACGCGGCATCCGTCGCGGCCGTAGGCCTCGCCGCCCGTGCGGTGGAAGGTCGGGTCTTCGCGAACGTGGTCGTCGAGCTCGATGACCTCGGGCAGGCCGAGCTCCTCGCCCTGGTAGAGGTAGGCGCTGCCGGGCAGGCTCAGCATGAGCGCGGTCGCGGCGCGCGCGCGGCGCAGGCCGAGCGCGGCGTCGGGCTTGTCGGGCGAGTTCGGGCCGATGCCCGCGTTCGGGCCCGCCGTGTGCTCGGGCAGGCCGTAGCGGCTCGCGTGGCGCACGACGTCGTGGTTGGAGAGCACCCAGGTGCTCGGCGCGCCCACGCCCGTGAAGGCGTCGATCGACTCGTCGATCACCGCGCGCAGCTTGGCGGCGTTCCACGGAGTGCTGAGGTAGCTGAAGTTGAAGGCCTGGTGCATCTCATCCGAGCGCACCCAGAGTGCGGCCTTCGACAGCGGCTCGACCCAGGCTTCGGCGCACAGCACGCGGTCGCCCTCGTACTGCGCGAGCACCTGGTGCCAGTCGCGGTAGACCTCGTGCACGGCCGGCTGCGCCCAGTAGGGCACGTCCTCCGGCGACATGAGCGCGTCGGCGATGTTGTCGGAGCCGGCGGCGTCGGCGATGTCGGGCAGCCCCTCTTTCTTCATGAGGCCGTGCGCGACGTCGACACGGAAGCCGTCGACCCCGCGGTCGAGCCAGAAGCGCAGGATGCGACGGAACTCCTCCCAGACGACCGGGTTCTTCCAGTTGAAGTCGGGCTGCGAGCTGTCGAAGATGTGCAGGTACCACTGACCGGGCTCGCCGTTCGCCTCGGTCACGCGCGTCCAGGCGGCGCCGCCGAACACGGAGGGCCAGTTGTTGGGCGGCAGCTCGCCGTGCTCGCCCTTGCCGTCGCGGAACATGTAGCGGTCGCGCTCGGGCGAGCCGGGGCCCGCCGCGAGGGCCTCCTGGAACCAGGGGTGCTCGCTCGAGGAGTGGTTCGGCACGAGGTCGACGATGACCCGGAGCCCCAGCTCGTGCGCGCGATCGCGGAGGGCGTCGAAGTCGGCGAGGGTGCCGAAGATCGGGTCGACGTCGCAGTAGTCGGCCACGTCGTAGCCGGCATCCTTCTGCGGCGAACGGAAGAACGGCGAGAGCCAGACCGCGTCGACACCGAGCGCGGCGAGCGAGCCCAGTCGCTCGGTGATGCCGGCGAGGTCGCCGATGCCGTCACCCGAGGCGTCGGCGAACGAGCGGGGATAGATCTGGTAGATGACGGCGGAGCGCCACCATTCCGAACCCGGTGTGGATGCTTCGCGAGCGCTCGCGAGTGTGGTGGTAGGGGTGGTGTCGGTAGACATGAACAGCACCCTACGCCAGTTCGTCTGATATGGAAGCGTTTGCACTTAAGCCTGGCGCCAGCTGTGCGATTTCCGAACGGATCGCGCGGAACGGGGGAGTTGTGGGGAACGCGAACGCCTGCTCTAATGGAAGCGCTTGCAGATGCAGGCACATCAAGAGAATGGCCTCTTGGGCGAGGTGACCGCTTCCGCAGCGAGCACCGGCAGCGCGTCCGGCGACGAGGCCGTCCGCACAGGAAAGGGTGAACACCGATGAAGGTGACCTCACGCAGCTTCACGATCACGGGGGCGCTGGCTCTGACGGCCGTCGTCCTCGCAGGGTGCGCCGCACCCGCCGGCGAGAACGGTGGCGGCTCGGAGGAGCCCCAGTTCGAGGGCTCGCTGACCGTCTGGGTCGACGCCGACCGCGCGGGAGTGCTCGAGGACGTCGCCGCGGACTTCGAGGAGGAGCGCGGCGTCTCGGTCGAGCTCGTCACGAAGGACTTCGGCGCGATCCGCGACGACTTCATCACGCAGGCCCCCACGGGCAACGGCCCCGACATCATCGTCGGCGCCCACGACTGGCTCGGCAAGCTGGTGCAGAACGGCGTCGTCGCGCCGCTCGAGCTCGGCGACAAGGCCAGCGAGTTCCAGGAGGTCGCCGTGACCGCCATGAGCTACGAGGGTCAGACCTACGGCCTGCCCTACTCGGTGGAGAACATCGCGCTGCTGCGCAACACCGACATTGCTCCCGAGGCCCCCGCGACCTTCGACGACCTCATCGCCGCCGGCCAGGCCGCCGTCGCCGAGGGCGCCGCCGAGTACCCCTTCCTCGTGGGACTCGACCCGGCCGCCGCCGACCCCTACCACCTGTACCCGCTGCAGGCCTCGTTCGGCGCCCCGGTCTTCGAGATCACCGCTGACGGCACCTACGACCCGACCACGCTCGCGCTCGGCAACGAGGGCGGCGAGGCCTTCGCGGTCAAGCTGCGCGAGTGGGGCCAGGCCGGCATCCTCAACACGAACATCTCGGGCGACATCGCCCGCGAGGAGTTCGTCGCCGGCAAGTCGGGCTACTTCCTGACCGGTCCGTGGAACCTGCCCGCCATCAAGGAGGCCGGCATCAACTACGCGATCGACCCGATCCCCTCGGCCGGTGGCGAGACCGCCACGCCGTTCGTGGGCGTGCAGGGCTTCTACATCTCGAGCGAGAGCGAGAACCAGCTCGCCGCCAACGAGTTCCTCGTGAACTACATCGGCACCGAGGAAGTGCAGACCGCGCTCTACGAGGTCGGCGGCCGCGCTCCCGCGCTGCTGAGCGCCTTCGAGGCCGCGCAGTCCGACGCCGACGTCGCCGCCTTCGGTGCGGTCGGCGCCGAGGGCGTGCCCATGCCCAACGTGCCCGCGATGGACGTCGTGTGGAGCGACTGGGGCTCGACCGAGGTCGCGATCATCAACGGCCAGGGCGACCCGGTCGAGCTGTGGCGCGCGATGGTCGCGAGCATCCAGGGCAAGATCACGGGCTGATCACCCCGCACTGAACACGGCGTGCCGGGAGCCCTCGCCCCTCGCTCCTGCGAGGGCTAGGCTCCCGGCACGACCGTGAGGGCCAACGACGACCACTCGGAGAACCATGAGCACGACGACCCCCGGCGCCGCGGCGCCCGAGACCGCCCCGCCCGTCGACCCGCCGGCGCCCCGCCCACGGACGTCGGGCGGCAGCGCACGGCGCTCGCGCGGGCAGAGCCTGCGCGGCCTGCTCATCAAGATCGTGCTGCTCGGCATCGTCGACGCGATCGCGCTCTTCGCGATGTTCGTGCTCGTCATGCAGGAGTCGTGGCTCGTCTTCGGCATCGCGGCCGTCGTGACGGTCGTCATCAATCTCATCTACCTGCGCCCGGGCTGGCTGCCGGCCAAGTACCTCGCGCCCGGCGTGTTCTTCCTGGCGCTCTTCCAGATCTTCGTCGTCGGCTACAGCGGCTACATCGCCTTCACCAACTACGGCGACGGCCACAACTCCACGAAGGAGGACGCGATCGAGTCGATCATCGCGAACTCCCTCACGCGCGTTCCCGACTCGCCGACGTACCGTCTGACGGTCGTCGAGCAGCTGGGCACCTACGGCTTCCTCGTCACCGACCCCGACGGCGAGACGCTGCTCGGCACGCCCGACCAGCCGCTCGACGAGGTCGACGCGGAGGAGGACAGCACGGGCAAGGCCGTCGGCGTCGCCGGCTGGAACAGCCTCGCGTTCGGCGACCTGCTCGCCAACCAGTCGCTCATCGCCGACCTCAGCGTGCCCCTCAGCGACGACCCGAACGACGGCGCGCTGCGCACGCCCGACGGCTCGAACGCCTACGTCTACACCTCCGACCTGGTCTACGACGAGGCCTCCGACACCTTCACCGACACCACCGGCGGCACGGTGTACCGCGACGGCGGCGAGGGCGCCTTCGTCAGCGACGCCGGCCAGGAGCTCCAACCCGGCTGGAAGATCGACGTCGGCTTCGACAACTTCGTGCGCGCCTTCACGAACGAGGACATTCGAGGCCCGCTGCTGAGCGTGACGGTCTGGACCTTCGCCTTCGCGATCCTGTCGGTCGCGTCGACCTTCGCCCTCGGTCTGTTCCTCGCGATCGTGTTCAACGCCCCCCACATGCGCGGCAAGAAGATCTACCGCGTCATCATGGTGCTGCCGTACGCCTTCCCCGGCTTCCTCTCCGCGCTCGTCTTCCTCGGGCTCTTCAACCAGCAGTTCGGGTTCTTCAACCAGGTGCTGCTGGGCGGGGCGAGCATCCCGTGGCTGACCGATCCGTGGCTGGCGAAGTTCAGCATCCTCTTCGTCAACCTGTGGCTTGGCTTCCCGTACATGTTCCTGATCTGCACGGGCGCGCTGCAGTCGATCCCTGAGGAGCTCGCCGAGGCGGCGACCGTCGACGGCGCGCGGCCCTGGGCGGTGTTCCGCCTCATCAAGTTCCCGCTGCTGCTGGTGTCGGTCGCGCCGCTGCTGATCTCGAGCTTCGCGTTCAACTTCAACAACTTCAACCTCATTTACATGCTCACCGGCGGCGGCCCACGCGACGTCACGGCGGGCGTCGACGCGGGCGCGACCGACATCCTCATCACGCTCGTGTACAAGGTCGCCTTCGGCGAGGGCACCGGTCGCGACTACGGCCTCGCGAGCGCCTTCGCGATCCTCATCTTCCTGATCGTCGCCACGATCTCGATCGTCTCCTTCCGCAAGACGAAGGCCCTCGAGGAGCTGAACTGACATGTCGAACCCGTTCAACCCCCAGCAGGGCGGCCAGGTCGCCGACCGTCTCAACCCGCTCGTCGCCGGCTCGCAGGCGACCGACGCGGCACCGCCCGCCTCGCGCGCCATCCCGGTGCGCCGTCGGCGCGGATTCGTGCGGTGGTTCCTCGACACCGGCTGGCGCCACCTCATCGGCATTGTCATGCTCGTGTTCGCGGCGTTCCCGCTGCTGTACGTGCTCTCGGCCTCGCTCAACCCGACGGGCACGCTCGTCGGCTCGAACGAGCTGTTCCGCACGATCGACTTCAGCAACTACGTGGAGCTGTTCCAGCGCCCGCAGCAGCCGTACGCGGCGTGGTTCCTCAACACCCTCGTCATCGGGCTCGTGACCGCCGCCGGCACCGTCTTCCTCGGGGCCCTCGCCGCCTACGCGTTCTCGCGGCTGCGCTTCACGGGCCGCCGCGTCGGCCTGCTGACGCTGCTGCTCGTGCAGATGTTCCCGCAGCTGCTCGGCGTCGTCGCGATCTTCCTGCTCATGTCGGGCATCGGCGAGATCTTCCCGCAGATCGGCATCGGCACGCAGGCGGGCCTCATCCTCGTCTACCTCGGCGGCGCGCTCGGCGTGAACACGTACCTCATGTACGGCTTCTTCAACACGATCCCGATCTCGATCGACGAGGCGGCGAAGCTCGACGGCGCGAGCCACGCGCAGATCTTCTTCACGATCGTGCTGCGGCTGGTCGCGCCGATCCTCGCCGTCGTGGGGCTGCTGTCGTTCATCGGCACGTTCAGCGAGTTCGTGATCGCCTCGATCATGCTCACCGACCCGCAGACGCAGACGCTCGCGGTGGGCCTCTACCAGTTCGTCTCGCAGGAGACCTCGCGCAACTGGGCGATCTTCTCCGCCGGTGCGGTGCTCGCGGCGATCCCCGTCATGGCGCTGTTCCTCTACCTGCAGAAGTACATCGTCGGCGGCCTCACGGCCGGCTCGGTGAAGTGAGCCTCGACCTCGCGAGCGAACCCCACCACGACGGCAGCTCGCTCTACGTCTCCACGCCGGCTCCCGAGCTCGGCGAGGCCGTGCGGGTGCGGATGCGCATCCCCCATGAATACGGCGCCGTCGCCGCCGTCACCGTGCGTTCGAACCCCAACCACGAGCCGCGCTGGTCGCAGGCCGTGCGCGTCGCCGCGACGCCGCAGGCCGAGTGGTGGGAGGCCGAGGTGCTCGTCGAGAACCCCGTGCACGGCTACCGCTGGCTCGTCGCGCGGGCCGACGGGCGGTCGCAGTGGCTCACGAGCGCCGGGCTCAGCGACCTCGAGCCGCGCGACGACGACGACTTCCGGCTCGTGACCTACGCGTCGCCGCCGGCCTGGGCGAGCGAGCAGGTCATGTACCAGGTGTTCCCCGACCGCTTCGCGCGATCGGCCGCCGCCGACGCTCGACCCGTGCCCGAGTGGGCCGAGCCCGCCGATTGGGACGACGAGCCCATTGGTCACGGGCCCTCGACGCCCGTGCAGTTCTACGGCGGCGACCTCGACGGCGTCACCGAGCACCTCGACCACCTCGAGCGGCTCGGGGTGACCCTGCTGTACCTGACGCCGATCTTCCCGGGGCGGTCGAACCACCGCTACGACGCGCACTCGTTCCACCACGTCGACCCGGTGCTGGGCGGCGATGCGGCGCTCGTGCGCCTGGTCGAGGCCGCGCACGCGCGCGGCATCCGCGTCATCGGCGACCTCACCAGCAATCACTCGGGCGATGCGCACGAGTGGTTCGAGGCCGCCCGCGGCAACCCCGGCGCGCCCGAGAGCGAGTTCTACTACTGGCTCGACGACGCGCAGCTTGACTACGAGTCGTGGCTCGGCGTGCCCAGCCTGCCGAAGTTCAACTGGAACTCGCGCGAGCTGCGTCGCCGCTTCATCGAGGGGCCCGACTCGGTCGTCGCGCACTGGCTCAAGCCGCCGTTCAGCCTCGACGGCTGGCGCATCGACGTCGCCAACATGACGGGGCGCTACCGCGACGAGGATCTCAACGCCGAGGTGCGGCAGACGCTGCGTCGCACCATGATCGAGACGAACCCCGACACGGTGCTGTTCGGCGAGGTCACGAACGACGCGGCGAGCGACTTCCAGGGCGACGCCTGGCACGGCGCCATGACCTACCCGAGCTTCACCCGACCGGTGTGGTCGTGGCTGACCGAGCCGGGCTCGCGCGAGTGGTTCTTCGGTCTGCCGTACGAGCAGATCCCGCAGCTGACGGGCGAGCAGGTCTACGAGTCGCACCGGCGCTTCACCGCCGCGTTCCCGTGGCGCACGCGCGTGTGCACGATGAACGCGCTCGACACGCACGACACCGCGCGCTTCGCCACCTACGCGCGGCCCGGCGCCGTGCCGGTCGCGGTCGGTCTGTCGATGACGCTGCCGGGCATCCCCGTCGTCTTCGCCGGCGACGAGTTCGGCCACACCGGCACCAACGGCGAGCACTCGCGCACCACCATGCCGTGGAACCGCTACGACGAGCACGCCGAGACGATCGACCTGTACGCCTCGCTCATCGCGCTGCGCCGCGTGCACCCAGCGCTCAGCCACGGCGGCCTGCGGTGGCTGCACGCGAGCGACGACGCGCTCGTCTTCGTGCGCGAGACCGCCGAGGAGAGCGTGCTCGTATGCGCCGCGCGAGACGACGTCGACATCGTGCTGCCGGCCTCCGCGATCGAGGGCCCGGCCACGCGCCTGACCGGCACGGGCGAGCTGGCGGATGCGCGCATCCGGTCGACCGGGATGGCCTTCAGCGCGTGGTCGCTGCCCGGCGTCGCCGTGCCCGCGTTCGGCTCGGAGGAGGTTCCGCCGCCCCGCTGACGCGCGCAGTCGAGGGCCTCCCCGGCCGTTTCGACCCCCGCCGTCGCGGGTGCTAATCTTCTCTGGTGCCCCGGGCCCGTACGGCCGGGGCAGCGCCCCGATAGCTCAGTGGTAGAGCACTTCCATGGTAAGGAAGGGGTCGTCAGTTCAATCCTGACTCGGGGCTCTGGAACTCCCGCCGCGCGCGGGCGTCCTGCCCGGCGGGGTAGCTCAGGTGGTTAGAGCACACGGCTCATAATCGTGGTGTCGCGGGTTCGAGTCCCGCCCTCGCTACAGCTTCTTCTCTCGTGTCGCTCGGCGGCGCTCGCCGTTGTTGCGCGCGGCGCGCTCCGTACTGCGTTGCCTGGCCCGCGGTGCCTGCCTAGCGGTCGGCGCCCACGTGCCGACCGCGCCGCGCGAGTCGCACGCGCGCCGCGACACTCACCACTGTTTCGGGCACACCACACGCCCCCGAGCGCAGTGTGTGCCGTGAACCGTGTGGTGTACGGAGGGTGCGACTGCCCGCGCGGGTGCGGGACGCGGGCGCGACCAGTGCCCGGCGCCGCTACTGCTCGGTGAACGCGAGCGCCGCGCCGAAGCCGACGAACGCGAGCCCCGTCACCACGTCGATGCCGCGCTGCGTCGACGCCTTCGCCATCCAGCGCCGCAGCGCCTGCGCGCCGAGGATGAGCACCGTGAACCACACGATGCTCTCGAGGGCGTGGATGCTCGCCAATAGCGCTCCGAACAGCGCGGTCGGCACGCCCTCGGGCAGGAACGCCGGCAGCACCGCCACGTAGAACACCGCGACCTTGGGGTTCAGCAGCGTCGTGAGCAGCCCTTTCACGGCGGCGGCGCGGATGCCCGGTGCCGCGATCGCGACGGTCGCGTCGTGGGCGGGGCCGGCGCGGAAGGCCGCCCAGAGCATCCGTGCCCCCAAGAAGATGAGGTACAGCGCGCCGACGACCTTGAGCACCGTGAAGGCGACGGCCGAGACGGCGAAGAGCGCCGAGAGCCCGAGTGCTGCGGCGACACCCCAGATGAGGGCGCCGACGCAGATGCCGGCGCCGGCGGCGAACGCCGGGCCGCGCCCGTGGCGGATGGCGGCGTGCAGCACGAGCGCGGAATCCATGCCGGGGGTGATCGTGAGCAGCGCGGCGACGAGCGCGAACTGCCAGAGGGCCTCGGTGACGGTCACGAGCGCGATGCTAGCCGGGGCCGCGTGCGGGTCGGTGCGGCGCGCGGCTCAGCAGCCGGCGCGCGGCTCAGTAGCCCGTGCGCTCCTCGAGCAGCCGCGCGAGGTCGGCCTTGACGCCCGCGATGGCCTCGCGCTGCTGCTCCTCCGTCTGGCGCACCTTCGTCGCGCGCGGGATGAGCCGGGCCTGCACGAGCTCGGCGAGGGTGTCGTCGCGGGCGCGCAGGGCGATCTGGCGCAGCTGCTCGTCATCGTCGCGGGCCGCCTTCACGCGGTCGATGACGCCGAGCACGGTGCGGGTGCGGGCGACGAGCCGTTCGGCCTCCTCGCGCTGGCGCTCCAGCCGGCGGCGCTCGCGGCGCAGGCGGGCGCGCTCGGTGCGGCTCGGCCGGCGCCCCCCTGGCTCGTCCGATGCGTCGAGCAGGGCGAGGTCGAGGGGTGCGGCGCGCTCGCTCTCGCGCGTGAGGCGCGCGGCCGTCTCGGTGAGCTCGGCGATGAGCGTGTCGGCCGCCTGGCGGGTGAGCTCGATGGCGGCGGCCTCGTTCCACGAGCCGCCGTCGCGCAGGGTGGTCAGGATGATGCCGTTCTTCGTCGACAGGCGCATCGCGGCGGCGGCCACGAGGTATCCCTCGTCGACGAGGTGCTCGAGGTTGTCGAGCGACTCGTAGGGGCGCGCGGGCGCGGGCCGGGGCGGCCGCTCGGGGCGGGCGCGGCGGGGCCAGAGGCGCATGAGCCCAGGCTACGCGGGGCGGGCTCGGTGGGGCCCGTGCGCGGCGCGCGCCGAGCATCCGCGAGAAAAGGGCGCGACACGCCGAAACACTAGATCTGGGGGAATGACATCCCTGTCATTCCCGTTATATAGTGATGCTCCACCGGCGGGAAGCCGGCCACAGATTCGACAGGAGGTCCGCACATGGACAACGACAACGAGACCGTCGGCGGCTACGCGGTGCCCGTCGACCCGATGGACCTGCTGCAGTGCGAGAGCTGCCAGTAGTCATCGGTCAGTGACTTCACGAAGCCCCGGGGCGCCACACGGCGACCGGGGCTTCGTCCGTTCTCGACTCCCCTGACTCGACTCCCCTGACCCGCCGCAGCGCAGCGCCGCCCCACCGGAGGGACCCCGTGTACCGCATCCCCGACAGCGCCGTCGCCGAGCTCGCCTCCGACGCGGAGGCGCTCGACCGCGTCACCCGCGTGCTCGGGCCCGTCGAGGTCGTTATCGACCGGTCGTGGCCGCACGGCGAGGCCCGCGTGGTCGAGGTGCGCACGCGCGGCGACGAGCACGCGATCGTGAAGTGGCACCGCGGCGGCCGCAACTACCACCGCGAGCTCGAGGCGTACCAGCGGTACGTGCCCGCGCTCGGCGGCGACGCCCCGCGCTTGGTCGCGAGCGACGATCGGCTGCAGCTGCTGATCGTCTCGCGCGTGCCCGGTGAGGTCGTCGACGGCACGGAGGCGGCCCACGACCCGGCCGTGCATCGTCGCGCGGGCGAGGTGCTGCGGCGCCTGCACGATTCGACGCCGGCCGTCGTCAACGACCACTTCGGCGACACCCTGATGGCGAAGTTCGCGTACTGGGCAGACCGGGTCGGTGACGCCGTGACCGAGGCCGAGCTCGACATCGCCGAGCGCATCGCGGCTGGCTCGCTCGACCTCGGGCCGCTGCCGCTGGTGCCGGCCCATCGCGACAACTCCCCGCGCAACTGGATGCTCGGCCCCGACGAGCACGTGCGCCTCATCGACTTCGCCGCCGTCGAGTTCGAGCCGTGGGCGGTCGACCTGTTCCGCCTCGAGCAGCGCGAGTGGCTCGACGCCCCGCTGCTGCGCGAGGTGTTCCTCGACGGCTACGGCCGCCGCCCCGACGCGCGCGACGAGGCGGTCCTGCACTGCTTCCACGCCGTGCAGGCGGTCGCCACGATCGCCTGGGCGCTCGAGCACGACGACGCGGCCTTCGCCGCGCAGGGGCGCGAGATGCTCGACCGACTGCTCGGCGAGACGCTGTACTGAGCCCCGCCTAGACTGGCTCGGTGCCCGTGAACCCCGCTCTTACCGAGCGCGCGTTCGCGCCCGTCGCGCCCTATCTGGTGGGGCGCGAGAAGGTGCGCGAGTTCGCGCGCGCCGTGCTCGCCACGGCCGCTCTGCACCACGACCCGGAGGCCGCGCGCGCCGCCGGCTTCGCCGACGTCGTGGCGCCGCCGACCTTCCCGATCGTCGTCGCCGAGGCCACGCTGCAGCAGCTGCTCGCCGAGCCCGATGCGGGCATCGACTTCAGCCGCGTCGTGCACGGCGACCAGCGCTTCAGCTACTCGCGCCCGATCGTCGCGGGCGACGAGCTCACGGCGACGCTGCGCGTGACGAGCATCAAGACGCTCGGCGGCAACAGCATGATTACCAGCGAGACGAGCATGGTCGACGCCGACGGCGCGCACGTCGTCACGAGCGTCTCGACCCTCGTCGTGCGGGGGGAGGACGCATGAGCGGTGCACTCGAGCTCGAGGTCGGCCAGGTCGTCGCCGAGCGCACCTACGCGATCAGCCGCGACACCCTCGTGCGCTACGCCGGTGCGAGCGGCGACTTCAACCCCATCCACTATCGCGATGACGTCGCCGCGTCGGTCGGTCTGCCGGGCGTGCTCGCCCACGGCATGCTCACGATGGGTTTCGCCGTGCAGCCGGTCGTCGACTGGCTGGATGCCCGCGGCTGGGTCAGCGACTACCAGGTGCGGTTCACGCGCCCCATCGTCGTCGATCCCGTTGACGGCGCCACGGTGACCGTCGTCGCGACGGTCGGCGCGGTCGACGAGACCGGCGGGCGCATCGACCTCACCGTGAGCGTCGACGGGCAGACCGTGCTCGGCAAGGCGCAGGTGCGCGTCACCGCGCTGTAGCCGCCATGCCGACGATCCGCGAGCACGAGCCGCTCTCCGCTCACACGACGCTGCGCGTCGGCGGCCCCGCTGCGCGCTTCGTCGAGGCGACGACGACCGACGAGCTCGTCGCGGCGGTGCGCGAGGCGGAGGCCTCCGGCGACGACTGGATGGTGCTCGGCGGGGGCTCGAACGTCGTCGTCGGCGACGCCGGCGTCGACGGCTCGGTCATCCGCATCCTCACGCGCGGCGTCGAGCGACTGCCCGACGCGCCCGGCTCGAGTCGGCCGGTGCGGATCAGGGTGCAGGCGGGCGAGGACTGGGACGCGCTCGTGGCCCTCACCGTCGAGAACGGATGGGCGGGGCTCGAGGCGATGTCGGGCATCCCCGGCTCGACGGGCGCGGCCCCGATCCAGAACATCGGCGCCTACGGGCAGGAGGTCGCCGAGAGCCTCATCGCCGTCGAGGTGCTCGACGACGACGGCGAGCGGCGGGTGATCCCGGCGCCTGAGCTCAAGCTCGGCTACCGCACGAGCGTGCTCAAGCACGGCGGCACCCGCGCCGTCGTGCTCAGCGTCGACCTCGCCCTCGAGCAAAACGCGGATGCCCGCAGCCGGCCCGTGCAGTACGCCCAGCTCGCCGAGGCGCTCGGCGTCGCGATCGGCGAGCGCGCGCCGCTCGTCGGCGTACGCGCCGCGGTGCTCGCGCTGCGGGCGGGCAAGGGCATGGTGCTCGACGACGCCGACCCCAACTCGGTGAGCGCCGGCTCGTTCTTCACGAATCCGATCGTGAGCGAGAGCTTCGCCCGGTCGCTGCCGTCGGATGCTCCGCGCTGGCCGCTCGCCCCCGAGCCCCCGGCGCTCGCCGTGCCGCTCGGCGCCGAGCCCGCGATGCCGCCGCAGCAGTCCCCGCGCGAGGTGAAGCTCAGCGCCGCCTGGCTCATCGAGCGCTCGGGCATCGGGCGGGGCTTCGCCCTGCCGGGCTCGCGCGCGGCGGTGTCGAAGAAGCACACGCTCGCGCTCATCAACACCGGCGGGGCGACGGCGGCGGAGGTGTCGCAGCTCGCGCGGTACATCCAGACGCGGGTGATGAGCGAGTTCGGGGTCGTGCTGCACCCCGAACCGGTGTTCGTGAACCTGGAGTTGTAGGCCCGCGGTCTAGAGCAGCCCGCGCTCCATGGCGAGGGTCACCGCGCGCGTGCGGTCGTGCACGCCGAGCTTCTCGAAGGCCTTCAGCAGGTGGCTCTTCACGGTCGCCTCGCCGATGAACAGGCGCTCGCCGATGACGCGATTCGAGCATCCGGCGGCGACGAGGCGCAGCACGTCGAGTTCGCGGGCTGTCAGCTCGACGGGGGCGGGGGCGCGCAGTCGGGCGACGAGCTGCGCGGCGATCGCGGGCGAGAGGGCGGTCTCGCCTCGCGCGACGGAGCGCACGCCCTCGACGATCTCATCGGCGGGCGCGGCTTTCAGGAGGTAGCCGCTCGCGCCCGCCTCGATGGCGGCGAGGATGGTCGCGTCGGTCTCGTACGTGGTGAGGATGAGCACGCGCGTGCCCGGCAGCTCGGCTCGGATCCGCGCCGTCGCCTCGTCGCCCGTCGCGCCGGGCATCCGCACGTCCATGACGACGAGATCGGGGCGCAGTCGCCGCGCCTCCTCGACGGCGGCCAGCCCGTCGGCGGCCTGCCCGACGACGTCGATGTCGTCGTGCTCGTCGAGCAGGGCGACGATGCCGGCGCGCACGACGGCGTGGTCGTCGGCCACGAGCACGCGGATCACGCGGCGACCCCCGCGACGGGCACCCGCACGCCGAGCACGGTGCCGCGCCCTGGCGCGCTGTCGACGCGCAGCGAGCCGTCGACGAGCGCGAGCCGGTCGCGCATGCCGGCGAGCCCGAAGCCGTCGCGCGCGGTGGCGGGGTCGAAGCCGACGCCGTCGTCGGCGACGCGCAGGGTGACCGCGTCGGGCGTGCGCCCGACCGCGATCTCGATGCGGGATGCCCGGGCGTGCTTGCGCGCGTTGGCGAGCGCCTCCTGCGCGCACCGCAGCACGACCACCTCGACGTCACGCGGCAGACCGGGGCCGGTCGCCTCCCCGGGCTCCGGCCGGGCGATGGCGACGATGACGCCGGTCTCCCGTTCGAAGCGCGCGGCGAGGCGGTCGAGCGCGCCGTCCAGGTCGAGCCGCTCAGCGGCCTCGGCGGGGCTCTCGGCGGCGGTCGCGCCCGCGACGGCGGTGCCGGCGGCGACGAGTGCGCGGGTCTCGCCGAGGGTCTCGCGCGCGACGTCCTCGATGAGGGCCAGCACGTCGGGGTCGCCGCCGCTGCGGCGGGCGCGCTGAGCGAGCATGACGAGGCCCGTGAGATCCTGCGCGATGGTGTCGTGCAGCTCCCGCGCGAGGCGCTCGCGCTCGGCCGCGGCGCCGGCCTCTCGATGCAGGGCGGCGATCTGCTGCTGCGCGCCCTGCAGCTCGGCGAGCAGGGCGCCGTTGCGCTCGCCGAGCTCGGTCGTGCGCGTGATCCACAGCCCCATGGCGAGGCTGAAGCCGAGCGACAGCGCCGTCGAGAGGCCGGTCTGCGCGAGGGCGCCGGGGCCGGTGCCGAGCGAGATGAGGAACCCGACGGCGACCGAGGTCGCGACGACGACGTTGAACGCGACGGCCCGCCGCAGGTTCGCGGCGTAGACCCACGCGATCGGGTAGACGACGACCTGCACGATGGCCAGCGTCGGGTACCCGGCGACGGCGACGCCCGCGGCGATCGCCGCGACGACGACGAAGACGGGGGCCGTGGGCGAAGCCGGGCCGCGGCGTCCGAGCACGAGCCACGTGGCGACGAGCAGGCCGAGGCCCGTGAGGCCGAGTGCGATGCGCGGCGCCGAGCTCGTCTGCGCGAGCAGGAGCACGGCGAGCAGCCCGGAGACGCCGAGCACGGCCGCATCCCACCACGTCACACGGGGGCGGGGAGGGTGCGGGCGCGTCGCGGTCACGAGTCGCGCCGGATCCAGCGGAAGGTGAGCCGCGTCAGGATAAGCCCGGCGACCAGCCAGATCAGCAGCGCGATCGCGATGCCGGGCAGATCCCAGCTCTCGTTCTGCTCGAGCGCGACGAGCTCGTCGGGCAGGAAGACGCTGCGCATGCCCTGCGCCATCCACTTCAGCGGGAACACCGCCGCGACGTTCTGCAGCCACTCCGGCAGGTCGCTGAAGCGCAGGTAGACGCCCGAGATGAACTGCAGCACGAGTGTGATCGGGATCACGACGGCCGTCGCCGAGGCCCCCGAGCGCGGCACCGCCGACAGCGCGATGCCGAGGATCGCCGAGGTGATGACGCCGAGCAGGAAGATCCACGCGAAGTCGAGCCAGCGCTCCGGCTCCTCGGGCAGCGGCACCTGGAAGACGGTGAAGCCGAGCAGCAGCAGCACGAGCGCCTGGGCGGTGCCGGTGACGAGCGACTGCCCGATCTTGCCGATGAAGTAGCTCACGATCGGCAGCGGTGAGCCGGCGAGGCGCTTGAGCGTGCCGTTGCTCTTCTCCAGCGCGATGTCGATGGCGAGGTTCTGCAGGCCGCTCAGCAGCACGCCCGCGGCGAGCATCGCCGGCAGGAAGAACCAGGCCGCCGTGATGTCGTCGCCGTCGGCGGTCTGCCCGAAGCTCGCCTCGCTGAACGAGACGGAGAAGATCGTGAGCATGACGACGGGGAAGAGGAAGGTGAAGAACACCGTGTCGCCCTGCCGGAAATACGCCCGTACCTCGTAGCCGATGCGCAGCGCGCCGAGGCGCAGCGCGCGGGTGACGCCGCTCACGAGGCCACCTCCACGGGGCTCAGGTCGTCGGCGTGCTCGCGGCCGACGAGCGACAGGTAGACGTCCTCCAGGCTCGGCCTGATCACTTCGAGGCCGTCGGGCTCCGCGCCGAGCCGGGCGACGAGGGCCGCGACGAGCTCGCCGGGGCGCTGCGTGCGCTCCTCGCGGAGGGCGGCGCCCTCGAGCCAGCGCACGACCGGCACCCGGGCATCCGCGCCCCCCAGTTCGTCGATGGGAGCGAGCGCGACCATGCGGCCCTTCGCGATGACGCCGGCGCGGTCGCCGAGCTGGGCGGCCTCGTCGAGGTAGTGGGTGGTGAGCAGGATCGTCGTGCCCTCGCCCTGCAGGCGCCGGATGAGCGCCCAGAAGTCGCGCCGCGCCTCCGGGTCGAAGCCCGTCGTGGGCTCGTCGAGGAAGAGCAGCTCGGGCCGGCCGATGATGCCCACGGCGACGTCGACGCGCCGCCGCTGCCCGCCCGACAGCTTGCGGATGAGCGACCCCGCCTTCGCCTCGAGCCCGACCGCGGCGATCACCTCGTCGACGTCGCGCGGGTTCGGGTAGAGGGCGGCGAAGTGGCTCAGCTGCTCGCGCACCGTCACGGCGCCGGTCTCGCCGGAGCTCTGCAGCACGATGCCGAGCCGCGCCTTCCAGTCGAGGCCGCCCTTCTCCGGGTCGCGACCGAGCACGCTCACCTCGCCGGAGCTGCGCCGACGGTACCCCTCGAGGATCTCGATGGCCGTCGACTTGCCGGCGCCGTTCGGGCCGAGCAGGGCGAAGGTCTCACCGCGGTGGATGTCGAAGCTGACGCCGTCGAGCGCGGCGTTCTCGCCGTATTCCTTGCGCAGGTTGCGCACCGCGACGACGTTCTCGGTCGTGATCATGGCTCTACTCTGGCCGCCGTCCCGGCGTGCCACAACAGCCGAACGGGCCGACCCCGCCTCCACCGATCGGTGGAGGGAGGCCGGCCCGTCGCGGCCGTCATCGACGATCAGGCGCCGGATGCTCCGCGCTCGTCGCGCCGGCCGCTCGAGGTGATCGCCCCGACGATCGCGCCGATCACCAGCAGGGCTCCGAGCCCGGCAATGATGATGATCGGCACGGCGCCGTTGGGCAGCTCGTCGAGCAGCCCGAGCTCGCCGGTGAGCGCGAGCGCCGCGATGCCGAGCACGATGACGCCCCAGACGATCGTCGCGACGAGGGGCCGCAGCGGCTCCTCGAGGGGGGCCTGCAGGTCCGTGGTGTCCGCGCTCATCGGTCCAGTCCTTCCGGGGTCTCGGTGGTGAAGAGGATGTCGCCGGCGCCCGAGATGACCTCGAGAGTGAGCATCCGCTCGGTCTCGCCGCTCTCGGAGTAGCCGCCGTCGCGGGGGATGCGACGCTCGACGTCGCCGGTCGGGCTGTCGTCGGTCACGAGCGCGGTGCTGCCCGCCCCGGCGACGATCTCCCACTCGACCGAGCCCTCGTCGGGCAGCGCGACCGTGATGTCGCCCGCGCCGGAGACGACGGTGACAGTGCCGTCGAGGTTCTCGCCGCGATCGGTGCCCTCCCAGTAGTCGGAGAGGTCGACGAGCGTCGAGCCCGCCCCCACCACGAAGACCTGCTCGTCGTCGTCGGTGAACAGCGGCGTGTAGGCGCCCGAGCCGACGAACCGCAGCTCGCTGCCCGCGCCCGGGGTGGCCCCCGCGATGACGAGGGCGATGAGGGTCACGACCGCCCAGCCCGTCGAGCCGCCGGCGCGCTTGCCGCGCACGCCGTTGATGACGATCGCCGCGCCGAGCACCGCGAGGGCGACGGCGAGCCCGATCGTGACGTCAGGCCGCTGGATGTCGTCGCCGCCCAGCACGAGCGTCGTCGTCGCGCCGGCGAGCAGGGCGAGGCCTGCCGCGGCGAGCGTGTACAGCGGGCTGGGGCGCTGGCGGCGGCGCAGCGAGCGGTGCCGCTCGTACTCAGCGGCGCGTGCGGCGCGCTCGGCGGCGAGGCGCTCGGCCTCCGCCTGCCGGCGAGCCTCCTGCTCGGCCGCGTAGGCGTCGCGCTGCGCGCGGTCGGCCGCCTGCTGCGCCTGCCAGGCGGCGAGGTCGCCGTCGAGCGGGGTGGTCGCGGTGGCGTCGGCGCTGAGCACGTCGTCGGTCGGGGCATCCGCCGCGGCTGTCGCGGTCGGCGGGGTCGTCGCGGACGTCGAGGGCGTGCCCGCGGATGCGGCGCTCGCCGGCGCCACGAACGTCGCCGTCGTCGCGCCCTGCGGGGCGCCCGCGGCGCCACCGTGCGCGCCCTGCGAGCTCTTCGACCGTCGCACGAGCCACACGATGAGCCAGACGATGCTGCCGAGGATGGCGGCCGTCCAGATGAGGCCGAGCAGGGCTGCGACCCAGCCGCCGCCCCAGCCGTAGCCGACCCAGTCGCCTCCGTCGCCCCAGCCGGGTGCGCCCCAGCCCCAGAACCAGGGGCCGCCGTCACCGAGGCCGAGCAGGGCGAGCACGAACAGGATCGCCGCGCCGACGAAGCCGGATTCGACGCGACCGCGCGAGACCTCCTCGGCGTGGATCTTGCCCGTCACGTCGGGCAGGAAGGCCCACGCGACGGCGTAGAGCAGGGCGACGGGAAAGGCGAAGATGGCGAGCACGACGAGGATGCCGCGCACGATGAGCGGGTCGATGCGCAGCCGCAGGGCGATGCCGGCGGCGACGCCGCCGAGCCAGCCGGGCTCGCGCGTGAGCTGCAGCGAGCGCAGCCAGCCGAAGAAGCGGGCGCCGCCGCTCGGCGGGGCGCCGGCGGGGGTGCCGGGGGGCGGAGGGGAGGTGGTCATGCTGCGATGCTCCCGCGCCGGGGGACACCCGCACCATCGGGGTTCACCCTGATCCGTCCCCGATTCCTCGCTCCGGGCATCCCCCGGTCGGCGCTCGGGTGGTTCACTGAACGCGTGACCGCCGCGACCGACTCGACCGCGCCGCGCGCCGCCGACTCGACCGCGCCGCGCGCCACCGCGCCGGCTGCGCGCCCGCCGCTCGCCCGCCCGCCGCTCGCCCGCCCCCGCGAGGTCGTCGTCGGCGGCGTCTCGGTCGCGCTCGCCGAGCATCTCGGCTGGCGCGTCGGCCTCGTGCGCACCCTGTTCGTCGTCGGCGCCGTGCTCGGCGGCGGGGGCGCGCTGCTGTACGTCTGGCTGTGGGCGCTCACGCCGCTGCGCGGCGAGAGGCCGGGCGACGACCCGGTGTCGGCGCGATCGGATGCGCCCCTCGCCGTGCGCCGCCGGGTGCCGGGCGCGCTGCTGCTGCTCATCGCCTCCGGGGTCGCCGGGCTCGTCACGATCGTCGCCGCGGTGACCGGCGACCGGGCCGACCCCGTCGAGGCCGCGTTCACGACGCTCGTGCTCGCCGGGGCATCCGTCGCCTGGAGCCTGCTGCTCGACCGGCACGACCCGGGCCGCGGCGAGCGGGCGGGGGTCGCCATCCGCTCGATCGCGGCGGGCGGCCTCATCGTCACGGCGGTGCTCGTGCTGAGCGCGAACCCGAGCGCCACCACCGCGATCGTCGCGGTCATGATGATCATCGGCGGTGCGGCCGTGCTCGTGGCGCCGCTGCTGCTGAGCCTGTGGTCGACGATCCTCGCCGAGCGCTCGGCGCGGGCGCGCGAGGAGAGCCGCGCCGAGGTCGCCGCCCACCTGCACGACAGCGTGCTGCAGACGCTCGCGCTCATCCAGAACCGCGCCGAGCCCGGCAGCGAGGTGGCGCGCCTGGCCCGAGCGCAGGAGCGCGAGCTGCGCGACTGGCTGTTCGCCGGCACGCGGCCCTCCGACGCCGACTTCGCGGCGCAGCTGCGCCAGGCCGCGCTCGAGATCGAGCTGCAGCATCCGGTGCGCTTCGACGTCGTCACGACGGGAGACTTCACGGGCCGCGAGTTCGAACCGGTGCTCGCCGCTGCGCGCGAGGCGATGCTCAACGCGGCGCGCCACGCTGGCGGCGAGGTGAGCGTCTACGTCGAGCTGCGGGCGGATGCCCTCGAGCTCTGGGTGCGCGACCGCGGCCCCGGCTTCGATCCGGCCGCGATCCCGGCCGACCGGCTGGGGGTGCGCGAGTCGATCGTCCGCCGCATGGCGCGCCACGGCGGCTCCGCCACGGTCACTCGGCTCGCCTCCGGCACCGAGGTCGCCCTGCGGCTGCCGCTCGCCGATCGTCCCGCCCCGTCGCCCGCCCCCGAGGAGGCCCCGTGAGAGTGCTCATCGTCGACGACCACTCCATCTTCCGGTCGGGGCTGCGCGCCGACCTCGGGGCCGAGGTCGAGGTGGTCGGCGAGGCGGCGACCGTCGACGAGGCCGTCGAGCGCATCGCCGCGCTCGAGCCCGAAGTGGTGCTGCTCGACGTGCACCTGCCGGGCGGCGCGGGCGGCGGGGGAGCCGAGGTGCTGCGGCGCAGCGCCGCGCTGCTCGATCGCGTGCGCTTCCTCGCGCTGAGCGTGAGCGACTCGGCCGAGGATGTCGTCGGCGTCATCCGGGCCGGCGCGCGCGGCTACATCACGAAGGGCTCGTCGGGTGCCGAGGTGGCGCGCGCCATTTCGGCGGTGGCCGGGGGCGACGCGGTGTTCTCACCGCGATTAGCGGGATTCGTGCTCGACGCCTTCGGCGCCGTCGCGGGCGAGCAGGCGGCCGATGACGACGAGCTCGATCGCCTGAGCGCCCGTGAGCGCGAGGTCATGCGGCTCATCGCGCGCGGTTATGCCTATAAAGAGGTCGCCGCCGAGCTCTTCATCTCGGTGAAGACGGTCGAATCCCACGTCTCGGCGGTGCTGCGCAAGCTGCAGCTCTCGAGCCGGCACGAGCTCACGGCCTGGGCGCTCGAGCGCAAACTGCTCTGACCGCAGCGCCGACAATTGCCGAGGCGCTTTCCTGCGCATTCTCCCGGAATTGACGAGCGCTCACGCAAATGTCGCGGATTAGCCCTGTGAAAAGCATTACTGTGGGAGCGCGTCGAGCGAATACGCTCGCCGCCGGAGCGTGTTTCGATATCGCTCTCGGGCATCCACGCTTTTCGGTCCGCGCCGCAGTTCGGCGCACCACCGCTCACCGGAATAAGAGGGGCAATTGTGAAGAGAATCACCACCGAGCTCGTCGACGACCTCGACGGCACCATCATCGGCCAGGGCGACGGCGGCACCGTCTCGTTCGGCCTCGACGGCAAGCACTACGAGATCGACCTCACGAGCGCGAACGCCGCCCAGCTGCGCGAGGCGCTCGCGCCGTTCATCGCCAAGGCGCGCTCGGCGAGCTCCGCTCGTGCGGCGGCTCCTGCGGCGCGCGCGTCGAGCGGGGGCCGCAAGCGCGCCTCGGCCGGCAGCAGCGCCGAGACGCAGGCGATCCGCGAGTGGGCTCAGGCGAACGGCTACCCCGTGGGCGACCGCGGCCGCATCGCCGCGGAGATCCGCGAGGCCTACGCCGCCGCGAAATAGCATCCCCATCGCACGGAAGGGCCCCGCACGGCGTGCGGGGCCCTTCCTCGTGTCGCGGCCGTGGCGCCTAGTCGCGCGTGCCGAACAGTCGCTGCAGGCGCTGGACGCCCTCGAGCAGGTCGTCGTCGCCGAGCGCGTAGCTGAAGCGCAGGTAGCCGCTGGGGCCGAACGCCTCACCGGGCACCGCCGCGACCTCGGCCTGCTCGAGAATGAGGTCGGCGAGCTCGAGCGAGGTCGTCGGGGTGATGCCGCCCCACTCGCGGCCGAGCAGCCCGGTCACGTCGGGATAGACGTAGAAGGCGCCGGTCGGCGTGGGCGTCACCATGCCGGGGATCCGGTTGAGCTCGGCGACGGCGAGGCGGCGACGACGGTCGAAGGCCTCGCGCATGGTCGCGACGGCGTCCTGCGGGCCGGTGAGCGCGGCGATCGCGGCGCGCTGCGAGATGTTCGCGACGTTCGACGACAGGTGCGACTGCAGGTTCGCGGCGGCGGCGATGGCATCGTTCGGGCCGACCATCCAGCCCACGCGCCAGCCGGTCATCGCGTAGGTCTTGGCGACGCCGTTGACGAGGATGGTCGTGTCGGCGAGGCCCGGCACGGCCTCGACAATCGACACCGCGCGCTCGCCGTCGTAGGTGAGGGCCTGGTAGATCTCGTCGGTGATGACCCAGATGCCGTGCTCGAGCGCCCACTCGCCGATGGCGCGGGTCTGCTCGGGGCTGTACACCGAGCCGGTCGGGTTCGAGGGGCTGACGAACAGCAGCACCTTGGTGCGCGGGGTGCGCGCGGCCTCGAGCTGGTCGACGGTGACGAGGTAGTGCTGGTCGCTGCCGGCGAAGACCTCGACGGGCACGCCGCCGGCGAGGCGCACGACCTCGGGGTAGGTCGTCCAGTACGGCGCGGGCAGCAGCACCTCGTCGCCGTCACCGACGAGCGTCGCGAAGGCCTGGAAGACGGCCTGCTTGCCGCCGTTGGTGACGATGACCTGGCCGGGGCTGACCTCCAGGCCCGAGTCGCGCAGCGTCTTCTCGGCGACGGCCTCGCGCAGCTCGGGCAGACCAGCGGCGGGCGTGTAGCGGTGGTTCTTCGGGTCGCGGGCGGCGGCGACGGCGGCCTCGACGATGTGCTCGGGCGTCGCGAAGTCGGGCTCACCGGCGGCGTACGAGATGACGGGGCGACCGGCGGCCTTGAGGGCCTTGGCCTTCGCGTCGACCTTGAGGGTCGCGGATTCGCTGATCGCGGCGATGCGGGCGGAGATGCGGGAGGAGTCGGCGGTCACAGTCCGCAGTCTATTGGCGCGCGGATGCCCGGCGGAGGCCGCGCTGGGGGCTCGGCTGGACTCCCCCCAGACCGTCACCTACACTGGTCGAGGTAGTTGAACTCTGCCAAGCTTTGCCGCGCCGTCATTCTGGCGAATCCCCCGGAACCCGACCGTGGCGAGGCATGCCCGAGTTCGGCTATCCGCCGAGGGCGGTGGCTCAAGTGGTAGAGCAGCGGTCTCCAAAACCGCAGGTTGCAGGTTCGAGTCCTGTCCGCCCTGCACATCGATCGGGCTCGGGGCGTCTGAACACTCAGATCGCCCCGAGTTCGGTGATACGGGCCGAATGTGCCCGGCGACAGCTGGAAGGCAGTGTGAACGTGGCAAGAAACGTGGTCGACGAGCCCAACGAGGATGTCGTCGAGAACGCTCGGAAGGAGCGCGCCGAGAAGCGCGGTCCGTTCGGTCGCATCGCGCTGTTCATCCGGCAGGTGCTCAACGAGCTCAGCAAGGTCGTCACCCCGACCCGTCGCGAGCTCATCACCTACACGCTCGTCGTGCTCGTGTTCGTGATCATCATGATGGCGCTCGTCTCGGGCCTCGACCTGGTCTTCGGCTGGGTCGTGTCGTTCGTCTTCGGCGACGGGTCGGCCATCACGGGCGGCTGACGCCCGAGCCGCTCCCCCCAGACCCGCGCACGGCCAGAACTGCCAACGGAAAGAGACCCAGTGACCGACGACCACCGCCGCGACATCGACCTCGCGACCGCCGCCGAGCAGTCCTCCGAGGAGGACGAGGCGCAGGAGGGCAACACCCTCGAGGCCGACGAGCACTCGGCCGACGCCGCCGAGCACTCGGCCATGCACATCGTCGACGAGGATGAGCCCGACCTGACCGACCTGTTCGACGCGCTCGAGACGGCCGCCGACCCGGAGGCCGACGCGATCGTCGACGACGCCCTCGACATCGACTCGGCCGACGAGGCCGAGGCCGCCGCCGAGGCCACGGAGGACGAGGCCGAGGAGGAGGCCTCCGAGGCCGCCGCCGACGAGCCCGCCGAGGTCGACCCCTACGACGAGTTCAAGCGCGAGCTGCGCATGAAGCCCGGCAAGTGGTACGTCGTGCACTCGTACGCCGGCTTCGAGAAGCGCGTGAAGTCGAACATCGAGAACCGCCGCGTCTCGATGAACATGGAGGAGAGCATCCACGAGGTGCAGGTCCCCATGGAGGACGTGGTCGAAATCAAGAACGGCCAGCGCAAGCTCGTCAATCGCGTCCGCATCCCCAGCTACGTGCTCGTGCGCATGGATCTCAACGAGGACAGCTGGTCGGTCGTGCGGCACACGCCCGGCGTCACGGGCTTCGTGGGCAACGCCCACAACCCGACGCCGCTGCGCTTCGACGAGGCCTTCAACATGCTGAAGTCGACCGTGCAGATCGCCGAGGCGCCCGCGAAGGCCGGCGCCGCGAAGGGCGGGGCGACCGCCGCGCGCGTCATCCCCGCCGAGATCGACTTCGAGGTCGGCGAGACGATCACCATCAAGGAGGGCTCGTTCGCGGGCCTGCCCGGCACGATCAGCGAGATCAAGCCCGAGAGCGGCAAGCTCATCGTGCTCGTGTCGCTGTTCGAGCGCGAGACCCCGGTCGAGCTGAGCTTCGACCAGGTGACGAAGCTCTAGACTGCCCCGGGCCCTCGGGCCCCCACCCACCACCGCGGCTCGGATTCGCCGAGTAGGCGGGAGCGCGACGGCCACCCGGTCGCCGCACGATGAGAAGGAAGAAGACATGGCACCGAAGAAGAAGGTCACGGGCCTGATCAAGCTGCAGATCAACGCCGGTGCGGCCAACCCCGCCCCGCCGATCGGTCCCGCGCTCGGTCAGCACGGCGTGAACATCATGGAGTTCTGCAAGGCGTACAACGCCGCGACCGAGTCGCAGCGCGGCAACGTCATCCCGGTGGAGATCACCGTCTACGAGGACCGCTCGTTCACGTTCATCCTCAAGACCCCGCCTGCCGCTGAGCTCATCAAGAAGGCCGCGGGCGTGCCGAAGGGCTCGGCCACGCCGCACACCGTGAAGGTTGCCAAGCTCACCAAGGAGCAGGTGCGTCAGATCGCCGAGCAGAAGCAGGCCGACCTGAACGCGAACGACATCGCCGCCGCCGAGAAGATCATCGCCGGCACCGCCCGTTCCATGGGCATCACGGTCGAGTAGTCGTCCGCCTTCCCCTTCCCACTTCAGCGGGAGAGCCAGCCAGGCTCACGATTCACCGCGAACTCAGCACAGGAGCATCAACATGGCACAGAAGTCCAAGGCCTACCGGGCCGCGGCCGAGAAGATCGAGGCCGGCAAGTACTACACCCCCGCGGAGGCCGTCGCGGTCGCCCGCGAGACGGGTTCGAAGAACTTCAACGCGACCGTCGAGGTGGCCCTGAAGCTCGGCGTCGACCCCCGCAAGGCCGACCAGATGGTGCGCGGCACCGTCAACCTGCCGCACGGCACCGGCAAGACCGCTCGCGTCATCGTGTTCGCGACCGGCCCCGCGGCCGAGGCCGCGATCGCGGCGGGCGCTGACGAGGTCGGCGGCGCCGAGCTCATCGAGAAGGTCGCCGGCGGCTACACCGCCTTCGACTCGGCGGTCTCGACCCCCGAGCTCATGGGCCAGGTCGGTCGTCTCGGCAAGGTGCTCGGCCCCCGCGGCCTCATGCCGAACCCCAAGACCGGCACCGTCACCCCGGATGTCGCGAAGGCCGTCACCGACATCAAGGGCGGCAAGATCGAGTTCCGCGTCGACAAGCACGCCAACGTGCACTTCATCATCGGTAAGACCGCGTTCACCGAGGAACAGCTGGGCGAGAACCTGCGCGCCGCGCTCGACGAGGTCATCCGTCTGAAGCCGTCGAGCTCGAAGGGCCGCTACGTGCAGAAGGGCTCGCTCTCGACGACCTTCGGCCCGGGCATCCCGCTCGACGTCAACGCGCTCTAGTCAGCTTCGCTGCGACACGGAAGGCCCCGCTCCGGCGGGGCCTTCCGTGTTCTCGGGGCGCCGCTCCGGCAGGGCCTAGCCCTGCCCGCCGTCAGCGCCGTAGCGTTGCCTGCATGACTCCCGCTCGTCGGCGCGACGCCGCGCTCTCCGTCGCGGGGTCGCTGCTCGTGCTCACCGCGCTCGCGATCATCTGGGGCGCCCGGCTCACGGTGCCGCGCGAGCTGTACGTGAGCGAGCTCGGCGCGACGGGCGAGCCGACGGCCGAGGTCTTCCGCGCCGCGCTGCTGCTGCTCGTCGCGGGCGGCGTGCTCGTCGCCTGGGCGGTGCGCGATCTGCGCGCGCGCACGCCGATCCTGCGCTACGGCACCCCGGCGCTGAGCCTCGCGATGGCGTGCGCGTGCTTCTTCGTCGCGGCGCACGTGCCCTGCACGCAGGGCTGCCCGCTGCCGGTCGGCGAGACGTTCACGATGCAGGACTTCACGCACACCCTCGCCGCCGTCGTCGCGTTCGCGGCGGCGTGCTGGGCGATGCTGCAGGTGGCGTTCGCGCCGGGCCACCGGGCGATCTCGCGCTTGTCGCTGACGATGGCGCTCGCCGTCGGCGTCATCGCGGGCGTGGGCGGGCTGCTGTCGTTGCTGCGCTGGAACGCCGAATTCGGCAGCCGCCTCGAGCTCGTCGCCACGACGGTCGGCATCGGCTGGCTCGTCGTGGTGGGGGTGGTGCGCGCCGTGCGCCTCCTGCGCGACGCGCGCACGGCATCCGTCATCACGGCGCAGTGACGCCTCCAAGGATGCTCATAGGAAGCTCCGCAGACTGGAAGCATGTCGACCGCTGACGAGACCCTCACCGCACCCCGCTTCACGCACCCCGACGGCACGGCGATCCGCGCCCTCGTCGTCGACGACGAGCCCTCGCTCGCCGACCTCGTGTCGATGGCCCTCCGCTACGAGGGCTGGGAGGTGCGCACGGCCCTCACCGGCTCCGACGCCGTCAAGCACGGCCGCGAGTTCGCGCCCGACGTCGTCGTGCTCGACATCATGCTCCCCGACATCGACGGCCTCGAGGTGCTGCGCCGCCTCCGCGCCGACGGCCGCGACGTGCCCGTGCTCTTCCTCACCGCGAAGGACTCGGTCGACGACCGCGTCGTCGGCCTCACCGCCGGCGGCGACGACTACGTCACGAAGCCCTTCAGCCTGGAGGAGCTCGTCGCTCGCCTGCGCGGACTCATCCGTCGCAGCGCGATGGTCGTCAGCGAGCGCCCCGATCCTGAGCTGCGCGTCGGCGACCTCGTGCTCAATGAGGAGAGCTACGAGGTGCGCCGCGGCGACACCGAGATCGAGCTCACCGCGACCGAGTTCGAGCTGCTGCGCTACCTCATGCGCAACCCGCGCCGCGTGCTCAGCAAGGCGCAGATCCTCGACCGGGTCTGGAGCTACGACTTCGGCGGCCGCTCGAGCATCGTCGAGATCTACATCTCGTACCTGCGCAAGAAGATCGACACGCTCGGCCCGGCGATGATCCACACCGTGCGCGGCGTGGGCTACATGATCAAACCGGCCACCTGATGGTGCAGTCGTGGTCGCTGCAGAAGCGGCTCGTGGCGGGCATCCTCGCCCTGCTGGCCCTGGCGACCCTCGCGATCGGCGTGCTGAGCGTCGTCTTCCTGCGTGCGAACCTGGTCGACCAGCTCGATGAGGAGCTGCGCATGACGGCCCAGCGGGTCGAGAACTCGCTCGGCCCCGGCGGCGGCCGCGGGCCCGGGCTCGGCTTCGACGGCCCCGGCATCCCGGTCGACTCGCTCGTCGGCATCGTGCAGGCCGACGGCTCGGTCGCCGCGGCCTACCTCGACAGCGAGGCGGATGTCCGCGAGCTGTCGAGCGCGCAGCGTCGCGTGCTCGCGCAGCTGCCCCTCGACTCGCCGCGCACGGTGCGCATCTCGGGAGGCGTGGGCGAGTTCCGCGTCCTCGCCGAGCGCGTCGACGACGACACGGCGCTCGTCGTCGGGCTCTCGACGCGCGAGGTGCAGACGACCATCGCCCGTCTCGGCGCCGTCATCACCGCGGTGCTCATCGGCATCCTCATCGTCGCCGGCGTGCTCGGCCGCGAGGTCGCGCGCGTCGCGCTGCGCCCGCTCACCCGCATCCGCGAGAGCGCGACGACGGTCACGCAGCTGCCGCTCGACCGCGGCACCGTCGCCCTCGCCGACCGGCTGCCGAAGCTCGACACCGACCCCGGCACCGAGGTCGGCCAGCTCGGCTCGGCGTTCACGCGCATGCTCGAGCACGTGCAGGCCGCGTTCGACGCGCGCCAGGCGAGCGAGGAGAAGGTGCGGCGGTTCGTCGCCGACGCGAGCCACGAGCTGCGCACGCCGCTCGCCGCGATCCGCGGCTACAGCGAGCTCACGCGCCGCAGCGGCCACGAGTTGCCCGACGACATCCGGCACGCGCTCAGCCGCATCGAGTCGGAGTCGGTGCGCATGTCGGCCCTCGTCGACGACCTGCTGCTGCTCGCCCGACTCGACGAGGGCCGCGAGCTGCGGAAGGATCCGGTCGACCTCGGTCGCGTGCTCGTCGACGCGGTCGCGGATGCTCGAGCCACGTCGTCCGCCCACGAGTGGGTCGTGCGCGTGCCCGAGACACCCGTCGTCGTCGAGGGCGACGAGCATCGACTGCACCAGGTCGTCGCGAACCTGCTCGCGAACGCGCGCATCCACACGCCCGACGGCACCCGGGTCACGGCGGCTCTCGGATCCCTCGAGGGGCGCGCGATCGTCACCATCACCGACACCGGCCCGGGCATCCCCGACGACATCAAGCCGGTGCTGTTCGAGCGCTTCGCCCGCGCCGACACCTCGCGCTCGCGCGCCACCGGCTCGACGGGCCTCGGCCTCGCGATCGTCGCGGGCGTCGTCGCCGCGCACCGCGGGCGCGTGACGGTGTCGTCGCGGCCGGGCGAGACAGTGTTCACGATCAGCCTGCCCCTCGTCGCGGCCGCTCCCCTGGCGCCGGAGCGCCCCCAGGAGCCGCCCCGCGACGCGACCTAGGCTGGCGGCATGCGCATCGCCGTCACGGGTTCCTCCGGCAAGCTCGGCTCGGCCGTCGTCGACCATCTCCGCGAGGCCGGGCACGACGTCGTCGGCCTCGACGCGGTCGGGCGCCGCGGCACCGACTTCGTGGAGATCGACCTCACCGACTACGGGCAGGTCGCCGACGCGCTGTCGGGGGTCGAGGAGCGCTTCGACGGCCTCGACGCGGTGGTGCACCTGGGCGCGACGCCGGCACCGGGCATCCGGCCCGACACGGCGCTCATCCAGGACAACCTCGCGATGACGATCAACGTCGTGCAGGCAGCCCGCCGCGCGCGCGTGCCGCGCGTCGTGCACGCCTCGAGCGAGACCCTGCTCGGGCTGCCGCTCACCGAGGCGCCGCCGTACGCGCCCATCGACGAGGCCGCCGAGACCCGGCCCAACTTCATGTACGCCGTCGGCAAGCATCTCGAGGAGGAGCTGGCGCGCAAGATCATGCGACTCGACCCCGCCCTTACGATCACCGGCCTGCGGTTCAGCAACGTCATGGCCGTCGACGACTACGCCGAATTCGACAGCTGGCAGCACGACGCGAGCGTGCGGCGCTGGAACCTCTGGGGCTACATCGACCGGCGCGACGGCGCGCACGCGGTCGAGCGGGCGCTGCTGACCGAGCGCTCGACGTACGAGACCTACATCATCGCCGCGGCCGACACCGTCATGCGCCGCGACAGCGCCGAGCTGCTCGCCGAGCAGTTCCCGGGCGTCGAGCTCGCGCGACCGGTCACGGGGCGCGAGACGCTGCTGTCGATCGAGAAGGCCCGCGCCGAGCTCGGCTACGCGCCGCGGCACTCGTGGCTCGACGAGGTCTGACCGGGCATCCGCTCGCGATCGGGGCGGATGCCCCGCCCGATTTGGCGGCACGGGCGCGCGTGCCGTAGCCTGGCCTCTGCCAAAGACCGCCGGTCATCGGCGCGCCCGCCCGCAGTCACTGCGAGCAGGAGCTCCGATCGAAGGCTCGCCGCTCCCGCGAGGGGGTGACGACGGCCCGCGCAGGTGACACAGAAACGAACCGCCCCGCTCGTCTGATCGGGCAGGGCGAAGAGGCTCCGTGCGCTTGCGCCGGAGCTTTCGTCGTTGTGAGCCCGGTACGCCGGTGGGTCTGCGGAGAACACCCACGACAACCAGAGGAGCACCATGGCGAACAAGGAAGCAACGGTCGCCGAGCTCGCGGAGCAGTTCCGCAGCTCGACCGCCGTCCTGCTGACCGAGTACCGCGGTCTCACGGTGGCGCAGCTGAAGACGCTGCGCAAGACCATCGCTGCAGACGCGTCGTACGCCGTGGTGAAGAACACGCTGACCAAGATCGCGGCCAAGGAGGCTGGCATCGACTCGCTCGATGACATGCTCGCCGGCCCTTCCGCGATCGCGTTCGTGACCGGTGACCCCGTCACCGTCGCGAAGGCTCTGCGCGACTTCGCCAAGGCCAACCCGGCCCTCGTGGTGAAGGGCGGCTACTTCGACGGAAAGCCGCTCGACGCCTCCGAGGTCACCAAGCTCGCCGAGCTCGAGAGCCGAGAGGTGGTGCTGGCGAAGCTCGCCGGTGCCGTCAAGGCCTCGCTGTTCGGTGCTGCGTACATGTTCAACGCGCCGCTTGCCCAGGCCGCCCGTGCGGTCGACGCGCTGCGTCAGAAGCAGGAGTCCGGCAGCTGATCGCAGCCCGCCGGTCCACGACGAGAAACAACCCCTAAGGAGAAAATCATGGCCAAGCTCACCACTGACGAGCTCATCGAGGCGTTCAAGGAGCTCTCGCTCATCGAGCTCAGCGAGTTCGTGAAGAAGTTCGAGGAGGTCTTCGAGGTCACCGCCGCCGCGCCCGTCGCGGTCGCCGCTGCCCCCGCCGCCGGTGGCGCCGCCGCCGAGGAGGTCGAGGAGAAGGACTCGTTCGACGTCGTTCTCGAGGCCGCCGGCGACAAGAAGATCCAGGTCATCAAGGAGGTCCGCGCGCTCACGAGCCTCGGCCTCGGCGAGGCCAAGGCGCTCGTGGACGGCGCTCCGGCGACGGTCATCGAGGGCGCCAACAAGGAGACCGCCGAGAAGGCGAAGGCGCAGCTCGAGGAGGCTGGCGCCACCGTCACCCTCAAGTAGTCACGGCCCGGCACGCCGGGTCCACGAGGCGTCGCTCCCTTCGGGGGGCGGCGCCTCGTTCGCGTTCACGGTGGTGCGGCGACGCTCGCGGCGACGGTGCGAGACAGCGGTGCGCGGTGCGCGGCGCGCGATTCGCGGTTCGCGGTGAGTGGCGCGCGGTTGGCGGTGCTGGGTGCAGGGTGCGGCTTCGAAGCGCGGCGACGGGTGCTGCGCCGCTCAGGCCTGCGCGACGGGCGCCTCGCGGCGCACCGCGGTGCTCGAGCGCACCGTGAGCGTCGTCGGCAGCACCAGGTGCTCCTTCGGCGGGCCGTCGGCGGTCGCGTCGATCTGCCCGAGCAGCAGCTCGACGGCACGCGCACCCTGGTCGCCGGGGTGCTGCACGAGCGTCGTGAGCCCGAAGGTCTCGGCGAGCGGGTGGCCGTCGATGCCGATGACCGACAGCTCGTTCGGGATCGAGATGCCGAGCTGGCGCGCCGCGACCATGATGCCGATGGCGATCTCGTCGCATCCGGCGAAGATGGCGGTCGGTCGAGTGCGCGGATCGCCGAGCACGGCGAGGCCAGCGGCGTACCCGCCCTGGATCGAGAACTCGGCGTCGCGGAAGTCGTCGTCGACCGTGATGCCCGCTTCGCGGAGGGCGCGCTCGAAGCCGATGTAGCGCTGCGAGTGCACGCGGAAGTCCATCTGCTCGTGCTGGTCGCCGCCGACGTGCATGATGCGGCGGTGGCCGAGGCTGATGAGGTGCTCGGTCGCGAGGCGCGCCGTCTCGACGTCGTCGATCGACAGCGAGGGGATGCCGGGGATGAGCCCGCCGATGCCGACGAGCGGCTTGCCGAGCGCCTGCAGCATGTGCACCTCGTGGGGGCTGAGCGCGATCGCGACCGAGATGACGGCGTCGACGCGCTTGCGCACGAGGAAGTAGTCGAAGACCCGCCGCCGCAGCTCGGCGTCGCTCGAGAGCCGGTAGAGGGTGAGGTCGTAGCCGGCCTGGATGAGCGAGGCCTCGATGCCCTCGAGCACCTCGCCGAAGTACCAGCGGTTGATGTAGGGGATGACCACGCCGACGTTGCGCGTGCGCCCGGTGACGAGACTCGCCGCGGCCGTCGAGACCACGTAGCCGAGCTCGGCGGCGGCCTGCTCGACCTTGCGACGCGTGTCCTCCGAGACGTAGCCGCGGCCGGAGAGCGCACGCGAGGCAGTCGACTTCGACACGCCAGCGATGCGCGCGACATCGGCCAGGATGCTCATGCTCGTCGTCCTCCATCGGACCGGTGCAGCCGAGCCCGGGCCGCGCATCGTCGCGCGGATCTCGCGGTGTTCGGCACCGTCGAAGCGTCAGCATAGCGGCAGGATCGGCGTTGTGGAACCGATGCCATGTGGAATCGGTTCGCGAGCCACGGGCGCCGCCGCGCGCGCCCGGACGTTTCCCGAGTGTTCCGCAACGTTCCGGTAACAGCCGCCCGGAGGCAGGTTGCGGGCGAGAGGATCGTGACATACGGTGCTTCCTGGAACCGGTTCCCGATGTGGCGGATCAACTCGCTCAGCGGGGCGCGTTCCAGCACCTGCATCACCTACCACCCAGTGCGGCGCCCCTCTCCCCGGTGCGTCGCTCCACCCTCAATGAGGAGGAAACACATGAGTTCCACCCTCCGACGCCGGTTCATCGCACCGGCAGCGGCAGTCGGTGCCCTCAGCCTCGTGCTCGCGGGCTGTGCGGCTGACGAGCCCGAGGCCGGCGGCAACGGCGGCAACGCCGACTGCGCGGCGTACGAGCAGTACGGCCAGTTCGAGGGCGAGACGGTCGAGATCTACGCGACGATCGTCGACGTCGAGGCGGACAACCTCGTCACCTCGTGGGCTGACTTCGAGGCCTGCACCGGCATCGAGATCGAGTACAACGGCACGCAGGAGGCCGAGACGCAGATCAACGTGCGTGCTCAGGCCGGCGACGCGCCCGACCTCATGATCATCCCGCAGCCGGGTCTGCTGCAGCGCCTCATCGCCGACGGCTACGTCGTGCCGGCGCCCGACGCCGTCGAGGCGAACGTGGACGAGTTCTGGAGCGAGTCGTGGAAGGGCTACGGCACCGTCGACGGCGAGTTCTACGCTGCGCCCCTCATGGCGAGCGTCAAGGGCTACGTCTGGTACTCGCCCGCCGACTTCGAGGAGAACGGCTACGAGATCCCGGCGACCTACGACGAGCTCATCGCCCTCACGGAGCAGATGACCGAGCGCAACGAGGGCCCGTACCGCCCCTGGTGCGTCGGCTTCGGCTCGGGTGACGCGACCGGCTGGGTGGGCACCGACTGGGTGGAGGACCTCGTCCTCCGCGGCGCGGGCCCCGAGGCCTACGACCAGTGGGTCGCGGGCGAGCTGCCCTTCACGAGCCCCGAGATCCAGGAGGCGTTCGACCAGGTCGGCGAGATCCTGCTCAACCCCGACTTCGTCAACGGCGGCTTCGGCGGTGTCGACTCGATCGTCACCACCACCTTCCAGGACGCGGGTCTCGCGATCCTCGACGGCAACTGCTCGCTGCACCACCAGGCTTCGTTCTACGAGGCGCAGTGGGGCGAGGGTGTCGAGGTCGCTCCGGACGGTGACGTCTGGGCGTTCCTGACCCCGCCGATCAACGAGGGCGACGGCGCGGCCGTCACCGGTGGTGGCGAGTTCGTCGCCGCGTTCAACGACAACGAGGCGACCGGCGCTGTGCAGGCCTACCTCTCGAGCGACACGTGGGCGAACAACCGCATCTCGCTCGGCGGCGTGATCTCGGCGAACAAGGGTCTGGACCCCGCCAACGCGCAGTCCGACCTCGCTCGCCAGTCGATCGAGATCCTCCAGGGCGAAGACACGGTGTTCCGCTTCGACGCCTCCGACCTCATGCCCGCCGCCGTCGGCACCAGCTCGTTCTGGACCGGCATGGTCGACTGGGTCGGTGGAGCCTCCACCGAGGACGTGACGTCGGCGATCGACGCCACCTTCCCGCAGTAACCCGACTGCACCTGCAGTGAACCGGCCCGCCGGACGATTCCTCGTCCGGCGGGCCGCTTCGTCAGGTAGCGTGACGTCAAACCAATGGAGGTTCATCGCATGAGAGGTCTCGCGCCCTTCTGGTCCGATCTCTTCGAGAAGTTCGGGCTCATGCTCCTCGGCCTCGTCGCGTTCGCGGCGATCGTCGGGATCATCCTGTTCGTCGCCGACAAGGCCCCGAAGAAGGGCCGCGACGTCTGGCAGCTGCTGGCGTTCATCGCCCCGGCGCTGCTGCTGCTCGCCGTCGGCCTCATCTACCCGGCGGTCCGCACGGCGATCCTCGCCTTCTTCGATCGCACCGGCGACGAGTTCGTCGGCCTCGACAACTTCGCGTGGATGTTCACCCAGCCCGACATCCTCCGCACCCTCATCAACACGCTCATCTGGGTGGCCCTCGTGCCGACCCTCTCGACGATCATCGGTCTCGCCTACGCGGTCTTCATCGACAAGTCCAAGGGCGAGAAGGTGCTCAAGTCGCTCGTGTTCATGCCGATGGCGATCTCGTTCGTCGGCGCGGGCATCATCTGGCGCTTCATGTACGAGTTCCGCGAGCTGGGCTTCGCCGAGCAGATCGGTCTGCTCAACCAGATCATCGTCTGGTTCGGCGGTGAGCCGCAGCAGTTCCTGGTCGACTCGCCCTGGAACACCTTCTTCCTCATCGTCGTCATGGTCTGGATTCAGACCGGCTTCGCGATGGTGCTGCTCTCGGCGGCGATCAAGGGCGTTCCCGTCGAGATCATCGAGGCCGCGCGCCTCGACGGCGCCAACGCCTGGCAGCAGTTCCGCAACGTGACCCTGCCGGGCATCCGCGGCACCCTCGTGGTCGTCGTCACGACGATCTCGATCGCGACGCTGAAGGTGTTCGACATCGTGCGCTCCATGACCGGGGGCAACTTCGACACCTCGGTCGTGGCCAACGAGATGTACACGCAGGCGTTCAACCGCAACGAGTTCGGCTACGGCTCGGCGCTCGCGCTCGTGCTGTTCCTCATGGTGCTGCCGATCGTCGTCTACAACGTGCGCGTGATGCGGAAGCAGAAGGAGATCCGATGACCGACGTCACCGACAAGGCCGAGGCGAAGCTCGACCGTCCGCTCGGCCAGCGCAACGATCCGCGCGCGGCGAAGCTGTCCAAGGCCTCGAAGGCGAAGCAGAAGCTCACCTCGCCCGGCGCGACGATCGCGGCGATCATCATCGCGGTCGTGTGGACGATCCCGACCTTCGGTCTGCTCGTCAGCTCCGTGCGCACGCCGGAGGAGATCCGCACCAACGGCTGGTGGAACATCTTCGTCAGCCCGAGCTTCACGCTCGAGAACTACGCCGAGGTGCTCACCACGCAGGGCGCGAGCTCGGCGAACCTCGGCTCGTACTTCGTGAACTCGCTCGTGATCGCCATTCCCTCGGCGCTGTTCCCGATCATCCTCGCCACGATGGCCGCGTACGCGTTCGCGTGGATCAAGTTCAAGGGTTCGGGCGCGATCTTCGTGCTGATCTTCGCGTTGCAGATCGTGCCGCTGCAGATGGCGCTGATCCCGCTGCTGCAGATCTTCTCGGGCGTGCTCGGCATCAGCGGCACCTTCCCGGCCGTCTGGATCGCGCACACGATCTTCGGTCTGCCGTTGACGATCTTCCTCATGCACAACTTCATCTCGGAGATCCCGGGCGAGGTCATCGAGGCGGCGCGCGTCGACGGTGCGAACCACACGCAGATCTTCTTCCGCATCATCATCCCGCTGTCGCTGCCGGCGCTCGCCTCGATCGGTATCTTCCAGTTCCTGTGGGTGTGGAACGACCTGCTCGTGGCGCTCGTGTTCTCCGGCGGCACGGCCGACGTTGCGCCACTGACGCAACGACTGGCCGAGCTCGTGGGCAACTTCGGGCGCAACCAGGAACGCCTCCCTGCGGCGGCGTTCATCTCGCTCATCATCCCGCTCATCGTGTTCTTCAGCCTCCAGCGCTACTTCGTGCGCGGCCTCCTGGCCGGCTCGACGAAGGGCTGACGGCCGAACACATCACCGCGCGCCCCCGGGGTTTCGACCCCGGGGGCGTCGCCGTTCGCCGAGGGCGTGGCGGGCGCGGCCGCGCTCCCGGCCCGCTGTCGGCGGCGCCGATCTAGGCTCGCGACGTGAGCATGGGCATGGGTGGCGGCGGTCGCGGCGGTCGCGGTGGCCGGGTGTCGAGCAGCGACGTGGCCGCTCAGCGCGCCGCCAACGCGGAGGCGCCGCGCATCCCCCATCTGCTGCCCCGCATCGCGGAGCTGTTCCAGCCGCACCGCGGCGCGCTCGCCGTCACCATCACCCTCGTGCTCGTGAGCGCCGGCCTCAGCGTGCTGCCGCCGCTGCTGACGCAGCGCGCCTTCGACGAGGGGCTCTTCCCGCCCGGCGGCGAGCCGAACGTGCCCGTGCTGCTGCAGCTCGTCGGCCTGATGCTGCTGCTGTGGGTGATCAGCGCGGGCCTCGGCATCGCGCAGACCTGGCTCACCGCGACGGTCGGCAACGCGGTCATGGCGCGCCTGCGCGTGCGACTGTTCGAGCACCTGCAGCGCATGGAGCTCGCCTTCTTCACCCGCACGAAGACCGGCGTGATCCAGTCGCGGCTGCAGAACGACGTCGGCGGCGTCGCGAGCGTGCTGAGCAACACCGTCTCGAGCGTGATCGGCAACACGGTCACCGTGCTCGCCGCGCTCGTGGCGATGCTGCTGCTGAGCTGGCAGCTGACGCTCGTGGCGGTCATCCTGCTGCCGGCCCTCATCGCGGCGCAGCAGCGCGTCGGTCAGGTGCGCGCGCGCATCGCGACGAAGACGCAGGAGTCGCTGAGCGACATGACCGCGATCACGCAGGAAGCCCTGAGCGTCTCGGGCATCATGCTCGCGAAGAGCTTCTTCCGGCAGCAGGCCGAGGTCGAGCGGTACCGCGCCGAGAACGACACGCAGCGCGGCCTGCAGGTGCAGCTGCAGATGAGCGGCCAATGGTTCTTCGCGATGGTCAACGTCTTCCTCAGCGTGATCCCGGCGGTCATCTACCTCGTCGCGGCCTTCCTGCTGCAGGCGGATGTCGCGGTCACCGCCGGCACGCTCGTCGCGTTCACGACGGTGCAGGCCCGGCTCACCTTCCCGCTGCTCGGCCTCATGCGGGTCGCCCTCGACCTGCAGACCTCCGGAGCCCTGTTCGCGCGCATCTTCGAGTACCTCGACCTCACGCCCGCGATCACCGAGCGCGACGACGCGCGCGACGTCGAGGCGAGCCAGGTGGGGCGCATCCGCTTCGAGCACGTGACCTTCCGGTACCCCGATGCCGGCGACGACCAGCGCCCGACCCTCGACGACGTCAGCTTCGACGTCGAGCCCGGCCAGTTCGTCGCCTTCGTCGGGCCGTCGGGCGCGGGCAAGACGACGATCTCGTACCTGATCCCGCGGCTGCACGAGGCGAGCGGCGGGCGTGTGCTGTTCGCGGGCGACGACGTGCGCGAGCTGCGGCAGGGCAGCCTCATCGAGCACGTCGGCATCGTCAGCCAGGAGACCTACCTCTTCCATGCGACGATCGCCGAGAACCTCCGGTACGCCAAGCCCGGCGCGACGGATGCCGAACTCGAGGCTGCGTGCCGTGCGGCGAGCATCCACGACACGATCGCGGGGTTCCCCGACGGCTACGACACCGTCGTCGGCGAGCGCGGGTATCGGCTGTCGGGCGGCGAGAAGCAGCGCATCGCGATCGCGCGGGTGCTGCTGAAGGATCCGCCGGTGCTCATTCTCGACGAGGCGACGAGCGCGCTCGACTCCGTCTCGGAGCGCGTCGTGCAGCAGGCGCTCGATTCGGCGGCCCGCGGCCGCACGACCGTCGCGATCGCGCACCGGCTGTCGACCGTCGCCGGCGCCGACGTGATCCACGTCATCGACCGCGGGCGCATCGTCGAGAGCGGTCGGCACGACGAGCTGCTCGCGCTCGGCGGGGTCTACGCGCGGCTCGTCGCCGAGCAGTCGACCGACGTCGTGCGCGTGCCCGTCGAACCCCGGCCCGCCGGGTGAGCCGCTACGACCGGGCCTCGAGCAGCTCGGTCATGTAGTCGATCTCCTTCTGCTGCAGCATGACGACGCCGCGGGCGAGCGGCGTCACGAGCTCGTTCTCGGTGCGCGCGAGCACCGCCTCGGCCATCTCGACCCCGCCCCGGTGGTGCTCGATCATGAGCTCGAGCCACAGGCGCTCGGCCTCGAGGCCCTCGGCGTCGCGCAGGGCCTGCATCTGCTCGGGCGTCGCGAGCCCCGGCATCGGCTCGCCCGGGGTGTGCGCCGAGCTGTGCTCGTCGTGTCCGCCGTCGAGTGTGGGCAGCGCCATCCACGCCATCTCGGGCTCGGTCGACGTCTGCGGCACGCCCCACACGGTGAGCCACGCGAACATCTGGCCGGCCTGCTGCGACTGGGCGGTCGCGATGTCGAGGGCGAGCAGACGCAACTCCTCGTCGTCGGTGCGGTCGCGCAGCAGCAGCGACATCTCGACGGCCTGGTTGTGGTGCGTCTGCATGTCGCGCGAGAACCCGGCCTCGGCGCTCTCGGCTCCGGGGGCGGATACGGCGCCCACGGGCGCCGTCACGCGCCCGAGCAGCACGCCGGCGACGAGCGCCACGAGCACGAGCAGCGCCCCGGCGACGATCAGCCGGAAGCGGGCGGGGATGCGCGCGGGTCGAGAATCCATTGCGGGCGATGCGAGGGCCGGGTCAGCGCTCGGCACGACGGCTACGCGATCTTACCCGGCCCGTCGACACCCTGCGTGCACAGCGCGCCGGGCTCCGGCGCCTCGGAGGACAGGCGGTACTTGGTGATGAAGTCGGCAAGTCGCGGGTCATCGACGCCGTCGAGCTTCACCTGTGTGCCCCAGGCGCTCGCGACGACCGGCGCGTCGAGGCCTTCGAACGGCGAGAGGATGATGTAGGTATCCGGCATGGCGTTCCGCAGAGCATCCAGGGCGCCGTCGGTGACCTGCGCGGGATCGTAGGTGACCCACACGGCGCTGTGCTCGAGCGAGTGCACGGCGTTCTCGGCCGGCACCTCCTGCTCGTAGATGCCGCAGTTCAGCCACACAGCGTTGTGCGGGCCGCCCGCGGGCGGGGTCTGGTCGTAGTCGACGGTGCCCTCGACGTGCTGGCCGGCGAGCTGCTCGAAGGTCTCCAGGCCCGCGATGTCGATGTCCTCCGGGTCGACCTGCGGGCGCGCGCTCGTGACGACGATCGACACGACGATCGCGATGACGGCGAGGGCGCCGACGCCCGCGCTGATGATCGCGATGAGGTTGCGCCGCTTCTCCTTCTGCTGCTTGGCCTTGAGGGCGGCGACCTTCTCGGCGCGGCGCGCCTCGCGCTGCTGCTTGACGGTGAGGTTCTCGTTCGACACGGGGGCTCGCTCCGGTTCGCGGGGATGGGGTCTGCGGGCGCGCGCGAACGCGGCCCAGGGCTACCTCCAGTCTCGCAGATCACCTTTCAAGTTCCTGAGCGGGGCGGCGGTCGCACGAGGTCACGCCCCGAGAGGCGGATGCCCGGCGCGAGTAGGCTCGCAGGATGAAGTTCGCCCGCTCCGTCGTCGACCTCATCGGCGACACGCCCCTCGTGCAGCTCACCCGCGTCACGGAGGGCATCTCGGCCACCGTGCTGGCGAAGGTCGAGTACCTGAACCCGGGCGGCTCGTCGAAAGACCGCATCGCGACGCGCATCATCGACGCCGCCGAGCGCGAGGGCCTGCTCAAGCCGGGCGGCACGATCGTCGAGCCGACGAGCGGCAACACCGGCGTCGGCCTCGCGCTCGTCGCCCAGCAGCGCGGCTACCGCTGCGTGTTCGTGCTGCCCGACAAGGTGGGGGAGGACAAGCGCAACGTGCTCACCGCCTACGGCGCCGAGATCGTCGTCACCCCGACCGCCGTCGCCCCGGAGGACCCGGAGTCGTACTACTCGGTCTCCGACCGCCTCGCGCGCGAGATCCCCGGCGCGTTCAAGCCCAACCAGTACGCGAACCCGAACGGCCCGCTCAGCCACTACGAGTCGACCGGCCCCGAGATCTGGCGCGACACCGACGGCCTCGTCACGCACTTCGTCGCCGGCGTCGGCACGGGCGGCACCATCACCGGCACCGGCCGCTACCTGCGCGAGATCAGCGCCGACCGCGCGAGCGGCCGCGTGCAGATCGTCGGTGTCGACCCCGTCGGCAGTGTGTACTCGGGCGGCAGCGGTCAGCCCTACCTCGTCGAGGGCGTCGGTGAGGACTTCTGGCCCGCCGCCTACGACCCGAGCGTCGTCGACCGCATCGTGGCCGTGAGCGACCAGCAGTCGTTCGACATGACCGTGCGCCTCGCGCGCGAGGAGGGCCTGCTCGTCGGCGGCTCGTGCGGCATGGCCGCCGTCGGCGCCCTCGAGGTCGCGCGCGAGCTCGGCCCCGACGACGTCGTCGTCGTGCTGCTGCCGGACGGCGGGCGCGGCTACCTCGGCAAGATCTTCAACGAGCGGTGGATGCGCAGCCACGGCTTCACCGCCGCGCAGGGCTCGCCGACCGTCGCCGACGCCGCGCGCCCCGACCCCGCGGGGCTGCCCCACCTGCTCCGCACGGCGTCGATCGCGGACGCGATCGCCGCCCTCGAGCACCACGACCACGCGCTGCCCGTGCTCTCGTCGGCGCCGCCCGCCGTGCTCGGCGAGGTCGTCGGCACCGTCGACTCGCGCACCCTGCTGCGCGCGCTCGCCGCCGGCGACGTCACGCCCGCGAGCCCCGTCACCGAGGCGATGGGCCCGCGCCTGCCGCTCGTCGGCGCGCACGAGTCGCTCGGCGACGCGCGCGCCCGCTTCGAGGAGCGCGGCGCCGGCGGGCAGCAGCCCGACACGCTGCTCGTGCTCGACGGGGGCAACCCGGTGGGGCTGCTCACGCGGAACGACCTCGTGCGCGCGCTCGCCGGCGGGGCGTGACCGGCCGCAGGCGAGCGCCCGGCCGCGCCGGGCATCCCCCCTCTTCTGCTCGATCGTCGACAAGGACCAGACATGACGCATCACGACGACCACGGCTTCTCGACCCGCGCGATTCACGTCGGGCAGGCGTTCGACCCGACGACGGGCGCCGTCATTCCGCCCGTGCACTTCTCGACGACGTACGCGCAAGACGGCATCGGCGGGCTGCGCGGCGGCTACGAGTACGGTCGCGGCGGCAACCCCACGCGGGATGCCCTGCAGCAGCAGCTCGCCTCGCTCGAGGGCGCCACCCACGCCTTCAGCTTCGCCTCGGGCCTCGCCGCCGAGGATGCCCTGCTGCGCGCCGTGCTGCGCCCCGGCGACCACGTGCTCATGGGCAACGACGTCTACGGCGGCACGCACCGCCTCGTGCGCCGCATCTTCGGCGAGTGGCAGATCGGCCTCACGACGCTCGAGCTCGACGACCTCGAGGCGGTGCGCTCGGCGCTCGCCGTGACCGGCGCTCGCGTGCTGTGGCTCGAGACGCCCTCGAACCCGCTCATGAAGGTCACCGACATCGCGGCGCTCGCCGAGGTCGCGCACGCGGCGGGGGCGCTCGTCGTCGTCGACAACACCTTCGCCACGCCGTATCTTCAGCAGCCGCTCGCACTCGGCGCCGACGTCGTCGTGCACTCGACGACGAAGTACCTCGGTGGGCACTCCGACGTCATCGGCGGCGCGGTCGTCACCTCGGACGCCTCGCTCGCCGAGAAGGTGGGCTTCCAGCAGTTCGCCGCCGGTGCCGTCTCCGGACCGCTCGACGCGTGGCTCACCACGCGCGGCATCAAGACGCTCGCCGTCCGCATGGAGCGCCACTCGGACACGGCTCAGGCGCTCGCCGCGGCGATCGACGGGCACCCTGCCGTCGCCCGCGTCTACTACCCGGGCCTGCCCTCGCACCCCGGCCACGAGCTGGCCGCGCGGCAGATGCGACGCTTCGGCGGGATGCTCTCGCTCGAGCTCGCCGGCGGCGAGGCCGCCGCGCGCGCCTTCGCCGAAGGGCTCGAGCTCTTCACCCTCGCCGAATCGCTCGGCGGCGTGGAGTCGCTCGTCAACTACCCCAGCGAGATGACCCACGCCTCGGTGCGCGGCACGGCGCTCGAGGTGTCGCCGGCCATCATCCGGCTCTCGGTCGGGCTCGAGGACGCGGAGGACCTCCTCGCCGACGTGCGGCAGTCGCTCGCGCGGCTCGGCTGAGCGGCGGCGTCGGCCGCGCGGCGTGCTCGCGGGCGTGCGGACGCGGGCGGGCGTCGGCCGCGCGGCGAGGGCGGGCCGAGGCGCCTCGGCCGGGCATCCGCGTGCATAATGGGCCCAACGATGTGAACGTACACATCACCGGCCCGTCGGAAGGCCCCCGTGTCGAACCCTGAGCAGGCGAGCGAGCCGGAGCGCGTGCGCGCGCCCAACATTCGCGACGTCGCGCGGGTCGCCGGGGTCTCGTATCAGACCGTCTCGCGCGCCCTCAACGACAGCCCCTCGATCAGGCCCGAGACGCTCGCGCGCGTGCAGGCCGCGATCGACGAGCTCGGGTACCGGCCGAACCAGGCCGCGCGGGCGCTCGTCACGAGCCGGTCGCGCACCATCGGCGTGCTCGCGGCGCAGACGGTGCACTACGGGCCGGCCACGAGCATCCAGGCCATCGAGACGGCGGCGCGCGAAGCCGGCTACCGCCTCTCGATCACCAACATCAGCTCGAGCGAGTACGCCTCCATCAAGGCCGGGCTCGACCACCTCATGGCGCAGTCGATCGAAGCGCTCATCGTCATCGCGCCGCAGGTGCGCGTGTTCGAGGCGCTCAAAGACCTGCAGCTGTCGGTGCCGTTCGTCACGCTCGAGGCGACCGGGCTCAACACGGCGCACTCGCTGTGGGTCGATCAGATCCAGGGCGCGCGGCTCGCGACGCGGCACCTCATCGACCTCGGGCACACCGAGATCATGCACCTGTCGGGCCCGCAGGACTGGATCGAGGCGGAGGCGCGCATGCAGGGGTTCCTGCGCGAGCTCGGCGACGCCGACCTGCGCACGCGCGCGCCGATCCTCGGCGACTGGACCGCCCACTTCGGCTACTACGCCGGCCTCGAGCTGCTGCGATACCGCGACTTCACCGCCGTGTTCTGCGGCAACGACCAGATGGCGCTCGGCTTCATGCACGCCTGCCGCGAGTCGGGGCTGCGCGTGCCGGAGGACATCTCCGTCGTCGGCTTCGACGACGTGCCGGAGGCCGCGCACTTCGCGCCGCCCCTCACCACCGTGCGGCAGAACTTCGCCGAGATCGGGCGCCGCACCATCGAGGTGCTGCTCGGCGAGCTGCGCGGCGAGACCGGCCTCAGCCACGAGCCGGTGCAGCCGGAGTTGATCGTGCGCCAGTCGACGGCGCGGCTCGCGTAACGCGCGCCGCGGCCGCGCCCCCGCGCGCCCCCGCGCGCCCCCGCGCGCCCCCGCCGCTCCGCGCCCCGCCCGCCCCCGCCGCTCCGCGCCCGGCCGCGCCCGGCCGCGCCCCACCCGCCCTCTTCGGTAGCCACTACCGAAGACGGCACACACTGCCCTCCGGGGCGCAGTGTGTGCCGCGTTCGGTAGTGAGTGGGCGGGGCGTGAAGGTGTTCGGCCAGTGCGCCGTTGGCCGTGGCGCGCTGCGCTGCCGCGCGCTGCGCTGCCGCGCGCTGCGCTGCCGCGCCGCGCGCGGCGCGGCAGCGCCGCGCGTTCGACACCCTCAGCGACCGCAGTCACTACGGATTGCGACACTCACCGCGCTTCGCTCCGTAGTGAGTGCCGTGATCGGTAGTGACTTCCGGCAGAGGTCCTCCCCATGGGCGGGCGCGGCTCATTCCCTCCCGGAACGGCGGCGCTGGCTCAACGCGGCTGCGGCTCGGAGGGCATCCTCCCCTGATGAGCAACCCCATCACTCCGGCGGTGCGGCATGCGTTCGAGACGTCGATCGTCGCCGCTGAGCATCCGCATCAGAATGCCGTGACCCGCGATCTGCACCGGCGGCGGGCGAACGGCGAGCTCGTCGCACTGTTGCGGGGGATCTCGGTTCCCGCTGCTGCGCTCGCGCCATTGGAGCACTGGGAGGTCGAGCTGCTGCGCGCCTGGGCCGCCTCAGCCCTCGGCCGCGTCCGCCAGCCGCTCTGCCGGCGATCGGCCGCGCGACTGCTGGGCGTGCCCGTGCTCCGCGCGCAGAGCGAGCCGTACGTGCACGCGCTGGCGTGGACGCAGAACGCCGCCCGTCGCACGACTGACGTGCGGTACTGGGCCACCCGAGACGATCAGCTCCACACCGTCGAGGTCGAGGGCGCCCGCCTCACCGACTTGCCCCGCACGCTCGCCGAGTGGGGCGCGTCTGCGACCTTCGCGGAGGCTGTCGCTGCCATCGACTGGGGCATTCGGATGCGTCGGCGCGGTGATAAGGGCCCGGTCACGTCGCTCGACGAGATCCGTGAGGTGGCGGATGCTCTCGGCTTCGTGCGCGGACGGGCTCGACTCGAGCGAGCCCTCGCTTTCGCCGACGGCCGCTCCGAGTCTGCGGGGGAGTCATGGGCGCGCGTGCTCATGCACGAGCTCGGCTTCGAGGCGCCCGAGCTTCAGCTCGAGTACCGCATGCCGGACGGGCGCCGGTTCCGCGCCGACTTCCGGTGGGGCTCGATCTCCCTCGCCTGCGAGTTCGATGGCCACGTGAAGTACCGGGTGGCAGATGCTCGCGCGGGCCGCACCGTCGAGCAGGTCGTGATCGAGGAGAAGGAGCGGGAGGACGCGATCCGGTCGACGGGCGATGGGATGCTCCGGCTCGTGACGGCTGACCTGCGCGATCGGCGGCTCTTCGCGCATCGGCTCGAGGGGGCTGGGGTTCCGCGGCGGCGCAGGCTTCGCTCGCACTACTGATCACGGCACGCACTGCGCATTACGGCGTGTGGTGTGCCGTGATCAGTAGTGCGTGCGTGCGTGCGTGCGGCGGAGGCGGAGGCGGGCTGAGTGCTCGAGCAGCGGCGCGCACGGCGCGAGCAGCCGTTATCGAGTTGTGACCGTTTCGCCTGGGGGCAGGCGTTGACAGATGTGACCGTTTCGCCGTTAGAGTGCAAGCACGCGATGTGAACGGTCACATCAGCACCACACCCGGCGCCGGGCATCCGTCGCCGCAACGACGACGGAGTCATGTGAGCGCCACCACCCCGACCGGCCCGGCCAGCGAGAGCGTCGCCGCAGGCGCGCGCCCGGCCGTCGAGCTCACTCCCGAGCTGCAAGTGGCCGTCGCGCGGGTGCGCGACGAGGTCGCCGCGCTGCACGCCGAGCTCGTGCGCTACGGCCTCGTCGTCTGGACGGGCGGCAACGTCAGCGGCCGCGTGCCGGGCGCCGACCTGTTCGTCATCAAGCCGAGCGGCGTGAGCTACGACGACCTCGACCCGGCGAACATGATCCTCTGCACGCTCGACGGAGAGGTCGTGCCTGACACCCCTGGCAGCGACCGCAGCCCCTCGAGCGACACGGCGGCGCACGCGTACGTCTACCGGCACATGCCCGAGGTCGGCGGCGTCGTGCACACGCACTCGACCTACGCGACGGCGTGGGCGGCGCGCGGCGAGAGCATCCCGTGCGTCATCACGGCGATGGCTGACGAGTTCGGCGGCGAGATCCCCGTCGGGCCGTTCGCGATCATCGGCGACGATTCGATCGGCCGCGGCATCGTCGAGACCCTCAGCGGGCACCGCTCGCGGGCGGTGCTCATGCGCAACCACGGCCCCTTCACGATCGGGCGCGACGCCCGCGATGCGGTCAAGGCCGCCGTGATGCTCGAAGACGTCGCGCGCACCATCCACATCGCGCGGCAACTGGGCGACCCGCTGCCGATCGAGCCCGGGGCGATCGACGCGCTGTTCGACCGCTACCAGAACGTGTACGGCCAGCCGAGCGGAGCATCCCGCTGATGGCCCGCACGCCCACCGGCACGCCCACGCGCACGCCCACCCCACAGACCTCCCGGCGCGCCGGGACGAGGAGCTGACGCTCGAAGCCGAGCGGCAGCGCCGATTGCACCACCACACTCCCCACTCGAAAGGACCCACAGTGAAGAACTCCAAGTTCCTCCTCGGCATCGCCGCCGCGGGTGTCATCTCGCTCGCCCTCACGGGCTGCGCCGGTGACCGCACGGGCGGCTCGACCGGCGGCGGCGGCGGGGACGAGGCCGGCGGCATCGTCGGCGTCGCCATGCCGACGCAGCAGTCGGAGCGCTGGATCGCGGACGGCGACAACGTCAAGTCGCAGCTCGAGGAGCTCGGCTACGAGGTCGACCTCCAGTACGCGAACGACGACATCCCCACGCAGGTCGCGCAGATCGAGAACATGATCTCGAGCGGCGCCGAGGCGCTCATCATCGCCTCGATCGACGGCACGACGCTCACCGACGTGCTGCAGCAGGCGGCCGACGCGGGCATCCCGGTCATCGCCTACGACCGCCTCATCAACGGCAGCCCGAACGTCGACTACTACACGACGTTCGACAACTTCCAGGTGGGCGTGCAGCAGGCGACCTCGCTGCTCATCGGCATGGGCGTCTTCGACGAGAACGGCGAGCGCACGGATGCGGCCGGCCCGTTCAACGTCGAGCTCTTCGCGGGCAGCCCCGACGACAACAACGCCACGTTCTTCTTCAACGGCGCGATGAGCGTCATCCAGCCCCTCATCGACGACGGCACGCTCGTGGTGCCCTCGGGCCAGACCGACTTCGAGCAGGTGGCGATCCTCCGCTGGCTGCCCGAGACGGCGCAGGAGCGCATGGAGAACATCCTCACCATCATCGGTGACACGCAGATCGACGGCGTGCTCTCGCCCTACGACGGCCTTTCGATCGGCATCATCTCGGCCCTCACCTCGGGCGGCTACTCGACCGACGCCCTGCCCGTCATCACGGGTCAGGACGCCGAGGTCGGCTCGGTGAAGTCGATCATCGCGGGCGAGCAGTACTCGACCATCTTCAAGGACACCCGTCTGCTCGCCGAGCAGGCCGTCGCGATGGTGGATGCTCTGCTCCAGGGCGAGGAGCCCGAGGTCAACGACACCGAGACCTACGACAACGGCGAGAAGATCGTGCCGTCGTACCTGCTCGAGTCGACGATCGTCACGGTCGACAACTACGAAGAGGTGCTCATCGGCAGCGGCTACTACACCGCTGAGGACCTCCAGTAGGTTCGCACCAACCCCGGTGCGGGTCCGGTCGGTTCGCCGGCCGGGCCCGCACCAGCCCTCTGATCAGCGACCACCCAGAAGAGGAATGAGGAGTGTCGTGAGCACCATCCTCGAGATGCGTTCCATCACCAAGGAGTTCCCGGGCGTCAAGGCGCTGCAGAACGTCTCGCTCACGGTCGAGCGCGGCCACGTGCACGCCATCTGCGGCGAGAACGGCGCCGGCAAGTCGACCCTCATGAAGGTGCTCTCGGGCGTATACCCGCACGGCACCTACACCGGCGACATCGTCTTCGAGGGCGAGACCGTCGAGTTCAAAGACATTCGCGACAGCGAGAAGTCGGGCATCGTCATCATCCACCAGGAGCTCGCGCTGAGCCCCTACCTGTCGATCGCCGAGAACATCTTCCTCGGCAACGAGCGCTCGAAGAACGGCTTCATCGACTGGGATGCGACCAACCTCGAGGCGCAGAAGCTGCTCGCGCGCGTGGGTCTCGGCGACAGCCCGACCACCGTGGTGCGCGACATCGGCGTCGGCAAGCAGCAGCTCGTCGAGATCGCGAAGGCGCTCTCGAAGGACGTCAAGCTGCTGATCCTCGACGAGCCGACCGCCGCCCTCAACGACGAGGACTCCGCGCACCTGCTCGACCTGATCCGCCACCTGCGCGAGCAGGGCATCACGTCGATCATCATCAGCCACAAGCTCAACGAGATCAAAGCGATCGCCGACGAGGTCACGATCATCCGCGACGGTCGCACGATCGAGACGCTCGACCTCGAGGGCGACGCGGTCTCGGAGGACCGCATCATCAAGGGCATGGTCGGCCGCGACCTCGAGCACCGCTACCCCGACCGCTCGGTCGAGGTCGGCGAGGAGGTGTTCCGCGTCGAGGACTGGACGGTGCACCACCCGACCGACACGAACCGCACGATCATCCACGGCGCCTCGCTGTCGGTGCGCGCCGGCGAGGTCGTCGGCATCGCCGGGCTCATGGGCGCGGGGCGCACCGAGCTCGCGATGAGCATCTTCGGTCGCTCGTACGGCTCGAAGATCACCGGCCGGCTGTACATGCACGGCAAAGAGATCCAGGCCCGAACGGTGCCCGAGGCGATCGCGAGCGGTCTCGCCTACGCCACGGAGGACCGCAAGGTCTACGGCCTCAATCTGATCGAGGACATCAAGCGGAACATCTCGGCCGCGGGCATCCGCAAGCTCGCGAAGCGCGGCTGGGTCGACGCCGGCGAGGAGCACCTCGTCGCCGAGGGCTACCGCAAGAGCATGAACATCAAGGCGCCCTCGGTCGACGCGATCACGGGCAAGCTCTCCGGCGGCAATCAGCAGAAGGTCGTGCTGTCGAAGTGGCTGTACTCCGACCCCGAGCTGCTGATCCTCGACGAGCCGACGCGCGGAATCGACGTCGGCGCGAAGTACGAGATCTACACGATCATCAACAGCCTTGCCGCGCAGGGCAAGGCGGTCATCGTCATCTCGAGCGAGCTGCCCGAGCTGCTCGGCATCTGCGACCGCATCTACGCCCTCTCGGAGGGCCACATCACCGGTGAGCTGCCGATCGAGCAGGCCACCCCCGAAGCACTCATGGTGCTCATGACCAAGGAGAAGGAGGCCGACCATGTCATCGGCTAGCGCAACCGCCCCCGCGTCCGGCCGTTCGGAGGTGCTCGGCTTCCTCACCTCGCGCCTGCGCCAGATCGGCATCTTCCTGGCGCTCATCGTCATCGTGCTGCTGTTCCAGGTGCTGACCGACGGTCGCCTGCTCACCGCGGGCAACGTGTCGAACATCATCGTGCAGAACAGCTACATCCTGATTCTCGCGATCGGCATGGTGATGATCATCATCGCCGGGCACATCGACCTCTCGGTCGGCTCGGTCGCAGCGTTCGTCGGCGCGATGACCGGTGTCATGGTGCGCGACATGGGCCTGCCGTGGTGGGTGGCGATCCTCGCCGGCCTCCTCATCGGCGCCCTGGTCGGCGTCTGGCAGGGCTTCTGGGTCGCGTACGTGGGCATCCCGGCGTTCATCGTGACGCTCGCGGGCATGCTGCTGTTCCGAGGGCTCACGCAGATCGTGCTCGGCAACACGCAGATCACGCCGTTCCCGACCGAGTACCGCCAGCTCGGCGGTGGCTACCTCTTCCCGCAGCTGTTCCCGGCGGCGACCTCGCCCGCCGAGTGGATCACGGTCGGCCTCGGCGCCCTCGCGCTCATCATGTTCATCGCCTCGCAGCTGAAGGGCCGCATGAAGCGCGCCAAGCTGAACCTCGAGACCGAGCCGACGTGGTGGTTCATTGTGAAGGTCGCCTTCGGCGCGGGCCTCATCCTCTTCCTCACCTACCTGCTCGGCGTGGCGCCCGGCTCGCGCGGCACCCCGATCGTGCTCATCGTGCTCGGCGTGCTCGTCGTGGTCTACACGGCGGTCATGAACCGCAGCGTCTTCGGCCGCCACATCTACGCGGTCGGCGGCAACCGTCACGCGGCCGACCTGTCGGGCATCCAGTCGCGCAAGATCGACTTCTACCTGTTCGTCAACATGGGCGTGCTGGCGGCGCTCGCCGGCATCATCTTCACCGGTCGCCTGAACTCGGCGGGCCCCGGCGCGGGCAACCTGTTCGAGCTCGACGCGATCGCGGCGGCGTTCATCGGCGGCGCGGCGGTGCAGGGCGGCGTCGGCACGGTGGTCGGCGCGATCACCGGTGGTCTCATCATGGGTGTGCTCAACAACGGCATGTCGCTGCTGGGCGTCTCGACCGACTACCAGCAGTTCATCAAGGGCCTCGTGCTGCTGCTCGCGGTCGCCTTCGACGTGTGGAACAAGCGCCGCGCCCGCGGCTGAGCCACTCGCAGCCTCGACGCCCCGGTCGCCGTCTCTGGCGGCCGGGGCGTCGTCGCGCGGGCGCGGGCGGGCATCCGCCGCCGACTTCGGGGGTGGATGCCCGGCGCGGGCCGCGCGGATGTGGGAGCGGTTCCACCCTTTCGCGCGTAGGCTCGACAGCATGACGCAGGGCACCCCCGACTACCGCGACGCAGGCCTCGAGTTCCCCGAGGGGTTCGTGTTCGGATCCGCCACCGCGAGTTACCAGATCGAGGGCGCCGCCCAGGAGGACGGCCGCGGCGCCTCCATCTGGGACACCTTCAGCCGCACCCCCGGCAAGGTGCTGCACGGCCACACCGGTGACGTCGCCTGCGACCACTACCACCGGCTCGACGCCGACCTCGACCTCATGCAGCGGCTGGGCCTGCAGTCGTACCGCTTCTCGATCGCGTGGCCGCGCATCCAGGCGACCGGCAGCGGCCCCGCGAACGATCGCGGCCTCGGGTTCTACAGCCGCCTCGTCGACGGGCTGCTCGCGCGCGGCATCACGCCCATCGCGACGCTCTACCACTGGGATCTGCCGCAGACCCTCGAAGACGCGGGCGGCTGGACGAACCGCGACACCGCGTACCGCTTCGCCGACTACGCGCACCTCATGGGCGAGGCGCTCGGCGACCGCATCGCCATGTGGACGACCCTCAACGAGCCGTGGTGCAGCGCGTACCTCGGCTACGGCTCGGGCGTGCACGCGCCGGGCGTGACGAGCGGCCGCGCCGCCCTCACCGCCGTGCACCACCTCAACCTCGCGCACGGCCTCGGCCTCACAGCGCTGCGCGACGCGGTGCGCAAGCCCGACGCGCAGTACTCGGCGACCCTCAACCTGCACTCGATCCGCGGCGCCGAGGATGCGCCTGAGGAGTCGCAGGCCGAGGCGATCCGGCGCATCGACGCGCTCGCGAACCGCGCCTTCACCGGCCCGATGCTGCGCGGCGCCTACCCCGCCGACCTGCTGGAGGACACCGCTGCCGTCACCGACTGGCAGTTCGTGCGGCCGGGCGACCTCGAGCTCATCCACCAGCCGATCGACGTGCTCGGCGTCAACTACTACTCCACGGTGACGGTGAAGATGTGGGATGGCGTCTCGCCCCGCACCAACGCCGACGGCCACGGGCAGGCGGCCGGCTCGCCGTGGCCGGGCAGCGAGCACGTCGAGTTCGTGCAGCAGCCGGGCCCGTACACGGCGATGGGGTGGAACATCGCCCCCGACGGCTTCGAGTCGCTGCTGGTCGACCTGCACGAGCAGTTCCCGACGCTGCCACTCATGATCACCGAGAACGGCGCCGCGTTCGACGACGTCGTCATCGACGGCCGCGTGCACGACCCGCTGCGCATCGACTACCTGCGCCGGCACTTCACGGCGGCGCACCGCGCGATGCAGCGCGGCGTCGACCTGCGCGGCTACCAGGTGTGGAGCCTCATGGACAACTTCGAGTGGGCCTACGGCTACACGAAGCGGTTCGGCATCGTGCACGTCGACTACGACACCCTCGAGCGCACGCCCAAGGATTCGGCGCACTGGTACAGCGAGCTGATCCGCACGCGGCGCATCCCCGAGTAGGGGAGAGGGGCTCGGCTGCCCCACTCACGACTCGTCTCGATCGCCGCGACCAGAACGGCTCGCGCTCCCGGGTCGCGCCCGGTCCGCCTGCCCGGTCACCGAGGTCGGCCGGGCTCGCGTCGCCTGGCCACCGAGCTCGGCCGAGCTCGCGACGCCTCGCCCCGGGTGGACCTCCGGCCAGACTCTGCGAACTGCGGAATATCGCGAGTGCCGTTCGCGATATTCCGCAGTTCGCAGAGTGCACCGGGAGGCAGTCGTTTTCGCCGGGCGTCCGTCCCCCGCGGCTCGGCTCCCGGGCGTCCGACTACCGCGGCTCGGCTCCCGGGCGTCCGACTTCCCGGCCCGCGAGCGCGGGGCGCGCGTCACCCCGTCCGAACGCCGCGCGTTGGCGCCGCGCCCGCCCGCGCCCGCCCCCCGGCGCCCCCGCCCGCCCCTGCCCGCCCCCGGCGCCCGGGCCAGCGGGAGCCCGCACCCAGGGCCGTCGGCACCGCGTCTCGCCCGCGGGCGCCGGCGCTGAGCGGCGTCGCAGGCGGGCGTGGTTCGATGCGCGCATGGCTCTGAACATCACGGGGGATGCTCCCGCCGACGCCCTGCTCACCGACGACCCGTTCGCGCTCCTGGTCGGCATGCTGCTCGACCAGCAGGTGCCCATGGAGACGGCCTTCGCGGGGCCCGCGAAGATTCGCGATCGGATGGGCTCGTTCGACCCGGAGACCATCGCGAACGCCGACCCCGAGGCGTTCGCGGCGCTCTTCAAGGAGTCGCCCGCGGTGCACCGGTTCCCGGGCTCGATGGCCGCGCGCGTGCAGGCGCTCGCCGCCGCCGTGCGCGACGACTGGGGCGGCCACGCTGACGCGATCTGGACGCGGCCCGGTCTCGACGGGCTCGCGCCCGACGGCGCCGAGGTGCTGCGCCGGCTGCGCGAACTGCCGGGCTTCGGCGAGCAGAAGGCGAAGATCTTCCTCGCGCTGCTCGGCAAGCAGTACGGGGTCGACGCGCCCGGCTGGCGCGAAGCGGCCGGCGACTACGGCGTCGAGGGCTCGTACCGGTCGGTCGCCGACATCGTCGACGCCGAGTCGCTCGCGAAGGTGCGCGAGGCGAAGAAGGCGGCGAAGGCGAAGGCCGCGAAGGGGTAGGTCGCGTAACCCCTGGCCGCCGCGTGGCGACACGCGGGCCGGGCAGCAGCACGGTGGCCGGACGGCGCGCCGCGCGCGAACGACCCGCGCGGAGCATCCCCCTCGAGAGTATCGAATCGATTCGACAACGGACGTTCGCTTCCGTACAGTGAACGGCGATGACCCACGTCGTGCACCCCGGAGACAGCCTCACCCGCCGCCAGCGCATCGTCTACGTGATCGTGCTCGGCGCCCTCACCGCCCTCGGGCCGTTCACCGTCGACCTGTACCTGCCGGCGTTCCCGCAGGTCGAAGCCGACCTGGGCGTGCGCACCGCGATCGTGCAGCTCACCCTCACCGCGACGATGGTCGGGTTCGGCTTCGGCCAGCTCATCGTCGGCCCCTGGAGCGACCGCGTCGGCCGGCGGCTGCCGCTCATCCTCGCCTCGAGCGTGCACGTCGGCGCGAGCCTCATGGTCGCCGCGGCGCCCGACATCAGCTGGTTGCTCGCGGCGCGCGTGCTGCAGGGCGCCGGCGCGGCAGCGGGCGGCGTCGTCGCCATGGCGATGGTGCGCGACCTCTTCGGCGGGTACCCCCTGGTGCGGATGCTCAGCCGCCTGTCGCTCGTCAACGGCCTCGCCCCCATCCTCGCGCCGCTCATCGGCTCGCAGCTGCTGCTCGTCACCGAGTGGCGCGGTCTCTTCGTCGTGCTGGCCGGATACGGCGTGCTCGTCGTCGTCGCCTCGTGGCTGTTCATCGTCGAGACGCTGCCGCCCGCGCGCCGCGTCGACCGCGGCCACGCGACGATCGGCGAGCGGTACCGCGCGCTGTTCCGCGACCGGGTGTTCGTCGGCATCGCGATCGTCGGCGGCTTCACCTTCACCGGCCTGTTCGCCTACCTGTCGGCGTCGCCCTTCCTCTTCCAGGAGGTCTACGGGCTCGACCCGCAGGGGTACGGCGTCGTGTTCGCCACCAACTCGATCGGCGTCGTCGCGGGCGTGCAGATCAGCTCGCGGCTCGCGAAGCGGGTGCCACCGCAGTGGATCCTCGCCTGCTCGACCGCTGTGCTGCTCTCGAGCGCCATCGCGATCGTCGTGCTCGACCAGCTCGGCGCCGGCATGTGGGGCACGATCGTGCCGCTGTTCCTGTTCATCATGGCGTGCGGGTTCGGGTTCCCCATGGTGCAGGTGCTCGCGCTCGCCAACCACGGCAAGGAGGCCGGCACCGCGGCCTCCCTGCTCGGCGCCATGAACTTCGGCCTCGCCGGGCTGCTCTCGCCCGTGGTGGGAGCGTTCGGCATCGCCAGCGCGACGCCCATGGGCGCCGCGATGGCCGTCGCGGCCACGGTCGCGGTGCTCTCGCTGTGGGTCGTCGTGCGACCGAGCACGGTGCCCGCGCTGTCCCGCTGAGCGACCCGCCGGCGACGAGCCGCGCGGCCTGCGCGGGGGCTGAGCGGCGCCGAGCATCCGTCATCGCCGCTCGATAGGGTGCCCGCATGAAGGCCGCACAGCACCGTCACATCGCCCGCCGCTGGCCGCTCGTGAGCGGCACCGTCGCGCTCGCCGTCGCCGCCGCCGTCGGGCTGCTCGTCGTGCTGCGCGAGTCGCCCCTCGACCTCGACGCCGACTGGATGGCCGAGGTCATCGAGCACCGCAGCCCGTACTGGCAGGTTCCGGCGCTGCTCATGGATCGGCTCGGCGGCGGCGTCGTCGGCGTCTTCGTCGTGCCGCTCGGGCTCGTCGCGCTGCTGCTGCTCGCGCGCCGGCCGTGGGGCGCGCTCTACTCGATCGTCGCCGCGGCCGCCTCGGCCGGCGTCGTGCAGCTGCTCAAGAGCCTGTTCGCGCGCGCCCGCCCGGAGGACATCCTCGTCACCGCCGACTTCGGCTCGTTCCCGTCGGGGCACGTCGCCAACGCGGCGACCGTCGCGACGACCCTCATCGTGCTGTTCGGTCTCGTGAAGGGGCGGGGCTGGGTGTGGATGCTCGGCATCGCGTGGGTCGTCATGATGGCGCTGAGCCGCACCTACCTCGGCGCGCACTGGGTCACCGACACGCTCGGCGGCGCCCTCATCGGCGCGGCCGTCGCCGTCATCGTCTGGGCGCCGCTGGCAGGTCGACTGGCCGGCGAGCCGCGGCCGCGCGACGGGGAGGGCGAGCCGACCGGCGCCGCCCGCACGCCGCTCACGCCGGCGGAGGGCGCCCGCCCGCTCGCCTGAGCGGCGGCGCGCAACGCGCGCCGCGCGCCCGCCCGCCCGCGCACGTGAGCCGCGGGGCTGCCCGTCCTCGGCCGTCGGCCTCGACTCGGGGGCGCACAGACTACTGAACGCGGCAGACCACACTGTTCACGGCGCTGTGCATGCCCTGAACAGCAGTGCGTGCGGGGGTGAACTCGGAGGCGGAGGGCCGCGAGGCCCCCGGGCCCACGCGACACCCGATCAGGGGACCGGGCGGAGGCTGGCCGCTCGACCCCAGCCGACTGGGATCACTCACTACAGTTCGCGGCACACCACACGCCGTCAACCGTGGTGTGTGCCCGAAGCCGTAGTGAGTGCGGCCGGAAGCGCTGCAGCCCTCCGTCCCTGGAGGGCGGGCCGGCCCGTGGCGCCTCACGCCGGCCCCGCCCGCACCCGCCCTTGCGCAAGTTGTCCACCTGGACAACAATGGTTGACATGAGGATCCTCCTGGTCGGCGCCGGCGGCGTCGGAGACGCCATCGCCAAGATCGCCGCGCGCCGTGACTTCTTCGAGCAGGTCGTCGTGAGCGACTACGACCTGGCCCGCGCCGAGCGCACCGTGGCCTGGGTGACCGAGCGGCACCCGGCACCCTCCGGCGCGACCCCGCGCTTCGTGGCGGCGCAGATCGACGCGAGCGCGGCATCCGATGTCGAGCGGGTCGCCCGCGAGCACCGCGTGACGCACGTCATGAACGCCGTCGAGCCGAAGTTCGTGCCGACGATCTTCGCCGGCGCCCTCGCGGCGGGCGCCGACTACCTCGACATGGCGATGAGCCTGTCGCATCCGCATCCCGAGCGCCCCCACGAGCAGACCGGCGTGAAGCTCGGCGACGAGCAGTTCGCCGCCGCCGACGACTGGCAGAAGGCCGGCCGCCTCGCCCTCGTCGGCATGGGCGTCGAGCCCGGACTCAGCGACGTCTTCGCGCGCTACGCCGTCGACCACCTCTTCCGCGAGGTCGACGAGCTCGGCACCCGTGACGGCGCGAACCTCGCGGTGCGCGACGACGCCGGCAACGAGATCTTCGCCCCGAGCTTCAGCATCTGGACGACCATCGAGGAGTGCCTGAACCCTCCCGTGATCTGGGAGAAGGGCCGCGGCTGGTTCACGACCCCGCCGTTCAGCGAGCCAGAGACCTTCGTCTTCCCGGAGGGCATCGGCCCCGTCGAGTGCGTCAACGTCGAGCACGAGGAGGTGCTGCTCATGCCGCGCTGGCTCGACGCGAAGCGCGTCACGTTCAAGTACGGGCTCGGCGACGAGTTCATCGGCGTGCTGAAGACCCTCAACCTGCTCGGCCTCGACAAGACCGAGCCGCTGCGGGTGCGCTCGGCGAACGGCCCCGTCATGGTCAGCCCCCGAGACGTCGTCGCGGCGGCCCTGCCCGACCCGGCCACGATCGGTGAGCGGATGACCGGCAAGACCTGCGCGGGCCTCTGGGTCACGGGCACCGGCGTCGACGGCGCGCCCCGCGAGGTGTACCTGTACCACGTGGCCGACAACGAGTGGACGATGCGCGAGTACGGCAGCCAGTGCGTGGTGTGGCAGACCGCCCTCAACCCGGTGATCGCGCTCGAACTGCTCGCCACCGGCGTGTGGAGCGGCACCGGCGTTCTCGGCCCCGAGGCGTTCGACGCGCAGCCGTTCCTCGAGCTCATGGCGCGCCCCGGGGCGGAGGGCGGCTACGGCCAGGCCTGGGGCCTCGAGGAGCGCACGCCGGCCGCGACTGCCTGACGCGACGACGCACACTCGCCTAGGCTCGGCCGCATGACGAGCAACGCCGCCCCCGATTCCCCCGCAGGCCCCCTCACCGACGAGCAGGTGGCCGCGATCCGCTCTGGCTACGAGGTGGAGGGTGCCGTGCTCGAGATCGGCGCCCTCGTCAACGGCGACGCGCTCGCCGACGTGCCCGTGCGCATCCCGATCGCGATGACGAACCGGCACGGGCTCGTCGCCGGGGCGACGGGAACCGGCAAGACGAAGACGCTGCAGGTGCTCGCCGAGCAGTTGAGCGCGGCGGGCGTGCCGGTGTTCGCGGCCGACATCAAGGGCGACCTGAGCGGCATCGCGATCGCGGGCGAGGGCAGCGAGAAGCTGCTGGCGCGCACGGCCGGCATCGGGCAGCAGTGGGTGGGGCAGGCGTTCCCCACCGAGTTCCTGGCGCTCGGCGGCGACGCGAGCGAGCCCGGCCGCCGCGGCATCCCGGTGCGGGCGACGATCTCGAGCTTCGGCCCGCTGCTGCTGAGCAAGGTGCTGGGCCTCAACGACACGCAGGAGTCGAGCCTCGCGCTGGTCTTCCACTTCGCCGACCAGGAGGGGCTGCCGCTGGTCGACCTGGAGGATCTGCGCGCGGTCGTGCAGTTCCTCACGAGCGAGGAGGGCAAGCCGGCGCTCGAGCAGCTGGGCGGGCTGAGCAAGGCGACGGCGGGCGTGATCCTGCGCGAGCTCGTGGCGTTCGCCGCGCAGGGCGCCGACCAGTTCTTCGGCGAGCCCGAGTTCGACACGGCCGACCTGCTGCGCACCACGCCCGATGGCCGGGGTGTCGTGAGCCTGCTCGAGATCCCCGGCGTGCACGACCAGCCGGCGCTGTTCTCGACGTTCCTGATGTGGATGCTCGCCGACCTGTTCAACGACCTGCCCGAGGTGGGCGACCTCGACAAGCCGAAGCTCGTGTTCTTCTTCGACGAGGCGCACCTGCTGTTCCGCGACGCGAGCAAGGAGTTCCTGGCGTCGATCACGCAGACGGTGCGGCTGATCCGCTCGAAGGGCGTCGGGGTGTTCTTCGTCACGCAGACCCCGAAGGATGTTCCGACCGACGTGCTCGCCCAGCTCGGCTCGCGCATCCAGCACCAGCTGCGCGCGCACACCCCCGACGACGCGAAGGCGCTGAAGTCGACCGTGTCGACGTACCCGACGAGCGGCTACGACCTCGCCGAGGTACTGACGACCCTCGGCATCGGCGAGGCGATCGTGACGGTGATGAACGAGAAGGGGGCGCCGTCGCCGGTGGCGTGGACGCGCCTGCGGGCTCCGCAGGGCTCGATGGATGCTGCGCCCGCCGACCACCTGGCGGCGACGATCGCGGCCTCACCCCTGCTGCCGCGCTACGGCACCGCAGTCGATCGCGAGTCGGCGTACGAGCTGCTGACCGCGAAGATGAACGCCGCCGCCGAGGCGGAGGCGCAGCGGGAGGCGGCGGAGGCGGAGGCCGAGCGCGCTGAGCAGGAGCGCAAGGAGCACGACCGCATCGCGGCGGAGGCGGCGCGTGCCGAGCGCGAGCGGCTGCGGCGCTCGGGCGGCACCCGCACGACCACCCGCACGACGACGCGGCGCGGCGGCTCGAGCGGCGGCGCGGGCGGCGGCATCGGCGACGTCATCGGCGACGCGCTCGGCTCGCGCACGGGGCAGACGATCGTGCGCGAGGTGCTGCGCGGCATCTTCGGCACGCTCAAGCGGCGCTAGGTCGGCCGCGCCTACGCCCCCGCGGCGATGCGAATGCCCGCGAGCGCGAGCATCCCGTACACGACGACCGCGGCGACCAGCACGACCAGCCCGAAGCCGAGCGCGGCGAGGCCGGGGCGGTTCTCGTACCAGTAGGCGGCTTGCGGCCAGGCGTCGTGGAACTCGCGCACGGTGAGCGGTTCGTCCGCGCGCACGACGGGCGCGCGCGAGGCCTCGGCGACGTCGTCGATCGCGGCGGTGCTCCAGTACTGGCCCCGCATGCGGAAGACCCGCCGCCCCGCAGCGTCGAGCGCGAGCAACTGGGGCACGGCCCGCGTGGTGCCGGCCGGCACGACGGGCAGCACGTGCACGATCGACACCGACTCCAGCGGCACGCGCATCGCCGGGCGCAGGAACGACCGCTTCTCGAGCATCCCGTCATGGATCGTGATGGCGGCGCGCGCGAAGTCGAGGGCGCCGACGAGGCAGAGCGCGACGATGACCCCGACGGCGGCGATGACGACCGCGACGGTGCCGTTCGGCACGGCGAACAGCAGCAGGGGAGCGCCGAGGGCGACGACGACGAGGCCGATCGCGAGCAGGCCGTCGCGCAGCAGGCGTCGGCGCGGGCGCACGACGAGGGGCGCGTCGTGGGCAGGGCTCACGATGCTCCCCTTGTCTCCGTCGTGACGAGCACCGTGGGGGTGCGCGCCGTGGTGGCGACCGCCGGAGAGGTCGCGCAGTACCCGGCAGCCGGAGAGCGGAGGATGGGGGATTCGAACCCCCGAGGGCTTGCACCCAACACGCTTTCCAAGCGTGCGCCATAGGCCACTAGGCGAATCCTCCAGCGGTCGCTGTGCGCGAACGCGTGACGACCGAGAGCGAGCCTACCCCTAAACTGGTGGCGGCTCCCCGCGTGGCGCCATCCAGGCCAACTCCCCCAGGGCGGAGACGCAGCAAGGGTAACCGGGCTCTGGCGGGTGCGCGGGGAGTCCTCGTGTCTGCGGGCGGCGACCAGCTGACCCACGGCTACCGCGGCGCCAGGTCGGTCTTGGCCGGCCCTTCGAGCCGCCGCCCGTCGGGGGCGAACCGCGAGCCGTGCGCGGGGCAGTCCCACGAGCGCTCGAGGTCGTTCCAGTTCAGGGGCGCGCCGAGGTGCGAGCACAGCGGCGAGACCGCGCACACGCGCCCGTCGACGCGCGAGACCGCTTCGAGCCGGCGGCCCGACCGGCCGGTCATCCCGGAGCCCTCGGCGGGCGCCGCGGCGGGCAGCGGCGTCGTGAGCACGTGCGCGAGCCCGCGCCCGTACCACCAGGCGACCTTCGCGTTGGCGACGATGCCCTCGACGATCGAGCGCGGCATCGCCGGCCGTCGGCCCATCTCCTCCGCCCAGCCGGGCAGCTCGCCGTCGAGCAGGCGCGCGCTGAGCTGCAGCGCCGCCTGCACGGCGTTCGTCATGCCCCACTTGTCGTAGCCGGTCGCCATCGCGATGCGGCGCTTCGTGAACGGCACCCACCCGACGAAGGGGATGCCGTCGGTCGGCTCGTAATCCTGCGCGCTCCAGACGTGGGTGCGCTGCGATCCCGGCCAGTGCTGCTCGGTCCACGCGGTGAGCTCGGCGATGCGCGCGGCGGGCGAGGGGTTCTTCCCGCCGGGGCCGTCGGTGCCGTGGCGGCCGACGGGGTGGCCCGCGCCGCCGATGACGAGCAGCTCGCCGTCGCCGGCGTGGTCGGGCGTGGTACGCACCGAGCGCGAGGGGGAGTCGACGCTGAGGTACTGGCCGAGCGGCACGCTGCCGGGCACGCGGAACGCCGCCGCGTACGAGCGCTGCGGCGTCATGCGCGCCCAGTACAGCCCGCGATCCATGACGGGGATGCCCGTCGCGAGCACGACGCGGCGCCCCCACACGCTCGCCCGCGACGTGGTGACCTCGACGAGGTCAGCGGTGTCGTCGGCGGCGGGCGTGCGCGTGCCGGTGACGCTCACCCCGTCGATGACGACGCCGCCGTGGGCGCGCACGTCGCCGGCGAGGGTCGCGAGCACCTGCATGGGGTCGAACTGGGCCTGGTCGGGCAGCATGACGGCGCCGTGCGTGGCGTACGGCAGCTCGAGCGCGTCGGTGAGCTGCGTCGGCAGGCCGACGGCGCGGGCGACCTCGTGCTCCTGCTCCACCTTCCGGTGGCCCGACTCGCTCTCGGCGTAGCTGTAGGCGTCGCGCCGCTGCACGTCGATGCCGTGGTCGGCGGCGTAGCGCAGCATCCACGACTGCCCTTCGCGGTTGGCCTCGACGTAGGCCTCGAGCGCCGAACGGGTGGCGCGCGCGGCGATCTGCTGCAGGTGCGTGCCCTGCAGCAGCGAGAGCTTGGCGGTCGTGTTGCCGGTGGTGACGGCACCGATGCGCCGCGATTCGATGACGGCCACGCGCTGGCCGGCGCGGGCGAGCAGCAGGGCGGTGGTGAGTCCGGTGAGGCCGGCGCCGACGACGACGACGTCGTAGCGCGCGTTCTGCTCGAAGGGGTCGGTCTCGATGTGCGGGGCGCGGTCGATCCAGAGCGAAGTCATGCGCGCCACGGTAGGCAGGGCCACCTCTCAGGGGTAGCGGGTTGCGGTGAGCATCCGTCCGGTCTAGCCCCCGGTGCCGGATGCCCGTGCCGAAAGTCCCTGGGAGCCGCCGAGGCCGCGCACCTAGGCTGGCCTGCGATGGCCAGGAGCATCTATCTCACGTCAGCCGAGGGCAACTCGGGCAAGTCGTCGATCGCGCTCGGGGTGCTCGACACGCTCGCGCACCGCGTCGAACGGGTCGGCGTGTTCCGGCCGGTGGCGCGCGGGCGGCACGAGAGCGAGCGCGACTACGTGCTCGAGCTGCTGCTCGCCCACGCGGGCGTCGAGCTCGACTACGAGGCGTGCATCGGCGTCACCTACGACGACGTTCACGCCGACCCGGAGGCGGCGCTCGCGCGCATCGTCGACCGGTTCCACGCCGTCGAGCGGCAGTGCGACGCGGTCGTCATCGTCGGCAGCGACTACACCGACGTCTCGAGCCCGACCGAGCTGAGCTTCAACGCCCGCATCGCGGCGAACCTGGGCGCGCCGGTGCTGCTCGTGCTCGGCGGTCGCGCGACCGGGCAGGCGGGCGCGCGCGGACTCAGCGACACCGATGCCCGCACCGCCGACGACATGCGCCGCGCGGCCGAGGTGAGCGTCGCCGAGCTCGAGCACGCGCACGCGCAGCTGCTGGCGATCGTCGCCAACCGCGCCGACCCCGAAGCGCTGCCGCAGATCGTCGCCGCCGTGCAGGAGGTCGTGCCCGACACGCTCGTCGCGGCCGTGCCGGAGGATCGCTACCTCGTCGCGCCGACCGTCGAGGCCGTCATGGAGGCCTGCGGCGGTCGCTTCGTGCGCGGCGACGCGCAGCTGCTGCGCCGCGAGGTGATGAGCGTCGTCGTCGCCGGCATGAGCATGGAGAACGTGCTGCCCCGCCTGCAGGAGGGCGCCGTCGTGCTCATCCCGGGCGATCGCAGCGAGGTGCTGCTGGCCGTGCTCATGGCGCACGCCTCCGAGACGTTCCCGTCGATCGCGGCGATCATCCTCTACGGCGGGTTCGAGACGCCGGATGCCGTGCAGAGCCTCGTCGACGGCCTCGACCCGGCTCTGCCGATCATCCGCACCGACTCGGGAACCTACGACACAGTGCTGCGCGTCACCGAGACGCGCGGGCGCCTCGCGGCCGACAGCCAGCGCAAGTACGACACGGCGCTCGCCCTCTTCGAGAAGCACGTCGACGGGCAGGGACTGCTCGAGCGCCTCGAGATCAGCCGCAGCCAGGTGGTGACGCCGCTCATGTTCGAGCACGACCTGCTCGAGCGGGCTCGCGCCGACCGCAAGCGCATCGTGCTGCCCGAGGGCGACGACGACCGCATCCTGCGCGCCGCGGGCACCCTGCTGCGCCGCGGGGTGTGCGACCTGGTGATCCTGGGCGATGAGCCGAGCATCCGCGCCCGGGCGGCCGAGCTCGGCCTCGACCTGTCGGCCGCGCAGATCATCAGCCCGCTCGACGAGCAGCTGCGGCAGCGCTTCGCCGAGGAGTACGCGCGGCTGCGGGCGCACAAGGGCGTCACGGTCGAGATCGCTCGCGACGTCGTCACCGACGTCAGCTACTTCGGCACGATGATGGTGCACCTCGGGCTCGCCGACGGCATGGTGTCGGGCGCGGCGCACACGACGGCGCACACGATCCGCCCGAGCTTCGAGATCATCAAGACCGACCCGGGCGTCGGCGTCGTGTCGAGCGTCTTCCTCATGTGCCTCGCCGATCGGGTGCTCGTCTACGGCGACTGCGCGGTCATCCCCGACCCGACGAGCGAGCAGCTCGCTGACATCGCCATCAGCTCGGCGGCGACGGCGGCGCAGTTCGCGATTGAGCCGCGCGTGGCGATGCTGTCGTACTCGACCGGCGAGTCGGGCTCCGGCGACGACGTCGAGAAGGTGCGCGCCGCCACCCACATCGTGCGCGAGCGCCGCCCCGACCTGCTCGTCGAGGGGCCGATCCAGTACGACGCGGCCGCCGAGCCGAGCGTCGCGGCGACGAAGATGCCCGGCTCGCCCGTGGCGGGGCGCGCGACGGTGTTCGTCTTCCCCGACCTCAACACGGGCAACAACACCTACAAGGCGGTGCAGCGCTCGGCCGGCGCCGTCGCGATCGGGCCCGTGCTGCAGGGGCTGCGCAAGCCGGTCAACGACCTCAGTCGCGGCGCCCTCGTGAGCGACATCGTCAACACGGTCGCGATCACGGCCATCCAGGCGCAGCGCACGCCGCCGCCGCCGACGCAGCCGATCTCGACGATCGGAGGAGTCCAGTGAGCCGGGTCTTCGTCGTCAACTCCGGCTCGAGCTCGATCAAGTACCAGCTCGTCGACGTCGAGAGCGGCGAGGCGGTCATCGGCGGCCTCGTCGAGCGCATCGGCGAGCCCGGCGGTGACGCCGCCGACCACTCCGAGGGGATGCGCCTCGTGCTCGACCGGCTGGGCGCCGCGGGCGACGACGCGTCGTTCGTCGCCGTCGGCCACCGCGTCGTGCACGGCGGCTCGCTCTTCACGGCGCCGACGCTCGTCACCGACGAGGTGGTGGCGCAGATCGAGCGGGTCTCCGCCCTCGCGCCGCTGCATAACCCCGCGAATCTGGCGGGCATCCGCGCCGCTCGTGCGGTCATGACCGACGTGCCGCACGTCGCCGTGTTCGACACCGCCTTCCACCAGTCGATGCCGGCCGAGGCGTACACGTATGCGATCGACCGCGACGTGGCGCAGGCGCACGGGGTGCGGCGGTACGGGTTCCACGGCACGAGCCACGAGTTCGTGGCGGGGCGCGCCGCCGCGCTGCTGGGCCGCCCGCTCGAGCAGCTGAAGCTCATCGTGCTGCACCTCGGCAACGGCTCGTCGGCCACCGCGATCGACGGCGGACGCTCGATCGACACCTCGATGGGGCTCACCCCGCTCGAGGGCCTCGTCATGGGGTCGCGGTCGGGCGACGTCGACCCGGGGGCGCTGCTGCACCTGCTGCGCACGGGCCTGTCGGTCGACGAGCTCGATCGTCTGCTCAACAAGCGCAGCGGCCTGCTCGGGCTCACCGGTCGCGGCGACATGCGCGATGTCGTACAGGCCGCCGACGACGGCGATGCGGATGCCCGGCTCGCGCTCGACGTGTGGGCGCACCGCATCCGCCACTACGTGGGCGCGTACCTCGCGCAGCTGGGCGGCCTCGACGCGCTCGTGTTCACGGCCGGCATCGGCGAGAACTCGCCCGTCATGCGCGCCCGCGCGGTCGCCGGCCTGCAGCACCTGGGCCTGTCGATCGACGACGACCGCAACGCGATGTCGTGGCGCGAGCCCCGCGAGATCTCGCCCGAGGGCGCGGCGGTGAAGGTGCTCGTCGTGCCGACGAACGAAGAGCTCGCGATCGCGCGCGCGGCGGCGGCGCTCGCCGGCTGAGCGGGCGCCTGCGCCGCCCCGCCCCTACAGCGCCGCGACCGCCTCGCCGATCGGCGTCTCGCCGCTGACGACCTCGAACTGCTTCCCGACGCCCGCGCCCGTCGCGAGCAGCGTCGCGATGAGGGCGGCGACGTCACCACGGGGGATGCTCCCCTCGACGTCGTCGCCGGTGCGCACCCGCCCGGTGGGGGAGGCGTCGGTGAGCGAGCCGGGCCGCACGATGCTCCAGTCGAGCTGTTCGTTGCCGCGCACGGCCGCGTCGGCCTCGCTCTTGGCGCGCAGGTAGATCTGGAACACGTCGTCGGAGTCGGCGTCGAAGCTGTCGGCCCCGCGCGACGACAGCAGCACGTAGCGACGGATGCCCGCCTGCACCGCGGCGTCGGCGAGCAGTATCGCGCCGTCGCGGTCGAGGCTCAGCTTGCGCGCCGCGCTGCTGCCCGGGCCCGCTCCGGCCGCGAACACGACGGCGTCGCATCCGGTGATCGCCTCGGCGAGAGCCGCACCGTCGCAGGCCTCGAGGTCGATGACCACGGGCGTCGCCCCTGCCGCGACGACGTCATCCTCGTAGTCGGGATTGCGGATGAGCGCGACGGGCTCGTGGCCACCGACGGCGAGCAGTCTCGAGAGCTGTCGGGCGATCTGGCCGTGTCCTCCGGCGATGGCGATGCGCATGCGCTCCAGCCGACCACGCCGCCCTGGGCGCCGCCTCCACGGGCGGCGACGAGCCAGGGTCAGCCGCGCAGCGCCTCGCGGTGCTCGCGGTACCAGGCGACGGTGCGCTCGAGACCCTCGCGGAGCCCGATCTTCGCCGTCCAGCCCGCCTCGGCGAGCTTGCTGACATCGAGCAGCTTCTGGGGCGTGCCGTCAGGCTTCGTCGTGTCCCACTCGGTGGCGCCCTCGAACCCCACGACCTCGGCGATGGTCTCGGCGATCTCGCGAATGGTCGTGTCCTTGCCCGTGCCGACGTTGACCTGCTCGGGGCCGTCGTAGTGCTCCATGAGGTGCAGCACTGCGTCGGCCATGTCGTCGGCGTGAAGGAACTCCCGCCGCGGAGTGCCGGTGCCCCAGTTCGTCACTGAGGTGCTGCCCGCGCGGGCGGCCTCGTCGTAGCGGCGGATGAGCGCGGGCAGTACGTGCGAGCCGGTGGGCGAGAAGTTGTCGTTGGGCCCGTAGAGGTTGGTCGGCATGGCCGAGATCCAGGGCAGCCCGTACTGCCGCCGCACGGCCTGCGTGTGCATGATGCCAGCGATCTTCGCGATCGCGTACGCGTCGTTGGTGGGTTCGAGGTGGCCGGTCAGCAGCGAGTCTTCCCGGATGGGCTGCGGCGCGAACTTCGGGTAGATGCACGACGAGCCGAGGAACATCACCCGCTCGACGTCGTTCGCCAGCGCCGCATCGAGCACGTTCGTCTGAATGCGGATGTTGTCGCTGAGGAAGTCGACCGGGTAGGTGCTGTTGGCCAGGATGCCGCCGACCTTGGCCGCGGCGAGCACGAGGTAGCGCGGCTTGGTCTCGCCGAGGTAGGCGAAGACGTCGTCGCGGTTCTTCAGATCGAGCTCCGCCGAGGTCTTCCCGACGATACGGGTGAAGCCCTCCTGCTGCAGCTTGCGCCAGATGGCCGAGCCGACGAGCCCGCGATGGCCGGCGACGTAGACGACCGCATCGCGATCGAGTTCGGCTGGCGTGTACTCGACCCCGTCGCTCGCGGTCACTGTGTGCTCCAGGTGGGGAGCGAGACGCGGTCGATCCACGGGCGGCCGGCGTGCTCAAGAGCTTCGATGTCGGCGTCGACCATGAGGGTCGCGAGCTGGCGCCCGTCGACGGTCGCCTTCCAGCCGAGCTTGGCTTCCGCCTTGCTGGGGTCGCCGATGAGTGCATCGACCTCGGTGGGCCGCAGGTACCGCTCGTCAAAGCGAACGTGCTCCTGCCAGTCGAGACCGGCGTGAGCGAACGAGATCTCGAGGAACTCGCGCACGGTGATGCCGAGCCCGGTGGCAAGCACGAAGTCGTCGGGCTCGTCGACCTGCAGCATGCGCCACATGCCCTCGACGTACTCGGCGGCGTAACCCCAGTCGCGCACCGCGTCGAGGTTGCCCATGTAGAGGTGTTCCTGCTGACCGGCCTTGATCGCGGCGACGGCGCGCGTGATCTTGCGGGTGACGAACGTCTCCCCGCGCCGGGGCGATTCGTGGTTGAACAGGATGCCGTTGACTGCGAACATTCCGTACGCCTCACGGTAGTTCTTGGTGATCCAGTAGCTGTAGAGCTTCGCTGCCGCGTAGGGCGACCGCGGGTAGAACGGCGTCTCCTCGTTCTGCGGCGGAGGAGTCGCGCCGTACAGCTCAGACGACGAGGCCTGGTAGAAACGGGTCTTGATGCCCGAGAGTCGAACGGCTTCGAGCATCCGGATCGTGCCGGTGCCCGTCGTGTCGGCGGTGTGCTCGGGCTCGTCGAACGAGACGCGAACGTGCGACTGCGCGGCGAGGTTGTAGACCTCGTCGGGGTTGATCTCCGCGAGCAGAGTGACGAGGCGCGCCCCGTCACTCAGGTCGCCGTAGTGCAGGAAGAGCTTGGCCTCGGGATCATGCGGGTCAACGTAGAGGTGATCGATGCGCGCGGTGTTGAAGGTGGATGCTCGCCGGATCAGCCCGTGGACTTCGTACCCCTTGGCGAGCAGAAGCTCTGCGAGGTAGGAACCGTCCTGGCCCGTGATGCCGGTGATGAGTGCGCGCTTCGTCACGAATGTCTTCCTGAGTCGGGTTGATGGGGCGGGCAGGTATGCCCGGAGAAGTCAAGTAACCATTCTAAGGAGTCCTCGTGTCGGGCCCGGGCGGTCGCGGTGGACGGCACGAGATAATGTTGGAAATTGACTCAGGATTGACGACAGAAGAGGTGTGTGAATGCATGACGTGCCGGTCATCGATCTGTCGCGAGCACCCGGCGAGGGTCAGGCCTGGGACAGGCCGAAGATGGTCGTATATCTGTGGGGCGTGTTTGAACTGCTCTTCGTCACCAATCCGTGGCAGGTGAGCTCCGCACTGCGGGTCGCCGTGCTTCGGCTCTTCGGCGCTTCGATAGGCCAGTCCGTCATCTTCCGCCCGCGAACGCGCGTCCGATTCCCTTGGAAGCTGTCTGTAGGCGACCGCAGCTGGATCGGCGAGGGTGTCTGGTTCCACAATCAGGATCGGATCCAGGTGGGCCATGACGTGGTCATCTCACAGGAATCGTTCTTGACCACCGGCAGTCATGCACACCGCACGGACATGGCGCTCATCACGAAGCCGATCACCATCGAACCGGGCGCCTGGATCACGAGCCGTTGCATCGTTCTCGGCGGCTCGGCCATCGGAACATCTGCACTCATCAAGCCCGGAACGGTGGTGAGCGGCGCGATTCCCGCCAATTCGATCGTTGGCCAGGCAGGCATCGAGGGCCAGCGCTTCATCGAGGACGATTGAACTTGCGAGTTCTCCACGTCGTCACCCTGATCAGCCCTGACGGGGCGTACGGAGGCCCTGTCCGAGTCGCCACGAATCAGGCAAGAGCGCTCGACTCCGCAGGCAATGATGTTGTGCTGATCGGTGGAGCCCGCGGTTACGGGGCCGGGGACTCACCGGCATTCTTGGGTGACGTGGATCACCGACTCTTTCGGTCTCGAGTTGCTATCCCAGGAGTGGGATTCGCTGGCTACGCAGCCCCATCCATGCTCAGCTGGATCAGACGACATGGCCGAGACTTTGACGTTGCGCACATCCACCTGGCTCGCGATCTGACTGTGCTGCCCGCCGCCATGTTGCTGCAATGGCTGGGGGTCCCGACCGTCCTCCAGACACATGGAATGGTGGATTCGTCGACGAAAGCAACAGCACGTCTGCTCGACCTGGTCGCCACTCGAAGGACGATGCGGCGTGCGAAGCGGATTCTCTTCCTGACCGAGGCTGAGAGAGAAGACCTGCACGCAGTGGCCGGGCCAGGCCTGGTCACCGACGAATTAGTGAATGGTGTGCCCGTCCCCCATGACTCTGGCCCTCGCGATCACAAGAGGCCGCTCGAGGTTGCCTTCATAGCGCGTCTGCACCCCCGAAAGCGGGCTGTGATGTTTGCGAAGTCCGCTCTCGATCTGATTCCTCGCTACCCGGAGGTGACGTTTTCGATCGCTGGCCCCGATGAAGGATCAGGCGACGAGGTGCGTCGTCTCCACGTGATCGCTGGCTCGCCTACGTCACTCCAGATCTCGGGCGCTCTGCCTCCGGAGGACGTGTCAGGCCGGTTGTCGGAGGTCGATCTCTATGTCCTGCCCTCAATCGATGAACCGTTTCCCATGTCGGTTCTGGAGGCGATGTCTCACGGCAAGCCGGTCATTGTCACGCGTTCTTGCGGACTAGCTCCTGCGATCGAAAAAGCCGCGGCAGGGATGGTTGTCGGTACTGGACAGGGAGAACTCACCGAGGCGATCCAGACCTTCCTGGACTCTGAACAGCTTCGAGTCCAGGCGGGTGCAAACGCGAGGAAACTCATCGAGGCTCACTTTTCCATCGATGCGATCGCAGCCTCACTCCAGGCGATCTACCGCGAACTGGCCAGGATCACCGAATGAGCACTCTCAAAACGGTTCATGTCGTGCAGCCGTACGTGCCGGCGTATCGAGAGGCGTTTTTCGAATCACTTCGATCTGACCTGCGAGAGAACGGCATTCAACTTCGACTCATCGCTGGCGCTCCGCCGGAGGCGCAGGCGAAGAGAGGGGACGCCGTTTGGCTTCCGTGGGCGGACCGAATCGATGCGAAGGCGATTTCGATCGGTTCACGCAACTTGATGCTGACTGACACATCTCGCATGTGGCGGGACAGCTCAGGCGTGATACTCCCCCTCATGGGAAGCAACTTCGACATCTACCGAGCTTTGGTACTCAAGAAGGTGCGACCTCTTCGAGTTGGTCTGTGGGGACATGTGAAGGACTACGTCTCGGACTCGCACCCCCTCGATGCGGCCGCGGAACGCTTCCAGATGCGCCGCGCAGACCACATCTTCGCCTACACCGATGGTGGCGCTGCGTTCGCTCGGTCGATAGGTGTCGCTCGCCGATCAGTGACCGCACTGGGGAACACAGTTGACCTGGGACCGCTCCGTTCTGCCATCCGCGAGCTCAGCGCCGAAGAGGTCGAAGACTTCCGGCGCGAGCATCACTTGAACGGCCCTGTATATGGCTATATCGGCGGGCTAGACGCGAGTAAGGGAACTGCATTTCTTTCTGAAGTGCTGGACGCCCTCTGGCAACTCGACCCGTCCGCAAAACTACTGGTCGGAGGAAGAGGTGAGCAGGAGTCTTTGCTGAATGGCCATCGCGCCCGGGGACAGGTCATCAGCCTCGGGTATGCCGGCCCTCGCGAAAAGGCCCTTGTCGCGAAAACGGCAAATGCGCTAATCAATCCCGGTCGCATTGGCCTCATCGCAGTGGAGGCGATGGAGATGGGCCTCCCTATCCTCACGACGTCGTACGAGTACCACGGGCCTGAGCATGAATATTTGGCGGAAGGCCGTGATGTTGTGATTCTGTCGGACTCGCCTCAAGCGTTCGCTCACGGCATGCAGATTGCAGCCAGGTCCGTGCCCAGACTGGAGCGCAGGGCCGTTCCTGACCTCGAGCAGATGGTGGCGAATTTCACCACCGGGGTCATCGCGATGCTCGAGAACTGAGCAAACGCTACGCCCCTCGCGGAGATCCAGATATGGAGGCGACTAGGACGCGCTCCAAAGCCTCAAGCGCGACGGTCTCGTCGAGAACCTGTCGCCTGTAGGAGATTCCATTCTGTCCTAGCCGGTCGGCAAGCTCCTTGTCCGACGCAAGCAGGGAAACTGCTTCAAGCAGCCCTTCGATGTCGCCGGATGCAACCACCAGACCGCCCTGGGCAGCCCGGACCTCGCTGGCAGTGATGCCGGCGACGTCCGTCGCGGCGACGACCGGCCGACCTGAGTTGAAATAGGAAGTCAGCTTGCTGGGAACGGCCATCTCGCTCACGCCGGGTAGCTCGTGAACGAGGAGAACATCGGCGGCCTCGAGCGTTCCGGAAAATTCGCTCTCAGGCACGGACCCCAGAAACTCAACAGCGGCGAGTCCCGCTGCCTCTCGCTCAAGCTCGTCCCGCTGGGCGCCATCACCCAAGAACACGAAACGCATGCGGAGGTTTTTCTCCTCGGCACGTCTGGCGGCGGCGACGGCTAGTGAGAGCCCTTGCTTGACTCCCATGTTGCCAGCGTGCAGGACGACGGTTTCATCTGGGGCCCATCCGAGACGCGCACGAACCGCGGCAGCATCCGATCCCGGGGCCGTCTCGACGTGGGTCCAGTTGCGTATGACCGTAAGCCGGTCGTCTGCGAGCCCGAAGTCTTCGGCGATCTTCGAGGCGAACCTCTCGTGTATCACGATCACGTGGTCGGCGCTCCGCAAGAGCCAAAACTCGACGAGCCCTACGAATCTCGCGGCTACGCCACGCCGAGCACCCGTTTCAGCTAACCCGATCCCGTACAGATCTTGGACCCAAAGGACAAAAGGAGTTCGGTCGCGGAGGATGAGTGTTCGAAGTCGTACCAGCGCGCTGGTAAGGAGCGCCGGGGAAACGGCCACGATCACGTCCGGTCGCCCCCACCTTGTGAAAGCTTGCCGGACGCCCAGCGACAATTCGGAGATTGCTCGGCGGCTGAGCGACGGAACTCGCGGGATGTAGTGACGCTGTCGCCGCACGCTCACTCCGCCAATGGTCTCGTCGCGCGTCCACTGGCCGTAGCCGTTCCCTACCTTCCACTCCGGATAGTGAGGGTGGGCGGTCAGTACCTGCACTTTGTGCCCCCGTGAGGCCAGGCCCGCAGCCGAGCGGCCCGTATACGGCGCGATGCCGGTCGTCTCCGGGGGGAAGTTGACTCCCATCAGCAAAACGTGGATGGGCGAGGTCATGCACCGAGCGTAACTCTGGTCTGATGTTGTCTGTGTTCCGGCCACTTGGCGTCCGGACTCTCATGTCTGGGCGCCCGACTACGCTGATCGGGTGGCCACCGCCCTCTACCGCCGCTATCGGCCCGAGACCTTCGCCGAGCTGATCGGCCAGTCGCACGTGACCGATCCGCTGCGCGCCGCTCTGCGCAGCGACCGGGTGAACCACGCCTATCTCTTCAGCGGCCCGCGCGGCTGCGGTAAGACGACGTCGGCCCGCATCCTCGCTCGCTGCCTCAACTGCGCCGAGGGTCCGACCGACACCCCGTGCGGCGTCTGCCCAAGCTGCGTCGAGCTGTCGCGCGCCGGCGGAGGCTCGCTCGATGTCGTCGAGATCGACGCCGCGAGCCACGGCGGCGTCGACGACGCCCGCGACCTGCGCGAGCGCGCCGTGTTCGCCCCGGCTCGTGACCGCTACAAGATCTTCATCATCGACGAGGCCCACATGGTCACCTCGGGCGGCTTCAACGCGCTGCTCAAGATCGTCGAGGAGCCGCCGGAGCACATCAAGTTCATCTTCGCGACAACCGAGCCCGAGAAGGTCATCGGCACCATCCGCTCGCGCACGCACCATTACCCCTTCCGGCTCGTGCCGCCCGCCCAGCTCCTCGACTACGTCGCCGAGCTCTCGGCGAGCGAGGGCGTGACGATCGCGCCGGGCGTCCTCCCTCTCGTCGTCCGGGCGGGCGGCGGCTCGGTCCGCGACACGCTCTCCCTCCTCGACCAGCTCATCGCCGGCAGCGACGACGACACCGTCACCTACGAGCGGGCCGTCGCCCTCCTCGGCTACACGCACGGCTCGCTCCTCGACGAGGTCGTCTCCGCGATCGCCGCACGCGATGCGAACGCCGCCTTCCACGCCATCGATAGCGTCATCCAGACCGGCCAGGACCCGCGCCGCTTCGTCGACGACCTACTCGAGCGTCTCCGCGACCTCATCGTCGTGCAGGCCACCGCGGGCGACGCGGGCGACGTGCTGCGGGGCATCCCCGCCGACGACCTCGCCCGCATGCACGAGCACGCCGCGCTCTTCGCGCCCGCCGATCTGTCGAAGGCGGCGGATGTCGTCAATCGCGCCCTCACGGAGATGACGGGAGCAACGTCCCCGCGCCTCCATCTCGAGCTCATGATGGCGCGCGTGCTCGTCACCGCTTCGCTGAGCGGAGCGGCGCCGGTCCTCCGGGCGCCCGCGCCCGCCGCTGCTCCTGCCGCGCCCGCCCAGGACCAGGCTCCTGCGCCCGCCTCCGAGCCCGCCCCTGCACCGACCTCCGAGCCCTCGGCTGAGCGCGCTCCGGTCGAGCCGCCCGCCGCCGCCCCCGCTGCGTCCGCCGCCTCCGCCGGTCCGCTCACCCTCGATGCTCTTCGCGAGACGTGGCCCGCGATCCTCGAGCGGATCCAGTCCGAGAAGATGAGCGCCTGGACGGTCGTGTATCTCGCCGAGCCCGTCGAGCTGGAGGACGGAGACGTCCTCACGCTCGCTTTCACCTCCGAGAGCGACGCGAACCGATTCAAGGAGCGCACGAGCCCGGCCGACAGCGTGAGCGAGCACGTGCGCAACGCGATCCAGCACCACCACGGCGTGCGCGTGAAGTTCAAAGTGCGCCTCGGCGGCGCCCCGCGGCCCGCGCCGTCCGCGGCTTCGGCGCAAGCGCCGAGCGAGACGGCGCCGCCGGCCGACCCCGACCCGGCTCCGCGATTGGACCCCGCCCCGACTGCCGCGAGCGCAGCGCAGCGGCCGGCCGAGCCGGCCACTCCCGCGGCCACCGCGCCCGTCACGGGCTGGGACGTCGTCGCGATCCCCGGGTCCGCGGCGCCCACCGCCGCGGCGAGCGCGTCGACGGACGACGAGCCCCCCGCGCTCGACGACGCCGACGCCCCGACGGCCGACGACGAGCCCGCGGACGACCTGCCCTCACCGCCCCCGCCGCCTATCCACCCCGCGGAGGCCGCGGGTCGTCAGCGCTACGGCGAGTCCGTCGTGCGCGAGGTGCTAGGCGCGCGCTTCATCGGTGAAGAGATCATCGAGCCCGCCGTGAGCCTCACGCCGGCTCCGCGAGAGGACGACTAGCCCGTGTACGACGGCATCATCCAGGACCTCATCGACGAGTTCGGTCGCCTGCCCGGCATCGGGCCGAAGTCGGCGCAGCGCATCGCCTTCCACATCCTCCAGACCGAGAGCTTCGACGTCAGCCACCTTGCGCAGCTCCTCACCGACCTGCGCGAGAAGGTCCGCTTCTGCCAGATCTGCGGCAACGTCGCCGAGCAGGAGACGTGCGGCATCTGCCGCGACCCGCGCCGCATCCCGACCACGATCTGCGTCGTGGAGGAGGCGAAGGACGTCGTCGCGATCGAGCGCACCCGCGAGTTCCGCGGGCTCTACCACGTGCTCGGCGGCGCGATCAGTCCTATCGATGGCATCGGCCCCGACGACCTCCGCATTGCGCAACTACTCGGGCGGCTTAGCGACGGAACCGTCACCGAGGTCATCATCGCGACCGACCCTAACCTCGAGGGCGAGGCCACGGCCACCTACCTCACTCGCCTGCTCGTGCAGCCGAACCTCACCGTCTCGCGCCTCGCAAGCGGCCTGCCAGTAGGCGGCGACCTCGAGTACGCCGACGAGGTGACGCTTGGACGCGCTTTTGAAGGGCGACGTCGAGTGGACACACAGCGATAGCCCATCACTCCGATGCGGAGACAGGTGCTTCGACGCCGACGGCTGCAACTCTGACTCCGGTCGCTCATCGGCCGCACGACCAGGAGCGCGCGTGCCATGACAGTCACTCGGTTATCCTCGAGACCGTGGCTATCTCACCGACACGGCGCGACTCGAGGCCAGCAGATCGAATTCTCTATCTGGACGGCCTTCGCGCCATCGCCATCTTGTTGGTGATCGGCGTTCATTGGGTTCAGCCATATCTGCCGGTTGCACGGGGTGGCTATGTAGGTGTTGATGTGTTTTTCGTGCTTAGCGGATACATAATTACGAAGCTTCTCTGGACGGCCGGTCAAAACCAAAATGGTGCTAGAACCTACCGTCAGTTTATGCTCCGTCGAGCAAAAAGATTGCTGCCGGCCCTGATATTCTTCTTGACCGTCGCCACGTTGATTATTGCCATCGTAGGGAGTCCCGTTAGTGGCAGCGCGGCGATTGGGGGAGCTTCCCTCGCGCTAGCTCAGGGCATGTCCATATACAAGGGACTAGGTCTTGGGGATTCTCCATTCGCACACACCTGGTCGCTAGCGAACGAGTGGATATTCTATGTGGTGTGGCCCGCGCTCCTAATATGGGCTCGAGCACGACGTCTCAGCGCTCTAGTACTGGCCGGCATCGCCATAATGCTTGCGGTGATATTTTACCTAATTTCCTTACCATCCAGCGCGGATTGGTTCTATTACGGACCGACTTCGCGCGCATCGCAAATACTACTAGGGTGCGCGATCGCTCTATACCTGGAAAAGATGCTTAAGACCAGTCCGCAGATGAACGACAAACTGGGAAACGCCATTGTTATCGCATCAGTGGGCGCGCTCGTACTGTGGACAGTACTTGGGTCAGGTGAAAAGATGGAAGCGTATCGCTGGGTGGGGTTCCCCCTCGCCGCATTCGCAACGGGAGCGATCATCACCGTCGGGGCGATCGACGACAGACTCTGGACTCTGCGGCCGCTACGGTCTCCAGCTTTCGTCAAGATAGGACAGGTGAGTTATAGCCTCTATCTTTGGCATCTGCTGCCAATGCAGGTATTGGATAAGGACAATATCGACCTGCCGACACCTTTGCTCGCGGCAGGGGCGGTGCTCTTCGTGGCCGTTGTCACACTCTCCAGCTACTGGTTGTTTGAGAGACCCTCGCTCCGGCGACGGTCGGCGACGGCCGTGACAGGCGCCAGATGACCTCGGAGCAAGCGAAGCAATACTTTGTCTCCTCGTTGCGATCAATACAATCACAAAAATCTCGCTTAGGAACCGTCGCGACTGGTCTCGGAGCGGCCGTTTGGGTCGTCTTTAGCGCAACTCTTCTCGTGTCAGACCAGGCCGCCGGCTTGAGTATGGCAGCGTTGCCGTTCCTAATCGTCCTCTTGGTGCGATCGGCAACCTTCAGGGTATTGACAATTGTAGTTGGGGGGCTTTTCGTACTTGGGTCGTCCACCGATGTTGGCGTCACAAAAGTCCTATACTCAGCAATAGTTGCAGCGTGCGGGGCGGTCTCTCTATATCGCCTTTTGAAGGACCCGCCAGCTTATGTCCAACATTTCAGACCCGCCCTTGGCTGGGGCTTGGCGTTGCTGGCGATACTGGCGCTGGGACTATTGGCCTCACCTGAGGGGGTAGATTTTGTCACGTTCGGTCGACAGGCCATCTACTACGTCTTGCTTGTCATCGCGCCAATCGTAGGCTTAGACGCCGGCCGGGAATTAAGGCCAGCCACAGTATATCGAGTGATATTGGTCATCGGAGTTTTGGCTGCGGCGGGCTTCATGATCGACTGGCTAAATAGGAGGGGCGTCACGGCGCTCAATATCGATCGCATTGTGGTCTCTTCGTTCTTTCTGCCTGCACTCGCATTTTCGCTTGCAGTCCTGCTTGCCTTGTCGGCAAAAGCCTTCAGAGACAAGCTACTCGCAGTGGGGGCCGCGATCTCGATTCCAATCATGCTTGCGGTTACAGGGACAAGGTCCAGCATTCTGCTGCTCCTCGCTGTGGTATTTAGCATTGGGAAAGTCGGAAAGTCCAGAATACCGCCGCTGCGCGTCCTTGTGCTCTTAGCCGTTGTGGCAATACCGGCGGCTGCAATGGCGGCTTTCATATCCGCGAACGTCATTGCGGATAGAGATTTTCTCGTCCTTAGGTTTGGCGCCCTGCAGAACCTCTTGATCGGCGAGCCTGTTGCCGATTTGTCCTTCGCTCTCCGATCTCAGCAGTATGAACAAGCTCTTGCATTGATTGAATTGAGCCCTCTTCTTGGTTATGGCCTGGGGTATTCAATTCCCTTCACGCTGGACACTCCGCTACTTACAGTCGTTCGGCTCGGGCTGCTGGGCACGCTCATAGTCATTGGTCTCTTGTTCACTCTCGCAACTGGAGTGCATCGTGCGTCGCGGGAGTATGGATTCAACCCTGCGTCGACCATATTCTGGACCTTTATCGGCATCGCAGTAATCTACTTGCCATTAGGTACCCCGCTCGAGGATCGTGGATTCGCGTTTGCCCTCGTGCTTGCCCTAATGGCGGTCGGATCCGAGCTTGACGTTTCACACCGAAGGCGTGCGAGTGCGGCGCCCACCGAGCATCTCCCTCAGATCAGTGCGACATGAGATCTGGGCTGATCAGATAGCGGTCCTGTCTAGCCGGGGCCATTTACGGGGGATCGCAGCGAGCCCACGTTTCGTCGCCAGCCAGCGACAGCTGGCGCGAACAGTCTGCCCTGCGTTCACGAGTGTGGGACCTTCGGGCCTAGGTGTCGCAACTCTGGTCTCTGGGGGCCCAGAAGACCACTATTTCGTCTTCACAATATCGAGGTATAGCTCGATATAGCTGTTGGCCGTATTGCTAATAGAGAAGGAGCGATAGAGCGCCGGAGCCACCTTCCGAGACGCCGCAGTCATCGAGTCTAGATTCTCAATTGCGAAACGGAGTGACTCTGAAGCGCCGTCATGGTGGTCATCAGCAAATGTGACGTGAACGACATTCTCTGGAAGGGTCTTTGCGACATTCTCGCTGCAGACAATAGGCACGCCGATGGTGGCAGCTTCAAGAAGTACAATACTATTGGCCTCGCGAGAGGCGGGATGGAAAAGAAGGCTTGCCCTCCTTAGAACTTCGGACGGTACGGTTGTCGGACCTGCAAACCTGAGCTGGGGGGACAGGTGAGAAGGTATAGCGGGCTTCTCGTACGATGAATTCTCTGGCCCGTACCAGGTGAAGCTGACTCCGGCATGGGTTTTGGTGACGGATTCCGCCGCGGCGCGCCAGAGATCCGGGTTCTTTTGCGGAACTATTCGACCGATAGTCACGACCTCGATGCTGGAGCCTGTCGTTCGCACAGATGGTCGGAACTCGGGGGACACGCCGTTAGGTATGTAGCGAACATCCACACGATTGCCAAAGTGCGCCTTGTAGGCGCTAATTTGCCCGTGGCCCACCCCAACGACCAGGTCCGTGCGAACCGAGAGGAGTCGTTCGGCGAGGTTAAGTTTCCAATCAGCAAAGTCGTCGGAAGCGCTGTGCAACACTGAGAACAATTTCGCTGAACGTCGCCGTGCAATTCGTGAATAGAGGCTTGGAAGCGCCGAATGCGCAATGATGAGGTCTGGCGTCAATTCGTCAAACGTTCGTCTTAGTTCGCGCAGCTTCTTGGCTCTCGACCATTTCGACTGAGTGGGATCCAAATAGACGATCCTTGTCCAATGCCCGGTGGAACTCCACTCACGATCGAGCGAAGCGGCAAGTGTCTCCGCACCCCCAATTTGAGGAGACAGCAACACTTGCACAATGCGGACGCGGGGTATCAAGAATCTTCCTTTCGCAGCCCTCGAAGGAGCAGGAAGGCGTAGACGGATGAGGCGAACATTTGGGTGATGGCGAAGGCCCAAGACGCCGCGAGGGCCCCCATCGCCACCGCAAAGGACGCAACGATTGCGAGTCGAGCGAAGGCGGAGCTTGTTGTGATGACGGCCACAGCCCGATCCATGCCGTGAGTCTGAAGTGCTACAGCCATCGGTTGGTTCAGAATAGCCGGAATAGTTCCTAGAGCGAGTACTTGCAGAACCGGAACCGCGTCGGTGTAGGCGCCCCCCAGCAGCACGGGGACCAGCTGGGGTGCCAAGAGGATCATCGCGCCCGACGCAAAGAGGCTGATGTATAGCATCCATGCCGCATTTCGTACCGCGGACCATGATCCTCTGAGGGATCGCGCGGCTGCCATAAATGGCACCGATGTGGAGGCGAAAGCACTAGCCAATAGTCCCAAAGGCTGAGTCCAGCGATTGACTGAGCCATAGATCCCCGCGGGGGCCGTGCCGGCAAGCGCAGCGAGCAACGGAAGGTCGACCGACTGGATTGCATTAGCAGTGCTACTCAGACCGTAGTTGGTCGCACCCGACCACGGATTCAATACTAGCCTTGTGGGCCTGCCCCCGCGGAATACTCGGGCGGTTGCTAGCATGTTGAGCGCAGCTTCACCGACTGATCCGATCGCAATCGTCAGGATTAGCGCTGTACTGGCGGCGACGCCAATGACCAGTAGGTATGCCATGCAAAGGGCCATGATGAGTTTACTTATCAGTATGGAGCGAGCAAGTAGGTCGCTCCGCGCTGAGGAGCGAAGGGCGACCTGGGTCGATAATGACAGGGAAATTCCGATTGCAAGCGCACCAACCCACCAGAGCGAGAAATCTCGCAGCAGGGTTGACGTCACAACAATGAGAACAGTCAGAATAGCGGCAAGCCAAAGATTCTTACTTAGAGAGCGTTCAACCATCTCACGCATAAGCAATCGACCAGACGAAAGTTCACGAATCCAGTAAGATGAGGCTCCGAAATCGACAACTCCGACAACGGTATAGCTGATAGCGATTATAGTCGCCGCGATTCCAAAATCCGATGGGCCACTAAGCCTGGCCGCGACGAGATACATAATGGCCACCACGACCTGCGATGTCGCCGAAGCTAGGGCAAACAGTATTGTTTGTCCTGTGGGTTTACGCGTCCAGTTCAAGATTCTCCCGGAAACTGATCTCGATCAACTACTGGCATTCAAGGAGTCCTCGAGCAAAACTCGCTGGGGAGGCGTCTAGCCGCATGGGCCTGGTCGGCAACCCCGCCACTCGTTTGCCGCCGGAGGCGATTCCATCCGACGTAAGCGGAACCCACACCCCGGCTCCGCCGAGCTGAGAGATGTCGTGCCGGAGGCTCTTCGCTCCGGCGGCGAGAACCGGTGTTCCTACGCTGAGAGCTTTCCCAAGAATGCCGCTTGGTCCTTCGTTTGAGTGCGCAAGTACCACACAGTCCAGTGCTGCAATGAGCGAGTCCAGCTCTTGGTCCTCGAGAACCCGAGGTAAGCGGAGAACTGGTATGCCGAGCGTCCTAAGAGGAGATAGCCAGTTCGCGACGGTGGTTTCGTCCTGTTCGGAGTTTCCCGCAAGGACGAAACCGCATGAGTCGCCAAGTGCTGCCAAACCTTCGGACACGATATCGACATTCTTGCGAGAGCTTATCGCTCCAACTATCCCGAACCAGAACCTGCCCGGGCTGTCAGCCTTCGCGTTCAAGAATTCGGCAGGAACATGCTGTAGCTCAGTTGAAACTTCTATGGGGTCAAGGATGTCATGGGCGCCGGGCGTCGTTGTTGTGGGGCTCCGTAGACAAATTACGCGCACGGAGTGTCTAGATCGAGCAACTAGCCGAAGGATGGATTTCGCAAGGGATTGTAATTGACGCAAAGTTTTGTGCCTTGATTGACCCAGGACCCTCATGATCAAAAGAGTTGTCGGGCACTTTGCTACGGCGCCGTGGTGAATAACGTCGCGAAGGAAAGAGTCGCCGTCGATAAATATAATCGAACTCGGTTTGAGCGACGCGGCAAGTACTTGAATGTTGTTGCGGCTAAAATCGCTGATTTGAATAACGCGAAATCGGTTGGCATCTTGGGAAGAGAGATGTTGCTTGAACTCGTCTTCCTTGTGGGAGCCTTCAGGTAGCGCGAGATAGATATAGGTCTGACGATCTGAATATTTTATGAGATAACGGACGTACGACAACCGGTGTCCGCGAATGCTCTCGGCGACTACCAAATGCGTTTTGTTTGTCAATAGTTCGCGGCCGATCTCTCTCGTTTAAGATAGTTGTCTAGACTCCGCGCGTATCGGATTTCATCGTACGTCGACCCACTCAACTTGCGGGCGCGGCCTCTAGCGGTGCCTGTCGCTCGTTCAGATTTTATGTCATGACGCGCTCAGCAGAATTTGTGGCGGCGTGGTGCTGGCGAACGGTTGTGCGACTCTGAGGTGCGTTCAGTCGTCCACGATTCAAGTTAGAACCGGACCTCAGACATCTCCGTTCTGCTTGCCGCGCGCATCCTACTTGTGCCAACGGACCCGGATCCTATCGACCCAAGGCCCGCCGCCGCCGTCGTGCCGTGCGTCCGGCCGACGAGGGCGGTCACCACCGCGAAGTCACTGCAGCACCTTCCACCCGCACCCCACCGGATGCGGCGAGCGGACGCGCATCCAGCCCCCACAGCCACAGGAGTTTCGCCGTGAGCCTCATCGTGCAGAAGTTCGGCGGATCCTCCGTCTCCGACGCCGAGAGTATCAAGCGCGTCGCCAAGCGCATCGTCGCCACGCGCAAGGCCGGCAACGACGTCGTCGTCGCGGTCAGCGCCATGGGCGTCACCACCGACGAGCTGCTCAACCTCGCCCACGAGGCCAGCCCCCTGCCCGACCTGCGCCGGGTCGTCAAGCTCCTCACAGACGGGCGCGCTCAGAACCAGTCTGTCGAGAACAGACCCTCGACCTGAGCACGCACGGCGTCACTGACCGAGGCCGGCCCGCCCAGGATCACGATCCGCAGGGGCCGCATGCGAACCAGTTCCCTGACCACTGCGTCGGAGACGCCCGACGGGTCGGTCAGAAGAATCGGCCCGAAGTGATCGAGGGCGCCGGCCGGCGCGCCGCCAGAGAGAGCGTCCGGAAAGTTCAGCCCCGTCGATAGGTATGCGACCTGGGGGCGACCGGGGAAGCGGGCGGCGGCGAGAGCTGCTGAGGCTTCGTAGCGGTCTGCTCCGCCCACTCGGGAGACGGAACTGTTCAGCGCGCGAAGCTGCTGCACGACGCTCTCGCTGATCGAAGCGGGCCCGCCGAGCACCACGATCTCCTGAGGTTGCAGGCGCACGATCTCGGCGGCGACCGAGGCGGGCAGGAAGTTGGAGCCGACCAGGAGGAGCGGGCCGTCGGTCGCGCCGGCCGCAGCGCCCCCACCGAGAGCGTCGGCGAACTTCTCGCCCGTGGCGATCATGACCGCCTGCACGCCCGGTTCGAAGGTCGCTGCGGAGATGGCCGCCGACACGGCGTAGCGATCGGGCCCGCTGATGCGCGAGATGGAGGGCTTGTACTGACGAACTTCATCGACGACGGCGTCGCTCACCGACGCGGGCCCGCCGAGCACCACGACTCGTGCGGGTTGCAGCCGGTCCAGCTCCTGCGCGACGGAAGACGGCAGGTACGACCCCGCCGTCAGAAGTAGCGGTCCTTCCGCAGGCGACTTCCCCGCGGCGGCCGAGCCGGCCAGAGCATCCGGGAACTTCTCGCCAGTGGCGAGATAGACGACGGGAACGCCGGGCTCGTAGAAGCGCTCCGAGATCGCCGCAGAGGCCGCGAAGCGATCGGGCCCGTCGGCGCGTGAGACCACCGGAACGGTTCGTTGCAGCTCAAGCTCGTAGGGCGTCCGTGCCCCGTTCGTCACCAGAAGATCCCGCCGCTCGCCGTACAGCTCGATGTTCGTCGACTCAGGGTCGAACGGTGCGCCGCTCGTCCACCAGTTCGAGAGCACGGTCAGCGAGTACCGCCCCGGTTCCAGGGGCTGCGAGACCGGCTGCTCGCCGATCGGCGACGCCCACTGGGCCGGCAGCGTCTGCGGGCCCCCGGGGGCGTCCTCGTGGATGAGCGTGAACACCGTGAAGAAGGGGTCCGGACCCCGGACAGTGCCCTCCGGCTGCACGACGAGATAGGGCCAGCCCTGGATGTGACCGCCGGCATCGAGCTCGAGGTCGGCGTCGACGATCGTCTGGCCGGGCGCGACGGTCAGTGCGTCTGCGCCCTCGAGCGAGCGGGAGCCGCCCGAGAACTCCGGCAGCGCGAGCAGCCCCGTCGCCGGGTTGCGGCCCGTCACCCCGATCGTGTGGGTGCCCGGGGCGACCTGGATCGAGAAGCGGCCCTCACCGTCCGTGCCCGCACCGGCGGTTCGATCGCCGTCGGTGTACACGCTCACGTCAGCACCCACGAGGGGGGTCGGTACACCGTCGGCGCCGATCAGGGTGACGATGCCCGACAGCACGCCGGGGTTGTCGACGCCATCGAGATGACTCGCATGAGCGTGCGAGGCAGTGCTGAGGGAGACCACGAGCGCTACGGCGACCCCGAGCGCTCTCGCTGCGCTGCGAGACAGAGACGACATGGTTCCTCCGAGATTTTCTCGACCGTATCAGCCGACTTGAGGATCACGAATGCCCGCCCCTCGTTCATGCCGGGCGTGGCACGCGGCCCCGCTACAATCGATCCAAGGCCCGCCGCCGCCGTCGTGCCGTGCGTCCGGCCGACGAGGGCGGTCACCCCCGCGAAGTCACTGCAGCACCTGTCATCCGCACCCCACCGGGGGCGGCGAGCGGACGCGCACCCAGCCCCCACAGCCACAGGAGTTCCGCCGTGAGCCTCATCGTGCAGAAGTTCGGCGGATCCTCCGTCTCCGACGCCGAGAGCATCAAGCGCGTCGCCAAGCGCATCGTCGCCACGCGCAAGGCCGGCAACGACGTCGTCGTCGCCGTGAGCGCCATGGGCGACACGACCGACGAGCTTCTCGACCTCGCCCACGAGGTCAGCCCCCTCCCCGACCCGCGTGAGCTCGACATGCTCCTCACCACCGGTGAGCGCATCTCGATGGCGCTCCTCGCCATGGCGATCAAGAGCATGGGCGTCGAGGCCCTGTCGTTCACGGGCAGCCAGGCGGGCATGATCACGGATGCCCAGCACGGCGCCGCCCGCATCGTCGACGTCACCCCCGTCCGCGTGCGCGAGGCGCTCGACCAGGGCGCCATCGCGATCGTCGCCGGCTTCCAGGGCTTCAACCGCGACAGTCGCGACATCACCACGCTCGGCCGCGGCGGCAGCGACACCACCGCGGTCGCGCTCGCCGCCGCCCTCGAGGCCGACGTCTGCGAGATCTACACCGACGTCGACGGCGTCTTCACCGCCGACCCCCGCGTCGTGAAGAAGGCGCGCAAGATCGACCGCGTCACCGCGGAAGAGATGCTCGAGCTCGCCGCGAGCGGCGCGAAGGTGCTGCACATCCGCGCCGTCGAGTTCGCGCGCCGTCACGGCGTCACCATGCACGTCCGCTCCTCGTTCACGCACGACGAGGGCACCTGGGTCATCAGCCCGACTGAGGGAGAAGAAGTGGAAGAACCGATCATCACCGGCGTCGCGGGCGACCTCAGCGAGGCGAAGATCACGGTCGTCGGCGTGCCCGACACCCCGGGCAAGGCCGCCGACATCTTCACGATCGTCGCCAAGACCGGCGCCAACATCGACATGATCGTGCAGAACGTCAGCGCCGCCTCCACCGGCCGCACCGATATCTCGTTCACCCTGCCCAAGAGCGACGCCGAGAAGGTGCTCACCGCGCTCCGCGCCGAGCAGCCCGCGGTCGGCTTCGAGTCGCTGCAGCACGACGACCAGATCGGCAAGCTCTCCGTCGTCGGCGGCGGCATGCGCACCAACGCCGGCGTCAGCGCACAGCTGTTCACCGCACTCAAGGACGCGGGCATCAACATCGAGATGATCTCCACCTCCGAGATCCGCATCTCGGTCGTGACGCGCGCCGACATCCTCAACCACGCCGTGCAGGTCGTGCACTCCGCCTTCGGGCTGGATGGCGACACCGAGGCGAGCGTCTACGCGGGCACCGGTCGCTAGACCGGGCCGCGTTCACTCAGCGGCGCCCGAGCCCCTCGTACTGCCAGCCCGCCGCGCGCCACGCCGCCGGGTCGAGGCAGTTGCGGCCGTCGACGATGACGCGGCCGGCCGTGAGGCTCGACGCGTGCTCGGGCGTCAGCTCGCGCCGGTACTCGTCCCATTCCGTCACGAGCACGATCGCGTCGGCGTCGGTGATCGCCGCGTCGCGGTCGGCGACGTACGTCAGGTGCGGATGCACGCGCCGGGCGTTCTCGATCGCCTGCGGGTCGGTCACCCGAACCTCCGCGCCCAGGCCGTGCAATCTCACGGCCACCTCGAGAGCGGGTGAATCGCGCACGTCGTCGCTGTGCGGCTTGAACGCGGCGCCGAGCACGGTGATGCGCTTGCGGTGCACCGAGCCGCCGAGGGCCTCGACGACCAGCTGCACCGCGCGCGTGCGGCGCCGGAGGTTGATCTCGTCGACCTCGCGCAGGAACGCGATCGACTCGCCGCGGCCGAGCTCCTCCGCTCGAGCCGCGAACGCACGGATGTCTTTCGGCAGGCAGCCCCCGCCGAACCCGATGCCCGCGCCGAGAAAACGACGGCCGATGCGGTCGTCGTAGCCCAGGGCATCCGCCAGATGGCTCACGTCGGCCCCGACCGTCTCCGCGATCTCGGCCATCGCGTTGATGAACGAGATCTTCGTCGCCAGGAAGGCGTTCGCCGCCACCTTGACCAGTTCGGCCGTCGCAAGATCCGTGACGAGGAAGGGCGAGCCGGTCGCGATCGGCTCGGCATACGCCTGCTGGAGCAGCGCGACTGCTGCGGCACCGGCCTCGCCGTCGGGGGCGCCCACCACCAGACGGTCGGGGCGCAGCGTGTCCTCCACCGCCCAGCCCTCCCGCAGGAACTCCGGGTTCCACACGAGCGTCGCGCCCGTGTCGGCCAGGCGTGACGCGAGTCGCGCGGCTGTGCCCACCGGTACCGTCGACTTGCCCGCGACGACGTCGCCGGATGCGAGGTGCGGCGCGAGGGCGTTGACGGCGGCGTCGACGAACGTGAGATCCGCCGCATCGGAGTCGCGGCGCTGCGGCGTGCCGACCGCGATGAAGTGCACGGCGGCACCGCGGGCCTCGGCGATGTCGGTCGTGAAGCGCAGACGACCGGAGGCCACGCCGGCCTCCAGCAGCTCGGGCAGACCCGGTTCGAAGAAGGGTGCGCGGCCGGCGGAGAGCGCCTCGACCTTCGCGGCGTCGGTGTCCACGCCGACCACGTCGTGGCCGAGCGAGGCCATCGCGGCGGCGTGCACCGCGCCGAGGTAGCCGCAACCGATGACGGAGAGCCGCATGAGTGAACCTTTCGTCGGGTGCCACCACTCTGCCGCACGTTCGGGCCGCCCCCGCGCCGACAGTACGATCGAGAGGTGACCGCCACCACTTCTTCCACGGGCATCCGCATCGGCGTCGTCGGCGCCACCGGCCAGGTCGGCGCCGTCGTGCGTCAGCTGCTCATCGACCGGGCGTTCCCGATAGCCGAGATCCGCTTCTTCGCCTCCGCGCGCAGTGCCGGCACGACCCTGCGCTTCGGCGATCAGGATGTCGTGGTCGAGGATGCCGCGACGGCCGACCCCACGGGCCTCGACATCGCGATCTTCAGCGCGGGCGCCACGACGAGCAAGGCCCAGGCGCCGCGCTTCGCGGCCGCCGGCGTCACCGTCATCGACAACTCCTCCGGCTGGCGCATGGACCCTGAGGTGCCGCTCGTCGTCAGCGAGGTCAACCCGCACGCCATCGACCAAGCGGTCAAGGGCATCATCGCCAACCCCAACTGCACGACCATGGCCGCGATGCCCGTGTTGAAGGTGCTCGACCGCGAGGCCGGGCTGCAGCGCCTCATCGTGAGCACCTACCAGGCAGTCTCGGGTGCCGGCCTCGCCGGCGGCGAGGAGCTGCTCGAGCAGGCGAAGGCCGTCGTCGCACAGGACGCGATGGAGCTCGTGCACGACGGCTCAGCCGTCGACTTCCCAGAGCCCGGGAAGTTCCCCAAGAACATCGCCTTTAACGTCATCCCGCAGGCCGGCTCGTTCGTCGACGACGGCCTCGGCGAGACGGACGAGGAGAAGAAGCTGCGCAACGAGAGCCGCAAGATCCTCGAGCTGCCCGAGCTGCTCGTGAGCGGCCTGTGTGTGCGCGTGCCCGTCTTCACCGGCCACTCGCTCGCCATCAACGCCGAGTTCGAGCGCCCGATCAGCCCCGAGCGCGCGCGCGAGCTGCTCGCCGACGCGCCCGGCGTGCAGCTGATGGACGTGCCGACGCCGCTCGACGCGGCCGGCGCCGACCCGAGCCTCGTGGGGCGCATCCGCACCGATGAGGGCGTGCCCGGCGGACGCGGCCTCGCGCTGTTCATCAGCAACGACAACCTGCGCAAGGGCGCCGCCCTCAACGCGGTGCAGCTCGCCGAGCTCGTCGCCGCGAAGAAGTTCACCGCCGTCTGACGCCGCGTCGCCGACCCCGGCGGGCCGCAGGGCTGACATAGACTCGCCTGTCGGGGGCCGGCACTGCTGCGTGGCTTCCAGACTCGACCCCGTGCCTGGAGGCTCAACGACGTGGAACTCGCCGACTACCTGCGCATCCTGCGCAAGCGCTGGCTCGTCATCCTGGTGCTGACCCTCGTCGGCATCGCCGCCTCGGCGACCGCGACGCTGCTCATGACCCCGCAGTACCGCGCGACGACGCAGGTCTTCGTCTACGTGCCGAGCTCCGGCACCGTCGGCGAGCTCGCCCAGGGCGGCAGCTTCGCGCAGAACCAGGTGCGCTCGTACGCCGAGGCCGTCAGCACGCCGCGCGTGCTTGACGACGTCGTCGCGAGCCTCGGCCTCGACGAGACCGCCGATGAGCTGGGTGAGTCGGTCACCGCCGAGGCGCCGCTCAACACCGTCAACATCGAGATCGCGGTGGTGCGCGAGTCGCCCACCGAGGCCGCCGACATCGCCAACGCCACCACCTCGAGCTTCGAGGCCGTCATCGACGACATCACCTCCGGTCAGGTCTCGGTGAGCGTGCTGCGCGAGGCCTCCGTGCCGCGCGAGCCGATCTCGCCCAACACCAACCTCAACCTTGCGCTCGGTCTGCTCATCGGCCTCGCGGTCGGCATCGGCCTCGCCGTGCTCATGGAGGTGCTCGACACGCGCATTCGGGGCCAGCGCGACGTGGAAGCGCTCACCCAGGCGCCGATCATCGGCGGCATCGCCTACGACCCGAACGCCGTCAAGCGCCCCCTCATCGTGCAGGACGACCCGCACAGCCCGCGCGCCGAGGCTTTCCGCACGCTGCGCACCAACCTGCAGTTCCTCGACATCGAGCCGGGCGCCCGCAGCTTCGTCATCACCAGTTCGGTGCCCGCCGAGGGCAAGTCGACGACGTCGGCCAACCTCGCCATCGCGCTCGCCGACTCCGGCGCGCGCGTCGTCATCATCGATGGCGACCTGCGCCGACCCAAGCTCGCCGAGTACATGGGTCTCGAGGGCGCCGTCGGGCTCACCGACGTGCTCATCCAGCGCGCGAGCCTCGGTGACGTGCTGCAGCCCTGGGGTCGCCGCGGCCTGAGTGTGCTGCCCGCCGGGTCGGTGCCGCCCAACCCGAGCGAGCTGCTCGGCTCGCGCGCCATGCAGAGCCTCGTGCACGCCCTCGAGCAGGAATTCGACGTCGTCATCATCGACATGCCGCCGCTGCTGCCCGTCACCGACGCCGCCCTCGTCAGCAAGATGACGAAGGGTGCCCTCGTCGTCGCCGCCGCGGGCAAGACCGACCGCCGCGAGCTCGAGGGCGCGCTCGCCGCGCTCGAGAACGTCGGGGCCCGCGTCTCGGGCATCATCATCACGATGCTGCCCACGAAGGGTCCGGACGCCTACGGCTACGGCCGCTACGGCTACGGCGGCTACGGCTACACCGCCGAGGCGAACGCGGTGACGACGCCGCGCCGGCCCAAGGCGAGCCGCGGCCGATGACGGTCGACGCCGGCGCCGACCGCTTCGAGGTGCTCGTCGTCTGCACCGGCAACGTCTGCCGCTCGCCCGTCGCCGAGCAGGTGCTGCGCGCTCGCTTCGGCGAGCGCTTCGCCCGCTTCTCCAGCGCCGGCACCTTCGCCCTCGTCGGCGCGCAGATGCCCGAGCAGGCTCAGCAGCTCGCGCGCACCCTCGGCGCCGAGCCCGGCCCGGTGCACGCCCCGCGGATGCTCGATGCCGACCTCATCGACCGCGCCGACCTCGTGCTCGCCCTCACGCGCGAGCACCGCGCCGAGATCGTGCGCCTGCTGCCGCGCGCCAACCGCCGCACCGTCACCCTGCGGGAGGCGGCGCGCCTGCTCGAGAGCCTGGCCGCCGCGCCCGGCATCGAGACCGACCTCGCACGGCTGCGCGCCCAGCCCGTGCCCGACGCGCTGCGCGCGCTCGTGCCGATGATGCTCGCCGAGCGGGGCCTCGCCACGCCGCCGGCCGACCCCGCCGACGACGACGTCGTCGACCCGTACCGGCAGCAGCAGGAGGTCTACGACCGATCCGGCGCCCAGATCGCCGACGCGATCGAGCGCAGTGAGGCGGCCCTGCGGGCGATCGCCGCACGGGCCTGATCGCGCGGCGACGCGCGCGCGGCGCCTCGTCGTCTGCAGACCTGTCTATGCTCAAGGTGAGCAATCCACCCCTCACCGTCTCCGATCGCGAAGGTCTCGTGCCGATGTCTCCTGAGCGCGACGTCGCTGCTGCCACCCCGGCACTCGGGGCCGCGAGCGAGCCCGCCGCCGGCGCGCATCCGCCGCGTGAGCACGCCGTCGATCGCGCGTGGGCGCACCGCTACGGCCGGCGGCTCGTCGTGACCGACCTGCTCGCCGTCGCCTGGGCCGTGATCGGCACGCAGCTGCTGTGGTTCGGCTTCGACCGCGCCGAGCTCGCCACCGGCGCCGCCGCGCGCGACCTCACGATCGACTACACCGAGATCTCGATCGTGCTCATCGCCGCCTGGATGGCCGTGCTCGCAATGTTCGCCACCCGCGACCCGCGCATCGTGGGGGCGGGCAGCACCGAGTACAAGCGCATCGCCGACGCCGCATTCCGCCTCTTCGGCATCGTCGCGATCGTGGCGTTCCTGTTCCAGCTCGACCTCGCGCGCGGGTACATCCTCACGGGCTTCCCGCTCGGCCTGCTCGCCCTGCTCGCCACACGCTGGATCTGGCGCCAATGGCTCATCGCCGAGCGCGCCCACGGCCGCTACTCCTCGCGCGCGATCATCGTCGGCACGCCCGGCACCGCCGGGGCGCTCGCGGCCGACCTCGCGGTCGCGAGCGCAGCCGGCTACCGCGTGGTGGGCGCCTGCTTCGTGGGGGTGGCGGATGCCCGCCCCGCCCCGTGGGACGCAGCCCTTCCCACGGGCGCGGGCCTCGCATCCCTGCCCCGCCTGCTCGACGAGACAGCCGCCGACACGGTCATCGTGACGAGCTCCGACGAGCTGCCGACCGAGCGGATGCGCGAGCTCAGCTGGTCGCTCGAACCGGGCAGGCACCACCTCGTCGTCGCGCCGAGCCTCACCGACATCGGTGGCCCGCGCATCCACATGCGGCCTGTCGCCGGCCTGCCGCTGCTGCACATCGAGACGCCGCGCTACGAGGGCTTCAAGCGGTTCTCCAAGCGCACCTTCGATCTGGTCGCTGCGCTCGTGCTCACGGTCGCGCTCGCCCCGGTGCTGCTCGTCATCGCGATCGTCGTCAAGGCCTCGAGCCCGGGGCCCGTGCTGTTCCGCCAGCAGCGCGTCGGGTTCGAGGGGCGACCCTTCGGCATGCTGAAGTTCCGCACCATGGTCGTCGACGCCGAGCAGCGCCTCGCCGAGCTGCAGGCGGCGCAGCGCGACGCGGGCAACGATGTGCTCTTCAAGATGAAGGACGATCCGCGCGTGACGCCGGCAGGGCGGGTGCTGCGCCGATACAGCCTCGACGAGCTGCCGCAGCTGCTCAACGTGCTCGCCGGTCACATGTCGCTCGTCGGCCCGCGCCCTCCGCTCGAGCGAGAGGTGGCCGTCTATGAGCGCCACGTGCATCGCCGCTTCTTCGTCAAGCCTGGCGTGACTGGCCTGTGGCAGGTGAGCGGGCGCTCCAACCTCTCGTGGGAGGAGAGCGTGCGACTCGACCTCTACTACGTCGAGAACTGGTCGATGACGGGCGATCTCATCATCCTCTGGCGTACGCTGCGCGCCGTGCTGCGCTCGGAAGGGGCCTTCTGACATGACGACGACTCGCGCCGAAGGGCGACGCGCCGCCGCCCGAGGCCGCCGCCGCCCCGTCGTCATCGCGCTCGTCGCGCTGCTCGCCGTGCTGCTCGGCGTCGCCGCCTGGGTCGTGCTCCGCGGCCTCGCCGCTCGCGACCAGCTCCTCGGCGCGCTGCCGCTCGCCGCGGCGGTCAGGCAGCAGGTGGCCGACGGCGACGGTGACATCGCCGCCGAGCTCGACGAGCTGCAGGGCCGCACGCAGTCGGCGCGCGAGCTCACGAGCGACCCCGTCTGGCGAGCCGTCGAACTGGTGCCGTGGGCGGGACAGAACCTGCGCGCGTTCCGCGAAGCGGCGGCGACCGTCGACGACGTCGCCGACGACGCGCTGCCGCCGCTCGGCCGGCTGGCCTCGTCGATCACGCTCGGCAGCCTCACTCCGCGCGACGGGCGCATCGACCTGCAGCCCATCCTCGACGCCGCGCCCGTGCTCGCCGACGCCGCCACAGCCCTCGAGCAGGCCGACGCCCGAGCATCCGCCATCGAGACCGAGGGCACGCTGCCGCAGATCAGCGAAGCCGTGGGTGAGCTCGTCGGGCTCGTCGACGAGACCGCGTCGATCGTGAGCGGCCTCGACACCGCAGCGCGACTGCTGCCCGGGATGCTCGGGGGCGATGCCCAGCGCGACTACCTGCTGCTCTTCCTCAACAACGCCGAGCTGCGGGCCGGAGGCGGTATTCCGGGAGCGCTCGCGGTGCTCACCGCCGACGACGGTGCGCTCGCCATCACGGCGCAGTCGAGCGCGTCGGCGCTCGGCGAGTTCGCGACCGCGCCCGAGCCGCTGACGGAGGTCGAGCGCACGCTCTTCGGCGAGGCGACCGGGCTCTTCATGCAGAACGTCACCGCGACCCCCGACTTCGTGCGCTCCGCCGAGCTCGCGCAGGCGATGTGGGCCGAACGGCAGGGGCAGACCGTCGACGGGGTCATCGGCCTCGACGTGCCGGCGCTCGCGCGCATCCTCGAAGCGACCGGCCCCGTCGCGCTCGCCGACGGCACCGAGCTCACGAGCGACAACGCCGTGCAGGTGTTGCTGAGCGACACCTACGCTCGCCTGCCTGAGCCCAGCGCGCAGGACGCCTACTTCGCCGACGCCGCGCAGCGGGTCTTCGCCGCCGTCACCAACGGGGGAGTCGAACCGGGCGCGCTGGTCGACGCGCTCGTCAACGCCGCCGGCAACGACCGATTGACGGTCTGGAGCGCCGACCCCGACGAGCAGGAGGTGCTCACCGCGATCGACCTCGCCGGCGCGCTGCCGGTGAGCGACGAGCGCGTCACCCTCTTCGGCGTGTACCTCAATGACTCGACCGGCGCGAAGATGGACTACTACCTCCGCACGGCCATCGGGCTCGGATCGGTGACGTGCCGCGACGATGAGCGGCCCAGCTACCGCGTCGCCGTGCGCCTCGAGAACACCGCCCCTGCGAACGCCGCGACCACGCTGCCCGACTACGTCACCGGCGCAGGGGCCTTCGGCGTGCCCGCCGGCACGATCCGCACGAACGTTTTCGTCTACGGCCCCCCGGGCTCCGTCGCGTACGACGTTCGACTCGACAGCCAGAGCGTCGGCTTCGTCTCCGCCGAGCACGACGGGCTGACCGCGACCGGTGCGACGATCGATCTCGAGCCGGGCGAGCTGGCCGAGCTCGAGGTGCTGTTCGTCGGTGCCGAACCCTCGTCGGCGCGTCTCGACATCGACCACACTCCGGCCGCCAGTTCCATCCTCCTCACTCCGAACGCGCCGCTCAGCTGCCGCGATGTGGCCGCTGACGACTGACCGCCGCCCCCGAAGAGGGCGCAGAATCCGGCCCGGGGGCGGCGATAGCCTGGCCGAGCGTCAGCTCTCGCGTTCCGGAGTTACGGAATCGTGAGAATCGAAGTATCGCTCAGACGAACTTTTAGCTAGTCTCGAAGCAGACCATCAGGGGGGGCGCTCGGCGTCGTCCCTGAAGACCGGCCACACCAGATTCGGGGAACCACATATGATCGCTCGCCTTCTCGCCACCGGCGCTCTCGCTGGTGCCCTCGTGCTCACGGGCTCCGCTGCCGCCTTCGCCGCCGAATACACCGGCGGCAGCGTCAACACCAACACCGTCGCCGCAGGCGGAACCGTGACTTTCACGTCGGTCGAGACCGGTCTCGACGAGGGCACCGACGTCACGGCGAGCCTCACGTGCGGTTCGACCGTCACCGCGATCGACGGCGTGACCGTCGGCGCCGACGGCATCATCACCTTCACCGCCACCGTGCCCGCGGGCACCACCGGCAGCTGCACGCTCTCGGTCTCGGCCGATGACGGCGTCGACACCTACCTGCAGACCCTCTCGCTGACCGTCGCCGCGGCTCCCGTCGACGGTGGTGCCGGCGACGGCCTCGCCGAGACCGGTGCTGCCGACCTCACTCCCGTGCTGTGGTTCGGCGCCGGCGCCGTCGTGCTCGGTGCGGCTGCCGCCGGTGTCGTCGCCGCGACGCGTCGTCGCAGCGCCGCCCAGTAGCGTCCTTCCTCGCGAGGCCCCGCCGGAACACCGGCGGGGCCTCGCGCTTTCCCGGCACCCGACCTGACGGCGGCCACGCGACGGCATCGAGCGCACCGCGTAGCGCGCTACCGTCGAGGGATGCCCAGCACCCGCCGTCGCCACCTGCTCACGACCCTCGCCGCGATCGCGGTCGCCCCGCTCGTCGGGTGCGCCGCGCCCGCGGGCGGGGCGGCGCCCGCATCCTCGGCACCGGCCGGCGGCGACGGGCCGCTCGTCGCCTTCTACGGCGACTCGTACACGCTCGGCACCGGGGCCAGTGACCCCTCGAAGCGGTGGTCGAGCATCATCGCCGCCGACCGCGGCTGGCGCGAGTTCAACCCGAGCGTCAACGGGCTCGGCTACGTGCGCAATCGCCCCTTCGTCGGCGACGGCGACGTTCCGTCGCTGATCATCGAGCAGCAGCCCGACATCGTCATCATCACGATGGGGCTCAACGACAACTTCGCGTACGCGCGGGCGGGTGAGGAGATCCGCGAGGCGATGACCGCCGACCTCGACCGGCTCGTCGCGGGGCTGCCCGAGGCGCGCTTCATCGTCGTCGAGCCATTCTGGTACACCGACGAGCGACCCGAATCGGTCGAGGTCATCATCGGCTGGCAGCGCGAGCAGGCCGAGCGCATCGGGGCGCCGTTCATCGCCGGCGCCTCGCGCTGGATCGAGGGCCGCCCCGACTGGATGGCTTCCGACGGCCTGCATCCGAACGACGAGGGCTACGCCGCGATCGCCGAGCGCATGGATTCCGAGCTCGAACGGCTCGGCCTGTGATCGTCGGCAGCTACGCCGCGATCGGCGACAGCTTCACCGAGGGCATGGGCGACGAGCTGCCCGACGGCACGCCGCGCGGCTGGGCCGACCTCGTCGCGCTCGGGCTCGCGGCCGCGCACGCCGCCGCGGGCGGCTCGGGCTTCGGGTACGCCAACTTCGCCATCCGGGGCCGGCTGCTCGGCCCGATCGTCGCCGAGCAGCTCGACCCGGCCATCGCGCTGCGACCCGAGCTGCTCACCATCAACGGCGGGGGCAACGACATCATGCGCCCGAAGGTGTCGGTGGCATCGACGGCCGACCGCCTCGTGGCGGCGGCCGAGCGGGCGACGGCGGCGGGCATCCGCGTCGCGCTCGTCAGCGGAGCCGACCCGACCCGTCACCTGCCGCTCGGCCCCCTCATCAAGGCGCGCGGCGACGCCCTCGCGGTCGCCGTGCGCGAGCGGCTGGCCCGCACCGACATCGCCTTCGTCGACAACTGGTCGGATGCCCGCCTCACCACCCTCGACAACTGGTCGGTCGACCGGCTGCACCTGAACGCCCGCGGGCACGCGCGCGTCGCCGCGAACGTGCTCGCCGGCCTCGGCGTCGAGGTGCCGCCCGCCGTGCACGCGCCGCACGCCCCCGGCGACGACGTGGCGCGCCCGCGCACCGCCGAGTACTGGCGGCAGTACGTGCTGCCGTGGATCGGCCGGCGCCTCACCGGGCGCTCCTCGGGCGACGGTCGCCAGCCGAAGCGGCCGACGCTGCAGCCGGTCGAGCTGCCGACCGAGCTCTAAGCCGCGTCGCCGTCGCGCGCCGCCCGCTGCGCGCGGATCGCCCGTACGCTCAGCAGCACGACGATGACGATGAGCAGCGCGCCGAAGAGGATGCCGGCGAGCTGCGGCGGGATGATGAACGCCAGCGCGACCCCGCCGAACGACGCGACCGAGGCCGCGATGCCGACGATGAGCCCGTCGCGCACCGACACCATCTTCGCCCGCACGTTCGCGATCGAGCCCGACAGCGCCGTCGGGATCATCGCCAGCAGCGACGTGCCCTTCGCCAGCAGGTCGCCGAAGCCGAACAGGGCGATGAGCACCGGCACCGCGATGACGCCGCCGCCGATGCCGAACAGCCCCGAGGCGACGCCCATGAACAGACCGAGCGCGATGAGGCCGATGACGGGGCCCACCCCGAGCTCGAATGAGCCGTCGCGCGGCGTCTCGACGAGGATCATGCGCACCGCCACCAGCAGCAGGAACGCGATGAACAGCCACCGCAGCCACACGATCGGCAGCACGCGCAGCAGCTTCGCGCCGATCGGTGCGCCGACGACGGCGCCCACGGCGATGAGCGCGCCGGCGACCCACGCGATCTGGCCCTGCAGTCCGTAGCCGATCGTGCCGACGAGGGCGCTCGGGGCGATCGCGACGAGCGAGGTGGCGGATGCCCGGCGCTGGTCCATCCGCGCCAGCAGCATGAGCAGCGGCACCATGATGATGCCCCCGCCGACGCCGAACAGGCCCGAAAGAAGTCCGCCGACTGCGCCGACGAGAAGAAGGGGCGGAATCACCGAGCCAGCCTAGGCGACCCGCGGCGAGCATCCGGCAACCGCTCGGTAGACTCGTGAATCGTGACTGAACGCATCGACGTGGCCCTCATCGGCGGCGGCATCATGAGCGCGACCCTCGGCACGCTGCTGCAGCAGCTCGAGCCAACCTGGTCGATCCGCATCTACGAGCGCCTCAGCGATGTCGCGCTCGAGAGCTCGAACCCGTGGAACAACGCCGGCACCGGCCACGCGGCGCTGTGCGAGCTCAACTACACGCCCGAGAAGGCCGACGGCTCGATCGACATCACCAACGCGGTGAAGGTCAACGAGCAGTTCCAGGTGTCGCGGCAGTTCTGGTCGTACCTCGTCGGCGAGGGGCTGCTGCCCGAGCCGAAGGCGTTCCTCAACGCGACGCCGCACATGAGCGTCGTCTGGGGCGAGGCCAACGTCGACTACCTGCGCAAGCGCTACGAGGCGCTCAAGGACCACCCGCTGTTCGCGGGCATGGAGTACAGCGAAGACGTGCGGCAGATCCGTCAGTGGGCGCCGCTGCTGATCCCGGGCCGGGCGAAGAGCCAGCCGATCGCCGCGACCTACATGGCCGCCGGCACCGACGTCGACTTCGGCGCCCTCACCCGCCTGCTCATCGACGGCCTCGTCGCCGGCGGCGCCGAGCTGCTCACCGAGCACCGCGTGACCAAGCTCAAGAAGCTGCCCGACGGCGCGTGGCGCCTGGGCATGCGGCACGAGGTCGGCGGCACGCCCCTCGAGGTCGAGGCCCGCTTCGTGTTCGTCGGTGCCGGCGGCCACGCGCTGCCGCTGCTGCAGAAGAGCGGCATCCCCGAGATCCGCGGCTTCGGCGGCTTCCCGATCAGCGGCGAGTGGCTGCGCAGCGACAACCCCGAGGTCGTCGCCAAGCACCTCGCGAAGGTCTACGGCAAGGCCTCCGTCGGCGCCCCGCCGATGTCGGTGCCGCACCTCGACACACGCGTCGTCGACGGCGAGACCTCGCTGCTGTTCGGCCCGTACGCCGGCTTCAGCCCCAAGTTCCTCAAGACGGGGTCGTGGCTCGACCTGTTCGCCTCGATCCGCTGGCACAACATCGTGCCGATGATCCAGGTCGGCCTGCGCAACTTCGACCTCGTGAAGTACCTCATCAGCGAGCTCACCGCGAGCCGCGCCGACCGCCTGGCCTCACTGCGCGAGTTCTACCCGAACGCCGACGGCGACGACTGGTACAAGATGGTCGCCGGCCAGCGCGTGCAGGTCATCAAGCGTGACCCCGAGAAGGGCGGCGTGCTGCAGTTCGGCACCGAGGTCGTCGCCTCGGCCGACGGCTCGATCGCGGGCCTGCTCGGCGCCTCGCCGGGCGCCTCGACCGCCGCGCCGATCATGATCGACCTCATCGAGCGCTGCTTCCCCGACCGCATCGCGGCCTGGACACCGATGCTCACGAAGATGGTGCCCTCGTACGGCGGTCGCGTGAGCGACGATCCGAAGGTCGCCGACCGCCTGCTGAGCGAGACGGCCGAGCGGCTCGCGATCGCGCGCTAGGTTGGCCCGCCGTTCGGCGTTGCTGACCGATACTCTGGGGCGATGGACTTCCGCGCGCCACTCGACGGCGCGCCCGCGACGCGTCGCCGATGGCTGGTGATCGTCGGCGTCGGCGCGCTCGTCGTGCTCGACGCGATCCTTATCGTCTGGCTGCTCGCGCGACCCACCGCCGTCGAGGCGGATGCTCCGCCCGCGGGCCCGTCACCGGTCTCCACCGGCTCGCCCAGCGGGTCGCCGAGCGGCTCGCCCTCGGCCGAACCCTCGCCGGGCTCGGAGGGCGCCCCCGTCGAGGTCGAGGCGGTCGCCTCGCAGCCGCCGGCGCGCATCCTCACCGCCGTCGACGGCAGCACCGCCTGGCGCGCCACGACCGGTGACTGCCCCGCTGCGATCGCGGCGCCCGAGCTGACCACCGACGGCGGAGCGACGTGGCTGCCGACCGACGCGACCGGGCCGACCGGCGTCACCGCGCTCACTCGCATCATCGCCTCCGGAGCAGACGTCGCCACGATGGTCGGCGCCGCGCCCGATGGCTGCGCGCCGACCATCATCCGCACCTACGTGCGCGGCGACAACTACGAGGAGTACCCGGGCGAGATCGCGACCGCCTGGCGGATCGACCCCGCCGACCGCGCGTCGATCGGCACGCCGACCGACGTCGTCGACGGGCCCTGCGCGTCGGCGGTGACGATCGCGACCGCCTCCGACGAGGCTGCGGCGGTGCTATGCGCTGACGGCACGATCGCGACGACGGCGGATGCCGGGGCCACCTGGTCGACGCCGCTGGCCGTCGCCGGCGCCCAGAGCCTCGATGCCGTCGAGGGCGGCTGGCTCGTGGCGCGTCTCGGCGGCTCCGCGTGCGCGGGAGTCGGGCTCGCGATCGTGAGCAGTGACGGCGCCACCGCCGCGGAGTCGGGCTGCGTGCCCGTCTCGGGCGCGCTCGAGTCGCTCGCGGGCGAGGTCGCGGTGAGCGTCGGCGGCGACACCTGGTGGGTGTGGGCGGGCGACGCGCTCGTGCGCTCGACCGACCGCGGGGTGACCTGGGGGTAGCAGCGCGGGTCGGTGCGCTGCTCGCGTAGCGTGGCAGGGTGACGCGGGAACAGAGGAATGCTCGTTCGACCGGGAGTGCGGAAGTCGGGGCTGGGCCGTCGCGGGGCATGCTGCTCGTCTCCGCTGCGCTGTGCTGGGTGCCGTTCCTCGCGCTCGTCGTGGTCACGGTCGCGACGTGGCCGCTGCTGGCCGGCGAGATCAGCGCGCAGTGGAGCGGCGACGACGTCGCCACTCGCGCCCCGGGCTGGACGGTGCTGCTGCTGCCGGTGACCGGCACACTCGTGTGCGGCGTCATCGCGACCGTCGTCGCCGTGGAGCGCCCGCGCCACGACCACCGCGCGACGCTCGCGGTCTGCGGAGCCGTCGGTGCGGTGCTCCTCGGCGTCGTGGTCGCCGTGGTGCTCGCGAACCGCTGAGCCGGTCGAGCCGGGATGCCCGCCCTGGGCTGTCGAAAGGCCCACCGCCCGCGCCGCGGGCACCCTCACGCCGCAGGCCCTCATCAGTGTCGTCGTACGCACTACTGATCACGGCATGCACCGCGCTTCGGGCAGCAGTGCGTGCCGTCAACGGTAGTGAGTGCGGCGGGTCACTGCGGCGGCCAGCGGAGGAGTAGTGCCGCCGTCGCCGGTGCGGCGCAGCGGGGGCCGTGCCGGCGCGAGCGCAGCGCGCCGCCGACCCCGCGCCGCCCCGCAGGGCGCGAACCGCGCGCCCTAGTTGCGCGTCGCCCCGTCGGAGGCGACGACGACGAAGGTGTCGGGCTGCCCGTACCCGTGCTCGCTGAACGCGTTGTCGACGGCGACCTGCACGCGCGAGAGGTCGCTGAGCCGCACGAGCGCGATCGCCGCGCCGCCGAAGCCGCCGCCGGTCATGCGGGCGCCGAGGGCTCCGGCCTGCACGGCGGTCTCGACGGCGAGGTCGAGCTCGGGCACCGAGATCTCGAAGTCGTCGCGCATGCTGCGGTGCGAGGCATCCAGCAGCTCGCCGATCGCCGCCGCGCCCGCCGACCGCAGCACCTCGACCGTGTCGAGCACGCGCTGGTTCTCGGTCACCACGTGGCGCACGCGTCGGAAGGTGACGTCGTCGAGCAGCTCGCGGGCCCGCTCCAGATCGGCGACGGTGACGTCGCGCAGCGAGGATGCTCCGAGAGCCGCAGCACCGCGCTCGCACGCCGCACGGCGCTCGCCGTAGCCGCCCGTGGCGTGCGAGTGCTTCACCCCGGTGTCGATGACGAGGATCGCCAGCTCGGCCTCGGCGAGCCCGAGCGGCACGAGCTCGCTGTCGAGCGAGCGGCAGTCGAGGAAGACGGCGTGGTCGGCGCGGCCCAGCAGCGACGCCGACTGGTCCATGATGCCGGTCGGCGCGCCGACGGCCACGTTCTCGGCGCGCTGCCCCACGCGGGCAAGCGTGGGCCGGTCGAGGTCCAGTCGCCACACGTCGTTGACGGCGAGCGCGACGGCCGACTCGATCGCCGCCGACGACGACAGGCCCGCGCCGAGCGGCACGTCCGAGTCGATGAACAGGTCGAGCCCCGGCACGGCCGAGAGGTCGGCGCCATATTCGCTGAGCGCCCACACGACCCCGAGCGGGTAGGCCGGCCAGCCCTGCAGCACGTCGGGCGTGAGGTCGGCGAGCGAGATCTCGACCACCTCGTCGGCGATCGTCGACGCGACGCGGACGACCCGGTCATCCCGCGCCCCGACCGCGACGACGGTGCGCCGGTCGATCGCGAACGGCAGCACGAAGCCCTCGTTGTAGTCGGTGTGCTCGCCGATGAGGTTCACGCGTCCGGGCGCCGACCACAGCCCGTCGGGCTCGCGGCCGAACAGCTCGGCGAAGCCGGCGCGGGTGTCGTCGCGGATGTCGGAGCTCATGAGCGGTCTGCCTTCTGTGTCTGGTCGGCCTCGCCGGCTGGCGTCAAGTCGGCCCCGCCGGCGGGTGCCTGCTCGGCCGCGTCGGCGCGCGCGATCGCCGCGCGCAGAACCTCGGCCTGCGCCTCGGGGGTGACGTCGCCGATGAAGGCGCCCATGGCGGCCTCCGAGCCGGCGAGGTACTTCAGCTTGTCAGCTGCGCGGCGCGGACTCGTCACCTGCAGCATCAGGCGCACGGCATCCCGCCCCTCGTGCACCGGAGCTTGGTGCCACGCGGCGATGTACGGCGTCGGCGAGTCGTAGACGGCGTCGAGGCCGCGCAGCAGGCGGCGGTAGAGGGGCGCGAGGTCGTCCTTCTCGGCGTCGGTGAGGCCGGCGAGGTCGGGCACGTGCCGGTGCGGCAGCAGGTGGATCTCGAGCGGCCAGCGCGCGGCGAACGGCACGAAGGCGGTGAAGTGCTCGGTCTGCGCGAGCACGCGCGGGCCCGCCTGCTCGGCTTCGAGGATCTGCTCGAAGAGCGTGGGGCCGACCGCGTCGACCGACCGCAGCAGCGCCGAGGTGCGCGGAGTGATGAAGGGGTACGCGTAGATCTGGCCGTGCGGGTGGGGGAGGGTGACCCCGATCTCCTGCCCACGGTTCTCGAAGACGAAGACCTGCTCGATGCCGGGCATCCGCGACAGGGCGTCGGTGCGCTGCGCCCACGCCTCGATGATGGTGCGGGCGCGGCTGACGGACTGCGAGCCGAAGGATCCGTCGTGCTCGGGCGAGAAGCAGACCACCTCGCAGCGGCCGACGCTCGCGCGCTGCCGCTCGAGGCCGACCGTGCGCAGGTCGTCGAGGCCGGCGGGTGCCTCGGGGTGCTCGAGGGCGGGCCCGAAGCTCGGCGAGCGGTTCTCGAACACGGCGACGTCGTACAGCGCCGGGATCTCGCTCGGGTTCGCGGCGGTCTGCGGCGCGAGCGGATCCTGGTCGGCCGGCGGCAGGAACACGCGGTTCTGCCGGTTCGCGGCGATCGACACCCACTCGCCGGTGAGCACGTCCTGTCGCATCCGGGCCGTCTCGGGGCGCGGGTCGAGGGTGCGGCGGTCGACGCTGCGCTCGGCGTGCGGGTCGAGCGTCGTGTCGGCGTCGTCGAAGTAGATCAGCTCGCGGCCGTCGGCGAGGGTCGTGGAGCGCTGCGTGATGGGCACGCTCCATGCTACGAAGCGCGCCTTGCGAACTCGCAAGGCGTACGCTTTCGATATCGACGACTTCCGAAAGCTTCGGCGGTCGCATCCGGCGACGAGACCGAGAGAGAGGATGCCCGTGGCCGACTCCGCCCCGCTGCGCCGCGAGCGCGCCGCCGCCTCCATCGCGCGGCGCGGGTTCGCCCGCGTGACCGACCTGGCGCGCGAGCTCGGCGTGAGCGAGGTGACGGTGCGCACCGACCTCGCGGCGCTCGAGGCCGAGGGCCGCATCTCGCGCATCCACGGCGGTGCGATGCCGCGGGGGCTCGTCGCCGAGCGCGAGTCGAGCCTCGAGCAGTCGCGCACGCGGCTCGCGCGCGCGAAGGAGGCGATCGCCGCGGCGGCCGCCGCCGAGGTGCGCTCGGGTGAGAGCGTGCTGCTCGACGTGGGATCCACCACCCTCGCGGTGGCGCACGCGCTCGTCGCTCGCACCGACCTGAGCGAGGTCGTCGTCGTGACGAACGGGCTCGCGGTGGCGCTCGCACTCGAGCCGGCCATCCCCCGCTTCACGGTCGTCGTGACCGGCGGCACGGTGCGCTCGCTGCAGCACTCGCTCGTGAACCCGCTCGCGACGACGCTGCTCGACGACGTGCGGGCCGACCTGGCGATTCTGGGCGCGACGGGCGTGCATCCGGTGCACGGGGTCACGAACGTCAACCTGCCCGAGGCGGAGGTGAAGCGTCGCATGGTCGCGAGCGCCGCGCGGCGCGTGCTCGTCGCCGACTCGTCGAAGCTCGGCCAGGCGCACCTGGGCCGCGTCGCCGGCCTCGACGAGATCGACGAGCTCATCACCGACACGAATGCCGATGAGGGGGATGCCACGGCGCTGCGCGAGGCGGGGCTGCGAGTGAGAGCGGTCTCACCCCGTCGCCGCTGACCCGCGCGCCGGAGCCGCCCGGCCGCCCGCTCGACCGCGCCCGCGGCTAGTCTGGCGAGCGTGACCCGCATCGCAGCCCCCACCGGTGAGCAGTTCCTCTTGCGGCACGACGGCGCCCACGGCACCGTCGAAGCCGTCGTGACCGAGGTCGCCGCGACGCTGCGCACCCTCACCGTCGACGGGCACCGCCTCGTGCACGGCTTCGCGCGCGAGCAGCCGGCCGCCTTCGGGCACGGCATCGTGCTCGCCCCGTGGCCGAACCGCGTGCGCGACGGGCGCTGGATGCACGAGGGCAAGCCTCAGCAGCTCGACATCACCGAGGTCGAGCGCGGCAACGCCATCCACGGCCTGCTGCGCAACACCAGCTACCGCGTGGTCGAGAAGTGGGACGACTCGGTGACCCTGGGCGCCGCGATCGTGCCGCAGCACGGCTGGCCCTTCCACCTGTGGACGACCGTGCAGTACGCGCTCACCGGCAACGGCATCCGCGTCACGCACTCGGCGACCAACATCGGCACGCACGCCGCCCCGTTCGCGGTCGGCGCGCACCCCTTCCTCCGCGTCGGCGACCACCCCGTCGAGAGCCTCACCGTCACTGCCCGCACCGTCGAGCACGTCATCGTCGATGACCGCCTGAACCCGGAGGGGCTCGAGCCCGTCGCCGGCACCCGCTTCGACCTCTCGAGTGGCGTTGCGGTCAAGGATGCTCAGCTCGACGACGCCTGGCGCGTCGAGCCCGACGGCGACGGCGTCATCCGCACCGTGCTCTCCGCGCCTGACGGCACCGAGACCGAGCTGTGGCAGGGGCGCGAGTGGGAGTGGCTGCAGGTCTTCGTCACCCGCATCTTCCCCGGCCCCGACGGCCCCGAGACGGCGATCGCGGTCGAGCCCATGACGGCTCCCGCCGACGCCCTCAACTCGGGGCTCGGGCTGCGCTGGCTCGAGCCCGGGCAGTCGTGGTCGGGCAGCTGGGGCATCTGCCGGCCCGCGTAGGGCATCCGCCGCCGGTCGTCGCGGGGCGCGGCGAGCACAGCGGATCCCCGAACTGGGGGCACGAGCGGTCTACCCGCAGGTGCCGCTGTCTGGTGGGATGAACGCGAGGCCGCGCGCCGTCCATCGGGGGAGGGGCGCGCAGGTCGACTCAGGGGGAATCATGCCTAAGACCGCGGTAATCGCGATCGCGTCCGTGCTCGGCGTCGGCGCCATCGTGGGCGTCGTGCTCGCCGGCCCCGCCCTCGGCGACAGCCTGTTCGGCGCGTCGACGGCGCAGACCTCGGCGACGGGGTCGGGCCCCGGCGCGGTGGAGTTCCCCGTCAACGAGAACGGCGAGACCTACGGCAGCGCGATCGGCAGCAGCGTGCCCGACCTGCTGGCCGCCCCGACCGACGACGGCACGCTCGGCTACGTGCGCGTGAGCGAGCTCGAGCTCGCCCGCAACGTGGCGGGTTCCGTCGAGTCGGGCGAGCGCGTCGTCGACGTGTACGCGAGCGACGGCACGACCGTCATCGGCCAGTTCACCGTCACGGAGGACATGCCCGGGCCGCGTGCCGGGATGGACGACGAGGACTGACGCCTCGTCGTGCTGGGTGGGCCCCGTGGGGCTCGAACCCACGACCCGCGGATTAAAAGTCCGCTGCTCTACCGACTGAGCTAGAGGCCCGCGGCCTCCAATCTACCGCGCGCGCCGTCGGCGACCGGATGCTCGCCGCGGGTCATTCGAGCCCCCGCGTCGTGCCGCTCCCGTCGAGGGGCGCTCAGCGGCCGCGGGTACCGTGGAGCGCATGGCCGAGCGACACCACCGCCCCGTGCGCGTGCCGAGCGCCCACTTCGAGGCCTACGAGGGCGGGCTCGACCCGGCCGTCACGCTGCGCATCGCGCACGACAGCGCCCGCGCGCTCGTGCACCGCGTGCGCGCGAGCGACGACCCCGACCTCATCGAGCGCATGGTCGCCTACACCGACGAGCACGGGCTCGACACGCTCGCCGAGCTGTGGTCGCGCGCGGGCGCTCGCTCGCTGCCCGGCGCCCTGTGGCGGCTGTCGCTGCTGCGCGCGCTCATCCGGGCCGACCCCGCGGGCACGGCGCTGCTCTTCCAGCGCGGCAGCGAGGTGCTGCAGACGGCCGACGTCGTCGTCGCCGGAGCCGAGGCTCCCACCGGCCCCGACCAGATCCGCGACCTCGCCGACCAGGTGCTGCGCGGCGCCTACGTGGGCGACTTCGCCATCGCGCTCGAGCGCGCCGCTGCCTTCTGCCGCACCGCGGCGGCCGGCGCCGCCGACCTCGCCGACGACGCCGACACCGCCGTCGACGACGCGCGCGCGGCCGACCTCACGACGCGCGCCGCGCGGCTGACCTCGTCGGCGCGCGACTTCGCCGCGTGCGCGCGCCTCGAGCGGGCCGGCGACCTCGACTAGCGCCCGAGCTCTCCCGTCGGCGCCGCCCGATGCGCAATGCAGGAACCCGGGCGGGCCTGGCCCCGCACACACCCGCGTTCACGCTGCGTGACCGCAGCGGCTCCTGAGTTGCGCATCAAGCAGCGCAGATCGTCGAGCGCGGGCGCGCTCCCCTCACGCCGCGCGCTGCGCTCCGACCCGCTCACCCCGCTCCGGCCCCTGCGATCTGCAGGAGTTCCCTCATCCTTTGCAGCGCGCCGCCCACGAGATGCCCCGATGACTGGTCGAGACTCCTGCAGATCGCATCGGCGCTGTACCGAATGGGCAAACGAGCACGCGCCGATCGAGCGCATCCCGGACCCTGGCAATCCCCGGAATGCCGCGCCCGACCCCGCCGTTAGACTCGTCAGTGCCGGTCCGCAGTAACCCCGGGCTCCAACTTCAGCCGCTTCGAGCGGCCACGCGCCGAGAGGCGTTCTGCGGGCCGGCACTTCTGCGCCTGGATGCTGCGCTCGCGCCAACCGCAGCCCCCGGCCCGAGCATCCGCCGCCGCGCCGCGCCGCGCCCCGTGCCTCGCCCCGCCGCGTCGCACCCCGCCCGCTCCGCCGAACGGAAGCCCCCACCGCGCCCTTCCCGCCCCGCGTACCTGAGAGTCCGCCGCACACCGCCCGCAGACGCAATCCGCCCGCGCCCGGCCACCGAACCCCTTGCATGTCACCCACTCGGATCCTCCGCCCGGGCACACCGCTCGCCGGCCTGCTGCTGATCCCTGCGGCTCTGCTCGTGCTCTCGGGATGCGCCACGGCGCCGACCGAGGGCGCTCCAGAGCAGCAGAGCACGCAGCAGCCGTCCGACGAGCAGCTCACCCCGGGCGAGAACGAGGTGATCACGATCGGGCTGCGGTTCATGCCCGAGACGATCACGGTCCCCGTCGGCACCACGGTGACGTGGCGCAACGGCGAGACCATCGGGCACACGATCACGTCGGGTGCCTGGGGCGACGTCAACGAGAGCACGGGCCTCCGGGGCTCTCAGTCGGCCGACGGGCTGTTCGACCACGCGCTCGCCCCCATGGGCGAGGAGGGCGACAGCTTCTCGTTCACCTTCGACGAGCCGGGGGAGTACCCGTACTTCTGCGAGCCGCATCTGACCATGAACGCCATGGTCATCGTCGAGGGCTGAGCGACGGATGCCCGGGCCGCGTCGTCAGGCGCGCCCGACTCCGCGACCGCACCATCCGCAATCGCACACCGAGCACCACTCACCAGCACCTCACACCTCGAAGGAGCACACCATGCGCACCACCACTGCTTTCGCCGGCCTCGGCCTCGCCGCCGCGCTCGTCCTCACCGGCTGCTCGGCCGCCTCGGAGGAGACCGCCGAGGAGCCCACGATGAGCGAGGAGGCCGAGGCCCCCGTCATCGACACCGTCAACAGCGACGGCGCGAACCTCCGCGCGCAGCTGACCGCGCTGCTCGCCGACCACGTCTACCTCGCCGGTGCCGCGATCGACCAGGCCCTGCAGGACGGCGGCGACCTCACCACCGAGCAGGTGGCGGCCGCGGTCGCCGCGCTCGACGAGAACTCGGTCGAGGTCGCGGCGCTCGTCGGCTCGGCCTACCCCGACGCCGAGCAGCCGTTCCTCGACTCGTGGCGCTCGCACATCCCGTTCTTCGTGAACTACACGGTCGCGAAGGCGACGGGTGACCAGGCCGGTGTCGACCAGGCCGTGGCTGACCTCGGCGCCTACGCGGTGTCGTTCGGCGAGCTCATCAACTCGGTCGTGCCCGAGCTGCCGGCCGAGGCCGTGCAGGCCGAGCTCGAGATGCACGCGCAGACGCTGCTCGCGGCGATCGACGCGAACATCGCGAACGACCCGGCCTACTTCGACCTGCTCAAGGAGGCCGCGAGCCACATGCCGATGACGGCGACGGCGCTCGCCGGCGGCATCGCGCAGAACCTCGAGCTGCAGTAATCGCGAGGCTCCGGCAGTGATCACGGCCGGCGGAGGGCGCCCCCAGGCTCCTCCGCCGGCCGTTCCCGTTCCCGCTCCGACCCGAGAGGCCCGCTCATGCGCATCGGTCGCTGGCTGCTCACCGCGACGCTCGCCGTCGCCCTCATCGTCAACGCGGTCGTGCATCTGCGGCTCGCGGCGCCCTTCGACGCGATCGTGGGCTCGCTGCTGAGCCAGGGCGACCTCTTCCGGGTGCAGGCCGCGGCGAACCTCACGACGGTCGCGCTCGTCGTGCTGGCGCGGCGTCGCTGGGCGGATGCCCTGGCCGCCGCCCTCGCGATCGCCGGCGCCGCCCTGCTCGTGGTGTCGTCGCTCGTCCCGATCGATCTGACCGGGCTGGGCCTGCCGCTGCTCTTCGAGCCCGCGTGGTACCAGGAGAAGCTGACGGCCCTCGTCGCCCAGCTCGTGGCGGCGGCCGCCGCGCTCGCCCTCCTCGCCCTTCGCGGGGCTCGCTCCCGGGGTGATCGGGGGTGACGGTGCTCGCCACGCGACCGGTCCGCTCCGCGCGCGATCAGCATCCACCTGGAATGCTGGTCGTCGTGACTACCGATCCCGAGGCCGCGGTCGACGAGCTGACCGCCCCCGACGCCGCGAACGCCCTACTGCAGCGCGTGGCCGCGGGCGACCAGCGGGCGTTCAGCGACCTGTACGACCTCATCGCCCCGCGCATGCTGGGTCTCGTGCGCCACGTGCTGAAGGACCACGCGCAGTCGGAGGAGGTCGTACAGGAGGTGCTGCTGGAGGTGTGGCAAACCGCGGCGCGCTTCGATCCGAATAAGGGTCGTGCGGTGACGTGGATGCTCACCATGGCCCACCGCCGAGCCATCGACCGCGTGCGCAGCGCGCAGTCGAGCCGCGACCGCGACACCCGGGTGGGCATCCGCGATCTCGACCGGGAGTTCGACTCCGTGGCCGAGAACGTCGAGATCCGCGTGGAGCACGAACGAGTGGAGAAGGCATTGTCTCGATTGACCGACCTGCAGCGGCAGGCCGTCGAGCTGGCCTACTACGGCGGCTACTCGCACAGCGAGGTGGCCGAGATGCTGAGCGTGCCGATCGGCACGGTCAAGACGAGATTGCGCGACGGCATGATCCGCCTGCGCGAGGAGATGGGGGTGGCATCATGAGCCGCTCTGAGTCGCGCCCCGGCGCTGACGACACCCGAGACGACTTCCCGTACGACGAGTTCGCCGACGTGACGACCGAGCTGGCGCTCGCGCTGCCGCCCGTGCAGCCGTCGGCCGAGCTGAAGGCTCGGCTGATGGCCCAGGTCGCGCTGACGCCGCAGCTCCCGGCCGAGACCGACGCCGACGAGACCGGCGCCGACGCGACCGGCACCGACGCACCCGCGGCCGAGGAGGCCGCGCCGACCGCCGGTCTCGCACCGGTGACGCCGCTCGCCCCGCTGCCGACCCCGGCGACGGATGCTCCGCTCGCCTCGCCGGCGGCCGAGCGCGCCCGCCTGCGCTGGTTCCAGCGCCCGGTGGTGACGCTCACGGCGGCGGCGGCCGCGGTGGCCCTGTTCTTCGGGGGAGTGGTCACGGCGAACCTCCTGCAGCCCGGCCCCGACGACGCCGCGCAGCAGCTCGCCGCGATCGTGGCGGCGCCCGACGTGCAGACGGTCGCGGCGCCGGTCGCCGATGGCGGCAGCGCGACGCTCGTCAGTAGCGAGTCGCTGGGGCTCTCGGCCATGGTCTTCGAGGGTCTGCCCGAGCTCGACGCCGACGAGGCCTACGCGCTCTGGTACATCACCGACGGCACGCCGACCCCGGCCGGTCTGTTCACGGTGAGCGGTGACGGCGAGGGCGAGGTCGTGCAGGTGCTCGACGGCGCCTTCGAGGCCGGCACGATCGTCGGCGTGACGGTCGAGCCGGCGAGCGGCAGCCCGGCGCCGACGACCGAGCCGATCGTGGCGATCCCGACGCAGGCCTAGCGCCAGGAACGACGAAGGGGCCCCGCGGGCGAGTCGCTCACGGGGCCCCTTCGCGTGTGCAGCGCGATCTATCCGAACTTGCCGGAGACGTAGTCCTCGGTGGCCTTGACGCTCGGGTTCGAGAAGATGACGCTCGTGTCGTCGTACTCGATGAGCTTGCCGGGCTGGCCGGTGCCGGCGATGTTGAAGAAGGCGGTGCGGTCGCTCACGCGCGAGGCCTGCTGCATGTTGTGCGTGACGATGACGATCGTGTATTCGCTCTTGAGCTCCTCGATGAGGTCCTCGATCGCGAGCGTCGAGATGGGGTCGAGGGCCGAGCAGGGCTCGTCCATGAGGATGACCTCGGGCTCGACGGCGATCGCGCGGGCAATGCACAGGCGCTGCTGCTGACCGCCGGAGAGGCCGGAGCCGGGGCGGTCGAGGCGGTCCTTGACCTCGTTCCAGAGGTTCGCGCCGCGCAGCGACTTCTCGACGAGGTCGTCGGCGTCGCTCTTGGCGATGCGGCGGTTGTTGAGGGTGACGCCGGCGAGCACGTTGTCGCGGATCGACATCGTCGGGAAGGGGTTGGGCCGCTGGAACACCATGCCGACCTGGCGGCGCACGAGCACGGGGTCGACGCCGGGGCCGTAGAGGTTGTTGCCGTCGACGAGCACCTCGCCCTCGACGTAGGCGCCGGGGATCACCTCGTGCATGCGGTTGAGGGTGCGGATGAACGTCGACTTGCCGCAGCCCGAGGGGCCGATGAAGGCGGTGACGCTGCGGGGCTCGATGACCATGCTGACGCCCTCGACGGCCTTGAACTTGCCGTAGTAGACGTTGAGGTCGTTGACTTCGATGCGCTTGGACACGTGTGTGCGATTCCTATTCCGGTGGGTCAGCGGCCGAGCTTGGGGGCGAAGATGCGGGCGACGAGGCGCGCCACGAGGTTGAGCAGCATGACGATGAGGATGAGCGTGAGCGCGCCGGCCCAGGCGCGGTCGAGGAAGGCCTGGGTGTCGACGCCCTGGTTGGCGTACGAGGTGTACACGAAGACGGGCAGCGACTGCATGCGGTCGTTGAACAGGTCGTAGTTCATGCTCGTCGTGAACCCGGCGACGATGAGCAGCGGGGCGGTCTCGCCGATGACGCGGGCGATGGCGAGCATGATGCCGGTGGTGATGCCGGCGATCGAGGTGGGCAGCACGACCTTGAGCACGGTGAGCCACTTGGGCACGCCGAGCGCGTAGGCGGCCTCGCGCAGCTCGTTGGGCACGACGCGCAGCATCTCCTCGCACGAGCGCACGACGACGGGGATCATGAGCACCGAGAGCGCGACGGCCCCGGCGAAGCCCATGCGCACGCCCGGCCCGAAGAAGATCGCGAAGAGGGCGAAGGCGAACAGGCCGGCGACGATCGAGGGGATGCCCGTCATGACGTCGACGAAGAACGTGATCGCGCGGGCCAGCGGGCCGCGGCCGTACTCCACGAGGTAGATCGCGGTGAGCAGGCCCACCGGGATCGAGATGAGCGCCGCCGTGCCGGTCATGAGCAGCGTGCCGACGACGGCGTGGATGGCGCCGCCGCCGTCATCGGTGACGTTGCGCATCGAGGAGGAGAAGAACTCGACGTCGAAGCGGGCGAGGCCGTTCGCGATGACGGTGGCCACGAGCGAGACGAGGGGGATGATCGCGACGACGAACGCGCCGGTGACGAGCGCGGTCACGAAGCGGTCGGTGGCCTGGCGGCCGCCCTCGACCTGTCGGCTGATGACGACGATCATGACGAGGTAGATGAGCACGCCGACGAGGCCGGCGCCGATGGCGTTGAAGCCGTCGGTCATGCCCGCGACGGCGAAGAGCCAGAAGACCGCGGCGGAGACCGCGAGGCTCGCGCCGAGGATGATCCACGGCACGCCGCGGCCGAGCCGGCCGTGACTGAGCTCGTTGGTGGGCGCGCTCGCGGTGCGCGAGCGTCGCGCGGAGTCGATGGCCACGGTCAGTTCGCTCCTGAGAAGTCTTTGCGGCGGTTGACGATGTAGCGGGCGATCGAGTTGACCGCGAGCGTGATGAGGAAGAGCACGAGGCCCGTCGCGATGAGCAGGTTGACGTTGATGCCGTAGGCCTCGGGGAAGCTGAGCGCGATGTTGGCGGCGATCGTCGAGGGGTTGGTCGACTGCAGCAGCGCGAAGGTGACGACGCCGGTCGGCGAGAGCACCATGGCGACGGCCATCGTCTCGCCGAGGGCGCGGCCGAGGCCGAGCATGGCGCCGGAGATGATGCCGGGCCGGCCGAAGGGCAGCACCGCCATGCGGATCATCTCCCAGCGCGTCGCGCCGAGGGCGAGCGCGGCCTCCTCGTGCAGCACGGGCGTCTGGAGGAAGATCTCGCGGCAGATGGCGGTCATGACGGGCAGGATCATGACGCCGAGCACGATCGCCGCGGTGAGGATGGTGCGGCCGGTGCCGGAGACGGGGCCGGCGAAGAGCGGGATGAACCCGAGCGTGTCGACGAGCCACGAGTAGCCGGGCTGCACGGCGGGGGCGAGCACGAGGATGCCCCACAGGCCGTAGACGACCGACGGCACCGCGGCGAGCAGGTCGACGAGGTAGCCGAGGCCCTGCGCGAGGCGGCGGGGCGCGTAGTGCGAGATGAACAGCGCGATGCCGATCGCGAGCGGCAGCGCCATGACGAGGGCCAGTGCGGCCGACCAGAGCGTGCCGAAGACGAGCGGCCAGATGTAGTCGACGATGCTCGCGGGCGACCCGCTGAGGTCGGCCGGGTCGGCGAAGAACGCCGGCAGGCTCTGCCCGACGAGGAAGAAGGCGACGGCCGCGAGGATCAGCAGGATCGCGACGCCCGAGTACAGGGCCGATCCGGAGAACAGTCGGTCGCCGAGTCGCTGCTTGGCGACGATCGCGACCGGGGCCTGTGCCGCGGGGGTGGCCGTGGCGGTCATAGGTCGAGCTCCTTCTGGGGCAGGGGAGTCATGCGGGCTTCTCACGACGATGGCCGCGATCACGTGGTCGCGGCCCTAGTCTGACGGCCAGCGGGTGCCGGAGCAACATGGGCTCCGGCACCCGCCTTCCGTCACGGGTGCTGCTAGCTGATGACCTCGATCGCCGCGGTCACGCGCTCGAACAGTGCGTCCGAGATCGGGGCCGAGCCGGCGCCCTCAGCGGCGGTCGCCTGACCCTCCGGCGAGGCCATGTAGGTGAAGTAGGCCTTCACGAGCTCGGCCTGCTCGGCGTCGTTGTAGGTCTCGCAGCCGACGAGGTAGGCGACGAGCACGATCGGGTACGCCGCGGTGTCGGGCGTGCGGTCGAGCTCGATGCTCAGGTCGAAGTCGGGGCGGCCCTCGACGAACGGCGAGGCGTCGACGACGGCGGCCGCGGCCTCGGGCGAGAACGGCACGAACTCCTCGCCGATCTGCACGGCGACGGTGCCCAGCTCGCCGGCGCGCGAGGCGTCGGCGTAGCCGATGGTGCCGGTGCCGTTGGTGACGGCGTCGACGACGCCCGAGGTGCCCTGGGCGGCCTCGCCCGAGTCGAGCGGCCACACGCCGTCGGCCTCGTAGGTCCACACCTCAGGAGCGGCCTGCGCGAGGTAGTCGGTGAAGTTCTCGGTGGTGCCCGAGTCGTCCGAGCGGTGCACGGGCGTGATGGCGAGGTCGGGCAGCTCGACGCCCTCGTTCAGCTCGGCGATGGCCGGGTCGTTCCAGTTGGTGATCTGCTCGGCGAAGATGCCGGCGATGACCTCGGCGCTCATGTTGAGCTCGTCGATGCCCTCGAGGTTGAAGATCACGGCGATCGGCGAGATGTAGAGCGGCAGCTGCACGATGCCCGAGTCGGGGGCGCACGAGGCGAAGCCGCCGGCGGCGACCTCCTCGTCGTTGAACGCGCGGTCGGTGCCGGCGAAGTCGCTGCCGCCGCCGAGGAAGGTCTCGCGGCCAGCGCCCGAGCCGGTGGGGTCGTAGTTGACGGTCACGCCCTCGTTGATCGTCTGGAACTCGGCGATCCAGACCTCCTGGGCCGCGCCGACGGCCGACGAGCCGGCGCCGACCAGGGTGCCCTCGAGCGCGACGGCGCCCTCGGTCTCCTCGGGGGCCGCGCCCTCGTTGGCGGCGCAGCCGGTCAGCACGAGAGCGCTGGCGGCGATGAAAGCGGTGAAGCCGCTTGCACGCGTGATGTTCACTGTGTTCCCTTCGGGGATGGTGACGGGTTTCCGCGGCGCAAGGGGGGCCGCGCGTGCCTCACGCTAGGAAGCGCTGGTGACCACCGTCGCCCGAGCGGGTGAACGGAAGGTAAACGACCGGCGACGGTTTGGGCATCCACCCCATGGTCGGCCGCGCCCCGAGCGGGCGTCAGACGGGCGCTTCGTGCGTCTCGACGGCGACGAGCCAGGGCCGGTCGCTCTCGAGCGCGAAGTGCAGCACCGAATAGTCGCCCGTGCCGAGGCTCGCGCTGCGGCGCAGGTCGCGGGTGACGCTCGAGACGCCGCCGAGCTCGGCGGCCGCCTCGATGATCTGGGGGATCACGGGGCCGTGCGAGCACAGCACCGACGTGCGCCGCTTTGCCAGGCGCTTGGCGACGACGCGGCGCACCGCCTCGCCGTCCGCGCGGTAGGCATCCTGGCTGAGGGATGCCGTGACCCTGATGTCGAGGCCCGTGACGGCGGCCGTCGGCGCGATCGTCGACAGGCAGCGCGCGGCCGTCGAGGTGACGAGCTTCTCGGGGCCGTACGCGGCGATGCCCCGCGCGACGGAGGCCGACTGCTCGATGCCGCGGTGCAGCAGCGGCCGCGTGTGGTCGGGGCCGTCCCACTGCTCGGGCGGCATCGCCTTGCCGTGGCGCAGCACGACGAGGGCGAAGGTGCGGGCGTGGCCGGCCTCGACCTGCGCGGCGAAGCGCTCGAGGATGTCGGCGTCGTGCTCGTAGGTGAGGTGCTTCGCCGCCTTCGCGAGCGGCACCCACTCGAGGGCGAGGATCTCGCCGTTGGCCTCGTAGCTGTGGCGCTCGGCGGCGCCCGGGTCGACCTCGGCCGACCAGTAGTGCACGACCTTGGGGCGGCCGTTCGGCAGCGTGTACTCGACGGTGCCGAGCGGGGCGCCGAGGTCGACGGCGAAGCCGGTCTCCTCCGCGATCTCGCGCGCGGCGGTCTCGGGCAGCGTCTCGCCGGGGTCGACCTTGCCCTTGGGGATGGTGACGTCCTTGTGCTGCGTGCGGTGCACGAGCAGCACGCGCACCTTGCCGTCGACGAGCTTCCAGACGACGGCGCCGGCGGCGTGCACGGTGCCGGTGGGGCCGGCGGTCGTGCCGCTCATCGGGCCGCGCTCGCTCGGCGGCGGGAGGCGACGGTGCTCATGACGACGTTCTGCATGTCGGCCAGGGGTCGCCCCTTCTCGTCGAGGTGCCGGCGTCGCCATTCGCCGTCGGGGCCGAGCGCCCACGCGGTCGTCGCGTCGCTCATGGCGAGGTCGAACAGTGCGTCGATCTGCGCGAGGTGCAGCGGGTCGGTGAGGCGCACGAGGGCCTCGACGCGGCGGTCGAGGTTGCGGTGCATCATGTCGGCGCTGCCGATCCAGACCTGCGGGTCGCCGCCGTTGCGGAAGGCGAAGATGCGCGAGTGCTCCAGGTATCGCCCGAGCACGCTGCGCACGCGGATGTTCTCGCTGAGCCCCTCGCGCCCCGGCACGAGCGCGCAGATGCCGCGCACGACGATGTCGACCGGCACGCCGGCGGCGCTCGCCCGGTAGAGCGCGTCGATGATCGCCTCGTCGACGAGCGAGTTCACCTTGATGCGGATGCCCGACTCGCGCCCCTCCTTCGCGGCGGCGATCTCGTTCCTGATCGCGCGGAGCAGCCCGCGCCGCAGGTAGCGCGGGGCCACGAGCATCCGCTTGTACTTCTTCTCGATCGCGTAGCCGCTGAGCTCGTTGAAGAGCCGCGTGAGGTCCTTGCCGACCTGCGGGTCGGCGGTGAACAGCCCGAGGTCTTCGTAGATGCGGCTGGTCTTCGGGTTGTAGTTGCCGGTGCCGACGTGCGAGTAGTACTTCAGTTCGCCGTTCTTCTCCTGCCGCACGACGAGCGCGAGCTTGCAGTGGGTCTTGAGCCCGACGAGCCCGTAGACGACGTGCACGCCCGCCTTCTCGAGCTTGCGCGCCCACTCGATGTTGTTCTGCTCGTCGAAGCGCGCCTTGATCTCGACGAGCGCAAGCACGGCCTTGCCCGCCTCGGCGGCGTCGATGAGCGCCTCGACGATGGGGCTGTCGCCGCTCGTGCGGTAGAGCGTCTGCTTGATGGCGAGCACGTTCGGGTCGCGCGCGGCCTGCTCGAGGAAGGCCTGCACGCTCGTCGCGAACGACTCGTAGGGGTGGTGCACGAGCACGTCGGCCCTCGAGATGGCGCGGAACAGGTCGGGGGTGCCGTTGGGCTCGGCCGGCTGCAGCTGCAGCGGCGTCACGGGCACGTGCTTGGGGTAGCTCAGGTGCGGTCGGTCGAGCTTCGAGATCTCGAACAGGCCGCCGAGGTCGAGCGGCGCGGGCAGGCGGTACACCTCCTGCTCGGTGATGCCGAGCTCGCGCACGAGCAGCCCGAGCGTCACCTCGTCCATGTCGTCGGTGATCTCGAGGCGGATGGGCGGCCCGAAGCGCCGCCGCAGCAGCTCGCGCTCGAGGGCCTGGATGAGGTTCTCGGTCTCGTCCTCCTCGATCTCGACGTCTTCGTTGCGGGTGACGCGGAACTCGTGGTGCTCGAGGATCTCCATGCCGGGGAACAGCTCGCCGAGGTGGTTCGAGATGAGGTCCTCGAGCGTGAGGAAGCGCATCCGCCCGCTGCCGTCGTCGGGAAGCGGCACGAAGCGGGGCAGCACCTGCGGCACCTTGAGGCGCGCGAACTCCACCTTCTCGGTCTTCGGGTTGCGCACGCGCACCGAGAGGTTGAGCGACAGCCCCGAGATGTAGGGGAAGGGGTGCGCGGGGTCGACCGCGAGCGGCATGAGCACGGGGAAGATCTGCCGCGAGAACGTCTGATCGACCTGCGCCCGGTCGGCCTCGTCCAGGTCGGCCCACGACTCGATGTGGATGCCCGCCTCGTCGAGCGCCGGCTTGACGAGCGAGTGGTAGCAGAGGGCGTGCCGGTGCTGCAGCTCGAGGGCGGTGCGGTTGATGTCGGCGAGCACGTCGGCCGGCGCCCGCCCGGTGTTGGTCGGCACGGCGAGGCCCGTGACGATGCGCCGCTTGAGACCCGCGACGCGCACCATGAAGAACTCGTCAAGGTTGGAGGCGAAGATCGCGAGGAAGTTCACGCGCTCCAGCAGCGGCACGTCCGGATCCTCCGCGAGTTCGAGCACGCGCTGGTTGAAGCGCAGCCAGCTCAGCTCGCGGTCGAGGTAGCGGTCAATCGGCAGCGTGCCGTCGTCGACGCTCGTGGTCTCGTCCCAGTCGTCGAGGAAGTCGCCTCCGACGCCGCCGTCGACCTGGTACCGCTCGCCGCGCGCGTCGTCGTCCTGCATGCGCACATCATGCCAGGGCGACGTGTCGCGACAGCGACCGGAGGAGGCGCGGACGCGCCGATGACGGGGGATGCCCGTCAGCGCTCGCGCGCGTCGCTCGCGTCGTCGTCGGGGCCGGCCGCGGCCTCGCCGGGGGCGACCGCGGTGTCGGCGGGGTCGTGCTGCGCTCGACTCAGGGCGAGGAACGGCAGCGCGAGCGCCGAGATCGCGCCACCCCAGAGCAGCGAGAGCCCGTAGCCGCCGACGTCGGCGGCTCGCCCGAGCGCGGGCTGGATGACGACGCCGCCCGCGCTGCCGAGCAGCGAGTAGAACGACAGCACGGTGGCGCGCTGCTGCGAGGGGATCATGTCGTTGAGGTAGGCGCGCTGCGCCGGCTGCCCGATCGAGGAGGCGATGCCCCAGGCGGCGAGCAGCGCGATCGCCACCCAGAGCTGCTGCACGAATGAGAAGGCCACGAGCACGGCGGCCGAGGTCGCCGCCGAGGCGAGCAGCAGCGTCGTGCGGCGCCGCACGAGGCGGCGCACGAGCGGGGCGAGCGCGCCACCCGCGATCGAGGCGCCCGAGATGATCGCGGCCGCGAGGCCCGCGAGCGCGTAGGCGCCGTCGTCGCCGCCGAGCTCGAGCAGGTAGGGCTGCAGTGCGTAGAAGGCGTAGATGCCGACGCCCGCGGTGAACGGCGTCGCGATCATCACCCAGCGAATCGGCGGCCGGCCCAGGCCGTGCCGCACGGAGGCGTGCATGACCTCGCGCACGGCCGCGCCGGGGGTGGCGCCGCGCACGGGCGTGAACCCGAGGTCGCGCATGAGCACGGCGGCGATGACGAGCATCGCCACGAGCACGCCGGCCCGCACGAGGAACGGCACCCCGAGGTTCGTGGCCTGGGCGATGACGCCGCCCGCGACCGAGCCGGTCAGCATCGCCACGCCGGAGACCACCTGCGCGCGCCCGAAGACCCCCTCGAGGGCGCCCCGGTGCCCGGTGGCCCGCAGGGCGTCGACGAGCCAGGCGTCGACCGCGCCCGAGAAGAAGGTGAAGCCGAGCCCGAGCAGCACCGACACGAGCGCCCAGGCCCAGAACGGCGCCTGCCACACCCACATGAGCCAGTAGAGCGCCGTCGTGACCGCGAGCGTGAGCGTGCCGAGCAGGTACGAGGCGCGGCGCCCCCAGGTGTCGGCGACGACGCCGGTGGGGATCTCGAAGAGCACCATGCCGGCGGTGAAGAACGCGTTCGCGGCGAAGGCCTCGAGGTTGGTCAGCCCCGCATCGAGCAGGAAGAGCGTGTTGATGCCCCAGATGAACGACGCCGCGAGCGTGCTGCCGAGGGTGAGCGCGTAGTAGGTGCCCTCGACGCGGCGCGACGTCGGCGCGCTCATGGTCGGCGCCCGCCTCGGACCACCAGGGCGGCTCCGAGCACGAGGGCGGCCGCGAGCAGCTGCGCCACGATGTAGCCCGCGGCGCTCTCGGGGGCGATGCCCGAGAAGGTGTCGGTGGCGATGCGGCCGATCGTGATCGCCGGGTTGGCGAAGCTGGTCGAGCTCGTGAAGACGTAGGCGGCGCCGATCCACCCGGCGACCGCGGGCGCGATGAGGGCCTCCTTGCCCTGGTGCGCGAACAGCAGGATGACGGCGAGCAGGCCCGCGGTCGCGACGACCTCGGCGAGCATCGTCGAGGGCTCGGCCCGGTCGGTCGTGCTGAGCTCGATCGCGGGCAGCGCGAACATGACGTTCGCGAGGGCGGTGCCGGCGAGGCATCCGACGATCTGCGCGGGCACGTAGGCGGCGGCCTCGCCGGCCGTGCTGCGCCGCAGGCCGAGCATGACGAGCGTGACGGCGGGGTTGAGGTGGGCGCCGCTCAGGCCGCCGAGGGCGCTGATGAGCACGAACAGCACGAGCACCGTCGGCAGGGCGTTGAGCAGCAACTGCACGCCGACGTCGTCGCTGAGGCGCGTCGCCATGATGCCGGAGCCGACGACGGTCGCGGCGAGCACGGCGCTGCCGGCGGCCTCGACGAGCGCCCGGAAGGGCAGGGCGGGCGTCGAGGCGGAGGCGAGGGCGGGCGCGTGCTCGGCGGCGACGGACATGGGCTCAGCGTACGACGCTCGATAGACTGGCGTCTATGAGTGCCGGTGCGCGGGGCGGCGAGGCGGGGGCGGATGCCGCGCTGCGCGCGCTCGCGGACCCGAGCCGCGCATCCATGCTCAGGCTCCTGCTCGCCGCCCCTGACGGGCGCGCCACGGTCACGGAGCTCGCGCGGGCTCTCAACCTGCGCCAGCCGACGGTGTCGCACCACATGCGGCTGCTGCGCGAGGCCGGCCTCGTCGAGGCGACCCGTGACGGGCGCCGCACCTGGTACGCGGTGGCGGGCCTCGAGCGCGAGCGCGTCGTCGAGCTGCTCGAAGTGCCGGCCCCGGCACGCGTCTCCGGCCAGGTGCTGCAGCGCATCATCGGCGACCTCGCGCAGCGGTTCGACGGCGTCTTCTCGCGCGGCACGATCGAGCGCTACGTGCTCGAGAGCTACGACCTGCTCGCCGAGCGCGCGGGCATCTCGCAGCGGCTGCCGTCGCTCACGGCGCGCTTCGCCGCCGAGCGGCTGGCGGCCCTCGCGGCCGCCGAGCGGCACGACGACGTCGATCGTCCGCTCGAGGTGCTCTTCGTGTGCGTGCAGAACGCGGGCCGCTCGCAGCTCGCCGCGGCGATCCTGCGGCAGCTCGCCGGCGACCGGGTGGTCGTGCGCACGGCGGGTTCGGCGCCCGCCGACGCCGTGCGGGCCTCGGTGGTCGCGGCGCTCGACGAGATCGGGGTGCCACTCGGCGGCGAGTTCCCGAAGCCGCTCACCGATGAGGCGGTGCGCGCGGCCGACGTCGTCGTGACGATGGGCTGCGGCGACGCATGCCCCGTCTACCCGGGCCGACGCTATCTCGACTGGCCGGTGGACGATCCGGTGGGGCGGCCGATGGAGGAGGTGCGGCGCATCCGCGACGACGTCGACGCCCGCGTGCGCGAGCTGCTCGCGAGTCTCGGCTGAGCGCCCGGTCTCGCGACGCTCGGCTGAGCGCCTCCCGCCGCGCGGCCCCGCGCGCGATGGACGGGATTGCCAATGCATAGATGTCTGTCTATGCTTGCGAGCATGACCGATTCGCGCATCCCCACCGTGCTCTTCGTCTGCGTGCACAACGCCGGCCGCTCCCAGATGGCCGCCGGCTACCTGCAGCACCTCGCAGGCGACCGCGTCCAGGTGCTCTCGGCGGGCTCGGCGCCGAAGGACCAGATCAACCCCGTCGCGATCGAGGCGATGGCCGAGGAGGGCATCGACATCGCTCACAACGTGCCCAAGGTGCTCACCACCGAGGCCGTGCAGGAGAGCGACGTCGTCATCACGATGGGCTGCGGCGACGTGTGCCCCGTGTTCCCCGGCAAGCGCTACGAGGACTGGGAGCTCGACGACCCCGCCGGCTTGGGGCTCGAGGCCGTGCGGCCGATCCGCGACGAGATCCGCCGCCGCATCGAGGGCCTCGTCGCCGAGCTGCTGCCGGGCGCATGAGCGAGTCGCTGCCGGTTCCCGACGTCGCGCGGCGCATCTCGGCCCGCCTCGCCGCGCGCTACGCCGGCATGGTCGGGCCCGAGACCGTGCAGGCCGTCGTCGACGACAGCTACCGGCGGCTCGCCGCGACCGCGACGATCACGCAGTTCCTGCCATCACTGACGGCCCGGTTCGCCGCCGATCGGCTCGCCGCGATCGCGCGCGCCGAGGGCGTCGCCTCCGCCGCCACGCCCTCCGTGCTGTTCGTCTGCGTCGAGAACTCCGGCCGGTCGCAGCTGGCTGGCGCGATTCTGCGCGCGCTCGCGGGCGACCGCGTGACCGTCATGACGGCGGGATCTGAGCCGGGTGCGGGCATCGCCTCCGGCGTGGCCGAGGTGCTCGACGAGGTCGGCATCCCGGTGCTCGCGGAGTACCCGAAGCCGCTGACGGACGATCTCGTGCGCGGCGCCGACCACGTCATCACGATGGGCTGCGGCGATGCGTGCCCCGTGCTGCCCGGCCGCCGGTACGAGGACTGGGCGATCGCCGACCCGGTGCCGGGCGGCATCGAGGGGATGCGTGCGGCTCGCGACGCGATCACGGCGAGGGTCGAGGGTCTCCTCGCCCAGCTCCGCACCGGCTCCGTCGCCTGAGACGGTCCGGCGAGACCGGCCCCGCCGCAGTCTCCCGCATCACGAGTCGACGCGCTGCGACTCCTCCTCGTGGAGGGTGAAGCGGTAGCCGACGTTGCGCACCGTGCCGATGAGCGACTCCATGTCGCCGAGCTTCGCGCGCAGGCGCCGCACGTGCACATCGACCGTGCGGGTGCCGCCGAAGTAGTCGTAGCCCCACACCTCGCTCAGCAGCTGCTCGCGCGTGAACACCCGGCTGGGGTGCGCGGCGAGGAAGCGCAGCAGCTCGAACTCCTTGAAGGTCAGGTCGAGGGTGCGCCCGTGCACCTTCGCCGAGTAGCTCGCCTCGTCGATGACGACGCCGGAGGCCCGGATGGTGGTGGATGCTCCCTCTCGCGACTGGCGCCCGATCGCGATGCGCAGCCGGGCATCCACCTCGGCGGGGCCGGCGCCCTCGAGGATGACGTCGTCGACGCCCCACTCGGCGGTCACCGCGGTGAGGCCGCCCTCGGTGAGCACGAGCAGCAGGGGCGAGCCGGCGCCGGTCGCGGCGAGGATCTTGCACAGCCCCTTCGCGGCGGCCAGGTCGGTGCGGCCATCGACGATGATCGCGTCGGCGGGGGGCGCGCCGACGAGGGCCGCCGGCTCCGCGGGGATGACGCGGACCCGGTGGCTCAGCAGCTCGAGCGCGGGGAGAACGTCGCTGTTCACCTGCGAGGTCAGGATCAACAGCTGCGCCACGCGTCCTCCAGGGTGTCCCGGGCAGTCTACAAGCGCGCTCCTGCGGTGCCGAGCCCTAGCATGGGCCTCATGAGCCGCACCCTCGCGACCGCGCTGCCCGTGTGGTTCGCCGTCGTCGCCGGGCTCATCGTGCTCGTCGTGCTCGGAGCCCGCGAGGTGTGGCTGCCGTCGGTGCCCGTCATCGGTGCGGGGGCCCTGCTGCTGACGTTCCTCGTGCAGGTGAGTCTGCAGTCGAAGGACGGCCTGGTGCGCCGCATGCAGGTGAGCGTGACGGGCGTCGTGGTGATCCTCGCGGTGGCGTCGCTCGCGATGCTGCTCACAGCATCCGGCGCGTAGACTGAGCCCATGCTGCTCGCGCTGGAGATCTTCTTCCTCGGCCTTCTCGGCCTCGCCTCGCTCGCCATCGGCGGCGTCTCGATCGTGGTGCTGCGCAACCTGTACCGCGGCCAGCGCTGACCTCGCCGGCGTCGTGTTCAACCTCGACACGAGCCTGCCCGCCGAGCTCGCGCCCCTCTCCTGGCTCATCGGGGTCTGGGAGGGCACGGGCGTCGTGCACTACGACGACGACGGCACGACCCGCGAGCACGAGTTCGGCCAGCGCGTGAGCTTCAGCCACGACGGGCTGCCGTACCTGAACTACTCCTCCTCCACCTGGCTGCTCGACGAGCAGCAGACGGCCCTCAACGCCGAGGCCGGCTACTGGCGCCTGCACCGCCCCTCCCTGCCCGGCGACCCCGGCCCCGGCATGCTGCCCGGCGTCGGCGAGCGCCCCTACCCGACGGCCGAGAGCGTCGAGACGCTGCGCACGAGCCGCGGCGACTTCGAGATCGAGGTCGCGCTCATCCACCCCGGCGGGGTCAGCGAGCTCTACCTCGGCACCGTGAACGGCCCCCGCATCGACCTGCAGACCGACGCCGTCATGCGCTCGTCGAGCGCGAAGGAGTACGCCGCCGCGACGCGCCTCTACGGCCTCGTCGACGGCAGGCTGCTCTGGGCGTGGGATATCGCCGCGCTCGGCAACGACCTGCGCACGCACGCCTCGGGAACCCTGACCCGTGTCGACTGAGTCCGCCTTCCTGAGCCTGCCGGGCGCCGTCGCGCTCGGAGCCACCGCCGGTCATTACGGCGACCCGGTCGTCGAGCAGCGGATGCTCGCCGCGGGCCGCGCCCTCGTCGACCTCTCCGACCGCGGCGTCGTGACCGTCACGGGCGACGACCGTCTGCGCTTCCTCGACTCGCTCACCTCGCAGGCGCTCGCGCAGCTCGCGCCGGGGTCGAGCGCCGAGACGCTGCTGCTCGACCCCAACGGGCGGCTCGAGCACAGCATCCGCGTCATCGATGACGGCACGACCGCGTGGCTGCTCGTCGACGGCGGGCAGGCGGCGGCGCTCGCCGCGTGGCTCGACCGCATGCGGTTCATGATGCGCGTTGAGGTCGCCGACGCGACGGGGGAGTGGGCGACACTCGGGCAGCTGCTGCCCGCCGACGCCGCGCCGCTCGTCTCGCCTGCCGAGCCCAACGCGGTGCCGCTCGTGTGGCGCGACCCCTGGGGTGAGGTGCAGCCGGGAGGCTGGCAGTACGCGGGCGTCGAGGCGCACCCGGGCGCGGAGTTCCCGCTCATCGAGCTGCTCGTGCCGCGCGCCTCGCTGCCGGGCCTCGTCACCGGTCTGCGCTCGGGCCTCGCCCACGTCGCGGGCTCGCTCGCGCTCGAGGCGCTGCGCATCGCCGCGTGGCGGCCACGGCAGTCCGACGTCGACGACCGCACGATCCCGCACGAGCTCGACTGGCTGCGCTCGGCCGTGCACCTCAGCAAGGGCTGCTACCGCGGGCAGGAGACCGTGGCGAAGGTGCACAACCTCGGCCACCCGCCGCGCCGGCTCGTCATGCTGCACCTCGACGGCTCGCTGTCGGTGCTGCCCGAGCCGGGCGCTGTCGTGCTGCACGACGGCGCCGAGGTCGGCCGGGTCACCGCCGCCGCGCGGCACCACGAGCTCGGGCCGATCGCGCTCGCCGTCGTCAAGCGCACCCTGCCGGTCGACGCGGCGCTCGCTGTGACCGCGCAGCTGCCCGGCCCCGATGGCGCGCCCGGCGACGAGACGGCGATCGCCGCCGCGCAGGAAGTCGTCGTGCCGCCCGAGGCCGGGGCGACGGCGAACGTGCCGCGCATCCCGCGGCTCGGGGCGATCCGGCGCTAGCGTCGAGCCGTGACGGGTTCGGCGGCGCGCGCGGGGCGCGGAGGCGGCCGTGGCTGAGCGAGGTCACGCGGTCGCGCGGCTCGAGCGCAGCATCCGCCGCCGCATGGATGCCCGCCTCGCCGCCCAGCGCGTGCTCCGTTCGCTGCCGGCCATCGCGCAGATCGTCGTGGCGGCCGTCACCGCCTACGCCATCGCGACCTTCGTGCTCGGGCACACGCTGCCCGTCGTCGCCGTGACGGTGACGATCGCGGCGCTCGGCCTCGCGCGTGACGCCCGGCCGCGGCGCGTGCTCGAGACCGTCGTCGGCATCACCGTCGGCATCGCCGTCGCCGCGGTGCTCGTGCAGCTGCTCGGGCAGGGGGTGGGGCAGATCGCGGTGATCCTCGCCATCACGCTCATCGTCGCGCGCGCCGTGTCGCCCTCGGCGGGGTTCGCGATCGCGGCCGCGGTGCAGTCGATGCTCGTCGCCGTGCTGCCCGCGCCGGAGGGCGGCGTGTTCGTGCGCGTCGTCGACGGCCTCGTCGGCGGCGTCGTGGCGCTGCTCGTGACGGCGCTCATCCCGCGGCTCGACGTGCTGCGCTCGCGCGGTGAGTCGCGCGCGCTCTTCTCGGTGCTCGACCAATCGCTCACCGGGCTCGCCGACGCGCTGCGGCGCGGCGACGAGCCGGCCGCCGACCTCGCCCTCGCGCGCAGCCGCCGCACGCAGCCCCTCGTCGACGAGTGGACGCAGACGCTCGACTCGGCCCGCGCCGTCGCCGCGTACTCGCCCTGGCTGCGCCGCGGTCGCGCCCGGCTCGCCGCCGAGGCGCAGCAGCTCGCGGCCGCCGACCTGGTGACGCGCCACGTGCGGTCGATCGCGCGGCGCGTCGACATCCTCGTGCGCGATCGGGTGCCGCGCCCCGGGCTCGCGGGGCTGCTCGACGAGACGGCCGTCATCGTGCGGGCCCTCGGCGCGAGCGTCGACGACCCGGCCGAGGCCGACCGCGCGCGCGTGCTCGGCCTCGCGCTCGCCGGGTCGCTCGCGCCCGACCGCGTGCCGGGCGCCGTCACGGTGCCCGACCAGGTCGTCGTCGTGCTGCTGCGCTCGCTCGTGTTCGACGTGCTCGTCGCGGTGGGGCTCGACGCGGCGCAGGCGCGACAGGCGCTGCCGCCGCTGTAGCGCGCGCCGCCGCGGCGCGCCGCCGCGCGCGAAGCCGGGCCCCGCCGCGCTACTCGCCGCCCGCGAGCGCCCCGTCGCGCGGCGCGACCGCGGCCCACGGCAGCGTCAGCTCGCCGAGCCGCCACCGCGCGACCCCGTCGCGCACGGGCCATCCCTCGTCGCGCAGCCCGCGCACCGCGGCGACCCAGCGCTGCCGCGCCGAGAAGGTGGCGAGTGGCGCGTTCCTGGCCCACTGCGTGTCGAGCGCGCGCAGCAGCTCGTGCACGCGCTCGCCGGGCACGTTGCGGTGGATGAGCGCCTTCGGCAGCCGCTCCGCCACGACCGAGGGCCCACCGGCGTCGGCGAGCGAGTCGAGGTGCAGCGCGATCGTGAAGGTCTCGGGCCCGGTCTCGGCGACCGCGGACGCGCCAGCACCCGGCGCCCCAGCCGCCCGCAGCCCCACCCAGCTGCCGACGCGGCCGACCTCGTTGCACGTGCCCTCGAGCAGCAGCCCGCCGGGCGCGAGGCGCGCGAGCATGCGCCGCCACGCCCCGTCGACCTCGGCCTCGTCGTACTGCCGCAGCACGTTGGCCGCGCGAATGACGGCCGGCCGGGCATCCCCTGCCAGCGGCACCTCGAAGCCGCCGACCGCGAACGAGAGCCCGTCGCCCGCGTACGGCGCGGCGGCGGCGACGCGCGCCGGGTCGATCTCGATCCCGACGACGCGCACGTCGTGCCGCACCGCCCGCAGCCGTGCGAGCAGCTCGGCGGGCGTGCGGTGCGAGGCGCCGTAGCCGAGGTCGACGACGAGCGGGTCGGCGGCGTGCCGCAGTGCGGGGTGGGCGGCGATCCAGCGGTCCATGCGCCGCAGCCGGTTGACGCCGGTTGTGCCGCGCGTGATGCGGCCCTCAGCGCGCGGCGGAGTCATGGCCCCATTCTCGCGGGCGCCCGACCGCCCCGTGCGCCGACGGGGTGGGCGGATGCCCGGCGCTGGCTAGGCTTGACCCCATGTCGCACACGCTGATCCTGCTCCGCCACGGCCACTCCGTCTGGAACGAGAAGAACATCTTCACCGGGTGGGTGGATGTCGAACTGACCGAGCAGGGCCGCGCCGAGGCGCGCCGCGCCGGTGAGCTCATCAAGGCCTCGGGCCTGCAGCCCCGCGTGCTGTACACGAGCCTGCTGAAGCGCGCGATCCACACGGCGAACCTCGCCCTCGAGGTCGCCGAGCTCGACTGGCTGCCGGTGAAGCGCAGCTGGCGCCTCAACGAGCGCCACTACGGCGCGCTGCAGGGCCTCAACAAGGCCGAGACCCTCGAGCAGCACGGCGAAGAGCTGTTCATGACGTGGCGCCGCAGCTTCGACACCCCGCCGCCGCCGCTCGCCGACGACGCCGAGTTCAGCCAGGTGCACGACCCGCGCTACGCCGACATCGACGGCGAGGTGCCCCGCACCGAGAGCCTCAAGCTCGTCATCGACCGCATGCTGCCGTACTGGCAGAGCGACATCACGCAGGATCTCGCGGCCGGCAAGACGGTGCTCGTCACCGCCCACGGCAACTCGCTGCGCGCGCTCGTGAAGCACCTCGACGGCATCAGCGACGACGACATCGCGGGCCTCAACATCCCGACGGGCATCCCGCTCGTGTACGAGCTGGGCGACGACTTCATGCCGATCAAGCCCGCCGAGTACCTCGACCCGGAGGCCGCCGCCGCTGGCGCCGCCGCGGTCGCGAGCCAGGGCAAGAAGTAGGGCCGAGGGCCGCGTGCTGCGGTTCGCGGTCGTCGCGTTCCTCGACGAGGTCGCGCTCGAGGCCGAGTTCGACGTCGACGCGCTGCCCCTGCACCTGACGCTGCTCGGCGCCGCCTCGACCGACGCCGACCTCGACCAGGTGGTCTCGGCGGTCGAAGCGGCGTACGCGCCGGGCGGCGTCATCGAGGCGGTCGGCGGCGATGACGATCTCGTGGGCGCCGACGAGCGTGAGGCGACGATCGTCGTCGACGACGGCCGATTGGCGGATGCCCACCTCGAGCTCGTCGTGGCCCTCCGCGACCTCGGGGTGCGCGTCGACGACCCGACCCTGGTGGGGCGCCGCTACCGGCCGTTCGTGGCCGTCGCCGACGACCCGGATGACCGCGCGAGCCGCATCGACCGCGGCGAGCGCCTCGAGCTCCGCGCCGTCGCGGTGCTCGACCTCGCCCCCGACGGCGACCGCTCGCGCGTCAGGGTCGTTGAGCAGTTCCCGCTCCTGTAGGAGCGGGAACCAGCAAGCACTGTCCGCTCCTGGAGGAGCGGGAACCAGCAGACGCTGCCCGCTCCTGGAGGAGCGGGAACCAGCAAGCGCTCAGTCCTCGTCGTCGACGGCGTCGGGCAGCGGCGGCAGGGGTCGTTGCACGATCTCGTGCGCCTCGATCGGCGGAATGCCGACCATGCGCAGCAGGTATTCGGCGTAGTGGTCGGTGGGGTCGCCGACGGTGCGGTGCTCGAGGTACTCGCGCATGGCGCCGAGCACGGAGGCGAGGGTCATGGCGGCGGCGAGGCGAACGTCGGGGACGGTGAAGCGGCCCGTGTCGACGCCGTACTGCAGGTCGCGTGCCGCACGGGGGCCGAGCGCCTGCAGCAGGCCCTGCTGAGCGATGCCGACGCGCACCATGAACCAGCCCCATACCGGGTCCGAGAGCGCGGTGCGCATGAGGTGCCGCAGCGAGAACGAATAGACCTCGGCGGCGTCCTCCAGGCCGTGCGACATGGCGTCGAGGCGCTGGCCGAGCCGTTCGACGGTGTCGAGGATCGCCTCATCGATGAGGTCGTCGCGCGACTTGAAGTAGTTGTAGAACGTGCCCTGACCGATGTCGGCGCGCTCGGTGATCGCGAGGATCGTCACTGACTCCGGCCCGCCTTGCGCCATCTGCTCGCGCGCGGCGCGCAGGAGGGCGTTGCGCGTGCGCAGAGCGTTGCGCTCGCGGCGGCCCATGACGGGCCGCTCATCGGCGGCCGTGGTGCCCGGGCTCTTCGCCATGGTCGCCGCTCCTTCCCGTCCGTGCCGAGCTGCCGTCGTGGCCCTCGTGATTGTTCCACGTGTTCTCTCCGCGCACCCCACTGGAGGAGCTCACTTGACATTATGACGGAAGTCTCTAATGTGGTGAATCACTCGTGGATGAGTGTCCATTCATATTTGTACGGAGTTTCCAATGACGCAGACCTCCTCAGTCTCTGAGACGCACCGCGGCGACGTCGTCGTCGTCGGCCTCGGCCCCGTGGGCCTCCTCGCCTGCATCATGCTCGGGCAGCGTGGCTACACGGTGCACGGCATCGAGCGCTGGCCCACGCCGTTCGGTCGGCCGCGCGCGGTGACGTTCGACCACGAGATCGCGCGCATCCTGTCGACGCTCGGCATCGACTCTGACAACGACCCTGCGATCGAGTACCACGACGACCACTACTTCTGGATGACGCCCGAGCAGGAGATCCTGCTCGAGGTCGACTGGATCTCGAAGGCACAGGACGGCTGGCGCAACCGCTACTGGTTCAACCAGCCCGACCTCGAGGAGCGCCTGCGCACGCTCATCCAGACGCTGCCCTCGGTGCACCTGCACCCCGGCAACGAGGTCGTCGCGTTCTCGCAGACCGACGAGGGCGTCACGGTCGACTACGTCGAGACCGAGGTCGCCGGCGTCGTCGCGAGCGCCAAGCAGGGTGGCCGCACGGGCCGCATCGAGGCGCGCTTCGCCATCGGCTCCGACGGCGCGAACAGCTTCATCCGCCGCTCCATCGGATACGACTACACCGACCTGAACTTCTTCAGCGACTGGCTCGTCGTCGACGTCAAGCCCGAGGTCATGCCGCAGTACGTCACCGCGCACTATCAGGTGTGCGACCCGGCTCGGCCGACCACGGTCGTGCCTGGCGGCCCCGGTCGCCGCCGCTGGGAGTTCATGGCACTGCCGGGCGAAGACACCGCCGAGCTCGCGACGCCCGAGAAGGTGTGGAGCCTGCTCGAGCCCTTCGATCTCAGCCCCGCCAACGCCGAGCTCGAGCGCGCGGTCGTCTGGCGCTTCCAGGCGAAGTACCTCGAGCACTGGCGCGCGGGCCGCGCGGTGCTCGTCGGCGACGCCGCTCACCTCATGCCGCCGTTCGCCGGCGAGGGCATGTGCGCGGGACTGCGCGACGTCGTCAACCTCATCTGGCGTCTCGACCTCGTGCTGCGCGACGAGGCGAGCCTCGAGCTGCTCGACGACTGGTCGAGCGAGCGCCGCGAGCAGGCGAAGTGGTACATCAACTTCTCGGCCGACCTCGGTCGCGTCATCTGCGTCGCCGACCCCGCCGAGGCCGCTGCGCGCAACGAGCGCATGATGGCCGAGCACGCGATCCAGAGCCAGTCGGGCCCGGTGCCCGCGCACGAGGCGCTACTGGGCTCCGGCACGTGGATCGAGTCCGACCCGCTCGCGGGCAAGCCCTCGGTGCAGAGCATCGTCGCCGCGGGCGGCCGCACGGGTCGCTTCGACGACGTCGTGGGTCGCGGCTGGTTCGTCATCAGCGCCGTGGGCGCGGATGCTCCGCTCACGGGCGAGCGCGCCGAGCGCTTCGCGGCCCTCGGCGGTCGGCAGTTGACCGTCGGCGCCCCCGGTTCGGGCGCCGACGTCGTCGACCTCGACGGCACGTACTCGAGCTGGCTGCGCGAGCACGACCGCGCGCACATGCTCGTGCGCCCCGACTTCTACGTCGCGGCCACGGCCTCGACGGCGGAGGAGCTGGCCGAGCACTTCGACGAGATCACGCGCAGCATCCGGGTCGGCGACTCGGTCGCCGCCTGATCCGGTCGGCAGCGAGCGCTTCCGGAGATCGACGATGATCATGACGGACGAGAACCCCGCACAGGACGTGCTGATCCGCGCAGCCGGTGTCTCGCGCACCTTCGGCGGCGTCACGGCGCTGAGCGACGTGAGCTTCGAGCTGCGCCGCGGCGACGTGCTCGGCATCATGGGCCCCAACGGCGCGGGCAAGAGCACGCTGCTGTCGCTGCTCGCCGGCGTGCGCCGGCCGAGCACCGGCGAGCTGACGGTGTGCGGGCAGGACATGAATCGCTCGGCGCGCGGCGACGCCGCTCGCAACGGCGTGGGTCTCGCTCACCAGATCCCGAAGCCGTTCCGGCAGCTAACCGTGCGCCAGAACGTCGAGGTCGCCGCGCAGGTCGTGCCGAGGCGACACCGCGCCGCGGTGGTGCACGAGGCGCTCGAGCTCACGGGCATGCTGGCCGCCGCAGACCGGCCCGCGGGGCAGCTCGGGCTGCTCGAGCTCAAGCGTCTCGAGCTCGCGCGGGCGCTCGCGCTCGACCCGCAGGTCGTGCTGCTCGACGAGGTCGCCGCCGGGCTCACGGGCGCCGACCTCGACGAGCTCATCACGCTCGTGGCAGCGGTGCACGCCAGCGGTCGCACGCTCGTCATCGTCGAGCACGTGCAGGAGGTGCTGCACCGTCTGGCGAACCGCGTGCTCGTGCTCGAGTGGGGCAAGTCGCTCATGGAGGGCACGCCGCAGGAGGTCTCGACTGACCCCCGCGTGATCGAGATCTACCTGGGCTCGGCGCGAGAGTCGGATGAGCCGCGTCGGCAGCGCCCGCCGCTGCCGGGCGACGCGCCCGCCCTCCTGCAGGTCGACGGCGTCTCGGCGGGCTACGGGCCGATCACCGTCGTGAACGACGTGTCGTTCACGATCGCCGCCGGCGAGGTGCTCGCCGTGCTCGGCGCCAACGGCGCAGGCAAGTCGACCCTCGCCCGCACGCTGCAGGGCGCGTCGACGGCCCGTACCGGCGCGATCCTGCTCGACGGCGAGCCCGTGCACCACCGCAGCGCTCACCAGCGCGTGCGGGCCGGTATCGCGCTCGTGCCGGAGGGTCGGCGGCTCTTCGGTGACATGACGGTGCGCGAGAACCTGGAGCTCGGGCTGCGCTCGGCGCGCCATCGCGAGCCGCTCGATCGCGTGCACGAGCTCTTCCCCCGCCTGCGCGAGCTCCAGAATCGCGCCGCCGGCACGCTCTCCGGCGGCGAGCAGCAGATGGTCGCGATCGGCCGAGCGCTCGCGAGCGAGCCGCGCGTGCTCATCTTCGATGAGCTCTCGCTCGGGCTCGCCCCCCTCATCGTCGACCGCATGCTCGACGCCGTCGAGCGCATCGCCTCGTGGGGCACCGCCGTGATCCTCATCGAGCAGAACGTGCACCAGGCGCTCGAGCTCGCCGACAGCGTGCTGCTGCTGCGCCGCGGCGACGTCATCTTCCGGGGCCACCCCCGGGACTTCAGCGAGGAGGAGTTCGCCCGCGCCTACCTGGGCATCTCGGACGACGCCTCCTCCTGACCCCCTTCGCACCATCCCGACCATGCAGAACCGCAAAGGAGCACTTCGCATGACCGCATTCCGCCGCACGGTCGTCGCCTCGACGATCGTCCTCGCGCTCGGCCTCACGGCCGGCTGCTCCGCCGCAGGCGGATCCGCCGACGACCCGGTCGTCCTCGGCGCGAGCCTTCCCCTGACCGGACCTCTTCAGGCCTTCGGCACGTCGCTCGAAGTGGGATACCAGCTCGCCGTCGACGAGATCAACGAGGCCGGCGGCATCACCGTCGACGGCGTCGCGCGCGAGCTCGCGCTCGAGATCCAGGACAACGCCTCGACGCCCGAGACGGCGAGCGAGCAGGCCCGCGACCTCGTGCTCGAGTCGGGCGCCGTCGCGCTCCTCGGTCCGGCGACGCCGCCGCTGAGCATTCCCGTCTCGCTCGCCGCCGAGCAGCTGAAGGTGCCGGCGATCATGACGATCACGCCCATCCAGGCGTGGAAGGGCGCGAACCCCGAGGGCTGGAAGTACGCCTTCGACGCCTTCTTCGACGAGGTGCAGATGACCGACACGCAGTTCCAGGCGGCCGATCTGGTAGAGACGAACAAGAAGGTCGCGCTCTTCACCGACCTCGAGGAGGACGGCATCGTCATGGGCGGGCTCTGGGCCGACAAGGCCGAGTCGTTCGGCTACGAGATCGTCGCTCACGAGGAGTTTCCGGTCGGCAACACCAACTTCTCGGCCCAGGTCTCCGAGGCGAAGGCCTCGGGCGCCGAGGTCGTCATCGCCCAGGTGATCCCGCCGGACGGCATCGCGCTGCTGCGCGAGATGAAGGCTCAGGGCTACCAGCCCGAGGTGCTCTTCCTCGAGAAGGCCGGCAACACCGGCGGCTACCCGCAGCTGAGCGACGGCCTCGCCGACGGCGTGCTCGCCGCCAACTGGTACGCCGAGGGCATGGGCCTCGATCGTGAGGCCGATTTCATCGCCGACTTCGCCGAGCAGACCGGCGGCGTCAACAGCGACCTCGGCACGATCGCCTACGGCTACTCGATCGCGCGCATCCTCATTGAGGCCATCGAATCGGCGGGCTCGCTCGAGGCCGACGCGATCGTGGCGGCCATCGCGGCCACCGACGGCGAGTACCCGGCCGGCAGCATCGCGTTTGCCGACGACCACACGGCCGCCCTGCCCGCCGTGCAGACCCAGTGGGTCGGCGGCGACCAGGTGCTCGTGCTGAACGCGGGCGGTGACGCGGCGTCCTCCATCGCCGTGCCCGTGCCCGGCCTGCAGTAGGGGACGAGGGGAGGGCGCTCATGGAGCTCGTGGTCCAGGGGATCCTGCTCGGCGGACTCTACGCGACCGTCGCACTGGGGCTGTCGCTCGTGTTCGGGGTCATCAAGATGGTGAACCTCGCGCACGGCGAGTTCCTCGTGCTCGGCGGCTATGTGACGTCGTTGCTCGTCGTGAGCCTCGGCGGCGACCCGCTGCTGCTCGCGATCCCCGCCGCGCTCATCGTGGGCGCCCTCGCCTATCCGCTGCAGCGCTACCTGCTGACGCCGCTCATGCGGCACTCGACGGAGGCGCCGATCACGGCGACCTTCGGCGTCTCCGTCGTCGTGCAGACCGTGCTGCTGCTCGTCTTCACCGCCGACCCGCGCACGCTCAACGCCCCCTACGCGGCCTCGCAAGTCGAGGTGCTGGGCGTCGGCATGCGCACGACGCTGCTCATCGCGACCGTCATCGGCGTCGCGCTCGTGATCGTGCTCGATCTCACGCTGCGGCGCTCGCGCTTCGGGCGCCAGGTGCGCGCGGCAGCTTTCGACCCCGACGCGGCGGGCCTCGTGGGCATCGACCTCAAGCACACCTACGCCATGGTGCTCGCCGTCGCGGCGGCGGTCTCGGCCATCGGCGGCGCGCTCATCGCCCTCTCGTTCTCGGTCGATCCGGTCGCCGGCACGGGCTGGCTGCTGCGCGCGTTCACCGTCGTCGTCATCGGCGGCCTCGGCAGTGCTCGCGGCACGCTCGCCGGTGGCATCACCGTCGGCCTCGTCGAGACGATCGCCGCCGCCGTCTTCGGCGCCCAGTACCGCGACGTGGCCGTCTTCGGCGCGCTCGTGGTCGTCCTCCTCCTCCGCCCCCAGGGCCTGTTCGCGAAGGTGCAGCGCGCATGACCGACCTCACCGCTCCTCGAGCCTCGCGCGCACCGCGGGCGCTCGCCCGACTGGCTCGCTACGGCGCGCCCCTGCTCGTCGCCGTCGCGCTGCTCGCGTCGTCCGAGGGTCTTCGGCTGGCGACGGTCAACCAGCTGACCTCGCTGCTGCTGCTCGCGGTGCTCGCCATGAGCTGGAACCTCGTCAGCGGGTTCGGCGGGCAGTTCTCGCTCGGCCACTCGATCTTCGTGGGGGTGGGCGGCTACGCCACCGCGGTCATCCTCGACCTGCTCGGTCTGCCGCTCGTCGTCGTGCTCGTGCTGTCGGGGGTCATCGCCGCCCTCATCGGCGTCGTGCTCGCCTACCCCATGCTGCGTCTGCGCGGCCCGTACTTCGCCATCGGCACGCTCGGCCTCGCCCTCGCAGTGCAGGGGTGGATGCTCAACTGGGACTTCACGCGGGCATCGCAGGGCTACTCGATACCGCTCGATCAGAGCGTCGACCTGCTCACCGTGATGCGCATCGCTGTCGTGCTCGCCCTTGTGGCGGTCATCGTCTCGCAGCTCATCGTCGACCTGCCGCTCGGTCTGCGGCTGCTGGCGCTGCGCGACAACGAGGACGGCGCGCTCGCGCTCGGTGTGCGCCGCCTTCGCACGCTGCTGCCGACGTGGGCCATCTCCGCCTTCCTCGTCGGCGTGATGGGCGCAGTCGTCGCGCTGCAGAACGGGCAGGTAACGCCGCAGTCGGCCTTCAGCATCCAGTACACGCTCGACGCGGTGATCATCTGCGTCATCGGCGGGCTCGGCACGCTCTACGGGCCGCTCATCGGGGCGGTCGCCGTCTTCGTGCTGCGCCAGTTCACGGCCGACTTCGCCGGGTGGGCATCGCTCATCGAGGCGATCATCGTGATCCTCATCGTGCGCTTCGCCCCCGACGGCGCGATGGGAGTGCTCTCCGGCCTGAGTCGGCTCGTGCGGCGCGCACTCGTGCGGAGGCGCCGGCTCGAGGCATCATCGTCGACAGAGTCCACGCGCGAAGGAGTCGCAGCATGACCAGCATCGCCCGCATCGAGATCCGTGGCCCAGGGGCCAACCTGCTCAACCCCGAGGTGATGAGCACGGTCACGTCGGCCATCCTGGCTGCCGATCGCGATCCGGAGGTGACCGGCATCCTGCTGACCGGCGCGGGTGAGAGCTTCTGCGGCGGACTCGACGTCCCGGCGATCCGCGCGGGCGCCGATCCGGTGGCCTTCGCCACCTCGCTCGTCAGCCTGCTGCGTGTCTTCCCGACCCTGCGCACCCCGATCGCCGCGGCCGTCAACGGGGATGCCGTGGCCTCGGGCGCCTCGATCGTCGCGGTCTGCGATTACGCGGTCGCGACCCCGACCGCGCGTCTGGGCACCTACGAGGTGAGCGTCGGCGTCTGGCCGATGATCGCCCAGGTGCCCATCGTCCACCGCATCGGCGTGCGCTGGGCCATGGAGAACATCGGCTCCGGTGAGCCGTTCAGCGCCGAGCGCGCCCGCGAGGTCGGGCTCGTCAACGCCGTGCTCGAGCCCGAGCGTCTTGAGGCCGACGCGACGGCGTGGCTCGAGCGCGCCGCGCGCGCCGGAGACGCTGTGCTCGCGGGCCGGCCCTCGCTCTACCGCTTCGCCGAGCTCGGCTACGACGAGGCGCTGCAGACGTCGCTCGCCGAGTTCTCGGCGATGTTCGAGCGGGGGCGCTGACCGTGCGGCTCGTCAGTCTCGTCGACCCCGCGACGCTCGAGGGCGAGGCTCGCGCCGTCGCCGACTCCGGCATCGCCCAGTACGGTCAGGCGCTCGAGACCTGGCGCGCGATCATGCACAGCCCCGACCTGTTCGCGGCGTACCTGCCGTTCCTGCGCGCCGTCGCCGGCCCCGGCCGACTGGATGCTCGAACCAAGGATCTCAGCGCGCTCCTGGTCGGGTCGCTCAACCGCTGCGCCTACACCGTGAGCCACCGCACCGCCTCCGCGCGCCGCAACGGCGTCGACGAGCGCGAGCTCGAACTGGTCGTGGCGGGCGAGTGGCGGGGCTTCGACGACCGCCTGCGCGCGGCCCTCGAGCTCACGCGAGAACTCACGCTCGAGCCCGCGCGTCTGGCTCCGGCCGAGCATCCGACGATCATCGATGACGCCCTGCGCAGCCGACTGCAGTCGCTCTTCGACGAGCGCGAGCTCGTCGAGCTCACGATGTCGATCTCGGTCTGGAACGGGCTCGCCCGGTTCCATCGCGTCATGGGGTTCGAGTTCGACATGCCGCCCGCGCCGGAGGGCGTCGCACCGCACTGACCGTCAGCGCCGGCGGGGCCCTCGCCCGGCCCGCCTGGGCCGCGCCGACCTAGTGCGCCTGCGGCACCCAGTCCCCGGTCGCGAGGTACTGCACCTTCTTGGCGATCGACACGGCGTGGTCGGCGAAGCGCTCGTGGTAGCGCGAGGCGAGGGTGGCGTCGACGGTGTCGATGGCCTGGCCCTTCCAGGTCTCGCCGAGCACCTTGTCGAAGACGCTGAGGTGCAGGGCGTCGACCTTGTCGTCCTCGTTGCGGATGGCCTCGGCGATCTTGACGTCCTCCGTCGTGAGCAGCTCGACGAGCATGCGGGCGATCTGCACGTCGACCTGGCCCATCTCGGCGAAGGTGGGGCGCAGGCTCTTGGGCACGACCTTCTCCGGGAACCGGTAGCGGGCGAGCTGCGCGATGTGCTCGGCCATGTCGCCCATGCGCTCGAGCGATGCGCTGATGCGCAGCGCGCTGACGACGATGCGCAGGTCGCGCGCGACGGGCTGCTGACGGGCGAGGATGTTGATGGCGAGCTCGTCGAGCTCGGCTGCGGCTACGTCGATCTTGGAGTCCTCGGCGATGACCTGCTCGGCGAGGGAGACGTTGGACTCGTTGAAGGCCCGCGTGGCGTTGTCCATGGAGGTCGCGACGAGGGTCGAGATCTCGACGAGGCGCTCCTGCACCTCTCGCAGCTCCTGCTGGAACACTTCGCGCATCAGGTCACGTCCTTGCTGGTCTCGGGGCGCACAGTCGGGGCCCACACTGCTCGTCGCGGGTGAACGGCAGGTGACGCGAGAGCGAACTCTCGGCACCGGGCGCTCGCCGTCCCGTTCCGGGCGTTCCGGGGCGGGAAGTGGTGTCTAATCTAGTGCTCATGGACTCGGCACTGCTGGTGCCCCTCGCGCTGCTCCTCGGCGCGGTGATCGGGGGAGGCGCTGTCGCCACGGTCGTCGCCGCAGCCCGGCGGGGTCGTGTCGCGGCCGAGGTGACGTCGACGGCGGTGCCCGACGGCATCGCACACGTGCTCGACGTGCTCGACACCGCCGGCGCCGTCGTCGACCCGAGCAACAACGTCGTCAAGGCGAGCCCCGGGGCGCACACGCTCGGACTCGTGTGGCACCGCACGCTCGTGCACGCGCCGCTCGTCGACCTCGTCGACCGCGTGCGACGCTCGGGCGAGGCCGTGACGGAGGACGTCGACATCGCGCGCGGACCGCTCGGCGATGCGAGCATCCACCTGACGGTGCGCGTCGCCCCGCTCGGCACGCGCTTCGTGCTGCTGCTCGCCGACGACCGCACCGAGTCGGTGCGCCTGGAGGCGGTGCGCCGCGACTTCGTCGCCAACATCAGCCACGAGCTGAAGACGCCGATCGGCGCGATCGGGTTGCTGGCGGAGGCGCTCGAGCAGGCCGCCGACGACCCCGAGCAGGTGCGGCGCTTCGCGAAGCGCATGAGCAAGGAGTCGACGCGCCTGGCGACGATGACGCAGGAGATCATCGAGCTCAGCCGCCTGCAGGCCGCCGACGCGCTCACCGACCCCGACGTCGTCGACGTCGACCGGGTCATCCAGGCGGCGATCGACCAGAACCGGGTGACGGCCGAGTCGCACCGCATCGCCCTCGTCTCCGGCGCCCGCAGCGGCGAGCGCGTCTGGGGCGACGAGGGGATGCTCGTCACGGCCGTGCACAACCTCATCGCGAACGCCGTGCAGTACTCGCCGAGCCCCTCGCGCGTGGGCATCGGCGTCACCGCGCTCGACGACGTGGTCGAGATCGCGGTGACCGATCAGGGCATCGGCATCGCCGAAGAGGACCTCGACCGGGTGTTCGAGCGCTTCTTCCGCGTCGACCAGGCGCGCGCTCGCGCCACGGGCGGCACGGGCCTCGGCCTCAGCATCGTCAAGCACGTCGTGCAGAACCACGGCGGCGATGTGCGCGTGTGGTCGCAGCCGGGCCGAGGCTCGACGTTCACGCTGCGTCTGCCGCGCGCGACCGACTCCACGCCCGCCGTGCTGCCGCCGCTGACGACCGCCCTGACCTCCGCCCTGACCCCGAAGGCCCGCGCATGACCCGCATTCTCATCGTCGACGACGAGCCCTCGCTCTCCGAGCCGCTCGCCTACCTGCTCGGTCGGGAGGGCTACGAGACCGCGGTCGCGGAGGACGGGCCGGCGGCGCTCGCCGAGTTCGACCGCGCCGGGGCCGACCTGATCCTGCTCGACCTCATGCTGCCGGGGCTGCCCGGCACGGAGGTGTGCCGCGAGATCCGGCAGCGCTCGAGCGTGCCGATCATCATGCTCACGGCGAAGGACAGCGAGGTCGATATCGTCGTGGGCCTCGAGCTCGGCGCCGACGACTACGTGACGAAGCCGTACTCGACACGCGAGCTGCTGGCGCGGATCCGGGCGGTGCTGCGGCGCCGCGTCGACGACGAGGTCATCGACGACGGCGTGCTGGAGGCCGGCGGGGTGCGCGTCGACGTCGATCGCCACCAGGTGAGCGTCAACGGTCGCGAGATCGCGATGCCGCTGAAGGAGTTTGAGCTGCTCGAGCTGCTGCTGCGCAACGCCGGCCGCGTGCTGACCCGGGGGCAGCTCATCGACCGCGTGTGGGGCGCCGACTACTTCGGCGACACCAAGACGCTCGACGTGCACGTCAAGCGCATCCGCTCGAAGATCGAGGCCGACCCGTCGAACCCGCAGCTGCTGCTGACGGTGCGCGGCCTCGGCTACCGCTTCGAGGCGTAGGGGGCGGATGCTCGGCGCGCGCCCACCGGTCGAGCGGCGTCGGCGAACCGGCGCCGTCCGGTCGATCGGCCCGACCGAGCGCGGGCCCTAGTCGGTCGACTCGGGGTCGGCCTCGGGCACGTAGAGCTCGTACTCGGGCAGCGCGCCGTCGAGCACGGGCACCTGCAGCTCGCTGCCGGGCTCGTCGCCGTACTGGAAGAAGACCGGGTAGAGCGCGCCGGGGGTCACGTCGACGCCCTCGATGATGATCTGCTCCTGCTCGGGGCCGCCGAGCGAGGTCGTGCTCTGGCCGTCGACGACGACGCGCTCGCTCTCGCGGCCGCTGCCCGACTCCCACTGGATGGTCACGGCGCGGTTCTCGTCGCCGGTGTTGACGAGCGAGACCACGAGGTTGAGGCGGTCGCCGTCGTCGGTGATGAGCAGGGCGTTGCGCACGGCGATGTCGCCGACCGTGGTGCCGGCGCCGTCGCTGGGCTCGTACGGGATGTTCGTGGCGATCTCGGCGTCGAACGTGCAGCCGGTCGTCCCGAGCGCCACGACGGCGGCGAGAGCGATCGTCGTCGCCCAGCGGTTGTTCACGGATAGCCTCCAGAGCCCATCGAGTCTGCGGTCGCGGGCGCGAGCCATCGCGCGAGCAGTCGTGCGACCTCCCCCAGTCTAGCCAGGTCTCAGGCTCTGTTCAGCGCGCGCGAACGCGGGGCGCGTGCCGGGCCGGCCGGGGATGCTGAGAAACCGCTGTGGTAGAATCGAGGTTCTGCGGAAGGACCACCATCCATGCTTTTCCAGGTCGGCGAGACGGTCGTGTACCCCCACCACGGGGCGGCGACGATCATCGAAGTCAAGAACCGAATCATCAAGGGCGAAGAGAAGCTCTACCTCAAGCTCAACGTCACGCAGGGTGATCTCACGATCGAGGTTCCGGCTGACAACGTCGACCTCGTCGGCGTTCGCGACGTCATCGGCCAGGAGGGTCTCGACAAGGTGTTCGAGGTGCTGCGCGCGCCGTTCACCGAGGAGCCCACCAACTGGTCGCGCCGCTACAAGGCGAACCTCGAGAAGCTCGCCTCGGGCGACGTCATCAAGGTGTCGGAGGTCGTGCGCGACCTGTGGCGCCGCGATCAGGACCGCGGCCTCAGCGCGGGCGAGAAGCGCATGCTCGCCAAGGCGCGCCAGATCCTGATCTCCGAGCTCGCCCTCGCCGAGAAGACCGACGAGGAGAAGGCCTCGAGCGTCCTCGACGAGGTGCTCGCCTCCTGAGCCTCGCCGTCGCGACGCCGACGGCGCAGCCATGACGACTGCTGACGACCCCGCGCGCGCGGAGCCCCCGGCTCCCGCGGTCGGGGTCGTCGTCGTCGCGGCGGGCAGCGGCACCCGGCTCGGGCAGCCGCAGCCCAAGGCCTTCGTGCCCGTCGGCGGCCGCACGCTGCTCGACCGCAGCCTCGACGCCGTCTTCGCGCTCGCCGAGCCCGCGAGCGTCGTCATCGTCGCGCCCGCCTCGCACCTGCAGGAGGCGACGGCGATCGCCGCGCACGCCGCCGGAGCGGCCCGCGACCACGTGCGCGTCGTCGCGGGGGGCTCGACGCGCCAGCAGTCGGTGCAGGCCGGGCTCGCCGCCCTGCCCGAGCAGACCGAGCTCGTGCTCATCCACGACGCGGCGCGCGCGCTGCAGACTCCCGAGGTGTTCGAGCGCGTCATCGCGCGCGTGCGCGCCGACGGCGTCGGCGTCGTGCCGGCCCTCGCCGTCGTCGACACGATCGCGCGGCGCGACGCCGAGCACCGCGTGCTCGAGCCCGTCGACCGCAGCGACCTCGCCGCGATTCAGACGCCGCAGGGCTTCCCGTTCGCGCTGTACCGCGCGGCGATCGCCGAGGCCGCGGCAGACCACACCGACGACACGAGCGTGCATCGCGCCGCCGGGCATCCCGTCGTCGTCGTCGAGGGCGACGCCCGCGGCTTCAAGATCACGACACCGTGGGATCTTCGGCGGGCCGAGCAGCTCGTCGGCGGCGAGCGCCCCGCCCTGCGCACGGGCATCGGCATCGACGTGCACGCCTACGACGAGAGCGCGCCGCTGTGGCTGGGTGGCCTGCACTGGCCCGACGAGCCCGGCCTCGCCGGGCACAGCGACGGCGACGCGATCAGCCACGCCCTCTGCGACGCGCTGCTCTCCGCGGCCGGGCTCGGCGACATCGGCTCGCGGTTCGGCGTCGACGACCCGCGGTTCGCCGACGCGCGCGGCGAGGTCTTCCTCGTCGCCACGCGCGAGCTCGTGCGCGAGGCCGGCTTCGACATCGTCAACGTCGCCGTGCAGGTCGTCGCCCGCCGGCCCCGGTTCGCGCCCCGCCGCGCCGAAGTCGAGGCGCTGCTGACGCGCATCGTCGGCGCGCCCGTGAGCGTCGCCGCGACGACGACCGACGGCCTCGGCTTCACGGGCCGGGGCGAGGGCGTCGCTGCGATCGCCACGGCGCTGCTCGCCGCGAGCGCCGACCCGCGCGCCGCCGAGCCCCGCCGATAGGCTGGCCGGCGTGACCGTGCGCCTCTACGACAGCCTGCAGCAGGCCGTCGTCGACTTCGAGCCCCTCGAGCCCGGCCGCGTCGGCATGTACGTGTGCGGCCCCACCGTGCAGTCGGCTCCGCACATCGGGCACGTGCGCAGCGCGCTCGTGTACGACCTGTGGCGGCGCTGGTTCGCGCACCGGGGCTACGCGGTGACCTTCATCCGCAACGTCACCGACATCGACGACAAGATCCTCGCGGGCGCGAGCGACGCCGAGCCGTGGCACGCGCTCGCGTACCGCGTCGAGCTCGAGTTCTCCGCCGCGTATCGAGCGCTGGGCATCCTGCCCCCAACCTACGAGCCGCGCGCGACCGCGTCGATCGACCGCATGCACGCCATCATCGCGGCGCTCCTCGAGCGGGGCCACGCCTACGCCGCCGACGACGGCTCCGGCGACGTCTACTTCGACGTGCGCAGCTGGCCGGCCTACGGCGAGCTCACGCGACAGTCGCCCGACGACATGGACGACGCCGGCGACGCGCCCGCGCGCGCCAAGCGCGATCCGCGCGACTTCACCCTGTGGAAGGGCGCCAAGCCCGACGAGCCGGCGAGCGCGCACTGGGACTCGCCGTGGGGCGCCGGCCGCCCCGGTTGGCACATCGAGTGCTCGGCGATGGCGCAGCGCTACCTCGGCCACGCCTTCGACATCCACGGCGGGGGGCTCGACCTGCGGTTCCCGCACCACGAGAACGAGCTCGCGCAGTCGCGGGCCGCGGGCGACGGCTTCGCCCGGCACTGGGTGCACAACGGGCTCGTCACCATCGGCGGGCAGAAGATGTCGAAGTCGCTCGGCAACTCCGTCTTCGCGGCCGACCTGCTCGGCTCGGCGCGGCCCGCCGTCGTGCGCTACTGGCTCGGCTCGGCGCACTACCGCTCGACGATCGACTACACCGAGGGCTCGCTCGCCGAGGCCGAGGCGGCGCTCGACCGCATCGAGGGCTTCGTCGCGCGCGCCGGGCGGCGTGTGGAGGGCACCTGGTTCGCCGAGCTGCCGGCCGAGGTGCCCGAGGCCTTCGCCGCGGCCATGGACGACGACCTTTCGACCCCCGCAGCCCTCGCCGCGCTGCACGAGACCGTCCGGGCGGGCAACGCCGCGCTCGACGCCGACGACGTGGCGGCGGCAGGCGCAGCGCGGGCCGCGGTGCTCGCCATGGTCGGCGTGCTCGGGCTCGATCTCGAGGCGGCGGATGCCCGGGACGGGGCCGACGCGACGCACCGGGCCCTGGCATCCCTCGTCGATCGGCTCATCGTCGAACGCCGGGCCGCGCGCGATGCGCGAGACTGGAGCACTGCCGACCGCATTCGCGACGACCTCGCCGCGGCCGGGATCGTGGTGGAGGACACCCCCACGGGAACCGACTGGAGTATCGATGGCTAAGCCTGGGCGCCCCGGCGCGAGCAAGAAGAAGAAGGGCCCGACCGTCGGCTCGGGCGGTCAGGGGCGGCAGGCGCTCGAGGGCCGCGGCCCCACGCCGAAGGCGGAGGACCGCAGCTGGCACCCCGCCGGCAAGCGCAAGGCGGCGCAGGAGCGGCTCGAGGCCGCGCGGTCGCGCTCCGGGCGCGGCGGCGCCGGTGCGGCGAGCGCCACCCGCAAGCCCTCGACCGCGACCTCGACGAGCGGGGGCCCGCGCTCGGCCAAGAAGACGGGCGACGCGGAGGTGCTGAGCGGGCGCAACTCGGTGCTCGAGGCGCTGCGGGCGCGCATCCCCGCCACGACCCTCTACCTCGCCGCGCGCGTCGAGATGGACGACCGCGTCAAGGAGGCCCTCGGCCTCGCGACGAAGCGCGGCATCCCCGTGCTCGAGGTCATGCGGCCCGAGCTCGACCGCCTCACGGGCCCCGACGCCGTGCACCAGGGCATCGCGATCACCGTGCCGGCGTACCAGTACGCGCACCCGCTCGACCTCGTCGAGGCCGCGGGCAAGCGCGGCCAGGCGCCGCTGCTCGTCGCGCTCGACGGCGTGACCGACCCGCGCAACCTCGGCGCGATCATCCGCTCGACGGCCGCGTTCGGCGGGCACGGCGTCATCGTGCCGCAGCGCCGCTCGGTCGGCGTGACGGCCGCGGCGTGGAAGACCTCGGCCGGCGCCGCGGCGCGCACGCCCGTCGCGATGGCGCCGAACCTGACGCAGACGCTCAAGCAGCTCAAGAGCGAGGGGCTGTTCATCCTCGGCCTCGACGGCGGCGGCGACGTGCAGCTGCCCGAGCTCGAGCTCGCCGACCAGCCGCTCGTCATCGTCGTCGGCAGCGAGGGCAAGGGGCTCTCGCGGCTCGTCACCGAGACGTGCGATGCGATCGTGTCGATCCCGATCTCGGCGGCGACCGAGTCGCTCAACGCGGGCATCGCCGCGAGCGTGACGCTCTACGAGGTGGCGCGAAGGCGCGCGCTGGCGTAGGCCTGCTTGACTTTCCGCCCTCCGGCGGCTTCACTTGTGTTCACCAAGGCTGAACGCAGGTGTTCAGCGTGATGGCTGGACGGAGGAGCGCACATGAGCACCCGATTCGTCGTTCGCACGGCTGAGGAGGCCGACTACCGCGACCCCGGCGCACTCGCACCGGACTCCAGCGGATACACCCGTTGGTGCGCGGTCGGGTACGACGACGGCGCCGTGCACACCGACTTCGGTCTCTCGCGACTCGAGCCGGGCGGGCGCATCCCGACCCACGTGCACTCCTTCGAGGAGTCGTTCCACATGATCGAGGGCGAGGCGCTGCTCGTCACCCCCGAGGCCACGGTGCACCTCGCCGCCGGCGACTACGGCGTCATCCCGCTCGGTGTGCCGCACTCCTGGCGCAGCGTCGGCGACGCCGTCGCCGTCTGGAGCGACATCTTCTCGCCGCCGCCGCGCATCAAGTACCACAGCGACACCTTCCGCGTGCCCGACATCGAGCCGGGCGCGCCCTTGAAGGTCGACCCGCGCGACCCGCGCACGCGCTCCTTCGGCGCGATCACGACCGAGCAGATGAATCCCGGCAAGCAGTCGCAGGAGCTGCTCGCGCAGTCGGCGAGCATGCGCACCGCCCTGCTGGTCTACAGCGGCATTTCGCTCAAGATGATGGTCGACAGCGACCTCGGCTCGGTGCTGCACACCATGTTCATGGTGCAGTACGAGCCCGACGGCGTCGCCGGGCCGCACGACCACCCGCTCGAGGAGGCCTATCTCATCCTCGACGGCGAGGTCGACGCGACCTTCGACGGGCAGGAGTTCCGGATGAAGCCCGGCGACATCGCCTGGGCCGGCGTCGGCTGCGTGCACTCCTTCAAAGCCGTCGGCGAGCCGGTGCGCTGGCTCGAGACGCAGTCGCCCCAGATGCCCCCGCGCCACGCCTACCGCTTCGCGCGCGACTGGAACTACCTCGCCGACAAGCTCGGCGAGTAGCAGCCCCACCCACCATCCCGCTCAAGGAGCAGCAGTGACCCAGCGCACCATTCTCGTCGTCGGAGGAACCTCCGGCATCGGCCTGGAGATCGCCAAGGAGGTCGTCGCGCGCGGCGACAAGGTGATCATCACCGGTCGTGACCAGGAGCGCGCGGAGGCGATCGCCGCGTCGATCGGCCCCGACGCGCAGGGCCTCGCCGTCGACATCTCCGAGCCCGAGCAGATCGCCGAGAGCCTCAAGCCCGTCGGCGAGGTGCACGGCCTCGTGCTCGCCGCGATCGAGCGCGACGCGAACTCGGTGCGCGAGTACAGCATCGAGCGCGCCCGCCGGCTCGTGACCCTCAAGCTCGTCGGCTACACCGAGACCGTGCACGCGCTGCTCGACCGCCTGCCCGCCTCGAACGACACCGGCATCGTGCTCTTCGGTGGCCGTGCCAAGGACGCACCGTACCCCGGCTCGACGACGGTCGCGACGATCAACGGCGGCGTCGAGGGCCTCACCCACTCGATGGCGCTCGAGCTCGCGCCCATGCGCGTCAACGGACTGCACCCCGGCATCATCGGCGACAGCCCGTTCTGGGCCGACAAGCCCGCCGCGGTGCTCGAGGGCTACGAGTCGCGCACGCCCGGTGGCGCCCTCGCGACGATGGCCGACATCGTGCACGCCACGATGTTCCTGCTCGACAACCGCGGCGTCTCCGGCACGAGCCTCTACGTGGACCGCGGCTGGCGCCTCACCTAGCCCATGACCGCCCGCCGCCGGGATCAGCGCCCGGCGGCGCCCAGCATCCCTCGCCTGTTCGCGATGACGGCGAGGGATGCTGCCGTCACGGCGAGCGCGAAGGCGAAGGCCCCGACCGCGACGAAGCCGCCGAGCGGCAGCAGCACCGACGCGACGGCGGTCGCGATCGAGCCGCCCAGGAACGTCGAGCCCATGAAGACCGTGTTCGCGCGGCCGTTCTGCTCCGGCGCGACGGAGGCGAGGCCGATCGCCTGCGTCGACACCTGCTCGCTGCTCATGCCCGCCGACACCATGAGCAGACCGACCGCCATCACGAGCGGCGAGCCGGAGCCCGCCGTCGCGATCGCGACGCCGCCGACCGCGAGGGCCATGCAGGCCGCGAGCGAGCGGCGCGCACCGATGCGCCCGTGCACGGAAGCGGCCCCGATCGTGATCGCGCCGCCGACGAGCCCCGCGATGCCGATGAGCGCCGCCTCGCCGATGCGCAGCCCGAGCTCGTCGACGGCGTGCACCGTCGTCATCGACCAGAGCGCGATGAACGCCATGAAGGTCGTGGTGTGGATGCTCGTCATGATGCGCAGCGTCGGCGAGGAGGCCGCGACGCGCGGGATCGACGCCAGGATGCGGCCGTAGGCCGGCGGGTCGCTCGGGCGGTCGGCTGGCGCGGCGCGAAGACTCAGCGGCACCAGCGCGAGCACGAGCACGGCGCACACCGCGAGAGCCCCGCGCCAGCCGAGCGCCTCGGCGAGCGCGCCGAGACCCGTGCGCACCGCGAAGAGGCCGACGATGATCGAGCCCAGCAGCACCGCCGCGGTGCGAGCGCGCGCCGTCGGGGGAGCCAGTCGCAGGGCGGCGCCGACGAGCAGCTGCGCGACGGAGGCCGTGGCACCGGCGACGAGCATCATCGCCGTGTAGACGGCATACCCCGGAGCGGCGGCCGCGACGCCGAGGGCGGCCGCCGTCGCGACGATCTGCACGGTCGCCTGCCGGCGCGTGCTCACCCGGTCGCCGAGGGCGACGAGCAGCCCGATGCCGAGGGCGTAGCCCGCCTGCACCGCGATGGTGGCCCAGGCGGCACCGGCGCCGTCGACGCCGAACTCGTCGGCGACGAGCGTCTGGATCGGCTGGGGCACGTAGATCACGGCGACGCCCGCGCCGGCGATGACCGCCATCGTGGCGACCCTGCGCCCCCAGCGCTACTCGGAGTCCGACATGTGTTCCTCCCGTGCCGATCGCGCGAATTCGCCCCGTGGGCCACTGGAATTATTCAGGTGAATGGATCTAGTATTTCACCGAGGCTGTACATCGACGTACATCTTCAGTGAATTGCTCAACGAGGAGGAACTCATGACCGATGCCGTCGCGCCCCGCGCGGAGGACTTCGCTCCCGGCCGCCCCGTCGTCTTCCGGAACGCCACGGTGATCACGGTCGATTCGGCGGGCGTGCTCGAGAACGCCGACGTTCTCATCATCGACGACACCATCGCCGGAGTCGGGCACCACCTGGAGGTGCCGGCCGGCACGCTCGAGATCGACGCCAAGGGCGGCATCCTCATGCCCGGCATGATCGACACGCACCGCCACATGTGGCAGACCGCGCTGCGCGGCTACGGAGGCGACTGGGCGCTCAGCCAGTACTTCGTCTTCTACTACCTCACCTGGGGCCACGTGTTCCGCGCCGAGGACATCGCGGCCGGCAACCAGCTCAGCGCGCTCGAGTCGGTCGACCAGGGCGTCACGACGACCGTCGACTGGTCGCACGCCCTGCGCACGCCCGACTACGCCGACGCCGCCGTGGAGGCCCTGCGGAGCATCCCCGGTCGATTCGTGCTCGCGTACGGCAACTACCTCGGCGCCCCGTGGGAATGGATGAACGAGCCCGGCTTCCAGAACTGGGTGAAGAACTTCACGGCCGACGACATGATGGGCCTGCAGGTGGCGTTCGACGTCAACTCGGGTCCCGACTTCCACGAGAAGGCGGCGTTCGAGGCGGCGCGCGAGCTCGACCTCCGCGTCACCACGCACGCCGGCGTCTGGGGCGTCAACGGCGATCCGAACATCGAGTACATGTACGACCACGGCTTCATGACCGACAAAGTCACGTACGTGCACGCCTCGTCGCTCGGGCCCGACAGCTACCACAAGATCGCGGCCACCGGCGGCACCATCTCGATCGCCACCGAGAGCGAGCAGAGCGCCGGCCAGGGCTACCCCTCGGCGTGGGTCGCCAAGAAGTACGGCATCACCGCGTCGCTGTCGATGGATACGAGCGTGTGGTGGAGCGCCGACTTCTTCTCGGCCATGCGCGCCACGCTGTCGTCGTTCCGGTCGCGCGACCACCTCGAGGCGCACGCGAAGGGCGACACCGTCAACGTCAACCGCATGAAGGCGGAGGACGCCGTGTGGCAGGCCACCATGGGCGGCGCGCACACCCTCGGCATTGCCGACAAGCTCGGCTCGATCACCGTGGGCAAGAAGGCCGACCTCGTGCTGCTGAAGAACGACGAGTCGCCGGCCATGACGCCGATCCTCAACCCGTACGCGCACGTCGTGTACCAGGCCGGCACCGCCGACGTGCACACCGTCATCGTCAACGGCAAGGTCGTGAAGTACGCGGGCGAGCGCATCGGCCTGCCCCTCAAGCCGGTCGCCGACCGCGTCGCGGCCTCGGTCGAGTACGTGCGCGGCGAGCTCGGTGAGGACGCCTGGAAGGAGTGGATGAACCCCGCTCTGCCCGAGGACGAGCCCATCGCCAACCCCTACATGTACCTCGACGAGGACGACAAGTAGGGCGCGAGCCCTGGCACCGCTGACGGCGGGCGGCCCCTGCGGGGGTCGCCCGCCGTTCCGCGTTCAGAGCGTGCGGTCAGGTCGTGGGGTATTGCCAGATCTCCAGCTGGATGCCGTCCGGGTCGCGCAGGTACGCCCAGCGAGAGCCAGCCAGGTCGCCGTCGGTGAGCGTCACCGGCGGGCCGTTGAAGACCGCGCCGCGCTCGATGAGCTCGGCATAGGCGCGATCCATGTCGTCGACGACGAGGCAGACGTGCGCGGAGCCGACATCGCCGTTGGTGCGATCCCAGTCACGGCCCTCCGGTTCGTGGTACTGCAGGAACTCGATGTTGACGTTGCCGATGCGAATCATCGAGAACGACAGCTTCGCCCCTGGCGCCTGCACGCCGCGCTCGAGATCGGGCCCCTCGCCGTGATGCACGGGGCCGGGCTCGACGCCGAACATGCGGCTGTACCACTCGAACGAGCGCTGCATGTCGCGCACGGTGATGCCGACGTGGTGCACGCCGGTGACGCTGAAGGCCATGTTCCCTCCCGGGTCGGTGCGCGCAGCGGCCCGACCCGGCCACTGAACGTCTTGTACTGACTGACTCAACACCACACCCGCGGAACCCGGCAAGTGCCGCCTCTTGTTCACTTGATTTGGATGGCGAGCGGCACTAAGTTCACCTATAGTGAACACACGGGCGTCAGCTCGACCGGGACGCGAAGGAGCATCCTCATGGCGAACAGGCTGCAGGGCCGCACGATCATCGTGACCGGCGGAGCCTCCGGCATTGGCGCCGCGCTGTGCGAGGGCTTCGCCGCCGAGGGCGCCAACGCCGTGATCGCCGATCTCGACCTCGAGCGCGGCGAGGCCGTGGCCGAGCGCATCAGCGCGGCCGGCGGCAGCGCGCTCGCCGTGCGGGTCGACGTCACCGATCGCGAGCAGGTCGCGCAGAGCATCCGCGCCGCCGTCGACCGCTTCGGCCGGCTCGACGCCTACTTCAACAACGCGGGCATGAACGCACCGATGAAGTACCTCGACATCACCGAAAGCAACTTCGAGCTGCTCATGAGGGTCAACGTGCTCGGGGTGCTCGTCGGCACGCAGGAGGCCGCGCGGCAGTACATCGCCCAGGGCGGCGGCGGCAAGATCGTCAACACCGCCTCGATCGCCGGTCGGCAGGGGTTCTCCTCCTTCGCCCCGTACAGCGCCGCGAAGGCCGCCGTCATCTCGCTCACGCAGTCGGGCGCCCGCGCCTTCGCCGAGCAGGGCATCACGGTCAACGGCTTCGCGCCCGGCGTCGTCGCGACCCCGCTGTGGGACAAGCTCGATCGCGACCTCGAGGCCATCGGCGAGGCGCACAACAACTTCGCCTCCATGTCGTCGGGCATCCTGCTCGGCCGCCCGGCCGACCCGACCGACATCGTGCCCACGGGAATCTTCCTCGCGGGCAGCGACTCCGACTACATCACCGGCCAGATCATCCCCATCGAGGGCGGGATGATCCTCGTCTGACGACGAGCATCTCCACTCCATCGCACAGAAAGCGACGACCATGAAGAGCACCGGCACCACGGGTACCAACGCCGTCGACTGGGAGGCGCGCGTCGACTTCGACCGCCTCCGCACCGAGCGCCTGATGCGGCTCAAGGCGCAGCTCGAGCAGTCCGACGTCGGCGCGGTGCTCGCGTTCGACTTCTCGAACATCCGCTACATGTCGGCGACCCACATCGGCACGTGGGCGATGGACAAGCTCATCCGCTTCGCCCTGCTCACCAGGAAGACTGACCCCATCGTGTGGGACTTCGGCTCGGCCGCCAAGCACCACTCGCTCTACAACCCGTGGCTCGACCACACGCACTCCGAGGCCGACGCCGACCCGCACGCGCCGCACCACGGCGCCACGCGCCCGCGGCTGGAGTCCGGCTCGCGCGCCGGCATCTCGACCCTGCGCGGCGCCTTCCCGCCCGACGCGGGCATCGCCGAGGAGGTCGCCCGCAAGGTCAAGCGCGAGCTGGAGAAGTTCGGCCTCGCGAACGAGCCGCTCGGCGTCGACGTGATCGAGCTGCCCATCCTGTTCGCGCTGCAGCGGGAGGGCATCCAGGTCGTCGACGGTCAGCAGATCTTCCTCGAGGCCCGCCGCATCAAGACCCACGACGAGATCCGTCTGCTCACCCAGGCGGCGTCGATGGTGGATGCGGCCTACGAGAACCTCTACGACTTCCTGCGGCCCGGCGTGCGCGAGAACGAGACCGTGGGTCTCGTCGCGAAGACCCTGTACGACCTCGGCTCCGAGTACGTCGAGGGCGTCAACGCCATCTCGGGCGAGCGCTGCTCGCCGCACCCGCACGTCTTCAGCGACCGCTTGATCCGCCCCGGCGACCCGGCGTTCTTCGACATCCTGCACAGCTTCAACGGCTACCGCACCTGCTACTACCGCACCTTCGCCGTCGGCTCGGCGAGCCAGGCGCAGAAGGACGCGTACACGCGCGCCCGGGAGTACATGGACCGCGCGATCGCCCTTGTGAAGCCCGGCGCGACCACGGCCGACGTCGTCGCGGTCTGGCCCAAGGCCGAGGAGTTCGGCTTCCCGAACGAGGAGGCCGCCTTCGCCCTGCAGTACGGCCACGGCGTGGGCCTCTCGATCTGGGAGAAGCCGATCTTCTCGCGCCTGACCTCGTTCGACCACCCTGAGGTGCTCGAGGAGGGCATGGTCTTCGCGCTCGAGACCTACTGGCCCGCCGCCGACGGCTGGGGTGCCGCTCGCATCGAGGAGGAGGTCGTCGTGACGGCGACCGGCTGCGAGGTCATCACGAAGTTCCCCGCCGAGGAGCTGCTCGTCGCGGGCAAGCGCTACTACTCCGTCGGCGGCGAGCTGAGCACGCTGCGCGACTCGCAGTCGCACCTGAACACCTTCGACGGTCGCGGCGGCCGCTGACCGGACGGCTCGCGTCGACGACGACGGCGCCGCTCCCCGAGGGGGCGGCGCCGTCGTGGTTCGTGGATGCTCCGCTCAGGCGCGGCGACGGCGCCGGGTGACCTCGGCGACCGCGGACCAGTCGAGCTGGGCGAGCTCCGGGTCGGCGAGCGCCTCGGTGAAGAGCTCGCGCAGCACGGGCGCGACGGGCAGCTCGACGCCGAGGCCGGCCGCGGTCTCCTCCGCGATCCCCAGATCCTTGAGGCCGAGCGCCATCGCGAAGCCGACCGGCTGGTAGCGCTGCTCGGCGATGATGGGCCCGTAGCCCTTGTGCGCGGAGCCGCTGAACGCCGTGTGCGTGAGGATCTCGATGAAGGTCGACGGGTCGATGCCGCCCGCCTCGACGAGGGTGACCGACTCGGCGATCGACTGCAGCGCGTTGAGGATCGAGTAGTTGACCGCGATCTTCACGACGGCGCCGAGTCGGGGGTCGGAGCCGAGGTTCCAGACCCGGGCGCCGAGGCACTCCATTCCCGGCAGCGCGCTCGTGATGGCGGCGTCGTCGCCGGAGGCCACGACGAGCAGCGCGCCCGTGCCGGCGATCGTCGATCGCCCGAGCACCGGGGCGGTGACGTACCCGACCCCGTGCCGATCGTGACGCTCGGCGAGCTCGGCGGCGGTGGCCGGGCTGATGGTGGCGTGGTTGACGTGCAGCCGACCGCTCGGCGCCGAGGCGAGCACCGCGTCGGTGAAGGTGGCGAGCACCACGGCGTCGTCGCTCAGCATGGAGTGGACGACCGCGGCGCGCTCGAGCACCTCGGCGACCGACTCGGCCCGGGTCGCGCCGTCGCGCTCGGCGAGCAGCTCGGCCGGCCGCGGGCTGCGGTTCCACACGACGAGCTCGAAGCCCTCGTCGAGCAGGCGCCCGGCCATGGCCGCGCCCATGGCGCCGAGGCCGACGAAACCGAGCGTGCTGCGCTCGCGAACGGGGGTGCTGGTCACGGTGGACTCCTTCGTCGGGGCCGTCGCACGGCCGAGGCTTGTGCAGTAAGACTTTACAGCCGGTCGCCACCAGCCGCGAGAGCGCCCGGAGAACGCGTCGCCTCCGGGCGCGCGGGGCCGCTCGTCGGCTATCCTGAGGCACCGGTTGCCTGTTCAGCCGGACTGTCGACCACGAGCGCCGCTCGTCCGGAGGGAAGCCATGCAGTTCGATGTCGGGTCGGAGCTCCGCCGCGTGCGCGAGGCCAAGAAGCTCAGCCTGCGTGCCGTCGCCTCCGCGGTCGGCGTGTCGGCGAGCCTGCTCTCGCAGGTCGAGACCGGCAAGACCCAGCCGTCGGTGAGCACCCTCTACGCCCTCGTCACGCACCTGGGCATTTCGCTCGACAGCCTCATGGGCGTCGCCAAGCCGGCGCTCTCGCTCGCGCCGCCAGCGCCGGGCGCTGCCGCGTCGGGCGACCGGCGCAGCGACGCGATCGTGCAGCGCCGCGAGGACGCCCCGGTCATCGAGATGGAGAACGGCGTGACTTGGGAGCGCCTGGCAGTGGGCGACTCGGCGGTGGCCGACCCGATCATCGTGACCTACGCGCCTGGTGCGAGCTCATCGGTCGAGGGCAAGATGATGCGCCACGCGGCGCTCGAGTACGGCGTCGTGCTCGAGGGCAGGCTCACCCTCAAGGTCGATTTCGAGACGTACAGTCTCGAGCCGGGCGACTCGTTCTGCTTCGACTCCGGTCGACCGCACCTGTACGTCAACGAGGGCGATGTGCCCGCTCGCGGCATCTGGTTCGTCATCGGTCGACGCGACATGGCCTACCAGTCGCTCGCCGATCTCGGGCACGACGAGCTCGATGACGCCCGCCCGCCAGCCTCTGCGGTCGAGGTGCTGCAGGCCATGAAGGCGATGAAGCCCGCCCGCTCCTAGCGCTCGTCGTCGCCCGCGAACACCTCGGGGTGCTGCGCGAGCAGGCGACGCGTGCGTCGGATGTGCCCCTCGATCACCCGCTCGGCGGTGTCGATGTCGCCGTCGCGCAGGGCGGTGACGAGCATGTGGTGCTCGTCGTGCACGATGCGCTGGCTGTGGGCGTCGATCATGAGCGTGTAGGCGCGGCGGTAGGGCTGCGTCGTGCTCCACAGCCGTCGCACGAGGTCGCCGAGCACGAGCGTCTCGGCCCCCGCGTAGGTGCCCCAGTGGAACTCGCGGTCGAGCCGCAGGAACTCCTCCACGTCGCTCGTCGCGGCCATGCGCTCGGCGAGCCCCTCGAGCCGGTCGAGGTCGGCGGGCGTCAGCTGCGGCGCCGAGTAGCGCAGCAGCAGCGGCTCGACGCGCTCGCGCGTCTGGTACACCTCGTCGCACTCGGCGAGGCTGAGGCGCGACACCCACGCGCCGGCGTTGGCGCGCAGGGTGATGATGCCGTCGGCCTCGAGCATCTTGAGCGCCTCCCGCACCGGCACGCGGCTGGCGCCGAACCGCTCGGCGATCTCCTCCTGCCGGATGCGGCTGCCGGGCGGGTACTCGCCGCGCACGATCGCCTCGCGCAGGGCATCCGCGACGCGCATGCTGGCGTTGCCGTCGCGCGTCGCCGGGGCGGGCGGCGACGCGGGCGACGAGGCGGCGGATGCTGCGCTCACGCTGCGGGATCCCGCGGGTCCCACAGCCGCACGCTCGAGCTCGCCTCGTAGGCCTTGCCGTTCGGGAAGCTCACGAGCTCGAGCTGCATGCCCCAGGGGCTGAGGAAGTACACCCAGCGCTGGCCCTCGCTCGCGTTGCGGCTCGCGGTCGGCTCGCCGAGCACGCGCACCCCCCGCTCGTGCAGGAAGGCGACGGCGGCGTCGAGGTCGTCGACGTAGAAGGCGAGGTGGTGGCCGCCGATGTCGCTGTTGCGCGGCTGGGGCGCCTGGCCGTCGGCGGGCTCCCACTGGAAGATCTCGAAGTTGGGGCCGTGCCCGCAGCGGAAGAACCGCAGCTCGCGCATGATGGAGCGCGGGTGCACGCCCAGGTGCTCGGCCATCCAGTCGTCGTCGCGCTCGAACGGGCCGAGCGAGTACACGCGCTCGCACCCGATGACGTCGACGAAGAACGCTTCCGCCTCGTCGAGGTCGGGCACGGTGAAGCCGATGTGCTCGGTGCCGCGCAGTCCGGGAAGCGCCATCGCTTCACCCCTTTCGTCGCTGGAACTGGATGCAACCGTACCCGCAAGCAGGGCATCCGTGAAGAGAATCGGGAAAAATCGCTTGCGATTGGATGCAATCGGGCGTACCGTGGCGCCATGCCCCAACGCCGACGTTTGGACACCACCGCCGAGTGGGTCGAGCTCACGACGACCGCTGCCGACTGGAGGAAGGCCGATCCGGCCCTCCTCGCCACGATGCTCGGCCAGCTGCACCTCATCCGCGCCTTCGAGGAGCGCGTGCTCGACCTCGCAGCCGAGGGCCTCGTGCACGGCCCCGCTCACTCGTCGATCGGGCAGGAGGGCGGCGCCGTCGGCTCGATCGTGAGCCTGCGCTCGAGCGACGCCGTTAACGGCTCGCACCGCGGCCACCACCAGTTCCTCGCGAAGGCGCTCGCGCACGTCGCGCAGAACGGCCTGCAGCTCGACGCGCTCGTGACCGCTGACATCCAGACGGTGCTGCAGAAGACGCTCGCGGAGATCCTCGGCCTCGCGCAGGGCTACTGCCGCGGCCGCGGCGGCTCGATGCACCTGCAGTGGTTCGAGGCCGGCGCGCTCGGCACCAACGCCATCGTCGGCGGCGGCGCCCCCATGGCCACCGGCAACGCCTGGGCCCAGAAGCAGGCCGGCACGACCGACCTCACGATCAACTACTTCGGCGACGGCGCCGCGCAGATCGGCTCGGTGCTCGAGTCGATGAACCTCGCCGCGGCGTGGAAGCTGCCCGTCTGCTTCTTCATCGAGAACAACCTCTACGCCGTCTCGACCCGCATCGAGGAGGCCGTCGCCGACACGCGCCTGTCGGTGCGCGGCCAGGGCTTCGGCATCCCCTCCTGGCGCGTCGACGGCATGGATCCGCTCGCCGTGCACCTCGCGATGGAGGAGGCCGCGGCGGTCATGCGCAGCGGCGGCGGCCCGACCATCATCGAGGCCGAGGTCTACCGCTTCTTCCACCAGAACGGCCCGTACCCGGGCAGCGCCTTCGGCTACCGCACGAAGGAGGAGGAAGAGGAGTGGAAGGGCCGCGACCCGCTCGACCGCGTCGCGCGCGAGATGATCAAGCGCGGCCTCATCGACGAGGCCGGCGTCGCGAGCGTGCGCGCCCAGTCCGTCGCGGCGATGGATGCGGCCACTGCTGAGCTGCTCGAGGCCGACCCCGACAAGCAGGGTCGCCGCCGCATCCGCCCCGAGCTCTGGCCCGACCCCGAGTTCGTCAACGTCGGCGTGCGCGGCGACGGCAGCGAGCTCGAGGGGATGCGCGTGCTCGAGCCCAGCGCCTCCGACGCCGCGCGCCGGCCGATGAAGTTCGTCGACGCCGTCGCCGAGGTGATGGGGCGCCGGATGGCCGAGGACGAGCGCATCGTGGTGCTCGGCGAGGACATCCACCGGCTCAAGGGCGGCACGAACGGCGCGACCAAGGGCCTCGCCGACGCGCACCCCGACCGCGTGCTCGGCACCCCGATCAGCGAGAACGCCTTCATGGGCCTCGGCGGCGGGCTCGCCCTCGACGGCCGCTACCGGCCCGTCGTCGAATTCATGTACCCCGACTTCATGTGGGTCGCCGCCGACCAGGTGTTCAACCAGGTGGGCAAGGCGCGGCACATGTTCGGCGGCGACAATCCGGTGCCGCTCGTGCTGCGCACGAAGGTCGCGATGGGCTCGGGCTACGGCTCGCAGCACCTCATGGACCCGGCCGGCGTCTTCGCCACGAGCCCCGGCTGGCGCATCGTCGCCCCGTCGACGGCCGCCGACTACGTCGGCCTCATGAACGCCGCGCTCGCCCTGCAGGATCCGGTGCTCGTCATCGAGCACGTCGACCTCTACGCCGAGAAGGACGAGGTCATCGCCGGCGACCTCGACTACATCATCCCGCCGGGCACCGCCGCGGTGCGCCGCGAGGGCAGCGAGATGACCGTCATCAGCTACCTCTCGATGGTCAAGCACTGCCTCGAGGCGATCGAGCAGACGGGGGCGGATGCTGAGCTCATCGACCTGCGCTGGCTCGACCGGGCCTCGCTCGACTGGGCGACCATCGAGGCGAGCGTGAAGAAGACCAACGCGGTGCTGATCGTCGAGCAGGGAGCCCAGGGCACCAGCTACGGCGGCTGGCTCGCCGACGAGATCCAGCGGCGCCTGTTCGACTGGCTCGATCAGCCCGTGCAGCGGGTGACGGGCGCCGAGTCGTCGCCGTCGATCTCGCGCATCCTCGAGCGGGCGGCGATCGCCCGCACCGAGGAAGTCGTCGCCGGCATCGAGACCGTGCGGCGCAACGCGGGAGGGGCGCGCTGATGTCCACCACCATCCGCATGCCCGAGGTGCTCGCGAACGTCACCGAGGCGGCCGTGCAGAAGTGGCTCGTCGCGCCCGGCGACGAGGTCGCCGTCGGTCAGCCGTTCGCCGAGATCGAGACCGAGAAGGCCGTCGTGGAGTTCGCCGCCGAGACGGCGGGCACCGTGCTCGAACTGCTCGTGGGGGAGGGCGACTCGATCGACGTCGGCGCCCCCATCGCCATCGTGGGTGAGGCGGGGGAGGTGGCACTTCCCGCAGACCCCGCAGCGGCTCCGGCCGCTGAGGGCTCCGGCGGGGTCGCTGCGGCGGCCCCGTCGGACCCGGAATCCGGCGCGCCCGTGCTCGAGGCGGCGGCACCGGTGGCGGATGCGGCCGCGGCCGCGCAGACCTCGGCCGGGCCCGTCGAGGCCACGACCGGCGCCGGCGGAGCATCCGCGCCCGGCGAGGGCTCGGGCCGTCGCTTCGTGAGCCCCCTCGTGCGGCGCCTCGCGCGCGAGCACGGCATCGACCTCTCGACCGTCACCGGCTCCGGCCCCGACGGGCGCATCGTGCGGCGCGACATCCAGGCGCTGCTCGACGGCTCGGCCCCCGCCGCGACCCCGGCGGTCGCCGCGACGCCCGCGCCCGCTGCCGACGCGCCCGCCGCGGCCGCCCCGGCGCGCCCCGCGCAGCCCGCCCCGGAGGGCGCCACCGTCGTGCCGCACAGCCGCATGCGCGCCACGATCGCCCGCCGGCTCACCGAGAGCAAGAGCTCGGTGCCGCACTTCTACCTCACCGCCGACTGCCGCGTCGACGCGCTGCTCGAGATGCGCGCGCAGCTCAACGCCGGCGGTCAGGTCAAGGTCAGCGTCAACGACCTCGTCGTGAAGGCAGTCGCCGGCGCGTTCGTCGACGTGCCCGAGGCGAACCGCACGTGGAGCGATGAGGGCATGGTCATCCACGACTCCGTCGACATCGGCATCGCCGTCTCGCTCGACGACGGTCTCGTCGTGCCGGTCGTGCGCGGGGTGGAGGGGCTCAGCGTCTCGGCACTCGGCGGCCGCATCGCTGAGCTCGCCGGCCGCGGGCGCGAGGGTCGCCTCAAGCTCGACGAGCTCGAGGGCGGCAGCTTCACCGTCTCGAACCTCGGCATGTTCGGCACGCAGAGCTTCTCGGCGATCATCAACCCGCCGCACGCGGGCATCCTCGCCGTCGGCGCCGCGTCGGCCAGGCCCGTCGTCGTCGACGGCGCGCTCGAGGTCGGGCAGGTCATGACCGTGACGCTCTCGGCCGACCACCGGGCGTGGGATGGCGCGCTCGCCGCGCGCTGGCTCGCCGCGTTCGTCGCCCGCATCGAGCACCCGCTGAGCATCCTCGCCTAGCGGGAGGCCCCGCTCACACCTTGTCGCGCCACGACCCGCGCGGGGCATCCTCGTCATCGACGACGTCGATCGCGTCGGTGTCGAGCGGCAGCGCGATCGACTCGGTCGGCGGGGCGATCATCGTCGCCTCGTCGCGACGGTGACGCAGCACGGTGTCGATGTACGAGCTCAGCGCCTCGGCGAGCGGGATCGCCCGAGCCTCGTTCTGCGACAGGAACCACCGGTGCTCCAGCAGCTGGTGGAACACCTCGGGCCCCTCGAGCTTGCCCTTGAGCTCGCGCGGGATCGCCCGCACGACCGGCTCGAAGACGCGCACGAGCCACTCGTGGGCGACCTGCTCCTCGTCGACCGAGCGGTCGGGGTAGGTCGCCGCGGCGTACGAGTCGAGGTCGTTGAGCAGGCGCCTGGCCTGGTTCTCGCCCGCGTCGATGCCGGTGAGGCGCAGCAGGCGGCGGGTGTGGTGGCCGGCGTCGACGACCTTGGGCTGGATGCGCACCTCGGTCGAGTCGCCGTCCGTCCTGATCGCGAGCTCCTCGATGTCGAAGCCGAGGTCGTTGAGCCGCTCGACGCGCTGCGTGATGCGCCAACGCTCGGAGCGGTCGAACGACTCCCAGCCGGTGAGCTCGGTCCAGAGGGTGCGGTACGACTCGATGATGCCGTTGCTGACCTCGATCGCGTCGATGTTCTCGTCGAGGCGCCCGCCGGCCTCCAGGTCGAGCAGCTCGCCGGCGATGTTGACGCGGCCGATCTCGAGGTCGTTCTCGCGCTGGCCGTTCGAGAGGCCGCCCTCGTAGAGCTGGCCCGTCTCGGCATCGACGAGGTACGCCGCGAAGGCGCCGGCGTCGCGGCGGAAGAGCGTGTTCGACAGTGAGACGTCGCCCCAGAAGAAGCCCGCGATGTGCAGGCGCACGAGCAGCACGGCGAGCGCGTCGACGAGGCGCGTGGCGGTCTCGGGCCGCAGCGTCTGCGAGTAGAGGGCCCGGTAGGGCAGCGAGAAGCGAAGGTGCCGGGTGACGAGCACCGGCAGCAGCGGCGTGCCGTCGTCGTCGACGCGGCCGGTGATGACGGCGACCGGCTCGACGCAGGGGATCTCCAGGCGCTGCAGCGTACGCAGCATCTCGTACTCGCGGCGCGCCATCTCCTCCGTCGTCTCCTTGATGGCGACGACGGCGCCGCTGAGGTGCACGAAGCGCACCAGGTGGCGCGAGATGCCCTTCGGCAGCGAGGCGATCGTGTCGTCCGGCCAGCTGTCGAGCGGCAGGTGCCACGGCAGGTCGAGCAGGCCGGGGTCGACGACGGCCGAGGTGATGCTGAGCGAGGCGCTCATGGGCTGATCCTTCCCGAGAACGCCGCGAGGGCGGGTGCGTCCGGCGACGCGACCCGCCCTCGGGCGTGCAGTGCTGCTGCGGTCAGTGCGTGATCGGCGCGCGGTTGAGGCGCTGGCCGCTCGCCGTGTCGAAGACGTGCACGTGCTTCGGCTCGGGCGTGACCACGACGGTCTCGCCGGCGTTGGGGTGCACGCGGCCGTCGACGCGGGCGACGACGTCGACGCGCTGGCCGTTGACCTCGGTGTGGCCGTAGAGGTAGCCGTCGGCGCCGAGCTCCTCGACGACGTCGACCTCGACGGTGAGGCCCTGCGTGCCGGCGGCGCCGACGATGAGGTCCTCCGGGCGCACGCCGACGGTGACGACCTGCTCGCTCGCGCCGGCGAGGGTCTCGCGGTCGACCGCGGCGACGCCGGAGCCGAACGAGACGCCGCCGTCGACGACGTTGGCGGGGAAGAGGTTCATCGCGGGCGAGCCGATGAAGCCGGCGACGAAGACGTTGTTCGGCGTCTCGTACAGCTCGCGCGGCGTGCCGACCTGCTGCAGGATGCCGTCCTTCAGCACCGCGATGCGGTCGCCCATGGTGAGGGCCTCGGTCTGGTCGTGCGTGACGTAGACCGTCGTGACGCCGAGGCGCCGCTGCAGCGAGGCGATCTGGGTGCGGGTCTGCACGCGGAGCTTCGCGTCGAGGTTCGACAGCGGCTCGTCCATGAGGAACACCTGCGGCTGGCGCACGATCGCGCGACCCATGGCGACGCGCTGACGCTGGCCGCCCGAGAGGGCCTTGGGCTTGCGGTCGAGGTAGGGCTCGAGGTCGAGCAGCTTCGCGGCCTCGAGCACGCGGGTGGCGCGCTCCTCCTTGCCGACGCCGGCGATCTTGAGCGCGAAGCCCATGTTCTCGGCGACGGTCATGTGCGGGTAGAGCGCGTAGTTCTGGAACACCATCGCGATGTCGCGATCCTTCGGCGGCACGTCGGTGACGTCGCGGTCGCCGATGAGGATGCGACCGTCGTTGACCTCCTCGAGGCCCGCGAGCATGCGCAGGGTGGTGGACTTGCCGCAGCCGGAGGGGCCGACGAGCACGAGGAACTCGCCGTCCGCGATCTGCAGATCGATCGCGTCGACCGCGGGAACGGTCGAGCCCGGGTACAGACGAGTGGCCTTGTCGAATGTGACGGATGCCATGCTGATGCTTCTCCTTCACCGGCAGGTACGTGCCGGACGATCCGTTGTGAATGGATGAGTGACCGTGAGTCACGGTGAGCGACGCTGGTCACCGCTCGTCAGTATGCCACTGCTTCGGCCGATCGCCGCATCGGGGGATGCCCGTCGGCCGTCGGCGACGCCGTTGACGGTGCTGAGGCATCCTCTTCGACTGGCCGCACCCCGTCGCCCGCCGTACTATCCTTCGGGGCGCCCTGCGCCCGCCGACCCGAGTGCGCGCGAGCCGTGCGCGCCCCGTGACGAAGAGGAACCATGAGCGACAGCGGAACCGCCCGCGCGAAGCAGTCGAAGGACGCGCGTCGCGCCGACGCCCGCGAGAAGGCTCGCCAGCTCCGCGCCGAGCACAAGAAGAAGGAGCGCCGCAACCGGTGGCTGCTCCAGGGCGGCATCGGCCTGGGCCTCATCGCCCTCATCACGACGGTCATCCTCGTCATCACGACGGGCGCCCCGAACCCCGTCGGCGGCCCGCGCAACATGGCCAGCGACGGCATCAAGATCACCGAGGGCCTCACGGCGGTGCAGACGCCGGGCCTCGCTCCCGACGCCGAGCCGGTGCCGAGCGAGCCAAACGAGCCCGGCGTGGTCGCCATCACGATCTGGATCGACTACCTCTGCCCCGTGTGCGGCGAGTTCGAGGCCGAGAACGGCGAGCTCATCCGCACGCTCGTCGAGTCGGGCGCCGCGACGGTCGAGTACCACCCCATCGCGATCCTCACGAGCCTGTCGGCGGGCACCCAGTACTCGCTGCGGGCCGCGAACGCCGCCGCCTGCGTCGCCAACTACAACCCCGACGCCTACTTCGACTTCAACGAGGCGCTCTTCGTCGACCAGCCGGAGGAGGGGACGGAGGGCCTGACCGACGACGAGCTGCTGCAGCGGGCGCGCGACGCCGGCGCCACCTCGACCTCGCTCGAGCGCTGCATCGACGACGGCCGCTTCTACGACTGGGTCAAGGCGGCCACCACGCGCGCCGGCAACGGCCCGCTGCCGGTCGAGGGCACCGAGGTCGAGAGCGTGCGCGGCACGCCGACCGTGCTCGTCAACGGCGAGCTCTACACGCCCTCCTACCCCTTCGACTCGACCGAGTTCTCGCAGTTCGTGCTGGGCGCCGCGGGCGACGAGTTCGCCGAGTCGCCCTCGCCCTCGCCCTCCCCTTCCGCGACGCCCTAGGGCCCCGTCGGGCGCCACAGTAGTCTGAGGTGCCGCCGCTGCCCCGTTAGCTCAGCTGGTAGAGCAGCTGTCTTGTAAACAGCAGGTCGCAGGTTCGAATCCTGTACGGGGCTCTTCTCCGCCCCCAGTCCTGGGGTGATCCGTTCGGTTTCCGACCATCGCCCCTTGGCGTTTCGGCACTCGAGTCGTACGGTGAGAACACGCAGCCGGGGGGCTGCGCCGGACGGCCGGGGGGCCGTCCGATTCGACGATGGTTTCGGGGGGAACCTGTCATGCTGCGGTCTGTTCTCGTAGGTTCTGCGCTCGCCACGAGCGCCATCCTGCTCGCTCCCGTGATCGGGGGCAGCGTCGCCGTCGACGACGTGCTCAGTGCGCGCACCGTCTCCGACGGCGTCTCGGCCATCACGATCGTCGACGAGTCGCCGAGCGACTCGACAGCGTTCGTCGAGATGCGCCAGCGCGCCACGTCGTCGAGCTCGACGGGCTCGTCGAGCGACGACGACACCGACTCGAGCGCGAGCGACAGCCCGGCCCCGAGCGAGAGCGGCGACGCCGGCTCCGGCTCGACCGAGGCGGGCGGCGCGAGCACGGGCGGCGCGAGCACGGGCGGCTCGAGCTCGGGCGGCGCGAGCACGGGCGGCTCGAACGGCACGGGTTCCGGCAGCGCCGGCGGCTCGACCGGCGGCACCTCGGGCGGCTCCACCGGTGGCACGTCGTCCGCCTCCGGCGGCACGACCGCTCCGAGCCAGCCGAAGCCCTCTGGCCCCGCTCCGGCGCCGGCGCCCACGACGTCGGCTCCGAGCCCGACGCCGACGCCCACGCCGACCAAGCCTGCCTGCGCCGGCATGCCCGGCGGCTCCACCCCGGGCGCCCCGAGCCGCACCTCTGCTGGCGGCGTTGCGGGCACGACCTCGGCCGACCTCGCCTCCTTCGCGCAGCGCTTCAACGAGATCCGCGTGGCGAACTGCCTGCCGCCGGTGCCGTTCTCGAACATCCGCTACGACTCCTGCATGGAGGACCGCCTGTTCTGGATGGCGGAGGACCCCTCCACCGACCCGATGAGCGCCTGGGGCCACATGGGCAGCGTGCGCAGCGACGGCGTGCCGAGCGTCGGCTGCGACGGCAACCTCGCCGGCGGCTCGAACAACTCCGGCGCTACGGTCGCCCAGAAGTGGTGGGATTCCTCCGGCCACCGCGCCTCGCTCTACAAGCCGACCTACACCGGCAGCACCGCGGGCGTCTGCATCCTCTTCGCGATGACGCACGGCGGCGTGCCGAACGAGCCCTACAGCTTCACCCGCGCCGCCGCGCGCTGGGTGAACTGCTAGGCGCACCAGACCCCCCGTGCGGCCCTCGGGCCGCAACCGCTGAACCGCAGCGCTGACGAGCGGGCTCGCCACTAGGCTGAGCCCGCTCGTTGGGGTTCCGGATCCCCACGGCGGAGAGGGGCTCGACGATGGCACGACCCGGCTGGGGCATCCTCGCCCCCGGAGGCATCGCGCACGCCTTCGCGCGCGACATCATCGCCGAGGGCTTCACGGTGGCCGCGGTCGGGTCGCGGCGCCTGGAGTCGGCGCGGGCCTTCGCGGCCGAGCACGGCATCCCCGCCGCCCACGGCTCGTACGAGCAGCTCGTCGCCGACCCGAGCGTCGACATCGTCTACGTCGCGAGCCCGCACTCCCACCACGCCGAGCACGCCCTGCTCGCGATCGAGGCCGGCAAGCACGTGCTCGTCGAGAAGGCCTTCACTCTCACCCAGGCGCAGGCGCAGCGGGTCGCCGACGCGGCGGCGGCGCGCGGGGTCGTCGTCATGGAGGCGATGTGGTCGCGGTTCCTGCCGCACATGACGCGCATCCGCGAGCTCGTGCGCGGCGGCGCGCTCGGCGAGGTGCGCACGGTCATCGCCGACCACACGCAGTCGCTGCCGCTCGACCCGCAGCACCGGCTGCAGAACCCCGAGCTCGGCGGCGGCGCGCTCCTCGATCTCGGCATCTACCCGGTGTCGTTCGCGGTCGACGTGCTCGGGCTGCCGATCGGCGTCCAGGCCCACGCGGCGCTCACGCCGACGGGCGTCGACCGGCAGACGGCGATGATCCTCGAGCACGAGGGCGGGCGCCAGGCGGTGCTGCACTGCGCGCTCGACACCGCGGGCCCGACCCGGGCATCCGTCATCGGCACCGAGGGGTTCATCGACGTCGACGGCGCCTTCTACGGCGCGACCACGGCGACCCTGCGCGCCCCCGACGGCTCGGTGCGCGAGCGGATCGCGCCCGAGGTGCGCCAGCGCGGCATGCAGTTCCAGGCCGCCGAGCTCGAGGCGCGCGTCGCGGGTGCCGCGCCGACGACGCTGCCGATCGAGGAGTCGGTGGCGATCATGGGCGTGCTCGACGAGGTGCGGCGCCAGGTTGGCGTGCGGTACCCGGCCGACGACGAGGCCTGAGCGCCCCGCGCGTATCATGGCCGGGTGACAGGCCCGGATGCTCGCGACGCGCTCCCCGACGCGGCGCCGCCGAGCGGCGCGGGTCGCCCCGCTCGGGCCGCCCGTCACCCGCGCGCGCTCCTGATCGCGGCGGTCTCGACGGTCTCCGTCCTCCTCGGAGGCGCCGCGCTCGCGTCCGGCGCCGCGGTCGGCGCCGCGCGTGCGCCGCAGGCCGCCGAGTCGTCGCCGACGGCCTCGAGCGCTTCGCCGTCGCCGAGCCCCGAGCCGTCGCGTGCGCAGCCCACGCTCGCGGTCGAGCCGAGCCGCCTGCGCACGTGCTCGGTCGCGTCGTTCGCCGCCGACGGCCGCCTGGGCGACTTCGTCGGCGCGGTCGTCAACGCCTCGACGGGCGAGCTGCTGTTCGACCGAGCGGCGACGACGCCGGCGCGGCACGGCAGCGTGCTGAAGGTGCTCACGGCGGCGGCCGCGCTGCGGGTGCTCGGCCCGGGCTATCAGCTGTCGACGCGCGTGGTCGCGGGCCCCGAGCCGGGTCAGGTGGTGCTCGTCGGCGGCGGCGACGCCACGCTGAGCGCGCTGGCCCCCGGCCAGGAGAGCGTCTACCGCGGCGCCCCGAAGCTCGCCGATCTGGCGGCGCAGACGGTGGCCGCCTACGCCGCCGCGAACCCCGACGCCCCGGCGATCACGCAGGTGCTCGTTGATGCGAGCTACTGGAACCCCGCCGACAAGTGGGATTCCAGCTGGGCGCGCAGCGAGCAGACGATCGGCTACCACTCCGAGGTGACGGCCCTGCAGGTCGACGGCGATCGGCAGAACCCGGCACTCGACACGAGCCCGCGCTCGACCGATCCGGTCACGCGCGCCGGTGAGGCCTTCGCCCTCGCGCTCGACGCCGCGGGCAACCCGGGCGGGCGACCGGTGGTCGCGCCGGGTGCGGCGAGCGGCGGCGCCGAGCTCGCGCTCGTGCGCTCGCAGCCGGTGAGTGTGCTCATCGAGAAGATGCTCATGAACTCCGACAACACGCTCGCCGAGATGCTCGCGCGCGTCGTGTCGAAAGAGTCGGGCTTCGACGGCTCGGCCGCCTCGCTCACCCAGGCCTTCGCGGCGGCGCTGCAGCCGTACGGCGTGCCCCTCGACCCCGGCATGGTCATCCGCGATGGTTCGGGGCTCAGCCACCTCAACGCGGTCTCGCCGCAGTACTACGCCCAGCTCATGACGAAGGTCGCGGCGGGCGCCGAGAACCTGCCGGTGCTCTCGGCCGGCCTGCCGGTGGCGGGCCGCTCCGGTTCGCTCGCGAGCCGCTTCGCGGGGCCGGCGGCGGATGCGCGGGGCGCGGTCGCGGCGAAGACCGGCTGGATCGACACCGCCTACTCGCTCTCGGGCATCGTGCGCGCGGCCGACGGCTCGACCCTGACCTTCGCCTTCTCGGCGATCGGCAACGTCGACGGCTCGGCCCGCGCGGCCCTCGACCAGCTCACGGCCGCGGTGTACCGCTGCGGCGACAACCTCGCCAACGGCTGACGCCGCCCACCCCGACGGAGGAACCATGCCCCGCGCCCTGCTCATCGTCGACGTGCAGAACGATTTCTGCGAGGGAGGCGCGCTCGGAGTCGACGGCGGGGCCGCGGTGGCCGCCCGCATCACCGAGCACGCCAGGGCGCACCGCGACGACTACGCCCTCGTCATCGCCTCGCGCGACTGGCATGACGGCGACTCCGACAACGGCGGGCATTTCGCGACGGATGCTGCTCCCGACTTCGTGACGACCTGGCCGGTGCACTGCGTGGCCGGCACGCCGGGCGCCGAGTACCACCCGGCGCTCGACATCGCGCTCATCGACGTGCACGTGCGCAAAGGACAGGGTCGGCCCTCGTACTCGGCCTTCGAGGGCACGGTCGACGATGGGCGGATGCTCGCCGCCGTGCTCGACGAGGCCGGCGTCGACGAGCTCGATGTCGTGGGCATCGCGACCGACCACTGCGTGCGGGCCTCCGCGCTCGACGCCCTCGCCGGCGGGCGCCGCGTGCGCGTGCTGACCGACCTCGTCGCGGGCGTCGCGCCCGAGCCGAGCCGGGCGGCGCTCGCCGAGGTCGCCGCCGCCGGCGCGCGCGTCGAGTCCGCGGCATCCTGACCCGCGCGCGCCTCGGTCCCGGGCATCCCGTCGGGCCGCGCGCCCGAACCGAATGCCCACCCGCCCGACGACGTGCCCTGACGACAGCACCGTGCGAACGGGCGCACGCTCCTGGCGCAAGCGCACGTGCTGGGCGCCGACGCGGCACCCAGCCCCGCCCGGCTACACCAGCAGCTGGTGCTTCGCGAGGTCGCGGTAGAGCGGCACGTCGCGCACGAGCTCGCTGTGCGTGCCGGTGCCGACGACGCGCCCGTGGTCGAGCACGACGATGAGGTCGCTGTCGACGACGGTCGAGAGCCGGTGGGCGATGACGATGAGGGTGCGGTCCTCGGCGACGGCGTCGATGGCCTCGCGCATGAGCTGCTCGTTGCGTCCGTCGAGCGACGACGTCGACTCGTCGAGCAGCAGGATCGGGGGAGCGGCGAGGAGTGCCCGCGCGATCGCGAGCCGCTGCCGCTCGCCGCCGGAGAGCATGACCCCGTCCTCCCCGACGGGCGCGTCGAGCCCCTGCGGCGAGCGGTCGAGCACTTCGCCGAGGTTGACCGAGCGCAGCACGGCCGCGCACTGCTCGTCGCTCGCGCCGGGCGTGCCGAGCAGCAGGTTGTCGCGCAGCGTGCCGGCGAGCACGGGGGCGTCCTGCTCGACGTAGCCCAGGCGCGCGCGCAGCTCGGCGCGGTCGAGGGCGCGGATGTCGACGCCGCCCATGCGGATGACGCCCGCGGTGGGGTCGTAGAACCGCTCGATGAGCGCGAGCACGGTCGACTTGCCGGCACCGCTCGGCCCGACGAGGGCGACACGAGCGCCGCGCGGCACCGCGAACGTCACGCCGCGCAGCACGCGCGCGTCGACGGGAGCGACCTCCTCGCCCGCGGCCCGTCGGGTCGCGGCGAGCGCGGCCTCCGCCTCGGCCGCGGCCTTCTCCCCCTCGGTGCGGTGGGCCCGCTCGGGGTAGGCGAACTCGACGTCGTGGAACGACACCGCCGCGTCGGTGGGCTCGTCGGCGGCCGGCACGATGTCGGCGTCGGCCTCGGTCTCGCTCGGCAGCGCGACGATCTCCTGGATGCGCCCGAGCGCGCCGAGCGCCGAGTTCACCGAGGTGATGGCGCCGAACGCCTGCCCGAGCGGCCCGATGAGCAGGAACAGGAACAGGATGAACGCGACGAGGTCGCCGATCTCGATCGCGCCCGTCGCGACGCGAAAGCCGCCGACGCCGAGCACGACGAGAAACGACACCTGCAGCGCGATCGACGAGATGGGCACGACGAGCGCCGAGATGCGCGCGACGCGGATGCCCTGCTCCCAGGCGCCACGGGCATCCGCCTCGACGGCCGCGATCTCGCGCTCGGTCGCGTTCGCGGCCCGCACCGTGCGCACCGCCGAGATGGCCCGCTCGACGGCGGCGGCGAGGTCGCCGACCTTCTCCTGCGCGGCGCGCGAGGCGACGCGGATGCGCTGCGAGAGCAGCACGACCGTGACGACCGCGATCACCACGACGAGCAGCGTGAGCCCGAGCAGCACCGGGTCGATGACCGCCATCGCGATGAGCGCGCCGACGAAGGTGAGGCTGCCGCCGATGGCCTCGACGAGGCCCTGCGTGAGCACGGCGCGCAGCAGCGTCGTGTCGCTGCCGACGCGGCTGACGAGGTCGCCGGTGCGGCGCTCGTCGAACTGCGAGATGGGCAGGTTGAGCAGGCGGCGCACGAGGGTGCGGCGGCTCGACAGCACGACCCCCTCGCCCGTGCGCTGCAGCAGGTAGTGCCCGAAGCCGCTGAGCAGGCCGGCGGCGATGACGAGGGCGACGAGCGCGACGACGAGCGGCCCGAGGGTCTCGCCGGCCTCGACGCGGGCGATGACCTGGCTGACGAGCAGCGGCTGCGCGAGCGAGGCGATCGCGCCGAGCACGCTGATGACGATGACCCACGACAGCACGGTGCGGTGCTCGAGCAGGTACGGCAGCAGCTGTCGGAAGGTCGCGCGCGGCCCGACCTCCTCGCCGCGGCCGCGCCCGAGCCCCCGGCGTGACGGGCGGGTGGATGCACTGCTGGTGCTCATGCCTCCATCCTGGCCGAGCCCGCCTTCGTGCGCGCCGTGCTCGGCCCGTGCACGTTTGCGCGACCCCGTCGGGGTGTCGGAGCGCGGGTCTATGCTCGACTCTCGTGCCAGAGCCCGTCATCACCGCCCGTCAGCTCTCGAAGCAGTACGGCGACTTCACCGCCGTCGACGGCATTGACTTCGACGTCGCACCCGGTGAGTCGTTCGGCCTGCTCGGCCCGAACGGCGCGGGCAAGTCGACGACGATGCGCATGGTCGGCGCGGTGTCGACGCGCACCGGCGGCGAACTGCGCATCCTCGGCCTCGACCCCGACAAGCACGGCCCCGACATCCGCTCGCAGCTCGGCGTCGTGCCGCAGCAGGACAACCTCGACCAGGAGCTTCGCGTGCGCGACAACCTCCTGGTCTACGGTCGCTACTTCGGCCTGCCCCGCGGCGTGATCGCCGAGCGGGCGGATGCCCTCCTCGAGTTCGCGCAGCTGGCCGACCGCGCCAAGGCCAAGGTCGACGACCTCTCCGGCGGCATGAAGCGCCGCCTGACGATCGCCCGTGCGCTCATCAACGAGCCGCGCATCCTGCTGCTCGACGAGCCGACGACGGGGCTCGACCCGCAGGCGCGGCACATCCTGTGGGATCGCCTGTTCCGCCTCAAGGAGCAGGGCACGACGCTCGTGCTCACGACCCACTACATGGATGAGGCCGAGCAGCTCTGCGACCGCCTCGTCGTGGTCGACAAGGGCCGCATCATGGCCGAGGGGTCGCCGGCGGCGCTCATCCGCGAGTACTCCAGCCGCGAGGTGCTCGAGGTGCGCTTCGGCAGCGATAAGAATGCCGAGGCGGCCGAGCGGCTTCAGGGCATCGGCGATCGCCTGGAGGTGCTGCCCGACCGCATCCTCGTCTACAGCGAGAACGGCGAGGCCGAGCTCGAGCGCATCACGCAGCTGGGCCTGGAGCCGATCACCTCGCTCGTGCGCCGCTCGAGCCTGGAGGACGTCTTCCTGCGCCTCACCGGCCGGAGCCTGATCGAATGACCGCCCTCGACCCGACCTCGTCCGGCGCGCCCTCCGACCTCTCGGCCGGCGCGCTCAGCGAGGATGCCCGGCGCGCGCTCGCCGGCGGCGCGGCCCCGCGCCGGTTCGGCGCCTGGTACGTCGCCGAGCACCGCATCCGGGCGATGCGCGGCTACCTGCAGTCGGCAATCGTCACGAGCATCGGCAACCCGCTCGTGTACCTCTTCGCCCTCGGCATCGGCCTCGCGAGCCTCGTGCCGCAGGGCGTCGGCGAGGTCAGCTACCTCGTCTTCGTCGCGCCGGCGCTGCTCGCGACGGCGGCCGTGACGGTCGCTGCCGACGAGACGACCTACCCGATGCTCGCGGGCTTCAAGTGGAACCCGGTCTTCTTCGGCATGAACGCCTCGCCCGTGACGGGCACGCAGATCAGCGCGGGCATCATGATCGCGATCACCGTGCGGCTGCTGGCCACGGTCGCGATCTACTTCGCCGTCATGCTGCTGTTCGGCGCGGTGCCGCTCGCGACGGGCGTGCTCGCGATCCCGGTCGCGGTGGCGACGGGGCTCGCGGTCGGCGGCCTCATCGGTGCCTACGCCTCGCGCATCGAGGATGACCGCGGGCAGCTGCCGATGCTCATGCGCTTCGGCGTCACCCCCATGTTCCTGTTCTCGGGCACGTTCTTCCCGCTCGAGACCCTGCCGCCGTGGCTGCAGTGGATCGGCTGGATCTCGCCGCTGTGGCACGGCAGCGAGCTCGGGCGCGTCGTCTCGTACGGCTACGACGAGCCTGCGTGGCTCACCGCCGTGCACGTGGTGTACCTCGCCGTGCTCATCGTCGTCGGCCTGCGCCTCGTCGCGACCGCCTTCACGAGGAGGCTGAACAAGTGACCGCGACCCAGGCGCCCGGCACGGGCATCCGCCGCCCCGCCCGCGCCCTCTACGCCGGCAACGCGCGCGCGGTCGTCGCGCGCGGTCTGCTCGCCACGCGCAGCTCGAACCTGCTCGTCGTCGTGTCGGGCTTCTTCGAGCCGGTGTTCTACCTGCTCTCGCTCGGCATCGGCTTCGGCGCGCTCGTCGGCACCGTGGCGACGAGCACGGGGCAGGAGGTGCCGTACGCGGCCTACATCGCTCCGGCCCTGCTCGCCGTCTCGGCGATGAACGGCGCGATCTACGACTCGACGTGGAACGCCTTCTTCAAGCTCAACTACTCCAAGCTCTACCAGGGCATGCTCACGACGAGCCTCGGCCCACTCGACGTCGCGCTCGGCGAGATCCTGCTCGCGCTGCTGCGCGGCGCGATGTACGCGGTCGGCTTCATGGTCGTCATGCAGGTGCTCGGCCTCAACCTGTCGTGGACGGCGCTGCTCGCCCTGCCGGCGGTGCTGCTCATCGCCTTCGGCTTCGCGAGCCTCGGCCTCGGCATCACGAGCTTCATGAAGACGTTCCAGCAGATGGACTGGATCAGCTTCGTCATGCTGCCGATGTTCCTGTTCTCGGCGACCTTCTACCCGATCACGGTCTACCCCGAGCCGATCCAGTGGCTCATCCAGGCGCTGCCGCTGTGGCACGGGGTCGAGCTCATCCGGGCGATGACGACGGGCGCGATCTCGGGCATGGTGCTCGTGCACATCGGCTACTACCTGGTCATGATCGTCGTCGGCGTGGTGCTGACCACGCGGCGACTGCGCGCGCTCTTCCTGGCCTAGCGACCGCCCAGCGACGCGCATCCGCCTCGCACGGTCGCGCATCGGGCAGCGGATGCGAACGGCGCCCGCCCCCCTCGCGGGGTGCGGGCGCCGTCCTCCAGCGGTCGCGGCTACGGTCTCGCGGTGTAGACGGTCGCGCTGCCCGGCAGCACGTAGACCGTGCTCGCCTGGCCCGTGTAGGCCCGATCGGCGGTGTCCCAGTTGCCGTTCGAGTTGGTGAAGGTGAAGCCGAACGAGCTCGGCGCGTTCGACAGCGTGACCTTCCACCAGTGGCGGCCGTTGATGAAGCCCTCGTAGGCCATGGGGAAGGTGCCGCTGAGGCCGTTCCAGGTGTGGATCGAGTAGCTCGTCGCCGACTGCCACTCGGCGAAGTGCACCGTGACGCCCGAGGTGGGCGGCGGCGGGGGCGGCGGGGTGCTCGGCGTCGCGGCGTAGGCCTTCGTCCTCTCGTTGAAGGTGATCGTGTAGGTCGTGTTCGAGTTCACGGCGATGTCGCCGCCGCCCTGCACGGCCGTGCCGGTCAGCCCGGTGCCGCCGAAGTTGAGGCTCCAGTCGCCCTTGACGTCGAACTTGAACCGCTGGTTCGTCGCCGAGCCGAACGAGACGTTGGTCGCCGTCCAGACGTCGCCCGACTTCGTCATCGGCGTGAGGCCCCAGTTGTTGTTCGTGCCGCGCACGTACAGCGAGGTCCAGGCGGTGCCGGCGGGCCGGTACTTCTGGATGAACTGGGCGTAGCGCGTCGCGCCGGTGCCCGAGGCGACCTCGCCGACCCGCAGCACGGTCATGCCGAGGTAGGGGAAGTTGTCGAACGCCTGGTTGACGTTGTCCCAGCCGTTGTTCGACGTGATGCCGCCGGCGAGGGCGTTCTCGCCCTTGACCTTCACGCCCTGGCGACCCGCCTCCGCGCCGATCCAGCCGACGAGGGTCTTGGCCTGCGAGTACTGCGGGGCGAAGTTCTCGTCGTTGAACTCCAGGCACGTGAAGTGCAGGATCACGCCGCGACCCGAGTCGGCCACGCGGTTGGCGAGGCCGACGATGTTGGCGTAGCCGCGGCCGGTGCCGGCGGCGTTCATGTCGACGCTCGTCTGCACGAGCCCCGCGGCGACCTCCGCCGCACGCGGGGTCGGGCCGGTCATCGACCAGTGCACGCCGGGGATCTTGTAGCCGATCTCGGCGCCCGGGAAGGAGGTGCCGAGGGCGGCGAGCACGGTGTCGAGCATCCGTTCGCCGTGGTCGACGAGGCTCTTGTTGTACCAGTCGATGAAGTCACGGCCGTACTGCGTGTTGCGGTAGTCGCCGGAGGAGAAGAAGAAGCCGGCGTTGCTCGGCGGCTGGATCTGCGTTTGCGCGGTGAGCGTCGAGCCCCACGCGGTGTTGATGGCCGCGATCGAGCCGTACTTGGCGACCGCCCACTGCTGGAAGCTCTTCACCGCGAGCGGCGAGTAGGCCTGCAGCGCGCCGCGCGTCGGGTACCCGGTGCCCGAGTCGTGGCTGTTGTAGGAGGGGTAGCGCAGCTCGCCGGCCGGGCCGAGCGAGACGTTGATCTCCTGCATGCGGTTCGCGTAGGTCGTGCCGTAGCGGGCGACGAAGGCCTGCGTGAACGCCTGGTACTCGTTCTGCACGAGCGGCGTCGCCCAGCCCTGCACGGTCTCGTTCGAGACGTTGCCCTGCTCGCTGCGGTGCTTGAGGCCATTGGCGTCGAGCGTGATGCCGTTGAGCGTGGCGCCGGTGTACTTGCCCCACAGCCACGACGGCAGCGGGATGTTGCAGGTGTCGCCGACGTTGCCGCCGCACTGGTGGAACGAGAAGATCGGCACGATGTCGAGCCCGCGGCTGGTGATGGTCTGGAAGACCTGGTCGTAGTAGCTCCAGGTGAACTGGTTGTCGCCGGCCGCCTCGACCTTGCCCCACCAGACGTCGACGGTGACGGCGTCGACGCCGTACGACTTGACCGTGCTCAGCTGGTTGCTGAACTGGTTCCAGTCGCTGACCTCGAGCGGCGCCATCACATTGGCGGTGAAGTCGGGGTTGTTGGTCGCCGTCGCGGCGACGGCGGGCGAGGTGCCGGCCGTCGGCGCGACGAGCAGTGTCGCGATGATCGCGAACCCGAGGCCCAGGGCCCCGGTCGCGGATCGAAGTGAGCGCTGTCGCATGGATTCTCCATCCGCGAGGAGTGCGACGTCATCGTCGCGAGCCTGCCCCCCGCACGGTGAGTATCACCCGGGCGCGGATGCCCTGCAACCGGTTCCACAGATTCCAGATCGGATGGCCGCCGTTGCAGAACGAGACCCGGTCGTTCCACCTCGAAGGGCCCCGTTCCAGGTGGAACGGGGCCCTTCGAGGTGAACTGCAATCGCTTCCAGATCCGGGGGGGATGCCCGGTGCCGGTCAGCCGCGGATGGCCTGCAGGGCGCGCGCCGTCGCGATCGCGGCCTCCGCCGCCTCGGCACCCTTGTCCTCCTTCGAACCGGGCAGCCCGGCGCGGTCGAGGCCCTGCTGCTCGTCCTCCAGCGTCAGCACGCCGAAGCCCACGGGCTTGCCCGTGTCGAGCGCCACGCGCGTCAGTCCGTCGGTCGCGGCCGCCGAGACGTACTCGAAGTGGGGCGTGCCGCCACGGATGATGACTCCGAGGGCGACCACCGCGTCCGCCCCGTTCTCCAGCGCCGCCTTGCTGACGACCGGCAGTTCGAACGAGCCGGGGGCCGCGTACTCGACGATCGTCGCGCCCGAGGCCTCGAGCACGCGCCGCGCGCCGGCGAGGAGCCCCGCGCTGATCTCGGCGTGCCATTGGCCGGCCACGATCGCGACCGTGAGGCCCGTTCCATCGACGTTCAACTGGGGGCTGCCGGCTCCGCTCATGCGGTGCGTCCTTCCATCTGGGCGTACACGGGGGCGGAGGTGATGCTATCCGGAAGGCGGTGACCCATGCGGTCGCGCTTCGCACTGAGGTAGCCCTGGTTGTTCTCGCCGACGCCGACCAGCAGCGGCACGAGCGAGCTCACCTCGATGCCGTACTGCGTCAGCTGGCGCTGCTTCTCGGGGTTGTTCGACAGCAGGCGCACGCGCGAGACGCCGAGGTCGCGCAGCATGTCGCTCGCGGCCTGGTAGTCGCGCGCATCGGCCGGCAGGCCGAGTGCGAGGTTCGCGTCGAGGGTGTCGTAGCCGTCCTCCTGCAGGCGGTAGGCCTTGAGCTTGTTGATGAGGCCGATGCCGCGCCCCTCGTGGCCGCGCATGTAGAGCACGGCACCGCCCTGGCGCTGGATCACGTCGAGCGCGGCGTCGAGCTGCGGGCCGCACTCGCACTTCAGCGAGCCGAAGGCCTCGCCGGTCAGGCACTCGGAGTGGACGCGCACGATCATGTCGTCGTGGGGCATCCCGCTGACGATCGCGACGTGGTCGGCGCCGGTCTTGCGGTCGCGGTAGGCCCGCATCGAGAACGGGCCGTGCGTCGTCGGCACGGTCGTCGCGACCTCGAACGAGACGCTCGAAAGCTGCTCGGGGGCGAGGTTCGGCGAGCCGGCGGCGAACTCCTCGCCCGACTCGAGGTAGGCGATGAGGTCGACGATCGTGATGACGACGACGCCCTCGGCCTTGCCGAACTCGATGAGCTCGGGCAGGCGCATCATCTCGCCGTCGTCGGCAACGACCTCGCCGATCACGGCGACAGGGCGCAGGCCCGCGAGCCGCATGAGCTCGACGGCCGCCTCGGTGTGGCCGGCGCGCTCGCGCACGCCGCCGTCGACGGCGCGCAGCGGCAGGATGTGGCCGGGGCGGATCAGGTCGGTCGCCGTCGTCGCGGGGTCGGCGAGCACGCGCAGCGTGTGCGCGCGGTCGCGGGCGCTGATGCCGGTCGAGATGCGGTCGGCGGCGTCGACGCTCACCGTGTAGGCAGTGCGGCGAGGGTCCTCGCTGTCGGCGACCATGAGCGGCAGCTCGAGCGCGTCGGCGAGCTCGTTCGTCATCGGAGCGCAGAGGTAGCCGCTGGAGTGCTTGACCGTCCAGGCGACCCACTCCTGCGTGGCGAGCTCGGCGGCGAGGATGATGTCGCCCTCGTTCTCGCGGCCCTCGTCGTCGGCGACGAGGATGGGCCGGCCCTGCCGCAGCGCGGCGAGCGCCTGGGGGATGGTTCCGATGCTCATGCGGGGATCCTTCCGTCGAGGCGCGCCAGTCGCGCCACGTGTCGAGCGAGGATGTCGGTCTCGATGTTGACGAGGTCGCCGACAACGCGGCGGCCCAGGGTGGTGCGCTCGAGCGTCTCGGGGATGAGCGAGACCTCGAACCAGTCGTCGCCGGCGGCGCTCACCGTGAGCGAGATGCCGTCGACCGCGATGGAGCCCTTGTCGACCACGAGCGGGGCGTGCTCGGCGGCGAGCCCGAAGCGCACGACCCGCCAGGTGCCCTCGTCGCGCACCTCGAGCACGGGCGCGGTGCCGTCGATGTGGCCCTGCACGATGTGCCCGCCGAGGCGGTCGCCGACGGCGGCCGCGCGCTCGAGGTTGACGGCGCGGCCGACCTGCCACTGCTGCGGATTCGACATGCGCAGCGTCTGCCCCATGACGTCGGCGCTGAACCAGTCGGGGCCCTGCTCGACGACGGTGAGGCACACGCCGCTCACGCTGATCGAGTCGCCGTGCTTCGCGTCGCTCACGGCGAGCGGCCCGCGCACGGTGACCCGGCCGGCGTCGCCGCGGGTCTCCCAGGCGGTGATCTCGCCGAGCTCTTCGATGATTCCGGTGAACATGGTGGTCCTAGCTGTGAGGGGCGGGGTGGTGGGGCGTCGGGCGGCAGGTGACGAGCAGGTCGTCGCCCAGGCGTTCGATGCCGTGGATGCTCAGCCGCAGCGCCTCGGACATCGTCGTGACGCCCAGCTCGTCGAGGGCCGTGCGCGGCCCGCCGAGCAGCATCGGCGCGAGGTAGATCAGCACCTCGTCGGCGAGCCCGGCGCGCAGGAACGCGCTCGCGAGCGTCGGTCCGCCCTCGACGTAGAGGCGGCGGATGCCGCGGCTCGCCAGCCCGTCGAGCGCTGCGCCGAGATCGCGGTGGCCCACCTCGATGAGGCCGGCCGGGTGACGGCGGAGGGCCGCATCCGCGGGCACGGGTGTGGTCCCGAAGACGACGGGGATCGGCTGGTGCGCCAGCAGCTCGCCGCCGTCGCCGCGTGCCGTGAGGCTGGGGTCGTCGGCGAGCACGGTGCCGGTGCCGACGGCGATCGCGTCATGACGGGCGCGCTGCTCGTGCACGCGCTGGCGGGCGGCGGCGCCCGTGATCCACTGGCTCGTGCCGTCGGCGGCAGCAGCGCGGCCGTCGAGCGTCGAGGCCCACTTGACGGTGACGAACGGTCGACCGAGACGCGCGCTCGTGAGCCAGGGGCGCAGCAGCTCCTCGGCCTCCCCGGCGAGCACGCCGTGCTCGACCGCGACGCCCGCGGCGCGCAGGCGCTCGGCACCGCCGCCGGCGACGTCACCCGGGTCGGCGACGGCGTAGATCACGCGGGCGATGCCGGCCTCAATGAGCGCGACCGCGCAGGGGCCGGTGCGGCCGGTGTGGTTGCAGGGCTCGAGCGTGACGACGGCGGTGAGGCCCCGGGCGTCCGCGACCTTGCCGAGGGCATCCACCTCGGCGTGGGGGGTGCCCGCCCCGCGGTGCCAGCCCTCCGAGACGATCTCGCCCGAGGCGTCGAGCAGCACGCAGCCGACCTGCGGGTTCTCGCCGACGCCGGGGCCGTGCTCGGCGAGCGAGAGCGCACGGCGCATCGCGGCCTCGACGCGCGCGGCGTCGAGCGGTGCGGCGGTGCTGGTCATCCCGGGCCCTTCGGTGTGATCGGGGCAGTCCGGGGTCGCGGGCGCGCGGCAGGGCCGAGCACCGCACTCCTCCCATCCGGACTCTCACCGTCGGTGCTGGAGTTCCACCAGCTCCACCGTCGCCGAGCCCGAGGGCCCGACTCCGGGTCGCGGACTATAACCGCCGGCTCGGACTTTCACCGACCCCGAAGTGCGTTCTTGCGTGCGAGTGTATTGAACGCAGGGCCCCCTGGGTTATTCCCGAACGGCTCCTGAGAACTGTTCGGCGTCATCCAGCGTCATGTCGACGATCGTCACGGGCCCCGTCCGCGGAGCGCCGCCGGCCGAGTCGATGAGCGAGCGGGCACCCGCCTCGTCGATGATGAGGTCGGTGATGAGGCCCGCGGCGAGCGCGCCCGACAGCCCGGCGATCTTCGAGGCGCCCGACACCACGCAGACGCGGCGGGGGATGCGGCGGAGCACGTCGAAGTCCGGTCCGGTCGCGCGCGCATTCAGCTCGATCCCGTCGGTGGAGCCGTCGGCGCGGAAGAACACCGTCGCGACGTCGCCCACGACGCCCTGCTCGCTGAGCGTCTGGTAGTCCTCCGGGTCGAGGTAGCCGCCGATGTAGACGTGACTCGGGATGTCGGCGAACGGCGATCCGACGCCGAACAGCGCGATGTCGAGCCGCGCCTGCATGTCGAGCACGCGGCGCATGCTGCGCTCCTGCCAGAGGTGCTCGCGCGTCGCCGCCGAGTCGAAGAAGGCGGGCACCGGGAACTGCTGCAGGCGCGCGGCGTACGACTCGGCGAAGCGGCGCAGGATCTCGCTCGCGTAGTCGATGCCCGTGGTGTGCGTGTTGCCCGCGCCGTTGAGCTGCACGATGTCGGAGTTGTGGGTCTCCTTCGGCACGAGGTGCCGGCTGATGGCGCTCATGGTCGAGCCCCACGCGACCCCCATCGACATGTTCGAGTCGAAGTAATGGTTGAGAATCCGTGCAGCGCCGCGCGCCACGCGGTCCTGTCGGTCGACGTCGGAGGAGCCGCTCGGCACCGGCACGACGTGTGCCGCGACCCCGAACAGCCGGGCGATGTCCTGCTCCCACCGGGTCGACAGCTCGAAGGGCGACCGGATGCGGATGTCGACCAGTCCGGTGTCTCGGGCGTAGCTGATCAGCCGGGAAACCGAGGATCGCGAGGTGTTGAGCTCGCGGGCGATGGCCTCCATCGTGAGGTCCTGCATGTAGTACAGGTGGGCCGCCCTGAGGGCGTCGCGCATCTTGCCGGAGGGCTGAGCGGGCGTCGCCATGAAGTCTCCTGAGAGCGTGCACGTTTGTGCAACCGGTTTGGTCGATCGTTCTCGACCGCTTCAGGATTATTCCACCGCCGACCCGCCGTCGGCTGGATCGAGGAAGAGACCACCGATGCCGACGCAGAAGTCGAACCCCGCCCGCGCGACCGTCTCCGCGCTCACCGCGCGCCCCTCCGCCGACGTGCTCGTCATCGGCGCCGGGATCAACGGCATCGCGACATTCCGCGACCTCGCCCTCAACGGCGTCGACGTCGCCCTCGTCGAGCGCGACGACTATGTCGCCGGCGCCTCGGCCGCGAGCTCGCACATGGTGCACGGCGGCATCCGCTACCTCGAGAACGGCGAGTTCCGTCTCGTGCAGGAGTCGGTGCACGAGCGCAACGCGCTCTTGCGCCTCGCCCCGCACTACGTGCGCCCGCTGCGCACGACGATCCCGATCTTCTCGACGTTCTCGAGCATCCTCTCGGCGCCGCTGAAGTTCATCGGCGTCAAGGGCGGCGCGAAGAAGGAGCGCGGTGCGCTCATCATCAAGGTCGGCCTGTCGATCTATGACACGTTCTCGCGCGACGGCGGCCGCGTGCCGCGCCACCAGTTCCGCGGCGCCGAGGCCTCGCGCCGCGAGCTGCCGCAGCTGCGCGACGACGTGAAGTGGACGGCCACCTACTACGACGCCTCCATGCACGACCCCGAGCGCCTCGCCCTCGACGTGCTCGGCGACGGCATCGCCGCGGGCCCGCACGCGCGCGCCACCAACTACGTCGAGGCCGTCGGCATGCGCGACGACGGCACGGTCCGCCTCCGCGACGTCGTGACGGGGGAGGAGTTCGACTTCGCCGCGAAGCTCGTCGTCAATGCCTCCGGCCCCTGGACCGACCAGACCAACGACGCCCTCGGCCAGCCCTCGCGCTACATGGGCGGCACCAAGGGCTCGCACATCGTGCTCGACCACCCGGAGCTGCTCGAGGCGTGCAACGGCCGCGAGATCTTCTTCGAGTTCACCGACGGCCGCATCGTGCTCATCTACCCGCTCAAGGGGCGCGTGCTCGTCGGCACGACCGACCTCGCCCACGACATGCGCGAGCCGATCCGCTGCACCGAGGAGGAGGTCGACTACTTCTTCGACCTCGTCAAGCACGTCTTCCCGCGCATCCACGTCGACCGCTCGCAGATCGTCTTCCGGTTCTCCGGCGTGCGCCCCCTGCCCCGCCAGGACGCCGACTCGACCGGCCAGATCTCGCGCGACTACCGCATCGAGAAGGGCGCGCGCGGCGATGTGCCCGTGCTGAGCCTCGTCGGCGGCAAGTGGACCACCTTCCGCGCCCTCGGCGAGCACCTCGCCAACGAGGTCATGGGTCTCATCGGCCGCTCGCGCACGGTGAGCACCGACGGCCGCCTCATCGGCGGGGCCGTCGGCTACCCGACGACCGACGCCGAGCGCGAGGCCTGGCTGCGCGAGCACGGCGCAGTCGTCGGCCGCGAGCGCGCCGCCACCCTCCTCGACCGGTACGGCACGAGCGCCGAAGCGCTCATCGAGCGCATCGCCTCGGGGCAGGATGCTCCGCTGGAGTCGGCGCCGGCGTACTCGCGCCTCGAGCTGCAGCACCTGGTGCAGACCGAGCAGGTCGTCCGACTCGTCGACGTCGTGCTCCGCCGCACGTCGATGGCCTTCACGGGCGCGGTGACCTCCGCCGTGCTCGACGAGCTCGCCGATGTCGTCGGCGAGGTGCTCGGCTGGAGCGACGAGCAGCGCCGCGCGGAGCGCGCGGCCGCCGCCGACTACCTGGCCGACCACCACGGTGTGGACGTCGATCACCCGCAGGGGGCCCGCTAGAGCATCCTGACCGAAGCATCACCCCGGGACCTGCGCGTCCCCTCTCAGCTTCCGCCGACGGCATCGACGCCCGACGCGGAAAGACCGAACGGATAACTCCGCTCGGAACATCCTCCGCCCGGAACCGCGGGCGGAGCATCCACCCTGAACAGAGGAAAAGTCAACGTGGACAATCTCGCAGTGGTCTTCCTGTCGGAAGTCGTCGGCACCGCCATGCTGCTCCTGCTCGGTGCGGGCGTCGTCGCCAACGCCGTGCTCATCAAGAACAAGGGCTTCGGTGGCGGCTTCCTGATGATCAACTTCGGCTGGGGACTCGCGGTCTTCGCCGGTGTCACCGTCTCGTACGCCTCGGGGGCACACCTTAACCCCGCGGTCACCCTCGGCCTCGTCACCAACGGCGCGACCGAGTTCGCGCAGGGCGTGCCGGTCAACCTGGTGTCGATCCTCGCCTACATGGGCGCCCAGCTCATCGGTGCCTTCATCGGCGCGACCCTGGCCTTCCTGGCCTACAAGAAGCACTTCGACGAGGAGCCCGACGCCGGCACCAAGCTCGCGGTCTTCTCGACCGGCCCGGCGATCCGCAGCTACGGCTGGAACCTCGTCACCGAGATCCTCGGCACCTTCGTGCTCGTGTTCGTCGTCATCGGCTTCGGCCGCGCCGAGCCGGCCGGCCTCGCCGCCCTCGGTGCTCTGCCCGTCGCGCTGCTCGTCGTCGGCATCGGCGCCTCGCTCGGTGGCCCCACCGGCTATGCCATCAACCCCGCTCGTGACCTCGGCCCCCGCCTCGCCCACGCCGTGCTGCCCATCAAGGGCAAGGGCTCGAGCGACTGGTCGTACGCCTGGGTCCCGGTCGTCGGCCCGCTCATCGGTGGAGCCCTCGCCGGTGTCGCCGCCACCGCCCTCCTGCCGGTGCTCTCCTAGACCGGCGCTCCCTCCGCATCACCTACCACGCAGGCTCACGCCGAACCCGATTACGAAGGAGTAATACCGACCATGGCCAACTACGTACTGGCGATCGACCAGGGCACGACGAGCACGCGCGCCATCATCTTCGACCAGAAGGGCTCGATCGTCTCGACCGGGCAGATGGAGCACGAGCAGATCTTCCCGAAGGCCGGCTGGGTCGAGCACGACCCGATGGAGATCTGGGGCAACACGCGCGAGGTCATCGGCTCGGCGCTGTCGAAGGCGAACCTCACGCGTCACGACATCGCCGCCGTCGGCATCACCAACCAGCGCGAGACCGCCGTCGTGTGGGAGCGCAGCACGGGCAAGCCCGTCTACAACGCGATCGTCTGGCAGGACACCCGCACGCAGCCCATCGTCGACCGCCTCGCCGCCGACGGCGGTGTGGAGCGCTTCAAGCAGAAGGTCGGCCTGCCGCTCGCGACCTACTTCTCGGGCACGAAGATCGTCTGGATCCTCGAGAACGTCGAGGGCGCTCGCGAGAAGGCCGAGGCCGGCGAGCTCATGTTCGGCACGACCGACACCTGGGTGCTCTGGAACCTCACCGGCGGTGTCGACGGCGGCGTGCACGCGACCGACGTCACGAACGCCTCGCGCACCATGTTCATGGACCTCGAGACGCTGCAGTGGGATCAGTCGATCCTCGACGCGTTCGGTGTGCCGGCCTCGATGCTGCCCGAGATCCGCTCCTCCTCGGAGGTCTACGGCACCGTGCACAGCAGCTCGCTGCTGCGCGAGGTGCCCGTGGCGGGCATCCTCGGCGACCAGCAGGCCGCCACGTTCGGTCAGGCCGCGTTCGAGCCCGGCGAGTCGAAGAACACCTACGGCACGGGCAACTTCCTCATCTTCAACACGGGTGAGGAGATCGTCCACTCGAAGAACGGCCTGCTGACGACGCTCGGCTACAAGCTCGGCGACGAGAAGCCGCACTACGCGCTTGAGGGCGCCATCGCGGTGACCGGCTCGCTCGTGCAGTGGGTGCGCGACAACCTCGGCCTCATCTCGAGCGCCCCCGAGATCGAGGAGCTCGCGAAGACCGTCGACGACAACGGCGGCGCCTACTTCGTGCCGGCGTTCTCGGGCCTGTTCGCGCCGTACTGGCGAGCGGATGCCCGTGGTGCGCTCGTGGGGCTCACCCGCTACGTCAACAAGGGCCACATCGCTCGGGCCGTGCTCGAGGCGACCGCCTTCCAGACGCGCGAGGTGCTCGACGCGGTCAACGCCGACTCGGGCGTCGACCTCACCGAGCTCAAGGTCGACGGCGGCATGATCGCGAACAACACGCTCATGCAGTTCCAGGCCGACATCCTCGGCGTGCCCGTCGTGCGTCCGGTCGTCGCCGAGACGACCGCGCTCGGCGCCGCCTACGCCGCGGGCCTCGCGGTCGGCGTGTGGGGCTCGCTCGACGAGCTGCGCGCGAACTGGCAGGAGGACTCGCGCTGGACGCCGAACATGGACGAGGCCGAGCGCGAGCGTCAGCTGCGCAACTGGAAGAAGGCCGTCACGAAGACGTTCGACTGGGTCGACGACGACGTGAAGTAGCAGTCCGGCCCGCGCGAGCGGGGCGGAGCGGCCCCTCGGGGTCGCGGCGGCCGTGGTAGGGCCGCTCGAGGGGCGGGGTGCGCGCAGGCACCCCGCCCCTTCCTCGTGCGCCCGCGCACCCGGGGCGCGCGCGGCTCAGTGGACGGCGCCCGCCGCGCGTCGCCGGCAGCCGGCCCTCTCTCCCCACGTTCGTAATTCAGGCTCACGCGCTGTCTGCTGCCATCCGACGGCCACGTACGCAGCCCCAGCCTGAGTTGCGAACGCCGCTCCTGCACAGGGGCGGTCGTGCCACCCTCGTGCGCGGATGCGCGGCCCCGGTGTCTTGTCGAGATCGGGGTCGAGCATCCTGCAGCGTCATGGATGCCCGTCAGCCCTTCGTTAGCCGTCGCACGATCTGCCTGCGGAGGTCGGTCCTCCTGCACGATGGGCTGAGTGCTCGCCGCCGGGCGGCCGCAGTGCACACGGGTGCGCTGGTTCGGGCGCGACGCGGGAGTTCGCGCACGTCGCACTGCTGCCGGGGGCATCGCGGCTCCGATCGCCGCTAAATCGCAGTCGACCGCTGCTCGCCGGCGATGCTCTCGCTCACGCCGCCTGGTGCATCGGCGGGGATCACTTCGCCGCCATAGTCGAGAACGCTCGGTTCCGCGGGCTGCTGGGCGTCGCGGATCTCGCAGCGTTGGCGTAGCGGTCGCCTCGGGCACGACGGCAGATGTTCGACCGACTCGACCCCCGAGCCGAGTCCGGCACGGAAACGCTCGTGCGGCTGGCTCTGACGCGCGCCGGTCTTTCTGCTGTGCCGCAGGTTCGGATTCCCGGCGTGGGTCGCGTCGATCTCCTGGTCGGGTCTCGTGTGATCGTCGAGGTCGACAGCGTGGCCTGGCACGACGACGATGCGTCTCGTGCGCGCGACTACCGCCGCGACCTCATGTTGTTCCGGTTGGGCTACGTCGTGGTGCGGGTGAGCTGGTTCCAGGCGATGTTCCGGCGGCATGAGGTGCGGCGACCGCCGCGGGCAGGTCGAGCAGCGTCGTGAGGCGCACCACCCCGGGCGGCACAGCCCCCGCCTCGACGGGCACGCCGAGGGCCTCGAGCGGGCGATCGAGCCAGAGGCCGAGCATCCCCGCGTCGTGGGCGCCGGTCGCGTCGGTGCGCAGGCGGTCGCCGATGTAGGCGCAGGCGCTCACCGGCTCGCCGAAGGCCGCCGCCGCGAGGTCGAAGATGCCGGCCGCGGGTTTCGCCACGCCGACCTCGCCCGAGGCGATGACGTGCTCGATGCGGGCCGCGAGCCCGATCGCCTCGAGCTTCTCGCTCTGGAAGGTCAGGTCGCCGTTCGTGATCACCCCGAAGCGGATGCCCGGCACCGCCCTCTCGAGCGCATCGAGCGCGGGCAGCACGTCGTCGAAGAGGCTCCACGACGCGCGGTAGCCGACCATGTACCGGTCGAACCAGCCCAGCGCCTCGTCGGGCGTCGGCGCGATGCCGAACGGAGCGAGGAACCCCCGCGCCCGCTCGCGCCGCTGCTCGAGGAAATCGATCTCGCCCCGCAGCCAGCGCCCGTAGTGGTGCTCTTCGAGCTCGCGCCAGCGGCGCAGCTCGGTGTCGGGGTCGGCAGCCGCGACGGCGCCGCCGGTCTCGGCCCGCGCCCGCGCGAGGCCGATCGCGACGGCCCGCGAGTGCGCCAGGAGGCAGTCGTCGAGGTCGAAGAGCATGACGCGGATGCTCGACCCGGGCCGAGCATCCGCCCCCGCACCGCCGCTCACGCAAGCACCGGCCACCGCTCGAGCTCCTCCACCGTGCCGAGGTGCTCCCGCCGCAGCTCGCCGTGCCACCCGTCCGGATGCGCCCCCGAGCGGTCGGGCAGCGCGCACGGCCCGGTGCCGACCCAGCGGAACCCCGCCGCCCGGGCGGCGTGGGCCGAGCCGAGGTTGCCGGCATAGCACTCCCAGCGCAGGTGGTCGACGTCGTGCTCGGGGCCGAACACCCAGTCGACGAGTCCGCGCAGGGCCTCGGCCATGTAGCCGTGCCCGCGGTGCGCCGCGCCGAGCCAGTAGCCGACGGCGCCGCGCGCCCGCTGCCACGACACGACGCCGAGCAGGTCGCCGGGCACGCCCGGCCGCCGCAGGGCGAGCACGCACTCGGAGCCGAGCGCCCACTGCTGCGGCACGAACTCCTCGACGAAGGCGCGGGCATCCGCCATCGTGTACGGCACCGGCACCGTCGTCCAGTGCTGCAGCGCCTCCTCCTGGCAGTGCTCGTAGACGGTCGGCGCGTCGGCGGCGACCGGCGTCGAGAGCACGAGCCGCGGCGTGCGCAGCACGACCGGCCTCATGCGCGCGGCAGAAACCCGAGGGCGTCGTACACGCGCGCGAGCGTGGCGTCGGCGATGGCGGATGCCCGGTCGGCGTTGATCGCGAGCAGCCGGTCGAGCTCGGCCGGGTCGTCGAGCAGCTCGAGCGTGCGCTCGCGGATCGGCCGGAACGCTTCGACGACCGCCTCGGCGACCGCGCCCTTCAGGGCCCCGTACTGCAGACCGTTGAACTCCGCCTCGACCTGCTCGACGCCGCGCCCCGTGACGATCGCGAGGATCGACAGCAGATTCGACACCCCCGGCTTCTCGACCGGGTCGTAGCGCACGACCCCGTCGGAGTCGGTGACGGCCGACTTGATCTTCTTCGTCAGCGCCTTCTCGTCGTCGAGCAGCCACAGGATGCCCGCGGGGCTCTCGCCCGACTTCGACATCTTCGACCCCGGGTTCTGCAGGTCGTAGATCTTCGCCGTCTCTTTGAGGATGCGCACCTCGGGCACGACGAGCGTGTCGCCGAAGCGCGAGTTGAAGCGCGTCGCGAGGTCGCGCGTGAGCTCGATGTGCTGCCGCTGGTCCTCCCCGACGGGCACGACGACGGCGTCGTAGAGCAGGATGTCGGCCGCCTGCAGGATCGGGTAGGTGAAGAGCCCGACCGAGGCCGCGTCGGTGCCCGAGCGGGCCGACTTGTCCTTGAACTGCGTCATGCGCGAGGCCTCGCCGAAGCCCGTGATGGTGTTGAGCACCCAGGCCAGCTGCGCGTGCGCCGAGACGTGCGACTGCACGAACAGGGTCGAGTGCTCGGGGTCGATGCCCGCGGCGATGTACTGCGCGGCGGTGCGGCGGGTGCGCTCGCGCAGCTCGGCCGGGTCCTGCGGCACGGTGATCGCGTGCAGGTCGACGACGCAGAAGACGGCGTCGTGGCTCGCCTGCATCTCGCGCCACTGCAGCAGCGCTCCGGCGTAGTTGCCGAGGTGCAAGCTCGCGGCCGAGGGCTGCATGCCCGAGAACAGGCGGGGTGCGGTCATGTGACGGTCCTTCTCGAAGATCGAAGCGGCGGATGCTCGGCGAGCGCCGGGCTAGAGCTCGTAGTCGACGACCACGGGTGCGTGGTCGCTCCAGCGCGTGTCCCACGAGGGCGCCCGGTCGATGGCGTACCCGACGACGCCGGCCGCGAGCGCCGGGGTGGCCACGTGGTAGTCGATGCGCCAGCCGGTGTCGGTGTCGAACGCCTGCCCGCGCTGCGACCACCACGTGTACGGGCCCGGCACCTCGCCCGCCTGGGCGCGCCCGACGTCGACCCAGCCGAGCCCGGTGCCGGTCGTCCCGTCGACGCACTCGACGCGCTCGCCGGCCGGCGCGAAGAACCGGTCGAAGTAGGCGCGCTCGCGCGGCAGGAAGCCCGCGTTCTTGCGGTTGCCCTTCCAGTTCTTGATGTCGAGCTCGCAGTGGCCGACGTTGAGGTCGCCGACGACGAGCGCGTACTCGGCGTGCGCGGCGAGCTGCGGCAGGCGCTCCTCCATCGCATCGAGGAAGCGGTACTTCTCGACCTGCTTCGGGGTGTCGACCTCGCCGGAGTGCACGTAGCAGCTCACGACCGTGAGGGGCACGTCGCCGACGTGCAGGTCGGCCTCGAGCCAGCGGCCGGCCGAGTCGAAGTCCTCGTCGCCGAGCTCGACGCGGTGCGCATGGATCGGCCAGCGCGTCGCGATCGCGACCCCCGCCCGACCCTTCGCGGTCGCGGCGTCGTGCAGCACCGTCCAGCCCTCGCCGAGCAGCCCCGTGACGTCGTCGGTGGATGCCCGGACCTCCTGCAGCGCGAGGATGTCGACGTCGCGCTGCGCGAGCCACTCGCCCATGCCCTTGCGGTAGGCGGCGCGGATGCCGTTGACGTTGACGGAGGCGATGCGGACCGGCTGCGGCATGCCCTCCATCCTAGGTTCGACCACCGACGTCGGTCGCCGGGGCCGGGGCCGGGGCCGCTCAGCGGTGCGCGGCTCAGCCCTCGGCCGCCGCGCGACCCTGCTCGGCGCCCGCCTCCCGCGCCGCCTGCTTCGCGACCTCGCGCTGCGCGCGGGCCACTTCCCGCCGGGCGCGCCGACGCGCCCAGAAACCGGTGGGCTCCTCGTCGGGTGCCGCGTCGTGCGCCGCGACGAGGGCCCGCGCGGCCTCGAGCCGCTCGGCTGCGACTCGCTCGTCGAGCACGAGCCCCGCATCCGCCACCGACACGGCGATCCAGGCCGCCGACAGCAGGATCACCTGACACACCAGGTTGAAGAAGATCAGCAGACCGATGATGACCGCGAACGACGCCAGCAGCGGGTTCGATGTCGCCCCGCCGAGCAGCGACGAGCCGAGCACCTTGAGCGTCCCGAGCGCCGCGGCGCCGAGCAGCGCTCCCGAGCGCAGCTGCGCGAGGGGGATGTGCAAACCGACGAGCACTCGGAAGAAGGCCGCGAGCACGAGCGCGTCGATCACGAACATGATCGCGAGCGACACGATGCGCGACAGCACCGTCGCCACGACCGTCTCGCTGAGTCCTACGGCGTCGAGCACGAGCTCTGTCGCCTGCGTGCCGACGACCGTGAGCGTCGCCGAGATGACGAGCATCGCGCCGAACCCGACGGCGAGGCCGAGATCCTTCAGCTTGCGCAGCAGGATGTTGCCCTCGGCCGGCGGCAGGTCGAACAGCACCCGTACCGCGTTGCGCGCCGCGTCGAGCCAGCCGAGCGCCGTCACGAGCAGGCCGAGCAGGGCGATGACGCCCGTGAACGTGAACGTCGCCGTGCTGAGCAGATCGTCGGGGTCGATCGCGCCGTCGTTGAGGCCGGTGTCGATGAGGCCCGGCACCGCGTCCGACAGGGCGCGGATGACCGTCATGCGCAGTCCGAGATCCTCCGAGACGATCGCGCCGATGACGGAGAAGCCGACCCAGAGGGCGGCGAAGACGGCGAAGATCGCCGAATAGGCGAGCCCCGCGGAGAGAATTGGCCCGCGCTCGCGCCCGTAGTGCTGCAGCACGCGCACGGGCTTCAGCCGCTGCACGCGGGCGATCAGCTGCTGCAGGCGCGAGGGCTGGGAGGAGCCGGGGGTCGCGTCGGGCATCCCGACACCCTAACGATCGTGGCGGATGCGCGGCCACGACTTCCCGGTGAACTCGCGGCCTCGCGCCGCGCGGCTCGTCCACGGCGTGCTGTAGGGCTCATCACGAACGAGGGCCCCGGGGGAGCATCCCCGGGGCCCTCGATCGGCGCGTGCGGAACGCGCGCCGGCGCTTACGGCTTGCCGCGCAGGATCGCCTGCTTGACCTCCGCGATCGCCTTCGTGACCTCGATGCCGCGCGGGCACGCCTCCGAGCAGTTGAAGGTCGTGCGGCAGCGCCACACGCCCTCCTTGTCGTTGAGGATGTCCAGGCGCACCTGGGCGGCCTCGTCGCGGCTGTCGAAGATGAAGCGGTGCGCGTTCACGATCGCGGCCGGGCCGAAGTACTGGCCGTCGGTCCAGAACACGGGGCACGACGAGGTGCACGCGGCGCAGAGGATGCACTTCGTGGTGTCGTCGAAGCGCGCGCGCTGCTCGATCGACTGCAGGCGCTCCTTCTCGGGCTTCGAGCTCGCGATGAGGAACGGCTGCACCTGACGGTACGACTCGAAGAAGGGCTCCATGTCGACGATGAGGTCCTTCTCGAGCGGCAGGCCCTTGATCGCCTCGACGTAGATCGGCTTCGTGATGTCGAGATCCTTGATGAGGGTCTTGCACGCGAGCCGGTTGCGGCCGTTGATGCGCATGGCGTCCGAGCCGCAGATGCCGTGGGCGCATGAGCGGCGGAAGGCGAGCGTGCCGTCCTGATCCCACTTGATCTTGTGCAGGGCGTCGAGCACGCGGTCGGTCGAGTACATCTCGACGTCGAAGTCCTGCCAGTACGGCTCGGCGTCCTTCTCGGGGTCGAACCGGCGCACGATGAGGGTGACGGTGAAGGCCTGGACGGCGCCGACCTCCTGCGTGGGAGCCTCGGGGGCGGTCGTGGCCATCAGTACTTCCTCTCCATGGGCTGGTAGTGCGTGATCGTGACGGGCTTCCAATCCATGCGGATGTGGTCCTCCGGGTTCGCCGAGTGCAGGTCGCCCACGAGGTAGGCCATCGTGTGCTGCATGTAGTCGGCGTCGTTGCGGTCGGGGTAGTCGTCGCGCATGTGACCGCCGCGGCTCTCCTTGCGGTTGCGCGCAGAGAACACGACGACCTCGGCGATGTCGAGCAGGAAGCCGAGCTCGATCGCCTCGAGCAGGTCGGTGTTGAAGCGCTTGCCGCGGTCCTGGATGCCGATGTTCTGATAGCGGTCGCGCAGTTCCTGGATGGTCTTCGTAACGCTCGCGAGGCTCTCCTCGGTGCGGAACACCTGCGCGTTCTTGTCCATCTCCTCCTGCAGCGTCTTGCGCAGGGGCGCGAGGCGCTCGGGGCCGTCGGCGGCGCGAAGGCGCTCGACCATCTCGCGCACCTCGCGGGCCGGGTCCTCCGGCAGCGTGGCGAACTCGGCCGACTTGGCGTACTCAACGGCGTACTTGCCCGCGCGCTTGCCGAACACGTTGATGTCGAGCAGCGAGTTGGTGCCGAGGCGGTTCGAACCGTGCACCGAGACGCACGCGCACTCGCCGGCCGCGTAGAGGCCCTTGATGACGGTCTCGTTGTCGGCGAGCACCTCGGCCTTGATGTTCGTCGGGATGCCGCCCATCGCGTAGTGCGCGGTCGGCATCACCGGCACCGGCTCGTGCACCGGGTCGACACCGAGGTAGGTGCGGGCGAACTCGGTGATGTCGGGCAGCTTCGTCTCGAGCACCTCGGCGCCGAGGTGCGTGCAGTCGAGCAGCACGTAGTCCTTGTTCGGGCCGGCGCCGCGACCCTCGGCGACCTCCTGCACCATGCAGCGCGAGATGATGTCGCGCGGCGCGAGGTCCTTGATGGTCGGGGCGTAGCGCTCCATGAAGCGCTCACCGCTGGCGTTGCGGAGGATCGCACCCTCACCGCGAGCGCCCTCGGTGAGGAGGATGCCGAGGCCGGCGAGCCCGGTCGGGTGGAACTGGAAGAACTCCATGTCCTCCAGCGGGATGCCCTTGCGCCAGATGATGCCGACGCCGTCACCCGTGAGGGTGTGTGCGTTCGAGGTCGTCTTGTAGATCTTGCCGAAGCCACCGGTGGCGAAGACGACGCTCTTGGCGTGGAAGACGTGCAGGTCGCCCGTGGCGAGCTCGTAGGCGACGACGCCCGCGGCACGGCGCTCGCCGTCGACCTCGCTCAGCAGCAGGTCGAGCACGTAGAACTCGTTGTAGAAGTCGATGCCGAGCTTGACGCAGTTCTGGAACAGCGTCTGCAGGATCATGTGACCGGTGCGGTCGGCGGCGTAGCAGGCACGGCGCACCGGCGCCTTGCCGTGGTCGCGCGTGTGCCCGCCGAAGCGGCGCTGGTCGATCTTGCCGTCGGGCGTGCGGTTAAAGGGCAAGCCCATGTTCTCGAGGTCGATGATCGCGTCGATGGCCTCCTTCGCGAGGATCTCCGCCGCGTCCTGGTCGACGAGGTAGTCGCCGCCCTTGACGGTGTCGAAGGTGTGCCACTCCCAGCTGTCCTCCTCGACGTTCGCGAGGGCGGCGGCCATGCCGCCCTGCGCGGCGCCCGTGTGCGAGCGCGTCGGGTAGAGCTTGGAGATCACGGCGGTCTTCGCGTTCGGGCCGGCCTCGATGGCGGCGCGCATGCCGGCGCCACCGGCGCCGACGATCACGACGTCGAACTGGTGATGGTGCACCGCCTGCTCGGAGGCGGTCAGGGTGTCAGTGCTCAAGAGTTGTCTCCGCTGTGGTCGTGTGGTGCGGGATCAGAGGTCGCCGCAGAACGAGGCGACGAGCTCCGGGTCCGCGCCGACGGGGCACGGGTCGAAGGTGTAGATGACGAGCGTGCCGAGGATCAGCAGCACGGCCGTCGAGGCGGCGAGCGCGAAGTGCAGGGCGCGGCGCACGCCGGGCTTGGCGACGTAGTCGTTGACGAGCGTGCGCATGCCGTTGGCGCCGTGGATGAGCGCGAGCCACAGCAGCAGCGTGTCGTACACCTGCCAGAACGGGTCGCTGAGCTTGCCGGCGACGAAGGCGAAGTCGATCTGCTTGACGCCCTCGCCGGCGACGAGGTTGACGAAGAGGTGGCCGAAGATCAGCGCGACGAGCAGCACGCCCGAGACTCGCATGTACATCCAGCCCCACTTCTCGAGGTTGACGCCTCGGCGAGTGGTCGCGACGGGGGTGCGGGGAGCATCGATGGTCGTCATGATCAGCCTCCGAACACGGCGATGAGGTGGCGGGGCGTGAACGCGATCATGAGCACGGCCCACACGCCGAGCACGACCCAGAACAGCGTGCGCTGGTGGCGCGTGCCGGTCTCCCAGAAGTCGACGAGGATGATGCGGAGCCCATTGAGCGCGTGGAACAGGATCGCGCCGACGAGCGCGAGCTCGCCGAGGCCCATGATGGGCGTCTTGTAGGCGCCGATCACGGCGTTGTAGGCCTCAGGGCTCACCCGCACGAGCGCGGTGTCCAGGATGTGGACGAGCAGGAAGAAGTAGATCGCCACACCGGTGATGCGGTGCAGCACCCACGACCACATGCCCTCGCGGCCGCGGTACAGCGTGCCGGCGATGGCGGGAGGTCGGGGGGCGGGCACGGTCAGGGGAGCCGAGCTGGACGCTGCGGTTCCCGCTACCTTCGCTGGCACGAGAAACCCTCCTCAGGGCAAGGACGACGGGCGCAGGATTCTGCGTCCTTGAACTCCGGTGAGTACCGGTCTCGACTGGTGGCCGCCGATGGTCCTCATCCTACGTTCCCTTTCTGAGTGCTCCCGCCCGCGACGCTAGGGTGACGGGCATGCGAGAGCTCGAGGGCGGCCTGCCCGACTTCCACGCGATCATCCCCGCCGGGGGCGTCGGCTCGAGACTGTGGCCGCTGTCGCGCGCGGAGGCGCCGAAGTTCCTCCACGACCTCACCGGCACGGGCCGCACCCTCCTGCGCGAGACGTGGGAGCGCCTGCTCCCGCTCGCCGGCGGCGACGGGATCATGGTCGTCACGGGCCGCGCGCACCGCGCCGCCGTGCAGCAGCAGCTGCCGGAGCTGGGCGCCGCCAACCTCGTGCTCGAGGCCGAGCCGAAGGAGTCGTCGGCCGCGATCGGCCTCGCGGCGGCCATCCTGCATCGTCGCAATCCCGATGTCGTCGTCGGGTCATTCGCCGCCGACCACGTCATCACCGACGCCGAGCGCTTCCGCCGCGCGGTCGCCGAGGCCGTCGCCGTCGCGCGCACTGGCCTCATCACGACGATCGGCATCACGCCGACCGAGCCCTCGGTGGGCTTCGGCTACATCCACTGCGGCGCACCGCTCGAGATCGACGGGGCCCCGCACGCCGAGCTCGTCGACCGCTTCGTCGAGAAGCCCGACCTGGAGACGGCCACCGAGTACGTGCGCTCGGGCGACTACCTGTGGAACGCGGGCATGTTCATCTCGCGAGCGGATGCCCTGCTCGAGCAGCTCGCGGCGACGCGGCCCGAGCTGCACCAGGGCCTGCTCGAGATCGCGGCGGCGTGGGACACCGACCGCCGCGACGACGTCGTCGACGCCACCTGGCCGATGCTGACGAAGATCGCCATCGACTACTCCGTCGCCGAGCCCGCGGCGGAGGCCGGCCGGCTCGCGGTCGTGCGCGGCGACTTCCCCTGGGACGACGTGGGCGACTTCTCGTCGCTCGCGAAGCTGCTCTCCGGCGGTCGACCGGGCGACCTGGCGATCCTGGGGGAGGGCGCGCGCGTGCTCGCCGACTCCTCCAGCGGCGTCGTGGTGAGTCAGAGCCCTCGCCTGATCTCGCTCGTGGGGGTGCGCGACATCGTCGTCGTCGATACGCCGGATGCTCTGCTCGTGACCACGCGCGAGCACGCACAGCGGGTCAAGGCCGTCGTCGACGCCATCAAGTCGGCGGGGCGCAGCGACCTGCTCTAGCCCGCTCCGCGGCGCCATAGGCGGCGCCGCGCTCCGCGCGATCCGTGCTCATTCGAGCAGAAGCGGGTGGGATCCGCGGCGAGATCCGCGTGTTTCCGCGGGATTCCGCACGAGTCGCAGTTCCGTAACGCTTGCGGTTCTCGGGCCTTCCGGCACTGATGAGGGGCGATGCCGGGCGCTAACGTAATCGGCATCCACCCAGCGCCCCCGCTGGGCACCGTTTTTTGGAGGACACAGTGACGTTCACTTCCCGCAAGACCGCCTTCAGCGGTCTCGCCCTTCTCGGCGCGAGCGCGCTCGTGCTCGCCGGGTGCGCGGCGGCCCCGGAGGAGGAGCCCGGCGCGACCCCGACCGACGAGGCGCCCGACTTCTACCCCTGCATGGTGTCGGACGCCGGCGGCTTCGACGACAAGTCGTTCAACCAGGCCGGCTACACGGGCCTGGAGGACGCCGCGAACGACCTCGGCGTCGAGTTCAACGCGGTCGAGTCGGCTGACGAGAACGCCTACGGCCCGAACGTGACGAGCCTCGTCGACGAGGGCTGCGACCTGATCGTGACCGTCGGCTTCCTGCTGGCCGAGGCCACGACGGAGGCGTCGACGGCCAACCCCGACATCAACTTCGCGATCATCGACGAGTTCGTCGAGGGCGAGAACGTCAAGCCGATCCAGTTCAACACGGTCGAGGCGGCCTTCCTCGCCGGCTACGCGGCCGCGAGCTACTCGAAGACCGGCTTCGTCGGCACCTTCGGCGGCATCCAGATCCCGCCCGTGACGATCTTCATGGACGGCTTCGTCCAGGGCGTCGAGTACCACAACGAGGTCAAGGGCACGAACGTCCAGGCGCTCGGCTGGGACTTCGAGGGCCAGACCGGCGCCTTCACCGGTGGCTTCGCTCCCGGCACCGAGGCGCTCACCACGGCGCAGGGCCTCATCGACCAGAACGTCGACGTGCTCATGCCCGTCGGCGGCCCGATCTACCAGAGCGCCGCGGAGGCCATCCGCGACTCCGGCCGTGAGATCGCCCTCATCGGCGTCGACTCCGACGTCTACGAGACCGACCCCTCGGTCGCCGACCTGCTCCTGACCTCGGTGCTGAAGAACATCGCGGTCGGCGTCTACGACGTCACGACCGGTGCTGCCGAGGGCAACTTCGACAACACCCCGTTCATCGGCACGCTCGAGAACGGCGGCCTCGGCCTCGCCCCCTTCCACGACTTCGAGTCGAAGGTCAGCCCCGACCTCGCTGCGGAGCTCGAGGAGGTCACGGCCGGCATCATCGACGGCTCGATCGAGGTCACCTCGCCGGCGTCGCCCGGCCAGTAGTCCGGAACAGCTCCATCCCGGGGGAGGTCAGCGCGGCTGGCCTCCCCCGGTCCCGTTCCCGGGCGGTGACGCCCGATCGATCATGATCCGCGGATGCCCTGCTGCTGCTCAGATGCGCACCCACCTGCTCAGATCCCGGTCGGGCGGCTCCTCTACAGTGGAGCATCGGGCACACCGCGGTCGCCCTGAACGCGGCACGAGCATCCCGACCCCCGCTCACGGAGAGCGCCGTCGCGACCCCGACGGCGCAGGAAGGCACGGAGCATGAAACTCGAGCTTCGTGGCATCACCAAGCGCTTCGGCGCCCTGGTCGCCAACGACCACATCGACCTCGTGGTCGAGCCCGGCGAGATCCACTGCCTGCTCGGCGAGAACGGTGCGGGCAAGTCCACCCTCATGAACGTCCTCTACGGGCTGTACCAGGCCGACGAAGGGCAGATCCTGCTCGACGACGTCGTGCAGGCCTTCTCCGGTCCCGGTGACGCGATGAACGCCGGCATCGGCATGGTGCACCAGCACTTCATGCTGATCCCCGTCTTCACCGTCGCCGAGAACGTCATGCTCGGCAACGAGTCCACGAAGCCCGGCGGTCTGCTCGACCTCGACGCCGCCCGCGCCAAGGTGGAGGAGATCTCCGCCCGCTTCGGCTTCGACATTGACCCGGATGCGCGCATCGAGGATCTCCCCGTCGGCGTGCAGCAGCGGGTCGAGATCATCAAGGCCCTCTCGCGCAACGCCAACGTGCTCGTGTTCGACGAGCCGACCGCGGTGCTCACGCCGCAGGAGACCGACGAGCTCATGGCGATCATGCGCCAGCTCAAGAGCGAGGGCACCTCGATCGTCTTCATCACCCACAAGCTCCGCGAGGTGCGCGAGGTGGCGGACCGCATCACGGTGATCCGCCTCGGCAAGGTCGTCGGTGAGGCCTCGCCGACCGCGACCAACGCCGAGCTGGCCTCGCTCATGGTCGGTCGTGCTGTCGACCTCACGGTCGACAAGGATCCGGCGACGCCGGGCGATGACGCCCTCGTCGTGCGCGACCTCACCGTCACCGACCACGTCGGCCAGGTACTCGTCGACCACGTCTCGTTTACGCTGCGGCGCGGCGAGATCCTCGCCATCGCGGGCGTGCAGGGCAACGGCCAGACCGAGCTCACCGAGGCGATCATGGGTCTGCAGCACCGCGTGCTCGGCTCGATCACCCTCGACGGCGACGAGCTCATCGGCAAGTCCACCCGCGGCGTGCTCGACGCGGGCGTCGGCTTCGTGCCGGAGGACCGCAAGGAGGACGGCTTGGTCGGCGAGATGACGATCGCCGAGAACCTCATGCTCGATCGCTCGACCGGCGAGCCCTTCGTCAAGCGCGGCACGCTGCAGCTCGCCGAGCTCGCCCGGTTCGCCACCGAGAAGGTTCGCGAGTTCGACGTCCGGGCGCAGGGCATCATGACCCGCGTGGGCCGGCTCTCCGGCGGCAACCAGCAGAAGGTCGTGCTGGCGCGCGAGCTCAGCCGCGAGCTGCGGCTGTTCATCGCCGCCCAGCCGACGCGCGGTCTCGACGTCGGCTCGATCGAGTTCGTGCACAAGCGCATCGTCGAGACCCGCGACGCCGGCGTGCCGGTCATCGTCGTCTCGACCGAGCTCGACGAGGTCGTCGCGCTCGCCGACCGCATCGCGGTCATGTACCGCGGGCGCATCGTGGGCATCGTGCCCGGCGACACGCCCCGCGACGTCCTCGGACTGATGATGGCCGGCGAGACGCCGGCGGAGGTGGCCGCATGAGCACGACGACCAGCCCCGCGACCCCCGCGGCAGCTCCCGAGACGCCGGCCGCGCCCCGGTCGAACCAGATCATGCGCGAGATCCTCGGCGGCTCCGCCGCGATCTCGGTGCTAGCGGTCGTGCTCGCCCTCGTCGCCGGCGGCATCCTCATCATCCTCACCGACGAGCGAGTCGCCGAGACCTCGGGCTATTTCTTCGCCCGCCCCGGCGACACGCTCGGCGCGGCCTGGCAGGCGGTCAGCGGTGCGTACACGGCGCTCTTCCGCGGCTCGGTCTTCAACTACGAGACCGACCGGGGCTTCGCGATCGCGATCCGGCCGCTGCTCGAGACGCTGACCTTCGCGACCCCGCTCATCGCGGCGGGTCTCGGCGTGGCCCTGGCGTTCCGCGTCGGCCTGTTCAACATCGGTGGCCGCGGGCAGATGCTCATCGCCGCCGCCGCCGCGGGCTACGTCGGCGCCTACATCCCGATGCCGCCCGTGCTGCACCTCGTGGTGGCCCTCGTCGTCGGCATCATCGGCGGCGCGCTCTGGGGTGGCATCGTCGGTCTGCTGAAGGCGCGCACCGGCGCGCACGAGGTGATCGTCACGATCATGCTCAACTACATCGCCTTCTACCTCGTGTCGTTCCTGCTGCGCACCCCCGGTGCGCTGCAGGCGCCCGGGCAGAACAACCCCAAGTCGGGCCCGATCCTCGAGTCGGCGCAGTACCCGAGCCTGCTCGGCCCGCAGTACAACCTCGATCTCGGCTTCATCCTCGTGATCGTGGCGACCATCTACGTCTGGTACCTGCTCAACCGCTCGGCCATGGGCTTCCAGTTCCGTGCCGTCGGCGAGAACCCGCACGCGGCGCAGGTGGCCGGCATCAACGTCAAGAGCGTCTACGTCAAGGTCATGCTCATCGCGGGCGCGCTCGTCGGGCTCGCCGGCGTGCAGCAGGTGCTCGGCACCTTCACGGGCGGCTTCGCCGCCGGGCTCGACGCCGGCATCGGCTTCGACGCGATCACGGTGGCGCTGTTGGGCCGGTCGAAGCCGTGGGGCGTGTTCTTCGCCGGCATCCTCTTCGGCGCGCTCAAGGCGGGCTCGTTCACGATGCAGAGCGCCGAGGGCATCCCCGTCGACATCGTGCTCGTCGTGCAGAGCTTCATCGTGCTCTTCATCGCGGCGCCGCCGCTCGTGCGCGCCATCTTCCGACTGCCGACGCCCGACGGCAGCTTCCAGTGGCGCGCACCCAAGCTCGCCCGCAAGGCGGAGGTGTCGAAGTGACCGCTGCTCCCCTGACCACCGCCCCCACGGCCTCCGCGCCGGGAGCCCCCGCGTCGATCGCGGTGCGCAGCTGGAAGGCGCCGATCGCGTTCGCGATCTTCACCGTCATCGCGATCGTGCTGTTCTTCGTCGTCGGGCGACCCGACGTCGACGGCAACCCGATCACGAGCTACCGGCTCTCCGAGGGTCGTGACGCGATCCAGCTGCCCCCGCTCGAGCTGGGGCTCGCCGAGACGACGATCGTCGTGGCGATCCTCATGGCCGCCGCGACGGTCGGCGCCTTCCTGCTGGCCCGCGCGGCGATCAAGGTGCCCCTGTGGCTCACGACCGTGTTCGCGGTGCTCTTCGTCGTCGGCTTCCTCACCTGGGCGGCTGCCGGCGCGACGGTGCCGCTCGTCGGCCTCCTCGCCGGGGCGCTCACGGTCAGCACGCCGCTCATCTTCGGCTCGCTCGGCGGGGTGATCTCCGAGCGCGTCGGCGTCGTGAACATCGCCATCGAGGGCCAGCTGCTCGGCGGCGCCTTCATGGCCGCGATGCTCGCCACGCTCACGGGCAACCCGTTCGTCGGCCTGCTCGGCGCCATGGTCGCCGGCGCGCTCGTCTCGTTCGTGCTCGCCGCGTTCGCGATCAAGTACCTCGTCGACCAGGTCATCGTCGGCGTCGTGCTCAACGTGCTCGTGCTCGGCCTGACGAGCTTCCTGTACTCGACCGTCATGGTGCCCAACGCCGAGACGTTCAACTCGCCCGAGAAGTTCGAGCGCATCGCCCTGCCGCTGCTGAGCGAGATCCCCGTGCTCGGGCCGATCCTGTTCCGGCAGACGATCATCGTCTACCTCATGTACCTCGCGATCTTCCTGGTCTGGTTCGGCCTGTTCAAGACTCGCTGGGGGTTGCGCCTGCGCTCGGTCGGCGAGCACCCGACCGCGGCCGACACCGTCGGCATCAACGTGCGCGGCACGCGCTTCTGGAACGTGCTGCTCGCCGGCGCGATCGTCGGCGGCGGCGGGGCGTTCTTCACGCTCGCTGCGGTCGGCTCGTTCGGCAAGGACATGACCAACGGCGCGGGCTTCATCGCCCTCGCGGCGGTCATCTTCGGTCGATGGGATCCGATACGGGCGACGCTCGCCGCCCTGCTCTTCGGCTTCGCCACGAACCTGCAGTCCACCCTGTCGATCGTGGGCTCGCCGGTGCCGAGCGAGTTCATGCTCATGCTCCCGTACGTCGTCACGATCGTCGCGGTTGCCGGCTTCGTCGGCCTCTCGCGGCCCCCGGCGGCGTCGGGCAAGCCCTATCTGAAGGCCTAGGGCGCATGAGCGACGCGAGCGGAGCATCCGCCGCCATCGACTGGGACGCGCTGCGCGCCGTCGCGATGGAGGCGATGCGGAAGGCCTACGTGCCGTACTCGAGGTTCCCCGTCGGGGTCGCCGCGATCGTCGACGACGGTCGCGTGATCTCCGGCTGCAACGTCGAGAACGCCTCCTACGGGCTCACCCTGTGCGCCGAGTGCGCGCTCGTGTCGAGCCTGCACATGACCGGTGGGGGCAAGCTCGTCGCCTTCACGTGCGTCGACGGCAACGGCGGCGCCCTCATGCCGTGCGGCCGCTGTCGGCAGCTGCTGTTCGAGCACTCGGCGGAGGGCATGCTGCTCGAGACCGTCTCGGGCATCAGAACGATCGACGAGGTGCTGCCCGACGCGTTCGGGCCGCGCACGCTGGCCGCCTTCCACGACGGCACTCACGACACCGGCGCCTGAGGCGTCGCAAAAGGAGAACCACCATGGCTGTCGAGCCGTTCGACGTCGTCGACCTCATCCGCACCAAGCGCGACAAGGGCGCCCTCACCACCGAGCAGATCCAGTGGATGATCGACGCCTACACGCGCGGCTACGTCGCCGACGAGCAGATGTCGGCCATGACGATGGCGATCTTCCTCAACGGCATGAGCCGCGAGGAGGTGCGCGACATGACCCTCGCCATGGTCGCGACCGGCACGCGCCTCGACTTCTCCGGCCTGTCGAAGAAGACCACGGACAAGCACTCGACCGGCGGCGTGGGCGACAAGATCACGCTGCCGCTGGCGCCGCTCGTCGCCTCGTTCGGCGTCGCGGTGCCGCAGCTCTCCGGCCGCGGGCTGGGCCACACGGGGGGCACGCTCGACAAGCTCGAGAGCATCCCCGGATGGCGCGCGAACGTCACCGTCGACGAGATGATGGCGCAGCTCGAGAGCGCCGGCGCGGTCGTCTGCGCCGCCGGCTCGGGCCTCGCCCCCGCCGACGGCAAGCTCTACGCGCTGCGCGACATCACCGGCACGGTCGAGTGCATCCCGCTCATCGCTTCCTCGATCATGTCGAAGAAGATCGCCGAGGGCACGGCCGCGCTCGTGCTCGACGTGAAGTTCGGCTCGGGCGCCTTCCTGAAGGACATCGAGCTCTCGCGCGAGCTCGCCAAGGTCATGGTGCGCCTCGGTGAGGATGCCGGCGTCGCCACGCGCGCCGTGCTCACCAACATGAACGTGCCGCTCGGGCTCGCCATCGGCAACGCCAACGAGGTGCGCGAGTCGGTCGAGGTGCTCGCCGGCGGGGGCCCCGCCGACGTCGTCGAGCTGACCGTGACGCTCGCGCGCCACATGCTCGAGCTCGCCGGCATCATCGACGCCGACGTCGAGGGCGCCCTGCGGAACGGGCAGGCGATGGACACGTGGAACGCGATGATCCGCGCCCAGGGCGGCGACCCGGGTGCGCGCATGGCGACGGCCAACGAGCACCACGTCGTCACGGCCGACCGCGACGGCGTGCTCGTCGAGCAGCACGCGCTGCCGTTCGGCATCGCAGCCTGGCGCCTCGGCGCCGGCCGCGCGCGCAAGGAGGACCCGGTCGACCACGCCGCGGGCATCGACCTGCACGCGAAGCCCGGCGACACCGTGACGAAGGGCCAGCCGCTGTTCACGATGCACACCAACGAGGCGGCGCGCTTCGATCGCGCCCTCGAGGCGCTCGAGGGCGGGTACCGCATCGGTGACGCGGGCGACGAGGTTCAGACCGGCGGCCCGCTCATCGCGGGGGTCGTCGAGGCCTAGGAGCCCCTACGGCTCCACCTCGCCGATGCGCTCGAGCGCGTCGACGACGAGTGCCCAGAAGCGGTCGTTGTCGAGATCCATCGCGACGCTCGTCGTGCAGCCCTCGGGCGCCGGCGCACGGAGGTCGGCCACGGTCATGCCCACGGTGAGGGCGCCCGTGAGCTCGACGTCGAGGGGTGCGCGCACGGTGCGCATGATGCTCGGGTCGATGACGTAGGCGACCGCGCACGGGTCGTGCACGGGCGGGTGGTTGAAGCCCTGCGCGTCTTTGTACGTGTGGCCGAAGAACTCCAGCAGCTCGCCGACGAAGCGTGCCGGGCCGGTACCGACGGCCGCGATGCGCGCCGCGACCTCGGGGGTCGCGAGCGCCTGGTGGGTCGCGTCGAGCCCGACCATCACGAGCGGCCACGGCTCGTTGAACACGATGTGCGCGGCCTCCGGGTCGATGACGATGTTGAACTCGCTCACCGCGCTCCAGTTGCCGACGTGCACCCCGCCTCCCATGAGCACGACCTGCTTGACGCGCTCGACGATGCGGGGCTCCTTCCGCACGGCGAGCGCGATGTTCGTGAGTGCGCCGGTGGGCACGAGCGTCACGGTGCCCGGCTCGTGAGCCATGACGCGGTCGATGATGAGGTCGACGGCATGCCGGGCATCCAGCTCGATCGCCGGTTCCGGCAGCACGGGGCCGTCGAGACCCGATTCTCCGTGGATGCTCGGCGCCGTCTCGATCGCGCGCACGAGCGGTCGGTGCGCACCCCGCGCGAACGGCACGTCGGTGATGCCGGCCACGCGCGCCACGGCGAGCGCGTTGCGCGTGACCTTCTCGATCGTCTGATTGCCCATGACGGTCGTGACCGCGAGCAGCTCGATGTCGGGGGAGCCGTGGGCGAGCAGGAGGGCGACGGCGTCGTCGTGGCCGGGGTCGCAGTCGAGGATGATCTTCTCGGGCATGCTCCGAGCCTAGGGCCGACCATCCGCCCCGCAGACACGCTCGCGCGCGCCGCACGGGAGCCCGTCACCGCACCCCGGAGCATCGCTCGGCATGATCACGAAGCCGTAACGAACCGGTAGGTTTGAGGCATGACGACGGCGACGACGACCCTCCTGCCCGGCACCGACGTGGTGCTCGAGTCGCTGCCGAAGGTGTCGCTGCACGACCACCTCGACGGGGGGCTGCGGCCGCAGACGATCGTCGAGCTCGCCGCCGACGCGGGCGTCGAGCTGCCGACCACCGACGCCGACGAGCTCGGCGCCTGGTTCGCCGAGAAGAGCAACTCCGGCTCGCTCGTGGAGTACCTGAAGACCTTCGCGATCACGACCGCCGTCATGCAGACCCGGGAGGGCCTCGAGCGCGTCGCCCGCGAGGCCGTGCTCGACCTCGCCGCGGACGGCGTCGTGTGGGGCGAGCTGCGCTGGGCTCCAGAGCAGCACCTCGAGCGCGGCCTGAGCCTCGACGAGACCGTGGAGGCGGTGCAGGCCGGCATCGAGGCGGGCGTGGCCGAGGCGCGCGCCGCCGGCCACCGCATCCGCATCGGTCAGCTCGTGAGCGCCATGCGCCACGCCGACCGCGGCCTCGAGATCGCCGAGCTGGCCGTGCGCCACCGCGACAACGGCGTCGTCGGCTTCGACATCGCCGGTGCGGAGGCGGGCTTCCCGCCCAGCCGGCTGCGCGACGCCTTCGACCATCTCGCCGCGAGCTTCTTCCCGGCCACCGTGCACGCCGGTGAGGCCGACGGTCTCGAGTCGATCCGCGGGGCGCTGCTCGACGGTCGCGCGCTGCGCCTCGGCCACGGCGTGCGCCTGGCCGAGGACATCGAGATCACGACCGAGGGCGAGGCGACCTACGCGCGCCTCGGCGAGCTCGCCGAGTGGGTGAAGGATCGCGGCATCGCCCTCGAGGCGAGCCCGAGCTCGAACCTGCAGACCGGCGCGATCGCCCAGTGGGGCGACGAGATTGTCGACCACCCGCTCGACCTCTTCTACCAGCTGGGCTTCCGCGTCACCGTGAACACCGACAACCGCCTCATGAGCGGCACGACCCTGAGCCGCGAGCTCGCGCTCGTCGCCGAGGCCTTCGGCTACGACCTCGACGACCTGCTCGCGCTGCAGCTCAACGCGGCCGAGGCGGCGTTCCTGCCCGTCGAGGATCGCGCCGAGCTCGCCGAGCTCATCGTCGAGGGGTTCGAGGCCGCGATGGCGGGTGACATCGCCGAATGAGCCTGCCTCCCCTCGCCGACCGCGCCATCGTGCTGCGCGCCCGCGCCGCCGACTGGCGCGAGGCGGTGCGGATCGCCGGCGACGCCCTCGTCGACAGCGGCTGCACCACGCACGAGTACACCGAGGCGATGCTCCGCATGGTCGACGACCACGGGCCGTACATCGTCATCGCGCCGGGCCTCGCGCTCGCGCACGCCCGCCCCGGCGCCGACGTGCGCACCGACGGCCTCTCGGTCGTCACGCTCGCGCAGCCGGTCGAGTTCGGGCACGCCCACAACGACCCGGTGCGCGTCGTCATCGGCCTGGCCGGGGTGGCGCCGGATGTCCACCTCGCGGCCGTCGCGGCCCTCGCGAACGCCTTCAACGACTCGGCCGCGATCACCGCGGTCGCCGAGGCGCCGACCCGTGAGGCCGTGCGCGCCATCCTCGAGCGCTCGGACCACGCGTGACGGCGGCGGGCCGATGAAGATCGTCGCGATCTGCGGGGCCGGCATCGGCTCGAGCGGCATCCTCAAGGTCAACGCCGAGCGCGTGCTGCAGCGCCTCGGCCTGTCGGCGACGGTCGTCGCCGCCGACATCGGCTCGGTCGCGAGGGTCGCGGCCGACGCGCAGGTGATCCTCACGAGCGCCGAGTTCGTCGACGCGATCGGCGCCACGCGCGCCGACGTCGTCGTGATCGAGAACCACTTCGACACCGACGAGCTCAGCCGCAAGCTCGAGGCCGCGATCGGCTGACGTCGCGGCGCCCGGTCAGCCGGCGGTGTCGTCGTCGTCGAGCCGGGCATCCTCGCGCTGCCGCTTGAGTCGCAGCGCGAGCGCGATCACCAGACCGATCGCGGCGACGGTCACGATCGTGCCCGTGTACGCGAACAGCGCGAGCCCGACGAGGACGGCGACCGCGACGCCGACGACGGCGATGCGCTCGGGCCGGCGCGCCGGCCCTGCCGTCGGCAGCAGGGCGACCGCCGCGACGCCCGCCGCGATCGCGGTCGTGAGGAACAGCGGCAGGGCGAGCTCGCGGGGCACGACGGTGAGCGGCGCGGCCGCGGCCTCGACCGCGAGCACGAGCGGGCGCACGAGCAGCAGCGCGAGCGCGACGCCCAGCAGCCACGGCGGCTGCGCGGGCCGGCCGACGAGCGACACGACGGCGAGCAGCAGCGGCACGAGGCCAAGCAGCGCGAGGGCGCTGCCGCCGAGGTAGAGGGGCACGAGCGCACCCTGATCGCTCGCGTCGAGGGCGCCGAGCGCCAGCAGCAGCGAGGGCCCCCACCCGCCGACGACGGTGAGCGCGAGGGCGACGACGGCGAGCGCGAGCCCTCGCTGCGGCATCGCGGGTCGGGCGAGCGCCTGCAGCAGAGCCGTCATGGTTCCATCCAAGCAGACCGGCGCGAGCGCCCCGACGGATGCTCCATGCCGACCGCTCCGACGGATGCTCCCGGCCAACCGCCGCGGACGGTGCGAGCCGCTTGTGCCCGGCTCAGCGTCGCGGCGCGCGTCGCGGCCCGCGCCGCACGGCGAGCAGCGTCGGCACGACGGCCGCGAAGGCTAGCAGCAGCCCTCCGGAGCTCACGATGACGAGCCACCAGGCGGTGGCCGCGACGATTGCGACGAGCACGGCGCTCTCCGCACCGGTGCCGAAGCCGAGGCGGGCGAGCGCGCCCGCGAGCAGGGCGACCCCCACCGATTGCGCGGCGACGGCGGCGAGGAACACGGCGTCGGTCGGCACCGCGAGCAGCGCGAGGGAGGCGAGGGCGAGCATCCCGCCGCCCGCCGCGAGCCACGGCCGCAGCGTCGGGAGCGCGCCGCGCAGGAGGGCGAGCAGCGCTGCGAGCGGCAGCACGGCGAGGGAGGCCGCGGCGAAGCCCTGCCCGGTGGCCGTGCCGCCGTCGTCGAGGGCCGAGCCGACCGCGACGCCCACAGCCCAGGCGACGACGACGACGCCGATCGCGGTGACGCCGAGCCCGACCGCCCGACGACGCTCGCGCGGGCTCAGCGCCGGGCCTCGCCGGCGCTCGCGCTCGACGTCGCGCGGGTCGGGACCCTGTGCGGCGGCGCGGTCGCCGGCGCGCACGAGCGCGCGCTCCCGGGCCTCGAGCGCGCGGGCGCGTCGGCGGTGGCCCGCGCGATCGGCGACGCCGATGAGCACCGCCCCGGCCATGATGAGCTCGGGCGCCGCGCCCGCCGCCATGAAGGGAATCGCGAAGCCGGCGCCGGCGATGCCCGACCAGACGTGGGCGGCCATGGCCTCCACGTGCGGGCGGATGAGGATCGCGGTCGAGGCCGCTGCCGCAGCCGCAGCGGTCACGACGCCGACCGCGGCCGTCGTGCCGATGATGCCGATGTCGCGCTCGGGGCCGTTGTTGAGCAGCCAGATGACGCCTACGGCGGCGAGCCCCGTGGCCACCGCCATGACGATCGCGGCCGCTGCGGGCGTGCGCTCGAGGCGATCGTCGCCGCGCCGCGACCACAGCAGCACGAGCGCGACCGCCGCGACGAGGATGCCGCTCGTGCGCAGCGCCCCGCCCACGGCGGCGTCACCGAGGGCGCCCGCGCCGATGCCGAGCGCGTCGACGACGAGCGCGGCCACGAGGGCGCGCGCGACGCCGCGACTCAGCAGCGGCTCCTGCGCGAGCGGGCGGCGCGGCGGCGTGTCGGGCTGGCTCACGCAGTCATCCAAGCATGCGACGCCGAGGCGACGCCGATCACGCGACGAGCGCCCGCATTCCCTCCTCTAGCGCCGCCACCTGCGCCTCGGCGGCCGCGCGACGCTGCTCGGCCGTGCCCTCGGCGCTCGAAGCGTCGATGTACACCTTGACCTTCGGCTCGGTGCCGCTTGGGCGCACGATGACGCGGGCGCCGCCCTCCATCCAGAAGCGCAGGATGTCGGACGGCGGGAAGACGCCGAACCCGCGGATGAAGTCATCGACCTGGTCGACGCGCACGCCGCCGATCGACGCGGGAGGAGCATCCCGCAGCGCTGCCATGATCTGGCCGATGCGCGCCAGGTCGGTGACCCGCAGCGAGACCTGCGCGCTCGCGAACGCGCCGAAGCGCTCGTCGAAGGCGCGCAGGTGGTCGGCGATCGTGCGGCCCTCGGCCGCGAGCTCGCCCGCGAGCGCGAGGAAGTCGGCGGCGGCGGAGATGCCGTCCTTGTCCCGCACTTTCTCGGGGTCGACGAGATAGCCGAGGGCCTCCTCGTAGCCGTAGGCGAGCCCGCCGACGCGCGAGACCCACTTGAAGCCCGTGAGCGTGTCGCTGTAGCTGAGGCCGTAGGCCCTCGCGACCTCGGAGAGCGCGGGGGAGGAGACGATGGAGGCGGCGAGCTTCGCCATGCGATCCTGCCGGCGCAGGCGCTCGGCGGCGCGCCAGCCGAGCAGCGCCCCGACCTCGTTGCCGGTCAGGCGGCGCCAGCCGGCCTCGGCGCTCGCGTCGGGGATGGCCACCGCGAGCCGGTCGGCGTCAGGGTCGTTGGCGATGATCAGCTGCGCGCCAGCGCGGCTGGCCGTCGCGTACGACAGGTCCATCGCGCCCGGCTCCTCCGGGTTCGGAAAGGCGACGGTCGGGAAGGCGCCGTCGGGCTCGATCTGCTCGGCCACGACGGTCGGCTCGCCGAGGCCCGCCTCGACGAACACGCGCCGCGCGACCTCCCACCCGACGCCGTGCATCGCCGTGTAGACGAACGGCACGGGCGTGCGCGCGGGGGCGTCGTCGCCGTGCGGCACGAGCGCGACCGTGGCGGCGACGTAGGCATCGACGACCTCCTCGCCAGCGGTCTCGAAGTCGGTCGAGCGCGGCAGCTGGTCGATCGACGTCGTGGTCGCCACACCGAGGATCGCCTCGTGGATCTCGCCGTCGACCGGCGCGACGATCTGCGAGCCGTGGTCGCGGCCGCCGAGGTACACCTTGTAGCCGTTGTCGCGCGGCGGGTTATGGCTCGCCGTCACCATGACGCCGGCGCTCGCGTCGAGGTGGCGCACGGCGAACGCCAGCACCGGGGTGGGCAGCGCTCGCGGCAGGAGGATCGCCCGCACGCCCGCGCCCGCCATGAGCTCGGCGGTGTCGCGCGCGAAGACGTCGGAGTTCACGCGCCCGTCGTAGCCGATGACGACGCTCGGGTGGCTCTCACGACCGAGCAGGAAGCGCGCGAAGCCCGCCGCGGCCTGCGAGACGAGCACCCGGTTCATGCGGTTGGGGCCGGCTCCCAGCTCGCCGCGCAGCCCCGCCGTGCCGAACGCGAGCCGCGCGTCGAAGCGGTCGCGCAGGGCCGCGACGGCCGCTGCGTCGCCGGTCTCGGCATCCGCGATGAGGGTCTCGAGCTCGGCCCGGGTGACCGGGTCAGGATCCTGATCGCGCCAGGCCTTCGCGTCGTCGAGCGTGGTCATGGTGCCTCCTCGTGCTGGTCGGGGCGCGGCCGCTACAGCGCCGCGACGATGCGGGCGAGCAGCGCGGAGATGACGGGCTCGGCGTCCTTGCCGGCCTGCAGCACCTCGCCGTGGCTGAGCGGCTCGGGGCTGATGCCCGCGGCGAGGTTCGTGATGAGCGACATGCCGAGGATCTCCATGCCGGCCTGACGTGCCGCGATCGCCTCGAGCGCGGTCGACATGCCGACGATGTGGCCGCCCATGGCCTTCGCCATCTGCACCTCGGCGGGCGTCTCGTAGTGCGGGCCGCGGAACTGCACGTACACGCCCTCGTCGAGGCTCGGGTCGAGCTCGCGCGCGAGATCGCGCAGCCGCGCGCTGTACAGGTCGGTGAGGTCGATGAACGTCGCGCCCTCGAGCGGCGAGTTCGCCGTCAGGTTGATGTGATCGCTGATGAGCACCGGGGTGCCGGGCGTCCAGTGATCCTTGATGCCGCCGGCGCCGTTGGTGAGGATCATCGTCGTCGCGCCCGTCGCGGCCGCGGTGCGCACCGAGTGCACGACCCGGCGCACGCCGTGGCCCTCGTAGTAGTGGGTGCGGGCGCCGATCACGAGGGCACGCCTGCCGCTCGGCGTGAGGATGCTGCGCAGCGTGCCGACGTGCCCCGTCAGCGCCGGCTTTGAGAAGCCGATGACCTCCGTCGCGGGGATCTCGGCCGTCGTCTCGCCGATGAGGTCGGCGGCCTTCGCCCAGCCCGAGCCGAGCGTGAGGGCGATGTCGTGGCGCTCGACGCCCGTCAGCCGGGCGATCTGCTCGGCCGCCTGAGCGGCGATCGCGAACGGGTCGACGGCGGGGTCGTCGAGGGGGTGCGGTGCGACGTCGGACATGTCGATCATCGTAGTGAGGGGCGCGGATGCTCGGACGCGCGCTGCTCTGCGCATCCGCGCTCAGCGCGAGCCGAGCATCCGTTCGGTCATGCCGGGGCCGAGTGGAAGACTGGAGGGCATGTCGACGACCTTCGAGCGGACTCAGCGCATCGTTATCCTTGGCGGCGGCCCCGGCGGCTACGAGGCCGCCCTCGCCGGCCGGCAGCTCGGAGCGGAGGTGACGCTCATCGAGCGTGCGGGCGTCGGCGGCTCGGCGGTCCTCACCGACGTCGTGCCCTCGAAGACGCTCATCGCCACCTCCGAGGCGGCCGAGGCGATTATGGAGGCCGGCGAGGTCGGCGTGCAGTTCTTCGCCCGCGGCGAGCAGGGCCGCGCGGTCAAGCCCGAGATCGCCGTCAACCTCACCGCCGTCAACCAGCGACTGCTGCGCCTCGCCGCCCAGCAGTCGCAGGACATGCACGACCAGCTCGAGCGCGCCGGCGTGCGCATCCTCACCGGGGAGGCCCGCCTCGACGGGCCGAACCGCGTCGTCGTCTCGACCGGCAGCGGTCGCAAGCGCGTCGACTTCGACGAGTGCGAGGCTGACACGGTCATCGTCGCGGTCGGCGCCTCGCCCCGCGAGCTGCCCTCGGCTCGACCCGACGGCGAGCGCATCCTCACCTGGAAGCAGCTCTACGGCCTGGCCGACGTGCCCGAGCACCTCATCGTCGTCGGCTCGGGCGTCACGGGCGCCGAGTTCGCCTCCGCGTATCGCTCGCTCGGTGCGCGCGTCACGCTCGTCTCCTCCCGCGACCAGGTGCTGCCGGGCGAGGATGCCGATGCCGCGGCCCTCATCGAGACGGTGTTCCTCCGCTCCGGCATGGAGCTGCTCTCCAAGGCGCGCGCCGAGAGCGTCGAGAACACCGACTCGGGCGTGCGCGTCACCCTCGCCGACGGTCGCGTCGTCGAGGGCTCCCACTGCCTCATGGCGGTCGGCGCCGTGCCGAACACCGCCGGACTCGGGCTCGAGGAGGCCGGCGTGCAGCTCACCGAGAGCGGGCACATCCGCGTCAATCGGGTCGCGCGCACCTCGATCCCGTCGGTGTACGCCGTCGGCGACTGCAGCGACTTCCTGCCGCTCGCCTCCGTCGCGTCGATGCAGGGCCGCACCGCGGTGTACCACGCGATGGGCGATGCGGTCGACCCGGTCGAGCGCCGCAACGTGACCTCGAACATCTTCACGCACCCCGAGATCGCGACCGTCGGCTTCTCGCAGAAGGACGTCGAGGACGGCATCGCGCGCGGCACCGTGCTCAAGCTGCCGCTCGCGGCGAACCCGCGCGCGAAGATGCAGGGCATCAAGGAGGGCTTCATCAAGCTCATGGCCTCGCGCACCTCGGGCACCGTCATCGGCGGTGTCGTCGTCGCGCCGCGCGCCTCGGAGCTCATCCTGCCGATCGCGCTCGCCGTCGAGCACCGCCTGACGGTCGACCAGCTCGCCTCGGCGATGAGCGTGTACCCCTCGCTCTCGGGCGGCATCACGGATGCTGCGCGCGCGATGCACGTCATCCGCGAGTAGAGCGGCTCGCGCCCTACCCCGGCCCCCGTCCCCGGACTTGAGCCGAAAAGTGTCGTTTGAGTCGGAACTTCTCGGCTCAGATGCCACTTTCCGGCTCAGGCTCCTTGGGAGACGCGAGTTGCGAGGTCCCTTCCCGCTCAGGGCTCCTCCCCAGGGAGCCTTGCGGAGCATCTTCGCCCGGGGGCGAGGGCGCCGCGATCCACGGGGTGCGGGTTGAGCATGCTGTCACGATGCACGGGTCCGCAGCCTCTCGACCACCGCATCTCGTCATGGCGCGAGATCTTGACGATGCGGGGGAGAGAGCATGGCTCTATCGCGCACGACGATCAGGAGAGATGCTGTCGCTGCACCCGGGGGTGCATATCGCTGCGGACGAGCTCGAGCAGCTCAGCAGGGATGAGCGCTACCGCGTGCTGGTGCTCGCCTCCGGGCGTCGGCTGCACCGTCACGACGTGATCTCGCACTGGTCAGCGGCCGCGCTATGGGGTCTTCCTGCCGTGAATGGCTGGCCGCACGCAGTTCACTCGACCGTCCCGACGGACAGTGGGTTGTGCTCCAACCGCACCTTTCGGCGCCACCGGACCCTTCGCCCGATCGCCGAGGTGGAGCGCCGAGCGGGACTGCCGGTGACGTCTCTGGCGAGGACCGTCATCGACGTCGCGGCGACGTCGGGCTTCGCAGAGGCGGTCGTGGTGGCGGATGCCGCGCTCTTCACCGTGAGCCGCGGCGTCCAGGACGGTCTCACCGCGGGATCTTTCCGATCCGAACTCGCCGGCGCGCTCGACGAGCTCGGCCGCGGGCCCGGAAGCGCGCGAGCCCGCAGGGTGATCGACTTCGCAGACGAGCGGGCGAATCGTCCAGGGGAGTCTCTCAGTCGAGTCACGATGCATCTGATCGGTGCGCCAGCGCCGGAACTGCAGTTCCGCGTGGTCGGTGCATCCGGGCGCGCCTGGCACACCGACTTCGGTTGGCCCGACTTCGGTGTGGTGGCCGAGTTCGACGGGCGCGCGAAGTATGCCGATCCGCAGTTCTTGAGGGGCCGCACACCTGCCGAGGTGGTCTACGACGAGAAGATGCGGGAGGACGACATCCGCCCATGCGTGCGAACATTCGGTCGCTGGGACTGGGCGACCGCGCGCTCGCCGGGCCGCATGGCAAGCGCGCTCCGACGCCTCGGCGTCCCCGTGGGTCGCGAGTGAGTCGAGAAGTGGCGATCGGGTCGAAATGTTTCCACTCATTCGCCACTTCTTGGCACACGCGCAGCGCAGCCGCGCCGGTGCCGGGGCAGCCAGTGCGCGGGCACCCGAAGGGTGCGGACAGCCGCGCTAGTCGGCGATGCTGAGCAGCACGTGGCCCGCGGCCACGGTCTCGCCTACCGAGGCGCTGATGCCCGTGATGGTGCCCGCCTTGTGGGCCGTCATCGGCTGCTCCATCTTCATCGCCTCGAGGACGACGACGAGGTCGCCCGCGACGACGGTGTCGCCCTCGGCGACGGCGAGCTTGACGACGGTGGCCTGCATGGGGCTCTTCACCGCGTCGCCGGAGGCGCCGACGGCGACCGACGATCCACCGCGGCGGCGGGGAGCGACCGCGGTGGCGCTCGCGGCGCGGGATGCTCCGCTCGGCATGAGCGTCTCCGGCAGCGACACCTCCAGGCGCTTGCCCCCGACCTCGACGACGACGGTGTGCCGGGCGACGGGCGCCGACACCTCGTCGGTGAGGGTGCCGCTCCACGGCTCGAGGGTGTTGTCGAACTCGGTCTCGATCCAGCGGGTGAAGACGCTGAAGGGGGCGCCGTCGGCGGGCGCGAACGCGGGGTGCTCGACGATGGCGCGGTGGAACGGGAGCACGGTGGGCAGGCCGGCCACCTCGAACTCGGCGAGAGCGCGTCGCGAGCGCTCGAGGGCATCCTCACGGGTCTTGCCCGTGACGATGAGCTTGGCCAGCAGCGAGTCGAAGGCGCCGGAGATGACGTCGCCCGTGGTGACGCCCGAGTCGACGCGCACGCCGGGGCCGCCGGGCACGCGCAGCGCGTGCACGGGGCCGGGCATGGGCATGAAGTTGAGCCCAGGGTCCTCCCCGTTGATGCGGAACTCGATCGAGTGGCCGTGCGCGACGGGGTCGTCGTAGCCGATGGCCTGGCCCTCGGCGATCCGGAACTGCTCGCGCACGAGGTCGATGCCGGTGACCTCCTCCGAGACGGGGTGCTCGACCTGGAGGCGCGTGTTGACCTCGAGGAACGACACGGTGCCGTCGGCGCCGATGAGGAACTCGCACGTGCCCGCGCCGACGTAGCCCACCTCGCGCAGGATCGCCTTCGACGACTCGTACAGCAGCGTCGTCTGCGCCTCGGTGAGGAACGGCGCCGGGGCCTCCTCGACGAGCTTCTGGTGGCGGCGCTGCAGCGAGCAGTCGCGCGTCGAGATGACGACGACGTTCCCGTGCGCGTCGGCCAGGCACTGGGTCTCGACGTGGCGCGGCTTGTCGAGGTACTTCTCGACGAAGCACTCGCCGCGGCCGAAGGCGGCGATCGCCTCGCGGGTGGCCGACTCGAAGAGCTCGGGCACCTCCTCGCGCGTGCGGGCGACCTTGAGGCCGCGGCCGCCGCCGCCGAAGGCGGCCTTGATGGCGACGGGCAGGCCGTGCTGGTCGACGAACTCGAGCACCTCCTCGGCGCCGGCGACGGGGTTGAGGGTGCCGGGGGCGAGCGGTGCGCCGACCTTCTCGGCGATGTGGCGCGCCTTGACCTTGTCGCCGAGGGCCTCGATGGCCCCCGGCGAGGGGCCGATCCAGATGATGCCGGCGTCGATGACGGCGCGGGCGAAGTCGGGGTTCTCGGCGAGGAAGCCGTAGCCGGGGTGCACGGCGTCGGCGCCGGAGCGGCGGGCGACCGACAGCAGCTTGTCGATCACGAGATAGGTCTCGGCGCTCGTGGTGCCCCCGAGCGCGTAGGCCTCGTCGGCGAGCTTCACGTGGCGCGCATCGCGATCCTGGTCGGCGTAGACGGCGACCGTGCCGAGCCCCGCGTCGCGAGCGGCGCGGATGACGCGGACGGCGATCTCGCCACGATTGGCGATGAGAACCTTCGTGATGCGGGCCATGGTTCTCTACCCTAGGGGCCGTCGCGCACCCCCCGTTTGGCCCATTCTCACAGAAGCGGCGTCGATCGATTGGAGAAGAGCCCAGAGGGCGGATGCTCGGCACCGGCTTAGCGCAGATCTCGCGGCGCTCGTGTCGATTCCGCGCCACCGCGCGCGTCTTCCATGGGAGACTGCCGATCCGCGCAGTCCGCGATGGAGAGGACACGGCGATGGCCGACCAGTATCTGTTCATGATCGTCGAGCCGGATTGGGATTCCGACGCGTACGTCGGCAACCCCGAACGGATCGAGGCGGAGTTCCCGGAGTTCGCCTCGTTCGAGAGGCGCGCTGAGGAGCTCGGCGCCCGCATCGTCGGCGGCAACGCGCTGCATCACCGTCGCCATGGCGGCACCGTGAAGCCCGGACCGGAGGGGCGCGAGCTCGCCGAGGCCGTGTGGACCGACGGGGCGAGCATCGAGAGCGACGAGGTCATCACGGGCTACTACCTCGTCGAGGCCGACGAGGAGGTCGCTCGGCAGCTTGCCGTGCTCATCCCGACGGGCGGCCATATCGAGTGGCGGAAGATCTTCCCCTTCGACGGCGGCTGATCTCCTCGATCGCCGAGCACTCGTCGTGCCGGGTGCCGCGTGCCACGATGGGCGCGTGCGCCCGGCCGATCTCGACTTCCGCCGCGCATGGCCGAGCGTCGTGCGCCAGCTGTCAGCGCACTCGGGCTCGATCGACCTGGGCGAGGAGCTCGCGGCCGAGGCCTTCGCGCGCGCCGTCGCGCACGAGGGCGAGATCGACGACCTCGTGGCCTGGTGCACGACCGTGGGGCGCCGGCTCCACGTCGACCTCGTACGCCGCAGCGCCGTGCGCGAGCGCGCCCTGCCCGAGCTGGAGCTGCGCGCGAGCGAGCGCGACGCCGACCGCGCTCACGCGCACGCCGTCGACGACCGGCTCGCGCTCCTCCACGTCGCGTGCGACCCGGCGATCGGTGCCGGGGGCCGGCTCGTGCTCGCCCTGCGGCTCGTGTGCGGGCTCGACACCGCGCGCATCGCCTGGCATCTCGGCATCGATCCGCGAGCGGCGGCGGCGCGACTGACGCGCGCCAAGCGCGGTCTGGCGGATGCCGTGGGCGCCTTCCGCGTGCCCGATCGCGCCGAGCGGGCTCCCCGTCTGCCGGGCGTCCTGGAGTGCATCGCGGCCGTCCACGCGGTCGGTCAGCGCGACGCGCTGCGGCCCAGCGACGCGACCGACGACTTGGGGCGCAGCGCGCTCACGCTCGCCGTCGCGGCTGAGCGCGACCAGCCCGACGACCCCGAGGCGGCGGCGCTCACCGCCGTCGTGCTCCTCGCGCGCCGCGCGCACGGCGGGCTCGGGCGGGCGATTCGCGCTCGAGGCGTCGATCGCCGCCCTCCACGTCGCCGCCCCCCGTGTCGAGGCGACCGACTGGGCGGCGATCGTGACGCTGCACGAGCGGCTCGTCGCTCTGCGGCCCTCGAGCGCGGCGCGCGTCGCGGCCGCGGTCGCTCGGGGGCGGTTGCTGCTGCGCGGGGGCGGCGACGTGGCTGCGGTCGTCGACGAGCTCGAGACGCTCGAGCGCGAGGGCATGCCGGCCTCGCGCCGCGATGCGTCGCTCGCGCTCGCCGACCTGGACTGGCAGCGCGGCGAGCGCCACCGCGCGGTCGACCGCTACCGGATGCTCGTTCCCACGCTGCCCGAGCCCCTCGCGGCGTTCGCCCGCCGCCGCGTGGACGGCGGGTGAGCCGGCCCCCTCGCGAGCGTCGAGCGTCGCGGCGCGCCTAGCGGTTCCAGAGCTCCGTCCACCGCCCGCCGAGCTCGTGCACGAGCTTGCGCACGAGCGGCACCGACAGCCCGACGACCGTGTGCGGGTCGCCCTCGATGCGGTCGATGAAGCCCGCGCCCTTCGAATCGATCGTGAACGCCCCCGCGACCTTGAGGGGCTCACCGGTGGCGATGTAGGCGTCGATCTCCGAATCCTCGATGTCGTCGGCGAAGTGCACGACGGCGCTCGAGGCGCGGCCGACGGCGCCGCGAACGCGCCCGCCTCGGTGGTCGATGAGCCAGTGCCCCGAGTGCAGCACGCCGCTGCGCCCGCGCTGGGCGAGCCAGCGCTCGCGCGCGACGTGCGGCTCGTGCGGCTTGCCGAACACGGTGCCGTCGAGCTCGAACGCCGAGTCGCCGCCGAGGATGAACCCGTCCAGATCGGCGGGCGACAGGCCCGCGGCGGCGGTGACCTCCGGGTCGAGCACGGCCTCGGCCTTGAGGCGGGCCAGCAGCTGCACCATCTCGGCGGCGCCGAGCGGACCGGCGGCGGCGACCGCGGCATCCTCGTCGACGAGCGGTGCGAGGGCGAGCGGTTCGATGCCGACCGCGCGCAGCGTCGCGAGGCGGGCGGGCGAGGTGGAGGCGAGGATGAGGCGCACGCCCCGATGCTAGGCGGCGGCCGCGAGAAGGCGCGCGAGGCGTCGCACGCCGCCGCGAGGCGCCGCACCCCGCGAGGCGCCGCGGGCCCGGCCCGTAGGCTGGCGGCATGGGTGAGAACGTGGGCCGCGAGGTCGAGCTGTCGGTCGATCGCATCGCGCACGGCGGCATCGCCGTGGGCCGGCTCGACGGGCGCGTGGTCTTCGTCTCGGACGCGATCCCGGGCGAGCGGGTGCGCGCGCGCATCAGCGACGACCGTAAGAAGAGCTTCTGGCGCGCCGACGCCGTCGAGGTGCTCGAGGCGAGCGAGCATCGCCGCGAGCACGTCTGGGCGGCGGCGAGCATCGACCGGGATCCGCGGCAGCGCGCCGGCGGGGCCGAGTTCGGTCACATCGCGCTCAGCCACCAGCGCGAGCTGAAGCGTCAGGTGCTCGCCGAGGCCCTACAGCGCATGGCGGGGCTGTCGAGCGAGGTGCGCGTCGAGCAGCTGCCCGGCGATCACGCCGCGAACGGGCTGGGGTGGCGCACGCGCATCCGCCTGCACGTCGACGACGAGGGCCGCATCGGGCCGATGGCGAGCCGCTCGCACACGGTGATCCCGGTCACGGATGCCCCGCTCGCCTCGCCCGCCGTGCAGGCCGCGATCCCCTTCGCCGAGCGCTTCGTCGGGCTGCCGACGGTCGACGTGCTCGCGCCCACCGTGGGGGATGCCCGGCTCGTGCTCGGCGAGCAGAAGCCGAGCATCATCACCGAGCGGGTCGGCGAGCGCACGTTCCGCCTCGACGACACGGGCTTCTGGCAGGTGCACCGCGAGGCGCCCGCGGCCCTCACGGCGGCCGTGCAGGCGGCGATCGACGACGCGATCTTCGACCCGCGCGCGGCGAACCTCGACCTCTACGGCGGCGTCGGCCTGCTCGCGGCGGCGGTCGGCGACCGGTTCGGGCCGGCGACCCGCATCACGACCGTCGAGGCTGATGAGCGGGCCACGGAGCACGCCGCCGAGAACCTGGCCGAGTGGGTGGGCGCCGCCGCGGTGACCGCGCGCGTCGACCGCTTCCTGCGCGAGCTCGAGGCGAGCGCCTCGGCCGCCGAGCGCGCGCGGCTGCGGGCGGCGACGGTCGTGCTCGACCCGCCCCGCTCGGGTGCGGGCACCGAGGTCATGGGGGCGCTCGGCCGACTGAAGCCCGCGCAGCTGGTCTACGTCGCGTGCGACCCCGTCGCCCTCGCCCGGGATGTCGCGCTCGCCGCCGAGCACGGCTATCGGCTGGCAGGCCTGCGGGCCTTCGATCTCTTCCCGCACACGCACCATGTGGAGGCGGTCGCGTCGCTCGTGCGCGACTGAGCGGTGGGGGCGGGCGCTCCCCGGCGGCGCGCCGATACGGTCGTGCGGGCGCTCGTGCCGACTAGCATGGGGGCGAGCACCGCAGCCCGACGGTGCGCCCCACCGCTCGGGGCTTGATCGGCACAGGGGGAACAGCGCGTCGTGGTCGCACCGCAGGGGAAGAAGGTCCGGATCGCCGTGGTCGACGACCACGAGTCGGTCCGCCTCGGCCTGCAGGCGGCCTTCACGAACGCCGGCTTCGACTTCGTGCTCGCCGCGGCCACCGTGCCCGAGTTCGTCGAGGGCCTCGGCGCCCGTGAGGTCGACGTGGTCGTGCTCGACCTCTCGCTCGGCGACGGCTCGAGCGTGACCGAGAACGTCAAGGCGGTGCAGGCCACGGGGTCCGCCGTGCTCGTGCACTCGATCGCCGACCGCGTCGCGAGCGTGCGGGAGGCGCTCGCCGCCGGCGCCGCCGGCGTCATCCCGAAGTCGTCGGCGACGAAGACGGTCATCGCGGCGGCCGAGACGGTCGCGCGGGGCGAGGTGCTCAACAACCTGGAGTGGGCGAGCGCGATCGACGCCGACCGCGATTTCGCGAAGGCGCAGCTCGGCCGGCGCGAGCGCGAGATCCTGCACCTCTACGCCTCCGGCCTACCGCTCAAGCTCGCCGCGCAGCAGCTGGGCATCGGTTACTCGACGGCGCGCGAGTACCTCGACCGGATCCGCGCGAAGTACGTGGAGGTCGGCAGGCCCGCCCCGACGAAGGTCGACCTGCTGCGCCGCGCCGTGGAGGACGGCATCCTGCCGGGGCTCGACAACGATGGCGATGAGCCGGCCTGACCCGGCTCCCTCCGCGGCCAAGCTGCCGCGACAGCCGATCAGCCGCAAACGGGTCGACACCGTGCTGTCGCGCTCGGTCGCCTGGTTCGGCGTGGTCTTCGGCCTGCAGGCCCTGCTGCTCGTGCTGCCGCAGTACTCGCTCGGCCAGCCGGTGTGGTCGGCGCTCGCCGTCGGTGCGATGTACGGCTCGCTGCTGCTGTCGCTGCTGTGCTCGACGGTCAAACGCTTCGTGGTCGGCGCCCACCGCGCGGTCGCCGTCGTCTACGTGCTCGCCCTGCTGACCTGGCCGTTCTTCCTCGCCGATCCCTCGCAGCCGCAGGAGGGCGATCACTGGCTGTACCTGCTGACGACGGTCGCCACCGCGAGCGCTGCGATCGGGCTGAGCGTGCGCGGCGCGCTCGTCTACCTCTTCGTCGTGCCCTTCATCTACGGCATCATCCGGGCGACCCCGTGGGGCGGCGACGGGCCGTGGGAGCTCGGGCTGTTCAACGCCGTCTATGCCGTCATCCTCGGCGGTGCGGTGCTCGTCATCATCACGATGACGCGCGCGGCCTCCACCTCGGTCGACGACGCGCAGGGCATGGCGCTCGACCGGTACTCGCACGCGGTGCGGCAGCACGCCACCGAAGTCGAGCGCGTCCACGTCGACGCGATCGTGCACGACAGCGTGCTGACCACGTTCCTCTCGGCTGCGCGGGCGGAGTCGGCGGAGGAGAAGCAGCTCGCCGCGACCATGGCGGGCAATGCCATGCGGCATCTGGAGGAGGCGGCCCTCGCGACTCCCGACGACGGCAGCACCGTGCGGTTCCGGCAGGTCGCCGACCGCATCGTCACGGCGGCGCGCGAGCTCTCGGCGCCGTTCTCGATCCGCGTGCGCTCGCTCGACACTCGCATCCTGCCGGCGGCGCAGGCCGAGGCGCTCTACTCCGCCGCGGTGCAGGCGATGGTCAACTCCCTCCAGCACGGCGGCGGTCACGAGGTGAAGCGCTGGCTGCGCGTCTCGGGCGTGCAGGGCGGTGCGATCGAGATCGAGGTGGGCGACGCCGGTGTCGGCTTCGACCTCGACCAGGTGCCGGGGGAGCGGCTCGGCGTGCGGCGCTCGATCATCGAGCGCGTCGCGAACGCCGGCGGCCGCGCCGAGGTGCGCTCCGCGCCCGGGGCGGGCACGGTCATCACGCTGCGCTGGCCTGTCGTGATGGCGCCGCTCGACGGGGCTGCGGAGCTCGACGCCGCGTCGCCGACGATCGAGGGGACGCGATGAGGATCGGCGTGCCCCGCTCGCTCATCGTGACGATGGCGGCGCTGTTCTCCGGCTACCACATCGTGCTCGGGCTCTACACGATCGCGATCCCCGCTAACCCGCTCGCTGTGCTCGCCGCGATGGCGCTCTACGCGCTCGCCTCGACCATCAGCCTCCTGCCGGGCCAGCCGGAGCGCATGCCGGTCTGGATGGCCGCGCTCAACGTCGCCGTCTGCGTCAGCATGACGCTGCTCGTGACGCCGCAGCTCGACCCCGAGCGCGAGGGTGGGCTCGGCTACGCGACCTGGTACGTCGCCGCGATCGGCACGCTCATGACGATCACTTCCACGCGTCGGCGGCACCTGTTCGCGTGGACGGGCATCGCGCTGCTCATCGTCCAGACGATCTGGTGGGGCGGCGCGGGACTGCTGCTCAGCACCGGCGTCATCGGCTCGGCGGCGTGGGTGGCGATCTCGCACATCCTTAGTCGCGCCCTCGCGAAGGCCTCCCTCGACGCCCAGCGGTTCGCCCAGGCCGAGCGGGAGGCCACCGACTGGCAGGCGGCGCAGGAGGCGCACCTCTACGAGCGGCAGTTCCGGCTGGGCCAGACCGCGACGATAGCGGCGCCCATGCTCAAGGTGATCGAGCGCTCCGGCGGCGAGCTGACCGACGAGCAGCGGCGCGAGTGCCTCTATCTCGAGGCGGCGATCCGCGACGAGATCCGCGGCCGTGAGCTGCTCAACGACGCGGTGCGCGTCGAGGTCATGGCGGCCCGGCGTCGCGGTGCGACGGTGACGCTCTTCGACGAGGGCGGGCTCGACGGGATGGACCCGGCCGAGCGGGAGCAGGTGCTCGATCGGCTCGCGGCGGCGATCGGCGGCACGACCGCCCGGCGGATCATCGCTCGCACGGCACCCGCGGATTCGGATGTGGCGGTGACCGTCGTGGGGCTCACGCCCGTCGGCGACGGCTCGGCGCGCGACCTCGGCTCGGCCGAGGAGGAGGACGACGAGGACGACGAGGTTGACCTCTGGATGGAGATCCCCCGGCCGTCGGCGGTGTCTCCGCGCTGAGGCGGCGTGAGCGCCCCCGATGGGGACGTCGCTCGACGGGCCTCACCGCCCGTTAACGATCGAGGGGCCGGAGTACCCATCTCCGGCCCCTCGTAACGTATCGAGTTAGATCCACAACCCGAATATGGACCTAACTCGCCCCCCAATCAACGGGCCGATTACCCTAGTCGGCCGGTGAAGGGTGGTGCGGTCTTCAGAGAGAGCCGCACCGCTTACCTGCAATAGTGCCGGTCGCCATCGTGTCCGCATAGTCGTCATTTTGGGGGACACCTGGGGGACAATTCTCGTACCCCGGTCGGCGACTGAGGCCATTTCGCGCGGGTGTGGAACGGTGATGTGTGCGGAATCGGGGTACATCCCCCGTCCGGGGGTAGCGGACGAGGGCGTGCATGCCCTTGTCGATGCGGAATCCGTCGTCAGCACGACGGAATCCGCACATCGCGCTCGCGCGCGCGGGCGATGTGCGGCCTCAGCAGCCGCGCTGGCCTCGCGAGGCGCTCCACGCCCCGGGGCCCGCGTGCACCTCCGCGCGAGGGGCCCGCGCGGCCTGACGCCACAGATTGACCCGAGGCTCGGTGCGCGGCGCCCCGAGCGAGGCCTGCTCCGCGAGCACCGCCGCGAGCACGGCCTGCACGGCGGCGAGCTCCTCGTCGGTGGGGTGCCCCGACTCGATACGCACGACGGGCGCGGGCGCAGCATCCGCCGCGGGGGTGTCGGCGTGCGTCACAGCGGGATGTTCCCGTGCTTCTTCGGCGGCAGGCTCGCGCGCTTGCCCTTGAGCGCCCGCAGCGCCTTGATGACCGCCACGCGCGTCGCCGCCGGCTCGATGATGCCGTCGATCTCGCCGCGCTCGGCCGCCAGGAACGGGCTCGCGACGTTGTAGGTGTACTCGTTCGCCAGCCGCGTGCGCACCGCCGCGACATCCTCGCCGTTCGCCTCGGCCGCCTTGATCTCGTTGCGGTACAGGATGTTCACCGCGCCCTGCCCGCCCATCACGGCGATCTCGGCCGTCGGCCAGGCGAGGTTGATGTCGGCGCCGAGCTGCTTCGAGCCCATGACGATGTACGCGCCGCCGTAGGCCTTGCGCGTGATGACCGTGACGAGCGGCACGGTCGCCTCGGCGTAGGCGTACAGCAGCTTCGCGCCGCGGCGGATGACGCCCGTCCACTCCTGGTCGGTGCCGGGCAGGTAGCCGGGCACGTCGACGAGCGTCAGGATCGGGATCGAGAAGGCGTCGCAGAAGCGCACGAAGCGCGCGGCCTTCTCGCCGGCGTCGATGTTGAGCGTGCCGGCCATCGCCTTCGGCTGGTTCGCGATGACGCCGACGCTGCGGCCCTCGACACGTGCGAAGCCGATGACGATGTTCGGCGCGAAGAGCGGCTGCACCTCCAGGAACGACCCCGCGTCGACGACGTGGTCGATGATGTCGAGCACGTCGTAGGGCTGGTTCGGGCTGTCGGGGATCATCGCGTTGAGGCGGCGGTCGTCGTCGGTGACCTCGAGCTCGGCGTCGGAGGCGTACTCGGGCAGCTCGGCGAGGTTGTTGTCGGGCAGGTAGCTCAGCAGCGAGCGGGCGAAGTCGAAGGCGTCGGGCTCGTCCTGCGCGAGGTAGTGCGAGACGCCCGAGGTGCGGTTGTGGGTGAGCGCGCCGCCGAGCTCCTCCATGCCGACGTCCTCGCCCGTGACGGTCTTGATGACGTCGGGGCCGGTGACGAACATCTGGCTGGTCTTGTCGACCATGATGACGAAGTCGGTGAGGGCCGGCGAGTACACGGCGCCGCCCGCGGCGGGGCCGCAGATGATCGAGATCTGCGGGATCACGCCCGACGCGGCGGTGTTGCGGCGGAAGATCTCGCCGTACTTGCCGAGCGCGACGACGCCCTCCTGGATGCGCGCGCCGCCCGAGTCGAGGATGCCGATGATCGGCACGCCCGTCTTGATGGCGAGCTCCATGACCTTGATGATCTTCTCGCCCGCGACTTCGCCGAGCGAGCCGCCGAAGATCGTGAAGTCCTGGCTGTAGACGGTCACCTGCCGGCCGTGGATCGTGCCGGTGCCGGTGACGACCGCGTCGCCGTAGGGGCGCTTGGCCTCCATGCCGAAGGCGTGCGTGCGGTGGCGGACGAACTCGTCGAGCTCGACGAAGCTGCCATGGTCGAGCAGCGCGTCGATGCGCTCGCGGGCCGTGAGCTTGCCCTTCGCGTGCTGCTTCTCGATCGCCGCCTCGCCCGCCGCCGTCACGGCCTCGTGGTAGCGCACGCGCAGATCGGCGATCTTGCCGGCGGTCGTCGACAGGTCGGGGGCTGTGGTCTCGTCGGTCACCGGGTCAGCCTATCGACCAGGCAGGGCGGGGTGCCGTTGGTGGAAGGCCACAAAAAGGGGGATGCCCGGTGTGCGTCGCGAGACGGCGCGCGGTCATCGGACGGTCGCCCTCCGTTCACCGCGGCGCCCGCGCGCCGTCACCGGCCGCTCGTACCGTCGCTGGCGAACCGAGCCCGCGAGCGGGCGGGGGTGCCCGCGCTCGTGCGGGCTGGCGAGGGGGATCCGCATGCCGAGGCCGTGCACGACTGCGTGGGTCGAGTCGCCGCTGCAGCTGCTGGGCGCGCTCGAGCACGCGGCGCTCACCGAGGGCGAGCGCGAGCGGCCGATCGCCATCGTGCCCCGGGCGGGCGACGCGCAGCTGGAGCGCACCGCGACGCTCGTGCACGAGCGCGGCGGCGAGCCGGAGGGCGTCGGCATCGGGCTCGAGCGCCGGCTGCTGCCGTGGCACCGCTTCGCGGCGGGCGGCGACTGGCTCGTCGGGGACGCGTTCTCCGGCCTCGTGCAGGCGCGCCTCGCGCGGGCGGTGCCCGAGCGGCTCGTGCTCGTCGACGACGGCGCCATCACCCGCAGGCTCGCGCGGCTGCTCGCGGCGGGCGAGCCGCTGCTGCGCCCGGATCGCCGACCGGGTGAGCGCGTGCCGGGGCTTCGTCGCACGCTCGCCGAGGCGACCACCCGCACGCTGCGGGCGCTCGCCGAGGAGGGGCGGCTCGAGGTGACGACCTACCTCGACCCCGGCGACCCGGCGGTCGCCCTGCTGGAGGGACTCGGGGCCGCGGTGCGGCACCACCGCTTCGCCTGGACGCGCGCGCACGGTCTCGCCGCGCGCGACGTGCCGGCCGGTCGCCGCGTCGTGCTCGGCACCGCGGCCGTCGCCGATCGCACCTCGACCCCCGACGAGCAGCGCGCGCTCGTGCTCGCCCTCGCGCGCGCCGGCCGCATCGCCTACCTGCCCCACCGTCGTGAGCCGGAGTGGTTCGTGCGCGCCCTCGCCCGCGAGCGCCACGTCGAGGTCATCGCCCCGCTCGTGCCCGTCGAGCTCGCGCTCGGCGGCGCCGCGCGCCCCCTCGACATCGTGAGCCGCCCGTCGAGCGCGCTCGAGACCCTGCAGCTCGTGCTCGAGGGCACCGGCTCGCGCGTGCTGCTCGCCGACCCGCTGGCGGCGGCGTCATGACCGTGCTCGCGGTGATCCCGGCGAGGGGCGGGTCGAAGGGAGTGCCCGGCAAGAACCTGCGCACGGTCGGCGGGCGGAGTCTCGTGGCGAGGGCGGTCGGCGCGGCCCGCGCCGCGGCATCCGTCGACCGGGTCGTGGTGAGCACCGACGATCCGGCGATCGCCCGCGAGGCCGAGGCGAGCGGCGCGGTCGTCGTCGTGCGGCCCGCCGAGCTCGCGACCGACGAGGCGGCGAGCGAGAGCGCGCTGCTGCACGCCCTCGAGGTCGCGGGAGACGGGGTCGACGTCCTCGTGTTCGTGCAGGCGACGTCGCCCTTCGTCGACCACGATGACCTGGATGCCGCGGTCGCCCGCGTGCGCTCCGGCGAGGCCGACGTCGTCTTCGCCGCGATCGCGACTCCGGTGTTCCTCTGGGCGCCGAGCAACGAGCCCTCCGGCGGCTGGGCGGGCGTCAACCACGACGCCGCACACCGCCCCCGCCGGCAGGAGCTGCCGCCCCAGGTCGCCGAGACGGGCGCCTTCTACGTGCTCGACGCCGCGGGGTTCCGCGCCGCGCGGCACCGCTTCTTCGGCCGCATCGAGCCGGCCGTCGTCGACGAGCGCGGCGCGCTCGAGATCGACACCGAGCAGCAGCTGCGGCTCGCCGACGCCCTCGCGGGCACCATCGAAGGAGGAGACGCGTGAGCGTCACGATCGCCGGTCGGCCCGTGGGGCCCGGCCACCCCGTCTACGTCATCGCCGAGATCGGCCTCAACCACAACGGCGACGTCAACCTCGCCAAGCGCCTCATCGACGTCGCGGCCGATGCCGGGGCCGACGCCGTGAAGCTCCAGAAGCGCACCCCCGAGCTCGCGACGCCCGCGCACATGCGCGACGTCGAGCGCGAGACGCCGTGGGGCACCATGACCTACCTCGAGTACCGGCGCCGCGTCGAGCTCGATCGCGAGCAGTACATCGAGATCGGCGACCACGCGACGCTGCGCGGCCTGACGTGGTTCGCCTCGCCGTGGGACGAGCCGAGCGTCGACTTCCTCGAGAGCCTCAACGTCGCGGCGTACAAGGTCGCGTCGGCCTCGGTGACCGACCTCGCACTGCTGCGGGCGATCGGCGCGACCGGGCGGCCCGTGATCCTCTCGACCGGCATGTCGACGCTCGAGCAGATCGACGCCGCCGTCGCCGCGCTCGACGCCGACGACCGACTCATCGTGCTGCACGCGACGTCGACGTACCCGATGCCGGCGGAGGAGGCGAACCTTCGCATGATCCCGGCCCTCGGCGCGCGCTACTCCGGGGTGCCGATCGGCTACTCGGGCCACGAGCGGGGCCTGCAGATCAGCCTCGCGGCGACCGCGCTCGGCGCGACGGTCATCGAGCGGCACATCACCCTCGACCGCACCATGTGGGGCAGCGACCACGCCGCCTCGCTCGAGCCGCAGGGGCTCGAGCACCTCGTGCGCGACATCCGGATCATCGAGCAGGCGCTCGGCGACGGCTTCAAGCGCGTGCAGCCCGGCGAGCTCGCGCCGATGGCGAAGCTGCGCCGCGTCGGCGCATGACCCTCGTCGCGCTCGCCGACTCCGACTCGTACCTCAAGTGGGTCGCGGGCACGGCCGAGCGGCTGGCCGAGCAGGCGCCCTGGACGGTCGGCGACGTGGCCCTGCAGCTGCTCGCGAATCCGGTGCTGCCGAGCGAGCCGCAGCGCCGCGCCGCGCTCGACCGCACGCGCTGGCGCAGTCGCGACCTCGCCGTGCTCGCGCTCGACGACCTCGTCGAGCAGGTGCGCCAGCGCCGCCCCGACGCGGTGCTCGTCGGCATGCGCGGACCCGCCGCGGCCGTCGTGCTGCGCGAGCTCGCCGAGCTGCCGCACCGACCGGTGCTGGTCACGGGGCTGCCGGGGGTGGCGATCCCCGCCACCCGCAAGGCCCTGTTCTACCGCGCGCAGGCCGACCTCATGCTCGTGCACTCGCGCGGCGAGCGCCGGGCGTTCGCGGCCCGAGCCCGCGAGCTGGGCTGGCCGCAGCGGTTCGCCCTGTCGACGCTGCCCTTCCTCGAGCGCCACGCCTCGGCCGGCGACGACATCGTCTTCGCCGCCCAGGCGCTCGTGCCCGCGTCGCTCGACGAGCGTCGCTGGCTCGTCGCCCGCCTCGACGAGCTCGCCAGGCGTCGCCCCGAGCGTCGCGTCGTGCTCAAGGTGCGCGCGGGCGCGGGCGAGCAGCAGACCCACGCCGAGCGCTGGCCCCTCGCCGCGCTGCTTGACGAGCTGCCGCACCGGGCCCCGAACCTCATCGTGCGCGGGGGCTCGATGCTGCAGACCCTCGACACCGCGGGCGCGCTCGCCACGGTGAGCTCGACCGCGATCGTCGAGGCGGTCGCGCGGGGCATCCCCTCGATCGCGCTCGACGACTTCGGCGTCGACGACGCGCTCATCAACACGGTCTTCCGCGGTTCGGGACTGCTGGGCTCGGTCGCCGACATGCTCGAGGGCCGGTTCCGGATGCCCGCGGCCGCGTGGGCCGCCGACAACTACCTCCACGCCGAGGCCGACGCCGACGCCGCGACCGCGCTCGCCGAGCTCGTCGCCGAGCGCGCGGGCGGAGGGCTGCCGACGCGCCGCCCCGTGCGCTCGACCCTCGGCGGTCCGCTGCGCCGGGCCTGGGATCGCAAGACCGCCCTCGGCGCCCACGACCGCTCGGTGAGCGGTGCGGCGGCGCTCGCCGTCGGGGCGCCCGCGCGCGCGATCGTCACCGGCGCCCGCCGGGTGCGGAGCGCGCTCGCCCGCTGAGTCCGGGCATCCGGGGCTCGCGACGCCCCCGCGCCCCCGTCGGTGGTCGCGTGCGGCCCGAGGACCGCTGTGCGCGGCGCGTTGACCGCCCCGGGGGCCGGGGATACGCTCGCGGCGACGGCCGCTCCTCACCCGCGGTCGACCACCCCGCGCACTGGAGGAACCCCCATGTCGACGGCGACCGAGGGCGGGAGCGCTGCGGCGCTCGCCGTCGAGCAGAACGGCATCAACGTCATCCACGAGTCGGAGCGCAAGGGCGCGCCCCGCGACCTGTTCTGGCCCTGGGCGGCGGCGAACATCTCGGTGTTCGGCATCGCCTACGGCGCCTTCCTGCTGTACTTCGGCGTCTCGTTCTGGCAGGCGCTCATCGTCGGCGCGATCGGCATCGCCGTGTCGTTCTTCTTCGTCGGCGTCATCGCGCTTGCGGGCAAGCGCGGCTCGGCCCCGACGCTCGTGCTGAGCCGGGCGATCTTCGGCGTCGACGGCAACCGCGTGCCGAGCATCCTGTCGTGGGTGCTCACCGTGGGCTGGGAGACGGTGCTCGTCTCGCTCGCCGTGCTCGCGACCTCCACGGTGCTCGGCGCGCTCGGCTTCGACGCCGGCGTCGGCACGCAGGTCGTGGCGCTCGTGGTCGTCGCGGCGCTCGTCATCGGGGCGGGCGTCATGGGCTTCGACCTCATCATGCGGCTGCAGAAGTGGATCACGATCGCCACGGGCGTGCTGACGGTCGTCTACGTCGTGCTCGTGCTGCCGCAGATCGACCTCGGCGCGGTGCTCGCGCTGCCGGTTGCCGAGGCGGGCGCCGTGATCGGCGGCCTCATGTTCATGCTCACCGGCTTCGGGCTCGGCTGGGTGAACGCGGCCGCCGACTACTCCCGCTACCTGCCGCGCTCGGCCTCGAGCCGCGGCGTCGTCGGCTGGACGACGTTCGGCGCCTCGTGGGCTCCCGCGCTGCTGCTGCTCGTCGGCCTGCTGCTCGCCGGCTCGTCGACGACGCTGCTCGACGCGATCGGCGCCGACCCGGTGGGCGCGCTGTCGACGATCCTGCCCACCTGGTTCCTCGTGCCGTTCGCGATCGTCGCCGTGCTCGGCTTCGTCGGCGGCGCCGTGCTCGACATCTACTCCTCGGGGCTGTCGCTGCTCGCCGCGGGCCTGAAGCTGCCGCGCGCCGCCGCGGTCGGCATCGACGGCGCCCTCATGGTGCTCGGCACGATCTTCGTCGTCTTCGTCGCGCAGGACTTCTTCGGGCCGTTCCAGGGCTTCCTCATCACGCTCGGCGTGCCGATCGCGGCCTGGGCGGGCATGTTCATCGCCGACATCATCCTGCGGAAGCAGCCGTACGCCGACGCCGAGCTCTACGACCGCCGCGGCCGCTACGGCGCCGTGCGCTGGGAGTCGATCGTGCTGCTCGTCGTCGGCACCGCGATCGGCTGGGGCTTCGTCTCGAACGCCTTCTACGGCGACGCGTTCCTGTGGCAGGGGTACTTCCTCGGTCTCACGCCCGGCTTCGAGGGCGCGAACCTCGGCGTGCTCATCTCGCTGCTGATCGGGTTCGTCGGCTACCTGCTGCTCGGCCGCGCGGCCGTGCGGCGGCAGGAGGCCCTCGGCGCGACCGCTCCCGTCGCGTGATGAGCGGTGCGGCCCCGGTGGCGGGGGATCGCGCGGGCGGGCATCCGTGGCTCGTCGTCATCGACATGCAGCGGGTCTTCGGCGAGGCGGGCAGCCCGTGGTTCGCGCCCGGCTCGCCCGCGATCGAGCCGACCGTCGCGCGCCTCGTGGAGGCCTTCGGCGATCGCGTCGCCCTCACGCGCTTCGTGGCTCCCGATGAGCCGGTCGGCGCGTGGGTGCCCTACTACGCGCAGTGGTCGTTCGCGCTCGTGCCGCCGACCGATGCGATCTGGGATCTGCTGCCGAGCCTCCCGGCGGGCGATCACCGGATCGTGACGCGCACGACGTTCTCGAAATGGGATGCGGAGCTCGCCTCGCTCGTCGGCCACGACCTGGTGCTCGCCGGGGTCTCGACCGACTGCTGCGTGCTCTCGACGGCGCTCGCCGCCGCCGACGCGGGCGTGCGGGTGCGCGTCCTCGCCGATGCGTGCGCGGGGGTCTCGGAGGCTGACCACGAGCGGGCGCTTGCCGCGATGGCGCTCTACGCGCCGCTCATCGAGATCACCAGCTCCGACGCGGTGCTCGCCGAGGTCGCCGGCCCGTGAGCGACGCGACGGCGCCGACGGAGGGCGAACTCGATCGCGCGCTCGGCGCGCTGCAGGGGCTCGCGGTCGGCGACGCCCTCGGCATGCCGTTCCAGCTGCTGCGCCGCGATGCGGTGCGGGAGCGAACGGGCGGCGTCGTCGACGGCTTCGTGGAGGCCGAGGCCGAGCATCCGCTCGCCGGGGGCATGCCCGCCGGGGCGATCACCGACGACACCGAGCAGGCGCTGCTCGTCGCGCGACTGCTCATCGACGGCGAGGGCCGCATCGAGGCGGCCGCGCTCGCCCGCGCCCTCGTCGCGTGGGAGGACGACATGCGCCGCCGCGGTTCGACCGACCTGCTCGGGCCCTCGACCACGCGCGCCGTGCAGGCGGTGCTGCGCGGCGAGCCGCTCGAGACCGCGGGACGCACGGGCACGACGAACGGCGCGGCGATGCGCATCGCGCCCGTCGGCATCGCGACGCCCCTCTCTGCTGATGATGCGGGGGCGGATGCCCTGCTCGACGCCGTCGAGGCCGCGAGCTCGGTGACCCACGCCACCTCGCTCGCGCTCGCCGCCGCCTCGGCCGTGGCCGCCGCCGTGAGCGCCGGAGTCGCCGGCGCCGACCTGCCCGCCGCACTCGCCGCCGGGGTCGATGCGGCCGAGCGGTGCCGCGACCGCGGGCACTGGGTTGCGGGGGCCGACGTCGCGGCGCGCATCCGGGAGGCGATGGCCCTCGTCGAGTCGCTGCGCGCCGCCGAGGTGCCGCTCGGCGAGGCCATCGACCGCCTCGCGCTCGTCGTCGGCACGAGCCTCGCCTCGCAGGAGTCCATTCCGGCGGCCTTCGCCGTGCTCGCCCTCGTCGACGACCCGTGGCTCGCGGTGCGCGCCGCCGCCTCGCTCGGAGGCGATGCCGACACGATCGCTGCCATCGCGGGTGCGATCGCCGGCGCCGTGCACGGCACCGCGCCGTGGGCGAGGGGGCCCGCGGCGACCGTCGACGCGGTGAGCGCTGCGAGGCTCGGCGCCGACTCGCTCGGCCTGCCCGCGATCGCCGATGCTCTGCTCGCCCTCCGTCACCGGGCAGCGGGATGACCGCGCGCCTCGTCAGCGTCGGCAACGCCCTCGTCGACCTCGCCCTCGACCTCCCGCACTTGCCCGCGCGCGGCGGCGACGTGCTCGGCCGCTCCCGCGGCCTGCACGCCGGCGGCGCCGTCAACGTGCTGCTCGCCGCCCGCCGGCAGGGGCTCGCGGCCGCCTACGCCGGGGCGCACGGCACCGGTCCGCTCGGCGAGCTCGTGCGGGCGAGCCTCGCGGCCGAGGGGGTCGAGGTGCTGCTGCCCGCGCATCCGTCGCTCGACACCGGGCTCGATGTCGCGATGACCGAGGCCGACGGCGAGCGGGCGTTCGCGACCGCGTTCGGCGCCGAGGCGCACCTCGATGGCGCCGCGCTCGCGGAGGTCGAGGTCGCCGACGACGACCTCGTGCACGTCTCCGGCTACGGGCTGCTCGGGGCGACGAACGGCGGGGTGCTCGCGCCCTGGCTGACCGCGCTGCCCGAGCGCACGACCGTGCTGCTCGACCCCGGCCCGCTGGCCGTCGTCGAGCGTCCCGACGCGCTTGCGGCGGCCCTCGCGCGCGCCGACTGGGTGAGCGCCTCGCTCGCCGAAGCCCGAGCCCTCACGGGCGAGCCCGAGCCGGAGTCGGCGGCGCGCGCGCTCGCCGCGCAGGGGCGCGGCGTGCTCGTGCGGCTCGGCGCCGAGGGCTGCCTCGTCGCGGTGTGCGGGCAGGTCGAGCGAGTCCCCGGCATCGCCGTCGAGCAGGTCGACACCAACGGCGCGGGTGATGCGCATCTCGGTGCGTTCGCCGCCGCGCTCGCCCGCGGCGAGGCGCCCGCGCGCGCCGCTCGGCTCGCGAACGCGGCCGCCGCGCTCGCCGTCACGCGGCGGGGGCCGGCCACGGCGCCGACGCTGGCCGAGACGGTTGCGATGCTCGGCTAGGTGTCGCGCTCGACCGGCCCGGCGTCCTCGCGCTGGTCGTGCTCGCCGCCGGCGGGGTAGTCGGCGCGCTCGGGGCGCGCGCGCAGGACGAGCAGGCTCGCCGTGAGCCCGCCCCACACGACCGCGATGGCGAGCACGAGGAAGAGGATGGCGGTGGGAGTCATCGCGAGCCTCCCGTGGTCGAAGTGGGCAGCTGGTGCGGCGCCGGCCATGGGGTGAAGTCGTCGGGCGATCGCCGCCACCGCAGCGCGGTGAGCGCGACCGCGAGCACCGCGATGAGCAGCAGCGAGCCCCAGCCGACGATGCCGAGATAGAGCGGCGGGTAGCCCTCGTAGCCCTCGGTGAGCAGGGCGATGATGCGCGAGACGAGCATGAAGCCGAGCACGAGCGGGGCGAGCGCGCCGACGAGCACCGTCCAGATGCGGCCGACGGGGAAGGTCGAGACCGCGGTGAGGTGCCCGCGCAGCTCGGCGCCGCGACGCAGCACGAGGATCACGAGCACGGTCGTCAGCACCGCCGAGCCGACGATACCGAGGTTGTTGACGTAGTGGTCGACGGTGTCGAGCGCGATGAGGCCGCTCGTGGTCGAGAACAGCAGGATCGACAGCACCGCCGAGACGCCGCCGATCGTCGCCGCGGCGGCGCGCGGCCCGACGCCGAACTTCTCCTGGAACGCCGCCGAGACGACCTGCAGCACCGACAGCAGCGAGGTGAAGCCGGCCATGACGAGCGAGCCGAAGAAGAGCGCGCCGAAGATCGGCCCGCCCGGCATCTCGGCGACGATCGCGGGGAAGGTGATGAACGACAACCCGACGCCCGTGAGCCCCTCGAGCTCGCCGACGGCGACGCCCTGCTGCACCGCGAAGAAGCCGAGCGTCGCGAAGACGCCGATGCCGGCGAGGATCTCGAACGACGAGTTGGCGAACGCCACGACGAGCGCCGGTGCGGTGAGGTTCGAGCGGCGTCGCCGGTACGACGAGTAGGTGATCATGATGCCGAACGCGATCGACAGCGAGAAGAAGATCTGGCTGTAGGCGGCGATCCAGACGTCGGGGTTCACGAGGGCGGCGAAGTCGGGGGTGAAGAGCGCGTTCAGACCCGCGGCCGAGCCGTCGAGGAAGAGGGCGCGCACCACGAGCGCGAGGAACCCCACGAGCAGCAGCGGCAGGAAGATGACGTTCGCCCGCTGGATGCCCTTGGCGACGCCGAGGCCGAGCACCGCGATCGTGGCGATCCACACCAGCACGAGCGGCAGCAGCACACCCGGTACGAAGTCGAGGCTGAGCCCCGGGTCGGAGACGCGCAGGTACTCGCCGGTGAAGAAGCCGGCCGGGTCATCCCCCCAGCGGATGTCGAACGAGAACACGAAGTAGCTGAGCGCCCACGCGATGACGACCGTGTAGTACAGCCCGATCACGAAGGCGATCGCGACCTGGAACCAGCCGAGCCCCTCGAGCAGCCTGCCCGCGCGCGCACCGCCGAGCCGCCGCAGGGCCGTCGGCGCGGCGCCGCGGAACCGGTGGCCGATCGCGTAGTCGAGGAAGAGGATCGGGATGCCCGCCGTCAGCAGCGCCACCACGTAGGGGATGAGGAACGCGCCGCCCCCGTTCTCGTAGGCGACGCCGGGGAAGCGCCAGATGTTGCCGAGGCCGACGGCCGATCCGATCGCGGCGAGGATGAACCCGACCTGACCGGTGAAGGCCTCGCGGGGCGCGGTGGTGGGGGCGGCTGTCATGCGTGACCTCCAGGGGTGGCGGGAGCGGTCGCGGACGGTCGGCCACGGTACCACCGCGCCGTACCCTCGAGGCATGGAGCATCCCCTGGCCCGCGCCGTGGCACCGCAGCTCGAGTGGCGCGACTCCTGCCCCTCGACCAACACCGATCTCGTGAGCCGGGCCGCCGACCTGCCCGACCTCGCGGTGCTCGCCACGGCCGACCAGACGGCCGGCCGCGGCCGCCTCGACCGCGTCTGGAGCGCTCCCGCCGGCGCATCCCTCGCCGTCTCGATCTTCGTGCGCCTCGACCCGGCCGCCCTCGACCCGCAGCAGCTCGGCTGGCTGCCGCTGCTCGCGGGCGTCGCGATGACGCGGGCGGTGCGCGAGCTCGGCGTGGCCGGTGCGGGCCTGAAGTGGCCCAACGACGTGCTCGTGCACGGGCGCAAACTCAGCGGCGTGCTCACCGAGCTGACCCCGCACGGCGTCGTCATCGGCGCGGGCCTCAACCTCACCCTGCGCGAGGATCAGCTGCCCGTGCCGACCGCGACCTCGCTCGCCCTCGAGGGCGTCGCGACGACCGCCGCCGCCTCCGACCACGACAATGCGGCGGATGCTGCGCTCACCGATCGCGCCCTCGCCGCCTTCCTGCGCGAGACCTTCGACCTCGTGGCGCAGTGGCGCGCCGCTCCGACCGCGGCGGCCCTCCGCTCCCTCGTCGAGCCCGTGCTCGCGACCCTCGGCCACGCGGTGCGGGTCGACCAGCCGGGGCTCGCACCCCTTCGCGGCGTCGCCGAGGCGCTCGACGACGACGGCCGCCTGCTCGTGCGCGCGGCTGAGCCCTCCTCGAGCCTCGTCGCCGTGTCGGCCGGCGACGTGACCCACCTGCGCTATGAATAGGGCATGACCGGCGAGCAGCCCGATCCGGAGCGCGTGATCGTGCTGCTGCGCGCCCACGCGCGGGCGCTCGTGCTGCCCGTGCTCGTGCTGCTCGCGGTGTCGGGCGGAGCCGTCTACGGTGCGGCGGTGCTCGACGAGCTCTGGCTGCGCGTCCTCATCATCGCCGCCGGCGCGCTCGCCCTGCTGCTGCTCGTGCTCGCGCCGTACGTGCGCTGGCTCGCCAGCCACGTGCTCATCACGACGCGGCGCATCGTGATCCGGCACGGGCTCGTCGTGCGCACCCGGCAGGAGGTGCTGCACAGTCGCAGCTACGACGTCGCGCTGCGGCAGTCGGGGCTGCAGCGGCTATTCCGCTCCGGCGATATCCTGCTCAACACGGGGCTCGACCGCCCCGTCGTGCTGCGCGACCTGCCCCGAGCCGCCCTCGTGCAGGAGGCGCTCACCGACCTCATGGAGCACAGTCGGTCATCGGTCGCGGATGCTCGGCGCCAGACCGGCGCCACCCGCCTCGCGGGCTGACCTCAGCCGACGAGCTGCTCGGCGGGGGCATCCCGCCTGGGGTGGAACACCCACCAGCGGTACAGTGCGAACCGGAACAGGCTGCCCAGGCCGAGCCCCACGACGTTCGAGGCGATGTTGTCGGCGAGCAGGCTCGTGAAGCCCAGCACCTCGCGCGAGACCGCGAGGCAGCCGACGGCGATGAGCATGCCGCCGATACTCACGATCGCGAACTCGACCGCCTCGCGGGCCGGCGGGCGACGTCGACGGAGGCGGAAGCTCCAGTAGCGGCTGCCGACCCAGTTCACGGCGATCGCGACCGACGTCGAGACGACCTTGGCGATGATCGGGCCCGCCTCGAGCGCCTCGGGCGAGAGCACCGTCACCCGCAGCACGTTGAACAGCGCGACGTCGACCACGAGCCCGACGAGCCCGACCGCGCCGAAGCGGGCGAACTGGGCGAGCAAGTGGGGCATGGGGCCTCCGGGGTGCACCACAATGGAAGACGAAGCCCCCAATCTAGAGGAGAGCCCGCATGCCCGTCGTCGGCGTCATCGGAGGTGGCCAGCTCGCACGCATGATGGTGCCCGCGGCGGTCGCGCTCGGCATCGAGATCCGCGTGCTCGCGGAGGCTCCCGACGCGTCGGCCCGACTCGCGGCGACCGCAGTCGGCGACTATCGGGATGCCGCGACGGTGCTCGAGTTCGCCCGCGGCTGCGACGCCATCACCTTCGATCACGAGCACGTGCCGCAGGAGGTGCTCGCCGCGCTCGTCGACGCCGGCGTCGCCGTGCGGCCAGGCCCCGAGGCGCTGCTCTACGCGCAGGACAAGCTGCTCATGCGCGAGCGCCTCGGCGAACTCGGCGTGCCGATGCCCGACTGGGCGCGCGTCGAGAGCGCCGACGCGCTCGCGGGCTTTCTCGCCGACCACGGCGGCCGCGCGATCGTGAAGACGCCCCGCGGCGGCTACGACGGCAAGGGCGTGCGCATCGTCGACGACGCGCGCGGCGCCGACGACTGGCTCGAGGCGGGACCCGTGCTCGTGGAGGAGCTCGTGGTCTTCCAGCGCGAGCTCGCGCAGCTCGCCGCGCGCCGCCCGAGCGGCGAGGTGCGCCTGTGGCCGCTCGTCGAGACCGTGCAGCGCGGGGGAGTCTGCGCCGAGGTCATCGCCCCCGCCCCGCACGTCGGCGACGCCGCCGAGCGCGCCGCGGCCGAGATCGCCACGACCGTCGCGAACGGGCTCGGCGTCACGGGCGTGCTCGCGGTCGAGCTCTTCCACGCCGCCGACGGCCGCGTGCTCGTCAACGAGCTCGCGATGCGCCCCCACAACTCCGGCCACTTCTCGATCGACGGCTCGGTCACGAGCCAGTTCGAGCAGCACCTGCGCGCTGTGCTCGACTGGCCGCTGGGGGCGACGGATGCCCTCGCCGACTGGAGCGTCATGATCAACGTCTTCGGCTCGCTGCCCGCGCCGGCCATCGCCGCGGCGCTCGGGCACCAGCCCGCCGTCAAGGTGCACGCCTACGGGAAGGGCCCGCGCGCGGGCCGCAAGGCCGGCCACGTCACCGCGATCGGCGACGACCTCGACGACGTCGCCTACCGGGCGCGCGCCGCGGCCGCCCACTTCGACGCCTGAGGCCTAGCATGAACGACGTGTCCGCCCCCCTCATCGCCGTCGTCATGGGCTCCGACTCCGACTGGTCGGTCATGCGGCACGCCGTCGCGGCCCTCGACGAGTTCGGCATCGCCTGCGAGGTCGAGGTGCTGAGCGCCCACCGCACGCCGGACGCGATGATCGCCTTCGGTCGCGCGGCCGCCGGCCGGGGCATCCGCGCCATCATCGCCGGAGCCGGCGGCGCCGCGCACCTGCCCGGCATGATCGCCTCGGTCACGACGCTGCCGGTCATCGGTGTGCCCGTGCCGCTGGCGTACCTCGACGGCATGGACTCGCTGCTCAGCATCGTGCAGATGCCCGCGGGCATCCCGGTCGCGACGGTGTCGATCGGCGGCGCGCGCAACGCCGGCATCCTCGCCGCGCGCATGATCGGGGCGACGGATGCCCGGGTCGCCGAGAAGCTGGCCGCCTTCGCCGCCGGCCTCGAGCAGGCCGTGGCGACCAAGAACGAGGCGCTCAAGACCGCGGTCGCCTCCCGCGAGCGGTGAGCCTGACCTCGCCGCTGCGGCACCCCGACACGCGCCAGCCGGAGCTCATGGCGAAGCGCGCGTGGTGGCTGCTGGGCCTCAACCTGCTCGTCCCCGGCTCGGCGCAGCTGCTCGCCGGCGACCGCAAATGGGGGCGCTTCGCCGTCGGAGCGACATTCGTGCTGTGGGGCGTCGTGCTCGGCGGCCTGCTGCTGTTCGCGCTCGCGCGTCCCGTGGCCCTGACGATCGCGACCAACGTCGTCACGCTGTGGGTGGCCCAGCTCGGGCTCATCTTCTACGCGGTGCTGTGGCTCGCCACCACGATCAACGCCCTCTCGCTCGCTCGCATCGTGCGGGCGACCCCGAGCGCGCGTGCGCCGCTGGCCGGATTCGTGGCGCTCTCGCTCGTGCTCACGGTTGGCGGCTCGGCGTGGGCGGCGTGGGCGACCGGCATCGGGCGCGACACCCTCGGCAGCGTCTTCGCCGGCGGCTTCATCGAGCCGCCCATCGACGGCCGCTACAACATCCTCCTGCTCGGCGGCGACGCCGGCCCCGACCGCATCGGCCTGCGCCCCGACTCGATCAGTCTCGCGAGCGTCGACGCCGGCACGGGCGCGGTGACGATGATCGGCATCCCGCGCAACCTCTACAACGCCCCGTTCGCCGAGGGGTCGCCGCTGTGGGAGGAGTGGCCCAACGGTTTCGACTGCGGTGACGACTGCCTCATCAGCTACCTCTACCCCTGGGCGGAGGAGCACCCCGAGCTGTATCCCAGGGCCGAGCGCGAGGGCAGCACGCCCGGCATCGAGGCGATGAAGGACGCCGTCGAGGGCGTCACGGGACTCGAGGTGCAGTACACGGTGCTCATCGACATGCAGGGCTTCGCGCAGCTCATCGATGCGCTGGGCGGCGTCACCGTGACGGTGGCCGAGCCCGGCATGGATCTCGGCATCAACGGCGGCCCCGTGGTGGGTCGCATCGAGGCGGGTGAGCAACGCATGGACGGCGACACCGCGCTCTGGTACGCGCGCAACCGCTACAACCTCACCGACTTCGACCGGATGGCGCACCAGCGGCAGATCCAGGAGGCGATCCTGCGCCAGGTCGAGCCGGCGACCGTGCTCACCCGGTTCCAGGCCATCGCCGAGGCTGGCACGCAGGTGGTGCGCACCGACATCCCGCAGGCGATGCTCGGCGTGCTGAGCGACCTCGCGGTGAAGGCGCGCGAGCTGCCGATCACCGACGTCGAGCTCACGCCGCCGACGATCGACAACGTCGAGCCCGACTACGCCCTGTCCCGCTCGCTCGTCGCCGAGGCGGTCGCCCCGACCGCGGAGTGACGCGCCCCGCTTACAGGTCGGCGTGCAGCTGCCAGGTCTTCTCGGCCGAGTCGCGCCAGCTGAAGGCGCGGACCCGGTCGTGCCCGCGCACGACGAGCTCCTCAGCGAGCAGCGGCTCCTCGAGCACGCGACGCAGGGCCTCCGCGATGCGTCGCGGATACCCCGCGAAGTCGGCGCGCGGCACCACCAGGCCCGCATCGGCAGCGACCTCGAGGAGCGCGGGAGCATCGGAGTGCACGACCGGCGTGCCGAGGCTCATCGCCTCGAGCACGGGCAGCGGGAACCCCTCCGCGAGGCTCGGCACCACGAGGGCCGCCGCTCGGTCGTAGACCACGGCGAGGTCGGCGTCGTCGAGGGCGCCGAGCGCGAGCACGCGGTCGGGCGCGAGTCGGGCATCCGCTCGGACCGATGCGATGTCGACGTCAGCATCGCCCGTCGGGCCGGCGAGCACGAGAGGGATGCTCGGGGCGGCGGTGTCGGCGAGCGCCCAGAGCAGCTCGCGCGTGCCCTTGCGCGGTTCGAAGGGACCGACCCCGAGCACGTACCGGTCGGGCAGACCGAGGCGCTCGGCCCGTTCGTCGGCGTCGTCGCCGAGCACGAGCGTCGAGCTCACCGCTCCGGCGATCACGCGCACCCTGTCGCCGAGGTTGAGCACTTCGCCGAGCTGCTCGGCGACGGCGTGCGTCGGCACGACCACGGCGTCGGCGTAGCGTTGCGCTCGCCTCGCCATGGCCCTGATCCACGAGGCGCGCGCGGGGTGCACCGTCTCGGGGTGCGTCCACGCCACAGCGTCGTGGATGGTGACGACCATCTGGTCGCCAGGGCTCTCGACCCGGTCGTGCCGGCGCAGCGGCGCCAGCAGACTCGGGGAGTGCACCATGCCACCGCCGGGAAGGCGCGTGAACCCGTGCTGCCACGCGGCGCGGAGCTGGCGGCGGTCGAGCGCGCTCTTGTGCAGACCGGCGAGGCCGGGCAGCTCGCGCTCGAGCCGGTCGTACTCCGGCTCGGGGGAGGCGGGCACGACGCCGAGCACCTCGCAGCCCCGGGGGGCCGTCGCGATGAGCTGCCGGGTGAGCTCGAGGGCGTAGCGGCCGATGCCGGAGGGCGACTCTTCGCCCGCGCGGTCGAGGATCACGCGCAGCGCGGTCGTCGACACGGCTCATCACCTCCAGCGTCGGGGCTCGGGCGCCCCCGGGCGACCCTACCAGCGCGAGTGGTCCACCCCCGAACGGGGGCCAGTCGGCGAGCCGCCCTCCAGAGCCCCCTCGGTGGCGCCGCCCCTAGACTGGCGGGATGCAGATCCGCGAGCTCTCGATCGCGGGCGCGTTCGAGGTCACCCCCCGGCAGTTCCCCGACGACCGCGGCGTCTTCTGGGAGTGGTACCGCTTCGACGCGCTCGCCGAGGCCGTCGGGCACCCCCTCGACCTGAGGCAGGGCAACGGCTCGGTCTCCCGTCGCGGCGTCGTGCGGGGCATCCACTTCGCCGACGTGCCGCCGAGCCAGGCGAAGTACGTCACCGTGACCGCCGGGGCGGTGATCGACTACGTCGTCGACATCCGAGTCGGCTCGCCGACCTTCGGAAGATGGGATGCGGTGCGGCTTGACACGGTGGATCGCCGGGCGGTCTACGTCGGCGAGGGGCTCGGGCACGCCTTCGTCTCGCTCGAGGACGGCTCGACGGTCACGTACCTCGTGAGCGAGGTGTTCAATCCCGCGGCCGAGCACGGCGTCACGCCGCTCGACCCGACGATCGGGCTCGAGTTCCCCGCCGAGGCCGGCGAGCCGCTGCTGTCGCCGAAGGATCTCGAGGCGCCGACGCTCGAGGAGGCCCGCCGGATCGGCCTGCTGCCGACGCTCGACGCCGTGAGGGCGCACGTCGGCGCCCTCGACGGCCGCTGGAGCGCAGCCCGGAGCTAGTCGCCGCGCAGTCGTCGCGTCAGCACCGCTGCGCGCAGCGAGAGTCCCGCGCTCAGCACCGCGCGCACGGGCCACAGGTACCAGGGGCGGTACTTGCCGCGCAGGAACCGCTTGGCGCTGTCGTGATGCGCGCGCACCATGCGGGCGGACTCTGTGCCGGTGGAGTGCGCGCCCGTGTGCAGCGCGCGCGCGGCGGGCTCGTAGACGTTGCGGTAGCCCGCTCTGCCGAGACGATGCCCGAGGTCGACATCCTCGAAGTACATGAAGTACCCGTCGTCGAATCCGCCGATCGCCTCGAAGGCCGAACGACGAACGACGAGGCACGAGCCCGAGAGCCAGCCGACGTCGCGCCGATGACCCGACGCCGTCGCGCCATCGCGGTACGCGGCCGTCCAGGGGTTCGACTTCCAAAGGTTGGCGAACAGCGCGTGCCCCACACCGGTGCGCAGCGACGGGATGGCTCGCGCCGAGGGGTACAGCGTGCCATCGAGGTTCTCGACCGCGGGGCCGACCGCGCCGACGCGCGGGTCCTGCTCGCCGACCGCGATGAGCGTCGCGATCGCGCCCGGGCGCAGCACGACGTCGGGGTTGCTGACGACGAGCCACTCGACGCTGCCCGGCAGTCTCGAGACCGCCGCGTTGATCGCGCCTCCGTACCCCGGGTTGTGCGGCAGCTCGACCACTTCGGCACCGTGCTCGGCCGCGAGCTCTCGCGCGTGCGAGCCCTCACCGGGGCGGTTGTCGGCGATCACCGTCGCGAACGGCTCGCCGATCGCGTCGGGCAGCGAGCGCAGGAACCCGGGGAGCACGTGGTTGGACCGGTAGACGACGGTGACGACGCCCACGCGCGGAAGGGGGCGGGGCTCGGCCGACGTCATGGTGGTGCCCATCGTAGCGGCGCCCTCCTAGGCTGGGTCCGTGCCCCAGGCCACGTCACCCGCCGACGCCGAGTCGCGCGCGCCGAGCGTCTCGGTCGCGCTCTGCACGCACAACGGCGCGGCGTTCGTCGGCGAGCAGGTGCGCAGCATCCTCGACCAGGTGCCGGCGCCGCAGGAGCTCGTCGTCGGGGACGACGCCTCGACCGACGACACGGTGGCGATCGTCGAGCGCGCCGTCGCCCGCCATCGAGCGGAGCATCCGACGGCCGCTGTCTCGCTGCGGGTGCTGCGTCGCGAGCGAGCGCTCGGCGTGACCGCCAACTTCGACAGCACGATCGCCGCGTGCTCGGGCGACATCGTCGCGCTCAGCGATCAGGACGACGTCTGGCCGCCCGGTCGTCTCGCCCGACTGCTGCCGCTCTTCGACGACCCCCGCGTCTCGCTCGTGCACACCGACGCTCGACTGGTCGACGCCGACGGCCGCGACACGGGCGCGCGACTGCTCGCGACGCTCGAGGCCACCGGCGACGAGCGTGCGCGGCTGCAGCGCGGCGAAGCCCTCCCTGCGTTGCTGCGCCGCAACCTCGTGACGGGCGCGACGGTGCTCGTGCGGCGCGAGCTCGCTCGGCGAGCCGCCCCCTTCCCCGCCGCCTGGGTGCACGACGAGTGGCTCGCGATCATGGCGGCCGTCGAGGGCGGGCTGCGCCTGGTCGACGAGCCCTGGCTCGACTACCGGCAGCACGGGGCGAACGTCATCGGCGCCAGCGAGGTGACGTGGTCGCGGCGATGGGAGCGCCTGCGCGAGCCCCGTGACGAGCGCGCCGCACGCCTCATCGCTCGCACGGAGGCGCTCGTCGAACGGCTCGAGCGCATCGGCGGCCGCCCCGAGGCGGTGGCCGCCGCGCGCGCCAAGCTCGAGCATGAGCGGCGTCGGTCGCGCCTGCCGCGCTGGCAGCCGCTGCGAGTGCCCGGCGTCCTCGCAGGAGCGCTCGCCGGCCGGTACACCCGCTACAGCCGCGGTGCGATCGATGTCCTGCGCGACCTCGTGCAGCCGGCTACGCGGTCGGCAGGGCGATAGCGCCCGAGCGCCAGGCGTCGGCGAGCGCCTCGCGCCAGTCGCGCATCGGCGCGAGGCCGAGTGCGCGCCAGCCCTCGTGCGCGAGCACGGAGTAGGCCGGTCGGGGCGCAGGGCGCGCGAACGCGCTCGAATCGGTCGGGCGCACCCGCTCCGGGTCGAGGCCGGCCTCCTCGAAGATGGCGCGCGCGAACCCGAACCAGGTGGTCTCGCCCGAGGCGGTGCCGTGCAGCACGCCTGAGCGGGCTCCCGAGTCGATGAGTCGCACGATCTGCTCGGCGAGGTCGCGCGTCCACGTCGGCTGCCCGCGCTGGTCGTCGACGACCGACAGCGTGTCGCGCTGCGTCGCGAGGCCGAGCATCGTCGCCGCGAAGTTCGGGCCGTGCTCGCCGTACAGCCACGCGGTGCGCACGATGAGGGTGCCCTCCGGGTGCGCTGCGCGGGCCAGGCGCTCCCCCTCGGCCTTCGTGCGGCCGTACGCCGAGACCGGCGCGAGCGGAGCATCCTCGAGGTAGGGCGTCGACGCCCGTCCGTCGAAGACGTAGTCCGTCGAGAGCTGCACGAGCACCGCGCCCGCGCCCGCGGCGGCCCGGGCCAGCGACTGCGCGCCGAGCGCATTGACGCGGTGGGCCTCCGGCTCGTGCGACTCCGCGTCGTCGACGCGCGTCCACGCCGCGGCGTTGATGACGACGTCATGGCCGGCGACCGCCTCGCGGGCGGCGTCGACGTCGGCGACGTCGAGCTCGGATCGCGACAGCGCGGTGACCGCTCGGTCGGCGAGCGCGGCCTGCAGGTCGCGGCCGAGCATCCCCGCCGCGCCCGTGATGAGGATGCGCGTCACGCCGTCACTGCCCCTGCGCGGCGTAGCGGGCCTCGGTCGCGTCCTTCTGCGGGGCCCACCACTCCTCGTGCTTGCGGTACCACTCGACGGTCGCGCGCAGGCCCGCCTCGAAGTCGGCGAAGCGCGGCGCCCACCCGAGCTCGGTGCGCAGCTTGGACGAGTCGATCGCGTAGCGCAGATCGTGCCCAGAGCGGTCCTTCACGTGGTCGTAGGCGTCGCTCGGCTGGCCGAGGGTCGTCAGGATGAGCTCGACGACCTCGCGGTTGCTCTTCTCGCCATCGGCGCCGATGAGGTAGGTCTCACCGATCACCCCGCGCTCGAGGATGGTGAGCACCGCCGCCGAGTGGTCGTCGGCGTGGATCCAGTCGCGCACGTTCTCGCCCGAGCCGTAGAGCTTCGGACGCTCCCCGCGCAGCACGTTCGTGATCTGGCGGGGGATGAACTTCTCCACGTGCTGGTAGGGGCCGTAGTTGTTCGAGCAGTTGGAGATCGTGGCTCGCACGCCGAAGGATCGGACCCACGCGCGCACCAGCAGATCGGAGCCCGCCTTCGTCGACGAGTAGGGGCTCGACGGGTTGTAGGGGGTCGTCTCGGTGAAGCGGTTCGGGTCGTCGAGCTCGAGGTCGCCGTAGACCTCGTCGGTCGAGATGTGGTGGAAGCGCTTGTCGTGGCGGCGCACCGCCTCGAGCAGCGTGAAGGTGCCGAGGATGTTGGTGTCGACGAAGGGGCGCGGGTCGTCGAGGGAGTTGTCGTTGTGGCTCTCGGCGGCGTAGTGCACGACGGCGTCGTGGTCGCGCACGAGCTCGTCGACGAGCGCGGCATCGCAGATGTCTCCCTGCACGACGCGCACCCGGTCGGCCGGCAGACCCTCGAGCGAGGCGAGGTTGCCCGCGTAGGTGAGCTTGTCGAGCACGGTGAAGCTAGAAGAGGTGTGCGCGACCGCGTGGTGCACGAAGTTGCTGCCGATGAATCCGGCGCCGCCGGTGACGATGATCTTCACCGGGCGATTCTACGGGGGAGGCCCGTTGCTAGACTCGGCCGGTCTCCGGCGGCCCTCGTCGCCGGGGCCGGAAGGGAACGCTGTGAAGGGAATCATCCTCGCCGGAGGGTCGGGAACGCGGCTGTGGCCCATCACCAAGGGCATCTCAAAGCAGCTCATGCCGATCTACGACAAGCCGATGATCTACTACCCGCTGTCGACGCTCATGATGGCCGACATCCGCGAGATCCTGGTCATCACGACGCCTGAGTACAACGAGCAGTTCCGCGCGCTGCTCGGCGACGGCAGCGACCTCGGCATCCGGCTGGAGTACGCCGTGCAGCCGAGCCCCGACGGGCTCGCGCAGGCCTTCCTGATCGGCGAGCAGTTCATCGGCGACGACTCGGTCGCCCTCGTGCTCGGCGACAACATCTTCCACGGCAGCGGCCTCGGCTCGTCCCTGCGCGCGCACGGCTCGATCGACGGCGGGCTCATCTTCGCCTATCAGGTCTCGAACCCGAGCGCCTACGGCGTGGTCGAGTTCGACGAGACGATGACGGCGGTGTCGATCGAGGAGAAGCCCGCTCGGCCGAAGAGCTCCTACGCGGTGCCAGGGCTCTACTTCTACGACAACGCGGTCGTCGAGATCGCCAAGACCATCACCCCCAGCGCGCGCGGCGAGCTCGAGATCTCGAGCGTCAACGAGCACTACCTGAAGGCGGGCCGGCTGCAGGTGCAGGTGCTCGATCGCGGCACCGCGTGGCTCGACACGGGCACTTTCGAGTCGATGATGCAGGCCTCCGAGTACGTGCGCGTGATCGAGGACCGCCAGGGGTTCAAGATCGGCTGCATCGAGGAGATCGCCTGGCGCGCTGGATGGATCGACGACGCGCAGCTGCTGGCGCTCGCGGCGCCCCTCGAGAAGAGCGGCTACGGCCGCTACCTGCAGGGGCTCCTCTCCCCCCTCGACGACGCCTGAATAGACTGGCCCGGTCGGTGCGAGCGCCCCGACGACGCGACACAGTGAACGATCCTGCCCCGACGACGCGATCGGCTCGTTCCTCGGAGAGGACCCGCATGGCACGCTTCAAGCTGTTCCGAGTGCTCCGCCCGCTCCGGGTGCTGCGCGACGAGGGGCCGGGCGAGTTCGCGCTCCGCGCCGCGCGCACGCTCGCGAGCAAGGTCCGCAAGCACCGCGTGCACATGCTCGTCTCGAGCGAGGATGCTGCGGCGGTCGACTGGACCGAGCCGGCGGAGCACCGACCCGTGCCGATCACGGTCTCCGAGGGCCCCGTCGACATCGCGTGGATCATGTCGCCGCCCGGCGACGGCAGCGGCGGTCACCAGAACCTCTTCCGATTCATCCGGTTCGCTGAGGAGGCCGGGCACCGCTGCACCGTGTACTTCTACTCGGCCAGGAGCGGCAGCGTGAGCATCGCCGATGTGCGGGCGATGATGCGCGCCTCCAGCGGCTACGCCGACGTCGAGGCTCAGCTCCTGCAGTACGACCCGGCCACGGGCATCCATGACAGCGCGCAAGCGGTCTTCGCAACCGGGTGGGAGACCGCGTACCCCGTCTACCGCGACCGCGGCCGCGCCCGGCGGTTCTACTTCGTGCAGGATTTCGAGCCGAGCTTCTACCCCCTGGGCTCGGAGGCGGTGCTCGCGGAGAACACCTATCGGTTCGGTTTCCACGGCATCACAGCGGGAGGGTGGCTCGCCCACAAGCTCGCCGCGGAGTACGGCATGCGCACCGATCACTTCGACTTCGCCGTGGACAAGACGCACTACTCGGTCACCAACCGCGAGCGCCGCGGCGAGGTGTTCTTCTACGCGCGTCCTGTGACCGCCCGCCGCGGTTTCGAGCTCGGCGTGCTCGCGCTCGCCGAGTTCGCGCGCATGAAGCCCGACGCGACCATCAACCTGGCCGGCTGGGACGTCTCGAACTGGGAGCTGCCGTTCCCCGTGCGCAACGAGGCCGTGCTCGACGTCACCGAGCTCAACGCGCTGTACAACCGCTGCGCGGCCGGGCTCGTGATGTCGCTGTCGAACATGTCGCTGCTGCCGCTCGAGCTCATGTCCAGCGGCGTGGCGCCGGTCGTCAATGACGGCCCGAACAACCGCATGGTGAGCGACAACCCGTTCATCGAGTACGTGCCGCTCTCGCCGCGGGCGATCGCACGACGCATGGTCGAGGTGATCGAGCGGCCCGACCAGGTCGAGCGCTCGCTCGCGATGTCGGCATCCGTCGTCGACGTCAACTGGTCGGATTCGGGGCGGCAGTTCCTGGAGGCCTTCGAACGGGGCATGCGTGGCTGACGTCCTGGTCGTCGGCGGCAACGGCTTTATCGGCTCGCACCTCGTCGACGCGCTCGACGAAGCGGGGCACGCCGTCACCGCGTTCGACCGCTTCAGTTCCGGAGCGGCGACGTTCCGCTCGTCGCGCGCCGTCCAGCTCCCCGGCGACTTCCTGAGCCGCAGCGATCTCCGAACCGCCGTCGCCGGGCGTGACGTCGTCTTCCACTTCCTCGCCACGACCTCCCCCGCGACGGCCGAGGCCGATCCGACGCTCGACATCCGCACGAACGTGACGCAGTCGGTCGAGCTGCTCTCCGCGTGCGCCGACGCCGGGGTGGGGAGGGTCGTCTTCGCCTCGACCGGCGGAGCCATCTACGGGCCGCAGCAGCGGTCGGGCTTCGCGGAGACCGATCCCGCCCTCCCGGTCTCGCCGTACGGCATCGGCAAGCTCGCGATCGAGCACTACCTCCGATACTTCCGTGTCAAGCACGGGCTGCACTCGACGAGCCTGCGCATCTCGAACCCCTACGGCACCCGCCAGCACCCCAATCGCAAGCAGGGGCTCATCCCCATCGCGCTGCGCCAGATCGCCCGCGGCGAGAGCGTGACGCGCTACGGCGACGGCTCCATGGTGCGCGACTACATCTACGTCGACGACCTCGTGCGCATGATCGTGCCGCTCGCCGAGGTCGACCCGCAGCACGAGGTGTACAACCTGGGCAGCGGTCGCGGTCACTCGGTGCGCGAGGTGCTCGAGACGATCGCGGCGGTCACGGGCCGCGACGTGCCGGTGCGCGAGATTCCGACACCGTCCACCTTCGTCGACCGCGTCGTGCTCGACGTGTCGCGCTTCGACGCCGAGTTCGGCATCCGCGCGCCGACGAGCCTCGAGCAGGGCATCGCGGCGACATGGACCGACATGCTTCAGGAGCAACGATGAGCGTCACGGCGACGATCGCCATCCTCACCTACAACGGCGAGGACCACCTGCAGCGCATCCTCGAGGCCATCGGGAGGCAGACCGGCGTCGAGGGCGAGGTCGAGACCCTCGTGATCGACTCCGGGTCGACCGATCGCACCCTCGACATCGTCGCGGCGTTCCCGGATGTCCGGCTCCATCGCATCCCGAACAGCGAGTTCCAGCACGGGCGCACCCGCAATCTCGCCGCCGAGCTCGCGCGCGGCGAGTTCGTGGTCTACCTGACGCACGACGCCGTGCCGATCGGCGAGCACTGGCTGCGCGACCTGCTCGCTCCCTTCGCGCTGTCGCCGGACGTCGTCGGCGTCGTCGGCAAGCAGGTGCCGAGGCCGCGCTGCTTCCCGCTGCTGAAGTACGAGATCCGCGGGGTCTTCGCGGGCCTCGGGCCCGACGGCGGCATCACGCTCTACCGCCGGCCCCCCGGAGCGATCGACGAGCGCGCGATCGCGTCGCTCGGCTTCTACTCCGACGTCAACTCGGCCGCGCGGCGCAGGGTGCTGACCGGCGACATCCCGTACCGCGAGGTGCCCTACGCGGAGGATCAGCTGTTCGGGCAGGACGTGATCCGTGCGGGGCTCATCAAGGCCTATGCGCCGGGCGGCGCGGTGGAGCACTCGAACGATCTGACGCTCGCCGAGTACGGCAAGCGGATCTTCGACGAGACAGTCGGCCTGCGGCGCATCGGCTTCGACATCCTGCCGATGACGCGCGCCGCGCAGGTGCGGCTCACCGTGCGCGGCATCCTCGGCGACTCGCTGCGCATCGCGCGCGACACCGACTTCTCGCTCGCGCGCAAGCTCCGGTGGCTGCTGACGAATCCGGCCTTCCAGGTGCGGAAGTGGTCGAGCTACCGCCCTGCGACCGTCGTCGACCTCGACGACGAGGCTGCCATCGCCCGCGGCTCGCTCGAGGCCAGCCGCCGATAGCGGCCCGGCTGCTGCGGCGACGACGCGCAGGGCGGCGTCAGCTCGTGGAGAGCTCGGCGCTCGTGCTGAAGTGCACGACGCCCACCCCGCCTCGTTCGGTCGAGACCGAGAAGCTCGCGGCGGGCTGGCGCCGATCGAGGTCGCGACCCTCGGGGGTGACGAGGCTCGCGTGCAGCTGGTACGAGCCCGCCCCGAGCGCGCTGCCGCCGAGACGGATCGCGAGCGAGTACTCGCCGGGCGTCGTCGGCAGCTCCATGCCGAGCCCCTCGGTGTTGACGCGGTAGACGCCCTGACCGACGGGCGTCTCGAGGTCGATGCCGGCGATCCAGCCCGCGGGCACGTCGCCGACGGTGTAGTCGATGACGACCTCGATGTCGCCGCCGGGCGTGAAGTCACCCGAGAGGTCGGTCGACGTCGAGGTCACGCGCACGTCGTCGATGCGGGCGCCGGTCGTGAGCGTGCCGTCGGCGTGCTCGACGCGCGGGGAGGCGGCATGGGCGGCCTCGAAGGTCTCGCGCAGGACTCGGATGCCGTCCGCCGGCGAGCCGTCGTGCACCATCCGACCGCGGTCGAGCACCACGACCCGGTCGCACAGCTGCGCGACCTGATCGGAGGAGTGGCTCACGAAGACGATCGTGCGGCCCTCGCGCTGGAACTCGGCGATCTTCGCGAGGCACTTCCGCTGGAACGGCTCGTCGCCGACCGCGAGCACCTCGTCCACGAGGAGCAGGTCGGGATCGACGTGCACCGAGACAGCGAAGGCGAGGCGCACGTACATTCCCGAGCTGTAGAACTTCACCTGCGTGTCGATGAAGCTCTCGATGCCGGAGAACGCGACGATCTCGTCGAAGTACCGGTCGGTCTCCGCCTTCGTGAGGCCCAGGATGGAGGCGTTGAGGTAGACGTTCTCGCGCCCCGTCAGATCGGGGTGGAAGCCCGCGCCGAGCTCGAGCAGCGCGGCGAGGCGTCCTCGACGCTGCACGCGTCCCGTGGTGGGTTGGATGATGCCGCCGATGACCTTCAGCAGCGTGCTCTTGCCCGAGCCGTTGTGCCCGACGAGTCCGACCGTCGACCCGGTCGGGATCTGCAGGTCGACGTCGCGCAGCGCCCAGAACTCCTCCTGGTACTTGCGCGCCGTCGCGAAGGCGACCATGCGCTCCTTGAGCGACTTGTGCTGGTGGAGCACGAAGCGCTTCGAGACGCCGGAGACGTCGATGATCGTGGGGGTGGTCATCGTCACAGCTCCTGCGCGAAATTGCCCTGAATGCGGGAGAAGAGGCGCTGACTGACCCAGAGCAGCACAAGGCTGAACAGGAACACCGCGAGCATGCGCCAGGCCATGTCGGGCGGCCACACGATGCCGTTCGCCGGATCGGAGCCCGCGATCCACAGTCCGCGCTGGAATCCCATGACGGCGATCGTGATCGGGTTGGCGAGGTAGATCTGCTCGAGCACGGTGCCGCCGATGACGTCGCGGACGAACCCGAACGAGTACACCACGGGCGACGCCCAGAACAGCACCGCCAGCACGACCTCCACGAGGTGCTCCAGGTCGCGGGCGTAGACCGTGACCCCGGCGAGCAGCACGCCGAGCGCCGTCGCGAAGGTCACGAGCATGATGAAGGCCGCGACGGCGTACAGGATCTCGCCCGTTAGGGGCACGCGTTGCAGGGCGACCATCGCGGCGACCAGGATGAGGAACTGGACCGCGAAGTTGAACAGCGCGCTGCCCACGCTCGCGAGCGGGAAGATCTCGCGCGGCAGGTACACCTTCTTCACGAGGCCCTGGTTGTGAATGATCGAGACGGTCGCGTTCGACACGATCTCGCTGAAGAGCATCCACGCCGTCAGCCCGACGAAGACGAAGATCGCGAAGTCGGGGATGGCGCGGGCGAGCCCGATGATCTGCCCGACGGCGAAGTAGTAGATGAGCAGCTGGCTGAGCGGCCGCATGAGGCTCCACACGAGCCCGAGCGAGCTGTTCTTGTACCGGGCCTTCAGCTCGCGCCGCACGAGCAGGCCGAGCAGCTCGCGGCGGTGCCAGATGTCGCGGATCGCCTGGCCGGTGCCGGTGAGGAAACCGCCGTGCCGACCGACCTCGATGAGCGGAAGGCTCGCGATGCGCTCGGCGCGGTGGAAGGCGGCAGGGTCGGCCAATGGGGTGCTCTCGTCGTGGGAGGGATGTCGGGTCAGTCTATGCGACGGCCGCACGGAGCCCGGTAGCGCCGGATGCCGGGGAGTGCGCACCGCGCCGGTACGCTGGCCCTCGGCATGCAGACCTCGACCCGCTCCCGTCTCCGCGCGCTCGCGCGGCTCCTCGTGCTCCCGATCCTCGCGCTCATCGTGCTGGGCGGCTGGGCGTTCTCGTCCCCCGTCGGCTCGTCGCCCGATGAGGACTATCACCTGGCGAGCATCTGGTGCGCCGCGGGCGACCGCACGAGCCTGTGCGAGGAGTCGGGTGATCCCGCTGCGCGATTCGTGCCGCTCGCCTTCACCAACGACCCCTGCTACTCGCGCGACTCGACCGAGGCGGCGACGTGCCAGGAGGGCGCGTTCACCGACCCCGAGCTCGTGCTGTCGACCCGCGGGAACTTCGTCGGCGCCTACCCGCCCGTCTTCTACGGCACCATGTCGGTGCTCGCGACCGACGACGTCAACACCTCGGTGCTGATGATGCGGATGCTCAACGCGACGATCTTCGTCGCCCTCGTCACGGCGCTCGCCGTGCTGCTGCCGCGGCAGCACCGGGTCGCCGCCGTCGGCTCGTTCCTCGTCAGCGTGGTGCCCCTGGGGATGTTCCTGATCCCCTCGGTCAACCCCAGCTCCTGGGCCGTCATCGGGGTGGGCGCATCGTGGATCGCCCTGCTCGGGTACGTCGACTCGGAGGGCCGACGACGCTGGCTCCTCGGGGGCCTGGCGGCCGTGGGCGTGATCATGGCTGCGGGGGCTCGAGCGGATGCGGGCGTGTACGCCGTGCTCGGCATCGCCGCCGTGCTCGTCCTGCGGGCAGCACGCACGCGGGCCTTCGCGGTCGCGAGCATCCTGCCCGTCGCCCTCGCCGTGCTCGCGCTCGTGCTCGCGCTCGCCGCAGGCCAGCTCGGCAGCGCGGCTCAGGGCTTCGGCGGGGTGAACACGCCGAGCGGCGGCGGATCGGGGCCCACCGTGCCGGGCGGCCCCACCGGGGGCACGGGCTCGACCGGCGGCCTCGGCCTCGGCCTCGCCCTGTCGAACCTGCTGGACGTGCCGTCGCTCTGGGCCGGCGCGCTCGGCTTCTGGAGCCTCGGGTGGTTCGACACCCCGCTGCCGGCCGTCGTGGCCTTCGCGGGCGTCGGGGTCTACGTCGCGGTCGCGTTCACGGGTCTCGCGCACATCGACGTGCGGAAGGCGCTCGTCTTCGCCGCTGGGGCCGCCGCGGTCTGGCTCATCCCGACCTGGACCCTCACGCGCGGGGGTGATCAGGTCGGCGCCCAGGTGCAGCCGCGCTACATCCTGCCCATCATCATCGTGCTGGCCGGCGTTGCGCTGCTCTCCGCGGGGGGCCGGTGGCTGCGGCTGTCGCTCGCGCAGCGCTGGGTCGTGGGCCTCGCGCTGTGGGGTACCCAGTCGCTCTCGCTCTACACGAACATCCGCCGCTACGTGACCGGCAACGACGTGCGTGCGATCAGCCTGGACTCGCGACTCGAATGGTGGTGGGCCGGCCTGCCGGGCCCGATGCTGCTCTGGGTGACGGCGTCGATCGCGTGGGGAGCGATCCTCGTGCTCCTGCTCCGACGGGGTGGTCCGCTCGCCGTCGCGGGCGAGGTCGTGCGACTCGATGAGGGCAGGCCGCTCAGCGCCCTCTGACGTCGAACCCCGAACCGCCGTACGTGGGTGGGATCGACAGGTGCCCGGTGGTGATCGCGACCCGCATGGCCGTGATCAGATCCCGGGGATGCCGATCACGCGGTACGTGACGCCCGGCCAGCGCTCCGCGCTCGAGACCCGGCGACCGTCGACGAACGTGCGGATGCCGGGCAGGGCCTCGGGCGTCAGCTCGCGGTACCCGGCGTGATCGGCCTGCACGATCGCCGCATCGACGGGCTCGCCGACGTGGTACGGCGTCCAGCCGAAGCGGGCGAGCTCGTCGTCGCTATAGAGCGGATCGTGGACGAGCACGTCGGCTCCGCGAGCCCGCAGCGCCTCGACGGCGGGGAACACGCCGGAGAACGCCGTCTCCTTGACGCCGCCGCGGTACGCCGCACCGAGCACGACGACGCGCTGCCCGGCGAGGTCACCGTGCACGCCCTCCAGGAGGCCGACGGTGTAGTCGGGCATCCCGGCGTTCGCCTCGCGCGCCGCTCGCACGACGGTCGCGGCCGGGTCGTTCCAGAGGTAGAGGCGCGGGTAGACGGGAATGCAGTGGCCCCCGACCGCGATGCCCGGCTGGTGGATGTGGCTGTACGGCTGCGAGTTCGACGCCTCGATGACCTGGTAGATGTCGATGCCGGCGGTCGCCGCGTACTGCGCGAACTGGTTCGCGAGGCCGATGTTGACGTCGCGGTAGGTGGTCTCGGCGAGCTTCGCCATCTCGGCCGCCTCGGCGCTGCCGAGGTCCCAGACGCCGTTGCCCCTCGCGAGGTCGGGGCGCTCGTCGAAGTCGAGCACCGCCTCGTAGAACGCGACGGCAGCCGCGGCGCCCTCGGCCGAGAGGCCGCCGACGAGCTTGGGGTACTTGCGCAGGTCGGCGAAGACGCGCCCGGTGAGCACGCGCTCGGGGGAGAAGACCAGGTGGAAGTCGCGGCCCTCGACGAGCCCGGAGCCCTGCTCGAGCATCGGCTTCCAGCGTGTCCGCGTCGTGCCGACGGGCAGAGTCGTCTCGTACGCGACGAGCGTGCCCGGCGTGAGGTGCTCGGCGAGGCTCCGCGTGGCGGTGTCCATCCAGCCGAAGTCGGGAACCGCGTTCTCGTCGACGAAGAGCGGCACCACGAGGACGACCGCGTCGGCACCGGGAACAGCATCCGCGTAATCGGTCGTCGCCCGCAGGCGGCCAGCGGGCACCAGCTCGTCCAGCAGCTCCTGGAGGTGCGCCTCGCCCGGGAACGGCTCGAGACCGGCGTTCACCGCTGCGACGGTCGCCGGGTTCACGTCGACTCCGACGACCTCGTGCCCCTTCGAGGCGAACTGCGCGGCGAGCGGTAGCCCGATCTTCCCGAGGGCGATGACGGCGATCTTCACGACGGTTCCTTTCGTTCGAGCTCGGCGATGCGATCCTGCAGGCGCGCCTCAGTGAGGGCGAGCTCGCGGGCGAGCTGGGTGTTGGCACGAGCCAGCTGCACCGAGCGCTTGTACTCGTTGACGACGTAGACGAGGCCCGCGACGATCGCCGTGTAGAAGAGCAGGTCGGCGCCGCGGCCGATGCCGACGGCGCGCGCCATGCTCGTCAGCACGCCCGGAGCGACGACCACGACGATGCCGGCGGCCAGACCCAGGAACACGACGAGCCGGCGGATCGCCAGGTGCTTGGCGTTCGGGGTCGACCGCAGCAGGTACGCCGCGATGGCCACGAGCGCGAGCACGAGGAGGAGCTGGAACCACATGTCGATCGCCTCCGTCCGGTCAGTTGATCACGAGGTCGACGAGGATGTTGATCGAGTTCAGCAGCGACTGGCCCTTGGCGCGCGAGTAGTCGGTGTAGAGCACCTCGACGGGGAACTCGCGGTACGGCAGCCGGGTGCGGCCGAGCTGCAGCACGATCTCGGTCGCGTGCGCCATGCGGTCCTGCTTGAGGTTCACGGCGCGGGCCGCATCGGTGCGGATCACGCGCAGCCCGTTGTGGGCATCCGTCAGCGTCAGCCCGGTGGTGAGGTTCGTGACGAGCACGGCGGTCTTCAGCACGAGCCTCTTGAGCGCGCCGGGCTTCGTGCGGTCGTCGAGGAAGCGCGAGCCGAATACGATCGCGGCCTTCTCCGCCCGGGCGAGCGCCACCATCGCCTGCGCGTCGACGAGGCGGTGCTGACCGTCGGCGTCGAAGGTGATGATGTACTCGGCGCCGGGCTGCTCGCGCGCGTACGAGATGCCGGTCTGGAGGGCTGCGCCCTGCCCGAGGTTGTACGGGTGACGGATCACTCTCGCGCCGGCCGCCTCGGCGACCTCGGCCGAACCGTCGGTCGACCCGTCGTCGACGCATACTACGTGCTGGAAGGTCGTCAGCAGCTCCTCGATGACGCGGCCCACGACGGTGGCCTCGTTGAAGAGGGGGATGACCACCCACACGGTCGGCTCGCGGCCGACGGTCGACGCGCCGGCCGGGCCGGGCTCGGGTGCGGTGGGCATACGGGCCATTCTGGCAGAAGGCGATAGCCTGGACGTCGCGCCCGAGCCGCGCCGAACCCCCGTCCCCACCTCCCCGGGAGCCTCCTGACGTGACTGCATCGTCCGACGCGCGCATCGTCGAGTCCGCCGACGTCGCGGACTCCGCGACCATCGGATCCGGTTCCTCGATCTGGCATCTGGCGCAGGTGCGCGAGCACGCTCGGCTCGGCGAGAACTGCGTGGTGGGCCGGGGCGCCTACATCGGCACCGGCGTCGAGCTGGGCGACAACTGCAAGGTGCAGAACTACGCGCTCGTCTACGAGCCCGCGAAGCTCGAGGCCGGCGTGTTCATCGGCCCGGCCGTCGTGCTGACGAACGACACCTACCCCCGCGCGGTGAACCCCGACGGCACCCCGAAGTCGGCGCACGACTGGACCCCGGTCGGCGTCACGATCCGCGAGGGGGCTGCGATCGGCGCTCGCGCCGTCTGCGTCGCCCCGGTGACGATCGGCCGCTGGGCGACGATCGCCGCGGGCAGCGTCGTGACGAAGGACGTCCCCGACTTCGCCCTGATGGCCGGCGTGCCCGCGCGCCGCCTGGGCTGGGTGGGGCGAGCGGGCGTGCGGCTCGTCGAGCGCGATGGCGCCTGGGTGTGCCCGCAGACCGGCGACGTCTACCGCGAGGTCGACGGAGCATTGAGAGAGGACGCGAACGCGTGAGCAAGCCCCTGATCCCCGCCGCCAAGCCGATCATCGGCCGCGACGAGCGCCGCGCCGTGATGCGCGTCATGAAGTCGGGCATGGTCGCCCAGGGCCCCGAGGTGGCCGCGTTCGAGCAGGAGTTCGGCGCGCACTTCGTGCAGGGTCGCGCCTGCGTCGCCGTCAACAGCGGCACCGCGGGTCAGCATCTCGGTCAGCTCGCCGCGGGCGTCGGCCCGGGTGACGAGGTCATCGTGCCCTCCTTCACCTTCGCGGCGACCGGCAACTCGGTCGCGCTGACCGGCGCGACCCCCGTGTTCGTCGACATCGAGCCCGACACCTTCGGCCTCGACCCGGCTGCGGTCGAGGCGGCGATCACGCCCCGCACGAAGGGCATCATGCCCGTGCACCTGTACGGGCATCCGGCCCGCATGCGCGAGCTCGAGGCGATCGCGACGAAGTACGGCGTCGACATCTACGAGGACGCGGCGCAGGCTCACGGCGCCTCCCTCGACGGTCGCCCCGTCGGTACCTGGGGCCGATTCGCGATGTTCAGCCTCTACCCGACGAAGAACATGACCTCGGGCGAGGGAGGCATGGTCGCCTGCGACAGCCCCGAGCTCGTGCGTAGCGTCAAGCTGCTGCGCAATCAGGGCATGGAGAAGCAGTACGAGAACGAGGTCGTCGGCTTCAACGCCCGCATGACCGACATCCACGCCGCGATCGGTCGCGTGCAGCTGACGAAGGTCGACCGCTGGACGAAGCAGCGCCAGCAGAACGCCGCCTACCTGGATGCCCGACTGAAGAACGTCGTCACCCCGACGGTCGCCCCCGGCGCCGTGCACGTCTACCACCAGTACACGATCCGCGTGCCGCACGACCGCGACGGCTTCGCGAAGGCGCTGCGCGAGGAGCACGGCATCGGCTCGGGCGTCTACTACCCGATCCCGAACCACCGCCTCTCCTCCCTCGCGAAGTTCGCCCCCGGCCTCGATCTTCCCGAGACCGAGCGCGCCGCCGCCGAGGTGGTGTCGCTGCCCGTCCACCCGTCGCTCACGAAGAAGGACCTCGCGCGCATCGTCAAGGCCGTGAACAAGGTCGCGAAGGCGGGCTCCTGATGGCCGAGCTGCGCGCCGGTCTCCTCGGCGTCGGCATGATGGGCCGCCACCACGCCCGCGTCCTGCGCGAGCTCCCCGGCGTCGAGCTCGTCGCGATCGCCGACCCCGGGGGCGACCCGCACGGAGTCGCCGGGCGACTGCCGATCCTCCCCGACATCGACGCTCTCATCGCCGAGGGCATCGACATCGCGATCGTCGCCGTCCCGACGAGATTCCATGAGGATGCTGCGCTCCGGCTCGCGGAGGCAGGGGTCCACACGCTCGTCGAGAAGCCGATCGCCGACACGGTCGAGGCGGGCCAGCGCATGGTCGACGCGTTCGCCGCCAAGGGGCTCGTCGGCGCGGTCGGCCACATCGAGCGCTTCAACCCCGCGCTGCAGGAGCTGCGTCGTCGCCTCGAGGCGGGCGACCTCGGCGACGTCTACCAGATCGCCACGCGGCGACAGGGCCCGTTCCCGGCGCGCATCGCCGACGTCGGGGTGGGCAAGGACCTCGCGAGCCACGACATCGACCTCACCGCCTGGGTCGCGCAGAGCGAGTACCGCACGGTCTTCGCGCAGACGGCGCACAAGAGCGGGCGCGAGTACGAGGACATGGTGACGGCCACCGGGCGTCTCACGAACGGCACGGTCGTCTCGCACCTCGTCAACTGGCTGAGCCCCATGAAGGAGCGGGTCACGATCGTCACGGGCGAGCGCGGGGCCTTCGTCGCCGACACGGCGACCGGCGATCTCACATTCCATGCGAACGGCACCATCCCACTCGAGTGGGAGAGCGTGTCGAGCTTCCGCGGCGTCAGCGAGGGCGACGTGATCCGATACGCCTTCGCCAAGCGCGAGCCGCTGCGGGTCGAGCACGAGCACTTCCGCGACGCCGTGCTGGGCGAGCAGACCGACGTCGTGACGATGGAGCAGGGCCTGCGGACCCTCGCGGTCGTCGAGGGGATGCTCGCCTCGGCCCGCACGGGAACCGCCGTCACCTTCTGACGATGGTCGACGCGATCCTCGTCTCGCGGCTGTTCGCGCCCGAGCCCTCGGCGGCGAGCTACCGGTTGGCGGCGCTCGCCGAGACGTGGGCGCGCGCCGGCGGGCGGATGCTCGTGCTGACGACGAGACCGCCAGCGGGTCTCACGATCGAGGAGACCCCCTACCGGGTCTCTCGGTGGCCGGTGAAACGGGCGGCGGACGGGAGCGTACGGGGATACCTGTCGTACCTGAGCTTCGACCTTCCCGTCCTCCTGCGCCTGCTCGCGGCCCCTCGACCCTCCGTCGTCGTGACCGAGCCGCCGCCGACGACCGGCGCGGTGGTCGCCCTCGCCTGCGGGGTGCGCCGGCTGCCCTTCGCCTACTACGCGGCGGACTGCTGGTCGGACGCCGCTGCCGCGACGAGCGCCCCGCGCGCCGTCGTCGCGGTGGTGCGGGCGCTCGAGCGCTTCGCGATGCGCCGCGCCGCCGTCGTGCTCACCGTCAACGACGCGATCGCCGCGCGCCTGCGCGAGCTCGTGCCGAAGGCGACCGTGGAGGTCGTGGGCAACGGCGTCGACACGTCGATCTTCGCCCCGACCGGCGACCGAGCATCCGTCGCCGGGCGCACCGTCGTCTACACGGGCACGGCGAGCGAGTGGCAGGGTGCTGAGGTGTTCGTCGAGGCGTGGCCCGCCGTCATCGCGCGGCACCCGGATGCACGGCTGCGGTTCGTCGGCGCCGGTGCCTCGTGGCCCGCCCTGCGCCGTCTCGCGGACGAGCTCGGCGTGGGTGACTCCGTCGAGCTCATCGACACCGTCCCGCCGCACGAGGCCGCCGCCCACCTCCGCGCCGCGACGCTCGCCGTCGTCTCGCTGCGGCCCGGTCAGTCGTACGACTACGCGCTGCCGACGAAGCTGCTGGCCGCGCTCGCGTGCGGCACGCCGGCCCTCTACGTGGGTGAGGGGGTGGGCGCCGACTTCATCGCGAGCATGCCGCCCGCCACGGCGGCCGGTTCCCGTGCTGTCGAGTTCCACGTCTCCGCCGTGGGCGCCGCGATCGCCTACGCTCTCCAGCATCCCGCGACCGCCGAGGAGCGCGCGCAGCTCGCGGACTGGGGGCGGCACCAGGTCTCGCTCGCCGCCGTCGCAGGCCGTGCGGCCAACGCCGTGGCCGGGGCCGCGCAGGGGGCGCGATGACCCGCCCGGCGCTCCTCGAGCTCGCGCGTCGCGCAGCTGGGCACGTGCTCTCCGCCCTGCCGGAGGGCGTGCTCGGGCGAGTGCTCCCTCCCGCCTACCGGTTCGACCTTGAGGAATTGGGTGAGCCGCCGCCTCTCGAGGGTGACCGGAGAGTCATCGTGGCGCCGCTCAACTACGCCGGGCAGGCTTACGAGTGGTGTCGCGCACTCGAACGAGCCGATGGACAGACGGTGGCGCAGAACGCGATGGTTCGCACTCGCAGCGACTTCCACCACATGGCCGACTACGAGGTCCCCGTCGCTGCCTACGCGGCGTCCGGCCCATGGCATCGTCGATGGAGTGACCATGTGCTCTCGCACGCGACGCACGTGATCGTCGAGGGGCAGAAGCAGCCGCTCGGCAGCATTCTGACCGAGACGACCGAGCAGCAGGTGCGCAGGTTGCAGGCGACGGGCATCCACGTGGCCATGCTGTGCCACGGCAGCGACATCCGGTTGCCGAGCCGGCACGCGGCGCTCGAAGCCGATTCTCCGTTCGCGGACCCACAGCACGCGTCGACGCGCCGGCTCGAGCGAGCGGCCATGCAGAATGCGGCGCTGCTGGACCGACTGCAGCTGCCGGTCTTCGTCTCCACCCCGGATCTCCTCCTCGATGTGCCGCGCGCGACGTGGTTGCCCGTCGTGATCCAGCCCGAGCGGTGGCACACCGACGCCGCGCCGTTCGAGCGCGAGCGGCCCGTCGTCGTGCACGCGCCCAGCTCCGGGTGGCTCAAGGGCACCGATCTCATCGACGAGACGATGTCGCGTCTGCACGACGAGGGGCTCATCGAGTATCGGCGGCTGCGGGGTCTGCCACATTCGGCGATGCGGGAAGCATACGGTTCGGCGGACGTCGTGCTCGACCAGTTCCGACTTGGCGGCTACGGAGTAGCAGCCGTCGAGGCGCTCGCGGCGGGCCGTCTCGTCATCGGTTGGGTGACGGATCAGGTACGGCGCAGCGTGCGCGACACGACCGGCCGCGAGCTGCCGATCGTCAGCGTTCGCGCGAGCAGGCTCGAGAGCAGCATCCGCTCGCTCCTCGCCGACCGTGAGGCCGCGCGCGCTCGCGCCGCAGCCGGGCCGGCGTTCGTGCGCGCCGTGCACGACGGCACGCTGTCCGCGAGCGTGCTCCAGCCCTTCCTCGCGGGCAGCCGCTAGCTGGTCGGCGCGACGGTCGATCCGTCGACGCCGAAGCTCAGGCCGAAGCTGGCGGCCCGGTGGTCGTAGTAGGCCTCCGGCGTCCAGCCACGGCGGCGGGCCAGCCACGCCGTCTTGACCGCCGCGGCGTCCACGGCGATCACGACGTCGGCATCCTTCAGCGCCGCGCGCACCGCGCCGTTGCGCCGCGCCGCGCGCCAGAGCACCCGGCCCTCGTCGAGCGGCCCCAGCGAGTTGAGCAGGCGCCCCAGCGGGAACGACCGCAGCCGCGCGTGCAGTCGTCCAGCACCCACGGCCACGAGGGCTCGATCGACGGCGCTCGGCGCGTCGGCGGCGAGGTCGAGGTGGTCTGCACCGGCGAAGTCTCGCTCCAGACCCCGGGTGATGACGGTCACGCGCGGGTGCTCCTGCAGCAGCGAGCGCAGTCGCGAGGTCTCCGCGGCGAGCGAGGAGCCCGGGGAGGCGGAGCCCTTCGAGCCGAACAGCACGACGACATGGCGCGGAGGGGAGCTCATCGCGCTCCTCCGACGAGGGCGCGCAGCGCACGGATGCGCGGCAGCAGCTGCTCGTCGCGCGCGAGCGGCGCAGCCCAGGCTCGCGCCGCCTCCAGCTCAGCGCCCGTCATCGTGGCGGCGTGCTCGCCCGTGCGCTGGATCGCCTCGGCCACCTGCTCGGCCGTGAGGTCGGCGACCGGGAACCACCCCGGTCTGCCATCGAGCACGCTCGTCGCGGCGGTCTCGGGATGGTGCACGGCCGCGATCGGCAGGCCGGTCGCCGCGTACTCGAAGACCTTCCCGCTCGTCACGAACGGGCTGCGGCTGACGATGAGGAGGAGCGCATCGACCTCGTCGTAGACCGAGGCGACCTCCGTTTTGCTCACGGGGCCGAGGTAGGCGACGCCGTCGTCGTGGTACTGCTCGAGCAGGGCCGCGGCGTGGGCGTCGGGCTCGGCGAAGTGCCCGAGTCGACCGCGGAAGACGAGCCGAGACCGGGCGATGAGCTCGGAGCGGGAGCGCGCCAGCCGCCAGCCCTCGAGCGCCTCGCGTAGCGGCATCGGGCCGTAGATGGTGCCGAGATAGGCGAAGGTGAGCCCGTCGTCGCTGCCGAGGCGCTCACGGGGCCGCAGGCGGAGGAACTTCGGGTCCCAGCCGTTGGAGACGACGTGCAGGCGCCCCTCGAGCTCGGGGTGCTCACGGGCGTGCCACGCACGGATCGGCTCGTTGACGAACCACGCCTCGACGGCGCTCTCCAGCATCCTCGATTCGATGCGGCCGGCCCGGCTGCGACGCGACACGGCGCGCTCGCCGGTGTAGACGTCGAGCGACCAGCCGTCCCGGTAGTCCATGACATACGGCACGCCGTGCGTCCGATGGAGGTGCTCGCCGGGTGTGAAGTCGACGTTCGGATTAGCGGAACCGACCACCAGATCGACGGGACGATCGGCGTGGATGCGCTCGGCGGCCTTGATGAGAGGAGCGCGCCAATGGCCGTACCCGCCCTCGGGGAACGCCGCCGACGAGCGCAGCCAGCGGAGGTAGTTCCACAGCAGGGGCGAGAGCACGCGCGAGCGGGACCAACGGGCCAGATCCTCCTCACCGCGATCAGGGTCGAAGGGAATGCGCTCGACCCGCACCGCCGGATCGACGGCCGCCTCCGCGGCGGGGTCGCTCCCCGTGAGCCGCTCGAACGTGTCGCGGGTCGCCGTGAGCACAGTGACCTCCCAGCCCTCGGCGGCGAAGGCGTTCGCGGTCGCGAGTGCGCGGTACATGCCGGCGCCGCGCGACGGCGGGAAGCCCCACGCGACGTAGAGCACGTGGGGCCGGTCGCCGGCGGCGGCGGCGGGGCTCGGCTCGGACATCCAGGCCAGTCTAGGGGCACCCCGACCGCCTCGATCCGGCGGCTAGCATGGCCGGATGCGTGTCATCAGCGTCGTCGGAGCCCGCCCTCAGTTCGTGAAGCTCGCCCCCATCGCGCGAGCGATGGCCGGTCACGCGGAGCACCTCGTGGTGCACACGGGGCAGCACTACGACGAGCGCATGTCCGACGTGTTCTTCCAGGATCTCGGCATCGCCCAGCCCGACGTCAACCTCGCGGTCGGCTCGGGAAAGCACGGCGCGCAGACGGGCGCGATGCTCGCCGGGCTCGAGCCGGTGTTCGAGCAGAGCAGGCCCGACTGGGTGCTCGTCTACGGCGACACCAACTCGACGATCGCGGCGGCCCTCGCGGCGGTCAAGCTCCACATCCCTGTGGCGCACCTCGAGGCGGGCCTGCGGTCGTTCAACCGTCGCATGCCGGAGGAGCACAATCGCGTGCTCACCGACCATGCGGCCGATCTGCTGCTCGCGCCGACCGACGTCGCCATGAGGCATCTGGCGCACGAGGGACTCGCCGACCGCAGCGTGCTCGTCGGCGATGTCATGACCGACGTCCTGCACGAGGTGCGCGACCGCGTGCTCGCCTCGGGCACCCCGCTGCCGGAGGGCGTCGAGCGCGGCCGCTACCGCGTCGCGACGCTGCACCGGCCCGACAACACCGATGATCCCGTTCGCCTCGCGGCGATCCTCGATCAGCTCGCGTCGCTCGACCTGCCCGTGCTCCTCGCGGTGCACCCGCGGCTGCGCTCGCTCGCGGCCTCGCACGGGCTCGAGCTCGAACGCGGGGCGATCCGGCCCATCGAGCCGCTGCCGTACCCGGAGCTCGTGGCGGCGGTCATGGGCAGTGCGGGGGTGGTGACCGACTCCGGTGGCCTGCAGAAGGAGGCGTTCCTGCTGCGCGTGCTGTGCACGACGGTGCGCCCCGAGACCGAGTGGGTCGAGACCGTCGAGCTCGGCTGGAATCAGCTGGTGAGCGAGCGCCTCGACCAGCTCGCCGCCGCCGTGCAGCGGCCGACGCCGGCGGAGACGGACGCCGCACCGTACGGCGACGGCACCGCCGCCGCCGCCGTCGTCGAGACGCTGGTCGAGCGCCGTCGCTGACGGCGCCCGCGAGTCACTGACCCGCGAGCCCTGCGAGCCGCGCCTGGTGCGCGAAGTCGGGCACGGTGCGCACGAGCTCGTCGAACGTGCCGCGCGCAGCCACCTCGCCGTCGCGCATGAAGAAGATGATGTCGGATTCGAGCACGGTCGACAGGCGGTGCGCGACCGTGATGATCGTCATCGATCCCCTCAGGGTGCGGATCGCATCGGTCACCGCCGCCTCGGTCGCCGTGTCGAGCGCGCTCGTCGCCTCGTCCATCACGAGTACGAGCGGGTCGGCGTAGAGGGCTCGGGCGATGCCGAGCCGCTGCCGCTGGCCGCCCGAAAGCGCGAGCCCCCGCTCGCCGACGCGCGCGTGCACGCCGCCCTCGCGGGCTTCGACCGTCTCCAGCATCTGCGCGAGCTCGAGAGCTCGGCGCACGCGCTCCAGGTCGTAGCCGTCGGTCCAGGTGAGGGCGACGTTCTGGGCGATCGTCGCGTCGAACAGCGAGACGTCCTGCGGCACGTAGCCGACACGGCGCCGCCAGGCGGCGCGGGCCGCGGACAGCTCGACGCCGTCGATCTCGATGCGTCCCGAGGTCGGCTCGATGAGCCCGAGCAGCAGATCGATCATGGTTGACTTGCCCGCACCCGACGAGCCGACGAAGGCGACGGTGGAGCCGAACGGGATCTCGAGCGAGACCTCGCGGACCGCCTCCGGCGCGTCGGCGGCGTATCGGAAACCGACCGCCTCGAAGCGGAGGGTGCGGGGATGCTCCGGCAGGGGAGCCTCCTCGCGATCGCGCGTCGTCGTCGCCGCTTCGGAGCGGCGGATCTCGGCGAGCACGGCCTGAGCGTGCGGCGTGCTGACCGAGACCTGCGACACGATGCCCTGGAACCGCACGATCGAGGGCGCCATGCGGAAGCCCGCGAGCCCGAAGAGCGCGATCGCCGTGAGCGCTCCGGTGAGGCCGTCCATGAGGTATCCGGCGACGCCGACGAGCGCGAAGCCGCCGATGATGCCCGAATCGAGCACGTACCGCGGCACCTGCGCGAGGAACTGGGAGTTCGCCCGCGCGCGGGTCGTCCGTTCGCGATTCGATCGCACGACAGCGGCGGCCTCGTCGGCCTTCGCGCGCAGCGTGACCTCCTTCAGGGCACCGACCATCTCCGTGATCAGTCGGGTGCTGCGCAGCGAGAACCGCAGCGCCACCTGACCGGCCTCGCGCGCGCGGCGCGTGACCCAGAAGAAGAGCACGGCGCCGAGCATCCCCAGATAGGCGAGGGCGATCGCGGCGACCACCGGTTGCGCGATCGCGAGCACGACGACGACCGTCACGAAGCTCAGCAGCTCGCCCACGAGCAGCGTCGTCGGCAGGACGAAGCCGGAGATCGTGGTCGAGACGCTGCTGTCGGTCAGGCGCACGATGTCGGCCGAGTTGCGCTTCAGGCGCTCGACCCAGCTCGAGGCGAGGTAGCTGTCGAACAATCGCGCGCCGAGCTCGAGCTCGTACGTCGAGAAGACGCGGGTCGCGCGCCACGAGAGCGCGAGCGCGAAGACCCCCTTGGCGATGATCGCGACGCACACCAGGCCGAGCAGCAGCAGCATGCCCAGCGTGTCGACTCGGCCGATGATCGGCAGGGTCAGCGGGGTGCCGGCTACGATCGGGCCGATCACGACGGCGAGGATGGCGAGGGCAGCGGCGTCGAGCACCGAGAGCAGGCCGAGCAGCACCGAGTACCGCAGCAGGAAGCGGCGCGCGCGCGCCGGCAGGATCGCCGTCACATCGCGGTAGAGCCGCCAGGTCGCCTTCATGCGCCGGCTCGGTTCGCCTCGATCGCGTCGAGGAAGACGCGGCCCTCGTGCTCCGCGTTGAGCACCTCGGCCGCGCGCTGGGCCGCCCTCTTGAACTCCGCGACGTCGTCGCTCGTGAGGGCGGCGAGCGTGCGGGCGAGGTCGGCGCCCGTCCAGCCGTCGACGACGGGGCCGAGGCCGTGCTCGCGCACGAGCTCGGCCATCATCGGGCTCTCGCCCACGACGACGCCGAGGCGGCCCTGCACCGCCTCGAAGAATTTATTGGGCAGAGCGAACTCGACGTTCGGGCCGACGGGGGGCAAGAAGATGATCTCGAGGTCGTACTGATTGATTTCGGCGCTGATCTCGGGCATCGGTACGGGCGGCACGATGCGTATCCGGTCGGCAAGACCTGAAGCGAGACTGCGAAGTCCTGCGATAACCGCTTCGTTGCCCGTGAGCATGAAGGTCATCGTGAACCTCTCATCGAGCAGGCGCATAGCGTCGACGATTTGCTCGAATCCCCGCTGCCAGCTCGCGAGCCCGTGAAACACCAGGCGCACCTGGTCGTCGCTGACCGGACTTGGTTGATGATCGTGAAGAGGCGGCGCGCTCCGAACGATCGCGGGCATCGGGATCCTGAACTCCTCGGCGTACAGTTCAGCGATTCGCCGGGCCACCGTGCTTCGTGAGTTGATGCGCGGGTGCCCGATGAAGGTGCGCTGCCACATCCGGAATCTCCTCGTGAGCCGCTTCCAGGCCGTCATGACGCGCGGCTCGCCCCGGTACTCGTGCATGTCGAGATGCACATGGGTGCCCCGCGCGGCCGGGGTGCCGAGTGCGCGCGGGTCGACGATGATGGGCAGGAAGTCAAAGTCCTCGAGCACGAGCAGGTCATACTCGCCGTTGCGCAGCGCCCGCAGCGACTCGGCGGGGAAGCGGTCGAGCGCGAGCCGGCGGAACATCTGGCGTCGGGGCAGCAGGCGGTACGCGATGACGGCTCCGGGCCGGGTGCGCACCCAGTCGGCCTGCGGCTGCAGCTCGAAGTGCCGCCGCACCTCGTCGGAGGGCGTCGGACCGAGGCCGACGGTGTCGACGATCCAGCCGGCCTCGTGCAGCCAGGTGATCTGATGCCGGACGCGCGGGTCGTTGTGCGCCTGCGAGAGCACGACGACGAGCGCGGTGCGCATGCTCATCGGCCCGCCTCCGTCGTTCCGAGCGCACTCGCGAGGAAGGCGACGCGCTCCGTCTCGGCGTTGAGCTCGAGCGCGGCCGTGCTCGATGCCGCTTTCATGGCGGCGACTCGCTCGGGCGTGAGCGACCGCAGCACCTCGGCGAGGTCGGCGGCGCTCCAGCCCTCGACGACGAGGCCGTTGCCGTACCGGTCGACGATCTCCTGCATCATCGGGCTGCGGCCGATCACCAGACCGAGCCGGGCCTGCACGGCCTCGAAGAGCTTGTTCGGCAGCGCGAGCTCGAGGTTGCGCGTGCGGGGAGGGAAGAACATGATCTCGAGGTCGTACTCGCGGATCGTTTCGGTGATCCGGGTCGTCTCCACGGGCGGGACCACCCGAACCCGGTCTCCGAGGTCGGCCGTGCGGCGCGCGAGCTCGGCCTCGACGCTCGGGTCGCCCAGCAGCATGAACGTCATCTCGAACCGTTCGTCGAGCATCCGCATCGCGTCGACGATCTCGCCGAGGCCGCGATTCCAGTGAGCGGAGCCGTGGTGGATCAGGCGGATGCGCGAGGCGTCGACCGGGCTCGGTTCGAACTCAGCAAAGGGTGGACTGCTGCGCACGATCGCGAGCGGGGCGACGCCCAGTTCATGCTCGTAGAGCCGCGCGATGCCGCTGCTCACGGTTGAGCGGCTCGTGAAGGCCTCGTGCGCGATCTGGCGTCGGGCCCACGCGTAGTAGCCGCGCGTGACAAGGTTCCACGCGGAGGACGCCGGCAGCGAGGGCACGAAGTACTCGTGCAGGTCGAGGTGGATGCGCCGCCCGTCTGATCCGCGCGGGAAGTCGCGCGGATCGTCGACCCACGGCGCGAAGTGACGGTCGTTGAGCACGATGAGGTCGTAGGCGCCGTCATGCACCCGGCGGCGCACCTCGGCGGGGAAGCGCGAGAGCGTGAGCTCTCGGAAGGCGCGGCGCCGAGACGACAGCAGGTGGCGCCGCAGCGTGCCGACCGGGTCGGACGAAGGCGCGGGGCCGAGCTCGAAGTGGTCGCGCACTGGCTCGGGCGGTGCCGCGCCGAGCGCGAGCGAATCGACGACGAAGCCGGCGTCGCGCAACCACGCGATCTGGCGGCGAACGCGCGGGTCGCGCGCGATCGGCGATTCGACGGCGACGAGGGCGGCGTGGGTCTGCGGCATAGCGCCCTCAGCCTAGCCACCGCGTGGCGCCGCGCCGGGGGGCCGTCGGTGAGCGAACATCGAGCGTCGCGGCTGCGCACACCGAGCTGCCGTTCCGCGGCGGCGAACCGTACACTCGAAGGGGGTTGTCGAGACGCACCGTGCGCGTGCTCTCGGCGAGAGGGGGACTCGTGATCCGGCAGACCGGCCTGCGCTCGCGCGCGATCGCCATCGTCATCGCGCTCGCAACCGTCCTCGCGGGGCTCACGATCGCGGACGCACCTGCCCCGGCCGTCGCGCTCTCCGGCTCGCAGTTCGACCCCGGATTCATCATCCACGACGCGCAGTTCTACGACTCCGACGCCATGACCGAGGCCGAGATCCAGGCCTTCCTCGCCTCGAAGAGCGGCACCTGCTCCAACACGAACTGCCTCGACGTCTACCGCCAGACGACCACGACGCGCGAGGCGACCACCCGGTGCCTCCGCTACGACGGCGCGGTCAACGAGTCGGCGGCGCGCATCCTCTACAAGGTGCAGCGCGCGTGCGGCATCAGCGCGAAGGCGCTCATGGTGACGCTGCAGAAGGAGCAGAGCCTCATCACGAGCACGGGCCCGAGCGATGCGCGGCTGCGCATCGCGATGGGCTACGGGTGCCCCGACACCGCGCCGTGCGACTCGCTCTACTACGGGTTCTTCAACCAGGTCTACTCGGCGGCATCCCAGTTCCAGCGCTACCGCCTCAGCCCCGGCAGCTTCAAGCACCAGATCGGCGTCGAGTCGATCTACTACCACCCGAACTCCTTCGTCGTGAGCCCGCCGACGTGCGGGTCGCGCACCGTCACGATCCGCAACGCCGCGACCGCGGGCCTCTACAACTACACGCCGTACACGCCGAACGCCGCGGCGCTGTCGAACCTGTACGGCACGGGCGACGCCTGCTCGTCGTACGGCAACCGCAACTTCTGGCGCTTCTACTTCGACTGGTTCGGCGACCCCACTCTGCTGCCCGCCGAGGCGGCGATCGCGGCCGAGTACAGCGCCGAGGGCGGCAGCTCGGGCCCGCTCGGCGCGCCCCTCGCCGCCGACACCTGCACGAGCACCTCGACGGGCTGCCTGCGGCAGTACGCCGGTGGCACGATCTACTGGAGCGCCGCCACCGGCGCCGATGCGGTCATCGGCGCGATCGACACCGCGTACCGCGCGAGCGGCGGGCCCTCGGGCGTGCTCGGCTATCCGTCCTCCGACCTCATCCAGGTGTCGAGCAACCCGAACGGCACCGGCAGCGGTCAGCACTTCCAGAAGGGCACGATCTACCGCAGCGCGGCGGGAGCCTTCCCGGTCGTCGCGGAGGTGCGCGCCGCCTACTGGGCGGCCGGCTCGAACAGCGGTTCGCTCGGCTGGCCGACCGGGGTGCTCTCGTGCGCCGCGGGCGCCTGCACGCAGCCGTTCCAGGGCGGCAGCATCTTCGACGTCGGCACCGTGGCGCACGTCGTGCCGACCGCGAGCGTCGCCGCCTGGGCCTCTGCGGGCGGCGCCTCGATCCTCGGCCTCCCGACGGGGCCCGCCGCGGCGACGGCGGCGAGCGGTGGCGGAACCGTGCAGAGCTTCACGAGGGGCGCGGTCTACGCGAGCCCCGCGGGCGCCTTCGCTGCGAGTGGGCCGATCCACGACGAGTACCTCGAACGGGGCGGACCGGGCGGCGAGCGCGGCTGGCCGACGAGCGACGCGCGGTGCGCGAACGGCGTGTGCTCGCAGCTCTTCCAGTCCGGCGGCATCATCCAGTCGACGCTCGGCACGTTCTCGCTGTCGGCCTCGTACCTCGAGGTGCATCGCGCGAACGGCGGAACGGCCGGCACGCTCGGTCTTCCACGCGGCGACCGCATCCCGCTCCCCGCGCCCGGCGGCGACGGCAACGGGCAGACCTTCGAGCGCGGCACGATCTACGAGGGACCCCTAGGTCCCTTCGCTGTGACGGGCGCCCTGCGGGCTGAGTACACGCAGCACGGGAAGTACAGCGGAGTCCTGGGCTGGCCGACGGCTGAGGCACTGTGCGACGGATCGATCTGCACGCAGCAGTTCCAGGGCGGCGCCGTCCTCACCGGCCCGACCGGCTCGTTCGCCCTGTTGTCGGGCTTCGACGACCTGTACCGTTCGACCGGCGGCGTGGCCGGATCGCTGGGCCTCCCGCGCAGCGAGGTCATCGCTCTGAGCTCGCCGCGCGGCGCGGGCACGGGGCAGACGTTCGAGCGCGGCACGATCTACGCCGGGCCGGCGGGCCCCATCCCCGTCGTGGGGTCGATGCGCTCGGAGTACGGCCGGCAGGGCTCCTACGCAGGCGTTCTCGGGTGGCCGACCGCGGCGGAGTCGTGCGCGGGCGCGGCCTGCGAGCAGGCCTTCCAGGGCGGCACCATCTACCGGTCGGGCACCACCGTCCGCACCGTGCGCAGCGTGCACGACGTCGTGTACCGCGCCCTTGGGGGCCCAGCGGGGGCCTTCGGCCTGCCGGCGGGCGACTTCGTCACGGTCTCGACACCGAACGGCGCAGGCAACGGCCAGCAGTTCCAGCGCGGCACGATCTACGGCAGCGCTGCCGGCGTCTTCCCGGTCTCCGGCGGCATCCGGGCGGCGTACTGGGCTGCGGGGTCGAACGGCGGACGCTACGGCTGGCCGACGTCGAATCCCTCCTGCGCGAGCGGCACGTGCACGCAATCGTTCCAGGGCGGGGTCATCAGAGCCGCACAGTAGACTCGGGCCAGTGGCAGGCACTTCGCAGCAGGAGCGCGCGCGCGACGAGACGATCTCATCGGTCGTCGCTCCGCGCGCCTACCGGCGTCTCGGCTTCCGGCCCGATCTCGAGGGTATGCGCGCCGTCGCCGTGCTGCTCGTGCTCGTCTACCACGCCGGCGTGCCGTTCCTGCCGGGTGGCTATGTGGGCGTCGACGTCTTCTTCGTGCTCTCCGGCTTCCTCATCACGAATCACCTGCTGCACGAGATCTCATCGACCGGGCGCCTGCGGGTCGGAGCGTTCTACGCTCGCCGAGCGCGACGACTGCTCCCCGCATCGCTGGCCGTGATCCTCGCGACGGTGGCGATTGTCGCCGTCTGGGCGCCGCCTCGACTGGCCGACGCGATCCTGGTGGATGCCCGCGCCGCGATCGGCTTCGTGCCGAACTTCCTCTTCGCCATCCGCAACACCGATTACCTCGCCGAGGATGCGACCTCGCCGCTGCTGCACTACTGGTCGCTCGGCGTCGAGGAGCAGTTCTACCTCGCCTGGCCCCTGCTGCTGCTCGTGCTGTGGCGGGTCCTGCGCGGACGCAGCGGCCTCGTCATCGCCGCGGTGCTCGCGCTCACGGTCGTGTCGTTGGCCGTGAGCGTCATCCTCACGAGCATCAGCGAGCCGTGGGCGTACTTCTCGCCCTGGAGTCGCGCCTGGGAGCTCGGCGCGGGCGCCCTGGTGGCGGCCGCTCGCCTGCATGAGCGAGCGTGGCACGCCGCAGTCGCGGGCGCCGCGACGTGGGCGGGCGTGGCGATGATCCTGCTCGCCGCTCTGATCTTCGACGAGACGACCGCGTTCCCGGGTTCGGCCGCGCTGCTGCCCGTGCTGGGCACCGTGCTCGTGATCGCCGCCGCACCGTCGTCGACCTCCTGGGGAGCCGGCGTGGTGCTCGATCGGGCGCCCATGCGGTTCCTCGGTCGCATCTCCTACGTCCTCTACCTCGTGCACTGGCCGGTGCTGATCCTCCCGATCGTGCTGAGCCCGACCGGCAGCCCGCTGCCGCTCGCGCAGTCCCTCCTGCTGGCGGGGGCCGCCATCCCTGTCGCGTGGATACTGCACCGCACGATCGAGCAGCCGATCCTCCGTTCTCCCCGCGTCAGCGCCGCCGGAGCGCGTCGGATCCTCGTCGCCGCGGCGATCGGCGTCTTGGCCGTACTGGCGCTCACGCAGGCGGCGGCCGCGGCGATCGCGGCGAAGCCGCTCGCGACCGATCGCGTCGTCGAGACGCCGGTGCTGCCGGAGGGCGACCCGACACCGGAGACGCTGCCCGTTCCGGGCTTCACCGATGTCGTGCCCGTCAACCTCGAACCGGCGCTCGCGGACGCCGCGAGCGACCTCCCGCGCATCTACGCCGATGGATGCCACCTGGGTCTCGACCGATCCGAGCCCGCGTCGTGCGTCTACGGAGACGTCGACGCCGGTCGAACGATCGTCCTGTTCGGCGATTCGCACGCCGCGCAGTGGTTCCCCGCACTCGAGCAGTTCGCGACGCGGGAGGGCTACCGGCTCGTGAGCCACACGAAATCGAGCTGCCCGCCCTTCGCCGTCGAGATCCTCAACAACGGCGTCGTGGACACCGGTTGCGCTCAGTGGCGCGACGCCGTCGTCTCCGAGCTCGAGGCAGCCCCGCCCGAGCTCGTCGTGCTCTCGGGGTTCGCGCACTACGACGAGTACGGCTCGCCGGAGGTGACCGAGCAGGCCTGGGCCGCGGGCATCGAGGCGGTCGTACCTCGGCTGTCCCGCGGCAGCGAGGTCCTCGTCGTGGACGACACGCCGCGCTTCCCCCGCACGCCGGCCCTGTGCCTCTCGGCCAACATCACGAGCGCCGCGGCGTGCGCGGCCGACCGTGATAGCGCGCTCGACGCGTCATGGATCGCCTCGCAGCGCGCGGCGGTCGAGGCCGCCGGGGGCAGCTCGCTCTCCGTCGCGCCGTGGCTGTGCGACGAGTCGCGGTGCGGTGCGATCATCGGGAACCTGCTCGTCTACCGCGACCAGCACCACATCGCCACGCGCATCGCGACGCTGCTCGAGCCAGTGCTGGCGAGCGCCCTGCTTCCTGACACCTTGTAGGGAGGACGAGCGCCGACTCTCGTCGCCCGGGCTATCGCTTCGGCAGTCGCCCCCGCCACGACCGCTCGCGCGCCGCGACGAGTGCACAGACCACGAAGAGCATGAAGCCGCCCTCGACGAGCAGGTAGCTCTCGGTCATCCCGGTCGTCGCGAGCAGCACGAGCACGAGCGCCGGCCACACGTGCACGGTCGAGCGCCGCTCGGTCGCGACCAGCCAGGCGCGCACGAAGGCGAGGCCGACGGCGACGACGAGCAGGCCGAGCCCGATGAAGCCGAGCTGCAGGGTCACGTCGACGTAGGCGTTGAGCGCGGAGTCGGGCTGCCTGCCCACGGCGTCGCGCACGACGATGAAGGGGTAGCGCTCGTCGTTCCAGGCGCCGAGCCAGCCCCAGCCCTGGGCGGGGTACTGGCCGATGAACTTCTCCAGGTCGGCCCACACGCTCGTGCGGATCGTCGCATCCGCCGTCGCGCCGGCGAGCGCGAGCACCTGCTGGCGGAAGATCCAGACGAGCCCCGCGGCGACGACCGCCGAGATGAGCAGAATGCTCTGCACCGCGCCGCGCGCCGGCTCCCGCAGGCGCCGCAGCAGCACGAGCACGAGCCCGGCCGCGATGACGGCCGCGAGCACGAGCCCCGAGACGGGGGAGCGCGCGAACAGGATCGTCGCCCCCGCGAGCGCGAGCGAGGCGTACGACAGCCCGCGCGGCACCGAGCGGGTGCGGTACTCGATCCAGAAGCTCAGCGCGGCGAGCGCGGCAAGGAAGGCCAGGTAGTTGCGCGTGCCGGCGAGGCCCTGGATGGGGCCGCCCTGCGCGAGGTTGCCCGCGATGCTGAGGAAGGTCAGCGGCGTGTCGATGAGCACCCCGCTCAGCACCTCGAGCGCGAGCGAGACGCCGAGCACGAACCGCAGGGCGGTGCCGACGGCGCGCACGATCTGGATCGTGTCGCGCACGAGCGCGACGTAGAGCCCGAGGAAGGCGAACGCGAGCGTGTAGGCGATGCCCGCGACGGTCGCCGAGGCGTACTGGCTCCAGACGGCGCTGACGACCATGAATCCGACGAGGGCGAGCAGTGAGATCGGCAGCACGCCCTGCCACTCGACGCGCTCCGGCTGGCTCGCGAGCGACAGCGCGGCGAGCGCGACGAGCCCGGCGAGCACGGCGAGGGAGCCCGGCCAGCCGATGAGCGCCCGCAGCGCGTGCAGCGTTAGCGCGACGGCGATCGTCACCTCGGTCAGCGTCTGCGTGAACCGCGGCGACGCGGTGATCGCGCGCAGCGCCGCCCAGCGGGCCGTCGGGCTCATCGTCCGATCCCGGCGAGCGCGCGCCCGTGCGTGCGGCTCGCGACGGCGAGCCAGACGAGCAGCAGCCAACCCGCCTCGATGAGCAAGCGCGACTCGGCGAGGCTCTGCACGAGCAGCACGGTGCCGAGCAGCGCCGGCAGCAGGCGAAGCGCGGGTGAGTCGGCGACATCGCCGAGCGGAGCATCCACCGCCCACGGCACGGTGCGCAGCAGCGTCGAGGTGACGAGCACGAGGAAGACCGCGAGACCCACGACCCCCAGCTGCAGCCACACGTCGAGCCACGCGTTGTGGGCCTGCAGGTACTCGACCCCCTTGATGAGCGCGAGGCCGTCGAAGGGCTCCACCCACGGCGCCCAGTAGCTGACCCAGCCCCAGCCGAACCACGGCCGTTCGAGGGCGAGCTCGGTGACCGAGGCCCAGATGTCGACGCGGTTGGTGAGGTCGCCCGAGCGTCCGAGCAGGCCGAGCACGGCATCCCGGACGACGATGAGGACCACGGCGGCACCGGCCACGCCGGCGGCGCTCGCCGCGTACAGGCGGATGCGCGCGCGCGTGCCGAGACGGCGCGCGACCAGCAGGATGCCGAGCACGATCGCGGCGCCCGCCGCGGCGACGACCATCGTCGACGAGCCGGCGAGCAGGAAGCTCAGCACGGCCGCGCCCAGCCACCCCCACCCGGCGGCCTGGCCGACCCGGTGATCGACGAGCTGGATGGCGAACACGATGATCGCGAGCAGCGCGGCGAACCCCAGCAGGTTCGCGTTGCCGACGATGCCCTGGATGCGCCCGCCGTCGAAGACCTCGAAGAGCTCCGCGCGCGACCAGTAGAAGGCGCGCGGCACCTCGCCCTCGTACGCCACCCATAGCGGTAGCACCGGCTGCCGGACGATCGCCGCGACGGCGAGCTCGAACAGCAGCGACAGGCCGATGATCCAGCGCAGGGCGACGCCGAGGGCGCGCAGCACCTGCTCGAGCGTGAGGGTGCGCGCGAGCGTCACGCCGACGACCGCCGTGAGGGCGGTGAGGGTGGCGCCGATCGCCGTCTCGAGACGGTACTGCGACCAGAGGATGCTCGTGGCGGCGAGCCCCACGAAGAGCGCGAGCGCGATCGGCACGCCGCGCCACGACAGTCGCTCGCGCACGGCGAGCGCGATCCACAGGGCGACGAGCACGGCGGCGATCGCGCCCCAGCCGTACCAGCTCAGCAGGTAGCGCCAGAAGTCGCCGGCGAGGGCCGTGAAGAGGGTCGCGGCGGCGAGCGCGACGCGGCGCTCGCGGAGCCAGGACATGTCGGCAAGCCTACCGGCGAGGTGGGTCGCCGGTGCCGGCCCGAGCGTCACACGAACGCGCCGACCCCCGTGATCGCGCGGCCGACGATGAGGCTGTTCATCTCGCGCGTGCCCTCGTAGCTGTACAGCGCCTCGGCGTCGGCGAAGAAGCGCGCCACGTCGTAGTCGAGCACGATGCCGTTGCCGCCGAGCGCCTCGCGGCACATCGCGACGGTCTGCCGCATCGCCGTCGTCGCGTACGCCTTCGCCATCGAGGCGTGCTCGTCACGCTGCGTGCCCGCGTCCTGCATCTGCGACACGCGCGTGCACATCGCGATCGACGCCGTGATGTTCATGAGGCTGCGGCTCAGCAGATCCTGCACGAGCTGGTGGTGCGCGATCGTCTTGCCGAACTGCACGCGCTCCGTCGTGTAGGCCACGGCTGCCTCGTAGGCGCCGATCGCCGTGCCGACCGCGGCCCAGGCGACGTCGGCGCGCGTCAGCCGCAGCACTGCCGCGGTGTCGCGGAACGAGTTCGCCTTCTCGAGCTTGAGCGCAGCATCCACGCGCACGTCCTCGAGGGTGATGTCGGCGTTCTGCACGATGCGCAGCGACTGCTTGCGCTCGATCTTCGTCGCCGTGTAGCCGGGGGTCGAGGTCGGCACGATGAAGCCCTTCACCTGGCCGTCCTCCGTCGACTTCGCCCAGATGATCGTGATGTCGCTAAAGGTCGCGTTGCCGATCCAGCGCTTGGAGCCGTTGAGCACCCAGCCGTCTCCGTCGGGCGTCGCCGTCGTGCGCAGGCCCTGCGCGGCGTCGCTGCCCGAGAGCGGCTCGGTGAGCCCGAACGCGCCGATGACCTCGCCGCTCGCGAGCTTCGGCAGCCACTCGGCCTTCTGCTCGGCCGAGCCGTTGACGCCGATCGACCCCATCGCGAGGCCGTTCTGCACGCCGACGTAGGTGGCGATGCTCGCGTCGATGCGCGCGAGCTCGAGCGCCGCCCAGCCGCCGTAGAGCGCCGAGTACTCGCCCGTACGCGTCTCCTCCCACAGCTGCCCGAAGATCGGCAGCCGGTGCAGCCCCGGCAGGATCTCGTGCGGGAAGGTCGCGGCCTCCCACGCCTCATTCACGAGCGGGCGGATGCTCTGCTCGGCGTGCTCGCGGAGGGCCACGAGCGCCTCGCGCTCGTGGTCGGCGAGATCGGCCTCGAAGCCGAGGAAGTCGCTGGCGAGGGTGGGGAAGGTCATGCTGCCTCCGGGCTCAGGTCGCGGGGTCGTCCGGCGCGATGCGCCGTCGTGGCTCAGCGTAGGATCCTCCGCCCGGCGACCGGGCCCGGTTTGTGTGCCCCTGGGCAGTCGTGGCATCGGATGCTGCGCACCCTTGTTGGCCGAGCACAGCGGATCCGTTGCGCAATCGTCATCGATGATGACTCACCATTGCGCGCGGAGGCCATAGATTCGCGCCATGACTCGTCCGCCGCGATCCTGCGCTCCGCTCCTCATCGTCGCCGCCCTGCTGCTGAGCGCCTGCGCCTCGCCCGGTCCCGCGGCGCCGTAGGCGGCCCCCGCGTCGTCGCCTCCGGCGAGCCCAGCGCCGAGCCCGTCGATGTCCGCGCTCCCGGCTGGTGCGTCGCAGGTGCCGCTGCAGTGCGCGGATCTCGCGCCGGCGGTCCTCCTGGCAGACGGGCTCACGGTTGCCCCCGAACGGGAGTTCTTCCTGTCGAGTGCGTCTCTCGTGAACGGAGGGCTCCTGTCGTGTGACTTCGACGCAGGGGAGGGCGGCGTGTCGCTCCTCGTCCACGTGCTCGCGGACGTCGCACCGAGCTGGGTCGAGGGCTTCGTCGCCCCCACGGTGAGCGACGGCATCGTCGAGGCGCGCTACTGCTTCGACGACATCGAGCTCGCGAGGCACTGCGGCGTGCGACTCGGACTCGAGCACTACGGTGCCGAGATCTTCTTCAACGCCGACACCCCGGGGGCCATCGCCCCGGTCATCGACGAGGCCGTCGCCAGCATCGGAGGTGCGCTCGCGGCGCTCCCGGAACCGTCCGTCCCGTCCGAGTCACCGGGTGGTCCGCTGAGCCTCCCCGCGTCGTGCGCCGACATCGACCTTGCCAGCTCGCCCGCTGCTGGCGAGCTTCCCGGGCTGGCTCGCGACTCGATGGAGGTCGGGTGGGACGACGCTCCGCACCTCGTGCTGATCGCACTCCAGCGGTCAGGGGGCGTGACCTGCGAATGGGGGGATCTGCTGGCGAGAGGCGCCTGGGAGGGTCGCCTCGTGGTCGACGTCGTGCCCGCGGCCGCGTGGGCGCTCTCGCGCCTCCCGGGCGGCGTCGAGATCGCGGTGCCGGGTGCGGATCGAGCGCACCTCCTCCCGTTCCGAGACGAGACAGGATGGGGATGTGCAGCTCGTCGTCGTGGTCGGCGATGATGTGCTGGGCATCAGCTTCGACGACCCGGAGAGCGTCGGTGCCGCCGACCCCGACGTCACCGCCGAGGCGGTCATGATCGCGAGCTCGGTCGTGCAGACCCTGACGTCGGGCGCACCGCGCTAGTTCGGTGTCGTGACCTGGATGCTCGTGGAGGGCGAGGTGCCGTAGGCGTTCCGCGCGAAGACCTTGAAGTCGAAGGTCACACCGGGCGTCGGGTTCACGAACGCGAAATCGAGGCGGGAGGGACTCACGCCGTCCGCGATCGTCGTCCAGGTCGTCGACGTCGACCGCTTGAACTGCAGCACGTAGTCGGTGATGGGGCCTGCGCCCTGGTTCTCCGGCGGAGCCCAGGAGAACCCGAGAGAACTGGCCGTGTTGGCCGTCACGGCGAGAGCGGTCGGCGAGCCCGGCTTCTTGACGAGCGTTGTCACGCGCACCGTCGTCGACGTGCCGGTGCCGTACGCGTTGCGCGGGAACACCTTGAAGTCGAAGGTCGTCCCGCCGGCCGGGTTGCTGAAGGTGAAGCTGCGGCGCGTGCTGCTGACGCCATCGGCGAGGGTCGTCCACGTGGTCGAGGTCGACCGCTTGTACTGAAGCACGTAGTCCGTGATGGGCCCGGCCCCCGTTCTGGTCGGAGGTTCCCACGCGAAGGTGAGCGCTGAGTAGGTGTTCGCCGCGACGGCGAGGGCGGCGACAGGCCCGGGCGTCTTCGGCGGAGTGGTCACGCGCACCGATGCCGACGGACCGGTGCCGTAGGCGTTGCGCGCGAAGACCTTGACGTCGAAGGTCGCGTTCGCGCTCGGGTTGACGAACGCGAAGGAGGTCGTCGTGCTCACGCCGTCGGCCACGGTGGTCCACGTCGTCGAGGTCGACCGCTTGTACTGCAGCACGTAGTCCGTCACCGGCCCGGCCCCGACGCTCGCGGGGGAGCTCCAGCCGAACGCCAGCCTCTGGCTCGTGTTGGCCGTCACGGTGAGCCCCGTGGGCGCCGAGGGCGCGGGGCTCGGCACGGTCGCGTTGGTCGATGCAGCGGCGCCAAGGCCAGCGGCGTTGCGCGCCTGCACGGCGAACTCGAAGTTCGCCCCGACGCTCGGGCCGTAGAAGGTGTACGAGGTCTCGGTGCTGACGCCGTCGGCGACCGTAGTCCACGCGGTCGTCCCCACGCGGCGGTACTCGAGCGCGTAGTCGGTGATCTCGCCGCCGCCCGCGTCGGCCGGAGCCTCCCAGGCCAGCGTGAGCACGGCGCCGTCGTTGGCGGTGACCGCGAGCGACTGCGGAGCGCTGGGCGGCGCGATGCCGATGAGCGAGGCGAACTGCAGGTTCAGCAACCGGTTCGGGCTGCCCGTACCCGCCGACGTCACGGTGCCCGTCATCGCACCGCTGATGATGCGCGAGGACACGGTGCTGCCGAGCTGCGTCGGATCGAGCGACCACACGAGGGCGGCCGCTCCTGCGACGAGCGGGGTCGCCATCGAGGTGCCCGACATGATCGTCGAGCCCGAGCCCGTGTCCGTCAGCGACCGGATCCCGACGCCCGGGGCGAAGAGGTCGACGCACGAGCCGAAGTTCGAGAACCCGGCTCGAGCATCCGCCGCGTCGACGGCGGCGACGGTGAGGGCAGCGGCGGCGCGAGCCGGCGACTCGCCGCACGCATCGTCACCCACCTGGTCGGTGCCCCCGTTGCCGGCGGCTGCCGCGACCACGAACCCTTCGGCCACGAGCGTGTTGACGGCCTGGTCGAGGATCGGCGAGACCGCGCCCGCGATGCTGAGGTTGATGACGCCCGGCGTTCCCGCGGGGTGCGTGCCGGCGATCCAGTCGAGGCCGTCGAGCACGTCGCTCAGCGATGCCGGGCCGCTGCAGCCGAAGACGCGCACCGGCACGATCGTGGCGAGCTTGGCGACGCCGTAGGTCGAGCTCGCGGCGAGTCCGGCGACGTGCGAGCCGTGACCGTCGCAGTCCGCAGTGCCGAGGCCGTCGGCCACGGTCGTGAAGCCGGCGGCGAGTCGCGCGCCGAGGTCGGGGTGCGGCGACACTCCCGTGTCGACGATGTAGACGCGCACGCCGTTGCCAGCGCTCGCCGGGTACTCGAATCGCGAGTCGACCGGTGGCTCCGCCTGATCGAGCCGAGACAGGTGCCAAGGAGCACCCGATTGCGTGTCGGCGAGCTCGATGGGGATGTCGGCGTGCAGGGTCACGCCCGGCACCGCGTCGAGCGATCGCGCCTGCGCGCCGGTCAGGTCGGCGACGAAACCTTCGGCGACCTCGCTCAGCACCTCGTCGCGCGCCGGTGCCTCGATCCCGAGCGCCGCCAGCGTCGCGGCGCCCAGGGGTGCGTCGGTCTCGACGATCCACGAGCGCTCGTCCGCGGCGGCCACCGCGGCCCCCGCCGCTGGCGCACTCGTCGTCGCCATGATGATCGCTGTCGTCAGCGCGATGAACGCAGCCCCTGCCATCGAACCCCCCCGAGTCGGCTCTAGAGTAGGGCGGTGCCGCTCGCCCGGGCGAGGCCCCAGACCTGGGGGGTGTTCGTTCTGCGATCGGCGCTCATGCTCGCTCCTGATCCGTGAGGAACTCCGTGCTCGTCCGACTCACGAACGACCCGCGTCCGTACGCGTGGGGTGAGGTGGGGGCGATCTCGCGATTGTTCGGCAGAGACGCCTCCGGGTCGCCGGAGGCGGAGCTGTGGTTGGGCACGCACGCGGGCTCGCCGGCGCGCATCGTCGACGATGGTGCTCCTGGCCGCGACCTGGCGCGGTGGGCGAGCGAGACGCTGCCTGAAGGTCGCCTGCCGTTCCTGCTCAAGGTGCTCGCCGCGGGCGAGCCGCTCTCATTGCAGGTGCACCCCTCGCCCAAGCAGGCGCGCGACGGCTTCGAGCGAGAGTCGGCCGCGGGCATCCCCGTCGACGCGCCGCATCGCAGCTACCGCGACCCGTTTGCGAAGCCCGAGCTGCTCATGGCCCTCAGCGACCCGTTCGTCGCGCTCGCCGGATTCCGTCCCGCGCAGGAGTCGGCGGCCGACCTCGCCTCGCTCGAGGACACCCGCCTGCGCCCGCTGCTGGACCGTCTCACCGACGACGACGCCCTGAAGCCGACGGTCGCATGGCTCATCGCCGGGGGTCACGAGGTGAGCGGTGTCGTCGCGGCGCTCGGGGAGGCGGCTGGATCGCAGGCGAGTGCCGAAGCGCCCCCGTGGCTCCGCTCGCTCGCGCTCGTGTCGGCGCACTATCCGGGAGACTCCGGGGTCGCCGTCGCGACGCTGCTGCACACGGTCGTCCTGCGACCGGGAGAGGCTCTGTTCCTCCCCGCAGGCAACCTGCACGCCTACCTCAGCGGGCTCGGCATCGAGATCATGGGAGCGAGCGACAACGTGCTGCGCTGCGGTCTCACACCGAAGCACATCGATGCCGACGAGCTGCTCCGCGTGCTCGATGCCCGGAGCATGCCGGCTCCGATCCTCGCGCCCTCGCGCCCGGCTCCCGGCGTGACGCTCTTCTCACCGCCGGTCGAGGAGTTCCAGCTCGTCTCGGTCGACCGCGGAGCCGCGGTCGACGGCCTCGCCATCGGAAGCGAGGGGCCCACCCTCGTCCTGTGCCTCGAGGGTTCCGTGCAGCTGCCGGACGGCTCCACGCTCGCGCGGGGCGAGGCGGTGCTCTCGGACGACGGGCCGCTCGTCGTCCGCGGTGACGGTCGCCTCGTGGCGGCGCGTCGGGGGATCGCGAACACGGTCTGAGGGCGGGGCGCTGACCGCGGGCCGATCGTGAGCTATCCTGCGCAGGACGACACCGGGGGGAGACGTCATGGGGGATGTCCGGGCTCGAGCCCACGCGATCACGGCGATCGCGACCGCGCTGATGATGATCGTTCCGGTGTCAGCCGCGCACGCCGCGGTCGCACCGAGCAGCAGCGCCGAGCCGAGCGCCTCGGCGAGTGCGACGCCCTCGCCCGAGCCGTCGTCGAGCGACGAGCCCGTGCCCAGCGAGGAGCCGGCGCCCACTGAGCCGCCCGCGCCGAGCGAGGAGCCCGCGCCGAGCGAGGAGCCCGCGCCGAGCGAGCCGCCCGCGCCGTCGACGGTTCCGGCGCCGAGCCCGAGCCAGGAGCCGGAGCAGACAGACGCCGACGCGCCCTTCGCCGTCGCCGCTGTCGATCGGCTCGCGGGCACGGATCAGATCGGCACGGCCGTCGCCGCCAGTCAGGCGACCTACCCTGTGGGGGTCGGCACGGTGTTCGTCGGCAACATCGGCATGTTCGCGGATGCGCTGTCGGCCGGTGCCGCAGCCCACCATGTCGGCGGCGCCCTGCTGTGGACGACCGCGTCCGCGCTCGACCCTCGAGTCGCGTCCGAGATCACGCGCCTCGAACCGGATCAGGTCGTGCTGCTGGGCGGCGCGACGGGCGTGAGCGCCAGCGTGGAGTCGTCGATCTCCGCACTCGGATTCCCCGTGAGGCGAGTGGCAGGAGCAGATCGGTACGCGACCTCGCGCGCGATCGTCGCCGAATCGTACGCCTCTGCCACGAGCGCCGTCCTGGTCTCCGGTCGGGTGCAGTCCGATACGCTCGCCGCCTCCGCCGCGGCCGCGGAGCTCGGCGCTCCCGTCATCGCGATCGACTCCGCGCTCGCTGCCGTCGACCCTGCGACGATCGCGCTGCTCCGCGCGCTCGGAGTCACGAGCGTGCACATGGTGGGCACCGCCACGGCGCTGCCGAGCCGGCTCGATTCGTCCTTGACCGGCGCGGGATTCACCGTGGTGCGGTCGAGCGGCGCCGATCATGCCGCGGTCTCCGTCGCGATCGCGAAACGCGTCTTCCCGTCGCCGGCTGCCGTCGCGCTCTCGTCGAAGAACGGGTTCGCCGGCGCGCTCGCCTCCATCTCCTACGTCGCCGCTCTGGGTGCTCCGCTCTACTTCGCAGAGCCGACGTGCGTCGCGCCCTCCGTCGCGCAGGATGCCGGCGGAAGACTCTCCGGGGCGACGGTCACCCTCGTCGGCGAACGGGCCGTGGTGGGCGATCCCGTGGCCGCCCTGACCGTCTGCTTCGACATCGCGGCCGACAAGCGCATCCTGTCGCAGAAGCTCACGACGGCGATCACCCGACTTCCCGGTGTGCACTCCGTGACCGTGCAGGTGCTCGAGGGTCACGAGCGATCGGTCGCGATCGGGGGAACGACGCTCCGAGAGCCCGCGAGCGTCATCAAGCTGTTCGCTGCCTACGTCGCCCTCATGCGAGTCGACCAGGGAAGCCTCAGCCTGAGCACGAAGACGCGATCCGGGGTGAGCGTCGGCGAGTGCATCCGCGTCATGATCCAGGCGTCGGACAACCTCTGCCACGGCGATCTGCTCGCCCTCCTCGGCCAGAACTCCATCAACCGGCAGCTCTACCTCTCGGGGTTCCGCAGCACGTGGTACGTCGGCTACGACGGGCAGGGCATCTATCGCTCGGCGAAGCGCACGACGACGAACGACGTCAACCGACTCCTCGTCCTGCTCTACAAGCGCCAGCTGCTGCAGCCCGCCTCGACCGATCTGCTGCTCAAGCACCTGGACGACCAGCTGTGGCGATCCCGTATCCCCTCCGGCGTCGAGCACGGCGTCAAGGTCTCGAACAAGGTCGGCGAGCTGTGGGTGTCGACGGGCATGGTGCAGGCCGACGCGGGCATCGTCTTCGCCGAGGGCGAGCCGTTCGCGATCACCATCATCGGCGAGCGCAACTCGACTCGCGAGGCCATCCGCTCCCTCGCGCAGGTGGCGTTCGAGCACCTCGAGCACCCGATCGACGTGCGAGGCAATTTCTCGGACTACAACCTCGTGACCGCCGCGCCGACCGCGATGTACTCCGGCCTCGGCACGGGCTACCTCGGCACCCTTCCGGCGCGGATCGCGCTGCGCATGGAGGTCAGCAACCGGGTCTGGTACCGCGTCTGGTACAACGGCCGTTACTTCTTCGTCCGTCACTCCAGCACGGTGCCGGTGTACTGAGCTGCGTCCGCGACGGCCACTAGCCTGGTCGCATGACCTGGCTGGTGACCGGCGGCGCCGGATACATCGGCGCGCACGTCGTGCGTGCCCTCCTCGACGCGGGCCTCGAGGCCGTCGTGCTCGACGACCTCTCGAGCGGGCACGAGCGGTTCGTGCCCGAGGGGGTCCCGTTCGTGCGGGCGAGCATCCTCGACGCCGCCACGGTCGACCGCGCGATCGTCGAGAACGGCGTCACGGGCGTCATCCACGTCGCGGGCTTCAAGTACGCGGGCGTGAGCGTCCAGCGGCCGCTGCACACGTACGAGCAGAACGTCACGGGCATGATCACGCTCCTCGAGGCGATGCAGCGCCACGGTGTCGACCGCTGCGTGTTCTCGAGCTCCGCGGCCGTCTACGGCGCCGTCGACATCGACCTCGTCACCGAGGGCACCCCGAAGGCCCCCGCGAGCCCCTACGGCGAGTCGAAGCTCATCGGCGAGTGGCTGCTCGCCGACCAGGAGGTCGCCGCGGGGCTGCGCCACACGAGCCTGCGCTACTTCAACGTCGTCGGCTCCGGCGACCCCGCCGTGTTCGACACGAGTCCGCACAACCTCTTCCCGCTGGTGTTCGAGGCCCTCATCGAGGGCCGCGCGCCGCGCATTAACGGCACCGACTACCCGACGCCCGACGGCACGTGCGTGCGCGACTACATCCACGTCGCCGACCTCGCGCTCGCCCACGTCGCCGCTGCGCGCCGCCTCGACGCGGGCGAGCCCCTCGAGCGCTCGTACAACCTCGGCTCGGGCGACGGCGTCTCCGTGCGCCAGATCATGGATGCGATGGCCGCCGAGACCGGCATCGCCTTCGATCCCGAGGTGGGGCCCCGGCGTCCCGGGGATCCGCCGCGCATCGTGGCGAGCGGCGAGCTCGCGGCGCGCGACCTCGAGTGGCGCATGCGGCACTCGCTCGCCGAGATGGTGCGCTCGGCGTGGGAGGCGCGGCGAGCATCCGCCTGACGGTCGCTCGAGGGGGGACAGAACCAGCTGTCCCCCGAACGGGGACTGGTGGAAGCGCTTCCAGCGCACCGCCTCCGTAACCGTTCCGTCGGCGCGTCGCAACTCTGAACCCGAGGTCGACCCTTTTACGATTCGCGACTTGACGCGGCGGAATCACACGAGTGTAATTAGGGGCATCCCGGCGGCAGGCAGGGGAGCAGCCACCCGGGGGAAGGAGCGTCACGGATGAGCGAGTACCGCAACACGGTTCCCGAGAACTGGTTCGTCGACCCCGTCCGCCTCGGCGTTCCCGGGGTGCGCAAGCCGCGACTCGTCGAGGATGACGACGCGCTCGCCTGGCAGGCCGACGCGCTGTGCGCGCAGACCGACCCCGAGGCGTTCTTCCCCGAGAAGGGCGGCTCGACGCGCGACGCCAAGAAGATCTGCACCTCGTGCGAGGTGCGCGGCGAGTGCCTCGACTACGCGCTCAAGAACGACGAGCGCTTCGGCATCTGGGGCGGCCTCTCCGAGCGCGAGCGCCGCAAGCTCCGCCGCCGCGCCTGACGCCCCGCCTGACCGCCGCCGCGCGTGTCTGCCGAACCGAGCCCGAGCGGCACGTAGGCTCGGGCCGATGCAAGCCCGAGTGACCGCGGTGCTCGTCGCCCGTCGCGGGGGCGAGCCGCTGCGACAGACGCTGAGCGCCCTCGCCGAGCAGTCCCGTCGGCCCGACCGCTTCGTCGTCGTCGACGCCGCGGGGGATGCCGCGACGACGGCCGCGCTCATGGAGCTCGCTCCGACGCACGCCGTCACCGCGCCCACGTCGACCGCCTTCGGCGATGGCGTGGCCCGCGCCGTCGCGGCCCTGCCGCCGCACGAGGTCACGGAGTCGCCCTACGGCGGCGTCGAGGAGTGGCTGTGGCTGCTGCGCGACGACGCGACGCCCGACTCCCGGGCGCTCGAGCGTCTGCTGGGCGCCGTCGAGATCGCCCCCTCGGTCGCGATCGCGGGCCCGAAGCAGATGGTTGCCGCGCGACCGACCGTCATCGCCGAGTACGGCGAGACCCTGACGCGCTCCGGCGCGACGGTCGCGATCGCCGAGCGCGAGCTCGACCAGGCGCAGCACGACCGCCTGCAGGACGTGCTGGCGATGGGTGAGGCGGGCCTGCTCGTGCGCCGCGCCGTCTGGGAGGCGCTCGGCGGGACGGACCCCGCACTGCCGACCGTCGACGCCGCGCTCGACCTGTGCGTGCGCGCCCGGCTCGCCGGGCACCGCGTCGTCGGCGTGCCGCTCGCGCGCGTGTTCGTGCACGGTTCGACCGCGCAGTGGCACCGCCCCGGGGTGGCGCCGCGCACCGTCGCGCGCTGGCGCCGCACCGCTCAGCTGCATCGCCGCCTCGTCTACGCACCGGCGGCACTCGTGCCGCTGCACTGGCTCGCCCTCGTGCCGCTCGCAGTGATGCGCGCGCTCGGTCACCTGCTCGGCAAGCGCCCGGCGCTCGCCCCGGGCGAGCTCGTCGCGGCGCTCGCCGTGGCGTTCTCCGGCGCCGCCGTCCCGGCCGCCCGTCGTCGTCTCGCCCGGGGCCGCTCGGTCGGGTGGGCGGCGATCGACGCGCTGCGCATGCGACCCGATGAGGTGCGCCGCCGCCGGGCCATCGCGCGCGACGCGCAGCTCGGCGCGGGGGAGGCCGACGCCCGGCCGCGCCCCGACTTCTTCCCCGGCGGCGCGCTCGTCGTGCTGGGCCTCGGCCTGATCGGCGCGGCGCTCATGGCGCCCCTGGTCACGGCACCGGCGCTCGCGGGTGGTGCGCTCGGCCCCCTCGCCACGGATGCCCCGACGCTCTGGCAGGGCGTGCTCGCCACGAGCGCCGCCCCGCCCGACCCCTTCGCCTTCGTGCTGGCCGCCCTCGGGTCGCTGACGTTCTGGCAGCCCTCGCTCGCGATCGTGATCCTCTGGATCACCGCCCCCGCGCTGGCGGGCCTCGGCGCCTGGTGGGCGACCGCGAGCCTCGTCGAACGGCGTGGCCCAGCTGCGGCGGTCGCCGTCGTCTACGCCCTCTCGCCGGCGCTGGCCGTGTCGCTCGTCGACGCGCGGCTGCCGGCGCTCGTCGCGCTGCTCGCGGCGCCGTGGCTCGTCGCCGCCGCCGCGCGCGCGCCGCGATCGTGGAGCGCGACCGCGGCCGCGGGGCTCCTCGCGGCGGTGACCGTCGCATCCGCCCCCTCGCTGCTGCCGGCGCTCGTCGTCACCTGGGCGGCGTGGATGCTCGCCCGCCCGCGCCGCGCCGTGCGACTGCTGACGCTCGCCGTGCCGACGGTCGCCCTGCTCGCGCCCCTCGCGATCGCTCAGGTGCTGCGGGGCACCCCGCTCGGGCTGCTCGCCGATCCCGGCCGCCCGGCGCAGCCGGCGCCGGCGAGCCCGACCGGCATCGTGCTCGGCTGGCCCGACCTCGGGCGCGTGATCGAGCCGGTGGCGGCGCTGCTGCCGGCCGACGTCGCGCCCGCGCTCATCCCGGTCGTGCTCGCGGCGCTCGCCGCCCCGCTCGCCGTGCTCGTGCTGGCCTCCCTGGGGCTGCGCGAGGGCCGCCGCGCGATCGTGCCCCTCGTGCTCGCCGCCAGCGGACTGCTGACCGCGGTGCTCGTGTCGAACGTCGCCGTCGCCACCGCGGAGGGCGTCGCGGTGCGCCTCGACACCGCTCCCGCGCTCGGCCTCTACTGGCTCGGGCTCGCGCTCGCCGCCGGGCTCGCGCTCGACGGCCTGCGCCGCGCAGCCGTCGTGCCGGCGCTCGCGGTCGTGGTCGCGGCCGCGCTCGCCGTCGCTCCGGCGCTCGCCGCGCTGCCGCTGGGCACGGCGACGGTGCGGCCGGCTCCCGATCGCGGGCTCCCGGCGATCGTCGCGGCCGCTGCGGCCGACGAGCCGGGCATCGCCACGCTCGTGCTCACGCCGCTCGAGGAGGGCATCGCCGCCCGCCTCGAACGCGGCTCAGGGGCAGCGCTCATCGACGAGCGCACCGTCCTGCGCACCGCCGGCCTCGGTGTTCCGGCGAGCACGGGCGGCGCGGGCCTCGGCGGACCCACCGCCGACCAGCTCGCTCCCGACCTGGCCGCCTCCGATCTCGCTGACCTCGCCGTCACTCTCGCCGTGCCGAGCGGCGCCGACGCCGCCCCCCTGCTCGAGTCGGCAGACGTGCGGTTCGTGCTGCTCGCCGAGCGGTCGCGCACGACCGGCTCCGAGGCTCCCGCGGCTGTCCGCGCCGCCATCACGGCGTCCCTCGACGCCGACCCGCTCCTCGTGCCCGTCGGCGACACGGATGCCGGCCTGCTGTGGCGCGTCGTCGCCGACGACGAGACCCCGGCCGCGATCGCGGCGCGCCCCGCGACCGCGTGGCCGTTCCTCGCGGCGCAGCTCGGCATCCTCGCCCTGACGCTGCTGCTCGCGGTGCCGACGGGGCGCCGCCCCCGGCGGGTGCGGGCCGAGCACGGCACGATCGACGACCCGGCGACGACGTTCGCGGAGGACGACGATGACTGACCGCTCCCGCGCCATCGGGCGCCGCACGGGTCTGCTCCTGGCGGGGGCGGCGGGCGCCGCCGCGCTCCTCGCGACGGCCCTGCTCGTGCCCGGCCCGGTCGTCGTGGCGACGCCGCAGGGCGTCGAGGTGACGCCCGTCCGGGCGGCGCAGCAGCTCGTCTGCGGAGGACCCGTGCTGGGCCTGTCGCGCGGCGAGAACCCCGAGCTCATCGCGGTGGGCGAGCCCGATCGGCGCGTCGCCGGCGAGGGGCTCGTCGAGGGTGCCCTGGTCGAGAGCGACGCGGTCGACGGCGGCGCCGCCGTGGTCGAGCTGCCCGCGGAGGCCCCGAGCGACGACGTCGCGGCGACCGAGCGCCAGGCGCTCGACGAGGCGGAGCTCGGCGGGCTCGCGGTCGCCGAGTGCCTGCCGCCCGCCCCGACGGCCTGGCTCGTCGGCGGCAGCACGACGACGGGCCGCTCGAGCACCGTCGTGCTCAGCAACCCCGGGGTCGTCGCGGCGACCGTCGATCTCGCGGTGTGGGGCACCGACGGCGCGCGCGAGACTCCCGGCACGAACGGCATCATCGTCGAGCCGGGCGAGCAGCGCCTCATCCCGCTCGCCGGCATCGCACCCGACGAGGCCTCGCCCGTCGTGCGCGTGTCGAGTCGCGGCGGTGCCGTCGCCGCGACCCTGCAGCAGTCGACGATCGTCGGCCTCGAGCCCGCGGGTCTCGACGTCGTCACGCCCGTGACGGCGCCCGCCGAGCGCGTCGTCATCCCGGCGGCCCCGATCGCCGACGCGCAGGCGCTCGCCGAGGCCACGGCGAGCTTCGGCGCAGTCGACTTCGCCCCCGTGCTGCGGGTGCTCGCGCCCGGTGACGAGGGCGCGGAGATCACCGTGAGCATCCTGCCCGAGGCGGGCGGCGAGGGGGCGGCATTGACGGCGAGCATCGATGCGGGTGCGGTCGTCGACCTGGCCCTGAGCGAGCTCGCCGACGGCGAGTACAGCATCATCGTCGACGCCACCGCGCCGATCGTGGCCGCGGCGCGCACGTCGGTCGCCGCGGCCGACGGCGTCGACACCGCCTGGTTCAGCGCGGCACCCGCGCTCGCGGAGACCGACGGCGACATCCTCGCCGCCATCGCACCGGGCTCGGGCGCGACCCTGCACCTCGTCGCCCCCGACGAGGGCGCGACCGTCACGATCGACGGGCAGACTGTCGAGGTGCCCGCCCGCTCGCGCACGAGCCTGCCCGTGCCGGGGGGCTCGGCGCCCGTGCTCACCGTGAGCGGAGGGGTGCACGCGAGCGTCACCTATCGCACGGATGCGGGGCTCGCCTCTTCGCGCATCCTGCCGCCGGTCGCCGCCCCGCGCCCCATCACCGTCTACCCGTAGCGCGCGGCGCAGAGCCGCGCGGGCTCGCTACCAGTGCCGGAAGCGGTCGGGCGCGAGATCCCACGGGTCCTTGCCGATGAGCTCGCCGACGGCGCGGAAGACGCATGACTCGACCATGAGCCGACGGTGCCAGTCGTCCTCCTTGTGCAGGCGGCTCATGCGCTCGATGGGGATGCGGTACAGCACGACGAGCTTCAGCTGCGGCAGCACCCGCCACCGGGCGACGCCGTTGACGCTCGGCGGCTGATCGGGCATCGGCAGCACCTCGATGCGCAGGTCGGCGAGCTCGTCGGGCCAGAGATCCTGCAGGTAGTCGGCGGTCGCCTGCACGGTCGCCTCGAACTGGTCGAGGCGCGTGTGCACGAGCGGCAGGTCGGGGCCGGTCACGGGGGAGCGGCCGTCTCGACCGTGCCGGGCCCGCGAGCGAGCGCTCGGCAGCGCCGGCGGGCTCGCGTACGAGCGCGGGCGACGCGAGGCGAACGGCATGGGCCAAGCCTATGCCCGCCCTATGCTGTGGATGATGAGCTCTCGAGGGTGCAGCAAGGTCGCGTGCGGCGAGGCCGCCGTGGCGACCCTGACGTACGTCTACGCCGACTCGATGGCCGTGCTCGGGCCCCTCAGCGCCCGGCCCGAGCCGCACAGCTACGACCTGTGCGAGCGGCACTCCGAGCGCCTGTCGGCGCCGCAGGGCTGGCAGGTCGTGCGCTACTCGGCGCTCGGCGAGGTCGGCTGACCCGCACTGACGGCCCGGCGGTGCCCGGCCGCGCCGGTACGGTGGAGGCGTGACCTCCGCACCCGATCTCAGCGCGTTCATCAAGGCCTACGACGTCCGGGGGCTCGTCGGCTCCCAGCTCACCGACGAGGTGGTCGAGGCGCTCGGCGCGGGCTTCGTCGACGAGATCGGCGCGGCCGGCATCGAGGTCATGGTCGGGCACGACATGCGCGACTCCTCGCCGCGCTTCGTGGCCGCCTTCGCCCGGGGAGCCCAGGCGCGCGGCGCCCACGTCGTCAACCTCGGGCTGTGTTCGACCGACGAGTCGTACTTCGCCTCCGGCCGCTTCGACGCCCCCGCCGCGATGTTCACGGCGAGCCACAACCCCGCGACCTACAACGGCATCAAGTTCTCGCGCGCGGGCGCGCAGGGCATCAGCCTCGCCACCGGACTCGCGGGCATCCGCGACCGCGCGCAGGCCTACCTCGAGGCCGGTTCCATCCCGGCCGTCGCGGAGCCGGGCGGCTACACCGAGCGCGACGTGCTCGCCGATTACGCCGCCTACCTGCGCTCGCTCGTCGACCTCTCGGCCATCCGCCCGCTGCGGGTGGTCGTCGACGCCGGCAACGGCATGGGAGGGATGACCGTGCCAGCGGTCCTCGGCAACGCAGCCGGCCTGCCCGCGCTCCCCATCGAGGTCATCCCGCTCTACTTCGAGCTCGACGGCACCTTCCCGAACCACGAGGCCAACCCGCTCGAGCCGGCGAACCTCGTCGACCTGCAGCGCGCCGTCGTCGAGCACGGCGCTGACCTGGGGCTCGCCTTCGACGGCGACGCCGACCGCTGCTTCGTCGTCGACGAGCTCGGGCAGCCCGTCACGCCGAGCGCCGTGGCCGCGATCGTGGCGCAGCGCGAGATCGAGCGCGTGCGCGCCGCCGGCGAGACCGGCGACATCCACGTCATCCACAACCTCATCACCTCGCGCATCGTGCCCGAGACGATCGAGGCGGCGGGCGCCATCGCCGTGCGCACGCACGTCGGCCACTCGCTCATCAAGGACCGCATGCGCGAGACGGGCGCCATCTTCGGCGGCGAGCACTCGGCGCACTACTACTTCCGCGACTTCTGGGGCGCCGATAACGGGATGCTTGCGGCGATGCACCTGCTGTCGCAGTTCGGCGCGTTCGACGGCCCGCTCTCGGCTCTCGCCGCGCGCTACACCCCGTACGCCGCGAGCGGCGAGATCAACTCCACGGTGTCGGATGTGCCCGCGGCCTACACGCGCATCGTTGAGGCCTTCGCCGGTCGCGCCGAGACCGACGAGCTCGACGGCCTCACCTTCACGGGCAGCGTCGAGGCCGGCTGGTTCTGGTTCAACGTGCGCCCCTCGAACACCGAGCCGCTGCTGCGCCTCAACGCCGAGGCGCAGACGCCCGAGGTCATGGCGGCGATCCGCGACGAGGTGCTCGCGCTGATCCGCGCGTAGCGCGCTCCGCGCTACGCCAGCCGCATCGCTCGGCTCGCGCCCAGCGCCCACGCGCCGCGGCCTGCGAGAATGGCCGCATGGCCATCGAGACCGGCGCGCCCGTGAGCGCCCCCGCATCCCCCTTCGCCGTCGACGAGCGCAACGGCGTGCAGTTCAAGGTCCGCGACCTCGCGCTCGCCGAGGCCGGGCGCCACCAGCTGCGCCTCGCCGAGCACGAGATGCCGGGCCTCATGGCCCTGCGCGAGGAGTTCGGGCCGCACCAGCCGCTCAAGGGCGCGCGCATCGCCGGCTCGCTGCACATGACGGTGCAGACGGCGGTGCTCATCGAGACCCTGCGGGCGCTCGGCGCGGAGGTGCGCTGGGCGAGCTGCAACATCTTCTCGACGCAGGACGAGGCCGCGGCCGCGGTCGTCGTCGGCGCCACGGGCACGCCCGAGAAGCCCGAGGGCACGCCCGTATTCGCCTGGAAGGGCGAGACGCTCGAGGAGTACTGGTGGGCCACCCAGCAGATCTTCGACTGGTCCTCCACCGGTCACGACGGCCCGACGATGATCCTCGACGACGGCGGCGACGCCACCCTCCTGGTGCACAAGGGCACCGAGTTCGAGGCGGCGGGCGCGGTGCCGGATGCCCAGCCCGGCGACAGCGCGGAGTGGCGCGTCATCCTCGACGTGCTCCGGGCATCCCTCGCCAGCGACCCGCAGCGCTACACGCGCATCGGCCAGGGCATCCTCGGCGTCACGGAGGAGACCACGACGGGCGTGCACCGCCTCTACGAGCTGCACCGCGACGGTAAGCTCCTCTTCCCGGCGATCAACGTCAACGACTCGGTGACGAAGTCGAAGTTCGACAACAAGTACGGAATCCGCCACTCGCTGCCCGACGGCCTCAACCGTGCGACCGACGTGCTCATGGGCGGCAAGACCGTCTTCGTGTGCGGCTACGGCGACGTGGGCAAGGGCAGCGCGGATGCTCTGCGCGGCCAGGGCGCGCGGGTGATCGTCTCCGAGATCGACCCCATCAACGCGCTGCAAGCGGCCATGGATGGCTTCCAGGTCGCGCGGCTCGACGACGTCATCGACCAGATCGACATCCTCGTGACGGCGACCGGCAACGAGTCGGTCGTGACGGTCGAGCACCTCCAGCGCCTCAAGCACCTCGCGATCGTGGCGAACGTCGGCCACTTCGACAACGAGATCGACATGGCGGGCCTCGAGTCGCTGCCGGGGGCCGAGAAGATCGAGATCAAACCGCAGGTGCACGAGTGGCGCCTGCCGAACGGCCGCTCGATCCTCGTGCTGAGCGAGGGGCGCCTCATGAACCTCGGCAACGCGACGGGCCACCCGAGCTTCGTCATGAGCGCCTCGTTCACCAACCAGGTGCTCGCGCAGCTCGAGCTGCACACGAACCGCGATGCCTACCCGCTCGGCGTGCACGTGCTGCCGAAGGCGCTCGACGAGAAGGTGGCGCGCCTGCACCTCGAGGCGCTCGGCGTGAAGCTGACCGAGCTCACGCCGCGCCAGGCCGCCTACATCGGCGTCGAGGTCGCCGGCCCCTACAAGGTCGACCACTACCGCTACTGAGACGCTGCCCGCCCGACGACCCGGGTGGCGGATACGGGCCCGGTGCGAGCGCGCCGGGCCCGTTCTCGTCTCGACGCGGGCCGGCCGGCGCAACCCCCTGGAGGGGGAACGCGGCGCGACACGCCCGAGGCGACTCCGATTTGGCGGATGCCCTGCTCGCCCGTAATGTATCTACTCGTTGCCCCAAGCGGGCGGGAGAGCGAGAAGCCTCCCGGGCCCCAAGCGGAAACAGACCCCCTCCACCTCAGCCAGAACGGCTCGCCGTTCCGATGCGCGGGGGAGCGGGAAGCGGATCACCTCCGCGACGATGACTCTCTCGGGAGCGCCGGCGCAGGTGGCCGGAAGGAAGGCCCTGTGGCGAGCGCTGCGAAGCGCGAGGTCAGGTGCGCCCGATCCTTGAGAACTCAACAGCGTGCACTAAGTCAATGCCAAATTATCCTCGTCGGTCGACGTTTGTCGGCCGGTTGAGATTCCTTTGGATTGAAATCGAATGTCA
>NZ_JABUKC010000002.1 GCF_014595885.1 Microcella alkalica | reverse complement strand
CGACCCGCGCTCCACCGCCCCGATCGGCGCCCGCTCGACGATGCGGACCAGCAGCGAATGCGGCGGCACCACCTCCAGCGAGTACGAGCGGATCAGCGCGAACTCCTCCAGATCCGAGAGGCGGTGCGGTCCTCGCGATCGGTCAGTACGATGCAGGCGGGAGGCCCACATGGCAAAGAACACCGGCAAAGGTAAGCGTGTCGGGCTCATCAAGGACCGCTATCAGAAGAAGAACTCCCGCACTGGACTGTGGGATAAATACAACAAGCGTGGCGACTACATCGGCACAAAAAAGACCGGTGGACCTTTCAAGAGCATCGTCAAGCTGTTCGGACGTAACCCTAAGCGGATCAAGTAGCCGCTGAGCGGGGAGGAGGACCAGTTGCCTTACAAGGTAGTGATGAAGTACAGCGACGGATCCTCCGAAGAGGACGACGAGATCTTCGATACTGAAGAAGAGGCTAACGACTACGGCCTTGCCCAAGTGAGTGCGTATGCAACGGGCGGCGAGGTGCTACACCTCTCCAATCCGGGCGATTATCCGCTCGATCCGGACGATGAGGCAGATTTCGAGATCGTTGAGGTCGAGCACTAACCACTCTTGACGCAACGGTGCCGATCACGAGCGCCACTGCATCCACTTGCGCCCCGCCAAAGAGGTCTTCTGCACAACTGCACCTGTGCGGCGGCGGCGGTGTTCCCACCGAGTTCGACCGTGAGCCCATGGATGTAGCCGATTGCCGGGCACACGCCCGATGTGCAGCCGCTCAGCCCAAGCGCCAGCACGAGACCGGCGGCGATGCTCGTTGCGCGTATGCGTGATTTCCTCATTGATGTCACCTCGCCCAGGTTACTCGTCTCGCTTCGCCAGGGCGCGGGGTGCACGCAGACACCGCGCGACTCCGTGGCGGCGTGCGCGGTCTCAACGGTCCCGAATGAGACGGCGCATGTGGAGGACGGCCGCCTTCAGGGGCATCGTCGCGTCCGTCACCGCGAGCTGTTCGCCGTGCGCCCCCGAACAATGCCGATGAACACCTCGCACAGTGGGTGAGCCTTCACCGTCGGCCAGACGAGCGACACCCCGGTGTCGGGTGCCCCGACGACCGGCCGCGCGACGACATCCTTCCGCGAGTGCACCCGTGCGACCGACTGCGGCATGACGGCGATGCCGACGTTCGCGGCCACGAGTTCGACAACGTCGGCGCCGGTGCCCTCGACGAGGTCGACCTCGAGCAGCGGCAGCCCCTCCACGTCGCGCAGCTCGTCGAGGGTGAGCCCGCCGATCTCGGCGACCTCCGACCCGCGGGGCGCCACCACGACGGGTGTCTCGCGATACAGCGGGATGGCGTGGAACTCGTCGTCTGCCGAGGTGTCGCGCAGCAGCGCCATGTGAGCGGTGCCGTCGGCGAGCGCACGCCGAGCATCCGCCTGCGTCATCGGCAGCAGTTCAAGGCGGCCGCCGGGGCGGCGCTCGCGCCAGATGCGCTCCCACTTGCCGGGGGTGACGCCGGGCACGAAGGCCACGCGCAGGGGTTCGGGGCGCGCATCGGGCATGGGGCCAGGCTACCGGCGGGCCGCGCGGGCGCCGCCGTCGCCTACGCTCGAGGCATGACCGACGAGCCCCGCGAAGACCGCCGCCAGCAGCCGAAGCCGAAGAAAGAGCAGCTGCTGAGCCCGAAGACGGCGGCCCAGAAGCTGGGCGTGTTCCTGCCGGCCACACCGGAGGAGTTCCGGGCGAACCCGATCTCGCGCACCGAGCTGCAGGCGATGCAGGATGCTCCGCCGCAGTGGCTCGTCACGCTGCGGCGTGAGGGCCCGCACCCGCGCGATGAGGTCTCGCGCCGCCTGGGCGTGTCGAACTCGGCGCTCGCCCGCGCCGGGGTGAGCGACTCGATGACGACGGCGGAGATCCGTGCCCTGCTCGACGAGATGCCCGAGTGGCTCGTGGAGGAGCGGGAGAAGAAGCAGCCGGGGTCGGGGCGCGCACCGGGCACCGCGGTGGGGGAGCGCCCGACCGCCTGACGTGGCGCTGCGCCACTCTGCGCGGCGCTGCGCCGCGAGCCCGATGCGGTGGGCGTCGGCGGTGACGTCGGCGAGCCACTGGCGCCGGGCATCCGCATCGGAGTCGGTGACGGTGCGCAGCACGCGACGTTCGGTGTGCGGCTCGCCGAGATAGTGGCCGACGCAGCGCGCCCAGATGCTCTGCAGCGGGTCGCCGAACAGGTCGTGCTCGCGGTCGGCGGGCGTGTCGGAGGTGTTGACGACGTAGAGGGCGCGCAACGGCAGCAGGCTCGTGGGTGCTCCGGCAGGGTCGTCGAGTGTGTAGGCGACGCCGGGGATGAGCACGCGGTCCATCCAGCCGGCCATCATCGCCGGCGGCTTGCCCCACCAGTTCGGATGCACGACGGCGAGCACGTCGGCGCTGGCGAGCTCGCTGCGGTGGCGCAGCACGAGATCGTCGCCGTCGGCCAGGTGCCCTGCGGGCGGGCGCGTCGTGTCAGCTTCGGCGGCCGTGAGCAGCGGGTCGAAGCCCTCGGCGTACAGGTCATGGGCGTCGACGTCGAGCCCGGCGGCCGCGAACCCGTCGGCGACGGCCTCGGCGAGCGCGTGCGTGAAGCTGCCGGGGCGGGGGTGAGCGACGACGACGAGGGCGCGGGGCATGGGGCCTTCCAGGTCAGGCGGCGGTGTGCTCGCGGAGCAGCGCGAACCCGGCCGGGTCGAGGAAGCGGTTGCGCGCCGACAGCACGATCACGCCGACGCTGGCGTCGCGGTCGAGGCCCATCCAGCTGCGGAACCCGCCGGTGGCCCCGTTGTGCCACGTGATCGTGCGACCGTGCTGGGTGGAGGTGAGCCAGCCTGATCCGATGCGGATGCCCGGCGAGAGGCTCGTCGTCGCGTCGAGTGCGCTAACCCCGGGGGCGGAGCCGTCGAGCGTTCGCGCGAGCAGCGAGCTCATCGTGCCGATGGTCGTCCGGATCCCGCCTGCCGGCGCGAGACCCTCACCCACCCATGGGTCGCGCGGGCGGCCCCGCCCGGTGGCCCCGGTGAGGCTCGTGGGTCGCAGCTCGGCGACGGTGGAGGGCGCCCACAGGTCGAGCGCGAAGGTGCGCGGCAGCAGGTCGGCGTAGCGTGCGCCGGCGGCCGCGGCGACGGCATGCCCGAGCAGCTGGAACCCGAGGTTCGAGTATCGACCGCGGGTACCGCCGAGCCTGATGTGGCGCACCTGCTCGAGCAGCTCAGCGAGCGAGTCGCCGTAGGGGTTCGCGCCGTGCCGCCACAAGGCCCAGGTGCGTCGCACGGGCTGCATGCGGGGTGGGAGGCGGGGGAGCCCGGAGCGGTGGGTGGCGAGCGACTCCAGGGTGAGGTCGGCGACCGGCCCGTGCCCCGCGAGGGGGAGCAGCTCGCCGAGGGCGGTGGTCGGTGCGACGCGGCCGTGCTCGACGGCGTCGCGGTAGAGCATCCCCGTGATCGGCTTCGAGAGGGAGCCGATCTCGAAGTCGGCGTCGGTCGAGGTGCCGATCGTCGCGGTCGAGGCACCGTGCGGCCCGACGAGCGCGACCGCTGCGACGGGGTGCGCCGGCCCGAGCAGTCGGGCGGCCGACGCCGCGAGGCTCTCGTCGCCCGACCAACCCGTCATGGATCGAGGCTAGTGGGCGCCGACGACGAAGGGCGAGGCGAGCATCCACTCGCCCCGCCCTCGTGATCGGCGCCTAGCTGGCCGCCGCCTCGTCGCGCCGCGGCAGCACCCAGTTCGGCCGCGGGTAGTGGCACGTGTAGCCGTTGGGGTGCTTGATCAGGTAGTCCTGGTGCTCCTCCTCGGCCTGCCAGAACGGGCCCGCCTGCTCGATCGTGGTGACGGCGGGGCCCGGCCAGCGGCGGGTGGCGTCGACGTCGGCGATGGTCTCTCGGGCGACGTGCTCCTGCTCGGGGGTGAGCGGGAAGATCGCCGAGCGGTAGCTGGAGCCGATGTCGTTGCCCTGGCGATCCTTCGTCGACGGGTCGTGGATCTGGAAGAAGAACGCCAGGATGTCGCGGTACGTCGTCACGGTCGGGTCGAAGACGATCTCGACCGCCTCGGCGTGGCCCGGGTGGTTGCGGTAGGTGGCGTGGTCGTTGCGGCCGCCCGTGTAGCCGACGCGCGTGCTGATGACGCCCGGCTGGCGGCGGATCAGATCCTCCATGCCCCAGAAGCAGCCGCCGGCGAGCACGGCCGTCTCGGTGCCGGGGGTGCGGGTGATCTCGCCCTTGTCGAGGTCGATGGTCATGGTCAGGCTCCGTTCGTGGGGGTGTCGATGATCTGGTCGCGGTACTCGCCGTAACCCTCGGCCTCGAGCTGGTCGACGGGGATGAACCGCAGCGCGGCCGAGTTCATGCAGTAGCGCAGGCCGCCGGCATCGCGCGGGCCGTCGTCGAAGACGTGCCCGAGGTGGCTGTCGGCGTGCGCCGAGCGCACCTCGGTGCGGGTCATCCAGAGGGTGCGGTCGGTCTTGGTGGTGACTGCGTCGGCGCTGATCGGCCTCGTAAAGCTGGGCCACCCGGTGCCGCTGTCGTACTTGTCGCGGCTCGAGAACAGCGGCTCGCCCGAGACGACGTCGACGTAGAGGCCCTCGGCCTTGTTGTCCCAGTACTCGTTGCGGAACGCCGGCTCGGTGCCGTCATTCTGCGTGACCTTGCGCTGCATCGGGGTGAGGCGGGCGATCGCCTCGGGGGTGGCGCGGTACTCGCGGGTCATGGCGGCTCCTTCGTGCGGGTGACGCGGGCGGCGACGCTGGAGTGCGGCGCCACCAGGGTCAACACTGCTCGGCGCTCCTGCGTTCCCGCCGCGCCGAGCCTGAACGGCTGCCGGGCGGCGCGCCGGCTACCGCACGATCGGCTCGGTGGGCGGCACCGGCTCGTCGAGCGCCTCATCGAGCGTCGGATGCCCGGTGCCGGTCGACGGCGCGGCCCCGGCAGCGGCATCCACCGCCTGATCGTCGGCCCCGGCCTGCTCGGCGGTGCGAGCCGCGCGCGGGTCGGGACGCGTCACGAGCGCGCAGCCGGCGAGGATCGCGACGAAGCCGACGAGGGTCCAGACGGTGATCTGCTCGCCGAGGAAGAGCGCGCCAGCGACGACCGCGACGGCCGGGTTGACGTAGGTGATCGCCGACATGCGGATCGGCCCGACCTCGGCGACGAGCGCGAACATCAGCAGGAAGGCGACCGCGCTGCACAGCACGGCGAGCACGATGACCGACACGATCGTCATCGTCGACGGCATGACCGTCGGCCAGCCGCCCGTGATCGCGACGACCGGCACGTAGGCGAGGGCGCTGACGCCGAGGGCGCAGGCGATGACTCCGACACCGGGCAGGTCGTGCAGGTGCCGGGCGAGGATCGCGGGCCCGATCGCGTAGCCGACGACCGCGACGGCGAGCTCAGCGACCGCGAACAGGTCGCTGCCGCCGACGTCGAGGCCCACGATCGCGGCGACGCCGGCCATGCCGAGTACGACCCCGATGAGGTTGACGCCGGTGAGCCGATCGCGTCGGCCGCCGAGGAAGGCCACCGCCATCGCCACGAGGGGGATGCTCGCCAGCAGCAGCCCGACCGTCGAGCTCGGCAGCGTGCGCTCGGCGGCGTTGATGAAGTACCAGGCGAGCACGATCTCGAACAGGGCGAAGGTCAGCAGCGGCTTCCAGCGACGCAGCACGGGAACGATCGCGCGGTGGCGGGCCGCGATCGGCAGCAGCAGCGCGGCCGCGAGCGTCGTGCGGGCGAGCACGAGGAACTCGGGGCTCAGCTCGGCGATCGCGATCTTGATGAACAGGTACGGGATGCCCCAGATGATGCCGAGCGAGACGAACAGGATGAGGCCGCGGCGGGTCATGGGTTCATTCTGGCGGGCGCGAGCGTCGCCGCCGTGCGCCGAGCCTGTGCACGTCGACTCGAGCGCCGGCGCGACCGGACGTACGGTCGCGAGCATGAGCATCGTGCCGTGCCTGTGGTTCGAGTCGGAGGCGGTCGAGGCCGTCGACTTCTACGTGAGGCTGCTCGCCGATTCGCGCATCACCGGGCGGATGGACGGCCCGCCCGGGCAGCCGCCGATCAGCGTCGACTTCGAGCTGCAGGGGCAGCGGATGCTCGCACTCAACGGCCGTCCCGCTGACCAGCCTGGGTTCACCGACGCGATGTCGCTGCAGGTCGAGGTCGACTCGCAGGACGAGATCGACCGGCTGTGGGATGCCCTCACCGGCGACGGCGGAGCGCCGGGGCTCTGCGGCTGGCTGCGCGACCGCTGGGGCGTCGCCTGGCAGATCGTGCCGAAGCGATGGGCGGCGCTGCTGCAGCAGGAGGATCCCGCGGCAGCCGCGCGCGTCATGGAGGCCATGATGGGGATGCGCAAGCTCGTCATCGCCGAGCTCGAGGCGGCCGCGCGCGGCTGAGCGGGCCGGCTCAGTCGAAGTCGAGCCGCATGACCACGCGGCGCTTCGTCGGCCGGCTCACCTCGGCGAAGCCCGCGGCGAGGAACGGCCCGACCGGGGCGACGCTGAGCTCGTCCCACGTGACCTCGGCACCGCCGGTCAGCATCGGGTAACCCTCGACGGCGAGCGCACCCTGCGCGCGGGCGTGCTCGGCGGCCGCCGCGACGAGCGGGTAGGTGAGCCCCTCGCGTCGGAATCCGCGTCGCACCACCAGGCACGCGATTGCCCACACGGTCTCGTCGTCCTTCGCCTCGTGCCGCCCCGACCAGGCGACGGGCGAGTTGCGGATGCGCGTGTACGCGGTGCGCCGATCGACCGCGACCCAGCCGACCGGCTCGTCCTCGAGCCAGGCCACGAGGCCGACCGTCGACGTCGCGCGCGGGTCATCGCAGCCGACCGCCTCGCGCAGCACCGCGCCCCGCGCCTCGGGCGGCAGCGCGTACCAGTCGTGGTCGCCGAGCCGCTGCCGCGTGCACTGGCAGCGGGCGGCGGTGCCGGTGAGGATCAGCTGCAGCTCGCTCCAGCTCGCCTCGTTCGCGGGCCGGATGCGCAGCGCTGCGGTCATGCGCCGAGGCTAGCGACCCGGCCGGCCCCGGCGCGCCTAGTCGCGCCCGGTGCGCCGCTTGAGCCAGCCCCACGCGACGGTGGCGACGAGCAGGATGAGCCCGATGAACGCGAGCCACAGCAGCCCCTCGACGACGAAGCCGACGACGGCGAAGACGGCCCACAGGACCAGCAGCACGATGATGAGAGTGGTCATCCGGCGACGGTAGTCGAGGGGTGCGGATGCCCGCCGCGGGCGTCCACGGACGCGACCGAGCCGACCCGAGCATCCGTCGCCCGCTCACGTCGCCCGCGGGCGCGGGGCCGCACCGGCGCGCCGATAGAATCGGGGATCGTGTCCAAGGTCCTGACTTCCCTGCCCGTCGGCGAGCGCGTCGGCATCGCCTTCTCCGGGGGTCTCGACACCTCCGTCGCCGTCGCGTGGATGCGCGACAAGGGCGCGATCCCGTGCACCTACACGGGCGACCTGGGCCAGCCCGACGAGCCCGACGTCGCCGCCGTTCCCGGCCGCGCGAAGGAGTACGGCGCCGAGATCAGCCGCCTCGTCGACGCGAAGGCCGCCCTCGTCGAGGAGGGGCTCGTGGCGCTGCAGTGCGGCGCGTTCCACATCCGCTCCGGCGGCAAGGCCTACTTCAACACCACGCCGCTCGGCCGCGCCGTCACCGGCACGATGCTCGTGCGCGCCATGAAGGAGGACGGCGTCGAGATCTGGGGCGACGGCTCGACCTACAAGGGCAACGACATCGAGCGCTTCTACCGCTACGGCCTGCTCGCCAACCCCCGCCTGCGCATCTACAAGCCGTGGCTCGACGCGCAGTTCGTCACCGAGCTGGGCGGCCGGAAGGAGATGAGCGAGTGGCTCGTCGCCCACGGCTTCCCGTACCGCGACTCGGCCGAGAAGGCCTACTCGACCGACGCCAACATCTGGGGCGCCACGCACGAGGCGAAGACGCTCGAGCACCTCGACGTCTCGCTCGAGACGGTCGAGCCGATCATGGGCGTGCGCTTCTGGGATGAGTCGGTGCAGATCGAGACCGAGGATGTCCGCATCGCGTTCGTCGAGGGCCGCCCGACCGCGATCAACGGCGTCGAATTCTCGGATGCCGTGCAGCTGGTGCTCGAGGCGAACCGCATCGGCGGCCGCCACGGCCTGGGCATGAGCGACCAGATCGAGAACCGCATCATCGAGGCCAAGAGCCGCGGCATCTACGAGGCCCCCGGCATGGCGCTGCTGCACATCGCCTACGAGCGGCTGCTGAACGGCATCCACAACGAAGACACGATCGCGAACTACCACGCCGAGGGCCGCCGCCTCGGGCGCCTCATGTACGAGGGCCGGTGGCTCGACCCGCAGTCGCTCATGCTGCGCGAGAGCATCCAGAAGTGGGTGGGCTCGGCCGTGACCGGCGAGGTGACGCTGCGTCTGCGCCGCGGCGACGACTACACGATCCTCGACACGACCGGCCCCGGCCTGTCGTACGCGCCCGAGAAGCTCTCGATGGAGCGCGTCGGCGACGCCGCCTTCGGCCCCACCGACCGCATCGGGCAGCTCACGATGCGCAACCTCGACATCGCCGACTCGCGCGCCCGCCTGGAGCAGTACGCGGCGCAGGGCATCATCGGCGGCGCGACCGCGCAGCTCGTCGGCAGCATTACCGCCGGCCACGCAGACGAGGTCGTCGAGCACGCGGCGCCGCTGTCGGCCGACCGCGCGGCGCTGGCCGAGGCGCTCGACGCCGCGGGGGAGAGCGCAGCGTTCGACTTCGGTTCGGACTGACGCGGGCCGCACGCGCGCCGCGCGCCGCACGCCGCGCCGCGTGTCGGGCTCGGCGGGCCGCCCTCGGCGTCAGTCGACGGGCAGGCTGACGGTGCCGAGCACGCGCCGGCGGGCACCGTCGGGGTGCGCCGTGCGCTCGGCCAGGGGTGCGATCGCGGCTCGGATGGCCGCCGCGACCTCCCGCCATTCGTCGTCGGTCGCGTGCACGGCGACCTGTCGGAAGCCGACGAGATCCTCCTCAAGGCTCGTGCGCGGGGCGGCGAGGTAGGCGTCGAAGGCCGTGGCGAGCGAGGCGAGGTAGGCGAGGAACCCGGCGCGCAGTCGTGCCGGGTCGGCGAGCCCCGCATCGTCGGGGTCGACGCTCGTGCGCGTGAGGTCGAGGCGCAGCGCGCGCTCGACGGTGCCGCGGCTACGCCCGCTCGGGCCTGGAGGTGCTGCGCTGGCAGTCGCGCGCCCTCGCGACCGACGTGCCCGCGCTCGTGCGCGGCGTGCTGCGCCTGCTGCGCACCGACCTGGAGGCCCAGACCGAGAAGAACCGGCAGCGCCTGCTGCGCACGACGCGCGACGTCGAGCGCATCGGCGGCGCGCGCGTCAATGCGCGCTGGTTCCGAGAGTTCATGGCGCACGACCCGCGCGTCGACCTCGACGCCTTCACGGCGCCCGTGCTCGCCATCACCGGCGGCTTCGACCTGCAGTCGCCGCCGGAGGATCTCGACGTCATCGCGGCGCGATCCGGCGGGCCGACGCGCACCGTCCTGCTTGACGGCGTCAGCCACATCCTGCGCGCTCAGCAGCGCGCGACGCTGCGCACCTACCGAGCGGATGCCCGGCGCCCGATCGACGAGCGCGTCGTGTCGCTCATCGCCGCGTGGTGGAGCGACGTGCGCGAGGGCCGCGCGCGCTGAGCCGGGCGCCGCGGCCGGCCGCGCGGGGTGCCCTGCGTCAGCGGCGCGACCTCCGCCGGAGCATCCGGTCGAGCACGATCACGATCACGACGATGACCGCGATCGCCGCAGCGAACTGCAGCACCAGGTCAGCGCGGTCGCCGAGGAGGTCGGCGGTGTCGTCGCAGCCGGGCAGGTCGGCCGCGCAGGCCTCGAGGATGCGGCGCATCGGCCGGCTCAGCTGTCTTGTGCTTGGTCGGCGCGACGTCGCTCACGTCGGGCGACGAGGCGCGCCGCGACGATCCCGATGAGCAACACGGTGACGACGGCGAGCACGAACGGCAACCAGAAGCTCACGGGCGTGCCGATCACGATCTCCTGCGTGTCGTCGCAGTACGCGCTCGGTTCGACGCAGCTCGCGAGCAGCTCCTCGACCAGCCTCATGCGCTCAGGCTAGGCGCGTCGGAGCGCACCCGAGGTCACGATTCAGTGTCGAGGTTTGCGCGGCTTCCGCTCGGTGCGGTCATCGCGCGCGGGGCGATCATCCCGTGCCGGACGCTCGTCACGCGCGGGCCGCTCGTCGCGCGCGAACCGCGGCGCCCGCTCGTCACGCGAGAACCGCCCAGCCCCGCCGCCGCGCGGCCCCCGGTCGGGCTTGAGCTCGATGAGCTTGCCGCTGATGCGCGTGCCCTCGAGCTTGCGCAGCGTCGCCGGCGGCAGCTCAGCCGGCAACTCGACGATCGAGAAGTCGGGCCTGATCGTGATGGCGCCGAAGTCGTCGCGCGAGAGCCCGCCCTCGTTGGCGAGCGCGCCGACGATCTGGCGCGGCTCGACCCGCTGCCGGCGGCCGACCTCGATGCGGTACGGCGCGAGCGCCGGTCCGCCCTCGCGACGGCGGGGCCCGCGCTCGGCGCGCGAGCCGTCACCCGATCCGCCCGACGCGCCCCGGGCATCCCGCGCGTCACGTGAGAACGAAGGCAGGCGGATGTCCTCCTCGTCGAGCAGCAGCGGCTCGCCTCCCTGCGCGACGACCGCGAGCGCGGCCGCGACATCGGCCTCGGGCACGTCGTGGTGCTGCACGTAGTGGTCGATGATGCCGCGGAACGTCTCGATGAGCTCGCCGTTCGCGAGCGCCGTCGTGATGGCGTCGTCGAAGCGCGCGAGGCGCGTGGCGTTGACGTCGTCGATCGTCGGCAGGTGCATCTGGGTGAGCGGCTGGCGGGTCGCCTTCTCGATCGCGTCGAGCAGGCGGCGCTCACGCGGCGTGACGAAGCTGATCGCGTCACCGGCGCGACCGGCGCGGCCGGTGCGACCGATGCGGTGCACGTACGACTCGGTGTCGACGGGGATGTCGAAGTTGACGACGTGGCTGATGCGCTCGACGTCGAGCCCGCGGGCGGCGACGTCGGTCGCGACGAGGATGTCGAGCGCGCCCGACTTCAGCTGGTCGACGGTGCGCTCGCGCTGCGCCTGCGGGATGTCGCCGTTGATCGCCTGCGCCGAGTAGCCGCGGGCCCGCAGCTTCTCGGCGAGCGTCTCGGTCTCGTTCTTGGTGCGGACGAACACGATCATGCCCTCGAAGTTCTCGACCTCGAGGATGCGCGTGAGGGCGTCGACCTTCTGCTGGTACGACACTACGAGGTAGCGCTGCGTGATCGTCGACGACGTCGTCGTCTTGCTCTTGACGCTGATCTCCTCCGGGTCGCGGAGGTACTGCTGCGAGATGCGCCGGATCGACGCGGGCATCGTCGCCGAGAACAGGGCGACCTGCTTGTCGTCGGGCGTCTCGGCGAGGATCGTCTCGACGTCCTCCGCGAAGCCCATCTTCAGCATCTCGTCGGCCTCGTCGAGCACGAGGTGGGTGAGCTCGCTGAGGTCGAGCGTGCCCTTCTCGAGGTGGTCCATGATGCGGCCGGGCGTGCCGACGATGATGTGCACGCCGCGGCGCAGCGCCGACAGCTGCACGCCGTAGCCCTGGCCCCCGTAGACGGGCAGCACGTGCACGCCGGGCAGGTGGGCGGCGTAGCGCTCGAAGGCCTCGCAGACCTGCAGGGCGAGCTCGCGGGTGGGGGCGAGCACGAGCGCCTGCGGCACGGCGCGCGCGGTGTCGATGCTCGACAGGATCGGCAGCGCGAACGCCGCGGTCTTGCCGGTGCCGGTCTGCGCGAGGCCGACGACGTCGCGCCCGGCGAGCAGCGGCGGGATCGTCGCCGCCTGGATCGCCGACGGCGTCTCGTACCCGACGTCGTCGAGGGCGCGCATGACCGCGTCGCTGAGCCCGAGCGATGAGAAGGGGATGCTCGGGGCGGCGCTGTCGCCGTCGGTCGCGGTGGTCTCGGCGTCAGGCGTCATGCCTCAACGGTAGGCCCCCGCGCGCTCGGGCGCGCACGCGGCCCTTGACGGCGGGGGAGAGCGGGCGTAACGTGCAACCATATGGTTGTAGAAATGCTTTCCGAGACGGACGTCGATCGCCTGTTCCAGGCGCTCGCCGACGCGACGCGCCGCGACATCCTGCGCCGAGCCGTCACCGGTGAGCACTCGGTCTCGCAGCTCGCCGCGCATTACGCGATGAGCTTCGCGGCCGTGCAGAAGCACGTCGCCGTGCTCGAGCGCGCCTCGCTCGTCACGAAGACCCGGCGGGGGAGGGAGCAGCTGGTGACCACCGATCCGACCGCCCTCGCCCGGGCGCGCGAGCTCCTCGAGCAGGTCGAGGACCTGTGGCGGCACCGCGTCGCCGCGATCGACGACCTGCTCGCCGAGGAGGCGACGGGCGCGCCCGGCCGCACCGGGCATCCGCAGCACTGACCGCAGCACGCACCGCAGCACCGACCGAAGGGAGCGGGCCATGCCCGTCATCGACACCGAGATCGACCGCGAGGGGCTGACCCTCACGGTCACCGCCGAGTTCATCGCCACCCCCGAGCGCGTGTGGCAGCTGTGGGCGGACCCGCGGCAGCTCGAGCGCTGGTGGGGCCCTCCCGGCTGGCCGGCGAGCTTCCCCCGCTACGAGTTCGAGCCGGGCGGCGAGGCGCGGTACTTCATGACCGGGCCGCAGGGCGAGCGCAGCGCGGCGTGGTTCCGCTTCGAGACCATTGAGGCGCCGCACCGCATCGAGCTCGTCGACGGGTTCTCCGGCGACGACGGCGAGCCGACCGATGCGATGCCGAGCATGCGCATGGTCGTCGAGATCGAGCCGTCGGGAGGCAGCGACGGCACGGTGACGACCATGAGCATCCGCACGATCGTCGACTCACTCGAGCACCTCGAGCAGATCACGAGCATGGGCATGGTCGAGGGCATGACGGCGGCGATGAACCAGATCGACGAGCTCGTCGCCTAGCCCCGCGTACCCTGGAGGGCATGGCAGGCATCCGCAACAACGGCTCGACGCGACCGACTGCGGATGCTCGCCCGCAGGTTCGCCCGGCGACCGAGGGCTGGCAGCAGCAGCGTGACGCCGAGGGGCGGCCGCTGCTGCAGTTCGCCTCGCCGAAGCGCGGCAAGCCGCCCGTGCACTGGGCCGACCTCTCGGTCGACGAGCGCACCGCCGCCGTCGTCGAGCGCGGGCTGCCGGCGTTCCGCGCCAAGCAGCTCTCGACGCACTACTTCACGCACTACTCGGCCGACCCGGCGACGATGACCGATCTGCCCGCCGCGGGGCGCGACGAGCTCGTCGCCGGGCTGCTGCCGCCGCTGCTGACCGAGGTGCGCCGCCTCACGACCGACAACGGCGACACGATCAAGTTCCTCTGGAAGCTGCACGACGGCGCCCTCGTCGAGAGCGTGCTCATGCGCTACCCGGGCCGCATCACGCTGTGCGTGAGCTCGCAGGCCGGCTGCGGCATGAACTGCCCCTTCTGCGCTACCGGCCAGGCGGGCCTGACCCGCAACATGTCGGCGGCCGAGATCGTCGACCAGGTCGTCGCCGCCAACCGCGCCCTCGCGCGCGGCGAGCTCGGCGGGCGCAAGAAGGGCGACGAGACGCCCGACCGCGTCAGCAACATCGTCTTCATGGGCATGGGCGAGCCGCTCGCCAACTACGCCCGCCTCATGACCGCGGTGCGCACGATGGTCGCGCCGCAGCCGAACGGCCTCGGCATGAGCGCGCGCAACATCACCGTCTCGACGGTCGGCCTCGTGCCCGCGATTCGCAAGCTCGCCGACGAGCAGGTGCCCGTCACCTTCGCCCTCAGCCTGCACGCGCCCGACGATCAGCTGCGCGACGAGCTGATCCCCGTCAACTCCCGCTGGAAGGTCGACGAGGCGCTCGACGCCGCGCGCGAGTACTTCGACAAGACCGGGCGACGGGTCTCGATCGAGTACGCCCTCATCAAGGACATGAACGACCACGCCTGGCGCGCCGACCTGCTCGCGCAGAAGCTGCTCGAGCGCGGCCGGGGCTGGGTGCACGTCAACCCGATCCCGCTCAACCCGACGCCCGGCTCGATCTGGACGGCGTCAGAGCGCGACGTGCAGAACGAGTTCGTGCGCCGCCTCAACGACGCGGGCATCCCGACGACGCTGCGTGACACCCGCGGCAAAGAGATCGACGGGGCCTGCGGGCAGCTCGCTGCCGGCGACGGCTGAGCCGGCCTACCCCTCGCGCTCGGCCCGCTTCTCGGCGAGCTCGGCCGCCCAGCCCTCCTCCTTCTGCAGGTACTCGTTGTCGGCGTAGTCGGCGAAGTCGCTCTCGTCGGTGATGCGCCGCACCTCGATCGCGTTGCCCGGGCCGAGCGGGCACTGCTTCGCCCACTCCACGGCCTCCTCAAGTGAGGCGGTCTCGATCGTCCAGTAGCCGTTGAACAGCCACTCGGTCGGCCCGTAGGCGCCGTGCTCGATCGCCGCGGCGGCGCCGCTCTCGCCGAAGCGCACCACGGCGCCCTGCGCGGCGTCGGAGAGCCCGGCACCGCCGGTCATGACGCCGGCCTCCATCATCGACTCGTTGTACTTGCCCATGGCCGTGATGACGGCGTCGAAGTCGACCTCCTTCGAGGCGGCGAGCGCCTCGTCGGTCGAGCGCATGATGAGCATGAACTGGGGCATGGCGGCTCCTTCGTCGCGGTGAAGCTGGTGGGGGATGCCCGGCGCGAGCCGGGCTCGCAGCGCGCCCCCACACTCTGCCGCAGCGACGCCCGCAGCGGAACCGGGCATCCCCCGAGCGCGACGCGGAGTACCGTGACCGCCATGAGCACGCCGCCCGACGACCGCGACCCCTGGGAGGTCGACCCGACGCTCGTGCGCAACCAGGGCGCGCTCACCACGAGCGAGGGCACCGTGTGGATCGCCTCCGCCGCGGTCGCCGCAGCGCTCGTCGGGGCGATGCTGCTCGCGCTGTGGTGGCAGCTCGGCTCGGGCCTCGCGCTCGTCGGCGCGCTCGCCACCGTCGCGCTGCTGCTCGTCATGATCGTCGTGCGCTACGCCGCGCGACGCCGGCGCACCCGCCTCGCGACCCTCGCGGCCCTGTTCTGGCTCATGGTGCTCGCCGACTTCGGCATCGTGCTCGCCGTCGCGCTCGGAGGGTAGGCCGCGCGCGCTCCGCTGCCTAGCCCCTGGTCGGCCTCTCTCGGCCGCCGTACGGTCGCACGATTCCGTGAACGACCGCGCAGTGCGAACGAAGCAGGGGGAGCCGATGAGAGCGATGGAGTACCGCGGGCCGTACAAGGTGCGCGTGACCGAGAAGGAGATCCCGCGCATCGAGCACCCCAACGACGCGATCGTGCGCGTGACGATGGCGGCGATCTGCGGCAGCGACCTGCACCTCTACCACGGCATGATGCCCGACACCCGAGTCGGGTCGACCTTCGGCCACGAGTTCGTCGGCATCGTCGAGCAGGTGGGGCCGTCGGTGCAGCACCTGCGCCCCGGGCAGCGCGTCATGGTGCCGTTCAACGTGTACTGCGGGTCGTGCTTCTTCTGCGCTCGCGGCCTGTACTCCAACTGCCACAACGTGAACCCGAATGCGACCGCCGTCGGAGGCATCTACGGCTACTCGCACACGTGCGGCGGCTACGACGGCGGCCAGGCCGAGTTCGTGCGCGTGCCGTTCGCCGACGTGGGCCCGGGGGTGATCCCCGACGACATCTCCGACGAGGATGCCCTGCTCATGACCGACGCGCTGTCGACCGGGTACTTCGGCGCCCAGCTCGCCGACATCGCGCAGGGCGACACGGTCATCGTCTTCGGTGCGGGGCCCGTCGGGCTATTCGCCGCGCGCTCGGCGTGGTTCATGGGCGCAGGCCGCGTCATCGTCGTCGACCACCTCGACCACCGGCTGCAGGCGGCGCGCGACTTCGCCCTGGCCGAGACGGTGCACTTCGGCGAGGTCGACGACGTCGTGCTGCACCTCAAGCGCCTCACCGGAGGGCTCGGCGCCGATCGCGTCGTCGAGGCCGTCGGCGCGGAGGCTGACGGCGGCCTGCTGCAGCACATCGCCGGCGCCAAGCTCAAGCTGCAGGGCGGCTCGCCCGTCGCCCTCAACTGGGCGATCGACAGCGTGCGCAAGGGCGGCACCGTCGCGGTCGTCGGCGCGTACGGGCCCGTGCCCGCGGCGATCAAGTTCGGCGACGCCGTGAACAAGGGTCTCACTCTGCGCATGAACCAGGCGCCCGTGAAGCGGCAGTGGCCGCGCCTCATGGAGCACATCCGCGCCGGCCACTTCCGGCCGAGCGAACTGCTCACGCACCGGTTCCCGCTCGAGCACATCGCAGAGGGGTACCACGTGTTCTCGTCGAAGCTCGACGACATCATCAAGCCCGTCATCGTGCCGACGGCCGCCTGAGCCGCGCATCCGCCACCGATCGGAGACGACCATGCCGTACACCGCCACCCGCCCCGTGCCCGCGCCGACGCCCGACGAGCTGCGCTCGCGCGTGCCCGGCTGGGGCGCCGACCTCGACCCCGCTGACCGCCCCGCCGTGCCGCGCGAGCGCCACGACCTCGAGTCGGGCGCCCACTGGCTGGAGCCGGAGCAGCAGCCGGAGCTCACGCCGCGCGAGCGCTCCATCGAGCACGAGCGGCTCACGCCCGTGTTCGGCACCGCCCAGCCGCCGAAGGGCCTCTCGGGCGCGCTCAAGCGACTCGCCTACGCGCGCTTCAGCGAGGGACGCAACGCCCACTGGCTGCTGCTCGTCGCGAGCGACCGCGTCGACGCGATCGAGAGCCACCTCGCCTCGCTCGTCACCGCCCGGCCCGATGAGCCCCTGACCCAGTCGGGCGTGCGCGCCGAGCTCACGCACCACGGCTGGCGGTCGCGCGTCGGGCGCGGGCGCGTCGACGTGAAGCACGCCTGGCTCGACCCGGTGATCGTCGCCGGGCCGTGGGTGCTCGCGGGGGCGCTCGCGGTCGCGGCGACCCGAGTGGCGCTGCGGCGCTGAGAGGCGAGGCGGGCGAGCGGGCGTCGCCTTCACGCCCGCGAAAGAAAGCCGCTTCTTGCGGGGGATGCCCGGCCCGATCTTGGCGCTGGGCGGGGTTGTCGTCGCTACGATCGCTTCGACCCCGCCCCTGAGTTCCGGCCGCGCGCGACCCGCGAGGCCGCGGAAGAGTGAACGCATGACCGACGTCGTCGCCGCCCACCGTGACGCCTGGAAAGCCCGAGAGACCCTCGCCGAGCAGCTGATACCCCTCATCGGGCGGCTCTATCGCGAGCACGGGGTCGTGACGAGCATCCACGGGCGCCGCCTCATCAACCAGTCGGCGATCGGCGTGCTCAAGGCGCACAAGTACGCCGAGCACGTCACCGGCGAGCCGCTCGCGCTCGACGACACGCAGCGCGTGCTCACCGTCCTGCTCGAGATCGGGCCGCGCCCCGCCTCGCTCGACATCGCGCGCCTCATCACCGGCTTCGCCGAGTCGGCGGCCGGGCGCTCGCTCGTGGAGTACGTCCGCGACGAGCTGGGACCCGTCGGCACCGCTGCGGCCGAGGGCGACGAGTCCGGCGGCACCGATGTCGTGCTGTACGGCTTCGGGCGCATCGGGCGGCTGCTCGCGCGCATCCTCATCGCCCACGCCGGCAACGGGGAAGGGCTGCGCCTGCGCGCGATCGTCGTGCGGCGCGGCAGCGAGAACGACCTGGTCAAGCGCGCCAGCCTGCTGCGGCGCGACTCGGTGCACGGGCCGTTCGAGGGCTCGATCTCGGTCGACGAGGAGGCGAACACGATCCTCGCCAACGGCACGCTCATCCAGGTCATCTACTCGGACTCGCCGACGAGCGTCGACTACACCGCGTACGGCATCCACGACGCGATCGTCGTCGACAACACCGGCCGCTGGCGCGACGAGGAAGGGCTCGCGCAGCACCTGCAGTGCCCGGGCGTCGCGAAGGTGCTGCTCACCGCCCCGGGCAAGGGCGCGCTGAAGAACATCGTGCACGGCATCAACCACGACACCATCTCGCCGGAGGACCGCATCGTCACGGCCGCCTCGTGCACCACCAACGCCGTCACGCCCGTGCTCAAGGTCATCGACGACGCGTGGGGCATCCGCCACGGCCACGTCGAGACCGTGCACTCGTACACGAACGACCAGAACCTCATCGACAACTTCCACAAGGGCGACCGGCGGGGGCGCTCAGCGGCGCTCAACATGGTCATCACCGAGACCGGCGCCGCGAAGGCCGTCGCGAAGGCGCTGCCCGAGCTCGCCGGCAAGCTCACCGGCAACGCCATCCGCGTGCCCACGCCCGACGTGTCGATGGCGATCCTCAACCTGCAGCTCGAGCGGCCGGCCACGCGCGAGGAGGTCAACGAGCACATCCGCCAGATGTCGCTGCACAGCGACCTGCGGCAGCAGATCGACTACATCGAGAGCCCCGAAGTCGTCTCCAGCGACTTCATCGGCAGCCACCGCGCCGGCATCGTCGACGGACTCGCCACCATCTGCACGGGCGACTCGGTCATCGTCTACGTCTGGTACGACAACGAGTTCGGCTACTCGTCGCAGGTGATCCGCGTGCTCGAGACGATGGCCGGATCGCACCCGCGCGTCGTGCCGGCGCGCGTGCGGGCGTAGCGCGGCGCAGGTCGGGCATCCGGGGCCGCCCTACGCGCCGTGCGCTGCGCGCCGTGCGCGGCTCACGGCGCGCGCCGGCCGCGCCGCGTCGCGGGTGCCGCGCCGCGCCTGCCGCGCGCCGGGGACGCCGCGCCGGCACGGCGCGCGCGGGCTCGCGGAACGCGGGCGTGCGGCGAAGGTGGCGCGGGTCTGGTGTCATGGCGCTGTATCAAGCCCGCGCCACCGCACCGAACCTGCGCCACGTCGGGCCGCAGCGCTCGACGACCGAAGCGAGTCGGCCGCACGTCGACGCGGAGCCACGTCGCGCAACAGGTGCCGGTGCGAACCGACACCATCTGCGCGACGCGCCGCCTCCTGACCTGACCGGCCGGCGAGACTCGCGGCGCCGGCCCACGAGTCGCAGCCCCGGCCGCTGCCCCGGCCGCCGCGCCGGCCCACGAGGACCGGCCGCGGCCGCGCCCGGCCTACCGGAACGCCGGGATCCCCGTGATCGCGTTGCCGAGGATGAGCGTGTGCACCTCATCGGTGCCCTCGTAGGTGCGCACCGACTCGAGGTTGTTGGCGTGCCGCAGCGGCGAGTGCTCGAGCGTGATGCCGTTGCCGCCGAGCATCGCGCGGGCCTCGCGGGCGATGCCGATCGCGACGCGCGCGTTGTTGAGCTTGCCGACCGAGATCTGATGCGGCTGCATCTGGCGGGCGTCCTTGAGGCGGCCGAGCTGCAGGGCGAGCAGGAATCCCTTGTCGATCTCGAGCGCCATGTCGACGAGCTTCTGCTGGGTGAGCTGGTACGCGGCGACCGGCTTGCCGAACACCTGCCGCTCCTGCACGTAGGCGAGCGCGGCACGGTAGCTGTCGAGGGCGGCGCCCATGACGCCCCAGACGATGCCGTAGCGCGCCTGGTTGAGGCACGTGAACGGCCCGCGCAGCCCCTCCGCGCCGGGCAGCTGGGCTGAGGCGGGCACGCGCACCTCGTCGAGCTCGATGTCGCACTGGATCGACGCGCGCATCGACAGCTTCTGCCCGATCGGCGTCGCCGTGAACCCGGCCGACGAGGTCGGCACGAGAAATCCGCGGATGCCCGCCTCGGTGTTCGCCCAGATGACGGCGACGTCGGCGATCGACGCGAGGCCGATCCAGCGCTTGCTGCCCGTGATGACCCAGTCGTCGCCGTCGCGGCGCGCGACCGTGCGCATCGAGGCGGGGTCGCTGCCGGCGTCGGGCTCGGTGAGGCCGAAGCATCCGATCGCCTCACCGCGCGCCATGCGCGGCAGCCATTCCTGCTTCTGCTCCTCCGACCCGAAGGTGTGGATCGCCGTCATCGCGAGCGAGCCCTGCACCGACACGAAGGTGCGGAGGCCCGAGTCGGCGGCCTCGAGCTCGGCCGCGGCGAGCCCGTACTCGACGGCCGAGCGTCCGGCGCAGCCGTAGCCCTCGAGGTGCATGCCGAGCAGTCCGAGCTCGGCCATGGGCCGGATGACCTCGGTCGGGAACACGCCCCGCTCGTACCAGTCGGCGATGCCGGGCCGCAGCTCGGCGTCGACGAAGGCCCGCACCCGGTCGCGCGTCGCGCGCTCCTCCTCGCTGAGCAGGGCGTCGAAGCCGATGAGGTCGAGGGGCGAGTCGGTCATGGCGATCCTTCCGGTCATCCTCATCGTGGCCCTGCCACGCGCGTTTTGTCCACTTGTACAGTTGCCTCATGATCCGCCCCCTCGACGGGATGCTCGTCGCCGACCTCAGCCGCGTGCTCGCCGGCCCGACCGCCGCCGTCATGCTCGCCGACCTGGGCGCGCGCGTGGTCAAGGTCGAGCGCCCCGGCGTCGGCGACGAGACGCGCGGCTGGGGCCCGCCGTGGGCGGGGTCGTCGAGCTCGTACTTCGAGGCCGCGAACCGCTCGAAGCAGTCGATCGCGCTCGACTTCGCCGACGACGCCGACCTCGAGGTCGCGCGCGCGCTCGTCGACCGCGCCGACGTCGTGCTCGAGAACTACCGCACGGGGGCTCTGTCGCGCTTCGGCCTCGACGCCGAGAGCGTGCTGGCGCGCAATCCGCGCGCCGTCTACTGCTCGATCACGGGTTTCGGCTCGAGCGGCGAGGGCGCGGGCCTGCCCGGCTACGACTTCCTCGTGCAGGCGGTCGGCGGGCTCATGAGCATCACGGGCGACGCCGGCGGTGAGCCTCGCAAGGTGGGCGTCGCGGTGGTCGACCTGCTCGCCGCGAACCACGCAGTCATGGGCGTGCTCGCGGCGCTGCTGCAGCGCGAGCGCGGCGGAGCCGACGGCCGCGGCCAGCACGTCGAGGTGTCGCTGCTGGGCAGCGCGATCGCCTCGCTCGCCAACCAGGGCAGCGGCTACCTCGCGACGGGGGTCGATCCGCGCGCGCTCGGCAACCGTCACCCCTCGATCGCCCCCTACGAGACGCTGCGCTGCCGTGACGGGATGCTCGCCCTCGCCGTCGGCAACGACGCCCAGTTCGCGGCCCTCTGCCGGGCGCTCGGCGAGCCGGGTCTCGCCCTCGACGCGCGCTTCACGACCAACGCGGCGAGGGTCGAGCACCGTGACGAGCTGCAGGCGGCGCTGGAAGCGCGGCTGAGCACCCGCGACGCCGCCGACTGGGCGGCGCTCCTGCTCGCGGCCGGGGTGCCGGCCGGCACGGTCAACGGCGTGGGCGAGGCGCTCGCGCTCGCGAGACGCCTGGGGCTCGAGCCGACCGTGGCGGTGGGAGCCGGGCATCCGGATCAGCTGGCGCATCCGGTGCGGTACTCCGGGTTCGCGCCCGTCGTGCCCGGCGCCCCGCCGGCGCTCGACGAGCACGGGGCGACGATCCGCGCGTGGCTGCTCGGCGACGGCGATGCTGTACACGGCGGCGATCCGAGCCCATGAATCCGCCGAGGGGGAGTGCCGCACGCACGCTCGCCCCTTCTAGGCTGGGGGCAGGTGTGCACCGCTGCCGACCTCACCCGGAATCGATGCGTGCACCGTGATCCCTCAAGGAGCCTCATGAGCAAGTACGCAGTGATCAACCCGGCGACGGGTGAGAAGGTCAAGGAGTACGCGACCGCGACCGACGCCGAGATCTCGGCCGCGATCGACGCCGCCCACGCCGCCGCGCGCGGCTGGGCTCGCTCCACGACGCGCGAGGAGCGCGCCGCCCTCATCACCCGCGTGGCCGAGCTGCACCGCGAGCGCCGCCAGGAGCTCGCCGAGATCATCGTGCGCGAGATGGGCAAGCCCATCGGCGACGCCCTCGGCGAGGTCGACTTCTCGGCCGACATCTACCAGTACTACGCCGACAACGGCCCCGCCCTGCTCGCCGACGAGCCGGTCGACCTGGCCGAGGGCAGCGAGGGCTCGGCGTTCATCCGCAAGGGCCCGCTCGGCGTGCTGCTGGGCATCATGCCGTGGAACTTCCCGTACTACCAGGTGGCCCGCTTCGCCGGCCCGAACCTCGTGCTGGGCAACACGATCATCCTCAAGCACGCGGCGCAGTGCCCCGCGTCGGCGGAGGCGATCCAGCGCATCTTCCTCGACGCCGGCTTCCCCGAGGGCACCTACGTCAACGTCTACGCGACGAACGACCAGATCTCGACGATCATCGCCGACCCCCGCGTCGCGGGCGTCTCGCTCACCGGCTCGGAGCGCGCCGGCGCGGCCGTCGCCGAGCAGGCCGGCCGTCACCTGAAGAAGGTCGTGCTCGAGCTCGGCGGAAGCGACCCCTTCATCCTGCTGTCGACCGACGACCTGGATGCGACGGTCGAGATGGCCGTCAACGCGCGCGTCGACAACAGCGGCCAGTCGTGCAACGGCGCCAAGCGCTTCATCGTCGTCGACGAGCTCTACGACGCCTTCCTCGAGAAGTTCGTCGCCAAGATGGGCGAGGTCGGCCCGGGCGACCCGATGGCGGGCGAGGCCGCCTACGGCGTGCTGTCGTCGGCGCAGGCTGCTGAGACGCTCGAGGGCCAGGTGAAGAAGGCCGTCGACGGCGGCGCCCAGGTGCTCGTGGGCGGCACGCGCGAGGGCACGTTCTTCTCGGCGACGGTGCTCGCGAACGTCAAGCCCGGCAACCCCGCCTTCTACGAGGAGTTCTTCGGCCCCGTCGCGCAGGTGTTCAAGGTGGCCGACGAGGCCGAGGCGATCCAGCTCGCCAACGACACCCCGTTCGGCCTCGGCTCCTACCTGTTCACGACCGACTCCGAGCAGGCGGCGCGCGTCGCCGACCAGATCGACGCCGGCATGGTGTACGTCAACTGCGTGCTCGCCGACAGCCCCGAGCTGCCCTTCGGCGGCATCAAGAACTCGGGCTCCGGCCGCGAGCTCGGCACGCTCGGCATCGACGAGTTCGTCAACAAGAAGATGATCCGCATCGCCTAGTCCGGCGACGCGCGCAGAACGGCCGGGTGCGGATGCTCCGCCCCGGCCGTTCCGCGTCTCCGGCCGCGCCGCTCGGCCTCAGGCGCGCGCGAACGCCCGCATGGGCGAGTCGGCGAGCACGAAGCGCATCGGCGCGATCGTGGAGAGCGCCGTGAGCACGAGCGCGACGGCGGCGATGACGCCGACGAGCAGCACGGGCACGACGGGCGTCACGAGCTGCGACTGCAGCGTCGACCCGAGCACGCTCTGCGCGCCGACCCAGCCGAGCACTGAGCCGACGGCGAGGCCGCTGAGCGTGGCCGCCGCGCTCGTCACGGCCCCCTCGATGAGGATCGCGCGCGCGGCATCCCCCCGGTTCTGCCCCAGGATGCGCGTGGTCGCGATCTCGCGCGCCCGCAGCCGCGTCGACAGGGCGACCGTCGTCGACAGCCCGATCGCGGAGATGACGGCGATGACGCCCGTGAGCGCGCCGACGACGGCGAGCACGACGAGCATGATCTCGGTGACGACGACCGCGTCGGTGGAGCCTTCGTACTCGATCGCCTGCGAGGTCGCGACGCTCGCCGTGGCGACGACGAACATCGTGACGATCGCGACGCTGATGACGACGCCGAGCGCGGCCCGGCTGGTGCGGGCGGGGTGCTCCCGCAGGGCGTGCGCGGCCGCTGCTGCGGGCCCAGTGCGCGGCAGCGCCCGCGCGATGAGCGCGGTGACTCGGGGCAGCAGCGCGTTCGAACCGGTGAGGATGCCCACCGCGAGCACGGTGCCGCCGGCGAGCCCCACGAGCACGGCGAGCGGGGTGAGCATGCCGCCGATCGCGGCGACGACGAGCAGCACGAGGCCCGTGAGCAGCAGCGCCGCCGCGGCCGGGCGCAGCCGCGTGCTCTCGAGCCCCCCGGTCTCCTGGGCGGTGGCGAGGCCGAGCGCCTGCACGGGCGAGGCGTCGAGCACGGCGGCGGAGCCGCGCCACGCGGCGAGGGCGGTGCTCGCGATGAGCGCGACGAGGGGCACGATCGCGCCGGGGTCGACGAGGTCGGCCGCGCTCGCGCCGTCGAGCATGCCGCCGTCGCCCGCGTTCGCGGCGAACACCGCGAGGGCGATGCCCGCCCCGACGGCGATGCCGACCGCTGTGCCGAGCAGGCCGAGGCGGGCGCCCTGCGCGGCGATCCGTCGGCGCTCGCGACGTGCCGACGCCCCGAGCAGGCGACGGAGCGCGATCTCGCGGATGCGCGTGGCCGTGACGAGCGCGAACGCGTTCGTGACGACGACCGTCGACACGACGAGCGCGACGATCGTGAACGACACCGCGAGGATGCCCAGCACGAGCTCGGGCGTCTCACCCTGCCCGAACGGGGTGCGCGCGAGGCCCGCCCGCAGCAGCGAGGTCAGTGAGGTGAGCAGCACGATGTAGGCCGCCGAGAGCGCGATGACGGCGAGCGCGGCGAGGGTGCCGGTGCGGGCGCTCATCGGGCGACCGCGTCCTCGAGCATCGCGGCGGCGATGTCGGCCGCCGACGAGCGCTCGCTCTCGCGCACGACGCGGCCGTCGCGCATCGACAGCACCCGGTCGGCGTAGCTCGCCGCCGTCGGGTCGTGCGTGACCATGACGACGCCGCAGTCGCTGCCGCGCACGAGCTCGGCGAGCAGCTGCAGCACGTCGCGCCCGGTCGTGATGTCGAGGTTGCCGGTCGGCTCGTCGGCGAACACGACCGCGGGCCGGTGCGCGAGGGCGCGGGCGATCGCGACGCGCTGCTGCTGCCCGCCGGAGAGCTCGGCGGGGCGCCGCCCGAGCATCCCGGCGAGACCCAGGCGGTCGATGAGCGACGCCTCCCATTCGCGGTCGTGCGGTCGGGGTCGCGCGCCGAGCTGCTCGGGCAGACGGATGTTCTGCAGCGCGGTGAGCGCGGGCATGAGGTTGAACGACTGGAAGACGAAGCCCATGCGCTCGTGCCGCAGGGCCGCGAGGGCGCGCTCGTCGAGCTCGCCGAGCGCGTGCCCGTCGAGCTCGACGTCGCCCGAGGTGGGGTGGTCGAGGCCGGCGAGCAGGTGCATGAGCGTCGACTTGCCGGAGCCGCTCGGGCCGACGATCGCGGTCAGGCGCCCGCGCTCGAACGCGACGGTGACGCCGTCGACGGCGGCCACGCGCGCGCCGTCGGTGCCGAACTCGCGGCGCAGCGCGCGGGTGCGGGCGACGACGGCGCCGGCGAACGGGGAGGCGGGGGAGGAGGTGGTCATGCCCTCACGCTAGGTAGCGACGACGCGCCGGCGCGTCGGTCGGTCGGTGCTGGCGTGCGCGACGTTCGGCGGGCATGCTCGGCCCCTCGGTGCCGTGACGACCGGTACGGACGGACCATCCGATCGACCGAGCGGCGGATGCCCGGCGCGCCGGTCGCGGGCAGACTGGTGACATGACCGCCCCGCGACAGCGCCGCACCGGTGCGACGCTGCTCGCCGACGGCCTGGGCGCGCTCGTGTTCGGCGGCCTAGTGCTGTGGCTCGGTCCGCTGAGCGCGACCGAGGCCTCGCCGCCCGACCCGGTGTGGCGCGCGGCGTTCGCCGCGTCGGCGCTGCTACTCGCGGCGGCGATCGCCGTGCGTCGCGTGCGGCCGGGCGTCTCCCTCGCGCTCGCCTGGGTCTCGACCCTCGTGCACCTGGCGGCTGTGCTCGACGTCGCCGCAGCGCAGCTGGGCCTGCTCGTCGTGCTGTACTCGACCGCACGCCACGGCTCGCCGCGCGTGCTGCGCCTCGCGGGCCTCTCGGCGGGCGTCGGCGCGGTCATCGCCATCGGGTACCTCCTCGCGATCGAATCGTGGGCGACGCTGGTCTTCCCCTTCGCGTTCGGCGGCAGCCCCGTCACGCAGCTGCTCGCCTTCGTCGCGCTCGTGGGGGCGGCCCTCGCCGTGCCGTGGCTGCTCGGTCTCCTCGTGCGCACGCTCGGCGCCGCCCGGGAGGCGCGCGAGCGTCGTGCCGAGGCTGAGGTCGAGGCTCGCCGGGCGCAGCAGATCGCCGAGCTCGAGCGCGCCCGCACCGAGCTCGCGCGCGACGTGCACGACATCGTCGGGCACTCCCTCGCGGTCATCATCGCCCAGGCGGAGTCGCTGCGCTTCCTGCGCGACGGCGCCGAGGCCGCGGACGGCCGGCACGACCCAGCCTCGGCCGCGGCCGAGGCCGTGACCGCGACGATCGCCGAGACGGCTCGACGCTCCCTCGCCGATGTGCGCCGTGTGCTCGAGCGGACGACCCCGGTGGAGGCCGCCGCGCTGCCGGACCTCGACGAGCTCGTCGGGGAGGTCGCTGCGGCGAGGCCCGGCGTCGCCTCGAGCGTCACGGGCGACGCCCGCCCGCTCGGCGAGGAGGCGAGCGTCGCGGCCTACCGCGTGGCGCAGGAACTGCTCACCAACGCGCTCAAGCACGGCGACCCGGCCGGTGCGATCACGATCGTGCGGCACTACTCGGCCGCCGAGCTCGAGATCGTCGTCACGAACGCCGTGGCGGACGGCGCGGCCGGAGCTGCCGGAGCCACCGCAGCCGACGGCGCGGCCGCCGCGCCGGAGGGGCGGGGACTCGGCGGCGTCCGCGACCGCCTCGCCGCGATCGGGGGCCGGCTGCGCACCGAGCGGACCGGCGAGGGCTTCGTCGCGCGCGCGAGCATCCCCCTGCAGCCGGTCGAAGCGGGGGCGCCCGCGTGACCGAGACGATCCGCGTCGCGCTCGTCGACGACCAGCCGCTCTTCCGCAGCGGGGTCGCCGCAGCCGTCGACGCGCAGCCCGACCTGACCGTCGTCGGCCAGGCGGGCACGGGCGCCGAGGCGCTCGCCCTGCTCGACGGCACCGAGGCCGACGTCGTGCTCATGGACCTGCGGATGCCGGAGATGGACGGCGTCGAGGCCACCCGTCGACTGCTGAGCCCCGGCCGGGCGGCGGCGCGACGCTCGCCGCTGCGCGTCATCGTGCTCACCACCTTCTCGCTGGACGAGAGCGCGCGGGCCGCCATCCGCTACGGCGCGAGCGGCTTCCTGCTCAAGGATGCGAGCCCCGAGCTGCTCATCGCCGCGATCCGCAGCGTGCACGGCGGCGGCGCCGTCGCCTCGACCGGCGACCTGGCGTCGCTGCTGCAGCCCAGCGCGCCGCTGCTGCCGCCGCCGCCGGCGGGGTTCGATGCGCTCACCGAGCGCGAGCGCGGCGTCTTCGACCTCGCCGCGAGCGGGCTCACGAACGCCGAGATCGGGGCGCGACTGCACCTGAGCGAGTCGACGGTGAAGACCCACCTGAGCTCGGTGCTCGCGAAGCTCGAGCTGCGCGACCGCGTGCAGCTCGTCATCGTCGCCCACCGTCACGGGCTCGCGCCCGAGGCGGCACCGCCCTCCGGCTGAGTCGTCATCGTCGCGGCGTCGCGCGCCGCCGCGCGGCCCAGCAGCTCGCGCGCGAGGAGCGTCGAGCCGACGACGGCGGCGGGCATGACGACGATCGCACCGCCCGGCACGAGGAAGCACAGCTGCGTCATGACGCCGAACCCGAGCTCGCGGGCGCGCGAGCCGCGCAGCAGGCGGCGCCGAGCATCCCCTCGCAGCCCCCTCGCCTGGAACGGCCGCTGCGTCAGCTCGCGCGCGAGCAGGTGGCCGCCCAGCAGCGCCCCGGTCACCGGGCCGAGCACCGAGCCCACGACGGGCACGAGCCCGGCCGCGAACGTCAGGAGGCCGTAGCCGACCGCGCGCAGAACGAGCAGCACGCTCTCGCCGACCGAGCGCCAGAAGCCGACCGGGGCGGGCTCGAAGTCACCGAGGTCGGTCTCGGCGCGGCGCCAGATGCGCTCGTAGAAGGGGTCGCCGACGATGAGCGTGAGGGTGGTGAACGTGTAGAAGGCGAGTACGAGCACGCCGACGACGACGATGGCGCCGGCGGCGCCGCGCACGAACTCGCGCTCGGCCTCGCCCCACGCGTCGGCGAAGGGGGTGAGCCACGCGGCGATGCCCGACAGGTTGGCCGCCAGCAGGCTGACCGCGAGCACCACGACCGCGAGCACGATCGCCGCGGGAACCATGCCGAGCGCCATGACGCCGGGCCTCGTGCGCCAGAGCCCGAAGCCTCGCCACAGAAGGCGTGCGCCGCCGAGCAGCTCGGCGACCACACCGGGTCGACTGCGGCCCTGCCGCTCGACGCGCCGATCGCGGCGATCGCGCCGATCGCGCTGTCGCGGGGCGGATGCTCGGTCTCGGGCCACCCGATCACCCTAGTGAGCGCACCTCGCCACCGGGACCTTCGGCCCTGCTGGCCCGCGTCGCGCGGGCTTACCCTCACGGCATGACCGTGCTCGTGGTGTTCGAGTCGCACTGGGGCAACACCGAGCAGGTCGCGCACGCCGTCGCGGCCGGGCTCCGCGACGAGCGCGTCGAGGCGCTCGTGGTGAGCGTCGCGCAGGCGCCCCGCACGCTGGACGTGAGGTCGTGACCTGGCGGCGCACGTGCCGCCGGCCGCGCGCCCCTAGAACACCTTCCCGGGGTTCAGGATCCCGAGCGGGTCGAACACCGCCTTGATGCGCCGCTGCAGCTGCAGCTGCGGCGCGCCGAGCTCCTCCTCGAGCCACTGCCGCTTGAGGGTGCCGACGCCGTGCTCGCCCGTGAGGGTGCCGCCCAGCCGCACGGCCGCCCGGAACAGCTCGCCCGCGGCCTCCCACACCGCCGCGGGCGGCTCGTCGCCGGTGAACAGGAAGTTGGGGTGCAGGTTGCCGTCGCCGGCGTGCGCGACGGTCGGGATCTCGAGCCCGAACCGCGCGCCGATGGCGCGGATCTCGGCGAGCATCGCCGGCAGTGCCGAGCGGGGCACGGCGACGTCCTCGATGAGCACTCCGCCGGTGGCCGCCATGGCCGGGTGGAACGCGCGGCGCACGGCGAGCATCCGCTCGCCCTCGTCGACGTCGGTCGTCAGACTCGCCTCGCCGCCGTGCTCGCGCACGAGCTGCAGGGCCCGCTCGGCCTCGGCGAGGGCGCTCGCGCCGTCGGTCTGCACGAGCAGGTAGGCGCTGCCGGGGGCGCGCTCGGGCAGGCCGAGGTGGCGCAGGATGCGCGCGAGCGCGACCTCGTCGATGAGCTCCATCGCGGCGGGGCGCAGCCGCTCGGCCGTGATGGCGGCGGATGCGGCGGCCGCGGCGACGACGGAGGGGAAGTACGCGCCGATGGTCGCCGGCGATCCCGTCGGCAGCGGCACGAGCTTGAGCGTCGCCTCGACGACGATGCCGAGCGTGCCCTCCGAGCCGATCATGAGCGCGGTGAGGTCGAGGCCCGTGACGCCCTTGACGGTGCGGTGGCCGAGCTCGAGCAGCGTGCCGTCGGCGAGCACGACCTTCAGGCCCAGCACCGCCTCGCGCGTGACGCCGTACTTGGCGCACAGCAGGCCGCCGGCGTTGGTGGCGATGTTGCCGCCGATGGTCGAGATCGCCCGGCTGGCTGGGTCGGGGGCGAAGAACAGCCCGTGCGGTGCGAGCTGGGCGTTCAGGTCGGCGTTGATGACGCCCGGCTCGACGACGGCGAGCTGGTCGGCGGGCGAGATCTCGAGAACGCGCGTCATGCGGGCGGTTGACAGCACGAGCTCGCCGGCGCCGCCCATCGCCCCGCCGGTGAGCCCCGTGCCGGCGCCGCGTGGCACGACCGGCAGTCGGTGCTCGCTCGCGATGCGCAGCGCGGCCTGCACGTCGCCGGCCGTGCGGGCGTGCACGATCGCGAGCGGGGTGCCCTCGCGCCGCAGCCCCGAGTAGTCGGAGCGCATCGCCTCGAGCTCGCCGGCCTCGGTCGAGACCGCGTCGCCGAGCGCCGACCGCAGGGCGTCGAGCGCGGGATGCCCGCTCACCGGTTGCGCGTGCGGTCGGTGAGCCAGAACAGGCCCGCGATCATCGCGAACGTCGCCGCGACGAGCAGCGCGGTCGTGGGCGAGGCCGTTGACGCCTCCGGGATCTGCCCGGGCAGGGTCTCCGGCCCGACGAGCACGAGGCGCAGCGTGCCGAGCGCGATGCCGACGGCGGCGACGCCGAACCCGAGGGCCATGCCGACGATCGTGATGCCGCGGTCGGTGCCGGCGGCGAGCCGCTTCACCCGCGTGCGTGTCCACTGGGCGGCGGCGGCGATCCAGAGCGTGAAGGCTGCCGTGAACGGGTCGAGCAGCGTCGAGGCCAACGGCTCACCCGAGACGAGCATCCGCGCCCCGATCGAGACGGCGGAGGCGACCATGGCGGCGACGAGCACCCAGCGCAGCCGCTGATCGATCGCGCGCCAGCGCAGCGCGTGCACGATGAGCGGCGCAGCCACGAACCACAGCACGGGGGCTACGTCGACGAACAGCAGCACCACCTGGCCGGGGCGGTCGAACGAGGTGTCGCCGAGCCCGAGCTGGAAGGCGAGGCCGCCGATCACGGTGGCGAGCAGCGCGCCGAACAACAGCGACTGCAGCACGGAGACGGGGCGAGGCGGCCGTATCGGCTGGTCGAACTCGGGGGGCCGCGCCTCGTCGGGCCGGGCATCCGCTCTCGCTGCGTCGTCGCTCACGCGGAGATGCTACGCCGCCTGCCCGGGAGCCTCCGCGCGCTGCGCGAAGCCGGCGCGCTGCTGCGCGCCCCACTCCGACGGCGTCGACCGGATTGCCCGCCACAGCCCGATCGAGCGCCAGAGCGCGTGCGGCAGGTAGAAGAGGATCGGCTCGAGCAGTGCCGTGCCGATGAGGAGACGCATCGACCTCCCGGTTCGGTAGTCGCTCGTCGCGCCGAGCTCGATGGCGATCGCGAGCAGCGAGGTCGCGACGGCGACGAGGTACGAGATGAGCAGCGCAAGACCGATGGCGAGCCACGGGATGAAACCGAAAAGCCCGGCGAGGGCCGTGACGATCATCGCGACGCCAACCAGCGGCGCCCCCCACTGCTCGAAGAGCCAGAAGTACGGAAGCGTCACGAGCCCGAGAGAGCCGTAGCGCGGCCGGAGCATCATGTCGCGGCACCCGCGCAGCAGCTCGCCGAGCCCTTGAGCCCAGCGCTTGCGCTGCCGCGAGACGGCCGACCATGTCGCCGGCACCTCCGTCCAGCACACCGGGTCGGCCACGAACACGATGCGGTACGGCTCGCGCTCCGTGCGGTGGTGGCGATGGGCGGCAACGACGAGCTCCGCGTCCTCCGCGAGGCTCTCGGCGTCGAGGCCACCGAGCTCGACGAGCGTGTCGCGCCGGAAGACGCCGAACGCTCCCGAAATGATGAGCAGCCCCTTGATCGCCGACCAGCCGGCTCGTCCGACGAGGAAGGCCCGCAGGTACTCGAGCACCTGGATGCGTTCGATGAAGCGGCGCGGCATCTCCACCCGGTCCACCTCCGCCTCGATGAGCGTCACCCCGTTGGCCGGGCGCACGATGCCCCCGGTGGCGACGACCGTCGGGTCGTCGATGAAGGGCTGCACGACGCGCAGCAGGGCGGTCGGCGAGAGGATCGAGTCGCCGTCGATCATGCACACGAGCTCGTGCCGCGCGAAGCGCAGGGCCGCGTTCACGGCGTCGGCACGGCGCCCGACCGAGCGCTTGCGCACCAGCAGGGCATCGTGGCCCTCGAACCGGTGCACGCTCTCGATCTCGCCCTGCACCTCAATCGGCGAGAGCGGCTCCTCGTCCGTGAGGGTCATCGGGAAGTGCTCCCGTAGCACCTCCGATGTGCCGTCGGTCGAGCCGTCGTCGACGACGATCACCTGCACCTTCGGGTACTGCAGACGCAGCAGCGACTCCACGCACGCGATCGATCCCGCGCTCTCGTTGTGGGCCGGCACGAGCACGCTGACCCCGGGGGTGAGGGGGCTCGCGAATGTGCCGGAGAGCAACTCGTCGGACGCCCAGCGACGCTCCTCGGCGATCGAGCCGATCGCGCGCACGACGATGAGCAGGTAGGTGAGCTGATAGAGACCGAAGTAGATGCCGAACCCGATGGTGATCGCGACGAAGCTCGACTCGAGCACGGCGACGAAGCCCGGATCGAGGAGGCCGGTGTGGATCATCGCGCACTCCCGCCGAGGGCGACGATGGTCTCGTCGAGGTGCCGGCGCGCGATCGCGTTGCTCTCCTGCTGGGCGCGAGCCAAGAGCGGCTCGAGCGCGCGCCGCGTGCCGACTCGGCGCAGTGCGTCGGCGGCGGCGATGCGCACGAGCGCGTCGTCGTGGTCGAGCGCCGCGATCGCGTGAGGCGCAACTCCGGCCAGCCCGGCGGCGCTGCCCGTGCCGAGTGCGACGCGCAAGCCATCCGGATCCCGCGTGCTCCACGCCGCATGCAGCTCGCCGACGTCGAGCAGGCGGCAGCGCATGATCGCGATCGAGGCGACGAGCGGTGGCAGCCGGAGGTCGTCGCGGCAGGCGGCGGCGAGCACGGGCGCGATGGCGTCGCTCGAGCCCGTCGAACCCCACTCCAGGGCCGCCACGGCGCGCACCCGCGGGTCGGGGTCGTCGAGCATCCGCCCCATCAGCTGCGACGAGGGGGTCGGCGTGGTGCGCACGTAGAGACGGATGCCGCGCGCGCGCTCGAGCGGCTGACGAGCCCGCATGCCCCGTCGGGCGAGCTCGACCGCGCCGTGCCGCTCGAGCCAGCGCTGCAGCGCCTCTCGGTCCTCGCCGTGCACGCGCGCGACCACCGACGCCACGGCGTGCAGCGTGGACTCCCGGCGCGGCGCGGGCGCGTCACCCTCCTCCACGAGCAGGGCGCGCAGGATGCCCGACACCTCGGTGCGCTGCCCGCGGGAGCGGGCGTCGAGCCGCGCGATGCGCGCGCGCACCACGAGCACGACCACGAGCAGCGTCAGGCACAGGCCGGCGGCCGCCGCGGTCGCGATGAGCAGTGCGATCATCGCGCTCGCGACAGCAGTGTCGTGACCCGCAGCAGCAGCTCGCGTGGACTGAAGGGCTTGGTGATGTACTCCTCAGCGCCGGCGGCGAAGGCGCGCTCGACGTCGACCTCCTGCGCCCGCGCGGTCAGCATGAGGATGCGCGTGCCGGCGAGCGTCGGATCCGACCGCACCTCGCGGCAGACCTCGAGACCGTTGCGGCGCGGCAGCATCCAGTCGAGCACGATGAGGTCGGGGCGCTCGCCGGTCGCGAGTGAGAGCGCGGTCTCGCCGTCGATCGCGCTCAGCACCTCGTGCCCCGCGGCTTCGAGCTTCATCGTCACGAGATCGTTGAGGTCCTGATCGTCGTCGGCGACCAGAATGCGTGCCACGTGCCTACCCCCGTTCGGTGGTCGACGGCTGCGACGCCGCCGTGTCACGCCGTCGGCGTGCTCCCCGCTTTGACGATAATGCTTCGGAGCAGAGGAGGGCGCCATGGTCGGTGCGAGTCTGGCGGCGCGTTCCCGACGGTGGAGCGGCCGTGCGCGAGCGCTCGCCCTCGTCCTGGCGATCGTGGCGACGACGGCGAGCTCGGCCGCTTCGGCTGTGCTGCTGGACGAACCGGGGCGCACCGCACCGTGGGCGCCGGCGGTCGGCATCGCCGGTGCGCTCGCCCTCATGACGAGCGGTCGCTGGCGGTGGGGCTTCATCGTGCTGGGCAGCCTCGCGATCATGACGGGCAACCTCCTCGTGGGCAGACCCTTCGACTTCGCGCTCGTGACGGCGGCGCTCCGTATCGTCGAGTTGGGCGTGCTGTGCGCGGTCGCGAGCCCCGGTCGGGCCCTCATGCGGCTGGACACGCTGAAGCGTTCGCTGCGGTTCGTGGCGGCCGTGTTCCTCTCGGCACTCGTCTTCAGCGCGGGTGTCAGCGCCTACCGCGCGGCGATCGGCATGAACGGCCCCGACGCCGTCGCGATCGACTCGTTCGCCGCGCACGCCGTCGCGCTGCTCGTCGTCACTCCGCTCGCCTTCGCCCAGTCGGACCACGGCGGGCGGGCGCGCTCGCTCGAGACCGCCGTGCAGTGGGCGCTTCTCGCGCTCGCGATCGGTGTCGTGTTCTCCCCGGGGAACTCGCTGCCGCTCGCGTTCCTCCCGCTGCCGCTGTTCGCCTGGGCAGCCCTGCGTCTCTCGGCCCTTACCATCGTGAGCCAGCTCGTCGTGGTCTCGATTTACACCGCGGTCGTGACCGCCTTCGGCTGGGGACCTTTCGGTGCCACGCTGGGGTCGCCACGAGGATCGATCGTCCTCCTCAGTGCCTATCTGGCGGTCTTCGCGGGGTCGACGATCGTGCTCTGGTCGAAGCGGGTTGAGAGCGAGATGGTCGCGGACCGCGCGGTCGCGCAGGACCGCATCCTGCGTCGAGCGGTCGAACAGGCGCAGACCGCCTTCCTGCTCGTGGAGCGCCTCGGCGACAGCTTCGTCGTGCTCCAGGCCAACGACCATGGTCTGCGCGCGCTCGGCATGGACCCGTCGAACCCGTTCTTCGCCGGTTCCTCCGACATCAACATCGCCCTTCCCGCCGACCATCCGCTCGTTCCAGGTCTGCTCGCCGTCTCGCAGGGGGCGAGCGGGTGGCGCGGCGAGCTCGTGCTCGACGCCTTCAACGGTCGAGCCGACGCCGACGTCTCGATGGAGCGAGGCGCCGGGGAGGCCGGCGACATCATCTCCGTCGAGCTCACCGACATCACCGAGCGACGCCGCGAGGATCGCCGCCTGCGCGCCCTCGTCGAGCGCGAGCGCGCCCTCGCGACGCAGTACCAGGAGCTCTCCCGCCAGAAGGACGACTTCGTCGCCTCGATCAGCCACGAGCTGCGCACGCCGCTCGCGAGCATCGTCGGCTACGCCGAGACGCTGGAGGAGACGGAACTCGACCCGATGCAGCGGCGATTCGTCGACACCATCACACGCAACGCCGGGCGTCTGCAGGAGCGGGTGGAGGAGCTGCTGTCGGCGGCGAAGCGCGCGGCCGACTCGGTCGACGACCCGCACCCGCTCGCGGTGTCGCCGATCCTCGACGACGTCGCGGACGACCTGCGCCCCGTCGCGGCGGCCCGCCGCGTGCAGATCGTCATCGAGGAGTCGGCTGCGGCGCTGCCGGAGGTCATCGGCACAGAGGACGCGGTGACGCGCGTGCTGACGAACATCGTCGGCAACGCCGTGAAGTTCTCGCCCGACGGCGGTACCGTCGCGGTGAGCGCGCTCGCCGACGACGTCGCCGTGGAGCTGTTCGTGCGCGATCAGGGGCCGGGCATCCTGCCCGCCGATCAGGAGCGCGTGTTCGACCGCTTCTATCGCACGGAGGACGCGACGGCGAACGCCACCCCCGGCACGGGCCTCGGCCTCTCGATCGTGCGCACCCTGCTCGAGGGCATCGGGGGGTCGGTGCTCGTGGAGAGCGACGGCGTCTCGGGTAGCACCTTCGTCATCCGGCTCGCGCGGGCGCGCGACCTCGAGCCGCACGCCTGACACCGCAAAGGCTCCGGAACGACCCGTGTGAGTCGCCTGGCAATGGCGGCGCACGGGTTGATGTCGCTGTGCATTCTCGGCATCGTGGCTGGCTCGACGACCGACAACAGGAAGGGGCATGCTCATGCTCACACTGACGCCGACCGCCAGCACCGTCATCGAGAGCCTCGTCTCGCGCCAGGCCGATCCGCAGAGCGCGGGCCTGCGCATCGACGGCGCGGGGCAGCGCAACGAGTTCGCCGTCACCGTCGAGCCCGCGCCCCTGCCCGGCGACCACGTCGTCGAGGCCGGCAGCGCCCGCGTGTTCCTCGAGCAGCACGCCTCGGTCGCGCTCGACGACAAGATCCTCGACGCTCAGGTGAGCGACGAGGGAGCCGTTCGCTTCGCGATCGGCGACCAGCAGGGGCTCTAGCCCTTCGTATCCGCGACGGCCGCACCCTCGGTTCAGGGTGCGGCCGTCGTCGTGCGCGGCCAGCCCGCGCGCGCTCGATCTCTGCCAGAGTCGAGCCATGCCCGTGATCGAGAACTCCCGCCTCGCCGTCATCGGCGCAGGAGCCGTCGGCTCCTCGCTCGCCTACGCCGCCCTCATCCGGGGCTCCGCCCGCGAGGTCGCGCTCTACGACCTCGACGCCGCCCGCGCCGAGGCAGAGGTGCTCGATCTGGCCCACGGCACCCCGTTCACCGGGTCGAGCCGCATCACCGGCGGCGGCGACCTCGACGTCGTCGAGGGCGCCAACATGGTCGTCGTCACCGCCGGCGCGAAGCAGCACCCCGGCCAGAGCCGCCTCGACCTCGCGGCGACGAACGTCGGCATCCTGCGCGAGCTCATGCCCGAGCTCGTCGCGCGCGCCCCGCACGCCGTGTTCATGCTCGTGACGAACCCGTGCGACGTGCTCGCCGTCGCCGCGCAGCGCTTCAGCGGGCTCGACCCGGCCCGGGTGTTCTCCAGCGGCACCGTGCTCGATTCCTCCCGGTTGCGCTGGCGGCTGGCCGAGCGCCTCGGGGTGGCGCCGTCGAGCGTGCACGCGGCGATCGTGGGCGAGCACGGCGACAGCGAGTTCCCGCTGTGGTCGCAGTCGCGCATCGGTCCGATCCCGATCCGCGAGTGGCGCGACGAGCACGGGGCGGTGCTGTCGACCGACGAGCTCGACGCGATCGCCGACGAGGTCAAGAACGCGGCCTACACGGTGATCGCCGGCAAGGGTGCGACGAACTACGCGATCGGCCTCTCCGGAGCACGCATCGTCGAGGCGGTGCTGCGCGACGAGAAGGCGGTGCTGCCGGTCAGCAGCGTGCTCGACGGCTACCACGGGGTCAGCGGCGTGGCCCTCTCGGTGCCGAGCATCGTCGATGCCGGCGGCGTCTCGCGCGTCATCGACGTCCCGTTCTCCGACGACGAGGAGCGGGCGCTGCAGGCGAGCGCCGAGGCCATCCGCCGATCGCTCGCCTCGCTCGGCCTCGACTGAGACCCCGGGGGCGGCGGATGCCTTACTCCCGCCCGCGCCAGCGCTCGATGAGCCGCCGATCCCGCTTGGTGGGCCGGCCGGCGCCGCGCTCGCGCACGATGTCGAGCACCCGCTCCTCCTTCGGCGGCGGCGGGGGAGTGCGGTCGTCGTAGTGCTGCTGCGCGATGGTCGCGCTCGTGCGCTTCACGATGAGGCCGGTCACGGCGACGATGCGCTCGCCGCCGGCGGTGTAGGCGCGCACGACGTCGCCGACCTTGACGGTCTGCGCCGGCTTCGCCGTCGCGCCGTTGATCTTCACGTGGCCCGCCTTGCACGCCGCGGTCGCCGCCGAGCGCGTCGAGTAGAGCCTGATCGCCCACACCCACTGGTCGACGCGCGCGGTAGTGGGGGTCGGGGCGGGGCTCACAGCGACCAGGGTAGACGCGGCGAGCAGCGCGGCGACTGTCAAGCCGGTCGTCGCGGCTCGAGCAGCGGCCTAGCGTCGGCGGCATGACCGGCACACCGCGGCTGCGCTCGCTCGACGAGGTCGAGCGTCTCGTGCGCGAGCATCCGGAGGCCTGCGTGCGCTACGGGGCTGACCCCCGCACGGAGGGCGGCCGCGGCAGCCTCGACACCGAGAGCGGGCTCGAGCTGCCGGGCCTCTCGGTGAATCCGCTCGGCGCCGAGGCGTGGTGGTCGCGCCCCCTCGGCGACTGGATCGCGCGGCAGCTGTGCCAGTACCGCCACCTGGCCGACGATGGCGAGGATGACCGGCGCGCGTTCGTGCTCGCCGGCCGGCAGGTGGGCCGCGGCCCCGACTGCGAGCCGCTGCTCGCCGACGTCGAGGTGCTCGGGGTGATCGATCTGCTCGCCCTCGACGAGGCGGAGCAGCGGTACCAGCAGGCGTTCGACGCCCGGCAGGGGCCGGAGGACGAGTGACCGAGGCTGCGACGCCGGGAGACGGCGTTCTCGCCGGCGCCGGTCAGCTCAGCAGCTCGACTAGCGCCGCATCGCTCACCCGCCCGCGGCTGAGCGCGGCGGTGCGCCCGCGGCGGTAGCGCTCGATGACGAGCGGGTCGATGTACGAGCTGCGCGCGACCGCGGGCGTGTTGCGCAGCCCCTCCGACACGGCGACGACCGCCTCCCGGATGGCCCGCTCCTGCTCCTTCTTCGTCGCCGCGGGCCCGCACCGGGCCAGGTGCTCGGCCGCGAGGCGCGAGCCGAGCAGCGTGCGGAGGTCCTTCGGCGTGATCGAGCATCCGGTCGCCTGCTGCAGGTACGCGGTCAGCTGGGCCGAGTGCACGCGGTGCACGCCGGCGGCGTCGATCCACTCCGTGAGCCGCTCCGCCCGCTCGTCCGCGGGCCCGCGGGCTGAGCGGGCCGCCCGCAGCGCGGCGGCGAGGTCGACGTCGACGTGCTCCGCCTCCCAGCGCACGCCAGACTTCGCGGGGAAGTCGAACGCGGTGCGGTCGCCGTGGATGCGCACGTGCTCCCAGGCGAGGGTGAGCGCGCCGATCGTGCCGCGCTCGAGCGCGTAGCGCTCCTCGCCGACGCGCACGCCGAGCGCGTCGATGATGCGGGCCGCGATCGCGAGCGCCCGCGCCTGCGGGTCGTCGCCGCGCAGGTCGCGCGTCACGCGCGCGCGCATCGCGGTCGTCGCGGCGGCGAGCTCGCGCACCCGCGCGAACTTCCGCACCCCCGCCCTGCGCGTCCACTCCTCGTGGTAGCGGTACTGGCGTCGGCCGTCGGCGTCGACGCCCATGGCCTGCACGTGGCCCCGCTCGTCCGGGCAGATCCACACCTCGTTCCACGCCGGCGGGATCGCGAGGGCGGCGATGCGTCGACGCACCTCCGCATCCGAGACCGCTCGGCCCCGGGCATCCACGTACCGGAAGCCCCTGCCGTGCCGCAGCCGGCGGATGCCGGGGCCGTCGGGGGAGGAGCGTCGCAGTCGCATCCAGTCAGGATGCCCGAGCCGGCACCGACTGCGGCACCCTCTTGCGCGCCGTCGCGATCGCGTCCGCTGCGCGCACGAGCGCGAGGTGCGAGAGCGCCTGCGGGGTGTTGCCCATGTGCCGGTCGTGCTCGACGTCGAATTCTTCCGAGAGCAGGCCGACGTCGTTCGCGAGCCCGACCAGCCGATCCATGAGGGCTTCGGCGTCGGCGAGTCGGCCGCCGTGGGCGAGGTTCTCGACGAGCCAGAACGCGCAGGCGAGGAACGGATGCTCGTCGCCGGGCAGCCCGTCGACCCCCGACTCGGTGCGATAGCGCAGGGGCAGCCCGCCGCGCAGCAGCGTGCGCTCGATGCGGTCGACCGTGGCGAGCATCCGCGGGTCGTCGTAGGCGACGAAGCCGATGTGCGCCAGCTGCAGCAGCGAGGCGTCGACCTCGTCGGTCTCGTAGTGCTGCCGGAACCAGCCGCCCTCGGCGACCCCGTGCTGCTCGATCTCGACGCGCAGCCGATCGCGGATGCTCGCCCAGTGCTCGGCGTCGCCCGAGAGCCCGTGCTCGCGCACCGCGTGCACGCCGCGGTCGAACGCCGCCCACAACATCGCCCGCGAGTGCACGAAGGTGCGGTGCGGTCCGCGGATCTCCCAGATGCCGTTGTCGCGCCGATCCAGGTGCCGCTCGGCATAGCGCAGCAGCTCGGTCTGCAGCGCCCACGAGACGTCGTCCTCCTCGACGCCGAGCCCCCGCGCCTGGTCGAGCGCGATCATGACCTCGCCGAAGATGTCGCCCTGGAACTGCGTGAACGCCCCGTTGCCGACGCGCACCGGGCTCGAGCCGCGATAGCCGGGCAGCGAGTCGAGCTCCACCTCGGTGAGGCGGCGCTCGCCCGCGAGGCCGTACATGATCTGCAGGTCGTCGAAGTCGCCGGCGATGGCCCGCAGCAGCCAGTCGCGCCAGTCGGCGGCCTCCTCGCCGTAGCCGTGCAGCATGAGCGATTCGAGCGTGAGCGCGGCATCCCGCAGCCAGACGTAGCGGTAGTCCCAGTTGCGGCTGCCGCCGAGGTCCTCCGGCAGGCTCGTCGTGGGGGCGGCGACGATGCCGCCGGTGTCCTCGTGCGTGAGGGCGCGCAGCACCAGCAGCGAGCGCCGCACGTGCGCGTCGTAGGCCCCCGCGGTGGCGCACGGCCTCGCCCAGTCGCGCCACCAGCGGCGCGTGCGGTCCAGCTGCTCGTCGACCTCGAGCGGCGGCGGTGTCGCGCGGTGCGACGGGAACCAGGTCAGCACCGTGTCGACGACCTCGCCCTCGCGCACGACCGTCTCGGCGCGGTGCGCGTGGTCGACGGGCCGGAAGCGCGGCCCGCGCACGACGATCGCGTCGGGGCCGGCGATCGCCACGAGCGAGGGATGCTCCTCCGTCCCCGTCTGCCGCACCCACGGCATCGCGCTCGCGTAGTCGAAGCGGATCCGCAGCTGCTGCTCGACGCGCACCTCGCCGCGCACGCCGCGCACGCGCCGCACGAGGTCGGCCCGGCGGTCGCGCAGCGGCATGAGATCGGTCACCTCGATCTCGCCCGTCGGCGTGCGCCACCGCGTGACGAGCACGAAGGTGTCCTCCTCGTAGCGGCGCTCGACGCACTCCGCCTCGCCGACCGGTCGCAGCAGCCACTGGCCGTGCCCCTCGTCGCCGAGCAGGGCGCCGAACACCGACGGCGAGTCAAATCGCGGCAGGCACAGCCAGTCGATCGCGCCGGAGCGGCTGACGAGGGCGGCGGTGTGGAGGTCGCCGATGAGCGCGTAGTCCTCGATGGCGTCGGGCATGCTCCCAGCCAACCTGAGCTTCCTCCGAGCTTCGTGCACATCCGGCCGGTCGCACCCGTCGCCCGCCTAGCGTGGGGGGATGCCCACCGACCGCACGATCATCGTCCTCGGCGCGACGGGCGACCTCGCCGAGCGCCTCCTGCTGCCCGGCCTCGCGAGCCTCGTCGGGCTCGGCCGCGCTCCGCGGCTCCAGCTCATCGGGGCGGGCGGCTCCGACTGGAGCGACGACGACTGGCGCGACCTGCTGGGCCGCACGATGGCCGAGCGGGCGGGCGAGGCGCTGCCGAGCATCCTCGAGCGGGCCCGATATGTGCGCACCGACGCGACCGACGCGGATGCCCTGCGCGCCCTGCTCGCCGCCGCGACCGCCCCGCCGCTGCTGTACCTGGCCCTGCCGCCCTCGGTCGCGCTCGACACCGTCGCCGCGCTCGCCGCCGTTGAGCTGCCCGACGGCACGCAGCTCGCGCTCGAGAAGCCGTTCGGCGTCGACGCCGCGAGCGCCGCGGCCCTCAACGAGCGCCTCGCCGCCCTGCTGCCGCAGGAACGCGTGTTCCGCATCGACCACTTCCTCGGCATGTCGACGGTCGCGAACCTCATCGGTCTGCGCGCCGCGAACCGTGTCATCGAGTCGGTCTGGAACCGCGACAGCGTCGAGCGGCTCGAGATCGTCTTCGACGAGTCGCTCGCCCTCGAGGGGCGCGCCGGCTACTACGACGGGGCGGGCGCGCTCGTCGACATGATCCAGAGCCACCTGCTGCTCGTGCTCGCCCTCGCCACCATGGAGCTGCCGTCGAGCCTCGACCCCGCTGACCTGCACGGCGCGATGCTGCAGGCCCTGCGCGCGACCCGCGTGCGCGGCGACGACCCGCTCGTCTCGAGCCGGCGGGCGCGCTACACCGCCGGCGAGGTCGAGGGCCGACGCGTGCCCGACTACGCCGACGAGGAGGGCGTCGACGCGGCCCGCGGCACCGAGACCCTCGCCGAGCTCGTGGTCGACGTCGCCACGCCGCGCTGGGCCGACGTGCCGATCGTGCTGCGCAGCGGCAAGGCTCTCGGCGCGACGGCGGCCCACGTGCGCGCCGTGCTGCGCGAGCCCGCCCACCTGCCGCGCGGCATCTCGGCGGCGCCGGGCGCGCCGGCGATCACGATCGACCTCGCGCCGGAGCGCCTCGCGATCGACCTCGACATCACCGGCGAGGGCGACCCCTCGGTGCTCTCGCGCGTTGCGCTGACCGCGGCCTTCGCGGCGGGTGCGCTCGAGCCCTACGGCGAGGTGCTCGGCGACGTGCTCGCGGGCGATGCGACCTTCACAGTCGCGGGCGAGGTCGCCGAGGAGTGCTGGCGCATCGTCGAGCCGGTGCTCGAGGCGTGGCGCGCCGATCGGGTGCCGCTGCAGTCGTACCCCGCCGGCTCGCAGGGCCCGGAGGGCTGGGCGCCGCTACCGTAGCCGCATGACGACCGCTCTCATCACGGGCGCGACCGCCGGCATCGGCGCCGAGTTCGCCCGCCAGCTCGCCGCGCGCGGCACCGACCTCGTGCTCGTCGCCCGCGACGCCGACCGCCTCCAGCGCACGGCCGACTTCCTGCGCGGCGAGCACGGCGTCGAGGTCGAGACGATCGAGGCCGACCTGGTCACCGAGCCGGGCGTCGCCGCGGTCGAGGCCCGCCTGCGCGACGACGCGCATCCTGTCGATCTGCTCGTCAACAACGCCGGACACGGCCTCGTGACCGACTTCGCCGCGTCGTCGCTCGACGACGAGGTGCGCCACCTCGACCTGCACGTCGGCGTGCCGCTGCGGCTCACGCACACCGCGATGCAGGGGATGCTCGCTCGCCGTCGCGGCCGCATCGTGCTGATTTCGAGCGTCGCGGCCTTCACCCCTCGCGGCAGCTACGGCGCCGCCAAGGCGTGGGGCGTCTCGTTCGCACGGTGGGCGAACCTGCGGTACCGACGCCGCGGTGTGAGCGTCACGGCGGTCGCGCCGGGCTTCACCCGCACCGAGTTCCACGAGCGCATGGGCGTGAGCACCGACGGCATCCCCGCGTTCCTCTGGCTCGACGTGCGCGACCTCGTGCGGCTCGCGCTGCGCGACATCGACCGGGGCCGCTCGGTGTCGATCCCGACCCTGCGGTACAAGGTCGTCGCGGGCCTCGCGCGCATCCTGCCGGCGCGCGTTGCGGCGGCGGGCAGTCTCGCGCCGAACGACTGAGGGCCGGCTAGACCCCGACGGGCTGCGGCGCGTCGGCTTCCGCGGCGAGCTGCGCCTTCCAGGCCACGAGCCGGCGCACGGTCTCGCTGTCGTCCTCCGCGAGGCGCTCCATGGCGTCGGCGGGCACGAAGTAGTTGATGGCGACCCAGCCGCGCACCGTCTCGTCCGGGTCGCTCGCGAGCTCGCGCAGGATGTCGCACGGCGTGTGCTCGTTGCGCGCGACGCACGCGCGCACGCTCGCGACGGCGTCCTTCGCGAGGGTCGCGTACACCTCGACGGGGGCGTGGTACGACAGCGCCGCGCTCTCGCGGATCTTCGGGTTGGGGTCGCTCGCGAGCCGACGGATGCGCGCGATCTTCGACTCCGTCACGCTCGGCGAGAGGAACTGCGCCACCGGGTCCGGTGAGCTCGTCATGACGGGGGCGCTCTCGGCGAGCTGCCGGCGCTGCGCGGGGGTGTTGAAGCGGATGCACGACATGCGCGGCAGACTAACCCCGGCCCCGAGCATCCGCCGCATCTGACGCACCGTGCGTCATTACACTGTCAGCGTGACCGAAGCGGATGCGCGGCCCGAGGCGATCCGCCCGCAGGTCAGCACGCGTGTGCTGACCGTGCCGAACGCCCTGAGCGCCCTGCGGCTCGCGCTTGTGCCGGTGTTCCTTGTGCTCGTGCTCACGGGGCAGGATGTCGCGGCCCTGCTCGTGATCGTCTTCTCGAGCGTCTCCGATTACGTCGACGGCATCATCGCCCGCCGTTTCGGGCAGATCACGCGGCTCGGGCAGCTGCTCGACCCCGCTGCCGACCGCCTGTTCATCTTCGCCGCGGTGTTCGCCCTCGCCGTGCGCGAGGTCGTGCCGTGGTGGCTCGTGGCGGTCATCGTCGGCCGCGACGTCATGCTCGTCGTGCTCGGGGTGGTGCTCGCGCAGCACCGCTACGGGCCGCTGCCCGTGCATCACCTGGGCAAGTTCGCGACCTTCGCGCTGTTCTACGCGCTGCCGATCCTCGTGCTCGGGCAGGCCTTCCCCGACATCCGGGCGGTCTCCGACCCGATCGGCTGGGCCTTCGCGCTGTGGGGCGCGTTCCTCTATTGGTGGGCCGGTGCGCTCTACCTGCGACAGACCCTCGAACTGGTGGGGAATCGGCCGGAGGGCGGCTCCGCGGCATCGGATACGCTGAACTCCCTGAGGAGGTCCGACCATGGCTGAGCACCCGTCCGCCCACCCCGCCGAGGGCGAGGGGCAGACCGCTGCGCCCGCGTACAACTCGTCCGAGACGACCGTGCACTACGGTCCCGACTTCGTCGCGCAGCTCGCCGCGATGGAGGCCGGCGTCTCAGTCGAGGAGCAGGAGGCCATCGCCGCTCTGCCCTCCGGCTCCGCGCTCCTCATCGTCCGCCGTGGCCCGAACACGGGGGCCCGCTTCCTGCTCGACGCCGACGTCACGATCGCTGGTCGTCACCCTGACGCCGACATCTTCCTCGACGACGTGACGGTCTCGCGCAAGCACGCGGAGTTCCGCCGCGAGGGCACGAGCTTCACCGTCCGCGACCTCGGCTCGCTCAACGGCCTCTTCTTCAACGGTGAGCGCGCCGACGGCCCCATGGCCCTCGTCGACGGCTCCGAGGTGCAGGTCGGCAAGTTCCGCCTCACCTTCTACGCGTCGCGCGCCGACCGCCGCCCGGTCGCGTAGTGGCGTCGCGCTCCACCGCCGCCGAACGCCGCCCCGCAGCCTCGACGGCCTCGCTCCTGAGCATCGGGCAGGTGCTCGCCAAGCTCAGCCCCGAGTTCCCCGACCTCACGCCCTCCAAGCTGCGCTTCCTGGAGGAGCGTCAGCTGGTCTCCCCGTCGCGCACCGAGTCGGGCTACCGCAAGTTCTCGCCCGCCGACATCGACCGACTGCGCTTCGTGCTCACGATGCAGCGCGACCACTACCTCCCGCTCAAGGTCATCCGCGGCTACCTCGACGAGCTCGACGCCGGCCGCGCGCCGCAGCTGCCGCTCGGCGGCGCCGTGCCCGCGCCCTCGATGCTCGCCACCGAGCGCCGCTTCAGCCGCGACGAGCTCGTCCGCGAGGCGGGAGCGACGACGGCGCTCCTGGGCGACGCGGTCAGCGCATCCCTCATCGCCCCGGCCGACACGTACGGCGATGAGGCGCTGCAGGTGCTGAAGGCGCTCGTCGAGCTGCAGCGCTCGGGCATCGAGCCGCGGCACCTGCGCGGGTTCCGCGCAGCGGCCGAGCGCGAGCTGGGTCTCATCGAGAGCGCGCTCATCCCGGTCTCGCGTCGCAATGACCCCTCCTCCCGCGCGCGGGCGGCCGAACTGGCGCTCGAGATCGCCGGTCAGCTCGAGATCGTGCGATCGAGTCTGATCCGTTCGGCCCTCGGGCGGCTACAGTCGTAGCAGGGCCGACACGCCGCACCGGAGGTCGACGACGGCAGTCGTGAGGCTCGCTAGTCTGGGGGCGTGACCGAAAGTGTCACGTTAACGATGAAGGTTAGGTAGAGGCCATGAGCGACGTCAGCCGCGGCGAACGGTACGACCTCGGCCTGCTCTTTACCGACGGGCTGCCCGAGCTCGACGACCAGGCCGGCTACCGCGGCGCCGTCGCCGCTCGCGCCGCCGGCATCTCCTACCGCCAGCTCGACTACTGGGCGCGCACGCAGCTCGTCGAGCCCACCGTGCGCGGTGCGGCCGGCTCCGGCACGCAGCGCCTCTACGGCTTCCGTGACATCCTCGTGCTCAAGCTCGTCAAGCGACTGCTCGACACCGGCATCTCGCTCCAGCAGATCCGCACGGCCGTCAACCAGCTCCGGGAGGCCGGGGTCAACGACCTCGCCCAGACCACCCTCATGAGCGACGGCGCGAGCGTGTACCTGTGCACGTCCGACGACGAGGTCATCGACTTGGTCAGCCGCGGCCAGGGCGTCTTCGGCATCGCCGTCGGCAAGGTGCTGCGCGAGGTCGAGAGCTCGCTCGTCGACCTCGACTCCTCGGCTGCGGCCGACCCCGCCGACGAGCTCGCCGCTCGTCGCGCCACGCGCGCGAGCTAGCGCCCGACCCCAGCGGCGGCGCGGCGTCGAGACGTCGACGAGCGCGCGCTGGGCATCCGCCCGCTGGGCGCCGCGCGCCCGAGACCGACGCGTCGTCGGCTCAGCGGGCCTGCGCGTACTCGCCGAGCCGGCCCGTGCGCATGATGCGCTCCAGCAGCTGGTCGAAGTTGCGCGCCATCTCCTGCGCGCTCTCGCCCGGCCAGATGTGCAGGGGCTTCGCGGCGCCCTGCGCCTGCTGCAGCGAGGTGCGCTCGGGCAGCTGCGGGGCGAGCACGAGCGGGCCGAACATATCGCGCAGCTCCTTGATGCGGAACTGGTGCTCGAGGCTCTGCACGCGCGCGCGATTGACGATGATGCCGAGCGGCTGGAGGCGGGGGGAGAGACCGCGACGGATCTCCTCGATCGCGCGCAGCGCCCGATCAGCGGCCGCGACCGAGAACAGGCCGGGCTCGGTGACCACGACGACGCGGTCGCTCGCCGCCCATGCCGTGCGGGTCAGCGCGTTGAGCGAGGGCGCGCAGTCGATGAGCACGAGGTCGTAGTCGCTCTCGACGTGCGCGAGGGCCTCCTCGAGCTTCCAGATCTCGCGGATGCTCGGGTGCGGGCCGTCGTAGTTGATCGCACTGGGGCTGCCGATGAGCACGTCGACGGTGCCGGAGCGGCCGCGGGTCCACCCGGAGGGGGCGATCGCCTGCCGCACCGTCTTCTCCTTCGGGGAGGCGAGCACGTCGGCGACGTTGAGGCGGCCGGCCACCTGGATGTCCATCCCGGTCGAGGCGTCGGACTGCGGGTCGAGGTCGACGACGAGCGTTCGCAAGCCGCGGGAGAAGGCCGCGGATGCCAGCCCGAGCGTCACCGTGGTCTTCCCCACGCCTCCCTTGAGGGAGCTGATGCTCAGTACGTGCACGATCAACGACCCTACCTTCACTAGTCTTGAGGTGCGTCATCACGCGCCCACCACTCGGTATGCCACCACAGATCCGGAGCGGGGCTTCCGCCTTGCGCGCTCCCGGTCGCCTGAGAGGAATCGATGTTCCGCAAGATCCTTGTCGCCAACCGCGGAGAGATCGCGATCCGGGCCTTCCGGGCCGCGTACGAGCTGGGTGCGAAGACGGTCGCCGTCTTCCCCTACGAGGATCGCAACTCGATGCACCGCCTCAAGGCCGACGAGGCCTACCAGATCGGTGAGCCTGGCCACCCCGTGCGGGCCTACCTGGACGTCGCGGAGATCATCCGCGTGGCGAAGGAGAGCGGCGCCGACGCCATCTACCCCGGCTACGGCTTCCTCAGCGAGAACCCCGATCTCGCGCAGGCCGCGGCCGACGCCGGCATCGCGTTCATCGGCCCGCCCCGCGAGGTGCTCGAGATGGCGGGCAACAAGGTCACGGCGAAGGAGCGCGCGATCGCCGCGGGCGTGCCGGTGCTCAAGTCGAGCCCCGCGACGACCGACATCGAGGTGCTGCTGGCCGCGGCCGACGAGATCGGCTTCCCCGTCTTCGCGAAGGCCGTCGCCGGCGGCGGCGGCCGCGGCATGCGCCGGGTCGAGCGCCGGGAGGATCTGCGCGCCGCGCTCGAGGCGGCCATGCGCGAGGCCGACAGCGCCTTCGGCGACGCGACGATGTTCGTCGAGCAGGCCGTCGTGCGCCCCCGCCACATCGAGGTGCAGATCCTCGCCGACGCCACGGGCGAGACCGTGCACCTGTTCGAGCGCGACTGCTCGGTGCAGCGCCGGCACCAGAAGGTCGTCGAGATCGCGCCGGCGCCGAACCTCGACGAGAGCGTGCGGCAGGCGATGTACCGGGATGCGGTCGCCTTCGCCCGCTCGATCGGCTACGTCAACGCCGGCACGGTCGAGTTCCTGCTCGACACCGCGGGGGAGCGCGCGGGCGAGCACGTCTTCATCGAGATGAACCCGCGCATCCAGGTCGAGCACACCGTGACCGAGGAGGTCACCGACGTCGACCTCGTGCAGTCGCAGATGCGCATCGCCTACGGGCAGACGCTCGCCGAGCTCGGCCTGCAGCAGGAGCAGCTGCACCTGCGCGGCGCCGCCCTGCAGTGCCGCATCACCACGGAAGACCCGGCGAGCGGGTTCCGCCCCGACACCGGCAAGATCACGACCTACCGCTCGCCCGGCGGCGCCGGCGTGCGCCTGGACGGCGGCACGATCGCCTCCGGCGCGCAGATCTCGCCGCACTTCGACTCGATGCTCGCGAAGATGACCTGCCGCGGCCGCGACTTCGGCGCCGCCGTCGCGCGCGCCCGCCGCGGCCTGGCCGAGTTCCGCATCCGCGGCGTCACCACGAACATCCCCTTCCTGCAGGCCGTGCTCGACGACCCGCAGTTCCAGGCCGGCGACCTCAGCACCTCGTTCATCGACGAGCGCCCCGAGCTCGTGCGCGCCAACGTCTCGAAGGATCGCGGCACGAAGGTGCTCACCTGGCTCGCCGACGTGACGGTGAACCAGCCGCACGGCTCGGGCGCCGGCACGATCGACCCCGCGACGAAGCTGCCCGCGATCGACCTCGAGGCGCCCGCGCCCGCCGGCTCGCGGCAGCGACTGCTCGAGCTCGGTCCCGTCGGGTTCGCGAGCGCGCTGCGCGCCCAGACAGCCCTCGCGGTGACCGATTCGACCTTCCGGGATGCTCACCAGTCGCTGCTCGCCACCCGGGTCCGCACGCGCGACCTCGTGGAGGTCATGCCGCACGTGGCCCGCATGACGCCGCAGCTGCTCAGCGTCGAGGCCTGGGGTGGCGCGACCTACGACGTCGCGCTGCGCTTCCTCGGGGAGGACCCGTGGCAGCGCCTTGCCGCGATGCGCGAGGCCCTGCCGAACGTCGCCATCCAGATGCTTCTGCGCGGGCGCAACACGGTCGGCTACACGCCCTACCCGACGGAGGTCACCGACGCCTTCGTCGCCGAGGCCGCCGCGACGGGCATCGACATCTTCCGCATCTTCGACGCGCTCAACGACGTCAGCCAGATGCGCCCCGCGATCGATGCCGTGCTCGCCTCGGGCACGGCCGTCGCCGAGGTCGGGCTCTGCTACTCGGGCGACCTGCTCGACCCCGCGGAGGACCTCTACACGCTCGACTACTACCTGCGCCTGGCGGAGCAGGTCGTCGAGGCCGGGGCGCACATCATCGCCGTGAAGGACATGGCGGGTCTGCTGCGCGCCGGCGCGGCCGAGAAGCTCGTCGCGGCCCTCCGCGAGCGCTTCGACCTGCCGGTGCACCTGCACACGCACGACACCGCGGGCGGCCAGCTCGCGACGCTGCTCGCGGCGTCGCGCGCGGGCGTCGACGCCGTCGACGTGGCGAGCGCCCCCATGGCCGGCACGACCTCGCAGCCGCCGCTATCGGCGCTCGTCGCCGCGCTCGCGCACACCGAGCGCGACACCGGCCTGAGCCTCGCGGCCGTGAGCGACCTCGAGCCGTACTGGGAGGCCGTCCGCCGCGTCTACGCCCCCTTCGAGTCCGGCCTCTCCGGCCCGACCGGGCGGGTCTACCACCACGAGATCCCCGGCGGTCAGCTGTCGAACCTCCGCCAGCAGGCGATCGCGCTCGGGCTCGCCGACCGCTTCGAGCTCATCGAGGACTGGTACGCGCACGCCAACCGCATCCTCGGTCGCCCCACCAAGGTGACCCCCTCGTCGAAGGTCGTCGGCGACCTGGCCCTGCAGATGGCGGCCGCGGGCGCCGACCCGGCCGACTTCGAGGCGAACCCCGAGAAGTACGACATCCCCGACTCGGTGATCGGCTTCATGGCCGGTGAGCTCGGCGACCTCCCCGGCGGGTGGCCGGAGCCGTTCCGCTCCAAGGTGCTCGCGGGCCGCCAGGTGAAGATCGGCACGACGCCGCTCACCGACGAGCAGCGCGCCAAGCTCGCCGGCTCCACCGACGACCGCCGCCTCATGCTCAACCAGCTGCTCTTCCCGCAGCCGACGCAGCAGTTCCTGCAGGTGCGCGAGCAGTACGGCGACCTCTCGGTGCTCTCCACGCCCGACTACCTCTACGGACTCAAGCCCGGCGTCGAGCACGTCATCGAGATCGAGCGCGGCGTGAGCCTCTTCGTCGGCCTCGAGGCGATCGGTGAGCCCGACGAGAAGGGCATGCGCAGCGTCATGGCGACGCTCAATGGGCAGATGCGCCCCGTGACGATCCGCGACCGCGCGATCGCGGTCGACGCGGTGCAGGCCGAGAAGGCCGACCCCGCGCAGCCGGGGCAGATCGCCGCGCCGTTCATGGGCGTCGTGACGCTCCAGGTCGCCGAGGGCGACGTCGTCGAGGCGGGCGCCCCGGTGGCGACGATCGAGGCGATGAAGATGGAGGCCGCGATCACGTCGCCGGTCGGCGGCACCGTCCGCCGACTCGCTATCCCCGCGACGCAGCAGGTCGAGGCGGGTGATCTGCTGCTCGTCGTCGGCTGAGGCGCCTCGCTCGCGCCCGAGCCGATCGGGCGCGAGCGATAGACTGTGCCGTCCGAGTGTTCGACGAAGGGGACGTGCATGGTGTCCGACCGCGCGCAGAGCGAGAGTGCCGACGTCGTCGACGACCGCGCGCGCACGGTGGCCGAGGGTCTGGAGCCGCTCGGCAATGATGACCTCGTCGCGGCGCTGCCCGAGAGCCTGACGATCGACGTCGCCCTGCCGGCGCCCGTGCACGAGGCCCCGGAGGACGAGACCGCGGTCGCGCTCGTCGACACCGGCATCGACCCCAGCATCGTCGAGGTGCTCGAGACCGGCACCACGACCATCGCGCTCAGCGAGCCCGCAATCATCGCGGCGACGACGCCCGCGAGCCCGGCCGACACCGGCTCGATCGCCGTCGCCGACTACTCCCGCCGTGAGCGGATGGCGGGGGCGGATGTCGGGCCCGAGTCGGCCGCGATGCTCACCGCCGATCGCCTCATCGACCCGCGTCGCGGCCCTCGCTCGGCGCCCGAGGGCGCCTGGCCGCGCTTCGTGTACCGGGCCACGTTCCACCGGGTCAACCTCGGCGATTCGGCGCGCGTGCGCGCCCGCAAGGAGCTCGATGCCCGCATCGATGCCGTGCTCGAGGGCGGCGCCCGCTTCGTGCCCGTGCTGACCCGCAAGGGCGGCGTCGGCAAGACGACCATCACGACCCTGCTCGGCATGGCGCTCGCCTCCGTTCGCGAGGATCGCGTGATCGCCATCGACGCCAACCCCGACCGCGGCACGCTGTCGGAGCGCGTGACGAAGCAGACGCGCGCGACCGTGCGCGACCTCGTCAACAAGGCCGCGAGCATCCAGGGCTACACCGACTTCTCGAAGCTCGTCTCGCGCGACGCGACGCGACTGGACATCCTCGCCTCCGATACCGATCCGATGCTCTCGGAGGCCTTCGACGAGAACGACTACAACGTCGTCGCCGACCTCGCGGCGCGGTACTACTCGATCGTGCTCACCGACTGCGGCACGGGCATCGTGCACTCGGTCATGCGAGCCACCCTGCAGCGGGCCGACTCGATCGTCATCGTCTCCGGCGGCAGCGTCGACGAGGCCAGGCTCGCCTCCGAGACGCTCACCTGGCTCGAGGCGAACGGCTACGGCGACCTCGTGCGCAACGCGGTGGTCGCGATCAACACGGCGACGCAGGGCACGAACCTGGTCAAGCTCGAGGAGATCGAGGCGCACTTCGCCTCGCGCGTGCGCGCGATCGTGCGGATGCCCTACGACGAGCAGCTCGCCGCGGGCTCGGTCATCCACTGGAACGACCTGCGCCCGCTCACCCGCCAGTCGGCGCGCGAGCTCGCCGCGATCGTCATCGACGGCATGCCCGACCGCGCGGAGGCGTGAGCTCGGCCCCATGACCGTTCGCCCCATCCGCCTCTTCGGCGACCCCGTGCTGCGCTCGCGCGCCGACGAGGTCGTGCGCTTCGACGCGAGCCTGCAGGCCCTCGTCGACGACCTGCTCGACACCGTGCGCGTGCCCGGCCGGGCCGGCGTCGCGGCGCCGCAGATCGGCGTCGGGCTGCGGGTGTTCAGTCTCAACATCGACGGCGACGTGAGCTACGTCGTGAACCCCGTACTCGCCGAGGTGCGCGGCGAGGCCGTGCCGATCGAGGAGGGCTGCCTCTCGGTGCCCGGCTTCGGGTTCCCGCGGCTGCGGCACCCGTGGGCGCGCGTCACGGGCGTCGACGTCACCGGCTCGCCGATCGAGATCGCGGGGGAGGGGCTGCTCGCGCAGGCGCTGCAGCACGAGACCGATCACCTCGACGGGCGGCTCTACCTCGAGGGTCTCGAGCCCGACATCAAGCGCGAGGCGATGCGGGCCGTGCGCCAGGCGGAGTGGTTCGGGCGCTGACCCTGCCTCGGCCGTAGGGGCACGACGGCCCGGGGGCGTACGACGCCCGCGCACCGCGCACGGCGGCCGGAACGCCGACGGGGCGCCGGATCGCTCCGACGCCCCGCCCGCTGCGTGAATCGAGCTACTGCTGCAGCGAGATGCCCTGCGTCGCCGGCGCGCCCGAGTACATGGCCTCGATCGTGGCGGCGAAGTCGCTCATGATGACATTGCGCTTGATGCTCATCTTCGGCGTCAGGTGGCCGCTCGCCTCCGTGAACTCGACCGGCAGGATCGTGAACTTGCGAATCGACTCGGCGCGCGAGACGCGGCTATTCGCGGCGTCGATCGAGCGCTGCACCTCGGCGAGCACCTTGGGGTTCTTGACCGCGTCGGCGAGGGCCATCGTGGCGTCCTCACCGTTGTTGTTGAGCCAGACCGGCAGCATCTCCGGGTCGAGCGTCACGAGGGCCGACACGAAGGGCTTCTGGTCGCCGACGACGACGACCTGGCCGACGATCGGGTTCGACCGGATCGGGTCCTCCAGGGCTGCCGGGGCGACGTTCTTGCCGCCCGCGGTGACCAGGATCTCCTTCTTGCGGCCGGTGATGGTGAGGTAGCCGTCGGCGTCGAGCGTGCCGATGTCTCCGGTCTTGAACCACTCGCCATCCATGACCTCGGCGGTCGCCTCGGGCTTGTTCCAGTAGCCGCCGAAGACGTTGATGCCCTTGACGAGGATCTCGCCGTCATCGTCGATGCGGACGCCGACGCCGGGCAGCGCCGGGCCGGTCGTGCCGATCTTGAACTTGTTGACCAGGTTCACCGTCGCTGGCGCGGTCGTCTCGGTGAGGCCGTAGCCCTCGAGGATGCGGATGCCCAGGCTGCGGAAGAAGTGGCCGAGGCGTGGCCCGAGCGGGGCCGAGCCCGAGACCGCGTACTGCACGCGGCCGCCCATGGCGGTCTTCAGCTTGGAGTACACGAGGCGGTCGAAGAGGGCGAACTGCACCTTGAGGCCGAGCGGCACGTGCCCGGCGTCGAGGGCCTTGGAGTGAGCGACGGCGACGTCGGCGGCGCGGCGGAAGATCTTGCCCTTGCCGCCGGCCTCGGCCTTCTGCTCGGCCGAGTTGTAGACCTTCTCGAACACGCGCGGCACGGCCAGGAGGAACGTTGGCTTGAACGAGCCGAGCGCTGCGAGCAGCTGCTTCGTGTCGGCCTGGTGGCCCACCTTCGCGCCGGCGTGCACGGCGAGGATCGAGATGAATCGGGCGAAGATGTGCGCGGTCGTGATGAACAGGAGCGTCGACGAGCCCGGCGCGACGACCTCCTTCATCGCCACAGCGGCGTTGCGCGAGAGCTCGACGAAGTTCGAGTGCGACAGGATGCAGCCCTTGGGGGTGCCGGTCGAACCGGAGGTGTAGATGAGCGTGGCCAGGTCGGCGCCCGTGGCGATACGGCGGCGCTCCTCCAGCTGCTCGTCGGTCACCGAGCCCGGCTCGGCGGCGAGCTTGTCGAGGTCGCCCAGGTGCATCTGCCATACGCGCGAGACGTGGGGCAGGTCGCCGGCGACCTCGTCGTAGCGCGAGAAGTGCTCCGCGGTCTCGACGATGAGCTCGCGCGCCCCGGAGTCCTCCAGGATGTACTGGATCTGGCTCGGCGAGCTGGTCTCGTAGATCGGCACGAGCACGGCACCGGCGAACCACGCGGCGAAGTCGACCAGGGTCCACTCGTAGCGCGTCTTGCACATGAAGCCGATCTTGTCGCCGGGCTGCACGCCGGCGTTCATGAAGCCCTTGGCGAGCGCCTTCACCTGGCGCAGGAACTCGCCCGAGCTCACGTCGCTCCAGCCGCCGTCGGCGGTCGGCAGGGCGAACAGGGCGGCGTCGGGATCGATCGCGACGCGGTCGACGAGCAGGTCGGTCGCGTTCGCCTCGGGATCGGGCGTCACGACGGCCGGGACGACGAATTCTTGCACGGGGACTCCTTCGGCACCGTCAGGGGCAGGTCAGTGCAGTCACTCTAGTCGGCGGACCCGAACGGATGAGCGGTCTTCGGCACCTCTAGACTCACTCCTCGTGCATGCTGTGGGAATCGACATCGGTGGGACCAAAATCGCGGGCGCGCTTGTCGCCGATGACGGATCGATCGTCGCGGAGGATCGCCAGCCGACCCCCGCCGGCGACCCGCACGCGATCGTCGACATCGTCGTGGAGATGGTGCAGCGGCTCAGCGCGGGCCAGCAGGTCGTCGCCGCCGGCGTCGCCGCGGCCGGCTTCATCGACTCGGCCCAGTCGACCGTCTACTACGCGCCGAACATCAACTGGCGCAACGAGCCCTTCCGCGATCGGCTGCGCGAACGGCTCGGCATCGACGTCACGATCGACAACGACGCCAACGCCGCGGGCTGGGCGGAGTTCCGCTTCGGCGCCGCGCGCGACGTGCGCGACATGACCATGCTCACGATCGGCACCGGCGTCGGCGGCGCGATCGTCACGGGCGACCGACTGCTGCGCGGCGGCTTCGGCACCGCGGGCGAGCTCGGGCACCTGCGCGTTGTGCCCGACGGTCTGCCCTGCGGCTGCGGAGCGCACGGCTGCATCGAGCAGTACGGCTCCGGGCGCGCGCTGCTGCGCATGGCCAACGAGATCGCCGACGCGGGCGGCATCGGCCTCGCCCTGGCCGATGCGCGCGAGCAGCACGGCAAGCTCGACGGGAACATCCTCGCCGCGCTCATCAGCGAGGGCGATCCGGGCGCCCTGCACGCCCTGGCGCAGCTTGGCCGCTGGCTCGGGCAGGCGTGCGCGAGCCTGTCGGCCGTGCTCGACCCCGAGATGTTCGTCTTCGGCGGCGGCGTCTCGATCGCCGGCGATCTGCTGCTCGACCCGGTGCGCGAGGCCTACCTCGCCCACCTGCCCGCCCGCGGCTACCACCCCGAACCCGCGTTCGTGACGGCGCAGCTCGTCAACGACGCCGGGGTCGTCGGGGCCGCCGACCTCGCGCGCATCCACGCCGCGGGGCTCGAGGCGCCCAGCGCCGGTTAGGGTTGTCGCACACGATCGCGAGGGAAGGGGGACGACGGTGTTCTACTGGCTCATGAAGAACCTCGTCATCGGGCCCATCCTGCTGACGGTCTTCCGGCCCTGGGTGCGCGGCGTCGAGAACGTGCCGCGCTCGGGCCCGGTCATCCTCGCCAGCAACCATCTGTCGTTCGTCGACTCGATCTTCCTGCCGCTCGTGCTCGACCGCAGGATGGTCTTCCTGGCCAAGAGCGACTACTTCACCGGCAAGGGCATCAAAGGCTGGCTGACGCGCTTCTTCTTCGAGGCCAGCGGGCAGCTGCCGATCGACCGCTCGGGCGGCAAGGCGAGCGAGGCCTCGCTCAACACGGGCCTCCGCGTGCTCGCGGAGGGTCTCGCGCTCGGCATCTACCCGGAGGGCACCCGCAGCCCCGACGGCGTCATGTACCGCGGTCGCACGGGCGTGGCGCGCATGATCCTGGAGTCGGGGGCGACCGTCGTGCCCGTCGCCATGATCGACACCGAGAAGGTCATGCCGATCGGCTCGCGAATGCCGAAGGTCATGCGGCCCGGCATCGTCTTCGGTGAGCCGCTCGACTTCACGCGCTTCGCCGGGCTGGAATCCGACCGCTTCGTGCTGCGCTCGATCACCGACGAGATCATGTACGAGCTCAACCGACTGAGCGGCCAGGAGTACCACGACGTGTACGCGACGACCGTGAAGGACAAGCGCCCGGCGCACCTGCGCTGACCCCGAAGGATGCCCGGGGTCGCGCCGTTCGCGGGCCTCGCGACCGCGCGCGGCGGCCTCTCGCCGCTCGGCTAGGCTCGTCCCAGCGGCAAGGGTGCCGCATCCTGCCCTGTTCCCCGTCGCTGTGAAGGACGTTCCACCGTGGTCGATGCGACCGAGCCCGTCATCTCCGCCGATCCCGCCGTGCTCGCGGGACTCGACCACTGGCGCACTCTCCCGATCAAGCAGCAGCCGGAGTGGCCCGACCCCGCCGCCGTTGCCGCCGCCTCCGCCGAGCTCGCCTCGATGCCGCCGCTCGTCTTCGCCGGTGAGGTCGACCAGCTGCGCGAGCGGCTGGCGCGCGCCGCCCGCGGCGAGGCGTTCCTGCTGCAGGGCGGCGACTGCGCCGAGACCTTCGCCGGGGCCACCGCCGACCAGATCCGCAACCGCGTGAAGACGATCCTGCAGATGGCGGTCGTGCTCACCTACGGCGCCTCGATGCCCGTCATCAAGATGGGCCGCATGGCCGGCCAGTTCGCGAAGCCGCGCTCGAGCGACACGGAGACCCGCGGCGACGTCACGCTGCCGGCGTACCGCGGCGACATCGTCAACGGCTACGACTTCACGCCCGAGTCGCGCCAGGCCGACCCCGCGCGGCTCGTGAAGGGCTACCACACGAGCGCGGCGACGCTGAATCTCATCCGCGCCTTCACGCAGGGTGGCTTCGCCGACCTGCGGATGGTGCACAGCTGGAACAAGGGCTTCGCCTCCAACCCCGCCAACCAGCGCTACGAGGGCCTCGCGAGCGAGATCGACCGCGCGATCCGCTTCATGGAGGCGGCGGGCGCCGACTTCGACGAGCTCAAGCGGGTGGAGTTCTACTCCAGCCACGAGGGCCTGCTCATGGACTACGAGCGCCCCATGACGCGCATCGACTCGCGCACGGGCACGCCGTACAACACGAGCGCGCACTTCCTCTGGATCGGCGAGCGCACGCGCGACCTCGACGGTGCGCACGTCGACTTCTTCCGTCGCATCCGCAACCCCATCGGCGTGAAGCTCGGGCCGACGACGACGCCCGAGACGATGGAGCGCCTCATCGATGTGCTCGACCCCGATCGCGAGCCCGGTCGCCTCACCTTCATCACGCGCATGGGCGCGGGAAAGATTCGGGATGCCCTGCCGCCGCTGCTCGAGGCCATCCAGCGCTTCGACGCGACGCCGCTGTGGGTCACCGACCCGATGCACGGCAACGGCCTCACGACGCCCACCGGCTACAAGACGCGTCGCTTTGACGACGTCGTCGATGAGGTGAAGGGCTTCTTCGAGGCGCACCGCGAGGCGGGCACGCACCCCGGCGGCATCCACGTCGAGCTCACGGGCGACGACGTGACCGAGTGCCTCGGCGGCTCGGAGATGATCGACGAGGCGACCCTCGCCACGCGCTACGAGTCGCTCTGCGACCCTCGCCTGAACCACATGCAGTCGCTCGAGCTGTCGTTCCTCGTCGCCGAGGAGCTCAGCCGCGCGCCGCGGGCGTAGAGCCGATACACGCAGGAGGGGCCCCGGTCGTCAGGGGGTGCAGAGCCTCAGTCGAAGTACGCCGAGATCGTGATCTCGCTGTTGCGGATCGCCTGGCCGTCCTGCGAGGGCTCGACGGCCTGCACGGTGGCGATGCCCCAGAAGAACTCAGGCACGTTCGTGTCGACGATCGGCACGAAGCCCGCCTCCTCGAGCAGGCCGATCGCGGCCTCGATGCTCTCGCCGATCACGTCGGGCACGTCGACGAGGTCCGGTCCGCGCGAGACGATGAGCGTGAACGCGTCGCCGGGGCGGATCGGCCCCTCCTCGGCCGCGACCGCCCGCAGCACGAGGCCCGCGGCAATGTCGTTGTCGAACTCGCTGTCGCCGCCGACCGTCGCCGTCAGCCCGAGCGCCTCGAAGGCAGCGCTCGCCGTCGCCGGCTCGACCCCGACGACGTTCGGCAGCGGGCCGAGCGACACGATGAGGGTCACGGGCGTTCCTCGGAACGAGTCGGCGCCCTCGGCGAGCGCGGTCTCGGCGCCGTCGTCGGCGACGGAGACGACCGCGATCGCCGAGCCCTGCGCGATGCCGTCGTCGATCTGACGGATCGACTCCTCGGCGACGACGAAGCCGGCGGTCTCGAGCGCCGCGCGCGCGTCGGCCTCGGGCAGCCCCGCGACGGCGGGCACCGTCGTCGGCTCGGCGCCGAGCGAGACGACGATCGTCACCTCGGTGTCGCGCGGCACGGTCTCGCCCGCAGGAGGGTCGGTGCCGAGCACCGATCCCGCCGGCACCTCGAGGTCGTAGGCCTCGCCGCGCTCGGCCGCGACCGTCAGGCCCTGGTCGAGCAGCGCGGCCTCGGCCGCCTCGGGCGACGCGCCTCGGACATCCGTGATCGTCACCTGCGCGCCGGGGCCGGCCCCGAACCACCAGCCGGCGCCGCCGGCCAGCAGGGCGAGCAGGAGCACGAGCGCGAGGGCGATCCAGCCACGGCGGCGACGCCCCGCCGTGCCGCGGGCCAGCTCACCGGTCGCCGACAGCGGCGCGGCAGGAGCGGCGCGCGGGGGCGCGACGCCCCCGATGACCTGCGTCTCGGCCGTCTGCGTCGGCGGCACGAGCGGGGTCGTGAACACCATCGTCTTCTGCGGACCGGTGGCCGAGAGCGAGGTCTCGAGGGAGCGGGCGACCTCGGTGACCTGCTCGAGGAGGGCACGGGCATCCGCCGGCCGGTGCTCGGGGACGCGCGCCGTCGCCCACAGCACGAGCTCGTCGAGCTCGGCGGGCACGCTCGGGTTCACCGAGCTCGGCGCGGGCACCGAGTCGTTCGCGTGCTGGAAGGCGATCTGCATCGGCTGCTCGCCCTTGAAGGGCTGCTCGCCCGTGAGCATCTCGAACATCATGATGCCGACCGCGTAGATGTCGCTGCGGGTGTCCGCGACGCCGCGCGTGACGAGCTCGGGGGAGAGGTAGGCGATCGTGCCCAGCAGCGCGGCGCCCGCGGCCGTCGCGGCCGACGCGGCCCGCGCGAGGCCGAAGTCGCCGATCTTGATGCGCCCGTCGTCGGCGAGCAGCACGTTCTCGGGCTTGAGGTCGCGATGCACGATGCCGGCCTTGTGGGCGGCCGCGAGCCCCGACAGCAGGGCCTCGACGATGTCGAGGGTCTGCTGCGGCGTGAGGGCGCCGTACTCCTGCAGCAGCTCGCGCAGGGTGATGCCCGGCAGGTACTCCATGACGAGGTAGGCGGAGTCGGCATCCTGCCCCTGGTCGAAGACATTGACCACGTTCGGGTGCGCGAGGCGCGCCGCCGAGCGGGCCTCCTGGATGAAGCGCGCCGTGAACTGACTGTCGTCGGCGAGGTGGCCGTGCATGATCTTCACGGCGACGAGCCGCTCGAGTCGAAGATCCGTGGCGAGGTAGACGGTGGCCATGCCGCCGCGCGCGATCCGCGAGCGCACCTGGTAGCGACCGTCGATGAGCCGCCCGATCATGGGGTCGGACGTCGAGGTGCTCACCCGGCCCAGTCTAGGTCGCGGGCCCTCGTCGGGCGGGGCGCCACACGGCCTAGGTGAGTTCGTAGAGCCAGGCCCAGGCCGAGGCCTCCCACTTGGCGTAGTGGTCGGGGTACGCCGAGATCTGCACCGCCTGCGCCGCCTGCGTGACGGTCATCGACTGCCAGCCGCGGATGTCGAGAAGGCCCCGCGTGTAGCCCTCGCGGCCGACGTAGAACAGGCGAGCGGCGTGGGCCGGATCCTGCAGCTCGGCGACCGTGCCCCAGCCGGTGCTCGGCCGCTGCTGGAAGAGGCCGACCGAGTCGCGGTCGCCCCACGAGAGGTTGCGCATCGAGGATTCCTGCATCGCAGTCGCGAGCGCGATGACGATGCCGTAGTCCGGCACGCCCAGCTGACGACCGACCTGGATGATCGTGGCGGCGTGCGCGCGGCCCTCCGCGTTGAGCGGCGTGATCGTGCCGGCGGAAGGCGCGGAGGGGGCCGGTGCGGGTGCCGGCGGCGCGGCGGGAGCCGGAGTCTGACTGGTCGGTGCCGGCGCCGGCGCGGGAGCCGGTGCGGGCGCCGCCGCGGGTGCGGGCCCGCCCGGGAGCACGGGACGCTCGGCGATCGGCATGGCCGTGACGGCCGAGACCGTCTCGCTCGCCGGAGCGGCGGGCGCGCTCGTCGTGCCGGGGATGACGAGGGTCTGGCCCGGGTAGATGATGCTCTTCCAGGTCAGGCCGTTGGCGTCAAGGATCGACTGGGTGGAGACGCCGAAGCGCGCGGCGATCGCGGAGACGGTGTCGCCGCTGCGCACCTGATAGGCGCCGCCGGGCGACACGGGGGCCGACGGCGCGGCGCCCTTCGTCGGCGAGCTCGTGAGGGTGAGCACCTGGCCCGGGAAGATCACCGACTTCCAGCTCAGCCCGTTGAGGGCCAGCACGCCGGCCGTCGAGAGGCCGAACCGCGCCGCGATGGAGGAGACGGTGTCGCCCGCTTCGACCGTGTAGAAGGCGGGGGCGGCGGTGGTCGCGACGGCGGTGGCCGGCATCGCACCGGGCGTGATCGCCGTGCCGATCTGGGCGAGTGCGGCGCGCAGGGTGGCGGGGCCGAGGGCCTGCTGGGGCTTCGGGCTCAGCGGCTTGCGGGGCGCGGCGTGGGCGGCGTCGACGGGGCCGGTGAGGCCCAGGCCGAGGGTCAGGGCGCCGGTCAGCACGAGCGGCATCGTCGAGAGGGCCGCGCTGCGGGCGCGAGCGGCGGCACGGGCGGAGGCGTCGCCGGTGGCGGCGAGCGTCGGTGCGGCCGTGGAGCCCGGCGTGCGGGGGGTCAGGCCGCCGAACACCCTGCGGGCGCGCTCCCGCGCCTCCTCCTGCTCGCGGACGACCTCCGCGTCGTCGTGGGCGGTGGTGCTGCGGTCGAGCTCGATCATCAAGCCGTCCCCTCCTGACGCCGGTGCGGCCAGCGTCGGCCGCGAGCGGATCCCCGTCCGCCGGTTACACATTAACACTCGTGTCAATCATCGTGGCGGATGTGGTTTGCGTTAACACGTTCGTAACATGAGCGCTGCGCGGTGCCGAGCCCCCGTTCGTGGCACGCTGGAAGCGTGACCGCTGACTCCCGTCGCTGGCTGACCGTCCCCGACCTGGTCGAGATCCTCGGCGTCTCGCCCGGCCGCATCCACCGCCTGCTCGAAGACCGCCACCTGCTGGGCGTGCGGCGCGACAAGGTGCTCGTCGTGCCGGAGGAGTTCCTGCGCGACGGCGAACCCCTCCACGAGCTTCGCGGCACCCTCATGCTGCTGGCCGACAACGGGTTCACCGACGACGAGGCGATGGAGTGGATGCTCTCGGTCGACGACGCGCTCGGCGTCGCCCCCGTCGAGGCGCTGCGGGCCGGCCGCAAGGCTGAGGTCCGGCGCGTGGCGCAGGCGCTGCTCTAGCGGCCGCTGGGCGCGGAGAGGTCAGTGCGCGCCGAGATCAGTGCGCGCGGCGGGTCACCAGATCGGCGAGACCGACCAGCTCGGCGCGCGCCGCGCGGCTGAGCGGTGCGTGGTCGAGTGCCGTCACCGCTTCGCGCACCGAGCGGGCGATGATCGACTCGACCGTGTCGACGGCGCCGCTCTCGCGGATCGTCGCCTGCAGCGTCGCGATCTGGTGCGGGGTGAGATCCGGGTCGCCCAGCAGCTCGTCGATGAGGCGCACGGCGGAGGCCGGCAGCGCGCGGCGGGCGAGGGCGATGAGCACGGTGCGCTTGCCCTCGCGCAGATCGTCGCCGGCAGGCTTGCCGGTCACCTCGGGGTCGCCGAACACGCCGAGCAGGTCGTCGCGCAGCTGGAAGGCGACGCCGAGGGGCAGGCCGAACGCGCGCAGGGCATCCACCTGCTCGTCCGTTCCTCCCGCCATGAGCCCGCCCAGTGCGAGCGGCGCCTCGATGGAGTACTTCGCCGACTTGTAGGTGACGACGCGGTGGGCGCGGGGGAGCAGGTCCTCCTCCGGCGACTCGCGCCAGGCCACCTCCTCGAGGATGTCGAGGTACTGGCCCATCGTGACCTCGGTGCGCATGACGTGGAACTCGCTGCGCGCGCGGCGGGCCGAGGCGCGGTCGGCGACGAGGGAGAGACCCTCGGCGAGCAGCTCGTCGCTCCACCCCAGCAGCAGGTCGCCGAGCATGAGCGCGGAGGAGGTGCCGTAGCCGGCAGCCGAGCCGACCCACTCGCGCGAGGCGTGCTCGGTCTCGAAGCGGCGGTGCATCGACGGCATGCCGCGCCGGGTGTCGGAGTTGTCCATGATGTCGTCGTGCACGAGCGCCGCGGCGTGGAAGATCTCGAGCGCCGCCGCGAGGGCGATGACCGCGTCGAGCTCGTCGTGGTCGTCGAGGTCGGCCAGCAGGTCGTCGGGCCGCTGCGTGCCGATGACGGCGTGCCAGCCCCAGTACGCGAAGAGCGCGCGGAAGCGCTTCCCGCCGCGGAGGAGGTCGCGGGAGGCGTCGATGAAGACCTCGAGCTCGTCGGCGATCGAGGCGAGGTGGGTGGCCCGTTCGGTCAGGAAGACGTCCAGTCGGGCGTTGACCAGGTCGACTAACCGCAATCTCTCAGACACTCGCCTAGCCTATCCAGCGGGCCGAGCCTAGAATGAGGAGGCGCCGGGAGCCCACCCGCGCGATCTGTCGAACAAGGGGTCCACATGCCGCTGTCGGAGCAGGAGCAGCGCCTCCTCGAAGAGATGGAGCGCAGCCTCTATCAGAACGACGCCGACTTCGTGGCGACCGTCTCGGGTCGTCGCGGTCGACCGAACTACACGCAGATCGTGCTCGGCTCGCTGCTCGCCATCGCGGGCGTCGCCACCCTCGTCGCCGGCGTCATCGTGCAGCTGCCGATCGTCGGCGTCATCGGCTTCGCCCTCATGCTCGCAGGCGTGCTGCTGGTGCTCACCCCCGGCAAGGCCGCGCAGGCGGATGCGACCGCCTCGACCTCCGGTTCGGCTCGCCCCGCGCCGCAGCGCAAGCGCTCCTCGTTCATGGACACGATCAACGAGCGCTGGGAGCGCCGGCAGGACGGCGACCAGGGCCGCTAGCCCTCCGCCGGGCATCCCGGCACGCAGCCTTCAGGGGCCGACCTTCGGGTCGGCCCCTTCTTCATGCGCTTCCGCTACGGCGCTGGCCGTGCTCCACTTCGCTCCACCCCCACCCGTGCCCTGCGCGCCCTCCGCGCGATTCCGCGGGTTGAGGATGCTGCGCTCGACGTGATCGGCCGCCGAGCGCTCGGGAAGCAAAGAGATCCCTCCACGGTGCTCCACGGGGCGACAGCCTCGATTTCTCGCGGAGGTCGTGCCCCCATTTCGAGCTACAGTGGGTCGAAAAGATGGCGTTGTGGAGCATTGTGGAGTAAAGTGGAGGTCACCTAGAACTTCAGGCCGGCGAAGGAAGGGGGAGCGGACGATGTTCCTCGGCACGCACACCCCCAAGCTCGACGACAAAGGGCGCATCATCCTGCCGGCGAAGTTCCGCGACGAGCTCGCGAACGGCCTCGTGCTCGCTCGCGGCCAGGAGCGCTGCATCTACGTCTTCAGCGCCGAGGGCTTCGCGGCGCAGGTCGAGAAGATCCGCCAGGCGCCGCTCACGAGCAAGCTCGCTCGCGACTACGTGCGCATCTTCCTGTCGGGCGCGAGCGACGAGCGCCCGGACAAGCAGCACCGCGTCACGATCCCTCCGGCCCTGCGCGAGTACGCGGGGCTCGATCGCGACCTCACGGTCATCGGTGCGGGCGACCGTGCCGAGATCTGGGCCACCGAGGCCTGGAACGCCTACTACGCCGAGAAGGAAGAAGCCTTCTCCACCACCGAGGAGGAGGTGATCCCGGGCCTCTTCTGATCGCGAGGCGTCGGACTCCCAGCCGTCATCGCCCTGACATCACTTCCCCGGTGCCAGGTCGACGGATGGGGATCCGGGCCCCGCGCTCCACCTCCGGAACACGATGACCGAGACACGCCACATCCCCGTCCTGCTCGAGCGCACGCTCGAGCTGCTCGCCCCCGCGCTCGAGCGCGAGGGCGCGGTCATGGTCGACGCGACGCTCGGCCTCGGCGGCCACAGCGCCGCCGCGCTCGAGCGCTTCCCGAACCTGACGATCGTGGGCCTCGACCGCGACACCGACGCCCTCGCCGCGGCGACAGAGCGCCTGGCGCCGTTCGGGGATCGCTTCCGCCCCGTGCACACCGTCTACGACGGCATCCGCTCGGCCCTCGACGCGCTCGGCATCGCCGAGGTCGACGCCGTGCTGTTCGACCTCGGTGTCTCCTCCATGCAGCTCGACGAGGCCGACCGCGGCTTCGCCTACGCGCAGGATGCTCCGCTCGACATGCGCATGGACCGCACGTCGGGGCGCACCGCCGCCGACGTGCTCGCGACCTACCCGGAGGAGGAGCTGCGGCGCATCTTCTACGCCTACGGCGAGGAGAAGCTCGCGCCGCGCTACGCCCGCCGCATCGTCGAGGCGCGCGCCGTCGCCCCGATCGAGCGCAGCGCGCAGCTGAACCAGATCATCTTCGACGCCACGCCCCGGTCGGCCCAGCGCACCGGCCACCCGGCGAAGCGCGTCTACCAGGCCCTGCGCATCGAGGTGAACGACGAGCTCTCCGCGCTCGAGACGGCGCTGCCGGCCGCGCTCGACGCGCTCGCGGTCGGCGGCCGCATCGTCGTGCTCGCGTATCAGTCGCTCGAGGATCGCATCGTCAAGCGCGAGCTCGCCGCGCGCGTCCGCTCGACGGTCCCCGCGGGCCTGCCGATGGAGCTGCCCGAGCACGCCCCCCGCTTCCGCCTGCTGGTGCGCGGCGCCGAGCTCGCCGACGAGGCCGAGCGCGCCGCGAACCCCCGAGCGATCCCCGTGCGCCTGCGCGCGGCCGAGCGACTGCGAGCGGCCGCGTGAGCGCCGTCCTCGCCCCGACCCCCCAGCGAGTCGCGGCCTCGAGTCCCCGCCGGGCGCCGCGACCCGTGGAGGTCGTCGCCACCCGCTCCCAGCGGCGTGCGCGCCCCCGCGCCGTCTACGCGGTCGTGTCGACGGCCGGCGTCTTCGCGATCCTCCTCGCCCAGCTGCTGCTGTCGATCACGCTCTCGGAGGGCGCCTACCGCATCGCGGCCCTGCAGTCGCAGGCGGTCGAGCTCGACCGCAGCGCCCAGGTGCTGACCGAGAGCCTCGACACGCTGCGCTCGCCCCAGAACCTCGCCGCGAACGCCGAGTCGCTCGGCATGGTCGCGAACGCGAGCCCCGCCTACCTGCGGCTCGCCGACGCCACCGTGCTCGGCGCACCGGTCGCCGCGGGCAGCGGCGCGGGCGTGCTCGCCGGGCGCGACAGCATGATCGGCAACGTGCTGCTGGCGGATGTCCCGCTCGTGTCCGACGCCGCGACCGGTGCAGCGGCCGCTGCCGAACCGGGCGTGGCGACCGGGGGTGATGCGTCGCCATCGGTAGCCTCGGGCCCGACCGCACCGACCGCCACCGCGCCCGGAGCCGCCCCGCAGGCGCCCTCCGGTGTCGCCCCGAACCTCCCCGCCGCACCGCCGGCGGGCCCGGCGACGCTCCCGTCGCCGGTGACCCAGTAGCCCAGAGGGCACCGACCGAGCACCACCGAGCAGCACCCAGGGGAGGACGACCGCGTGATCGCCGTTCGACGCACTCGCCGCCGCCTCGCCGTGACGGTGCTGCTCGTGACCGCCATCCTCGCGGCGTTCTTCATCCGACTGGTCGACATCCAAGTCGTGCGCGCGGGCGAGCTCGCGGAGCAGTCGGAGGCGCGTCGCTCGATCCCGCAGGTGCTGCCGGGCGCGCGCGGCGACATCGTCGATCGCAACGGGGTCGTGCTCGCCGACACGGTCTACCGCTACGACATCACCGTCTCGCCGCGCTTCGTCGCGCCGTCGACGATCCTCGACGAGGAGACCGACCAGCGCATCACCCGCACGGTGTTCGAGGCGCTCACGCAGCTCGGCGCGATCACGGGGCAGGATCCCGCCGCCCTGCAGTCGCTCATCGACGCCGAGCTCGCCGCCGACCCCGACGACGACTTCGCCTACCTCGTGCGCGGGGTGGAGGCCGACGTGTACGAGGCGGTGCGCGAGCTGCGTATCCCCTGGGTCTACTTCGAGCGTCAGTCGGCCCGGGCGTACCCCAACGGGCAGGTCGCCGGCAATCTCGTCGGGTTCCTCGGCACCGACGGCCCGCAGACGGGGCTCGAGCTGAGCGCGAACGAGTGCCTGCAGGCGACCGACGGCACCTCGACCTACGAGCGCGGCGCCGACGGCGTGCGGCTGCCCGGCACGACCGTGGTCGAGCAGGAGCCGATCGATGGCGGCACCCTGCAGCTCACGATCGATTCCGACGTGCAGTGGTTCGCGCAGCAGGCGATCGCCGAGCAGGGCACCGCGGTCGGGGCCGACTGGGCGACGGCTTTCGTCGTGCGCGTCGCCGACGGCGCGATCATCGCCGCCGCCGACTGGCCGACGGTCGACCCCAACGACGTCAACGGCACGCCCGTCGACAATCTCGGCGCCCGCAGCTTCACCGCCCCCTACGAGCCGGGCTCGACGATCAAGGCGCTGACCTTCGCGGCGCTGCTCGACGAGGGCGTCACGACGCCGCTGGAGAAGTTCACGGTGCCCGGCCGGTACGCGACGATCCTGAACTACACGATCGGGGATGCGTGGGCGCACGGCGACCTGCCGCTCACGACCGCGGGCATCCTCATGAACTCCTCGAACGTGGGCACCTCGATGGTGGTCGAGCGCACCAGTCTCGAGCAGCGCGCCGAGATGCTCACCCGCTACGGCCTCGGCGAGCCGACGGCCGTCGGCTTCCTCGGCGAGGAGGGCGGCACGATCCGCGACCCCGCCTCGATCGACGGGCACAGCGCCTTCACGCAGATGTTCGGGCAGGGCATGACGGCGACGAGCGCGCAGGTGGCGAGCGCCTACCAGGCGATCGCCAACGGGGGCGTGCACATGCCGCTCACCCTCGTGGCGGGGTGCACCCGCGCAGACGGCACGACGACCATGCAGCCGAGCGGCGAGGGCGAGCGCATCCTCTCGGAGGAGGCCGCAGACACGACCGTGCAGATCCTCGAATCGGTGGTGACCGATGGGTTCCTGTCGTCGCAGCTCAGCATCCCCGGCTACCGCGTCGCGGCGAAGACCGGCACCGCCGAGGTCGCCGAGAACGGTCGCTACGGCGGGCAGCGCATCGTCTCGCTCGCCGGCATCGCTCCGGCCGACGACCCCCAGTTCGTCGTGGTCGTGACGCTTGCTCGTCCCGATACGATGAAGACGTCGGCTGCCGCGGCGCCCACCTTCCGCTCGATCATGACGCAAGTGCTCAAGACGTTCCGGGTGCCGCCTTCGACGCAGCCCCCGCCGCGTCTGCCCCTGACGTGGTAGGCCCCGCCGAGAAAGAGGTCGTGTTGTCCGGTCGCGTTCCCCCCGTCCTGCGGCCCGAGCACCCCTCCGCGCGCCCGCTGGGCGGGCTCGTCGAGGCGTTCGGGCTCGAGGCCGCGCATGGTCGCGTCGACGGCGTCGAGGTCACCGGCATCACGCTCGCCACGGGTGACCTCCGGCCGGGCGACCTCTACGTGGGGGTGCGCGGGCAGCACCGGCACGGTGCCGAGTTCGCGGCCGCCGCGGTCGAGGCGGGGGCCGTCGCCGTGGTCACCGACCGCGCTGGCGTCGAGCTCGCGGCGGGCCTTGGCGTGCCCGTGCTCGTCGTCGACGATCCGCGGGCCGCCCTCGGCGCGCTCTCGGCGTGGGTGTACCGCACCGACGAGGAGCCCCCGCTTCTGTTCGGCGTCACCGGCACCAACGGCAAGACCTCGACCGCCTACCTGCTCGACGCGGTGCTGCGCCAGCTCGGGCTCGTCACGGGCCTGTCGTCCACGGCCGAGCGCAAGATCGGCGACCTCACCGTCGTGAGCCGCCTCACAACTCCGGAGGCGAGCGAGATGCACGCCCTGCTCGCGCGCATGCGCGAGGCCGGTGTGCGCGCCGTCGCCGTGGAGGTCAGCGCGCAGGCGCTCAGCCGGCACCGCGTCGACGGCATCGTCTTCGACGTCGCGGGCTTCACCAACCTCAGCCACGACCACCTCGACGACTACGCCGACATGGAGGAGTACTTCCAGGCGAAGCTGCCGCTGTTCCAGCCCGACCGCGCGCGCCGCGGCGTCGTGTCGCTCGACACGGCTTGGGGCGAGCGCGTCGTCGAGTCGGCGCGCATCCCGGTGACGACGATCACGGCGAAGCCCGGCGTCGAGGCCGAGTGGCGCGTGGAGCTGACGGAGGAGACCCCAGCGTTCACGGCGTTCCGCCTCACCGGCCCCGACGGTCAGTCGCTCACCACGCGCGTGCCGCTCATCGGCTGGCACATGGCCTCCAACGCCGCGCTCGCGATCGTCATGATGGTCGAGGCCGGCTTCGAGCTCGCCGTGATCGAGCAGGCGCTCGGCGAGACCGGCATCGACGCCTACCTGCCCGGCCGCACCGAGCGCGTCTCCGGCGACCGGGGGCCGAGCGTCTTCGTCGACTTCGGCCATAGCCCCGACGCCTTCGAGCAGACCCTCGGCGCCGTGCGCGCCTTCACGACGGGCCGCACCATCATGGTGTTCGGCGCCGACGGCGACCGTGACGCGACGAAGCGGCACGACATGGGCCGGGTCGCCGCCGAGGGCTGCGACGTGCTCGTCATCACCGACCACCACCCGCGCTTCGAAGACCCGGCGTCCATCCGCGCGACCCTGCTCGAGGGCGCCGCGATGGCGACCAACCGGCCGGAGATCCACGAGGTGAGCCCGCCGGAGGCGGCGATCCGCGTGGCCGTGAACCTCGCGCAGGAGGGCGACTCGATCCTGTGGGCCGGGCCGGGGCACCAGGACTACCGCGACATCCGCGGCGTGCGCACCGAGTACTCGGCGCGCGACGAGGCGCGCGCGGCGCTGCGCGAGGCCGGCTGGCCGACGCGATGAGCGAGCCGCTCGTCATCGACGACCTCGAGCACCGGCTCGACGGCGCCCGCATCCACCTCCGGTGCGCCCAGGAGCGCGCGACCGTGACGCTCGACGCGCTCGGCGACGCCGTCGTCGACGCGGCGCTGGCGCGAGTGCGAGAGGCGCTCGCGCGCGGCGCGAGTCTCGCCGAGGCCGCGACCGCGGCGGGGCAGACCGCGGAGGTCCCGGGCCGCTGCGCGCGCATCCGCACCGCCGACGGCCTCATCGTGCTCGACGACACCGGCGCGACGACCGCCGACGAGGTGCGTCGCTCGCTCAAGGTGCTCGCGGACGCGACGCGGGGCGTCACGCGCTCGTTCGCGGTCGTCGGCGAGCTCGTGAGCGAGCCGACGTCGTGGTTCGACGACCACGACCAGCTCGGCCGGCTCGTCGTGCGCCTCGACATCTCGCAGCTCGTCGTGGTCGGCCACGGCGCCCGCCACACGGCCACCGCGGCTGGGCTCGAGGGCTCGTGGAGCGGGGAGTCGCTGCTCGTCGACGACCTCGACGCCGCCTACGATGAGCTTCGCGCCCGGCTCCGCCCGGGGGATGCGGTGCTCGTGACCGCCGCGGGCGTCACGCCCCTGGCACCCCTGATCGACCGCCTGACGGAGGAGACGGCATGAGAGCCCTGCTGCTGTCCGGCGCCTTCGCGCTCGCCTTCACCCTCCTGCTGACGCCGCTGTTCATCCGCCTCTTCCGGCGCCTGGAGTGGGGCCAGTTCATCCGCGACGACGGCCCGCAGACGCACCACACCAAGCGCGGCACGCCCACGATGGGCGGCATCGTCGTCATCGCCGGTGCGACCCTCGGCTACTTCTTCGGCCACCTCGTCGACCAGACCGCGCCGACGCAGTCGGCGATGCTCGTGCTGCTGCTCATGGTCGGGCTCGGCGTCGTCGGCTTCATCGACGACTTCATGAAGGTGCGCAATCAGCGCAGCCTCGGCCTGACCGGCTGGGCGAAGGTCGCCGGGCAGGTGATCGTCGCCTCCGGCTTCGCCATCCTCGCGATCTCGTTCCCCGACGCCGACGGCCAGACGCCCGCCTCGACGATGGTGTCGGGCGTGCGCGACATCGACTGGCTCGACTTCGCCGCGCTCGGCGCCGTCGGCATCGTGCTGTTCGTGGTCTGGATCAACCTCATCGTCGTCAGCACCTCGAACGCCGTGAACGTCGCCGACGGCCTCGACGGCCTCGCGACGGGCTCGGCGATCCTCGCGATCGCGTCGTACATCATCATCGCCTTCTGGCAGTTCAACCAGAACTGCTTCAACCCGAACCTCGACCCCGAGCTGGCGTACAAGTGCTACGAGGTGCGCGGCGATTCGCTCGACATCGCCGTCGTGTCGGCGGCGATCGCGGCCGCCCTCATCGGGTTCCTGTGGTGGAACACCTCGCCCGCCCAGATCTTCCTCGGCGACACCGGCTCGCTCGGCATCGGCGGCGCGATCGCGGGCCTCGCGATCGTGACGCGCACCGAGCTGCTGCTCGTGCTCATCGGCGGGCTCTTCCTCATCGTGACGGGCTCGGTCATCGTGCAGCGGCTGTACTTCAAGATCACCAAGGGCAAGCGCATCTTCCTCATGAGCCCGCTGCACCACCACTTCGAGCTCAAGGGCTGGGCCGAGGTCACGGTCGTCGTGCGCTTCTGGCTCATCGCGGGCCTCTTCGTCGCCGTGGGCGTCGGGCTGTTCTACCTCGAGTGGGTCAGCCAGTGACGCCGAGCCGGCTCGACGGGCTGACGAGCTGGCGCGCCGACTGGTCGGGCCTGCGCGTGCTCGTGCTGGGGCTCGGCGTGACGGGCTTCGCGGCCGCCGACACGCTCGCCGAGCTCGGCTGCCGCGTCACGGTCGCCGCACGCAACCCCGACGCCGATCGCGCGCGCATCCTGCCGGTCATCGGCGTCGACCTGATCGAGCTCGAGGGCTCCGATGAGGATGCTCTGCCGCAGCTCGCCGCCCTCGAGCCCGAGCTCGTCATCGTCTCGCCCGGGTTCCGCCCCGATCATCCGATCGTGGGGTGGGCCGCCGACCGCGCGCTGCCGATGTGGGGTGACATCGAGCTCGCCTGGCGCGTGCGCGACAAGGTCGAGCCGGCCGCCGAGTGGGTGCTCATCACGGGCACGAACGGCAAGACCACGACGACCCAGCTGACGGCGGCGATGCTGCAGGAGGGGGGGCTGCGCGTCGCCCCGTGCGGCAACATCGGCGTGCCCGTGCTCGACGCGGTGCGCGATCCGGCCGGCTTCGACGTGCTCGTGGTCGAGATCTCGAGCTTCCAGCTGCACCAGCTGCCGACGGAGGGCCCCGGCGCGCTGCACCCGCTCGCGAGCGTCTGCCTCAACCTCGCGGAGGATCACTACGACTGGCACGGCGGCGCGCAGGCGTACCGCGACGCGAAGGCGAAGGTGTACGCGAACACGCGCTTCGCGTGCGTCTACAACCGCGCCGACGACGCGACGATGCGCATGGTCGAGGAGGCCGACGTGCACGACGGCGCCCGCGCGATCGGCTTTGGGGCCGACACGCCGGGCCCGAGCGATGTGGGGCTCGTCGACGACATCCTCGTCGACCGCGCCTTCCTCGACGACCGCCATCGCTCCGCGCTCGAGCTCGGCACCCTCGACGACGTGCGCCTCGCGGGGCTCGCGACGCCGCACGGTCTCGCGAACGCGCTCGCGGCGGCGGCGCTCGCGCGCGCGGCGGGCGCCTCGCCCCTCGCGGTCCGCGACGGCCTGCGCCGCTTCCGCGTCGACCACCACCGCACCGAGATTGTGCTCGAGGCCGGCGGCGTCATGTGGGTCGACGACTCGAAGGCGACGAACCCGCACGCCGCGAACTCGGCGCTGAGCGCCTTCCGCTCGATCGTGTGGATCGTCGGCGGCCTCCTGAAGGGCGTCGAGCTCGACGCGCTCGTCGAGGCGCACCGCGCGCGGCTGCGGGCGGCCGTCGTGATCGGCGTCGAGCGGGCGGCGGTCGTCGCGGCGTTCGAGCGACACGCGCCGGGGCTCCCCGTCTTCGAGGTCGCCGCCGACGACACTGGGCAGGTGATGCGGGCGGCCGTCGAGCAGGCGGCAGCCGTGGCGCTCGATGGCGACACCGTGCTCCTGGCTCCTGCGGCCGCATCCATGGACCAGTTCACCGACTACGCCGACCGCGGCCGTCGCTTCCAGGAGGCGGTGCGCGAGCGGCACAGCCGCACCTAGACCGTCGTACGGCGCGAGCACCCGGGGGAGGGGATCGCATGACCACCACCCGCCCGCCGCACCGCGCGCCGGGGACGCGAGCGCAGCATCCCTCGTCGCCCATCGCCGAGCCGACCAGGCCGGCGCACGGTGCCGCCGCGGTCGTCGCGGTCCGCCGCCTGTTCACGGCGCAGAGCGCCGACTGGATGCTCGTGCTCGGTACGACGGTCTTCCTCGTGCTGTTCGGGCTCGTCATGGTGCTCTCGAGCTCGTTCGTGCAGTCCGGCAAGGGCGGCGGCGACTTCTTCGGCATCTTCCTGCGGCAGAGCATCTTCGCCGCGATCGGGATCCCGCTCATGCTGCTCGTCTCGCGCCTTCCCGCCGTCTTCTGGCGGCGCTGGGCGCGCAACGCGGTGCTGCTGGGTCTGGGCCTGCAGCTGCTGGTCTTCGTGCCCGGCATCGGCTGGGGGTACGGCGGCAACCAGAACTGGATCAACATCGGCGGCATCAGCGCCCAGCCGAGCGAGTTCCTGAAGCTCGCGCTCGTGGTGTGGCTCGCGACGGTGCTCGCACCGCGCGCCGACGCCTTCACCGACTGGCGCAGCGTGGCGATGCCGGCGCTGCCGATCTCGGCGGCCGCGATCGGCCTCGTGCTGCTCGGTCAGGATCTCGGCACCGTGACGATCATGGCTTCGATCGTGCTCGCCGCGCTGTTCTTCGCGGGGGCGCCGCTGCGGTACATTCTTGGGCTCGTCGCTCTCGGGGTCGGCGGGGCGGTGCTGTTCGCGCTGACGGGCGCGTCGCGCTCCGACCGGATCAGCGCCTGGCTGAACGGCTGCACCCCCGACCAGCTGGAGGACGTCTGCTGGCAGCCGATGCACGGCATGTGGGCGCTCGGCTCGGGCGGCGTGTTCGGGGTCGGCCTCGGCAACTCGGCGCTGAAGTGGTCGTGGCTGCCGCACGCCGAGAGCGACTACATCTTCGCGATCATCGGCGAAGAGCTGGGGCTCATCGGCGCGATGGTCGTGCTCGTGCTGTTCGCGGTGCTCGCGATCGGCATGGTGCGGCTCATGAGGGCCCACACCGACCCGTTCCGGCGCATCGCGACGGGGGCGGTGCTGGTCTGGATCGTCGGCCAGGCCTTCGTCAACGTCGCCGTGGTGCTCGGCATGCTGCCGGTGCTGGGCGTGCCGCTGCCGCTCATGTCGGCGGGTGGCACGGCGCTCGTGGCGACGCTCATCGCGATCGGCGTGGTGCTGTCGCTCGCGCGCGATGTGCGACCGGGGCTGCCGTCGTGACGACGGCGCTGCTCGCCGGCGGGGGCACCGCCGGTCACGTGAACCCCCTGCTCGCGCTCGCCGATCACTGGCGAGCGGTCGAGCCCGAGGTGGGCATCCTCGCGCTGGGCACGGCGGGCGGTCTCGAAGAGCGCCTCGTGCCGGCGCGCGGCTATGAGCTGCTGACGATCGCGCGCGTGCCGTTCCCGCGCCGGCCGAACGCGGCGGCCCTGCGGTTCCCGTCAGCGTTCCGGGGCGCGGTGGCGCAGTCGCGTGCCATCATCCGCGATCGGGGGGTGGATGTCGTGGTCGGCTTCGGCGGGTACGCCTCGGCCCCCGCGTACGTCGCCGCACGCCTCGAGCGCGTGCCGATCGTGGCGCACGAGGCGAACGCGCGGCCCGGCATCGCGAATCGGCTGGCTGGCTGGCTGGGCGGGCGCGTGGGCACGACCTTCCCCGGCACGCCGCTGCGCGGCGCGCGCGTGGTCGGCATGCCGCTGCGACGCGAGATCGTCGAGCTCGACCGGGCGGCGGCCCGGCCGGAGGCCATGGCGTTCTTCGACCTCGACGGCTCGCGGCCGACGCTGCTCGTGACGGGCGGCTCGACGGGGGCGCGCCGGCTCAACGAGACGGTGTCGGCGTCGATCGCGCACCTGCTCGGCTCGGGCTGGAACGTGCTGCACATCACGGGCCGCGACCGCGGCGGCGACGACCCGGGGCTGCCGGGCTATCGCGTGCTGGAGTACTGCGACCGCATGGATCTGGCGTTCGCGGCCGCCGATCTCGTGGTGTGCCGCTCGGGCTCGGCGACGGTGAGCGAGCTCGCCGCGGTGGGCCTGCCGGCGATCCTCGTGCCGTACCCGGTGGGCAACGGCGAGCAGCGGCTGAACGCGCGCGAGCTGGTCGCGGCGGGCGGTGCGCGCCTGGTCGACGACGCGGCATTCACGCCCGCGTTCGTGTCCGACGAGCTCGTGCCGCTGCTGACGGGCCGCGCCGAGGTGGCGCGCATGGCAGCGGCGGCGCAGTCGGTGGGGCGCCGTGACGGCAGTGCGGCGCTGCTCGCGTTGGTGCGCGAGGCGCTCGGCGCCGAGCGCGTAGGGTGATCGGCGATGACGATCAAGCCCGACCTCTCGCTCGTGCTGCCCGATGACCTGGGCCGCCTCCACTTCGTCGGCATCGGCGGCTCCGGCATGAGCGGCATCGCCCGGCTGTTCCACGAGCGGGGCTTCGCGGTGACCGGCAGCGACCGCTCCGATTCGGCGACGGTGCAGGCGCTGCGCGATCTGGGCATCCCCGTCTCGATCGGGCACGATGCCGCCCACGTGGGCGACGCCGACACGCTCGTGGTGACCGGTGCCCTGTGGGTGGAGAACCCGGAGTACCAGGAGGCGCTGCGGCGCGGCCTGCCCGTGCTGCACCGCTCGCAGGCGCTCGCCTGGCTGGTGCGCGGCGAGCGGCTGCTGGCGGTCGCGGGCGCCCACGGCAAGTCGACGTCGACGGGGATGCTCGTCACGGCGCTGCGCGCCCTCGACCGCGACCCCTCGTTCGTGAACGGCGCGGTGATCCAGGGCGCGGGCACCTCCTCGGCGTGGGGTGAGGGGGATCTGTTCGTGGTGGAGGCCGACGAGTCGGACGGCTCGTTCCTGCTCTACGACACCGCGATCGCGCTCGTCACGAACATCGACTCCGACCACCTCGACCACTACGGCTCGGCGGAGGCGATCGCCGAGGCCTTCGTCGACTTCGCGCGCGCCGCGGGCGAGCTCGTGGTGCTCTCGGCGGATGACGCCGGCACGCGTGCGCTGCGGGAGGCGCTCGTCGCGCGCGGCTCGGCGCCGCGCATCCTGACTTTCGGCGAGGCCGCCGACGCCGATGTGCGCTTGACGGCGGTGAGCGAGTCCGGGCCGATCGCCTTCACGATCGTCGCCGACGGCGTCGCGGCGCACGGGCAGCTGGGCGTGCCGGGCCGGCACAACGCGCTCAACGCCGCGGGCGCGGTCGCGGTGCTGCTGGGCATCGGCATCCCCCTCGGCGAGGCGGTCGCCGCGCTCGACGGCTTCGCGGGCACGCTGCGGCGCTTCGAGTCGCACGGCGAGGCCGCGGGGGTGCGGCTCTACGACGACTACGCCCACCACCCGACGGAGGTCGCGGCGGCGCTGCAGACGGCTCGCTCGGTCGTGGGCGAGCACCGGGTGATCGCGATCCACCAGCCGCACCTGTTCAGCCGCACGCAGGCGATGGCGGGCGAGTTCGCGGCGGTCTATGAGCGCCTCGCCGATCACACGGTCGTGCTCGACGTGTACGGCGCCCGGGAGGATCCGATCCCCGGTGTGACGGGCGCCCTGGTGAGCGAGGCCTTCGCCGAGCCCTCCCACGTGGACTACCGGCCCGACTGGGCGGAGGCGGCCGAGCGCGTCGCGGAGATCGCGCGTCCCGGCGACATCGTGATGACGCTGTCATGCGGCGACGTGTACCGCATTCTGCCGCAGGTGCGCGAGGCGATTCTCGCCGCGGCGCCCTCCGCATCGGTGTCGGCGGATGCCCCTGACGCCGCCGAGGAGCCGCTGCGGTGAAGCGCCCCGAGGGCTTCGATCGCGGGCGCCAGCCCGGGTCGGGGGCTCCTGCGGGTTCCGGCTCCGCGGCGTCGCGGCCGGCGGGTCGCGTCGGTGCGCCGGGCCCGGCCGCTCCGCCGTCGCCGGCGTCGGGCCGTGCCCCGCGCGGGTCGCGCGTCGTGCGCCCGTCGGCGCCCGCCGCGGCTGCGGAGCCGGCGGCCGCGTCGCGCCCGCCGGTCGCCGGCGGCCGGGGGAGCGCGGAGGCGGATCCGGGTCGCTCCGGCGGTGGCGTGGGTCGCCTGCTGCCGGCGCGTTCGGTGGATCCGGCGGTGGAGGCGCGTCGGCGCGCGGACCGCGCCGAGCGCGCGGCGGCGAGGGCGGCTCGTCGGGCGGAGCGGGCGGAGGCGCGGCGCTTCACACGGCGCTCGCGTCGTCGTCGGCTGCTGACGTGGGGGTCGGTGGGCACGCTGTCGGTGCTGCTGCTGACGGTGGTGGCGGTGTCGCTGTCGCCGCTCATGGCGCTCACGGACATCCGCGTGACGGGGACGGTGCGGCTGGATCCTGCGGCGATCTCGCAGGCGCTGGAGCGGCACAGGGAGACCCCGCTGGCGCTGCTCGACGAGGGTGGTATCCGGTCGGATCTGGAGGAGTTCGCGCTGATCCGCTCGTACTCGCTGGAGGTGGTGCCGCCGCATTCGCTGCTGGTCCGCATCGTCGAGCGGGCGCCGATCGGGGCGGTGGAGCGCGGGTCGTCGTTCGATCTGGTGGACGCGGCGGGCGTGGTGGTGGAGTCGTCGCGGGAGCGTCCGGCGGGTGTGCCGCTCATCAGGGCGGGGGAAGCGTCGCCGGAGGAGGCGGCCTTCCGCTCGGTCGCGGAGGTGCTCGAGGCGCTGCCGGACGAGCTGGCGGCGCGGGTCGACGTCGTGACGGCGTCGACGCGCGACGACGTGGCGTTCACCATCCGTGACGCGGGTCATCGGGTCGTGTGGGGCAGCGCGGAGCGCTCGGCGTACAAGACGCGCGTGCTGGAGGCGGCGATCGCCGTGAACGACCCGGCGGTGTCGTGGCAGTTCGACGTGTCGGCGCCGGACAGCGTGATCGTCCGTCGTCTCTGATGGCATTCGCCGACACGCGGGGCGCCTGCTGAGGCGCTGCGGCCGCGACCCATACCGTGATCGCTCAGGAGTACATACTGAGCATAACTTTAGACCTCAACTGAAGGTTTAAGGTTTGACGCGGAGGCCGGACGTGACCAGCAACCAGAACTACCTCGCCGTGATCAAGGTCGTGGGCATCGGCGGCGGCGGTGTCAACGCGGTCAACCGCATGATCGAGCTCGGCCTGCGCGGCGTCGAGTTCATCGCGATCAACACCGACGCCCAGGCGCTGCTCATGAGCGACGCCGACGTCAAGCTCGACGTGGGCCGAGAGCTCACGCGCGGGCTCGGCGCGGGTGCCGACCCCGAGGTCGGCCGACGCGCCGCCGAGGATCACGCGGAGGAGATTGAGGAGGCCCTCGCGGGCGCCGACATGGTCTTCGTCACCGCGGGCGAGGGCGGCGGCACGGGCACGGGCGGCGCTCCCGTCGTGGCGCGCATCGCGAAATCGATCGGCGCCCTCACGATCGGCGTCGTCACGAAGCCCTTCAGCTTCGAGGGCAAGCGCCGCCAGGCGCAGGCGGAGGACGGCGTCGCGGCCCTCAAGAACGAGGTCGACACGCTCATCGTCGTGCCCAACGACCGCCTGCTCGAGATCAGCGACCGCGGCATCAGCATGCTCGAGGCCTTCGCGACCGCCGACCAGGTGCTGCTCGCCGGCGTGCAGGGCATCACCGACCTCATCACGACCCCCGGCCTCATCAACCTCGACTTCGCCGACGTCAAGAGCGTCATGCAGGGCGCCGGCAGCGCGCTCATGGGCATCGGCTCGAGCAGGGGAGCCGACCGCGCCATCAAGGCCGCCGAGCTCGCCGTCGCGAGCCCGCTGCTCGAGGCGAGCATCGACGGCGCGCACGGCGTGCTGCTGTCAATCCAGGGCGGGTCGAACCTCGGCATCTTTGAGATCAACGACGCCGCGAAGCTCGTGCAGGAGGCTGTGCACCCCGAGGCCAACATCATCTTCGGCGCCGTCATCGACGACACCCTCGGCGACGAGGTGCGCGTGACGGTCATCGCGGCCGGCTTCGACGGCGGCGAGCCCACGACGGTGCCCAAGGATCGCCGCTCGTCGTTCGTGCCGGCGGCCCCGGGCGAGCGCGTCACGGCGCAGCCGGGGGAGTCCGCGCCCGACGCGGGCCACGACCTCGCCGCGACCGCGCCGATCGACCCGCTCGAGGTCGAGGCCGACGACGACGACCTCGACATCCCCGAGTTCCTGCGCTGACGACGTGAGCGCGGCACCCGAGCTCGCCGAGCGGTACGCGGCGGTCACGGCGGGCATCGCCGAAGCGTGCGCCGCCGCAGGCCGCGCCCCGGAGGAGATCACGCTCGTCGTCGTGACGAAGTTCCACCCCGCGCAACTCATCCGCGAGCTCGTCGAGCTCGGCGCGCGGCACGTCGGCGAGAACCGCCACCAGGACGCCGCGCCGAAGGCCGCCGAGCTCGCCGACCTGCCGCTCACCTGGCACTTCGTGGGCCAGCTCCAGTCGAACAAGGCGAAGGCCGTCGCCCGCTACGCCGACGTCATCCACTCGGTGGACCGCGCATCCCTCGTCACGGCGCTCGCGGGGGCCGAGCGCGCCGTCGACGTCTTCCTCGAGGTGAACCTCACCGACGACCCCGGCCGCGGCGGCGTCGCGCCGAGCGAGGTCGAGCGCCTCGCCGAGCAGGTGCTCGCGACCGAGCGCCTGCGCCTGCGCGGCGTCATGGGTGTCGCGCCCCTCGATGAGGATGCCCGCAGCGCGTTCGCGAGGCTCCGCGCGATCGGCGAGCGGGTGCGCACGATCGCACCCCACGCCACCGACCTCTCGGCCGGCATGTCGGGCGACTACGCCGAGGCCATCGCCGAGGGGGCGACACACCTGCGCATCGGCACCGCAATCACCGGAAAACGCCCGGCCCCGCACTAGCCTGCAAGCGCACCACGACTCGAAGGACGCCTCATGACGAACCCGCTTCGCAAGACCATGGTCTACCTCGGCCTCGCCGATGAAGAGGTCGAGTACGACGCGCCCGCCGAGCAGCGCGCGCAGCCCGCGCCCTCCGTCGCCGCCGTGCCCGCTCCGGGCCCGCAGCGCGCCCCCGTGACGCCCCTGCGTCGCCCCGCCCCGACCCGGAACGCCGCTCCTGCCGACATGAATGAGATCCTCACCGTCCACCCGCGTCACTACAAGGACGCGCAGGTCATCGCCGAGAGCTTCCGCGAGGGCATCCCCGTCATCATCAACCTCTCGCAGATGACCGAGTCGGAGGCCCGTCGTCTCGTCGACTTCGCCAGCGGCCTCTCTCAGGGCCTCTACGGCAAGATCGAGCGCGTCACGAGCAAGGTCTTCCTGCTCTCGCCGGCCCACGTCGCGGTGAGCGGCGAGCAGGCGGAGCCCGAGCCGGGCGTCGACGCCTCGTTCCTCTCCTGAGCGGCGGCCTCGCCGGGTCGTGCTCCCAGCGTGACCTGGAAGACTAGGAACCGTGCAGGCCGCTCTCTCCATCGTGTTCGGCGTGATCTACGTCGCATTGCTCATCGTCTTCATCGCCATGTGGGCCCGGTTCGTCTTCGACTGGATTCAGGCGCTCAACCGGTCCTGGCGGCCGCAGGGTGCCGTGGTCATCGCCGCCGAGGTGAGCTACACGATCACCGACCCGCCGATCCGCGCGGTGCGTCGCGTCATCCCGCCGATCCGGCTCGGCGCGATCCAGCTCGACCTGGCCTGGACGATCGTCATGATCGTGCTGTTCATCCTCATGTCGATCGTCGGGCCGCGCTAGGCCGGAAGGCTCTGCCGCACCGCCCTCCGAGTGGATAGGGTGGGGGCACCGATGTGACGCGTGAGGTCCGCTGTTGCTAGCGTTACCTCATCGTTATCCGACCGCTCTCCAGAAAGTTTCGAGGTAGACGGCATGGCCCTCACTCCCGAAGACGTCGTCAACAAGCGCTTCCAGTCGACCAAGTTCCGCGAGGGATACGACCAGGACGAGGTCGATGACTTCCTCGATGAGATCGTCGTCGAGTTCCGCCGCCTCAATCAGGAGAACGACGAGCTGAAGCAGCGTCTCGTCGCGGCCGACGCCCGCATCGCCGAGCTGCAGCGCAGCGGGGGCGCAGCGCCCGCCGCCGAGGCCCCGCAGGCCCCGACGCCCGCGGTCTCCGCTCCCGCCCCCTCGGCTCCCGCGGTCTCGGCTCCCGCGTACTCGGCGCCCGCGCCGGCGTCGGCTCCCGCCGCGACCGACGCCTCGCTCGAGACCACGAGCACGAACAACCTGCTGCAGCTCGCGCGCCGCCTCCACGAGGAGCACGTGCGCGAGGGCATCGCCAAGCGCGACGAGCTCATCGCCGAGGGCCAGGCGACCGCCGCTCGACTCGTGAGCGAGGCCGAGGGCCAGCAGCGCCAGATCGTCGAGCAGCTGCAGGCCGAGAAGACCTCGCTCGAGGCGCGCGTGGAAGAGCTGCGCGTGTTCGAGCGCGAGTACCGCAACCAGCTGCGCACCTACATCCAGGGCCAGCTGCGCGAGCTCGAGGGCTCGACCGCCTCGGTGGCGCAGCCGGGCTCGGCCGCGGCCCCGGGCTCGGCCGCGGCGCCCATCGGCTCGGCACCGGTCGGTGCCCCCGGCTCCGCCCAGTTCCCGGGCTCCGCGCCGAGCTTCGGCCAGCCGCAGCAGACCCCGGGCCAGTACCCGGGCTACGGCTCCTGAGCCTCAGCCTCTCGTCGGGGACGGGAGGAGCGCCGTGACCGAGTCGCGCGCTCTTCCCGTCCCCGACGGTCTGTCCGGCGAGCGCGTGGACGCAGCCCTGGCGAAACTGCTCGGGTTCTCCCGCTCCTTCGCGGCGGAGGTCGCCGAGGCCGGCGGGGTCACGGTCGACGGCCGCACGGTCGGCAAGTCCGATCGACTGCCGCGCGACGCGTGGCTGGAGGTCTCGTGGCAGCCGCGACGCGAGCCGAGCATCCAGCCGGTCGCGGTCGAGAGCCTGCGCATCGTGCACGACGACGACGACCTGGTCGTGATCGACAAGCCCGTCGGCGTCGCCGCCCATCCGAGCGTCGGGTGGGAGGGACCGACCGTGCTCGGCGCCCTCGCCGCCGCAGGGTTCCGCATCGCCACCTCCGGTCCCGCCGAGCGGGCCGGCATCGTGCACCGGCTCGACGCCGGCACGAGCGGGCTCATGGTCGTCGCGAAGAGCGAGTCGGCCTATCGCGAGCTCAAGCGGCAGTTCCACGACCGCGAGGTGTCGAAGATCTACCACGCGGTCGTGCAAGGGCACCCCGACCCGTTCTCGGGCACGATCGACGCCCCGATCGGCCGGCACCCCGGCTCGGCGTGGAAATTCGCCGTGGTCGCGGGCGGCAAGCCGAGCGTCACCCACTACGACACGCTCGAGGCCTTCCCCGCCGCGACGCTGCTGGAGATCCACCTCGAGACCGGGCGCACCCACCAGATCCGCGTGCACATGGCCGCGCAGCGCCACCCCTGCGTGGGCGACGCGATGTACGGCGCCGACCCCGTGCTGAGCGCGCGACTCGGCCTCACGCGGCAGTGGCTGCATGCCATGCGACTCGGGTTCCGGCACCCGGGCAGCGGCGCCGAGGTCGAGTTCTCCTCCGTCTACCCGGACGACCTGCAGCACGCGCTCGACGTGCTCCGCGCCGCCTGAGTGTTCAGCGGCCGCCCAGCGCCGCGCGCCAGTCGTCGGCCGTGAGGCGGTACTGCCGGAAGACCACCTCGCCGAAGGTCGTCTCGCCCGCGGGCTCGAAGCCCCAGCGGGCGAGCGCGCGGTCGGGCGACGTCCGCGAGTGCGGCAGCGCCACGAGCACGACCGGCAGCCCGAGCTGCTCGAAGCCGACCTGCAGCATCCGCCGCGCGACGGCCGCCCCGAGGCCCCAGTGCGCCGGGTCGAGCACGAGCGCGAGATCCGCGCCGGCCTCCTCGTGCTGGAAGCCGCCCCAGCCGACGAACCGGTCGTCGACCATGACCGCCCATGGCCCGTAGCCGTGCTCGGCCCACTGGGCATCCTTCGCACCGACCCAGGCCTCGGCCGCCGGCACGGTGAAGGGCTCGCCGACGAGCGGCATGTGCCGGGCGTTGCCCGGCTCGTTGAGCAGCGCCGCGACCTCCTCGACGGGCACGCCCGTGAGTCGCGTCAGCTCGATCCGGGGTGCCGTCATGCCGGGAGGCCAGCGCGCTCGGGCGCCTCCCGGCGCCGCTCCCGATGGCTCTCCCGACGGCCGTCTCCGAGCGCGGATGCGCGGCTCGCGCGCCACGCCCACGACACGCCGAGCGCCCCCTCCGACCGACCTAGACTGGTGACCCCGCACGACCAGGGCCGACCCTCGCGACCGACCCGCCGACCGCACCCGGAGGTGCCGTGACCACCGACTCGTTCGTCCACCTCCACGTGCACAGCGAGTACTCGATGCTCGACGGAGCGGCCCGCGTGAAGCCGCTCATCGAGGAGGCGGTCGCCCAGGGCATGCCGGCGATCGCCGTTACCGACCACGGCAACATGTTCGGTGCCTTCGACTTCTGGCGCACCGCGACCGAGGCCGGCATCAAGCCGATCATCGGCACCGAGGCGTACCTCACCCCGGGCACGCACCGCACCGACAAGACCCGCGTGAAGTGGGGCACGGGCGGCGAGGATGACGTGTCGGGCGCCGGCTCGTACACCCACATCACCCTGCTCGCCGAGACGACCGCTGGCATGCACAACCTGTTCCGCCTGTCGTCGCTCGCCTCGATCGAGGGCTACTACTTCAAACCTCGTATGGATCGCGAGCTGCTGAGCCGGTACAGCGAGGGCATCATCGCCACGACGGGCTGCCCGAGCGGCGAGGTGCAGACGCGCCTGCGGCTCGGCCAGTACGAGAAGGCTCGCGAGGCGGCAGCGGAGTTCCGCGACATCTTCGGCCGCGAGAACTACTTCGCCGAGATCATGGATCACGGCCTCGGCATCGAGCGCCGCATCATGAGCGACCTCATCCGCCTCGCGAAAGACCTCGGGCTACCGCTCGTCGCGACGAACGACCTGCACTACACGCACCCGGGCGACGCGAGCTCGCACGCGGCCCTGCTGTGCGTGCAGTCCGGCTCGACCCTCGACGACCCGAACCGCTTCAAGTTCGACGCCGACGAGTTCTACCTCAAGACCCCGGCGCAGATGCGTGAGCTCTTCCGCGACCACCCCGAGGCCTGCGACTCGACGCTGCTCATCGCCGAGCGCGTGAACGTCGCTTTCGACACGGCCGCCAACTACATGCCGCGCTTCCCGGTGCCCGAGGGCGAGACCGAGAACAGCTGGTTCATCAAGGAGGTCGAGAAGGGCCTCGAGCAGCGCTACCCGGGCGGCGTGTCGGCCGAGGTACGAGCGCGGGCCGAGTACGAGATCGGCGTCATCACGCAGATGGGCTTCTCGGGCTACTTCCTCGTCGTCGCCGACTTCATCAACTGGTCCAAGCGCAACGGCATCCGCGTCGGCCCCGGCCGCGGCTCGGGCGCCGGCTCGATGGCCGCCTACGCGATGCGCATCACCGACCTCGATCCGATCGAGCACGGCCTGCTGTTCGAGCGCTTCCTCAACCCCGACCGCGTCTCGATGCCCGACTTCGACGTCGACTTCGACGACCGTCGCCGCGGCGAGGTGATCCGCTACGTCACCGAGAAGTACGGCGACGAGCGCGTCGCGCAGATCGTCACCTACGGCACCATCAAGGCCAAGCAGGCGTTGAAAGACAGCTCGCGCGTGCTCGGCTTCCCCTTCGGCATGGGCGAGAAGCTCACGAAGGCGATGCCCCCGGCAATCATGGGCAAAGACATGCCGCTGTCGGGCATCCTCGACCCCGCGCATCCGCGTCACAAGGAGGCGGGCGATTTCCGCGCCGTCATCGAGGTCGATCCGGATGCTCGGCGCGTGTTCGACACGGCCCTCGGGCTCGAGAACCTCAAGCGCCAGTGGGGCGTGCACGCGGCGGGCGTGATCATGTCGAGCGAGCCGCTCATCGACATCATCCCGATCATGAAGCGCGAGCAGGACGGCCAGATCGTCACGCAGTTCGACTACCCCGCGTGCGAGTCGCTCGGCCTCATCAAGATGGACTTCCTGGGGCTGCGCAACCTCACGATCATCGACGACGCGCTCGACAACATCCGCGCCAACCGCGGCATCGAGCTCGTGCTGGAGGATCTCGCCCTCGACGACCCGGCCGCGTACGAGCTCATGGCGCGCGGTGACACGCTCGGCGTCTTCCAGCTCGATGGTGGCCCCATGCGCTCGCTGCTGCGCATGATGAAGCCCGACAACTTCGAAGACATCTCGGCCGTGCTCGCGCTCTACCGCCCCGGCCCGATGGGTGCGGAGTCGCACACCAACTACGCGCTGCGCAAGAACGGCCGCCAGCCGATCACGCCGATCCATCCGGAGCTCGCCGAGCCGCTGGAGGAGGTGCTCGGCACGACCTACGGCCTCATCGTCTACCAGGAGCAGGTCATGGCGATCGCGCAGAAGCTCGCGGGCTACACGCTCGCGCAGGCCGACCTGCTGCGGCGCGCGATGGGCAAGAAGAAGAAGAGCGAGCTCGACAAGCAGTTCGAGAACTTCAGCGCCGGCATGCAGGCGAACGGCTACTCGGCCGACGCGGTGAAGACGCTGTGGGACATTCTGCTGCCGTTCTCCGACTACGCCTTCAACAAGGCGCACTCGGCCGCCTACGGCGTCGTGTCGTACTGGACGGCCTACCTCAAGGCGCACTACCCGGCCGAGTACATGGCCGCCCTGCTGACGAGCGTGGGCGACTCGAAGGACAAGATGGCGGTGTACCTCAACGAGTGCCGCCGCATGGGCATCACGGTGCTGCCGCCCGACGTCAACGAGTCGATCGGGTTCTTCGCCGCCGTCGGCGACGACATCCGCTTCGGGCTCGGCGCCGTGCGCAACGTCGGGCACAACGTCGTCGAGGGCATCCGGCAGGCGCGCGAGGAGAAGGGCCGCTTCACCGGCTTCCACGACTTCCTCAAGAAGGTGCCGACGCCCGTGGCCAACAAGCGCGCCATCGAGTCGCTCATCAAGGCCGGCGCCTTCGACTCGCTCGGCGCCACGCGGCGCGCGCTCATGGAGATCCACGAGAGCGCCGTCGAGGCCGCCGTGAAGGAGAAGCGCGCGGAGGACAACGGCGACTTCGGCTTCGACTTCGACAGCCTCTTCGACGAGCCGACGGCGACCGAGCAGGTGCCCGACCGGCCGGAGTGGGCGAAGAAGGACAAGCTCGCCTTCGAGCGCGAGATGCTCGGCCTCTACGTGAGCGACCACCCGCTCGCCGGGCTCGAGATCGCCCTCGCCAAGCACGCGGGCGCGCCGATCGCCGAGCTCAACGACAATCCGCCCGACGACGGCGAGCAGGTCACCGTCGCGGGGCTCATCACGAGCGTGCAGCACCGCGTGGCGCGCAACTCCGGCAACCCCTACGGCATGGTGACGATCGAGGACTTCGGCGGCGAGCTCACCGTGATGTTCCTCGGCAAGACCTACCAGGAGTTCGGTCCGCGCCTGCAGGCCGACTCGATCGTCGTCATCCGCGGTCGCGTCAACCACCGCGACGACGGCATCACCCTGCAGGCCATGACGCTGCAGACGCCCGACTTCGGAGTCGCGAGCGAGACGGGCCCGCTCGTGCTCTCGCTGCGCGAGCAGCGCGCCACCGTCGACGTCGTCACCGAGCTCGAAGCGGTGCTGCGCCGCCACCGCGGCTCGACCGAGGTGCGGCTGCGGCTCGTGCGCGACGAGGCCGCGCGGGTGTTCGAGCTGCCTCACCGCATCGAGCCCACGGCGGGCTTCTTCGGCGAGGTGAAGAGCCTGCTGGGGCCCCGCGCGCTCGCCTGAGCCGGGCATCCGCTGAGAATCGCTCGGCCGCGCCGTCGGTCGCACCAGAATGTTGGCGACGCCTCGACGAGGAGGCGGCACGATTGCGCGCAGCGCAGAAGGAGATCGCGATGGGCATCGACGACATCACCGGCAAGGCCAAGGAGTTCCTCGACAGCGAGCAGGTCAAGGGGATGCTCGAGAGCGAGCAAGCCGAGAACATCAGTGACACGGTGCTCGACGGCGTCGCCGACGTGGCCGACAGGGTCACGGGAGGTCGGTTCACTGAGCAGATCGACGACGTGAAGGCGAACATCGACGGCGCGATCGGCACCGACCGCGGGGGAGCGGCCTCCTAGAGCTCGTCGCCGAGGGCGCGGTAGCGGCGCTCGTGGTAGAGCAGCGGCTCATCGGGCTCGCCGAGCGAGCCCTGCTCGATCTGCACGGCGATCATCGCGCTCTCGGCGACGTGGGTGCGGGCCACGATGCGGCCGACCATCCACGCCGTGACGCCGCGCAGCACGGGCAGGCCGTGCGGCCCCTCCTCCCAGTGGTCGCCGTCGAAGCGGCGGTCGTGGTCGCCGGCCATGATGCGCGCGACCTCCAGGTCGTCGAGGCCGAGCATGTGGATCGCGACGTGGTCGGTGCCCTCGATCGCGGGCCAGCTGCTCGCCGTGCGCGCCATGTTGAAGGTCGCGAGCGGGGGAGTCGCCGCGAGCGAGGCGAGCGAGGTCGCCGTGAAGCCGACGGGTCGGCCGTCGGGCGTGCGCGCCGTGATCACGGCGACCCCGGCCGCGTGGCGGCGGAAGGCCTGCGCGAAGGCGTCGAATCCGGTGGCGTCGGCTGCTGCGGTCATCACGCTCGATCCAACACCGCCCTCGCCCGGCTATTCCCGAGGCTGGCCGCGATTAGGCTGAGCGGGCCATGATGCAGACCCTCGACCTCCGCGGCCGCGCCCTCTCCACCGCTGAGCTGCTGGCCCTCGTGCCCCGCTCCGCGAGCGACGTCGGCTCCGCCGTCGATGCCGTCGACGCCCTCATCGCGGATGTCCGCGAGCGCGGCTCCGCGGCCCTCCTCGATCAGGCCGAGCGCTTCGATCGCGTCCGCCCGCCGCACGTGCGCGTGCCGCTCGGCGCGCTGCGCGAGGCCGAGGCCGCGCTCGACCCCGCGGTGCGCGCCGCCCTCGTGGAGGCGATCGACCGCGTGCGCCGCGGCACCGCCGCCCAGGTGCCGCCGACCGTGGAGACCGCGATCGCGCCCGGCGCGCGCATCGTGCAGCGCTGGCAGCCGGTCGACCGCGTGGGCCTGTACGTGCCGGGCGGCAAGGCCGTGTACCCCTCGAGCGTCGTCATGAACGTCGTCGCCGCGCAGGTCGCCGGAGTGGCGTCGATCGCGCTCGCGAGCCCACCGCAGGCAGCCTTCGGCGGCTCGGTGCACCCGACGATCCTCGGCGCGGCCGCCCTGCTCGGCGTTGACGAGGTCTACGCGATGGGCGGGGCGGGCGCCATCGGGGCGCTCGCGTACGGCGTCGCCGACCTGGGGCTCGAGCCGGTGCAGGTCATCACGGGGCCGGGCAACCTGTTCGTGGCGACCGCGAAGCGCGCCGTGAAGGGCGTCGTCGGCATCGACTCGGAGGCCGGCCCGACCGAGATCCTCATCATCGCCGACGCAAGCGCCGACCCCGACCTCATCGTCGCCGACCTGGTGAGCCAGGCCGAGCACGACGAGCTCGCTGGGGCCGTGCTCGTGACCGACGCGCCCGAGCTCGCGGCCGCCGTGGCCGAGCGCCTGCCCGCGGCGGTCGCCGGCACGCACCACCGCGAGCGCGTCGAGACGGCGCTGCGCGGCCCGCAGTCGGCGCTCGTGCTCGTCGACGACCTCGAGCAGGGCGCTCGCTTCAGCAACGCCTACGCCCCCGAGCACCTCGAGGTGCACGTGAGCGAGCCCGACCCGCTCGTGCCCCGCTTGACGAGCGCGGGCGCGATCTTCGTCGGCGATTCCACGCCCGTGAGCCTCGGCGACTACATCGCCGGCTCCAACCACGTGCTGCCGACCGGTGGCCAGGCGCGCTTCGCCGCGGGGCTCGGCGCCTACAGCTTCCTCCGCCCGCAGCAGATCATCGAGTACGACCGCGCCGCGCTGCGGCAGGTCGCCGAGCAGGTCGGGGTGCTGAGCGACGCCGAGGCGCTCCCGGCGCACGGCGACGCGGTGCGGGCACGCTTCCGCGGCGAGCAGCGCTAGCGGCTCGGCCGGTAGGCTGAGGCACCATGCACTGCCCCTTCTGCCGGTTCCCGGACAGCCGCGTCATCGACTCGCGCACGAGCGACGACGGGCTCTCCATCCGCCGCCGTCGGCAGTGCCCCGAGTGCGGTCGCCGCTTCTCGACGACCGAGACCGCGAGCCTCTCGGTCATCAAGCGCACCGGCGTCGTCGAGCCGTTCTCGCGTGAGAAGATCGTGGCCGGCGTGCGCAAGGCGTGCCAGGGCCGCCCGGTGACCGACACGGATCTGGCGCTGCTGGCCCAGAAGGTGGAGGAGAACCTGCGCGCGACGGGCGCGTCGCAGCTCGAGGCGAACGACATCGGGCTGGCGATCCTGCCCGAGCTGCGCCAGCTCGACGAGGTCGCGTTCCTGCGCTTCGCGAGCGTCTACCAGGCCTTCGAGAACCTCGACGACTTCGAGTCGGCCATCCGCCAGCTGCGCATCGAGGACGAGCAGCGGGCTGCCGGGGCGGCGGAGTGACCGCCTACGACCTGCTGTTCCGCCAGGTCTTCGCGCGCCTGGATCCCGAGCGCGCCCACCACCTCGCGGTCTCGGTCATCCGGGCGATCCCGCGGCTCGGGCTCACGCGCCTCGTGCGCCGGTTCACCGCGCCCGACCCGAGCCTCGCGGTTGAGGCCATGGGGCTGCGCTTCGAGTCGCCTTTCGGCATGGCCGCGGGCTTCGACAAGGATGCGGAGAGCATCCGCGGGCTCTGGGCGCTCGGATTCGGCCACGTCGAGATCGGCACGGTGACCGCGATCGCGCAGGAGGGCAACCCGCGGCCGCGGCTGTTCCGCCTCATCGCCGACCGCGCGGTCATCAACCGCATGGGCTTCAACAACCGCGGGGCCGAGCACGCCGCCCGGAACGTGCGTCGCGAGGCCGCGCGCAGCCCCCGCCCGATCATCGGCGCCAACATCGGCAAGAGCCGCGTCGTCGCGGTGGAGGATGCCGTGGCCGACTACCGCGCGTCGGCGCGCCTGCTGGCCCCCGTCGCCGACTACCTCGCGGTCAACGTCTCCTCACCGAACACGCCGGGGCTGCGCGGCCTGCAGGACGAGGCGCTGCTCGGCCCGCTGCTCGACGCCGTGCTCGAGGAGGCCGGCTCGACGCCCGTGCTCGTGAAGATCGCGCCCGATCTCGACGACGAGGCGATCGACGCCGTTGCCCGCCTCGCGGTCAAGAAGGGCCTGCGCGGCATTATCGCCACCAACACCACGATCGGCCGCGAGGGTCTCGCGACCGACGCCGCGACCGTCGAGGCGGCGGGAGCCGGCGGACTCAGCGGCGCACCGCTGAAGGCGCGCGCGCTCGAGGTGCTGCGCCGCGTGCGCGCCGCCGTGCCCGCCGACTACTGCGTCATCGCCGTCGGCGGCATCGACACCGCACAGGACGCGGCGGAGCGGCTCGAGGCGGGTGCGACGCTCGTGCAGGGCTACACCGCGTTCCTGTACCGGGGCCCGGGCTGGGCTCGGCAGGTCACTCGGGGCCTCGCCAGCCACCGCGCCGCGGCGCCGACGCGCTAGGACCGACGCGCTAGGACCGACGCGCGAGCCGCAGGCGGTCGCGCTGCGGTCCGCCGCGGCTCAGGCCGGGAATTCGCCGCGCTTCACCTGCGGCTTCGGCAGGCGCAGCACGCGCAGCTGCAGCGAGCGCATCGCGGCGTACCAGCGCACGCCGCGCTCGACCTTCGAGGCGCCGAACTTCTCGGCGAGGCGCCGCTTGACGAGGAAGCCGAGGATCGTGGCGTCGAGCACGGCCACGAGGAAGAACGCCCACAGCGCGAGGATCGCGTAGACGTCGAGACCGGGCACGAAGCTCAAGATGATGACGGCGAACATGACCGGGATCATGAATTCGCCCACGCCCCAGCGCGCATCGACGTAGTCGCGCACGAACTTCTTCTGCGGGCCCTTGTCGCGCGTCGGCAGATAGCGCTCCTCGCCGTTGGCCATGCCGATGCGGGCGCGCTCGCGCGCCTCGTTCATCTTCGCGCGGGCCGCCTTGGCCGCCTCCTTGCGGTCGTTCGGCACGAGCGGGCGCTTGCGCGCGGCCTCGCGCTCCTTGCGCGACGGGGTCGGGCGGCCCTTGCCGGCGAGCGTGGAGGCCGCGCTCGCGTCGGCGCTCGGCGCGCTGCCGTTCGCGGCGGTCGCGGCGGCGTCAGCGTTGTCTCGGGGGGCCACGGCGGCACATCCTTCCGGGTGAGGGGCGCGCACTAGATTACCGGCATGACGCTCCACGATCGGCCCACGAGGCCCGCCACCCCGACCGACCTCCTCGAGCAGCTGCGCGGCAGCGTGCGCGACGGCTTCCCCGCCGCCGTGGCCGACCTGTCGCGGCTCGTGCGCATCCCCTCGGTCTCGTGGGACGGCTTCGACCCGGCCCACGTGCTGGCCTCCGCCGACGAGGTCGCGCGCCTCGTGCGCGAGCTCGGCGTGTTCGACGAGGTCCTCGTCGACCGGGTCGAGATCCCCGGCACGGGCGTGCTCGGCCAGCCCGCGGTGCTCGCCCGCCGCGAGCCGAGGGCGGGCCGGCCCACCGTGCTGCTCTACGCGCACCACGACGTGCAGCCTCCCGGTCGCGATGAGGACTGGTCGACGCCGCCCTTCGAGCCGACGGTCATCGGCGACCGGCTCTACGGCCGCGGCGCCGCCGACGACAAGGCCGGTGTCATCGCGCACGTCGCCGCGATCCGCAGCCTGCTCGAGACGGTCGGCGACCCCGAGCTCGGCATCGTCCTCTTCATCGAGGGGGAGGAGGAGTTCGGCTCCCGCTCGTTCACCGCCCTGCTCGAGAAGCACCGCGAGCTGCTGGCCGCCGACGTGATCGTCGTGGCCGATTCCGACAACTGGGATGCCCGCACCCCGTCGCTCACGGTCGGGCTGCGCGGCAACGCGGCCTTCACGCTCACGATCTCGACCCTCGGGCACGCCTCGCACTCCGGCATGTTCGGCGGGGCGGCGCCCGATGCGATGCTCGCCGCGATCCAGCTGCTCGCGACGCTGCATGACGCGGACGGCTCGGTCGCCGTGGAGGGCCTGCGCTCGCACGACCAGGAGGTGCCGGAGTACTCGGAGGAGCGCTTGCGCGAGGAGGCGGCGCTGCTCGAGGGCGTGCGCCCGATCGGTCGCGGCCCCGTGCTGAGCCGACTCTGGGCGCAGCCCACGGTGACCGTCACGGGCATCGACGCGCCGAGCGTGCAGAACGCCTCCAACACCCTGCTGCCGAGCGTGTCGGTGAAGATCAGCGCGCGGGTCGCGCCCGGGCAGTCGGCGGAGGAGGCCTTCGCCGCCATCCGCCGCCACCTCGAGGCGCATGCGCCGTACGGCGCCCACTTGAGCTTCGGCGCCGTCGACCTCGGCAACCCGTTCCTGGTCGATACGAGCGCGTGGGCGGTCGACGAGGCGCTCACGGCGATGCGCGAGGCATGGGAGGCCGACCCGGTGATGGTGGGCGTGGGCGGCTCGATCCCGTTCATCGCCGAGCTGAAGGAGACCTTCCCCGAGGCGCACGTGCTCGTGACGGGCGTCGAGGACCCCGACACGCGCGCGCACAGCCCCAACGAGTCGCTGCACCTCGGCGTGCTGCAGCGCGCGATCCTCAGCGAGGCCGTGCTGCTGGCGCGCCTCGGCGGAGCGGTCGAGCTCTCGGCCTAGCGACGTACACTGGCAGCAGTCCCATCGACTCCGGGAGGAACCCCATGACCGACACCGCTCTCGACACGCACGGCGTCGCCCTCACCGACGCGGCCGCCGCCAAGGTCAAGTCGCTGCTCGAGCAGGAGGGCCGCGACGATCTGCGACTGCGGCTCGCGGTGCAGCCCGGCGGCTGCTCGGGCCTGATCTACCAGCTCTACTTCGACGAGCGCCTCCTCGACGGCGACGTCACGCGCGACTTCGACGGGGTCGAGGTCGTCGTCGACAAGATGAGCGTGCCCTACCTCGACGGCGCCTCGATCGACTTCGAGGACAGCATCCAGAAGCAGGGCTTCACGATCGACAACCCCAACGCGCAGGGCTCCTGCGCGTGCGGCGACAGCTTCCACTGAGCCGCACGCGAGCCGGGGGAGCAGGCCTCCCCGCGGTGATCGCGACCCGCAGATCGACCGGCGCGGGCATCCCCCTTCGAGAGGATGCCCGCGCCGTCGTCGTTCGACGCGGAAACGGTCGTCGCAAGCGTCGTTCAGCGCCGATCTCGCAGGTTCCCCGGAGCGTCGGAGGGCAATCCGACCGGTGCCGGTGACGTAGACTGACAAGCGATTCACGTCCTGCTTCCACTCCCTCGAGAGGCCCACCGGTGCGTTCCAACCGACGTCTTCGATTGGCGGCGATCCCCCTCGCCGTCGTCACCTCGCTCGTGCTCGCGGCGTGCACGCCGCAGATGCAGCTGGGCTGGCTCCCCACGGAGCCCGGAACGACCAACCAGGTCGACCGCGTCATCGGCCTCTGGGTGACCTCGTGGATCGTCCTGCTCGGCGTCGGCGTCATCACCTGGGGCCTCATCATCTGGGCCGCGGTCGTCTACCGCCGCCGCAAGGGGCAGACCGGGCTGCCGGTGCAGCTGCGCTACAACATGCCGATCGAGATCCTCTACACGGTGATCCCGCTCATCCTCATCATCGGCTTCTTCGCCTTCACCGCGCGCGACCAGCAGGCCATCGAGGAGCCCCTCGCCGACCCCGATGTCACGATCGAGGTGTACGGCAAGCGCTGGGCGTGGGACTTCAACTACGTCAACGAGAACGTCTACTACCAGGGCATCCAGGCGCAGGAGCGCGAGGATGGCCAGCTCGACATCTCGACCGTGCCGACCCTCTACCTCCCGGTCGGCCAGAAGGTCGAGGTCAAGATCGAGTCGCGCGACGTGCTGCACTCCTTCTGGATCGTCGACTTCCTCTACAAGAAGGACATGATCCCGGCGAAGTCCAACTACTGGTACTTCATCCCCGAGAAGGAGGGTTCGTACGTCGGCAAGTGCGCCGAGCTCTGCGGCGAGTACCACTCCCTCATGCTCTTCAACGTCGAGGTCGTCTCCCAGGACGAGTACGACGCCTACATCGAGTCGCTGCGCGCGGCCGGCTTCGAGGGCCAGGCCGACGAGTCGCTCAACACGAACTCCAACCTGCCGGGCACCACCGGCTCCAGCGAAGAGGAGTAAGCGGCATCATGACGACGACCGCACCCCGCCCCTCGCTCGGCACCACCGAGCCCGGCTACAGCAGCCCCAAGGTGGCCCGCAAGGGCAACGTCTTCGTCGGCTGGATCACCTCCACCGACCACAAGACGATCGGGTACATGTACCTGATCACCTCGTTCGCGTACTTCCTCATCGGTGGCGCGATGGCGCTCGTGATCCGCGCGCAGCTCTTCGCGCCGGGCCTCGAGATCGTGGCCACGAAGGAGCAGTACAACCAGCTGTTCACGATGCACGGCACGATCATGCTGCTGATGTTCGCGACGCCGCTCTTCGCCGGCTTCGCCAACGTGCTCATGCCGCTGCAGATCGGCGCGCCGGACGTAGCCTTCCCGCGCCTGAACGCGTTCGCGTACTGGCTGTACTCCTTCGGCTCGCTCATCGCGGTCGCCGGCTTCTTCACCCCGCAGGGCGCCGCGTCGTTCGGCTGGTTCGCCTACGCACCCCTGTCGAGTCAGACCTTCTCGCCGGGCATCGGCGGCAACCTCTGGGTCTTCGGCCTCACCATGAGCGGCTTCGGCACGATCCTCGGCGCCGTCAACTTCATCACGACGATCATCGTGATGCGCGCCCCGGGCATGACGATGTGGCGGATGCCGATCTTCACCTGGAACACCCTGGTGACCTCGCTCCTCGTGCTCATGGCGTTCCCGGTGCTCGCCGCGGCGCTCTTCGCGCTCGGCTCCGACCGCATCTTCGGCTCGCACTTCTTCGACGCCGCCAACGGCGGTGCGATCCTCTGGCAGCACCTGTTCTGGTTCTTCGGGCACCCCGAGGTGTACATCCTCGCCCTGCCGTTCTTCGGCATCGTCTCGGAGATCATCCCGGTGTTCAGCCGCAAGCCGATCTTCGGCTACAAGACCCTCGTCTACGCGACGATCGCCATCGCCGCCCTGTCGATGACGGTGTGGGCGCATCACATGTACGTCACCGGCTCGGTGCTGCTGCCGTTCTTCGCGCTCATGACGATGCTCATCGCGGTGCCGACGGGCGTGAAGATCTTCAACTGGATCGGCACGATGTGGCGCGGCTCGGTGACCTTCGAGAACCCGATGATCTGGACGATCGGCTTCCTCATCACCTTCGTCTTCGGCGGTCTGACCGGCGTCATCCTCGCCTCGCCGCCGCTGGACTTCCACGTCTCCGACTCGTACTTCGTCGTGGCGCACTTCCACTACGTGGTGTTCGGCACGGTCGTCTTCGCGATGTTCGCCGGCTTCTACTTCTGGTGGCCGAAGTGGACGGGCAAGATGCTCAACGAGCGCCTCGGCCAGATCCACTTCTGGACCCTCTTCATCGGGTTCCACACGACCTTCCTCGTGCAGCACTGGCTCGGCGTCGTGGGCATGCCACGCCGCTACGCCACGTACCTCGTCGAGGACGGCTTCACCTGGATGAACCAGCTGTCGACGTTCGGCTCGTTCCTGCTCGCCGCCTCGATGATCCCGTTCCTGCTGAACGTGTACATCACGGCGCGTCGTGCGCCCAAGGTGACGGTCAACGACCCGTGGGGCTACGGCCGCTCGCTCGAGTGGGCCACGTCGTGCCCGCCGCCCCGCCACAACTTCACCTCGATCCCGCGCATCCGCAGCGAGTCGCCGGCGTTCGACCTCAACCACCCGGAGGCGGGCATTCCCGTCGGCATCGGCCCGGCGAAGGACGCCCCTGACGCGCCCACCTTCGACCTCGACGACCAGAAGGTGAAGTAGCCCTCGCCATGAAGACCAACATCAACATCTTCTGGATCCTCGTCGGCTTCTTCGCCCTCCTCACGGCGGTCTACACGACCTGGGCCCTGATCGACACGAACGAGGTCGAGTGGGTCGGCACCGTCGCCATCGGCCTCTGCGCGGTGCTGTCGGCCTTCATCGCGTTCTATCTGCAGCTCGTCGACCGCTCCAGCGGCGGTCTGCTGCCGGAGGACCGCCTCGACGCCGACATCGACGACGGCGACCCGGAGCTGGGTCACTTCTCGCCGTGGAGCTGGTGGCCGATCTTCCTCGCCGGTGGCGTGAGCCTGGCCTTCCTCGGCCTCGCTGCGGGCATCTGGATCGTGTTCTACGCCGTGCCGCTCGCCCTCGTCGGCATCGTCGGCTGGGTGTACGAGTACTACCGCGGCAACTTCGGGCGCTGACGTGGCGGTTCGACGCGCTCTGGCGGGCGACGCCGACGCCGTCTTCGGACTCGTCCAGCAGCTGGGGGCCGCGTTCATCCCCGTGCGCGCGGCGTTCGACGCGAGCTACGCCGAGCTGGTCGAGGCGCCGGAGGACGCGGACACGCTCCTCCTCGTCGCCGAGGACGAGCAGGGTCGCGTCGCCGGCTACGCCCTGACGACGATCGCGCGCCTGCTCTCCACGAACGGGCCCTCCGCGCAGCTGCAGGAGATCGCGGTCGACGAGGCGGTGCGCGGGCAGGATCTCGGCACGCAGCTCGTGCACGCCGTCGAGGCCGAGTGCATCCGTCGCGGCGTGCGCCAGATCACGGTCGCCAGCCGCCGCGCCGGCGGGTTCTACGACCGCCTCGGCTACAGCCAGAACGCCGAGTACATGCGTCGAGTCTTCTGATCCACCGATGACCGGGTCGGTGCGGCTCGAGACGGACCGGCTCGTCATCGAACCGCTGGTCGAGACCGACATCCCCACGTTCGTCGCGTACCGTCGCGACCCCGCGGTCGCTCGATACCAGTCGTGGGGCGACGACTTCTCGGTCGCCGACGCCGAGGCGCTCATCGCCGGTCAGCCGGCAACATTCCCGCTGCCCGGTCAGTGGGTGCAGCTGGCGCTCCGCCCACGGGGGCCTGCGGGTGATGCGTCGCCGGTCCTGCTGGGCGACATCGCGATCGGGGGTGACGCTGTGCAGCCGGACACCTTCGAACTCGGCGTCACGATCGCACCGGCGCATCAGGGCGCGGGTCTCGCTCGGGAAGCCCTCGAGGCCGCGATCGAGCATCTTTTCTTCGCGCGAGGCGCGCACCGGGTGCTCATGCAGGGCGACGCCCGCAACGAGCCGGTGCTGCGTCTGATGCGCCGGCTCGGCCTGCGGCACGAGGGCAGCATCTTCGAGGGGGATTGGTTCAAGGGGGAGTGGACCACGCTAGAGCGCTTCGCGCTCCTGCGCCGGGAGTGGTCGGCGCGCTAGCCCTCAGAGCGCCTCGAGAACCTCGGTCAGGCGCGCGGCCGTGCGCTGGGCGGCGGGATAGCTCTCGGGCCAGCTGCGCCCTCGCGGCACCCAGACGGCGACGAGACCGGCGCGCTGGGCGCCGAGCACGTCCCACGGGTGGCACGCGATGAGCGCCGTGCGCTCCGGCGTCGTGCCGAGCCGGTCGCACGCCCCGAGGTAGGCCTCGCTGTGCGGCTTCCAGGTGCGGGTGCCGTCGACGCTGAGCGTCTCGACGTCGCCCTCGAGGCCCAGCCGCTGCAGCAGGGCACGTGCGACGCCCACGCCGCCGTTCGTGAGGGTCGCGACGCGCAGACCCGCGTCGAGCATCCGCCGGATGCCCGGCTCGACGTCCTCATGAGCCGGCAGCCCCGCCACCACCGTCGGCAGCTGCTCGGCGAGAGCCGCGGCGCGCTCCTCGTCGGCCTCGCCGCCGGCCGCGGCGGCGAGGAGGTCGCGCAGGGCCGTGCGGCCGAGCGGGCCGAAGCGCGCCGGTACGCCCGCGAGGCTCGCCGCGAGGCCGTCGCGCAGCACGGAAGCCAGCCACGCGCTCGCGGAGCCCGGGCCGAGGCCCTGCTCGCGCATCCACGCCTCGAGGGGGCCCAGATCGGTCAGTGTCTCGTTGACGTCCAGCAGCACGGTCGTGACGTCGGAGAGCCGCGTGGGGTGCTCGGTCATGCGCTCACGCTACGCGCTCGCCGGGGAAACGGCGACGGCCCGCCCCGACGAGGGGAGCGGGCCGTCGGTGAGAGCGGCGCTAGTGGCGCTGCGACTCGAGCTCCTTCTGCGTGACCGGCGCGATGCGGTCTTCGAAGAACCAGCGCGACAGGCCGGCACGCACCCGCTGGCGAGCGGTGATGCGACCGCGCGCGTCGGGGCGCACCATGAGCGGCTGGTACTCCTCGTAGCTGACGAGCTTCCAGCGCTCGAAGTCGTCGAGCTGCTCGTGCACTTCGATGTACTCGCCACCGGGCAGGCGCACGATGCGGCCGGACTCGTAGCCGTGCAGCGCGATCTCGCGATCCTTCCGCATGAGCGCGAGGCACACGCGCTTGGTGATGAAGTACGCGATGAACGGGCCGACCACAGTGACGAACTGCAGCGCGTGGATGACCCCCTCGATCGAGAGGCGGAAGTGCGTCGCGATGAGGTCGGAGCTCGCCGCGGCCCACAGGCCGGCGTAGAAGGTCACGCCGGCGGCGCCGATCGCGGTGCGGGTCGGGTTGTTGCGCGGGCGCTCGGCGATGTGGTGCTCGCGCTTGTCGCCCGTGACCCACGCCTCGAGGAACGGGTAGAGGGCGGCGGCGGCGAGGAACACCAGGAGACCGACGAGCGGGATGAGTACGTTCCACGACCAGGTGTAGCCGAAGATCACCGTCTCGAGGTGCGGCGGGATCAGACGGAGGGCACCGTCGGCGAAGCCGATGTACCAGTCGGGCTGCGTGCCTGCCGACACCGGCGAGGGGTCGTACGGGCCGTAGTTCCAGATCGGGTTGATCGTGAACAGCGACGCGATGAGCACGATGACGCCGAAGACCAGGAAGAAGAACCCACCGGCCTTCGCGGCGAACACCGGCATGACCGGAGCGCCCACGACGTTGTCGTTCGTGCGGCCGGGGCCGGCGAACTGAGTGTGCTTGTTGACGATGAGCAGCACCATGTGCGCACCGATGAGCGCGACGAGGATCGCCGGCAGCAGGAGGATGTGCAGCACGTAGAGGCGCGGGATGATGTCGGTGCCGGGGAACTCATCGCCGAACAGCAGGTAGGAGATCCAGGCGCCGGCCACCGGCACGGCCTTGATCATGCCGTCGATGATCCGCAGGCCGTTGCCCGAGAGCAGGTCGTCCGGCAGCGAGTAGCCGGTGAAGCCGAGCGCCATCGCGAGCACGAAGAGCAGGAAGCCGATGACCCAGTTGAGCTCGCGCGGCTTGCGGAAGGCGCCCGTGAAGAACACGCGGAGCATGTGCAGGCCGATCGAGGCGACGAAGAGCAGCGCCGCCCAGTGGTGCACCTGACGCATGAGCAGGCCGCCGCGGATCTCGAACGAGATGTCGAGCGAGGAGTGGTAGGCGACCGACATCGGGATGCCCTGGAGGGGCACGTACGAGCCCTCGTACTCGACCTCGGTCATCGACGGGTCGAAGAAGAAGGTGAGGAACGTGCCGCTGAGGAGGATGACGACGAAGCTGTACAGCGCCACCTCGCCGAGCATGAACGACCAGTGGTCGGGAAAGATCTTGCGACCCAGCGCCTTGACGGCGGTCGACGCGCTCGTGCGCTCGTCGATGTAGTTCGCCGCCCACCCGGTGAACCGCATGCCGCGCGACGGCGCGGCTGCGACAGCCGGGGCGGCGGGCTCAGTGGCGGTACTCACAGTGCACGCTCCCAGAAGCTCGGACCCACAGGTTCGGTGAAGTCGCTCTTGGCGACGAGGTAACCCTCTTCATCCACAGTGATCGGGAGCTGGGGAAGCGGGCGCGCCGCCGGTCCGAAGATGACTTCGGCGTGGTTGGCCACGTCGAACTCGGACTGGTGGCAGGGGCACAGCAGGTGGTGGGTCTGCTGCTCGTACAGCGCGACGGGGCAGCCGACGTGCGTACAGATCTTGGAGTAGGCGACGATGCCGTCGTAGGACCAGTCTTTGCGGTCCTCGCGCTCGTTGAGTCGGTCGAGGGGGAGACGCATGAGCAGCACGGCCGCTTTCGCCTTCTCCTCCAGCTTGTGCGACTCGAGCTCGGCGAGCCCCTCGGGGATGACGTGGAAGGCCGATCCGATGGTGACCTCGGAGGCCTTGATGGGCGTGCCGGAGGGGTCGCGCGTCAGTCGCACGCCCTCCTCCCACATCGTGTGCTTGAGCAGCGCGACCGGGTCCTCCGCGGGCGCGAGGTCGCGGAAGATCGCGATCGCAGGGATCGGCGTGGCCACGAGCGCGCCGATGAGGGTGTTGCGGACGAGGCTGCGGCGCGTGAAGCCCGACTCCTTGTTGGCGGCCTGGAAGATCTCGACGGCCTTCGCGCGCGTCTCGTCGGAGCCGCGGGTCGGGTGGCGCTCCTCGACGAGCTCGTGCCCGTGCATGAGGGCCTTCGACCAGTGCACCGCGCCGATGCCGATGCCGAGCAGGCCGAGCGTGATGCCGAGGCCGAGGAAGAGGTTGTTCAGACGGATCGTCTCCGGCTGACCCTCCACGATCGGGAAGGCGACGTACGCGACGACCGCGAGCACGCTGCCGACGACAGAGAGCAGGAACAGGCCCGAGACGGTGCGCTCGGCGGCCTTCTCCTTCTTGGGGTCGAGATCGGTGACCCGGAGGCGCTCGGGCGGGAAGCCCGGGTTCTGGATGCGATCGGCGCGCTCGACGGCGACCCCGGGGGAGGGTGCGCTGCTCGAGTGCTTCTCGACAGCCGTCTCCGGGGCCTCGCCGCCGGTCGCGCCGTCGTGAACGTCCGCCATTATGGTCCTTTCCTAGCCTGCTGCTCGGGCCGTCAGTTCGACTTCGCGGTGAGCCAGATGGTCACTGCGATGAGTCCGCCGAGGCCGAAGATCCAGATGAAGAGACCCTCCGACACCGGGCCGAGCGAGCCGAGGTCGAAGCCGCCGACCGAGGGGTTCTCCTCCACGTACTTCAGGTACGTGATGATGTCGTTCTTCTCCTCGGGGGTGAGGTTGAGGTCGTTGAAGACCGGCATGTTCTGCGGACCGGTCGCCATCGCGCCGTAGATGTGCACGGGGTCGACGCCCGCAAGACCGGGGGCGTACTTGCCCTCGGTCAGGGCACCGCCGGCGCCGGCCACGTTGTGGCACATGGCGCAGTTGATGCGGAACAGCTCGGCACCGATCGCAGCGTCGCCGTCGCCGGCGAGGTAGCGCTCCGGCGGCACGGCGGGGCCGGGAGCCAGCTCGGCGACCCAGGCGGCCATCGCGTCGATCTGCTCCTGCGTGAACTGCACGGGCTTGACCTCGGCCTGCGGGCCGGAGGCCGCCATGGGCATGCGACCGGTGCCGACCTGGAAGTCGACGGCGAGGGCGCCGACGCCGATGAGCGACGGACCTGCCTCGGTGCCGGCGGCCTGGAGGCCGTGGCAGCTGGCGCAGTTGGCGGCGAAGAGCTTGCCGCCCTCCTCGACCAGCTGCTCGCTGGCCGCGGTCGTCTCAGCGGTCGCCGAAGTCGTGGCGAGGGCGTAGGCGCCGCCGGTCGCGAGGAGGCCGACGACGAGCAGGGCCGCGGTCGCCAGGGGGTGCCGGCGGCCGGAGCGGCGTGCTGCGGGGGAGGTGGGTGCCATGGTGTGCTGCGTCTCGATTCGCTTGCTTACTGGAGGACGTAGATGACGAGGAAGAGGCCGATCCAGACGACGTCGACGAAGTGCCAGTAGTACGAGACGACGATCGCGCTCGTGGCGTCGCGGTGGGTGAAGACCTTGACCGCGTACGCGCGGCCGATGACGAGGAGGAAGGCGATGAGACCGCCGGTCACGTGCAGACCGTGGAAGCCGGTCGTGAGGTAGAAGGCCGAGCCGAAGGCGTCGGAGGTGAGCGTGACGTACTCGCTGACGAGGATCGCGTACTCGTAGACCTGGCCGATGACGAAGATCGCGCCCATCGCGTAGGTCAGGAAGAACCACTCGACCATGCCCCACTGGGTGGGCTTCCAGCCGGTGCGGCGGGCCTGGAGGCGCTCGGCGGCGAAGACGCCGAACTGCGCGGTCACGCTCGAGAGCACCAGGATCGTCGTGTTCACCGCGGCGAACGGGATGTTGAACACCTCCGTGCCGGCCTCCCACAGCTCGGGAGAGGTGGACCGCAGCGTGAAGTAGATCGCGAACAGGCCTGCGAAGAACATGACCTCGCTGCCGAGCCAGACGATCGTGCCGACCGCGACGGTGTTCGGCCGGTTGATCGTGGGTGCGGTGAGAGATCTCGACAGAGAGGTACTGGTCACCTGATCATTATGACGGATGCCGCGGCCACTTCTTGCCCGCCGACATGCCTTCTCGCGGTGATTCACTAGCCTTTACCCATGTCCACCGCCCCGACCTGGCCCGGCCTGCTCGCTCGACTGCTCGAGGGCGAGGACCTCTCGATCTCCGAGGCCTCCTGGGCCATGGAGCAGGTCATGGCGGGCGAGGCCACCGCGGCCCAGCTCGCCGCCTTCCTGGTGGCGCTGCGGGCGAAGGGCGAGACGGTCGACGAGTTCGTCGGCTTCCGCGACGCGGCGCTCGCGCACGCCCGCTCGGTCGACATCGATCCGATGGCGCTCGACATCGTCGGCACGGGCGGCGACCCGTTCGGCGCGGTCGTGAACGTCTCCTCGATCGCCTCGATCGTGGTCGCCGCGGCGGGTGTGCCGGTCGCCAAGCACGGCAACCGCGGCGCTTCCAGCGCCTCGGGCGCCTCCGACGTGCTGAGCGAGCTGGGCATCGACCTCGACCTGTCGCCGGAGGGGGTCGCGCACGTCTTCCGAGAGGTCGGGCTCACCTATCTGCACGCTCAGACCTTCCACCCGGGGTTCCGGCACGCCGGCCCCGTCCGCCGGGAGCTGGGCGTCTCCACCCTGTTCAACGTGCTGGGCCCGCTCGTGAACCCGGCGCGGCCGGAGGCCTCCGCCGTCGGCGTCGCGCACCTCGACCGGGTGCCCCTCGTGGTCGGCGTCTTCCGCACCCGCGGAGCGACCGCGCTGGTCTATCGAGGCGATGACGGCATCGACAAGCTGACGACGACGGGGCACAGCCACATGTGGGAGGTCTCGCGCGGCTCCGTCACCGAGCACGACATCGACCCGCGCGAGCTCGGCATCGCCACGAGCCCCGTCGAGGCGATCCTCGGCGCCGGCCCCGCGCACAACGCTGGCCTCGCACGAGCGGTGCTCGCCGGCGAGGCTGGCCCGGTGCGCGACATCGTGCTGCTGAACGCGGCCGCGGGCCTCGTGTCGTTCCGACTCGCGCAGGATCCCACGCAGCTCACCCGGTCCATCGCGGAGCGGCTGCGCGAGCAGCTGCAGGTGGCCGCCGACGTCATCGACTCGGGTCGCGCCGAGCGGAAGCTCGCGGAGTGGGCGGCGGCGACGCAGGAGGCGAGCCGCCTCGGGGCTTGACCCGGGCATCCGGGGGGTGGATGCTGGCGACCGGTCGGCGCGCGGCGCCGCGGAAGGAGCCGGGCCCATGACCGCGTCGATGGTCTTCCTCAATCTGCCGGTGCGCGACCTCGCGCGGTCGCGCGCGTTCTTCGAGGGGCTCGGGTTCGAGATCGAGCCGCGCTACACGGGCGAGGAGAGCGCCTGCATCGTGCTCGGCCCGACGATCTTCGCGATGCTGCACGCGCCCTCGTCGTACGAGCGCTTCGATCGGCGACCGCTCGCCGACGCCCGGGCGCACGCGACGGGCATCTACGCCCTCGGGGTCGACCGGCGATCCGACGTCGACGCCATCGCCGACCGGGCGATCGACGCGGGCGGCTCGGCCGCGCGCGAGCCTGAGGACCTCGGCTTCATGTACCTGCGCAGCTTCCACGACCCCGACGGGCACCTCTGGGAGATCGCGTGGATGGACCAGACGGCGGCCGAGAGCTCATCGCCCGCCGAGTGACGGAGCGCCGCGATCACGCCAGCGGGTCGTGCCCCCAGTTCATGAGCGAGTACCGCCACGGGGTCTCGCGAACGTCGCCCTTCGGTCGCTGCGCGGAATGCCGGCGCACGAAGCCGACCACCTTCCGCATGTGGGCGTAGTCGTCGGCGGTCAGATCGCTTTTGCGCGTGCGCAGCAGCGTCACGATGCGGCGGCCGCTGCGGTGACCGGTCGACTCCCCGCCGCCGGAGGAGTCGCCGACGGCGCGGCTCTCGTCGGTCTCGAGCCAGCGCTCCAGCTCGGCGGGTGCCATTGTGATGGCCTCGCGGAACTCGCGGTACGTGGTGTCGTCGTCGCCCATCGCCCCAGCCTCGCGCGCCCGCCGTGCCCGCGCCCGAGCATCCTGGCAGCTCCCAGGCCGTTCGGAGGGCGTTCCCCGAGAACGACGGCCGGCGGCGCGCGGGGCGCCTAGCCTCACCGGCATGACGAAGCGATTCGAGGCGGGCGACCGGGTGGCGTGGAACTCGCACGGCGGCGAGGCCGTCGGCGAGGTGGTGCGACGCATCACGAGCGATGGCGAAGTGGCGGGGCGGATGGTGCGGGCATCCGCCGACGACCCGCAGTACCTCGTGCGCAGCGAGAAGAGCGGCGGCGAGGCCGTGCACCGCCCGGAGGCGCTGCGCCGGCGCTAGGGCTCGGCGCGGGGGAGCAGACCTGCTCCGTCGATGACCTCGAACACGAGCTGCGTCTCGGTGTGGCGCACGCCCGGGTGGCCCTGCAGGTGCTCGAGCACGAGGTCGCGCAGCGCGGTCGTCGACGAGACCGCGACGTGGAGCAGGTAGTCGTCGGCGCCGGCGACGTGGAAGATGCGCACAACGTTCGGGATGTCGCGCAGTCGGGACTGGAACGCGCGCACCTGCTCTCGCCCGTGACTCGCGAGCCGCACGGTGATGACCGCCTGGATGCCGAGGCCGAGCGCCTCGGGATCGATCTCGGTCGTGAAGCGCCGGATCGTGCCCGAGTCGCGCAGCGCGCGCAGGCGCTGGCTGCACGTCGACTCGGCGATGCCGGCGCGCTCGGCGAGCGCCGCGTTCGTGAGACGGCCGTTGCGCTCGAGCTCGGCGAGCAGGGCGAGGTCGGTGGGGTCGAGCGCGGGTCGCGCGATCTGCGGGCGAGAGGGCTCGGGCATGTCCTCAGGATGCAGGATGCGCGGCCAGAGCGCCAGAGAACGCAGAGTGTGCGTGCTTTCGCCCATCACGGCGCAGAGTGCGCGAAGATCGGCGCATGCACGACGATGTGGCGTTCGAGACTCTGGCCGTTCGAGCGGGACGCGGTGACCTCACCGCGCTGGGGGTGCACGCGCCGCCCCTCGACCTGTCGTCGACGAACCCGCTGCCCGACATCGAGCTCGGCGGGGCATCCTATGAATCGCTGGCCACGGGCCATCACCCGACCGAGGGCGGCAACGTCTACGCCCGCCTCTGGAACCCCACCGTCGCCCGGTTCGAGGAGGGGCTCGCCCAGCTCGAGGGCGCCGAGGAGGCCGTCGCCTTCGCCTCCGGCATGGCGGCCTTCAGCGCCGCCGTCATGGCGGCCGCCGGCCGCGGCCGCGGTCGTCACGTCGTCGCCGTGCGGCCGCTCTACGGCGGCACCGACCACGTGCTCGCCTCGGGCATGCTGAGCGTCGAGACGACGTTCACGACCGCCGACGGCATCGCCGCCGCCGTGCGGCCCGACACGTGCCTCGTCGTCATCGAGACGCCGGCCAACCCGACGCTCGAGCTCGTCGACATCGCGGCGGCCGTCGAGGCGGCGGGTGACGCGCCCGTGCTCGTCGACAACACCTTCGCGACCCCGGTGCTGCAGAACCCGCTCGCGCTCGGGGCGCAGCTGGTCATGCACAGCGCCACGAAGTACCTAGGCGGCCACGGCGACGTCATCGGCGGCGTGCTCGCGGGCTCGGGGGAGTGGGCCACGAGCATCCGCCCCGTTCGCGCCCTCACGGGCGGACTGCTGCACCCGCTCGCCGCGTACCTGCTGCATCGCGGCCTGCCGACGCTCGCCCTGCGGGTGCGCGCGCAGCAGGCGACGGCGCGGATGCTCGCCGAGCGTCTCGCGCAGCATCCGGCCGTGACGCGAGCCTTCTACCCGGGCCTCGGCGACAGCGACCCGACCGGGCTCGTCGGGCGCCAGATGCGCGGCGGCGGCGCCATGGTCTCGCTCGAGCTCGCCGGCGGACTGCCGGCGGCGGAGGAGATGATCCGCGAGCTGCAGCTCTTCACGCACGCCGTGTCGCTCGGCGGCGTCGACTCGCTCGTGCAGCATCCAGCCTCGCTCACGCACCGCCCGGTGGCGCCCGAGGCGCGGCCCGGCGCGGGCATCCTGCGCCTGTCGATCGGGCTCGAGCACCTCGAGGACCTGTGGGCCGACCTCGAGCGGGGGCTCGCGGCGACGCGCTGAGCGCTGCCCGGGTGCTAGACAGGAGCGTGGGCTCCGCACCGTTGCGCGTCGTCATCGCACCCGACTCGTTCAAGGGTTCGTTGCGTGCGAGCGGCGTCGCTCGAGCGATCGCGGCGGGGTGGCGAGCTGAGCGCCCGCAGGACGAGCTCGACCTCGTGCCGATGGCCGACGGGGGAGAGGGCACGCTCGATTCGCTTGAGACCGCGCTGCCGGATGCTCGGCGCATGCCCCTCGGGGTGACGGGCCCCGACGGCCGCCGCGTCGCCGCGCACTGGCTGCTGCTCGCAGACTCCGCGGGCGGCTCGACCGGCGTCGTCGAGCTCGCCGCCTGCTCGGGCATGGAACTGCTCGAGCGCCCGCGGCCCCTCGACGCGCACACGATCGGCTTCGGGGAGGCGGTGCGCGCCGCGCTCGACCACGGGGTCGACCGGCTGCTGCTCGCGATCGGCGGCAGCTCCTCGACCGACGGCGGGGCTGGCGCGCTCTCTGCCCTCGGCGCACGACTGCTCGACCACGACGGGGCGCCCATCGGCGGCGGGGCGCGCGGGCTCGCGCAGCTCGCGGCGGTCTCGGTCTCGGCGATGCGGCCGCCGCCGCCGGGCGGCGCCGTCGTGCTGAGCGACGTGGCGCATCCGCTGCTCGGCCCGCAGGGCGCAGCGACGGTCTTCGGGCCGCAGAAGGGGCTCGTCGGCGCCGATGCCGAGCTCGCCGAGCGCGCGCTCGGCCGCTGGGCCCGGCTGCTCGTTCGGGCGACCGGTGCCGAGGCCGATCTCGCGGCGCACCGCGGCGCCGGCGCGGCCGGCGGCACCGGCTTCGGTCTGCTCGCGTGGGGAGCGACCCTGCGATCGGGTGCCCGCGCGGTCGCGGAGGCGGTGCGGCTGGACGAGCGGATCGCTACCGCCGACCTCGTCGTCTGCGGGGAGGGGCGGTTCGACGCGACCTCGAGCGCCGGCAAGGCGGTGGGCGAGGTTGCTCGCCTTGCGGCCGACGCCGCGGTGCCCGTCGTGCTGGTCTCAGGGGCGATCGCCGCACCGGTCGACGCGTTTGCGGCATCCCTCGCCCTGGATCAGCTCGCCGGCGGGACGACCGCGGCGATCACCGAGCCGGAGCGGTGGCTGCGCGAGGCGGGTTCGCGGATCGCGAAATCGAGGGGGTGAGGGCCCGCGCGCGCCCGACGCGTGGCGGGCCCTCGACGGGCTGCGTCAGCGGCTGGAGGACCGCTCGGACGGGTTGCCCGTCGTCTCGAGGCAGTTCGACGCGCCCGACGTGCCCATGTGCGGGCCCGCCTTGCTGCCCTCGGCATCGGTCGTGGCGCGCGCGTGGGCGCCGAACCACGAGAAGCCGGGAGACGTGCCGGTGCTGTCGAGGCAGTGGGCGGCGGATGCGGCGCCGGCGCTGCCGAGCACGATCGCGCTCGCGACGATGGCCGTCGCGAACGCCGAGGAGAGGACCTTCTTCATCGAAACCTCCGGGGGAGTGGGGGAGCGGGAGTGCTCGCACCGCTTTTTCGGAGCCGAGTGCCCCCCGGATGGGGGTCGCGCTCACATCGGCGCGACGTAGAGCCAGTGAGCGCCCTCGCGCACGAAGCGGCTCACCTCGTGGAGCTCGCCGACGCCGTCGGGGGAGCGGTGATGCGCGACGAACTCGACGACGCCGTCGCGGTCGAGCGGGCCGCCGCGCTCGGTGCGCAGCACGTCGAGGCGATACCAGCGCAGCTCGGGATCGAGCTCGAGCGCCGCGGGCCTGGTCGACGGATGCCACGTCGCGAGCAGGTACGCGGCATCGCCGACCGCGAAGGCCGAGAACCGCGAGCGCATGAGCTGCTCGGCGGTCGGCGCCGCCCGCTCACCGCGGTGCAGCGGGCCGCAGCACTCGTCGTAGGGGAGACCGGTGGAGCAGGGGCAGCGCATCGTCGCAGGCTACCGGCGCCGATGCGGTCGCGCCGTCAGCGGGCGGGTCGCGGACCGTCCGGGTCGGGGTGCGGCTCCGAGGCCGGGTGCGACTGCTGCCACGGCCACCGGCCGTCGAGCTCGACCTCGAGCGTGAAGCTCAGGAAGGTGCGGATGAGCACGATGACCCCGAGCACCGCCAGGGAGTCGAGCGTGGGCTCGATCGCGACGGTGCGGATGATGTCGGCGGCGACGAGCAGCTCGAGCCCGAGGAGGATGGCGCGGCCGAACCGGCGACGCGTCGCGCCGTAGACGTCGGTCGCTCCTCGTCGCGCGTCACGCCCGGCGAGGATGACGGCCAGCACGACGCCGGCGGCGATGACGGCGACGCCCGCGATGTCGATCACCGTGCCGACGAGGTCGATGATCTCTCGCAGCGACATCCGACCATGCTCGGCCGCGAGGGCGCTGCGCGCGCGGGGGTGTCGCTCGCCCTCGTCCGGCGATACTGTGCCGCCCCATGAGATTCTTCATCGGCGTCATCGACGTCAGCACGGGCACGGCGGACGTGGGGGAGATGGCCGCGATCGACGCCTTCAACGCCTCGCTGCGGGATGCCGGGCACTGGGTCATGGCGGCGGGTCTCGCCGCGCCGGCGGAGTCGACGGTGATCGATGCGCGCGGACCCGAGCCGGTCATCCGCTCAGGGCCCGTCGCCGACACGGCCGACTACGTGGCCGGATTCTGGATCATCGAGGCGACCGACCGGGATGCCGCGCTCGCGCTCGCGACGGAGGGCTCGCGCGCCTGCAACCGCCGCGTCGAGCTCCGCCCATTCCTGTGACCGCGCCGTTCCTCCGATCGCGATCGCATCCGCGTCGCACGGCACCTGTGGCCGACTGCGGCGCTCGACCGCGAGCGTGGAGGAGGATGCTCGAACCGACGACTGCCGACCGAGGAACGAGGATTCCGTGCGTTATCTGCTGCTGATCTGCGACGACCCGAGCGCCGAGCCGTACGACCCCGACGGCGACAACATCGAGGAGTGGGTGAGCTCGCTCGAGGACTCGGGCGCCTACGTCGTCGGTGATCGCCTCCGGCCGGTCGTCGAGGCGCGCACCGTGCGGGTGCGCGGGGGAGAGGCGGCGGTGACCGAGGCGCCCTTCTCGGCCGGTCCGGTGTCGCTCGCAGGGTTCGACGTCATCGAGGCCGCCGACCGTGACGCGGCGATCGAGATCGCCGCGCGCCACCCGATGGCGCGTTTCGGAGCGGTCGAGGTGCGCGAGCTCTGGCCCTTCGAGGGCTAGCCGCGCAGGGGCGACCCTGCCACGCGGAATCGAGCACCGCTCATCTCACCCGAGAGGAGCGGCATCGCCTCGCCGATCGCGGCGCGCACGCTCGGCAGCGCGAGCGACGCGGCGTGCGCCTCAGGCGAGGTCCACAGCTCGAGCACGTGCACGGCGTCGGGGTCGTCGTCCGCGACGCCGACCTCGTAGAGCAGGCAGCCAGCGCCGGCGAGCTCGGCGCTGGGCCGGGTCAGGATCGACAGGAGCTCGTCGCGACGGCCAGGCCGCGCGCCCAGCCGGCCGACGTTCGCGAAGGTCATGCGGGGGACTCTGCCATGATGCGCGGACATTCCGCCCAGTGGATCCACGCCGCGCTGCGGTGCGTTCGAGTTGACATAATGATGATTATCGGATGTCAGTCCCGATGCGGGAGGGGGCTCCGGAGCCGCCTCAGCCGCCGAACTCGCCGTGGAGCACGATCGGACTCTGATTCTCGGCGCAGGCGGCGCCGATCACGACGAACCCGGGCTCCAGCGCCCGGTAGGCCGTGCCGGGCGCTGGCGTGGTTGCGCTGAGCTCGCCGTGCAGCTGAGTCAGCGCCGCGGACAGCTCTGTCGTCGATGCCGCGGCGAGCTCGCCGAGCTCGACCGTCGCGCCCTGCACGCGCTCGCGCCACGCCGTCTCGTCGAAGGCTGCGTACTGCGTGAGCCCCACGTCGGCGTTCATGAGCGCGCTGGAGACCTCGGAGAACGCCGCGCACTCCGCCACGAGCGCCTCGTCGACCGCGAACTCCGCGGTCGAGAACGTCGGCTCCGCCGTCCAGATCGCGCCGGCGTCGAGCTGCACGGCGAGCGTCGGTGCCGTGCGGCTCTCGATCGGCCACGACAGGCTGTGCGGCTCGCCGCACGTGCCGCTGAGCGGCGACTGGCCGAGCATCATCGAGTCGCCCAGCTCGACACTGAAGGCGCCGTCACCGTCGCAGTGGAACGCGATGCTCACGGAACGAGCGTCCTCCGGGATGGGGAACGCCACGCCCGGAAAACCCGTCGGCCCCTCGCCGCTCACCGGGTCGAGCGCGCGGGTCGACGCCGTGGACTCGGCGGGTTCGGCCGCGACCGGCTCGACCTCGGGGCTGGCCGCGGCGGAGCATCCGCTCAGGGCGATGCCCGCCGCCACAGCGGCGAGTGCGGTGATGCGACGGAGGTGACGGTGCGCGGTCATCGGGCTCCTTCGGCCTGATCGCCCTGCCGGGCGGATGCCGCCGCGGCGAGCCCGCGACCTCGGTCGTAGCGATCGCGGCCCCAGAGGAACCACACGAGCGGGCCGACGAACTGGGCGATCACGACGAAGGCGTACCAGCCGAGCTCTTCGAGCCCCGTCATCGCCGCTGCTCGGCGATGGATCGACACGAGCGCGCCGGCGAACAGCCAGAGCAGCGCGCCGATGGGCACGAGCCACGCGATCGCGAACAAGACGTCGAAGGCGGCTGGCACCGCGGGGTTCATGATCTCGGCGGCGCGCGGGGGCATGATCGTGACGCTACTGCGACTCCCCCGCGAAGTCGAGCAAAACTTCCACCTCCGTCGCGCCGCTGCCTTCATTGGCACGTAAAGGGTGAAGTGTGGTACACTTGTCGGCGGGGGGGAGTATCCCCGACCCGCGTCGCGTCGTCACTACGATCCGTCCGCACGGATCCGGCGCCACGGGCCGATCTCAGACCATCTCGGCCGGGAAAGACCTCCTGAATCGCCTCAACGACCTTTCAGGAGTCACGTCATGGACGTTCCCCTCTGGCTGTGGTTCGCCGTCATCGGCGGCATCCTCGTCATGCTCGCGATCGACCTCGTCGCGCACCGCAAGGCCCACGTCATCAGCGTCAAGGAGGCGGCCGCGTGGTCGGTCGTCTGGGTGACGCTCGGCGTCGCCTTCGGCGGCTACATCTGGTGGGAGTACGGGGCCGAGCTCGGCCAGCAGTACTACGCCGGCTACCTCATCGAGAAGTCGCTCGCCGTCGACAACGTGTTCGTGTGGGCGATCATCTTCGCCTTCTTCGGCGTGCCCCGCGAGTTCCAGCACCGCGTGCTCTTCCTCGGCGTGCTCGGCGCCCTCGTGTTCCGCGCCATCTTCATCGCTCTCGGCGCGGTGCTCATCGACCAGTTCTCGTGGATCCTCTACGTCTTCGCGGCCTTCCTGCTCTACACGGGCTGGATGATGATCCGGAAGCGCAACGAGCACATGGACGTCGCGAACTCGAAGATCCTCAAGACCTTCAAGCGCTTCGTGCCGATGACCGACGCCTACCACGGCCAGAAGTTCCTCATCCGCAAGGCCGGCGTCATCGTCGCCACTCCCCTGCTCGCGGTGCTCGTGCTCGTCGAGGTGACCGACATCATCTTCGCGGTCGACTCGATCCCGGCGATCTTCGGCGTGACGAGCGAGCCGTTCATCGTGTTCACCGCGAACGCCTTCGCCATCCTGGGCCTGCGGGCGATGTACTTCCTGCTCGCCGACCTGATCCACCGCTTCATCTACCTCAAGCTCGGCCTGGCGTTCGTGCTCATCTGGGTCGGCATCAAGATGCTGCTGCTCGACGTCTACAAGATCCCCACGAGCGTCTCGCTCGCCGTCGTCGCGATCATCATCACCGTGTCGATCGTCGCGAGCCTGCGCGCCACGAAGGGCGAGGGCCGGCACGAGGTGCACGTCGAGAACGCTCCCCCGTTCCGCATCGCGAGCGAGGAGGAGATGGCCGAGGCCGAGCCCGTGTTCGGCAAGCGGCCGATCGCGGCCGGCATCGCGGCGGATGCTCCCTCGCGGTTCCACGAGGGCGACGAGCCCGCGGGCCCGGGCGCTCAGTCGAGCGGCGCGGCTGACGCGAACGACCGCAGCAGCCGCGGCAGGTCGTAGGGCTCGAACGGCTGGCCGGTGGCGAGCAGCTCGTCCGCGGTGAACCACCCGTGGGCGGTCACGTCGATGTGCTCGTCATCGGTCCAGTTCGTCGACACCGGCTCGAAGCGCTCGCAGCGCACGAGGTAGTACTCGGCGTGGCCGCGGTCGTGGTCCGCGGCATCCCACGCCACCTCGAAGTCGATCGACCAGACGGGCGTGCCGACGCTCTCGACGACGAGCCCGGTCTCTTCGAAGAGCTCGCGGATCGCCGCCTGCTCGTGCGTCTCGCCCGGGTCGACGCCGCCGCCCGGAGTGATCCACCGGGCCCACCGGCTGGAGTCGGGCGAGGCCGTGAAGAACAGCAGTGCGGCCCCTGCGTCGTCCAGGAGGATGATGCGGGATGACCGGCGCAGGCCCGGCGTCGGGGCCACGGTGCTACTCCCCCGCGGCGTACTCGGTGAAGTAGCCGACGTCGCCGACGAGGCGCGTGTTGTCGGCCGGCACGGGGTCGACCGCGGCCTGCGCGACCTCGGCGGCGAACTCGGCGACGTTGTACAGCTTGCCGACGGCCTCCTTGCGCGCCTCGATGGCGCCGGGGTTGGCGCGGTCGAGCAGCGTCGCGGTGACGGTGCCCTCGATCATGTCGCCCGAGACGACCGTGAAGCCGATGCCGGCGGCCTGCAGCTGCGGGATGAACTCGCGCAGGGCATCCTCGCCAGCGCGCTTGGAGAGCGCGACGGGCTCGTACTCGGGCATCGTCGGCACGGTGCGGATGAAGTGGGCCTGGTGGCTGGTGACGAACACGATGCGCGAGCCCTCGTGCAGCAGCGGCAGCGCCTTCGTCAGCACGTTCACCTGGGCGTCGCGGTTGAGCCGCAGCGCGTAGTCCTCGCCCATGCCGGCCTCCATGCCGCCGGAGGCGTTGAGCACGAGGATGTCGAGGGCGCCGAAGCGCTCGCGCACAGCATCCATCATCGATTCGACGGAAGCGGGGTCGGTGAGGTCGGCGCCGATCGCGAGACCCTGCGTGCCGTTTGCCTCGAGCTCGGCGAGCAGCTTCTCAGCCCGCGGCGCCTTCGAGCGGTAGTTGATGACGACGTTCGCGCCGGCGGCGGCGAAGTAGCGCACGGTGTCGGCGCCGATGCCGCGGGAGGAGCCGGTGACGAGGGCGGTCTTGCCGGCGAGCGAGCCGGGCTGCAGGGGGCTGTTCACGACTCCCGACCCTACCGCGGATGCCCGCCGTGTCGGGCGCCCTGGGGCGTCGGGGGCCGGTGATAGCGTGAGCATCAGTCGACCCAGGAAGGCGCCGATGCCCGACCTCACCCAGTACCTCTGGATCATCTGGCTGGTCTTCGTGCTCGTGTGCGTGATCATCGAGCTGCTGACGCTCGAGTTCACCTTCCTCATGATCGGCGCCGGCAGCCTCATCGGCGGTCTCGGCGTGAACCTCGCCGGCGGCCCGTGGTGGCTGCAGATCGGCGCGGCGGCCATCGTCTCGGCCCTGCTGCTGTTCACGATCAGGCCGCTGCTGCTGAAGACGCTGCGGCGCGGCGCCGATGAGCGCGGCGCGCGCACCAACGTCGACGCCCTGCAGGGCATGCAGGGGCGCGTGACAGCTGATTTCTCCGGCGACACCGGCTACGTGCGGCTCGCCAACGGCGAGACCTGGACGGCCAGGCTCGCCCCCGAGCATGAGACCACCACCCTGCGCGAGGGCGATCGCGTCGTCGTCACGCGCATCGACGGAGCGACCGCCGAGGTCGCCCCGCATGAGAGGAGCACCACGTCGTGATCAGCCTCACCGACTTCGTCGGGCAAGTCTTCACGGTCGGCCTGCTGGTCGTCCTCGGCATCTTCGTCGTCGTCGTCATTCTGCGCTCGATCCGCATCGTGCCGCAGGCGTACGCCGGCGTCGTCGAGCGCCTCGGGCGGTACCACAAGACCCTCCAGCCGGGCCTCAACCTCCTCGTGCCCTTCATCGATCGGCTGCGTCCGCTCGTCGACATGCGCGAGCAGGTCGTGTCGTTCCCGCCGCAGCCCGTCATCACCGAGGACAACCTCGTCGTCTCGATCGACACGGTCGTCTACTTCCAGGTGACGGATGCCCGTGCCGCGACCTACGAGATCGCGAACTACCTCGCCGCCGTCGAGCAGCTCACCGTCACGACGCTGCGCAACGTCGTGGGTGGCCTCAACCTCGAGGAGGCGCTGACGAGCCGCGACAACATCAACGGCCAGCTGCGCGTCGTGCTCGACGAGGCGACGGGCAAGTGGGGCATCCGCGTCAACCGCGTGGAGCTCAAGGCCATCGACCCGCCCGCGAGCATCCAGGATTCGATGGAGAAGCAGATGCGTGCCGAGCGCGACCGCCGCGCCGCGATCCTCACCGCGGAGGGCACGAAGCAGTCGCAGATCCTCGAGGCGGAGGGGCGCCGCCAGGCCGAGATCCTCAAGGCCGAGGGCGACGCGAAGGCGCAGGTGCTGCGCGCGCAGGCCGAGGCTGAGGCGATCCAGACCGTCTTCGACGCCATCCACAAGGGCGACCCCGACTCGAAGCTGCTCGCCTACCAGTACCTGCAGACCCTGCCGAAGCTCGCCGAGGGCGCCTCGAACAAGATGTGGATCATCCCGAGCGAGCTCACCGAGGCGCTCAAGGGCATCACGAACGGCTTCGGGCTCGGGCCCTCCGCCGGTCGTACGCCCGGCGGCGAGTCGCGCACCGAGCCGATCGTGCCGGGGGCGACCTCCTAGGTGCGGTCGGAGGCGGCTGAGGCGTACTTCTCCCCCGCGCTCCCCCGCGTGCTCGCGCACCGGGGGCTCGCGGTCGACGCGCCCGAGAACACCCTCCTGGCCTTCGCGCACGCGCTCGCGATCGGGGTCGAGCATCTCGAGACCGACGTGCACGCGAGCCGCGATGGCGTCGCGGTGATCGCCCACGACGCCGACCTCGATCGCGTCGCGGGCATCCCGGGCCGGGTCGGTGAGCGCACGGCGGCCGAGCTCGCGCAGGTGCCGCTCGGTGAGGGGCAGGGTTTCCCCACGCTCGCCGAGGCGCTCGAGGCCTTCCCGGAGGCGCGCTTCAACATCGACCTCAAGAGCGCGGAGGCGGTCGCGCCCGCGGTCGACGCGGTGCGGCAGCTGCGTGCCGAGCATCGCGTTCTGCTGACGTCGTTCAGCGAACGGCGGCGCGCCGCGGCCCTGCGCCTGCTGCCGGAGGTCGCGACGAGCGCCTCGGCACCACGGTTCGCCGCTGCCCTGCTCGCCGCGCGCCTCGGCGCCGTGCCGCTCGTGCGGGCGGCCCTCGCGGGCGTGCACGCGGTGCAGATGCCCGAGCGCGCGCTCGGCGGCGAGACGACCGCTCCCCGCGTGCTGCGGGCCTTCCGCGCCGCGGGCGTCGAAGTGCACGTCTGGACGGTCAACGATCCCGCGACGATGCACACGCTGCTCGATCGCGGCGTCGACGGCATCGTCACCGACCGCGCGGATCTCGCGCTCGAGGTGCTGCGCTCCCGCACCTAGCGATTCTGTACCCCGGTGACGTGAATCGGGGGACACTGGCAAAGGTCTGGGAAAGCCGCTCTCGCACTCGCCGACGCGGGCGGAAAGGTCTATACCTTTTCATGGAAACGCGACGCGGAAGGGGTGCATCATGGCCGATCGAACGCTCCGGGGCATGCGCCTCGGCTCGCAGAGCATGCAGAGCGAAGAGGGTGTCGAGTTCGCCTCCCGGCAGCGTGCGCAGTACCGCACGAGCGACGGCGAGACCTTCGAGGTCGTCTTCGCCGCCGACGCGGAACTGCCCGAGACGTGGGAGTCGCCGAAGTCGGGCCGCGAGGGCGTGCTGCTCTCGCCCGACGGCACTCCCGTCGACATCGAGCAGGGTGAGGTCAAGGCCGCGCGCACCCACTGGGACATGCTGCTCGAGCGCCGCACCATCGCCGAGCTGGAAGAGCTGCTCAAGGAGCGCCTGCAGCTGCTGCGCCAGCGCCGCGGCACCGACGAGCGCCTCGGCGCGTAGCGCCCGCCGCGCATCCCCCTCCGTCGGCCGCCGACGCCTCCCTCCCGTGCCCCCGCGTGACGAGCGCCTAGGCTCGAGGATCATGGCGCTCCCCCAGCACGACACCCTCGTCAGCTACCCCGACGGCGCAATCGGCTCCACCGGCACCGTCGTGCACGTCGAACCCCTCGTGGACGGCCGTTCGGCCGTCATCCTCGACCGCACGGCGCTGCACCCCGTCGATACCGCGTGGCCCGACCAGCCGGCCGACCGCGGAGAGCTGCGCCTGGCCGACCGCGCGCTGCCCGTCGTCGACGCCGTCATGGGCGGCGTGCACGACGGCACGCTGCTGCTCGGGCGCGACCTGCCGGTGCGCACCGGCACCGAGGGGTGGGTCTTTGTCGTCGCCCACGTCATCGAGGGCGAGCCGCCCGCCGAGGGCGAGGTCGTCGAGGTCGTCGTCGACGCCGAGCTGCGCGGGGCGCTGTGTGCCGGGCACACGGCCTGCCACCTCGCCTCGCTCGCGCTCGACGGCGCGCTCGCCGACGCCTGGACGAAGGATGCCCCGCGCGACGCGCTCGGGCATCCGGCGTTCGACCAGCTCGCGATCGTGACCTCGCGCATCCACGAGCACGGTTCGATCGACACCTACCGCATCGGCAAGTCGCTGCGTCGGAAGGGCTTTGCGCCCGCGGCGCTCGACGCGCTCGCGGCGGTCGAGGAGCGCGCGAACGCCGCGCTCGCCACCTGGGTCGCCGCGGGCGGCGCGGTACGCATCGAACGCGACGACGAGGCGATCACGGCACGCCGGACCTGGGTGTGCGCGCTACCCGAGGGCGAGGTGCGCATCCCCTGCGGCGGCACCCACGTCGATGACCTCGCCGTGTTCGCGAGCCTGAAGGTCGCGCTCGAGCGGCGCGAGGTCGAGGGCGGGCTCGAGCTCGTCATGACGACGACGGCGACGATGCGCTGACCGCGCGCCGCACGCGACTCGACGCGGCGGCGCTCAGACGCGCGACGTCGACGGCAGCGGTTCGCGGCCGAGTCGCGCGCTCGTGCCCCACGCGGTGACGCGCCACAGCGCCTCGGCGACGATGCCGGCGTGCATCTTCGAGCGGCCCGTGGCGCGCTCGACGAAGGCGATCGGGTGCTCCAGGATGCGCCCGCCCGCGCGCTCGAGCCGCCAGGCGAGCTCGACCTGGAAGCAGTAGCCGTGCGACGACACGACCGAGCCGTCGAGGCCCGCGAGCACGGCGGCGCGGTAGACGCGGAATCCGGCCGTCAGGTCCTGCACGCGCGAGCGCAGCATCCACCGGGCGTAGGCGTTGCCGCTGCGCGAGATCGCGCGCCGCAGCCACGGCCAGTTCACGACCGCGCCGCCGGGCACCCAGCGCGAGCCGATGACCAGGTCAGCGCCCTCGCGCTCGGCGAGGCCGAGCATCGCCGGCAGCTCGGCGGGGTCGTGCGAGCCGTCGGCGTCGATCTCGACGACGAAGCGGTAGCCGCGCTCGAGCGCGATCGCGAAGCCCGCGAGGTAGGCGGCGCCGAGGCCCGCCTTGCCCGGGCGGTGCAGGACGCTCACCCCCGGGTCGGCGGCGGCGAGCTCGTCGGCAATCGCGCCGGTGCCGTCGGGCGAGGCGTCATCGACGACGAGCACGGCGGCCTCCGGCACCGCGACGCGGATGCGTGCGACGATGCTGCGGATGCTCTCGGCCTCGTTGTACGTCGGCAGCACGATGAGCGCGCTCGCGCCGGTCCCGCTCACGCTCGCCGCCCCCGCGAGCCGCGCACCGCGAGGCCGGCGAGCAGGAGGGCGGACGCGCCGAGCAGGCAGACGAACCACTCCGGGGTGCGGCCGAGCGCGTGCGCGGGCGTGACGACCTCGCTCAGCGCGACCTCCTGCACCATGACGCCCGGCTCGAAGCGGGGCAGCTCGTCGACCGTCGACCCGTCGGGCGCGATGATCGCGCTCGAGCCGACCGTCGAGGCCTGCACGACGCTGCGCCCCGACTCGATGGCGCGCAGGCGGGCGATCGAGAGCTGCTGCAGGGCCTGATCGGTGCGCCCGAAGTCGGCGTTGTTCGTCGGCGCGAAGAGCACTGTCGCGCCCTCGTCGATCATACGGGCGAGCAGGTCGTCGTCGACAATGTCGTAGCAGATGGCGATGCCGGCGACGAGGTCGTCGAGCTCAAGCACCGTGTCGCGCTGCCCGATCGAGTAGTCGCGCGGCACGAGGTCGAACAGGTCGGGCGCGAGCGGGTAGAAGACCTCGCGCTCGGGCAGGTACTCGGCGAAGGGCACGGGATGGATCTTGTCGTACTGGTCGACTGCGCCCTCGCCGGCCTGCCACAGCAGCACCGAGTTGTAGGTGCGCTCGCCGTCGGCGGTGATCGTGCCGACGACGACGGGCGCCTGCAGTCGATTCGACACCGAGTCGAGCGCGCCGGCGGCGTAGGGCTCGCGCAGCGGGTCAAGGTCGGAGGCGTTCTCGGGCCAGACGACGACGTCGAGCGGCGGCTCGGCGCCGGCCGCGGCGCCCTCTCCCCCGCCGAGGTCGTACAGCGGCACGCTCGCATCGAGGTGATCCTGCAGGATGTCGCCGCGCTCGTACTGCGCGAAGAGCCCCGTCTGCGAGTTGCCCTGCACCGCGGCGACGCGCGCCGAGCCGCTCGTCACGGTCGGGAACGCCGGCCAGACGAGCATCGTCGCGGCGAGCCCCGTCACGAGCGCGCCGCGCGCGACGACCGGCGTGCGCCGCTCGACCGCGACCGCCGCGAGCACCGCGGCCAGCAGCGCGAGCAGGAAGCTCAGCCCCGAGACCCCCACCCACGCGGCCCAGTGCGCGAGCGGGCCCCCGGCGTGCGAGATCGCGAGCCTCCCCCACGCGAACCCGCCCCACGGCCACACGTTCGAGATGCCCTCGCGCGCCGTCCACAGCCCCGCGATCACGACGGGGGTGAGCAGCAGGCGGCCGGCGACGCCGGGGAAGGCCACGGGCATCCACCGCCAGGCGAGCGCGATCGGCACGGCGCCGAGCGCGACGAAGAAGACCTGCGCGAGCGTCAGTGCGAGCCACGGCACGATGCCGAGGTACACCGTCAGCCACTCGATGAGCACGCCGTAGAAGGTGAAGCCGGCGACCGCACCGACGAGCAGGGCGCCGCCGATCGAGCGGCCGCGCAGGCTCCACAGCACGAGCGCGGTGCCGACGATCGTCAGCGGCCACCAGCCGCGGTCGGGGAACCCGAGATCCATCGTCCAGCCACCGAGGGCGGCGGCGAGCAGGGCGACGCCGAGTCGCGGCACGGCCGGGGCGGGCGCGGCGAGCGCGAGCGGCGGGGCGGCGAGTGACGGTGCGGCCTCGCGCGGGCGGGCGGGAGCATCCATCACGGTTCGATCCTAGAGAGCGCGAACGGGCGGATGCTCACGCCACCGAGCTGTAGGCGACGATGCCGCGCCGCACCGCGTCGAGGGCCGTGCGCGCGGTGCGCCCGACCGGCCCGTCGGCGACGAGCGAGACCTGGTCGAGCAGGTCGATGGTCTGCTTGCACCAGCGCACGAAGTCGCCCGCGGCGAGGCCGGACTCGCGCAGCACGACCTCGAGGCTCTTGCCGCTCGCCCACTGGTGCATGGGCAGCGCGAGCGTCGTCGCGAGCGGGTCGGAGCCGGGCAGGCGGTGCTCGCGCTCCAGGTCGTCGAGCTCGGCCCACAGCAGCTGGGTGCGCTCGAGCGCGATGCGGAACGGGCCGCGCGGCAGGGCGTACTCGGGGGCCTGCCCGTCGTCGCGCCGGGCCTCGAACACGATCGCGCACGCCATCGCGGCGAGGGCGGGGGCGTCGAGGTCGTTCCAGTAGCCGCGGCGCAGGCTCTCGGCCACGAGCAGGTCGCGCTCGCCGTAGATGCGCCGCAGCGCGCGGCCGTCGGCGGTGAGGCCCGTGCGACCGTGCTCGTCCTTCTCGAGGTAGCCGAGCTCGCCGAGCACCTCGGTGACGCGGTCGAAGACCTGCGCGACGGCGCCCGTGCGGCCGCGGATCTGCCGGCTCACCTTGTCGCTCTCGCGCTTGAGGCGCCACCAGCGCTCGGCCCAGCGGGCGTGCGCCTCGCGGTCGGCGCAGCCGTGACAGGGGTGCTTGCGCATGCGGCGTCGCACGCCCTCGATCTGCCGCTGGCGCCGGTCGCGCTCAGCGCGGCCGCCCTGCTCGCCCACCCGGGCGCGCTCTCGCTCGAGGTCGCTGAGCTCGCGGCGCAGCGCCGAGTACTCGGTGAAGTCACCGAGGTGGCACTGCATGCTGCGCGCGTAGCCCTCGAGCGACTCCTGCTGCTTGCGCACGGTGCGGGCGAGGTCGACGACGGCGCGGTCGGCCTGGAACTGCGCGAACGAACTCTCCAGGATCTCGCGCGTGCGCTGGCGCCCGAACTGCTCGATGAGGTTGACGGCCATGTTGTACGTCGGCCGGAAGCTCGAGTTCAGCGGGTACGTGCGGCGCGAGGCGAGGCTCGCAACGGCCTGCGGATCGAGCCCGCCCGTCCACTGGATGACGGCGTGGCCCTCGACGTCGATGCCGCGGCGACCGGCGCGGCCGGTGAGCTGCGTGTACTCCCCCGGCGTGATCGGCACGCGCGCCTCGCCGTTGAACTTCTCCAGCTTCTCGAGCACGACCGTGCGCGCGGGCATGTTGATGCCGAGGGCGAGCGTCTCGGTCGCGAAGACGACCTTGAGCAGCTTCCGCTGGAAGAGCTCCTCGACGACTTCCTTGAACGCCGGCAGTAGCCCCGCGTGGTGCGCGGCGACGCCGCGCTGGAGGCCGTCGAGCCACTCCCAGTAGCCGAGCACGGCGAGGTCGTCGTCGCGCAGCGTGCGGCAGCGCTCCTCGACGATCTGGCGGATCTCCTCGCGCTCCCACGACTCGGTGAGCTTGATGCCCGAGCGCAGCAGCTGGCGCACCGCGCCGTCGCAGCCGGCGCGGGAGAAGATGAAGAAGATCGCCGGCAGCAGGTTGCGCTGCGCGAGCAGCATCGCCACCTCGGCGCGCTCCAGGCGGCCGTCGCCGCCGGGGCGCTTCTCCCACCGTCGAGGGTGGTGCTGGCGGCCGCGGTGCGGCGTGTGCCCGCCCGCGCGCGCGAGCTGCACGAGCTCGGGGTTGACGCGGTTCGTCGCAGCTTGCCCGCTGGAGTCGAAGAGGTCGACGAGCTTCGAGCGCACGAGCACGTGCTGCTCGAGCGGCACCGGTCGGGTCTCGCTGACGATCACGTCGGTGTCGCCGCGCACGGCCTGCAGCCAGTCGCCGAACTCCTCGGCGTTCGACACGGTCGCGCTGAGCGAGACCAGGCGCACCGGCAGCGGCAGGTGGATGATCACCTCCTCCCACACCGCACCGCGGAAGCGGTCGGCGAGGTAGTGCACCTCGTCCATGACGACGTACTGCAGGTCGGTGAGCAGCGCCGAGTCGGCGTAGAGCATGTTGCGCAGCACCTCGGTCGTCATGACGACGATGCGCGCGGTCGCGTTGATGTTGGTGTCGCCCGTGAGCAGCCCGACCTCGCTCGGCCCGTACTGGGCGACGAGCTCGTTGTACTTCTGGTTGCTGAGCGCCTTCATCGGCGCGGTGTAGAAGATCTTCGCCCGGGGGTCGAACATCGCCAGGAAGACGGCGAACTCGGCCACGATCGTCTTGCCGGCCCCGGTCGGCGCGGCGACGAGCACGCTGCGCCCCTCCTCGAGCACGGCGCACGCGGCCTGCTGGAAGGGGTCGAGGTCGAAGGTCAGATGGTCGCGGAACGCCCGCAGACGGGGATGCTCGCGCAGGGCCCGCGCGGCGGCGAAGCGCTCGGCGGGGCTCGGCTCGGCCGCCGAGGTCATGCGACCACGTCGGCGGTGCGGATCGCGCGGGTCATGCGGGCGCCGCGTCGATGCCGTACTCGGCGGCGAGGGCGGCCTCGCGCTTGGCGACGCGCTTGTCGTTGATGACCGAGATGCCCGCGGCGAGGTAGTACAGCCCGACCATGGGGATCGCGAGCAGGAACATCGACATGATGTCGGCGGCCGGCGTCGCGAAGGCCGTGAAGACCGTGATCGTCAGGATCGCCCAGCGCCAGGCCTTGAGGATGCTCGCGCCCGTGATGACCCGCGCGAAGTTCAGCATCACGAGCACGACCGGCAGCACGAAGCCGATGCCGATCGCGAGGATGAGCTTGAGCGAGAAGTCGAGGTAGAACTTCGCCGTCAGCAGCGTCGCCGTGCCCTCCGCGGCGAAGCCCGTGAGCAGCTCCACGATGTGCGGCAGCACGAACCAGCCGGCGGCGCAGCCGGCCAGGAAGAGCGGCAGGGCCGCGGCGAGGAACCCGATCGCGTACTGCTTCTCGCGGCGATGCAGCGCTGGCACGATGAAGGCCCACAGCTGGTAGAGCCAGATGGGCGAGGCGATGACGACGCCGAGCACCAGCGCGATGACGAGCTTCGTGTCGAAGGCCTCGGTGACCGCCGTGTAGTTGATCGTCGCATCGCGCCCCTGCGCTTCCGCCACCACGCGGAGCGGCTCGCTGAGCGCCGCCCAGACGGGATCGGCGAGGAACCATCCGCCGACGGCGGCGGCGAGGATCGCGACGCCGATGATGGTCAGGCGCTTGCGGAGCTCGACGAGGTGCTCGCCGAGCGACATCCGACCCTCGGAGTTGCGAGGACGGGCGGTGCGGATTGCCACGGCCTAGGGCTTGGGCGTGGTGTCGGTCCCCTCCGCGGTCGTCGCGGCCGGCGCGGCCGGGTCAGCGGGAGCGTCGGGGTTCTTCACCTCGCTCTTGAAGATCTTCATCGACTGCCCGAGGCTTCGCGCCAGCGCGGGAAGCTTCGGCGCCCCGAACAGGAGCAGGATGACGACGAGCAGGATGACAGCGTGCCAGCCGGTGAATGCGTTGCCGAACATGGGGTCGTCCTCACGAGAAAGGGGCGAAGTGCTTGCAGTCTACCCGTCGTGAGCGAGCGCGAGCCGAACGAGCGGTATGCGGTGGCCGAGTCGCCGCGGGCCTCGTGCGACCTCAGTCGAGCGGCTCGCCGGAGGCGGCGAGAGCCTCGCGGGCCCACTGCGCGGCCGCGGCACGAGCATCCGCCGGTTCGGTGATCGCGCCCACGCCGGCGAGGCGGGCCGCCAGACGACCGACGAGACCGCGATGGGCCAGCGGGATGCGCGCGATCGCGCGGTCGCCGGCGTACTCGACGGCGTCCTCCGGCCCGAGGTAGTCGGCGATGAGCGGCAGCGAGGCGGCCGGCAGCTCGACCGTCACGAGCAGGTCGTCGGCGTCGCTGCGGAACAGCTCGCCCGCGTCGGCCGTCGAGGGCTCGTGCGGCTCGGCGTCGCCGATCGGGACCGCGCTCGCCATGCGGTCCAGGCGGAAGGTGCGCTCGGCCTCGCGACTCAGGCACCAGGCGCGCAGGTACCAGACGTCGTCGACCGACTCCAGGCGGATCGGATCGACCTCGCGCTCGTCGCGCTCGCCGCGCGTCGTCACGTAGTCGAGCCGCAGCCGCTGCCCGGCCGCGACCGCCGCGGCGACCGTCTCGCGCAGGGCGTCGGCCGTGCGCGTCTGCACCGCCACCGGGGCGACCTCGCCCGAGGCGCCGCGCGCGAGCTTGCCCATGAGGCGCTCCAGGTCGTCGCGCTCGGCGAAGCCCGGCAGAGCCGCGAGCGCCTGCAGGCCGGCGAGCAGCGCGGCGGCCTCGCGTGCCGAGAGGCGCGGACGCTCGTCGAGCGGCGCCTGGCGGAACCGGATGATGTCGCGCTGCTCGAAGTCGTCCCAGTCGATGTCGAACAGCCCCTGCGGCAGGTACAGGCCGTCGGGCCCGGGCTCGCCCGTGCCGATGAGGTAGCCGACGAGCGCGCGCATCTGATCCGGCGTCGTCTCGAACTGCGCGGCCGCCTGCGTCACGCTCACGCGCACCTCGTCGATGAGGTACGGCACGAGGCCGAGCAGGAGGGCGAGCTTGTCACCCGACTTCACCGGGGGCGTGCGATCAGCCATGCGCGCGCACCACCTCGCGCCAGCGGGCGAGCACGGCCTTGCGCACCGACTCCGGCCCCTCGACGCGCACGTCGGCGCCGAACGCCGCGAGCTCATCGGCGAGCACCGCGAGGTCGGTCGTGCGCACGATGAGCGCCTCCCCCTCGACGACGGTGCCGGCGCGATTGCGCAGCACCACGTCGGCCTCGCTGCCCGGGCGCGCGACGACCGTCGCCGTCGTGCGCTCGAAGAGCTGCTGCAGCTCGGCCTGGGCGAGCGCGGCCTCGTCCGGGCGCGGGGCGCGCGCCGGGGCATCCTCCGCGCGCACGGTGCCGACGATGCGGCGCAGCAGGAAGGTGCGCGGGGCATCCGCCGCCTCGTCGTGGGCGTGCAGATGCCAGCGCCCCTCGTGATTGACCAGCGCGAGGGGCGAGACACGCCGCAGCTCGGGCTCGGCGAGGCCCGGCTTCAGGTACGGAAAGCTCACCTGGCGGCGACGATCGATCGCGTCGGCGAGCGGGTCGTGGGCCGCCTCACGCGTGCGGATCGACGGCGCGAAGCCGATGACGCTGCTCTCGACGGCGTGGCCGAAGGCTCTGAGCTTCGTCAGCGCTCGCCGCGATCGCTCGGTGAGCGAGCCCTCGCGCCAGACCTGGCCCGCGAGGCTCAGCAGCGCCACCTCCTCCGCCGAGAACTCGACGTCGTCGGGCAGGCGGTACTGCGACTTCGGGATGCGGTAGCGCTGCAGGCGCGTGTCGCCCTCGGCGCCCGGCTGGTCGACGGTCTCCAGCGGCACGCCGAGCTCGCGGACATCCTCCTTGTCACGCTCGAACTGGCGCTCGAGCGCCGTGCGCTCCTTGTCGTCGGCCTGCTCGAAGCGCTCGGAGTAGCCGGCGACCGTCGAGAGGATGTCGTGCTTCGTCAGCCCCTGGTCGGTCGCCATGAGGGCGAGGATGAGGTTGAACTGGCGCTGCTCTGGCGGCACGCGGCGGCGGGCCGACGCGGCGTCGGCCCGGGCGCTGCGACGCGCGGCCACGAGCGGCTACTCCTCGATGCCGAGGATGTCGACGACGAACACCATGGTCGAGCCGGCCGGGATCGTGGCCGGGGCCTGACCCTCCGGGTAGCCGAGCTCGGGCGGGATCACGACGACGACCTGCGAGCCGACCGTCTTGCCCTCGAGCGCCTGCGCGAGGCCGGGGACGATGCCCGCCGGGTCCTCCTCGAAGCTCACGATCGGGAAGGTCGCCGCGGTGCCGCGCTCCCAGCTGGAGTCGAAGACCTCCTCGGTCTCCCACACCAGGCCTGTGTAGTGCAGCACGGCGCGGTCGCCGGCCTCCAGCGCCTCGCCGTCGCCGAGCACGAGCACGTGATCGATGAGCTCGCCCGAGGGCTGCTCGTCCGGGATCGTGATGCCCGGCACGCCCTCCGGAGTCGTGACGACCGCGGGCACGCCCGAGGCACCGAGCTGCGGGGCGCCGTCCGCCTTCCCCAGGTAGGCCTCCTGGAAGTCGATGACGAGCACGACGGGGCTGGCGTCCTCCAGACCCGTCGACGGGTCGATCTGGCCGGGGCCGAAGACGTCGGCGATGGTGGCCGTCACCGCGACGCGCGAGCCGACCTCGGCGCACTGCGCGGCCTCGGCGATGATGTCGCCTTCCGCGCCGGCGGTGCGGCGCAGCGGCTCGCTCTCCTCGTCGTAGGAGGAGGCCGTGATGAGCTCGCCCGACTCGCCGTCGAACAGGCTGACCTGCAGGTCGACGGTCTGGCCGGCGCCGATCGTGTCACCCTCGCCGGCGAGCAGCACGGCGCGCTCCGGCGAGTCGCTCAGCAGCGGCGTCGGGAAGTCGACGCGCGGCTCGCTCAGCAGCTCGCCGCTCGCCTCGACGAAGCTCGGCTGGTCGCCCGTCGGCACGACAGGAGAGCACGCCTCGTCGGCGGCGGGCGCGCAGGCGGTGAGCGTGCCGAGCACGACGGCGGTCATCACGATGGCGGGAGCGGACGTGCGCACAGAACCTCTTCGAGTCGTGGTGGGGCGTTCGGTCAGAACTCTACCGGGGCGTCGCCGAGCCGCTTGGCCGAGCGCTCGGCGAGCGACTGCGCCTCGCGGACGGCCTTGCGCAGCCGCTTGGCGCTCGCCTGCCGGTCGCCGAGCGCGCCCGGGGTCCACAGCTCGACGTCCTCGTCACCGTGCTCGGTCTTCTGCCCGCGCTTGGCCTTCACGAAGCGCGCGGTGCCGTCCGCGAGGCGGCGGGCGGTGAGCAGGAAGCCCGTGTGCGCGACCATGCGGTGGTCGGGGCGCACCGAGAGGCCGTCGACGTTCCAGCCGCGCACCATCGTCTCGCTCGACAGCGGCTCGGTGAAGCGCTCCTGCGCGCGAATCGCCTCGGCGACCCGGCTCAGCTGGGTGGCGGTGGCGACGTAGACCACGAGCACTCCCCCGGGCGTCAGCGCGTCGCCGACCGCCTCGAGGCACTCCCAGGGGGCGAGCATGTCGAGCACGACGCGGTCGACCGTGCCCGGTTCGACGGTCTGCGGCAGGGCATCCTGCAGATCGCCCAGCGTGATCGTCCAGTTCGCCGGCGCCTCGCCCAGGAAGGCGGCGGCGTTGCCGCGGGCGATGTCGGCGAACTCCTCGCGGCGCTCGAAGCTCAGCAGGCGCCCGGTGGGCCCGATCGCGCGCAGCAGCGACAGCGAGAGGGCTCCCGAGCCGACGCCTGCCTCGACGACCGTCGCGCCCGGGAAGACGTCGCCCATCGCGACGATCTGCCCGGCATCCTTCGGGTAGACGATCGCCGCGCCGCGCGGCATCGACATGACGAAGTCGGTCAGCAGCGGGCGCAGCGCCAGGTACGGCACGCCGTTGGAGTTCTCGACGACGCTGCCGTCGGGCAGCCCGATGAGCGACTCGTGCGGCAGCACGCCGCGGTGGCTGTGGAACGCCTTGCCGCGCTCGAGGGTCACGGTGTTGAGCCGGCCCTTCGTGTCGGTCAGCTGCACCTGGTCGCCCTCGACGAACGGGCCGGACTGGCGGCGGAGAGTCATGCGGGGGCTCCTGTCGCGCGGTGGTGGTGACGCTCGAGCGCCGCCGCGAGGTCGTCGAGGGTGCGGCCGGCGAGGCTCGGCCACAACTCGTGGGTGGGCGCCGCGTGCAGCGTCACGTGGCAGGGCACGCCAATCGTGGCGGCGCCCGAGGCGACGGCCGAGACGAGACCGAACTCACTGTCTTCGATCGCGATGCAGTCGCGGATGCTCACCCCGAGCCGCTCGGCGGCTGTCAGGTAGGGCTCCGGGTGCGGCTTGGGTCGCGTGACGTCGTCGCCCGCGACCACGAGGTCGAAGGCGTCGCTGCCGAGCGCGTCGGCGACCGTGAGCGCCATGCGGCGCAGCGACATCGTGACGAGCGCGGTGCGCACACCGGCCGCGCGCAGCTCGCCGAGCAGCTCGCGTGCGCCCGGACGCCACGGCACCTCCTGCGCGATGAGCGCCATCACGCGGTCGGTGAGGCGGTCGACGATCTCCGGCAGCGGCAGATCGACCCCCGCCTCGCGGATGATGGCGGCGGCGTCGAGCAGGCCGGAGCCGACGAGCTGGAGGCCGTCATCGGCGCTCCAGGAGCCGCCGAAGCTCTCGATGAGCTCGGTCTCGGCGCGCATCCAGTACGGCTCGGTGTCGACGATCGTGCCATCCATGTCCCACAGCACCGCCGCGGGCAGGCGCGCGGGATCGATCGGTGCGGTCACGACGGGCCAGTCTAGTTGCGTTCTATCCTGGTCAGCGCGCCGCCGGAGGTCGGCCGGCGCGGGCGACGAGAGCGAGCGACGTGACCCAGAGCGACCTGTTCCGCGGCGGGCGGCTGCTCGTCGTCGCCTTCGAGGGCTGGAACGACGCCGGCGAGGCCGCGAGCGGCGCGGTGAAGGCCCTCAAGGAGGTGCTCGACGTCGTGGCCATCGCCGACGTCGACCCCGAGGACTACTACGACTTCCAGCTCAATCGGCCCGTCGCCGAGTTCGACGAGGAGGGGCGGCGCCGACTCCGCTGGCCCGGCGTGACCTTCTACGGGCCGGCGAACGACGACGGCCTGCCGCGCGAGGCCTCGCCCGAGCGGATCCTCGACGTCAGCGGCACCAACCACGACAACATCTACCTGCTGCTCGGCACCGAGCCCTCCCGCGGCTGGCGCACCTTCGCCACCGAGACCATCGACCAGGCCCTCACCGCCGACATCACGGGCATCATCCTGCTCGGAGCGCTGCTGGCCGACGTGCCGCACTCGCGCCCCATCGCCGTGCACGCCTCGAGCGAGAACGCGCAGGTGCGCGAGGAGCTCGGCGTCGAGCGCTCGAGCTACGAAGGCCCGGTCGGCATCCTCAGCGTCATCGCCGCCGCCGCGGAGGAGGTCGGCATCCCCGTCGTGTCGCTGTGGGCCTCCGTGCCGCACTACGTGCACAACGCGCCCTCGCCCAAGGCGACGCTCGCGCTGCTGGACAAGCTCGAGGAGTTCGTCGACGTCACCATCCCCCGCGGCGACCTGCTCGACGAGGCTCGCGCCTGGGAGGACGGCATCGACGCCCTCGCCGACGACGACGAGGACATGAAGTCGTACATCGTCTCGCTCGAGCGGGCGCGCGACGCCGTCGAGGCGCCCGAGGCGAGCGGTGAGGCGATTGCGCAGGAGTTCGAGCGCTACCTGCGCAAGCGCGACGACGACGAGCCGCCGCAGTCGGCCAGCGAGCCGCCCGCGTAGGGCGGGCATCCCCCCATCGGCGCCCCTGCGCCGACCACGACGTGGGCGGATGCCCGGCGCGCCTAGCCCGCGTCGATGACACCCGCGCCGAGCAGGATGAGCAGCACGGTGCCGAGCACCACGCGGTAGATCACGAACGGCAGGAACGAGCGCGTCGAGATGTACCGCATGAGGCCCGCGATGACGAGGTAGCCGACGCCGAAGGCGACGACCGTCGCGGCGAGCGTGTCGAACCAGCCGAAGGGGCTCGCGCTCGGCTCGCGGAACGCGGTCAGCAGCTCGTACAGGCCACTGCCGAAGACCGCGGGGATCGCGAGCAGGAAGGCGTAGCGCGCCGCCGCCGGGCGCGTGTAGCCGAGCGCGAGACCCATGGTCGTCGTCGCGCCCGAGCGAGACACGCCGGGGATGAGGGCGAGCATCTGCGCGGCGCCGTACAGCAGGCCGTGCGGGTAGGTGAGCTGGTCGAGCTCGCGCGTGCGGCGACCGAGCCAGTCGGCGAGGCCCAGGATCAGGCCGAAGACGATGAGCACGATCGCGACGAGCCAGAGCGAGCGGAACGTGGAGCGGATGGACTCCTGCGCGAGGTAGCCGACCACGACGATCGGGATCGTGCCGATGATGATGAGCCAGCCCATGCGCACGTCGGGGTCGGTGCGCGGCACGCCCGAGCTCGGCGAGAAGTGCCGGAACCAGCGGCCAATGATGCGCGTGATGTCCTTCCAGAAGTAGAGCAGCACCGCCAGCTCGGTGCCGATCTGCGTGATCGCGGTGAACGTCGCGCCCGGATCAGTGGCGCTCGGCAGGAACTCGCCCGCGATGCGCAGGTGGGCGCTGGAGGAGATGGGCAGGAACTCCGTCAGGCCCTGGATGAGGCCGAGGATGATCGCTTCGAGGAGGGACACGCGGCTCCTAGTAGGTCGACAGCAGGTCGGTCAGGGCGCGGTGCCCGAAGTCGAGGGCGTCGAGCGGCACGCGCTCGTCGACGCCGTGGAACATGCCCGCGAAGTCGAGCTCGGCCGGCAGGCGCAGCGGCGCGAAGCCGTAGCCGGTGATGCCGAGCTCGCTGAGGGCCTTGTTGTCGGTGCCGCCGCTCAGCAGGTACGGCAGCACCTCGGCCTCCGGGTCGTGGCGGCGCAGCGTGCTGACCATCGCATCGACGAGTGCGCCGGAGAACGGGTTCTCGAGCCCCACGTCGCGCGTGACGACCTCGATCTCGACGTCGTCGGCGAGCAGCGCGCGCACCTCGGCGAGCACCGCGTCCTCCTCGCCCGGCAGGGTGCGGATGTCGATGAGCGCCTCGGCGGCGTCGGGGATGACGTTGTGCTTGTACCCGGCCTTCAGCAGCGTCGGGTTCGTCGTCGTGCGCAGGGTCGCCGTCAGGAAGCCGGCCGCGGTGCCGGTGCGCAGCAGCAGCTCGTCGGCGCCCTGCCCCTGCGGCCCGATCGCCTCGGGGTCGGAGCCCATGAGGCGCGCGAGCTCGGCGAGCAGCTGCCGGGTCGTCGTCGTGAGGTGGATCGGCCACTCCTGCCGGCCGAGCGTCGCGACCGCCTCGGCGAGCTTCGTCACGGCGTTGTCGCGGATGACGCGCGAGCCGTGCGCCGCCGTGCCGCGCGTGCGCAGCCGGATCCAGACCAGCGCCTTCTCCCCGGTCTGCAGCAGGTACGCGCGGCGGCCCTTGATGTCGACCGAGTACCCGCCGACTTCGCTGATCGCCTCGGTGGCACCCGCGAAGAGCTCGGGGTGATGGGTGACGAGGTGGTGCGAGCCGAAGGCGCCGCCGTTCTCCTCATCGGCGAGGAACGCGACCACGAGATCGCGGTTGGGCTGCCCTCCCCCGCCGAGGATCTGGCGCAGCGCAGTGAGGATCATCGCGTCCATGTTCTTCATGTCGACGGCGCCGCGCCCCCACAGCATCCCGTCGCGGATCTCGCCGCCGAAGGGGTCGACCGACCAGTTCGCGGGGTCGGCCGGCACGACGTCGAGGTGGCCGTGCACGACGAGGGCCGGGCGCTCGCCGCGGGCGGTGTCGACCGGGTTCGCGTACGAGCCCTCGATGCGCGCGACGACGCTCGTGCGGCCGGGAGCGGCGTCGATGAACTCGGGGCGCAGACCCATGTCGGCGAGGATCGCGCCGACGTACTCGGCGGCCTCGGTCTCGCCCTTCGAGCGGCCCTCGCCGTAGTTCGTGGTGTCGAACCGGATGAGGTCGCGGGCGATGCGGGCGGTCTCGCTGAGCTGCTCGTGGCCTGCCATGGCGACCACGCTACCCGGCGTGCGAACGGCACCTTCGAACGTGCTAGTGTCGACTCTCGGTTGCCCCGCCCGAGGGTGGAGCGGCCGGACCAGCGCGGGTGGCGGAATTGGCAGACGCGCTAGCTTGAGGTGCTAGTGCCCGTATAGGGCGTGGGGGTTCAAGTCCCCCCTCGCGCACGCTGGTCGGTGAGGGATCACCAACCAACCAGAACTGGTTGAGACAGTCCGCTTCTCGAAGCGGAGAACGGCCCCGAGGCTTACGCCCGGGGCCGTTCTGCATGTGCGGGGTGCGACGGGCGGGCAACGCCCGGCGCGCGGCGCGTCAGGCGGGGGCTGCGGCGCTTGCCGCCTCCGTGCGACGGCGCTCGAGCATCCGCTCGCGGTTCATCAGGAACAGCGGGAAGGTGAACGCGATCGCGGTCAGCCCCGAGAAGGCGATGTACGCCCACAGGTGCCGCATGCCCAGGCGACGGCCCTCGATGACGATGAAGGCGCAGCCGGCGACCGCCATGACGAGCAGGTCGGTCGTGAGCGAGCTGACGGCGGGGCCGCCGGCGAACCAGTCGCCGAGGAAATCACGGCGCTCGATGATCGCGAGGGCGTTGTACGTCCAGGTGCCAACGAGGCCGACGAGGGCGAGCACGCCGAAGACGACGGCGCGGGAGTTCCAGTGACGGGTCATGGGGTCATGATGCCGCAGGCGGGTGCGCTCGTCCGATGCGCGGGTGCGCGAGGATGGAGGGATGCCCGCCACCACCGCGCCCTTCGGCCTGCTGCTCGACGTCGACGGCCCCATCGCGAGCCCCGAGACCCGCACCATCGCGATCGACTCGATCGTCGACGACCTGCTGACGCTCGCGCTCGCGGGCGTGCCGGTCGCGTTCGTCACCGGCCGCAGCGACGCCTTCATGCGCGAGCAGGTCGTCTCGCGCCTCATCGAGGGTGGGATGCGCGACGCGGCCCTCTTCGGCGTGTTCGAGAAGGGCGGGGCGTGGGCTCCGATCACGGCCGCGGGCCTCGGCGAGGTCGAGGTCGACCCCTCGGTCGCGCTGCCGACCGAGGCGCGCGCCGAGGTCGAGGCGATCGCGCGCGAGCAGTACGGGCACGCGATGTTCGTCGACGAGGGCAAGCGCGTCATGGTGTCGCTCGAGCAGCTGGTCTCGGTGTCGCCGGAGGAGTATCGAGCGGCGCAGACCGCCTTCGAGGAGGCGGCGTTCTCGGCGCTCGCCGAGCGCGGGGTGGGCATCCGGTATCGCGATCGCTCGGTGCCGGACGCCGCGGGGGCGGTGCCGTACCGCATCGACCCCACGATCATCTCGACCGACATCGAGTCGGTGCGGCTCGACAAGGATCACGGCGCGGCGCGCGCGATCGACTGGTTCGCCGGCCGCGGCATCACGGCGCCGCGCTGGTACTCGGTCGGCGACTCGCGCTCGGACTACCTCATGGCCGACCACGTGCACGCCGTCGGGCTCGAGGCGGTGCACGTGGATGTGCGGCCGAGCGACGGCGTGCTGCAGCGGCCGTACCCGGTGGAGGTGCGCGGGTCGCTCGTGCACGACGCGGCGGGGGCCGACTTCCTGCGGGAACGGGTGGCGGCGCTCGCCGCGTAGGCCTCGGTCGGGCCCGTCAGGCCGGTCGCGCCCGTGCGTCGACGAGGATTCCGCGACGCTCCCCGACACGCCGTCGAATGTCGGTGGCGGTTGCGATATTCGAACGTATGTTCGACCATGGAGAGGTGCCCGCACTCGCCCTCGCCTCCCCTGCGCCGACCCTGTCGGCCGTGCAGGCGCTGCAGGCGCGCATCGACGAGATGCAGCGCACGACGCTCGACTCGAAGCTCAAGCCCACGCACGAGGCGCTCGCCGATCTGCTGCCCGACGGCGGCTTGAAGGAGGGCGCCGCCTACTCGGTGAGCCCCTCGAGCGCCCTCGTGATGGCGCTGCTCGCCGGCCCCTCGGCGGCCGGCTCGTGGTGCGGGGTCGTCGGCATGCCCGAGTTCGGCGTCGAGGCGGCCGAGGCGATGGGCCTCGACCTCGACCGGCTCGTGCTCGTGCCGCACCCCGGCGACCAGTGGCTCACCGTCACGGCCTCGATCGCCGATGCGCTCGGGGTCGTCGTCGTGAAGCCCGGGCGCGCCGCGGGTGATGCGGCCGTCGCCCGGCTCGCGGGCCGACTGCGCGACCGCGGCTCGACCCTGCTCGTGGTCGGCGCATGGCCGCAGACCGAGGCCATGATCAGCCTCACCGACAGCCGGTGGTCGGGGCTCGGGGCGGGCTCCGGCTGCCTCACGAGCCGCGAGGTGACCGTGACGGTGACGAGCAGGCGCTCGCCGCGGCCCGTGAGCGGGCGACTGCTGCTGCCCGACCCCGAGCAGGGCATCCGTCGCCTCGATGCGCCGCGCGCCGCCCTGGGCGCCCGCGGGCGCTCGGCCGCCGATCGCGCTCGCGAGGTCTGGCGGGAGGTCGGCTGATGCTGCGCGCGCTGTGCCTGTGGGTGCCCGACTGGCCGGTGCTCGCGGCGGTGCGCGACGGTGCCGCCCGTGCCGGAGCACCGCTCGCGATCGTCGCCGCCAACCGCGTCGTCGCGTGCTCGGCCTCGGCCCGAGCGCAGGGCGTCGTGCGCGGGCAGCGCCGCCGCGAGGCGCAGGGGCTCTGCCCCGCCCTCGTCGTGCTGCCCCATGACGACGACCGCGACCACCGGCTGTTCTCGCCGCTCGTCGATGCGATCGAGGGGCTCGTCGCGGGCGTGCAGGTCGTGCGCCCCGGGCTCGTCATGATCGGCGCGCGCGGGCCGGCCCGCTACTACGGCGGCGAGCGGGCGGCCGCGCTCGCGCTGCGCGCGGCCCTCGCCGACGAGGGGGTCGCCGACGCGCGCGCGGGCATCGCCGACGGCGCGTTCACGGCCGAGCTCGCGGCGCGGGATGCCCGGGCCGACGACCCCGTGCGCCTCGTGCCGGCCGGCGCGGCGGCGGCGTTCCTCGCCCCGCACCCCGTCTCGACGCTCGACGACCCCGAGCTCACGACCCTGCTGGGCCGACTCGGCATCCGCACCCTCGGCGAGTTCGCGCAGCTGCCCGCCGAAGCCGTACGCGACCGCTTCGGCGAGCGAGGGGCTCACCGGCACGCGCTCGCGAGCGCGATCGATGCGCGGTCGCTCGTGCCGCGCATCCCGCCGCTCGATCTCGAGCGCGTGCTCGAGCTCGAACCGCCGCTCGACCGGGTCGACCAGGTCGCGTTCGCGGTGCGGCGCCTCGCCGACGAGGTCGTCGAGACGCTCGCGAGCCACCGGCTCGTCGCGACGGCCGTGCGCATCGGCTTCGTCGACGAGCTCGGCGGCGAGAGCGAGCGCGCGTGGCTGCACCCCCGCTCGTTCCGGCCGAGCGAGATCGTCGACCGCGTGCGCTGGCAGCTCAGCGGGGCGACGCGCACGCTCGGGGCGGGCGGGCGCGGCGGCTCGAGCGGCGGCGGTGCGGGCCTCGGCGGCGCGGCCACCTCGGGCTCCGGCGCGCCGGCCGGCCCCGATCTGCGTGCCGCGATCGCGCGCGTGCGCATCGTGCCCGAGAGCCTCGACGCGCTCGCCCACCACGAGCCGGGGCTGTGGGGTTCCGGGCCCGACGAGCGCGTGCACCACGCCCTCTCGCGCGTGCAGAGCCTGCTCGGGCACGAGGCCGTGCTGACGGCGCAGCGCTCCGGCGGTCGCACGCTCGCCGAGCGGCGCGTGCTCGTGCCCTGGGGCGATCGCGCCGTCATCACGCGCCCCGTCGATCGCCCGTGGCCGGGGGCGCTGCCGCAGCCGGCGCCCGCGACCGTCTACGCCTCGCGGCACCCCGTCTCGGTCGTGGATGCCCGGGGCGAGACCGTGCGCATCGACGAGCGCCTGCGCCTCAGCGCCCCGCCCGCGGGGTTCGCGCCGAGCGCGGGCGGCGCCGTGCGGCCCATCGCCTCGTGGGCGGGGCCGTGGCCGCTCGAGGAGCGCTGGTGGGATCCGGCGAGAGCCCGTCGCGCCCACCGGCTGCAGGTCGTCGACGCCGCGGGCGTCGCCTGGCTGCTCGTGCTCGAGGGCGCGAGCTGGTGGGCGGAGGCGAAGTATGACTGAGCGGGCGCGGGCGCGGGCGCGGGCGCGGCGGCTCGGCGGGCGCGAGCGGCGGGCGCGCTGATGGGCTGGCACAACCCGCCCATCTCGTGGAGCGAGTTCGAGCGCACGCTGCGCGAGGGCACGCGCCCCGGCACGACTCCCCCGCCCGGCGCCGACGGCGGCGACTCCCCCGCCTGGTCGCCGAAGCGCGCGCCCTACCGACCCGCCGCCCTCGAGCAGCCCGACCCCGAGACGGTCGTGCCGTACGCCGAGCTGCACGCGCACTCGTCGTTCTCGTTCCTCGACGGGGCCTCGAGCCCGGAGGAGCTGCTCGAAGAGGCAGCGCGGCTCGGCCTGCACGGCCTCGCGCTCACCGACCACGACGGCCTCTACGGCGTCGTGCGCATGGCCGAGGCCGCCGAGCCCTACGGCCTCACGACCGTCTTCGGCGCCGAGCTGAGCCTCGGCCTGACCAGGCCGCAGCTCGGCGAGCCCGACCCCGAGGGCACCCACCTGCTCGTGCTCGCGCGCGGGCAGGCCGGCTACCACCGCCTCGCCGCGGCGATCACCGAGGGGCAGCTCGCCGGCGGCGAGAAGGGCCGGCCCGTGTACCGGCTCGACGACCTCGCCGAGCAGGCCGCGGGCGACTGGGTCGTGCTCACCGGCTGCCGCAAGGGCGCCGTGCGCGCCGCCCTCGGCGATCGCGCGGCGCCCACCCGCGCGCAGGTCGAGGCCGCGGGCGTCGAGCTCGACGCGCTCGTGGAGCGCTTCGGCCGCGAGGCCGTCATCGTCGAGCTCATCGACCAGGGGCGCCCGCTCGACTCGGTGCACAACGACGCGCTCGCGGCCCTCGCCCGCGATCGGGGCCTGCCCGTCGTCGCGACCGGTGCCGTGCACTACGCGACGCCCGCACGGCATCCGCTCGCGACCGCGTTCGCCGCGCTGCGCGCCCGCCGCAGCCTCGACGACATGGAGGGCTGGCTGCCGCCCGCCGGCACCGCCCACCTGCGCAGCGGCGCCGAGATGGCCGAGCGCTTCGCCCGCTACCCCGGCGCCGTCGCCCGCAGCGTCGAGCTCGCCGACGCGCTCGGGTTCTCGCTGCGGCAGGCCAAGCCCCAGCTGCCGAAGCAGGAGGTGCCCGACGGGCACACGCCCATGAGCTGGCTGCGCGAGCTCGTCTGGGCGGCCGTGCCGCGCAAGTACCCTGACGCGACAGACGCCGACCGGGCGCGCATCGACCGAGAGCTCGACGTCATCGAGCAGAAGGGGTTCCCCGGCTACTTCCTCATCGTGCACGACATCGTGCAGTTCGCGCGCTCGCGCGGCATCCTCTGCCAGGGCCGCGGCTCGGCCGCGAACTCCGCCGTCTGCTACCTGCTCGACATCACCGCCGTCGACTCGATCGCCTACCGGCTGCCGTTCGAGCGGTTCCTCTCGGCACTGCGCGACGAGGAGCCCGACATCGACGTCGATTTCGACTCCGACCGGCGCGAGGAGGTCATCCAGTACGTCTTCGAGAAGTACGGTCGGCGCAACGCCGCCCAGGTCGCCAACGTCATCTCGTACCGGCCCAAGAACGCCGTGCGCGACATGGCGAAGGCGCTCGGCTTCTCGACCGGGCAGCAGGATGCGTGGAGCAAGCAGGTGGAGCGCTGGGGCGCGGTGCTCTCGAGCGACGACCACGACATCCCCGAACCCGTCGTCGCGCTCGCCCAGCAGGTGCTCACCTACCCGCGGCACCTCGGCATCCACTCCGGGGGCATGGTGCTCACCGATCGACCGGTCGGCGAGATCGTGCCGATCGAGCACGCGCGCATGGAGCACCGCACGGTGCTGCAGTGGGACAAGGACGACTGCGCCTGGATGGGCCTCGTGAAGTTCGACCTGCTCGGGCTCGGCATGCTCGCGGCGCTGCAGTACGCCTTCGACCTCATCGACGAGCACCTCGGCGAGCGCTGGGAGCTGGCCACCCTGCCCAAGGAGGAGCAGGCGACCTACGACATGCTGTGCCGCGCCGACTCGGTCGGTGTCTTCCAGGTCGAGAGCCGCGCCCAGATGAGCCTGCTGCCGCGCCTGCAGCCGCGCCGCTTCTACGACCTCGTCGTGCAGATCGCGCTCGTGCGCCCCGGGCCCATCCAGGGCGGCGCCGTGCACCCCTTCGTGCGCCGCAAGCTCGGCGAGGAGCCGATCGTCTACGACCATCCCAAGCTCGTCGAGCCGCTCGAGCGCACCCTCGGCGTGCCCGTCTTCCAGGAGCAGCTCATGCAGATCGCCATGGCGGTCGGCGGCTGCACGGGCGACGACGCCGACCTGCTGCGCCGCGCCATGGGCAGCAAGCGCGGGCTCGAGCGCATCGAGTCGCTGCGCGAGACCCTCTACGCCGGCATGGCCGACAACGGCATCACCGGCCAGCTCGCCGACGAGATCTACGGCCGCATCCAGGCCTTCGCGAACTTCGGCTTCGCCGAGAGCCACTCCATCAGCTTCGGCCTGCTCGTCTACGCGAGCTCGTGGCTCAAGCTGCACTACCCCGGCGTGTTCCTCGCCGCGCTGCTGCGGGCGCAGCCGATGGGCTTCTTCTCCCCCGCCACGCTCGCCGCCGACGCCGAGCGCCACGGGGTCGAGGTGCGCACGCCGTGCATCCTGCGCTCCGGCGTCGAAGCGGGCCTCGAGCGCGTCGACCTGGTCGTCGACGATCCGTTCGCGGCCGTGCCGGCGGATGCCCGGCGCGCGCAGTCCACGGGCCTCGAGCAGTGCCGCGAGCGTCGGCAGCCGCCCGTGCCCGAGTTCGACCCCGCCGCACCGGATGAGTCGGCCGCCCACCGCCGCGACGGCGACCTCGCCGTGCGGCAGGGGCTCGCCGCCGTCGGCGGCATCGGCCGCGCCACCGCCGAGCGCATCGTCGCCGAGCGCGAGCGCGGCGGCCCCTACCGCGACCTCACCGAGCTCGCCTACCGCACCGGCCTCACCGCGGCGCAGCTCGAGGCGCTCGCGACCGCGGGAGCCTTCGACGTGCTCGGCCTCACCCGCCGCGAGGCGCTCTGGGCCGCGGGCGCCGCCGCGCAGGCCCGCCCCGAGTACCTGCCCGGCACGGTCGTCGCCGTGCAGCCGCCGCTGTTCAGCGCCCTCGACGACGCCGAGACGATGGTGGCGAACCTCGTCTCGACGGGGATCGCGCCGGGCGATCATCCGGTGCGGTACGCGCGCCCGGCCCTCGCCCGCCGCGGCGTGCTCACCGCGCGCGACCTGCGCACCGCCGAGCCGGGCCGCCGCGTCGAGATCGGTGGGGTCGTGACCCACCGCCAGCGGCCGGCGACCGCGAGCGGCATCACCTTCCTCAACGTGGAGGACGAGACCGGGCTCGTCAACGTCATCTGCAGCGTCGGGCTGTGGGGCCGCTACCGCCGCGTCGTGCGCGAGAGCCGCGCGCTCATCATCCGCGGCACGCTCGAGCGCTCCCGCGAGGGCGTCATCGCGATCGTCGCCGACCGGGTCGAGGCGCTGCCGCTGCGGGCGAGCGTCGCCAGTCGCGACTTCCGCTGACCTCGGCCGAGCATCCGCGAACCGCTAGCGCGTGCAGCATCGGCGGACAACCCCGCGCCAGGAAACCGATCCGCGCTCTACTCTGGCCGGATGACCTCCCCGATCGAGGACGCGCCGGCGCGCCCGCACGCGCCCGCGCTGTCGAGCCGCACCCACCGCATCGTCATGCGCACCGGCTACGCGGTCAACGGCGTGCTGCACGTGCTCATCGGCGTGCTCGCGCTGCTCGTGCCGCTCATCGCGCTGCTCACCGAGAACGTCGAACGCGTCGGTGCCCTCCGCGCTGTCGCCGGCAACCCCGGCGGCGCGCTGCTGTACTGGATCGTCGCCATCGGCTACCTCGTGCTCGGCGCGTGGATGATCGCGACCCTCGTGCTCCGTCAGCCCGGCGAGCCCCGCCCGCGCGACCGCCAGATCGCGGCGGGCCGCGCCGTGGCGTACCTCGCCCTCGCCGTCGTCGCCGGCAGCCTCGCCGTCTCCGGTCGCACTCGCCCCGGCGAGGATCCCGGCTCCCTCCTCGCCACACCGCTGCAGCTGCCCCCGCTGCTGTTCGCGCCCGTCGGCCTCATCGCCCTCGGCGTCGCCGCCTACTACGCCCTCAAGGGCTGGCGCCGCGGATTCCTCGACGACATCCGCCTGCCCGCGCGCTCCTCCGGACGACGGCCGATGCTCGTCGCCGGCCGTGTGGCGTACCTCGGCAAGGCCGTCGCCCTCGCGACCATCGGCGTGCTCCTGCTCATCGGGGCGCTGCTGCCGGCGGGCGACGCCGGCATCGGCAGCCACCTCGCCTCCCTCGCGCTCTCGCCGGCCGGGCCGCTCGTGCTCGCCCTCATCGGTCTCGGCCTCATCGCGTACGGCTTCTACTGCGCCGCCCGCGCGCGGCTCGCCCGGCTGTGAGGGCCGAAGCCGCCCGCTCCGTGCGCGGGAGCCGCGGCTTCCGGCTCGCCGCGCGCGCCGGCTTCGCCGTCAACGGACTGCTGCACGTACTCATGGGCCTCCTCGCGATAGGCATCGCCCTCGGAGCGGGTCGCGGCACGAGCGCCGACCCCGGCGGCGCTCTCGGTGCCCTCGCCGCGACACCGGGCGGAGGCGCCCTGCTGTGGGTGCTGGCAGCCGGACTCGCCGCGCTCGCGCTGTGGCTGCTCGTCGAGGGTCTGCTCGTCGAGGCACCCGCCGGTCGTCGACGCGAGGCCGTCGTGGACGTGCTCAAGGCTTTCACCTACGGAGCGCTCGCCGCGACCGCGGTCGCGATCGCCCTCGGCGGGCGCGCCGATTCCGACGGCGAGGCCCGCGAGGCGAGCGCGGCCCTGCTCGCGGCCCCGGGCGGTGTGCTGCTGCTCGGCGCGATCGGCGTCGGCGTCGCCGTGCTCGGCGTGGTCGTCGCGGCGAAGGGTGTGCGACGCGGGTTCCTCGACGACCTGCGGCTGCCGCGCGGGGCGCTCGGTCGCACCGTGACCGCGCTCGGGGTCACCGGCTACGTCGCCAAGGGCGTCGCGCTCGTCGCCGTCGGCGGCATCGTCGTCACCGCGGCGGTCACGACCGATGCGAGCGAGGCGGGCTCGTTCGATGACGCCCTGCGCACGATCGCCGAGCTGCCGTTCGGCGTCGTGCTGCTCACGCTCGTCGGCATCGGGCTCGTCGCGTACGGCGCGTACTGCGCCGCGCGGGCACGCTGGGCCAGGCTGTGAACACCTCCGACGCCGTGCAGCAGGTGCACGAGAGCCGCGCCTTCACGATCGTGGCGCGCTCGGGCTGGTTCGTCACCGGGCTGCTGCACATCATCATCGGGGCCCTCGCGATCGCGGTCGCGCTCGGCGACCGCGGCGTGCGACCCGACGAGGTCGGCGCCTTCGAGGCGATCGCCGCGGCGCCGGTCGGCGGGGTGCTGCTCACCGCCGTCATCGTCAGCCTCGGCGGCCTCGGACTCTGGATGATCGTCGACGCCCTGCTCAACGGCGGCCCCATGCACCGCTGGACCTCCGCCGTCGCGAGCGGCGCCCAGGGCCTGGTCTACCTCGCGCTCGCGGTGCCGCCGACGATCCTCCTGCTCGGCGGAGAGCTCGAATCGGGGCGCACCGCTCGCACGGTGAGTGCGTTCCTGCTCGACACCGTCGCGGGCGCCATCGTGCTCGTGCTCATCGGCCTCGGGGTCGCCGTCGCGGGGGGCTACTTCGTCGTGAAGGGCATCCGCCGCCGGTTCTCCTGGGAGCTGCGGCCGATGACGCCGCGCCGCGGCCGCGCCGTGCGCGCGCTGGGCGCGATCGGCTACCTCGCGCGCGGCGTGGCCTTCCTGCTGCTCGCGGGCCTCATCGTCGTCGAGGCGATCCAGGCCGACCCCTACGACGTCACGGGGCTCGCCGGCGCTCTCGGGGCGCTCAACCGCGGCTTCCTCGGCCCGCTCTGGCTCGCGGCCATCGGCGCAGGGCTCATCGTCTACGGCGCCTACGGCATCGCCCGCGCTCGCCTCGCGCGGCTCTAGGTGTTGGCGCCGCGCGCGCTCACCGGCCAGATGGCATGCTCGGCACCCGCCCGCTCGACGACGAGCTCGTCGGCGAGGTTCACCGCCGAGCACACGTGATTCGGCGCCAGCCGCAGCCGCGCCCCGAGCCTCGGCAGGGGCGCGTCGGTCGGCCACGCGATCGTCGCGTGGTGCTCCGACAGTGCCGTGATGCGAGCCTCCGGCTCGTCGACGACGCGCCCGAAGCCGCTCACCCACGCTGGTCGGTCGGCACCGAGCACCTTGCTGCCCGCATCCACGACGACGACCCCGGCGCGTCGACTCACGACCGTGGCGCGCGCCGTGAGGGCGATCGACTCGGCGCCGATCGTGCCGAGCTCCCACTGCTGGGCGTCGCCGAGCGCCGAGACGCCCGGCCGCAGCTCCGTCAGCACGTCGCCCCGGGCCGCGGCGGCGCTCGGCGTCGACCCGCCGCTCACGACGGGGCACGGGATGCCCGCCGCCGTCAGCGCGTCGCGCGCGACCGCGAGCGCCCGCCCTTCGTCCGCGGCGGCAGCCGCCCGCACGTCGATGCCGCCCGCCCCGACGCCGTACGCGTGGCCGGGGAACGTGAACACGCCGTCGACCGCGAGGCCGGCGTCGAGCGCCGCGGCGGCGACCTCCGCGGCGCGTTCGGGCGGAAGGCCCGAGCGGTGGTGGCCGGAGTCGACCTCGACCGCGATCGCGAGCGGGGCGGCGCCGGGGTGACCGGCGAGCACGGCGGCGGCGAGCATCCGTACGCTCTCGACGGAGTCGGCGCCGACGCGCAGGCGCACGGCGTGGGCGACGGTGCGCAGGCGGTCGGCGCGCGGACCCTCCGCCCAGACGGGGTAGGCGATGAAGAGGTCGGTGGCGCCGTGGGCGGCGAAGACCTCGGCCTCGCCGACCGTCGCGACCGTCAGCCCGACTGCGCCGTGGGCGAGCTGCCGGCGAGCGATGTCGGGCGACTTGTGGGTCTTCGCGTGTGGGCGCAGCGCGACGCCGAGCGCGCGGGCGTGCGCGGCGGCGGCGGCGAGGTTCGCCTCGAGCACGTCGACGTCGACGACGAGGTAGGGGGTGTCGCGCATGGGCACCATCCTGCCGCGGTGAGCGGTCGGCGCGGCGTCAGTGCCCGCCCTGCGCCATCTGCCGCCGCAGCAGGTCGATGCGCTGCTGCAGCTGCGCGACGGTCGCCTGCCCCACGGCGGGCCCCCCGCACAGGCGCCGCAGCTCGGCGTGCACGTGGCCGTGCGGCTGGCCGGTGAGCTTCGCATGCAGGCCGACGAGGCTGTTGAGCAGCGTGCGCTGCTCTTTGAGCGTGCGGTAGAGCGGCGGTGGCTGGCGCTCCGACGGCGGGCGCTCGGCGACGCGGCGCATTTGCCGCTGGTAGCGCGAGCGCAGCAGCTCGTGCACCTGGTCCGGTTCGAGGATGCCCGGCAGGCCCAGGAAGTCGAGCTCCTCCAGGCTGCCGACCTCGGCCTGCTGCCCGAACTCGACGCCCTCGTAGAGCACCTTGTCGAACTGCGCCTGCGACTCGAGCGCTGCGAAGCTGTAGGTCTCGGTGAGGGCGTCGCTCGCGCTGTCTCCCGTCTCGGCCTCGCGCAGCAGGTCGTCGTCGAGCAGCATCGTCTCGTCGATCTCGCGGTCGAGGGCGTGGTCGCGCTGGCGCTCGAGCTCGTTGGCGAGCGCCATGATCGGCGGCACGCTCGGGATGAAGATCGACGCCGTCTCGCCGCGGCGCCTGGCCCGCACGAAGCGCCCGATCGCCTGGGCGAAGAACAGTGGCGTCGACGAGCTCGTCGCGTAGACGCCGACGGCGAGCCGGGGCACGTCGACGCCCTCGGAGACCATGCGCACCGCGACGAGCCAGCGCGACTCGCCGTCGGCGTACTGCTGGATCCGCTCGCTCGCGCCCTTGTCATCCGACAGCACGACGGTCGGGGCCTCGCCCGTGATGCGCTCGAGCAGCGCCGCGTAGGCGCGCGCGGAAGTCTGGTCGGTCGCGATGACGAGGCCGCCCGCATCCGGGATCGCGTGCCGCACCTCGCTCAGCCGGCGGTCGGCCGCCGACAGCACCCCGGGCATCCACTGCCCCTCGGGGTCGAGGGCGGTGCGCCAGGCCTGCGCCGTGACGTCCTGCGTGTCGCCCTGCCCGAGCTGGGCCTCCATCTCATCGCCGGTCGTGGTGCGCCAGCGCACCTTGCCGGCGTAGGCCATGAAGAGCACGGGGCGCACGACGCCGTCGGCGAGGGCGCGACCGTAGCCGTACGCGTAGTCGGTCTGCGAGATGCGGATGCCCTGCTCGTCGGGCACGTACGTGACGAAGGGAATCGGCGCCGAGTCGGAGCGGAACGGCGTACCGGTGAGCGAGAGCCTCCGCGTCGCCCCCTCATAGGCCTCGCGGATGGCGTCGCCCCAGCTCAGCGCATCGCCGCCGTGGTGTACCTCGTCGAGGATCACGAGCGTCGTCGCGCTCTCGGTGAGCGTGCGGTGCAGGTACGGCTTCGCGGCGACCTGCGCGTAGGTCACGGCGATGCCGTGGTACTGCCGCGGGATGACGCGCTGACTGTTGCGGAAGCCCGGATCGAGGCGGATGCCGACCCGGTGCGCGGCGTCGGCCCACTGCCGCTTGAGGTGCTCGGTCGGGGCGACGACCATGACCCGGTCGACGCGCCGGCGGGCGAGCAGCTCGGTCGCGAGGCGCAGGGCGAAGGTCGTCTTGCCGGCGCCGGGCGTCGCGGCGGCGAGGAAGTCGCGCGGCTCGGTCTCGAAGTAGCGGTCGAGGGCCTCGGCCTGCCAGGCGCGGAGGCGGCTCGCGGTGCCGCGCGCGGCGCGCTCGGGGAACGATGGAGACAGATGCTCGGCCGCGAAGGTGCCGACGTGAGGCGCGGGGCGGTCGGTCTGGCTCACTCGACCCGATGCTAGTCGAGGCTGCCGACATCCTCGCTCGACAGGGCCGAGCGCCGGCGCCGCTCCCCCGGCTGCAGCAGCGAGGCGCGCGTGAGGGCCCCGCGCCCGAAGCGCTCGGCGACTGCGTCGGCGGTCGTCTCGGCGTCGCGCCACGGCTCGTCGTCGTCCCACAGGCCGCGCGCGACCGAGCCGGCCGGCAGGAGGTTCTCGGCGCGCACGCCGATGAGGCGGATGCCCGTGCCCGCCGGGCGCGCCTCCTGCAGCAGCCCGCGCGCCTCCCGCGAGAGGCGCTCGGCGACGTCGGTCGGCTCTGCGAGCGTGCGCGAGCGCGTGATGGTGCGGAAGTCGCCGAAGCGCAGCTTGAGCGCGACGGTGCGCGCGACCCAGCCGCCGCGGCGGAGGCGCTCGGCGACGCGCGTCGCCAGGCGCAGCAGCTCGCGCTCGAGCGCGTCGGCGTCGGCGACGTCGCGCTCGAAGGTCACCTCGTGCCCGATCGACTTCTCGTCGCGCGAGGGCGTGACCGCGCGAGGGTCTCGACCCCACGACAGCTCGTGCAGCCGCACCGCCCCGGCTTCGCCGATGGCGGCCCGCAGCGCGTCGAGCGGCGTGCGAGCCAGGTCGCCGACGGTGCGTAGGCCGAGGCGCGCCAGGCGCTCCTCCGTCGCCCCGCCGACACCCCACAGCGCCGTGATCGGCTGGGGGTGCAGGAAGCCCAGCGTCTCGGCCTCGGGCACGACGAGCAGCCCGTCGGGCTTCGCGCGACTGGAGGCGAGCTTCGCGACGAACTTGGTCGCCGCGGCGCCGACGGAGGCCGTGAGCCCGGTCTCGCGACGGATGCGCTCGCGCAGCGTCGTCGCGATCGCGAACGGCGGCCCGAAGAGCGGCACGGCGCCGCGCACGTCGAGGAAGGCCTCGTCGATCGACAGCGGCTCGACGAGGGGCGTGACGTCGCCGAGGATGCCCATGACCTGCCTCGAGAAGGCCGTGTAGCGGTCGTAGTGCGGTTCGAGCACGATCGCGTTCGGGCACCGGCGCAGCGCGATCGCCATGGGCATGGCCGAGTTGACGCCGTACCGGCGGGCTTCGTAGGTCGCGGCGGTGACGACCGACCGGGCGCCGCGGTGCCCGACGATGACGGGGCGGCCGCGCAGCTCCGGTCGCTCGAGCAGCTCGACCGAGGCGAAGAACGCGTCCATGTCGAGGTGCAGGATGCGCGCGCTCGTGTCGTCGGTCGGCTGGGCCGTGACCTGCCGCCCGCTGCCGTCCTGCTTGCTCACCCGAGCATCCTCGCACCGACCACCGACGGGGCCGACGCCGATGGGGCCGACACCGATGGGGTCGAGACCGCGGCGGCCAACCTGCAGACGCCGACGGGGGCGGGCCGCCGAAGCGACCCGCCCCCGTGCGAGCGGTACTGGTGGGCGATTACGCGCGGCGGCCGCGGCGGCCGACGATGGCGCCGTAGATCAGCAGGACGATGATCGCGCCGCCGATGGCCAGCAGCCAGGTGCTGAGGTCGAAGAATTCCTCGAGGCCCGTGCCGAAGAGCACGCTGCCGAGCCAGCCGCCGAGCAGGGCGCCGAGCACACCGAGCACGAGCGTCATGAGCCAGCCGATGTTCTGCTTGCCGGGGATGATGAGCTTCGCGATGGCGCCGGCGATGAGGCCGAGGAGGAGAAAAGCGAGGAAACCCATGGGATTGTCCTTTCCTTGGGGCTGAGGGCCAGCCGGCTCTCAGCCTTCGTTCGAACGACTCGGTGGAATCGCTCGGCGGACAGTCAAGCACACCCCCCGAACGGGGGCGGGAGAACTTCCAGGCGGCTCTCAGGTTGTTCGCGCCGTCGAGCGCGCAGTGCCGCGCTCGGATCCGGCGTCGATCAGCACCTTCTGCCAGAGTGGGAGCATGTCTCAACAGCACCCCTGGTCGCGCTACGTCGCGCTCGGAGACTCGTTCACGGAGGGCATCGGGGACCCCGAGCCCGCCTCCCCCGGCGGTCATCGTGGCTGGGCCGACCGCGTCGCCGAGCAGCTCGGCGCTCGCACCGACGACTTCGCCTACGCCAACCTCGCCATCCGCGGCCGACTGCTGCAGCAGATCATCGACGAGCAGCTCGAGCCGGCCCTCGCCCTCCGCCCCGACCTCGTCACGATCTCGGCCGGCGGCAACGACATCATCCGCCCCGGCACCGACCCGGACGAGGTCGCCTCGCGGTTCGACGGCGCGATCGGGCGACTCGCGGCCGACGGAGCCACGGTCGTCATGTTCACCGGCCCCGACATCGGCATGACCCCCGTGCTGCGGCGCGTGCGCGGAAAGGTCGCGATCTACAACGAGAACCTGCGCACGATCGCGGCGAAGCACGACGCGCTCGTCGTCGACATGTGGGCCCTGCGCGAGCTGCAGGATCCGCGCATGTGGGATCCGGATCGCCTGCACTTCTCGGCCCTCGGCCACCACACGATCGCCCGTGCCGCGCTCTCGACCCTCGGCATCGAGCACGAGCTCGAGCCGTGGCAGCCCGAGCCGCTGCCGCCGCGCACGTGGCGCGAGGCCCGCGTGCAGGACATCGGCTGGGCGCGCGAGTACCTCGTGCCGTGGGTGGTGCGGCGCATCCGCCACCAGTCGTCGGGCGATCGCATCACGGCCAAGCGGCCGCACGCCCTGCCGCTGCCGGTGCCGCCGCCCGAGTGAGACGGCCGACCCTCATTCGGTGAGGATGCCCGCCTCGCGCAGCGGCCGCAGCAGCCGCCAGGCGAGGTCCGGGCCCTCGATCGCGCCGCTCCACTGCAGCGGCACCTCCAGCTGCTCGTCGCCGAGCTGCACCGCCATGGCCGGAGCATCGGGGGCCGGGAAGCCGGCCCGCAGCTCGGGGGTCGGCACGAACGACTGGCTCGTGGCGTCGCCCCAGACGAGCTCGCTCGCACCCTCGGCGGTGCGCAGCTCGACCTCGTCGCCCCACGGCGCGCGCCAGCGAGCGACGGGCTCTCCAGGCTCCGCGACGGTGACGAGCCGGTAGTCGTCGACGACGCTCGTGAGCAGCGCGCGGGCGTCGGCCGCAGCCTGCGACTGCACCTCGGCGTCGAGCACGACGCCGACGACGTCAACGGTCTCGCCGTCGATCTGGGCGCGCCCGCTGAAGAGCAGGCAGGCACCGGCCTCCTCGGTCGTGCCGGTCTTGAGCCCCGTGACGCCGTCGCGCCCGAGGGCGAGGTTGCGGTTCTCGAACCGGCCGACGCCGGGCACGTCGATGACCTCCTGCGCGGCCGACTCGGCGACGACGGGGTGCGCGGCGGCGAGCCGCGCGAGCTCGAGCAGGGCGCGCGGCGTGCCGGCGCTGTCGGGCGAGAAGCCGGTCGCGTCGGCCACCTGCAGGTTCTCGATGCCGTGCCGGTCGAGGTACTCGGCGGCGGCGGCGAGGTAGTTCTCGGTCGAGCCGAAGGCCCAGATCGCGAGCGTGTCGGCGTAATTGTTGGCCGACCACACGAGCATGAGGTCGATGAGCTGCCGCTGCGTCAGCTGCAGCCCGGCCTCGGCCGGGGCGACGGAGCCGTTGCGCGCCCGGTACTCCTCGTCGAGGCGCCCGGCGGCGGTGTCGAGCGTGATCGTCGGTCCGCTCTCCCCCGCCGCGAGGGGCGCCTGCTCGAGCACGACGAGGGCGGTGACGACCTTGGTGATCGAGGCGATCGGTCGAACGGTGTCGAGGTCGACCCCGGCGTAGACGGTGCCTGCCTCGTCGAGCGGGCCGATCGCGCTCGCGCCGTAGCCGGGCAGCGCGACCGTGGCAGCGGGCGTCGAGACGCTCACCCGCTCGAGCGCGCGGCCGTCGATGCCGGGCAGCGGCGCGAGCAGCGCGAGCGTGCTGTACACGCCCGTCGCCGTCACGAGCGCGGCGGCTGTGCCTCCCGCGACGAGGGCGAGAGAACGGCGCAGCACCCGCCCAGTCTACGAAGCGGCGGATGCCCGGCTCACGCCGACGCGCGCCAGACGACCTCGGTCTCGAGCATGACCCCGCCTTCGTCGCCCGTCTCGCCGAAGGCGATCTGCGCGAGCACGAGCTCGGCCGCGCGAGCGCCGAGCAGGGCGGCCGGCTGGCGCACGGTCGACAGCAGCGGCTGGCAGCGCAGCGCCCACGCCGAGTCGTCGAAGCCGACGACGCCGACGTCGTCGGGCACGCGGCGACCGCGCGCGCGGAGCACGTCGATCGCTCCCGCGGCGACGGCGTCGGAGGCGGCGAAGACGCCGTCGAGCTCGGGCTCGCGCTCGAGCAGCTCGGTCATGCCGGCGACGCCCGCGTCGAAGGTGTAGAAGGGCTGCCGCGAGACGAGCGAGGCGTCGAAGGCGTCGCCCAGGGCATCCTGGAAGCCGGCGAGTCGATCGCGACCGGAGTCGCGGTCGAGACCGGCCGCGATCATGCCGATGCGCCGCCGCCCCGTCGTCGCGAGGCGCTCGGCGATCTCGCGCGCGGCGCCGCGGTTGTCGATGCCCACCCAGGGCAGGCGCGGCTGGTTGTCGGGGCGACCGATCATGACGGCGGGCAGGCGCAGGTCGGCGATCGCGCGCGAGATCGGGTCGCCCTCGCGCGCCGAGACGATGATGGCGCCGTCGACGAAGCCGCCGCCGAGGTACCCGCTCACGCGCTCGGAGTCGCGCTCGGTCTCGATGACGAGCGTGACGAGCTGGTAGTCGGCGGCCGAGAGCGCGCCGTTCGTGCCGAGCAGGATGTTGCCGATGTTGGGGTCGTCGACGAAGACCGAGTTGGGTTCGTGCACGATGAGCGCGATCGCGCCGGAGGCCTGTCTGGCGAGGTTGCGGGCCGCCGTGTTGCGCACGTAGCCGACCTTCGCGATCGCCGCCTCGATCGCCTGTCGGGCGGTCTCGGAGACGTACGGCTCGCCGTTGAGCACGCGCGAGACGGTGCCGCGCGAGACGCCGGCCTCGGCCGCCACGTCGAAGATCGTGGCGCGCTTGGGTCGCGCAGGAGGGGGCGTCATGGGGGCCAGTGTAATGACGCGCGACACGCCGAGCCGCGCATCCGGTCGTTGACATGCTCGCCGCGCCGTGCCTAGTCTGTGCACGCTCCCAGAAATCGACCGGGCGTGGTTCGCAGCACCGTCTGTGCACGCTCCCAGATTCCGCGGGCGACAACGACGACGCAACGACGGAACAGGACGGTTCGTGAGCCTCACCCCCGCACTCCCCCGCACGGCCGACGCTGCCCTGGTGCCCGGCTGGCCGACGGGGTCGATCCTGCTCGGGTGCGACTACAACCCCGAGCAGTGGGATCGCGCGATCTGGCGCGACGACATCCGGCTCATGCGCGAGCTCGGCGTCGACCTCGTCGCGATCAACATCTTCGGCTGGGCGCACCTCGAGCCGCGCGACGGCGAGTTCGACTTCTCCGGTCTCGACGAGATCATGAGCCTGCTGCACGAGGCGGGCATCCGCGTGAACCTCGGCACCGGCACCGCCTCGCCGCCGCCGTGGCTCTCGCGGCTGCACCCCGAGATCCTGCCGCGCGACCGCGACGGCGTCATCGCCTATCCGGGCGGCCGCCAGGCGTGGTGCCCGAGCTCGCCCGTCTTCCGCGCCCGCGCCCTCGCGCTCGTCGAGCGCGTCGCGGAGCGCTACGGCGAGCACCCCGCCCTCGCGCTCTGGCACGTCAGCAACGAGCTCGGCTGCCACAACGCCTACTGCTACTGCGACGTCTCCGCCGAGGCGTTCCGTGGCTGGCTGCGGGCGCGCTACGGCAGCATCGAGGCGCTCAACGCGGCGTGGGGGACGGCGTTCTGGAGCCAGCGCTACAGCGAGTGGGCCGACGTGCTGCCGCCGCGCACGACGCTCTCGGCCGGCAACCCCGCCCAGAAGCTCGACTTCGAGCGCTTCAGCAGCGACGAGCAGCTCGCCCACTACCGCGCCGAGGCCGAGGTGCTGCGCCGTCGCTCGGCCGCGCCCGTCACGACGAACCTGATGGTCACCGACCACATCCGCGCCCTCGATTACTGGAGCTGGACGGGCGACCTCGACGTCATCGCCAACGACCACTACCTCGACCATCGCCTCGCCGACCCGCTCGCCGAGCTCGCCTTCAGCGCCGACCTCACGCGCGGCCTCGCCGACGGAGCCCCCTGGATGCTCATGGAGACCTCGACGAGCGCCGTCAGCTGGCAGCCCGTCAATCACGCCAAGCGCGAGGGCGAGCTCGCCCGCACCGTGCTCGGGCACGTCGCGCGCGGCGCCGACTCGATCTGCTTCTTCCAGTGGCGCGCCTCGCAGCGCGGCGCCGAGAAGTTCCACTCCGCGCTGCTGCCGCACGCCGGTGCCGCCGGCCCCGGCTGGCAGCGCAGCGTCGAGCTCTCCGCGCTGCTCGACCGCCTCGAGCCCGTCGTCGGCACGCGCGTCGAGGCGCGCGCCGCGATGGTCATCGGCTGGCAGGAGCGGTGGGCGGCCGAGGTCGACACCCACCCCACGCAGCTGCTGCAGTACCTGCCCGAGGCGCGCCGTTACCACGCCGCGCTGCGCGCGCTCGGCGTCACCGTCGACATGGTGCGCCCCGGTGACGATCTCGCCGGCTACGACCTCGTCGTCGTGCCGACCCTGTACTCGGTGACGGATGCTGCGGCTGCGTCGATCGCGCGGGCGGCGGCCGACGGGGCGACCGTGCTCGTCACCCCGTTCAGCGGTCTCGCCGACGAGCAGGCCGCGATCCGTCTCGGCGGCTACCCCGGCGCCTTCCGCGACCTGCTCGGCATCGTCGTCGACGAGCTGCGCCCGCTCGCGGCCGACGACCGCGTCGCCCTCGAGGGCGGCGCCACGGGCGTCATCTGGAGCGAGGCGCTGCGCACCGAGCACGCCGAGGTGCTCGACCGCTTCGCCACGGGCCCCGCCGCGGGCCAGCCGGCCGTGACCCGGGCGGCCCACGGCGCCGGTGCCGCGTGGTACGTCGCCACGGCGCTCGAGGCCGACGGCCTGCGCGACCTCATGCGGCGCCTGTGCGGCGAGGCGGGCATCCCCGTCATCGAGGTCGGCGACGACGTCGACGTCGTCGTGCGCTCCGCCGACGACCGCCGCATCGCCTTCGTCATCAACCACCGTGACGAGCCCGTCGAGATCGCGAGCCCCGCGCTCATCGGTCTCGACCTCGTCGCGGGCACCGCGGTCGCGGGCCCCGCGACCATCGTCCCCGCCGGCGGCGTCGTCGCCGTGCTGAGCGAGAGGAGCGAGCCGTGACCGTCACCGCCGTGCGCCGGCCCCGCGCCGTGCGTCACCGAGGGGCCCTCGCGGTCTTCCTCATCCCCTTCGGAGCGCTCTTCGCGCTGTTCTACGTGATCCCGATCGGGTACGCCGTCTACCAGTCGCTGCTCGTCGTCGAGCGCGACGGCACCTTCGGCCCCGCCGTGCAGGTCTTCGGCGGCCTCACGCAGTACATCGCCGTGTTCGAGAACGAGGCGTTCTGGGCGTCGATCGGGCGCGTGCTGCTCTTCGGCGTCGTGCAGGTGCCGATCATGCTCGGGCTCGCGCTCATCCTCGCGCTGCTGCTGGACTCGCCGCTCGTGCGCGGATCGAAGTTCTTCCGCCTCGCGTTCTTCGCGCCGTACGCGGTGCCGAGCGTCATCGCCGCCATCATGTGGGGCTTCCTGTACTCGCCGAACCTCTCGCCGTTCACGGGCGTCACCCAGGCCGTCGACTTCCTCTCGGCCGAGAGCGTGCTCTGGTCGATCGCCAACGTCGTCACGTGGGTCTACGTCGGCTACAACATGCTCATCATCTACTCGGCGCTCCTGGCGATCCCGAGCGAGATCTACGAGGCGGCCCGCCTCGACGGCGCGAGCCAGCTGCGCATCGCGTGGTCGATCAAGATCCCGCTCGTCGTGCCCGCGCTCGTGCTGACCGGCATCTTCTCGATCATCGGCACGCTGCAGCTGCTCGCCGAGCCGCAGGTGTTCCAGTCGTTCAGCTCGGCCGTGACGAGCACCTTCACGCCGAACCTCACCATCTACTCCACCGCATCGATCCCGAACATCAGCCTCGCCGCCGCGATGAGCGTCGTGCTCGCGCTCGCGACGTTCGTGCTGTCGTTCACGGTGCTCAAGCTCACGCAGCGGAGGACGGCAGCATGACCGCGACCACAGCATCCCCCGCTCGCACGGCGAAGCCGAAGCGCGCCCCCCGTGGGGCGAGCCAGCACAGCGGCATCCGCGAGAGCGCCGTCTCGCGCACGATCGCCATGGCCGTCATGGTCGTCGCGACGCTGTACTTCCTCACCCCGATCTGGTGGCTCTTCGTCGCCTCGTCGAAGACGCGCGCTGACTTCACGACCACTGCCCCGCTGTGGTTCGCCGACTTCGCGCTCTTCGACAACATCGCGGCGCTCTTCGACTACCGCAACGCGGTCTTCCTGCGCTGGCTCGGCAACTCGGCCCTCTACGCGGGCGTCGGCGCGCTCATCGCCACGATCATCGCGGCGATGGCCGGCTACGCGATCGCGAAGTACACCTTCCGCGGCCGCGAGACCCTCTTCAACGTCATCCTCGGCGGCGTGCTCGTGCCCGCCACCGCGCTCGCGCTGCCGCTCTTCCTGCTCTTCAGCCAGGTCGGCGCGACGAACACCGTGTGGGCGGTGTTCCTGCCGAGCCTCGTGAGCCCCTTCGGGGTCTACCTCTCGCGCATCTACGCCGCCGCGAGCGTGCCCGACGAGATCATCGAGGCCGCCCGCATCGACGGCGCGGGCGAGGTGCGCACGTTCTTCACGGTCGCCACGCGGCTCATGGCGCCGGCCCTCGTGACGATCTTCCTGTTCCAGTTCGTCGCGATCTGGAACAACTTCTTCCTGCCGCTCATCATGCTGCGCGACGAGAGCCTCTTCCCCGTCACCCTCGGGCTCTACGTCTGGAACACGCAGGTGAGCCAGATCCCCGACATCCGCGCGCTCGTCATCATCGGGTCGCTGCTGTCGATCATCCCGCTCATCCTCACCTTCCTGGGCCTGCAGCGCTTCTGGCAGTCGGGCCTGGCGAACGGCGGCCTCAAGTGAGTCCGCTCCCCCGAACTCCCGATCACCCTGAGATCGGGCGCACCACCGGCACCACCCGAACCACCACCAAGAGAAAGGAACATCGCATGGCGATCTCCACCGTCGCCCGCGCGGGAGCCATGGCGGCTCTCACGGCGCTGGCGCTCACCGCCTGCTCGACCGGGGGCAGCGAGGCCCCCGGCGCCGCCGGAGGCGACTGCGCTCCCTCCGACGGCCCCGTCACCCTGACCTTCACGAGCTGGCTGCCCGGCGTCGAGGAGGCCGTGGCGATCTGGAACGAGGAGAACCCCGACATCCAGGTCGAGGTGCAGACCGGCCCCAACGGCAACGGCGGCACCTACCAGAACTTCTTCAACCAGCTCGAGGCCGGCAACGCCCCCGACCTGGGCCAGATCGAGTTCGACGCGATGCCGAACTTCCGCGTGCAGGACGGCCTCGAGAACATCGCGGCCTGCGAGGGCATCCTCGAGGCGGAGGACCAGTTCGTGCCGTGGACCTGGAGCCAGGTCACCTTCGGCGAGGAGGACGCGGTCTACGCGATCCCGCAGGACACCGGCCCCATGGCCATGTTCTACCGCGCCGACCTCTTCGAGGCGGCGGGCATCCCCGTGCCGACCACGTGGGAGGAGTACGAGGCGGCCGCCGCGCAGATCCGCGAGCAGGGCGGCTACATCAACAACTTCTCGCAGAGCGACATCAACGCCTTCGCCGGCCTCGTGTGGCAGGCGGGCGGCGAGTGGTTCGCCAACGACGGCGAGCAGTGGGAGGTCAACCTCACCGGTGAGGAGACCACCCGCGTCGCCGAGTACTGGCAGGGTCTGATCGACAACGACCTCGTTGCGGTCTACCCGCCGTGGACGGACGAGTGGAACGCCGCCTACAACTCGAGCGAGATCTGGACCTGGGTCTCGGCCGTGTGGGGCGCCAACACCATCGCGAGCGGCGCGCCCGACACCGCCGGCAACTGGGCCGTCGCCCCGATGCCGCAGTGGGAGGCGGGCCAGTCGGCCGCCGGCAACTGGGGCGGTTCGACCACCGCGGTGCTGAAGGGCTCGGACCACCCGTACGAGGCCGCGCAGTTCGCGCTGTGGCTCAACACCGACGCCGACGCGCTCACCGCGATGAACAAGACGGCGAACATCTACCCCGCGACGATCGAGGGCGCGAACCTGCCCGTGTTCGGTGAGGGCGTGGAGTTCTACGGTGGCCAGAACATCTACGAGGTGTTCGCCGAGGCCGGCAACAACGTCGACCCCGACTTCACGTGGGGCCCGACGATGACGCAGGTCTACAACGACGTCGCCGACGGTTTCTCCGGCGCGGTCTCGGGCAGCGGTACGCTCCTCGAGGCCCTGCAGGCGGGCCAGGCGTCGACCATCGACGCCCTGAAGGCGGCATCGATCCCCGTCAAGGAGTAGTCATCTCCCTGCACCACCTCCGCGCCGCGGGTGTCAGCCTCGTGCTCGACGCCCGCGGCGCGGCCGTGCCCGCCGTCCGCTACTGGGGCGCCGACCTCGGCGAGCTCGACGAGGCGGGCCTCGCGGCCGTCGCCGCTGCGCCCGCGATCGCACCGAGCTCCCCCGACCTCCCGCTCGTGCCGTCGATCCTGCCGACGGCCGCCGAGGGCTGGACGGGCTCCCCGGGCCTCGAGGCCCATCGCGTGGGGATGCCCCCCTCACGTCTGCCGCTGGTGCTGCGCTCCACGGCCGTGCACCGCTCCGCCCCCGCCGGCCTGCTCGTGGCCCTGCGGGCACACGACGAGCACGGGCCGCTACTCGACCTCCGCTGGAGCGTGAAGCTCACCGAGGAGGGCCTCGTCGAGGTGGCGATCTCCGCGACCGCCGTGGGCGAGCATCCGGTCGCTCTCGATCGTCTTGCCGCGCGCCTGCCCGTGCCGGCGCGCGCGCTCGACCTGCTCGACTTCTCCGGCCTGTGGGCGGGCGAGCGGCACCCGCAGCGCGGTCGCGTGCGCGACGGCCTGCACGTGCGCGAGCAGCGGCAGGGCCGGCCGGGCCACGACGCGCCCTTCCTCACCGTGCTCGGCTCGCCGGGGTTCGGCTTCGCCGCCGGCGAGGTGTGGGCGCTGCACCACGCATGGAGCGGCGACAGCCGCGTCACCGTCGAGTCGCTCGCGACGGGACACCGCCACCTCGGCGCCGAGGAGCTGCTGCAGCCCGGCGAGATCGTGCTCGCCCCCGGCGCGACCTACGAGGCGCCGCTGGCGATCTTCGCCTCGTCTCGCGAGGGCCTCGACGGGCTCTCCGACCGCTTCCACCCCTACGTGCGACGCCTCACGCCGCCGACGCACCGGCCCGTCGTGCTCAACACGTGGGAGGCCGTCTACTTCGACCACTCGCTCGACGCCCTCGCCCCGCTCGTCGACGCCGCGGCCGACCTCGGCGTCGAGCGCTTCGTGCTCGACGACGGCTGGTTCGACGGGCGCACCGACGACCGCCGCGCCCTCGGCGACTGGGTCGTCGACCCCGAGCGCTGGCCCGAGGGCCTGCACCCGCTCGTCGCGCACGTGCAGCGCCGCGGCATGGAGTTCGGCCTGTGGGTCGAGCCCGAGATGGTGAGCCCCGACTCGCGGCTCGCGCGCGAGCATCCGGAGTGGCTGCTGGCCAGCCCCGACGGCGCCGTGCCGCCGACCTGGCGCTGGCAGCACACCCTCGACCTCGCGAACCCGGCCGTCCGCGAGCACCTGCTCGCGGCGCTCGACGCGCTGCTGACCGAGTACCCGATCGCCTTCCTGAAGTGGGATCACAACCGCGCGCTCATGGCCCGCGGCGCCGCGGCGCAGACGCGCGGCCTGTACGCGCTGCTCGACGCCCTGCGCGAGCGGCACCCCGAGATCGCGATCGAGTCGTGTGCCTCCGGCGGCGGCCGCATCGACCTCGGCATCGCGCGCCGCACCCACCGCTTCTGGACGAGCGACACGAACGACGCCCTCGAGCGGCAGAGCATCCAGCGCTTCTCGAGCGTCCTCGTGCCGCTCGAGCTGCTGGGCGGCCACGTCGGCGCCGGGCGCGCCCACATCACCGGTCGCACGCACGACCTCTCGCTGCGCCTCGCGACAGCGCTGTTCGGTCACGCCGGCATCGAGTGGGATGTCACGCGCGCGAGCGACGACGAGCGACGGATGCTCGCTGACTGGGTCGCCGCCGTGCAGCGGTTCCGGCCGCTGGTGCATTCGGGCCGCACGGTGAGGCCCGACGCCGACGACGACGCGAGCCGGCTCGTGCTCGGCGTCGTCGCGCCCGACCGCGGTGAGGCGCTGTACTCGCTGGCGACGGTCGCGGCCTCGCGCGTGGCGGTGCCGCCGCCGCTGCGCCTGCCCGGCCTCGACCCCGACCGCCGCTACCGCGTCGCGCGCGTGCCGCTCGGCGCGGCCCCCCACGCGGTGCAGGATGCCCCGCCGGCGTGGTTCGCCGCCGGCGAGCTCGACGCCCCCGGCCGCGTGCTCGCCGAGGTCGGCCTCCCGGTGCCCCTGCTCGCGCCGGAGCAGGCGATCGTGCTGCACGTCACGGCGCTCGACTGAGGCCGTGCGCCCCGAGCGCTACGCCTGCAGCGCGTACAGCGCGACCGCGCTCGCGGCGGCGACGTTGAGCGAGTCGACGCCGTGCGCCATCGGGATCGTCACGACGACGTCCGCTGCCTCGAGCGCCTGCCGCGAGAGCCCGTCGCCCTCCGCACCGACGAGCACGGCGACGCGCTCGGGCGCACTCGCGGCGAACGCGCGCAGCGGCACGGCGTCGTCGGCGAGGGCGAGCGCCGCGATCGTGAAGCCGGCCTCGTGCAGCAGCGGCGCGGCCTCGCTCCACTCGGGCAGGCGGGTCCACGGCACCTGCAGCACGGTGCCCATCGAGACGCGCACGCTGCGGCGGTAGAGGGGGTCGGCGCAGCGCGGCGTGACGAGCACGGCGTCGGCGCCGAGGCCGGCCACCGAGCGGAAGATCGCCCCGACGTTGGTGTGGTCGACGACGTCTTCGACGATGACGACGCGCCGAGCATCCGCCAGCAGCGCACGGGGGTCGATCGGCGCGGGTCGATGCATGCTCGCGAGCGCCCCGCGATGCAGGTGGTAGCCGGTGAGCGCCTCGAGCGCGCGCGGCTCGCCGACGTAGACGGGCAGGTCGCGACCGTCGAGCAGCCGCTCGATCTCGGGCAGCCACTTCTCGCTCGTGAGCACCGAGCGCGGCTCATGCCCGGCCCGCAGCGCGCGGCCGATGACGGTGAGCGATTCGGCGAGGTACAGCCCGCCCTCCGGCTCGGTGACGCGGCGGAGGGCGACGTCGGTGAGGCGGGCGTAGTCGTCGAGGTCGGGATGCTCCAGGCCCTCGATCCGCACGATCCGCACCGCACTCCCCCGCTTCCCGATCGCGCGCGATCGCCGTCGTGTTCGCCGAGGGCGGTCGATGCTCCGCTCAGCCTCCGGAAACATATCCGAAACCGCGCGCGTTTAGCCTGCTGGAGGATCCAGGGAGGCCCCATGCAGCAGTCGACCGCGCCGAGCGCGTCCGCGCCCGCGTCGACGCTGAGCGAGGATGCCCGCGCGGGTCTCAAGGCGGCGATCGGTCTGCTGCGCGGCGGTCGCATCGCCGTGCTCACCGGTGCCGGCGTGAGCACCGATTCGGGCATCCCCGACTACCGGGGGGAGGGTGCACCGGTGCGCACGCCGATGACGTACAGCCAGTTCCTGGCCGACCACGACTACCGCCGCCGCTACTGGGCCGGCAGCCACCTGGGCTGGAAGCGCTTCGCAGCGGCCCGCCCGAACCACGGCCACCGCCTGCTCGCCGAGCTCGAGCACGGCGGCCTCATCAGCGGGGTCGTGACGCAGAACGTCGACGGGTTGCACGTGCGGGCCGGCAGCCGCCGCGTCGTCGACCTGCACGGCTCGATGGATCGCGTCACGTGCCTGCACTGCGGGCAGTTCTTCGCGCGCGACGCGATCGCCGAGCGCATCGAGGCGCTCAACCCGTGGCTCGACCCGGAGGGGCCGCACGCGATCAACCCCGACGGCGACGCCGAGGTCGACGACGTCTCGCAGTTCGCGGTGCCGGAGTGCTCGGTGTGCGGCGGCACGCTCAAGCCCGACGTGGTGTTCTTCGGCGAGTTCGTGCCCCCGACGAAGTTCGAGGAGGCCCGCGGCATCGTGCAGCGCGCCGACGCCCTGCTCGTGCTGGGCTCGTCGCTCGTGGTGAACTCGGGCATCCGGCTCGTCGGTCTCGCGCAGAAGCGGCGCCTGCCGATCGTCATCGTCAACCGCGGCGCGACGAAGGCCGATGCGCGCGCGGCGGTGAAGATCGACGCCGGCACGAGCGAGGTGCTCGCCGCCCTGCACGACGCGCTACTGCCCTGAGCGGCGCGGCTAGGCTCGAGGCATGACCGCGTTCGCCCTCGTCCGCCATGGCGAGACCGACTGGAACCGCGCGCGGCGCATCCAGGGGTCGACCGACATCCCCCTCAACGACACCGGCCGCGAGCAGGCCGCTGCGACGGGCGAGCTGCTGCGCGGCCGGCAGTGGTCGCGCATCGTCGCCTCGCCGCTGTCGCGCGCCGCCGAGACCGCGACGATCATTGCCGACGCGATCGGGATGCCCGGGCCTGAGCTCGACGCCGCCTTCGTCGAGCGCAACTACGGCGAGGCGGAGGGCTTCACGGGCGCCGAGCTCGACGCCCGATTCCCTGACGGCGCCGAGGTGCCGGGTCGCGAGTCGCGCGAGGCGGTCGCCGAGCGCGTCGTCGCGGCGCTGCACCGGCTCGCGGCCGAGCATCCCGGCGAGGCGATCATCGTCGTCGCGCACGGCGGCGTGATCCGCAGCGTGCTCGAGACGGTCGCCCCGGGCCGCCACCGCGAGCCGATCACGAACGGCTCGGTGCACTCCTTCCTGCACGCCGACGGCGACCTGGAGCTCTCGCGCTTCGACGACCCGGTCGACGAGCAGTCGATCTTCCCCCTCGCGGAGGACTTCGAGGAGCAGAACCCGCTCGCCCGCCGCGAGGAGGGCCGCGGCGCCGAGGGCGACCGCTGATGGCGTCCGGCGCCGAGCGCTTCGCCGCCGCGACCGCCGGTCTGGGGCTGTCGCCGGTGCGGATGCCCGACTCGACCCACACCGCCGCCGAGGCCGCGGCCGCCGTCGGCTGCGAGGTCGGCGCGATCGTGAAGTCGCTCGTCTTCGTCGCGGTCGACGGCGACGAGCGCTCGCCCCTGCTCGCGCTCGTCGCGGGTGACCGTCGCGCCGACCTCGACCTGCTCGCCGAGGCGGTGGGGATGCCCGTCGAGAAGGCCGACGCGAAGACCGTGAAGGCGGCGACGGGCTACTCGATCGGCGGCGTGCCCCCGATCGGGCATCCGTCGCCCGTGCGCACGCTCGTCGATGAGAGCCTGCTGCGCTTCGACACCGTGTGGAGCGCCGCCGGCAGCGCCTACGACGTCTTCCCGGCGAGCCCGCACGACATCGTCGCGTGGTCGAACGGCACGGTCGCCGCGATCGCGACCGAGGGCTGACTCGCGTCGCTCGCGCCGTCGCACCGAGCGGGGCGTACAGTGCGGTCATGCTCTCGCGCCGTGCGGTCGCCGTCGTCGTCGCTCTCGCCGTCACGACGCTCGTGGCGATCGTCGTGGTGCTCGTCCTGACGGCGCCGCCCGCGCAGACGCCTGGAGAGGGCGAGGGCGGGCCGGGTCTGCCCGTGCAGCTGCCGGGCGACACCTACGCGGGTGACCCGGTGGCCGGCGAGGGCGAGCTCGTGCTGGGCGAGGAGGGGTGCTTTCGCGTCGACCTCGGCGAGGGCGCTCGCTTCGCGATCTGGCCCGAGGGATTCAGCGCCGACGGCGACGCGGTGCTCGACGCCGACGGCACGCGCCTGGTCGATGGCGCGCGCCTGACGGTCGAGGGCCTCGTGATGCCGTACGCCGAGCTCGTCGCGATCGAGGGCCCCGACGGGTACTGGGCGAACGTCGCCGGGTTCTGCATCGACGACGACGACACCGTGCTCGTGCTCGACGAGGTCACGCGCGCCGGCTGAGCCGCAGACGCCACCCCGCCCCGACAGCTCAGCGCCGGGGCGCCGCCGCGAGCTCGCGCAGCAGCTGCAGCAGGATGCCCGCGCTGCGCCCCCAGTCGAACCGCGCCGCCTGCGCGTACCCGGCCTGCGATCGCGCTTCCCACTCCCCCGGCGCGAGCAGCTCGCGCACCCGCCGCGCGAAGCCCGCGGCGTCGTCGGGTGCCGCGTAGAGCGCCGCCGACCCGCCGATCTCGCGGAAGATCGGGGTGTCGGCGACGACGACGGGCGTGCCGCGCCCCATCGCCTCGACGAGCGGGATGCCGAAGCCCTCCTCGCGCGAGGCGTGCACGAGCGCCGTGGCGCCGTCGAGGATGGAGGCGTACTCCTCGTCGGTCACGCCGTCGTGGACCACGAGGGCGCCGGAGGGTGCGAGTGCGGTGAGCCGCGAGCGATCCTCCGGCCGGATGCGGCTCAGCAAGTGCAGCCTCGCGCCCGGCAGCTCGTGCAGGGCCCGGCACAGCGTCTCGACGTTCTTGTACGGCATGAACGAGCCCATGTAGACGAGCTCGACGCCCTCGGGCCGCACCCGCTCGCGCTCGACAGGCGGGCGATCGGCCGCGTTTGGCACGACGACGACGCGCCGCGAGGTGAGACGGTGGGCCTCGATGAGGCCGCGCGTCGTCTCGCTCACGGTGACCACGGCATCCGCCCGATTCAGCAGCAGTCGCTGCGGCCACCACGCGAGGTGGTACAGCCGCCACAGCACCCGCACGGGCGCGGGCAGGTCGCGCGGCGGCGTCGGGTGCGCGTAGTAGATGAGATCGTGCAGCGTGAGCGCGAGCGGGTAGCGCCGGCCCCATGTGCCCATCGTCTGCATGGGGCTGAACACCACGTCGGGGCGGATGCGGTTGACCTGCGCCGCGACCCACGGCTCGCGCGCGCTCGTCGGCGCGCTCACGCGGTGCACCGTGAGCCCCGCGGGCAGCATGTCGAGCTGGCGGTCGTCGTGGATGAGCGCGACGAGCTCGTCGTCGGCGCCGAGCAGCGGCAGCAGGTGCTCGACGAGGCTCGCCGTGAAGCGGCTGATGCCGTCGTGCCGGCCGATGCGCACGTAGCGGCAGTCGATCGCGATCCTCACGGGCGGCGCCTCACGCGAGGAACTCGCGGATCGCGCGCGCCGCGGCCGCCGGCGCCTCGTAGTGCACGAGGTGGCCGACCTCGGGCACGACGACGAGGCGTGCGTCCGGGAAGAGCCGCACGAGCCGGTGCTGCGCCGCAAGCGGCGTGATGTCGTCCTCCTCCGCCGCGATGAGCAGCGTCGGCACGCGCACCTGGGCGGCGTAGTCGCTGACGTCGTGCGACACCGACGCGCGGAACGCCTCGAGCAGCATGTCGCGGTTCGCGAAGCCCGAGAAGTAGCGGTCGTGCTCCTCGTGGATCCAGCGCCGCAGGCTCCTCTCGCGCGTCTTCGCCATCGACACGCTCATGACGCGCGTGATCGCGCGACTGCGCAGCAGGGCGAAGCCCGCCCGGCGCGGCAGCACCGCGCCCAGCCGGTAGAAGGCGACCGCTCCGCGGGTGAGGATGCCCCGCGGGCCCTCGAGCGCCGGCTGGCCGATCGGGTTGATGAGCACCGATCGCGGCGCGGGCACGCCGCCCGCGAGCGCCCCTGCCACCACGATCGAGCCGAAGCTGTGGCCGAGCAGCACCGCGGTGCCGCGCACGCCGAGCGCGACGAGCAGCGCATCGAGCCAGGCGGCGTAGCCCTCGATGTCGTGCGCGCGGTCGGGCAGCGGCTCCGACGCGCCGAACCCCGGCAGATCCGGAGCGATGATGCGCAGCTCGGGCAGGAGGGCGACGACGGGCTCGAGCCCGTGGTGATCGCCGCGGAAGCCGTGCACGACGACGAGGGTGCGCGGGGCATCCGCCGGGCCGTACTCGGCGATGCGGGTGCGGGCTCCGAGCACCTCGAGCTCGAGGTCGCGGCGCGGGATCGCGCTGAGGGCGGCGGCGTAGGGAGAGGGAGCGGGCATCCCGGTCAGTCTAGGTCGGCGCGCATGCCGAGGGCCCGGCGACGACCGGATTACAGTGGACCGACCGCGCCCTGCAGCGGCGCATCCGATCTCCCTCTCCTACCACCGAGGAGCCTCGTGACCTTCACCGCCCCGATCACCCTGCCCGGCCTCGCGCTCGACCCGCAGTGGTACCGCCGCAGCGTCTTCTACGAGGTCATGGTGCGGTCGTTCATGGATTCCAACGGCGACGGCACGGGCGACCTGGGCGGCCTGATCTCGAAGCTCGACTACCTGCAGTGGCTCGGCATCGACGCGCTGTGGCTGCCGCCGTTCTTCCAGAGCCCGCTGCGCGACGGCGGCTACGACGTCAGCGACTACACGGCGATCCTGCCCGAGTTCGGCACGATCGAGGAGTTCCGCGAGCTCGTCACGAAGGCGCACGAGCGCAACATGCGCATCGTCATCGACCTCGTCGTCAACCACACCTCCGACCAGCACCCGTGGTTCCAGGCCTCGCGGGAGGACCCGGAGGGGCCGTACGGCGACTTCTACGTCTGGAGCGACACCGACGAGAAGTACGAGAACGTGCGCATCATCTTCGTCGACACCGAGGAGTCGAACTGGGCCTTCGACCCCGTGCGCCGGCAGTTCTACTGGCACCGCTTCTTCTCGCACCAGCCCGACCTCAACTTCGAGAACCCGGCCGTGCACGAGGCGCTGTTCGACGTCGTGCGGTTCTGGCTCGACCTCGGCGTCGACGGGTTCCGCCTCGACGCGATCCCGTACCTCTACGAGTCCGACGAGGGCAACGGCGAGGGCGAGCCGAAGACGCACGAGTTCATCGCGAAGCTGCGCGCCATGGTCGACAAGGAGTACCCGGGTCGCGTGCTCATCGCCGAGGCCAACCAGTGGCCGCACGAGGTCGTCGAGTTCTTCGGCTCCGAGGACGAGCCGGAGTGCCACATGGCCTTCGACTTCCCCGTCATGCCCCGCATCTTCTACGCCCTGCGCTCGCAGCAGGCGACCGAGCTCGAGCGCCAGCTGAGCGAAGAGATCAACGCGCCCGAGGGGGCCGCCTGGGGCGTGTTCCTGCGCAACCACGACGAGCTCACGCTCGAGATGGTGAGCGAGGAGTACCGCCAGGCGATGTACGGCTGGTACGCCTACGACCCGCGCATGCGCGCCAACATCGGAATCCGTCGCCGCCTCGCGCCCCTGCTCGACAACTCCCGCGCCGAGCTCGAGCTCGCCCACGCGCTGCTGTTCTCGCTGCCCGGCAGCCCGTTCCTGTACTACGGCGACGAGATCGGCATGGGCGACAACATCTGGCTGCCCGACCGCGACAGCTCGCGCACGCCCATGCAGTGGACCCCCGACCGCAACGCGGGCTTCTCGCACGCCGATCCCGGCAAGCTCTACCTGCCCGTGGTGCAGTCGCTCGTCTACCACTACAACCAGATCAACGTCGAGACGCAGCTGGCGCAGTCGCGCTCGCTGCTGCACTGGATCCGCAACGTCATCCACGTGCGCAAGGCGCACCCGACCTTCGGCCTGGGCACGATCCGCGTGCTGAAGACGAACCACGAGTCGGTGCTGGCCTTCGTGCGCGAGTACGCCGGCAGCGGCACGCACCTCGGCGACGCCCCCGAGCGCATCCTGTGCGTGTTCTCGTTCGCCCACAACCCGGTCGCCGCGACGATCGACATGTCGGGCTTCGAGGGCGCGCCGCTGTGGGATCTGTTCGGCGGCGCCGACTTTCCCTCGGTCGACGAGAACGGGCACGTCACGCTCACGATGGCGACGCAGAGCTTCTACTGGCTGCACGTCGGCGATCGCGACCCGCACCCCCACCACGGCGGAGGCTTCGGCGTCGGTGCGCACGCCTAGGCTCGCGGCATGACCGTTCTCGACCCGAGCACCACCGACACCGACGGTGGCGCCCGCCACTGGAGCGACGAGCTCGCCGTCTTCGACCTCGAGACCACGGGCGTCGATGTGCGCACCTCGCGCATCGTCACGGCGCACATCGCCGTGATCGGCGCTGACGGGCTGCCGCGCGAGTCGTGGTCGTGGCTCGCCGACCCGGGCATCGAGATCCCCGAGGGGGCGACGGCGGTGCACGGCATCACGACCGAGCGCGCCCGTGCGGAGGGGCGGCCGGCGCGCGAGGTCGTCGCCGAGATCACGGATGCCCTGCGCGCGCTGCTCGCCCGCCCCGTGCCGCTCGTGGTCTACAACGCCGCCTACGATCTGAGCCTGCTCGAGCACGAGTGCCGTCGTCACGGCGTGGAGCCGCTCATCGACCCGGCCCCCGTCGTCGACCCGCTCGTGATCGACAAGGCCGTCGACCGGTACCGCAAGGGCAAGCGCACGCTGGAGGCGGCGGCCGCGCACTACGGGGTCGAGCTCACGGGCGCGCACGATGCCGCCGCCGACGCGATCGCCGCGGGCCGCGTTGCGCAGGCGCTCGCCCGCCGGTTCGCGGATGCCCTGCCCGACGACCTCGCTGCCCTCCACGGTGCGCAGGTCAGCTGGCACGAGCAGCAGTGCGACTCGTTCGAGGACTACATGCGGCGCACCCGCGACCACCGCTTCACGGCCGACCGCGGCTGGCCCACCCGCGCCTGAGCGCGGCATCGCTCGCGCGAGAACGACGAAGGGCCCCGCCTGCTGGCGGGGCCCTTCGTGAAGTTGCTGCGGCTTACTTGCCGAAGTTCTTGAAGCGCTGGTTGAACTTCTCGACGCGACCGGCCGAGTCCATGATGCGCTGCTTGCCCGTGTAGAACGGGTGCGAGGCCGACGAGATCTCGACGTCGATCACCGGGTACTCCGTGCCGTCGAGCTCGATCGTCTTGTCGCTCGAGACGGTCGAGCGCGTGAGGAAGGTCTCGCCCGACGCGAGGTCGCGGAACACGACCGCCTTGTACTCGGGGTGGATGTCAGTCTTCATGAACGGTTCCTTGGTTGTGATTCAGCGGGTGGCCCCCGCTGCGGGCAAGTTCGATCGGCGCGACGAGAAGTGCCGCGGGCCGACTCTCAAGACTAGCAGAGCCCGGCCGTGCGGCGGGGCGGGATCAGGCCGCGCGCGCCGTGAAGCGGTCGCCGTCGCGGTGCACCTGCAGCTCGATGCCGAAGGTGCGGCTGAGGTGCTCGCCGGTGATGATCTCGTCAATCGGCCCGGCGGCGGTGATGCCGCCGTCGGCGAGCAGCAGCGCGTGCGTGAAGCCGGCGGGGATCTCCTCCACGTGGTGGGTGACCATGACCATCGCGGGCGAGTCGGGCGAGCTGGCGAAGCTGCCGAGCAGCTGCAGCAGCTCTTCGCGCGCGCCGAGGTCGAGGCTCGCGGCGGGCTCGTCGAGCAGCAGCAGCTCCGGGTCGGTCATGATGGCGCGCGCGATCTGCACGCGCTTCTGCTCGCCGTCGCTGAGGCTGCCGAAGCGGCGCTGCTCGAAGCGGTCGAGCTTCCACTCGCGCAGCACGCGGCGGGCGCGCCGCTCGTCGACCTCCTCGTACTCCTCGTTCCACCGGCCGGTGACGGAGTACGCGGCGGTCATGACGACGTCGAGCACGCTCTCATCGGCGGGGATGCGCCGCGCCATCGCCGTCGAGGCGAAGCCGATGCGGGGCCGCAGCGCGGCGAGATCGCTGTGGCCGACCTCCTCCTCGAGGAGCGTCACGCGCCCGGTCGAGGGATGCTGCGCCGCGGCCGCGAGCTGCAGCAGCGTCGTCTTGCCGGCGCCGTTGGGCCCGAGGATCACCCAGCGGTCGGCCTCGTCGACGCTCCAGTGCACGTCGTGCAGGATGGCCGCGCCATCGCGGGTGAAGGAGACATCGTCGAACTCGAGAACGCTGGCCATGATGGCTCCCAGCCTAGACGAGCAGGCTCGCGTAGAGGGCGCGTGTGCGTTCCGCGATCGCGCCCCACGCGAAGTGCTCCTCGGCCCGCCGACGACCAGCCTCGCCCATGGTGCGCGCACGCTCGCGGTCGCTCACGACGTCGGCGAGCACGGCGGCGAGGTCGGCGACGAAGCGAGCCGGGTCGACGGGCGTGCCCGTGCCGTCCTGCACCTGCTCGATCGGCACGAGTCGGCCGGTGATGCCGTCATCGACGACCTCCGGGATGCCGCCCGTGGCGGTGCCGACGACGGCGACGCCGCACGCCATGGCCTCGAGGTTGACGATGCCGAGGGGCTCGTAGACGCTCGGGCACACGAACGCGGTGGCGTGCGACAGCACGGAGGCCAGTTCGCGCTGCGAGAGCATCCTCTCGATCCAGACGACGCCCGTGCGCTCGCCCTGCAGCGCCGCGACGCCGTGCTGCACCTCGCGCAGGATCTCCGGCGTGTCGGGGGCGCCGGCGCACAGCACGAGCTGCACGTCCTTCGGCAGGGCGCGCATGGCCTCGAGAAGATAGGGCAGGCCCTTCTGGCGCGTGATGCGGCCGACGAAGGCGACCGTCGGGCGGTCGGGGTCGATGCCGAGGGTGCGCACGAACTCGTGGTCGATCGTGCGCTGCCATCCGTCGAGGTCGATGCCGTTGTGGATGACGCTGACCTTCTGCTCGTCGAGCTGGGGGTAGCAGCGCAGGATGTCGCGACGCATGCCGTCGCTCACCGCGATCACGGCATCCGCGGTCTCGAAGGCCCCGCGCTCGATCCAGCTGGAGATGCGGTAGCCGCCGCCGAGCTGCTCGGCCTTCCACGGGCGCAGCGGCTCGAGGCTGTGCGCGGTGACGACGTGCGGAATGTCGTGCAGCATCGCCGCGAGCTGGCCGGCGGCGTTGGCGTACCAGGTGTGCGAGTGCACGAGGTCAGCGCCGTCGACGTCGTCGGCGATCGCGAGGTCGACGCCGAGCGTCGCGAGCGCCGGGTTGGCCGACGAGAGGGCGCCGGGCACGAGGTAGGCGTGCGTGTCGGCCTCGTTGCGGGGGGCGCCGAAGCAGCGCACGCGCACGTCGAGGGCGTCGTGCCGCAGGGCCCGCACGAGCTCGGCGACGTGCACTCCCGCTCCCCCGTAGACCTCGGGCGGATACTCACGGGAGATGACGTCGACGCGCATGGTGACGACGCTAGTACAGCGAGGGACGCTCCCCTACTGTGGGGGCATGGCGTCCCCCAAGGTGTTCGGAATCGTGCTGGCCGGTGGCGAAGGGAAGCGGCTCATGCCGCTCACGGCTGACCGGGCGAAACCCGCCGTGCCCTTCGGCGGCGGCTACCGGCTCATCGACTTCGCGCTGTCGAACCTCATCAACTCGGGGCTGCGCCAGATCGTGGTGCTCACTCAGTACAAGAGCCACTCGCTCGACCGCCACATCTCGCAGACCTGGCGCCTCAGCGGCATGCTCAACGCCTACGTCGCCTCCGTGCCGGCGCAGCAGCGCCTCGGCAAGCGCTGGTTCGCCGGCAGCGCCGACGCGATCTTCCAGAGCCTGAACCTGATCCGCGACGAGAAGCCCGACATCGTGGTCGTGGTGGGCGCCGACCACGTCTACCGCATGGACTTCACGCAGATGATCCAGGCGCACATCGAGAACGGCGCGGGCGTCACGGTCGCCGGCATCCGTCAGCCCATCGCCCTCGCCGACCAGTTCGGCGTCATCGAGACCGACCCGGCGAACCCCTCGCGCATCGCGGCGTTCCACGAGAAGCCGAAGGATGCGGTGGGCCTCGCCGACGCGCCCGACCAGGTGCTCGCCTCGATGGGCAACTACGTCTTCGACGCCGACGTGCTCATGGACGCCGTCACGCGCGACGGCGAGCTGGAGACCTCGAAGCACGACATGGGCGGCGACATCGTGCCCGACTTCGTGCGCCGCGGCGAGGCCTTCGTCTACGACCTCAACCACAACGACGTGCCGGGCGCAACGGAGCGCGACCGCTTCTACTGGCGCGACGTGGGTACGATCGAGTCGTTCTTCGACGCCCACCAGGATCTGATCTCGGCGCTGCCGGTGTTCAACCTCTACAACACCGCGTGGCCGATCTACAGCCAGCAGCTCAACATGCCGCCGGCGAAGTTCGTGCGCGATGGCGCCGGTGAGACCGGGCACGTCATCGACTCGATCGTCTCGCTCGGCTCGGTGATCTCGGGCGCCCGCATCGAGCGCAGCGTGCTCGGCACGTGGGTCACGGTGGAGTCGGCCGAGGTGACCGACTCGGTAATCTTCGAGCGCACCACGATCGGCGCGGGTGCCGTCGTGCGGCGGGCTATTCTCGACAAGGAGGTCGTGGTCTCGCCCGGCGCGCACGTCGGCGTCGACCACGACGCCGACCGAGCCCGCGGCTTCACGGTCACCGACTCCGGCATCACCGTCGTCGGCAAGGGCATCCGCATCGAGTAGCGAGTCGGGAGCATCCCGCCTCGCGCCCGCCGCCGAGGAGTGCCCCGCCCCATGACTCGCTTCCTCGTCGTGCTCGACGTCGATTCCACGCTCATCGAGGACGAGGCCATCGAGCTGCTCGCCGACGAGGCGGGTTCCGGTGCGCTCGTCGCCGAGATCACCGAGCGGGCGATGCGCGGCGAACTCGATTTCGCCGCCTCGCTCGCCGAGCGGGTCGCGACCCTCGCGGGCGTCGACGCGGGATGCTGTGCTCGGGTCGGCGCGCGCATCCGTCTGACGGCCGGAGCGCGCGAGCTCGTCGATGCCGTGCACGCCGCTGACGGCGCGATCGCCGTCGTTTCGGGGGGCTTCCACGAGCTGCTCGACCCGATCGCCGCCGACCTCGGGCTCGACCACCACCGGGCGAACCGGCTCGAGGTCGTCGACGGCCGGTTCACGGGGCGCACCGTCGGCCCCGTCGTCGACGCGGCCGCGAAGGCGGATGCCCTGCGCGAGTGGGCGGCCGCCCACGATCTGCCGCTCCGCCGCACCGTCGCCATCGGCGACGGCGCGAACGACCTGCTGATGCTGCGCGCCGCGGGCCTCGGCGTCGCGTTCGACGCCAAGCCCGTGCTGCGGGAGGCCGCCGACGTGTGCCTGCCGCGCCGCGACCTGCGTGACGCCCTGCCCCTGCTGGGGTTGCGCGCCTGAGCAAGTGTCCGTGTATGGCTCTACCGTGCCCATGTGAGTGAATCCCAATGGTTGACATTCGGTATCGCGGGCCTGGGCGTTATCGGAACGCTCCTTGCACCGCTGATCCCTCTGCGATGGCAAGCCCGACACGAAGACCGCCAACGTCTAGATGCTCACTTTGCTGAAGTCAGAGCGGTGTTGGCACCGCTTCTTATAGCAAGCGCGAACTTCGCAGCCGGCGTCGCCAGTGTCGCGTCGTTCTCCAGGTCGTTCCGTCAGATCCCGGAAGCGCAGCGGCCGTCAGGAGACGACTATTCCGAGGCGGTAATGCTGATCCGCGATTCGTTGATGGAGCTAAGTCGCCAGATAGTTGTGGCAAAGCTCACCGTCCTTGAAGAGCAACTCCGATCGATCGTGCTCGAGATGGAGCGCTTCATCGGTACGCACTCCGGCGCAATGGCATCGTCGTCCGTAGTCTTGGCGTACTCCGCAAAGGTAGAGGACGAGACCGTTGACGAAGTCCTCCTCCTAGTGCGGCGATGGTCCGAGCTTCACCAAGAGCTAGAAAACCTCTTCGCGGCTTCGGCGCCAAAGGTAAGCACTCGAAGCTCAGGGGCTAGTGCCCCATCCCGAGGCCGCCGTCGACGGGGATGACCGCGCCCGAGATGTAGGCGGCGTCGTCGCCGGCGAGCCAGGTGACGACGCGCGCGACCTCCTGGGGGCTCGCGAAGCGGCCGGCCGGGATCGAGTCCTTGTAGGCCTGCTGCTGCTCGGCCGGCAGCTCGGCGGTCATGTCGGTCTCGATGAAGCCGGGCGCGACGACGTTGGCGGTGATGCCGCGGCTGCCGAGCTCGCGCGTGATCGAGCGGGCCATGCCGACGAGCGCCGCCTTCGACGACGAGTAGTTGACCTGCCCGGGCGAGCCGTACAGCCCCACGACGCTCGAGATCAGGATGACGCGGCCGAACCGCGCCTTGAGCATCCCCTTCATGGCGCGCTTCACGGTGCGGAAGGCGCCCGTGAGGTTCGTGTCGACGACGGTCTGGAAGTCGTCGTCCGACATGCGCAGCAGCAGGGTGTCGCGGGTGATGCCGGCGTTCGCGACGACGACCTCGATGGGGCCGTACGCGGCCTCGACCTCGCTGTAGGCGGCGTCCATCGAGGCGGCGTCGGTGACGTCGGCGGTGACCGTGAGCGCACCCTCGGGGCCGCTGCCGGAGCGCGCCGTGACGGCGACGCGGTGGCCCTGGGCGAGGAACTCCTCGGCGATCGCGTAGCCGATGCCGCGGTTGCCGCCGGTGACGAGAACGGTGCGCTGAGTGCTCATGACCCCAGCCTATTGGCAGGCTCGGAACCAGATTTCTCGCAGGCGCGAAACGTAGACTCGAGCCCTCATGAAGCAGCCGACCGGCGCCGCCATCACCTCGCTCCCCGCCTCCCCGACGGAGGAGCGCCGTGCGCGTATGGTCAAGTACTCGATCGCCATGGGCATCCGACTGGTGTGCATCGCCGCGTGCTTCGTGACGCCCGGCTGGTGGCTGCTCATCCCCGCCCTCGGCGCGATCGTGCTGCCCTACTTCGCGGTCGTCGCGGCCAACACGGTCGCCGCGCCGAAGGGCTCCGACGTCGAGCGGCCCGGGCAGATTCTGCCGTACACGCCACCGGGCACGCAGGCGTGATCTCGCTCCCCGGCGAGATCTCCGGCACCCACTGCTCGCGCGCCGGCTGCCGCGCCGAGGCGACGTGGGCGGTCAACTGGCGCAACCCCCGCATCCACGGCCCCGAGCGGGTCAAGGTGTGGCTCGCGTGCGACGAGCACCGCGACTTCCTCTACGACTTCGTCGACCAGCGCGGGTTCCCCGTGGCGCTCACCCCGGCGGGCGTCGTCGTGGGGTCGCTGCCTGATCCGGGAGAATCGTCGGTGTGAGCATCCTGCGACTGGCCCTGCAGCGTCGCTGGCTGGGCTGGCTCGGCCTCACGACGCTCTTCGCGGTCGTCTGCGTCGGCCTCGCGCAGTGGCAGTGGCAGCGGCGGCTGGAGACGGTCGCCGAGATCCGGGTCGTCGCCGAGAACTGGGATGCGGCCGCCGTCGCGCTCGACGAGGCGCTGCCCGATGAGACGGCGCTCGATCCGGCGCGCGAGTGGCAGCCCGTCGTGCTCGAGGGCGAGTACCTGGTAGACGAGCAGCTGCTCGCGCGCGCCCGCCCGCTCAACGGCCGGCCGGGCTTCGAGGTGCTCACGCCCCTGCTGCTCGATGACGGCCGGGTGTTCGTCGTCGACCGCGGCTGGCTGCCGGTCGGCTCGGCGCAGGACTCCCCCGACGTCGTGCCCGCCCCTCCGAGCGGGCGCGTCGAGGTGCTCGTGCGGCTCAAGCCCGGCGAGCCCGAGCTGCGCGGCCGCGGCGCGCCCGAGGGGCAGATCGCGACCATCCATCTGCCCGACATCGCCGAGCGGGTCGAGGCGGGTGACGTCGTGACCGGCGCCTACGGCCTGCTCGACTCGGAGTCGCCGGCGCCCGACACGCGCCCGGTGGCCGCGACCCGGCCCGTGCCCGACGAGGGCCCGCACCTCAGCTACACCTTCCAGTGGTACGTCTTCGCGCTCATGGGTTTCATCGGGTACGGCTGGGCGCTGCGGAAGGAGCACCGGCGGATGCTCGCCGAGGCCTCCGGCGAGCCCGTCGCGCAGCCGGTGCGGCGCCGGCCGAGCGACGCCGATGAAGAGGATGCGCTGCTCGACGCCCGCTGAGGCTCGCGCCGAGCATCCGCCCGCCGACAGCGCCAGCCGCGCCAGCTCGCCTCAGGCGAGCGAGATGAGCTCCGCGTAGTCCTTCGTCCAGAGGTCCTCGACGCCGTCGGGCATGATGAGCACGCGCTCGGGGTTGAGCGCCTCGACAGCGCCCTCGTCGTGGCTGACGAGGATGACCGCCCCTGAGTAGTTCGCGAGCGCCCCGAGAATCTCTTCCCGGCTGGCCGGGTCGAGGTTGTTCGTCGGCTCGTCGAGCAGCAGCAGGTTGGCCTTCGACACCACGAGCATCGCGAGCGACAGGCGCGTCTTCTCGCCGCCGGAGAGCACGCCGGCGGGCTTCGCCGTGTCGTCGCCCGTGAACAGGAACGAGCCGAGCACCTTGCGCGCCTCGAGCTCGGTGATGCTCGGTGAGGCCGACATCATGTTCTGCAGCACGCTGCGCTTCACGTCGAGCGTCTCGTGCTCCTGCGCGTAGTAGCCGACCTTGAGGCCGTGGCCCGGCTCGAGCACGCCCGTGTCGGGCTGGTCGACGCCCGCGAGGATGCGCAGGAGCGTCGTCTTGCCCGCGCCGTTGAGGCCGAGGATGACGACCTTCGAGCCGCGATCGACGGCGAGGTCGACGGCCGTGAAGATCTCGAGCGAGCCGTAGCTCTTCGACAGGTTCTTCGCCTGCAGCGGCGTCTTGCCGACGGGCGCCGGCTCCGGGAAGCGCAGCTTCGCGACGCGGTCGACGGTGCGCACCTCCTCCAGGCCCGCGAGCATCTTCTCGGCGCGCGCGACCATCTGGTGGGCGGCGGCGGCCTTCGAGGCCTTCGCGCCGAAGCGCGCCGCCTGCAGCTGCAGCGCGGTCGCCTTCTTCTCGACGTTGACGCGCTCCTTCTTGCGGCGCTCCTCGTCGGCCTCGCGCTGGCGCAGGTAGTGCTTCCAGCCCATGTTGTAGATGTCGATGACCTGGCGGTTGGCGTCGAGGTAGAAGACCTTGTTGACCGTCTCCTCCACGAGGTGGATGTCGTGGCTGATGACGATGAACCCGCCCTGGTAGCTGGAGAGGAACTCGCGCAGCCACACCACCGAGTCGGCGTCGAGGTGGTTCGTCGGCTCGTCGAGGATCATCGTCTCGGCATCGCTGAACAGGATGCGGGCCAGCTCGATGCGGCGCCGCTGACCGCCCGACAGCGTCTTGAGCGGCTGGCTGAGAATGCGATCGGGCAGGTTCAGGTTGCTCGCGATCGAGGCCGCCTCGGCCTCGGCCGCGTACCCGCCGAGCGCGAGGAACCGGTCGGTGAGTCGCCCGTAGCGCGCCATCGCCTTCTCGCTCACGGCGGGGTCGTCGCTCGCCATGTCGAGCGTGGCCTGCTGCATGTCGATGACGATCTGGCCGAGGCCGCGGGCGTCGAGGATGCGGGTGCGGGCGAGCTGCTCGGGGTCGCCCGAGCGGGGATCCTGCGGCAGGTAGCCGAGCTCGCCGATGCGCTGCACGGTGCCGGCGGTCGGCAGCTCGTCGCCCGCGAGCACCTTCGTCAGCGTCGTCTTGCCGGCGCCGTTCCGCCCGACGAGCCCGACCTTGTCGCCCTTGTCGACGCGGAACGAGACGTTCTCCATGAGCAGGCGCGCGCCGACCCGGATCTCGAGATCCTGCACAGCGAGCACAGCGAACGTCCTGTTCTTTCGTGGATTTCGTCAGAGGAGGGCACGGGGGGCCAGCCCGATAGTCTAACCGCAGTCCCCTGGCCACCGATTCCCGTGAGGAACGCTTCCGTGACGCTCGCCACCACGCTGCCCGCGCGCTCGACCATCGTCGACCGCGTCATCCCCCGCTCCCTGCTCGCCGACGCCGCGCTCGTCATCGCCGGCACGGCGCTCGTCGCCGCACTCGCCCAGGTGGCGATCCCGCTCTGGCCCGTGCCGGTCACCGGCCAGACGCTCGCCGTGCTGCTCGTCGGGGCCTCGCTCGGCGCGGCGCGCGGCGCCGCGTCGCTCTCGCTCTACGCCCTGCTCGGCGCGATCGGCCTGCCCATCTACAGCGACGCCTCCTCGGGCTGGACGGTGCTCGCCGGGCCCACCGGCGGCTACATCATCGGCTTCATCGTCTCGGCCGCGATCGTCGGCTGGGCCGCCGAGCGCCGCTGGGACCGCGGCTGGCTCAAGGCCGCCGTCACCTTCCTCGGCGGCTCGCTCGTCGTCTTCGCGATCGGCCTGCCGTGGCTGTCGTACTCCCTCGGCGGGTTCGGGCTGCCGAACGACCTGCAGGCGACCCTCGTGGCGGGCTTCTACCCGTTCATCATCGGCGGCGTCATCAAGGCCGCGATCGCCGCGGCCGTGCTGCCGGCGATCTGGAAGGCCGTCGAGCGCCGCGAGCGCACCGAGGCGTAGCGCCGCTGCCCGCGCGACGAAGGCCCCCTCCCGACCGGGAGGGGGCCTTTCGCGTGAGGTCAGGTCGTCAGATGCTGAATCCGAGCGCTCTCATCATGTCGCGACCGTCGTCGGTGATGCGCTCGGGGCCCCACGGCGGCATCCACACCCAGTTGATGCGGAACCGCTCGACGATGCCATCGAGGGCGTTCGCGACCGACTCCTCGATGACGTCCGTCAGCGGGCAGCCGGCCGACGTGAGCGTCATCGAGATGATGAGGGCATCGGTCTCCTCGTCCCAGGCCAGGTCGTAGACGAGGCCGAGGTCGACGATGTTGACGCCGAGCTCGGGGTCGACGACGTCCTTCAGTCCCTCCTCGACCTGGTCGAAGAGCTGCGGCTCGAGTGCGGTGGGCATGCGATCAGCCTACGGTCGAGCCGGTGAGGTAGCGGTCGTAGCCCTCATTCTCGAGGCGATCGGCCAGCTCCGCGCCGCCCTCCTCGGCCACCTTGCCGTCGACGAAGACGTGCACGAAGTCGGGCTGGATGTACCGCAGGATGCGCGTGTAGTGCGTGATGAGCAGAACACCGAGACCGGTGTTCTCCTTCACGCGGTTGACGCCCTCCGACACGATCTTGAGCGCGTCGACGTCGAGGCCGGAGTCGGTCTCGTCGAGCACGGCGATCTTCGGCTTGAGCAGCTCGAGCTGCACGATCTCGTGGCGCTTCTTCTCGCCGCCGGAGAAGCCCTCGTTGACGTTGCGCTCGGCGAAGGAGGCGTCCATGCGCAGGGCCTCCATCGAGCCCTTGAGCTCCTTGATCCAGCCGCGCAGCGCCGGCGCCTCGCCGTCGATCGCCGTCTTGGCAGTGCGGAGGAAGTTCGACACCGTGACCCCGGGGATCTCGACGGGGTACTGCATCGCCAGGAAGAGCCCGGCCTTCGCGCGCTCGTCGATGCTCATCGCCAGCACGTCCTCGCCGTCGAGCGTGATCGAGCCCGAGTCGACCGTGTAGCGCGGGTGGCCGGCGATCGTGTACGCGAGCGTCGACTTGCCGGAGCCGTTGGGGCCCATGATGGCGTGGATCTCGCCCTGCTTGATGGTGAGGTCGACGCCGCGCAGGATCTGCTTGACGCCCTGGTCGGTCTCGATGCTGACGTGGAGGTCGCGGATCTCGAGAGTGGACATGTCGGTGCTCTTCCTTACGTGGTGAGGGTCTGGTCGGCGTCGACGAACACGTCGCCGTTCTCGACCGTGACCGCGTAGACGGGAACCGGCTCGTAGGCCGGGAAGTTCTTCGGCTTGCCGGTCGCGAGCTCGAACTTCGAGCCGTGCGCCCAGCACTCCAGCGAGTCGTCCTCGACGAAGCCCTCGCTGAGCGAGATGTCGCCGTGGGTGCAGGTGTCGCCGAGAGCGTGCACGACGCCCGCGCTGTCCTTCACGACCGCGATCGGCTTGCCGTCGATGACGACCTTCATCGCCGAGGCGGGAGCGAGGTCGGCCTCGGCGCACACGCGCTGCGCGGCCATCGTCACACCACCTCCACGGCGGCGAGCTCGGCCTCGATCGCCGCGACGAGGCGCGCCTCGAGCTCGGCCTGGCCGATCTTCTGCACGACCTCCAGCAGGAAGCCCAGCACGACGAGGCGGCGAGCCTCCTGCTCGGCGATGCCGCGCGAGCGCAGGTAGAACAGCTGCTCGTCGTCGAAGCGACCGGTCGCGCTCGCGTGGCCGGCGCCGGCGATGTCGCCCGTCTCGATCTCCAGGTTCGGGATCGAGTCGGCGCGCGTGCCGTCGCTCAGCACGAGGTTGCGGTTCTGCTCGTACGAGTCGGTGCCCGTGGCCTCGCGGCCGATGAGCACGTCGCCGACCCAGACCGAGCGCGCGCCCTCGCCGTTCAGCGCGCCCTTGTAGGTCACGCGGCTCACGGTGTGCGGGGCGATGTGGTTGACGTAGACGCGCTGCTCGAGGTGCTGCCCCGCGTCGGAGAAGTACAGACCCAGCAGCTCGCCGGTCGCGCCCTCCCCCGCGAGGTGCGCCGAGGGGTTCACGCGCACGACGGCACCGCCGAGCGACACCACCACGTGCTTGAGGGTCGCGTCGCGGCCCACGCGGGCGAACTGGCTCGATAGGTGCACGCTCTCGTCGTCCCACTCCTGCAGGCTCACGACCGTGAGGTGAGCGCCGTCGTCGACGACGATCTCCAGGTTCTCGCTCAGGCGGGCGCTGCCGCGGTTGTCGATGACGACGAGCCCGCGGGCGTGGGCCTTCGCCGTGATGACGGTGTGGGCGGCGCGCGGGGTGCGGTCATCCCCTTGACGGTCGATGACGACCTCGACGGGCTCCTCCGCCGTCAACGTGACCGCGAGCGCCTCGCGGAAGCTCGACCAGGCGTTCGCGGCGGCGCGCTCCTCGGCCAGGCCGGCGGCGCCGATGCGCGCGTCGTCACGGCCGATCCACTCCGCGGTGACGCCGGGCGCCTCGGTGACGGTCGCGGGGAAGCGGCCGCCGTCGAGCTCGCCGTCGATGAGGTCGCGGATCTTCTCGACGGGCGTCAGGCGCCACTCCAGCTCGCGGCCTGTCACGGCCGGGAAGTCGGCGTGCACGGCGGAGGCGAAGCGCTCCGAGCGGGTCTGGACGGGGACATCCCAGTTCCCGTCCGTGTGCGCCTTCGCGCCGGGGGCCTGGGGCTTCTCGGTCTCGATGGTGGAGCTCATTCCTAGCCGACGCTGCCTTCCATGCTCATCTCGATGAGCTTGTTGAGTTCGAGTGCGTACTCCATCGGCAGCTCGCGCGCGATGGGCTCGATGAACCCGCGCACGATCATCGCCATCGCCTCGTCCTCCGGGAGGCCGCGCGACTGGAGGTAGAACAGCTGCTCCTCGCTCACGCGCGAGACCGTGGCCTCGTGCCCCAGCTGCACGTCGTCGACGCGGATGTCGATCGCCGGGTAGGTGTCGGAGCGGGAGATCGTGTCGACGAGCAGCGCGTCGCAGCGCACCGTGTTCGCCGAGTGGTGGGCGTTCGCGTCGACGCGCACCTCGCCGCGGTAGCCGGCGCGGCCGCCGCCGCGCGCGATCGACTTCGAGACGATCGACGACGTCGTGTACGGCGCCATGTGGATCATCTTCGCGCCCGCGTCCTGGTGCTGGCCGGGGCCCGCGAAGGCGACCGAGAGGGTCTCGCCCTTGGCGTGCTCGCCCATGAGGAAGATCGAGGGGTACTTCATCGTGACCTTCGAGCCGATGTTGCCGTCGATCCACTCCATCGTCGCGCCCTCGTGCGCGACCGCGCGCTTGGTGACGAGGTTGTAGACGTTGCTCGACCAGTTCTGGATCGTCGTGTAGCGCACGCGGGCGTTCTTCTTCACGATGATCTCGACGACGGCCGAGTGCAGCGAGTCGCTCTTGTAGATCGGGGCCGTGCAGCCCTCGATGTAGTGCACGTACGAGCCCTCGTCGGCAATGATGAGCGTGCGCTCGAACTGGCCCATGTTCTCGGTGTTGATGCGGAAGTAGGCCTGCAGCGGAATCTCGACGTGCACGCCCGGCGGCACATAGACGAACGATCCGCCCGACCAGACGGCCGTGTTGAGGGCGGCGAACTTGTTGTCGCCGGCCGGGATGACCGTGCCGAAGTACTCCTCGAAGAACTCCGGGTGCTCCTTCAGCGCCGTGTCGGTGTCCATGAAGATGACGCCCTGCGCCTCGAGATCCTCGCGGATCTGGTGGTAGACGACCTCCGACTCGTACTGCGCGGCGACACCCGCGACGAGGCGCTGGCGCTCGGCCTCGGGGATACCGAGCTTCTCGTACGTGGCCTTGATGTCCTCCGGCAGCTCCTCCCACGAGGTGGCCTGCTTCTCGGTCGAGCGCACGAAGTACTTGATGTTGTCGAAGTCGATGCCCGACAGGTCGGCGCCCCACAGCGGCATGGGCTTCTTGCCGAAGAGCTCGTAGCCGCGCAGGCGACGCTGGAGCATCCATTCGGGCTCGTTCTTGAGGTTCGAGATGTCGGTGACGACCTCGGCGGAGATGCCGCGACGAGCGGTCGCACCGGCGGCGTCGGGGTCGGCCCAGCCGAACTCGTACTGACCGAGGCCCTCGAGCTCGGGTCGGTCGATGAGCACGTCAGACATGCGTTTCCTCTCTGTTGCCGAACCCAACCGGTCGGAGCGTCGATCGATTCCCTCCAGCCGCCAGCGCGAACGGTCACGTCCGCGATCGGGGCTGATGCTCAAGGAGCCAGACGTAGACTGGCAGCGGGCGGAACGACCGGCGAACTGCGCCGCATCGACACCCGCGATCGACACTGATGGTGAGCGCTGAGAGTCTACCGCGCCGCCGCTGAATACGAGAGGTGCACGCCGTGAATCGCCTGGGCCACAGGATCGTCGGAGCCGGCCGCAGGGTCGTCGCGTGGCTGCCGTCGACGGTCGACCGTCGCGTGCGGTTCATCTCCTGGGCCTCGCTCGTGAGCCAGACGCTCATCGTCGGCACCGGCGGGGCCGTGCGCCTCACCGGCTCGGGTCTCGGCTGCCCCACCTGGCCCCGGTGCACGCCCGAGTCGTTCGTCGCGACGCCCGAGATGGGCATCCACGGCATCGTCGAGTTCGGCAACCGCCTGCTGACCTTCGTGCTCGTCATCATCGCGATCGTCGCCTTCGCCTTCGTGGTGCGGATGCGTCGCGAGCGCCCCGAACTGCTGCGCCTGTCGATCGCGCTGGGCCTGGGCATCCCCGCGCAGGCGATCATCGGCGGTATCACCGTGCTCACCGAGCTGAACCCGTGGATCGTCGGCCTGCACTTCGTCGTTTCGGCCGTGCTCGTCGCGCTTGCAACCGTGTTCGTCGCGCGCGTCTACCGCGGCCAGGCGGGCGCGCTGCTGCCGCTGCCCGGCTTCGTGCGGCCTCTCGCGCTCGTCACCGCCGTCGCCGTCTGGATCACCGTGCTCGTCGGCATCGTCGTCACCGGCTCGGGCCCGCACGCCGGCGACGGCGGCGCCGCGCGCAACGGACTCGACTCGGAGCTGTGGCAGCACATTCACTCGTGGCCCGCGTACGCCTCCTTCGCGGGCGCCGTCGCCCTCGCCGCGATCGGGCTGCGCCTGGGGTCGCGGATGCTCCGCCGCGCCTCGCTCGGTCTCCTCGCGGTCGTCGTCGTGCAGATCGCGGTCGGCCTCGCCCAGGCCCGGCTCGGTCTCCCGGTGATCCTGGTCGGCGTGCACATGGTGCTCGCCTGCGTGCTCGTCGCGGTCATGACGGCCGTGCTGCTCGCGCTGCGGGCACCGCGCGCCGCGGTCGCGGGCGACGACGCGATCGTCGTGCGCGACGCCGTCAGCGCCTGACGGGCATCCCGCCCAGCCTGGTGTCGCCGGCGGCGCAGCCGATCACAGCGGCAGCAGTGGGTCGATGCCGACCGCGACGAACAACAGCGTCAGGTAGCTGATGCTCGCGTGGAACACGCGCATCGGCGTGGCCTCCTCGTCGCGCAGCAGTCGGTTGTAGAGACCATGGCTCTCGACGATGAACCAAGCCCCCGAGCCGAGCGCGGCGAGGGTGTAGACCAGGCCCATGCCCGCGACGGGGATGAGGATGAGCGACATCGCGACCGTCGCCCACGCATAAAGGATGATCTGCAGGCCGACGACCTCTCCCCCGCGGACGACGGCGAGCATCGGCACGTGCGCCGAGGCGTAGTCGTCGCGGTAGCGCATCGACAGCGGCCAGTAATGCGGCGGGGTCCAGAGGAAGACCACGAGGAACAGGATGACCGGGGCCCAGTCGAGCGAGCCGGTCACCGCGCTCCAGCCGATGAGCACCGGGAAGCAGCCGGCGATGCCGCCCCAGATGATGTTCTGCTCGGTGCGGCGCTTGAGCACCATCGTGTAGAGGATGACGTAGAACAGGATCGCAGCGAGCGAGAGCGAGGCGGCGAGCCAGTTCGCGAACACGCCCAGCCAGAGGATCGAGACGGCGCCGGAGCCGTAGGCGAATGCGAGCGCCTGGCGATCGGTCAGGTCGCCCGTGACGAGCGGGCGGTTGCGCGTGCGGTTCATGAGCCGGTCGATGTCGCGATCGAGGTACATGTTGAACGCGTTCGCGCTGCCGGCCGAGAGCGTGCCGCCGATGAGGGTCGCGATCACGAGCCACGGGTCGGGCAGGCCGCCCTCGGCGAGCACCATGACGGGGGCGGTCGTGACGAGCAGCAGCTCGACGACGCGCAGCTTCATGAGGGCGACGTAGGCGGCGAGGGTGCGGCGGAGGGTCGGGCGCCGGGCGACGACGGGCTGATCCAGCGCTGTGTCCATGACTCCTCGTTCTGCGGGCGTGCCTCCCTCCAGTCTACGCGAGGCCCGGAGCCGCCCCCTCCGGCGGGCAGCCCTGGTGCCCGTCCTCCCAGCGCGCTCTTATACTGGGGAGGCTTGTCCGCCGCCACGTCCGTCTCTCGAAACGGGGGCGCCCGATCCCCCTCGGGAGCCCGAGCAGGCCGCGGTCTCGATCAAGGGTGATCTGGGCAAGAGCCTCATGCCCGCGCGCCGGGCACCATTCGAGAAAGGGCCGTACCCCCGCATGACCGAGCTCCACTGGGACGAGATCGACGCCGCCGCCGTCGACACCGCGCGGCTGCTCGCCGCCGACGCCGTCGAGAAGGTCGGCAACGGCCACCCCGGCACGGCCATGAGCCTCGCGCCCGTCGCCTACCTCCTGCACCAGAAGGTCATGCAGCACGACCCGAGCGACCCGCAGTGGCTCGGGCGCGACCGGTTCATCCTCTCCGCGGGCCACAGCTCGCTGACGCAGTACGTGCAGCTCTACCTCGGCGGCTACGGCCTCGAGCTCGACGACCTCAAGGCGCTGCGCACGTGGGGCTCGAAGACCCCCGGCCACCCCGAGTACGGCCACACCGATGGCGTCGAGATCACGACCGGGCCGCTCGGCCAGGGCCTCGCCTCGGCCGTCGGCTTCGCCTACGCCGCGCGCTTCGAGCGCGGTCTGCTCGACCCGGAGACCCCCGCGGGCGAGAGCGTCTTCGACCACCACGTCTACGTCATCGCCGGCGACGGCGACCTGCAGGAGGGCGTGACGGCCGAGGCGGGCTCGCTCGCCGGCCACCAGCAGCTCGGCAACCTCGTCGTCATCTACGACTCGAACCAGATCTCGATCGAGGACGACACCGACATCGCCTTCACCGAGGACGTCGCCGCGCGGTACGCCGCCTACGGCTGGCACGTGCAGACGGTCGACTGGAAGAGGACGGGCGAGTACGTCGAGGATGTGCACGCGCTGCACGCCGCGCTCGAGGCCGCGAAGGCCGAGACCGACAAGCCGAGCATCATCATCCTCAAGACGATCATCGGCTGGCCCGCGCCGACGAAGCAGAACACGGGCAAGATCCACGGCTCGGCGCTCGGCGCGGACGAGCTCGCCGCGACGAAGCGCGTCATGGGCTTCGACCCCGAGCAGTCGTTCGTCGTCGCCGACGAGGTCATCGCCCACACGCGCAAGGCGGTCGAGCGCGGCGCCGAGCGTCGTGCGGCCTGGCAGGCGCGCTTCGACGCGTGGGCGGCCGCGAACCCCGAGCGCAAGGCGCTGCTGGACCGGATGCTCGCCGGCGAGCTGCCCGAGGGCCTCGAACAGGCGCTGCCCGTCTTCGAGGGCGGCACGAGCGTGTCGACCCGTGCCGCGAGCGGCAAGGTCATCAACGCGATCGCCGGCGTGCTGCCGGAGTTCTGGGGCGGCTCGGCCGACCTCGCCGAGTCGAACCTCACGACGATCGCCGGCGGCGGCTCGTTCGCGCCTGCCGAGCACTCCACGCACGAGTGGCAGGCGAACCCGTACGGCCGCATCCTGCACTTCGGCATCCGCGAGCACGCGATGGGCGCGATCCTCAACGGCATCGCGCTGCACGGCCGCACGCGCGTGTTCGGCGGCACCTTCCTCATCTTCAGCGACTACATGCGCCCCGCCGTGCGCCTCGCTGCCCTCATGCGCGTGCCGGTCACCTACGTCTGGACGCACGACTCGGTCGCCCTCGGCGAGGACGGCCCCACGCACCAGCCGATCGAGCAGCTCGCCTCGCTGCGGGCGATCCCAGGCTTGGAGGTCGTGCGCCCCGCCGACGCCAACGAGACCGCCTGGGCCTGGAAGACCGTGCTCGAGCGCAACGACCGGCCCACCGGCATCGCGCTGACCCGTCAGAACGTGCCGGTCTTCGAGCGCGGGGATGACGCCGCCTCGGGCGACGTCCTGGCCGCCGCGCACCACGTCGCCCGCGGCGCCTACGTGCTCGCCGAGGCCGCGAACGGCTCTCCCGACGTCGTGCTCATTGCCACGGGCTCCGAGGTGCAGGTCGCGCTCGCCGCGCGCGAGCAGCTCGCCGCCCAAGGTGTGCACGCCCGCGTCGTGTCGGCGCCCTGCCTGGAGTGGTTCGAGGAGCAGAGCGCCGAGTACCGCGAGTCGGTGCTGCCGAGCTCCCTGACCGCGCGCGTGTCGATCGAGGCCGGCGTGGCGCTCTCGTGGCACCGCTACCTGGGCTCGCGCGGCCGGGCCGTGTCGATCGAGCACTTCGGAGCATCCGCCGACTACCAGACGCTCTTCCGCGAGTTCGGCATCACGGCCGAGGCCGCCGTCGCCGCGGCGCTCGAGTCGATCGCCGCCGCCTAGGCGACGCCCCCCTTCCCCCTCACCGCCACCACCGCATCCGCTCGCCCCCCCGGCGGGCACCGAGAGGACCATCATGAGCTCCACCCCCACCGCCCAGCTCAGCGCGCTTGGCGTCAGCATCTGGCTCGACGATCTGTCGCGCGACCGCATCACCTCGGGCGCGCTCGCCTCGCTCATCGAGACGCGCGACGTCGTCGGCGTCACCACGAACCCGACGATCTTCGCCGCGGCGCTGGCCACGGGCACCACCTACGACGCGCAGATCCGCGACCTCGCGGCGGCCGGCGTCGACGTGACCGACGCGGTCTTCGAGATCACCACGGACGACGTCGCCGCGGCAAGCGACATCTTCGCCCCGATCTATGCGAGCACCGCCGGTCAGGACGGCCGCGTGTCGATCGAGGTCGAGCCGGGTCTCGCGCACGACGCGGCTGGCACCATCGAGCAGGCCCGCCAGCTGTGGGCGAAGGTCAACCGGCCCAACGCGATGATCAAGATCCCTGCCACGCGCGAGGGTCTCGAGGCGATCACCGAGACCATCGGCGCCGGCATCAGCGTCAACGTGACCCTCATCTTCAGCCTCGAGCGCTACCAGGAGGTCATCGAGGCGTACCTCGCGGGCCTGGAGAAGGCGCGCGAGGCCGGCATCGACCTCGCGACGATCCACTCGGTCGCGTCGTTCTTCGTCTCGCGCGTCGACACCGAGATCGACAAGCGACTCGTCGCCCTCGGCACGCCCGAGGCGCTCGCGCTCAAGAGCAAGGCGGGCATCGCCAACGCGCGCCTGGCCTACGAGCTCTTCGAGCAGCAGTTCGCGGGCGAGCGCGCCCGTGCGCTGCTCGACGCCGGCGCGAACGTGCAGCGGCCGCTGTGGGCCTCGACCGGCGTCAAGGACCCGGCGCTTCCCGACACCCTCTATGTCACCGAGCTCGCCGTCGGCAGCACCGTCAACACGATGCCCGAGAAGACGCTCGAGGCCACGTTCGACCACGGCGTCATCGCGGGCGACCAGGTCACCGGCTCGTACGCGGCGTCGCGCGAGGTGCTCGCGGCGCTCGAGGGGCTCGGCATCTCGATCGCCGAGGTGACCGCGCTGCTGGAGAAGGAGGGCGTGGAGAAGTTCATCGTCAGCTGGAACGAGCTGCTCGACACCGTCACCGCGGCGCTCGAGGCGGCCCGATGACGGCGACGATCGGCGCCCGCGGCGCCGCAGGGGAGGCCATCGAGCGCGTCGTGCCGCAGCTCGTCGAGCAGTTCGTCGCGAGCCGCATCACCGCCGGTGACGCGACTCTCTGGGGCCCCGAGGCCGAGGAGGAGGCGTCGAAGCGACTCGGCTGGACCCAGGCCGTCTCGGTGTCGCGCCCGCTCGTGAACGAGATCCTCGCCCTGCGCGACGACCTGCACGCGCGCGGCCTCACCCGCGTCGTGCTGTGCGGCATGGGCGGGTCGTCGCTCGCACCCGAGGTCATCACGCGCACCGTCGGCGCCGACCTCGTCGTGCTCGACTCGACCGACCCGCACCAGGTGCGCTCCGTGCTCGAGCACCGTCTCGCCGAGACCGTCGTCGTCGTGTCGTCGAAGTCGGGCTCGACCGTCGAGACCGACAGCCAGAAGCGCGCCTTCGAGGCCGCCTTCCGCGCCGCCGGCATCGACCCCGCCGAGCGCATCGTCGTCGTCACCGACCCCGAGTCGCCGCTCGAGCAGGCCTCGCTCGCCGCCGGTTACCGCGTCTTCCGGGCCGACCCGACCGTCGGCGGGCGCTACTCGGCGCTCACCGCGTTCGGGCTCGTGCCCTCGGGCCTCGCCGGCGCCGACATCGTCGAGCTGCTCGACGAGGCCGAGGCGGCGCTCGCGCCCCTCGCCATCGACAGCCCCTCCAACCCCGGGCTGCAGCTCGGCGCCGCGATCGCCGGCACCTCCCCGCGCCGCGACAAGCTCGTCATCGTCGCCGACGGCACCCACATCGTGGGACTCGGCGACTGGGTCGAGCAGCTCATCGCCGAGTCGACGGGCAAGCAGGGCACGGGCATCCTGCCGGTTGTCGTCGGCCCCGACGCGCCCGAGCTGAGCTCCGTCGCCGACGATGTGCAGGTCGTGCGCCTCGTCGGCAGCGCCCGCGCGACCGAGGAGGTCGCTCCTGGCGAGATCGAGCTCTCCGGCTCGCTGGGCGGGCTGCTCATGACGTGGGAGTACGCGACCGCCGTCGCGGGCATCCTGCTCGGCATCAACCCCTTCGACCAGCCCGACGTCGAGTCGGCCAAGATCGCTGCGCGAGGCCTGCTGGATGCCCGCCCCGAGCCGGCCGCGCCGGCCTTCGTCGACGGCGGCATCGCCGTGACGGGCCCCGCAGCGCTGCTCGAAGGCGCGACCACCGCAGCCGAGGCCGTCGCGCGCCTGCGTAACGCCGTGCCCGCCGACGGCTACATCGCCGTGCACGCCTACCTCGACCGCACCGCGCACCCGGAGCTCGAGGCGATCCGGCACCGGCTCGCCGCCGCGAGCGGGCGCCCCGTCACGTTCGGCTGGGGCCCGCGCTTCCTGCACTCCACCGGGCAGTACCACAAGGGCGGCCCCGCGCACGGCGTCTTCCTGCAGATCGTCACCGCGCCTGCCGGCGACCTGGAGATCCCCGAGCGCCCGTTCACGTTCGGCCAGCTCATCGCGGCGCAGGCCGCCGGTGACGCGCGCGTGCTCGCCGAGCACGGCCGCCCCGTCGTGACGCTCGCCGTCGCCGACGCGGACGCGGTCGCCGCGCTCATCGCCGCGATCGCCTGACGCCCGAAGCAACCGAGGAGAACCATGGCACCGGTCGAGATCTCGCCGGAGAGCAACCCGCTGCGCTCGGCGGAGGACCGCAGGCTCAACCGCATCGCCGGGCCCAGCGGGCTCATCATCTTCGGCGTGACGGGTGACCTGTCGCGCAAGAAGCTCATGCCGGCGGTGTACGACCTCGCCAACCGCGGCCTGCTGCCCCCGGGCTTCGCCCTCGTCGGCTTCGCGCGCCGCGACTGGGAGGACCAGGACTTCGAGCAGGTCGTGCACGATGCGGTCAAGCAGTACGCGCGCACGCCGTTCGACGAGGCCACCTGGAAGCAGCTCGCGGCGGGCATCCGCTTTGTCTCCGGCGACTTCGACGACGACAGCGCCTTCCAGCGCCTCTCCGAGACGATCGCCGAGCTCGACCGCGAGCGCGGCACGATGGGCAATCACGCCTTCTACCTGTCGATCCCGCCGAAGTCGTTCCCGCTCGTCACCGAGCAGCTGCGGCGCAGCGGGCTCGCCGAGGCGAAGGAGGGCGAGTGGCGACGCGTCGTCATCGAGAAGCCCTTCGGCAGCGACCTGCAGACCGCGCGCGAGCTCAACGCCGTCGTGGAATCGGTCTTCCCCGCCGACTCGGTGTTCCGCATCGACCACTACCTGGGCAAGGAGACCGTCCAGAACATCCTCGCCCTGCGGTTCGCCAACATGATGTACGAGCCGATCTGGAACGCCAACTACGTCGACCACGTGCAGATCACCATGGCGGAGGACATCGGCGTCGGCGGACGAGCCGGGTACTACGACGGCATCGGCGCCGCGCGCGACGTCATCCAGAACCACCTCCTGCAGCTGCTCGCCCTCACCGCGATGGAGGAGCCCGTCTCGTTCGACGCGGCCGACCTGCGCGCCGAGAAGGAGAAGGTGCTCTCGGCCGTGCGACTGCCGAAGGACCTCGCGACGGCCACCGCGCGCGGACAGTACGCGAGCGGCTGGCAGGGCGGGGAATGGGTGCCCGGCTTCCTCGAGGAGGAGGGCATGAACCCGCAGTCGGTCACCGAGACCTACGCGGCCATGAGGCTCGACATCTCGACCCGCCGCTGGGCGGGCGTGCCCTTCTACCTGCGCGCCGGCAAGCGACTCGGGCGTCGCGTCACCGAGATCGCGGTCGTGTTCAAGCGCGCCCCGCAGTACCTCTTCGCCGAGAGCCAGACGTCGGCGCTCGGGCAGAACGCCCTCGTGATCCGCGTGCAGCCGGACGAGGGCGTGACGATGCGCTTCGGCTCGAAGGTGCCCGGTGCGGGCATGCAGGTGCGCGACGTGACGATGGACTTCGGCTACGGTCACGCCTTCACCGAGCAGAGCCCCGAAGCCTACGAGCGGCTCATCCTCGACGTGCTGCTCGGCGAGCCCCCGCTCTTCCCCCGCCACGAGGAGGTCGAGCTCAGCTGGAAGATCCTCGACCCGATCGAGGAGTTCTGGGCGACGCAGGGCAGGCCCGAGCAGTACGCCCCCGGCACGTGGGGCCCGAAGTCCGCGGACGACCTGCTCGCCCGCGACGGCCGCGTCTGGAGGCGCCCGTGATCATCGACCTGCCCGACACCACCACGAGCCAGGTGTCGAAGAAGCTCGTCACCATCCGCGAGGAGGGCGGCGCGGTCGCCCTCGGCCGCGTGCTCACGCTCGTCATCGCCACCGCGATCGGAGCCGAGGAGGAGGCCATCGAGGCCGCGAACGAGGCCTCGCGCGAGCATCCGATGCGCATCATCGTCGTCTCGACGAACGGTGCGGGCGAGCAGAACCGCCTCGACGCCGAGATTCGCGTCGGCGGCGACGCCGGAGCCAGCGAGGTCATCGTGCTGCGCGCGCACGGCGACACCGCGCGCGACCAGCAGGGCCTCGTCACGGGCCTGCTGCTGCCCGACGCGCCCGTCGTCACCTGGTGGCCGGGCGAATGCCCCGACCAGCGCGCGTGCGACACCCCGCTCGGCCGCATCGCCCAGCGACGCATCACCGACAGCGGTGCCGCCGACGACCCCGTCGGCATGCTGCGGCGCCTCGCCGACCACTACGAACCCGGTGACACCGACTTCGCCTGGACGCGCCTCACGCTCTGGCGCGCGCAGCTCGCTGCGGCGCTCGACCAGCCGCCGTACGAGCCCATCACGAGCGCCGAGGTCTCGGGCGCGCCCGACTCCCCTTCGACCCTGCTGCTCGCGGCGTGGCTGCGGCGACAGCTGCAGGTGCCCGTGACGGTCGACGTGGCCGACGGCAACCCGACCTCGGGCATCCACCGGGTCGTGCTGCATCGCGCGACCGGCGCGGTGCGGCTCGAGCGCGTGCAGCCCGCCGTCGCGCAGCTCTCGCAGGCCGGCCAGCCCACGCACGAGCTCTCGCTGCCCCGCCGTGGGCTGCGCGAGTGCCTCGCCGAAGAACTGCGTAGGCTCGACCCCGACGACGTCTACGGCGACGTGCTCCGCTCGGGGCTCGACGCCGGCGTCTGACCGACCGCAGGTCGGCCTCGCCGCTCCACCCGAAAGGCTCCACCGTGACCACCGATCGCCGCGTCCTCGTCCACCCCGATCGGGCGGCCCTCGCCGCATCCGTCGCCGCGCGCTTCCTCACCAAAGTCGTCGACCTCATCGAGGACGAGGGCGAGGCGCACGTCGTGCTCACCGGCGGCTCCGTCGGCATCGAGGTGCTCGCCGCGATCGCCGACTCCCCCGCGCGCAACAGCATCGACTGGTCGCGCGTGCACGTCTGGTGGGGCGACGAGCGCTGGCTGCCGCGCGACGACGACGAGCGCAACGAGAAGCAGGCCAGGCGTGCGCTGCTCGACCACGTGCCGGTCGATGCAGCGAAGGTGCACCCCTTCCCCGCGAGCGATGACGGGCTCGAGCTCGAGGCGGCGGCCGCGGCCTACGCCGACGAGCTGCGCGCCGCGGCGCCCGAGGGCGACGAGCACCCGCGCTTCGCGATCACCTTCCTCGGCGTCGGGCCGGACGGCCACGTGGCCTCGCTCTTCCCCGAGCGCGAGGGCCCGCGCGTCGAGACCGTCGGCGTGATCGCGGTGCACGACTCCCCCAAGCCGCCGCCGCAGCGCCTGAGCCTGACCCTGCCGCTCATCAACACCTCCGAGCGCATCTGGCTCGTGCTCGCCGGCGGCGACAAGGCTCCCGCGCTCGGGCTCGCGCTCGCGGGCGCGTCGCCCGCCGACGTGCCCGTCGCCGGCGTGCTCGGCCGCAAGCGCACCGTGTTCTTCGTCGACGAGGCTGCGTCGGCCGAGGTGCCCGAGTCGCTCATCATGCCGACCTCGTACTGGACGGCCGCCATGGACACGACGGAGTGGATGCCGCGCGGCTGAGCCGAGCAGCCCCGGTCGCGCCCACGGGGCGTGTCGGGATGCGCGAAGGGCCCCGACTCCGGTCGGGGCCCTTCGCGGTGGAACGGGGTGCGGGTCGGCGTCAGGCCGAGGTGCCGCGGCGCTCGCGCAGCTTCTCGAGAGCATCCTCGAGGATCTGCTTCGCCTCCTCCTCGGTACGGCGCTCCTTCACGTACGCGAGGTGCGTCTTGTACGGCTCGTTCTTCGCCAGCTGCGGCGGGTTCTCGCGGTCGCGTCCGGCCGGCAGGCCCGTCGTGGGCGAGTCGATGACCGCGGGGATCTCCTCCTCCGGGAGGTTCGCCGCGAAGTAGCGGACGGTCTCGTTGCCCTGGGCGTCCCAGTACGAGACGGCGATGCGCTCGGCGTGGACGCCGCGATCCTGCTCGCCCATGGGGCCCGAGCCGACGCGCGAGCCGCGGATGGCGCTGCCACCGGAAACCATGACTGCTCCTTAGACCGCGTCGAAACGCGTGATGAGACCGAGGATCACGATCGAGGTCACCCAGGTGAGGGCGAGGATGATCGTGATGCGATTGAGGTTGCGCTCGGCCACGCCCGAGGCGCCGAGGTTGGAGGTGACGCCGCCGCCGAACATGTCGGAGAGGCCGCCGCCGCGACCGCGGTGCAGCAGGATCATGAGCGTGAGCAGAAGGCTCGTGATGCCCAGGATGACCTGGAGCACGACCTGAAGGATTTCCACGGAATAGTGCCTCTCGGGGTGACGAACAGCGTCCCAGTCTAGCCCACGGCATCCAGCGGGCGAGCGCGGCTCGGGATCAGACGGTGCCGACGTGCTGGCGGAAGCGCGCGATCGCCGAGAACTCGTCGACGTCGAGGCTCGCACCGCCGACGAGGGCTCCGTCGACGTCCTTCTGGTTCATGAACCCGGCGATGTTGCCCGACTTCACGCTGCCGCCGTAGAGGATGCGCGTCCGGGCGGCAGCGTCCTCCCCCAGCTTCTCGGCGATCGCCGCGCGCAGCGCCGCGCAGACCTGCTGCGCCTGCTCGGGCGTTGCGGCCTGGCCCGAGCCGATCGCCCAGACCGGCTCGTAGGCGACGACGACGTCGGCGTCGACGCTGATCGCGTCGAGCACGACCTGCAGCTGCGCGACGGGCACCGCGGAGGGCCCGTGCGCCTCGAGGTCCTCCGCCGTCTCGCCGACGCAGACCACCGGCACGAGGCCGTGGCGGAGGGCGGCGACGGTCTTCTGGGCGACGACCTCGTCGGACTCGTGGTGGTACTGACGGCGCTCGGAGTGGCCGATGATGACGTACCGGCAGGCGAGCGCGGAGAGGAAGGCCCCCGAGATCTCACCCGTGTAGGCGCCGCTGTCGTGGACCGAGAGATCCTGCGCGCCGTGCCCGAGCTCGAGCTTGTCGGCGGCGATGAGGGTCTGCACGCTGCGCAGGTCGGTGAAGGGCGGGAACACCGCGACCTCGACGTCGCTGAAGGAGTGCTTCGCGTCGCGCAGCGCCCAGGCGAGCTTCTGCACGAACGCGATCGACTGCAGGTGGTCGAGGTTCATCTTCCAGTTGCCCGCGATGAGCGGGGTGCGGGCTACGCCCATCCGAGGACCTCCAGTCCGGGAAGCTTCTTGCCCTCGAGGAACTCGAGGCTGGCCCCGCCGCCGGTGGAGACGTGGCCGAACTGATCGTCGCGGAACCCGAGGGCCCGCACCGCGGCGGCGGAGTCGCCGCCCCCGACGACGCCGAGGCCGTCGACGCGCGTGAGCGCCTCGGCGACCGCCTTCGTGCCGTTCGCGAAGGCCGGGAACTCGAACACGCCCATGGGGCCGTTCCAGAACACGGTCTTCGAGGCGGCGACGAGCTCCGCGAAGCGCGCGGCGGTCTCGGGCCCGATGTCGAGGCCGATGCCGGATGCCCCGGCCGGCCCCGTCTCGATAGCGTCGGCCGCGAGCACGGTGTGGCCGGCATCCGCGGCGAAGCGGTCGGCGACGACCACGTCGGTCGGCAGCACGATCTCGACGCCGCGCTCGGCCGCCTCGGCGAGGTAGCCGCGCACGGTGTCGAGCTGATCCTCTTCCAGCAGGCTCGCGCCCACGGCGTGGCCCTGCGCCTTGAGGAAGGTGAAGAGCATGCCGCCGCCGATGAGCAGACGGTCGACCCGCGGCAGCAGGTGCGCGATGACGCCGAGCTTGTCGCTGACCTTCGAGCCGCCGAGGACGACTGTGTACGGCCGCTCGGGGCGCTCGGTCAAGCGGTCGAGCACGTCGGTCTCGTTCGCGATGAGCGAGCCGGCCGCGCTCGGCAGCAGCTGCGCGAGCTCGTACACGCTCGCCTGCTTGCGGTGAACGACGCCGAAGCCGTCGGAGACCATGACGTCGCCGAAGCGCGCGAGACGCTCGGCGAACGCGCGGCGCTCGTCGTCGCTCTTGCTCGTCTCGCCCGCGTTGAACCGCAGGTTCTCGAGCACGGCGACGGAGCCGTTCTCGAGGCCGTCGACCGTGCGCTCCGCGCCCTCGCCGACGGTGTCGTCGGCGAGGGCCACGGGAGCGCCGAGCAGCTCGCTCAGTCGCTGCGCCGCCGGAGCGAGGCTGTACGTCGCCTCCGGAGCGCCCTCGGGGCGACCCAGGTGCGAGATCACAACGACCTTCGCCCCGCGGTGCAGCAGAGCGTTGATCGTCGGCAGCGACGCCCGGATGCGGCCGTCATCGGTGATGACGCCGTCCTTCAGCGGCACGTTGAGGTCGCAGCGGAGGATGACCCGCTTGCCGGCGAGCTCGCCGAGGGAATCGATGGTGCGCAGGGACACGGGGGCGGCTCCGGGGCTCGGGGTCAGAGACGCTCGGCGACGTACTCGGTGAGGTCGACCAGACGGTTGGAGTAGCCCCACTCGTTGTCGTACCAGGCCGAGACCTTGACGAGGTTGCCGCTGACGTTGGTGAGCTCCGAGTCGAAGATCGACGAGTGCGGGTTGAGCTGGATGTCGCTCGACACGATCGGGTCGGCCGTGTACTGGAGGTAGCCCTTGAGGCGGCCCTCGGCCGCGGCGGCCTGGTAGGCGGCGTTGATCGTCTCGGCGGTGAGGCCCTCGGTCGGGGTCACGATGGTGAGGTCGACGATCGAGCCCGTGGGCACGGGCACGCGGTACGACGAGCCGCTGAGCTTGCCGTTGAGCTCGGGCAGCACGAGGCCGATGGCCTTCGCGGCGCCGGTCGAGGCGGGGACGATGTTGATGGCGGCGGCGCGGGCGCGGCGGAGATCGCCGTGCGGACCGTCCTGGAGGTTCTGGTCGGCGGTGTAGGCGTGCGCGGTCATCATGAAGCCGCGCTCGATGCCGAAGTTGTCGTTGAAGACCTTCGCGAGCGGCGCGAGGCAGTTCGTGGTGCAGGAGGCGTTCGAGATGATGACGTCGGTCGCCGGGTCGTAGGTCTCCTCGTTGACGCCCATGACGATGGTGGCGTCGTCGCCGGTCGCAGGAGCGGAGATGAGGACCTTCTTGGCGCCGCCGGCGACGTGCTTGCGGGCGTCCTCCGCCTTGGTGAAGCGGCCCGTCGACTCGATGACGATGTCGACGCCGAGGTCGCCCCAGGGCAGGTTGGCCGGGTCGCGCTCCTCGAAGACGCGGATGCGACGGCCGCCGACCGTGATTGAGTCGCCGTCGTGCGAGACGTCGTGGGCGAGGGGGCCGCCGACCGAGTCGTACTTCAGCAGGTGCGCGAGCGCGGCGTTGTCGGTCAGGTCGTTGACGGCCACGATGTCGAGGTCGCTGCCCTGGGCCAGCGCGGCCCGGAGGTAGTTGCGACCGATGCGGCCGAAGCCGTTGATGCCGATCTTCACGCTCACTGCAGACTCCTGGTGGTTCAGACGGCGCGCGGCGCCGCGGGGGTGGTGGTGTTGTGGTGGCGAGGCCTGCTCGAGGGTGGAGGCTCGAGGGGTGGCCGGGGCTCGCGCCCCGGCCACGTCGCCCGTTTACGACAGTAGCAGGAGCGCGTCGGTGCCCGAACGGGCGGCCTGGAAGCGCTCGGCGACGTTCTGCCAGTTCACGATGTTCCAGAACGCCTTGACGTAGTCGGCCTTGACGTTGACGTAGTCGAGGTAGAAGGCGTGCTCCCACATGTCGAGCTGCAGCAGCGGCACGGTGGCCTGTGCGGTGTTGCCCTGCTGGTCGAACAGCTGCTGGATGACCAGGCGACGCCCGATCGGATCCCACGACAGCACGCCCCAGCCCGAGCCCTGGATGCCGAGCGAGGCGGCCGAGAAGTGGGCGACGAACTTGTCGAAGTCGCCGAAGAACTCGTCGATCGCCGCGGCGAGCTCGCCCTCAGGGCGGCCGGCCCCCTCAGGGGTGAGGTTCGTCCAGAAGATCGAGTGGTTCACGTGCCCGCCGAGGTGGAACGCGAGGTCCTTCTCGAGGCGGTTGATGTTGGCGAAGTCGCCGGATTCGCGAGCCTCGGCCATCTTCTCGAGGGCCGTGTTGGCGCCCGTCACGTACGCGGCGTGGTGCTTGGAGTGGTGCAGCTCCATGATGCGCGCGCTGATGTGCGGCTCGAGGGCGGCGTAGTCGTAGGGCAGGTCGGGAAGGCTGTAAACGGACATCACGTGCTTTCTTCTCGCAGATGGTCCGAGACCGCGGTGGCGGCGGCCCCGCTGACGGCTGTCAGTCTAGTGACGGCAACCGTTCAGACTGCGGGGCTGTTCCCGATGCCCACGGGACGCTCAGACTCCGCCCGGAGCGTCGGTCAGTCGTCGTCCTCAGCGGGCAGATCCGCCTCCGTGCCGGGGATGCCGAGCTGCTCGGCTCGCTTGTCGGCCATCGCGAGCAGGCGCCGGATGCGCCCCGCGACGGCATCCTTCGTCATCGGTGGGTCGGCGTGGTGGCCGAGCTCGTCCAGGCTCGCGTCGCGGTGATCCAGGCGCAGCTGGCCGGCGTACCGCAGGTGCTCGGGCACGTCGTCGCCCAGGATCTCCAGGGCCCGCGACACGCGCGCGCACGCGGCCACCGCGGCCTGCGCCGAGCGTCGCAGGTTCGCGTCGTCGAAGTTCACGAGCCGGTTCGCGGTCGCCCGCACCTCGCGGCGCTGGCGAAGCTCCTCCCACTCGGTGACGGTGCGCTCGGCACCGATGAGGCGCAGCATCTGGCTGATCTTCTCGCCGTCGCGGATGACGACGCGGTGCACGCCGCGCACCTCGCGCGCCTTCGCGGGGATGCCCAGCCGGCCGGCCGCGCCCACGAGCGCCATCGCCGACTCGTTGCCGGGGCAGGTGATCTCCAGCGAGGCGGAGCGGCCCGGGTCGGTGAGCGAGCCGTGCGCGAGGAAGGCGCCGCGCCAGACCGCGGCGAGCTCCTCCTTCGAGCCGGTCGTGAGCTTGTTCGGCAGACCGCGCACGGGGCGGCGGCGCGCATCGAGCAGCCCGGTCTGGCGAGCGAGAGTCTCGCCGCCCTCCAGCACGCGCACCACGTAGGCGGGTGTGCGACGGATGCCCCCGGGCGATAGCATCGCGGCGTCGCTGCGCATGCCGTACAGCTCGGCGAGGTCGCGTCGCACGCGTCGCGCGATCGTCGGAGCGTCGAGCTCGACCTCGACGGCCACGCGGCCGGAGATCAGGTGCAGGCCGCCGGCGAAGCGGAGGATCGTGGCCAGCTCGGCCGCGCGCACCGTGGTCTTGGTGACGGCCAGCTGCGCGAGCTCCTCTTTCACGTCGGCGGTCAAAGCCACGGCGGATCCTCTCGAAGGTTGCGGGTGGAAGGGCCTCGCCCTCGTGGGGCGACTCTCGAGCCTACTCGCGACCGAGGTCGCGGTGCTTCACGGCGACGGCGACGCCGGGCATCCCCCGAAGGTGCGCTGCGAGGTCTTCGATGATCGCCACCGAGCGGTGCTTGCCGCCCGTGCAGCCGACGGCGATCGTCGCCGTGCGCTTGTTCTCGCGGGCGTACCCGCGCAGCACCGGCTGCAGCAGGGCGACATACCGGTCGACGAACTCTCTCGCGCCCTCCTGGGCGAGCACGTAGTCGCTCACCTCGTCGTCGAGGCCCGTCTTGGCGCGCAATGCGGGCTGCCAGAACGGATTGGGCAGGAACCGGGCATCCGCCACCATGTCGGCGTCGGTCGGCAGCCCGTACTTGAAGCCGAAGCTCTCCAGCGTGACGCGCACGGTCGAGGCGCCTTCCGGCGCGAAGATCTCGGAGACCGTCGAGGCGAGCTGGTGGATGTTGAACTCGCTAGTGTCGATGATGATGTCGCTGAGCTCGCGGACCTCGCGCATGCGCTCGCGCTCGCGGGCGATGCCGTCGAGCAGCGTGCCGTCCTCCTGCAGCGGGTGCGGCCGTCTGACCTGCTCGAAGCGGCGCACGAGCGCGGCATCCGTCGCCTCGAGGAACAGCACGCGGACCGTCGCCCGGTCACGCAGCTCGTCGACGATGCGACGCACGTCGGCGAACAGCCGGCCGCCGCGCACGTCGACGACGGCCGCCATCTTCGGCAGCTGATTTCCCGGATGCACGGCAAGGTCGACGAGCGGGCGCAGCATCTGCGGCGGCAGGTTGTCGACCACGTACCAGCCCAGATCCTCCAGGGCGTTCGCGACCGTCGAGCGGCCCGCGCCGGACATGCCGGTCACGATGAGGACCTCGTGGGGTCGGTCGGTCATGCTCGGGCCTCGATGCGCTGGGGGGTCGTGCTGCCAGCCTACCGGCGGGTCGCGAGGGCCTGCTGCACGGCCTCGGCGGTCTTGCGGCCGATGCCGTCGATCGCCATGAGCTCCTCCAGGCTCGCGGCGCGCAGCCGCGCGACCGAGCCGAAGCGCGACAGCAGCTCGCGCACGCGGGCCGGCCCGAGCCCCGGCACGCTCGAGAGCTCGGTCGTGATCGACTGCTTGCGCTTCGTGCGCTGATGCTTGAGCGCGAAGCGGTGCGCCTCATCGCGCAGCCGCTGGAGGAGGAACAGGGCGTCGGAGCTGCGCGGCAGGATGACCGGGAAGTCGCTGTCGGGCAGCCAGATCTCCTCCAGGCGCTTGGCGATGCCGCAGACTGCGATGTCGGTGATGCCCGCGTTGGCGAGGGCGCGTGCGGCGGCCTGCACCTGCGGCTGGCCGCCGTCGATGACGAGCAGTCCCGGCCGGTAGTGGAACGACTTCTTCGCCTTCGCCGTGCCCGTCGGGGTCTGCCCGGGTGTGACCGACTCGGCCTCGACCGAGTCGGACGCGGCGGCGTCGCGCGAGGCGGGGTCGGTGCTCGTGTCGGCCGGCACCTCGCCGGGATCGCTGCCGGGCCGCAGGTAGGCCAGACGGCGCGTGAGCACCTGATGGATCGCATCCGTGTCGTCGCGCGCGCTCGCGATCGAGAACGAGCGGTACTGATCCTTGCGCGGCAGGCCATCTTCGAAGACGACCATCGAGGCGACCTGGTTCGTGCCGCCGAGGTGCGAGACGTCGTAGCACTCCAGCCGCAGCGGGGCTTCGGGCAGCCCCAGGGCCTCCTGGATGTCCGCGAGGGCCTGAGAGCGCGCGGTGAAGTCGCCGCTGCGGCGCGTCTTGTAGACCTGGAGCGCACCCTGCGCATTGGTGAGCGCGGTCTCGGCGAGCGAGGCCTTGTCGCCGCGCTGCGCGGTGCGGACGACGACCGCGCCCCGCTCCCCCGCCGCGCGTCGCCGCTCGGTGAGCACGGTCTGCAGCGCGGCCGCGTCGTCGGGCACCGCGGGCACCAGGATCTCGCGCGCTGGCGGCTCGCTCGCGTCGTCGTAGGCGTTCTGCAGCACGGTGTCGACGAGCTCGGCGAGCGTGACGTCGAGCTCGGTGTCGACGACCCAGCCGCGCACGCCGCGCACGCGGCCGCCGCGCACGATGAAAAGCTGCACCGCGGCGGCGAGCTCGTCGTAGGCGATGCCGAACACGTCGGCGTCGACGTCGTCGGCGAGCACGAGCGCGCTCTTCGAGAGCGCCGTCTCAAGTGCGCCGATCTGGTCGCGGAACCGCGCGGCGGACTCGTAGTCGAGCTCGGCGGCGGCTGCCGCCATCTGCTCGCGGAGGCGCCGCACGTAGGTCTGATCGTTGCCGGCCATGAAGGAGGCGAAGTCGAGGGCGAGCGACTTGTGCTCCTCCGGGCTCACGCGGCCGACGCACGGGGCGGCGCACTTGCCGATGTCGCCGAGCAGGCACGGCCGCTTCCGGTCGCGGGCGCGCTTGAAGGTCGCCTCGCTGCACGAGCGCACCGGGAAAGCCTTGAGCATGATGTCGACGGTCTCGCGCACCGCCCAGACCTTCGTGTACGGGCCGAAGTACCGCGCGCCGGGGATGCCGCGCGTGCGCGTCACCATGACGCGCGGGAAGCGGTCGCCGAGCGTGATGGCGAGGTAGGGGTAGGTCTTGTCGTCGCGGAACTTGACGTTGAAGGGCGGGGCGAACTCTTTGATCCATGTGTACTCCAGGCTCAGCGCCTCGAGCTCGCTGCCGACGACCGTCCACTCGACCCCGCGCGCGGTCGTCACCATGCGCCGGGTGCGGTCGTGCAGGGAGTGCAGCGGCTGGAAATAGTTGCTCAGCCGCGAGCGCAGGTTCTTGGCCTTGCCGACGTACAGCACGCGCCCCTGCTCGTCGCGGAAGCGGTACACGCCCGGTTCGGTGGGGATCTCGCCCCGCCGGGGGCGCCAGCTCTCGCGCGTCTCGTTCGCGGTCGCCACGGCGCTCCGGATCAGCTCGCGGCCCTGGCCGCCGGCAGCAGCTCGGCCAGGAAGCGCCCGGTGTGGCTCGCCTCGACTCGCGCGAGCTCCTCCGGCGTGCCGGTGGCGAGGATGGTGCCGCCGCCCGAGCCGCCCTCGGGGCCGAGGTCGATGAGCCAGTCGGCCGCGCGGATGACGTCGAGGTTGTGCTCGATGACGACGACCGTGTTGCCCTTGTCGACGAGCCCGCCGAGCACGCCGAGGAGCTTGCGCACGTCTTCGAAGTGCAGGCCCGTCGTCGGCTCGTCGAGCACGTAGATGCTGCGCCCGTTGGAGCGCTTCTGCAGCTCGGTGGCGAGCTTGACGCGCTGGGCCTCGCCGCCGGAGAGGGTCGTGGCGCTCTGGCCGAGCCGCACGTAGCCGAGCCCCACGTCGACGAGCGTCTGCAGGAAGCGGTGGATCGCCGAGATCGGCTTGAAGAACTCGGCCGCCTCCTCGATGGGCATGTCGAGCACTTCGGCGATGTTCTTGCCCTTGTAGTGGACGGCGAGCGTGTCGCGGTTGTAGCGCGCGCCGCCGCACACCTCGCACGCGACGTAGACGTCGGGCAGGAAGTTCATCTCGATCTTGATGGTGCCGTCGCCCGCGCAGTTCTCGCAGCGGCCGCCCTTGACGTTGAAGCTGAAGCGGCCAGGCAGGTAGCCGCGCGCCTTCGCCTCGACGGTCTCGGCGAAGAGCGCCCGGATGCGGTCGAAGACGCCCGTGTACGTGGCGGGGTTCGAGCGTGGGGTGCGGCCGATGGGCGCCTGGTCGACGTGCACGACCTTGTCGAGGTGCTCGAGCCCCGTGATGCGCGTGTGCTTGCCGGGCACCTGCCGGGCGCCGTTGAGGCGGTTGGCGAGCACCTTGTAGAGGATGTCGTTCACGAGCGACGACTTGCCCGAGCCGCTCACGCCCGTGACGGCGACGAAGACGCCGAGCGGGATGTCGACGCTCACGTTCTGCAGGTTGTTGGCGCGGGCGCCCTCGATGCGCAGCTGACGAGCGGGGTCGATCGGCCGGCGGGGGAACGACTCGACTACCTGCCGCCGCCCGGCGAGGTAGTCGCCGGTGATGGACTCGCGATTGGCGAGCAGCTCGTCGTAGGTGCCGGAGTGCACGACGCGACCGCCGTGCTCGCCCGCGCCGGGCCCGATGTCGACGACCCAGTCTGCGGTGCGGATGGTGTCTTCGTCGTGCTCGACCACGATGAGGGTGTTGCCGAGGCTCTTGAGCTTGACGAGCGTGTCGATGAGCCGGCGGTTGTCGCGCTGGTGCAGGCCGATCGAGGGCTCGTCGAGCACGTACAGCACGCCCGTGAGGCCCGAGCCAATCTGCGTCGCGAGGCGGATGCGCTGGGCCTCGCCGCCCGAGAGCGTGCCGGCCGCGCGCGCCATGCTGAGGTAGCCGAGGCCGACCTCGAGCAGGAACTCCAGGCGCGCGCGGATCTCGCGCAGCACCGCGGCGGCGATCGAGGCCTCGCGCTCGGTGAGCGTGATGCCCTGCATGAAGGCGTAGGCGTCGTGGATGCTCAGCTCGGCGACCGACGAGATCGAGTGGCCGTCGACGAGCACCGAGAGCACCTCGGGCTTGAGCCGCGCGCCCTCGCACTCGGGGCACGGCACCTCGCGCAGGTACTCGGCGAAGCGCTGCTGCGACCAGTCGCTCTCGGCCTCGGCGTACTTGCGCTCGATGTACGGGATAACGCCCTCGAAGCCCGTGGAGTACGTGACGTCGCGGCCGTAGCGGTTGCGCCACTTGACGCGCACCTCGAAGTCGTTGCCGAGCAGGATCGCCTGCTGCGTGCTCTCCTCCAGGTCGCCCCAGGGGGTGTCGAGCGAGAAGCCGAGGTCGCGCCCGAGGCCCGCGAGGAGCTTCTGGAAGTAGCTGTAGAGGCCCTTGCCCTGCTGGTTCCAGGGCAGGATGACGCCGTCGTTGAGGCTGAGGCTCGGATCGCCGATGAGAAGCTCCTGATCGACCGCCATGCGGGTGCCGAGGCCGGAGCACACCGGGCAGGCGCCGAACGGCGCGTTGAACGAGAAGGTGCGCGGCTCGATCTCGGTGAGCTGCAGGGGGTGCCGATTGGGGCACGCGAGCTTTTCGCTGAACGTGCGGGAGCGCTGCGGCGAGCCGGCCTCCTCGTCGACGAAGTCGATGACGACGAGCCCGTCGGTGAGCCCGAGCGCCGTCTCGAGCGAGTCGGTCAGGCGGGTGAGGATGTCGGCGCCGGCGACGAGTCGGTCGACGACGACGGAGATGTCGTGCTTGTTCTGCTTCTTGAGCGCCGGTGGCTCGGTGAGCTGGATGACCTCGCCGTCGACGACCGCGCGCGAGTAGCCGCCCGCCGAAAGCTCGGCGAAGAGGTCGACGAACTCGCCCTTCTTCTGGCTCACGACCGGAGCGAGTATCTGGTACCGACGCCCCTCCGGCAGGGTCATGAGCTCGTCGGCGATTTGCTGCACGGTCTGACGCTGGATGCGCTCGCCGCACTCAGGACAGTGCGGGATGCCGACGCGCGCCCAGAGCAGACGCATGTAGTCATAGATCTCGGTGATCGTGCCGACCGTCGAGCGGGGGTTGCGGTTGGTCGACTTCTGGTCGATCGACACCGCGGGGCTGAGGCCCTCGATGAAGTCGACGTCGGGCCGGTCGACCTGCCCGAGGAACTGTCGGGCGTAGGCCGAAAGCGACTCCACGTAGCGTCGCTGGCCCTCGGCGAAGATGGTGTCGAAGGCGAGCGAGCTCTTGCCCGAGCCCGAGAGCCCGGTGAACACGACGAGGGCGTCGCGCGGGATGACGAGGTCGACGTCGCGCAGGTTGTGCACCCGCGCGCCGCGCACGCTCAGGTGCGAGTGGAGGTCGAGAGGGGATGCCGGCACTCGCGTCATTCTAGGTGCGGCCCCCGACATTCCTCCCGGAGCGCAGGTCGCCGACGTGCGACGAGCGACCGCTCGGAACGATGCGGGAACGCCTCACTCCTTTGCCTTATAGGTCAGCGCACGTGGCCAGCCTCGACCATCTGGCGCAGCTCCTTCTTGAGCTCCTGCACCTCGTCGCGGAGTCGGGCCGCGAGCTCGAACTTCAGCTCGGCGGCCGCGGTGCGCATCTGGGCGTCGAGATCGGCGATGATGCCCTCGAGCTCGGCGGCGCCCTCGGCCGCGCGACCCTCGCGCGGCGCCCGCGGCGTCGGTGCCTTGCGGCCCGCGCTGCTCCCCCGCTGCGCGAGCAGCGCCGCGGTGTCGGCGCCCTCGCGCGCGAGCTGGTCGGTGATGTCCGCGATGCGCTTGCGCAGCGGCGTCGGGTCGATGCCGTGCGCCACGTTGTAGGCGATCTGCTTGTCGCGGCGCCGGTTGGTCTCGTCGATCGCCTGCGCCATCGACGGCGTCACGACGTCGGCGTACATGTGCACCGAGCCCGACACGTTGCGCGCGGCACGACCGATCGTCTGGATGAGCGACGTCGCCGAGCGCAGGAACCCCTCCTTGTCGGCGTCGAGGATCGCCACGAGCGACACCTCCGGCAGGTCGAGCCCCTCGCGCAGGAGATTGATGCCGACGAGCACGTCGTAGACGCCCTGCCGCAGCTCGCTCAGCAGCTCGACGCGGCGCAGCGTGTCGACGTCCGAGTGCAGGTAGCGCACCCGCACGCCGGCCTCGGTGAGGAAGTCGGTGAGCTCCTCCGCCATCTTCTTCGTGAGCGTCGTGACGAGCACGCGCTCGTCGCGCTCGACGCGCAGCCGGATCTGCTCGAGGAGGTCGTCGATCTGGCCCGCGCTGGGCTTCACGACGATCTCCGGGTCGACGAGGCCCGTCGGGCGGATGATCTGCTCGACCACCGAGTCGGTGATGCCGAGCTCGTACTTGCCGGGGGTGGCCGAGAGGTAGACCTTCTGACCCGTGCGCTCCAGGAACTCCTCCCACCGCAGCGGACGGTTGTCGAGCGCGCTCGGCAGCCGGAAGCCGTGCTCGACGAGCGTGCGCTTGCGACTCGCGTCGCCCTCGTACATCGCGCCGATCTGCGGCACCGTGACGTGACTCTCGTCGATGACGACGAGGAAATCCTCCGGGAAGTAGTCGAGCAGGCAATTCGGCGGCTCGCCCGGGGCGCGCCCGTCGATGTGACGGGAGTAGTTCTCGATGCCGTTGCAGAACCCGATCTGCTCCATCATCTCGATGTCGTACGTCGTGCGCATGCGCAGGCGCTGCGCCTCCAGGAGCTTGCCCTGCCGCTCGAGCTCGGCCAGGCGCAGCTCGAGCTCCTCCTTGATGGTCACGATCGCGCGCTGCATCGTGTCAGGCGAGGCCGCGTAGTGCGTTGCCGGGAAGACCGACACGGCGTCGAGCGTCTTCATGACGTCGCCCGTGAGCGGATGCAGCGCGTAGAGCGCCTCGATCTCGTCGCCGAACATCTCGATGCGGATCGCCAGCTCTTCGTACATCGGGATGATCTCGATCGTGTCGCCGCGCACGCGGAACTTGCCGCGCGAGAAGTCGATGTCGTTGCGCTGGTACTGCATGCCGACGAAGCGGCGGATGAGGGCATCCCGCGAGATGCGCTCGCCCACCTGGAGGGCGACCATCGCGTCGAGGTACTCCTCTGCCGCACCGAGGCCGTAGATGCACGAGACCGTCGAGACCACGACGACGTCGCGGCGGCTCAGCAGCGAGTTCGTCGTCGAGTGCCGCAGCCGCTCGACCTCGGCGTTGACCGAGCTGTCTTTCTCGATGAAGGTGTCGGTCTGCGGCACGTAGGCCTCGGGTTGGTAGTAGTCGTAGTACGAGACGAAGTACTCCACCGCGTTGTGCGGCAGCAGCTCGCGGAACTCCGTCGCGAGCTGGGCGGCGAGCGTCTTGTTGTGCGCGAGCACGAGCGTCGGGCGCTGCACCTGCTCGATGAGCCACGCGGTCGTCGCCGATTTGCCGGTGCCCGTCGCGCCGAGCAGCACGACGTCGGTCTCGCCGGCGTTGATGCGGGCCGCGAGCTCGGCGATCGCCTGCGGCTGGTCGCCGCTCGGCTGGTACTCGCTGACGACCTCGAAGGGGCGGACGGACCTCGTGGGCTGCATCCTCCCAGCCTAGGAGCGACCTCCGACAGCGCGCTGGGCGACCAGGCGCTCCCACAGCGCGTCGACCTGCTCCAGGGTGTGCTCGAGGGTGCCGCCTGCGTCGATCACGACATCGGCCATCGCCCGACGCTCCTCGTCGGGGGCCTGGGAGCGGATGCGCGCCTCGGCCTGCTCGCGCGGCAGGCCGCGCAGGCTCACCAGACGCTCGAGCCGCACCTCCGGCGGAGCGTCGACGACCACGATGAGCGCGAACTCGTCGGCGGCCCTGGCCTCGGCGAGCAGCGGGACGTCGTAGACGACGATCGCGTCGGGGTTCGCCGCGAAGGCCGCCTCGACGTGCTCGCGGTACAGCCGCCGGACCTCCGGGTGCACGATCGCGTTGAGCGCGAGCCGCGCCTGCTCGTCGCCGAAGATCAGCGCGCCAAGCCGCGCGCGATCGAGGGAACCGTCGGGGGCGAGCATCCCCTCGCCGAAGCGATCGACGACCGCTGCGAGCCCCGGGCTGCCCGGCTCGACCGCCTCGCGCGCCAGCTGATCGGCGTCGATGACGACTGCCCCGTGCTCGGCGAGCCGCGCCGCGACCGCCGACTTGCCGGCGGCGATGCCGCCCGTGAGTCCGATGACCTCCACCCCTCGACCCTAGCCCGGTGACGGGCGCCCGAGCGGCGAGTACCATGACCGCACAGTCGACCAGGAGGCCACCGTGCTCGAAGCCCTCACCGGCACCGGTCTCGCCGTCGCGGCCGGGCTCAACGCGTACATCCCGCTGCTGCTGCTCGGGCTCGCCGGGCGGTTCACCGACGTCGTGCAGCTGCCCGCGGGCTGGGCGTGGCTGGAGAACGAGTGGGTGCTGGGCATCCTCGCCGTGCTGCTCGTGATCGAGGTGGTCGCGGACAAGATCCCCGCCGTCGACTCGATCAACGACTGGCTGCAGACGATCGTGCGCCCCGCCGCTGGCGGCATCGTCTTCGGCTCCGGAAGCGGTGCGCAGACCGTCGCCGTGACCGACCCCGAGGCCTTCCTCGCCTCGCAGCAGTGGGTGCCGATCGCCGCGGGCGTCGTCATCGCGCTCGTCGTGCACGGCCTCAAGATGGCGGCGCGACCGGCCGCGAACGCGCTCACGGGGGGCGCCGCGGCACCCGTGCTGTCGACCGTGGAGGACATCGGCGCGGTCGGATTCAGCATCCTCGCGATCGTCGTGCCCGTGCTCGTGGTCGTGGCGCTGCTCGGCCTAGTCATCGCCCTGCCGGTGCTGCTCGCCCGAGCGCGGCGGCGCCGGCTCTCCGTCGAGCAGCGCTGAAGCCGGGCATCCCCCGTCGGCGCGATGCGGAGGGGAGCCGAGAACGCGGAACGGGCCGCCCTCCCGAAGGAGGACGGCCCGCTCACGAACCTGCTGGCGTCAGTTGCCGGCGAGCTTCTCGCGCAGCGCGGCGAGCGACTCGTCGTCGGCGAGGGTGCCGCCCGTGCTCGACTCCGAGGTGAAGCTCGAGCCACCGGGGAGGTCGAGGGTGGCCTCCTCGGCGAGAGCCGCGGCGACCTGCTTCTTGTGAGCCTCCCAGCGCGACTGGGCGGCAGCGTAGTCCTGCTCCCACTTCGCGCGCTGCTCCTCGAAGCCTTCCTTCCACTCGCCCGACTCCGGGTCGAAGCCCTCGGGGTACTTGTAGTTGCCGGCCTCGTCGTACTCGGTCGGCATGCCGTACACGGCGGGGTCGAACTCGGTGCCCTCGGGGTCGACGCCCTCGTTGGCCTGCTTGAGGCTCAGCGAGATGCGGCGACGGTCGAGGTCGATGTCGATGACCTTGACGAACACCTCGTCGCCGACCGACACGATCTGCTCGGCGAGTTCGACGTGCTTGCCCGACAGCTCCGAGATGTGCACGAGGCCCTCGATGCCGTCGGCGACGCGGACGAACGCACCGAAGGGGACGAGCTTGGTGACCTTGCCCGGCGCGACCTGACCGATCGCGTGCGTGCGGGCGAAGACCTGCCACGGGTCCTCCTGCGTCGCCTTGAGCGACAGCGACACGCGCTCGCGCTCGAGGTCGACCTCGAGGATCTCGACGGTGACCTCCTGGCCGACCTCGACGACCTCGCTGGCGTGCTCGATGTGCTTCCACGACAGCTCGGAGACGTGCACGAGGCCGTCCACGCCGCCGAGGTCGACGAACGCGCCGAAGTTGACGATCGACGACACGACGCCCTTGCGCACCTGGCCCTTGGCGAGGTTGTTGAGGAACGTCGTGCGGCTCTCCGACTGCGTCTGCTCGAGCAGCGCACGGCGCGAGAGCACCACGTTGTTGCGGTTCTTGTCGAGCTCGAGGATCTTCGCCTCGAGCTCCTGGCCGAGGTACGGCGTGAGGTCGCGCACGCGGCGCAGCTCGATGAGCGAGGCGGGGAGGAAGCCGCGGAGGCCGATGTCGACGATCAGGCCGCCCTTGACGACCTCGATGACCTGACCGGTCACGACACCGTCGGCCTCCTTGATCTTCTCCACGTCGCCCCAGGCGCGCTCGTACTGGGCGCGCTTCTTCGACAGGATGAGGCGACCCTCCTTGTCCTCCTTCTGGAGGACGAGCGCCTCGACGGTGTCGCCGACCGAGACAACCTCTGCGGGGTCGACGTCGTGCTTGATGGAGAGCTCGCGCGAGGGGATGACGCCCTCGGTCTTGTAGCCGACGTCGAGGAGGACCTCGTCGCGGTCGATCTTCACCACGGTGCCCTCGATGAGGTCGCCGTCGTTGAAGAACTTCAGGGTCTGCTCGACCGCGGCCAGGAAGTCTTCAGCAGAGCCGATGTCGTTGATGGCGATCTGCTTGGGGGCCTTGGTCGTTACGGTGGTCATGTAGTGGTTGCTCCGATGCGGACATGGATCGGGCCCGGTGCGACGTGATGCTGGAAGATGTCGTCCGGGCGAACGGACAGAACGACGCCAGAATGGCGACCCTCCACCCTATCGTTCCGCCACTCCTCCGGCAAACACGCGACCGCACGGCTGCGGCCCCGCCGATCGTGAACGACGGGGCCGCAGCGGTGAGCGGATGCTCGGCGCCGGTGCGCGCGGCGACTCAGCCCAGCAGCGCCGACTTCAGCGTGTCGAGCCCGACGCCGCCGAGGTCGAGCGCGCGCTTGTGGAACGCCTTGTTCGAGAACGCCGCCCCCTCGCGGGCCTTCACCTCGTCGCGGATCTGCTCCCAGATGCGCTGGCCGACCTTGTACGAGGGCGCCTGACCCGGCCAGCCGAGGTAGCGATTGACCTCGAACTGCACGAAGCCGTCGTTCATGTTGACGTTCCTCCGCATGAACGCGAAGGCGTCCTCGCTCGTCCAGACCTCGCCGGTCTCGGGGTGGATCTTGCCCAGGTGCACGCCGATGTCGAGCACGACACGGGCGGCGCGCATGCGCTGGCCGTCGAGCATGCCGAGGCGGTCGGCCGGGTCGTCGAGGTAGCCGAGCTCCTCCATGAGGCGCTCGGCGTAGAGGGCCCAGCCCTCGGCGTGACCGCTCGTGCCGGCGAGCAGTCGACGCCACGAGTTGAGCTGCGCGCGGTTGTAGACGGCCTGCCCGATCTGCAGGTGGTGGCCGGGAACGCCCTCGTGGTAGACCGTGGTCGTCTCGCGCCAGGTGTCGAACGAGTCGACGCCCTCCGGGATCGACCACCACATGCGGCCCGGCCGCGAGAAGTCGTCGGTGGGGCCCGTGTAGTAGATGGCGCCGCCGGGCGTCGGGGCGATCATGCACTCGAGCGCCTTGACCGGCTCGGGGATCTCGAAGTGAGTGCGCGAGAGCTCCTCCACCGCGGTGTCGCTGAGCTGCTGCATCCAGCGCTGCAGCTCATCGCGGCCGTGCAGCTTGCGCGACTCGTCCTGCTCGAGGTGGGCGATGGCCTCCTCGACGCTCGCGCCGGGCAGGATCTCGTTCGCGATGCGGGTCTGCTCCTCCACCATGCGGCGGAGCTCCTCGATGCCCCACTCGTAGGTCTCGTCGAGGTCGATCGTGGCCCCGAGGAACTTGCGGGAGAGCAGCGAGTACAGCTCGCGCCCGACCGCGTCCTCCTCGCGCGCGGCGGGAGCGAGCTCGTGCTCGAGGAAGTCGCCGAAGCGGCCGTAGGCGTCGGCGGCCTGCTCGGCGGCGTCGGCGAGCTGCTTCTTGAGGCTCTCGGGCACCTCGGCGGCGCCGGTGAACTCGGCGAAGAAGCCGTCACGGGCGGCGTTCGTGCGCACCTGCGTGAGCACCTCGCGCACCTGGCGGATGGCGGGCGGGTTGCCCTTCGCGACGCCCTCGCGGAGGGTCTCGGCGTAGCCCTCGAGCGCCTCGCCGACGCGAGTCAGCTTGCGGGCGATGATCTCCCAGTCGGCCTCCGTCGCGGTCGGCATGAGGTCGTAGATCTCGCGGATGCCCTGCGCGGGTGAGGCGAGCACGTTGAGGTCGCGCGCATCCCACCCCGCCTCCGCGAGCTCGAGCTCGAGCCGGATCTCCGCCGACATGTCGGCGATCGTGACCCGGTCGGTGTCGTCGACGGGGGTGGCGGCCTCGAGCTTCGCGAGCATCTCGCGGCTCGCGGCGAGCGAGCGCTCGCGCCCGGCGGGCGAGTAGTCCTGGTACTCGTCGAGCTTCCCGTCGGCACCGATGTAGGTGGCGAGCTCGGGGCTCAGGGAGACCAGGGTGGCGACCCACTCCTCGGCGATCGTGTCGACCTCGGTGGGCTGGCGGCTGGCGGCGTTGTCAGTCATGCAGGCGAGCCTAGTGCGCGGCGGCATCCCAGTTCGGGCCCGTGCCCACCTGCACCTCGAGCGGCACGGCGAGCTCGGCGGCCGAGCCCATGCGGGCCCGCACGATCGCCTCGAGTCGCTCGCGCTCGCCGGGCGCCACCTCGAACACGAGCTCGTCGTGCACCTGCAGGAGCATGCGCGAGGCGAGGCCTTGCTCGCGCAGGTCGTCGGCGACGCCGATCATCGCGAGCTTCATGATGTCGGCCGCCGTGCCCTGGATGGGCGCGTTGAGCGCCGCGCGCTCGGCGTTCTCGCGCAGCACGCGGTTAGGCGAGTTGAGGTCGGCGAAGGGGCGACGGCGCCCGAAGATCGTCTCGGTGTAGCCGTCCTCCTTCGCTTGGGCGACGACCGAGCGCAGGTAGTCGCGCACGGCGCCGAAGCGCGCGAAGTAGTCGGTCATGAGCTGCTTGGCCTCGGCGCTGGAGATGCGCAGCTGCTTCGACAGGCCGAAGGCGCTCAGCCCGTAGGCGAGGCCGTAGCTCATCGCCTTGACCTTCGTGCGCATCTCGGGGGTGACGTCGGCGGGCGCGACGCCGAAGATGCGGGCGCCGACGAAGCGGTGCAGGTCTTCTCCCGAGGTGAAGGCCTCGATGAGCCCCGCGTCGCCGGAGAGGTGCGCCATGATGCGCATCTCAATCTGCGAGTAGTCGGCCGTGAGCAGCCCCTCGTACCCCTCGCCGGCGACGAAGGCGGCGCGGATGCGGTGGCCGACCTCGGTGCGGACGGGGATGTTCTGCAGGTTGGGGTCGGTCGACGAGATGCGGCCCGTCGTCGTGCCGGTCTGGTCGTACGTCGTGTGGATGCGCCCGTCAGCGCCCGTCGCCTTCTCGAGCGTCTCGACCATCTGCCGCAGCTTCGTCGCGTCGCGGTGCTGCAGCAGCAGGCCGAGGAACGGGTGCGGATGCGCCTCCTGCAGGTCGGCGAGGGCCGCGGCGTCGGTCGAGTACCCCGTCTTCGTCGCTCGGGTCTTCGGCATGCCGAGCTCGTCGAACAGCACCTGCTGCAGCTGCTTGGGCGAGCCGAGGTTCACCTCGCGGCCGATCTCGGCATAGGCCTGCTCGGCGAGCCCGGCGGCGGTCTCGCCGAGCTCGGCGTTGAGGCTCGTGAGCTGGCCGCGGTCGACCGCGATGCCCGTGCGCTCCATCTCGGCGATGACGGGGGTGACGCGCAGCTCGATGCTCGTGAGCACCGACTGCGTGGGCGGGGCGAGGCGCTCACGCTGCGCGGCGACGATGCGGGCGAGGTACCAGGCACCGGTCGCGGGCGACAGCGCCGCGGTGTCGGGCACGAGCTGGTTCGGGTCGGGCTCGGGCAGGCTCTCGCCGAGGATGCTGCCCACGAGCTCGGCGAGCGACTGCGTGCTCGACCCCGGGCGCTCGAGCCAGGCGGCGAGCGAGGCATCCCACACCACGCCCGCGAGCGGCAGGCCCTGGGCGGCGAGGATGCTCGTGGCCCGCTTGCCGTCGACGACGAGCTTGGGATCGCCGCCCGCGAGCCACTGCTCGAGCGCGACGTAGTCGGGGCGGCCCGCGGCCCAGTTCACGTGCACCGTGTCGGTGCCGGCGGCGAGGCCGAAGCCCTCGAGCGAACCGAGCGGGGCATCCACCACGAGGGCGATCGGCTCGCCGGTCGCGACGGCGGCGCGCAGCCACGCTGCCAGCTCTTCGTCGACGAGGGTGCGCACGGGGGGCGCATCGGCGGCGGCGGTCGGCGCCTCGCCCTCACCGCTCATGTCGGCGCCCTCGGCGGCGGCGATCTTCAGCACCCGCTCGGTGAGGGTGCGGAACTGCAGGCGCTCGAACACGCGCTTCACCGCGCCGACGTCCATCGGTCGACGCTCCAGATCGGTCGGCCCCACCGGCAGCTCGACGTCGTCGACGAGGCGGTTGAGGCGGCGGTTGCGCTCCGCGCGCTCGCGCTGCTCGCGCAGGTTCGCCCCGACCACTCCCCCGATCTCGTCGGCGTGGGCCAGCAGGTTCTCGAGCGAGCCGTACTGGGTGATCCACTTCACGGCGGTCTTCTCGCCGACCTTGTCGATGCCCGGCAGGTTGTCGCTCGTCTCGCCGACGAGCGCCGCGATCTCCGGGTACTGGTGCGGATCGATGCCGTAGCGCTCGCGCACCGCCTCGGCGTCGTAGCGCTTGAGTTCGCTCACGCCGCGCGCGTTCGGGTAGAGCAGGGTCACGCGGTCGTTGACGAGCTGGATCGTGTCGCGGTCGCCGGAGACGACGAGCACGTCGAAGCCCTGCTCGGCGCCCTGGCGAGCGAGCGTCGCGAGGATGTCGTCGGCCTCGAAGTCCTCCTTCGTGATGGTCGTGACGTTCATCGCCGCGAGGGCCTCCTGCAGCAGCGGCACCTGCCCGACGAACTCGGGCGGGGTCTCCCCGCGCGTGCCCTTGTACTCGGCGTACTCGCGCGTGCGGAACGAGAACCGCGAGATGTCGAAGGCGACCGCGACGTGCGTCGGCTTCTCCTTCGCCAGCAGCCCCAAGAACATCGAGATGAAGCCGTGGATGGCGTTCGTGTGCTGACCGTCGTGCGTGACGAAGCTGTCGATCGGCAGGGCGTAGAACGCCCGGAAGGCCAGCGAATGGCCGTCGACGATGAGCAGAGTAGGCTTTCCGGAGTCCGTCACGGGGCCAGCCTAACGGGGCGCTCCGACACCCCAGGGGGCCCTGCCGAGCAGGCCTCCGCGAGCCTGCGAGAGAGCGCGATGACGCAGTTCCCCGCTGATCTGGACCCCGAGCTCTACGAGCGCCTCATCGTCTCGGGCGGCGGCGCGCTCACCCGCAAGATGGGCATCGAGTTCCTCGAGCTCGGCGCCGATCGATCCGTGGCGCGGATGCCCGTCGAGGGCAACACGCAGGTCATCGGTCTGCTGCACGGGGGCGCGCACGTCGTGCTGGGCGAGAGCCTCGGCTCGATCTCGTCGGCGATCCACGCCGGGCCGGGCCGCTACGCGGTCGGCATCGAGATCAACGCGACCCACTCGCGCTCGGTGACCGAGGGCTGGGTCACGGGCACCTGCACGGCGCTCGTGCTCGGGCGCACACTCGCGACGCACGAGATCGTCATCCGCGACGACGAGGGCCGCCGGCTCTCGACGGTGCGCATGACGAACATGCTGCGCGACCGCTGACCCGGCGCAGGGCGCGGTCGGCGCTGCGCAGGCGACGCTTCGCGGTCGGCGCTGCGCAGGCGACGCTTCGCGGTCGCCGGCGCGTGGCCGTGGCCGGCCGCTCGCTACTCGGCGGGCGTCGACTTCTTCGGCGCATCCTTCTTCGGCGCCAGCTGCTCGATGACGGCCTGCGCGACCGCGTGCATCGTCGTGCGGCGATCCATCGACGCCTTCTGGATCCAGCGGAACGCCTCGGGCTCGGTGAGGCCCATGCGCTCGTTGAGCAGGCCCTTCGCGCGGTCGACGAGCTTGCGCGTCTCGAAGCGCTCGACCAGATCGGCGACCTCGGCCTCGAGGGTCAGGATCTGCTGGTAGCGGCTCAGCGCAATCTCGATCGCGGGGAGCAGGTCGTTCGGGGTGAAGGGCTTCACGACGTAGGCGAGGGCGCCCGCCTCGCTCGCCTGCTCGACGAGCTCCTTCTGCGAGAAGGCGGTCAGCAGCACGACCGGAGCGATGTGGTTCTCGCTCAGGCGCTTGGCGGCTTCGATGCCATCCATCTGCGGCATGCGGATGTCCATGACCACGAGGTCGGGGCGCAGCTCGGTCGCGAGCGCGACGGCCGTCTCGCCGTCACCGGCCTCGCCGACCACGTCGTAGCCGTTGTCGCGGAGGATCTCGACGATGTCCATGCGGATGAGCGACTCGTCCTCGGCGACGACGACTCGGCGGGGGGCCACGGTGCTCTGTTCCTGATCACTCACGGAAATCACCCTACGGTATGGTCGGTCTGTCGGGCCTGGCCCGGGCCGGCTTGGCGGAATGGTAGACGCGGCGCACTCAAAATGCGTTGTCCGGAAGGACGTGTGGGTTCGAGCCCCACAGCCGGTACTCGCCCTCTCTCCCCCACCGAACCCGAGAAATCAACCCCGGTGCGGTGCGATGACGGATGCTCTTCGCTGGTGCCTCGAAGGAGGCCACCATGACCATTCCGAACGATCGAGATCGCAACCAGGGCTTCACCGACCGCGACCGCGACGGCCGTGACGACCGCACCGAGGTGCTGCACCACGACCAGCACGACCGCCACGACCGCGACCACGACGGCATCGACGACCGCCGCGAGGCCGTCGCCGCGCCCGTCGGGGCCACCGGGGCGCGCCACGGCGATCACGCCGTCGACGAGGATCCCCGAGCGCTCCACCGCGAGGTCATCGCCCGTGAGAAGGAGGAGTACGGCGGCATCAAGTGGGGGTCGGCCTTCTTCGGCTGGCTCACCGCCGTCGGCACCGCGCTGCTGCTCACGGCGCTCGTCGCCGGCACCGGCACCGCGCTGGGCCTCGCGAACGACACCACGGCCGAGGAGGCCGTCGAGGGCGCAGCCCGGCAGCCTGACACCGTCGGGATCGTCGGCGCGATCATCCTCGCGCTCGTGGTCTTCATCGCCTACTACGCCGGCGGCTACGTCGCCGGCCGCATGGCACGGCTCGACGGCGCCAAGCAGGGCATCGCCGTGTGGCTGTGGGCGATCATCATCGCGATCGTCGTCGCCATCATCGGCGCGATCGGCGGTGCGCAGTTCAACGTGCTGGCGAACCTCAACGGGTTCCCGCGCCTGCCGATCGGCGAGGGCGAGCTGACGACGGTCGGCATCATCACGGCGGTCGTCGTGGCGCTCGTGAGCCTCGGCGGCGCCGTGCTCGGCGGGCTCGCCGGCATGCGATTCCACCGCAAGGTCGACCGCGCGGGCCTCGGGCTCGAGCGGCACTAGTCGAGCGGGCCCTCGGCCCGCGCCGGGCATCCGCCGCGAAAGGCGAACGGGGCGCGACCACGCAGGTCGCGCCCCGTTCGTCGTGCCAGGGTCAGTCGGCGTGGTCGCCGCTCTCCCAGACCGGAGCCTTGGCGTGCACGGCGTCGCCGATGGTGTGCACGCGCAGGTCGTTCGTCGAGCCGGGGATGCCGGGAGGCGAGCCCGAGATCACGACGACCTTGTCGCCCACCTCGGCCAGGCCTGCGCCGAGCAGCGCCTCGTCGACCTGGTGGTACATCGCGTCGGTGTGGGTCACGCGGTCGACGAGGAACGACTGGATGCCCCACGTCAGCGCCATGCGCCGCTGGATCGCCGCGTCGGGCGTGAACGCCTTCATCGGGATGCGGAACCGCAGCCGCGACATGCGGCGAGCCGAGTCGCCCGACTCGGTGAACACGCACACGTACTTCGCGTCGACGAAGTCGGCGACCTCGGCGGCGGCGAGCGTGATCGCGCCGCCCTGCGTGCGGGGCTTGGTGCCGAGCGGCGGGATGCGCTCGAGGCCGTGCTCCTCCGTCGACTCGACGATGCGGGCCATGGTTGAGACGGTGATGACGGGGAACTCGCCCACACTCGTCTCGCCCGAGAGCATGACGGCGTCGGCGCCGTCGAGCACGGCGTTGGCGACGTCGGAGGTCTCGGCGCGCGTCGGGATGGGGCTGGAGATCATCGACTCGAGCATCTGCGTCGCGACGATGACGGGCTTGGCCATGCGGCGAGCGAGCTCGACGGCGCGCTTCTGCACGATCGGCACCGCCTCGAGCGGCAGCTCGACGCCGAGGTCGCCGCGGGCGACCATGATGCCGTCGAAGGCGTCGACGATCTCCTCGAGCGCGTCGACGGCCTGCGGCTTCTCAATCTTCGCGATGACGGGGATCGTGCGCCCCTCCTCCGCCATGATCTCGTGCACGCGCACGACGTCGGCGGCGTTGCGCACGAACGACAGGGCGATGTAGTCCGCGCCGAGCTTTAGACCCCAGCGCAGGTCGTCCTCGTCCTTCTCCGACAGCGCCGGCACGTTCACGGCGACGCCGGGCAGGTTGATGCCCTTGTTGTTCGAGACGGGGCCGGCGACGACGACCTCGGTGCGCACGCGCACGCCGTCGGTGTCGAGCACGCGCACCTTGACCTTGCCGTCGTCGATGAGCAGGAAGTCGCCGGGCTTGACGTCGTTCGGCAGGCCCTTGAAGGTCGTGCCGACGAGCTCCTTCGTGCCGAGCACGTCCTCCGTGGTGATCGTGAACACGTCGCCTTCGGCGAGCTCGTGCGGGCCGTTCTCGAACTTGCCGAGGCGGATCTTGGGGCCCTGGAGGTCGACGAGCACGGCGACCGGGCGAGCGGCGTCCTGGGCCGCCTGCCGCACGTTGCGGTAGACCTCCTCGTGCACGGCGTAGCTGCCGTGGCTGAGGTTCATGCGGGCGACATCCACGCCCGCCTCGATGATGGCGCGGATGTTCTCGTAGCTCGAGGTCGCCGGCCCGAGGGTCGCGACGATCTTTGCTCGTCTCATGACTTCCTTACAGATGGGGTGGTGGTAGAGGTGGTGCGCACCGCCGCGCAGGCGGTTCTTCCGCCCGACAGTGTCGCAGAACTCGTCGGAGCGGAGGGTCGGAGGGTCAGACGGTGAGTGCCCGATCGGTCGCCCGCACGGGGGCGGGCAGGTCGGTGGAGCCCTGGAGGTAGCGGTCGACCTCCGCGGCCACGGCGCGGCCCTCGGCGATCGCCCACACGATGAGCGAGGCGCCGCGGCCGGCGTCGCCGGCGACGAAGACGCCCGACTCGCTCGTGGTGTAGTCGGCGCCGCGCGCGACCGTGCCCTTCGCGTCGATCGGCAGCGCGAGCTGCTCGTCGAGCGTCGCCCGCTCGACGCCCGTGAAGCCGAGGGCGAGCAGCACGAGGTCGGCGGGGATCTCGCGCTCGGTGCCAGCCTTCGGCACGCGGCGGCCGTCCACGTACTCGGTCTCGGCGACCCTCAGCGCGCGCACCTCACCGGCGTCGTTGGTGAGGAACTCGACGGTCGAGGCGAGGTACACGCGCTCACCGCCCTCCTCGTGGGCGCTCTGCACCTCGAACAGGGTCGGCTGCATCGGCCACGGCTGGTGCGCGGGGCGCTCCGCCGGAGGCTGCACGCCGATCGCGAGGTTCGTGACCGAGAGCGCGCCCTGGCGGTGCGCGGTGCCGATGCAGTCGGCGCCGGTGTCGCCGCCGCCGAGCACGACGACGTGCTTGCCCTCCGCCGTGATCTGGTCGGCTACCGCGTCACCGGCCTGCACGCGGTTGGCCTGCGTGAGGTACTCCATCGCGAAGTGGATGCCGAGGGCGTCGCGGCCCGGGATCGGCAGGTCGCGCGGCTGGGGCGCGCCGGTCGCGATCACGACGGCGTCGTAGCGGGTGCGCAGGTCGCTCCAGGTGATGTCGCGGCCGATCTCGACGCCGGCGCGGAAGCGCGTGCCCTCCGCCTGCATCTGCGTGAGCCGGGCATCCAGGTGCCGCTTCTCCATCTTGAAATCGGGGATGCCGTACCGCAGCAGGCCGCCGATGCGGTCGTCCTTCTCGAAGACGGCGACCGTGTGCCCGGCGCGCGTGAGCTGCTGCGCCGCGGCGAGCCCGGCCGGGCCGGAGCCGACCACGGCGACCGTCTTGCCGGTGAGGCGCTCCGGCGGCGCGGGCTGCACCCAGCCGTTCTGCCAGGCCTGCTCGATGATCGACGCCTCGACCTGCTTGATGGTCACCGGCGGCTGGTTGATGCCGAGCACGCACGAGGCCTCGCACGGGGCGGGGCACAGCTTGCCGGTGAACTCCGGGAAGTTGTTCGTCGCGTGCAGGCGCTCGATGGCCTGCCGGCCCTCGCCGCGCCAGGTGAGGTCGTTCCACTCGGGAATGAGGTTGCCGAGCGGGCAGCCCTGGTGGCAGAACGGGATGCCGCAGTCCATGCACCGGCCGGCCTGGCGCTTGAGCACGGCGCTGTCGCCCTGCTCGTACACCTCCTTCCAGTCCATGAGGCGGATCGGGACGGGGCGGCGCGGCGGGAGCTCCCGCTCGGGCACGTTCAGAAAACCGCGGGGGTCAGCCACCGGTCACCTCCAGGATGCGGCCCCAGACGACGTCGCCGTCGGGGTCGAGGCCTTCGTCGAGCGCGCTCTGCCGCGTCTGCATGACGGCGGCGAAGTCGCGCGGGAGCACCTTCACGAATCGGTCGAGTGCGGCGTCGCCCTCGGCGAGCAGGCGCGCGGCGAGAGCCGACTCCGTCTCGTCGTGGTGGGCGCGCAGGAGCGCGGTGAGCTCGGCGCGGTCGTCGGCGTCGAGCGGCAGCAGCTCGAGCTCACCGTTCTCGAGCGCGTCGCGGTTGACGCGCTCGCGGCGCAGCTCGTGCACGTAGGCGATGCCCCCGGACATGCCGGCGCCGAGGTTGCGGCCGGTCTGCCCGAGGATGACGGCGACGCCGCCGGTCATGTACTCCAGCGCGTGGTCGCCGACGCCCTCGACGACCGCCGTCGCGCCCGAGTTGCGCACGAGGAAGCGCTCGCCGACGATGCCGCGCAGGTACAGCTCGCCGCTCGTCGCGCCGTAGCCGATGACGTTGCCGGCGATGACGTTGCGCTCGGCGTGGAGCACGGCGTCGCGCGCGGGGCGCACGATGACGCGCCCGCCCGAGAGGCCCTTGCCGACGTAGTCGTTGCTGTCGCCGTAGAGGCGCAGCGTGATCCCGCGCGGCATGAACGCGCCGAGGCTCTGCCCCGCCGAGCCGGAGAGCGTCACGTCGATCGTGTCGGGCGCGAGGCCGTGCTCGCCGTGCCGCATTGTGACGTGGTGGCCGAGCATGGTGCCGACCGCGCGCTCCGTGTTGCGGATCGGCAGATCGATGCGCACCGGATGCCCGTGCTCGAGCGCGTCGCCCGACAAGCGGATCAGCTCGTTGTCGAAGTGCTCCTCGAGCTCGTGATCCTGCTCCTCGCTCTTGGTGCGCGGCACCGAGGCGTCGAAGACGGGGCCCTGGAGGATGGGCGACAGGTCGAGCCCGTCGGCCTTCCAGTGCCGCACGGCGCGGTCGACGTCGAGCAGCTCGGCGTGGCCGATCGCCTCCTCCAGGCTGCGGAAGCCGAGCTGCGCGAGGTACTCGCGCACCTCCTGCGCGAGGAACTCGAAGAAGGTGATGACGAACTCGGGCGTGCCCGTGAAGCGCTTGCGCAGCTCGGGGTTCTGCGTCGCGACGCCGACGGGGCAGGTGTCGAGGTGGCACACGCGCATGAGGATGCAGCCCGAGACGACCATGGGGGCCGTCGCGAAGCCGAACTCCTCGGCGCCGAGCAGGGCCGCGATGATGACGTCGCGCCCGGTCTTCATCTGGCCGTCGGCCTGCACCGTGACACGGCCGCGCATGTTGTTGAGCATGAGCGTCTGCTGCGCCTCGGCGAGCCCGAGTTCCCACGGGGTGCCGGCGTGCTTGAGCGAGTTGAGCGGGCTCGCGCCCGTGCCGCCGTCGTGGCCCGAGATGAGGATGACGTCGGCCTTCGCCTTCGCGACGCCCGCTGCGACCGCGCCGATGCCCGATTGGCTGACGAGCTTGACGTGGATGCGCGCGCTCGGGTTGGAGCGCTTGAGGTCGAAGATGAGCTGCTTGAGGTCTTCGATCGAGTAGATGTCGTGGTGGGGCGGCGGCGAGATGAGGCCGACGCCGGGCGTGCCGTGGCGCAGGCGCGCGATCCACGGGTACACCTTGTTGGCCGGCAGCTGGCCGCCCTCGCCGGGCTTCGCCCCCTGCGCCATCTTGATCTGGATGTCGTCGGCGTGGCTGAGGTACAGGCTCGTGACGCCGAAGCGGCCGCTCGCGACCTGCTTGATGGCGCTGCGCTTCTCGGGGTCGAGCAGGCGCTCGGGGCTCTCGCCGCCCTCGCCGGTGTTGCTGCGGCCGCCGATCCGGTTCATCGCCACCGCGAGCGTCTCGTGCATCTCGGGGCTGATGGCGCCCATGCTCATCGCGCCCGTGGTGAACCGACTGATGATCGACTCGACGCTCTCGACCTCGTCGATCGGGATCGGCTGGCGCTCCTCGGTCTTCAGGCGGAACAGCCCGCGCAGCGTCATGAGGTTCTCGGCCTGCTCGTCGACCGCGCGCGTGTAGTCGCGGAAGATGTCGTACCGCTTCTCGCGCGTGGCGTGCTGCAGCCGGAACACCGTCTCGGGGTTGAACAGGTGCGGCGGGCCCTCGCGTCGCCACTGGTACTCGCCGCCGGTCTGCAGCCGCTCGTGCGGGTTGACGGGGGTGGATGCCGGGTACGCGAGCGCGTGGCGGCGCGCGTTCTCCTCCGCGATGGTCTCGATGCCGACCCCGCCGAGCACGCTGGAGGTGCCGGTGAAGTAGCGGTCGACGAACTCCTGGCTGAGCCCCACGGCCTCGAAGGCCTGGGCGCCGGCATACGAGCCGACGGTCGAGATGCCCATCTTCGACATGATCTTCAGCACGCCCTTGCCGAGCGCCTTGATGACGTTGCGCACGGCCTTCTCGGGCGTGATGCCGGTGATCATGCCGGAGCGGACCAGGTTCTCGACCGTCTCCATGGCCAGGTACGGGTTGATCGCCGAGGCGCCGTAGCCGATGAGCACGGCGCAGTGGTGCACCTCGCGCACGTCGCCGGCCTCGACGATGATGCCGACCTGCATGCGCTTCTCGGTGCGGATCAGGTGGTGGTGCACGGCCGCGAGCGACAGCAGCGACGGAACCGGCGCGAGGTCGGCCGTGGAGTCGCGGTCGCTCAGCACGATGAACTCGGCGCCGTCGGCGATGGCCTCGTCGACCTCGCGGCACATCTCCTCGATGCGGCGCTCGAGCGCGCTCGGCCCCTCGTCGACGCGGTAGAGGCCCTTGATCGTGGTGGTGAGCGAGCTGCCGGGCCGCGAGTCGATGTGCTGGATCTTCGCGAGCTCGTCGTTGTCGATGATCGGGAAGTCGAGCACCACCTGACGCGCATGCCGCGGCGTCGCGGTGAGCAGGTTGCGCTCCGGGCCGAGGCCGAGGCGCATGGAGGTGACGACCTCCTCGCGGATCGAGTCCAGCGGCGGGTTCGTCACCTGCGCGAACTGCTGCGTGAAGTAGTCGAAGAGCGCTCGCGGGCGCTCCGAGAGCACGGCGATGGGCGTGTCGGAGCCCATCGCGCCGAGCGGCTCGGCGCCGGCCTGCGCCATCGGCGCCAGGAGGACGCGAACCTCCTCCTCGGTGTAGCCGAAGGTGCGCTGGCGGCGCACGATCGAGGCGGGGGTGTGCACGATGTGCTCGCGCTCGGGCAGGTCGCGCAAGTTGATGCGCTGGCCCTCGAGCCACTCGCCCCACGGCTCGGCCTGCGCGAGCTGCGACTTGATCTCGTCGTCCTCGATGAGGCGGCCCTCGGCCGTGTCGACGAGGAACATCTTGCCGGGGCGCAGGCGGCCCTTGCGCACGATGCGGCTCTGCTCGATGTCGAGCACGCCGATCTCGGAGGCGAGCACGACGAGGCCGTCGTCGGTGACGAGGAAGCGCCCGGGGCGCAGGCCGTTGCGGTCGAGCGTCGCGCCGACGAGCGAGCCGTCGGTGAACGAGAGCGCCGCCGGGCCGTCCCACGGCTCCATGAGCATGCCGTGGTACTCGTAGAAGTCGCGCAGGGCGGGATCGATGTCGGTCTGGTTCTCCCAGGCCTCCGGCACCATCATCATGACGGCGTGCGGCAGGCTCCGACCGCCGAGGGTCAGCAGCTCGACGACCTCGTCGAACGAGGCGGAGTCGCTCGCGCCGGGCGTGACGATGGGGAACACGTCGCGCAGGTCGCCGAAGAGCTCGCTCTCGAGCTGCGACTGGCGGGCGCGCATCCAGTTGCGGTTGCCCTGCACCGTGTTGATCTCGCCGTTGTGGGCGATCATGCGGAACGGCTGCGCGAGCGGCCACGACGGGAACGTGTTCGTCGAGTACCGCGAGTGCACGAGGGCGAGCTTCGAGGCGAAGCGCTCGTCGCTGAGGTCGGGGTAGAACGGCTCGAGCTGCAGCGTCGTCACCATGCCCTTATAGACGAGCGTGCGGCTCGACAGCGAGGGGAAGTACGACCCGAGCTCGCGCTCGGCGCGCTTGCGCAGGCGGAAGGTCTGACGATCGAGCTGGATGCCCGACAGCGGCTGCCCGTCGGCGCCGGAGCGCGTCGAGCGCACGAAGAGCTGCTCGAACGCGGGCATCGCCTCGCGGGCGAGCGTGCCGATCGGCTCGGGGTTCGTCGGAATCTCGCGCCAGCCGAGCAGCTCCAGGCCCTCCTCGGCGACGATGCGCTCGATGCCGGCCTTCTCGGCGGCGCGCTCGTCGGCGTCGGTGGGCAGGAACGCGGTGCCGACGGCGTAGCGACCGACGGCGGGCAGCTCGAAGGGCACGACCGCGCGCAGGAACGCATCCGGGATCTGGGTCAGGATGCCCGCGCCGTCGCCCGTGCCCGCATCCGAGCCGACCGCGCCGCGGTGCTCGAGGTTGCGCAGGGCGTCGAGGGCCGCCTGGATGATGTCGTGGCCGGCCGTGCCGCGCAGCGTCGCCACCATCGCGAGCCCGCAGGCGTCGCGCTCGCGCTGCGGGTCGTACAGACCCTGCGCGGCAGGCACGCCGGAGAACCGCTGGTAGGGCAGGTGCTGGGTGCGATCCATGGGGAACCGTCCTCGTGTGGAGCAGGATGGGACGTCGCTGGCCCGATGGAAGGGGGCGCGCTCGATGGGCGCGAGAAGGGACGCGAGACGCTGGTGGGCGCGCCTCTACGACCGAGTGGTGGCTTCGCTTGTGGCTGCAGACGTTCCGGTGGTGGCGGAGACGAGATCGGCTCCGTTGCCGTCGTCGTCGGTCTCGGTGTAGACCTCGTCGGAGTCTACCCCAGCCTGCGGCGACCACTCGCGGCCCGACACGTACGGGCTCGGCTCGACGCCGGTGTGCCGGCGGTGCTGCACCAGGATGATCACGAGACCGATGACGATCGCGGCCCAGGCCGCCCACACGTTCACCCGGACGCCGAGGAAGAGCTCGCTCGGGTCGAGGCGGATCGACTCGAACACGCTGCGGCCCGCGCCATACCAGATCAGGTAGGCGCCGAGCAGCTTGCCCCACTGCACCTTGAGGCGGGCATCCAGCAGCAGCAGCACGGCGACGCCCGCGAGGTTCCAGACGATCTCGTACAGGAACGTCGGGTGGAAGAGCGTGGCGTCGGGCAGGCCGACCGGGATCGCGTCGTTCGGGCGGTCGATCTCGAGGCCCCACGGCAGGTTCGTCGGCAGGCCGAAGAGCTCCTGGTTGAACCAGTTGCCGAGCCGGCCGAAGGCCTGCGCGAGCAGCAGGCCAGGGGCCAGCGCGTCGGCGAACGACCAGAAGCGGATGCCCGTCACGCGGCAGCCGATCCACACGCCGATCGCCCCGCCGATGAGAGCCCCGAAGATCGCCAGGCCGCCCTCCCAGATGCGCAGTGTCGCCCACAGGTCGGCGCCCTCGAAGAAGTAGTCGTCGGGGTGGGTCAGCACGTGGTAGACGCGGCCGCCGATGATGCCGAGCGGCACCGCGAACAGCGCGATGTCGAGCGTGATCCAGCGCTCGGCGCCGCGCTTCGAGAGGCGGTGGTTCGTCAGCACCGTCGCCGCCACGATGCCGAGCAGGATGCACAGCGCGTAGGCGTAGACGTTCACATCGAAGGTGAACCACGACAGACCGAGGTCGCGCAGCCACTGGCCGACGTTGAACACGCGCCACTCGTCGCTCGGGCTCGGGATGCTCAGGGCGTGGATCACGGTGGAGAGGACCTTTCCGTCGTCAGGGGCTCGGTTCAGCCTAGGGCTTGCCGGTGGCGAGCTCGGCCGCGAGGCGGCCCACCGCGGGCACGCCGCCCTCGGCGAGGGCCGACACCAGGCGCGAGCCGACGATCGCGCCGTCGGCGTAGGTGAGCACGTCGGCGACCTGCTCGGGCGTGGAGATACCGACGCCGACGCAGGCGCTCGTCGCCCCCGCCTCGCGCAGTCGGCCGATGACGCCGCGTGCGGCGGCATCAACGTCGGCGCGCGCTCCCGTGATGCCCATCGTCGAGACCGCGTAGACGAAGCCGCGGCTCGACTCGACGGCCTGGCGCATGCGCGCGTCCGACGAGGAGGGCGCGGCGAGGAAGACGCGATCCAGCGCGTGGGCGTCGGAGGCGGACATCCACTCGCCCGCCTCGTCGGGGATGAGATCGGGGGTGATGAGGCCCGCTCCCCCGGCGTTCTCCAGGTCGGTCGCGAAGCGGTCGACGCCGTACTGCATCACCGGGTTCCAGTAGGTCATCACGAGCAGCGGGGCGTCGACGCGCGAGCGGATGCGCTCGACGGCCTCGAAGCCCTGGCGCAGCGTGAAGCCGTTCTCGAGCGCCTGCTGGGTGGCCTTCTGGATGACCAGGCCATCCATGACCGGGTCGCTGTACGGCAGACCGAGCTCGACGACGTCGACGCCGTTCTCCAGCAGCGCCACGGCCGCGTCGACGCTCGTGTCGAGGTCGGGGAAGCCGACCGGCAGGTAGCCGATGAGCGCGCCGGAACCGGCCTCCTTGCGCGCGGCGATCGCCGCGGCGACGGGGCTCGCGATCGTCGGGGTGCTCATTCCTGGCCCTCCTCGGCGGCGGTCGGGTGCGCATCGGCCTCAGCGGCGCGCTCGGCGGCCTTCGCGTCGAGCAGGCCGAAGTAGCGCGCGGCGGTCTCCATGTCCTTGTCGCCGCGGCCGGAGAGGTTGACGAGCACGATCCCGTCGGGGCCGAGCTCGCGGCCGAGCTCGAGGGCTCCGTGCAGGCCGTGCGCGGTCTCGATGGCGGGGATGATGCCCTCGGTGCGGCTCAGCAGGCGCAGAGCATCCATCGCCTGCGCGTCGGTCACGCCGCGGTACTCGGCCCGGCCGATCTCGGCCAGCCACGCGTGCTCGGGGCCGACGCCCGGGTAGTCGAGGCCCGCGGAGATCGAGTGCGACTCCATCGTCTGGCCGTCGGCATCCTGCAGCATGAGGCTCTTCGCGCCGTGCAGCACGCCGGGGCGGCCCATCGTGATCGTCGCCGCGTGGAACGGCGTGTCGATGCCATCGCCGGCCGCCTCGAGGCCGACCAGCCGCACGTCGGCGTCGTCGAGGAAGGCGTGGAAGATGCCCATGGCGTTGCTGCCGCCGCCCACGCACGCCGCGACCGCGTCGGGCAGGCGACCGGTGAGCTCGAGCACCTGCTCGCGCGCCTCGATGCCGATGACCGAGTGGAAGTCGCGCACCATGACCGGGAACGGGTGCGGGCCCGCGACCGTGCCCAGGAGGTAGTGGGTGTGCTCGACGTTCGCAACCCAGTCGCGCAGGGCCTCGTTGATCGCGTCCTTGAGGGTGCGCGAACCGGTCGTGACCGGCACGACCTCGGCGCCCAGCAGCTTCATACGGGCGACGTTGAGCGCCTGACGCTCGGTGTCGACCTCGCCCATGTAGACCACGCACTCCAGGCCGAAGAGGGCGGCGGCGGTCGCGCTCGCGACGCCGTGCTGGCCCGCGCCGGTCTCGGCGATGATGCGGCGCTTGCCGAGGCGCTTGGCGAGCAGGGCCTGCCCGAGCACGTTGTTGATCTTGTGCGAGCCGGTGTGATTCAGGTCTTCGCGCTTGAGCAGGATGCGGGCCCCGCCGGCGTGCTCGGCGAAGCGCTTCGCCTCGGTGATGATCGAGGGTCGGCCGGTGTAGGTGCGGTGCAGCTCGGCGAGCTCGGCGGCGAACGCCGGGTCGGTGCGCGCCTCGCTGTACGCGGCATCGAGCTCGTCGAGCGCGGCGATGAGCGACTCGGGCACGAAACGGCCGCCGAAGCTGCCGAAGTAGGGGCCCTGCTGGGTGCGGAGACTCATGAGACCTTCCGGAACGACTCGACCGCGGCGCGGGGATCGCCGCCGGTCACGAGCGCCTCGCCGACGAGCACGGCGTCGGCGCCCGCGGCGCGGTAGTGGATGACGTCGTCGACCCCGAGCACGGCCGACTCGGCGATGCGCACGGTGCCGGCCGGGATCATCGGGGCCAGGCGCCCGAACAGGTCTCGGTCGAGCTCGAAGGTCGACAGGTTGCGAGCGTTCACGCCGATGACGCCCGCGCCGAGGTCGACGGCTCGGCGCACCTCGTCGGCGTCATGCGTCTCGACCAGCGGCGTCATGCCGAGCTCGGTGATGAGCCCGTGCAGGCTCGCGAGCGTCGCGTCGTCGAGCGCCGCGACGATGAGCAGCACGAGGTCGGCGCCCGCGGCGCGCGCCTCGAGCACCTGGTACGGGTCGGCGATGAAGTCCTTCCGCAGCAGCGGGGTGTCGACCGCGGCGCGCACGGCCACGAGGTCGTCGAGGCTGCCGCCGAAGCGGCGCTCCTCCGTGAGCACGCTGATGGCGCTCGCCCCGCCCGCCGCGTACTCGACCGCGAGCGCGGCCGGGTCGGGGATGCTCGCGAGCGACCCGCGCGAGGGGCTCGCGCGCTTCACCTCGGCGATGACCTTGATCGTCTCGGCCGGGGCGAGGGCGGCGCGGGCGTCGCGCGCGGGCGGCGCCGCGAGCGCGGCGGCCTCGACCTCGGCGAGCGAGCGGGTCTCGCGGCGGCGAGCCGCGTCGGCGAGGGCTCCGGCGACGAGGTCGCCGAGCACTTAGTGGTGCGCCTTCGGCGAGTAGCGCGGACCCTTCACGCCGTAGCCGGCCTTGGCCATGAGCGCGCCGACGACGAGGCCGACGACGACGAGACCGGCGCTCGCCCACACGATGAGGGGCTGGTCGAACCAGAACGCGAGGGTGCCGATCGCGAACGCGATGAGGATGATCGTCACGGCCGTCCAGGCGGCGGGCGAGTGTCCGTGGCCGGGGTCGGAGTGCGCGTTCATGGGTCTCCTCGAGCGTCGAGTGCAGGTGGGGGGTGGCGCGCGCGACGCTCCGCCGCGGCGCTGCCGCCAGTCTACCCCGCGGTCGGGTCGCGGCCGTCGCTCAGCGCGTCCCACGCGTCGAGTCGATCGGTGCGGGCGGCGTCGCCCGCCGCGGTCGCGTCTCGATCGGCCACGGAGGTCGGGGTCGCGCCGGCGACGGGCTCGGTGCGCACGGCGTCGTACTTCCGCACGCGCTCCGGCCAGCGCCGGGCGCTCGCGGCGACGCCGACGCCCGCGACGATGCCGAGCACGCCCGCGGCGAGGGCGACCGACGGCCAGGCGGTGAGCTGCGCGCTCTCCACGATCGCGCGCACGGAGTCGTCGCCGTCGACGCCGCTCGCGGCCGTGACCGCCGCTGAGACCGCGCCGACCGGGTCGCCGAGGGCGAGGGCGGCGGAGGTCGTGATCGCCGCGCCGAGCAGCACCAGCAGCACGCCGAGCACGACGCGGAAGAACGGCCCGGCGAGCGCGAGGGCGGCGACGAGCGCGAGCGCGGCGAGGGCCAGGGCGGGCAGCGCGGGCGCCGCGACATCCCCCGCCGCGGTCACCGCGACGCCGCCCTCGATCGTCGCGTCGACCCACGGCTGGGTCCAGGCCAGCAGCGCGAGCCCGGCCACGACGGCGGGGGCCAGCAGCGCCAGCAGCCGCACGCGGCGCGGCGTCATGCGCCCGCCGCCCGCAGGGCGTTCGCGATCGCGACCGCGCGCAGCGGCGCGGCGGCCTTATTGACGGCCTCCTGGTGCTCGGTCGCGGGGTCGGAGTCGGCCACGAGGCCAGCGCCCGCCTGCACGTGCGCGACCCCGTCGCGCAGATACGCGGTGCGGATGGCGATGGCGAGGTCGACGTCGCCCGAGAACGAGAAGTAGCCCACCACTCCCCCGTACACGCCGCGGCGCGCGGGCTCGAGCTCGTCGATGATCTGCAGCGCGCGCGGCTTCGGCGCGCCGCTCAGGGTGCCGGCGGGGAAGGTCGCGCGGAACACGTCGATCGGCGAGGCCGTCGGCCGGATGTCGCCCTCGACGCTCGAGACCAGGTGCATGATGTGGCTGAAGCGCTCCACCTGCATGAACTCGGTCACCTCGACCGTTCCGGCTCGGCACACCTTCGAGAGGTCGTTGCGCGCGAGGTCGACGAGCATGAGGTGCTCGGCCTGCTCCTTCGCGTCGGCGAGCAGCTCGTCGGCGAGCTCCTGGTCGGCCTCGGGCGTCTCACCGCGCGGGCGCGAGCCCGCGATCGGGTGCGAGTAGACGCGACCATCGGTGACCTTCACGAGGGCCTCGGGCGACGAGCCGACGATCGCGTACGGCTCGCCCGCCGCGGTCGTGAGCGTGAGCGCGTACATGTAGGGCGAGGGGTTGAGGGCCCGCAGCACCCGGTAGACGTCGAGGGGGGATGCCGTGAGCGGGTGATCGAAGCGCTGCGCCACGACCACCTGGAACACGTCGCCATCGCGGATGAACCGCTTCGAGGCCTCGACCGCGGCCAGGTACTCCTCGCGCGTCGAGCGCGGCTGCGGCGTCGGCGCCACCCCGAGGTCGATGTGGGCGGGCTCGGTGCTCGCCGGGCGACCCAGCTCGGCCTCGAGCGCGTCCAGACGCTGCTGGGCGTGCGACCACATCGCGTCGGGCTCGTCGACGCCGTCGGCGAGCACCGACACCACGAGCGACACGGTGCCCTGGCGGTGGTCCATGACGAGCAGCTCGCTCACGAAGGCGAAGGCCAGCTCGGGGCACGGGAAGTCGGCGGGCGGGGCATCCGGCAGATGCTCGATGCGCCGCACCGCGTCCCACCCGATGAAGCCCACGAGGCCGCCCGTGAGCGGCGGGTGCGCCGCGTCGCGGGGGGATGCCCAGCGCGCGTGCAGCGCGTCGAGGGCGTCGAGCGTGCCCTCGGGCATCGCGCCGCCGAAGGCGCGGTCGGCGTCGAGCCCCGTGTCGATCCACGCGGTGCTGCCCTCGTGCTCGGTGAGCACGCCGAAGCTGCGCACACCGATGAACGAGTACCGCGACCAGATGCCGCCCTGCTCGGCGGACTCCAGCAGGAATCCGCCCGGCCGGCCCTCGGCGAGCGAGCGGTAGAGGCCCACGGGCGTCAGCGCGTCGGCGAAGAGCTCGCGCACGACGGGGACGACGCGGGCGGAGGCCAGCTGGCGGTCGAAGTCGGCGCGCGTCGTCGCGGTCATCGCTCGGGATCCTCCGGGTCGGCGGTCGCCTCGCCCCGAGACGGGGCGGGCAGGGGCAGGAAGGGGTCGACGTCGAAGCAGCGGCGCTCGCCCGTGTGGCAGGCGGGGCCGATCTGCTCGACCTGGACGAGCAGCGCGTCGCCGTCGCAGTCGAGCTCCGCGCCGCGCAGCAGCTGGATGTTGCCGCTCGTGTCGCCCTTGCGCCAGTACTCCTGGCGCGAGCGGCTCCAATACGTCACGCGGCCGCCGGTGAGGGTGCGGCGCAGGGCCTCGGCGTCCATGTAGCCGACCATGAGCACCTCGCGGGAATCCCACTGCTGGATGACCGCGGGCAGGAGGCCCTGGGCGTCGAACCGGGCGCGCGCGACGACCTCAGCCGCGGCATCCGCTGCCATCGTCACGGAGGCGTGCTCGTGCTCGGTCATCGCACGCTCACCCCCGCCTCGCGCAGCGCCTGCTTGACCTCGCCGACCGTGAGCTCGGCGTTGTGGAAGACGCTCGCCGCGAGCACGGCGTCGGCGCCGGCCGCGATCGCGGGCGCGAAGTGCTCGAGCGCGCCCGCGCCGCCGGACGCGATGACGGGCACTCGGGCGATCTCGTGCATCGCGGCGATGAGCTCGGTGTCGAAGCCCGCCTTCGTGCCGTCGGCGTCGATCGAGTTGACCAGCAGCTCGCCGGCGCCGCGCTCCATGGCCTCCTTCGCCCAGGCGAGAGCGTCGATCTCGGTGCGCGTGCGGCCGCCGTGCGTCGTCACGACGAAGCCACTCGGGGCGTGCTCGTCGCGCGTCACGTCGAGCGAGAGCACGCACACCTGCGCGCCGAACCGGTCGGCGATGTCGTCGATGAGGTCGGGGCGGGCGATCGCGGCGCTGTTGACGCCGATCTTGTCGGCGCCATGGGCGAGCAGCTTCGCCACGTCATCGCTCGAGCGCACCCCGCCGCCGACCGTGAGCGGGATGAACACCTGCTCGGCCGTCGCGCGCACGACGTCGAACATCGTGTCGCGGTTGTCGACCGTCGCCTTCACGTCGAGGAAGGTGATCTCGTCGGCGCCCTGCTCGTAGTACTTGCGCGCGAGCTCGATGGGGTCGCCCGCGTCGCGCAGGTTAAGGAAGTTCACGCCCTTCACGACGCGGCCCGCGGCCACGTCGAGGCAGGGGATGACCCGGACGGCGACGCTCATCAGATGCGGGCGGCGTGGATGGGCGTGACGAGGATCGCGCGGGCGCCGAGGTCGTAGAGCGCATCCATGACGTGGTTCGTCTCGTGCCGCGGCACCATCGCGCGCACGGCGACCCACTCGGGGTCGGCGAGCGGGCTCACGGTCGGCGACTCGAGGCCGGGCGTGACCTCCTGCGCGGCGGCGAGCAGCGAGCGCGGCAGGTCGTAGTCGATGAGCACGTACTGGCGGGCGACGAGCACGCCCTGCAGGCGGCGCTGCAGCGTCGCGATGCCGGCGAGGTCGGGCTTCGCGGTGATGAGCACGGCGGTCGACTCGAGGATCACCGGGCCGACGATCTCGAGCCCCTGGGCGCGGAGCGTCGAGCCCGTCGAGACGACGTCGGCCACCGCGTCGGCGACGCCCAGGCGCACGGCCGACTCCACCGCGCCGTCGAGGCGGATGAGCTGCGCCGTCACGCCGCGCTCGGCGAGGAACGCTCCGACGAGCCCCGGGTAGCTCGTCGCGATGCGGCGGCCCTCGAGATCGGCGAGGTCGTGCACCGTGCCAGGCACGGCGGCGAAGCGGAAGGTCGAGTCGCCGAAGTCGAGCGACTGGATCTCGACCGCCTCGGAGCCGGAGTCGAGCAGCAGATCGCGGCCCGTGATGCCGACGTCGAGGGCGCCCGAGCCGACGTAGGTCGCGATGTCGCGCGGCCGGAGGTAGAAGAACTCGACGCCGTTGCGCGGGTCGGCGACGGTGAGCGCTCGAGGGTCGCGGCGGCCGGCGTAGCCGGCCTCGACGAGCATCTCGACGGCGGTCTCGGAGAGGGAGCCCTTGTTGGGCACCGCGATTCTCAGCATGGGGGTCTCTTCGTCGGCCGCGACGCGCGCGGCGGGCTGCGGGGTGGTGGCGGGCATGGCCGCCTAGAGGTGCTTGTAGACGTCGTCGAGCGTCAGGCCCTTGGCGAGCATGAGCACCTGCAGGTGGTAGAGCAGCTGCGAGATCTCCTCCGCGGTGGCCTCGTCGCTCTCGTACTCGGCCGCCATCCAGACCTCGGCGGCCTCCTCGACGATCTTCTTGCCGATCGCATGCACGCCGGCGTCGAGTCGCTCGACGGTGCCGGAGCCGGCCGGCCTGGTGCGTGCGGTCTCGCCGAGCTCGGCGAAGAGGGCGTCGAAGGTCTTCACGATGCTCCAGGGTACCGGGCGGCGCAGGAGGCCCCGCGCCGCCCGGTGCGGCTCAGCTGACGCCGAGCAGGTCGATCACGAAGACGAGCGTGCGGCCGGAGAGGCGGTGGCCGCCGCCGGCGGGACCGTAGGCGAGGTGGGGCGGGCAGACGAGCTGGCGTCGGCCGCCGACCCTCATGCCGGGGATGCCCTGCTGCCAGCCCGCGATGAGGCTGCCGAGGGGGAAGTTGATCGACGAGCCGCGGTTCCACGACGCGTCGAACTCCTCGCCGGTCTCGAACTCGACGCCGACGTAGTGCACGTTCACGGTCGAGCCGGGGGTCGCCTCAGGGCCGTCGCCGACGACAAGGTCGGTGATGACGAGCTCGGTGGGCGCGGGGCCCTCGAAGAAGTCGATCTCGGGCTTGCTCAGTTCACTCATGGTTCCATCCAAGCAGACGCCCGGTGCGCGGATGCCCGGCGCTGGCTCAGTGCGCGTGCGCGGTCGCGGCGGCCCGCAGCTCGGCGATCGCGTGCTCGACGTCGGACGCGCCGTACACGCTCGACCCGGCCACGAAGGTGTCGGCGCCCGCCTCGGCCGCGATGCCGATCGTGTCGACCGTGATGCCGCCGTCGACCTGCAGCCAGACGTCGAGCCCGTCGGCGTCGACGACCTGCTTGAGGGCCCGCAGCTTCGGCATCATGTCGGCCATGAAGGCCTGCCCGCCGAAGCCGGGCTCGACGGTCATGACGAGCACCTGGTCGAACTCCGGCAGGAGGTCGAGGTAGCCCTCGACGGGCGTGCCCGGCTTGAGAGCGAGGCCCGCCCGTGCGCCCCGCTCGCGCAGCGCTCGGGCGGTGGCCACGACATCCGTCGCCGCCTCGGCGTGGAAGGTGACCGAGAACGCCCCGAGCTCGGCGTAGCCGGGAGCCCAGCGGTCGACGTCGCTGATCATGAGGTGCACGTCGAGCGGCACGGGCGAGACGGCCTGGATGCGCTGCACCATCTGCGGCCCGAACGTGAGGTTGGGCACGAAGTGGTTGTCCATGACGTCGACGTGCACGAGATCGGCTGAGCCGATGCGCTCGAGGTCGCGCTGCATGTTGACGAAGTCGGCCGACAGGATGCTCGGGTTGATGCGCACGGTCACGGCTGAAGCGTAGCGACCGGCTTCGTCAGCAGCTGGATGAACATCGCGTCGGTGCCGTGGCGATGCGGCCACAGCTGCACCGCGCCGCCGAGGCGGGGGGCGTCGGGCAGGTCGAGGGGCTCGCGCGCCACCCGCTGCACGACGTTCGCGGTGTCGAGCCACTCGAGCTCGGGGTGCGCGGCGAGGGCGCGCTCGACCACCTCGGTCGTCTCGGCCGGATGCGGCGAGCACGTCACGTACGCCAGCAGGCCGCCGGGGCGCAGGGCCGCGATCGCGGCCTCGAGCAGCTCGCTCTGCAGGGTCGCGAGCTCGGGTACGTCGGCGGCGGTCTTGCGCCAGCGCGCCTCCGGGCGGCGGCGCAGCGCGCCGAGCCCCGTGCAGGGCGCGTCGAGCAGGATGCGGTCGAAGCCCACGGGGTGCTCGGCCGCGATCGTGCGCCCATCGCCGGCGCGCACGACGATGCTCGCGTCGATCGGCGCGAGGGCGCGGCGCACGAGCTCGGCGCGGGCCGGCAGGACCTCGTTCGCGAGCAGGTGCGCGCCGCCGGCCGCGGCCTCGGCGGCGAGCAGCGCCGCCTTGCCGCCCGGCCCGGCGCAGAGGTCGAGCCAGCGCTCGCCGGGCTCGACCGGCCGCGCCCGGCTCAGGGCGAGCGCGGCGAGCTGGCTGCCCTCGTCCTGCACGCGCACGACGCCCGCCACGACGCGCGGGTTGGCCGCGGGGTCGCCGCTCGGCGCTGCCAGGCCGACGGGCGAGAAGCGTGCGCGCTCGGCCTCGGCGGGCACCTCGGCGAGGCCGGGCAGCGCCACGAGGCTCACGCGGGGTGCGGCGTTGTCGGCCTCCAGGAGGGCGCCGAGCTCGTCGGAGCGCCCCTCGCGCTCGAGCGCCGAACGCAGGGCGGCCACGACCCAGACGGGGTGCGCCGTCGAGGTGGCGAGGCGGGCATCCACGTCATCGCCCGGATGCTCGGCGAGCAGCTGCGCGACCCACTCCCCCTCGCTGCGCGTCGCGATGCGGCGCAGCACGGCGTTGAGGAAGCCCGTGGCGCGGTGCGCGCCGACCGCGCGGCTCAGCTCGACCGTCTCGCCGACGGCGGCGTGCGCGGGTGTGCGCATGCCGACGAGCTGGTGGGCGCCGAGCCGGAGGATGTCGAGTGCGACGGCATCGATCGCGTCGAGCTCGCGGCCCGAGGCGGCGACGATGATCGCGTCGTACAGCCCGCGACGCCGCAGGGTGCCGTAGGCGAGCTCGGTCGCGAACGCGGCGTCGGCGGGGCTCAGTCGCGCGCGGGAGATCGTCGAGGGCAGCAGGAGGTTCGCGTAGGCGTCGTCGCGCGACACGGCCCGCACGACCTCGAGCGCGACGCCGCGGGCCGACTGCCCGAGTTTCGCACCGGCGCGGGCGGCTGCCCGGCCGCCGTCGCCGCGGGCGCCGGTCGCGCGACCGCGGCCCGCTCCGCCGCCCGGGGTGCCGCCGAGGCGCGCGCCGCCGCCGCGCGGGGCTCTCACGAGAACTCCGGGAGGGCGGCGCCCAGCCCCCGGGCCCAGTCGGCGGCGAGCATCGCCGAGCGGCCCGCCGGCTGCACGCGCAGCAGCTCGAGCGGTGCCGTCGCCGTGCCGACGAGCACGTGGCCGCTCTCGACGGCGACGGCGCCCGGGGGCAGCATGCGCGCATCGCGGGCGGGGGTGGCTTCGAGCACCTTCACCACGAGGCCGTCGCGGGTCGAGGTGAATGCGCCGGGTTCCGGCGTGACGCCCCGCACGCGCGCGTGCACGGCGTCGACGCTCTCCCCCCAGCGGATGCGCGCATCCTCGCGCTGCAGCTTCGGCGCGAACGTGGGCTCGCCGACCTGCGGGTGCGCGACCGCGGTGCCGGCGGCGAGCTCGTCGACGACCCGGGTCGTCAGCGCGGCACCGGAGACGCTCAGCGCGTCGAGCAGCGCGCCGGCGGTGCGGTGGGCGCCGATCGGCTCGGCCTCCTGCGCGAACCAGTCGCCCTCGTCGAGCCCGGGCGCGAGCTGGAACACGGTCGCACCGGTCACCTCGTCGCCGGCGATGATCGCGTGCTGCACGGGCGCGGCACCCCTCCAGCGCGGCAGCAGCGAGAAGTGCAGGTTGATCCAGCCCAGGCGGGGCCAGCTCAGCAGCGGCTCGCGCACGAGGCCGCCGTAGGCGACGATGACGCCGAGGTCGACCTCGAGCGGCAGCAGCTCGGGCTCGAGCTCGCGCAGTCGCACCGCCTCAAGCACGGGCAGGCCGAGCGCCTCGGCAGCCTGCGCGACCGGTGTCGGGGTGAGCACGCGCTTGCGGCCCAGGGGTGCGGGCGGGCGGGTGATGACGCGCACGATCTCGTGCTCGCTCGCGGCGAGCGACTGCAGCGTCGGCACAGCGGCCGCGGGGCTTCCGGCGACGACGAGGCGCAGAGCGGTCATCCCTCCATCCTCCCCGATGTGCGGCCGGGGCCCGTGCCGGCGGGGTCGTCGAATGGCTCCTGGTCGTCGAAGCGCACGCGCAGCGGCACGACGCGCCGCCGAGGCGGGCTGCCGGGAATGCGCGGCGCGCGGCTCGTGGCCGCCTTCACGAGGGCGGCCTTCAGCAGCTCGGCGACCTCGGGGCCGCGCGCGAAGTCGAAGCGTACGATCGCCCGCACGCGATCGTCGCCGAGCTCGACCGGCCCGAGCACGTCGACCCCGTCGAGCTGCGCGACCTGCGCGGTCGCGGCGGCGACGGCGGAGGGCTCGCCGGCGACGGCCGCGACGCGGACGGCGGGCGGGAAGCGCAGGGCCCGACGGTCGGCGAGCTCGCTCGCGGCCACGCGCTCCGGCTCGCCCGTGGCGAGCGCGGTGGCGACCGCGCCCCCGACGCCGACGAGCAGCACCGGGGCGTCGGGTGCGGCGAGGGCCGCGGCGGTGCACCACCAGCGCACGCAGTCCTCCACGACGCGCAGGCTCTCGCGAGCGAGCATCCGCTCGCCGTCGAGCAGCAGCACCGCCCGGTAGCCGCCCTCCGCGACGGGCTCGGCGCCGCGCGTCGCCACGACGAGCGTGCGGCCCCGGGGCACCGCCTGCACAGGGGTGTCGCCGTCGGAGACGATCACCCGGGCGCCCGGGAACGCGCGCCCGAGCTCGTCGGCCGTGCGCGCCGAACCGCGGCCGACCGTGCGCCAGCGCGTGCCGTCGCAGCTTGAGCACCGCCAGTCGACCGCGAGCGCCCCGCACCACTGACAGGCGGGCGCGGTGCCCCCGCGACGCTGGGCGAGCGGGCCCCGGCAGGCGAGGCAGCGGGCCGTCTCGCCGCAGTCGGCGCAGGCCAGTCGGGGCGCGAAGCCGGGGCGCGCGACCTGCACGAGCACCGGCCCCGCCTCGAGAGCCTCGCGCACCGCGCGCCACGCGGTCGAGGGGATGCGGGCCCGCGCGGCGGGCCCGTCGGCGCCGAGCTGCTGCGCGGTCGGGGTGATGCGGCGCCGCTGCCGGCCGGCCGGAGCGACCGCCCGAGCGTGCCCGATCTCGACGAGTCGCTGGGTCTCGGTGCTGCGCGCGTGCGCGGCGAGCACGAGGGCGCAGTCGGCGTCGGCCTGGCGCAGCAGCGCGAGGTCGCGGGCGTGCACCCCGGGCGCGTGCTGCTCGGCCATGAGGGGATCGCCGTCATCCCACAGGGCGATGAGGCCGAGCGCGTGCGCGGGGCTCGCCGGCGCCGCGCGCGTGCCGAGGATCGCGACCGGTCGTGGCTCGAGGGTGCGGAGGAAGCCGCGGTAGCGGTCGGCCGCGGGCTGGCCGGCGTCGATGCGCGCGATCGACTCGGCGGGCAGCAGGGCCGCGAGCGCATGGGCGACGTGCTCGACGTCGCGATAGTCGGGCACGGCGAGGATCGCCGAGCGGCCTCGCTCGACGGCAGCGGCGGCGAGCTCGGCGAGCGTGCGGGCCGCGGCGGGCATCCACTGACCGGCGACCTCGACGGGCTGGCCGATCGCGGTGAGCGCGACCCGGCGCTCCATCTGCGGTGCGGCGGCGTCGAGCAGTCGGGCGAGCGCCTCGGGGGCGTAACCGGCGACGGTCACCGGGGTGGCGGCGTCGAGCGCGGGCGCGCCTGGGGACGGCGCGGCCTCGGCGCTGGCCGCGAGCCCCGCGAGCCACGCCTTCTCCACGCGCACCTGGCGCGGCGGGATGACGAGCCGCGCGAGGTCGCTCGCGGTGCCGGCCGCGCGGTCGGCGGCGCGGCGAATGAGCCGGTAGACCGCCGCATCGAGCACAGGCGCGGCCGAGACGACCTCGCTGAGCTCGCTCAGCACCCCATCGAAGGAGGCGCCGTCGGCGAGCTCCACGAGGTATCCCTTCGCCTCGCGGCCGGCGGCGCGCAGGGGTACCGTCACGCGCACGCCGGGCCGCGCGGACGCGCGCAGCCGCTCGGGCACGCGGTAGTCGAAGAGTCTGTCGAGCTGCGGCAGCGGCGAGTCGAGCATCACGCGAGCGACGAGCCCCGTGGAGCGATCCGTCGGGGACGCGGAGGCGTCGGCCGCGGCGGGCGCGACGGCGGGCACCGGAGGGGGCTCGAGCCCCTCGAGCGTCTCGCTCACGGCCCGGCCGCTCGTCAGAGCCCGGCGGCCGACCGCAGGTCGTCGACGCGGTCGGTGCGCTCCCACGTGAAGTCGGGCAGCTCGCGCCCGAAGTGCCCGTAGGTCGAGGTCTGCGCGTAGATCGGGCGCAGCAGGTCGAGATCGCGCACGATCGCGCCCGGCCGCAGGTCGAACACCTCGCGGATGGCGGCGGTGATGCGGTCCTCCGGCACGTGGTGGGTGCCGAAGGTCTCGACGTAGAGCCCGACGGGCGAGGCCGTGCCGATCGCGTAGGCCACCTGCACCTCGAGCCGGTCGGCGAGCCCCGCGGCGACGGCGTTCTTCGCCACCCAGCGCATCGCGTAGGCGGCCGAGCGGTCGACCTTCGACGGGTCTTTGCCGGAGAACGCACCGCCGCCGTGGCGCGACGCGCCGCCGTAGGTGTCGACGATGATCTTGCGCCCGGTGAGACCGGCGTCGCCCTGCGGGCCGCCGATGACGAAGCGGCCAGTCGGATTGATGAGGATGCGCGGCGCGTGCTCGCCGAACCCGTGCTGCTCGAGCACCGGGCGGATGACGGTCTCGGCGACCTCGGCCCGCAAGCGCTCGGTCGTGACGCTCTCAGCGTGCTGCGTCGACAGCACGACCGTCTCGATCGTGCGCGGGGTCTGGCCCTCGTAGCCGATCGTGACCTGCGTCTTGCCGTCGGGCGCGAGGTAGTCGAGCACACCCGACCTGCGCACTTCGGCGAGGCGCTCGGCGAGGCGATGGGCGAGCCAGATGGGCAGCGGCATGAGCTGCGGGGTCTCGCGCACGGCGTAGCCGAACATGATGCCCTGGTCGCCCGCGCCCTGCGCGTCACCGGCGTCGGCGCTCGACTGCTCGCGCGACTCGAAGGCCGCGTCGACGCCCTGGGCGATGTCGGGCGACTGGCCGCCGATCGAGATCGACACGCCGCACGACCGGCCGTCGAACCAGACGTCGGACGAGGTGTACCCGATGTCGGTGATGCGCTGGCGCACGATGCCGGGGATGTCGACGTAGCCGGAGGTCGTGACCTCGCCCGCGACGTGCACGAGCCCGGTCGTCACGAGCGTCTCGACGGCCACGCGCGCGTGCGGGTCGACGGCGAGCAGCGCGTCGAGGATCGAGTCGGAGACCTGGTCGCAGATCTTGTCGGGGTGCCCCTCGGTGACCGATTCGGAGGTGAAGAGGCGCAGCGAGGACATGCGGTTCCTGTCGTGTCGAGAGGGCGGAGCGAGGGAGCGCGGAGCGCGGCTCAGGCGAGCGCGTCGAGGATACGATCGGCCACCGACAGCTTGTCGCCCGAGGCTGTGGAGACGACGCTACCGGTCGCGTCGAGGATCATGACGTCGTTGGTCGGGGTGCCGAAGCCCTCGCTCCAGCCCACGCGGTTCACCACGAGGTAGTCGGCGCCCTTCCGGGCGACCTTCGCCGCCCCGAGGGCCCGCAGGGCCTCGGCATCCGCCTCGGTCTCGGCGGCGAAGCCGACGATGCGCTGGCCGGGAGCGCGCTCGGCGGCGAGTGTCGCGAGCACGTCGGGCGTGCGCTCGAGCTCGAGGGTCAGCGTCTCGCCGACGGCCTCCTTCTTGAGCTTGCCCTCGGCGACCTCGCGGGGACGGAAGTCGGCGACCGCGGCAGCCATGATGACGGTGTCGTGCTCGGGCGCGAGTCGGCGCATCGTCGCCAGCAGCTCGTCGGTGGTGCCCACGTGCTCGACGGCGACGCCGTGCGGCGGCTCCACCTCGAGGTGGGCGGCGACGAGCGTCACGCGAGCGCCCCGAGCGACCGCGGCCCGCGCGAGCGCGACGCCCTGGCGCCCGCTCGAGCGGTTGCCGAGGAAGCGCACCGGGTCGAGCGGCTCGCGCGTGCCGCCGGCCGAGATGAGGATGCTGCGCCCGGCCAGATCGCGCGGGCCCGCCGCGGCGACGGCCACCGCCACGATCTCGTCGGGCTCGCTCATGCGGCCCGCCCCGGAATCGCTGCCGGTGAGCTGCCCCGAGCCGGGGCCGACGATCGTGACCCCGCGCGAGCGGAGGGTCGCGATGTTGGCCTGCGTGGCCGCGTTCTCCCACATCTCGGTGTGCATCGCGGGCGCGATGACGAGCGGGGCGCGGGAGGCGAGGACGGTCGTGCCGAGCAGGTCGCCAGCGAGACCGGCCGCGAGCGACGCGATCGTGTGCGCCGTCGCGGGGGCGATGACGATAAGGTCGGCGCGCTGCCCGAGGGCCACGTGGCGCACCTCGGCGACGCCCTCGTAGAGGTTGGTGTGCACCGGGTTGCGACTGATCGCCTCCAGCGTCGGGCGGCCGACGAAGCGCAGCGCGCCCTCGGTCGCGACGACGTGCACGTCGTGGCCGGCGAGCACGAGCGCCCGCGCCACGCCGACGGCCTTGTAGGCGGCGATGCCGCCGGTGATGCCGACGACGATCGTGAGGCGCCGATCGGCGCTCGCGACCGCGGTCACGCGATCAGCCTCAGTCGGCCAGGCGGGTGAGGACGAGCTTGTCCTCGTTGATCTCGTGGAGCGCGACCGAGAGCGGCTTGTCGTCGACCGTCGAGTCGACGAGCGGGCCGACGTTGTCGAACAGGCTGCCCTCGTGGAGGTCGGCGTAGTAGTCGTTGATCTGGCGGGCGCGCTTCGAGGCGAAGATCACCAGCTGGTATTTCGAGTCGACCTTCGACAGCAGCTCGTCGATGGGCGGGTCGATGATGCCCTGGGTCTTGTCAGCCATGTCAGCTCCGTCGTCGTTTCGTGTGCGGGCCCCGCGAACCTCGTGGGCGGCCGGGCGTGGTCGGTCGTGCTCAGGCGCGCGAAGGCGCACCGGGCACTGCGAGCAAGTCTACGACCTCCTCGGCCGCGCGGCGCACATCGTCGTTGACGACGAGCACGTCGAACTCGTCCTGCGCCGCGAGCTCGACGCGCGCGGTCTCGAGCCGACGCGCCTGCTCCTCGGGGCTCTCGGTGCCGCGACCGACGAGCCGGCGCACCAATTCCTCCCAGCTGGGCGGCAGCAGGAAGACGAGCGTCGCCTCCGGCATGGCGCGGCGCACCTGGCGCGCGCCGTCGAGGTCGATCTCGAGCAGCACGCTGCGCCCGCTCGCGAGCGCGTCGGCGACGGGCGTGCGTGGCGTGCCGTAGCGCGAGAGGTTGTGCACGACCGCCCACTCGAGGAACTCGCCGCCGGCGACCATCGCGTCGAACTGCGCGTCGTCGACGAAGTAGTAGTGCACGCCGTCCTGCTCCCCCGGGCGGGGCCGGCGGGTCGTCGCCGAGACGCTCAGCAGCACCTCCGGGAAGTGCTCGCGGATGAACGCCGACACCGTGCCCTTGCCGACTGCGGTCGGGCCCGCGAGCACGACGAGCCGCCCGTGGCCGGCGACCGCGGAGCGCTGCTTGAGCCACTCCCGCAGGGCGGCACGCTGCCGGTGCCCCAGCCCGCCCAGGCGCTTCACCGGGGCGATGCCGAGGCGCTCGAGCACCGCGAGCGTTCGGGTCGGGCCGAGACCCTTGAGGGTCGTGAGCAGGTCGCGCACGCGCATCCCGCCCTCGACGCCGTCGGGCTCGCGCCAGGCGGACTCGGCGACGTCGAGCGCCGACCGCCGGCCGGCGCGCACGTCCTCCTTCACCGCGGCGCGGGCGCGTCGGGCGACGACGGCCGCGCGGGAGGCGGCCGCGCGGTCGACCTCGGGCATGCCCTCGGCGGCGGTCATCGGGCGAGCTCCGCGCGGTGCGCCTCGATCGCGTCGACGAGCCCATCGCGGCCCGCGTCGAGCACGCTGCGCGACACGCTCGGGATGACCGTGGCGGCCGCCGCGCCGAAGATCGCGTCGATCTCGGCGAGTCTCGCGCCCTGCGCGCCGAAGCCTGGCGCGAGCACGGGCGTCGCGACGAGATCGGAGGCGGCGATGCCGGATGCGGCGAGGGGACGGGTCGCGCCGATGACGACGCCGACGTCGCCCCACTCCCCCGCCTCGGCCGCCGCGGCGTTGCGGGCGGCGGCCTCGCGGGCGAGCAGCCCGGCGACGGTGGCCCCGTCGGCCGTCCGCGCGCCCTGCACGCCGGCGCCCTCGGGGTTGGAGGTCGAGGCGAGCGCGAACACGCCGTTGCCGGCGGCGCGGCCCGCCTCGATGATCGGGTCGAGCGCGCCGAGCCCCAGATACGGGGCGACGGTGAGCGCGTCGCTCTCGAGGGGCGCTCCGGCCGCGACCCACGCGCTCGCGTAGCCCTCCGCCGTCGAGCCGATGTCGCCGCGCTTGGCGTCGGCGATCACGAGCAGGCCCGACGCGCGGGCGGTGCGGATGACCTCCTCGAGCACCGCGAAGCCGGCCGAGCCGAACCGCTCGAAGAACGCCACCTGCGGCTTCACGACCGCGAGGCGGCCGGAGGCCGCCTCCACGACGGCGAGAGCGAGCTCACGCGCGCCAGCCGCGGAGTCGGGCAGACCCCAGGCGCGCAGCGTGGCGCCGTGCGGGTCGATGCCGAGGCACAGCGCGCCCCGGGCATCCACCGCTCGGCGCAGCCGCTCGCCGAAGCCGATCGGCGCCGTCATGCGCGAGCGGCCCGCGCGATCGCGTAGTCCTGCAGGCTCGTCACCGTCACCGGCTCGTCGCTCGTCTCGAGCGATGCGACCGCCGCCCCGACCTGCGCGATCGTCGTGAACAGCGGCTTGTCGGCCGCGACCGTCGCCGTGCGGATCTCGAAGCCGTCGGCGCGAGCGCTGCGGCCGGAGGGCGTGTTGATGACGATGTCGATCTCGCCGGCGTTGATGAGGTCGACCACCGAGGGCTCCGCGCCCTCGGGCGCCTGCTGACCCTCGAAGTGCTTGCGCACCACGCGCGTGGCGATGCCGTAGCGCGCGAGCACCTCGGCCGTGCCGCCCGTCGCCCAGATCGCGAAGCCGCGCTGCGCCAGACGCAGCACCGGCAACACGATGCTGCGCTTGTCGCGGTCGGCGACCGACACGAACACGACGCCCTGCTGCGGCAGCCCGCCGTACGCGGCGACCTGGCTCTTGGCGAACGCGCGCGGGAAGTCGCGGTCGATGCCCATGACCTCGCCGGTCGAGCGCATCTCCGGACCGAGCACGCTGTCGACGACGCGGCCCTCGACCGTGCGGAAGCGCTTGAACGGCAGCACGGCCTCCTTCACCGCGACGGGCGCGTCGAGCGCGACCGTCGAGCCGTCGGCGGCAGGCAGCAGGCCCGACTCGACGAGCGAGCGGATGCTGCTGCCGGCCATCACGAGGCTCGCGGCCTTCGCGAGCGGGATGCCGAGCGCCTTCGACACGAACGGCACCGTGCGCGAGGCCCGCGGGTTCGCCTCGAGCACGTAGAGCACGCCGGCGCCGATCGCGAACTGCACGTTGAGCAGCCCGCGCACGCCGATGCCCTGCCCAATCGCGAGGGTCGCCGCGCGCACGCGATCGATGACGTCGCGGCCGAGCGTCACGGGCGGCAGCGTGCAGGCCGAGTCGCCGGAGTGCACGCCCGCCTCCTCGATGTGCTCCATGATGCCGCCGACGTACAGCTCGTCGCCGTCGAACAGCGCGTCGACGTCGATCTCGACGGCGTCGTCGAGGAACCGGTCGACGAGCAGCGGCTGGCCGGGGCCGATGATCGCCTGATCCTTGACGCGGTCGAAGTAGTCGACGAGCGAGCCGGAGTCGTACACGATCTCCATGCCGCGCCCGCCGAGCACGAAGCTCGGACGCACGAGCACCGGGTAGCCGATCTGCTCGGCCACGGCGACGGCCGAGTCGACGTCGGTCGCGGTGCCGTTGCGCGGCGAGGTGAGGCCCGCCTCGTCGAGGATGCGGGCGAACGCGCCGCGCTCCTCCGCGAGGTCGATCGCGTCGGGGCTCGTGCCGAGGATCGGGATGCCCGCCTCGGCGAGCCCGTGCGCGAGGCCGAGCGCCGTCTGGCCGCCGAGCTGCACGACGACGCCGACGAGCTCGCCCGACTGCGACTCGGCGTGGATGACCTCGAGCACGTCCTCGAGCGTGAGCGGCTCGAAGTAGAGCCGGTCGGAGGTGTCGTAGTCGGTCGAGACGGTCTCGGGGTTGCAGTTGATCATGATCGTCTCGAAGCCCGCGTCGCGCAGCGCGAAGCTCGCGTGCACGCACGAGTAGTCGAACTCGATGCCCTGACCGATGCGGTTCGGCCCCGAGCCGAGGATGACGACCTTGCGGGCGTCGCTCGGCGCGACCTCAGTCTCGAGGTCGTAGCTGGAGTAGTGGTACGGCGTGAGCGCCGGGAACTCGCCCGCGCACGTGTCGACGGTCTTGAACACGGGGCGCAGGCCGCTCGCGTGGCGGATGGCGCGGATGTCGCGCTCGGTGAGCCCGCGCAGCTCGGCGAGCTGGGCGTCGCTGAAGCCCTGCTCCTTGGCCTCGCGCATGAGTTCGGGGTCGAGCGCATCGGCGGCCGCGATGCGCTCGGCGAGCTCGTTGATCGCGATGATCTGGTCGATGAACCAGGGGTCGATGCCCGTGGCGTCGAAGACCTCGTCGATCGTGGCGCCCGCGCGCAGGGCCTGCTGCACCGTGACGATGCGGCCGTCGGTCGGCTGCTGCGCGAGCTCGAGCAGGGCATCCTTGTCGCCGGGATCGCCCTGCCAGTGGAAGCTGCTGCCCCGCTTCTCAAGGCTGCGCAGCGCCTTCTGCAGGGCGGTCGCGTAGTTGCGGCCGATCGCCATCGCCTCGCCGACGCTCTTCATCGTCGTCGTGAGGCCGACGTCGGCGCCCGGGAACTTCTCGAACGCGAAGCGCGGCACCTTCACGACGATGTAGTCGAGCGTCGGCTCGAAGCTCGCCGGCGTCACGCGCGTGATGTCGTTGGGGATCTCGTCGAGCCGGTAGCCGATCGCGAGCTTCGCGGCGATCTTCGCGATCGGGAAGCCCGTGGCCTTGGAGGCGAGGGCGCTCGAGCGCGACACGCGCGGGTTCATCTCGATGACGATGACGCGCCCCGTCTTCGGGTCGACCGCGAACTGCACGTTGCAGCCGCCCGTGTCGACGCCGACGTCGCGGATGATGCGGATGCCGATGTCGCGCAGCTTCTGGTACTCGCGGTCGGTGAGCGTGAGCGCCGGGGCGACCGTGATCGAGTCGCCGGTGTGCACGCCGACCGGGTCGACGTTCTCGATCGAGCAGACGACGACCGTGTTGTCGGCGCGGTCGCGCATGAGCTCGAGCTCGTACTCCTTCCAGCCGAGGATCGACTCCTCCAGCAGCACCTCGGTCGTGGGCGAGGAGTGCAGGCCGTCGGCGACCATGCGCTCGAGCTGCTCGCGGTCGTAGGCGAAGCCCGAGCCGAGCCCGCCCATCGTAAACGAGGGGCGGATGACGAGCGGGTAGCCGAGGTCCTCCGCGAACGCCACGGCCTCCTCGACGGTGTGCGCGATGTGGCTGCGGGCGACGTCGGCGCCGGCGTCGAGCACGAGCTGCTTGAACGCCTGGCGGTCCTCCGCGCGGTGGATCGCGTCGAACGAGGCGCCGATCAGCTCGACGCCGTGCTTGGCGAGGATGCCCCGCTCGTGCAGCGCGATCGCGGCGTTGAGCGCCGTCTGGCCGCCGAGCGTCGGCAGCACCGCGTCGGGGCGCTCCTTGACGATGATCGCCTCGATGACCTCAGGGGTGATCGGCTCGACGTAGGTCGCGTCGGCGAAGTCGGGGTCGGTCATGATCGTCGCGGGGTTCGAGTTGACGAGGATGACGCGGATGCCCTCGGAGCGGAGCACGCGGCAGGCCTGCGTGCCCGAGTAGTCGAACTCGGCCGCCTGGCCGATGACGATCGGCCCGGAGCCGATCACCAGGACGCTGTTGATGTCGTCGCGCTTGGGCATGGGTCAGGCGTCCTTCTGGTCGGCGCTCGCGGCGTCGTCGTGCTCGGTCGATCCGCTCTGACGCGCGCGGTGCTCGAGCACGACGTCGCGGAAGCGGTCGAAGAGGTAGGTGGAGTCGTGGGGGCCCGCGGCCGCCTCGGGGTGGTACTGCACCGAGAAGGCCGGGATGTCGAGCGCGCGCAGCCCCTCGACGACCTGGTCGTTGAGGCCGACGTGGCTGACCTCGACGCGGCCGAAGCCCGCGGGGCTCTCGACGACGCCCTCGACGGGTGCGTCGACGGCGAAGCCGTGGTTGTGGGCGGTGATCTCGATGCGGCCGGTCTGCTTGTCGAGCACGGGCTGGTTGATGCCGCGGTGGCCGAAGGGCAGCTTGTAGGTGCCGAAGCCGAGCGCCCGGCCGAGCAGCTGGTTGCCGAAGCAGATGCCGAAAAACGGCAGGCCGTCACGCAGGGCGCCGCGCAGCAGCTCGACGTGCGCGTCGCTCGCGGCCGGGTCGCCGGGGCCGTTGGAGTAGAAGACCGCGACGGGGTCGAGCGCGCGCAGCTCGTCGAGCGTCGTCGACTGCGGCAGCACGTGCACCTCGAAGCCGCGCTCGGCGAGGTGGCGCAGGGTCGAGGCTTTGACGCCGAGGTCGAGCACGGCGAGGCGGCCGATGCTCTCGCCGACGGCCGGCACCACCTGCGCCGCGTCGACCGACACCTCCGCCGAGAGGCTGCGGCCGCTCATGGCCGCGCTCGCGCGCACCTCGGCGAGCTGCGTGTCGGGGTCGAGGGCTGCCTCGTCGCCGCTGAAGATGCCCGCGCGCATGACGCCCGCATCCCGCAGCCGCCTCGTCAGGGCCCGCGTGTCGATGCCGCTGATGCCGACGACGCCCTGCTCGACGAGCTCGTCGTCGAGGCTGCGCTGGGCGCGGTGGTTGGAGACGATGCGCGAGGGCTCGCGCACGACGTAGCCCTCGACCCAGATGCGGCGGCTCTCCGGGTCTTCATCGTTCATGCCCGTGTTGCCGATGTGCGGCGCCGTCTGCACGACGATCTGGCCGGCGTAGCTGGGGTCGGTGAGGGTCTCCTGGTAGCCGCTCATGCCGGTGGCGAAGACCGCCTCGCCGAGCGCGCGGCCTCGAGCGCCGTAGGCCCGGCCGGTGTAGCGGGTGCCGTCCTCCAGGACGAGCACTGCGGGGGCGTGGGTCACGAGGGGTGCCTTTCTTCCGTGGGGGGCGTCGCCGTCGGGGCATCGTGCGGGATGCCCGGCGCGAGCGCGACGAGGGCGGCGAGCAGCTCGCGCACGGCCTCGCCCTCGCGCGCGTCGGTGACGCGGAGGTAGGTGTCGACGTCGGCCGTGCCGAGGCGCCAGGCGAGCAGCACGAGCCCGCCCTCCTCGACGACGCGGTCGATGGTCCAGGTGGCGCGGCCGGCCCCGCGCACGTCGGTGCGCGGCATGAGCAGCGGCTCACGGCCGTCGAGGGCGAGCACGACGCCCTCGGGGTGCACGGAGATCTCGCCGCGCGCGCGGAACCCGAGGCCGTGCACGGCCACGCGGTCGAGCGGAGCGTCGGCGCGCGTCGTGGCGACGTAGAGCACGGGCAAGCGGATGCTCGCCTCCCCGATCGTCGTCGGCACGGGCTGCGGCACGCCGATGTCGCGCTGCCGGCCCGCGCGCCGGCGCCAGCCGAGCGCCATGAGGCCGACGAGCAGGAGGATGAGGGCGACGATCACGATCGTCGAGACGGTCCTATCCACGGCGCGCGACCTCCTCGGCGTCGACGAGCGTGCCGTCGAGCACGGTCGCGACGCCGCCGTGCACGGTCGCGACGATGGCGCCGGCGAGCTCGACGCCCGTGTACGGCGTGTTCCTGGAGCGGCCGCGCAGGTCGCCGGTCGACCAGGTGCGGCGCGCCGCGGGGTCGACGAGCGTCACGTGTGCGGGCGCACCCTCGGTGAGCGGGTCGCCGTAGCCGTCGAGGCGCCCGATCTCGGCGGGAGCGCTCGACATGACGCGCGCGAGGTCCGCCCAGCCGAGCATCCCCGTCTCGATCATGGTCGTCTGCAGCACCGGCAGGGCCGATTCGAGGCCGACCATGCCGAAGGCCGCCTCGGCCCAGGTGCACTCCTTGGCCTCGGCGGGGTGCGGGGCGTGGTCGGTCGCGACGATGTCGATCGTGCCGTCGGCGAGGGCTTCGCGCAGGGCGCGCACGTCGTCGTCGCGGCGCAGCGGCGGGTTGACCTTGAAGCGCGCGTCGTAGCCGCGCGCGAGCTCCTCGGTCAGCAGGAGGTGGTGCGGGGTGACCTCGGCGGTCACGGCGATGCCGCGCGCCTTCGCCCAGCGGATGACGTCGACGCTGCCGGCGGTCGAGACGTGGCAGACGTGCAGGCGAGCCCCAGTGTGCTGGGCGAGCAGCACGTCGCGGGCGACGATCGACTCCTCGGCGACGGCGGGCCAGCCGGCGAGGCCGAGCTCGCCGGAGAGCGCGCCCTCGTTCATCTGGGCGCCCTCGGTCAGTCGGGGCTCCTGCGCGTGCTGGGCGATGACGCCGTCGAAGGTCGCCACATACTCCAGCGCCCGGCGCATGAGCAACGCGTCGTGCACGCACTTCCCGTCGTCGCTGAAGACGCGCACCTGCGCCCGAGAGCGGGCCATGGCACCGATCTCGCTGAGGCGCTCGCCCTCGAGACCGACGGTGACCGCGCCAATGGGGCGCACGGTCGCGTAGCCGTGCTGGGCGCCGAGGGCGTGCACCTGCTCGACGACGCCGGCCGTGTCGGCCACGGGCGAGGTGTTCGCCATCGCGAAGACCGCCGTGTAGCCGCCCGCCGCCGCCGCGCGCGTGCCGGTGAGCACGGTCTCGCTCGCCTCGCCGCCCGGCTCGCGAAGGTGGGTGTGCAGGTCGACGAGACCGGGCAAGGCGAGGAGTCCGTCGGCGTCGATGACGCGCTCGTCGAGCTCGGGGGTGAGTCGACCGGTCGCGGCGATGCGGCCGCCGCGGATGCGGATGTCCTCCCGCGTCTCGCCAAGCAGGGACGCCCCGCGGATGAGGGTGCCCGTCACGCGCTCGCCTCCTGCGATCCGGCGACGAGGAGGTAGAGCACTGCCATGCGGATGAACACCCCGTTCGTGACTTGAGCGAGCACCGTCGACGCCGAAGAGTCGGCGGCCGCGGACGAGATCTCCAGCCCCCGATTCATCGGGCCGGGGTGCATGACCATCGTATCCGGGCCGAGGGCGGCGAAGCGCTCGGCGGTGAGGCCCCACTCGCGCGCGTACTCGCGCCCGGAGGGGAAGAAGGCGGCGTGCATGCGCTCCTGCTGGATGCGCAGCATCATGACGACGTCGGGGCGCAGGGCGAGGGCCGGCTCGAGGTGCTCATGCACGGTGACCGGCCAGGTCTCGACGCCCGCCGGCAGCAGGGTGCGGGGGGCCACGAGGTGCACCTCGGCCCCGAGCGTCGTGAGCAGCCACACGTTCGAGCGCGCAACGCGCGAGTGCACGATGTCGCCGACGATGACGACGCGCATCCCGCTGAGGTCGCGCCCGCGCGAGTCGGCGCCGTAGCGCCGCTGCCGCATCGTGAACGCGTCGAGCAGCGCCTGGGTCGGGTGCTCGTGCGTGCCGTCGCCGGCGTTGAGCACGTGCGCGTCGATCCAGCCGGCGTGGGCGAGCTGGTGGGCGGCGCCCGAGCCGTGGTGACGCACGACGATAGCGTCGGCGCCCATCGCCTGCAGGGTCTGCGCCGTGTCTTTCAGGCTCTCGCCCTTCGACACGCTCGAGCCCTTGGCGCTGAAGGTGATGACGTCGGCGCTCAGGCGCTTCGCCGCCGACTCGAACGACAGGCGCGTGCGCGTGGAGTCTTCGAAGAAGAGGTTCACGACGGTGCGGCCGCGCAGCGTGGGCAGCTTGCGCACCTCGCGGTCGGCGGTCAGCGCCATGTCTTCCGCGATGTCGAGGATGCCCACGGCCGTCTCGCGGTCGAGGTCGCGGGTGCTCAGCAGGTGCTTCACGGCTCGATCGTCACCTCCTCGACGCCGTCGACGTCGGCGAGCCGCACGCTCACGCGCTCGCTCGTGGCGCTCGGCAGGTTCTTGCCGACGAAGTCGGCGCGGATCGGCAGCTCGCGGTGCCCGCGGTCGACGAGCACGGCGAGGCGCACGGCGCGCGGCCGGCCGTGGTCGGCGAGGGCGTCGAGCGCCGCCCGCACGGTGCGGCCCGAGTAGAGCACGTCGTCGACGAGCACGACGATCGCGTCGTCGATGCCGCCGGCGGGGATGCGCGTGGGCTGCGGCGCCCGCGTGGGGGTGCGGGCGAGATCGTCGCGGTAGAGCGTGATGTCGAGCGAGCCGGCGCTCGAGACGCCCGGCTCGATGTCGTCGATCACGGCCTGGATGCGCTCGGCGAGCACGGTGCCGCGCGTCGGGATGCCGAGGAGGACGAGGCGGCCGTCGCCGCGGCGCGATTCGAGGATCTCGTGGGCGATGCGGCGCAGGGCGCGCGCGATGTCAGCGTCGTGGAGCACGGTGCGTGCGCTCACTCCTGACCTCCTTCCCCGCCTCGCAGGACGGTGCTTAAAGGATGTCGAACGCCCCCAGCCTAGCGGGTTCAGCCCCAGCGCTTCAGCAGCGCGCGCTCCCCCACGCCGACGAGGGCGTCGGTGGCCTTGCCGAGGATGCCCAGCAGCAGGATCGCGAGGAACAGGCGGTCGGTGCGGCCGTTGTTCTGCGAGTCGACCAGCAGGAAGCCCAGGCCCATCGAGGAGGCGATGAGCTCGGCGGCGACCAGGAACAGCCACGCCTGCGCGAGCGCGAGCCGCAGACCGGAGACGACCGCCGGCACGACGGCGGGCAGCTGCACCGTCGTCAGCAGCGGCAGGCGGCCGAGCCCGAAGGCGCGACCCGCCTCGACGAGCTGCGGGTCGACGTGCCGCAGGGCGCCCGCGACGGTCGTGAACACGGGGAAGGCGGCACCGATCGCGATGAGGGTGATCTTCGGCACCTCGTAGATGCCGAGGTAGATCGTCAGCAGCGGCACCCAGGCGAGTGAGGGCACCGCGCGGATCGCCCCGAGGATCGGTGAGAGCATCTTCGAGCCGACGTCGGAGAGCCCGACAATCGCGCCGAGGGCGAGACCGACGACCGCGCCGATGGCGAAGCCGGTGAGCACGCGCTGCACCGAGATGAGGATGTACGTCGCGAGCAGCCCCTGGTTCGCGAGCTCGACGCCCGCGCCGATGACCTGCCCGGGCGAGGGCAGGAGGTAGTCGGGGATGCTCGTCGCCTCGGAGGCGATGAGCCAGACGATGAGCAGCCCGACCGGGATGACCGCGCCGAGCAGGAGCGCGTTCGCGCTGAAGCGGCGCGCGTGCTGGGCTCCGACGGCCGTGCCCGCGGTCGAGAACCCGTACGAGCTCGCCCACGAGAACAGGGAGGCGCGGCGGCCCTCGCTCGGGCGCCCGCTGCTGGGAAGATCTCGCGACGCGGGCTCGCGCCCCTCCGTGGTGGATGAGGGGCGCGAGACCGGAGCGCCGCCGCGCTCGTCGAAGCTCATGCTCAGCCGATCGCGTCCGGGTCGGCCGCCGAGGCGAACTCGTCGTTCAGCAGCGACTCGAGGGCGTCGTCGATGAGCTCCTGGCTGGGCACGTCGCCGCTCTCGACGAAGATCGGGCCGATGACCGAGAGCACGTCGCGCTGCGCGTCGCCCGGCACGTTGTCGATGTCGATGACGGTGCGCTCGATCGTCGCCTCGGCGACCTCGATGTCGATGCCCGCGACCTCGGCGAGGATCGCCGCGGTCTCCTCCGGGTTCTCCAGCGCCCAGGCGCGAGCCTTCTCGTAGGCGTTCACCACGAGCTGGGCGAGGTCGGGGTGGTTGGTGATGAAGTCCTCTGTGGCGTTGAGGAAGCCGTAGGAGTTGAAGTCGACGTTGTCGTAGATGATCTCGGCGGCGCCGTTCGCGACCGAGGTCGACAGGAGCGGGTCCAGGCCCGACCACGCGTCGACCGCGCCCGTCTCCAGCGCCGTCTTGCCGTCGGCGTGCTGCAGGTTCTGCAGCGTGATGTCGGAGAGCGACAGCCCCGCCTCCTCGAGCGCCTGCAGGAGGAAGAAGTAGGGGTCGGTGCCCTTCGTCGCGGCGACGGTGCGACCGGCGAGGTCGGCGACCTCGTCGATGTCCGAGCCGGTCGGCACGAGGATGGCGGCCCAGTTCGGCTGGGTGTAGATGTCGATCGCCTGGATGGGGCTGCCGTTCGAGCGGGCGAGCAGCGCGGCCGAGCCGGCCGTCGACCCGACGTCGATCGCGCCGGCGCGCAGCGCCTCGTTGGCCTTGTTCGAGCCAGCCGACTGCACCCAGGTCACGGTGACGTCGTCGCCGAGCTCGGCCTCGAGCCAGCCCTGATCCTTGATGATGAGGCTCAGCGGGTTGTAGGTGGCGAAGTCGAGCGTGAGCTCGGTCGACGACCACTCGGCACCCTCGGTCGGCTCGGGAGCGGCGGCGCCCTCCCCGGCGACGCAGCCGGTCATGACCATGGCCGCCGCGGCGAACGTCGCGGTGAGCAGGGTCAGGCGGGAGCGGGAGGTCATCGTGGTGCCTTTCGTGTGGTGGCCGGTCGGCCGGAGGGGTGGGGTGGTGGTGCGGTCTAGCGGTCGTGGTGGCTCGGCACGCCGAGGGCGTCGAGCAGCTGCGCGCGCAGGCGGGCGAGCACGGTGGAGGCGCGGTCGCGCGGGCGGGCGCCCGGCACCTCGAGGATGCGGCTGATCGTGGCGCCCGGCCGGTCGAACCGGGTGCCGAGCAGCACGACGCGGTCAGCCAGCGCGAGGGCCTCGTCGACGTCGTGCGTGACGAGCACGATCGTCGTCGGCTCGACGCGGTGGATGTCGACGAGCAGATCCTGCATCGTCAGGCGAGTGAGGGCGTCGAGGGCGCCGAAGGGCTCGTCGAGCAGCAGCACGCCGGGGTTGCGGGCGAGCGCGCGGGCGAGCGACACGCGCTGCGCCATGCCACCGGAGATCTGCCGCGGCTTGAGCTGCGCGGCGTGGCTCAGCTGCACGAGCTCGAGCAGCTCGGCGACGCGCGCGCGCCCGGCGGCGCGGTCGGTGCCGCGCGGCAGGCCGAGCTCGATGTTGCGCGCGACCGAGCGCCAGGGCAGCAGTCGCGGCTCCTGGAACGCGACGGCGGTGCGCTGGTCGGCCGGGGCGACGCGCGTGCCGTCGATCGTCAGCGTGCCCGAGGTCGGGCGGTCGAGGCCCGAGATCTGGCGCAGCAGCGTCGACTTGCCGCAGCCGGAGGGCCCGAGCAGGGCGACGATCTCACCCGGGGCGATCTTCAGCTCGACGTCGCGCAGCACGAGACGCTCGGGCTGACCGGCGGCCCCCGGGAACGCCCGACCGACGCCGTTGAGCGCGACCGGCAGGGCCGGGGTCGCGGCGGCGCGCGCGGTCGGCGCGGCGGCGGGAGCGGTCGAGGTCATGCTCCGACGGTACGAGCGCGGAGCATCCGCCCGAAATCTCGGCGCAACGCGACGCAACGCAGTGAAACACAGCGTCACACTCCGTCACGATGATGACGGATGCTCGGCGCGAGCCGACCGCGCGGCCTCAGCTCGCGCGGTGCAGGCTCTGCGCGATCGCCCCGAGCACGCCGTTGACGAAGCTCGACGAGTCGTCGGTCGACAGCACCGTCGCGAACTCGACCGCCTCGGCGATCGCGACGGCGTCGGGCACCTCGGCATTGTGCACGAGCTCCCACGTCGCGACGCGCAGGATCGCCCGGTCGACGGCGGGCATGCGCGCGAGGGTCCAGCCGACGGCGTGCTCCTCGATCAGCCGGTCGATCGCGGAGCCGTTCTCGATGACGCCCCGCACGATCTCCTCGGCGTAGGGCCAGCTCGACGAGCGCTGCGGCTGCGCCGCGGCACGGTCGGCCTCCTCGCGCAGCACCTCGTCGAGCGGCGCCTGGCGCACGTCGGCGATGTAGAGCATGTCCAGGGCCCGCTTGCGGGCCTTGCTGCGGGCGCCCACCTACTCGGTGACGCGACCGAGGTAGTCGCCCGTGCGGGTGTCGACCTTGACCTTCGTGCCCGTCTCGAGGAAGAGCGGCACCTGGATCTCGTAGCCGGTCTCGACCGTCGCGGGCTTCGTGCCGCCCGTCGAGCGGTCGCCCTGCAGGCCCGGCTCGGTGTAGGTGACCTCGAGCACGACCGAGGCAGGCAAGTCGAGGTAGAGCGCGACGCCCTCGTGCATGGCGATCGTCACGTTCTGGTTCTCGAGCATGAAGTTCTTGGCATCGCCGACGGTCTCGCTCGGCACGGTGACCTGGTCGTAGTCGCTGAGATCCATGAAGACGAAGCCGTCGCCATCCTGGTACAGGTACTGGTAGTCGCGGCGGTCGACGGTGGCGAAGTCGATCTTGGTGCCGGCGTTGAACGTGCGGTCGACGACCTTGCCGCTCGTGACGTTCTTGAGCTTGGTGCGCACGAAGGCACCGCCCTTGCCCGGCTTGACGTGCTGGAACTCGATGACGTTCCAGAGCTGCCCGTCGATCGAGAGCACGCTGCCGTTCTTGATGTCGTTGGTGGTCGCCATGGGTGTGGGGGTTCCGTTTCCGTGCGAAGGCTCGGCGTGGGTGCACGCCGACGAGGAAGTCTAGTGGAGGGCTACAGGGCGCCCGTGATGCGCGCGAGCGCGAGGCGGTACGAGCCGAAGCCGAAGCCCGCGATGACGCCCGTCGCGACGGCCGAGATGACGCTCGTGTGCCGGAACTCCTCGCGCGCGTGCGGGTTCGACAGGTGCACCTCGATGAGCGGCAGGCCCGCCTTCGTCACGAGGGCCGCGGCGTCGCGCAGCGCGTAGGAGTAGTGCGTGAACGCCGCCGGGTTGAGGATCACCGCGGCGCCCGCGTCGACCGCCTCGTGCAGCCACCCGATGAGCTCGGCCTCGTCGTTGGTCTGCCGCAGCTCCAGCGTCGTCCCCTCGGGTGCGGCGCCCTCGAGCTCGGCGCGCAGGTCGTCGAGCGTGCCGGTGCCGTAGACGTCGGGCTCGCGTGTGCCGAGCCGGTTGAGGTTCGGCCCGTTGAGCACGAGCACGCGGGCGGGGGCGGAGCCGGCGGCGGTCATGCGCTCACTGTAGCGACGCGAGTGCGTCGAGTCTGGCAGGCGCCGGCGGTCACTCCCCCACCTCCTGGTAGGCGGCGAAGAGCATCGACTCGTCGGTGCCGTTGAGCACCCGGGGGCGCCCGATGTCGTCGAGGATGATGAAGCGCAGCATGCCCGCGCGCGCCTTCTTGTCGCGCTGCATGGTCGCGAGCAGCGTCTTCCAGCGCCCGAGCGGGTAGCTCGTCGGCAGCGTGAGCGAGGCGAGGATGCGCCGGGTGCGGTCGACCGCCTCGGACGGCAGCGAGCCGGCGAGGTGCGAGAGCTCGGCGGCGAACACCATGCCGATCGCGATCGCGGCACCGTGCCGCCAGCGGTAGCGCTCGGCGTGCTCGATCGCGTGCCCCAGCGTGTGGCCGTAGTTGAGGATCTCGCGCTGGCCCTGCTCGGTGAAGTCGTCGCTGACGACGGCGGCCTTGACGCGGATGCTGCGCTCGACCAGCTCACGGAACACGGGTGTCGCGGGGTCGGTCGCGGCAGTCACGTCGGCCTCGAGCAGGTCGAGGATCACCGGGTCGGCGATGAACCCGGCCTTCACGATCTCGGCGAACCCGGCGAGGATCTCGTTCGTCGGCAGCCCCTCGAGGAGGTCGAGGTCGACCACGACCGCGCGCGGGGCCCAGAAGGCTCCGACGAGGTTCTTGCCCTCGGCGGTGTTGATGCCGGTCTTGCCGCCGACCGCCGCGTCGACCATGCCGAGCACGGTCGTGGGCACCTGGATGACCGGCACACCGCGCAGCCACGTGGCGGCCACGAACCCGGCGAGGTCGGTGGTCGCACCGCCGCCGAGCCCGAGCACGGCATCCGTTCTCGTGAAATCGGTCTGGCCCATGATCTGCCACAGGAAGGCGGCGACCTCGACGCGCTTGGCGCCCTCGGCGTCCGGCACCTCGGCGATGAGCACCTCGACGCGACCGGCGAGCTGCTCGCGCAGGCGCTCGGCGGCGGCCGCGAGCGGCGGCGCGTGCACGACGAGCAGCTTGGCGGCGGCGGGCGGCAGCTGCGCCTCGAGCGACGACAGCAGGCCGCGACCGACCGTGATTGTGTACGGGTCGGCGCCCGTGACCTCGATGGTCGTGGGCGCATCGGTGTCGCTCATGCTGATCCTCCTGCTGCGGTGCCGCGGGCGCTCGCCCACGCGGCGATCTCCTCCGCGATGCGGTCGATGGGTCGGGTCGAGGTCTCCCACGTCGCCGCGGCGAGGCGCTCGTAGATCGGGCGGCGCTGCTCGACGAGCGCGCTCCAGGCCTCGATGCTCTGGCTGAGGGGGCGCGAGCCCTTCGCGAGCCGCGCCGCGACGGCCTCGGGGGTCGCGCTCAGCAGCACGACGGGCAGGCCCTCGAGCTGCGCCTGCGTCTCGGCATCGAGCACGGCTCCCCCGCCGAGCGAGACCACAGCCTGTCGCTCGAGCGCCTCGGCGACGGCGGCGCGCTCGAGGGCGCGGAAGTGCGCCTCGCCGTGCGCGGCGAAGATCTCGGGGATGGGGCCGTGCTCGGCGGCGACGACCGCGTCGGTGTCGATGACGGGCAGCCCGAGGATGCGCGCCACGCGCTTGCCGACGCGCGATTTGCCCGCCGCGGGCGGGCCGATGAGCACGACGGCGGGGTGGCCGGCCGCCGCCTCAGTCACCGGTCGTGACGGCGGTCGCGAGGCTCGCGGGCATCGCCGCGAGGTAGCCCTCGAGGTTGCGGCGGGTCTCGGCCACCGAGTCGCCGCCGAACTTCTCGAGCACCGCCTCGGCGAGCACGAGCGCCACCATGGCCTCGGCGACGACGCCCGCGGCGGGCACGGCGCAGACGTCGGAGCGCTGGTGGTGGGCGGGGGCCGCGTCGCCCGTCGCGACATCGATCGTGCGCAGCGCGTGCGGCACGGTCGCGATGGGCTTCATGCCGGCGCGCACGCGCAGCACGGTGCCGGTCGACATGCCACCCTCGGTGCCGCCCGCGCGGTCGCTCACGCGCTCGATGAGGCCGTCGTCGACGACGAGCTCGTCGTGCGCGGCCGAGCCGCGGCGCCTCGTGGTCTCGAAGCCGTCGCCGACCTCGACGCCCTTGATGGCCTGGATGCCCATGAGCGCGGCGGCGAGCTTCGCGTCGAGCCGGCGATCCCAGTGCACGTACGAGCCGAGCCCCGGCGGCACGCCGTAGGCGAGCACCTCGACCACGCCGCCGAGCGTGTCGCCCGACTTGTGCGCGTCGTCGACCTCAGCGACCATGCGCTCGCTCGTCTCGGGGTGCAGGCACCGCAGCGGGTCGGCGTCGAGCCGATCGACGTCGGTCGGCAGCGGCAGCGGGGCGTCGTCGGGCACGCGCACGGGGCCGATCGACAGGGTGTGGCTCACCAGGCGGATGCCGAGCTCGCCGAGGAAGGCGCGAGCCACGGCGCCGAGCGCCACGCGCGCTGCCGTCTCGCGCGCGCTCGCCCGCTCGAGCACGGGGCGCGCCTCGTCGAAGCCGTACTTCTGCATGCCGACGAGGTCGGCGTGGCCGGGTCGCGGCCGCGTGAGCGGCGCGCCGCGGCCGCCGGAGAGCTCGGCGGGGTCGACCGGGTCGGCGCTCATGACGGTGGTCCACTTGGGCCACTCGGTGTTGCCGATGCGCAGCGCGACGGGACTGCCCATCGTGCGGCCGTGCCGCACGCCGCCCGAGATCGAGAGCTCGTCCTGCTCGAACTTCATGCGGGCGCCGCGGCCGTAGCCGAGCTTGCGGCGCTGCAGATCGGCCTGGATCGCCTCGCGGGTGATGGGCACGTCGGCCGGGAGGCCCTCGATGACGGCTATGAGCTCGGGGCCGTGGGATTCTCCGGCGGTCAACCAGCGCAGCATTGCTCCATCCTCCCACGCGCGCGGGGGCACGTCCGTCACGCGAGGGCGGCCGCCATGGCGGCCTCGACCTCCGCTTCGCGGGGCAGCGGATGCTCGGTCTGACCCGAGACGAAGAACCGCACCTGGCGCACCGCCTGGTGCAGCAGCATGTCCCTGCCGGAGGCGACGCGGCCGCCGACGGCGAGCCACTGCGCGGCAAGCGGGCCCGGCCACGGGTGGTAGGTCACATCGAGGGCGACGGCCTCGCGCCGAGCATCCATCGGCAACTCGCCCGCCAGTTCGACGCCGTTCGGCAGGGTCCAGGCGACGACGTCGGCGCCGTCGGCGACGTGCGCGAGGTCGCTGAGCGCGACGAGGTCGACCTCGAGCAGCAGCTCGTCGGCGAGGGCGACGAGGGTGCCGGCGCGGGCGGAGTCGCGCACCGCGACCGTCACCGAGCGCAGGCCGAAGGCGTCGAGGGCGACGAGCACCGAGCGCGCGGTCGCGCCGGCGCCCGCGATGACGGCGTGTTCGGCCGACCCCAGCCCGGCGTCGCGCAGGGCCCGCTCGACGCCCGCGACGTCGGTGTTGCGCACGATGCGACGGCCGTCGTCGGCGAGCAGCAGGGTGTTGGCGGCGCCGGTGAGCGCGACGGTGCGGTCCTCCTCGTCGGCGAGGCGACGCAGCTCCTCCTTGAGCGGCATCGTCGCCGAGAGCCCGCGCCACGACCGGTCGAGGCCGTCGACGAAGCCGCGCAACTCGTGCTCGCGCACCTCGTGGCGGTCGTACTGCCAGTCGAGCCCGAGCGCGGCGTAGGCGGCGGCGTGCAGGGCAGGCGAGAGCGAGTGCGCGATAGGCGAGCCGACGACGGCGAGGCGGCGGATGCTCATGCCGCTAGTCGCAGTACACCGTGCGGTTCTCCTCCGAGGCGTTGCACCACTCCTGCAGCTGCCGCACGGCGGCCTCGTGCTGCGCGAGCGTCTCGGAGAACACCGTCTCACCGGTGGCGAGGTTCACCGTCACGAAGTAGAGCCACTCCCCCTCCGGCGGCGCGGCAGCGGCCTCGAGCGCGGCGTCGCCGGGGGCGCCGATCGGGCCGATCGGCAGACCGGGGTTCGCGTAGGTGTTGTAGGGGTTCGACGCGTCGGCGCGCTCGGCGTCGGTCGTGAAGACCGAGTCGAAGTCCTGCGTGCCGTAGTGCACGGTCGCGTCGCTCTGCAGGAGCATCCCCTCGTCGATGCGGTTGGTGAACACGCGCGCGACGCGACCGAAGTCCTCGAGGTCGCTGCCGGCCTCGCGCTGCACGACCGAGGCGAGCGTCAGCACGCGGTAGCGATCCTCGGCCGGGATGCCGAGCGCGTCGAGACGGGCGGTCATCTCGCTCGCGAGGCGCTCGATGACCTGCTCGGCCGTCACGCCGGGATCGAACGTGTAGGTGGCGGGGAACAGGTAGCCCTCGATCGAGGGCGCGTCGGCGGGCACGCCGAACCGGGTCGGGTCGGCGATCGCGGCCTGGAAGTCCTCGATCGGCAGCCCCGTGCCGAGCGCGAGCAGCTCGAGCGTCTCGGGCAGCACGGTGCCCTCGGGAATGGTGACGCGGTTCTCGACGCGGTTGGCGGGGTCGAGCAGCGCGTCGAGGGCTGCCTGCGCCGACATCTCGCCCTGCAGGGAGTAGGTGCCCGGCTGGAAGCTGATCGACGAGTCGGCGAGCAGCAGGTCGTAGAACGCGCTGAAGCTCATGGTGACGCCGGACTGCTGCAGGGTCAGCGCGACGTCCTCGCCGATGTCGCCGGGCACGATCGTGACGAGCACCTCCTGCCCGTTGCCGTCGCCCTCGTAGTCGTTCGGCAGCTCGATGCCCAGCAGCTCGCGGATCTGCGGCTCGAAGTTCGACCACGCAAGCCACACGCCGAGCCCGCCGAGGCCGAGCAGCAGGGCGAGCACGCCCGCGACGACGGCGCCGCGCCCCGATCGGCGGCGCACGGGGCGGTCGAAGCCCTCCCGACGGCTGCGGCGCGTCGACGCTGCGGCCACGGCGTCCGCCGCCGCCTCAGGTCGGCGCTGCTCGGGCTGCGTGGCGAAGATCTCGGCCCAGGTGTCGTCGTCGTTGCTCGTCACGGTGCGGGGGGTCCTCCGTCGGCGTCCACGACGACGCCGGGCGCCTCGCCCCGCGCCTTCTCGTGGTCGAGGGCGTGCTGGAGCAGGATAACAGCGGCCACCTGGTCGACCACGGTTCGCGAGTTCTTCGCGGTGCGGCCCGCCGCGCGAAGGGCGCGCGAGGCCGTGACCGTCGTGAGTCGCTCGTCGACGAGCCGCACGGGCACGCCGGGCAGCGCGCGGGCGAGCTCGAGGGCGACGTCGCGCGAATCCTGCGTCGAGGCTGTGTCGGCGCCGCTCAGCGACAGGGGCAGACCGACGACGACCTCGATCGCCTCGAGCTCGTCGACGAGGCGGCGGATGCTCCCGACGACGTCGCCCGAGCGCGGCAGCGTCTCGACCGGTGTCGCGAGCAGGCCGTGCCGGTCGCAGCGCGCGACGCCGACGCGCGCGCGGCCCACGTCGACGCCGAGGCGCACCCCCGTGCGCATGCTCAGCCGCGCAGCTGCGCGAGCACGGCCTCGAGCGCGGCGGGGATCGCCGCGGGGTCGCTGCCGCCGCCCTGCGCGAGGTCGTCCTTGCCGCCGCCGCCTCCGCCGAGCACCGCGGAGGCGGTGCGGGCGAGCGCTCCGGCCTTCGCACCAACCTCGCGTGCGGCGGGCGTCGTGGCGACGATGACGGTCGCCTTGCCGCCGACCTCCGCCGCGAGCACGACGACCGCGGCCTGCGCCGCGAGACGCTCGCGCACGCTCGTGGCGAGGGTGCGCACGTCGTCGGCCGAGCCGAGCGCGCCGAGGTGCTCGGCGACCACTGTGAACGCGCCGATGGGGCTCGCGGCCTGCACGAGCGTCGGCACGCGCTCGCTGAGGCGGCTCGCCTCGAACTGCGCGATCTTCTTCTCGGCGGCCTTGAGCTGCGCGCTGAGGTCGGCGATGCGGTCGGCGAGCTGCTCGCGGGGCGTCTTGAGCGTGCTCGTGAGCTGCTGCACGAGGGCGCGCTCGGTCGCGAACTCGCGGAACGCCTCGAGGCCGACGAGCGCCTCGACGCGACGGTTGGTCGAGCCCACGCTCGACTCGCTCACGAGGCTGATCATGCCGATCTCGGCGCTCGAGCTGACGTGGGTGCCGGCGCACAGCTCGCGCGACCACGGGCCGCCGATGTCGACGACGCGCACGGTGTCGCCGTACTTCTCGCCGAACAGCGCCATCGCGCCGAGCGACTTCGCCTCGTCGAGGCCCATGACGCGCGTGGTGACCGGCAGATTGTCGCGCACAGCGATGTTGCTGATCTCCTCGATCTCGCTGCGGGTCGCCGCGCTCAGCGCCTGGTTCCAGCTGAAGTCCAGGCGCATGTAGCCGGCCTTGTTGTACGAGCCCGACTGGTGGGCGTCGTGACCGAGCGTCTGCCGCAGGGCGGCGTGGATGACGTGGGTCGCCGAGTGCGCCTGCGCCGCCGACCGGCGCCACACGGGGTCGACCTGCGTCTGCGCGGTCGCACCGACGTGCACCTCGCCGGCGCGCACCTGCACCGTGTGGCTGATGAGGCCCTTCACGGGCTTCTGCACGTCGAGCACCTCGAGATCGAAGCCGTTGCCGACGATCGCGCCCTCGTCGGAGTCCTGACCGCCCGACTCGGCGTAGAGGGTCGTCTCGGCGAGGATGATCTCGGCGATGTCGCCCGCGCTCGCCGCCGGCACGCTGCGGCCGTCGACGATGATGCCGAGCACCGTGGTCTCGGTGTCGAGGCGGTCGTAGCCGAGGAACTCGGTCTCGCCCGCTGCGCGGAACTCGCCGTAGACGCTCAAATCCGCCAGGGCGCCCTTCTTCGACTTGGCGTCGGCCTTCGCGCGGGCCCGCTGCTCGGCCATGAGCCGGTCGAAGGCGTCGCGGTCGACGGTGAGGCCGTTCTCCTCCGCCATCTCCAGGGTGAGGTCGAGCGGGAATCCGAAGGTGTCGTGCAGCTGGAAGACCGTGTCGCCGGGCAGCGCGGTCGTGCCGGCCGTCTTCGCCTCCGCCACGGCGAGGTCGAGGATGCTCGTGCCGGCCGCGAGCGTGCGCAGGAAGGTCTCCTCCTCGCCGAGCGCAAGCCGCGAGACCCGGTCGTAGTGCTGCGCGACCTCCGGGTAGGCCGCCGACATGGCGTCGCGTGACGCGGCGAACAGCACGTCGAAGGTGGGGGCATCCACCCCCAGCAGACGCATCGAGCGGATGCTGCGCCGCAGCAGGCGACGCAGGATGTAGCCCCGCCCCTCGTTGCCGGGCGCCACGCCGTCGGTCATGAGCATGAGGCTTGAGCGCACGTGATCGGCGATGACGCGCATCCGCACGTCGTCGCCGGGGTCGGCGCCGTAGCGGCGGCCCGAGAGCTCGGCGGCGGCGTCGAGCACGGGCCGCACCTGGTCGATCTCGTACATGTTCTCGACGCCCTGCAGCAGGAACGCGACGCGCTCCATACCCATGCCGGTGTCGATGTTCTTGTTCGGCAGCTCGCCGAGGATCTCGAAGTCGTTCTTGCCGGTGCCCTCGCCGCGGAGGTACTGCATGAACACGAGGTTCCATATCTCGACGTAGCGGTCGTCGTCGGTCGCCGGGCCGCCGTCGACGCCATAGGCGGGGCCGCGGTCGAAGAAGATCTCCGAGCAGGGGCCCGCGGGGCCGGGCTGGCCGGTCGACCAGTAGTTGGTGTCCATGTCGAGCCGCTGGATGCGATCGTCGGGCAGCCCGGCGATCTTCTTCCACAGCGTGATCGCCTCGTCGTCGTCCTTGTAGACGGTGACCCAGAGGTCCTTCTCCTGGAAGCCGAGCCCGCCGTCGCTCTGCGAGGTGGTGAGCAGCTCCCACGCGTAGGAGATCGCCCCCTCCTTGAAGTAGTCGCCGAACGAGAAGTTGCCGTTCATCTGGAAGAACGTGCCGTGCCGAGGGGTCTTGCCGACCTCCTCGATGTCGTTGGTGCGGATGCACTTCTGCACGCTCGTCGCGCGCGGGTAAGGCGCGGGCACGACGCCCGTGAGGTAGGGCACGAACGGCACCATGCCGGCGACCGTGAACAGCAGCGTCGGGTCGTCGCTCACGAGCGAGGCGGAGGGGACGACCGTGTGGCCGCGGGTTCCGAAGTAGTCGAGCCAGCGGCGCTGGATGTCGGCGGTCTGCATGTGCGTTGGGTCCTGTGATCGTTCGGTCGCGTCGCGGTCGCGCGAGGCGTCGGGGCGTGCGGTGGCGGCTGTGCGGGGCGGTGCGGGCGATCGCGGCCGACGCGATCGGGGCGGCGGATGCTCGGCGCGCGCTAGGCGCGGCGCTCCTGCAGGTCGGCGATGGTCGCCTCCGCCTCGGCGACGGCCGCGCGCAGCTCGGCCTCGCGCTGCCGGTACCCGTCGATGACGGCCTCGCCGAACTCGCGCGCCTTCGCGTCGACCTCGTCGAGGAACTGACGCGCCTCGGGAGACTTCTCGACCTGGCGGGCTGCGACGAAGCCGATCGCGACGCCCGCGACGAGCCAGACGAGCTTGTTCATGGGGTTCTCCTCACCTGGGGGACGACGATGCCACGGGGCCGCGCGGGCCCGGCGTTCCACCTTAGCGCCGCCACGGGAACGACGATGGGGGCCCGGCGTGAGCCGGACCCCCATCGTGCGGAGCGCTGAGCGACTAGCGCGCGGCGTAGTACTCGACGACGAGCTGCACGTCGCAGGTGACGGGCACCTCGGCGCGCTTCGGGCGACGCACGAGGCGCGCCTGCAGCTTGTCGAGCTCGACCTCGAGGTAGCCGGGGGTCTTGGGCAGCACGTCGACGTGACCGCCGGCCGCGGCGACCTGGAACGGCTCCATCGACTCGCTCTTGGGCTTGACGTGGATGAGCTGGCCCGGCTTCACGCGGAATGAGGGGCGGTCAACGATCTTGCCGTCGACGAGGATGTGACGGTGCACGACCATCTGGCGGGCCTGCGCCGTGGTGCGGGCGAAGCCGGAGCGCAGCACGAGCGCGTCGAGACGCATCTCGAGCAGCTCGACGAGGTTCTCACCGGTCAGGCCCTCGGTGCGGCGGGCCTCCTGGAAGACGATGCGCAGCTGCGCCTCGCGGATGCCGTACTGGGCGCGCAGGCGCTGCTTCTCACGCAGACGGACGGCGTAGTCGCTGTCGGCCTTGCGCTTGGTGCGGCCGTGCTCACCGGGAGCGTAGGGGCGCTTCTCGAGGTACTTGGCGGCCTTCGGGGTGAGGGCGATGCCGAGCGCGCGCGAGAGGCGGGTCTTGCTGCGGGTGCGTGACTTGGTGGACACGATTTCCTTCCGTGGTCGTGGTCGCGGCTGTCGCGACTCACGGACGTACACCCTCCGTCCGATCCGGACGCACGCCGAGGCGTTCCGGTGGAGCTGCTGGGGAGGGTGTGCCCATATCCGACGGGCCGATAGAGCCTACCAGAGCGAGGGTCAGTCGCCCGAACCGCGGCGACCCCGCACGATCGCGCGCAGCCTCGCCAGGCGGGCCGAGAGCTCGCGCTCGTGCCCGCGCTCGGTCGGCCGGTAGTACTCGCGGCCGCGCAGCGGCTGCGGCAGGTGCTCCTGCGCGACGACGCCGATCGGGTCGTCGTGCGGGTAGACGTAGCCCTTGCCGTGCCCGAGCCGCTTCGCCCCCGGGTAGTGCGCGTCGCGCAGCGGCTTCGGCACGCGGCCGAGGCGGCCGGCGCGCACATCCGCGATCGCGGCGTCGATGCCGACGTACGCGGCGTTCGACTTGGGCGCCGTGGCGAGGTAGACGACCGCCTCCGCGAGCGGGATGCGCCCCTCCGGCATGCCGATGAGCTGCACCGCCTGCGCGGCGGCGACCGCGATCGGCAGCGCCTGCGGGTCGGCGAGCCCGATGTCCTCCGAGGCGGAGATGATGACGCGTCGCGCGATGAACCGCGGGTCCTCCCCCGCCTCGATCATCCGCGCGAGGTAGTGCAGCGCGGCGTCGGGATCGCTGCCCCTGATCGACTTGATGAAGGCGCTGATGACGTCGTAGTGCTCGTCGCCGTTCCTGTCGTAGCGCAGCAGCGCCCGGTCGACGGCCGTCGCGACGATCTCGGCCGTGATGAGCGGATGCGCGGCCTCGCCCTCCGCATCCCTCGCGCCGCGCTCGCTCGCCGCCGACTGCGCGGCCGCCTCGAGCGCGGTGAGGGCGCGACGGGCATCCCCCGAGGCGAGGCGCACGATCGCCTCGCGCGCGGCCGGATCGAGTTCGACCTCGCCGCGCAGGCCCCGAGGGTCGGCGACCGCGCGGTCGACGAGCAGCCCGAGGTCGTCGTCGGAGAGCTGCTCGAGCGTCAGCAGGAGCGAGCGGCTCAGCAGCGGTGCGATGACGCTGAACGAGGGGTTCTCGGTCGTCGCAGCGATGAGGATCACCCAGCCGTTCTCGACGCCCGGCAGCAGGGCATCCTGCTGAGCCTTCGTGAAGCGGTGGATCTCATCGAGGAAGAGCACGGTCGACGAGCCGTAGAGGTCGCGGTCGGCAAGGGCGCGCTCCATGACCTCCCGCACGTCCTTCACGCCGGCGGTGATGGCGGAGAGCTCGACGAAGCGGCGGCCCGACTGGCGGGCGATCGCCTGCGCGAGCGTGGTCTTGCCCGTGCCGGGAGGGCCCCACAGGATGACCGACACGGCGCTGGGCGCCCTGCCGTCGTCGCGGGCGAGGCTCACGAGCGGCGAGCCCGGCCCGAGCAGGTGCCGCTGACCGGCGACCTCGTCGAGCCGCGTCGGCCGCATGCGCACCGCGAGGGGCACCGCGGCGGAGCCGAGCCCGGGGCGAGCATCCATGCCTCGAGGCTAGCGCCGAGCACCGACGCCGGTGCGCGGCGGCCCTCGCGCGCGCGACTAGAGTTCCCCACGGAGATTCCAGTGCGAGGGAGGCCCGAGTGGCACGAGGATCGTCGGCGAGCGACCGCGAGGCGCGCGAGCGGCTGCGCCGGTATCAGGCGCGGCAGACGGTGCACGAGACGCAGACGCGTCGACGCGTGCGCGACAACATCGGCGCGATCATCGCCCTCGTCGCCGTCGCGACCGTCGCCACCATCGGGCAGATCGTCTACTTCACGGCCGGCCCCGGCGCCCCCGAGCCCGCCCCGAGCGCCTCGCCCTCGCCGAGCCCCGAGGCGGAGGGCGCCCAGCCGCCCTCGACCGAGGTCAGCGAGTTCCGCACCTGGACGGGCGCGCTCACGCTCAACGACTCGCTCGAGCTCGGCCTCGAGCTCGACGGCATGGCGGCGCCGCAGGCGGTCGCCTCGTTCGTGCAGCTCGCCGAGGACGGCTTCTTCGACGGCACCAGCTGCCACCGCCTCACCACCGACGGCATCTTCGTGCTGCAGTGCGGCGACCCGACCGGCACCGGCACGGGCGGCCCCGACTACCGCTTCGGCCCGATCGAGAACGCTCCGGCCGACGACGTCTACGAGGAGGGCGTGCTCGCGATGGCCCGTCAGGGCGGCAACGGCTCGAGCATGGGCAGCCAGTTCTTCATCGTGTACGAGGAGTCGAGCATCCCGTCGGACGCCGCCGGCGGATACACGGTCTTCGGGCGCATCACGAGCGGGCTCGACGAGCTCGTCGACCAGGTCGTCTCGGCCGGTGTCGAGGGCGGCGCGACCGACGGCCGACCCGCCGCGCCCGCACTCGTGACCTCCGTCGTCGTGGAGTGACCGGCACGCGCTCGGTGAGCGCAACCCGACACGGCCGAGTCCGTGCGCGGGCCCGTGCAATATGCTGAACAGCCGTCCGACCACCGAGGCCGTCGGACGCAGTCGATGAGGATGATGCGCCGTGGCAGTGAATGAGCAGACGACCGCCTGGGGCCGGGTCGATGAGACCGGCACCGTGTATGTGACCGACCGGGGCGCCGAGCGCGCGGTCGGGCAGTACCCGGACGGCACCCCCGAGGAGGCCCTCGCCTACTTCACGCGCAAGTACGCCGAGCTCGAGGGCCAGGTGCGCCTGGTCGAGCAGCGCGCCCGCGGCGGCGCTCCCGCCGCCGACGTCGCCAAGACTGTGGCGCACCTCACCACCGCCCTCGAGGATGCGGCCGCCGTCGGCGACCTGGAGTCGCTGCGCACGCGCCTCGGCGCCCTCAGCGGCACCGTCGAGAAGCTCACCGAGGAGCAGCAGGCCGAGCAGCGCGCCGCGCTCGCCGAGGCGATCGCGCACCGCACGGCGATCGTCGAGCAGGCCGAGGCGATCGCCGCGAAGGATCCGCAGTCGCTGCAGTGGAAGCAGGTCTCCGCGACCCTCGACGAGCTCTTCGCCCAGTGGAAGGACCACCAGCAGAACGGCCCCCGCCTGCCGAAGAAGGAGGCCGACGAGCTCTGGAAGCGCTTCCGCGGCGCCCGCAGCACGGTCGAGTCGCACCGCCGCGCCTTCTTCGCCGGCCTCGACGCCGAGCACAAGGAGGCGAAGACCCGCAAGCAGGCGCTCGTGGCGAAGGCCGAGGCGCTCGCCGGCCAGGGCACGGCGGGGATCCCCGCCTACCGCCGCCTGCTGGACGAGTGGAAGCTCGCCGGCCGCGCGGGCAAGAAGGTCGACGACGCGCTCTGGGCCGCGTTCAAGGCGGCGGGCGACGTGCTCTACGCCGCGAAGGCCGAGGTCGACGCGCGCGAGAACGAGGAGTTCGCCGGCAACCTCGAGGCCAAGCTCGCCCTCCTCACCGAGGCGGAGCCGCTGCTGAAGGCCACCGATCGCGTCGTGGCGCGCAACACGCTCACGAACATCCAGCGCCGGTGGGACGCGATCGGGAAGGTGCCCCGCGACCAGGTGAAGGTCGTCGAGGAGCGGCTGCGCCGCATCGAGCAGGCCGTCAAGGCGCTCGAAGAGGAGCACTGGCAGAAGAACGACCCGGAGAAGAAGGCCCGCTCGCAGGGCCTCGCGGCGCAGCTGCACGAGGCCATCGCCGCGCTCGAGGCAGACCTCGAGCGCGCGAAGGCGGCGAAGGACGCCACGAAGGTCGCCGAGCTCGAGGAGTCGCTCGAGGCTCGACGCGCCTGGCTCGCCGCCGTCGACCGCTAGGCCGCGCCGCCTCAGGGCGGGAGGCATCCTCTCCCCAGCTTGGCCCTGCCGAGCAGTTCTCCACCGATCGTCTCGCCGGGGCGGTCGCATCAGAGGGCCTGCGCCATGCTCGCCGGCATGATGCGCCGCCTGCCCTCGATCCTGACCGACAATGACCTGCCCGCCGTCGAGCTGCGGGCCGCCGAACTCGACGGTGAGCTCGGTGGGCTCGCCGGGGGCTGGGCGGTGACGGATGCGCCCGTGACGGCCGCCGCTCGCGCGGCCGCCGTCGCACCCGGGGTGCCCGCGCGCGCCATCCTCATCGAGCGTTGCGCGGCGTGGGTGTGGGGGTGGACGGCCGAGCCGTCGCCCGTGCGCGTGTGCGTGGCGCGGTCGGCGCGCATCGGCACCTCCGCACGCCGGGAGGGGCGCATCCGCGAGGCGGAGATCGACGCCGACGAGATCCGCACGCTCGGCGGGGTGTCGATCACGAGCCCCGAGCGCACTCTCGTCGACCTCGCGCGCTTCGACGAGCGCGACGACGTCGTCGCCCTGCTCGCCGCGGGCATCGTCGCCGCCGCGATGCCGAGCGAAGCAGTCGCGGCGGCGCTCGACCGCCGGCGCAGCGCAGCGGGTCGCCGACGCGCGCGAGAGCGGCTCGCCGCGGCGCTCGACCTCGCGCACCGGGCGCCAGAGGAGCTCGCGCTCGTCAGCCGTTGCTGACGCGGTAGACGTCGTAGACGGCGTCGATGCGGCGCACGGCGTTGAGCACGCGGTCGAGGTGCGTGACGTCGCCCATCTCGAAGACGAAGCGGCTCAGCGCCAGCCGATCGCGGGAGGTGTTCACGCTCGCCGACAGGATGTTCACGTGGTGCTCGGAGAGCACGCGCGTGACGTCGCTCAGCAGCCCGCTGCGGTCGAGCGCCTCGACCTGGATCTGCACGAGGAACAGGCTCTTCGACGTGGGCGCCCACTCGACCTCGATCATGCGATCGGGCTCCTGCAGCAGCGACTGGACGTTGCTGCAGTCCTTCCGATGCACGCTCACGCCGGTGCCGCGCGTGATGAAGCCGACGATCTGATCGCCCGGTACCGGCGTGCAGCACTTGGCGAGCTTCACCAAGATGTCCGGGGCTCCGCGCACGAGCACGCCCGAGTCGCTCGTCCGCACGGGCGTGCGGCCGCGCGTGGGCACCACGAAGGGCTCGTCGTCGCTCTCGTCGTGCACGTGCAACGCGGCGACGATCTTCTCGATCACGGACTGCGTCGAGACGTGGCCCTCCCCCACGGCCGCGTAGAGGGCATCCACCGTCTCGTAGCGCAGCTGGGAGGCGACCTCCGCCACGGAGTCCTGCGACATGAGGCGCTGCAGCGGCAGGTTCTGCTTGCGCATCGCGCGCGCGATCGCGTCGCGCCCCTGCTCGATCGCCTCGTCGCGGCGCTCCTTCGTGAACCACTGGCGGATCTTCGAGCGGGCGCGGGTGCTCGTGACGAAGTTCAGCCAGTCCTGGCTGGGGCCGGCGTCCGGGTTCTTGGAGGTGAAGACCTCCACGGTGTCGCCCGAACTGAGCTGGCTCTCGAGCGGCACGAGGCGCCCGTTGACCTTCGCGCCCATCGTGCGGTGCCCGATCTCGGTGTGCACCGCGTACGCGAAGTCGACGGGCGTCGCGCCGGCGGGCAGGCCGATGACCTTGCCCTGCGGCGTGAAGACGTAGACCTCCTTGGCGCCGATCTCGTAGCGGAGGTTGTCGAGGAACTCGCCGGGGTCGCTGGTCTCGGCCTGCCAGTCGGAGATGTGGGCCAGCCAGGCCATGTCGGTGTCGGAGCGGCCGGACTCGACGGCGCCGCGGCCGGAGTTCATGCGCTCCTTGTACTTCCAGTGCGCGGCGACGCCGTACTCGGCCCGCTGGTGCATCTCGTGCGTGCGGATCTGGATCTCCACGGGCCGACCGCCCGGGCCGAACACCGTCGTGTGCAGCGACTGGTACAGGTTGAACTTCGGCGTCGCGATGTAGTCCTTGAACCGGCCGGGCATGGGGTTCCAGCGGGCGTGCACCGCACCGAGCACCGCATAGCAGTCGCGGATCGTGTTGACGAGGATCCGGATGCCCGTGAGGTCGTAGATCTCCTCGAAGTCGCGACCTCGGTTCACCATCTTCTGGTAGATCGAGTAGTACTGCTTGGGTCGACCGATGATCTGCGACTTGATCTTCGCCTGGCGCAGGTCGCCCGTGATGGCGTCGATGACCTGCTGCACGAACGCCTCGCGCTCGGGCGTGCGGTTCTTCACCAGGCTCTCGATCTCGACGTAGATCTTCGGGTGCAGCACCGCGAAGGAAAGATCCTCCAGCTCCCACTTGATCGTCGAGATGCCGAGGCGGTGCGCCAGCGGCGCGTAGATCTCGAGGGTCTCCTGCGCCTTGCGGCGTGCGGAGTCGCTCTCGACGAAGCCCCACGTGCGGGCGTTGTGCAGACGGTCGGCGAGCTTGATGAGCAGCACCCGGATGTCCTTCGACATCGCCACGATCATCTTGCGCACGGTCTCGGCCTGCGCGCTGTCGCCGTATTTGACCTTGTCGAGCTTCGTCACCCCGTCGACGAGCATCGCGATCTCGTCGCCGAAGTCGGCGCGCAGCTGGTCGAGGGTGTAGGGAGTGTCTTCGACCGTGTCGTGCAGCAGCGAGGCGGCGAGCGTCTTCACGCCGATGCCCAGATCGGCGAGGATCTGCGTCACCGCGACGGGGTGCGTGATGTACGGCTCGCCGCTCTTGCGCGACTGGCCGCGGTGCGCCCGCTCGGCGACCTGGTAGGCGCGCTCGAGCAGGGCGATGTCGGCCTTCGGATGCTGCGCGCGCACAGTGCGCACGAGCTGCTCGAAGCCGCCGACGGGCTGCGCGCGCGAGAACAGGCGGGGCAGCAGCGCGCGGAGCGTCGCGGTGCTCTGCGTCGTGTCCGTCATCGGCGGCCTCCCCGTCGTGAGTCTACGCGCGCCCTCCTCAGCGGACCGCGCCGGACTCGGGCACGCTGCGCTTCGCGCGGCCGCCCTGCTTCTTGACCTCCGGCTCGTTCTCGCGTAGGTGCACGTAGAGCGGCGCCGCGAGGAAGATCGACGAGTAGGTGCCGACGATCGTGCCGACGAACAGGGCGAGCGCGATGTCGAACAGCGTGCCGGCGCCGAGCAGGAGCGCACCGATCAGCAGGATCGCGGCGACCGGGAGGCTCGCGACGATCGAGGTGTTGATCGAGCGCACGAGCGTCTGGTTGACCGCGAGGTTGACCGACTGGGCGAAGGTGCGACGAGACTCGACGCCGTCCTCGCTGGTGTTCTCGCGCACCTTGTCGAAGACGACGACGGTGTCGTAGAGCGAGTAGCCCAGGATCGTGAGGAAGCCGATCACGGCGGCCGGGGTGATCTCGAAGCCGAACACGCCGTAGATGCCGGCCGTGATGATGAGGTCGTGCGCGAGCGCGATGAGCGCGGCGAGCGACATCTTCCAGGTGCGGAAGTAGATCGCCAGCACGAGGCTCGCGAGGATCAGGAACACGACCAGGGCGATGAGCGCCTGGCGGGTGATGTCGTTGCCCCACGTGGCGCCGATGAAGCTCGTGCTGATCTGCTCGGCCTCGACATCGAAGGCCGCGGCCAGGGCATCCTGCACCTCGTTCGTCTCGCCGGGCGTCAGCTGCTCGGTCTGGACGCGGACGGAGTCGCCGCCGACCACGGAGACGCGAGGGTTCGAGCCGGGGACGACGCTCGTGACGGCCTCGGTGGCGATCTCGGTCGTGCTCGCCGTGTCCTCCGACGCCTCGGCCACCTGGGAGACGCGGAACTCGCTGCCGCCCCGGAACTCGATGCCGAAGACGAAGCCGCCGCGCAGCGCCGTGATCGCGACGGTGGCCACCACGAGCACGATGGCGATGAGGTACCACGTGCGGCGGCGCCCGACGAAGTCGAACGAGCGCGCGCCCGTGTAGAGGTCGTTGCCGAACTGCGTGAGGTTGCTCATCGGGCGTCCTTCCCGTTGCCGCCCTGTTCGGCGGCCTTGCGCTCGGCGATGGTCTGGCGTCGCTGGGCCTCGCGGCTCGACGACGCGCGCTTGGTCGCGCTCACCGCCGCCGAGGGGCGGAACTGCGCGCGGCCCCGGTAGACGGCGCCGAGCGCCTGTGGGTCGAGGCCGCTGAGCGGGTGGCCGCCGCCGAAGAAGCGCGTGCGGCCGAGCAGCTGCATCATGGGGTGCGTGAAGAGCGCCACCACGATGAGGTCGACGATCGTCGTGAGACCGAGCGTGAAGGCGAAGCCGCGCACGTTGCCGACGGCGAGCACGAACAGCACCACGGCCGCGATGACGTTGATGACGTCGGAGATGAGGATCGTGCGGAAGGCGCGCTTCCAGCCCGCCTCGACGGCGCCGTCGACGCTGCGGCCGTCGCGCAGCTCGTCGCGGATGCGCTCGAAGTACACGATGAACGAGTCGGCGATGACGCCCACCGAGATGATGAGGCCCGCGACGCCGGCGAGCGAGAGGCGGAAGCCCTGCTGGTTCGACAGGTAGGTGATGAGCAGGTAGGTCACGATGCCGGCGATGACGAGCGAGGCGACCGTCACGCCGCCGAGGGCGCGGTACTGGAAGAGCGAGTACGCCACGACCAGCAGCAGACCGATGAGGCCGGCGATGATGCCGCTCTGCAGCTGTGAGACGCCGAGCGTCGCGCTGATCTGATCCTGCGACTGCAGCTCGAAGCCGATCGGCAGCGCGCCGAACTTGAGCTGGTCGGCGAGCGTCTTCGCGCTCTCCTGCGTGAAGTCGCCCGAGATCTGCGGCTGGCCGTCGGTGATGGCGCTGATCGTGCGCGGAGCGCTGATGACCTGGCCGTCGAGCACGATCGCGAACTGGTTGCGCACGCCCTGCAGGCTCACGAGCCGCTCGGTCACCTCGCGGAACTGCTCGGTGCCCTCGCCGTCGAACTCGAGAAACACGCCCCACTCGCCCGTGCTGACACCCGTCGACGACTGGATGAGACCCGAGGTTGCGTCGGCGATGCGGGCACCGGTGACCTCGACCGGGCCGAGGATGTACTTCAGCCCCGTGCCCTGCTCGCACGTGATGAGCGGCTCGTCCTCCGGGGCGACGTTCGCGCCGCTCTCGGCGACCGTGGCGCAGTCGAACGAGTCGAACTGCTCCTGCAGCTCCGGCGTGATCCAGTTGGGGTCGCTCGCATCCGTCGGCGAGGCCGTCGGGCTCGGGGCGGCGCTGGGCTCGGCCGTCGCGGAGTCGCTCGGGCTGGGGCTCGCGCTCGGGTCGCCGGTCTCCCCGCCCTCGCCGATCGTGCTGTTGGAGGCGAGATCGGCGGCGAGCACCGCGCGGAACTCGAGCTTCGCCGACGAGCGGATGCGCTCGAGCGTCGCGTCGTCGGGCGTGCCCGGGATCGACACGACGATGTTCTGCCCGCCCTGGGTGTTGATCTCCGACTCGCTCACGCCCGCGGCGTCGACGCGCTGCCGGATGATGCCCACGGCCTGGTCGAGCTGCTCCTGCGTGACGCTCTGCCCCGACGAGAGCTGCGGCGTCAGCGTCAGCTGCGTGCCGCCCTCGAGGTCGAGCGCGAGCTTCGGGGTCCAGGAGCCCCCGTTCCAGAGCACGCTCGCCGCATTGCCGCCGATGAGGGCGACGATGATGACGAGCAGCCAGACGAGGGAGCGCAGAGCTCTGCGCTCGGGGGTGCTTCGTGCCACCTCAGATACTCATTTCTGCAGGAGTCAGTGCCGCGCCGCCGGGGGCAGGCGCGAGCCGTCGACCGCGCGGGCTACTTGCTCGACGAACCGGCGTCGTCGGTCGTGTCGACGCTCGAGACGTTGAGCTGCGGCCCCTCGGCCGCCTCCTCCGCCGCCTCGTCGCCCTCCGTCGCCGACTCGGTCTCGTCGACCACGCGGGCGAGCGTCTGACGGTGCACGCGCACCTCGTTGCCGGGGCTCGTCTCGAGCACGGCGACGTTGTTCTCCTCGTCGATCGAGACGAGCGTGCCGAACAGACCGAAGTTCGTCATGACCGCCGCGCCGGGCACCATCTGCTCCTGGAGCTTGGCCATGTCCTCCCGACGCTTCTTCGAGTTGCGCCACATGAAGAAGATGAGCATGGCCAGGATGGCCAGCATGACGATCGTCAACGGATCCATTGCGTGGTGAACCTTTCGGGAGAGTCAGCCGCGAGCGCGACAGTCACAGGGCAGGGCGCCAGGGTGCTCCCGCGCAGCCTCGCATAACTATAGGTCATCGCCACCGGCCGGCCGGGGCTCGCGACCGAGGTGCCGCCAGGCCTGTGCGGTGGCCACGCGACCGCGAGGCGTGCGGGCGATGAGCCCCGAGCGCACCAGGAACGGCTCGACGACGGCCTCGATCGTCTCGGCCTCCTCTCCCACCGAGACGGCGAGGGTCGAGAGGCCGACGGGGCCGCCGTCGAAGCGCTCGACGATCGCGTCGAGCACGGCGCGGTCGAGGCGGTCGAGACCCTGCTCGTCGACGTCGTACAGCTCGAGGGCATCGCGCACGGCGGCCGTGTCCGCTGCCCCGCCGTGGACGAGGGCGTAGTCGCGCACGCGGCGCAGGAGCCGGTTGGCGATGCGCGGGGTGCCTCGGCTGCGCCCGGCGATCTCGCGCAGGGCATCCGTCGCGATGTCGAGGCGCAGCAGCGCCGCGGCGCGCTGCAGCACGCGGTGCAGCTCGTCGGGCTCGTAGAACTCCAGGTGCGCGGTGAAGCCGAAGCGGTCGCGCAGGGGGTTCGGCAGCAGGCCCGCGCGCGTCGTCGCGCCGACGAGCGTGAACGGCGCCAGCTCGAGCGGGATGCTCGTCGCCCCCGCCCCCTTTCCGACCATGATGTCGACGCGGAAGTCCTCCATGGCGAGGTACAGCATCTCCTCCGCGCTGCGGGCCATGCGGTGGATCTCGTCGATGAAGAGCACCTCGCCCGGCACGAGCGACGACAGCACGGCCGCGAGGTCGCCGGCGTGCTGGATCGCCGGACCGCTCGTCATGCGCAGCGGCCGCTCGCCCTCGTGCGCGACGATCATCGCGAGCGTCGTCTTGCCGAGCCCTGGCGGGCCGGCGAGCAGGATGTGGTCGGGGGCGCGGTTCTGCAGGCTCGCCGCCTCCAGCAGCAGCTGCAGCTGCCGGCGCACCTTCTGCTGCCCGACGAACTCGTCGAGGCTCTGCGGGCGCAGGGCGCCCTCGAAGGCGAGCTCGGAGTCGCTCTCGGGGGTGCCGCGCAGCAGCTCGCCGCTCATGCGCGGCTCCGCTCATCGGGGCGGGCGGCCGCGGGGCCGAGCTGCGCGAGCGCGCGGCGCAGCAGCACGGGAAGGGCGCTGCGCTCGTCCGCCGGTTCGGCCGCAAGTACCGCCTGCGCGGCCTCGAGCGCGGCGCGCTCGGGCCAGCCCAGCCCCGTGAGCGCCTCGACGAGGGCGACCGCCGCGGTCGCGTCGGTGTCGGCCGACGGCGGCTCGGGCAGGGTCGCGGAGGCCGAGGGCGCGGCGATCTTGCCGGCCAGCGAGACGACGATGAGCTTCGCCGTCTTGGGCCCGATGCCGCTCACGCGCCGGAACGGGGCGTCGTCGTCGTCGTGGATCGCGCGCGCGATCGCCGACGGCTCGAGCTGCCCGAGCACGCCCAGGGCCGACTTCGGGCCGACGCCGGAGACCGTGCGCAGCAGGTCGAACAGCTGCAGCTCGGTCTCGTCGAGGAACCCGAACAGGCTCACGTCGTCCTCCCGCACGACCATCGCGGTGTGCAGGCGCACGCGGTCGTCGACGCGCAACTCGCGCGCGCAGCGCTCGGTGACGGCGACCGCGTACCCGACCCCGCCGACCTCGAGCACCACGCGGCCCGCGGCGAGGGCGACGACGGTTCCGCGCAGGGAGGCGATCACCGCTCGAGCCTACGGGCGGCCGCCGACTTCTCGGCGTCGCGCCACGCACGCTGCGCGGGGGTCAGGGATCCCGGCCCCTCGACCGCGGTGGCGGGGGCCGCGCCGCCGCGCCAGGCGTGGCAGAGGGCGAGGGCGAGCGCGTCGGCGGCGTCCGCGGGCCTCGGCGGAGCATCCAGTCGAAGGATGCGCTGCACCATCGCCGTGACCTGCGCCTTGTCGGCGCCGCCGTGGCCGGTGACGGCCGCCTTGACCTCGCTCGGGGTGTGCAGCGCCACCGTGAGGCCGCGGGCCGCGGCAGCCTGGAGCACGACGCCGCTCGCCTGCGCCGTGCCCATGACCGTGCGCACGTTGTGCTGGGCGAAGACGCGCTCGAGCGCGACGACGTCCGGCCGGTGCTCGTCGAGCAGAGCGGCCACCCCCTCGGCGATCGCGAGCACGCGCCGCTCGAGCGCGAGCTCGGGGTCGGTGCGCACGACCGAGACGTGCACGAGCGTCGCCCGCCGCGTGGGCTCGACGTCGACGACGCCCACGCCGCAGCGCGTGAGGCCCGGGTCGACGCCGAGCACGCGCAGCACGGGCGCCGCCCCGCTACTCGTCGTCGGCGTCGAGCTCGGCGCGCACCTCAGCGCTGAGCGCGATGTTCGTGTAGACGTTCTGCACGTCGTCGAGGTCGTCGAGCGCGTCGACGAGCTTGAAGACCTTCCGCGCCGTCTCGGCGTCGGCCTCGATCTGCACGCCGGCAACGAACTCGGCCTCGGCCGAGTCGTACTCGATGCCGGCCTCCTGCAGCGCGGCGCGCGCGGCCATGAGCTGCGAGGGCTCGGTGATGACCTCGAACCCGCCGCCCTGGTCGACGACCTCCTCCGCACCGGCGTCGAGCACGGCCATGAGGATGTCGTCCTCCGTCAGCGAGTCGGTCTTCGTGATCGCGATGACGCCCTTGCGGTGGAAGTTGTAGGCGACGCTGCCCGGGTCTGCCATGGTGCCGCCGTTGCGCGTCATGCCCGTCCGCACCTCAGCGGCGGCGCGGTTCTTGTTGTCGGTCAGGCACTCGATGAGCAGCGCGACCCCGCCGGCGCCGTAGCCCTCGTACATGATCGTCTGGTAGTCGACGGCGTCGCCGGTGAGCCCGGCCCCGCGCTTGATGGCGCGGTCGATGTTGTCGTTCGGCACCGAGGTCTTCTTGGCCTTCTGCACCGCGTCGGCGAGGGTGGGGTTGCCCGACAGGTCGGCGCCGCCGATCTTCGCCGCGACCTCGATGTTCTTGATGAGCTTGGCGAACGACTTGGCACGGCGCGCGTCGATGACGGCCTTCTTGTGCTTGGTCGTCGCCCACTTGGAATGCCCGGACATGCCGCTCCTTCAGGCCTCGATGACAACTTCCTCAGTCTACGGCAGGGCGCTCGCGAGCACTCCCGCGCGGCGCAGCTCGAGCTCCGCGAGGGCCCGGACGACTCGTGCGTCGGCGGCCCTCCAGGCGGCGGCCGGGTCGGGGTGCACGCGCGCGAGCCGGCGGAGGGGCTGCTGGGCGAGGGCGCGGGCGGCGAGCGTGTCGGCGGTGAGGCCCGCGGCGAGCATCCGTCGCACGAGCGCCGACCGGCGCGCGAAGCGGATGCGCGGCAGGGCCCACACGAGCGCGAGCACGAGCAGCGGCGCCACGACGATGACCCACCCGACGGTGGTCGCGAGGCTCTCCACGAGCTCCTGCTGGCTGCGCCCGGCGTCGGCGACGGCGCCGCCGGCCCCTGCCGCCGCATCGAGCGGGGCGCGGATGCCCTCGCCGACGAGCGGCACGCCGCCGAGCTGCTCCCCCGCGGCCGCGAGGTTCTCGGCGAAGCTCGCACCCGCCTGCTCGAGGTCGCGACCGAACGCGGCGAGGGCTCGGATCGCATCAGCCACCGTCACCGCCGCCACGATGGAGAGCACGACGACCACGAGGGCCACGGCGTCGGCCGTGAGCTGCAACGCGCGTCGGCGGGGATAGCTCGAGTACCAGTGCATGAGCCCATGGTGGGCCCGCGCATCTCCTTACGCCGCGCGCGACGCGGCGAAGGCGCGAGCCTTCGCCAGGAACCGCTCGTGGAAGCGGAGCTCGCCCGACACCTCCGGGTGGAAGCTCGTGCCCAGCAGGGCGCCCTGCTCCACCGCGACGATGCGGCCGTCGGCGAGGCGCCCGATGACCTCGACGCCCTCGCCGACCGACTCGACCACGGGCGCGCGGATGAACACCGCGTGCACAGGCTCATCGCCAAGAGCCGGCATCGGGATGTCGGTCTCGAACGAGTCGAGCTGGTTGCCGAAGGCGTTGCGGCGCACGACGACGTCGAGCCCACCCAGGGTCTGCTGCCCCGCGATGGCATCGCGGAGCTCGTCGGCGAGCATGATGAGCCCGGCGCACGTGCCGTACACCGGCAGGCCCTCGGCGATGCGCTCGCGCAGCGGCTGCTGCATGCCGAAAGCGCGGGAGAGCTTGTCGATGACGCTCGACTCGCCGCCGGGGATCACGAGCCCGTCGACGGCCGCGAGCTCCTCCGGCCGGCGCACCGGGCGCGCGTCGGCGCCCAGCGCGCGCAGCGCGGTCAGGTGCTCGCGGACATCCCCCTGCAGGGCGAGAACGCCGACGACCGGAGCGCTACCAGCCACGCTCGGCGAGTCGGTGCGGCGCGGGCAGGTCGGCGACGTTGATGCCGACCATGGCCTCGCCGAGTCCGCGCGAGGTCTCCGCGACGACCGAGGGGTCGTCGTAGAAGGTCGTCGCCTTGACGATCGCGGCGGCGCGCTTGGCCGGGTTGCCCGACTTGAAGATGCCCGAGCCGACGAACACGCCGTCGGCGCCGAGCTGCATCATGAGCGCCGCGTCCGCGGGCGTCGCGACGCCGCCGGCGGTGAAGAGCACAACGGGCAGTTTGCCGGTCTCGGCGATCTCGGCGACGAGCTCGTAGGGCGCCTGCAGCTCCTTCGCCGCGACGTAGAGCTCGTCCTTCGTCATCGAGGTCAGGCGGTTGATCTCGGCCTTGATGGTGCGGATGTGCTTGGTGGCCTCCGAGACGTCACCCGTGCCCGCCTCGCCCTTCGAGCGGATCATCGCCGCGCCCTCGTTGATGCGGCGCAGCGCCTCACCGAGGTTGGTGGCGCCGCAGACGAACGGCACCGTGAAGGGCCACTTGTCGATGTGGTTCACGTAGTCGGCCGGGCTCAGCACCTCCGACTCGTCGATGTAGTCGACGCCGAGCGACTGCAGCACCTGCGCCTCGACGAAGTGGCCGATGCGCGCCTTGGCCATGACGGGGATCGAGACCGAGGCGATGATCTCGTCGATGAGGTCGGGGTCGCTCATGCGGGCGACGCCGCCCTGGGCGCGGATGTCGGCGGGCACGCGCTCAAGCGCCATGACGGCGACGGCCCCGGCGTCCTCCGCGATGCGCGCCTGCTCGGCGTCGATGACGTCCATGATGACGCCGCCCTTCAGCATCTCGGCGAGGCCGCGCTTCACGCGGCTCGACCCGGTCTCGGCAGTGCTCATGGGGGTTCCCTTCGACGGAGGGCGCGCGTCAGCGCACGGGCTGCGGCCGGCTGATCGCAATGGCCTAGGCCAAAAGATAGCATGGTCGAGACACTCGATTCTCAACCGTGGGGACCTCGGCATGACGACACCGATCACCGGCCGCTCGGCCGCGGAGATCGCCGCGAGCGTACGCGAGCTCATCGAGCGCGGCACCCTCCAGTCGGGGGATGCGCTGCCCTCCGTGCGATCGCTCGCCGAGGGCCTCGGCGTCAACCGCAACACCGCCGTCGCCGCCTACGGCCAGCTCGCGCAGGCCGGCCTCGTCGTGACACGCGGCAGGGGCGGCACGCGGGTCGCCGGCCGCTCCCCTGTCGCGCAGGAGGGCTTCGCCCCCGACACAGTGCTGCGCGACGTCGCCACCGGCAACCCCGACCCCGCGCTCATCCCCGACCCGTCGTCGGCCCTCGCCCGCGCCGTCGGGCACCGCGTGCTCTACGGCGAGCCGGTCATCGACCCGGGCCTCGAGCGATGGGCCGAGGCGTGGATGCGCGCCGACCTCGCGCCCGCCGAGCTGCGGCTGACGATCACGAGCGGTGCCGGCGACGCCGTCGAGCGACTGCTGGCGCAGGCGCTCGTGCGCGACGACGCCGTCGCGCTGGAGGACCCGTGCTTCCTCACGAGCATCCACACGGTGCGCGTCGGCGGCTATCGAGCGGTGCCGGTGCCGGTCGATGACGAGGGGATGACCGTGGCCGGGCTGCGCGCGGCGCTCGAGCAGGGCGTGCGCGCCGTCGTCTGCACGCCTCGCGCCCAGAACCCCACGGGAGTGAGCCTGTCGGAGCGGCGCGCCGCCGAGCTGCGCGCGGTGCTGCGCGAGCATCCCTACGTGCTCGTCATCGAGGACGACCACTTCTCGATGCTGTCGCGGGCGCCGTTCCGCTCCCTCATCGGCCCGGAGCACCGGCGCTGGGCGCTCGTGCGCTCGGTCTCGAAGTTCCTCGGCCCCGACATGTGCCTCGCCGTCACCGCCTCCGACCCCGACACCGCTGAACGGCTCGCGATGCGCCTCACGCCGGGCACCACCTGGGTGAGCCACCTGCTGCAGCGCCTCACGCTCGCGCTCGTCACCGACGCCGCCGTCCTGGAGGGCATCGCGCGCGCGGGCGACCACTACGCCGAGCGCAATCAGGCGTTCGCGGCCCGACTCACCGAGCTGGGCGTGCCCACCGAGGCCGGCGACGGGCTCAACCTCTGGGTTGGCCTGCCGGTGCCCGCTCGCGAGGTCTCCGAGCGCCTCATGCGACGGGGCTGGCTCGCGCGCACGGGCGACGAGTTCTCGCTCGGCAGCGTGCCGACCGATCGGCGGCTCCGGCTCACCGTGCACGATCTCGATGACCCCGAAGCCGAACGCCTCGCCGCCGACATCGCGGCGGCCGTGGGCGCTGCGAGCGGCCAGTCGCGCTCCGCGTGAGTGCGAAGATCGGAGGATGAAGGTCCTCTCGATCCAGTCCGCCGTCGCCTACGGCCACGTCGGCAACTCCGCGGCCGTGTTCCCCCTGCAGCGCATCGGCGTCGAGGTGATGCCGGTCTACACCGTGAACTTCTCCAACCACACCGGCTACGGCGCGTGGCGCGGCCCGCTCATCAGCCCCGACGACGTGCGCGAGGTCATCACCGGCATCGAGGAGCGCGGGGCCTTCCCGCAGATCGACGTCGTGCTCTCCGGCTACCAGGGCTCGGAGGGCATCGCCGACGTGATCCTCGACGCCGTCGCCCGCATCAAGGCGGCGAACCCCGCGGCGATCTACGCCTGCGACCCCGTCATGGGCAACGCGAAGAGCGGCTGCTTCGTCGCGCCGGCCATCCCGGTGCTGCTGCGCGAGCGCGTCGTGCCGGCCGCCGACCTCATCACCCCGAACCAGTTCGAACTCGGCTACCTCACCGGCACCGAGCCCGACACGCTCGAGTCGACCCTCACCTCGGTCGACCTCGCCCGCGCGATGGGCCCGCGCACAGTGCTGGTCACGAGCGTCGAGCGGCCCGACCGCGAGGAGGGCACGCTCGAGATGCTCGCGGTCGACGACGAGGGCGCCTGGATCGTCACGACGCCGCAGCTGCCGATGAAGGCCAACGGCTCGGGCGACGTCACGGCGGCGCTGTTCACCGCGCACTACCGCCGCACGGGCGACGCCGCCGCCGCGCTCGCCCGCACCGCCTCGAGCGTCTTCGACCTGCTCACCACCACGCTCGAGTCCGGCGAGCGCGAGCTGCAGCTCGTGCAGTCGCAGGAGGCCTACGCCCACCCGCGGATGCAGTTCGAGGTGCGACAGGTGCGCTGAGCCCGAGGCGGGGCATCCGGGCCGATCAGCGGGGCCAGGCCGCCGCGATCTCGTCGCGCACGTCGCCGAGCAGTCGAGGCATCGCCTTCGTGCCGGCGATGATCGGCATGAAGTTCGCGTCGGCGCTCCAGCGGGGCACGATGTGCTGGTGCAGGTGCTCGGCGATGCCCGCACCGGCGAGCCTGCCCTGATTCATGCCGATGTTGAAGCCGTCGCAGCGCATCGTCTCGCGCAGCACGCGCATGGCGGTCTGCGTGAGCGCCGCGATCTCGGCCGTCTCCGCCTCGGTCGCCTCGTCGTAGAGCCCGATGTGCCGCGTCGGGCAGACGAGCACGTGACCGCTGTTGTACGGGTAGAGGTTGAGCACGACGTAGGCGAGCTCGCCGCGCGCGACAATGAGCGCCTGCTCGTCGGTCAGGCGGGGCGCCCGGCAGAACGGGCACTCGTCGCTGCTCTCCTCGACGTGGTGCGACTGGATGTACGCCATGCGGTGCGGCGTCCACAGCCGCGCATAGCCGTCGGGAACGGCGGCGAACCCGGCCGCGCGCTCGACCGTCACGTCGTCGATCGACGCGGGCGCAGCATCCTCACCGTGCTCGATCGTCATCGGATGCTCGCCCTACAGCTCGGCCGACCGCGAGCGGATCGTGCTCGTGATGCGCTCGACCACCTCGTCGACGGGCACCCCGTTCACCTGCGTGCCGTCGCGGAACCGGAAGCTGACCGCGCCCTTCGCGCGATCCTCCTCGCCCGCGATGAGCAGGTAGGGCACCTTCTGCACGGTGTGCGTGCGAATCTTCTTCTGCATGCGGTCGTCGCTGCGATCGAGCTCCGCGCGTACGCCCTGCGCCCGCAGCCGGTCGATGACCTCCTGCAGGTAGGGGGCGTACTCCTCGGCGACGGGGATGCCGACGACCTGCACGGGCGAGAGCCACGCCGGGAACGCGCCCGCGTAGTGCTCGAGCAGGATGGCGAAGAAGCGCTCGATCGAGCCCAGGAGGGCGCGGTGGATCATGATCGGGCGCTGGCGCGAGCCGTCGGAGGCGGCGTACTCGAGCTCGAAGCGCTCGGGCTGGTTGAAGTCGAGCTGCACGGTCGAGAGCTGCCAGGTGCGGCCGATCGCGTCGCGCGCCTGCACCGAGATCTTCGGGCCGTAGAACGCGGCGCCACCCGGGTCGGGCACGAGCTCGAGGCCGGAGTCGACGGCGACCTGCCGCAGCGTCTCGGTGGCCTGCTCCCACAGCTCGTCGCTGCCGACCGACTTCTCGGGGTTGCGGGTCGACAGCTCGAGGTAGAAGTCGTCGAGCCCGTAGCCGCGCAGCGTCTCGAGCACGAACTGCAGCTGGCTCGCGACCTCGGCCTTCACCTGGTCCGGCGTGACGTAGATGTGGGCGTCGTCCTGCGTGAGGCCGCGCACGCGCGTGAGACCGGAGAGCGTGCCGCTCCTCTCGTAGCGGTACACCGTGCCGAACTCGGCCAGACGCAGCGGCAGCTCGCGGTACGACCGACCCCGCGCGCGGAAGATCAGGTTGTGGAACGGGCAGTTCATGGGCTTGAGGTAGTAGTTCTGCCCCTGCTTGGTGACGGTGCCGTCGGCGTCGCGCTCCTCGTCGAGGTGCATCGCCGGGAACATGCCCTCCTCGTACCACTGCAGGTGGCCGCTGGTCTCGAACAGCTGCCCCTTCGTGATGTGCGGCGAGTACACGAGCTCGTAGCCGTTCTCGAGCAGGCGCTGGCGCATGTAGTTCTCGATCTCGGCGCGGATGATGCCGCCCTTGGGGTGGAACACCGACAGCCCCGAGCCGATCTCGTCGGGGAAGCTGAACAGGTCGAGCTCGACGCCGAGCTTGCGGTGGTCGCGCTTGGCGGCCTCCTCGAGGCGCGAGGTGTAGGCGCGCAGCTCGTCCTTGCTGGGCCATGCGGTGCCGTAGATGCGCTGCAGCTGCGGGTTCTTCTCGCTGCCGCGCCAGTAGGCGGCCGCGACGCGCATGAGCTGCCAGCCGTTGCCGATCATGCGGGTGCTCGGCAGGTGCGGCCCGCGGCAGAGGTCCTTCCAGTGCACCTCGCCCGTCTTGGGGTCGACGTTGTCGTAGATCGTCAGCTCGCCGGCGCCGACCTCGACGCTCTCGCCGTCGCTGCCCTCGGCCGCCGAGCCCTTGAGCCCGATGAGCTCGAGCTTGTACGGCTCGTGCGCGAGCTCGGCGCGCGCCTCCTCCTCCGTCACGACGCGGCGGATGAACCGCTGCCCCTGCCGCACGATGCGCTCCATGGCTTTGCTGAGCGCGGCGAAGTCGTCGGTCGTGAACGGGGTCGCGACGTCGAAGTCGTAGTAGAAGCCGTCGGTGACGGGCGGGCCGATGCCGAGCTTGGCGTCGGGGTTGATCTGCTGCACCGCCTGGGCGAGCACGTGCGCGGTCGAGTGGCGCAGGATCGCGAGGCCGTCGGGGCTGCCGATCGTGACGGGCTCGACGCGCGTGCCCGGCTCGACGCGGTGGGCGAGGTCGCGCAGCTCGCCATCGACGCGCATCGCGACGACGGAGCGGTCGGTGAAGAGCCCGAAGCCGTCGGTCGTCGTCTCGGCCACGACCGCCTGGGGCTCGGCGGCCCCCTCGCTCGGCGTGGACTGCTCGACGGCGTGCTCAGACACGGGGCTCCTTCAGCGGGGTCGGTGATCGACCTCCAGCCTACTGGCGGGCGCCGCCCCGCCCCGTCAGCGGGATGCCCGCTCGAGCGTCCGTCCACCGCCGGCCCCCGAGGCGGTCGGCCCGCCCTCGCGGCTCCCGCGGCGCGCCGCTTCGAGCGCGGCGCCGAGCGCGATGCCGAGCAGCGCGCCGAGGGCGTTGGCGACGAGGTCTCGAGGGTCGGAGATGCGTGCGAGCGGGATTTGTGCGATCTCGATGGCCAGGGTGAGGGCACCCGCGCCGGCCGCGGCGAGCATCCACCGTCTCGCCCCCAGAGCGAGCACGGCGAGCGCGCCCCACGGCACGAAGAGCGCGACGTTGGCCACGAACTCGCTCACCGTGCCCTCGCGCCACGTGGTCAGCTCGAACCAGCTGCGCCAGTCGAGCACGCCGCGGTCGGCCTCCGACTCGACGAAGCGCTGCCGCACCGGGCCGATCGTCAGCAGCAGCACGAGCCCCGTGTAGGCGAGGCCGCTGACGGCGGCGAAGGCTCGAAGGCGCATCGCTCCATGCTGGCCGAGCAGGCGAAGAGGCGCCTGAGCGCGGGCTCCGAGGACGCGGAACGTGCTGGCGTCACTCAGCGCAGGGCGTCGGCGCGCAGCCGCGGTCGTCCCGGGTCGGTGCGCAGGCAGCTCATGATGATGGCGTCGGTGACCTCGTCGCCCCAGCGCAGCGCGTCGCGGCGCACGCCCTCGCGCACGAAGCCGACACGCTCGTAGGTGCGGATCGCGCGCTCGTTGAACGCGTACACCTCGAGCTCGATGCGGTGGATGCTCGGCTCGTCGACGATGTCGAACACGTAGCCCACCAGCAGTCGCGTCGCCTCACTGCCGAGCCCGCGGCCGCGTGCGGAGCCGCGCAGCGCGATGCGGAACCCGCACGAGCGGTTGTCGACGTCGAGGTCGTTGACGACCACCTCCCCTGCCCACGCGCCGGTCTCGCGATCGACCACGGCGAGGTCGAGGCGATCGGGCTGGTCGATGCGGCTCGCCGCCCAGGCGTCGATCTGCTCGCGGGTGAAGGTCGCCGTCGTGCCGGTGAGCCGCATGGCCTCGGCGTCGGCGAGGTCGGCCCACATGCACGGGGCGTCGCCCGCGACGATGGGGCGCAGCAGCACGCGCTCGCCGTGCAGGGTCGGCTTGTCGGCGAAGGAGGTCACGGCGCGAGCGTAGCGGCGCGGCGCGCCGTGGAGCATCCGGCAGGCTGATCGAGCACCGCGCCCTGAAACGGAAAAGCCCCCGATCTCTCGGGGGCTCTCTGGTGGGCGATACTGGGATCGAACCAGTGACCTCTTCCGTGTCAGGGAAGCGCGCTACCGCTGCGCCAATCGCCCGGGGTGGTGCTTCGGTAGTGACTGCCTCGCACCGCCGGTGCATCCGGTGGGAGTGCGAGGTGGCGACGGGATTCGAACCCGTGTGCACGGCTTTGCAGGCCGCTGCCTCGCCTCTCGGCCACGCCACCGTGGGTGCAGCCCCACTACCGAGGGGCCGTACTCGAGCGGATGACGAGATTCGAACTCGCGACCCTCACCTTGGCAAGGTGATGCGCTACCACTGCGCCACATCCGCATTGTCGCCCGCCGTTTCCGGCTGACATGGAAACCATAGCCGACCTTTTCGAGCGATGCCAAACCGGGCGGACCGGGCGTGTCATCCCGCGCTCGGGCCCCCGCGACGACGCCGCAGCGGCGTGCACGGGGGCCCGCGGAGTTGTGGCAAGATGGTGGCGCACGGGCGATTGGCGCAGTTGGTAGCGCGCTTCCTTCACACGGAAGAGGTCATCAGTTCGAGTCTGGTATCGCCCACCACTCCCCCCTCTCGGGCGTCTTCGGTCGCGCCGCAGTCGCCTACTTCCAGCGGCTCGCGGTGCGCAGGATGTAACCGAGGATGACCAGCTCGACGCCGATTGTGACGGCGTAGTAGACCGCGTAGTCCCATGTCGCGCCGGCCGCGTTGAACACCATGATCGGGATGTACAGCCCGGCGACGGCGAGGTTCACGGTGCGGTTCGCGCGAACCGGCAGCGTGGCCGACAGCATGATCATGAGGGTCGGGATCGCGATGATCACGAAGAAGATCGTCATGAGCATCCCGCTGATCTCGAACGCGAAGATGACGCCGTCGCGGATGCTGTCGATCTCACCCGGCTGGTACAGGTGGTAGTAGTCGATGTAGAGCACCAGGAACATGAGGCTGGTCCAGGCGGCGGCGAGCCGCAGCTGCGGCGGCACGGCGGGGGCGGATGCGGCGGTCGCGGCCCGCAGGTCGGCCAGGGTCGTTCGGGTGGTCATCTTCGTGTCCTCTCGCAGGGTTCACGGGCATCGAGCAGAGGCCCGTCGTCAAGCGTTCGTACACCGTACGACGCGCGTCGAACTCTGCCTCGTACGGTGTACGATTGTCAAGTGGCACAGCCGGACGATCTCGAGAGCACGACCCAGCCCCCCGCTCCCGCGGCAGAGACCGGCCTGAGCCGCGCGCAAGTGGTCGCGGAGGCGATCCGCCTCGCTGACGCCGATGGCGTGGAGGGGCTGAGCATGCGCAAGCTCGCCACCTCACTCGGGGCGGGCGCCATGTCGCTCTACCACTACGTCGCCAACAAGAGCGAGCTGCTCGACGCCATGGCCGACGTCGTCTTCGCCGAGATCGACGCGCCCGAGGGCGACGACTGGCGCGCCGCGATGCGGCGACGATCGATCTCGGCGCGCGCCGTGCTCGCCCGCCACCCATGGGCCGTCGGCGTGCTCGAGTCGCGGGTCTCCCCCGGGCCGGAGACCCTGCGCCACCGGGAGGCGGTCATGGCGTGCCTGCGCCGCGCGGGCTTCTCGCCCGTCATGGCGACGCACGCGAACTGGCTGCTCGACAGTTACGTCTACGGCTTCGCACTGCAGGAGGCGAGCCTGCCGTTCACGAGCGCAGACGACCTGGCCGACATGACCGAGGCGGTGTACCTGCCGCAGCTGCCGCAGGATCGCTTCCCATACCTCCACGAGTCGGCCGCGGCCCTCATGGAGGCGGGCTTCGACCCCGCCCAGCAGTTCGTCTTCGGCCTCGAGCTCATCCTCGAGGCACTCGAGCCGCTGCGGAGCGAGACCGCAACCGGCTGAACGCCACAGCGACCGCCATCGCCGCTCTCGCGAGCGACCAGCAGAGCAGTCCGCCGATCGCCGAGAGGGCCCCGATGGCGAGCACCGCGGCGAGCTCGGCACCCGCGAGCAGCAGCGTGCCGGTCGCAGCGAGCCCGAACCCGTCGGCGAGCAGCGCGGTCACGACGCCCCCAGCCGCGGTGGCGCCGAGCACCCCGACCGTCCACGACCGCCGCGGTGCCGACCCCGGTGCCTCCCGAGCGCCCGCGCCGCTCAGCACCGAGCCGATCGCACCGCCGAGCACCGCGGCCGCGACGAGCGCGGGCGGGGCGAGGAACGGCGCGCCGATGCCGACCGCCGCCCAACCGGCCCAGGCGCCCGCCACGGCGCCGGAGGGCGTCACGCGGGCCCACCCGATGCGCTCGACCAGCAGCCACAGCGTCGTCGCGAGCGCGATGCCGAGAACGCCGTTAAGCAGCAGCCGCGGCGTGGCGGCGTCGACGACGCGCTCCACGCCGACGAACCAGGCCGAGGCGGCGACGAGCACGAGGGCCGCGGCGAGCACGGCTCTCAGCCACCCCACGCCGCGCGTGTCGACGCCAGCCGCGCCGACGAGGGCGGGTGCGGGTAGCAGATGCACCACGAGCAGCGCGCCGCCCAGCGCCACGTGCGTCGCGAGCGCGCCCGCGAAGTCCACCGCCCCGAGGGTCGCCTGCACGAGCGTCGGGAACTCCCCGATGACGGCGGCGACGACCGGCTGATAGACGAGGGCCGTCCACGCGCCGGCGAGCACGACGCCTCCGAGCGGCCCGAGCCGGCGGGCGGCGAGACTCGCCAGCGTCGCGGCGACGGCGGCCGCGATCGCGGCGTCGAGGATGCGCGCTGGCGGATCCGTGAACGGGCCGGCCAGGGCATCCCCCAGCAGCGACGCCGCGGCGCCGGCCACGCCGCCCGCGACGGCGACGGCCGCCTGTCGGCGCTCGACGCGACCCAGTCCGAGCAGCACCCCGACCGGGGCGAGCAGCACCAGCAGCGCGCACGCCAGCTGCAGCGCGGGGTCACTCAAGGTCACGGGGGCCTCCTGGACGGGGTGCGCACGACGACGGGGCGCTACCCGGTCGAAGGGTAGCGCCCCGCGTGCGCCGTACGGCGCCGGTCGAGCGGTCAGGCGATCAGCGCGTCGCCTCGAGCACGTAGCCCTCCTCGCCGTGCACGATCGGGTCGATGCCGGCGAGCTCGTCCTCCTCCTTGACGCGGAAGCCCATCGTCTTCTCGATGGCGAGACCGATGATGAACGCGAGGGTGAACGAGTAGACCATGACCGCGATCGCCGCGATGGCCTGCACGATGAGCTGCGTGAACTCGCCGCTGTAGATGAGGCCGGTGCCGTTGGCGAAGAAGCCGAGGTACAGGGTGCCGACGAGGCCGCCGACGAGGTGGATGCCCACGACGTCAAGCGAGTCGTCGAAGCCGAACTTGAACTTCAGGTCGACCGCGAGGGCGCAGACGGCGCCCGAGATGAGGCCCAGCACGATGGCCCATCCCGGCGTGAGCGAGGCGCAGGCCGGCGTGATCGCGACGAGGCCCGCGACGGCGCCCGAGGCGGCGCCCACCGAGGTCGGCTTGCCGTCCTTGATCTTCTCCACGACGAGCCAGGCGAGCAGCGCGGCGGCCGGGGCGGCGATCGTGTTGATGAACGCCAGGGCGGCGACACCGTCGGCGGCGAGCTCCGAGCCGGCGTTGAAGCCGAACCAGCCGAACCACAGCAGGCCAGCACCGAGCAGCACGAACGGCGGGTTGTGGGGCACGTGGGCGCCCTTGGCGAAGCCGATGCGCTTGCCGAGCACGAGCGCGAGGGCGAGAGCCGCGGCGCCGGCGTTGATGTGCACGGCCGTGCCGCCGGCGAAGTCGATGGCGCCGACGCCGAAGGTCTCCTGCAGGCCGTAGGTGATCCAGCCCCCGTCGACGAACGAGCCGTCCTCGCCGAGGGTGAAGTTGAACACCCAGCTGGCGACCGGGAAGTAGACGACGGTGGCCCAGATGCCCGCGAACACCATCCACGCGCCGAACTTCGCACGGTCGGCGATCGCGCCCGAGATCAGAGCGACGGTGATGATCGCGAAGGTCGCCTGGAAGGCCGCGAACGCCAGCGGCGGGAATGCGGCGCCCTCGGGCACCTCGAGCAGGCTCGTGAGTCCGATCGCGCCCGTGTCGATGCCGATGAGCCCGTCGATGCCGACGTTGTTGGCGAACGTGATCGCGTAGCCGTACAGCACCCAGAGGACGCCGATGAGTCCGATCGCACCGAAGCTCAGCATCATCATGCTGATGACGCTCTTCGCCTTGACGAGGCCGCCGTAGAAGAAGGCGAGACCGGGAGTCATCAGCAGGACGAGCGCGGCGGCGATCAGGATGAAGGTGGTGTTGCCCTGATCCATGGGGAACCTCTCTTGCCGTGATGAAGGAGGCGCCCGACTCGAGGGCCGGTCGTAGGGTCTCCGGCCCCCCGGCGAGGACCGGGCGCTCTCGAAGTGTCGGTGCGCGAGGTTTCACGAACGGTGTCGCCCTGTTTCGGCGCTGTTACACGGCACGGCGGCGCGTAAACATCGCGTTACGCGCCGCCCCGAGCTCCCCCGGTCAGCGCACAGCGTTCGCCGGGTCGTCGAACGCGTCCGGCACGCCATCGCCGTCCGAGTCGCGCGCGTCCTCCGCGCGGCGCTGACGGTAGTGGCGGTTGCGAGCGAGGAGCAGCGCGCTCGCCAAGAGCGCCGCGAGCAGCGACCCGAGCAGGATGCCCACCTTGGCCACGTCGTCGAGCGGGTCGCCCTGCCCGAAGCTGAGCTCGCTGATGAGCAGCGACACGGTGAAGCCCATGCCGGAGAGCATCGCGAGCCCGAGGATGTCGACCCACTGCACGCCGCGCGGCAGGCTCACACCGGGCAGGCGGGTGACGAGCCACGCCGCTCCGGTGATGCCGATCGTCTTCCCGAGCACGAGCCCCGCGACGATCCCCAACGCGAGCGGGGAGGTGACGGCCTCGACGAGGCCCTCGAGACCGCCGACCGCGACGCCCGAGGAGAAGAACGCGAACACCGGCACCGCGAAGCCCGCCGAGATCGGCCGCAGCCCGTGCTCGAACTTCTCGGCGAGCCCCTCGTGGCCACCGAGGCCGTCCTCCTCGCCGCCGCGCGCCAGGACGGGGACCGTGAACGCGAGCAGTACCCCGGCGACGGTCGCGTGGACCCCCGAGGAGTACATGAAGAACCAGACGACGAGTCCGATCGGAGCAAGGATCGCGAACGCGGCGGTGGACCGCAGACGGAACAGCTCCTGGTAGCGCTGGGCGATCAGGCCGAAGACGATGAGTCCGATCGCCGCCGCCAGAAGGAAGAGCGGCTGGAGATCGTTCGTGTAGAAGAAGGCGATCACCGTGATGCCGATGAGGTCGTCGACGACGGCGAGGGTCAGCAGGAACGTGCGCATCGCGATCGGCAGCGAGGTGCCGACGACGGCGAGCACCGCGAGGGCGAAGGCGATGTCGGTCGCGAGCGGGATCGCCCAGCCGCGCAGCACCTCCGGCCCCTGCGTGAGGTTGACAAGGGTGAAGATCACAGCGGGCAGCGCGGCGCCGCCGAAGGCGGCCGCGACCGGCACGAGCGCGCGCCGCGGGTCGCGCAGCTCACCGGCGACGAACTCGCGCTTGAGCTCGAGCCCGGCGAGGAAGAAGAAGATCGCGAGCAGTCCGTCGGCGGCGAGGTGCCCCACCGAGATCCGGAACTCGGCATCGCCGAAGCCCACGCTGACGTACGTGTCGCGCAGTGCGAAGTAGCCGTCGGCGACCGCCGAGTTCGCGAGCGTGACCGCGATGACCGTGGCGATGAGCAGGAGGACGCCGCCCACCGTCTCCTTGCGGAGGATCTGCTCGATCCACAGGCTCTCGCGGTAGCGCTGGGCGCCGGACTGCACGGGCGTCATGGTGTCTCCGTCGGGGTCGTCGGTGCGGCTCACCGCGCTCGCCTCGCGAGGGCGGGCCGACCAGACTTCCCGGCGCTCCGGAGACGATCCTATCGAGCGGGGCGCGCACCGAGACTCAGGATGCGGTGGTCAGCGCGATCATGCGCGACGCGGCGCGCAGGTACTTCTTGCGGTACCCGCCCGCGAGCATGTCGTCGGTGAAGACCTGATCGAGCGGGATGCCCGTGGCGAGGATCCGCACCTGCGCGTCGTAGAGGCGGTCGACGAGCGCGACCAGGCGCAGCGCATCCGTCTGATTGCGCAGCGGCGCGACGTCGGTGAACGCGACGGCGTCGAGGCCGTCGATGAGACCGATGTACCGGCTCGGATGCACGGTGGCCAGGTGCGCGAGCACCGCGGCGAACGGGTCGACCGTGACCGTGCCGCGCTCGGCGGCCACGCGCTCGGCCAGCTCGTCGCCCGACAGTACGACCGCGTGGCCCTCGATGTCGCGTTTGCGGTAATCGTCGCCGTCGATGCGGTGGATGTCGAAGCGGTCGGCGAGGGCGTTGATCTCGCGCAGGAAGTCCTGGGCGGCGAAGCGGCCCTCGCCGAGGGCGTGCGGCGGCGTGTTCGAGGTCGCCGCGATGCGCGAGCCGCTCTGCACGAGCTCGCCCAGCAGGCGCGACATGACCATCGTGTCGCCCGGGTCGTCGAGCTCGAACTCGTCGATCGCGATGAGGCTCGCGCCGCGGAAGTGCTGCACCGCCTGCTGGTAGCCGAGCGCGCCCACGAGCGCCGTGTACTCGATGAAGGTGCCGAAGTACTTGCGGCCGCCGACCCGGTGCCACAGCGCCGCGAGCAGGTGGGTCTTGCCGACGCCGAATCCGCCGTCGAGGTAGATGCCGGGCTTCTCCACGACGGTCGGCGCCTTCCGCGCGAACAGGCCGCGCAACCCCGTGGGCGCGTCGTCCGGAGCGCCGTCGGCGAAGCGCCGGATCGCCTCGACCGCCTCCGCCTGCGAGGGGTGCGCGGGGTCGGGCACGTAGTTCTCCAGGCTCGCGGCCGAGAACTGCGGCGGAGGCGTCAGGTGCCCCAGCAGCTCGCTCGCCGACAGCAGCGGCTGGCGGTCGGTCAGCCGCAGAACGGTCGACGCGGGATTCGACGCAGGATTCACGGGAAGGTCGCCCCTCGGTCGCGGAGGTCGCACTCGCCGCCCGGGTCGGTGGCGAGCCCCAGGAGCCGCGCACCCGGAGTGCGTAGAGTCAGGCGCGCGCGGCCTGTCAAGAATACCGGCGGCCGCTCGTGCGTTACGCCTGGAGCGCTCGTCGCACTCCCTGATCCGCCCGCCGTGAGAGGTCGCCCCGATGCCCGTCGCCCCCGATCCGTTCGAGAAGTTCCAGTCGTACGCCCACCCCGAGCGGCTCGTGTCGACCGCCTGGCTCGAGGAGCACCTCGACGACCCGGGGCTCGTCGTCGTCGAGTCCGACGAGGACGTGCTGCTCTACGAGACGGGGCACATCCCCGGCGCGGTCAAGATCGATTGGCACACCGACCTCAACGACCCCATCGTGCGCGACTACATCGACGGCGCCGCGTTCGCCGAGCTCATGGGCCGCAACGGCATCGCCCGCGACACCACGATCATCCTCTACGGCGACCGCTCGAACTGGTGGGCGGCCTACGCGCTGTGGGTCTTCACGCTCTTCGGCCACGACGACGTGCGCCTGCTCGATGGCGGCCGTGACCGCTGGGTCGCGGAGGGCCGAGCGATGACGACCGAGCGGCCTGCGCGCGAGCGCGTCGACTACCCGGTCGTCGAGCGCGACGATGCGAGCATCCGGGCCTTCAAGGAGGACGTGCTGGCGCACCTCGGCAAGCCGCTCATCGACGTGCGCTCACCGGAGGAGTACAGCGGTGAGCGCACCCACATGCCGGCCTATCCCGAGGAGGGCGCCCTGCGCGGCGGGCACATCCCGACCGCGCGCAGCGTGCCGTGGGCTCGCGCCGCCAACGAGGACGGCACATTCCGCACCGCCGACGAGCTCGCAGCGATCTACCGCGACGAGGCCGGCATCGGCGACGCCGACGAGGTCGTCGCCTACTGCCGCATCGGCGAGCGGTCGAGTCACACCTGGTTCGTGCTGCGCCACCTCCTGGGCGTGCCGAACGTGCGCAACTACGACGGCTCGTGGACGGAGTGGGGCAGTGCCGTGCGCGTGCCGATCGTCACGGGCGCCGAGCCCGGCACCGCTCCCGGAACGGGAGCCCGATGACCGAGCCGAGGCTGCCCGCCGCACTGGCCGAGATCCGCGACGAGTTCCTCGAGCTCGGCGAGTCGGACAGGCTGCAACTGCTGCTGGAGTTCTCGAACGAGCTGCCCGAGCTGCCCGAGCGCTTCCGCGACCACCCCGAGCTGCTCGAGCGCGTCGAGGAGTGCCAGTCGCCCGTGTTCATCGTCGTCGAGGTCGAGAGCGGCGTCGTGCGGGTGCACGCCACCGCCCCGCCCGAGGCGCCCACGACGCGCGGCTTCGCCTCGATCCTCGCCCAGGGGCTCAGCGGCCTCGGCGTCGACGAGGTGCTCGCGACGCCCGGCGATGTGGCGTTCGAGCTCGGCCTCACCCGCGTCGTGAGCCCGCTGCGACTGAGCGGCATGACCGGCATGCTGGGGCGCATCAAGCGACAGGTGCGCGAGGCCGCGGCGTGATCCTGCGGCGCGTGACGCCCGGGCCCGCCGTCGAGCTCGACACCGAGCACGAGGGCGCCCGCGCGAGACTGCTCGACTGGTACGCGCCGGGCGAGGGCGAGAGCATCCGCCTCAATCTGGTGACGACGCTGGATGGCCGCGTCACCGGCGACGACGGCACCTCGGAGTCGCTGACGGCCGGCGCCGACCGCATGATCCTCGGCGTGATCCGCGAGCACGCGGACGTCCTGCTCGTCGGTGCCGAGAGCGTTCGCGCCGAGGGGTACCGGCTGCCGAAGCGGGCGCAGCTCGCCGTGGTCTCGGGCTCCGGCGACCTGACCGGCCACGGCCTCGAGCCGCGCGAAGGCGCCGCCCCCGTGCTCGTGCTCGCGCCGCCGGCGGCAGCGGATGCCGTGTCGCGCTCCCTCGGCGCCGTGCCGCATGAGCACGTGGCGGTCTCCGATCGCGGTGGATCCCTCGCCGCCCCCGACCTGCTCGCGGCGCTCCGCGCGCGCGACGTGGCCCGTGTGGTGTGCGAGGGCGGGCCCTCGCTGGCCGCGCTGCTGCTGGCCGCGGGGCTCGTGGACGAGCTCTGTCTCACCACGGTGCCGCGGCTGGGCGGCTCGGGGCTGCGACTGCTGCCGGATGCCGGCCCCGCGCTCAGTCGATGGGCGCCGCGGCAGCTGCTGACCGACGACGAGGGCGTGCTGTACGCGCGGTGGGCTCGTCGAGCTGACGCAGCCACCGGGAGATGACGCCCTCCCACCGCTCGGGGTCGAGATTCCACAGTCGGGTGTGCCCGGCGAGGGCGAAGCGCTCGAGCGTGACGAGGTCGGGTCGGGCAGCGGCGAGAGCCAGCGAGGCGTCGATCGGCACGTAGCCGTCGTCATCGCTGTGCAGGATGAGCGCCGGCACCCGCAGCTCGTCGGCGCGCGCGACGAGGTCGAGGCTCGCCAGGTCGATGGCGTCCTCGCGGCCGAGCAAGGGGGCCGCAGCGGGCGCCCCGAGGAGGGCGAGCGCGGCCTCCCCGACGGGGCGCGGCACGTGCGCGAGGCCGGCGTGGAACCGCAGCACGGTCACCCAGTCGATGACGGGCGACTCGAGCACGACGCCCACCACGCGGGAGGCGAGCGGCGATCGCACGAGGAACTGGAGCGTGATCGCCCCGCCCATCGACCACCCCATTACGACGATGCGGCGCGCGCCCTCCTCGTGCGCTCGCGCGACGGCGGCCTCGAGGTCGCGCCACTCGGCGGCGCCGAGCGCGTACCGGCCGTCCGCGCTCGGCGGGGCATCCCCGTCGTTGCGATAGCTCATGAGCAGGCTCGCCCACCCGAGCTCGCGGGCGAGCGGCACGGCGCGCAGCCCCTCGGCGCGCGTGGCGCCGCGGCCGTGCACATGGATGATCCAGTCCTCCCCGTGGCCGCTCCCGTCGTTCGCGCCGGGCACGAACCAGGCGGGCGCGTCGCCGACGGGGGTGCGGATGCTGAGCTCGCGCTCGACCGCGCCCACGTCGAGCGGCCCCGCGTAGAACGCGCCGCCGATGCGCGCGGTGCCCGCTCGCCTCAGGTCGCCGTGCTGCACCGACTCCACGACGCGCGTCACCGAGCCCTCGTCCTCCCGCAGGATGCGCCCGAGGCGGGCATGCCCGCGGTCGCCGTCGAACCACAGCCCGTAGCGGCCGGGCAGCACGGTGTCGGCCGTGCGCGACAGCGTGACCGCGCCGCGCTCGACGCCGTGCACCACGATGTCCTCGGGCCGTTCGCGCACGGGCGTGACGACGCGACGCGCCATGGTGACCGCCGTCGCGATCGAGGCGGCGACCGCGACGATCACGGCCGTGCCGACGAGGGCAGCGGCGAGCATCGCGGTGCCGCGCAACGGGGCGAGGGCGCGCCTCCCCCGCCGCGACGAGGCGGATGCTCCCCCCAGGTCGGCGAGTCTCACTCGTGCACCGTAGCAACTGCTCGTAGGGTGCACTCGTGCCCGCCTCGCCCGCTCCGACGCCGCAGCAGGTCTTCGACGCCCTCATCGCCACGGTCGACGCCGCGGTGCTGCGACCCGAGCTGGAGGTGCGCGCCATCCCGGCGCCGAGCGGGCTCGCCCCCTTCGCGCACGCGCTCGCCGCTGATGTGAACCCCGCGCGCCACGCCGACGACTCCGACCTCGGCACCGGGCGCCTCATCGTGCTCTTCGACCCCACGGCACCGGAGGGCTGGAACGGCTCGGTGCGCATCGTCTGCTTCGCGCAGGCTCCCCTCGAGGTCGACATCGGGCTGGATCCCTTCGTCGCCGACGTCACGTGGGCGTGGCTCGTCGACGCCCTCGAGACCCGCGGTGCGCGGTACACGGCGGCGAGCGGCACCGCGACGAAGGTGCTGTCGACCGGCTACGGCGAGCTCGCGGCGCAGGGCAGCGGCGCGCAGCTGGAGCTCCGCGCCTCCTGGACACCTCTCGACGACGACCTCTCGGCGCACATCGAGGGTTGGTCGGAGCTGCTGTGCATGATCGCCGGCTACCCGCCGACGCCCGAGGGCGTCGCCGTGCTGCCGACCCGCCGGAGCCCGCGTGGCTGACGTGACAGCGCACGCCGGTGAGGAGGCCGAGCCCCTGCCCACCGCGGTGCCGGCCACGACGCCGACGGTCATCGACGATCGCGAGCAGTACGCGCGCGCCGTCGCCGCGCTCGCCGCGGGCGAGGGCCCCGTCGCGGTCGACGCCGAGCGCGCGAGCGGGTTCCGCTACTCCCAGCGCGCCTACCTGATCCAGGTCTTCCGGCGCGGGGCCGGCACCTTCTTGTTCGATCCGCCCGCCCTCGGCGACTTCAGCGAGCTGCAGGCCGCCATCGGCGGCGAGGAGTGGGTGCTGCACGCCGCGAGCCAGGATCTGGCCTGCCTGCGCGAGGTCGGACTCGACCCCGTCACGATCTTCGACACCGAGCTCGGCGCCCGACTGGCAGGGCTCCCCCGCGTCGGCCTCGGCGCGGTCGTCGAGGCCACCCTCGGCCTCCACCTGGCGAAGGAGCACTCGGCCGCCGACTGGTCGACACGCCCGCTGCCCGCGGCCTGGCTCACCTACGCGGCACTCGACGTCGAGCTGCTCGTCGACGTGCGCGACGCGATCGCCGCCCTGCTGAAGCAGTCCGGCAAGCTCGAGCTGGCCCGACAGGAGTTCGCCGCGGTGCTCGCGCGCGAGACCCCCGAACCGCGCCTCGACCCCTGGCGCCGACTCTCCGGGCTGCACGCCGTGCGCGGCCAGCGTGCGCTCGCGGTCGCCCGTGAGCTCTGGCTCGCGCGCGACGCCTACGCCCGCGAGGTCGACAGCGCGCCCGGGCGACTGCTGCCCGACTCGTCGATCGTCGTCGCGGCGCGCGCCATGCCCGCGAGCAAGCGCGAGCTGGCGGGCCTGCAGGGCTTCCACGGTCGGGCGAGCCGCTCGCAGATCGACCGCTGGTGGGCGGCGATCGAGGCGGGGCGCACGACGGAGGAGCTGCCGGTGCTGCGATCGTCGGAGGAGAGCATCCCCCCGCCGCGTTCGTGGGGCGACCGCAACCCGGAGGCCGACCGCCGCCTGCGCGCCGCGAAGCCGGCCGTGCAGTCGGTGGCCGACGAGCTCGGCATCCCCTTAGAGAACGTGCTCACGCCCGACCATCTGCGCCGACTGGCGTGGCACCCACCGGCCGAGAGCACCCCCGAGGCAATCGCGGATGCTCTCCGCGCGCTCGGGGCCCGCCCCTGGCAGATTGACGCAACAGCACAGACGATCGCCCTCGCCTTTGTCGAGGCGAGCCAAGCCCCCGCCGAAGGCGACGAGAGCGCTTCGTAGGAAGGCGCAGTGCATCCGGGCCGCGTGGCGGGCCGCTCCTAGGTTGGAAGGGTTGACCACCGACAAGGGAGGCACTGTGGCCGATCGAGCCGATGTCGTCTTCGTCGACGGAGTACGCACTCCGTTCGGGCGAGCAGGCGAAAAAGGGATGTACTGGGGCACTCGGGCCGACGATCTCATCGTCAAGGCGATGATCGGGCTCCTCGAGCGCAACCCGAACCTGCCGAAGGAGCGCGTCGATGACGTCGCGATCGCGGCGACGACGCAGGAGGGCGACCAGGGGCTCACCCTCGGCCGCACCGCGGCGATCCTCGCCGGACTTCCGATGTCGGTGCCCGGCTACGCGATCGACCGGATGTGCGCCGGTGCGATGACGGCCGTCGCGACGACCGCGGGCGGCATCGCCTTCGGCGCCTACGACGTCGCGATCGCCGGCGGCGTCGAGCACATGGGCCGTCACCCGATGGGCGGCAACGCCGACCCGAACCCGCGCTTCCTCGCCGAGAAGCTCGTCAGCGGCGACGCCCTCAACATGGGCATGACCGCCGAGCGTCTGCACGACCGCTTCCCCGCGCTCACCAAGGAGCGCGCCGACCGCTTCGGCATGCGCAGCCAGCAGAAGGTCGCCGCGGCCTACGCCGCCGGGCACATCCAGCCCGACCTCGTGCCGGTGGCGCTGCGCAGCGAGCAGGGATACGGCCTCGCCACCATGGACGAGGGCATGCGCCCCGAGACCACGATGGAGGGTCTCGCGGGCCTCAAGACCCCGTTCCGGCCGCACGGTCGGGTCACGGCGGGCAACGCCTCGCCGCTCACCGACGGCGCCACCGTGAGCCTGCTCGCGAGCGCCGACGCCGCGAAGGAGCTCGGCCTGGGCGTGAAGATGCGCCTGGTGAGCTTCGCGTTCGCCGGGGTCGAGCCCGAGGTCATGGGCATCGGGCCCATCCCCTCGACCGAGAAGGCGCTGAAGAAGGCCGGTCTGTCGATCGACGACATCGGGCTGTTCGAGCTCAACGAGGCCTTCGCGGTGCAGGTGCTGAGCCTGCTCGACCACTTCGGCATCGACGACGACGACCCCCGCGTGAACCCGTGGGGCGGCGCGATCGCCATCGGCCATCCGCTCGCCAGCTCCGGCGTGCGCCTCATGATCCAGCTTGCTCGGCAGTTCGAGCAGCACCCCGAGGTGCAGTACGGCCTCACGGCGATGTGCGTGGGCCTCGGCCAGGGCGGGTCGATGATCTGGGAGAACCCGCACTACCGCGGCGGACGGAAGGGCAAGTAGATGACGAGCGCCATCGCGCAGTACTCGGTCGAGCAGTTCGAGCCGCTGCTCGCCCTCAGTGAGGACGAGGTCGTCACGCACTCCTACGTGCGCGACGTCGCCCTCCCGAGTGGCGGCACCCTCGCCCTCGTGACGATCGACAACGGCCGCGACCACACCCGCCCGAGCACGCTCGGCCCGAAGGGACTGCTGGAGTTCGCCGCGGTCATGGACGAGCAGGCCGCTCGCGCGCAGCGCGGCGAGATCGCGGCCGTGGCCGTGACAGGCAAGCCGTTCATCCTCGCCGCGGGAGCCGACTTGTCGAAGGTCGAGAGCATCCCCGACCGCGCGAGCGGCAAGCTCATGGCGCAGCTCGGGCACTACGCGCTCGGCAAGCTCGGTGAGCTGGGCGTGCCGTCCTTCGTCTTCATCAACGGCCTCGCCCTCGGTGGCGGCGTCGAGGTGGCCCTCAACGCCGACTACCGCACGATCGACCGCAATGCTGCCGCCATCGCGCTGCCCGAGGTCTTCCTCGGCATCATCCCCGGCTGGGGCGGCGCATGGCTGCTGCCGAACCTCATCGGCATCGAGAACGCCCTCAAGGTCGTCGTCGAGAACCCGCTCAAGAACAACCGCACGCTCACGGCGACGCAGGCGTTCGAGCTCGGCATGGCCGACGCGATCTTCGACTCGGCGACCTTCCTCGAGAGCTCGATCCGCTGGGCCGACGACGTCATCGCGGGGCGCACCAAGGTCAAGCGGCCGAACCAGCCCGGCAAGATCGAGCGGGCCGTGAAGTGGGATGCGGCGATCGGCATCGCGCGGAGCATGCTCGAGAAGCGCATCGGCACGATCGCGCGCTCGCCCTACGTCGCGCTCGACCTGCTCAAGGCCGCCAAGAGCAGCGACAAGGCGACGGGCTTCGCCGCCGAGGACGAGGCGCTCGCCGACCTCATCTCGGGCGACCAGTTCCGGGCCTCGATCTACGCCTTCAATCTCGTGCAGAAACGGGCGAAGAAGCCGGCCGGCGCGCCCGACAAGAGCCTCGCGAAGCCCGTCACCCGCATCGGCGTGCTCGGTGCGGGGCTCATGGCGAGCCAGTTCGCGCTGCTGTTCGTGCGCCGCCTGCAGGTTCCGGTGATCATCACCGACCTCGATCAGGAGCGCGTGGACAAGGGCATCGCGTACATCCACGGCGAGATCTCCGCGCTCGAGCAGAAGGGTCGCCTGCACGCCGACGACGCCAACCGGCTGCGCGCCCTCGTCACGGGCACGACCGACAAGGCCGACTTCGCCGGCTGCGACTGGGTCATCGAGGCGGTCTTCGAGGAGCTGTCGATCAAGCAGCAGGTGTTCGCCGAGATCGAGCAGCACGTCTCGCCCGAGGCCGTGCTCGCGACGAACACCTCGTCGCTGTCGGTCGAGCAGATCGGCGCGAAGCTGCAGCACCCCGAGCGCGTGGTCGGCTTCCACTTCTTCAACCCGGTCGCCGTGATGCCGCTCATCGAGGTGGTGCGCACGCCGACGACCGACGAGGCGACCCTCGCGACGGCGATGGTGACGGCGGCGGGGCTCAAGAAGAACGCCGTGATCACGGCTGACTCCCCCGGGTTCGTGGTCAACCGCATCCTGGCGAAGCTGCTCGGCGAGGCGATGCACGCCGTCGAGACGGGGACGCCGTTCGAGGACGTCGTCGAGGCGCAGCGCCACTTCGGTCTGCCGATGGACCCGTTCGTGCTGCTCGACCTCGTGGGCCTCAAGGTGGGGGCCCACGTGCTCGACACGCACCACGCGGCGTTCCCGGAGCGGTTCTTCCCCTCCCCCGCGCTGCACGAGCTCGCCGAGGCCGGCGTGCTGCTGGAGAAGGACGCCAAGGGCAACCCGAAGGGCATCGACAAGAAGGCGGTCGCGATCGTCGCGAAGCACCGCCCTGCGGGCTCGCAGCCGAGCACGGTCGCCGAGCTGACCCGGCGCCTGGAGGACGGCCTCGCCGACGAGATCCACCGCATGCTGCAGGAGGGCGTCGTCAGCTCCCCGGAGGACATCGACCTGTGCATGATTCTCGGTGCCGGCTGGCCGTTCCAGATGGGCGGCGTGACGCCGTTCCTCGATCGGGTGGGGGCGTCGGAGCGCGTCTTCGGCGACACCTTCCACCATCCGCCCATCCGCGGCTCGCACTAGCGCGCTCGAGGACGGCCCCGGCATCCGCGTGGATGTCCGGGGCCGTCGTCGTCCGCGTCGCGTCCTGGACGTCGCGGTGTCGGTGCTGGCTCCTACCCTGTCGGGATGAGCAGCATGCAGTACTACGTCGCCCAGAGCCTCGACGGCTACATCGCCGATGACCGCGACGGTCTCGACTGGCTCCTCTCCTTCGGGTTCGAGGCGTTCCAGGCCTCCTACGACCGCTTCTTCGCAGGCGTCGGCGCGATCGTCATGGGTGCCGCGACCCTGCGCTTCCTGACCGCCTCGGGCGAGCCCTGGCCGTACCCAGATCTCCCCACATGGGTGCTGACGCACCGCCCGCTCCCCGTCATCGAGGGCGCCGACCTCCGGCCGGTCGCGGACGATCCGGCGCGCGTCGCGGCCGAGGCTCGCGCGGCGGCGGGCGACCGAGCGGTGTGGGTTGTCGGCGGCGGCGCGACGGCCGCGCAGTTCGCCGATCTCGGCGAGCTCGACGAGCTGCTCGTCACGGTCATGCCCGTCACCCTGGGGCGCGGCGCGAGGCTGCTGCCGACGACGGGCGGGCCGCTCGCGTGGCGCCTCGAGGGTTCGACAGTCTTCGAGAACGGCGCGGTCGAGCTGCGCTACTCGCGCGCCACCGACTAGTCCCGCTCGCCGCGCAGCTCTCCCGACGAGGTGCTGTCGCTCGCGCGCTCGAGCACGGCGTCGTCGGGCAGGGGCCGCGCGACCGGGATGCGCGTGCCGAGCACCTGCGCGACGAGGTCGCGGGCGATCGCCTGCGGCGTGAGACCCACCGAGTCGAGGATCTCGTCGCGGCTGGCGTGATCGAGGAACTCGTCCGGCAGACCGAGCTCGTCGACGGCGGTATCGACCCCCGCGGCGCGCAGCTCCTGACGGATGCGCGTGCCGATGCCACCGACGCGGATGCCGTCCTCGATCGAGACGACGATGCGGTGCTCGCGGGCGAGCTCGATGATGCTGCCCGCGACCGGCACGACCCAGCGCGGGTCGATGACGGTCGCGCCAATACCCTGCGCCGCGAGGCGATCGGCGACCTCGAGGCCGATCTTCGCCATCGGCCCGACCGTCACGATGAGGACGTCCTTGTGGGGAGCCTCGCGCAGCACGTCGACGCCGTCGTCGGTGCGGCGCACGGCGTCGAACTCGGTGCCGACCGAGCCCTTGGAGAAGCGCAGCACGGTCGGAGCATCCTGCACGGCGACGGCCTCGGCGAGCTCCTCGCGCAGACGCGTGGCATCGCGGGGCGCTGCGAGGCGGATATCCGGCACGACCTGCAGGATCGCGAGATCCCAGATGCCGTGGTGGCTCGGCCCGTCGGGGCCCGTGACCCCGGCGCGGTCGAGCACGAAGGTGACGCCGGCGCGGTGCAGCGCGACATCCATGAGCACCTGATCGAAGGCGCGGTTGATGAAGGTCGCGTAGACCGCGACGACCGGGTGCAGGCCGCCGAAGGCGAGACCCGCCGCCGAGGCGACCGCGTGCTGCTCGGCGATGCCGACGTCGAGCACACGGCCGGGGTGCTTCTCGGCGAGCTTGTGCAGGCCGGTCGGTCGCAGCATAGCGGCGGTGATGCCGACGATGCGCTCGTCGCGGTCGGCGAGGGTCACAAGCTCCTCGGCGAAGACGCTCGTCCAGGACGGGCGGGTGGCGACCTCCATCGATTCCCCCGTCTCCGGGTCGATCTGCCCGACGGCGTGGAACTGGTCGGCGACGTCGGCGAGGGCGGGCTCGTAGCCCTTGCCCTTCTGGGTGATCGCGTGCACGATGACGGGCGCGCCGTACTCCTTGGCCTGACGCAGCGCGCGCTCCATCGCCCGGATGTCGTGGCCGTCGACCGGCCCGACGTACTTGATGTCGAGGTTCGAGTAGAGCGCCTCGTTGTTGGTGAAACGCGAGAGGAAGCCGTGCAGGCCGCCGCGCACGCCGCGGTAGAAGGCGCGGCCGGGGGCACCGAAGTGGGCGAAGAAGCTCTCGCTCGAGCGACGGAAGCGCCGGTAGCCGCGACGCGTGCGGACGTCGGAGAGGAAGCGCGCCATGCCGCCGATCGTCGGAGCGTAGGAGCGGCCGTTGTCGTTGACGACGATCACGAGGTTGCGCGAGTTGTCGTCGCTGATGTTGTTCAGCGCCTCCCAGGTCATGCCGCCCGTGAGGGCACCGTCGCCGACGACCGCGACGACGTGGCGGTCGCTCTGACCCGTCATCTCGAACGCCCTCGAGATGCCGTCCGCCCAGCTCAGCGAACTCGAGGCGTGCGAGCTCTCAACGATGTCGTGCTCCGACTCCGAACGCTGCGGGTAGCCGGCGAGCCCGCCCTTCTGGCGCAGTCGCGAGAAGTCCTGACGACCGGTCAGCAGCTTGTGCACGTACGACTGGTGCCCCGTGTCCCAGACGACGGCGTCGCGGGGCGAGTCGAAGACGCGGTGGATGGCGATCGTGGTCTCGACCACGCCGAGGTTCGGCCCAAGGTGGCCGCCCGTCTTGGACACCTCGGCGACGAGGAACCGGCGGATCTCGTCGGCGAGCTCGACGAGCTCCGGCTCGCTCAGTCGATCGAGATCGCGCGGGCCGTGGATCGTCTCGAGCAGTGCCATCCCAGCACTCTACGCGAGCGGCACCCGGTGCGGCCTGGTGCCGTGCCGCCCGCTGACTGAGCGTTCGCCGAACCTTGTTCGAACGTCAGCCGACCGCGAGCGCCGCCCGTGGCGGGCGCGAAACGGGCCCGGCTCCCCGAGGGGAGACCGGGCCCGAGACGGCCTGCGCGATGCCTAGACGAGGCTGCGCAGCACGTACTGCAGGATGCCGCCGTTGCGGTAGTAGTCGGCCTCACCGGGGGTGTCGATGCGCACCACGGCGTCGAACTCGACCGTCTGCTTCCCGGCGGGCGAGTGCTCGCTCGGCTCCGCGGTGACGCGCACCGTCTTCGGCGTGCGACCCTCGTTGAGCTCGGTGATGCCCGAGATCGTCACGAACTCGGTGCCATCCAGCCCCAGGCTCTCGGCCGACTGCCCGGCCGGGAACTGCAGCGGCACGACGCCCATGCCGATGAGGTTCGAGCGGTGGATGCGCTCGAAGCTCTCCGCGATCACCGCGCGCACTCCCAGCAGGCTCGTGCCCTTGGCCGCCCAGTCGCGGCTCGAGCCCGAGCCGTACTCCTTGCCGGCGAAGATCACGAGCGGGATGCCCGCCTCCTGGTAGCGCTGGCTCGCGTCGTAGATGAACGACTGCGGGCCCTCGGCCTGCGTGAAGTCGCGCGTGAAGCCGCCCTCGACGCCGTCGAGCAGCTGGTTCTTCAGGCGGATGTTCGCGAAGGTGCCGCGGATCATCACCTCGTGGTTGCCGCGACGCGAGCCGTAGGAGTTGAAGTCCTTCCGGTCGACGCCGTGCTCGGTGAGGTACTGGCCCGCGGGCGAGTCCGCCTTGATCGAGCCGGCCGGGCTGATGTGGTCGGTCGTGACCGAGTCGCCGAGCTTCGCGAGCACGCGAGCACCCGCGATGTCGGTGACCGGCGAGGTCTCGAGCGTCATGCCGTCGAAGTACGGGGGCTTCCGCACGTAGGTCGACGTGGCGTCCCACTCGAACGTCGCCCCGGCGGGCGTGGGCAGCGAGCGCCAGCGCTCGTCGCCCTCGAAGACCGAGGAGTACTGAGCGTCGAACATGCCAGTGTCGATCGACGAGTCGATCGTGGCCTGCACCTCAGCCGCGTCGGGCCAGATGTCGCGGAGGAAGACCTCGTTGCCCTCGCTGTCGGTGCCCAGGGCATCCTTCTCGAAATCGAAGTTCATCGAGCCGGCCAGGGCGTACGCGATCACGAGCGGCGGGCTCGCGAGGTAGTTCATCTTCACGTCGGGGTTGATGCGGCCCTCGAAGTTGCGGTTGCCCGAGAGCACGGCGGTCACGGCGAGGTCGTTCTGGGCGATCGCGGCCGAGATCTCGTCCGCGAGCGGGCCCGAGTTGCCGATGCAGGTCGTGCAGCCGTAGCCGACGGTGTAGAAGCCGAGCGCCTCGAGGTCATCGGTGAGGCCGGCCTTTTCGTAGTAGTCGGTGACGACCTTCGAGCCGGGCGCGAGCGTGGTCTTGACCCAGGGCTTGGCCTTCAGCCCCTTCTTCACGGCGTTCCGCGCGAGTAGGCCGGCGGCGAGCATGACCGAGGGGTTGGAGGTGTTCGTGCAGGAGGTGATCGCCGCGATCGTGACCGCGCCGTGGTCGATCGTGAACTCGGTGCCGTCGACCGTGACGTCGATCGGCGCGGAGGCCGTCGACGGCGCGTGCGAGCGGTGGCGGTGCGAGAGGGCGTGTGCCGACTCCTCGTCCTGCGGGGTGAGGCCGACCGGGTCGGAGGCGGGGAAGGTGGCCTCGACGGCGGCGTCAACCTTGGAGTGGTCGTGGCTCGTGTAGTCGACCAGGGCCTGCTCGAAGGCGCTCTTGGCCGAGGTGAGCTCGATGCGGTCCTGCGGGCGACGGGGGCCGGCGATCGAGGGGACGACGGTGGAGAGGTCGAGCTCCATGTACTCGCTGAAGACCGGCTCGACGCTCGGGTCGTGCCAGAGGCTCTGCAGCTTCGAGTAGGCCTCGACGAGCGCGACCTGCTGCTCGCTGCGGCCGGTGAGGCGCAGGTAGTCGAGCGTCACGTCGTCGATGGGGAACATCGCGGCGGTCGAGCCGAACTCCGGGCTCATGTTGCCGATCGTCGCGCGGTTGGCGAGCGGCACGGATGCGACGCCCTCGCCGTAGAACTCGACGAACTTGCCCACGACGCCGTGCTTGCGCAGCATGTCGGTGATCGTCAGCACGACGTCAGTCGCGGTGACGCCGGTCGGGATCGAGCCGGAGAGCTTGAAGCCCACGACCTTCGGGATGAGCATCGACACGGGCTGGCCGAGCATCGCGGCCTCGGCCTCGATGCCGCCGACGCCCCAGCCGAGCACGCCGAGGCCGTTGACCATCGTCGTGTGCGAATCGGTGCCGACGCAGGTGTCGGGGTAGGCGCGCAGCACGCCGTCGACCGTGCGGGTGTAGGTGACCTTGGCGAGGTGCTCGATGTTGACCTGGTGCACGATGCCGGTGCCGGGCGGCACGACCTTGAAGTCGTCGAAGGCGGTCTGGCCCCAGCGCAGGAACTGGTAGCGCTCGCCGTTGCGCTCGTACTCGATCTCGACGTTGCGCTCGAGGGCGTCGGGCGAGCCGAAGAGGTCGGCGATCACCGAGTGGTCGATCACGAGCTCGGCCGGAGCGAGCGGGTTGATCTTATTCGGGTCGCCGCCGAGGGCTGCCACGGCCTCGCGCATGGTCGCGAGGTCGACGATGCAGGGCACGCCGGTGAAGTCCTGCATGACCACGCGGGCGGGCGTGAACTGGATCTCGGTGTCGGGTTCGGCCTCGGGCTGCCATGCGCCGAGCGCGCGGATCTGGTCGGCCGTGACGTTGGCGCCGTCCTCCGTGCGGAGCAGGTTCTCCAGCAGCACCTTGAGGCTGAACGGCAGCTTCTCGTAGCCGGCAACCTTGTCGATGCGGAAGACCTGGTACTGCTCGTCACCGACCGTCAAGGTGTCGATGGCATCGAAACTGTTCACTGCGGACACTTCGCCGTCTCCTCTGCAACTCGCCGGGCGCATCCCCCGCTTCACGCGTCGGTCAGCCTACTCGGCCGCGGTGATCGCGGCTCGGGCCGACCAGGCTCGACGACCGGGCGGGAAGCCGCCGATTTATCTTGACGTCGAGATACTTCATGCTAGCACCGCAGGCCGCGGTGCGGTCGCGTCAGTCGGCGCGTCGCGCGTACACGGCGCGCACCATGAGCCAGGTCACCCAGAGCACGGCCGCGTAGAGCGGCACGCCCATGACGAGCTTCGTCGCCGCGAGGGCCGCCGCCTGCTCCGCGAGGTAGAGCGGCACCTGCACGCCGAGGCGCAGCGCGAACATGCCGATCCAGAGCCAGGTCGTGACCGTGAGCACCGTGCGCTTCGCGGGATCGGCGCGCCACTCCCGGTCGCCGGTCAGCAGGCCCGCGATGACGCCGACGAGCGGGCGCCGCACGAACAGGCTCACCAGCAGCGCCACGAGCCACACCGCGTTGATCACGAAGCCGAGCAGGAAGTTCTCCTCCGCACGACCGGTCGCGAGGGCGAGCCCCGCGGAGAGCGCGATGCCGACCAGGCCCACCACGGCCGGCATCACCGGAGAGCGCGTCACGGCACGGATCACGACGAACAGCACCGCGACACCCGCGGGCACGAGCACGGAGGGAGCGACCTCCTGCGTGACCGTGAAGACGATGAGGAAGAGGAACCCGGGCAGGAGCGACTCGATGAGGCCGCGAACACCGCCCACCGCGGCCCACAGCGCGTGGGCGGTGGGCCGCTCCCCCGGCTGGACGAGACCGAAGCCCGAACGACGCGCGGCGTCGGCGAGGGAGGCGCGCAGCTGCTCGCGGTCGTCCGTGGGCGGCGTCTCGGCCGGGCCGCGCTCGGTCATACCGCGGTGCTGGGCGGCACGGCGGCGGGGCCACCCGGGGCGGCGCCGGCCGGCACGTGCAGCGGGATGAGGTCGCGCGGCGGCATCGGCGTCGAGCCGCGCACCACGACGATGCTGCGGAAGACCTCGTCGATCTGCTCGGCGGCGGCCGCGTCGACCGCCCCCTGCCCGGCGACGACGCCGCGCAGGAACCATCGAGGGCCGTCGACGCCGATGAAGCGCGCGATGCGGGTCGAGCCGCCGTCGCCGCCGACGACGGGGATGCGGGCGACGACCTCCGGCCCGAAGACGCCCTCGCGCTCGGTGGTCTCACCGCCCTGCTTCTGGATCTGCTCGACGATCTGCGCTCGCACCTCGTGCCACAGGCCGCTCGAGCGCGGGGCGGCGAAGGGCTGCACCTGCAGGGTCGAGCCCGCGTAGTCGATGCCGACCGCGATGACGCGCTTGGAGCCCTCCTCGACCTCGAGCCGCAGCTGCAGGTCGGGGCGAGGCACGATCTTCACGCCGCCGAGGTCGACGTACGGGCGGACCGCGTTCGCCTCGCTCTCGTCGAGCGGGCCGGCGGTCGCACGGTCGGCTGGCGCGGACTTCGCGTCGTCGGGCAGCTGCCCCTCGGTCGTGATCGGATCGCTCACGCGGTGACTCCTTCGGTGGTGGCGGTCGCTCCACGGTAGCCCGTCGAGCCGAAGCCCCCCTCGCCGCGATGCGAGCCGGGCAGCGACTCGACCGGCACGAAACGGGCGCGGACAACGGGCTGGATGACGAGCTGCGCGATGCGATCGCCGGGGGCGACTTCGAACGCCCGCTCGCGGTCGGTGTTGAGAAGCGTCACGCGGATCTCTCCGCGGTAGCCGGCGTCCACGGTGCCCGGCGCGTTGACGATCGTTATGCCGTGGCGCGCGGCGAGGCCGCTGCGCGGCATGACGAAGGCGACGAAGCCGTCGGGAAGGGCGATGGCCGTGCCCGTGCCGATCGTTGCGCGCTCCCCGGGACCGAGCGTCACGGCCTCCGCGGCGACGAGGTCGGCGCCGGCGTCACCGGGGTGCGCGTAGACCGGCAGGTGCGCACCGGTGATGAGCACGTCAGCGGTATCGGGCACGCGTCGAGGCTAGTGCATGGTCGAATGGAGCCATGCCGAGCTATCGCGAGCGCCTCTGGCCCGCCGCCTGGATGTACGTCGTCATCGCCCTCATCGTTCCGGCGACCCTGCTCGTCTTTGCGCCGATCAGCATCGAGGCCGGCATCGCGACCTCGATCGTGCTCGTCGCGGGCAGCGTGGCGGTGCTCCTGGTCACCGCCCCGACGATCGAGGTCGTCGAGGGCGAGCTGCGCGCCGGCCGAGCGCGCATCCCGCTCGCGCTCGTGGGCGCGGCGGTCGTCGCGCGGCGCGAGGAGGCGCGGCACGAGCGGGGGCCGGGCCTCGACGCGCGCGCGCACCTGCTGCTGCGCGGCTGGGTCGACCCGGTCGCGCGCATCCCCGTCCTCGACGCCGACGATCCGACGCCGTACTGGCTGCTCTCGACGCGGCGCCCCGAGGAGCTGGCTGCCGCGATCGCGGCGGCGCGACCGGTGGCCGAGGCTCCTTAAGAGCGGAACCGCCGCATCCGGGTGATCGGATGCGGCGGGAGCCGACGAACGGAGGACGCGATCTAGGCGGCGCACTCCCGGCAGACGGGGCCGAGCTTCTCCTCGTGATCGAGCTGCGAGCGGTGCTTCACGAGGAAGCAGCTGACACAGGTGAACTCGTCGGCCTGCGGCGGGAGCACGACGACGTCGAGGTCGAGGTCGGCGAGGTCCTGGCCGGCGAGCTCGAAGCCGGGGTTGTCAGCGTCATCGACGTCGACGACACCCGACATCTTGTCGGGAACGCGCTCCTGCAGAGCCTGGATCGAGTCTGTGTCCTCGTCCGTCTTGCGGGGGGCGTCGTAGTCGGTAGCCATGCTGCTCGTTTCGTCGGGAATGGTGCCTCGGGGCCGCGCTCGGCGGCGATAGTTTGCAGGACAAGCGCCATGAACGCAAACCACCCTGTTCGTGCCGATCGGCGGGTGCTGAGCCGTCAACTCGCGACCCGCCCGCGCTATTCCCGGGCGCCGGCGCATCCGCGTGGAACACTGTGGCCACCGGTTGCGAATCGAGAGGGCCAGGTCATGGACGAACTCACCGTCATCGGCGCCGAGAACGGCGCCCTGATCGTGGTCTCCGAGGACGGGCTCCGCTACCGCGTGCCCATCACGGAGGCCCTGCACACGGCGCTGCGCCAGAACCGGCCGGCGGCGCCGGTCGCGCACCGCGTGAGCCCGCGCGAGATCCAGGCGATGATCCGCGCCGGGCGGTCCGCCGCGGAGGTCGTCGCCGACACGGGCGAATCGCTGGAGTACGTGCAGCGCTTCGAGGGGCCGGTGATCGCCGAGCGCGAGTACGTCGTCACCGCGGCGCGCAGCGTGCCCGTGGCCGTCGCCGCCGACACCGGCAGCGGCGTCGCCTCGCACACCTTCGGCGGCGTCATCGACTCGCGCCTGAGCGAGCTCAGCGCGACCGACGTCACGTGGGCGAGCTGGAAGACGGACCTGCACTGGATCGTCACGGTGTCGTTCCTCGACGCGGGGGTCGAGCGCGAGGCCCGGTGGACCTTCGACCCGAAGAAGTCGACGCTCATCCCCTCCAACCACGAGGCGCAGTCGCTCTCGCAGCAAGGCGAGGCGCCGCCGACGCTCATCCCCCGCCTGCGCGCCGTGCCACTCGACGCGAGCGAGGAGCGCACGCGCTTCGACAGCGGCGCCTTCCTGCTCGACGACCACGCCGCCGACGACGCCCCGGTGGGGCCGCTCTCGGCCGTCTCCGCGCCGTCGGCCAGCGTGCCGAGCGCCCCGCTCGCTCCCGCCGCGCTTCCCCATCACCGCATGGGCGTGCGCACGGCCGGTGACGACGCCGACACGGCCGACATCAGCCAGACCGCCGACCTGCTCGAAGCACTGCGACGTCGGCGCGGTGAGCGCGAGGCCGCTCCCCGTGACGACCTGGAGGCGGCGAAGGCCGCGCACCCCTCGACCGGCAGCATCCGCATCGTCGACATCCCCCTCGACCTCGGCACGGCCTCGGCTGGCGAGCCCGAGGAGGCCCTCGACACGGCCGCTCCCGCTCCGCTCAGCGCGGCCAGCACCTCCGCCGCGAGCGACGGAGCCCCGGCCAAGGCGTCACGTCGCGGTCGCGCGGCGATGCCGAGCTGGGATGAGATCGTCTTCGGCGCGCGACCGGACGACGACCCGGCCTGACCGACACCGAGCGGCAGCCGCGTCAGCGCGCGGCGGCTCCCCATCGCGCGAGCGGGATGCGCGTCTCCTCCTGCGCGAACGACCCGTGCTGCCCGACCATCGCCAGCGAGCGCGGCGTCGCCGAGCGCTCGTCGTAGTAGGCGACGCGCGAGCGAGCGGCCACGAGCACGTCACCGATTCGCGGGAGCACGGCCGGTGCGACCTCGCCGAACCAGTCGGCGGCGATCGCCTCCTCGCGCGACACCACCCAGGCTCGCCGAGCCTCCGCTTCGCGCCAGCGGGCCAGCACCGAGTCGAGGTCGGCCTCGGGCTCGAGCGCGAGCTGCAGGCAGCGCGGCTCGCCGGCGACGTGGCGCACGCCGTCCCAGAGCGGGCTGCTCGCCTCGATGAGCAGCCGCGAGCGCTCGGGCACGTCGAGCATGCCGTGGTCGGCCGTCAGGAGCACGCCAGCGTCGTCGGGCAGTCGTCGCCCGAGCGGCTCGAGGGCGGCGTCGAGCTCCTCGAGCCGCTCGAGCCAGGCCGCCGACTCGCTGCCGTGCGCGTGCCCCGCCTGATCGAGCTCGGGGATGTAGCAGTACACGAGCGACCGGCCGGGTGCGCGCAGCAGCTCGACGGTCAGTCGTACGCGCTCGGCGATCGAGCCCTCGGCGATGAACCGCGCCCCGCGCAGCACGGCGTCGGTGAAGCCGGTGTCGCGGTACCGCTCCGCGCCCACGACGACCGCGTCGACATCGGATGCCGTGGCCGCCTCGAACACCGTGCCGTGCGGCTGCCAGGTCTCGGGCCGCATGCCCGCATCCCACCCCGTCAGCAGCTTGACGACGCGGTCCCCCTCCGGATCGACCGCGGTGTAACCGACGAGCCCGTGCTGCCCGGGCGGCAGCCCGGTCGTGAGCGTGGCGAGCGCGGCGGCGGTCGTGGTCGGGAAGCCCGCGTCGATCGCGCCGCGCTTGCCCGCGATCGCGGCCAGGAGGCGGCGGGCGTGGCCCGACCGCGCGCGGAGGGCGGACATCCCCAGGCCGTCGACGAGGATGACCGCGGCGCTGCGCATCGGGGGCAGCTCGAGGGCGTTCCCCTCGCCTCGCAGCGCCGCGAGCGACCCGATCAACACGTGCCCGAGTGACGGGGCGTCGCGTCGGGGCGCCGGTAGCATGGGCGCCATCCTATGACTCCCCCTCCTGCACCCCGATCGCCCCAGCCCGAGCTCGACAGCACCCCCGGCGAACGCATCGACGACGTCGATCTCGCCGATGAGATGCAGGGGTCGTTCCTGGAGTACGCGTACTCCGTCATCTACTCGCGCGCCCTGCCCGACGCGCGCGACGGCCTGAAGCCCGTGCAGCGCCGCATCCTCTACATGATGAGCGAGATGGGCCTGCGCCCCGATCGCGGACACGTGAAGTCGGCGCGCGTCGTCGGCGAGGTCATGGGCAAGCTGCACCCGCACGGCGACGGCGCCATCTACGACGCGCTCGTGCGCCTCGCCCAGGAGTTCACGCTGCGCGTGCCGCTCGTCGACGGGCACGGCAACTTCGGCTCGCTCGACGACGGCCCGGCCGCCTCCCGCTACACGGAGGCGCGCATGCGAGCGGCGGCGCTCGCGATGGTGGAGGACCTCGACGAGGACGTCGTCGACTTCATCCCGAATTACGACAACCAGCTGCAGCAGCCCTCGGTGCTGCCGGCGGCCTTCCCGAACCTGCTCGTGAACGGGGCGAGCGGCATCGCGGTCGGCATGGCCACCAACATGGCGCCGCACAACCTCATCGAGGTCGCGGGCGCCGCTCGGCACCTCATCGAGAACCCCGGCGCCACGCTCGAGGAGCTCATGGCCTACGTGCCGGGCCCCGACCTGCCGACCGGCGGCACGATCATCGGCCTCGACGGCATCAAGGAGGCCTACGCGACCGGCCGGGGCTCGTTCAAGACGCGGGCGAAGGTCTCGATCGAGCCGATCACCGCCCGCAAGACCGGCCTCGTCGTCACCGAGCTGCCCTACCTCGTCGGCCCCGAAAAGGTCATCGAGAAGATCAAGGACGGCGTGCAGTCGAAGAAGCTCGCCGGCATCAGCGACGTCACCGACCTCACCGATCGCAAGAACGGCCTGCGCCTCGTCATCGGCATCAAGACGGGGTTCAGCCCCGAGGCGGTGCTCGAGCAGCTCTACCGCTACACGCCCCTGGAGGACGGCTTCTCGATCAACGCCGTCGCGCTCGTCGAGGGCCGCCCGCAGACGCTCGGGCTCCGTGAGCTGCTGCAGGTCTACGTCGATCACCGCATCGAGGTCGTGACGCGCCGCAGCCGCTATCGGCTCGCGCGCCGGCAGGAGCGCCTGCACCTGGTCGAGGGCCTCCTCATCGCGATCCTCGACATCGACGAGGTCATTCAGGTCATCCGCTCCTCCGACGACGCCGATGCCGCGCGCACCCGCCTCATGGAGGTCTTCGATCTCAGCCAGCTGCAGAGCGAGTACATCCTCGAGCTGCGCCTGCGCCGGCTGACCAAGTTCAGCCGTCTCGAGCTCGAGACCGAGCGCGACCAGCTGCTCGCCGACATCGCGGCGCTCGAGGCACTCCTGGCCGACCCCGCGCGCGTGCGCACGGTCGTCGCCGACGAGCTCGACGCCGTCGCCGAGCGTTTCGGCACGCCGCGCCGCACGCTGCTCACCGAGGCGAACCCCTCGATCGCGGCGCCTCGCGGGCGGGGTGCCGCTGCCCCCGTGCTCGAGATCGCCGACACGCCCTGCCGCATCCTGCTGTCGACGACCGGTCGCGCCGTGCGCGTCGACCTCTCGACGGATGCCCCGCTCCTGCCCCCCGCGCGCCGCAGCAAGCACGACGCCGTGCTCTCGGCCGTCGACGGCACGACCCGCGGCGAGCTCGCGGCGATCACCTCTCGCGGCCGGTTCGTGCGGTTCACGCCGGTCGGCCTGCCGGGCGTGCCGGCGAACTCGCTGCAGCTCGGCGCGGGCGCGAAGCTGCGCGACTACATCGGGCTCACCGACGCGAAGGAGCGCATCGTCGCGATCGTCGACCCCTCCTCCCCCGCACCGCTCGCCCTCGGCACGCGGGACGGCGTTGTCAAGCGCGTCGCGCCGGGCGGCTGGCCGGCGCGGCCCGACGGCGAGGTCATCGCGCTCAAGGCGGGCGACGAGGTGGTCGGTGCGGCGCCGGCGGAGGACGACCGCGAGCTCGTCTTCGTGACCTCCGACGCGCAGCTGCTGCACTTCGGCGCCGACCAGGTTCGCCCGCAGGGACTGCCGGCGGGCGGCATGGCGGGCATCAAGCTCGGCGCGGGCGCCCGCGTGCTGTTCTTCGGAGTCGTCGACCCCGCCAGCGCGGAGGTCGTCACGGTCAGCGGCTCCTCCGCCACGATCGCCGGCACCGACCCTGGCCGCGCGAAGGTCTCGTCCTTCTCGGAGTTCCCTGGCAAGGGGCGCGCGACGGGCGGCGTGCGCGCGCACGCCTTCCTCAAGGGCGAGGATGCCCTGCAGCTGGCGTGGGTCGGCACCGAGCCCCTCGCGGTCGGCGCCGACGGCTCGGCGCGCTCGCTGCCGGCGGGCGGGGCGAAGCGCGACGGCTCGGGCACGGCGCTCGACGCCGTGATCGGGTCGGTCGGCGCCCGCCTGAGCTAGGCGCCGTCGCTCGAGCAGCGGCCACGGGCATCCGCGCGGTCGCGCCGTGACTCAGACGTCGATGCGGTCGCGGTCGAGGCCCTGCCCGGCGATGATGAAGTCCTTGCGCGGGGCGACGTCGTTGCCCATGAGCAGCTCGAACACGTTGGAGGCCATCTCCGCGTCGCTCACGCGCACCCGGCGCAGCGTGCGGTGCTGGCGGCTCATGGTCGTGTCGGCGAGCTGGTCAGCGTCCATCTCGCCGAGGCCCTTGTAGCGCTGGATCGGATCCTGGTAGCGCTTGCCCGCCTTCTTGAGCGACGCGAGCACGCCCTGCAGCTCGGCCTCGCTGTACGTGTAGATCGTTTCGTTGGGCTTGCTGCCGGGGTTGACGACGACCACCCGGTGCAGCGGCGGCACGGCGGCGAAGACCCGGCCCTCGTCGATCATCGGCCGCATGTAGCGGAAGAACAGCGTCAGCAGCAGCGTGCGGATGTGCGCGCCGTCGACGTCAGCGTCGCTCATGATGATGACCTTGCCGTAGCGGGCCTGCTCGAGGTCGAAGCTTCGGCCGGAGCCGGCGCCGATCACCTGGATGATCGACGCGCACTCGGCGTTGCCGAGCATGTCGGCCACAGATGCCTTCTGCACGTTGAGGATCTTGCCGCGGATCGGCAGCAGCGCCTGGAACTCGCTGTCGCGCGCGAGCTTCGCGGTGCCGAGGGCGCTGTCGCCCTCGACGATGAACAGCTCGCTGCTGGCGACGTCGTTCGAGCGGCAGTCAACGAGCTTCGCCGGCAGCGAGGACGACTCCAGCGCGTTCTTGCGCCGCTGGGTCTCCTTGTGGGCGCGCGCCGAGATGCGGCTCTTCATCTCGGCGACCACCTTGTCCAGCAGCAGCGCGGTCTGCGCCTTGTCGTCGCGCTTGGTCGACGCGAAGCGCTCCTTGAGCGCCGCGCTCACGACGTTCGCCACGATCGACCGCGCGGCCGGGGTGCCGAGCACCTCCTTCGTCTGACCCTCGAACTGCGGTTCGGGCAGGCGCACGGTCAGCACGGCGGTGAGGCCGGCGAGCACGTCGTCCTTCTCGAGCTTGTCGCTGCCGGCCTTGAGCCGGCGCGCGTTCTTCTCGACCTCGGCGCGCAGCGTCTTCAGCAGCCCCTGCTCGAAGCCCGCCTGGTGCGTGCCGCCCTTCGGCGTGGCGATGATGTTGACGAAGCTGCGGAAGACCGTGTCGTAGCCCGTCCCCCAGCGCAGCGCGAGGTCGACGACGCACTCGCGCTCGAGCTCGGTCGGCACCATGTGACCATTGGGCTGCAGCACCGGCACGGTCTCGGTGAAGGTGCCGGTGCCCTGGATGCGCCACACGTCGGTCACCCCCGCGTCAGGCGCGAGGAAGGTGGCGAACTCGCTGATGCCACCGTCGTAGCGGAAGGACTCGGTGACCGGCTCGTCGCCGCGCTCGTCGGTGATCGAGAGCGCCAGGCCGGGCACCAGGAAGGCGGTCTGCCGCGCTCGGCCGACCAGGTCATCCGTCTGGAAGGCCGCACCGCGCGAGAAGATCTGGGTGTCGGCCCAGTAGCGGATCCGCGTGCCCGTGACACCCTTGGCGACCTTGCCGACGACGCGCAGCTCGCTGTTCTTGATGAACGGCGTGAAAGGAGCGTCGGGCCGAGGGCCCTCCGGCCCATCGGCGAACACGCCGGGCTCGCCCCGGTGGAACGACATCGCCCACGTCTTCCCGTCGCGGTCGACCTCGACGTCGAGGCGCTCGGAGAGCGCGTTGACGACGGAGGCGCCGACGCCGTGCAGACCGCCCGAGGCGGCGTACGAGCCCGAGCCGAACTTGCCGCCCGCGTGCAGCTTCGTGAAGACCACCTCGACGCCCGAGAGCCCGGTCTTCGGCTCGATGTCGACGGGGATGCCGCGCGCGCGGTCGCGCACCTCGACGCTGCCGTCGCGATGCAGCAGCACCTCGATCGTGTCGCCGTGCCCGCCGAGCGCCTCGTCGACCGAGTTGTCGATGATCTCCCACAGGCAGTGCATGAGACCGCGCGAGTCGGTCGAGCCGATGTACATGCCCGGCCGCTTGCGCACGGCCTCGAGGCCCTCGAGCACGGAGAGATGGTGGGCGGTGTAGTCGGACTGGGCCACGGGTGAGCGCCTCGCGAGGGTCGTGAAGGGGGATGCTGCGGCTCGCTCGGCGACGAGCCTCCGACAGCCTAGACCGGCCGGCGATCGCGGCTCACCAGGCGCGCCAGCCTCCAGCGCCCTCGCCGTCGCGGCGTTCGCCGCGGCCTACGCGTTCAGCGAAATGGCAGGCCCGTGGCACCGATCCACGGGCGGCGTGTGTTCGAATAGAGGCACAGAAGGTGCCACGACGAACCGCGAGAGGGAGGGACCCGTCATGACCCAGCTCACCACCGAGAACCCCGAGGTCGTCGTCGCCAAGCCGCTCACGGCGGCCGATCGCTGCGACAGCTGCGGCGCTCAGGCCTACGTGCGCGTGACGCTCGCCACGGGCGAGCTGCTGTTCTGCGCGCACCACGCCTCGCGCTTCAAGGAGAAGCTCAGCGCGGCGGCGCTCGCCTGGCACGACGAGACCGACCGTCTCACGGCCGAGGCCTAGACCGCAGGCGTGGGGCTCGGCCTCAGCCGGCGCGTCCGGTACCTGATCGCGCGCGCCCGGGCGCTCGACACGGAGAACCTCACCCGCCTGGCCGGGAGGATCGCCGACTCGAGCGGGCGGGCGAAGCCGGTCATCCTGGCCGACATGCTGTGGTCGTCGGTGCGGCACGAGACCGGCTTCCAGGACTACTACGACTGGGACTTCCACACGCTCAGCCGTCGTGAGCGGCGCACGTTCATGACGCACCCGAAGTCGAACCACCTGGCGCAGAAGCTCAACGCCGTCGAGCACCGGCCGACCTTCGCCGACAAGTCGCGCTTCAACGAGCGCTTCGCGGCGTACCTCGGCCGGGAATGGCTCGACCTGCGGACGGCCACGGCGGAGGAGCTCTCGAGCTTCCTCGCGCGGCACGACCGTGTGATGGCGAAGGTGGCCGACAGCCTCGGCGGCGACGGCATCCAGGCCTTCGCCTCGGCGGACATCCGCGACCAGGAGGCCTGGCGGGCCGAACGTCTCGCCGCCCGGCAGGTCCTGCTCGAGGAGTTCCTCACGCAGCACCCCGTGATGGCGTCGCTCAATCCCTCGAGCGTCAACACGCTGCGCATCATCAGCTACCTCGACCCCAGCGGTCGCGTGCACGTGCTCGCCCGCACGCTGAAGATGGGCAACGGCGGCGACGTCGACAACTTCAGCGACGGCGGCATGTACACGATGCTCGACGAGCACGGCGTCGCCGAGCATCCGGCCTTCGACGGCGACGGCCGCGTCTTCTCGGTGCACCCGCTCTCGGGCACCTCGATCGTCAGGTTCCAGGTGCCGCTGTGGAGCGAGGTCGGCGAGCTCGTCGACGCGCTCGCGCGCGAGGTGCCGCAGATCCCGTATGTGGGGTGGGACATCGCAATCACCCCCGACGGCCCCGCGGTCATCGAGGGCAACTACAACACCGGCGTCTTCCAGCTCAAGCCGAGCGTGACCGGCGTGCGGGAGGGCCTGCTGCCGGTCTATCGGCGCGCGATCGGGTTCTGAGCGACGTCAGGAGACCGGTCGGATGACGCCGAGCGGCGTCGACTGGTGGCCCTGCCCGAGCGGGTTGTCACCGAGGATGCGCGCGAGCTTCGCGTGGCCGGCCTTGGGCAGCGTCGCCCCGAGGATGTTGCCGCCGAAGTCGTTGATGTCGACGATCGCGACGTCCGCGATGTCGCCGAGCGCCGCCTTGAGCTCGGCGGCGACCCCGTCGGGGTTCTCCGGCACGAGCACGACCTGCGTGTTGTACGGCGGGATGGTGTTGTGCGTCGGCCCGTCGATGCCGCGCGCCTTCGGCCCGGCGATGCGGTAGAAGTCGCCCTTGCGTCCGATCGCCTTCGAGACCGCCGCGACGGCCGACGCGAGCAGGATGCGCGGGGTGCCGACCTCCCGCAGCGCCATCTCCATCGTCTCGGGCATGCCGAGACCGATGCCGTGCGAGGTCTTCGTGACGTACTTCGACAGGAAGGTCGCGAGTGGCCGCGCCTGGATGTCACCGACCGGGTACGAGCGGCCCTGCGTGATCGCGACGATCTTCTCGGTCACGAAGAGCACGTCGCCGGGCTGCACCACGGGGGCCGCGTATCGGGTGACGACCTCGACGATGTCCTCCCCCGCGACGACGACGTGCGTCTTGATGGGGATGCGCTGCCAGCGCTGCCCGTCGATCTCGACCTCGAGCGCCTTGCCCTCGTTCGCCTGAGCCGTCATGGTCTCCTCCTCGTCGCGTTCGCTCGTCACCGTAGCCGGTCGGCGAGTGGCCTACTCGAGGTAGTCCCGAAGCGCCTGCGAGCGCGAGGGGTGGCGGAGCTTCGCCATCGTCTTCGACTCGATCTGACGGATCCGCTCACGCGTCACACCGAAGGTGTCGCCGATCTGATCCAGGGTCTTCGGCATGCCGTCGCCGAGGCCGAAGCGCATCCGGATGACGCCGGCCTCGCGCTCGGAGAGCGAGTCGAGCAGGCTCTCGAGCTGCTTCTGCAGCATCGTGAAGCCCACGGCGTCGGCCGGGACGACGGCCTCGGTGTCCTCGATGAGGTCGCCGAACTCGCTGTCGCCGTCCTCACCGAGAGGCGTGTGCAGCGAGATCGGCTCGCGGCCGTACTTCTGCACCTCGATGACCTTCTCGGGGGTCATGTCGAGCTCGCGCGAGAGCTCCTCGGGCGTGGGCTCGCGCCCCAGATCCTGCAGCATCTGCCGCTGCACGCGCGCGAGCTTGTTGATGACCTCGACCATGTGCACCGGGATGCGGATCGTGCGCGCCTGGTCGGCCATGGCACGCGTGATCGCCTGCCGGATCCACCACGTGGCGTAGGTGGAGAACTTGAAGCCCTTCGTGTAGTCGAACTTCTCGACCGCGCGGATCAGACCGAGGTTGCCCTCCTGAATGAGATCCAGGAACTGCATGCCGCGGCCGGTGTAGCGCTTGGCGAGCGAGACCACGAGGCGAAGGTTCGCACCGAGCAGATGGTTCTTCGCCCGCTGGCCATCCTTCGCGACCCAGGCGAGCTCGCGCCCGAGCTGTGTGCGCTTCTCCTTGTCGCTCATCTGGCCCAGCTTCTCCTCCGCGAAGAGGCCGGCCTCGATGCGCATCGCGAGCTCGACCTCCTCCACGGCGTTCAGCAGCGGGACCTTGCCGATCTGCTTGAGGTAGTCCTTGACCGGGTCAGCCGTGGCGCCCGTGATGGTCGTCGAGTAGACGGGAACCTCGTCGTCGTCGGACATGGAGAGCACGATCGCGCCGGTCGGGAGAGCCTCGGCGGACTTCTCCGCCTCGGTGCCCTCCTCGGTCTCGTCGCCGTCGGCCTCCTCGGCGTCATCGCCGGGCTCCGCCGGCTCCTCCGCGGCCTCGTCGCTCGCGTCGTCGGCGACCGCGTCGCTCTCGTCGAGCTCGGCCGGCTCGTCGATCTCGACCTCGTCGTCGTCGCCCTCGGCCGAGGGCTTCGCGGCGGCCTTGGCCGTCGGCTTCTTGGCCGCGGTGGACTTCTTGGCGGCCGTGCGCTTCGCCGGAGCCTTCGTGGCGGGCGCGCTCGCGACCTCCGCCTCGGGCGTCGTGTCGAGGGCCGCCTCGTCGGTGGCGTCGGCGCTCTTCTTCGTCGAGCGCTTCGACGCGGTCGGGGTGGCGGTCGTCGATCGGGTGGCCATGCGAGCCCTCATTTCCGTTCTCCGGGCAGTACAACGACCCATGTCAAGTCGCGATTCCCGCTCGAGCTCGAAGAGCCTGGCGAGGTTCGCGACCGACCGGGTCGTGAGGGTCAAGTATCGCACATCCTGGGCGGCGCCCCGTGCGCGTGAGCGCCGAGCGTCAGCCGTCCGCGGGCGCCCGGCCCCGGGTTGTGCGCGCCGCCCGCCGTGCCGCGCGGGCGCGGGCGATGGCGACCCACAGCGGACCGACCGCGATCCCCTCCTCCTCCTGCAGTCGGCGGCGCGCCCGGCTGCGGGCGACGAGCAGCCCGACCACGGCACCGGCGACGACCGGATACTGCAGCGCGAAGGCGACCCGGAACGACTCCCAGGCGTAGAGCGAGGCCGGGTCGGGGCTCGCGCTCACGGCGTCGAGCCCGAGGCCGACGACGAGCAGCAGCACGACCGCCGTCGCGAAGCCGCCCACGTTCACGAATCCCGACGCCGCGCCCTGACTCGCCGGCGGGTTGAAGGTGCGCGCGAAGTCGAAGCCGATGAGGCCGCCGGGGCCGCCGACGGCGAGCGCGACGAGCAGGGCGATCACCGCGGCGAGCGGGGGTCGCCCTGGCCAGAGCAGGACGACCGCCCACGCCGCGCCGGTGAGGCCGACGATCGACAGCACGACGTTCGAGCGCCGGTACGGGAACCGGGCGGAGAGCACGCCGATGATCGGACCGAGTGCGGCACCCGCGATCACGACGATGCTGAGCAGCGCCGATGCCGCCGCGGGACCGTAGCCGAGGCCCACGGAGAGCGCCGGGAACCCCCACAGCATGACGACCATCGTCGCGCTCGCCTGGCTCGCGGCGTGCGCCCAGAAGCCGAGACGAGTGCCCGGCAGGCGCAGGCTCGCGCCGAGTTGCCTGAGCGCGACCGCGAGCGATGCGGCCCGGGCTCGCTCGTGCCCGGCAGGAGCATCCTGCACCCCCAGCGCGACGGCGCACACGACGACCACCGACACGGCCGCGAGGCCGGCGAAGACCGTCGGCCATCCGAGCTCCCGCAGCGCGAACGACAGCGGGAGTGCCGACAGCAGCTGGCCGGTCTGCCCGAGCGTGCCGACCCACTGCGAGAGCACCGGCAGTCGGCGTGGCGAGAACCACGCGCCGAGGAGGCGCAGCACCGAGATGAAGGTCATGGCGTCGCCGGCTCCGACGAGGATGCGCCCGATGACGGCGACGCCGAGGTCGGGCGCGAACGCGAGCACCACCTGGCCCGCCGCCATGACGGTGGCGCCCGTCGCGATGAGCGCGCGCGGCCCGAAGCGATCGACGAGCACCCCGACGGGGATCTGCAGCGCCGCATACACCACGAGCTGGAGCACGGCCAGGGACGACAGCGCGGTGGCGTCGACGGCGAAGCGCTCGGTGGCCATGACGCCCGCGACGCTCAAGGAGGTGCGCTGCAGCACCGCGACGATGTAGGCCGAGCCGGCGATCGCGAGCACGATGACGGCTCGGCGAGAATCCACGCGCTCAGCCTAGGGCGCGGACTGGCGGGGTCGAGCGGGGCTAGACGATCGGGTCGTCGTCGGCGCTGCGGCGGATCGCGAGGAACTTCTCGAGCTCCGCCGCGATGGCGTCGGCGGAGGGCAGCTCGCCGTCCTCGTCGGTGAGGGGCGACCGCAGAGGGTTGTCCTCCATGTAACTGTCGTGGCGCTCCTCGAGCGTGCCCACGAGCCGCGCGAGCTCGGCGTTGCCCTCGACCTGCGTCTCGATCTTGCCGAGGAACTCGCGCCCCTCCTCGCGCAGGCGATCGGTCGGGAAGAGCAGCCCGGTCGCCGCCGTGATGCTCTCGAGCGCGGTCACCGCGGCGAACGGGAACTCGGTGTCGGCGAGGTAGTGCGGCACGAGCAGCACGAAGCCCGCGGTGGGGTGACCGGCCTGCTGGAGGCGGTACTCCAGCAGATGCAGCACGTTGCCCGGCACTTGCGTGCGGGGCCGCCAGATGGAGAAGCCCTCGATGAGCTCGTCGCGGTTGCCGCTCACCGTGACGCCGATCGGCCGCGTGTGCGGCACGGGCATGGGGATGGCGTGCACCCACGTGGTCGAGGAGACCTCGAACCGCTCGACGATGTCGAGCACGGCGCGCGCGAAGCCCTCCCACGCGAAGTCGGGCTCGTAGCCGGTCAGCAGCAGGAACGGAGCGCCGAGCTCGTCGGTGGCGAGCCGGAGAGCGAGGGTGGGGATCGTGTACTCGGTGATCCGCGTCTCGTCGAAGTAGAGCACCGGCCGCCGCGCCCGCCAGTCGAGCAGCTCGTCGTTGTCGAACACGACCACGTCGCGGTGCTCGAGCGTGGAGAGCAGGTACTCGGTCACCTGGCCGACGGCGGTGCCCGCATCGGCGAAGCCCGTGAGCCCGGCGACGAGCGGGAGGCCGCGCGGCACCTCGTGATCCGCCATCACGACGGAGTAGAGGGAGGAGGGTTCGCGCATGGCTCCATGGTAGGTCGGGCTCGCACCCGCACCGGGGCGGGCGGCACCTGCCGAGAGCGAACAGCGCGGCGACGCAGGGTGGCGCGCGACGAGCCGGCGCACCGGCACGGCGCCCGGAGGCCGCTGAGCGGGCGCGGCTACGATCGCCGCATGACCCCTCCCGCGCTCTCCACCTCCTCCGTGCTCGCCGCCGATCTCGACACCGACGTGCTCGTCGTGGGGGTCCGGAAGACACCGGACGGCCCGCGCCTGGCCGGGCCTGCGGCGGAAGCGCTCGCGCCCCTCGAGGCGCTGCTGCCCTCGCTGGGCATCACCGGTGCGGCGGACGAGACCTCGCGTCAGCTCGCCCCGGAGAGCGTGGCGGCGGCGACCATCCTGCTCGTCGGGCTCGGAGCGGAGCCCACGGTCGACGCGCTGCGCAGCGCAGCCGGCACCGCCGCGAGGGTCGTCAGCGGAGCATCCCGCCTCGCGGTCGCCCTGCCCGCCGACGACGCCGCCGCGGTGCAGGCGATCGCCGAGGGAGCCGCTCTCGGCGCCTACCGCTTCACGGCCTATCGGTCGCAGGAGTCGACGACCGGGATCGAGGAGGTCGTCGTCGCGACCGCCGTCGAGGGGGCGGATGCCGCGATCGAGCGGGCGCGCGTGCTCGCCGACGCCGTGGGCGCGGTGCGCGATCTCGTCAGCACTCCCCCGAACGACCTCTACCCGGAGAGCTTCGCGACCCGCGCGCGCGACCTTGCCGACGGCCTGCCGCTCACGGTGCAGGAGTGGGACGTGCCCGCGCTGCGCGAGGGCGGCTTCGGCGGCATCCTCGGCGTCGGCCAGGGGTCGTCTCGGCCGCCGCGGCTCGTGGCCGTGCGCTACGCGCCGGAGGGCGCCGAGCGGCACCTCGCCCTGGTCGGCAAGGGCATCACCTTCGACTCCGGGGGGCTGTCGCTCAAGCCCGCCGCCTCGATGGTCGGCATGAAGTACGACATGACCGGCGCCGCCTCGGTGCTCGCCGTCGTCGTCGCCGCCGCGCGACTGCGGCTGCCGATCCGCCTCACCGCGTGGCTGTGCCTGGCCGAGAATCTGCCGTCGTCGACCGCGATGCGCCCCAACGACGTGCTCACCATCCGCGGCGGCACGACCGTGGAGGTGCTCAACACCGACGCGGAGGGTCGACTTGTCCTCGCCGACGGGCTCGTGGCCGCGAGCGAAGAGCATCCGGATGCGATCGTCGACGTCGCGACGCTCACCGGCGCCGCTCGCGTGGCGCTCGGCGACCGCTACGCCGCCGTCATGGGCGACGACGACCTCGTGAGCGAGGTGCAGCGCTCCGCTGCGGAGACCGGTGAGCTCGTCTGGCCGATGCCGCTGCCGAGCGATCTGCGCACGATCATCCAGAGCGACGTGGCCGATATCGCCAACGCCAAGCCGGGCAACACCGCGGCGGGAATGCTGCTCGCCGGCGTCTTCCTGCAGGAGTTCATCGGACGGGTCGGCGACGAGGCGGATGCGCGGCGGATTCCCTGGGCTCACCTCGACATCGCGGGGCCCGCCAACAACGGGGGCTCGGGCTACGGCTGGACCCCGAAGGGACCGAGCGGCGTGACCGTGCGAATGCTGGTGAGGCTCGCCGAGCGGCTCGCCGGTCAGTAGTAGGCTCGACGGGGCGCGCTCGCGTGCCGCCACTGCAGGCCGACTGCCACCGCCTAGATCGGCCTCCGCTCGAATCCTCAAGGGAGTCACCTCGGTGTCGGAACACACTTTTGACCTCGTCATCCTCGGTGCCGGCAGCGGCGGCTACGCCGCCGCGCTGCGGGCCAGCCAGCTCGGCATGACCGTCGGCCTGATCGAGAAGAGCAAGGTCGGGGGCACCTGCCTCCACGTCGGCTGCATCCCCACCAAGGCGCTGCTGCACGCCGCCGAGGTCGCCGACGCCGCGCGCGACTCGGCGAAGTTCGGGGTGCGCGCCACCCTCGAGGGCATCGACGTGCCGGCGGTCACCGCGTACCGCGAGGGCATCATCGCGAGCAAGTACAAGGGCCTGCAGGGCCTCATCAAGGCGCGCGGCATCACGACGATCGAGGGCGAGGGCCGTCTGACCTCCCCGACCACCGTGCAGGTCGGCGAGCACACCATCGTCGGCAAGAACGTCGTGCTCGCGACCGGGTCGTACTCGCGCTCGCTGCCCGGCCTCGAGATCGGCGGCCGCGTCATCACTTCGGAGCAGGCGCTCCAGCTCGACTACGTGCCCAAGAAGGTCGCCGTGCTCGGCGGCGGCGTCATCGGCGTCGAGTTCTCCAGCGTGTGGCGCTCGTGGGGCTCGGAGGTCGTCATCATCGAGGCGCTCCCCCACCTCGTCCCGAACGAGGACGAGGCGATCTCGAAGCAGTTCGAGCGCGCATACCGCAAGCGCGGCATCGACTTCAAGCTCGGCGTCCGCTTCCAGGGCGTCACGCAGGACGACAACGGCGTGGTCGTGACGCTCGAGAGCGGCGAGACGATCGAGGCCGACCTCCTGCTCGTCGCGGTGGGGCGCGGCCCCGCGACGGCCAACCTCGGCTTCGAGGAGGTCGGCGTCGCCATGGAGCGCGGCTTCGTGCTCACCGACGAGCGCCTGCGCACGAACATCCCCGGCGTCTACGCCGTCGGCGACATCGTGCCCGGCCTGCAGCTGGCCCACCGCGGCTTCCAGCACGGCATCTTCGTCGCCGAGGAGATCGCGGGCCTCAACCCCGTCGTCATCAGCGACGTCAACATCCCCAAGGTCACCTACAGCGAGCCCGAAGTGGCCTCGATCGGTCTGACCGAGGCGAAGGCGAAGGAGCAGTACGGCGAGGCGCAGATCGCTTCGTACGACTACAACCTGGCCGGCAACGGCAAGAGCCACATCCTCGAGACCTCGGGCGTCATCAAGGTCATCCGCGTCGTCGACGGCCCCGTCGTCGGCGTGCACATGATCGGCGCCCGCGTCGGCGAGCTCATCGGCGAGGCGCAGCTCGCGGTGAACTGGGATGCGCACCCCGAGGACATCGCCCCGCTGCTCCACGCCCACCCCACTCAGAACGAGGCCCTCGGCGAGGCGTTCCTCGCGCTCGCGGGCAAGCCGCTGCACGGCATCTGACCGACCCCAAGCCGACCGAACACAGGTTTCAGAAGGAGCACCACTGATGAGCGAATCCGTCAACCTCCCGGCGCTCGGCGAGAGCGTCACCGAGGGCACGGTCACCCGCTGGCTGAAGAACGTGGGCGACCGCGTCGAGGTCGACGAGCCGCTGCTCGAGGTCTCGACCGACAAGGTCGACACCGAGATCCCGTCGCCCGTCGCGGGAGTCGTGGAGGAGATCCTCGTCGCCGAGGACGAGACCGTCGAGGTCGGCACCCCGCTGGTGCGCATCGGCGACGGCAGCGGTGCTGCGGCGCCCACCGCCGACGCGGCCCCCGCGGAGCAGCCCGTTTCCGAGCAGCCCGCAACGTCTGAGCAGCCGGCAGCCGCGCAGCCCGCTCCCGCTGAGCAGCCTGCTCCTGCTGAGCAGCCCGCTCCGGCGCCCGCAGCGGTTGAGCAGCCGGCCCCCGCCGAGCAGCCGGCCGCGGCTCCGCAGCCGGAGCCCGTCGCCCAGCCCGCAGCGGAGGCCGAGCAGTCGACCCCCGCGCCGGAGGCAGCCGTCGCCGCACCGGCGGCCGTCGCCCCCGCTCCTGAGCAGACCGCGCTGGCGCCCGCCGGCGCGCCGGCGACGCCCGCCGCCGCGCCGGCGACGCCCGCGGCTGCTCCGGCTGCGCCGTCGGTGCCCGCCGCCGAGGGCAACGCAGGCTACATCACCCCCATCGTGCGCAAGCTCGCGCAGGAGAAGGGCGTCGACCTCGCCGGCGTGACCGGCACGGGCGTCGGCGGTCGCATCCGCAAGCAGGACGTGCTCGCCGCCGCCGAGGCACGAGGCGGCGCTGCTCCCGCCGCTGCGCCGCGACCGGCCGCCGAGGTGTCGCCGCTGCGCGGCACGACGGCGCAGATGTCGCGCCTGCGGAAGGTCATCGCCGAGCGCGCGGTGGCGTCGATGCAGTCGACCGCGCAGCTCACGACCGTCGTCGAGGTCGACGTGACGAAGGTCGCGGCCCTGCGCTCGGCCGTCAAGGACGAGTTCCAGAAGGCGACCGGCGTCAAGCTGTCGTTCCTGCCGTTCTTCGCCAAGGCCGCGACCGAGGCGCTGCGCGCGTTCCCGATCATCAACGCCACGGTCGACGGCGACTCGATCGTCTACCCCGAGACGGAGAACCTCTCGATCGCGGTCGACACCGAGCGCGGCCTGCTCACCCCCGTCGTGCGCGACGCGGGTGACAAGTCGATCGCCCAGCTCGCCCAGGACATCGCCGACCTCGCTGCGCGCACGCGCGACAACCAGCTGAAGCCGGACGAGCTGGCGGGCGGCACCTTCACGCTCACGAACACGGGCTCGCGCGGCGCGCTGTTCGACACCCCCGTGGTGTTCCTGCCGCAGGTCGCCATCCTCGGCACGGGCGTCGTCGTGAAGAAGCCGGCCGTCGTCACCGTTGACGGCGTGGACGCCATCGCCATCCGGTCGACGGTCTACCTGGCGCTGTCGTACGACCACCGCATCGTCGACGGCGCTGACGCGGCCCGCTTCCTCAGCACCGTGAAGGCGCGCCTGGAGGAGGCCGACTTCGACGGCGACCTCGGCATCTAGTCCGAGCCTCCCGGCAGCACCGCGCGAACGCGCCATCCGGCCTCGCTCCTCATCACGAGGAGCGAGGCCGTCGCCGTCTCCGCCTCCCGCAGCTCGATGACCGCCGCACCGCCCTGCCGATCGACCACGAGCACATCACGAGCACCCGCGGCCCACGCCGCGAGCGTCGCCGTCGCGATCGAACCGTCGGATGCTCCGCCCTCCAGCTCCGCGCGAGCGACGGAGCCCGACTGCGTGGTCGCCGATGTGCACGCGGGCGTCGGCTCGGCGGCGCAGGCAACCCAGCGATCGACGAGCGATCCGGCGATCAGCGGCCACTCCTCCGGAGCCGGGTCGGGCAGGCGCTCCGGGGCATCCGTCGCAGGGTCGAGCGCCGGATCCGCGTCCGACGCCGACGCGCTCGTGGGCGCGGTCGCAGGCGTCGCGTCGCTCGAGCCCGGTGCATCGGCGCCGCCGGCCTCGTCGGTGACCGTCAGCGCGATCGCCGCCACGAGCGCGAGCACGCCGCCCAGTCCGGCGAGCAGGACCCCGCGCCGCGGACGCTGCACCCCGCGCGCCCGCGAGCGGAGCGCATCAGCCGTGCGCCCGAGTGCGCTCCGAACCGTCGTGAGCAGCGCATCCACGGGCTGCAGGAGCCCGGACGGAAGACCCAGCTGCCGGCCGCCACGGTCGAGGGAGCCCGGCACCGGCGACGGGACGGACGGAACCTCCTCGCCGCCCAGCCCCGGCGCGCGAAGCGCCTCGAGCGACCCGCTCGCGCGGCGCCCCGTCGAGGGGTCCGCGGCCGGACTCGGATCCGACGCGACTGCCGCGCCCGGTGTCGGCGATGACGCGCCGGCGCGCGAGCGGCGCACGAGCTCGGCGAGCGACAACGGTGCCGCGCAGTCGAACAGCGCGGTCTCCAGCCGAGCCGGCGACCCCTCCGCCCCCGCGATCGCCTCCTCGACGGCGTCGCGCTCGAAGAGATCGACGAGGGAGGCGAGCGAGCGCGCGAACTGCTCGAGCGTCCGTCGATCCTCCAGGATGCCCGGCTCGCGCTCGCGGAAGCGCTCCGGCAGCGGCGCGCCCGCTGTGGCCCGAGCGAGACCGACGACGACGGGCGCCCCCGTGGCGTCGAGTCGCACGCTCCGGTCGTCAAGTCGGCCGAGCGCGACGCCGCACTCGTGGGCGTGCTCCAGCAGTGCCGCGATCGGCGCGAGGAGCGTCGTAAGGTGCCCCGCCCGCAGCGCACCGGGCGCGGGGAGCACGTGGCGCACCCGAGGGCCGAGCACCGCGCGGAGGATCGCGATCGGACGCTCGCCCGGCCCGGTCGCGACGTCCAGGAGCTCGGGGACGTGCGGGCCGCGGAGCCGCTCCCGAGCGGCGAGCTCGGCGTCGATGCGCTCGTCGCTCGCAGCCTCGCGGAACGCCCGCAGGACCACCGGTTCCTCGTCGCCGCGCGCCAGCCACGTCACCGCGACGTCGTCGGCCGCCAGCCTCCGCACGAGTCGGAACCCCGCGAGCTCGGTCACCGTCGACCCCGCGCCGGGGCCCCCGAGCGACGTCGTCGGAGCTGCGAAGGCTGGTGCGGGATGGGGCGGGGAGGTCTCGGTGGCCCGGGGCATGCTGCCGAGCATCCCCGGAAGAATGCCCGCGGCGCCGCGCAGCGTCGCGTCCTGGGGAGAACCCCCGGCGCAGCCGAAGAGGGGAGGCGTCGCGGGGCTCTACAGTGGAGGCATGGCCCGCTCGACTGCACCCTCCCCCGCCAAGCCCGCCAAGGAACCCGGTCGCATGAAGCAGCTCTGGCAGGTGCTGCGCATGACCGTGCGGGCCGACCGCGCGGCGCTGTGGCTCATGCTCGCGGGCCTCGTACTGCCGATCGTCGCGAGCGTCGTGCTCGCCATCACGCTCTCGGCCGACAACGTCATCGGCGCGGTGCTCTGGGTCATCACGGGCGTGCTCGCGGGCATCCTGCTCTTCCTCATCGTGCTGGGCCGCCGAGCCGAGCGCGTGGCCTACCGCCAGATCTCCGGGCAGCCGGGCGCGGTCGGCGCGGTGCTCAAGAGCTCGCTGCGGCGCGCGTGGCAGGCGAGCGAGATGCCCGTCGCGGTCACGAAGTCGCAGGACGCCGTCTACCGCGCCGTCGGCAAGCCCGGCGTCGTGCTCATCGGCGAGGGCCCGCAGTCGCGCACGCGCCGCATGCTCGAAGAGGAGCGCCGCAACGTCGCGCGCATCGTGCCCAACGTGCCCGTCCACCTGCTGCACGTCGGGCCCGACGCCGACAGCGTGCCGCTCGAGCGCCTGCCGAAGACCCTCAACAAGCTCAAGAAGACGATCACCAAGCCCGAGGTCTTCGCCGTCAGCAACCGGCTCAACTCGCTGACGAAGACCAGCTCGTTGCCGATCCCGAAGGGCATCGACCCCACGAAGGTGCGCGCCCCGAAGCCCCGCTGAGCGCGCGCGGCACCCGTCGCCTCAGCGGCGCAGCAGGATCGTGCGGACCGCGCGATCGTGCAGGCCGCGCTGGTCGGCGTCGACGATGAACGCCGGCACGACGAGCGCGAGCAGGGCCGACCGCACGATCGGCGGCCAGATGCCGAGCCTGCCGCCTTCGATGCGCTGCAGGCGCAGGCCGACGATCGCATGGCCGATGGTCGCGTTGACGAGCACGAGCGGCACGATCTGCAGCGCGAGGAACAGCAGCAGCAGCGACAGCGTGGTGTAGCCGAAGAAGATCGCCGAGATCCCGGCGACGATCGCCCAGTCGATCGCGATCGCGGCGAGGCGCCGGCCGAGCCGGCCGATCGAGCGCGGCCCGGTCTCGGGAAGGCCCAGGCGCTGGCCGGGCCACTGCTGCGGAGGGGTCGTCGCGTCGGGCACGGCTCGATCCTAGGCGGGCGCGGCTGAGCGGCCGTGCGACGCAGGGCGAGCATCCCCGACCGGATGCTCACGACGGCGGGCGTACACTGGCGAGGTGATCGACTACGTCGACACGGGGCTAAGCGCCAACTCCGTGCCGTACCTGTCGGGTCTCGAGCAGCAGCGCGCGCTGCACGCTGCCGTCGTCGAGGGCCGGGCGCCTGATTCCGTGATGCTGCTCGAGCACGAGAGCGTCTACACCGCTGGCAAGCGCACGGAGCCGCACGAGCGGCCCGTCGACGGCTCCCCCGTGATCGACGTCGATCGCGGCGGCAAGATCACGTGGCACGGCCCCGGGCAGCTCGTGGGCTACCCGATCATCCGCCTCGCCGAGCCCGTCGACGTCGTCGCCTACGTGCGATGCCTCGAGGGGATGCTCATCGCCGTGCTCGAGGAGCTCGGCGTCGAGGGTGCCGAGCGCGTCGAGGGCCGCTCGGGCGTCTGGCTGCGCGGCACCGACAAGATCGCGGCGATCGGCATCCGGGTCGCGAGCGGCGTCACGATGCACGGCTTCGCCCTCAACTGCTCCAACGGCTTCGAGGCCTACGAGCGCATCGTCGCGTGCGGCCTCGCCGACGCGAGCGTCACGAGCGTCAGCCGCGAGCTCGGCCGCACCGTGACGCCCGCCGACGTCGCGCCCCTCATCCGGCGGCACTTCGCGCCGCTCGTCCACGCGCGCGTCGGCGTGCCCTCGCTCACGACCCAGGAAGTTCCCGCATGACCGCGCTCGACCCGACCACCACGAGCCCCACCCACCCCGGCGAGGGCCGCAAGCTGCTGCGCCTCGAGGTGCGCAACGCGCAGACCCCCATCGAGAAGAAGCCCGAGTGGATCAAGACGCGGGCGAAGATGGGCCCCGAGTACACGGGCCTGCGCCAGCTCGTCGGCGAGAAGCAGCTGCACACCGTGTGCCAGGAGGCCGGCTGCCCCAACATCTACGAGTGCTGGGAGGACCGCGAGGCCACCTTCCTCATCGGCGGCAGCCAGTGCACGCGCCGCTGCGACTTCTGCCAGATCGACACCGGCAAGCCCGCCGACTATGACACCGACGAGCCGCGTCGCGTGGCCGAGAGCGTGCGCGAGATGAACCTGCGCTACGCGACCGTCACGGGCGTCGCGCGCGACGACCTGCCCGACGGCGGCGCCTGGCTGCACGCCGAGACCGTGCGGCTCATCCACGAGCTCAACCCCGGCACGGGCGTGGAGATCCTGGCCACCGACTTCAACGGCGATCCGGCGCTGCTGCGCGAGGTCTTCGAGTCGCGGCCGGAGGTTTTCGCCCATAACGTCGAGACGGTGCCGCGCATCTTCAAGCGCATCCGGCCGGCGTTCCGGTACGAGCGCTCGCTCGACGTCATCACGCAGGCCCGCGACTTCGGACTCATCACGAAGTCGAACCTCATCCTCGGCATGGGCGAGACGCGCGAGGAGGTCAGCCAGGCGCTGCGCGACCTGCACGCCGCGGGCACCGACATCATCACGATCACCCAGTACCTGCGGCCGACGCCGCGCCACCACCCGATCGACCGCTGGGTCAAGCCGCAGGAGTTCGTCGAACTCAAGGCGGAGGCGGAGGAGATCGGGTTCCTCGGGGTGCTGGCCGGCCCCCTCGTGCGGTCCAGCTATCGCGCGGGCCGGCTGTGGGCGCAGTCGATGGTCGCCAAGGGGCGTGAGATCCCGGATGCCCTGCGCGGGCTCGCGGAGCCGAGCGCCGGCTTCGCCCAGGCCGTCGGCTGAGCATCCGTTCGCTGCTCGAACGACACCCGGGCCGGCGTAACATCCTCGAAACAATCGGGACACCGCAGGGAAACGCCTGCGCCGTAACGTCGGTCACGGTTGCGCTCGCAGCCGCTCGGCAACCCAACCCATGGAGACCATCGCATGTTCCGTGACTCTTCCGAGGTCCTGAAGTTCATCAAGGACACGGACGTCAAGTTCCTCGACATCCGCTTCACCGACCTGCCCGGCGTGCAGCAGCACTTCAACATCCCGGCCGCGAGCGTGGACGAGGACTTCTTCACCGTCGGGCAGCTCTTCGACGGCTCGTCGATCCGCGGCTTCCAGTCGATCCACGAGTCGGACCTCCAGCTCATCCCGGACGTCTCCACCGCCTTCGTCGACCCGTTCCGCACCGAGCGCACGCTCGTGATGCTCTTCGACATCTACAACCCCCGCAACGGCGAGATCTACGGCCGCGACCCGCGCCAGGTGGCCAAGAAGGCCGAGAAGTTCCTCGCCTCGACCGGCATCGCCGACACCGCCTTCTTCGCCCCCGAGGCGGAGTTCTACATCTTCGACGACGTGCGCTACGAGGTGAAGCAGAACAAGAGCTTCTACGAGGTCGACTCGAACGAGGCCGCCTGGAACACCGGTCGCGTCGAGGAGGGCGGCAACCTCGCCAACAAGACCCCCTTCAAGGGCGGCTACTTCCCCGTCTCGCCGGTCGACCAGCACGCCGACATGCGCGACGACATCGTCATGAAGCTCATGGAGGTGGGCCTGCAGGTCGAGCGCAGCCACCACGAGGTCGGCACCGCCGGTCAGGGCGAGATCAACTACAAGTTCGACACGATGGTGCACGCCGCCGACGACATCCTGAAGTTCAAGTACATCGTCAAGAACACCGCGCTCGAGTGGGGCCGCGTCGCCACCTTCATGCCGAAGCCGCTCATGGGCGACAACGGCTCGGGCATGCACACCCACCAGTCGCTGTGGAACGACGGCAAGCCGCTGTTCTACGACGAGGCCGGCTACGGCGGCCTGTCGGACATCGCTCGCTGGTACATCGGCGGCCTGCTCAAGCACGCCCCCTCGGTCATGGCGTTCACGAACCCCTCGGTCAACTCCTACCGCCGCCTGATCCCCGGCTTCGAGGCGCCGACGAACCTCGTCTACTCGGCGGGCAACCGCTCGGCGGCGATCCGCATCCCGATCACGGGCACGAACCCGAAGGCCAAGCGCATCGAGTTCCGCACCCCCGACGCCGCGAGCAACCCGTACCTGGCCTTCGCGGCGCAGATGATGGCCGGCATCGACGGCATCCTCAACAAGATCGAGCCGCACGAGCCGGTCGACAAGGACCTCTACGAGCTGCCCCCGGAGGAGGCCAAGACGATCCCCCAGGCGCCCTCCTCGCTCGAGGAGTCGCTGCGGGCCCTCGAGAACGATCACGACTTCCTGCTCGCGGGCGGCGTGTTCACGAAGGACCTCATCGAGACCTGGATCGACTACAAGCGCGAGAAGGAGCTCCTGCCGTTCGCGCAGCGCCCGCACCCGTTCGAGTACGAGCTGTACTTCTCGGTCTAGGCGCGCCCCGCACCGCCACCACAGCGCCCGAGGGCCGCGTCCGCTTCGCGCGGGTGCGGCCCTCGCGGCGTCTCCGGGGCGTCGAGGGGCGGATGCCCGGCGCGAGCCCGTCGCCCGTCGAGCCGCGCGTCCTCAGGCGCCGGGCGCGGCACCGTAGAAGCCGCGCTCAAACACCTGGCGGGCGAGCCGCGTGGTGCGCAGGTAGTCCTCCTCGAGCCGGGTGGCTCCCCCGGCGCCGTAGCGCATGAGGCGGGCGACGCCGTCGAGCTGCCGCCGGTCGGTGGGCAGCACGTCGGCGGTCTTGGCACTCCACAGCGTGATCGCCGATCGGGCTCGCGAGGCGATGAGCCATGCGTCGCGGAGTCGAGCCGCATCGGTCTCGGCGACGAGCCCGGCATCGACGGCGGCGGCAAGGGCCCCGAGGGTCGACGTCGTGCGCAGACCGGGGTGCCGCGCCGCGTGCTGCAGCTGCAGCAGCTGCACGAACCACTCGACGTCGCTCAGCGAACCGCGGCCGAGCTTGAGGTGGCGCGCGGGGTCGGCGGCCTGCGGCAGCCGCTCCGATTCGACGCGAGCCTTGATGCGGCGCACCTCACGGGCATCCGCCTCGCTCAGTGCCTCGGGGTAGCGCACGCCGTCGGCGAGCTCGGTGAAGTCGGCCGCGAGGGCGCCGTCGCCCGCGACGACGCTCGCGCGCAGCAGGGCCTGCGCCTCCCACGTGAGGGACCAGCGCGCGTAGTACGCCCGGTACGACTCGAGCGAGCGCACGATAACACCGTTCCGGCCCTCGGGCCGCAGGCCCGCATCGAGCTCGAAGGGCAGGCGCAGGTCTTCGGTCAGGCGCACGAGCTCGCGCACGACATGCTCGGCGCGCTGCTGCGCGCGTTCCGCCGCCCCGACGTCGCGGTAGACGTACATGACGTCGGCGTCGGAGCCGAAGCCGAGTTCGCTCCCGCCGTAGCGCCCCATGCCGACGATGGCGAACTCGATGCCGTCGGCGTCACGCCGCGCGAGCTCGAGCGCGCCTGTGAGGTACGTCGTCGTGATGTCGCTGAGCGCGGGCCCGAGCTCGTCGACCGTGATGATGTCGAGGATGCCCGCGAGGGCCGTGCGCAGCACCTCCCGGCGGCGGGCGGTCCGCAGCGCCTTCGCGGCGACCTCAGCGTCTCCGTCGTGCCGCGCAAGCGTCGCGCGGGTCTCCTCCAGCAGGGCCGCAAGCGGTCGCGGGCGCAGCTCCTCCTCGTTCTCGAGCCACGCAGCGCCCTCGGGGATCCGCTCGAACAGCCCGCCGACGTAGCGCGACGACGCGAGCACGCTCGTGAGCCGCTGCGCCGCACCGCTGGAGTCGCGCAGCATGCGCAGGAACCAGTACGCCTCACCCAGGTCGTCGCTGAGCCTCCGAAAGGCGAGCAGACCGTAGTCGGGGTCGGCGCCGTCGGCGAGCCACTGCAGGATGACCGGCAGCAGCGTGCGCTGGATCTGCGCGCTGCGCGAGACGCCCGAGGTGAGCGCGGCGATGTGATGCAGGGCGCCGCGCGGGTCGACGAAGCCGATCGCGCGCAGTCGCGCCTCGGCCTGCTCGCTCGTGAGCGCGAAGCCCTCCTCCGGCAGCGCCGCGACGGCCGAGAGCAGCGGCCGGTAGAAGAGCCGCTCGTGCAGGCTGCGCACGGCGAGCTTGGTCTGCTGCCAGCGCGCCGTGAGCTCGTCGGCGGTGGCGACGAGCCCGGTCGCGCGGGCGATGACGCGCAGTCGCTCGGGGTCGCGCGGCATGAGGTGCGTGCGCCGCAGCGCGTCGAGTTGCAGTCGGTGCTCGATGACGCGCAGCAGCCGGTAGTCGCTGGAGAACTCGGCCGCTTCGGCCCGCCCGATGTACCCGCGCTCGGCGAGGGCGGCGAGGGCGGCGATCGTCGAGCACTCGCGGACCGAGTCGTCGAGGTGGCCGTGCACGAGCTGCAGCAGCTGGATGGTGAACTCGACGTCGCGCAGCCCTCCCGGGCCGAGCTTGAGCTGGACATCCACCTCGTCGGCGGGGATGTGCGCCGTCACCCGCTCGCGCATCGCCTGCACCGACTCGACGAACCCCGCCCGCTGCGAGCTCTGCCAGACCAGGGGCGAGACGATCGCGAGGTAGTCGTCGCCGAGCTCGAGATCGCCCGCGACCGGCCGCGCCTTCAGCAGCGCCTGGAACTCCCAGTCCTTCGCCCAGCGCTCGTAGTAGGCGCGGTGCGAGTCAAGCGAGCGCACGAGTGCGCCGTCCTTGCCCTCGGGTCGCAGGTTCGCGTCGACCTCCCACAGCCCCGGCTCGACCGCCGGCTCCTGGATGCCTCTCGCCGTCGCCTGCGCCAGTCGCGTCGCGATCTCCACGGCCCGCGCCGTCTCCAGGCCGGAGGCGCCCTCGGCGACGTAGATCACGTCGACGTCGCTGAGGTAGTTGAGCTCGCTCGCCCCGCACTTGCCCATGCCGATGATCGCGAGTCGCGTGCGGGCGACGTCGTCGGCGGGGAACGTGCTCGCGCGGCGCGCGAGCTCGAGCGAGGCGTCGAGCGCGGCGCCGGCGAGATCGGCGAGGGCCGCACCGACGCGCGGCATCGCCTCGAGCGGGTCGGGGTGCTCGAGATCCCACACCGAGAGTCGCAGCAGGTGGTGGCGGTAGCGCACGCGCAGGGCGACGACGGCGGCATCGCCCTCGTGCCGGGCGACCGCCGCGCGCAGGTCGTCGCGGTACCCCTGCGCCGTCAGGGGCTCGGGCAGCGCGTCGCGCAGCGCCGTGAGCTCGCCGGGACGGCGGCGGAGGAACTCGGCCAGGCCGTCGCTCGCGCCGAGCGCGCGGAGCAGGCGCCGCGTCCAGCCCTCGTCGGCGAGGACGGCGACCACGGCATCCTCATGCTGCTCGTGCAGGCGCCGCAGCCACCGCAACGCGCGATCAGGGTCGGCGGCGAGCCCGAAGGCCTCGAGGTGCGGCTCGTAGCCGCCGAGCGCCTCGCGCGCCGCGCTGAGCTCGGTGAAGCCCAGACGCGCGAGCGCGGAGAGGCTCAGCGGTGAGGAGGGCATGGCGTGGTGGCGGCGCGGTGGGGCTCGGCTACAGGATCTCCAGGTTGCTGTCGAGCTCGTAGGGCGTCACCTGCGCGCGGTAGGCGGCCCAGTCGCGGCGCTTGTTGAGCAGCACGTAGTTGAAGACCTGTTCGCCGAGGGTCTCGGCTACGAGCTCGCTCTCCTCCATGAGACCCAGGGCGCGGTCGAGGCTCGAGGGTAGCGGCTGGTAGCCGAGGGCGCGGCGCTCGGTCTCGCTGAGCTCCCAGACGGTGTTCTCTGCCTCGGGCGGCAGCTCGTAGCCCTCTTCGATGCCCTTCAGGCCCGCGGCGAGCAGCAGCGAGAAGGCGAGGTAGGGGTTCGCCGCCGAATCCATACCGCGGTACTCGACGCGGGCGCTCTGGCCCTTGCCGGGCTTGTAGAGCGGCACGCGCACGAGGGCCGAGCGGTTGTTGTGGCCCCACGTGACGTAGCTGGGGGCCTCGTCGCCCGTCCACAGTCGCTTGTAGGAGTTGACGAACTGGTTGGTGACGGCGGTGATCTCCGGCGCGTGCTTCAGCAGGCCCGCGGCGAACTGCCGGCCGATCTTCGACAGCTGGTACTGGCCGGCGGGGTCGAAGAAGGCGTTCGTGTCGCCCTCGAAGAGCGACAGGTGCGTGTGCATGCCCGAACCGGGGTGCGCGGCCAGCGGCTTGGGCATGAACGTGGCGTAGACGCCCTGCTCGATCGCGACCTCCTTCACGACGGTGCGGAAGGTCATGATGTTGTCGGCCGTCGTGAGGGCGTCGGCGTAGCGCAGATCGATCTCGTTCTGGCCGGGGCCGGCCTCGTGGTGGCTGAACTCCACCGAGATGCCGAGATCCTCCAGCATGCGCACCGCGCGGCGCCGGAAGTCGTGCGCCGTGCCGCCTGGCACGTTGTCGAAGTAGCCGGCGGCGTCGACCGGCTGCGGGCCCTCGGGGCCGTACTTGCTGCTCTTCAGCAGGTAGAACTCGATCTCGGGGTGCGTGTAGAAGGTGAAGCCGCGCTCGGCGGCCTTCGCGAGCGTGCGCTTCAGCACGTGGCGCGGGTCGGCGGCGGCGGGCTGACCGTCGGGCGTCGTGATGTCGCAGAACATGCGCGCGGTCGGGTCGACCTCGCCGCGCCACGGCAGGATCTGGAAGGTCGTCGGGTCGGGGTGCGCGAGCACGTCGGCCTCGTAGGCGCGCGAGAAGCCCTCGATCGCCGAGCCGTCGAAGCCGAGCCCCTCGGCGAAGGCTCCCTCGACCTCGGCCGGGGCGACCGCGACCATCTTGAGGGTGCCGACGACGTCGGTGAACCACAGCCGCACGAACTTCACGCCGCGCTCCTCGATCGTGCGGAGAACGAAGTCGCGCTGCTTGTCCATGAAGCCCTCTCTGACCGGCGGAAGGGGCCCCAGGGCCCAGCGTTAGGCTACCGGCTATGCCCCGTCTCCGCTTGGCTCTCGGCCAGTCGAACCCCACCGTCGGAGACCTCCGCGGCAACGCCGAGCAGGTGCTCGCCGCGGCCCGCGAGGCTCACGCCGCGGGAGCCGATCTGCTCGCGCTCGGCGAGATGGCGCTCACCGGCTACCCCATCGAGGACCTCGCCTCGCGCCCCTCGTTCCTGGCCGCCGCGACGCGCGCCGTCGGCGAGCTCGCGACTCGGCTCGACGCCGAGGGCCTCGGCGAGCTCGTCGTCATCGTCGGCCACCCCGACGGCCCGCACGCCCCGCGCGAGCTCGGCACGTCGAACGCGCCGACCGCGATCGCGCAGAACGTCGCGAGCGTCCTCCACCGGGGCGAGGTGGTCGCCCGCTACGCCAAGCACCACCTGCCGAACTACTCGGTGTTCGACGAGTACCGGGTGTTCATCCCGGGCGACGAGCTGCTCGTGCTGCGCATCCGCGACATCGACGTCGCCCTCATCGTCTGCGAGGACCTGTGGCGCGACGGCGGCCCGGTCGGCCGCGTGCTCGAGGCCGACGCCGGCCTGCTCGTCGTCATCAACGCCTCGCCGTTCGAGCGCGACAAGGACGAGGTGCGGCTGCCGCTCGTCACGCGCCGCGCGGTCGAGACCGACACCGTCGTCGCCTACGTCAACATCGTCGGCGGGCAGGACGACCTCGTGTTCGACGGCGACAGCGTCGTCGTCGACGGCTCCGGCACGATCCTGGCCCGTGCGCCCCAGTTCCGGGAGCACCTGCTCGTCGTCGACGTGGATGCCGAGGCCGCCACCGACACGCCGCTGCCGCCGGCCGTCGCCCGCGTCGCGATCGCGAGCGCAGCATCCGCCGCCCCCGACCTGCCCGCCCTGCCGCGCGACGTCGCCGAGCTGCCCGACGACCGCGAGCAGATCTGGACCGCGCTCGTCACGGGCGTGCGCGACTACGTGGAGAAGAACGGCTTCCGCTCGGTGATCCTGGGGCTCTCGGGCGGCATCGACTCGGCCGTGTGCGCGGCGATCGCCGCCGACGCGCTCGGCGCCGACCGGGTGCACGGCGTGAGCATGCCGAGCCGGTGGAGCAGCGACCACAGCCGCTCCGACGCCGACGACCTCGCCGAGCGCCTCGGCCTGCAGTACTCGGTGGAGCCGATCGCCGACCTCGTCGCGCCCGTCGAGACGCAGCTCGCGCTCGACGGCGTCGCTGCCGAGAACCTGCAGGCGCGCATCCGGGCGATCATCCTCATGGGGCTGTCGAACATGCACGGGCACCTCGTGCTGACGACGGGCAACAAGACCGAGCTCGCGGTCGGCTACTCGACGATCTACGGCGACTCGGTCGGCGGGTTCGCCCCCATCAAGGACGTGCCGAAGACGCTCGTGTGGGAGCTTGCCCGCTGGCGCAACGAGCACGCCGGCTCGCGCGGCGAGACGCCGCCGATCCCGGAGAACTCGATCGCGAAGCCGCCGAGCGCCGAGCTGCGCCCCGGCCAGGTCGACCAAGACTCGCTGCCGCCGTACGAGCTGCTCGACGCCGTGCTCGAGGCCTACATCACGCGCCACCTCGGCAAGGACGACATCGTCGGGCTGGGCTACGACCACGACCTCGTGCACCGCATCACGGGCCTCGTCGATCGCGCCGAGTGGAAGCGCCGCCAGGGCGCGATCGGGCCCAAGATCTCGGGCATGGCGTTCGGTCGCGACCGGCGCCTGCCGATCACGTACCGGCCGACCGAGTGACGCGCATCCCCCGGGTCTAGGGTGGTGCGCATGGCTGAGCAGGCACTCAAGCGCGTCCGCACCCGGCACTTCGCCCGCGCGAAGGAGCAGGGCATCAAGATCACCGGTCTGACGTCGTACGACGTGCTGACGGCGCAGATCTTCGACGAGGCCGGCATCGACTTCCTGCTCGTCGGCGACTCGGCCGGCAACACCGTGCTCGGCTACGACACCACCCTGCCGGTCACGATCGACGACCTGATCCCGCTCACGCGCGGCGTCGTGCGCGGCGTCAAGCGCGCGCTCGTCGTCGCCGACATGCCCTTCGGCTCGTACGAGACGGGGCCCGACGAGGCTCTGCACACCGCGTTCCGGTTCATGAAGGAGACGGGGGCGCACGCCGTCAAGCTCGAGGGCGGGCGCCGCTCGGCCGAGCAGATCCGGCGCATCGTCTCGGCGGGCATCCCCGTCATGGGCCACATCGGCTTCACGCCGCAGAGCGAGCACGGGCTCGGCGGCCATGTCATCCAGGGCCGTGGCGAGGCCGCGGAGCTGCTGCTGGCCGACGCGAAGGCCGTCGAGGAGGCCGGGGCGTTCGCGGTCGTGCTCGAGATGGTGCCGGCCGAGGCCGCGCGTCGCGTGACGGAGGCGCTGAGCATCCCCACGATCTCGGTCGGCGGGGGGCCGCACTGCGACGGCCAGCTCGTCGTCTGGACCGACTGGGCGGGGCTGACGAGCGGCCGCCTGCCGAAGTTCGTGAAGCAGTACGCCAACCTCCGGCAGGTGCTGAAGGATGCTGCGCTCGCGTACCGCGCCGACGTCGAGTCGGGCGCCTACCCCGACGCCGAGCACTCGTACGAGGACGACACGGCCGAGCAGGCGCTGCAGGAGCGCGCGAACTGAGCCAGGCGGCTCAGCGCTCCTGCGCCTCCTCCTCGGCCCAGCGGCGGGCTCTCTCGCGCGCGATCTCGGGGGCCCGAGCAGCCTCCTCGCGGCTCGCGTACGGGCCGTCGCGGTCGGAGCCGAGGGACTGCGGCCCCTCCTCCACCTCGCCGGTGCGGTGGTTGTACCACCACTGCTGCTCGCGGTCGTCGGCCATGAGCCTCTCCCCTCGCTCGGTAGACTCGAGACTATGCCTCGCGACGCCTCCGGCCACCTCATCGCCGGGCGGCTCTCACCGCAGCGTCAGGTTCCGGCGGGCATCCCGCGCCCTCCCTACGTCGGCAAGGCGGCCCCGCCCCCGCACGTCGGCGGCGACGTCTACGACGCCGAGACGATCGAGCTCATCCGCGAGTCGGGCCGCATCGCCGCGCAGGCCGTCGAGGCCGTCGGCGCCGCGATCGCGCCGGGCGTGACGACCGACCAGCTCGACCGCATCGCGCACGAGTTCCTGCTCGACCACGGCGCCTACCCGTCGACGCTCGGCTACCGCGGCTTCCCGAAGTCGTGCTGCACGAGCCTCAACGAGGTCATCTGCCACGGCATCCCCGACGACACCGTCATCGCCGACGGCGACATCGTCAACATCGATATCACGGCCTTCAAGAACGGCGTGCACGGCGACCTCAACAAGACCTTCCTGGCCGGCGAGCCGAGCGAGGATGCCCGCCTGCTCGTCGAGCGCACGCAGGAGGCCCTCCACCGCGGCATCAGGGCCGTCGCGCCCGGGCGGCAGATCAACGTGATCGGCCGCGCGATCGAGGCGTACGCCAAGCGCTTCGGCTACGGCGTCGTGCGCGACTTCACGGGGCACGGCGTCGGGCGCTCGTTCCACTCCGGGCTCATCGTGCCGCACTACGACGCCGCGCCGCAGTTCGACACCGTCATGGAGGTCGGCATGGTCTTCACGATCGAACCCATGCTCACGCTCGGCACGATCGAGTGGGATCTCTGGCCCGACGACTGGACGGTCACGACGAAGGACAAGTCGCTGTCGGCCCAGTTCGAGCACACGCTCGTCGTCACCGAGCGCGGCGCCGAGATCCTCACTCTGCCCTGACACCTCTGCCCCGACACCCGCCCCGGAAGGACGCAGCGCATGACCCTCGCAGTCGGCATCGACATCGGCGGCACCGGCATCAAGGGGGCGCTCGTCGACCTCGGCACGGGCGCGCTCGTGAGCGAGCGCGTGAAGCGACCGACCCCGCCCGGCGGCGCACCGGACGCGATCGTCGCGCAGACGGTCGAGATCCTGGCCGAGCTGGATGCTCCCGCCGAGGCACCCGTCGGGGTCTGCTTCCCCGCGATCGTGCTGGAGGGCCGCACAATGTCGGCCGCCAACGTCAGCGAGCAGTGGATCGGACTCGAGGCGGAGCAGCTGTTCGAGGCCGAGCTGGGGCGCAGCATCCACTTCGTCAACGACGCGGACGCGGCGGGCGTCGCGGAGGCCCGCTACGGCGCCGCAGCCGGCCAGCCGGGGCTCACCATCCTGACCACCCTCGGCACCGGCATCGGCAGCGCCTTCCTGTTCGACGGCACGCTGATCCCGAACACCGAGCTCGGGCACCTCGTGCTCGACGGCGACGACGTCGAGCACTGGGCGTCGAACGGCGTGCGCGAGCGGCAGGAGCTCACGTTCGAGGCGTGGGCGCAGCGCCTGCAGCGCTTCTACGCCCACGTGGAGTTCCTGTTCTCACCCCAGCTGCTCGTCGTCGGCGGCGGCGTGTCGAAGCACCACGAGCAGTTCCTACCGCTGCTGCGGCTGCGCACCCCGATCGTGCCGGCGACGCTGCGCAACAACGCCGGCATCATGGGCGCGGCCGCGCTCGCGCACCGCCCCCTCTGACGGGCGCCGCGCTAGGCGCGACGGAAGCGGTTCACCATCGGGCAGTCGAAGGGATCGCGAGCCTGCAGACCCACCTCGTTGAGGTGGCGGACCACGATGCGGTACGACTCGCCGATGCCCGCCTCGGTGTAGGGGATGCCGAGCTGGCGCGCGTAGTCGCGCGTGATCTCGCGAGCACGCGACAGCGCCGGGCGCGGCATGTTGGGGAATAGGTGGTGCTCGACCTGGTGGTTGAGGCCGCCGAACAGCGCCGTCGACCACCATCCGCCCTTGATGTTGCGCGAGGTGATGATCTGCCGGCTGAGGAAGTCGAGCTTGGAGTCGTGGGGCAGGATGGGCATGCCCTTGTGGTTCGGCGCGAACGAGGCGCCCATGTAGACGCCGAACACGGCCAGCTGCACGCCGAGGAAGGCGAAGGCCATGCCGAGCGGGAGCGCCCAGAAGATCACCGCGACGTAGAGGCTCAGTCGCAGCCCGATGAGCGTGAGCTCGAGCGCGCGGCCCTCGATGCGGCCCTTCTCGAACAGGCTCGCGATCGAGCGCACGTGCAGGTTGAGGCCCTCGAGCGTCAGCAGCGGGAAGAAGAGCCAGCCCTGCCGCCGCGTGATGGCCGCGATCGGTCCGCGCGTGGCGGCGGCGTCGGCCGCCGTGAACCGGATCGTGTCGATCTCGATGTCGGGGTCGGCGCCGACCTGGTTCGGCTTGGAGTGGTGGCGCGAGTGCTTGTGCATCCACCAGTGGTAGCTGATGCCGACAACGCCCGCCGCGAGCCACCGGCCGGCGCGGTCGTTGGCCTTGCCGGATTCGAAGATCTGGCGGTGCGAGGCCTCGTGGGTGACGAACGCGATCTGCGTGAGGATGATGCCGAGCGCGGCCGCGATGAGCAGCTGGTACCACGTGTCGCCGAGCAGCACGAAGCCGGTGACCGCACCGCCCAGGGCGACGACGAGGGCCGCGAAGACGGCGAGGTAGAAGCCGCGCCGACGGCGCAGCAGGCCGGCGTCGCGCACGGTGCGCATGAGCGCCGAGTACGAGCTCGTCGGGTGCGGCTGCCCGGGGTCGCGAGGCTGGGTGGCGCGAACGGCGCCGATCGAGGGTGCGGTGAGGGAGGTCATGGGGGCCTTCCGGTCGGATCGCCGACTTCCCAGCCGCCACGGTCATCCGGGCGAACCCGGTGGATGCCTGCAACGCTACGTGGCCGCCCATGCGAAGACCGGCATACGTGTCACGGGGTTGACGCGCCGCGACGGTGTGCATAGCCTCCCCTTCCTTGAAGCGCCCGTCGAGCGGTGGTTGACTGCCGCGCATGACGGATCCGCTCCCCGCCACTCCTGCCGCGCACGACGCCGAGCCGCACGACCGCGGAGCGTTCAGCGACGGCCTCAACAAGCTCCGCGCGGGCGTGCTCGGCGCCAACGACGGCATCGTCTCGGTCGCCGCCGTCGTGGTCGGCGTGGCGGGCGCGACGAGCGAGCTGGCCCCGATCCTCACCGCGGGAGCCGCGGCCGTCGTCGGTGGTGCGTTCTCGATGGCCCTCGGCGAGTACGTCTCCGTCGCGAGCGCTCGCGACAGCCAGACCGCGCTCATCGAGAAGGAGAAGCGCGAGCTCGCCGAGATGCCCGAGGAGGAGCTCGCCGAGCTCGCCGCGATCTACGAGTCGAAGGGCCTGTCGCGCGAGACGGCGCAGCGCGTCGCCGAGGAGCTCACCGCCCACGACGCGCTCGCGGCCCACCTCTCGGCCGAGCTGCACATCGACGAGACCGAGGTGCTCAAGCCCTGGCAGGCGGCCTGGGCGTCGTTCCTGGCCTTCCTGCTGGGGGCGGTGCTGCCCATGCTGGCGATCGCGCTCCCGCCGGCCGAGCTGCGCATCCCCGTCGCGTTCGCCGCCACCCTCATCGCGCTTGGCGTCACGGGCGCGCTCGGCGCGCGACTGGGCGGCAGCCCGGCGCTGCGGCCGACGCTGCGCGTGCTCGTCGGCGGCGCGCTCGCCCTCGGGGTGACCTTCGCGATCGGCTCGCTGCTCGGCACGACGATCGCCTGACGACGACGCCGGTCGACGCCCCCGGGCGCGCATCAGCGAGGCAAGCGGGCCGGCCGATACGCCGGGTTCTGTTCCAGGGATCACTCCCCTTCGACGGCCATCTCTCTCGGCGAGCCGTTGCCGACACGCTCCAGCGGTCTACCCGACACCTCAGCGAGCAGCCTCATCGGTGTCTGTCTGACCTTGCTCCGGGCGAGGTTTACCCAGCGAGCCCGATCACTCGGGCCCCTGGTGGTCTCTTACACCACCGTTTCACCCTTACCGCAGGCTTGCGCCCGCGGCGGTCTGCTCTCTGTTGCACTTTCTCGCGGATTGCTCCGGGTGGGTGTTACCCACCGCCCTGCTCTGCGGAGCCCGGACGTTCCTCGGCGGAGCCGTTCCCCCTCGCGGGGGCGTGTCTCCGACGCGACCGTCTGGCCGACCCACTTGCCCTGTCAGGCTAGCGCGCTCAGCGCGAGAAGGATGCTCGGGCGTCCATGGCGTCGTTGGCGCACTTGTCGGCGCGCGAGTTCTGCAGTCGCGGCACCCACTCGAAGCGCACGGGGGTACCGGTGAGCGCCTGACGGGCTTCGGCGGCGAGCTCGGCCATGGCGGGGTGCTTGATCTTCCAGCGGCCCATCATCTGCTCGACGACGAGCTTGGAATCCATGCGGATCGTCAGCTGAGCATCCGGATCGATCTCGAGGGCGCGGCGCACGCCCGCGAGCATCCCCGAGTACTCGGCCACGTTGTTGGTCGCCGTCCCCACCCAGACGCCCACCTCGGCGAGCACCTCGCCGCTGGAGGGGTCGATCACGACAGCACCCCCGGCGGCGGGGCCGGGGTTGCCGCGCGAGCCGCCGTCCGCCTCGACAAGCAGCTCGCGGGTCACAGCCCCGACTCCGCCGTGCGGACGAGGATCGCGTTCGAGTCGGGGCACAGGATGACCTCGTCGGGCGCGGCGCGCCGCACCATCTCCAGGTCGGAGCCGGTGAGCGTTACGCCGCTCGCGCTCGAGACGCGCGCCCGCAGGTGCGAGGCGCCCGTGCCGTAGCGCTCGCGCTGCTTCTCGTACAAAGCGACCAGGTCGGCCGGCAGCTCGGCGGCGAGGGCGTCGCGCTCGGCCTGCACGCTCGCGCGCTCCGCCTCGATCGCCTGAACGGCCTCCTGCAGCTCGCGCTCGGCAACCTCGCGACGCGCCGTGTGCGCCTGCAGCGTGTCGCTCGCGCCATTCGCGGCGGTCTCGAGCAGCTCGATGCGCTCCATGAGGGTCAGCTCGACCTCCTCGAGCTCGCTCAGGCGGGCCCGCAGCGAGCCGAGCTCGTGCTCGAGCCCCTGGATGTCCTTCACCGACGAGCTCTGCTGCAGGCGCTCGGTGTCGCGCGCGATGCGCTTCTCGACCAGGTCGACGTCGGACTCGACGCGGCCGAGCTCGCGCCGGGCATCCTCGAGGTGCCCGCTCGTCTCGACGACGGCGGCCTTGATGCGCTCCGCGTCCTCCTGCAGGGCCGTCACGGCGGCGCGCTCCGGCAGCGTGCGCGCGCGGTGGGCGAGCTGCTGCAGGGCGGTGTCGAGCCGCTGCAGGTCGAGCAGGCGGGCCTGCGTCTCGGGGGCGGCGGTGAGGGCCATCAGGGGTGCTCCTTCCGCGCCATGGTGGCCGGCGCGTCGTTCACGATCAGCAGGGTCCAGGGGTCGGTGCGTCGCTCGCTCACGACGACCTCGACGTCGGGCAGGGCGGCGCGCAGCTCGTCGGCCGCGGTCGCGAGCCACAGCGACTCGCTCGCCCAGTGCGAGACGTCGACGAGCGCCGGCCCACCGGCGACGAGCGAAGTCTCGATCGCCTCGCTCGCGGGGTGGTGGCGCAGGTCGGCGGTGACGTAGACATCGGCGGCGCGCACGGCGGGGTGCGCGAGCAGCGAGTCGCCCGCTCCCCCGCAGACGGCGACGGTGCGCACCGGTCGGGCGGGATCCCCCGCGACCCGCACGCCCCCGACCGTCGGCGGCAGGATGCTCGCGACGCGCCGCGCGAACGCCTCGAGCGACTCGGCCTCGGCGAGCGAGCCCACGCGGCCGAGGCCGCGCTCGGGGCGCCCCGGCGCCGGCTCGATCGGGCGCGAGCCCTCGAGCCCGAGCAGCTCGGCGAGTCGCGCGCTCGTGCCGGTCTCGACGACGTCGGCGTTGGTGTGGGCGGCCACGAGCGCGCAGCCGCCGCGGATGAGCCGCGCGAGCAGGGCGCCCTTCGCGGTCGACTCGGCGACGGTTGTCACGCCGCGCATGAGCAGCGGGTGGTGCACGAGCAGCAGCTGCGCTCGGCGCTCGACCGCCTCGTCGACGGTGTCGGCGACGGCGTCGACCGCGAGCAGGATGCGCTCGAGCGGCGCGGCAGGATCGCCGGCGAGGAGACCCGGAGCATCCCACGCCTCGGCGCCGTCGAGCGGCCAGAGCCGCTCGGCCGCGGCGAGGGCGTCAGCGACGGTGCGGGGCATGCTCCCAGTCTAGGAGTCGAGCACCGCGCGCGATTCGGCCTCCTGCAGGCGACGCACGGCGGGGATGCCGGCCACGATCGGCGTGAGCAGCCCGATGAGCAGCGCGGCGGCGACGCCCGCGTCGCTCTCGGCCACCGGCCCCGTCGCCCCCGTGAGCCGCCACAGGTAGCCCTGCCCGTCGAGCAGGGCGAGGCTCGCGCTCGTGAAGCCCCAGCCGATGACGCTCGCCACGACGAGCATGACGGTGTTGACCCAGCGCACCGGCGGGTAGACCCCGCCCGACTGCAGCAGCGACGGCGAGTGCACGCGACGGGTGCGGATCATGGTCTCCGCGCCGAAGATGCCCGCCCAGGCGGCGACCGGCACGGCGAGCGTGGTCAGCACGTCGCGCAGCAGCACCTCGAGCGAGGGGGCGCCCGCCACGAGCGGCGCCGCGATCGCCCCGGTCACGACGACGCCGATGACGACGCTCATGGGGCGCGAGGTGCGGATGCCCGTCGCGAGCAGCGCGAACCCTCCCGAGTAGAGCGCGAGGGCCGCGGCTGCCAGCAGGCTCACGGCGACCGCGAGCACGAGCGGCAGGGCGAGCGCGACCGGGAGCAGGCCCGCGAGCGCGGCGATCGGGTCGGTCGCGAGCGCGGCCCCGAGCTCCGGGTCGGAGCTCGCGAGCGCGGCACCCCACGCGACGAGGGCGAAGGCCGGCAGGGTCGCGCCGAACGAGGCGAAGAGCACCGCCCCCGCGCCGATCGTGCCCTTCGCCTGGTAGCGGGCGAGGTCGCCGGCGGAGTTCGCCCAGGCGAGCCCGACGAGGCTGAACACGAGCACGGCGCCCGTGACCACGAGCGACCAGTCGCCGTCCGGGATGGCGAGCGCGGCATCCATGTCGAGAGCGGGTGCCGTCACGACGAGCACGAGCACGACGAGGATGCCCGCCAGCACGCTCGCGACGGCGGCGACGATCGCGATCATGCCGAAGCCGAAACCCGCGATCGCGGCGGCGACGACGAGGCCGGCGGTCGCGATGCCGCCGGAGAGCGCGAGCGGGTCGACCGCCTGGGCGATGCCGGCCGCGCGGAGGCCCGCCGTGACGCTCGCGCCGAGCATCCCGAGCAGGGCCGCCGCCCACAGCAGGCGCGTGACGACCGCGAGGGTCGCCGGCAGCAGGTTGCCGACGATGCCGAACGTGGCGCGGGAGACGACCATCGTCGGCTGGCCGCTCCACTTGCCGGCGAGCGTGCCCAGGCCGAGCGGGAGGAACGAGACCGCCACGCCGACGAGTGCCGACAGGATCGCCTGCCGAAGGCTCATGCCGAGGCCGATCAGAACGCCGCCGAGGCCGACGCTCACAACGCTCGCAGTGACCGCGAACCACAGCCAGAACAGCCGGATCGAGCGGCCCGCGCGCAGCGCGACGGGGGTCGGCTCGAGCGCGGAGGCCTCCACGCGGAGCGCCGGCGGGTTCGTGCGCTCGCCCGAGTCGACGACGGGGACCGCCTGCGAGCCGGTCGCGACAGGGGCCGAGCTCGACGGGACGATCGGGGTCGGGGCGATCGGGCCCGGGGCGATCGGGCCCGGGGCGATCGCCTGTGGCAGGGACGCCGGGCTCGCGCTCGAGCTGGCCGCGGCGGGGCCGGGGTCGCGCAGCAGCTCGTCGAAACCGAGCGCTGCGGCCGCGACCGCCGCCGGGTTCGTCAGGATGGGGCCCGTCGGCGCACCGAGAGGAGCGGCGGGCATCGGGCGGGGCGTGTCGGCGATGGGCTGCTCGGCGGAGGCCGGTGACGCGTCGTCGAGGAAGAGGCGCTCGAGCGCTGCGGCTCCGGTGTGGGGCTCGGGTTCAATGAGGGGCGGTGGCTCCGAGCCGGCGAGCGTGGCCGTCGCGGGCTCCTCCGTGGGCTCGGGCTCCTCCGTGGGCTCGGGCTCCTGCGTGGGCTCCGGCTGCGAATCGGCCGCCGCACCGGGTGCGTCGTCGGTGACGGGTGGCGGCACGACCGCCGAGGGCACGAGCCCGAAGGGCGGAGGAGACGCGGCGAGAGCCTGCGCGAGCGCGTCGGCGCCGGTGCCGGGGTCGCTGCCGCTGTCGGCATCGGGCGGGAGGGACGCGTCGTCGGCCACGATCTCGGGCTCCGCCGGCTCGATCGGGGGCACGGCCTCGGCGGGAGCATCCGCGACGATCGGCGGCAGCACGAGCGGCAGACCGTCGCCGGTCTCGTCGGCCGGTGCTGGCCCGGAGGCTCCGGGATACCGGGCCCACGGGTCGTCGGCGGCGGCCGCGGGAGGCACGATATCGATGACGCCCGTGAAGCCGCTGCGCACCGACTCGACGAGGTCGTCGGCGTGCGGCACGCCGCTCTCGCGCACCGCCTGCTCCCACAGGCTCAGTCGCTGCGCCTCCTGCGCGCGCAGCGTCAGCTGCTGCTCGAAGAGCTCGATGAGCTCGGCGGTGCTGCCGGGCGGCGCCTTCGCGGGGTCGAGCACGGCGGCGAGCTCGTCGTCGGAGAGCGAGGCGCGCTCGGGCGGCGGGGGCACCCCCGGGATGCCGAGCTGCTCGGCGACCGACTGCGCCGAGGGGATGCCCGGGGCCGGGGCGTCGACGCCGTCGGGCTCCGCAGCGGGCGGGGCGCTGTCGACCTGCCACACGACCTGCGGCGCGGGCTGCTCGACCGCCTGCGGGGCGGGCGGCGGGGCGAGCGGCGGCGCGACCGGCGAAGTCTCAGCGACCGGAGCCGACGTCGGCGCGCTGACCGGCGCCGGCGACGGACTCGGCATCGGAGCGGGCTCCCCCGTCAGCGATCCCGGTTCGTAGCGCGCGCCGACCGGGGGCGGGGTGTAGGTCGAACGACGCGGCCCCGGCGGGAGGACCGTTTCGCCGTCGTCGGGTTCGAGGGGATCGACCATGAGCCGAATGATAGGGGCGCTAGTGCGCGGCGGCGGGGCGACGGGCCGTCGACACGACGGAGACGCCGGCGAGGATGAGCGCGAGCCCGATCCAGCCGAGCGCGTCGAGGCGCTCGCCCACGATCGCGACGGCGAGCAGGGTCGCGACGACCGGCTCGAGGAGGGTGATGACCGTCACCGTCGAGCTGCGGATCAGGCGCAGCCCCCAGCCAAACAGCACGTAGGCCAGGAACATCGGGCCGAGGGCGAGATAGCCGACGATCGCGAGGTTCGTCGAGCGTTCGAGCAGCGCCGCCCCCGTCGCCGCGAGCACGATCGCGAGCGGCACGGCGCCGAGCCCGAAGACCGCCCCCATCGTCGCGCGGCTGGAGACACCGAGCCCGATCACGCGACCGGAGGCGAAGGTGTAGAGCGCGTAGGCGGCGCCCGCGAGCAGCCCGAGCGCGACGCCGAGGCCGAGGCTCGCGGGCGCGGTCTTGCTCCCGTCGCCGTGCCCACCGACGACGAGCAGCGCCACGCCGACGATGGCGGCGCTCGCGCCGAGCATCCACTGCCGCGACAGCGGTCGACGATCGACGACGAGCTCCAGCAGCGCCGCGAAGAGCGGCCCCGAGCCGAGGGCGGCGACGTTGCCGATCGCGACGCCCGCGAGATCCATGCCGGAGTAGAAGGCGAGCGGGTAGACCACGACGCCGACCGCGCCGATCAGCAGCCAGCGGCGGGCGTCGGCCCGCCGGATGGCGGCCAGCGCGCCGCCCGCGCTCACCGCGAAGAGCAGCGCGCCGCCGATGGCCATCGTGGCCGCGCCGATCGCGATCGGGCTGACGGACTCGGAGACGAAGCTCGCCGCCGTGCCCGTCGTGCCCCACAGCAGGCTCGCGACGACGAGCGCGAGCAGGGCCGAGCGCACGGGATGACTCCTCTAGGGTGGGGATCGCCGCAGGCGCGGCTGGCCCGATCGTAGCCACCGCCCGCGGCAGCGCCCGCATCGACGACGACTCGAGGAGCCCCGCGTGACCGAGAACGAGCTCATCGCGCACTGGAACACCGCCAGGAAGCACATCATCGCCTCGCAGCTGGCCCCGACCTTCCTGCTGGCGGTGACGGTGTGGATGCTCGTCGACGGCCTGGCCGAGACCGAGCTGCCCGTGCGCCTCGCGGCGGCCGGCATCCTGCTCGCCTCGGGCATCCTCGGCGCGCTCGCGCAGTACGCCGCCGCGACGGAGGGCCGCGCCGTCATCGAGGCCCTGCGCGCGCTGCCGTCGTCGAGCACCCTCGCTCGCCGCATCGTCGGCATGGGTCGCGGCGTCGAGATCGTGCGCTTCGTCACGCCGACGATCTTCGTGCTCGTCTTCGTCGCGCTGCTCTGGGCGCTCTTCCTCTGACGGCCGCTCAGGCGCGCCGGTAGGCGGCGACGAAGAGCTCGCCGCGGGCGTCGCCGATGCGCTCGACGAGCGCGTCGATCGCGCGCTGCGACATGCCGGGCACCACGAGGTCGTACGGCCCGAGCGCTCGCAAGGGCTTCACGCGCAGCCGCACGACCTCCCAGCCGACCTCGCGCAGCAGCTGGTCCTTGCGCCGATCCGTCGCCTCGCGACGGCCGACGTGCTCGTCGGCGTTGCGGCCGATCGTGTCGAGCTCGACTGCGACGGCGAACTCGGGGATGACGATGTCGGGCCAGACCTCGAGCCGCTCGAAGAACGGCCGCCGTACGCGCACCGCGTTGGGGGTGAGGTCCACCGCGAGTCGCGCCTCGATCGCGGCGCGCACCGCAGCTTCGGTCGCGCTCGTCGCGCGCGGGGCGATCGCGCTGCGGAAGGCGCGCCCGGGTGCGACGTCGGCGCTCGGCACGACGGGGATCGCCGCGGCCGCGGCGGGCACGTGGCGCGGCGGGCGCGAGCGCGTCGCCCCTGCCGCTCGGCCCGCGGCGCCGTCCGGACGCGGCGCCGGGCGCGGCCACTTCGAGCCGGGCCCCGGCAGGGCCCCGGGCGCCGCGCAGACGGGGCACCACGAGCGGCCGCCCCGGCGCGCGCCCGGTCGTGCGCGCTGCTCGGCGGGGGTCGCGACGAACTCGTGCCCGATCGGGCAGACCCACACGAGCCAGACCTCCGCCGCGGGCGGCACCTGCGAGAGCACGAGATCGCGATTGCGCTCGGGGCGGAACTGCTCGACCAGGGCGGCGAACGGCGCCCAGGCGTCGCGGTAGCGGCCGATCTCGTAGGGCACGTCGCGGCCCGTCGACCACTGCCGACGCGACCACCACTGCTCGACGCTCTCGGGCACCACGGAACCTCCCCGGGCGCGGGTGCGCCCGCGGGCGAGGCTACGACAGCCCCCCAACACGGGAGCTCGTGACGGCTCGCCCGTGGCGGCGTCGCGTGATGCGGTGGGCCCTGAGGGACTCGAACCCCCGGCATCCTCGGTGTAAACGAGGCGCTCTACCAGCTGAGCTAAGAGCCCGCGGGGCCAGACTAGCCGCGGTCGGGCGCGGCGGTGTCGAGGGCGTCGGCATCGAGCGCGTCGAGCGCCGCATCGTGGGCGGCGGCGTCGCGCGGACGCTCGTCGGTGCCGCGCACGACCGCGCGCACGACGCCGGTCGCGTCGACGAGCACCGACACGCGATCTGCCCAGCCGCGGTCAGGAAGCAGGACGCCGTACGCGCTCGCGACGGCGCCGTGGGGCCAGAAGTCCGACAGCAGGGGCAGCGCGAGCCCGTGAGCGTCGCCGAACGCGCGAAGAGTCGCCATCGAGTCGACCGAGACGGCGACGACGCTCACGCCGCCCGCCGCGAAGCGGGCGACGTCGTCGTCGAGCGCCCGCAGCTCGTCGGTGCAGACCGGCGTGAAGGCGAGCGGGAAGAAGGCGACGAGCACGCCCCGCCCGCCCCGGGCATCCGGGCCCTCGATCGTGCGCCCGTGCGCATCGCGCAGGGCGAAGCGGGGGGCGCGCGCGCCGACCTCAATAACCATGCTCCGAGGCTAGCCGGGCCTCGGAGGCGACGCGGGTGCGCGGGTCTAGAGTGGGAGGGTTCGCCTGTTCGCGCGCCGAGACCCGGCCCGCGACGCCGACGCTCCCCCCTAACGACCACCAGGAAGAGGTTCAGGGTGACGGTCAACGACCAGGATCCGTACTCGGTGCACACGATGGATGCGGATCCCGAGGAAACCGCCGAATGGAACGAGTCGCTCGACGCCCTCGTGCAGCAGCACGGACCGCAGCGCGGGCGCGAGATCATGCTCAGCCTGCTCAAGCGCAGCAAGGAGCTGCACCTGGGCGTGCCCATGGTGCCGACGACGGACTACCTCAACACCATCGCACCCGAGAACGAGCCCGAGTTCCCCGGCGATGAGGAGCTGGAGCGCCGCTACCGCGCCTGGATCCGCTGGAACGCCGCCATCACGGTGCACCGCGCCCAGCGCCCCGGCATCGCCGTCGGCGGCCACATCTCGACCTACGCCTCGAGCGCCGCGCTCTACGAGGTCGGCCACAACCACTTCTTCCGCGGGGCGGACCACCCCAACGGCGGCGACTCGATCTTCTACCAGGGCCACGCCTCGCCCGGCATGTACGCGCGCGCCTTCCTCGAGGGCCGGCTGAGCCCCGAGCAGCTCGACGGGTTCCGGCAGGAGAAGTCGCACCCGACGGGCGGCCTCTCGAGCTACCCGCACCCCCGGCTCATGCCCGACTTCTGGCAGTACCCGACCGTGTCGATGGGTCTCGGGCCGATCAACGCGATCTACCAGGCGCAGCTCAACAAGTACGTCACCCACCGCGGCATCGTCGACGGCGACGACTCGCAGGTCTGGGCGTTCCTCGGCGACGGCGAGATGGATGAGGTCGAGAGCCGCGGAGCCCTCCAGCTCGCCGCGAACGACGGCCTCGACAACCTCAACTTCGTCATCAACTGCAACCTGCAGCGTCTCGACGGCCCCGTGCGCGGCAACGGCAAGATCATCCAGGAGCTGGAGAGCTTCTTCCGCGGCGCCGGCTGGAACGTCATCAAGGTCATCTGGGGTCGCGAGTGGGATGCCCTGCTCGCGCAGGACCACGAGGGCGCGCTGCGCGACCTCATGAACGTGACACCCGACGGCGACTACCAGACCTACAAGGCCGAGTCGGGCGCGTTCATCCGCGAGCACTTCTTCGGTCGCGACCCGCGCACCGCGGCGATGGTCGAGAACTACACCGACGACCAGATCTGGAAGCTCAAGCGCGGCGGCCACGACTACCGCAAGGTCTACGCCGCCTTCAAGGCCGCGCAGGAGCACAAGGGCCAGCCCACCGTCATCCTCGCGAAGACGGTCAAGGGCTACGGTCTCGGCCCGAGCTTCGAGGGCCGCAACGCGACCCACCAGATGAAGAAGCTCACGCTCGACAACCTCAAGCAGTTCCGCGACGAGATGCGCATCCCGATCACGGATGCTCAGCTCGAGGCCGACCCGTACCGCCCGCCGTACTACCACCCGGGCGCCGACGACCCGGCGATCCAGTACATGCACGAGCGTCGCCGCGCCCTCGGCGGGTATCTGCCCGAGCGCCGGTCGAAGTACGTCGACGTCGCGCTGCCGCCCGCCTCGGCCTACGAGATCGTGAAGAAGGGCTCCGGCAAGCAGGAGGTCGCCACGACCATGGCGTTCGCGCGCCTGCTGAAGGATCTGCTGCGCGACAAGGAGTTCGGCAGCCGCATCGTGCCGATCATCCCCGACGAGGCCCGCACCTTCGGCATGGACGCGTATTTCCCGACCTCGAAGATCTACAACCCGAACGGGCAGCACTACACCTCCGTCGACCGCGAGCTGCTGCTGGCGTACAAGGAGAGCCCGCAGGGCCAGATCATCCACACGGGCATCAACGAGGCGGGCGCGTTCGCCGCGTTCACCGCGGTGGGCACGAGCTACGCCACGCACGGGCAGCCGCTCATCCCCGTCTACGTCTTCTACTCGATGTTCGGCTTCCAGCGCACGGGTGACGCGATGTGGGCCGCGGGCGACCAGATGGCGCGCGGCTTCATCATCGGCGCCACCGCCGGTCGCACCACGCTCACCGGTGAGGGCCTGCAGCACGCCGACGGCCACTCGCCGCTGCTCGCCTCGACGAACCCGGCGGTCATCACGTACGACCCGGCCTACGGCTACGAGATCGGCCACATCGTGCGCGCGGGCCTGGACCGCATGTACGGCGGCAGCCACCCGGACCCCAACGTCATGTACTACCTGACGGTCTACAACGAGCCGATCGTGCAGCCGGCCGAGCCCGAAGGCCTCGACGTCGACGGCCTGCTCAAGGGCATCTACCTGCTCAAGCGCGGCGAGCACCAGGGCACGAAGGCGCAGATCCTCGCCTCGGGCGTCGCCGTGCCGTGGGCGATCGAGGCGCAGCAGCTGCTCGCGAACGACTGGGGCGTGTCGGCCGACATCTGGAGCGTCACCTCGTGGAGCGAGCTGCGCCGCGACGGTCTCGCGGCGGAGGAGCACAACTTCCTCCACCCGGGCGAGGCGCCCCGCACGGCCTACGTGACCGAGAAGCTGCGCGGCGCGGAGGGCCCGTTCATCGCGGTGAGCGACTTCATGCACGCCGTGCCCGACCAGATCCGGCCGTTCGTGCCCGGCGACTTCGCGACCCTCGGAGCCGACGGCTTCGGGTTCAGCGACACGCGCCCGGCCGCTCGCCGCTTCTTCCACATCGACGGCCCGTCGATCGTCGTGCGCACGCTGCAGCAGCTCGCGCGACGCGGCCAGGTCGACCCGTCGGTGGTCGCGCGAGCGATCGAGCACTACCGTCTGCATGACGTCACCGCGGGAACGACCGGCTCCGCCGGCGGCGAGGCGTAGACGCAGCAGCACCGAACCGGGGCCCCGCATCGTGCGGGGCCCCGTTCCGAGTCGAGGAGGGACGAGCCATGGCGTCGATGACGAAGGCCCAGACCCTGCAGTATCTGCGCAACATCTCGGGCGAGCTCGCCACGGCGACGCTCAAGCGGCTCGACGACACCCTGCCCTGGTACCGCGAGATGCCGCCGAGCCGGCGCTCCGCGGTCGGGCTGGTGGCGCAGGCGGGCATCAGCTCGCTCATCAGCTGGTACGACGACCCCACCTCCCAGCCGTGGATCGCCGCCGACGTGTTCGGCGCCGCCCCGCGCGAGCTGCTGCGCTCGGTGAGCCTGCAGCAGACCCTGCAGCTCATCCGCGTCGTGGTCGAGGTCGTCGAGGAGCGCGTCACGAGCGGCGACCAGAGCCTGCGGGAGGCGATCCTGCTGTACAGCCGCGAGATCGCCTTCGCCGCCGCCGACGTCTACGCGCGCGCCGCCGAGGCACGCGGCCTGTGGGATGCCCGGCTCGAGGCCCTCGTCGTCGACTCGATCCTCAGCGGCGAGTACGACAACGAGCTGCCCAGCCGCATCGCGGCGCTCGGCTGGAACGGTCACGGCGAGGTGTGCGTGCTCGTGGGCACGACGCCGCGCATCGTCGACGTCGACCAGATCCGCCGCACCGCGCGCCACGTCGACGCCGATGTGCTCATCGGCGTGCAGGGCAACCGCCTCGTCGTCGTCATCGGTCGCGCGCTGCCGAAGGCCGACGAGCCGCCTCAGGCGCCGGCCAGCTTCCCGCAGATCGCGCAGTCGCTCGAGCCGTTCTTCGGCACCGGCCATCTCGTGCTCGGCCCCGAGGTGCCCGACGTCGTCGACGCCGGCAAGAGCGCGAAGGCCGCCCTCGCGGGCTTCGCGGTGGCCCGCTCGTGGCGCAACGCCCCGCGACCGACCCTGGCCGACGACCTGCTGCCCGAGCGCGCGCTCGCCGGTGACCCGATCGCCCGCGCGACGCTCATCAACCGCATCTACAAGCCGCTCAAGGCGCACAACACCGAGCTGCTGACGACCCTCTGGGCCTACCTCGACAACGGCCGCAGCCTCGAGGCGACCGCTCGCGAGCTCTACGTGCACCCCAACACCGTGCGCTACCGCCTCAAGCGCATCAGCGAGGTCATCGGGTGGGACGCCACCGGCGCCCGCGAGGCGATCATCCTGCAGTGCGCGCTCATCGTGGGCTCGATCGCCGAGCCCGAGGGGCAGCGACGCTGACGAGGAATGCCGTGCCGGGCATCCGTCGCCCTGTACCTTCCTGACAAGGTCCCGACGAGTTCTTGGCCCTCGTCCACCACCTCCCCCTCCCTCGCCCCTTTGGAAGGATGAAGGCATGATCGTCGTCGTCGCCCCCGGCCAGGGGTCGCAGACCCCGGGCTTCCTCGAGCCGTGGCTCGCCGATCCCGCGCACCGCGCGCGCGTCGAGGCGCTCGGCGAGGCCGCCGGCATCGATCTCGTCGCGCACGGCACCGTGTCGGACGCCGACACCATCCGCGACACCGCGATCGCGCAGCCGCTCATCGTCGCCGCGTCGCTCGTGAGCGCCGCCGCGCTGCTCGAGGGCCGCCGCGAGAAGGTCGGCGCGGTCGCCGGGCACTCCGTCGGCGAGTTCGCCGCCGCCGCGATCGCGGGCGTGCTCGACGAGGCCGACGCGCTGCGCCTCGTGCGCGAGCGAGGCCTCGCGATGGCCGACGCCGCTGCCGCCGTGCCCACGGGCATGAGCGCCGTGCTCGGCGGCGACGCGGATGCCCTGCGCGAGCGCCTCGTCGAGCTCGGCCTCGAGGCCGCCAACGTCAACGGCGGCGGCCAGACCGTCGTCGCCGGCGAGCTGCGCAACCTCGACGCGCTGGCGTCGGACCCGCTGCCGGGCACGCGGGTGATCCCGCTGCAGGTCGCCGGCGCGTTCCACACGAGCTACATGGGCTCGGCGGTCGAACGCGTGCGCGCCGCCGCCGCGAGCGTCCCCGCCGCCGACCCGAGCATCCGTCTCTACACGAACCGCGACGGCTCGGTCGTGACCTCCGGAGCGGGGTTCGTCGACCTGCTGGTCGGGCAGATCTCCTCGCCCGTGCGCTGGGACCTCTGCATGGAGTCGATGTCGGCCGACGGCGTCACGGGCGTCATCGAGCTCCTCCCCGCCGGGGCGCTCGTGGGCCTCGCCAAGCGCGGCCTCAAGGGCGTGCCGACCGTCGGCATCAAGACCCCCGACGACCTCCCCGCCGCGATCGAGATGCTGGAGACCGCATGAGCGAGCAGCCCGTCCTGAAGCAGTCGGTCGGCGTGCCGTTCACGCGCATCTGGTCGGTGGGCGCCGCTCGCGGCGACGTCACCGTGCCGAACGACGACATCGTCGGGCCGATCGACTCCTCCGACGAGTGGATCCGCCAGCGCACCGGGGTCATCACCCGCATGCGCGCCTCCGCTGCCGTGACCGCCGTCGACCTCGCCGAGGCCGCCGCGAAGGAGGCGATCGAGCGCGCCGGCATCGAGCCGAGCCGCATCGGCGCCGTCATCGTCTCGACGATCTCGAACCCCGTGCAGACGCCCTCGCTCGCGGCGTTGCTCGCCGAGCGCGTCGGCGCGAACCCGGCCGCGGCCTACGACGTGTCGGCCGCGTGCGCCGGGTACACCTACGGCATCGCGCAGGCCGACGCCCTCGTGCGCGCCGGAGCGGCCGAGTTCGTGCTCGTCGTCGGCGCCGAGAAGCTCAGCGACTTCGCCAAGCCCACCGACCGCACCATCTCGTTCCTGCTCGGCGACGGCGCCGGCGCCGCGATCGTCGGCCCCGCCGACGCCCCCGGCATCGGCGCGAGCGTGTGGGGCTCCGACGGCTCCAAGTGGGAGACGATCGGCATGGACCACACGATCGCGGAGGGCGTCGCGGCCGGCGAGTTCCCGACGCTGCGCCAGGAGGGCCAGACGGTCTTCCGCTGGGCCGTGTGGGAGATGGCGAAGGTCGCCCAGCGCGCGCTCGAGGCCGCGGGCGTCACCGCCGACCAGCTCGCGGCGTTCATCCCGCACCAGGCCAACATGCGCATCATCGACGAGTTCGCCAAGCAGCTGAAGCTGCCCGAGAGCGTCGTCATCGCGCGCGACATCGCCACGACGGGCAACACCTCGGCGGCGTCGATCCCGCTCGCGACGCATCGACTGCTGCAGGAGCATCCGGAGCTCTCGGGCGGCCTCGCCCTGCAGATCGGCTTCGGCGCCGGCCTCGTCTTCGGCGCCCAGGTGGTGCGGCTGCCCTAGCCCGCCACGACCACCCCGGCCACCGCGCCCCGCGCGCACCCCCGCCCTAGGATGGGGGACGGTCATTCGACACCCCCTGAGGAGACAACACCATGGCACACACCACCGAAGAGGTTCTCGCGGGCCTCGCCGAGCTCATCAACGACGAGACCGGCATCGCGACCGACTCGGTCGCGCTCGACAAGTCGTTCACGGACGACCTCGACATCGACTCGATCTCGATGATGACGATCGTCGTCAACGCGGAGGAGAAGTTCGACGTGAAGATCCCCGACGAGGAGGTCAAGAACCTCAAGACCGTCGGCGACGCCGTCACCTTCATCGTCAACGCCCAGGGCTAGACCTTGACGCGGATGCCGGGGCCGGCTCCCACGGGAACGGCCCCGGCGACCGCACCGCACTCCACCACCCCTGACTGAAGCGGACGTCATGACCACGATCGTCGTCACCGGAATCGGTGCCACCTCCCCCCTCGGCGGCACGGCTCGCGAGAGCTGGGAGGCGCTGCTCGCCGGCGAATCCGGCGCCCGCGCGCTCGAGCAGCCCTGGGTCGCCGAGCACGACCTGCCCGTCACCTTCGCCGCGCAGGCGAAGGTGCGCCCCGAGGAGGTGCTCGAGCGGCAGGAGGTCAAGCGCCTCGACCCCTCGGCCCAGTTCGCCCTCATCGCCGCGCGCGAGGCCTGGGCCGACGCCGGCGCCCCCGACATCGCTCCCGAGCGGATCCTCGTCGACTACGCCACCGGCATCGGCGGGCTCTGGACCCTCCTCGACGCATGGGACGTGCTGAAGGAGAAGGGCCCCCGCCGGGTGCTGCCCATGACGATCCCGATGCTCATGCCGAACGCGGCCGCGGCCGCCATCAGCATGGGGCTCGGCGCTCGTGCCGGCGCCCGCACCGTCGTCTCCGCCTGCGCCTCCGGCACCGAGGCGATCGCCAACGCCTACGAGCACCTGCAGCAGGGCCTCGCCGACATCGTCGTCGCCGGCGGCACCGAGGCGGTCGTGCATCCGCTGCCGATCGCCGCGTTCGCCTCGATGCAGGCGCTCTCGAAGCGCAACGACGACCCCGCCGCCGCCTCGCGCCCCTACGACATCGACCGCGACGGCTTCGTGCTCGGCGAGGGCGCTGCGGCCCTCGTGCTCGAGACGAAGGAGCACGCGCTCGCCCGCGGCGCCCGCATCTACGCCGAGCTCGCCAGCGGATCGGTGACCTCCGACTCGTACCACATCACCGCGCCCGACCCCGAGGGCTCGGGGGCCGCGCGTGCCGTCATCGCCGCGCTCGCGCAGGCCGGCGCCTCGCCCGACGAGGTGACGCACATCAACGCCCACGCGACCTCGACACCCGTCGGCGACGTCGCCGAGTACGAGGCGCTCAAGCGCGTGTTCGGCGACCGCGTCGGGTCGATCCCCGTGTCGGCGACGAAGGCCTCGACGGGCCACCTGCTCGGCGGCACCGGCGCGCTCGAGGCCGTCTTCACGGTGCTGGCCCTGCACGAGCGCACGGCTCCCCCGACGATCAACCTCGACCACCAGGACGAGCGCATCCCGCTCGACGTCGTCACCTCGCCGCGCCCGCTCGGCGACGGGCCGCAGCTCGCGATCTCGAACTCGTTCGGGTTCGGCGGGCACAACTCGGTCATCGCGTTCCGCTCGGTCTAGGCCGCGCGCACGGGGCGGGTCGTCTGCGGACGGCCCGCCCCTCGCGTTCCCGGGCCGCCGCGCCGCGCGTCAACAACTCAGGACAATCGCGTCGCCCGACCGAGGCGCCCGCGTCGACAACTCAGGACGAGCCACGTCTCGCGAGCCCCGGGGAGCGTTCACCCGGTGCCCGTGGCGCCCGTTGTCCTGAGTTGTCGACGCGATGCGGTGCTGCGATCCTGAGGGTCGGGGGTCGATCGTCCTGAGTTGTCGACGCGCGCGGCGTCAGCCGGCGCGGTGCAGCCAGACCACGCGCTGGCCCTCGCCCGCGTGCCGGAACACCTCGAGCTCGTCGTCCCAGGCCTGGCCGAGGGCGAGGCGCAGCTCGCGGTGCAGCTCAAGCGTGTTGCTGCCGGCGACCTCCATCGCGTACCGGATGCGATCCTCCGGGATCACCATGTTGCCCGCGACGTCCGTCTGGGCGTAGAAGATGCCGAGGTCGGGCGTGTGCATCCAGCGGCCGCCGTCGGTGCCGAACCCGGCCTCCTCGGTGACCTCGAAGCGCAGGTGCTCCCAGCCGCGCAGCGCGCTGGCGATCCGCGCCGCCGTGCCGCGCTCCCCCTCCCAAGTGAACTCGGTGCGCATGGCGCCTCGCAGCACCGGCTGGTCGATCCAGTCGAAGCTGACGGCGCGCTCGATGGCGCGACCTGCCGCCCACTCGATGTGTGGGCAGAGCGCGCGCGGAGCGGAGTGCACGTAGAGCACTCCGCGAGCCGTTGCTGTTGCCACTGTCTTCTCCGTTCCGTCAGATTCGACTTCCCCATCGACCTGGTGACGGTGCAGCGGCGTCTTCAGTTGTGCGGTCACCCGCTTCCCGCATTATTCCCCACAACTGTGGGGAATCACAAGCATGTCGTTCGATGTCGTCGAGCGATTTTCGAGCCGATGCATACGCCGCATAGTCTGGGCTCATGACGCTTCGTCATTCGCTGCTCTCCGTGCTCACCCTCGGCCCCGCCTACGGTTACCAGCTGCACGCCGAGGTGGTGGAGCGCACGCGACGCGACGCGCCGCTCAACGTCGGCCAGGTCTACTCGACGCTCGACCGCCTCCGCCGAGACGGCCTCGTCGAGGACGCCGGCTCGACCCCCGACAACTTGCCGCTCTACCAGCTCACCGATTCGGGCGCGATCGAGGCCCGGATGCACCTCACCGAGCCCGACCTCGCCGACTGGCACGAGATGGTCGAGCGCGTGCTGCTGGCGATGTCGCTGCCGGGCAACCACCTCGAGACCCTGCTGGCCAACTACCGGATGCTCTGGTCGCCCCGCGACGGAGCCTCCGCCGAGACCGCCGACCCCTCCGGCGGCGCGGCGCAGGCCTCGGCCGCCCACGCGCAGCGCCTGCTGCGCTCCGCGGCGCTCGCGTGGCTCGACTCGCTGCCCGTCATCGAGCCGTGGCCGCTGCGCACCGACCGCCGGCGTCGCGGGCGCCGCGCCGCCGAGCCGGCGTCGGCGCCCGAGGGCGTCGAGTCACCCTCGCACGGCTCCGCGCGCTGAGCGCCGCTACTTCGCGTCGCTGTAGCGCTCGACGACCGCGACGGTGATCGGGAAGCCCACCGGGCTGTCGCCGAAGAGCAGGCGGCCGGCGTCGGCTGCGGCGGCGCGCAGCGCGAGCTCGACGTCGCCCGCGCGCTCGCGCGGAGCGTGCACGATGAGCTCGTCGTGCAGGAAGTACGCGAGGTGAGGCTGCGAGGCCAGCGGCCCGCCCGACGGCGACCAGAGTCGGCGGCGCACGCCGGCCATCCATGACAGGGCCCACTCGGCGGCGGTGCCCTGCACCACGAAGTTGCGGGTGAAGCGGCCCCACGAGCGCGCCTCCGACCGCGCGGCCGCACGCTGCGCCTCGCTCGCGCCGTCGGAGGCGGCGACGAGCTGGCGCTCGTGCCACTCCTCGCTCGGCTGCGGCGAGGTGCGCCCGAGCCGGGTGCGCACGCGCTCGCCGCGCTCTCCCGCGCGCGCCGCATCCTCGACGAACCTGATCGCCTGCGGGAACACCCGCTGCAGTCGCGGCAGCACGCGAGCGCTCTGGCCCGTGGTGCCGCCGTACATGGCGCCGAGCATCCCCAGCTTGGCGTGCTCGCGCGAGGCGACCGCGCCGCTGTCGACGATGCCCTGGTAGAGGTCGACGCCGGCGCCGGCGCGCGCCATGGCCGCGTCGTTCGAGAGCGCGGCGAGGATGCGCGGCTCGAGCTGCGCGGCGTCGGCCACGACGAGCACCCAGCCGGGGTCGGCGCGCACGGCGCTGCGGACGAGCTTCGGCAGCTGGAGCGCCCCTCCGCCGTCGGAGCCCCAGCGGCCGGTGACGACGCCGCCCGGCACGTAGCTCGGGCGGAAGCGGCCGTCGCGCACGTTCTGCTCCAGCCAGTGCCAGCCGTTGGCGGTGAGCAGGCGGCTGAGCTTCTTGTAGCGCAGGAGGGGCTCGATCGCGGGGTGATCGAGGCGCTTGAGCTCCCACGAGCGCGAGCTCGACACGTCGAGGCCCGCGCGGCGCAGCGCGCGCACGAGCTCGGGCGGGGAGTCGAGCGGCACCGTGCCGGAGGCGGCGTCGAGCCGGTGCTCGACCTCCGTGGCGAGGGCTTGGAGGCGCTCGGGGCGCGCGCCGAGGCTCGCCGGGCGCGGGCCGAGCAGCTCGGTGAGGAGGGCGTCGTGGTGCTCGGCGCTCCACGGGAGGCCGACGTGGTGCATCTCGACCGCGGCGAGGGCGCCGGCCGACTCGGCGGCGGCGAGCAGCGCGAGGTCGCGCGGCGTCGGCAGGCCGGGGCCGCGCTCACGCGCGAGGTCGGCGCGCTGCGCGGCGGCGACGTCGACCAGGGGCGCGGGCTCGCGCTGCCCCGCGTCGCGGGCGCCATCGGCGGGGACGACGGGCGTCGCGTCGGCCGGCTCGACCTCGAACAGGGCGTCTGCCTGCGGCGCGGCGAGCGGGAGACGCGTCGGCTCGACGGCGCGCGCGAGCCGCGGGTCGGTCGGGCGGCCGTCGACCCCGGCGAGCAGCTGATCGACCAGGCGCAGGTCGTGGCAGCGCTCGACGCGCACCCCGGCGGCGAGCAGGTCGGGGTACCAGCGGGCCGTGTCGCTCCAGACCCAGCGCGGGGGCTCGGGCGCCTCGTGCTCGCGCGCGGCGATGGCCGCGGCGAGCGCCGGCGGGTCGAGCTCGGTCGTGGCGTGCTCGTCGGCGACGAGCATCCGCCCGCTCGCTGCGGAGTCGACCACGATGTGCACCGCACCAGTCTGCCCGGCCCCGCCGACGCCGCCGCGCTGGTGCGTCGACGCGCGCCGCTCAGGCGAAGGGCTGAGCGGTCTCCATGAGGCGCGAGCGGATGAGGAAGCGCACGCCCTCGGGGGCCTCGACACTGAAGCCGCTGCCGCGACCGGCGACGACATCGACCGTGAGGTGGGTGTGGCTCCAGTACGCGAACTGCTCGGCGCTCATCCAGAACTCGAGCGGCTGGCCGGTCGAGCCGGTTGGCGCGATGTCGAAGCGACCGAGCAGGACGTCCTGATCGGACGTGACGAAGTCGCCGGCCGGGAAGCACATGGGCGACGATCCGTCGCAGCAGCCGCCCGACTGGTGGAACATGAGCGGGCCGTGCTGCTGCCACAGCCGTCGCAGCAGCGCGACCGACTCGTCGGTCAGGGCGACCCTCGAGACCGACTCGCCCTCGATCGTCACAGCGGATTCCAGCATGCTCGGCACCTCCTCGTGCGTCGCGGCGCATGCCGCGGGTGGGTGAAGCGTACGACGGTCGGCCGCGACCAGGCTTCGCGGCCGACCGTCGGTCTGCGAGTGCGCGGGGCGAGGCCTCCGCCGCCGCCCCGCGCACGGCCTGCTAGAAGAAGCCCAGCTTGTTCTCGGAGTACGAGACGAGCAGGTTCTTCGTCTGCTGGTAGTGCGTCAGGGCGAGCTTGTTGTTCTCGCGCCCGATGCCCGAGCTCTTGTAGCCGCCGAACGCCGCCCCGGCCGGGTAGGCGTGGTAGTTGTTGATCCACACCCGGCCCGCCTGGATGTCGCGGCCGGCCCGGTACGCGACGTTGCCGTTGCGCGACCACACGCCCGCGCCGAGGCCGTAGAGCGTGTCGTTCGCGATCGAGATCGCGTCGTCGTAGCCGTCGAAGCTCGTCACGGCGACGACGGGCCCGAAGATCTCCTCCTGGAACAGTCGCATGCCGTTGTGCCCCTCGAAGATCGTGGGAGTCACGTAGTAGCCCTCGCTGAGGTCGCCGCCGAGGTCGTTGCGCTCGCCGCCGAGCAGCAGCTTCGCGCCCTCCTGCTTGCCGATGTCGATGTAGCTCAGGATCTTCTCCAGCTGATCGTTCGAGGCCTGCGCGCCCACCTGCGTGTCGGTGTCGAGCGGGTTGCCCTGCACGGCCTTGCGCGTGCGCTCGACCGCGTCGCCCAGGAACCGGTCGTAGATCGGCTTCTCGATGAGCGCACGGCTCGGGCAGGTGCACACCTCGCCCTGGTTGAAGGCGAAGAGCGTGAAGCCCTCCTGCGCCTTGTCGTAGAACGCGTCATCGCGGTCGGCGACGTCAGAGAAGAAGATGTTCGGGCTCTTGCCGCCGAGCTCGAGCGTCGCCGGGATGATGTTGGCGCTCGCGTACTGCAGGATCAGGCGGCCGGTCGTCGTCTCGCCCGTGAAGGCGATCTTGCGGATGCGGCTGCTGCTCGCGAGCGGCTTGCCGGCCTCGACGCCGAAGCCGTTGACGATGTTGACCACGCCGGGAGGCAGGATGTCGCCGATGAGCTCGATGAGCACCAGGATCGAGACGGGCGTCTGCTCGGCCGGCTTGAGCACGATCGCGTTGCCGGCGGCGAGGGCGGGGGCGAGCTTCCAGGCCGCCATGAGGATGGGGAAGTTCCAGGGGATGATCTGGCCCACCACGCCGAGCGGCTCGTGGTACTGGTACGACGTCATGTCGCCGTCCATCTCCTGGAAGTCGCCGTCCTGCGCGCGGATGGCGGCGGCGAAGTACCGGAAGTGGTCGGCCGCGAGGGGCAGGTCGGCGTTGAGCGGCTCGCGGATCGGCTTGCCGTTGTCCCAGGTCTCGGCGACGGCGAGCAGCTCGAGGTTCGCGTCGATCACGTCGGCGATGCGGTTGAGCACGGCGGCGCGCTCGGTCGTGCTCGTGCGGCCCCAGGCGGGAGCGGCCTTGTGCGCGGCGTCGAGCGCGGCCTCGATGTCCTCAGCGGTGCCGCGGGCGACCTCGGCGAAAGCCTTCCCGTTGACCGGCGAGATGTCCTCGAAGTACTGGCCCTTCACCGGCGCGACCCATCCACCCCCGATCCAGTGCTCGTAGCGGGACTTGAAGACGACCTTGCAGTCGGGCGAACCCGGTGCGGCGTAGACGGTCATGACTCTCCTTCGACGTCATTGTCAGGATGCTCGCGCGGGGCTGCGCGGTGCGCACACGCTAGGGCGCCGAAGGTTGCGACCGGTTGCCGACAGTTGCGCGGGCGCGCCCGCGGCCGCTGCCGCGGGGCGTGATCCGCGCCGAGTGTCAGCGGCCGAGCTCGCGCTCGATCATCTCGATGCGGCCGACCACCGCGGCGCGCCGAGGACTCGCGGCCGGGAGCAGCCGCAGCGCCGTCGTCCAGACCTCGAGGTCGAGTGCCGCATCGTCGGTTCGCGCGTAGTCGAGCAGCGTGTCGACCGTCGCGTCGGAGAGCATGCTCTCGCGCACTCGGCGAGCCACCTCGAGGCGCATGGCCTCGGCACCCGGTGCGCTCGAGCCGGGCAGCACCGCGCCCGCATAGTGTCCGAGGGCCACACGGTGCGCGCCTCGGTCGAGGAACGCCAGCACGCGGTGCGCGTCGAGCTGCAGACGCCGAGGCAGCCGGTACGGCCGGCTGAGCGGGACCAGATCGGCGTGCCCGCCCTCCTCGAGCACTCGGCGGAGGCGCACCATCTCGGCTCGCAGCGTCACGATCGCGCCGTCGCGGCCGTGAACCGCCTGCGCGAGGGCCTCGGCGCTGAGGCCGGCCGGATGCCACGCGAGCAGCGCGAGGATCTCCGCGTGCCGAGCGCTCAGCTCGAGCTCACGACCGTCGGACTCGAGCAGTCCCGTCTCGCGCCCGAGCACGCGCAGGAGCGGTTCGCGGGTCACCGCGGCGCGCGTGCGGCGACGGACGGGCGGCTCGACCGTGCGCGGGGCGCTCGTCAGAGCATCCAGTCGCTGCACGTGCAGTTCGGCCTCAACGGCGGCGACGGTCGCTTCGAGCAGCGGCAGCGTCGCGGGCGCGACTGCCTCGTCGCCGCCCGTGATGTCGATCACGCCGATGATGCGACCGCTCGCAGGATCGTGCACGGGCACGGCGGTGCAGCTCCACGGGTGCACGATGCGGTTGTAGTGCTCCGCGCCGCGGATCTGGATGCCGTGGTCGAGGGCGAGGGCGGTGCCAGGAGCGGACGTGCCCGCGATCTCCTCCGACCAGTTCGCGCCCTCGATGAAGGCCATGCTCTCGGCGCGGCGCCGCAGGTCGCGGTCGCCGTCGATCCACAGCAGACGACCGGCCTGATCCCCGACGGCGATGATGAGGCGCGAGTCGAAGGTGTGCCGGATCAGCAGTCGGTGGATGATCGGCAGCGTGCTGGCGAGGGGGTGGGCCGCTCGGTACTCGCGCAGCTCGGCCTCGGCGAGGTCGATGGCCGGGAGCCGGTCGGGATCCACGGAGCGGTCGCGCGCGCGACGCCACGAGTCGACCACGACCGACCGGATGCCGTCCGTGCCGTCATCGGGAGCTGCCTGGGCCGCCTCGAGCCGATCGCGCCAGGCGGCGCCGCCGACGGGCACGGGAGCGGAGTGCCACGAGCTCGCCATGGGACACCTCCGCCGGGGCGCCCTCCGTCGGACGCCTCCGTCAGGATATCGGCACCCGCTCGCCGATGCTCGAGGGGCTAGTGCAGCAGCGAGCCGTCCTTGGCGAGCACGTTCTTCTCGCCCGCCTCGATCGCGAACGGGAAGCGGTTCTGCTTGGGCGGCAGCGGGCAGTTGAAGTTGTAGCTGAACGCGCACGGGGGCAGCACCGCGAGGTTGAAGTCGAGGGTGATCGTGCCGTCCGAGTTCGGGGCGAGGAAGAGGAAGCGGCCCACCGAGTAGGTGCTGTCGCCGTTGGTCGCGTCGGCGAAGACGAGCTGCAGCGCACGCCCCGACTTGAAAGCCGCGATGTCGTACTCGACCCCGTCGTGCGTGAAGCGGATCTCGCCGGGCACGACCTCGTCGCGCGTCTTGCCGTCGTCTTTCAGGTGCTCGAAGCCGACCGTCGTGCCGCCCTCGATCTCGCGGAACGTGCCCGTCAGCACCCACGCCGGGTCGTAGGCGAAGGCGTCGATGCCGCCGAAGCTCTCGATGGCCTCGCTGCGGGCATCCCACACACGCAGGGCGTAGGCGCCCTCCTCCCCCGCGATGACGAAGCCGGTCGTGTGGTCGTCGAACACGATGCTCGACGGCGAGGGGTCGTCCTTGCCGCGCACGCGCACGGTGCCGTCGACGAGCTCGCCGTCGACGGTGATGCCGTCGGCGGCGGTCGCCGTGACGAGCAGCCCGCCCTCGGGCGCCGGAGCCCAGCGGCCCGGCACGCCCCAGATCGTCTGCTCGGCGTCGACCCACTGCGTGTTGACGAGCGCGAGCGGGCCCTGCGGCTGCACCGCGGCGAGGTCGCGCCGCTCGCGGAACACCGCGTAGCGCTCCTCCGGCGTCGCGGGGGCGGCGGGCGCGGTGGGCTGCGTGGGCGAGGCGGCGTTCGACATGGGCTCCATCCTGCTGGGGATGCTCGGGCCAACGCGAATCGGCGCGCCGCTGTTCCCCCCGACGCCGCCCGTCGGGCCGAGGTCGCGGCCGCGAGGCGCGCCGTGGCCGGCCGCCGTCAGCCGGCGAGCAGCGCTGCCGTCGCGAGCACCGCCGAGTGCGCGAGGGTCAGCAGCAGGAAGACGCGCTCGGCGCCGAGCGCGGCGGCCTCGCCGCGAGCGGGCTGCCGGTGCCACCACACGCTCCACCACTGCGCGGCGCTGAGCGCGAGCAGCGCGAGGGTCGTCGCGCTCACGAGCAGGCTCACGGGCTCGCCGACGACGAGCCGCGTGACCTGGTAGAGCGCGACGACGCCCCACGGCACGATGCCGATCGCGGCGCCGACGCTGAACGGTGCGAGCCCGGCCCGGCCCGGCGCGACCCAGCGATCCTGCAGCAGCAGCAGCAGCACCGCACCGGCGGCGAGGGCGTACGCCGCGACGAGCACGCCCGCCTCGCTCACCCCGTTGAGCAGCGCGACGAGCACGATCGTGATGCCGGCCTGCTGCGAGAGCTCGAGCCAGCGCACTCCCGCCCGCCCGCGCGCGAGCGCCGCGGCGTGCCGTTCGCGCAGCGGCGGGATGCCCACCGCGAGCCGTACGACGGCGCTCACGAGCAGCACGACCGCGGCCGCCGCCGCGAGATCCACGGCGGCGAAGGGCGCCGGCGGCAAGCCGGGGGCGGAGAGCCTGACGGGCAGCTCCGTCGTGAGCCGGGGTGCTGCGACGAGCAGCCCGAGCGCGGCCAGCAGGTGCAGCACGGCTGCGGCGACGGCGAGGGTGTCGAGGCTGGGCATCCGCGTCGGGGGGTCGTTTCGGCGCTGCGTCGAGTCGGTCATGCGGGCTCCTCGTGGCCGCGGATCGGCCCTGCTCGGCATGCTAGCGAGGGGCAGGCTCACCAGCGCTCAGGCGGTGCTCACGAACGTGCGGCAGGCTGATGGCAGAGCACGGCACTCGGGCTCCCGGACGACGGTTCAGTACCCGGCACGCGACAAGACTGGCCACGGGAGGACCGTCATGTCGTGGATCGTGCTCATCGCCTCGGGCGTGCTGGAAGCCGTGTGGGCCACCGCCCTCGGCGCGTCGAAGGGCTTCAGCAGGCTCGGGCCGTCACTCGTCTTCGTCGTCGCGCTCGCCGCCAGCATGGCGGGGCTCGCGTGGGCGATGCGCGAGATCCCGACCGGCACCGCCTACGCCGTGTGGGTCGGCATCGGGGCGAGCCTCACGGTGGTGTGGGCGATGCTCACCGGTGCGGAGGCGCTCTCGGTCGTGAAGCTGCTGCTCGTGCTCGGCATCGTCGCGTGCGTCATCGGCCTGAAGCTTGTCAGCGACGCGCACTGACCGCGCCGGGACGATGCGGTAGGGCGGACGGGACTTGAACCCGTGACCGACGGATTATGAGTCCGCTGCTCTGACCAGCTGAGCTACCGCCCCGTGGGCCGCGAGGGCCCGTGCGCCACTCTACCGAGCGACGGCGACGCGTCAGCTCAGGGTGCGGGCGTGGGCGCCGTCGAGCCGACGCCGTCGACCACCGGGTCGTCGACCTCCTCGCCGCGGTAGAGCGCCTCGAAGGTCTCGAGCGTGCGGGTGATGTCGTGCCCGGCGACGATGCGCAGGCTCTCGCGTTTGAGCTCGAGCAGCTCGTCGTGCGGCATCGTGAAGACGCGCTCGAGGCGCGCGGCGAAGCCCTCGATGTCGCCCGGCTCGTAGAGGAAGCCGTTCTCGCCGTCGTGGATGAGGTGCGGCAGCGCCATGGCGTTCGCCCCGACGACGGGCAGGCCCGACGCCATCGCCTCCATCGTGGCGATCGACTGCAGCTCGGCGCGACTCGGCATCGCGAAGACGGATGCCCGGGTGAGCTGCTGCTTCAGGTACTCCTCGGGCGCGTACCCGGCGAAGTGCACGCGGTCGGCGATGCCGAGGTCGCGCGCGAGCCGCTCGAGCGCCCCACGCTGCTCGCCGTCGCCGATGACCTCGACCTTGACGTCGAGCGCGGGATCGAGGAGGGCGACCGCGCGCAGCAACTCGTCGATGTGCTTCTCGGCCTCGACCCGGCCGAGGAAGAGCGCGACGTTCTCGGTGCGCGGCGCGAGGTTCGGCGTGTAGTGGTCGATGTGCAGGCCGCAGCTGATGGCGTGCACGCCCTGCAGCGCGGTGTACTTCTCGAGGTAGTCGGCGGCCTTGCGGGTCGGCGTCGTGACCGATTCGGCGAGACCGAAGGTGCGGCCGGCCGCTCGCCACATGCCGCGGATCGCGGCGTCCTTCAGCGAGCCGAAGAAGGGCGTGAACTGCATCGCGTTGTCGGGCATGAAGTGGTTGGTGCCGACGATGCGGATGCCGCGCGCGGCGGCCTGCCGCGCGAGCCCGCGACCGACGACGATGTGCGACTGGAAGTGCACGACGTCGGGCTTCACTTCGTCGAGGATGCGCGCGGCGTTGCGCTCGATGCGCCACGGGAGCGCGTAGCGCAGCCACGGATGCGGCTTCCACCTCCACGAGCGGAGGCGGTGCACCGTCATCGGCTGACCCTCGTGGTACTCGGTGCGCGTGACGTTGGGCCCGTCCTCCGGGCGGGGTGCGACGATGTGCACCTCGTGGCCGCGCTCGACGAGGCCTGCGGCGAGGCGCTCGGCGAACTTGGCGGCTCCGTTGACGTCGGGGGCGAAGGTGTCTGCACCGATCAGGATGCGCATCGGCTGAGGTCTCGCCGCGTCGGCATGCGGGGCGTCAGGCACGGTGGAAGTGGTCCTTGCGTCTCGGGGCAGGCGCGCGGAGCGCCGCGGTCGGGGGAAGACCAGCGGAGTCTACGGTACCTCAGCGGTGCGTCTGGGGATGGTGCTTGGCGAGCCGGATGACGCCCACGATCGCGATCGCGCCGGCCGCCACGGAGATGGTCGCGGCGGGCAGCGGGATGAGCGTCGCCTCCCCCAGCACGACGACGCCGATGAGCACCGCGATGAGCGGATCGATGACGGTGAGCCCGGCGATGACGAGGTCGGGCGAGCCGACCGAGTAGGCCGTCTGCACGAAGTAGCCGCCGAGCGCGGCGCTCGCGAGCAGCGCGACGATCGCGACGACGGTGAGCCACTCGAAGTTGCCGTTGACGATGCGGTTGATGACGACCTTCGCGAGCGTGGCGACGAAGCCGTAAAGCACGCCGGCACCGGCGATGTAGAACATGGCACCCGCGCTGCGGCGTCGCAGCGCGAAGAGCAGCCCGAAGGCCGCGGTCACGATGCCGAGGATGCCGAGCACGGTGAGCAGCTGGCGCTCGTCGATGCGCTGCTCGACGGCGAACGTGGCGGCGACCACGACGAAGGTGCCGACGCCGCCGACGCTCATCGCGATCGCGCCGATCGCCTTCCGGTCGAGTCGGATGCCCGACAGCCGAGCGTTGAGGATCGCCGTGATGACGAGCGCGACGACGCCGATCGGCTGCACGACGATGAGCGGCGCGAAGCCGAGGCTCGTGAGCTGGAAGACGATCGCGAGCCCGAGCATGACGGTGCCCAGCAGCCAGGAGGGCCTGCGCAGCAGGTGCAGCAGCTGGCGAGGGCTCAGGCCCGCCCTGCTGCCGTCGCCGAGGTGCGCCTCGACCTTCGCGACGCCCCGATGCTGGAACTGGGCGCCGAGGGAGAGGAATACGGCGCCGATGAGTGCGAGCGGGATGCCGATGCCGAGGAACGGACTGCGGATGAGCTCATCCGTCAGCACGTTCAGCTCGGGGGGAAGCACCCGGACACTGTACCGATCGGTCGGTCGATATCCTGGACGAATGGCCGTGCTCCCGATCCGCATCACCGGCGAGCCGGTGCTCCACTCCCCCGCGGCGCCCGTCGAGCGCGTCGACGACGCGCTGCGCGCGCTCGTGGCCGACATGTTCGAGACCATGGCCGCCGCCCCGGGTGTCGGGCTCGCCGCGCCGCAGGTCGGCGTCGACGCGCGCGTGTTCGTCTACGACTGGACGGACGAGGACGATGTGCACTGGCGCGGCGTCGCGATCAACCCCGAGTTGCTCATCAGCCCGCTCGCCCTCGACGAGCTCGACGAGGACGCCGAAGCCGAGGGCTGCCTCTCGGTGCCGGGTGAGCGCTTCCCGCTGCGGCGCGCCGACCGCGCTCTGCTGCGGGCGACCGACCTCGACGGCGAGGCCTACGAGATCGACGCGCACGGCTGGCTGGCGCGCATCTTCCAGCACGAGTTCGACCACCTTGAGGGCGTGCTCTACGTCGACCGCCTGGCCCACCCGTACGGCAAGGCGGCGCTCAAGGCCGTCAAGCGCAACTCGTGGGGCGGCCCCGGGCAGTCGTGGCTGCCGGGGCGCGACCACCTCGAGGACTGACGCGGGAGACGGCGGCGCCGCCCCGGGCATCCGCCGACGGTTCGGGCCTCAGGCCGCCCAGCCGAGCGCGCGCAGCGCCGCGGCGACACCCGCGGCGGCGATGATGACCACGATGAACGGCGTGCGGATCGCGAAGAGGCCCGCGGCCACGACGACGGCCGGCAGTCGAGCATCGATGAGGATGCCCTGGCCCGCGCCGATCGTCTGCACCACGATGAGCGCCGAGAGCAGCGCGACCGTCACGAGGTTCGCGGTGCGCGCCGCCGTCGGCGTCTGCAGCACGCGCTCGGGCACGAGGTAGCCGGCCAGCTTGATCGCGAGCACGGCGATCGAGGCGAGCAGGATGATCTGCCAGACGGTCATCGCTCCGACTCCCCCGAGTCGGGCGCCGGCGGCACGTCGTCGTGGTGCGCGAGGTGCGGCTCGGCGTCTCGTCGGCCGAGCAGGTCGGGCACGCCGACGAGCACGCCGACGAGCGCGGCCACGAGCACCGGCAGCCCGGGCGGCAGCACGGGGATGACCGCGGCGGTGACGACGGCGGCTCCGACCGCGACGACGACGGGCTGCAGGGCCCGCAGCCGCGGCCACACGAGACCGAGGAAGGCCGCCGCGGCGGCCGCATCCAGCCCGAAAGCGCTCACGTCGCCGAGCAGGTCGCCCAGCAGCGCGCCGACGAGCGTCATGAGGTTCCAGCCGACCCAGATGATGGTGCCGGTCGCCCAGAACCCGATGCGCTGGCTCGCGAGGGTCGGCTGCGCCGTCGCGACCGCCGTCGACTCGTCGATGGTGAGGTGCCCGGCGAGCAGGCGCTTGGCGAAGCCGGGGCCGACGATCGGTGAGACGCGCACGGCGTACAGGCCGTTGCGCAGCCCGAGCAAGGTCGCGCCGGCGATCGCCGCCGGACCGGACGCGGTGCCGCCCGCGGCGAGCACGCCGATGAGGGCGAACTGCGACCCGCCGGAGAACATGACGGCGCTCAGCACGCAGGCCTGCCACACGTCGAGGCCCGAGGCGACCGCGAGGGCGCCGAAGGAGACGCCGTACGCGGCGACCGCGAGGCCCACAGCCCAGGAGGCCCGCCACGCCTCGCGGCGCGCTGCCGCCTCGACGTCGTGGCCGGTCACGAGCGCCGCAGGTCGACCCCGTGCACGCCGTTGTGGTGCCGCAGGGTCGGGAAGACGACGGAGAGGGTGAAGCCGACGCCGGCCTGCGTCGTCGCGGTGAGGATGCCGCCGTACAGCTCGGCGCGGGAGCGCATCTCGGCGATGCCCCGGCCGTCGACCGTGCGGGTGAGGGCGGCGAGGTCGTCGTCGATCGTGGTCGCCGCGGCGGCCGCGGGGTCGTCGCCGTTGCGGCGGGCCTGGGCGCGGATGCCGTCGTCCTCGACCTTGAGCTGCAGGCCCTGCTCCGTCCAGGTCAGGGTGACGCGCGTCTCGGTGCCGGGGCCGCCGTAGGCGAGGGCGTTCGCGAGGGCCTCCTGCAGGATGCGGTAGATCGCGATCTCGGCGCCCGGCTTGAGCGGGAAGGCCTCGCCGAACTCCTCCACGACGACCTCGAGCCCCTGCTCGCGCATGACGCTGATGAGCTCGTGCGCGGCGTCGAGGCGCGCACCCTGGGCGCTGCCCGACTCGCCCTCGCCGACGAGCGACATCACCCTGCGCAGGTCGGCGAGCGTCGATCGGGTCGTCTCGGCGATCACGGCGGCGCTGCGGCCCGCCGCCGAGGGGTCGCGCTGCGCGGCGTACCGAGCGCCGTCGGCCTGGCTGATGACGACAGAGAGCGAGTGGGCGGCGACCTCGTGCAGCTCGCGGATGATGCGCAGCCGGTTCGTCTGCTCGGCGAGGGCGACCTCCGAGTCGAGCCGCGCGCGCTCCGCTGCGGCGCGCTCGGCGTGCGCTCCGGTGACGCGCCCGCGGGCGCGCAGCCACGCCACGAGCAGCGCGATCGCGATGACGACGAGCGCGGCGACGGCGGCCACGGCGGCCAGCACGATGTCGGCGGCGTTCTCGGTCAGCCAGGTGATCACAGGGTCATCCTCTCGCGCGCCGGGGCGTCGTGCGAACCGCGCATCGCGGGCCTGCGGCCCGGCGCTGTGCGAGATGGAGAGTTGGCTCCCCGACTTGGACTCGAACCAAGAACCTGCCGGTTAACAGCCGGCTGCTCTGCCAATTGAGCTATCGAGGATCGCTGCGAACAGCGAGGAACACGTTACCAGAACTCCGAGACCGGATGCGCACGCGCGGGCCGCGCGGAGGGCCGCGAGCGCGACCGACGAAGGCCGCTCAGTACCCCGCGCCGGGGTCCACGATGCCCACGAACCGTCCGTCGCCGAGGAAGCCGCGGACGTTCTCGGTGATGCGGCCGGCGAGCAGCGGCGCGGTCATCTCCGGGGTGTCGGCCGAGTGCGAGGTGATGATGCAGCGCGGCTCGCGCCAGAGCGGGTGGTCGTCGCCGAGCGGCTCCGGGTCGGTCACGTCGAGGCCCGCGCCGAGCAGGCGCTTCTCGCGCAGGGCCTCGGCGAGGGCATCCGTGTCGATGAGGGCGCCGCGGGCGATGTTGACGAGCGCGGCGTGCTCCGGCAGCAGGGCGAGCTCTCGCGCGCCGATGAGTCGGCGGGTCTCGGTCGTCGCGGCGGCGGCGAGGATGAGCCCGTCGGCCCCGGGCAGCACCTCGTGCAGCCGGTCGACCGTCACCGTGCGGTCGGCGCCGCCGACCTCGCCGGTCGAGCGCCGCACGACGGTGATGCGCACGCGCCAGGGCTGCAGCAGGCGGATGATCTCCGCCGCGATGCCGCCCGCGCCGACGATCACGATGTGCCGACCGTAGAGCGACAGCCCCGTGCGCACGGGCGCCCAGCGGGCCGCGCGAGCCTTCGGCGCGAGCTCGCGCAGCACGGCGTGCAGGAGGGCGACGGCGTGCTCGGCGACCGGCTCGGAGTACGCGCCCTTCGCGCTCGTGAAGAGCGGCCCGGTGCCGTCGGCGTAGCGGGGCAGGATGCTCGCGAAGCCGTCGACGCCCGCCCACGGCAGCTGCACCCAGCCGATGCCCGGGTGCCGCTCGAGCACCTCGGCGAGCTCGTCGGCGCGCTGCTCGCTGAGCCAGATGAGGCCGCGCGTGGCATCGGAGAGCTCGCCGACCGTGGCGCCGCCCGCGAGCGCGGCCTCGACGAAGAGCGCCGTCGGGCGCGGCAGCACCGCGAGGGGCCCGGGCTCCGGTCGGCGGCCGCTCGGCGGCTCGGCGCTGCGACCGGCGAGCGGATCGCAATGCTGCGCGGGTGCGTCGAGCGGGGCGGGGCGCTCCGGCACCATCGTGCGCGGCGGGATGTGGGCGGCGTGGGACACGCGAGGACCTCCGGGGATGCTCGGCGCCGGCTCGCGCGGGGTTCAGCCGCGCGACAGCGCCGCGAGTCGTTCGACGTAGGGGTGGGTCGGCGCGCCGAGCACCTCGTCGATGCCGCCCATGCCCACGATGCTCCCATGGTGGAGCACCGCGAGGCGCTGCGACAGGCGCCGGATCTCGCCGATCTCGCTCGAGACGATGAAGGCGGCGAAACCACGGCGACGCTGGACCTCGGCGAGGTGATCGAGGATGCTCGACCGCAGCGTCGCATCCACCCCCGAGGTCGGCTCGTCGGCGACGAGCAGGTCGGGCTCGAGCACGAGCGCCCGCGCGATCGCGAGCCGCTGGCGCTGCCCACGGCTGAGCTCGTGCGGATACATCGGGATCGTGGCCAGCGTCAGGTGCATGGCGTCGATCGCCTCCGCCACGATGCCGCCGGCGACCTTCTTGGCGAGCTTCGGGTTGCGCTGGAACAGCGGCAGCGCCACGTTCTCGCCCGCCGTGAGGTGCGGGTCGAGCACGGCCGAGGCATCCTGCGGCACGTGGCCGACGCGCAGCTCGAGCTGGTCGTCGCCGTGCCGGTCGACGTGGCGCACGTCGACGCCGAGCACCTCGAGCGAGCCGCCGGTGATCTCCGGCCCGCGGGGCACGGTGCGCGAGGTGAGGCCCGCGAGCACGGTCGCGAGCGTGCTCTTGCCGCTGCCGGCTTCGCCGATCACGGCGAGGGTCTCGCCAGGGGCGATGTCGAAGGTGATGCCCGTCAGGGCGTCGGCGGCCGCGTGACCCTCGCCGCCGCGGTAGCGCACCGAGAGGTCGACGGCGCGCACCGACGGCCGCAGCTCGCGCCGCGGATCGTCGAGGCGGTGGGCGCGGTCGCTGCTGCGCTCTGCGCCGCCCTCGCCGCGCGCCGCGCCCGCGAGTCGGGCGCCGCGCGCTCGGATCGTGCGGCGCAGACGATCGACTGCGGTCATGGAGCTCCCCCTCCGGGCGGCCAAGGCCGCTGAGCGGTCGCCCACGCGGGCGATCGCGGCCCCTCGCCTCCGGGAGCCACGACGAGTCTAGTGCGAGCGATGCTCATCCGCGCGGGGGTTGCGCCCGGAGGTCGCTCGTGCCCGTGCCGGACGGCGGCGAGGGTCGGCCCGTCAGTCGCCGCGCACGCGACGGCGCTCGGCCTCCAGGTCGACGAGCTGGCGCTGGAGGGTGCGGTAGCGCTCGGGGTCGGCCGTGGCATCGGTGCGCTGGAGCGACCCGAGCAGCTCGGTCTTGCGGCGCAGCAGGTCGCGCTCGATGAGGGAGGTCGTCACGCCCTGGCAGTACTCCCGCACGTGGTCGCCGCGGATCGGCAGCGGCGCGATCGCGAGCTGCAGCACGAGCGGCGAGAATGCCGCCGGGGCCTCCTCGGCGACGCGCGCCACCCAGGTCTGCGCCCCGTAGTGCTCGAACGCCGCGACGAGCGCGTCGCGCACCGTGCCGAGCGTCGGCGCCGAGAACGTCGTGTGGAGCGCGCGCAGCGCGACCTCGCGATCGATCTCGCCGGGATGCTGCAGCACCGCCATGAGCAGCTCGCGCTCGAGCCGGGTCACGGGGTCGTTCGGCAGGTCGGCGAGGCTCACCGTGGGGCTGGCGCCGCCGGGACCCGCGTCCTCCGGCGGGGGCGGCGCATCGCCGTAGGGGTCGTCCGGGGCGTGCGCGTCGAGCGGCGCGCGCCCGGAGGGCCCCGTGGTCGGACGCGCCGGCGTCGGCGCACCTCCCGGCGCGGAGGCACCCGGCCCCGCCGGCCCACCCGCGACCGGGCCGCGCGGCGGCGCCCCCGCACCCGGACCGGTCGACGCGCGACCGCCCGCACCTGCGCCGCCCGCGGTACCTCGACCGTTCGCCGGCCGGCTCGACGCCGCCCGACGCGCGGCCTGCACGGCGCGCGACACCTCCTGCGGGTCCATGCCGATCCAGCCGGCGAGGGTGCGGGCGTACCCGCTCTGCAGCGACTGATCGCGGATGCCCGCCACGACGGGCGCGGCGGCGCGCAGTGCGGCGACCCGGCCCTCGACGGTCTCGAGATCGAACTGCTCCAGGCGGCGGCGCACCATGAACTCGTACATGGGCTTGCGGCTGGAGACGAGCATCCGGATCGCGTCGTCGCCGCGCTTGAGGCGCAGGTCGCACGGGTCGAGGCCCTCGGGGGCGACGGCGACGAAGGTCTGCGCCGAGAAGCGCTGCTCCTCCGCGAACGCGCGGCTCGCGGCCTTCTGCCCCGCCTCGTCGGGGTCGAAGGTGAACACGACCTCGCCGAGCTGAGAGACGTCGCTGCTGTCGGTGTCGCCCATGATGCGACGGATCACCTTGATGTGGTCGACGCCGAAGGCCGTGCCGCACGTCGCGACGGCCGTCGTGACGCCCGCGAGGTGGCAGGCCATGACGTCGGTGTAGCCCTCGACGACGACGACCTGCTTCCCCTTCGCGATGTCGCGCTTGGCGAGGTCGAGCCCGTACAGCACCTGGCTCTTGTGGTACACCGCGGTCTCGGGCGTGTTGAGGTACTTGGGGCCCTGGTCGCTGTCGAGCAGTTTCCGCGCGCCGAAGCCCAGGGTCTGCCCGGTCGTGTCTTTGATGGGCCAGATCAGCCGACCGCGGAACCGCGCGTACGGCGAGCGGTCGCCCTTGCCGAGCAGTCCGGCGACGAGCAGCTCGTCGACGGTGAAGCCCTGCGCCTGCAGGTGCGCGCCGAGCGCGTCGTACGAGTTCGGCGCGTAGCCGATCGAGAAGCGCTCCGCCGCGGCGGGGTCGAAGCCGCGCTCGCCCAGGAACCGGCGCGCGGGCTCCGCCTCCGGAGACTGCAGCTGCGCGCGGAAGAACGCCTCGGCCGCCTCATTCGCGGCGAGGATGCGGCGGCGACTGCCGCCGTCGTCACGACTCGGCCCGCCCTCCTCGTAGCTGAGGGTGTAGTTGAGCCGCTGCGCCAGTCGCTCGACGGCCTCGCTGAAGGTGACGTGATCGATCTTCTGCAGGAAGGTGAACACGTCGCCGCCCTCGCCGCAGCCGAAGCAGTGGTAGAACCCGACCTGCGGGCGCACGTGGAAGCTCGGACTGCGCTCGTCGTGGAAGGGGCACAGGCCCTTCAACGAGCCGACGCCGGCGCCCTTGAGGCTCACGTAGTCGCCGATGATCTCGGCGATGTTGGTGCGCGACCTGACCTCGTCGATATCGCTGCGCTTGATGAGGCCTGCCACGGGCCCGAGTCTACGAGGCCAGCCGGTCGTGCCAGCTCATCGCCGACTGATCGGTGAGGCTCGCGACCTGGTCGACGATGACGCGGCGCCGTGCGGCGTCGTCGCCCGCGGCACGGAAGTCATCGGCGAAGCCGGGGTCGAGTGCGGCATCCCCCGTCTGCCACAGGGCGTCGGCGAGTTCCGTCAGCAGCGCGCGCTGGCGGGCGTAGATCGGCTGGCGACTGTTGGTCGACATGACGTTCGCGGCGACGATGCCCTTGAGCACGGCGATCTCGGCCTGCGTCTGCCGCGGCACGACGACGTGGGCGCCGAACCGCGCGAGCGGGCGGTCGGGATGCGCCGCGCGCGTCGCGTGCACGGCCTCGTGCGCGAAGCGGCCGATGAGCTGGCTCGTGAGGTTCTTCAGGCGCGCGAGATCGCGACGCGAGCCATCCCACGAGTCGATCCAGAAGTCCAGGTGATCGAGGCGGTCGAACGCCGCGATGAGCTCGTCGTGGCTGATCTCGCCGCCGATCCACTCGAACATCGCGTCGACGAGCTCGTCGTGATTGACGCGCGCGCTCAGGGCCGGCACGTCGAGGTACCCGCTGACGATCGCATCCTCGAAGTCGTGCACGCTGTAGGCGATGTCGTCGCTGAGATCCATGACCTCGGCCTCGATGCAGCGCACGCGGTCGGGGGCGCCGGCGCGCATCCAGTCGAAGGCTGCCGCGTCGTCGTCGTAGAAGCCGAACTTGCTGCGCCCGCTCGGGTCGGGAATGCCCTGCGACTGCGGCCAGGGGTACTTCGTGCTCGCGTCGAGGCTCGCGCGCGTCAGGTTGAGCCCGTAGCTGCGGCCGTCGGGCCCGAAGACCTTCGGCTCGATGCGGGTGAGCAGGCGCAGCGTCTGCGCGTTGCCCTCGAAGCCCCCGATGTCGCGCGCCCACTCGTTCAGGGCCCGCTCGCCGTTGTGGCCGAACGGCGGGTGCCCGAGGTCGTGCGCGAGGCACGCCGTGTCGACGACGTCCGGGTCGAGCCCGAGGCTCGCCGCGAGCTCGCGGCCGACCTGGGCGACCTCGAGCGAGTGCGTGAGCCGGTTGCGCGCGAAGTCGAGCCCGCTCGTGGGGCTCAGCACCTGCGTCTTCGCCGCCAGGCGCCGCAGGGCGCTGGAGTGCAGCAGCCTGCCGCGGTCGCGAGCGAAATCGCTGCGGCGCGTGGAGTGCTGCTCGGGCAGCCAGCGCTCGGCGTCGCGCGGCTCGTAGCCCGGCGACGGCGCGCCCGGCTCGTGGGAGTGGGAGGTCACGCGGGCCTATCCTCCGCTGTTGTGCAGCTCGGCGGCGGCGACGTCGGCGCTCTCGACGCTCGACAGTTCGCGGCTGTCGAGCCAGCGCTCGGGCAGGGCGGGCTTCTTGGGGGTGCCGGCGCGGCCGCGCTGACCCTCGGCGGCCTCGCCGGGGTACGGCTCGTCGCGGTCGAGCTCGCCGAGCAGGTCATCGAGCTGCTGGAGGCTCTCGACGCTCGCGAGGCGAGCGCGCAGCTCGCCGCCGACCGGATAGCCCTTGAAGTACCACGCGACGTGCTTGCGGATGTCGCGGCAGCCGCGCAGCTCGTCGCCGTCGAAGAAGTCGACGAGCAGCTCGGCGTGGCGGCGGAAGGCGTCGCCGACCTCGCCGAGGCTCGGCATGGCCTTGTGCTGCTCGCCGCGGAACGCCGCGGCGAGGTCGCCGAAGAGCCACGGCCGACCGAGGCAGCCGCGACCGACGACGATGCCGTCGCAGCCCGTCTCGGCCACCATGCGCACAGCGTCATCGGCCGACCAGATGTCGCCGTTGCCGAGCACCGGCACGCTCGTGATCGTCTCCTTGAGCGTGCCGATCGCCGACCAGTCGGCGTGACCCGAGTAGAAGTCGGCCGCGGTGCGCGCGTGCAGCGCGATCGCGGAGACGCCCGCGCCCTCGGCGGCCTTCGCCGCCTCCAGGTAGGTCAGGTGGTCGGCGTCGATGCCCTTGCGCATCTTCACCGTCACCGGGATGTCGCCCGCGGCCTTGACCGTCTGCTCGACGATGCTGCGGAAGTGCGCGAGCTTCCAGGGCAGGGCCGCGCCGCCGCCCTTGCGTGTCACCTTCGGCACGGGGCAGCCGAAGTTCATGTCGATGTGGTCGGCGAGGCCCTCGCCGACGAGGAACCGCGCCGCCTCCCCCGCCGTCACCGGGTCGACGCTGTAGAGCTGGATGCTGCGCGTCGTCTCGGACTCGTGGTGGCGGATGAGGCGCAGGCTCTCGGGCGTGCGCTCGACGAGCGCTCGGCTCGTGATCATCTCGCTCACGTAGAGGCCCGCCCCGTACTCGCGGCACAGCCGACGGAACGCCGTGTTCGTGATGCCCGCCATGGGGGCGAGCACGACGGGCACGGCGAGCGGGATCGAGCCGATGCTGAGCTGCGGGGCGGCGGGCCGGCTCGAGGCCTCGGTCAGGGTGGCGGAGGTCATGACGGCACTATTCTCCCAGGTCTGCACCGCGGGCGGCGTCAGCCGCGATCACGGCGGTGGGCCTCCTCCAGGATGCGGACCGTCGCGAGGGCGTGCCGAGCATCCACAGGCACGGGTGCGCCGTCGCGGATGCTCGCCGCCAGCCGCGCGAAGAACTCGGCGTACCGCCCGGCCTCGGTCGGCACCCGCACGAGCTCGCCCTGACCCTCGACCCCGAGTTCGCCCCACCGATCGGCGGCGGTCTCACCGAAGCCGGGGTCGCTCGGGCGCGCGCCCGCGCGGAGCGCGGCCTCCTGCGGGTCGAGACCCTCGACCGCGAACCCGGCCGCGTCGCCGAGCACGCGGAAGCGCGCCGCACTGCGGGCCGCGACCCTGCTCATCGTGAGGTGACTGCGCACGCCGCTGTCGTGCCGCAGCGACAGGAAGGCGTCATCCTCGCTGCCGAGGCCCTCGCGCACGGTCGAGAGCTCGGCGTGCTCGAGCGACGCCGGGCCGAAGAGCGTCAGCGCCTGATCGACGAGGTGACTGCCGAGATCGAACAGGATGCCGCCGCCCTGCTCGGGCGTCAGGCGACCCTGCCAGAGCTCGCGCTTCGCGGCGCCGAAACGCTCGAAGCTCGACACGAAGCGGTGCACGCGGCCGAGCGCTCCCTCGTCGAGGAGGCGCCGGACGGTGAGGAAGTCGCCGTCCCACCGGCGGTTCTGGAACACGGTGAGCGGGCGGCCCGCGCGGTCGGCTGCGGCGATGATCGCCTCGGCGTCGGCGACGCTCGGGGCGAAAGGCTTGTCGACGACGACGGCCGCGCCCGCCTCGAGCGCGGCGATCGCCTGCTCGCGGTGCACGTGCGGCGGCGAGGCGAGCACGACGAGGTCGAGGCGGCCGTCGGCGACCTCGGCGAGGAGGGCCTCCGGAGTCGGGACGACCCTCGCCGCCGGATGCGCGGCGCGGGCCTCGGCGGCGCGCTCGGGGCTGCTCGTGGCAATGGTCGTGAGCGCGAACGCGGGGTTCGCGGCCAGGAAGGGAGCGTGGAAGACTCGGCCGGCGAGCCCGAAGCCGATGATGCCGGTGCGGATCGGGTGGTGCGGGTGCTCGGGGTGCGGATGCTCGGGGTGCGCAGGCTCAGGGTGCGGGTGCTCGGGCATGCGATCACCCTAGGCGCGGTTGCACCTCGGGGGCGGCGGAGCGTCGCCGCACGAACGAGAGGAGTGGCCGGTGACGGAGGAGGCGCGGGTGCGTCCGGGGCGGGAGCGCGTGGCGAAGGACGCTGCGGCGCGCGGCCTGGGGGTGGAGTTCGTCGAGCGCATGGTCGCGCGCTCGCTGGAGGAGGCGGCGAGCATCCTCGGAATCTCGCCGGCGGACATCCTCAAGTCACTCGTCGTCAAGCGCAGCGACGACACGTTCCTATTCGCGCTCGTGCCCGGCGACCGGCAGATCTCGTGGCCCAAGTTGCGGGCGGTCGTGGGCGTCAACAAGCTGCAGCTGCCGGCGCCGGAGGTCGCGCTCGCCGCGACCGGCTACGAGCGCGGCACCATCACGCCGCTCGGGTCGACGACGGCGTGGCCCGTCTACGTCGACGCGACCGTCGTGGGCGCGCCCGGGCGGCGCGTCTCGATGGGTGCGGGCGAGCACGGGTACTCGCTGTTCGTCGACGCGGACGAGCTCGTCGCGGCGCTCGGCGCGACCGTCGCCGACATCACGGAGCCGATCGCGGCCGAGTAGCCCGGCAGGCTTGTCGACAACTCAGGACGAACGGCCGCCGCCACGCGGGCGTGCGCCGTGGTTGCGCGGCGCTCGCGCTGGGCCCGGGCGGCTAGTCCTGAGTTGTCGACGCCACGGTGGGCGGGATCAGGCAGGCGTCGCCCTCGCACGCCGCGGCGGCGGGGTCGCCGAGCATCGCGAAGGGCTGCGGCTGAGCATCCGCGGTCATGAGGCGTCGGCCCCGACGGTGTCGCGCTCGCCCGCGGCCTGCTGCAGCGCGGCGAGGAAGGTCGCCGACTCCTGCGCGCCCGAGATGCCGTACTTCGACTCGATGACGAAGAACGGCACACCCTGGATGCCGTAGGCGACCGCCTGCGCCATGTCGGCCTTCACCTCGGGCAGGTGCGTGTGCTCGGCCAGCGCCTGCGCGGCGGCGTCGCGGTCCAGCCCGACCTCGCCGGCAAGCTCGGCCAGCTCGTCGGCGCGACCGATGTGGCGGCCCTCGGTGAAGTAGGCGCGCAGCAGGCGCTCCTTCAGCTCGACCTGCTTGCCGTGCACCTTCGCGAAGTGCAGCAGCTCGTGCGCGAGCACCGTGTTGGTCTGGTGGATGCGGTCGTAGTGGTACTCGAGACCGACGCTCGCCGCGATGCTCGAGACGCGGTCGACCATCTGCTGCGCCTGCTCGGGGCTGATGCCCTTGCGCTGACTCAGGTAGTCGATCGGGCTGCCCTCGAAGTCGACGGGCGTGTCGGGGGCGAGCTCGAAGCTGCGGTAGGTCACCTTTACGTCGCCGCCGTGCTGCTGGAACTCGGCCACCGCGGCCTCGAACTTCCGCTTGCCGATGTAGCACCAGGGGCACTGCACGTCTGACCAGATCTGCACGTCGATGGGGGCGCTGGAGTTGCTCACGCTGGGGTCAACGCGGGTGCGCGCGGCCTATTCCCGGGGGCGCGTCAACAATTCAGGACCATCGGCGGCGGGCGGCGGGGTCGCGGGCTCGACGACCGCGGAACGGCGCGGCTGCGGCGTCGGCACCGTTTCGTTGGTCCTGAATTGTCGGCGGATGCTCGGCGCGGGTCGCTCGCAGCGACGGGCAGACGCACGCCCCGCGCCGACAGCGCCACCCTGATCGCCTCGAGCACGGCGGGCCACTCCTCGAACACGTGCCGGGCCGCAGGTCGCAGGGCGTGGAACCCGCACCGGGTCGCCGCGAGGTCTTTCGCGCGGTCGACCTCGAAGCGCTCGCGGTGGAACTGCTCGCCGTCGACCTCGACGGCGACGGACTCCTCGACCAGGAGGTCGAGCGGGCTCGGACTCTCGGGCAGCATCACCTGCTCGCGCACGCGCAGGCCGAGGGCGCGCAGGCGCGTGCGCGCGAGCGACTCGGGCAGCGAGTGGCACGACCCGCTCGAGGCGGCGACGAGGTGCCGCCGGTCGGCCGGGAGGCGCGAGGCGAGCGCGGCGAGGTCGAGGGCATCCGCTCGCCCGGCGCGACGCGCCCAGTCGATCGCGGCGATGGCGTCCTCGACGGGCTCCATGCGGCAGACGACCTCGAGCGCCTCGAGCAGGGGGACGATGCCGGTGCAGGTGTCGCGATCGTGGCGCTCGCGCGTCCAGTGCAGGGTCACGCGCGGGCGCTCGCTCGAGCGCGAGAACGCCACGCGTCGCCGGCGCGGGCACCGCAGGCGCGAGGCGTTGACGGGCACGGCGACGTGCATCCGTTTCGGCCTATGGAGCACCCAGCCGCCGAGCGCGATGATGGCGGTCAGGCCGGTGAGGCGGCCGCCGAGCCGGAGGGCTCGGAAGCGCGGATCGTCAGCCGGCCAGACGGTGTACCAGCCGCGGCGAGCGCGCCGAAGGGCGCCGGCGCGGACGGCCGCCGTGAGCAGCCGATCGGGATGGCCGCGCGCAACCAGGTGGGCGCGGCCGGCGGCTTCCCCGGCGCGGATGACCTCGGCGATGAGCTGCTCGAACACGCGAGCCAGTGTGCGTCGCGCGGGGCGCGGGTCGCCCGCTCGGCGGGTGGATGGGGGCCGTGGCGGGCGACCACCGCGCCTGGGGAGGAGCGGCTCAGCGGGCGGACGGGTGCGCGCGTCGACAACTCAGGACCATGGCCGGCGACACGCCGCCCTGGGGCGCCCGACACGCGCCGAGCATCCACTTCGTCCTGAATTGTCGACGCGCAGGCGTCGGCTCGAGCGCGCGGGGGCGGGGCGCGCGGCTACGCCCCGACGAGCTCCGCGGCCAGGTGCGCCTCGAGCGCCGCGAGCGGGATGCGCTCCTGCTGCATGGTGTCGCGCTCGCGCACCGTCACGGCCTGATCCTCGAGGGTGTCGAAGTCGACGGTGATGCAGAACGGGGTGCCGATCTCGTCCTGGCGGCGGTAGCGGCGACCGATCGCGCCGGCGTCGTCGAAGTCGACGTTCCAGTTGCGGCGCAGGCGGTCGGCGAGCTCGCGCGCGACGGGCGACAGCTGCTCGTTGCGCGACAGCGGCAGCACCGCGGCCTTCACGGGCGCCAGGCGACGGTCGAGGCGCAGCACGGTGCGCTTGTCGACGCCGCCCTTGGTGTTGGGCGCCTCATCCTCGGCGTAGGCGTCGAGCAGGAACGCCATGAGCGCGCGCGTGAGGCCGAACGCCGGCTCGATCACGTAGGGCGTCCAGCGCTCGTTCTTGCCCTGGTCGAAGTACGACAGGTCGGTGCCGGAGGCCTCCGCGTGCGTCGACAGGTCGAAGTCGGTGCGGTTCGCGACACCCATGAGCTCGCCCCATTCGCCGCCAGTGAAGCCGAAGCGGTACTCCAGGTCGACGGTGCGCTTGGAGTAGTGCGACAGCTTCTCCTGAGGGTGCTCGTACTGGCGGATGTTCGCCGGGTCGATGCCGAGCCCGATGAACCAGGCGAGCGAGGTGTCGATCCAGTACTGGTGCCACTCCTCGTCGGTGCCGGGCTCGACGAAGAACTCGAGCTCCATCTGCTCGAACTCGCGCGTGCGGAAGATGAAGTTGCCCGGCGTGATCTCGTTGCGGAAGCTCTTGCCGATCTGGCCGATGCCGAACGGGGGCTTCATGCGCGCTGCATTGAGCACGTTGACGAAGTTCACGAAGATGCCCTGCGCCGTCTCGGGCCGCAGGTAGTGCAGGCCGCTCTCGTCGTCGACGGGGCCGAGGAAGGTCTTCAGCAGGCCGGAGAACTCGCGCGGCTCGCTCCACTGCCCGCGCGTGCCGCAGTTGACGCAGACGATCTCGGCGAGGCCGCCCTCGGGCTTGCGGCCCTTCTTCTCCTCGAACTCCTCCTCCAGGTGGTCCGCGCGGTAGCGCTTGTGGCAGCTGAGGCACTCCACGAGCGGGTCGCTGAAGACCTCGACGTGGCCGGAGGCCTCCCACACGCGCTTGGGCAGGATGACGCTGGAGTCGAGCCCGACCACGTCGTGACGCGACTGCACCATGGTCTTCCACCACTGGCGCTTGATGTTCTCCTTCAGCTCCACGCCGAGGGGCCCGTAGTCCCACGCCGAGCGCGAGCCGCCGTAGATCTCACCGGCCTGGAACACGAAGCCGCGCCGCTTGGCGAGGGAGATGACGGAATCCAGACGGGTGGGGGCTGCCACTGGGGGTCTCCTAGAGATCGCGCCGAGCTGGATGCCCGGCGAGGTGTCGCACGAAGCTCCCAGTCTACTGAGGCTCCGGCCGCGCGACGGCCGGTCAGTCGTGCTCGGGGTCGGTCGCCGCCGCAGGCTTGTCGACCGCGCCGCCAAAGCGGCGGTCGCGCCCCGCGTAGGCCTCGATCGCGCCCCACAGGTGCCGGCGGCGGAAGTCGGGCCACAGCGTGTCGAGGAACACCATCTCGGCGTAGGCGCTCTGCCAGAGCAGGAAGTTGCTCGTGCGCTGCTCGCCGCTGGAGCGCACGAAGAGGTCGACGTCGGGCATCCCCGGCAGGTAGAGGTGCTGGGCGATCGTGCGCTCGGTGACGCGATCGGGGACGAGGCGGCCGGCCGCGACATCCGCCGCGATCGCGCGCACGGCATCCACCAGTTCGACACGGCCCCCGTAGTTGACGCACATCGTCAGCGTGAGTCCTGAGTTGTTCGCGGTGCGGCGCTCGGCCTCTTCCAGCTCGCTGATGACGCTGCGCCACAGCTTCGGGCGGCGGCCCGCCCAGCGGATGCGCACGTTCCAGGCGTCGAGCTGGTCGCGGCGGCGGCGCAGCACCTCGCGGTTGAAGCCCATGAGGAACCGCACCTCGTCGGGGCTGCGGCTCCAGTTCTCGGTGCTGAACGCGTAGACGCTGAGGTGCGTGACGCCGATCTGAATGGCGCCGGCGACCACGTCGAGCAGGCTCGCCTCGCCCGCGCGGTGGCCCTCCACGCGCGTGAGGCCCTGGCGGTTGGCCCAGCGGCCGTTGCCGTCCATGACGATGGCGACGTGCTTCGGCACGGCGGCGGTCGGCAATTCAGGACAACGCTCGCCCGTCCAGTCGAGCGGGCGCAGCGGCTCGGCGGCCTCCGCGCGGCGGGCGGCCCTGCTCTGCCGCGCGGATGCTGGGGTGCGGGGCACTCGGCTCACGCGGGGGCTCCGATCGTGGGGGTGGCGTGCGGCGGGGCGGTGGCGGGATCGTCCTGAGTTGTCGACGCGGGGCGGGGCGCGGCGGCGGATGCTCGGGGCGGCGCCGCGGGCGCCTGACGGTCGACGTGCGGCAGGCTGCGCAGCCCGCGCTCGAGATGGAACTGCGTGTAGGCCGCGATGAGGCCGCTCGCCTGGTTGCGGGTGCGCTCGTCGCTCGCATCCGCCGTGGCCCAGTCGCCCGTGAGCAGGGCGGCGAGCAGGCCGAGCGTCTCGCGGCTCACGCGCGGCGCCCCCGGGGGCGCGACCTCGGCCGACACCATGCCGCCGAGCTGCACCACGAAGTGCTCGTGCGGGCCGGGCGCGCCGGTCACGGCGCAGTCGCCGAAGGTCGGCGCCCATCCGGCGATCGACAGCGCCCGCAGCAGGTACGAGTCGAGCGTGAGGCCCGGCGCGTGCTCGCGACGCGCGAGCGAGCGCAGGGCTCCGACCAGCAGGAGGTACTGCTGGACTCCCCCGCCGTCGTCGCCCGTCACGCGGTCGGCGGTCTCGACCATCGCGCTCGCGGCCGTGTAGCTCGCGTAGTCGTCGCTGATCTCGGCGCCGTACGACCCGAGCGTCTCGGCCTGCTGCACGACGTCGAGGCTGCGGCCGACGTAGAGCTGCACGTCGGCGACCATGAATGGCTCGAGGCGGCTGCCGAACCGGCTGCCCGTGCGCCGCACGCCCTTCGCGACGGCGCGGATCTTGCCGTGCTGCCGGCTCAGCATCGTGACGATGCGGTCGGCCTCACCCAGCTTGTGGGTGCGCAGCACGACGGCTTCGTCACGGTAGGTGGGCACGCGCTCCAGTATCGCGCGCCGGGCTGGGCGGGGCGGGCGCGGCTCGCGTCAACAACTCAGGACGATCGCACGCCGGCCGCGCTCACCCCCGCAGAACCGCGGCCGAGCGCGCGAGCAGCTCGACGGCCCGGTCGAGTTCGTCCTGAGTTGTCGACGCACCCCACGTGAAGCGGAGGGCGGTGCGAGCGACCTCAGGCGAGCATCCCATCGCCAGCAGCACGGGCGACGGCTCGTCGCGGCCGGCCGCGCACGCCGAGCCGCTCGACGCGAGCACGCCCGCGTCGTCGAGGGCGATGAGCAGCGGCTCTCCCCCGACCCCCGGCACGACGAACGAGGCGTGCGCGGGCAGACGATCGGTCGGATGCCCGGTGGGCGCCGCCCCCGGAACCTCCTGCACCACGGCGCGCACGAACGCGTCGCGGCGCGCGGCGACCGCCGTGGCGAGCGGCGCGCCCGACGCCGGGTCGAGCCCCCGCCGCTCGGCGTCGGCGAGCTCGAGCGCCACAGCGAGCCCCACGGCCCCGGCGACGTTCTCGGTGCCCGAGCGGCGCTCGCGCTCCTGACCGCCGCCGTGCAGCACGGGCTCGATCGGCGCTCCGGTCGGCAGGATCAGCGCCCCCACCCCCTTGGGCGCCCCCAGCTTGTGGCCGCTGATCGCGACGCCGTCGGGGCGGGCGTCGACGCCCGAGCTCGCCGGGAAACCGCCGGCCGCGGCCGGCACCACGGGCATCCACCCCGCCGTCTGCACCGCGTCGACGTGCACCCGGGCTCCGACCGCGCGGGCCGTGCGGACGAGCTCGTCGACCGGCTGCACCGTGCCCACCTCGTTGTTGGCGTGCTGCACCGCGACGAGCGCCGTGCCCGGCCGCAGCAGGTCGGCGAGAGTCGAGGGCGAGTAGCGCCCGACCGCGTCGACGGGCAGTCGCGAGACCTCGACGTCGTGCCAGCGCTCGAGGTGGGCCGCCGCGGCGAGCACCGCCTCGTGCTCGATCGCCCCGACGACGATGTGCCGCTCGCGCCCCGCCGCGATGGCGGCGAGCGCGAGCCCGATCACGCCCAGGTTGTCGGCCTCGGTGCCGCCCGAGGTCAGCACCACCTGCGCCGCGCGCACGCCGAGCACGCGGGCGATGCGCGACCGGGCATCCTCGAGGGCGTCGGCGGCGCGCCGGCCGAGCGCGTGCGTGCTCGACGGATTGCCGTACTCCCCCGTCAGGTGCGGCCACATCGCCTCGAGCACGGGGCGGCGCACGGATGCCGTGGCCGCCTGGTCGAGGTCGATGAGCGTCATGAGACCCGCAGCTCGATGTCGAGGCCCAGGTCGAGGGCGGGCGCCGAGTGCGTCAGCGCGCCGACCGAGATGACGTCGACGCCGCTCTCGGCGATCCTCCGCACCGAGTCGAGGGTGACGCCGCCGCTCGCCTCGACGAGCGCCCGGCCGGCGATGAGCGCGACGCCCTCGCGCAGCTCGGCGAGCGAGAAGTTGTCGAGCATGATCGTGTCGGGCTCGGCCGCGAGCACCGCCGGCAGCTGCTCGAGGCGGTCGACCTCGACCTCGAGGTGCATCGTGTGCGGGATGCGCGCCCGCACGGTGCGGATCGCCTCCGTGAGATCGAGCCCCTGCGACCGCAGGACGGCGAGGTGGTTGTCCTTCAGCATGACCGCGTCGGAGAGCGAGAAGCGGTGATTGCGGGCGCCGCCGGCGCGCACGGCGGCCTTCTCGAGCATCCGCAGCCCCGGCGTGGTCTTGCGGGTGTCGACGATCGTGGCGCTCGTGCCGGCGACCTCGTCGACGAACGCGCGGGTGAGCGTCGCGATGCCGCTGAGACGCTGGGCGAGGTTCAGGGCGACGCGCTCGCCGAGCAGGATGCCTCGGGCGGGCCCCTCGACCTCGGCGACGACCGTGCCGGCGGTGAGCAGGGCGCCGTCGGCGAGCATGCGGGAGACGCGCAGGCTCGGGTCGGCGGCGAGGAACGCACGCTCAAGGGCGAGACCTCCGGCGAGGATGCCCCGCTCGCGGCTCACGACGCGGGCGGTCGCGCGCGCGTCGGCGGGGATCGCGGCCTCCGAGCTGCTGTCGCCCCACGGAGCGTCTTCGGCGAGGGCGCGGGTGACGACCTCGTCGACGGCGGCGGTGGGCGGGTCGAAGGCGGTCATGCGGCTCCTCGGGCGGGGGTGAGTTGCGGGGCGGTACGGGCGGGCGGCGCGGGGGCAGGCGGCGTGGGGGCAGACGGCGCGGCGAGCGGATGCCCGGCGCGGCTCGTCGACAACTCAGGACAAACGGCCGCCGCCGGCACCCAGACCCGCCGCACGCGCTGCCCCTCCACCGATGCGGGGGCGTCGCTGCGCCAGTGCGCGCCGCGCGACTCGACGCGCGCGAGGGCCGCGTGGGCGACGAGCCGCGCGAGGGGCAGGAGCGTTGCGGCGCGCTCGTCAGCGGGTCGGACATCCGCGAGATCTCGGGCGAGACAGCTGAGGTCGGCGCCCTCGCGCTCGAGGCCGAGCGAGTTCCAGGCGCGGTCGCGCAGGGCCGCAGCGTCGATGCTCTGCGCGAGAGCGGGAGCAGCGTCAAGGCTCGGGGCCGTCTCGAGGGCGACGCCCGTTGGCGACAGTTCGTCCTGAATTGTCGACCCAGCGCGGGCGAGAAGCGTCGAGAGACGTCGCGCCATCACCGCGGCCTCGAGCAGCGAGTTCGACGCGAGCCGGTTGGCCCCGTGCACGCCCGTCGCGGCCGTTTCGCCCACAGCGAACAGGCCCGGCACCGTGGTGCGGCCGTCGAGGTCGGCGAGCACGCCCCCCATCGCGTAGTGCGCCGCGGGCGTCACCGGCACCGGCTCGCGCGACCAGTCGAGCCCCTGCGCGCGCACGAGCGCGTCGATCGTCGGGAAGCGGCGGGCGAGCGCGGTGGCTCCCCCGAGCCGGGCGGCCACGCCGCGGGCGTCGAGCAGCACCGGTGCTCCGCCCTGCTCGCGCATCGTGCGGGCGATCGCGCGGGCGACGACGTCGCGGGGGGCGAGCTCGGCTCGAGCATCCACCCTCGTCATGAAGCGCCGGCCGTCTGCGTCGAGCAGCGTGGCGCCCTCGCCGCGCACCGCCTCCGACACGAGGCCGCCGCCGGCGAGCACCGTCGGGTGGAACTGCACGAACTCCAGGTCGGCGACCGCGGCCCCCGCGCGGTGCGCGAGCACGACGCCCGAGCCGATCGAGCCCGCGGGGTTCGTCGTGTGCGGGTAGAGGGCGCCGTACCCGCCGGTCGCGAGCACGACGGCATCAGCCGGCAGCTCCCGGTCGCGGCCGTGCGCGTCGGTGACGGCCAGCGCGCTCACCGCTCCATGACGGGTGCGGATGCTCGTCGCGCGCGCGCCCTCGAGCACCGTGACCCGGCTCGCCAGCACGAGTCGCGCGAGCGCGTCGACGATGCGCGCGCCCGTCGCGTCGCAGCCCGCGTGCAGCACGCGCGGCCGGGAGTGCGCGGCCTCGAGCCCGCGCGCGAGCTCGCCGCTCGCGGCGCGATCGAAGGGCACGCCGAGCGCGACGAGCTCGGCCACGACGGCGGGGGCCTCGCGGCACAGGGCGAGCGCGGCATCCTCGTCGACGAGTCCGGCGCCAGCGGCGACGGTGTCGGCCGTGTGCAACTCAGGACGATCGTCGGCGCCGATCGCCGCGGCCAGCCCGCCCTGCGCCCAGGCACTGGCTCCTGCGCCGAGGGATCCCGCGGTCACGAGCGTGACGTCCTGAGTTGTCGACGAGCCCACGCGGCCGGGCCCGCGCCACTCGTCCTGAGTTGTCGACGCCCCACCCGGGGCGGCGAGCCGCAGCGCCGTGAGCAGCCCGGCGAGGCCCGACCCGACGACGACGATGTGCACGGCGCGGGCCTAGTCGCGCGGCTTCGCGGCGAGCATCCGCTCGAGAGCGATGCGCGCGTCGGCCTTCACGGCCTCGTCGACGACGATCTCGTTGACGACGCGCCCGGCGACGAGCTCCTCCAGCACCCACGCGAGGTACCCGGGGTGGATGCGGTACATCGTCGAGCATGGGCAGATGACCGGGTCGAGGCAGAAGATCTCATGCTGCGGGTACTCGACCGCGAGCCGGTTCACCATGTTGATCTCGGTGCCGATCGCGAACGTCGTGGGCTCGGTCGCCCCCGCAACCGCACGCCGGATGTAGTCGGTCGACCCCGCCTCGTCGGCCGCGTCGACGACCTCCATCGGGCACTCGGGGTGCACGATCACCCGCACGCCCGGGTGGGATGCCCGGGCCGCCTCGATCTGCTGCGGCGTGAACCGCTTGTGGACGCTGCAGAATCCGTGCCACAGGATCACCTGCGCGTCGAGCAGCTCGTCGGCGGTCGAGCCGCCGAGCGCCTTGCGCGGGTTCCACATCGGCATGCGCGAGACGGGCACCCCCATCGCCTTCGCGGTGTTGCGCCCGAGGTGCTGATCGGGGAAGAACAGCACGCGCTGGCCGCGCTCGAACGCCCACTCGAGCACGGTCGCGGCGTTCGACGACGTGCACACGATGCCACCGTTCCGCCCGCAGAACGCCTTGAGTGCGGCGGAGGAGTTCATGTAGGTCACGGGGATGACCGGGGCCCGGCCGTCGGCGTCGGGCGACGACCCGTAGAGCGCAGTGAGCTCCTCCCACGCCGCCTCGACCGAGTCGAGGTCGGCCATGTCGGCCATCGAGCATCCGGCGGCGAGGTTCGGCAGGATGACCCGCTGCGCTTCGCGGGCGAGGATGTCGGCCGTCTCGGCCATGAAGTGCACGCCGCAGAAGACGATGTACTCGGCATCGGGCTTCGTGAGCGCCGCATTCGCGAGCTGGAACGAGTCGCCGAGGAAGTCGGCGTGCTCGACGACCTCGTCGCGCTGGTAGAAGTGCCCGAGGATCACCAGGCGGTCGCCGAGCGCGGCCTTCGCGGCGCGGATGCGGTCGTGCAGCTCGGCGTCGGGCGCATCCCGGTATTGCGCCGGCAGCGCGCCCTGGCGAGGCGCCCCGGTCGGGATCACGTCGAGCATCGACGAGCCGGGCCCGTAGCCGGGCATCGCGTCGAACTCCCACGGCCCTTTCGCGAGGTCGGGCGAGCAGACCTCGCCCGCGGCGCCGTTGGTGATGCCGCGGATCACGGTGTCGAGAGCGGTCATCGGGCGTCCTCCTGGGGGTGCGGGGCGTCGTCGGTCGCGGGGCGCGGATGCTGCGCCGCCGCCGCGACCACTCGCGCGGTGAGCGGCCCGGCGTCGGCGAGCGACACGGCGCCGGTGTAGCGGTACAGCTTCGGGGGGCGGTGCCGCCCGCCGACGACGACATCGCCCGTCGGCTCGATGGCGCCGGAGGCCTCCATCTGGCGCCGGAAGTTCGCCGGGTCGAGCGGCTTCTGCAGCACGGCCTCGTGCACGCCACGCAGTTCGGCGAGGGTGAACTGCTCGCCGAGGAAGGCGTGCGCAATGCGGGAGTACTCCATCTTCGTGCGCAGCCGCCAGAGGGCGTACTCGACGATGAGATTGTGGTCGAAGGCGAGGTCAGGCAGGTCGTCGGCCGGGAACCAGCGCACGTTCTCGCCGAGGCTCACCCGCTCGGCCTCCTCCGGCCGCACGAGCGCCCAGTACACGATCGACACCAGCCGACTGTCGGGCGAGCGGTCGACGTCGCCGAAGGCGTAGAGCTGCTCGAGGTAGGTCGGCTGCAGCCTCGTCGTCTCGAGCAGGTTGCGGCGGGCAGAGGCCTCGAGGCTCTCCGACAGCGCGACGGGGCCGCCGGGCAGCGCCCACCGATGCAGGAACGGCTCACGGATGCGCCGGACGAGGGGCAGCCAGACGCTCGGAGCGCCCGCGTCGTCGGGGCGGAGCGCGAAGATGACCGTCGAGACGGCGAGGCCGATGCCGGATGCTGCTGCGGGCATCCGCGCCCCCTCTCGTCGACGATGCGATCGTCGCGATCGCGGTAAAGGTCACTGTGACCTGAACGCAGTGTAGCAGTTCGGGTCAGCGCGACACGAACCGCCGACGGAGCGGCGGGCCCGCTCGGGGTCACGGCAGGGCCAGAATGAGCGCATGGCCGAGCTGTTCGTGATCCCGCTGTGGGCCGACCTGCTCGCCGTCGGCATCGGCGCGCTGCAGGGGGCGCTCTTCGCCGCCCAGTTCCGCGACCGGCGGCTCGACTGGCTGGGCGTCGCGATCATCGGCATCGTCGTCGGCTTCGGCGGCGGTCTGCTGCGCGACCTGCTGCTCGACGTGCCGCTGGCGCCCCTGCAGTCGAACTGGTACGTCGTCGTCGCGACCGGCGCCGCCCTGCTCGGCATGCTGCTCGAGCGGGTCTTGTCGCGCCTCGGCCGCCTCATCACCGTGCTCGACGCGCTCACGATCGGGCTCTTCGGCGCGATCGGCACGACCAAGGCGCTCGCCCTCGGCATCCCCGAGGTCGCGGCCGTCTTCGTCGGCGTGCTCGCCGCCGTCGGCGGGTCGATCCTGCGCGACCTGCTGCTCACGATGCCCATCGCGCTCATGCACGTCGGTTCGCTGTACGCCGTCGCGGCCGCCGCGGGCTCCGGGCTCATCGCCGTGCTGCTCGCCCTCGACGTGCCCGTGTTCGTCGCCGCCGTCGCGGGCGTCGCGCTCACCTTCGGCGTGCGCATCGCGTCGGTGCTGTTCGGCTGGAGCCTGCCCGAGCAGCGAGCGATCACCCGGCTGCCGCGGCTGCCCGCCCTGCCGCGGCGCGGGCGGCGCGCCGACGAGGAGGCGGCGGGCGAGCGGGGCCGCACCGTCACGACGTCGACGGGCGTGATCCACCTCCGGCCCACGACCTCGGCGATCCCCGTCGTCGGCGCCACGCCGCGCGTGCGCCGCCGCTCCCCCATCCCCGGCGCGAGCCAGCGGCGCGGGTGAGCGCATGACGGTCGACGCGGCGCGCGCGAGCGAGAACGGGAGGCCGGGCTCGACGGAACCGGCGACGGCGACCACCTCCGCGGATGCCGCCGAGCGCTTCGAGGCCGCGCGTTCCCGGCTCACCGGCCTCGCCTACCGCCTGCTCGGCTCGTGGGCGGAGGCCGAGGACGTCGTGCAGGACGCCTGGCCGCGCTGGGCATCCGTCGCCGCGACCGGCGGGATCGACAACGCCGACGCGTACCTGACCACCATCGTCACGCGGCTCGCCCTCACCGCGCTCGACTCGGCGCGCGTGCGACGCGAGCAGTACGTCGGCCCGTGGCTGCCCGAACCCGTCTCGACGCGCGACGACCCGACGCTCGGCGCCGAGCGCGCCGAAGCACTCGACCTCGCGACCCTGCTGCTGCTCGAGCGGCTCAGCGGCCCCGAGCGCGCCGCCGTCGTGCTGCGCGAGGCCTTCGCCTACGACTACACCAGCCTCGCCGAGGTGCTCAGCACGACCGAGGCGGCGGCGCGGCAGCTCGTCTCGCGCGGGCGGCGGGCGCTCGACGGCGGGCGGCGCCAGCCGGTCTCCCCCGCCGACCGCGACCGGCTGCTCGCCGCCTTCGTCTCGGCCGCGCAGAGCGGCGACCTCGCCGCGCTCGAGGCCGTGCTCGTGCCCGACGCCGTGGCGGTCAGCGACGGCGGCGGCGTGGTGAGCGCGGCCCGCCGACCCGTGCGCGGCGCCGAGCAGGTCGCGCGCTTCGTGCTGGGGGTGCTGGAGAAGTTCGGGCGGGGCGTGCGGAGCATCCCCGTCATCGCGAACGGCGAGACCGCCTTCCTCGCCGTCACCGACGAACCCGACCCGCAGCCCGTCGCGCTGTGGTCGCTCGACATCGGCGCCGACGGCGTGCGCGGCGTGCACATCGTGCGCGCGCCCGACAAGCTCGCCCGGGTGACCGCGCAGGCGCTGTCACAGATCGGCGACGCATCCGGTCGACTCTGAGAGGGATGCGCCGCGCACCCTCGGAGAGGACACCATGACCCTGCTCATCACCGGCGGCACCGGCACCGTCGGGCGCCCCACCGTCGAGGCCGCGCGCGCCGCGGGGCTCGCGCCGAGCATCCTCAGCAGGCGGCCAGGGGCCGACCACCGCGTCGCCGACCTGCGCACCGGTACGGGGCTCCCCGCCGCGCTCGAGGGCGTCACGAACGTCGTGCACCTGGCCACGAACCGGCGATCGGATGCTCGGGCGACGTCGCGGCTCGTGGCGGCCGCGCGCGCCGCCGGCGTGGAGCACCTCGTGTACCTGTCGATCGTCGGCGTCGACGCGGTGCCGCTCGGGTACTACCGGTCGAAGCTCGAGTGCGAGGGCATCGTCGCCCAGTCGGGGGTGCCGTTCACAGTGCTGCGGGCGACGCAGTTCCACGAGTTCGTGGGGTCGCTCTTCGCGGCGCAGCGGCGGCTGCCGAGGGTGCTGACGCTCGACGTGTCGTTCCAGCCGATCGACACGGGAGCGGTGGCTGCGCGCCTGGTGTCGCTCGTGGGCGGGCCGCCCGCCGGCGGCCGGGTGGACGACCTCGGCGGGCCCGCTGTTCTGCCGATGCCGGAGCTCGCCGAGCAGTGGCTCGTCGCGCGCGGGCTGTCGGCGGCGGATGCTCGGCGCCGGGTCGTCGAGTGGCGCGCGCCGGGGCGGCTCGCGGCGGCCTACCGCGCGGGACTGCACACCACCGGGCTGCCCGGGCCGGGCATCCCGTTCGCAGAGTGGGCGGCGGCGGCCGCGCGCTGACGCGACCCGCGCGGGCCGCGGCCGCGCCGCCCGCGTCGACAACTCAGGACGAACGACGCGCTGCCGCTTCGCGTCGACAATTCAGGACGAACGCGAGACGGCCCACGCCTCCCCGTCGCCGGATGCCCGGCCGATCGGGGCGCGCGCCCCGGGCCGCGCGGCGATAGTCCTGAGTTGTCGACACGCGAGACTGCGCGCAGTCGTTCGGGCGGAGCCGTGCGACCCGACAGGTTGATCGTGTCGACAACTCAGGACGAACACGTGGTCGAGGCGCCCAACGGACCTCACCCGCTGCGAATCTCGGGCTCGCTCGGCGAGTAGTCCTGAGTTGTCGACACGCGAGGCGTCGCGGCGCGCGGCGCCGGGGCGGTCAGGCGGAGACGAGCTCGCGGTCGGGCGACTCGAGCCGGATCGCGCGGTTCACCGCCGACACGACGGCCTTGAGCGACGCGGTCGAGATATCGGCGTCGATACCCACGCCCCAGAGCGTGCGCCCGTTCACCTCGAGCTCGACGTACGCGGCGGCGAGGGCGTCCCCGCCCGCCGAGAGGGCGTGCTCCACGTAGTCGAACAGGCGGATCGCGATGCCCTCCCGCTCCATGATCGAGAGGAAGGCGGCGATCGGACCGTTGCCCGTCGCCGAGACGCCGTCGATCGACTCGCCGTCGCGCAGCGTCACGTCGAGGCGCACCTCGCCCGTCATGTCCGAGGCCGTGCGGGTCGAGAGCAGCTCGAAGCGGCCCCACTTCTCGTCGGCGGAGGCGGCGGGCAGGTACTCGTCCTGGAAGATCGCCCAGATCTGCTCCGAGGTGACCTCTCCGCCCTCGGCGTCGGTCTTGGCCTGCACGACGCCGCTGAACTCGATCTGCAGCTTGCGGGGCAGGTCGAGCTTGTGGTCGGTCTTCAGCAGGTAGGCGACGCCGCCCTTGCCCGACTGCGAGTTGACGCGGATGACCGCCTCGTACGAGCGGCCGAGATCCTTCGGGTCGACGGGCAGGTAGGGCACGGCCCAGAGCAGCTCGTCGACGGGCACGCCCGCGGCCTCGGCCCGAGCATCCATCGCCTCGAAGCCCTTCTTGATGGCGTCCTGGTGCGATCCGCTGAAGGCCGTGTAGACGAGGTCGCCGGCCCACGGCGAGCGCTCGTGCACCTTCAGCTGGTTGCAGTACTCGGCGGTGCGCTTGATCTCGTCCAGATCGCTGAAGTCGAGCTGCGGGTCGATGCCCTGCGTGAACAGGTTGATGCCGAGCGCGACCAGGTCGACGTTGCCGGTGCGCTCGCCGTTGCCGAACAGGCAGCCCTCGATGCGGTCGGCGCCGGCCATGTAGCCGAGCTCGGCCGCGGCGATCGCGGTGCCGCGGTCGTTGTGCGGGTGCAGGCTGAGGATGACCGAGTCGCGCCGCGCGAGGCGCCGGTGCATCCACTCGATCGAGTCGGCGTAGACGTTCGGCGTCGTCATCTCCACCGTGGCGGGCAGGTTGATGATGATCTTGCGCTCCGGCGTCGGCGCGATCTGCTCGATGACGGCGTTGCAGACCTCGAGGGCGGTCTCGAGCTCGGTGCCGGTGTAGCTCTCGGGGCTGTACTCGTAGTAGATCTCGGTGCCGGGCACGGTCGACTCGTACTGCTGGCACCAGCGCGCGCCCTGCAGCGCGATCTCCTTCACGCCCTCGACGTCGGTGCGGAACACGACCTCGCGCTGCAGCACCGAGGTCGAGTTGTAGAAGTGCACGATGGCGCGCTTGGCACCCCTGATCGACTCGTAGGTGCGGGCGATGAGGTGCTCGCGCGCCTGGGTCAGCACCTGGATGGTGACGTCATCGGGGATCAGGTCCTCCTCGATGAGGGTGCGCACGAAGTCGAAGTCGGTCTGCGAGGCGGAGGGGAACCCGACCTCGATCTCCTTGAAGCCCATGCGCACGAGCAGGTCGAACATGATGCGCTTGCGCTCGGGACTCATCGGGTCGATGAGGGCCTGATTGCCGTCGCGCAGGTCGACGGCGCACCAGCGCGGGGCCTGCGTGATGGTCTGCGCCGGCCACGTGCGGTCGGGCAGGTCGACGGGGAGGAACGACCCGTACGGGCGGTACTTGTGGATCGGCATGGCCGACGGCTGCTGACGGTTCTGCATGGGGTGCTCCTGCGGTTCGTAGGTCTGGGGTTTCAGCCGACGACGAACTCCGCGACGAGGGAGGCTAAGGGTCTAAGCCTCGTCGCGGCAGCGAAGAAGGAGCTGGCCGAACACGCTCCCAGGGTACACCCGGCCCGCATCCGCTCAGAACGAGGCGGCGGATGCTCGGCGCACGTCGTTCGTCCTGCGCACCCTGTCGCGAAATCGTGACCTTCTGCTCTGGCCCCTAGCCCCCGACCAGGAGCACGCTGATGCTGACGGCGTTCCACCCAGCCCGAGGAGTCACCGTGGCCCCTGCCTCCGCCCCCGCCTTCCGGCTCGCTCGCGCACGCTCCGGGCGCCGCGCCCTCGCCCTCACGGCAGCGCTCGCCGCCTCGACCCTCGCGCTGACCGGCTGCGTCGGCCTCGGCGACCCCGTCGAGATCGACGCCGCCGACTTCCCCGTGAATCTCGAGCGCGCACAGACGGCGACGCTGCAGATCACCGCACAGGGCGCGTTCTACGAGCCCGGCACGAGCGTGCCCTACGACGGCGGCTGGTTCGGCTCGGGCTTCATCATCGACCGCTCGGGTCTCGCGGTGACGAACAACCACGTCGCGGCGGGTGCGACCTCCTTCGAGATCCGGCCGGGCGGCGGCACGGGTCCGGCGATCGACGCGATGGTCGTCTCGACCTCCGAGTGCCTCGACCTCGCGGTGCTGCAGCTGCCCGAGGGCGAGACCTACCCGTTCATGGCCTGGCGCGACGGCGACATCAGCCCGGCGCTCGAGGTGTACTCGGCCGGCTTCCCCAACGGCACGCCGAACTTCACCCTCACGGGCGGCATCGTCAACACCGCCAACCAGGCGATCGAGTTCAACTGGGCCTCGGTCGACCTCGCGATCGAGCACGATGCCCGCATTCGCGGCGGCAACTCCGGCGGCCCTCTCATCGACGCGCAGGGTCGCGTCGTCGGCGTTAACTACGCCGGCAACGACCTCGAGGACTACAACTACGCGATCGCCCGCGAGCAGGTGCTCGAGGTGCTCGACCGCATGACCGCCGGCGAGAGCGTGCTGTCGCTCGGCATCAACGCCGAGGCGCTGCCGCTCGATGAGCAGACCGGCGAGCCTGTGGGCATCTGGGTGCAGTCGGTGCAGCCGGGCAGCCCCGCCGAGGCGGCGGGCATCGAGGCCGCCGACGTGCTCGTCTCGCTCGACGGCACGCAGCTCGCGCAGCAGGGCACGCTGAGCGAGTACTGCGACATCCTCGACGCCCAGGGCACGGATGCTCCCCTCGAGATCGTCGTCGCCCGCCCGCTCACGGGCGAGGTGCTCGTGGGCCAGGTGAACGGCGAGCCGCTCGTGGTCGAGGGCGGCTCGACACCGGTCGACCCGGGTCTGGAGGAGTTTGTGACGGTGACCGACGACACCGGCGTGCTGTCGGTCGACGTGCCGGCGAGCTGGAGCGACGTGCTCGGCTACGGCGTCGAGTACCCCGACGGCACCCCGTGGGAGACCGTGATCGCCTCGCCGAGCCTGCAGGGCTTCTTCGACGAGACCTCGCCGGGCGTGCTCGTCGCGACGAGCGCCCAGTTCGCCGGCAGCGAGCCGACCGAGTTCCTCGAGCTCACGGCGGAGGATCTGCAGTCCCGCTGCGCGAGCGCCGGCACGGAGGACTACGCCGACGGCTACTACACGGGGCTCTCGGAGGTCTGGCAGTGCGACTCCGGCGCGATCTACTACGTGATCGCGGCGAACTCCGACGACGGCACCCACTTCGTGCGGCTGAGCATGTCGATGTTCGACGAGTTCGACACGACGACGGCCCTCGATCGGGTGCTCAACACGTTCTTCGCCTCGTACTGAGGCGCGAGCATCCGGGCCGCCTGGATCAGAACCCGAGCCGCCCCAGCTGCTTGGGGTCGCGCTGCCACTCCTTGGCGACCTTGACGTGCAGCTTGAGGTAGACGCGCTGCCCGAGCAGCGCCTCGATCTCCTTCCGCGCGCGCGTGCCCACCTCGGTGAGGCGCGCACCGCGGTGCCCGATGATGATGCCCTTCTGACTGTCGCGCTCGACCCACACGTTGGCGTAGACGTCGACGACTCCCCCGCTCTCGCGCTCGGCGACCTCGTCGATCGTGACGGCGAGCGAGTGCGGCAGCTCGTCACTCACGCCCTCGAGCGCGGCCTCGCGGATGAGCTCGGCGATGCGGTCCTCCTCCGTCTCGTCGGTCACGGCCTCATCGCCGTACAGCGGCGGCGAGACGGGCATGAGCGCGATGAGCTGGTCGGCGAGCAGGCCCACCTGGTCGCCCGTGACCGCCGAGAGCGGGATGATCTCGTCCCACTCGCGCAGCTGCGACACGGCCAGCAGCTGCTGGGCGACCTTCGCGGGACCCGCCGTGTCGGTCTTCGTGACGATCGCCACCTTGCGGGTGCGCGGCCAGGCGTCGAGCTGCTCGTTGATGTAGCGGTCACCCGGCCCGATGGGCTCGTTCGCGGGCACGCAGAAGCCGATGACGTCGACGTCGCCGAGGGTCTCCTGCACGACCGCGTTGAGGCGCTCGCCGAGCAACGTGCGCGGGCGGTGCATGCCCGGCGTGTCGACGACGATCAATTGACCGGATGCCCGGTGCACGATGCCGCGGATCGCCCGCCGCGTGGTCTGCGGCTTCGAGCTCGTGATCGCGACCTTCTCGCCCACGAGGGCGTTGGTGAGGGTCGACTTGCCCACGTTGGGGCGGCCGACGAAGGTGACGAAGCCGGCGCGATGCTCCGCTGCGGGGGCTGCCAAGGTGGGGTCGGTCATGGTGGGGCCTCGCTCAGCGGTGGTCGGGATCGGGGGCGGAGGCCGGCGAGGCCGGTGACGCTGCCGAGAAGGCGCGTCGGGCATCCCGCAGCGTCTCGTCGGCCTCGACGAGCACGGTCGTGACGCCCTTGCGGCGGCCCTCCGTGCGCTCGGCGACGAGCACGAGGCCGTCGACCTCGACACGCGAGCCGGCGACGGGCAGTCTGCCCAGGTGCTTGGTGAGCAGGCCGCCGACCGAGTCGACGTCGTCGTCGTCGAGCTCGATGCCGAACAGGTCGCCGAGCTCGTCGACGGGCATGCGGGCGCTCACGCGGTAGCGATCCTCGTCGAGGCGCTCGGAGACGGCGAGCTCGCGGTCGTACTCGTCGCTGATCTCGCCGACGAGTTCCTCGATGAGGTCTTCCATGGTGACGAGGCCGGCGATGCCGCCGTACTCGTCGACGACGAGCGCGAGGTGGTTCGACTCCAGCTGCAGCTGCCGCAGGGCGTCGTCGGCCTTCTTCGACTCGGGCAGGAAGAGCGCCGGCTTCGCCAGCTGCTCGACCGTCGTGGTCGCGCAGGCGTCGGGGTTCTCGTAGGCCAGGCGGGCGGCGTCGCGCAGGTAGATGACGCCGAGCACGTCGTCGGCGTCGTCGCCCACGACGGGGATGCGCGACACGCCCCGCGACAGGAACAGGCTCATCGCGTCGGTGACGGTGAGCTCGCGCTCGACCGTGACCATGTCGGTGCGCGGCACCATGACCTCGCGCACGATCGTGTCGTTGAACTCGAAGATCGAGTGGATCAGCTCGCGATCCTCCACCTCGAGCACGTCGAGGTCGGTCGCCTCGTCGACCATGCTCAGCAGCTGCTCCTCGCTCGAGAAGGTGGCGCTGCGCGGGCGGCCGGGCGTCACCCGGTTGCCGATCGCGACGAGTAGGTCGGCGAGCGGGCCGAGCATGACGCGCACGCCGCGCACGAGCCCGCCGAACAGCCGCAGCATGGCCCGCGGGTGCGCGCGGCCGACGCTGCGCGGGCTCGAGCCGACGAGCACGAAGGAGACGCCGATCATGATGAGCGCGCTCACCGCGAGCGCCCACCACCACCCCTCGAACAGGTCGGCGAACGCGAGCGTGATGAGCACCGCGGCGAGCGTCTCGGCGACGATGCGCAGGAAGTTGACGGCGTTGACGTGCGCGCCGACGTCGTTCGCGACCGCGAGCAGCCGCGCGGGGTGCTTCTTCTGCGAGGCGAGGTCGATAAGGTCGGTGCGGCTCACGACGCCGAGCGCCGCGTCGAGCGACGCGAGCAGGCCGCCGAAGGCGACGAGCACGCCGGCGACCGCGAAGAAGACGACGGTGATCATCGACTGCGTTTGCGCTCGGCGAGCGCGAAGCCCACGAGCACGTCGCGCTGCACGCCGAACATCTCCTTCTCGTCCTCCGGCTCGGCGTGGTCGAAGCCGAGCAGGTGCAGGATGCCGTGCGTTGTCAGCAGCAGCAGCTCGTCCTGCGTGGAGTGCCCGGCCGCCTCGGCCTGCGCGATCGCGACCTGCGGGCACAGCACGATGTCGCCGAGCAGCCCGGGCGGGGCGGGCTCGTCGTCGCTGCCGGGGCGCAGCTCGTCCATCGGGAAGCTCAGCACGTCGGTGGGGCCCGGCTCGTCCATCCACTGCAGGTGCAGCTGCTCCATCGCGCCCTCGTCGACGAGCACGATCGCCAACTCAGCGTCGCGGTGCACGTTGAGGAAGTCGAAGGCGTGCAGCGCGAGCCGCTGCAGCGACTCCTCGTCGACCTCGACGCCCGACTCGTTGTTGATCTCGACGGCCATGGACTACCACCCTCCACGTCGGGGATTGCGACGGATGCCCGCCTGGCGGTCGCGCGGCAGCCCCGCCCGGCGCTCCGCCCGGTTGGCGCCCTCCGCGCCGGTGCCGCGCGCGGTCTCGCGCTCGTGCTGCTGCGCCATGCGCTGCGCGTCGTACTTGGTGTACGCGTCGACGATGCGACCGACGAGCGTGTGGCGCACGACGTCGTCAGAGGTCAGGCGCGCGAAGTGGATGTCGTCGATGTCGCCGAGCACGCGAGTCACGAGCTGCAGCCCACTCGCGCCGGTGGGCAAGTCGACCTGGGTGATGTCGCCCGTGACGACCATCTTCGAGCCGAAGCCGAGACGGGTGAGGAACATCTTCATTTGCTCGGGCGTGGTGTTCTGCGCCTCGTCGAGCACGATGAACGAGCTGTTGAGCGTGCGGCCGCGCATGTAGGCGAGCGGCGCGACCTCGACGACGCCGGTCGCGAGCAGCTTGGGCACGAGCTCCGGATCCATCATCTCGTTGAGCGCGTCGTACAGCGGCCGCAGGTACGGGTCGATCTTGTCGGTGAGCGTGCCCGGCAGGAAGCCCAGCCGCTCGCCCGCCTCGACGGCCGGCCGCGTGAGAATGATGCGGTCGACCTCCTTGCGCTGCAGGGCCTGCACGGCCTTCGCCATCGCGAGGTAGGTCTTGCCCGTACCCGCGGGGCCGATGCCGAACACGATCGTGTTGAGGTCGATCGCGTCGACGTACGCCTTCTGCCCGAGCGTCTTGGGGCGGATGCTCTTGCCACGGCTCGTAAGGATCGCCTGGCTGAGCACGTCGGCGGGGCTGCCGGCGCCCTGCTCGAGGATGCGCGCCGAGCTGGCGACCTCGACCTCGCCGAGGTCGTGTCCGTTCTGGATCATGGTGACGAGCTCTCTGACCAGCTGGCTGGCCGCGGTGACGTCGGCGGGGGTGCCGCCGAGGGTGATCTGATTGCCTCGCACGTGCACGTCGAGGTCGGGGTACTGCTGCTCGAGGGTGCGCAGCAGGCGGTCGTGCGGGCCGAGCAGCCGCACCATGGCGACGCCGTCGACCTCGATCGTTGCGCGGTCTTCGCGGGGGCCGCTCACGGCGGCGCCGGGTTCGTCAGTGGGCAAGCGACCCCTCGTCGAGCCCCCCGGCGAGCACGTGGGCGTGCACGTGGAAGACCGTCTGCCCGGCGTTCGCGCCGGAGTTGAACACGAGGCGGTAGTCGCCGTCGGCGTGCTCGTCGGCGAGGCGCTGCGCGGTCGCGACGACCTCCGCCAGGAGGGCAGGGTCGGCGGCCGCGAGCTCGGCGACGGTGCGGTGCTGCGCCGTCTTCGGGATCACGAGCAGGTGCACGGGCGCCTGCGGCGCGATGTCACGGATGGCGATGAGCCGCTCGGTCTCGAGCACGATGTCGGCCGGGATCTCGCGCGCGATGATGCGCTCGAAGATCGTCGGCGTCGCCGCGGCGGCGTCGGTGGCGTGCTCGGAGGACATGGCCTCCATTCTAGAGCGCGGCTCGCACCCGGCACGGGGCTTGCGTGTTCGCCCTGCGCGTGACGCGGGCGGCTCAGTCGTGGTTCCAGCGGCGTCGCCAGGCGGCCAGGCGCTCCTCGTCGGGGTCGACGCCGTATGCCGCGAAGTACAGCGGCTCGAAGCCGGGGCCGTAATTCCAGGCGAGCGACTGGGCACCGGCGGCGAGGTCGAGCCAGCGGTCGCCGACGCCGAGCGCGCCGACGTCGACGTGCGCGAGCAACGCGCCCCGGGCATCCAGGAGCGTGTTCGGTGCGCACGCGTCGCCGTGCACGACGACGCGGTCGCTCGCCCGGGGCTCGGGGTCGGTCGGCAGCGCGGGGCCGAGCGGTGCCGTGCACGGAAAGGGGCAGTCCGCCGCGCTCAGCGACTCGTGGAGCGCCCGCAACGACTCGCCGAGCACCCGCACGGCGGTGCGCGGCTCGGCGCGCCAGCGCTCGGTCACGGCGCTCTCGCCGGTGAGCGCGCGCGTCAGCAGGTACTCGTCGCCGTCGTCGCTGACGCCCGCAGCGACGAGCTCCGGCGCGGGGTGGCGGCCGGCGAGCCACTCGAGTCGGCGAGCCTCGTCGGCGAGGCTCGGCTCGTCGGGCCAGGCCGCGCGCGTCGCGGCGGGCACCCACTTGAGCACGAGCGAGACCTGGGCGGATCGAGCGGGGGCCGTACCGGTGTCGAGCCGCACCGTCCAGCCGCCGAGCTCGTTGCGCCACAGCGGCGTCAGCGCGGTGCCGGGCGCGAGGCGAGCGGCGAGCGCCCGCAGGGCGGCGGGCGGCTCGGCGCCGTCGAGCACGAGCTGCCGGGCCACGTCCGGCGCCGCGCCGTCTGGGTCGACGGGCGGCGTCACCAGCGGCCGAGCATCCCGCTCAGCACGGCGATGGCGGCGGGGCCCGCGGTCGAGGTGCGCAGCACGGTCGCGCCGAGGCGCACCCCGCGCGCGCCCGCGGCGGTGAGCGCGGCGAGCTCCTCCGGCGCGATGCCGCCCTCGGGCCCGACGACGAGCACGACGTCCCGGTCTCCGTCGCGCAGCGACGCGGCGTCGAGAGCGGTCAGCGGATGCTCGGCGAGCGGATCGAGCACGAGCACCGTCGCCGAGGCGGCGCGGCGCGCGATCGCGGCGGTCGTCGCGAGCGGCTCGACCTCCGGCACCCGTGCCCGGATCGCCTGCTTGCTCGCCTCGCGCACGATCGTCGCCCAGCGCGCGCGACCCTTCTCGGCCTTCGCGGCATCCCAGCGGGAGACGCTGCGCGCAGCCTGCCACGGCACGATCGCGTCGACGCCGAGCTCGGTCGCCGCCTGCACGGCGAGCTCGTCGCGGTCGCCCTTCGCGAGGGCCTGCACGAGCACGATGCGCGGCGCCGGCTCGGGGTGCCGTTCGACGGCGGCGACCCGCAGCGCGACCTCCTGGGCGCTCGCCTCGAGCACCTCGCCCTCGACGACGAGCCCGGCGCCGTCGCCGAGGCGGAGACGCTCGCCGGGGCGCACCCGTGAGACCGTGCTTGCGTGCCGGGCGTCGGGGCCGGTGAGGCGCACGACCGCGCCGACGGGAGCATCCGCCGACGCCAGCTGCGCGGCGAGCGAGTCGTCGAGGTAGAAGTGCGCCACGCGCGGGCCTACAGGTTGAGGAAGCGGTCGCGCAGCTTGGAGAAGATGCCCTGCTGGAAGGTCGAGAACTCCGGCGGCACGGGGCGGCGCGAGCCCGCGAACTCCTGGATGAGCTTCGTCTCTTTGCTGTTGAGGCGCACGGGCGTCACCACCTGGATGCCGATCTTCAGGTCGCCGCGGCCCGAGCCGCGCAGGCGCGTGATGCCGCGCTCCTTCACGGTGATGACCTCGGCGCTCTGCGTGCCCGGCTTGATCTCGACGCGCACGTCGCCGTCGAGCGAGCGCAGCGTCGCCGTCGTGCCGAGGATCGCGTCGGTCATCTGCACCTCGAGCGTCGCGAGCAGGTCGTCGCCCGAGCGGCTGAAGGTGTCGTGCGTCTTGACCTTGATCTCGAGGTACAGGTCGCCGTTGGGGCCGCCGGCCGGGCCGACCTCGCCCTGCCCGGGCAGCTGGATGCGCAGACCCGTGTCGACGCCCGCCGGGATGTCGACGGGGATGGTGCGGCGCGCCCGCACGCGGCCCTGGCCGGCGCACGTCGGGCACGGGCTCGGGATGACCGTGCCGTAGCCCCGGCACGTGCCACAGGGGCTCGAGGTCATGACGTTGCCGAGCAGGCTGCGCACGGTGCGCTGGATCTGCCCGGAGCCGCGGCAGATGTCGCACGTCTGCGGGCTCGTGCCCGGCGAGCAGCACGAGCCCTCGCACGTCTCGCACAGCACGGCCGTGTCGACCTCGAGCTGGCGGGTCGTGCCGAAGACGATCTCGTCGAGCTCGACCTCGACCCGGAGCAGGGCATCCTGCCCCCGTTCGCGCCGGCTGCGCGGCCCGCGCTGCTGCTGGCCGCCGCCGAAGAAGGTCTCGAAGATGTCGCCGAAGCCGTTGAACCCGGATGCTCCGCCGAAGCCGCCCGACCCGCCGAGGTCGTACTGCTGCCGCTGCTGCGGGTCGCTCAGCACGTCGTAGGCGTGCGTGACGAGCTTGAACCGCTCGGCGGCCTCCGCGCTCGGGTTCACGTCGGGGTGCAGCTCGCGCGCGAGCCGCCGGTACGCCTTCTTGATGTCGTCGGCGCTCGCATCGCGGGCGATGCCGAGCACCTCGTAGTGGTCTGACACTTATTCCTCACCGAGCAGCCGGGACACGTAGCGCGCGACGGCGCGGACGGCTGCCATGTTGTTCGAGTAGTCCATGCGGGTGGGGCCGAGCACCCCGAGTGTGGCCGACTGGTCTGCGCCGACCCTGTACGCCCCGGCGACGATCGAGGTCTCGCGCAGCACCTCGTCGTTCTCGCGCCCGATGCGGGTCGAGACGCCGTGCTGGTCGAGCTCCATCTCGCGGAAGAGCTTCAGCAGCGTCACCTGCTCCTCGATCGCCTCGAGCACCGGGTAGACGCTGCCGGCGAAGTCGTGCTCGGTGCGCACGAGGTTCGCCGCCCCCGCGATGACGAGCCGGTCGCTGCGGTGCGCATCCACGTGCCCCAGGAGCGCGTCGCGCACGGCCGACACCGCGGGGCGACGGTCGGGCGCGAACTGCTCGTCGAGCTGCGGGGCGAGGTCGGTGACGTCGCTCAGCGAGCGGCCGGCGAGGGCGGCGTTGATCTTCGCGCGGAGTTCGCCGAGGAAGACCTCGTCGGCCTCGATCGGCAGCTCGATGATGCGCTGGTCGACGCGGCCACCGTCGGTGATGAACACCGTCATGACGCGCGTGGCCGACATCGGCACGAGCTCGACGTGGCGCACGCGGGCGTGCCCGAGCGTCGGGTACTGCACCATCGCGACCTGGTTGGTCAGGCTCGCGAGCAGGCGCACCGTGCGGGCGAAGACGTCGTCGAGGTCGACCGACTGGTCGAGGAAGGCCGCGATCGCCTGACGCTGGGCGGCGCTCAGCGGGCGCAGATCCTGCAGCTGGTCGACGAACAGCCGGTAGCCCTTGTCGGTCGGCACGCGGCCGGAGGAGGTGTGCGGAGCCGTGATGAGCTCCTCCTCCTCCAGCTGCGCCATGTCGTTGCGGATCGTTGCGGCGCTCACGCCGAACTGGTGGCGCTCGACGATCGCCTTCGAGCCGACCGGCTCGCGCGAGGCGACGTAGTCCTGCACGATCGCGCGCAGGACGTGGAGGGCGCGCTCGGAGACCATGGCGCACTCCTTCCCGCTCGGGCCCGCGCGCGCCGCAGCGCGACGCGCGGCTCGGGCTGGCACTCCGACTGACTGACTGCCAATTCTACCCCGCGACACCTCGTCAGGATCATTGCCGGGGCCGCACGCGAGCGCTATTTTGTGCTCGAGCCCGCGTCTCGACGAAGCCTCGCGGTCGAGGCGAGCACGGCGCTCGATGCACCACCTCGGGTTCCACCGTTCATTCGAACTCACGGAAGGCAGCACCCCATGACCGACTCCACCCCTCCCCCCGCTTCGGCATCGGCGGCGCCGCTCAGCGAGGCCGAGGACCGTCAGTGGGCCTCGTTCGCCCACCTCGGCGGCATCCTCGGGCCCCTCCCGGCGCTCATCATCTACCTCGTCTTCAAGGACCGCGGCAGCTTCACGCGCGTCGAGGCGAAGGAGGCGCTGAACTTCCAGATCGCCGCCATCATCGGCTGGGTGGTGCTGACGATCGTCAGCTCGATCCTGACCGCCATCACCTTCGGCATCTTCGGCTTCCTCGCGCCGCTGCTTTACCTGGCCCTGTGGGCCGTCATCGTGATCTTCTCCATCCAGGGCTTCATGAAGGCCAAGGAGGGCGTCAACTACCGCTACCCGGTCTCGCTGCGCCTCATCAAGTAAGTCGCCCGCGAGCCTCGCGAACGGGGCTCGGCCGCTCGGCCGGGCCCCGTTCTGCGTATCGGTGGCAGGATGTCGAGCATGACCCAGCCGCCGCCCGCGAACCCCTACGCCTCGCCCCCGCAGCCGATGCGGCCGGAGGATGAGAAGACCTGGGCCGTGCTCACCCACCTCGGCGGGCTGCTCGTGCCGCTCATCGGGCCGCTCGTGGTCTACCTGGTGCTGCGCGACCGCGGGCCGTTCATCCGCCACCACGCCGCGACGGCCTTCAACTTCCACGCCACGATGACCATCGCGTCGCTCATCGGCGTCGTCACGATCTGGCTCGTCATCGGCTTCTTCATCGTGCTCGCGGTGTCGATCGTCTTCCTCGTGTTCGCGATCGTCGCCGCCGTCGCGGCGGGGCGCGGCGAGTTCTACACCTACCCGCTCGCGATCGGCTTCGTGCGCTGACCCGTGCCGGGCCCCGCCGCGCGAGGCGTCAGTCGAGCAGTCGGCGCACGACGGCGTCGGCGAGCAGCCGCCCGCGCAGCGTCAGCACGACCGTGCCGCGCAGCGCCGCAGCCGGCTCGACGAGCCCGTCGGCGATGAGGCCCGCGACCGCGCGGCGACCCTCCGCCGTGAGCGCCTCGGTCGGCAGGCCGCTCGCCAGCCGGGTCTCGAGCAGCACCCGCTCGACGCGGCGCGTCTCGGCGTCGAGGGTCTCGCGGCCCGCCGCCGGGCTCAGCCCCTCGGCGAGGCGCTGCGCGTACGCGGCGGGGTGCTTGACGTTCCAGAACCGCACGCCGCCGATGTGGCTGTGCGCGCCGGGGCCGACGCCCCACCAGTCCTGGCCCGTCCAGTAGGCGAGGTTGTGGCGCGAGCGGCGGGATGCTCCGCCGTCGTCGGCAGCGAGGGCCCAGTTACTCACCTCGTACCAGCGGTATCCCGCCTCGGCGAGCCGGGCATCCGCCGCCTCGTACAGACTCGCGTGGAGGTCGTCGTCGACGGGCGGCACCTCGCCGCGGGCGATCTGGCGGGCGAGCTTCGTGCCCTCCTCGACGATGAGGGCGTAGGCGCTCAGGTGGTCGGGTCGCGCTGCGAGGGCGACGTCGAGACTGCGGTGCCAGTCGGCCTCCGTCTCGCCCGGCGTGCCGTAGATGAGGTCGAGGCTCACGGCGAGCCCCGCGGCCCTGGCCTCCTCGACGCGGCGCGGCACGTTCTCGGGGTCGTGCGTGCGCTCGAGCGTCGCGAGCACGTGCGGCACGGCCGACTGCATGCCGATGCTGACGCGCGTGAATCCGGCGTCGGCGAGGGTCCGCAGGCCGGCGGCGTCGATCGAGTCGGGGTTCGCCTCCGTCGTGACCTCGGCGCCGGGAGCCAGCGCGAAGAGCCGCTCGACGGCGGCGAGCATGCGGGCGAGGTCGGCCGCGGGCAGCAGGGTCGGCGTGCCCCCGCCGAAGAAGACGGTGCTGACCGGGCGCGGCGACAGGCCGGCGTCGTCGAGCACGCGCGCGGCCAGCTCGAGCTCGGCGATCGCCTGGTCGGCGAAGTCGGACTGCTTCACGCCGCGGATCTCGCTCGCCGTGTACGTGTTGAAGTCGCAGTAGCCGCACCGCACTCGGCAGAACGGCACGTGCAGGTAGACGCCGAGGTCGCGCTGCTCAGCGCCCTCGCGCACGCTCGCCGGCAGCGCCCCGTCGGCGGGGGCCGGGTCGGCGAGGGGCAGAGCGCTGGGCACGCCTCGATTCTCGCAGGGCGCGGTGGTGCCACCCGCCCCCGTGCGGTGTCGACAACTCAGGACGAACGCCGCGCCCCCCGACCCGCGCCGCGTCGACAACTCAGGACGAACCGCCTGCCGACAGGGGTGGCGGATGCCCGGGGCCGGCGTGTCGCGCGCGTCGCGAGCGGATCGTCCTGAGTTGTCGACGCGCACGGCGCTCGGGGGGCGCCGCGGCTGGTTGGATGAGAGCCGTGACCACCACCACGATCCTCTGGGATGTCGACGGCACCCTGCTCTTCAACGCCGCCTCGGGCGGCGGCGAGCTCTACCACCGCGCGGTCGAGCACGCCACGGGCCGCGAGCTGCACCCGCCGCTGCCGCGCGCGCACGGCAAGACCGACGGGCAGATCCTGCACGAGATCCTCGAAGCGTTCGAGCTCGCGCCCGAGCTGCACGACGACGCCGTCGCCGCCCTCGACGCGCTGTCGGCCGAGCGCGCCGCCGCGGGCGACCGACGCGAGATCGCGCCGGGCATCGCCGAGGCGCTCGACGCCGCAGCCGCTCGCGGCTGGATGAACGCGCTGCTCACCGGCAACTCCGCGACGCGCTCGCGGCTCAAGCTCAGCGGCGCCGGTCTCGACCCGGAGCGCTTCGACTGGGCTCGCTCGTTCTTCGGCGACCGCGCCCGCGAGCGCCGCGAGATCACTCTCGCCGCGCGCGCGGCACTGCCCGACGAGCGGCTCGTCATCATCGGCGACACCCCGCGCGACGACGTCGCGGCCGTCGCGGCGGGCATCCCCTTCATCGCGGTCGCGACGGGCGTCTACACGGTGGATGCCCTGCGCGAGACGGGCGCCGTGCTCGTGGTGCCGACCCTCGCCGAGGGGCTCGACGCGGTGCTCGCGGCGATCGAGGCGCTGCCCGCGCCCGGGGCCGCCGCGGCCTGAGCCGGCGCCGGCGTGCGGCGAGCATCCGCGCCCCCGACGACCGCGGCGCTCAGGCGCCCTGCACGAACCAGATCTCGCCCATGCGGTAGACCATGACGGCGACGGCGAGGCTCACGACGCCGAGCACAACCGTCGCCCAGCGGGAGCGATCGACGAGACCCCACACGATCGCAAGCGGCGGCAGCAGCATCGCCGAGATCAGGTAGGCCCAGAACTCGACGATGTCACCCGTCGGCTGGTTGCCGGTCAGCGGCGCGACGATCGCGACGACGATCTGCGCCAGCAGCAGCAGCGCGACGAAGGCAGTGAGACCGTTCGTGAGGTCGCTCGGCTGCCGGCCGATGCCACCGGCGACGAGGCAGACGATGCCGACCACGACGGCGACGGCGACCTGCGCGGTCGTGAACCACTCGATCACGGGGTGCTCCTGGGGCGGGGTGTGCTGGGGGCCGGGGTGTGCTGCGGGTCTGTGTGGGCTGCGGGTCTGATGCGGCGAGCGGGCAGCGCTGCGGGCGAGAACCGGCGGCGGATGCTCACTCGCCGTCGGTCGGGAACCCCACCAGCGTACGGCCGACGCCGCGGCGCACGCTGATGAGCGCGACGAGGCGGCCGCTGGCGTCGATCGCGGCGACCGGCTCGGCGTCGGGGTGCTCGGGCAGCGCGAGCTTCTTGCCGTGACCCAGGTCGCGGGCCTCGTCGTCGGTCGCGCGCAGCACCGGGAACAGCCGCTCGGCGATCGCCGCCGCGGGGCTCAGCAGCGCGTCGCCGTCGGCGGCGAGCCGCTCCAGGTCGACGGCGTCGCGCACGTCGAAGGGCCCGACGCGGGTGCGGCGCAGGGCGCGCAGGTGTCCGCCGACGCCGAGCGCCGTGCCGAGATCGCGGGCCAGGGCACGGATGTAGGTGCCCGACGAGCAGTCGATGCGGGCATCCACCTCGATGGTCGACGCGGTGTCGATGTCACCCGGCAGCCGGCGCACGTCGAGCACGTCGAACGCCGACACCGTGACCGCGCGGGCCTGCAGCTCGACCTGCTCGCCGGCGCGCACTCGGTCGTAGGCGCGCCGCCCGTCGACCTTGATCGCGCTCACCGCGCTCGGCACCTGCTCGATCGCGCCGGTGAGGGCGGCGACGGCGCTCGTGAGCGCGGCGTCGGTGACCGCGTCGAGCGCCGCGGCGGGTGCCGGCTCGCCGAGCGGCTCGCCCTCGGCGTCGTCGGTCGTCGTCGCGCGCCCGAGCACGATCGTCGTCTCGTACGTCTTATCGAGGCCCACGAGGTAGGTCAGAAGGCGCGTCGACGGGCCGACCCCGAGCGTCAGCAGCCCCGACGCGGGCGGGTCGAGCGTGCCCGCGTGGCCGACCTTGCGCGTGCCGAGCGCCCGCCGAGCGCGGGCCACGACGTCATGGCTCGTGAGGCCGAGCGGCTTGTCGACGAGCAGGATTCCGGAGGGCACCGCCCCACGCTAGCGCGGTCGTAGGATGCCCTGGTGCGCATCGCGGTCATCGGGGCGGGGGCGGTCGGCGGCCTGCTCGCCGGGCTGCTGCAGCGCGCCGGCCACGAGGTCGTCGTCACCGCCCGCGGCGAGCATGGCGCGGCGATCGCGCGCGACGGGCTGCGCATCGACGGCGGCTGGGGGGCGTTCACGGCTCCGCTCGTCGTCGTGCCTGCCGTCGCGCCGCCCGTGGACCTGCTCGTGCTCGCGACGAAGGCGCACGACTCGGCCGTCGCACTCGGTGCGGCGACCGCGTGCGATGGTGCGCCCGTGCTCGTCGTGCAGAACGGGCTCGGCGGTGCCGACGCCGTGCGGGCGGCCCTGCCGCACTCCCCCGTGGCCGTCGGCCTGGCGCTCTTCGCCACGAGTCTCGCTGAGCCCGGCCGCGTCACCGTGACCGGCCCTGCCCCGCTCGCGCTCGGCGGCGACCAGCGCGCGGTCGACGTCGCGCTCGCCGCGCTGCGCGACGCCCTGCCCGACGAGGTCACCGTCATCGACGACGTCACCGGCGCGCAGTGGACCAAGCTCGTCGTCAACCAGGTCAACGCCCTGCCGGCGATCACCGGCCTCAGCGTGCAGCAGGTCGTCGCCGCCGACGGGCTGCGGCGCCTGCTCGCGCGCGGCATGATCGAGACGGCCGTCGTGGGCCGGGCGCTCGGGGTGCGGTGGCAGCAGGTCGGCTCCGTCGGCGTGGCGGAGGTCGCCGAGCTGCTCACGGGTGACCCGCAGCGCGCCGAGCGGGTGCCGCGATGGCTCGCCGCGCGCATGGGAGACGTGCCGAATCCGGCGTCGACGCTGCAGAGCATCCGCCGCGGGCGCAGCACCGAGATCGACGCCCTCAACGGGGCTGTGCGGGATGCGGGGGCCGGGCTGCGCATCCCCACCCCAGTGAACGCCGCGATGGTCGCGCTCGTGCACGAGGTCGAGCGCACGGGCCGGTTTCTCAGCCCGGCCGAGGTGCTCGCGCGCGTGCCCGCCGAGCACGACCCGCGCCGCACCGACTGACGCGGTCGCGTCGACAACTCAGGACGATCGCGCGCGGCGCCGCGCGGCATTGCGTCGACAACTCAGGACGATCGCGTCAGATCGTGGCGGAATCGCGCGCAGGAAGCGCGCCGCAGCGCGATCGTCCTGAGTTGTCGACGAGCCGGTCGCGCGATTGTCCTGAGTTGTCGACAGGCGCGCCTGCGCGGTTGTCCTGAGTTGTCGACGCGCGGGGGCGCGGAGAGCGCGGGCCGGCTCCCACCACAAGAGCCGGCCCGCGGGGCACGAGGCGAGCGCTAGAGCATCGCCTTCGTGTGCCAGACCGTCTTCGTCTCGACGAAGGCGGTGATGCGGTCGAGCGACGGCACGGGCGCGCCGCTGACGGGCGGCAGCACGCGCTTGAGCGTCTCGGCTGCGGCCAGCTGGAGGTCGACCCACGAGCCGGAGGCGAGCACGCCCGCGCCGGCGAGGTCGAGCGCGTTGACGTCGGCGTGCGAGGCGAGCCACGGCGCGAGCTCCGCGGGCGAGCCGGTGAGCACGTTGACGACGCCGCCCGGCACGTCGGAGGTCGCGAGCACCTCGGCGAGCGAGATGGCCGAGAGCGGGGCATCCTCGTTCGCGACGACGACGACCGTGTTGCCGGTGAGCACGATCGGCGCGACGACCGCGGCGAGGCCGAGCAGCGAGACGCCTTCGCGCTCCTGCGGGGCGATCGCGGCGACGACGCCGGTCGGGTCGGGCACCGAGAGGTTGAAGTAGGGCCCGGCGACGGGGTTGCCGTTGCCGACGACCTGCGCGTACTTGTCGGCCCAGCCGGCGTACCAGACCCACAGGTCGATGGTCGCGTCGACCTGCGCGCCCGCGGCGGCCGCCGACACGCCCTCCGAGCGCGAGATCTCGTCGACGAACTGCGCCCGGCGCCCCTCGAGCAGCTCGGCGATGCGGTAGAGCACCTGGCCGCGGTTGTAGGCGGTCGCACCGGCCCACTTCGCCTGCGCGGCGCGGGCGGCCACGACGGCGTCGCGCGCGTCCTTCCGCGAGGCGAGCGACGCGTTGGCGAGGAACTCACCCTTCGGCGTCGTCACGACGTAGGTGCGGCCGCTCTCGCTGCGCGGGAAGGCCCCGCCGATCGCGAGCTTGTACGTCTTCGGCACGGTGAGTCGGCTCACTTCGCCACCGCCTTCCGGCTCTTCTTCTCAGATCGTGAAGGGGCGGATGCTCCCGCCGACAGCGACGGAGCCTCCCAGCCGTTCGACTCGAGGTACGCGGCGAGGCCCTGCCGGCCGCCCTCGCGGCCGTAGCCCGACTCCTTGTAGCCACCGAAGGGCGAGGAGGGGTCGAACTTGTTGAAGGTGTTGGCCCAGACCACGCCCGCACGCAGGCGGTCGGCGATCGCGAGCATGCGCGAGGCCTTCTCCGTCCAGATGCCGGCCGAGAGGCCGTAGGGGGTGTTGTTGGCCTTCGCGACGGCCTCGTCGGGCGTGCGGAAGGTCAGCACCGACAGCACGGGGCCGAAGATCTCCTCCCGCGCGATGGTGTGGGCGGCCGAGACGCGCGTGAAGATCGTGGGCCGGAACCAGAAACCCTTGTCGGGCACGGTGCAGTCGAGCTGCCAGCGCTCGGCGCCCTCGTTCTCGCCGGTGTCGCTGAGCGTGCGGATGCGCTCGAGCTGCGCGGCCGAGTTGATCGCGCCGATGTCGGTGTTCTTGTCCAGCGGGTCGCCGAGGCGCAGGGTCGACAGGCGGTGCTTGAGCTTGTCGACGACCTCGTCGTGCACCGACTCCTGCACGAGCAGGCGGCTGCCGGCGCAGCACACGTGACCCTGGTTGAAGAAGATGCCGTTGACGATGCCCTCGACGGCCTGGTCGATCGCGGCGTCGTCGAAGACGATGTTGGCGGCCTTGCCCCCGAGCTCGAGCGTGAGCTTCTTGGGGGTTCCGGCGACCTGGCGCGCGATCATCCGCCCGACGTTCGTCGAGCCGGTGAAGGCGACCTTGTTGACGTCGTCGTGCGTGACGAGCGCCTGACCGGTCGAGCCCGGGCCCGTGACGATGTTGACGACGCCAGCAGGAAGGTCGGCCTGCTGCAGGATCTCGGCGAACAGCATCGCGGTGAGCGAGGTCGTCTCGGCGGGCTTGATGACGACGGTGTTGCCGGCGGCGAGGGCGGGTGCGATCTTCCACGCGAGCATGAGCAGCGGGAAGTTCCACGGGATCACCTGCGCGGCGACGCCGAGCGCGCGCGGGTTCGGGCCGAGGCCGGCGTACTCGAGCTTGTCGGCCCAGCCGGCGTAGTAGAAGAACCACGCCGCGACGAGCGGCACGTCGACGTCGCGGGTCTCGCGGATGGGCTTGCCGTTGTCGAGGCTCTCGGCGACGGCGAGCTCGCGGGCGCGCTCCTGCACGAGCCGCGCGATGCGGAAGAGGTACTTGCCGCGGTCGCTGCCCGACATGCGCGACCAGACGGTCTCGTAGGCGCGGCGCGCGGCGGCGACGGCGCGGTCGACGTCGGCGGCGTCGGCCTGCGCGATGCGGGCGATGACCTCCTCCGTCGCGGGCGAGATGGTGTCGAAGACCTCCCCGCGCCCGTCGACGAACTCGCCGTCGATGAAGAGCCCGTACTCGGCCTTGAGGTTGAGGATCGCCGTCGATTCCGGCGCGGGAGCGTACTCGAGGAAGCTCATGGGTCAGTCCACCGTCACGTAGTCGGGGCCACTGTAGTGACCGGTTCGCAGTTTCTGGCGCTGCAGCAGCACGTCATTGACGAGGCTCGAGGCGCCAAATCGCCACAGGTGCGGCGTCAGCCACTCCTCGCCGACGGTCTCGGCGACGGTGACGAGGTAGCGCACGGCGTCCTTCGAGGCGCGGATGCCGCCGGCCGGCTTCATGCCGACCTTCTCGCCGGTGAGGCGGTGCCAGTCGCGGATCACCTCGAGCATGAGCAGCGTGACGGGCAGCGTGGCCGCGGGGCTCACCTTGCCCGTCGAGGTCTTGATGAAGTCGGCCCCGGCGAGGATCGCGAGCCAGGATGCCCGGCGCACGTTGTCGTATGTGACCAGCTCACCCGTCTCGAGGATGACCTTGAGGTGGGCGTACGAGCCGTCGGGCCGGCGGCAGGCCTCCTTGACGGCGACGATCTGGTCGAAGACGAGCCCGTAGCGGCCGGAGAGGAAGGCTCCGCGGTCGATGACCATGTCGATCTCATCGGCGCCGGCGGCGACGGCCTCGCGCGTGTCGGCGAGCTTGATGTCGAGGCTCGCGCGACCGGAGGGGAAGGCGGTGGCGACGGCCGCGACCGAGACGAGGCCGGCATCCGGGTCGCCGTGCAGGGCGCCGAGGGCTTCGACGGCGTACGGCACCATGTCGCCGTAGACGCAGACGGCGGCGACGCGCGGCGTCGTCGGGTCGCTCGCGTCGGGGGTGACGGCCTTGGCGACGAGCGAGCGCACCTTGCCGGGCGTGTCGGCGCCCTCGAGGGTGGTGAGGTCGCACGTGCGGATGATCGTGTCGAGGGCCCAGGCCTTCGAGCTGGTCTTGATGGAGCGCGTCGCGAGCCCCGCGGCGCGCTGCTCGAGGCCGACGGCGTCGACGCCGGCGAGGCCCTCCAGGTGCAGGCGCAGCGCCTTCTCGGTGAGGTCGCCGCCGAGCAGCCGCACGGCGCGATCGGCCGGGGCGAGAGCGACCGGGTGGTCGATGGTCATGAGTGGTGGCCTCCGCTGGTGGGGCTGGTGGTGCTGATGGTCTCGGTGGGGTCGTCGCCCTCGTCGAGCAGGGCGCGCGCGGTGTGCTCGTCGGTGACGATGACCGAGCACAACCCGTGAGTGACGATGGCGCGGGCGACGGGATGCTTCGATTCGCCGCCGATGACGAGGATGCTCGAGCGCGCTGCGCGCAGCTCTTCGAGGCTCAGGCCGAGCGTGCGCGCGTCGAGCTCGGGGTCGGCGATGGTGCCGTCGGCGGTGATGTAGCGCCCGATGACGTCGCCGACGGCGCCGCGCTCGACGAGCGCCGCGATGTCGTCGCCGGTGAGGTAGCCGCTGTCGACGTGCACCGAGCTGAGGTCGGCGACGCCCGCGCTGAACAGGTAGGCGGCCGCGCCGCGCGCCATCTGCACGACGCCGCCGACGGTGCGGTCGCTCTCGATGGCCTTCTTGGTCTCGAGCCGCTCGAGGATGGCGGGGCTCGGCAGCAGGGTCGCTTGGCCGCCGGCCTTCTGGGCGATCATGACGGCGGTGCTCGCGGCGGTGCCGGGTCGCTTCGACAGGCTCACACCGCCGTTGATCTGCACGACGTTGACGCCCGTGGCCCAGCCGACGGGCAGGGCCTCGGCGACCTGGTGCAGCGTGCGTCCCCAGCTGACGCCGAGCAGGCGCGGCACGGGGCGCACGCTCACGAGGTAGTCGGCGGCGGCTTCGGCGACGCGGGCCTGCAGCTCGATGGGGTCGGCGGGCGCGGGCACGACGATCGCGTCCTGCAGGCCGAAGCGGGCGCCGAGCTCGCGCTCGAGCGAGAGCCGTCGGGCGCGGGGGTGCACGATCTCGATGCGGATGATGCCGCGCTCGCGCGCCTGGGCGAGCAGTCGGCCGACCTTCCAGCGCGTGACGCGCAGGATGGCGCCGATCTCGTCCTGCGTCTTGTTCTCCTCGTAGTACAGCTCGGCAGCGCGGACGGCGAGCAGCTCATTGGCTGCGGCGCTCTCCGTGGACACCATGGCTCTCCATCGGTCGAGGGTGAGGCGATCGGTACCGCTTCAGGCTAGGCGCGCTCGTGCACCGCGACCAACATCTGTTGCGCCACTGCTCAGATGAGCAGGAGCCGGCGGATGCCCGCACGCGCGCTTGGCTACGCTGAAGCCGTACCCGCCCGCGAGAAGGAGCTGCGCCCGTGACCGACTACGCCCTCGCCGTCGACCTGGGCGGCACGAAGGTGGAGGCCGCGCTCGTCGCGGCCGACGGCACCGTGCTGCCCGGCTCGCGCCATCGCCGGCCCACGGGTGCGACCGCGACGGCCGCCGAGCTCGCGACCTCGGTCACGGAGGCCGTCGAGGCCGCGCTGGACTCCGCCTCCTCCCCCGACGTCGAGCTGCTCGGCGCCGGCATCGGCTCGGCGGGCCCGATCGCGGGGCGCAGCGGCAACGTCTCGCCGCTGAACCTCGCCGCCTGGCGCGACTACCCGCTCGGCGCCCTCGTGTCGGCCCTGCTGCCGGCCGCGCTGCCGGTCACCCTGCGCATGGACGGCATCTGCATCGCCCTGGCCGAGGTGTGGGTCGGCGCGGCGCGCGGCGAGCGCAACGTCATGGGCATGATCGTCTCGACCGGCGTCGGCGGCGGATTGATCCTCGACGGCCGCGTCATCGCCGGACCCTCGGGCAACGCCGGGCACATCGGTCATGTCGCGGTTGCCGGCTTCGACGACCGCTGCGCGTGCGGCGCGCGCGGCTGCCTCGAGGCGGTCGCCTCGGGCCCGCGCACGGTCGCGTGGGCGCGCGAGCACGGCTTCGCGGGCGCGACCGGCGAGGAGCTCGCCACTGCGGCGGCCGGTGGGGATGCGACGGCGCGCGCCGCGATCGAGCGCTCGGCGACCGCGGTCGGCCGGGCCATCGCCTCCGCCAGCGCTCTCGTCGACCTCGATGTCGTCGCGATCGGCGGCGGCTTCAGCCACGTCGCGCCCGACTACGTCGACCTCGTGCAGCGCGCCGTCACCGGCCACAGCGACTTCGGCTTCGTGACCTCGACGCGCGTCGTCGCCTCCGGGCTCAGCGGGGAGGGGCCGCTCGTGGGCGCCGCCGCGCTCGTGCACCAGGCGCACCTGGTCGACTAGCGCGCGGCGAGCCTCGCGAGCTCGTCGTCGATGAGTTCACCCGAGCGCAACCACGGCACGGCGATGAGGGCGGCGAGCGCGGCAGCCAGCAGCACCGCGATGGCCGGCAGCCAGCTTCCCGTCCACTCGTGCAGCAGCCCGAGCGCGATCGGCGCGACGGCCGCGATGGCGTAGCCGACCGACTGCACGAAGCCGCTCACCGTGACCGCGCGCAGCGAGGTGCGGCTGCGCAGCGAGATGAGCGCGAGGCACATCGGGAACATGACCTGCCCGACGCCGAGCGCGACCATCCAGAGGGGTGTCGCGGCGGTCGGCGCGAGGGCGAGCCCGCCGAACCCGATGACGAAGCTCACCACGCCGACGACGACGATCGGCACGGGCGAGCGCAGCCGCGCCGTCAGCACCGGGGCGACGAGCGACAGCGGCAGTCCGATGATCGCGAACAGCCCCACGAGCGCGCCCGCCTCGGCCGCGCCGACTCCGGCGAGGTCGGCGAGGATCAGCGGCATGAGCGCGAAGGTCGAGTAGGCGGTGACGCCCGACACGGCGAAGGGCACCGTGATGCCCCAGACGACGCGCGAGCGCGCGAGACGCCTGAACTCGCGGCGGTCGGGCTCGACGACCGGATCGGCCTCGGCGGGAGCATCCGCCGCCCCGTCGCTGTGGGAGGCAGTGCGCGTCGCCACGCCTCTGGATCGGCCGTCGGCCGTGACGACCGAGACGGGCGCCGTCACCACGGGGTGCGGCGGGCGCACCGCGAGCACGAGCCACGGCACGAGCGCGATCACGCCCGCGACGCCCCACAGCGCGAGCGACACGCGCCAGCTCGTCGCGTCGGCGACGGGCACGGCGATGAGCGGCGGCAGCGCGGTCGAGATCGACATCATCGTCGCGTAGGCGGCCGTCACGGCGCCGATGCGACCGGGCGCGTAGCGCTTCACCGCGGGCGGCAGCAGGATGTTCGCGAACCCCGCGCCCATGAGCACGAGCGTCGTCGAGCCCAGCAGCGCCAGGTAGTCGGGCGAGACGCCGCGCAGGAGGTGCCCGACGATCATCGCCACGACGGCGACGAGCAGGGCGCGCTCGAGCCCCAGTCGGTGCGCGACCCACGGCGCGACGACGCCGGAGAGCGCGAAGGCGACCGGCGGCACGACGCCGAGCAGGCCGAGCGCTGAGGCGTCGAGCGGGATGTCGGCGTCGATGCGCTCGGCGAGCGGCGCGAGGCCCGCGACCGCCGTGCGGATCGTGAGGGCGAGCAGCACGATGCCGAGCACGCCTAGCAGGCGCCCACCGCGGGGCGAGAGCAGGCGGGGGTCGGTCACCGAGGGGGCAGGCACCGGTGCAGTCTAGGCGTGGGCGGCCGTGGGCTCCGACCCGGCGGCGGGCGGCACGGGCACGCCGAGCACCGCTCGGATCTGCTGCTCGTCGACGCCCATCTGGGTCGCGAGCGCCTCGGCGGAGGGGAACTTCTGCATGCCGCGCATCCAGCGCACGAACTCGAGCTCGACGACCTTGCCGTAGAGGTCGAGCCGCACGTCCATCGCGTGCGCCTCGATTGTCTTGTCGGGCACGTCGCCGAAGGTCGGGTTGTTGCCGACGCTCGTCGCCGCGGGGTAGCGCACGCCGTCGACGTGCAGCCATGTCGCGTAGACGCCATCGGCCGGGATGTATCCCTCCGCGTTGTGCGCGAGGTTCGCCGTCGGGTAGCCGAGGTCGCGCCCGCGCTGATGGCCCGGCACGACGAGCGAGCGGATGCGGGGGTAGCGCCCCAGCGCCTCCGTCGCCTCGTCGAGGCGGCCGGCATCGAGCGCCTCGCGGATGCTCGTCGACGACACGCGCTGCCCGTCGAGCACGCACACGTCGTCGAGCACCTCGACCGTGAAGCCGAAGCGCTCGCCCTCCTCGCGGAGGGTGTCGACGGTGCCGGCGCCGCGGGCTCCGTAGCGGAAGTCGCTGCCGACGACGACCTCGGCGGCGTGCAGGCCGTCGACGAGCACGGCGCGGACGAACTCCTCCGGCGACTGCGCGGCGAGCTCGCGCGTGAACGGCAGCACGACCACGAGGTCGGCGCCGGCGGCGATGAGCGCCTCGGTCTTCTGCGCCACGCTCAGCAGCGGCGCGGGCGCCCGGTCGGGCGCGAGCACCGCGGCGGGGTGGCGGTCGAAGGTCACGACGACGACGCGCCGATCGCCGGCGCGCTCGCGCATGCCGTCGAGCACGGCGCGATGGCCGCGGTGCACGCCGTCGAACTTGCCGATCGTCACGATCGAGGAGCGGTCGTCGAGCGGCAGCGCCTCGAGACCGTGTAGCACGGTCGTCACGAGGCGGCCCCGGAGCGGGCATCCGCCGCGGGGGCGTCGCTGTGGGCGCGACGCACGCGACGCAGCCACAGGAGGCCGAGCACCGGCAGCACGAGCGGGATGAACACGTAGCCCTGCCCGAAGCGCGACCACACCGTGTCATCCGGGAACAGCACCGGGTCGACCAGGCTCAGCACGCCGACCGCGAGCACGCCGACGAGCTCGAAGCCGATCGCGGCGACCGCGACGCGGTAGGCGGTGCGCCCGCGCGCGACCAGGGCGACCGTGGCGACGACGTAGACGACCGCCGCGAGCGCGGAGAGCGCGTACGCGACCGGCGCCTCGTCGAGCTTCGTCGCGATCTGGTACGCCGAGCGGCCCGTCGCGGCGAGCGCGAGCACGGCGTACACGACGACGAGCACGCGGCCGATGCCGGACGCCGTCGGGCGGGGTTCGTCGGTCACGGCTCTCAGCGTAGGTCAGGAATCCTGAGCGTCGGGGCGAGGCTCGCCCGCCTCGAGCGCGGGCGGCTCGTCAGCGCTCGAGACCCCCTGCTGCAGCCGCTGCGAGGGCAGCACGGTGCCGCCCTCGATGGGGCCGGAGAGCGCCCGCACGAAGCGGCGCGCGACCGTACGCCGCGCCGCCGAGAGCACGGGCGCCGTCACCGCCCAGAGCGGCGAGCCGGGGCGCGCGAAGCTGCGCACGGTGAGCCAGACGCCGCCGTCGGGCTCGCGCTCGAGCAGGAACGACTCCTCGCCCGAGAGCGGATGCCCGGCGAGGGTGCCGACCGCGAGCAGCACGCGATGCTCCGCCTCGTCGCGCAGCACGACCCGACCCGGCAGCGGCAGCAGCAGGCGCGAGCCCAGGGCGGGGCCGACGACGATCGAGTCGCCGGGGCGCAGGTAGCGCTCCCCCGACGGCGAGAACTCGTCATCGGGCACCTCGAGCGTCGCGGCGCCCACCGGCTGGCCGGCCTCGTCGTAGCTGACGGGCAGGTAGTGCGCGGCATCCTGCTCGCCCGCCGCCGGCACCACGCGCACGGCGAAACCCGCACCGCGGTAGACGCCGCCCGTCAGCAGCTGCTCGACGGCGTGCTGCCAGCGCGCGTCGCCGTGGCCGACGCGGCCGCGCAGCTGCAGCGGTCGGAACCCGCGCGGCGGGTACTGCAGGAGGTCGACTGCCTGCGTGCCGCCCACCGAGCCGTAGGTGACGCGGCGCTCGGCGAGCGGAGGGCGCGCCACGGCTACTTCTTCTCCTTCTTCGACTCCACGTCGCCGGAGAGCGCGGCGATGAAGGCCTCCTGCGGAACCTCGACGCGGCCCACCATCTTCATGCGCTTCTTGCCCTCCTTCTGCTTCTCGAGCAGCTTGCGCTTGCGGGTGATGTCACCGCCGTAGCACTTGGCGAGCACGTCCTTGCGCATCGCGCGGATGTTCTCGCGCGCGATGATGCGGGCGCCGATCGCCGCCTGGATGGGCACCTCGAACTGCTGGCGCGGGATCAGCTCGCGCAGGCGGCCGGCCATCATCGTGCCGTAGGCGTAGGCCTTGTCCTTGTGCACGATCGCGCTGAAGGCGTCGACCTGCTCGCCCTGCAGCAGGATGTCGACCTTGACCAGGTCGGCCTCCTGCTCACCGGCGGGCTCGTAGTCGAGGCTCGCGTAGCCCTGCGTCTTGCTCTTGAGCTGGTCGAAGAAGTCGAACACGATCTCGCCGAGCGGCAGCGTGTACTTCAGCTCGACGCGATCCTCACCGAGGTAGTCCATCGAGCGCATCGTGCCGCGGCGGCTCTGGCAGAGCTCCATGATCGCGCCGACGTACTCCTTCGGGGCGAGGATGGAGGCGTTGACGATCGGCTCCATGACCTTCTCGATGCGGCCCGTCGGGTACTCGCTCGGGTTGGTCACCTCGACGGTCTTCCTGTCCTCCGTCGTGACGTTGTAGATCACGCTCGGGGCGGTCGTGATGAGGTCGAGGTCGAACTCGCGCGCGAGGCGCTCGGTCACGATCTCCAGGTGCAGGAGGCCCAGGAACCCGCAGCGGAACCCGAAGCCCAGCGCGACCGACGTCTCCGGCTCGTACTGCAGCGCCGCGTCGGAGAGCTTGAGCTTGTCGAGCGCGTCGCGCAGATCGGGGTAGTCGCTGCCGTCGATCGGGTAGATGCCGGAGAACACCATCGGCAGCGGGTCGGTGTAACCCGGCAGCGCCGTCGTGGCCGGCTTCGCGGTGCTCGTGATCGTGTCGCCGACCTTCGACTGCCGCACATCCTTCACGCCCGTGATGAGGTAGCCGACCTCGCCGACCGCGAGTCCCTTGCTCGGTGCGGGCTCGGGGCTCGAGACACCGATCTCGAGGATCTCGTGCGTCGCCTTCGTCGACATCATCTGGATGCGCTCGCGCGGGTTGAGCCGCCCATCCACCATGCGCACATAGGTGACCACGCCGCGGTACGGGTCGTAGACGGAGTCGAAGATCATCGCGCGCGCCGCCGCGTCGGCGTCGCCGACCGGGGCGGGGATGCGCTCGACCACGCGGTCGAGCAGCTCTTCCACGCCCATGCCCGTCTTGCCACTCACGCGCAGCACGTCGTCGGGGTCGCCGCCAATGAGCTGCGCGAGCTCGCGCGCGTACTTCTCCGGGTCGGCGGCGGGCAGGTCGATCTTGTTGAGCACCGGGATGATCTCGAGGTCGTTCTCGAGCGCCAGGTACAGGTTCGCGAGCGTCTGCGCCTCGATGCCCTGCGCGGCGTCGACCAGCAGGATCGCGCCCTCGCACGCGGCGAGGCTGCGGCTCACCTCGTAGGTGAAGTCGACGTGGCCGGGGGTGTCGATCATGTTGAGCGCATAGGTCTGCGGGCTCGCGCCGTCGCGCGACACGGCCCAGGGCATCCGCACCGCCTGGCTCTTGATGGTGATGCCGCGCTCGCGCTCGATGTCCATGCGGTCGAGGTACTGCGCGCGCATGTCGCGGTCGGAAACGACGCCCGTGATCTGCAGCATGCGGTCGGCGAGCGTCGACTTGCCGTGGTCGATGTGCGCGATGATGCAGAAGTTGCGGATCAGCGTCGGGTCGGTGGCCGCGGGGGCGAGCGGCGTGAGGGCGCGAGGAGACATGTCGCGCCATTCTCCCACGCGCGAGGTCGGCTCAGCGCGCGGGGCTGGCGTCGTCGTCGGGCGCGCGCAGGTCGCCGTCGGCGGGTGCCGCCGTGACGGGCAGGCGCGGGATGCCCGCGAGGTATGTCTGCCGGATCGTCACGCTCGGCAGCTCGCGCGCGGGCACCCGGCGCGGGTCGCTCGCGAACCACACCAGATCGGCGCTCGCGCCCGGGCGGATGCCGCCCCAGCCGCCCTCGCCGTCGGCGAAGGCCTGGTGGGCGACGCCCGCCGAGTAGGCGGCGAGCGCGAGCTCGACGGGCAGGATCTCGTCGGGCATCCACCCTTCGGCCGGATCGCCCTCGGGAGTCTGGCGGGTGGCGGCGACCGCGATGCCCTCGCGGGGGTCGCCGCTCGAGACGGGCCAGTCCGAGCCGAAGGCGAGGCGCGCGCCCGACTGCAGGAGCGTGCGCAGGCGGTACTGCTGCGCCGAGCGCTCGGGGCCCAGTCGCGGCATCGTCAGCTCGGTCATCGACGCGTCGAGCTGCGCCCACAGCGGCTGCATGACCGGTATCACGCCCAGCGGGGCGAAGCGGGCCAGATCGACCGGGTCGACGAGCTGCGCGTGAGCGATGACCGGGCGGCGGTCGCGGGCGCCGTTGACGCGAGCCGCGTGCTCGATCGCGTCGAGCGCCTCCCGCACGGCGCGGTCGCCGATCGCGTGGATGTGCACCTGGAAGCCCGCCGCGTCGACCGCCTGCACCGCCTCCGCGAGGCGCTCGGCGCCCCACACCGACAGGCCGTGGTCGTGCAGCGTGGCGCAGTACGGCTCGAGCAGCGCGCCCGTGCCGCCCTCGATGACGCCGTCGGCGAAGAACTTCACCGTGCGCGCCGAGAGCAGCGGGCTGCGGGCCGCGACGACACGCGCGCGGGCGGCCACGAACTCGGGCAGCTGCTCGTGCAGCCGGCGGGGGTCGGCGTAGAAGGCGAGGTTCGTGCGCACCGGCAGCGCGTCGGCGGCGACCGCCTCGAGGTAGGCGTCGACGTCGGCCGGCTCGACCCAGGCATCCTGCACCCACGTCACGCCGCGCTCGAGGAAGTACCGGCCCGCTCGGGTCAGGGCGCGCACCCGTGCCTCGACCGGATGGTCGGGGATCACGCCCGCCACGAGGTCGGTCGCGCCCCACTCGCGCAGCGTGCCGAGGGGCGAGCCGTCGTCGCGGCGCGGGATGCTGCCGAGCTCGGGCTCGGGCGTGCTCGCGTCGACGCCCGCGAGCTCGAGCGCCCGCGAGTTGACCCACATGGTGTGGTAGTCGTTGGCGCGCAGCACGACCGGCCGATCGGGCACCGCCTCGTCGAGCCAGCGGGCGTCGAACAAGCCGTCGGGCGCGAGGCTCGCGTCGTAGGAGGCGCCGACGATCGCCGGCAGCTGCGGATGCTCGGCCGCAAACCGCCGCACCGCCTCGACGATCTCCGCGACGCTCGAGCAGCCGGTGATCGCCGGGCCCTCCGCCTCCAGCCCGCCGAAGATCGGATGCGCGTGCCCGTCGCCGAACGACGGTGCGAGGAACCCGCCCTCGAGGTCGACGCGCTCCACGGCGCCCGGGCCACGCACCTCGTCGATCGCGGCCGCACGGGCCAGGGCGCCGAGCCCGGTCTCCGCGACCACGCCGTCGATCACCAGCAGCGCGGTCGTCGCGCCGTCGTCGGTGCCCGTCCAGACGGTGCCGGAGGTGAAGAGCGTGACGGTCACGGGCGTGCTCCTTCGGGCCGCGGCGCTGCGGCGGGAGATGGGGTGGGATGGGGTGGGATGGGGTGGGATGGGGTGGGATGGGGTGGGATGGGGTGGGATGGGGTGGGACGGGGCGGGAGTCGAGCGGGGTCGGGCGGTGCGCGGGCGAGGCCGTGCGGCCCGTCGTCACCGTAGCGCGCGGCTCGCGCGGGCGGGAGCCCCGCGGCGAGCATCCGCCGCCTCGCCCCGCCGGCGCCGCGCCTCGCCCGAACCGGCGCGATCACTGGTAATGTTCTCTGTTGGCTTGCGTGTCAGGAAGCCCTCTCTCCTCCGACACGGATTGCGGCTGGGATCAGTTCGCCACCGGGCACCGCCCAGGCACCCCCACCCCGGCCGCCACACTCACACCGTTCCACTCGAAGAAAGACAGTCATGGCGAACATCAAGTCGCAGATCAAGCGCATCAAGACCAACCTCAAGGCGCAGGAGCGCAACAAGGCCGTCAAGAGCGAGCTCAAGACCGCCGTGCGCCGCACGCGCGAGGCCATCGCCGCGGGCGACAAGGCCGCCGCGACGGAGGCGCTCGTCGTCGCCACCAAGAAGCTCGACAAGGCCGTGAGCAAGGGCGTCATCCACAAGAACCAGGCCGCCAACCGCAAGTCGGCGATCGCCAAGAAGGTCGCCGCGCTCTAAGCATCCCGGCTCTCGCGGCGCGCGCCTCCCGCGCGGCCGCGCCGCTCGAAGCCCCGCTCCGCCTCCTGGCGGGCGGGGCTTCGTCGTTCAGGCGTGCGCGGGCTCGTGGGCGGGCCGCGCCGCGCTGCCCTGCGGGAGCGCTGGGCGCGCGGTGAGCGTGTCGACAACTCAGGACGATCGCGTTCGCGCGCGGCCCGGCTCACCGACCGGTGGCGGATGCTCGCGCGAAGGGCTGGGGATCGTCCTGAGTTGTCGACGCGCGAGTGGGTGGGTTGCACGGCGTCGGGCCCCGTCCGCACGAGCAGCACCCGACGAGAGCGCGAGGGCTGCCCGCCCCGCTGGTGTCGACAACTCAGGACGATCGGGCCTGGGCGCACGCGCCACTCCCGCTCGCGGGCGGGTCCGCGCGGTGCCAGCACGAGTTCGTCCTGAGTTGTTGACGCACGGCTCGCGGCGGAAAGCCGCGGCGGAGCGCGGCGCGCGTCAGGCGGGCGGCAGGCCGCGGCTCGCGACCACGCGCACGAGGGTCTCGAGCGCGTAGATGGGGTCGCGCGAAGCGCCCTTGACCTGCGCGTCGGCCTCGGCGACCGCGAGGATCGCGCGACCCAGGCCCTCCTCGCCCCAGCCCTGCAGGTCGCGGCGGGCGCGGTCGATCTGCCAGGGGGCGAGCCCGAGCTGCCCGGCGAGCTGCCCGCCCGAGCCGCGCGAGCCGCCGACCTTCGCCATGGTGCGCAACTTCATCGCGAACGCCGCGACCATCGGCACCGGGTCGGCTCCGGTCGCGAGCGCGTGCCGCAGCAGCGCGAGCGCCTGCCCGTACTGGCCGGCGATCGCCGCGTCGGCGACCGCGAAGGCGTTGGTCTCGACGCGCCCGCCGTAGTACTTCTCGACGACGGCGGCGGTGATCTCACCCTCGGTGTCGGCGACGAGCTGCTGGCACGCGCTCGCCAGCTCGGCGAGGTCGTCGACGAACGCGCTCACAAGCGCCCGCAGCGCGGCCGGAGCGATCGAGCGGCCCGCGTGCCGGAACTCGGCGGCGGCGAAGTCGTAGCGGTCGGCGTCGCGCTTGAGCTCGCCGCACACGATCTCGATGCCGCCGCCCTGCCCGCCGCGAATGGCGTCGAGCATCTTCTTGCCGCGCACTCCCCCGCCGTGCCGCAGCAGCACCACGGTGTCGTCGGCGGGCGCGGCGAGGTAGTCGAGCACGTCGTCGAGGAAGGCGTCGCTGCACTTCTCGACGTTCTCGACGCGGATCAGGCGCGGCTCGCCGAAGAGCGAGGGGCTCGCGAGGGTGAGCAGCTCGCCGGGCGCGTACCCGTCGGCGCGCAGGTCGTGCACCTCGAGGCTCGCATCCTGCTCGCGCAGGGCATCGCGCAGCACCCGGCTCGCACGGTCGGCGAGGAACGCTTCGGGCCCGGTGACGAGCACGACGGGCGCCGGCCGGATCTCGTGCCACGCCAGCTGCGGGATGGCCGCCTTCGCGCCGCTCTTCGCCGTCGAGCCGGAACGCGAGCGGGCGGCGGGCATGGTCCTCCAGGGCGACGATCGACGGATGCTCGGCGCACGCGCGATCGGCGCCGAGCCGCACTGCCGAGGCTGCGGGTGACCCGGCCGCGGCGGCGCGTTCAGCCTAGCCGGGCCCGCCGACGTCGGGCCGCTCGCCGCCACCCGCCTGCCCGTCAGTCCTCACGCTCCCGTGCTCCGTCCACACCCTCCAGCCGCCCTCCCCCGCCGGTGCGATGAGCACGAGCCCGTGCTCGTCGCTGCGCAGCGATGCTCCCCCGGCGTCGGCCACCATCTCCAGGGCCTCTGCAGTGGGATGGCCGTACCCGTTGTCGGCGCCGACGCCGATGAGCCCGAGCACGGCGCGCGCCTCGGCGTACACCTGCGGATCCTGGTCGCTCGAGCCGTGGTGGCTGACTTTCACGACGTCGACGGGCGCGAGCGTCACGCTGCCGCGCAGCGACTGCTGCGCCGCCGCCCCGAGGTCGCCGAGGGCGAGCATGCTGGGGCACGAGCATCCGTCGCCGGGTCGCCACTCGAGCACGAGGCTCGCGTCATTGCCGGGGCTCACCCCGCGATGGTCGGGCGGCCACAGCGCCCGCCAGGCGTAGCCGCCGAGACTGCCGCGGGCTCCGGCGGTGATGCGCTCGACGCGGGCCCCGCCCGCCGCGAGCCGGTCGAGAATCGCCTCGTCGCGCGCTCCGTCGGTCGGACCACTCAGCACGACCCCGACCCTGCCCTGTACGGCGTCGACGCCGCCGACGTGGTCGGCGTCGAAGTGGGTGAGCACGAGCAGGTCGATGCGCTCGATGCCGAGGTCGTCGAGGCACGCGGCGAGCGGCTCCGGGTCGACGCCGGCGTCGGTGAGGGCGACGCGCCCGCCCGACCCCACGAGCACGGCGTCGCCCTGCCCGACGTCGCACTGCGCGACGACCCAGTCGGCCGGTCGGCCGAGCCGCCCGAGCGCGTGCGCCCCGGCCGTCGCGCCGAGGGTCACGACGAGCGCGGCGACGACCGCGTGCCCGACGGCGCGCCGCAGGCGCGCGCTCGGCAGTCGGCGCGGGATGCCCGCCGCGGTGAGCGCGCCCACCGTGAGCCCCACGAGCAGCAGGGCTCCGATCGCACCCTCGGGCCACGGCACGCTCGAGCTCGGCAGCCCGCTCGCGACGGTCGCGATGCCCGCGATCCAGGTCGCCGGCACCCACGCGATGGCCGCGAGCGCAGTGGCTAGCCACGGCAGCACGGGCGCCGCGAGGCACGCGAGCATGCCGACGATCGTGGCGACGGGCGCGGCGGGGGCGGCGAGCACGTTCGCGGCGACCCCGACGAGCGGCAGCTCCGGGGCGAGCAGCACGAGCACCGGCTGGCACGCGAGCTGGGCGGCGAGCGGCACGCCGATCCACAGCGCGACGAGGCGCGGCATGACGGTCGAGAGCCGCTCGGCGAGGGGCCCGGCGAGCACGAGCAGCGCCGCCGTCGCGAGCACCGAGAGCGCGAACCCGTAGTTGCGGGCCGTCCACGGGTCGAGCACGAGGATACCCAGCACCGCCGCGCCGAGCACGGGGACCCCGCGCGCGGCCCGCCCGCTCGCGAGCGCGAGCAGCACGACCGCCGCCATCACCGCGGCGCGCACGACGCTCGCCTGCGGGGTGACGAGCACCACGAAGCCGCCGAGGGCGCCGAGCGCCGCCGCGACGCGCGCACCGCGCGGCCACCGCGCGAGCGCGCCAAGCCCCAGCACGATGCCGACGACGATCGCGCAGTTGGCGCCGGAGACCGCCGTGAGGTGACTCAGCGAGGAGCGCTTCATGGACTCGTCGAGCTCGTCGTCGACGGCCGAGGTGTCGCCGATGGCGAGGCCCGGCAGCAGGGCGGCGCCGGGCCCGGGCAGTGCGGCCGCCACGGCGAGGAAGCGCTCGCGCAGGGCATCCGCGCCGGCGATGAGGGGCGGCGGGCGCTCGACCGCCTCGAGCTCACCGAGCGGGCGGGCGAGCGCGACGCGATCGTCGCCGGGTTCGAGCGGGATGATCCGCACGAGCCCCGACCAGCGGCTGCCGAGCGGTGTGCGCTCGTCGAGCTCGAGGCCGAGCATCCGCACGGGCACGCGTACCTCGACGGGGGCGCCGTCGCGATCGAGGGCGCGCACGATCGTCGCGTCGGCGCTCGTCGCGGGCGGCACGACAGTCTCGTCGAGCGCGAGCACGACCTCGAGCGGTCGGCCGGCCGTGACTGCGTCGGCGACGGCGGCGGGCGACCTCGCCGGAGCCAGCAGCGCGACGGAGGACGAGAGCACCCCGACGGCGGCGAGGGTCGGCAGCAGCAGCGCCGCGGTCGCGCGAAGGGGCGGCGCCCAAAGCCGCGGGCGCGCCGCGCCCGCCCGGCGCCCCGCGATCGACCGGCGACCCCCGATCACGGTGAGCACCGCGACCCCCGCGAGCCCGAGCGCCCCTGCCGCGACCCACGCCGCGGCCTGCGGCACCCCGACGAGCACGATCGTCGCGACCCAGCCGAGCGCCGCGGGCAGCGCGAGTCGCACGTCGACGCGCTCGGCTCGCCGCGCGACCGACCCGGCCCCGCTCACACCGTCACCAGGTCGCGGAACCCCGCGAGCGTCTTCTCGCCGATGCCGGCGACCGTGAGCAGCTCGTCGACCGCGCGGAACGGCCCGTTCTCGTCGCGCCAGGCGAGGATGCGCGTCGCGAGCGCGGGGCCGACCCCGGGCAGCGTCTCGAGCGCCGCCGCGTCCGCGGTGTTGAGGTTGACGAGACCCGCCGCACCCGAGCCGCCGGCACCAGCCGCCCCGACACCAGCCCCGGCACCAGCCCCTGCACCCGCCCCGCCCGGCCCGCTGCCCGGCGCCGCCCCGGCGGGCAGCTCCTCCCCCACGGCCGGCACGTAGAGCTGCTCGCCGTCGACGAGCTCACGGGCGAGGTTGATGCGCGCGACGTCGGCCGCGTCGGTCGTGCCGCCGGCCGCGGCGATCGCGTCGATGACGCGGTCACCGACGTTCACCTCGACGATGCCGGGCCGGGCGACGGCGCCGAGCACGTGCACGATGACGGCGGCCTCGCTCGGCGGCACCACGGCATCCGGATCGGCCGCCGAGCCGTCGACACCCGCCGCGGGCGACGGATCCGCCGAGCCGGGCGCGACGACGCTGACCGCCCCGCCGGGCGTCAGCAGCGAGACGACGACGGCGGTGCCGAGGCCGAGCAGCCCGAGCACGACGACCGCACCGACCGCGGCCCGCACGCGCGGGCTGCGGCGCGGGGGCCCGGCCTCCGAGGACGACGATCGCGCGCCCGCGCCCGCGCCCGCGTTCCCGCGAGCGTCGCCGGCCGAGACCGACGCGAGCGCAGAGAGCCACGGCTCGGGCTGCGCGGCCGACGGCTCGCCCGTGTCATCCTGCGCTCGCACGCGGGAAGGCTAGGAGGTCACCGACACCGCTCGCCGGGCATCCGGTCGATCGGCGGGCGCGCCCGCCGCACCGCCCCCTGGGGAGGAGCAGCGCGCCGCGCGACTAGCCCTTCGTGGCGATGCTGACGACCTTCGGCGCGCGCGTGATGACCTTCACGACCTGGCGCTCGCCGATCGCGCGCTGCACGGCCGCCGAGGCGAGCGCGAGCGACTCGAGCTCGTCCGCCCCGATCTGCGGCGAGACCTCGAGCTTGTCGCGCACCTTGCCGTCGACCTGCACAACCGCCGTCGTCGACTCCTCGACGAGCAGCAGCGGGTCGGCCTTCCGCCAGCCGGCGAACGCCACGAGCCCCTCGCGGCCCCGGGCGACGTCGCGACGCCCGAGGCGCTCCCACATGTCCTCCGCGGTGTACGGGGCGAACAGCGACAGCGCGATCGCGACGGCCTCGACGGCTTCCCGAACGGCGGGATCGCCCGCACCGGGGCCGGAGTCGACGGCCTTGCGGATGGCGTTCACGAGCTCCATCGTGCGCGCGACGGCGACGTTGAACTTGAAGGCCTCGATGAGCGGCGGCACGTCGGCGAGGAAGCGATGCGTCACGCGACGCAGGGCGATGTCGCCGAGCGCGGGGTCGGCATCCACCGCCGAGGTCACCTCGCCGGCGAGACGCCAGGCACGCGCGAGGAACTTCTGCGAGCCCGTCACCGAGACGTCGCGCCAGTCGATGTCGTCCTCCGGCGGGCCGGCGAACGCCATGGTGAGGCGCACGGCGTCGACGCCGTACTGGTCGAGCTCCTCGGTGAAGTAGACGAGGTTGCCCTTCGACTTCGACATCTTCGCGCCGTCGAGAATCACCATGCCCTGGTTCAGCAGCGCGCTGAACGGCTCGGTGAAGCTCACGTATCCGAGGTCGAAGAGCACCTTGGTGATGAAGCGCGCGTAGAGCAGGTGCAGGATGGCGTGCTCGACGCCACCGACGTACTGGTCGACGGGCGCCCACTTCTCGGCCTCGGCCGGGTCGAAGGCCTGCGTGTCATCGTTCGGCGACAGGAAGCGCAGGAAGTACCACGACGAGTCGACGAAGGTGTCCATCGTGTCGGTGTCGCGGCGCGCCGGCCGGCCGTCGGGCGTCGTCGTCTCGACGAACGAGGCGACGCTGCCGAGCGGCGAGGTGCCCTTGGGCTTCATGTCCATGCCCTCGGCGTCCGGCAGGCGCACCGGCAGCTGCTCGAGCGGCACCGGCACCTCCTCGCCGTCCTCGGTGTACATGATCGGGATGGGCGTGCCCCAGTAGCGCTGCCGGCTGATGAGCCAGTCGCGCAGGCGGTAGGTCTTCGCGGCGCGGCCCGTGCTGCGCTCCTCGAGCAGCTCGATCGCGCGCTTGATGGCGTGCTGCTTCGACAGCCCGTCGAGCGGGCCGGAGTTGATCATGCGGCCGTCACCGGCGAGCGCCTCGCCCGTCGCGGCGGGGTCGAGGGCGGGGATGTCGCCGGCCTCCATCATCTCGGGCGTGATGACGGGGATGGCGCCCGTGACGGGCGCATTGGTGTCGACGACCACGCGCACGGGCAGGTCGTAGCGCCGCGCGAAGTCAAGGTCGCGCTGGTCGTGCGCGGGCACGGCCATGATCGCGCCGTGCCCGTAGTCGGCGAGCACGTAGTCGGCCGCCCAGACGGGGATCCGCTCGCCGTTGACGGGGTTGATCGCCCACCGGTCGAGGAAGACGCCGGTCTTCTCGCGCGAGGCGTCCTGCCGGTCGATCTCCGACTTCTTTTGCACCTGCTCCAGGTAGTCCTGGAAGGCCATGCGCACCTCGGGGGTCGAGCCCGCGGCGAGCTCGGCGGCGAGGTCGCTGTCGGGCGCGACGACCATGAAGGTCGCGCCGAAGAGCGTGTCGGGGCGCGTGGTGAAGACCGTGACGGGGCTGTGGTGGCCCTCGATGACGAAGTCGACGTCGGCGCCGGTCGAGCGGCCGATCCAGTTGCGCTGCATTGTCAGCACCTTGGCCGGCCATGACCCCTCGAGCTGGTTGAGGTCGTCGAGCAGGCGGTCGGCGTAGTCGGTGATCTTGAAGTACCACTGCGTGAGCTTCTTCTTCACCACGACGGCGCCGGAGCGCTCGGAGGTGCCGTCGGGCAGCACCTGCTCGTTGGCGAGCACGGTCTGGTCGACCGGATCCCAGTTGACCCAGCTGTCCTTCCGGTACGCCAGTCCCTTCTCGTACATCTTCAGGAACAGCCACTGGTTCCAGCGGTAGTACTCGGGGTCGGAGGTGTGCAGCACGCGAGTCCAGTCGAAGGATGCCGCGTAGCGCTTCATCGAGGCGCGCTGCTGGGCGATGTTGTCGTAAGTCCAGCCCCGCGGGTCGACGCCGCGCTTGATGGCGGCGTTCTCGGCCGGCAGGCCGAAGCTGTCCCACCCGATGGGGTGCAGCACCTGGAAGCCCTGCTGACGCCAGTACCGCGCGACGACGTCGCCGAGCGCGTACACCTCGGCGTGGCCCATGTGCAGGTCGCCCGAGGGGTAGGGGAACATGTCGAGCACGTACTTGCGGGGCCGCGCGTCGCTCGGGTCGTCGACCGAGAACGGCTCGAGCTCATCCCAGATCGGGGTCCAGTGCGCCTCGATGCGGTGCGGGTCGTAGTCGTGCTCGGCGCGGTCGTCGTGCGGGCGGTTCTCGGTCACTCGTCGATCTTACGGGGGGCTCACAGGGAGTCGGCCGCGCCGAGAGCGCGCAACAGCGCCCTCGCCTTGAGCCGCATCTCGGCGACCTCCGCCTGGGGGTCGCTGAGCGCGGTCACGCCGCCGCCCGCCCCGATCGTCGCGACGGATGCCCGCCCCGAGCCCTCGACGAGGATGGAGCGGATCACCATCGCGAGGTCGGCCGAGCCGTCGGCGCCGAGGTACCCGAAGGCGCCCGAGTAGACCCCGCGCGCGCCGCCCTCCCACCGCTCGAGCAGCTCGATCGCGCGCCGCTTGGGCGCCCCCGTCATTGAGCCGGCGGGGAAGCACGCGGCGATGGCGTCGAGCGCATCGAGCCCCTCGCGCAGCCGCCCCTCGACGGTCGAGACGAGCTGGTGCACCTGCGGATACGTCTCGACCTCGAGCAGACCGGTGACGACGACCGAGCCGACGGCGCAGACGCGCTGCAAGTCGTTGCGCATGAGGTCGACGATCATGAGGTTCTCGGCGCGCTCCTTGTCGTTCGCGGCGAGCTCGGCGGCGAGGGCGGCGTCGGCGGTCGCGTCAGCGCCGCGCGGGCGCGTGCCCTTGATGGGCCGGGTGCGGGCGAGCAGGCCGTCGGCGGTCGGCTCGACGCGCAGGAAGGTCTCCGGGCTCGCACTGACGAGCGTCGCCTCGCCGATACGCAGCAGGGCGCCATGGTGAGCGGTGCTCGACCGCCGGACGCGCCGGTACAGCTCGAGCGCGTCGCCGGGGTCGTCGACGCGCGCCTGCGAGGTGAGGCACAGCTGATACGCCTCGCCGTCGCGGATCGCCGCCTGGCACCGCCGCACAAGCTCCGCGTAGCGCGCGTCGTCGTCGCGCCAGTGCGCCGTGCGCGGGGCTGGGTCGACGATCGGGGCGGCGGATGCTCGGCGCGCACCGTCGACGACCTCGACCATGCGCGCGCGCCAGTCGGCGAGCTCGCCGACCCAGGCTCCGGTGCCGTGCGGGTCGAGCGCGACGAGCTCGACCGCGCCGGTGGCGTGGTCGAGCGCGAGGCCGCGATCGAGGGCCAGCCATGAGGCGGCGTGTGCGGCGGGCACGGCCGGGGCGGGCATCCCCATCGTCTCGGCACGCAGCTCGTACCCGAACCAGCCGATGAGGCCGAGCGGCGGCGCGGCGCCCTCGGCGGGCGCGAGCCGCGGCAGGGCGGCGAGCGCTGCGCGCAGCTGCGGCAGCACGGGCTCGCCGGGCGCGAGGCGCACCCGCTCGCCGTCGACGGAGAGGAAGGAGCGCCCGTCGCGTGCGCCGAGCCCGGAGTCGAGCCAGACCAGATCGGCCGTGGGGTGCGCGGCGGCGAGGGCGAGCAGCACGCGCTCGGCGAGCTCGCCGGCCGGGAGGTCGTCGGTCGCGGGCGCGAGCCGGTGCCGCAGGAGCCCGTGACGCATACCCTGAATCCTATGAGCGGGAGTCGACCGTGAGCGGGGCGCCCGCCGAGGGGCTGCTGCACTGGCGCGGCACGGGCGACGGCGTCGCGGCGTGGACGACCGTCGACTGGTGCGACGTCGGCGCCGGTGCGCTGCTCGCCGCCGACTCGTGGCGCGTCGTCGACGGGCGGGTGCGGGGGCTCGACCGTCACCTGGCGCGGTTCTCGGCGGCGATCCGGCCGCACCGGCCCGAGCGCGAGGTGCGCGCGTTCTGCGAAGCCGTCGTGGCGGCGCTGCCGCGGGAGGGCGACCACTTCCCCCGCGTCGAGCTGCGCGCGCGGAGCATCCGCTCACCCTTCGACGGCCCCGGCGAGCCCGCCACGGGGCTGAGCCTGCGGCTGCGACCGACGCCGCCCACCGCGGAGGAGGTCGTCGTGGCGACCGCCCCGCACGATCCGCGCACGCGCCCGCTCGTGAAGGGGCCCGACCTGGATGCCCTGCAGCGCCTGCGCACCGCCGTGCAGCCGCTCGGCGCGGGCGAGGCGATCATCGTCGACGGCGACGGCGTCATCGTCGAGGGCGCCTACTCGGGCCTGGTGTGGTGGCGACCCGACGGCACGCTCGTGGAGCCGTCGGCGGCCCGCGCCCGCATCGCGAGCGTGACGACGGCGCTGCTGCTCGACGCGGCCGCCGCCGACGGGGTGCGCATTGAGGCGGCGGATGCCCGACCCGACGACCTTGACGGCTGCGAGCTGTGGGTGCTCAGCGCCCTGCACGGGCTGCGCGTCGCCAGCTCGTGGGTGAACGGCCCGTCGCTCGTCACGGAGCCGGGTCGGGCGGCGCGCGGCCGCGCGTGGCTCGCGGCGGCCGAGCGCCCCCTCCCTCCTCCCTTCGGTACCGACCTGCCCCGAGTGACCTAAGGCAGGCTCGTGGGCCGCTGTCCCCCGGGCGGGGGACACCCTGACTGGGGCGGAGAGGACCCTCCCGCCGGCCGTGGACAGACCCCTACACTGAACCCAGTCGGGCGAGGGGTCCGGCCTGATGAGGGGGCGAAACGTGTCGGACGACGACTACGGAAGGGTGCCGGCTGGCTGGTATCCCGACCCGCTCGGTCTGCCGCAGCTGCGGTGGTGGGACAACCACGCCTGGACCGAGCATGTCTCCGACGCGCGGCAGCCGATGGTGGCCCAGCCCGCCCCGACGACCTTCGCCGACGACGAGCTGCCGACGCGGCGCTCGCGCCGCAGCGCCGACTCGGCCACCGACGCCGGCGACGGTGGCGGCGGCGACCGGGCGCTCGCGCACGTGCTGAAGGCGCTGCCCGCTCCGACGACCGACTCGATGCCCGCGCTCATCGAGCCCGAGCCCGAGCCCGCGGTGTCCGCCGCGCCCGCCGCCGACCCCTTCGCCTTCACCGAGCCCGTTGCGGCGAGCGAGCCGATCGTGCCGCCGACCGCGGCACCGACTGCGGCCCCCTCGGCTGCGCCCTTCGTGCAGGCCGAGCCGGTCATCCCGGCCGCTCAGCAGGCCGCCCCGCAGGCGCAGCAGCAGCCCGCCGCGCAGCAGCCGGCCGCGAACGCCTTCCCCGGCTTCGACATCCCGACGAGCGAGTCGGCGATGCGTGACGCGCAGTGGATCCCGATGCAGGAGCCGCGCGAGCAGCAGCCGACCCACGCGCCCGGCCCCGTGTCGGCCTCGAGCGCCGTCAACCACTCCTCGCCCGGCTCGGTTCCCGGGGCCCCGGCGAGCGGAGGCTGGCAGCCGTACTCGGCCCAGGCCGCGACTTCCTCGCAGGCTTACTCGGCGCCGCAGACCTCGGCCCCGCACCCGCAGGAGCAGTGGGGCGCGAGCCCGTACTACGCGCAGCACGCCCTCTTCCAGGATTCTCCGCCGCAGCAGCCCTCGGCCTCGCGCTACAACTCGGCTCCCGGCACGGGCAGCGCGGCCGGCTGGGGCTCGGCCCCGGGCGCGCCCCAGTACGTGCCGTTCGTGCCCGAGTCGCCCGTCGCCGCAATGCGTCGCGGCGCGATGATGCCCGGCGCCGCTGGCCCCGTGCCGCACGTGCACACCGGCGCCGCGTGGGCGATCGCGCTGCTGCCGATGCTGCAGCTGCTGCTGAGCCTGCTGGTTGTCGCGGCGTTCACGAGCGGGCTCGAGCTGCCGATCATCACGGCGATCTGGCTCGCGCCGATCCCCGTCGTCGTCGCGCTCGCCTTCTTCGACCAGCGCTCGCTGAAGAAGCGCGGCATCGACCGGCCCGCGGGCTGGTGGTGGGCGATCCTCGGCGCGCCGATCTACCTCGTGCTGCGCGCCGTCAGCCTCGCCCGCTACTCCGGTGCCGGCTTCGCGCCCGCGGCAGTGTTCCTGCTGCTCGTGGGCCTGCAGGTCGGCGCGATCGTCGCGGTGCCCGGCCTGCTCATCTCGGCCGTGCCGCAGGTGTTCGCCGCGGAGGCTGCGAACACACTCGAGCTCAACCTGTCGACGCTCGGCTCGCCCGCCGACGTGACGTGCGCCAACAACCCGCCGCTGTTCATCGGCCAGCAGATGCGCTGCGAGGCCGTGAACGCCGACGGCACCACGTTCTTCCCCACGGTGAGCCTGCAGCGCGCCAACGGCTGGATCACGTGGCAGGTCGACGACTGGGGCGTGTACAGCTTCGTCGAATAACGAACACCGACCAGGTTCGCGCTCTTCCTGCGGGCGCACTCGAGAACCTAGGCTCCGCTGCAGGAACCACAACCGAACATCGAGCAGCACCAAGTCGCGTCGGACCCGAACATGCGCGACAGCACCCCTCGCAGCCGCGAGGGGCGGGTTCCGAACCGGTCGGGGGACCGGGAGACACCTGGGGGAACAATGACCATCACCGCACCGTCCCGCGTGCCCGCGGGCTGGTACCCGGATCCACTGAGCCGCACGGGCAGCGAGCGCCGCTGGTGGGACGGCGAGAAGTGGACCGAGTACACCGCGCCCATCGCCGTCATCGCCAACGTCGCCGAGCCGGTCGCCACGACGACCGTGCAGTCGCCGACGGGCCCCGTGATGGTGCACGGCTCGGCCGCGACGCCCACCGCGCGCGAGTCGGCCCGCATCGCCGAGTCGATGCCGCTGCACACGATCGTGACCGCCTCGAGCCCCACCTGGGACGAGTTGCCCCGCGTCTCGGCGGCGACCGTGTTCTCGCCCGACATCGTGCTGTCGGACGTGGTGCCCGCCGAGTTCCAGGAGGCGTACGTCGCGCCCCCGGCGCGCCCGAAGATGGCCGACACCTTCGCCACGAAGGTGCACACGAGCGCCATCTGGCTGTTCGCGCTGCTGCCGATCATGCACGCCGGCGCCGTCTACTACGCGCTCACCGGCCTGCCCCACTACGCGCCGTTCTCCTCGAGCGCGGCCCTGCTCGGCCTGCCGTTCGTGCTCTACGCGGCGCTCGCTGCCCGCGACGCGCGCGCGCTGAGCGACGACGGCCACCTCTCGACGGCGCCGTGGGGCCTCGCGCTCATCGCGCCGCCGGTGTACCTCGCGGTGCGTGGCGTGCAGGTGTCGCGTGCGACGGGCGCCGCGCCGTGGCCGCTGTTCCTGTGGGTGCTCGTGCAGGCCGCGGTGATCGCCGCGTGGTGGTGGTTCTCGCCCGAGACCCTCGCCGCGCTGCCGACGCTGCTGCCCTGATGACCGGGCCCGGCGCTTCTCCGCACCGGGCATCCGCCCCTGCGCCCCGCAGGGAACGCGACGCGCGCCCCCGCGCGCGCCGTGCGCCGCATCGTCGCGGCGACCTCCCGAAACCCGCTGGCCGCGCGCGCCGCACCGCTTGCCCACCGCGCCGGCCTGATCCCCCGCTGAGTGCTCACCCCTCGGGCCCGACCTAGGCTCGAGGGGTGAGCCGCTCCCCCGACGCATCGCACTCCCGCCGCCGTGGCGCGAGCCTCGAGGTGCTGCGTGCGGAGGCGAACGACGAGCTGCAGACGGTTGTCTGGGAGCGCCTGCGCGACGGCGAGGACCCGTGGGAGTTCATGGAGGAGCTGCCGACGGTGGACGAGCTCGTGGTGTGGATGCTCAGAGCCGAGCTCATCCGGGAGGACGGCGATCGGCGCCCCTCCGCCGCGCGCGACTACCGTCTGCTGCGCCAGATCGCGCTCGACCACCCGCCGCTCACCCGCACGGTGTGGACGATGCTCGGGCGTCTCGACCAGGCGAGCTGAGCGCCGCACACCGCGGCGGCGCAGACCCCTCGAGCGGCCGCAGCCCCTCCAGCCGCCGCACTGCCTAGAGTCGCCGCAGCCCCTCGACCCGCAGCACCGCGACGCCCTGATCCTCGCTCTCGTCGAGCAGCACGTGGGCGTCGATGCCCCAGTCGTGATCGCCGGCCGGGTCGTCGATGACCTGCCGCACGCGCCAGGTGCCGGGGGCATCCGCCGGGTTCTCGTCGATCTGCACGAGGCCGGGGCTGCGCGCCGGCCCGCCCGTGCCGATCGCCTCGTGCTCCGCGTAGTAGGCGTCGAGCGCCTCGGGCCAGCCCGCCTGGGGGTCGAGCTCGACGAGCTCGTCGTCGCGCTCGAGGGCGGCGAGCTGCACGCGCCGGAACAGTTCGTTGCGCACGAGCACCATGAACGCCCGGCGGTTGGTGAGCACCGACGGCGGCGCGGGCGGGATGACCGGCGCCTCCTCGTCGGGCTGCGGGTTGGCGAGCTTCTCCCACTCGTCGACGAGGCTCGAGTCGACCTGCCGCACGAGCTCGCCGAGCCAGGCGATGATGTCGCGCAGCTCCTCCGTCTTCGCCTCGTCGGGCACCGTCTGCCGGATGGCGCGGTCGGCGTCGGAGAGGTACCGAAGCAGCAGCCCCTCGCTGCGCGCGAGGCCGTAGAAGCTCACGTACTCGGCAAAGGTCATGGCGCGCTCGAACATGTCGCGCACGACGCTCTTCGGCTTGAGCTCGACGTCGCGGATCCACGGCTGGCTCGACGCGAACGTCTCGAACGCCTCGCGCAGCAGCTCGGCGAGCGGCTGCGGGTGCTCGACCTCCTCCAGCAGCTCCATGCGCTCGTCGTACTCGATGCCCTCGGCCTTCATGCGGCCGACCGCCTCGCCGCGGGCCTTGAACTGCTGCTGCGAGAGCACCGGGCGGGGGTTCTCCAGGGTCGCCTCGATGACGCTCACGACGTCGAGGGCGTAGTGGCCGGTGCCGACCCCGCCGGTCCCGTCGGAGGGGTCGAGCAGGTCGATGACGGCGAGCGCGAACGGCGACAACGGCTGATTGAGCGCGAAGTTCGGCTGCAGGTCGACGGTGAGGCGGATGCTCGGCGCGCCCTCCCCCGACCGATCGACCTCGACGACCTCCGCCCGCAGCAGGGTCTTCGCGATGCCGAGCGCGCGCTTCACGAGCTCGCGCCGCCGGTGCGGCGGCTCGTGGTTGTCGGTGAGCAGCGCCCGAGCGCTGCCGAAGACGTCGCCGCCGCGGGCGATGAGGTTGATGAGCATCGCGGCGCTCACCTGCATGCGGCTCTCGAGCGGTTCGGGCGCGCCGCCGACGAGGCGCTCGAAGCTCGTCTCGCTCCAGGTGACGAAGCCGGCCGGCGCCGCCTTGCGCACGATCTTCCGCTTCTTCTTCGGGTCGGTCCCTGCCTTGGTCGTCGCGAGGTGGTTCTCGACCTCGTGGTCGGGCGCCTGCACGACGACGAGACCGGCGATGTCGTACCCGGCGCGACCGGCGCGCCCGGCGATCTGGTGGAACTCGCGCGCCGTGAGCTGGCGCATCCGCTCGCCGTCGTACTTGCTGAGGGCGGTGAGCAGCACGGTGCGGATCGGCACGTTGATGCCCACGCCCAGGGTGTCGGTGCCGCAGATGACGCGCAGCAGCCCGCGCTGGGCGAGCACCTCGACGAGGCGCCGGTACTTCGGCAGCATGCCGGCGTGGTGCACGCCGATGCCGGCGCGCACGAGGCGGCTGAGGGTCGAGCCGAAGCCGGTCGAGAACCGGAAGTCGCCGATCGCGGCGGCGATCTCGTCGCGCTGCTCGCGAGAGACGATGCGGATGCTCGACAGCGCCTGCGCGCGCTCCATCGCGGCGGCCTGACTGAAGTGCACGACGTAGATCGGCGCCTGCCGCTCGTCGAGCAGGGTCTGCACGGTCTCGTGCACGGGCGTGCGCACGTACTCGAAGGTGAGCGGGATCGGCCGGTCGGTGTGGGTGACCTCGCTCACCGGCCGCTCGGTGCGACGGTGCAGGTCGTCGGCGATCGCGCTCATGTTGCCGAGGGTGGCGCTCATGAGCAGGAACTGCGTGCGCGTGAGGGTCAGCAGCGGCACCTGCCACGCCCAGCCGCGATCGGGGTCGGCGTAGAAGTGGAACTCGTCCATGACGACGACGCCCGCCGGCAGGTCGGCGCCGTGCCGCAGGGCGAGGTTGGCGAGGATCTCCGCGGTGCAGCAGATGATCGGCGCATCGGCGTTGACGGCCGAGTCGCCCGTGACCATGCCGACGCTCTCGGCGCCGAAGACCTCCACCAGCTGGAAGAACTTCTCGCTCACGAGCGCCTTGATCGGCGCCGTGTAGTAGGTGCGCTGCCCCTGGGCGAGCGCGATCGCGTGGGCGGCGAGCGCGACGAGGCTCTTGCCCGAGCCGGTCGGCGTGGCGAGGATCACGTGGGCGCCGGCGACGAGCTCGAAGATCGCCTCCTCCTGCGCCTCGTACAGCGGGCGACCGCCGGCGGCCGACCACGCGGCGATGGCGTCGAACGCGGCGCCCGCCTCGAAGGGCCGGGGCAGGGCATCCATCAGCGCACTCATCGCGCCCAGTCTGTCAGCCGCCGCCTGCGCGCCCGACGGCCGGCTCAGTACAGGAAGATCGGCAGGGCGGCCGGGTCGTGCGCGTGCACGATGACGAGGAACACCACCAGGTCGAACAGCAGGTGCACGATGAGCACGAAGGTGAGGCTCTTCGTGCGGTGGAAGAGCATGCCCTGCACGAGCGCGAACGGGATCGTCAGCAGCGGCCCCCACGCCTGGTAGCCGAGCTCCCAGAGGAAGCTGACGAAGATGATCGCCTGCAGCACGTTCGCCAGCCACGGGCGGAAGTGGCGCAGCAGCAGGGCGTAGCAGGTGCAGATGAAGAAGAGCTCGTCCCACGTGCCGACCGCGTTGACGCCGACGAAGAGGCGCGCGATCTCGCTCGGCGTCTCGACGTCGGGCCAGTTCTCGTAGACGCCCGAGGTGAGGAAGTAGAACGGCAGAATGAGCCAGCCGAGCGCCGGCACCGCGATGAGGTAGATCTTCTCGCCGCGGCTCCAGCGCCGACCGCTGCGCCACGGGAACCGGATCGCCCGCCGGCGGTACACGAACCGGTCGACGATGAACGGCACGGCGACCGCGGCCGTGAACACGATGCCGAGCAGCACGATGTTGCCCCAGCTGATGTCGGCCTTGACGCTCACGAGGCTCACGATCGTGATGCCCAGGCCGATGAGCAGCAGATCCTGGAACAGCCGCCGGTCGACGAGCAGCGCCGCGACGAGTGAGGCCACGAGCACGACGTAGCCGACCGGCCGGAACGGCGCGTCGAAGAACCCGTACAGCACGACCGCCGACGCGGCGACGCCGAGGGCCGGCCACAGCTTCGCGCTGAGCGGCCCGGCGGGCGGGTCGAGGTCGACGGGGGCTGCGGCGACGGCGGCGGGCATGCGCCCATCCTGACGTGTGCGGGCTTGGTCTGGGCCGAGCGTTCGGGCGGGCGACCGTAGGCCCGCTCCGGTCGCCTGTCTACCCCCTGGGCTGAGCGCGCGCCGAGGGTCAGAGTGGTCGCGTTCCCCCGATGGAAGGAGACCGCGATGAGCGAGCACGACATCCACAACGACGGCACCACGATGGGCGAAAACCCGGGCGCCGAGGGCGACTTCGGCGCAGGGCAGGGCCAGGAGGGGCAGAGCGCCGACTTCGCCACCGGCCACCCGCACGGCACCGAGCAGCCCCGCGCCGACGAGGTGATCGAGGACGACATGGATGCCGCGGGTGAGGACGAGCCCATCCCCGGCATCGACGACAGCGACGGAGGCCTGCTCACGACGGGCGACGCCGACGCCTCGCTGCTCGAGACGCCCAACGACTACGACGAGGGCCAGACCGTCACCGGAGGCCTCGACGACGGCATCGAGAACAACTTCGACGAGGGCCAGGCGGGTGGCGGGGTTCCCGGCAACCACGACCACCACGCCGGCGGAGAGGGGATGACCCCGTGACCCACCACGGCGACGAGAGCCAGCACCTGCACGACCACCAGGGCGACGTCCAGCACGGCGACGCGCCCGTGGGCGGCACGCTCGGCACCACGGGCACCGAGGGATACGGCACGCCCGAGCAGGTCGTCGGCGACGAGCTGCACACCGACGAGCGGGCCCAGACGGCCGAGGAGAGCGTGTCGCGCGGCACGATCGGCGGCCATGTTCCCGGCGCGCTCGGCGTGGCCGGCCTCGGCGAGGATCAGCGAGGGGCCGGGCTCAGCCCGAGCCCCGACGAGCTCACCCCCGCCGAGCGCGACATGGGTGCCGGCCCCGGCGCCGACGTCGGCTCGCTCGACGCCGGCGGCGCCGACATCCCCCGCGACGAGGTCACGAGCGACGGCGGCGTCTCCGCCGACCCGCTCGACGGCCAGAACGCGACCGGCGGCTACGGCGACGAGTCGACCGGGTTCTCCGACGAGGGCTCGACCGACGAGGCGCCGCAGGGGCAGCGCGGCACCGAATTCCGCGACAGCGAGAACCTCGTCGACCGCGATCTCGTCGATCGCGACCCGGGCGAGGACGCCACGACGATCAACGGCGGCAACACCGACCGTTGATGCGAGCGATCGTCGGCCGCGACGGCGGCGGCTCGCGGCGGTGCACCGCGAGCGACGACCGGCATCGTGACGGGTGCGCGGCCGACGATCAGCACTCCGGCCCGGTGGTGGCCACGCCCCGCCGAGCCGAAGGGCCGCAGCGCACTCAGGGCTGAAACGCTGCGGCTTCGGGCGCCCCTCCCACCGATCAGGAGGGGCGCCCTTCTCGACCTCTCTCCACGTTCCGCTCCCCGCTCGAAAGGCGACCGACATGGATGCTCACACCGACGGCCACGCAGGCGACGACCCCGTCGCCCACGACATCGAAACCCGCAACCCCGACTCCGGCGACGTCGTCGCGGGCGAGCAGGTGCTCGACGAGGGCCACGTCGCCCCCGACCAGGATTTCGCCGACGACGACGAGGCCGACCCCGACCAGGACGCCGGACCTTCGCGCCTCGCGCAGCACCGACCCGACGAGCCGGCCGAGGGGAAGACCGATGTCTGACGCACGCGAGCAGGATCACGACCGCAGCCACCTCGGGCCGAGCGGCGGCGACGACCTCATCGCCGACGCCGTCGAGGATCAGCAGTACACCGAGGCCAACGACCCGACCGTGACGCGCTTCGACGCGGGCGCGGGCGGGGTCGCCGAGTCGCGCGACGACACCTCGTTCTCGATCGACCCGGACATCGCCCAGACGCCGCCCGATCAGCCGACGGCCGACCCTCGCGGGCCGGAGGCCGGCCCCGAGGGGCAGCTCGACGAGAGCGACGGCGACGGCGCGGGCGGCGGCCCACACCGAGGTGCGCCCGAGGGTGTGCAGGAGCCCGCCGAACAGCGCCGCACCGCCGCCGACGAGCGCAGCGACGCCGGGGCCCCGCCCGCCGTGGAGGAAGCCGGCTAGGCCGCGCCGGGCTCCACCCAGCGCCACATGCCCCGCATGTCGTCGGAGCCGAAGCCATGCTCGGCGTAGAGGTGCTCGGCCTCGGGGCTCGCGAACAGGCCGACCCACGCGCGTGACGGCGCGACGAGCGCGACGTGCTCGAGCAGGTGCTCGACCAGCCGCGCCGCGAGACCGTCGCCCTGGTGGTCGGGGTGCACGAGCACGTCGTGGATCATGAAGTACTTCACGCCGTCGCCGAGCAGCCGCGCCATGCCGACGGTTTCGCCGTCGCGCACCGCGACGACCCCGTGCAGGGTCGCTTCGAGCGACTGCCCGATGGTCGACCAGTCGAAGTGGTCGAGCCACCCGACCGACTCCGCGAGCGCGTGCAGCTCGTCGAGGGTCGCACGGCGGCCGACGAGCGTTGCATCCTCGTACTGCTCGATCGTCATCAGGGATGCTCCTTCGCTCGTCCGCCGCGACGTTCGGGCCGGTCAGCCCGCTTTTCGCCTTCCGAATGGTAGACGGGTCTGCCCCCCGCTTACGGGGGTACTCCCAGCGAATTCCTCGACTTAGACTCGGCCCGAAGTCGTGCGCGCGCGCACGTGATTCCGGGGGGAATGATCATGACTGAGACGTCGTCGGGGGGCTCGCTGCCGCCCGCTGGCTGGTATCCGGATGCCGGGGGGCCCGGGTTCGCTCGCTGGTGGGATGGCTCCGCCTGGACGGAGCACGTGCAGGCCCTCGGCCCCGCGCACGCCCAGCCGGTCGCCCACGACATGTCGAAGCCCATCACGCCCGTGAGCCTGGGCTCGCCCGGCCCGATCGGCGTCGGCGACGACCCGGTCGACATCGTGCGACGCCTGCAGGATGCGGGCGAGCCGGCACCGGTCTCGCCCGTCGACTTCGCGACGGGGCAGCACGCGACCTCCTCCTATCTGCACGACGGCCCGAGCGGCCCGGCCGCCTCCGGCCCCACCGCGTCGGGCGGAGGCGGCGAGCTCGTCCTCAGCCGCCGCCAGCGCCGCGAGCTCGAGTCGCGAGGCGCCCTCCTCGAGGCGCCCGTGACGGTCGCACCCGAAGCGACCGTCGCCGAGCGCCTCGCCGAGGCGGGCACCGCGGCCTCCGCCGCGCCCCGCGCCTCCGTCGTGCCGCCCTCGCCGGCGCCGACCATCCCGCCGCCGGGCGCCGCCGGGTTCGCTGCGGCGCCGGCCGTGGTCGAGCCCGCTGTCGTCGAGCCCGCTGTCGTCGAGCCCGCTGTCGTCGAGGCCGCCGCGACCGCGCCGACCCCCACGCCTGTCGCCGACGCCGTCGCCGCCCCCGTCGACCCGAGCGTCGCGGCCGCCGCCGAGCGCGCCGCCGCGATCGAGGCCCGCAAGCGCGGCCGCCGCGCCGCTGCGGGCGAGGCGCTCGTCACCGACGCCCCCGCCGTGACCCCGCTCATCGCTGCCGCCGTCGCCGCGCAGCCGCCCGTCATCGTGCAGACGCCCTCGAGCGCGTTCGGCACGATGACGAACCCGAACGGCGTGGGCGACCCCGCCGACGCCGCCCCGACTCTCATCGGCGACTACCCGATGTCGGCGAGCGTGCTCGGCGTCGAGCTCTCCGACGAGGAGCAGGCCGAGCTGCTGCACGGCGGCCCGACCGTCACGCCCGAGTTCGAGGTGCTCGCGCCGGCGGCTCCCGTCGCGACCCCGATCGTGGAGCCCGCGCCGGCGCCGCTCGCCGGCCTCACCGGCCCGCAGCGCATCGCCTCGCAGGCGGTCGCGGCCTCGGCCGGGCATCCGGCATCGGCGGCCCCGGTGCAGCCGGCCGCCTTCGCGCCGAGCGACGCCGCCCCGCCGGCCCCCGTCTCGGCCGCCGCGACGGCCGCCGCCACCGACTTCGATGCGATGCTCGCGATGGCGCCGCCGCCCGAGCCTGGCACGGCCGCGGCGCCCGTGTCGGCCGTCGCGCGCGCTCCGCTCGCCGCACCGTTCGCGGGTCAGGCGAGCGAGCCGGGCCCGATGCGCGGCCGTTCGTTCGCCGAGCCGACCGCCGACGGCGAGCCCGGCTCGGTCGACTTCGGCCCCATGGGGCGCACGTGGCCCGGCTCGGTCGCCTCGGCGCCCGCGAAGGCGCCGCGCGCGGCGACGGGCGCGTCGTGGATGCTCGCCCTCCTGCCGCTCGCCGGCCTCCCGCTCGCCGCGATCGTCTTCGCGCAGGGCCTCGTCGGCCTCGTGCCGGCGCTCGCGGGCGTGCTCGGCCCCGTCGCGAGCGCGGTGGATGCCGGCATCTCCTACCTGCCGGCCGCGATCGCCCCGTACGCGGTGCTGATCGTCGTCGGGCTCCTGCTGCTGCTGTCGCTCGTGCTCGCCGCCGCCGACGGCGCGGCGCTCAAGCGTCGCGGGCACGCGCGCCGCGCGACGCCGGTGCTGGGGCTACTCTCGCCGCTGCCGTACCTCGCGGCGCGGGCGATCGCGCTCAAGGGCGCGGGCGGTGCGGCGTTCGCGCCGGCCGTCGTCGCGCTCGTGCTGACACTGCTCGTCGCGGCCGTGCCGGTCGCGGCGGTGCTGTTCTAACGACGCTGGGCTGCTCTCACAACGCGATACCGCTCTAGCTCCGCGGCGAGGGCTCGGCGGCCCAGCGCGCGACCTCGTCGAGCAGCAGCGGGTCCTCCAGCACGCGGAAGTGCCCGACGAGCGGCAGCTCGACATTCGTGGCGCCGTCGAGCCTGCTCGAGCCGGGGATGTACTGGTCGAAGGCGCTGTAGATCGACACGATGCGCGCGTTGACCTCGGTCGCCTGCGCGAGCGTGCGGATCACGGGCCGATCGGGCGCGAACTCGCGCCACGCCGACACGGCGTAGCGGGCGAGCGGGCTGCCGGGGAACGGCGTGTTGATGGCGATGAGCCGCGCGATGCGCTCGTCGCGGTCGTCGACGGTGAGCATGTGCTTGCCGATGAGACCGCCCTTGGAGTGCCCGACGACGACGACGTCGCGCAGGTCGAGCTCGTCGAGGTGCTCCTGCACGAGGGCCGCCGTCTCGCCGATGGGCTCGCGGTTGAGGCCGAGGCGCTCGAGGTAGTGCACGGCGTGGCCTTCGGCGGCGAGTCGCTCGCCGAGCGCCTCGAGATAGTGCCAGGTCTCGAACACGCCGGGAATGAGCAGCACGGGCGCCTTGACGCCGGCGCCGGGCGCGGGCGGCGCCATGCCGACCCGGATCGAGCGCCAGCGACTGCGGGCGACGAACCCGTAGTCGCGGATGAGCCCTCCGGTGCGTTCGAGCATGCCTCCAGTGTGCGCGTCACCGCCGACAGCGCGACAGGGGCTTGCGCGTCGCAACCCCCTCCCCCGCGCTCGGGTGCCGGGCCTAGGGTCGAAGCATGAGCGATGCGCGCGCGACCGGCTCGAGCTCGGCCTCCGGAACCCCCGACGCGATCGTCGTCGGCTCGGGGCCGAACGGCCTCGCGGCGGCCGTGACGCTCGCCCGGGCGGGGCTGGAGGTGCTCGTGCTCGAGCGCGCGTCGACGATCGGCGGCGGCGCCCGCAGCGGTGCGCTGACGATCCCCGGCTTCACACACGACCTCGGTTCGGCGGTGCATCCGCTCGCGCTGTCGTCGGGCTTCTTCCGGCGCTTCGAGCTGGCCAAGCGCATCCGCCTCATCGTCCCCGAGATCTCGTACGGACATCCGCTCGATGGGGGCAGGGCGGGGCTCGCCTACCGTGACCTGGAGCGCGCCGTCGAGGCGCTCGGCGCCGACGGCCCCGCGTGGCGGCAGCTATTCGCGCCGCTCGTGCAGAACGCGCACCGCCTCGCGCAGCTGACGGGGTCGCCGCTGCTGCAGCTGCCGCGGCATCCGGTGACGCTGCTGCGGTTCGGGCTGCGGGCGCTCGAGCAGGGCCTGCCGTCGTGGAACGTGCGCTTCGCCGACGAGCTCGCGCCGGCGATGCTGTCGGGGCTCGCAGCGCACTCGATCCGGCCGATGCCGAGCCTGTCGACGTCGGCGGCGGCGCTCATGCTCGGCACGACGGCGCACGCGCGCGGCTGGCCGATCCCGCAGGGCGGGTCGCAGGCGATCACGGATGCCCTCGCCGATGATCTGCGCGCCCACGGCGGCTCGATCGTCACGGGTGCGGAGGTCGGCGACATCCGCGAGCTGCCCGCCGCGCGCGCGGTGCTGTTCGACACGAGCCCGCGCGCCCTCTCGCGCATCGCCGGCGACCGGCTGCCGAAGGGCTATCGCGAGCGGCTGGAGGGCTATGAGTACGGCAACGGCGTCGCGAAGGTCGACTTCGCGCTGAGCGGGCCGGTGCCGTGGGCCAACGAGGAGCTGCGCCGCACGCCGACCCTGCACCTGGGCGGCTCGCGCGAGGAGATCGCGGCGGGCGAGGCCGAGGTCGAGGCGGGCCGGCACCCGGAGAGCCCGTACGTGCTCGTCGCGCAGCCGACCGTCGTCGACCCGACGCGCGCGCCGGAGGGGCAGCACACGCTGTGGGCGTACACGCACGTGCCGCACGGGTCGACGGTCGACCGCGAGGAGGCGATCGTGGCGCAGATCGAGCGGTTCGCGCCGGGGTTCCGGGAGCTGATCCGGGCATCCTCGAGCCGCACGGCGGCGCAGATGCAGCAGCAGAACGCCAACTACCTGGGCGGCGACATCGCGGTCGGCGAGCCGACGCTCGCGCAGCTCGTGGCGCGGCCGGTGCTGTCGCGCGAGCCGTGGCGCACCCCGGCTGCGGGCGTGTACCTGTGCTCGTCGGCGACGCCGCCAGGGCCGGGCGTGCACGGTCTGGCCGGCTACTACGCGGCGCGGTCGGCGCTGCGGCACGAGTTCGGGTACGACCTGCACCCGTATCTGGGCACGGGGTCGCCGGGGGGTTCGTGATGTCGGTGAACGTGGCGGTGATGCGGTGCTCGCCCGAAGCAGTGTTCGCAGTGCTGGCGGATGCGTGGGTGTTCCCGACCTGGGTGGTGGGCGCGTCGCGCATGCGGGGTGTCGACGGCGCGTGGCCGCAGGTGGGGTCGCGGCTGCATCACTCGTTCGGCGTGTGGCCGCTGGTGGTGGACGATGCGACGACGGTGCTGGAGTGGGATCCGCCGCGGAGGGCGGTGCTGCAGCCGGCGGGCTGGCCGCTGGGCGAGGCGCGCGTCGAGCTCGATGTGCGGCCGCGCGGCGTTGACGCGTGCGTGGTGCGCCTTCGCGAGTTCGCGGTGCGGGGCCCTGGGCGGCTGGTGCCCGATGCGGTGGCGGATGCTCTGCTGCGGGTGCGCAATCGTGAGACGCTGCGCCGCCTCGCGCACATCGCGCAGGGCCGCGCGCAGAACCGCGAGGCGCTCGTCTCGGGTCGCGCACCGGAGTCGGTGCCCGAGGTGGTGCCGGGGCCGGTGCCGGGGCCGGTGCCGGAGCCGGCACCGGAGCCGCGCGAGGGCTAGCCTCGGCCGACGCCGGCGTCGGGGCTGCCCGCTTCCAGCACCCGCAGGAAGGCGCTGAGTTCGGCGACGCCGGTGGGCGTGTGGGGCAGGTGCTCGGTGAGGGCGGGTGAGTGCACGAGGTAGGCGGCCCATTGGGCGCGCGAGATGGCGACGTTGAGTCGGTTGCGGTTGAGCAGGAACTCCATGCCTCGGGGTGCGTCGCCGGGGCTGGAGGTGGCCATGCTGACTATGGCGATGACGGCTTCCTGGCCTTGGAACTTGTCGACGGTGCCGACGCGGGTGCCGCGGTGGCCGGCGGCGTCGAGGGCGACGCGCAGCTCGTGCACCTGGGCGTTGTAGGGGGTGACGACGATGATGTCGTCGTCGGCGAGGAGGCGCTCGGGCTGGTCGCCGTCCTGCCAGGCGGCGCCGAGCAGCTCGTCGACGAGCGCGACGACGGCGGCGGCCTCTTCGAGGCTGGCGACGACGTTGCCTTCGTGGGCGACGGCGACGGGGTGCAGGCCGGGCGCGGGGCCGTCGAGGTGCCGGCGGGCGGCGCTGGGGTGGGCGTGCAGGCGACCCTCGTACGAGAGGTCGCTGACGACGGCGGCGAGGGCGGGGTGCACGCGGCGGGTCTCGGCGAGGAAGTAGCCGAGTTCGGCGGGCAGCACGTCGTGCCCGTCGCTGAGGTAGCTGAGGGCCGAGCCGTCGATCGGCTCGGGGTGGCTGCCCTGGCTGACCTGGGGCAGCTGCTGGGGGTCGCCGAGCAGCAGCAGGCTGCGGGCGCTGACGGAGGTGGCGATGGTGGCGGCGAGCGAGAACTGGCCGGCTTCGTCGATGACGAGCAGGTCGAGCGCGCGGCGGCCGACGCGGGCGGGGTCACTGAAATCCCACGCGGTGCCGCCGATGACGTAGCCGCCGGCCTGGCTGGCGGTGTAGGCGCCGAGCGACTTGGAGCCATTGGGCAGCACCGTGTACTGCCGTAGCGCGGTGCTCTCGGCGTGCTCCTCCCCCTGTCGGGCGGCTTTGGCGACCTGGGTGGGCGGGAGTCCCGCGGCGACGACGGTGTCGAGCATGTGCTCGACGGTGGCGTGGCCCTGCGCGACGACGCCGATGCGCCAGCCGTGCTCGGCGACGAGGCGGGCGATGACGCGCGAGCCGAGGTAGGTCTTGCCGGTGCCGGGCGGGCCCTGCACGGCCAGGTAGGAGTGGTCGAGGTCGAGCAGGCTGGCGACGACGGCGCTGATGCGGTCGGGCTCGGCGTCGGCGGCGGTCTCGACGGGGGCGAGGCCGCGGCCGCTGCGGGTGGCAGGCTGGCGGCGCAGCAGCAGGTCGACGGCGGCGTCGCGCGGCAGCGCGGGGGCGGCGTTCGCGAGCTGCTGCCCCCACTCCTCGATGGCGGGCTTCTGCTTGCCGGGGTCGGGCGGCGCCGCGGGGGTGAGCGCGATGGGGATGTCGTCGTACTCGGCGACGGGAGCGCCGGAGCGGTCGGTGGCGAGGGTCTCGGTGATGACGACCTCGTCGTCGTCGACGCGCTCGAGCGTGACGCTGCGGGCGGGGCGGCTGCCGGGGTCGCGCGGGTTGAGCGGCAGCGGGGCGGGATGCTCGTAGACGGCGTAGGGGCCGCTGCGGCCTCCGGGGGTGGGGCGACTGCCGGGCGCCCACTGCCCGCGGAGGCGCAGCTGTCGGCGCAGGGAGCGCTGCTTGCCGGTCTTGCTCCAGTCGGTCTGCTGATGCGGAGCATCCGGGTCGACGATGAAGACGTCGCGCGTGTCCTCCCAGTCGGCGAGGGGGCTGGCGAGGCGGTCGAAGTGCTCCCACCAGAAGGTCTTGTGCTCGCGGCGGTGGTAGTCGATCGCGGCCGCGGCGTAGTGGTAGAGCCGCTGCTCGGGGGTGCGGTCGGCGTCGGGCACGTGCTCGCCGTCGGGGCCGGCGGCGAGGGCGATGAGCGCGTCGTGCAGGGGTGAGGCCTCGATGACGGGGCCGGTGAGAGTGTCGTCGTCACTGACGCCGTCGTCGGTGCCGGCGGGCCCACCGTCAGGCGTGTCACCCGGCCCATCGTCTCCCCCGCCGTCGTCGCCGGGCTGGTCGGGGCGGGGATAGGCGCGCAGCCAGTCGGCGAGCTTGCGGGTGCTGATGCAGTCGGCGCGGTTGTAGTCACCGATGTTGTCGAGGATGCGCTGCGCGTCGGCGGCGTCGGCGGCGTCGCCGGTCTGCAGCAGGTCGCGGGCGCGCACGTATTCGGCGACGGAGTCGTCGCCGGCGGCGACGGCGGCTCCGGCGCGGCTGTCTGGCCAGTAGAGCGGTTCGAGCTTCTTGATGGAGTAGCTGGGGCTGCCGATGCGGAATGCCCGCTTGACGACGGTGTAGAGGTCGACGAGCACGCCGTCGCGCAGCAGCTGGTCGACGGCGGCTTCGCCGACACCGTGGCGTGCGGCGAGCAGCCGCAGGTGCGTCTTCTCGTACGACGCGTAGTGGTAGATGTGCAGGTCGGGGTGCTCGGCGCGGCGCCGCTGCACGTCGTCGAGGAAATCGATGAGCGCCTGCCGCTCGGCGGCGAGGTCGTGGGCCCAGAAGGCGGTGAACTCGTCGTGCTGGTCGACCATGCCGAACAGGTAGTCGAGACCCCAGCTGCCGGCTTCGGTGTAGAGCGGGTCGCCTTCGAAGTCGAAGTAGAGGTCGCCGGGGCTCGAGGCGGGCAGCGCGGTGAGCGCTGCGGGGTCGACGAGCTCGACGGGGGGCGCGGCCCCGGCCGGTGCGACGGCGGCCGCGGCCTGCAGGCGCGCCTGGGCTCGAAGGCCGTCGAGCGTGCGGGAGGGCATCCCGTCGATGGGGCCGGTAGAGGCGGCGAGCTCGGCGACGGTGGTGATGCCGGCGGCGCCGAGGCGGCTCCACTGCTGGCCGCGCAGGCCGGCGACCTGCCAGACGTCGTCGTGTGCGGCGATCTCGGCGGCGCACCACACGCACGTGCCGCAGTGGGTGACGCCGGGGGCTCGCCACGTGATGGCGTCGCTAGCGGCGGCGCGGGCGCGCAGCAGGTCGTGCAGTCGGGCGCGCTGGCGGCGGTGCACGGGCGCGATGTCGACGAGGCGATGGATGCTCGTGGTGCCGTCGCCGAGGATCAGGCCGACCTCGGCGTCGACGGCGATGCCGAGCCGCTGCAGCTGGTCGGCGTAGGCGGCGAGCTGCAGCAGTGCGGTGACCTTCGCGCGGCGCGCAAGCTTGCTGTCGAGCACGCGGTACGCGACGGTGCCGTCGCCGGCGTCGCGCCGCTCGAGGAAGTCGGCGAACCCGACGAAGGCGAGCCCGAGGCCGGGCGCGATGTCGTCGCCGTGCTGCGGGTCGAAGAAGGTGCCCTGCGTGACCATGTCGACGCCCGAGCGCAGCGCGTCCAGGGTCGCGGCCTGGCGGTCGAGGTACGCCTCGACGCTGTGCCCCTCGGGGCGGGCGATGTCGACGAGCGATCCGGCCGCGCGATACTGCTCGACGAGCCGGGCCTCGTGGGCGTGGCCGAGCTGGATGGTGCGCTGCATCATGGCGTCGGGCGTTTCGGCGAGGGGTGCGATGCGGCCGAGCAGGGCATCCGTCGCTCGGGCGAAGCCGAATTCGCAGCCGGCCGCGCTCGTCAGATCGCTCGCCGAGGTGACGAGCAGGCGGCCGCCGTCGGGCGCGTCGAGCAGGAACATGCGCTGAGGCTAGCGTCGACCACCGACATCGTCGGGGCGACGGGTCAGCCGCGCGAAGGCCCGTGGTATTCGCGCAGCCCGCGCCGCACCGCGCGCCAGATGACCTGATACAGCACCCAGAAGCCCAGCGCGATGATGCCCGCGTACAGCAGGAACACCAGGATGAACGCGAGCGGGAAATACGAGAGATCGGCAGAGAACATGCCCTGACCCTGGCACACGCGAAGCACGATGAGCGCGCTCGACGCGCGCGGGCGATGCCGCCCGCACCCCACTAGATTCGCCCCATGTACCGCCAGATCGCGCGAAACAAGCGGTGGAGCATCCTGCTCATCGCCCTGTTCTGCCTCGCGGTGATCGCGCTCGGTCTGTTCGCGTCGTGGGTGGTCGAGCACTATTGGCCGCTCGTGCTCTTGGTGATCGCATGCCCGCTCTACGTGTGGCATCAGTTGCGCACGGCGGCGAGCTCGGCGGCCGAGTCGGTGGGCCTCGTCACCGTGTCGAAGAGCGACGAGCCGCGGCTGTGGCGGGCGGTCGAGACGACGGCGATCCGGGCGGGCATCCCGATGCCGCGGGTGGGCGTCATCGCCGAGGATGCTCCCAACGCGTTCGCCGCCTCGCTCACCCCGCGCGACGCCGTCGTGGGCGTGACGCGCGGGGCGCTCGAGCTGCTCGACGACTCCGAGCTCGAGGCGGTGATCGCCCACGAGGTGTCGCACATCGTTAACCAGGATGGCCGCGTCACCCTCACCGCCTACGCCCTCGTGGGCTCGATCGTCGAGCTCGCCGGAGCCCTCGTCATGCTCGGCTGGGCGATGGTGCGCAGCATGTTCTCGCCGTTCGCGTTCGGGCTCGGCGTCGTGCGCGCCCTCGCCGGCCTGCTGCTGCTCATGCTCGGAGCCGCCGCCGGCATCGTCGGCTTCCTCATCGGCCCGCTCATCACCGCGGCCGTGTCGCGGCGCCGGGAGTTCCTGGCCGACGCGAGCGCCATCGAGCTCACCCGCTACCCGGAGGGCCTCAGCCGCGCCCTGCTGAAGCTCGAGCACCAGCAGCGGATGCTCTCCCGCCCCGTCTCGGAGGTGCGCGAGCTCTTCATCGTCGACCCGGTGGGCCCGAGCGGGCTCGGGAGGCTGCTGCGCACCCATCCGCCCACGAGCGAGCGGGTGGAGCGGATCGCGGAGATGGGTTGGGAGTTTTGAGTAAGCAGCGTGAGGACTGTTGGCTCGCTTAGCCCTTGCCAATAGTGAGGAGCCGCGGCTCAGTGAAGCCGAGACGGACTACGTCCGCGGAGGGCGAGACGGTGAGCCTCGTGCGCAGGACAGTCATGTCAAATCCCCCTGCCAGTCCTTCACGACTCGGTCGATGTGACCTGGCAGATCGGCCAGCTTGTCCGTATTGCCCCAAGTGTTGATGAAGTTGGGGTCATCGCTCTTCGGCGGATCATCGACGTCACGAACCCGGACGGCGACGGGGACTCCAGTACTGACGCCCGTCACCAGTGCGTGCTGCTGAGCGAGACTTGGCAATTGATCGAGCAACGCGCGGGAACTGAGGGCGGTCGCATGCCTGAGCAGGCTCTGATCGGCCTCGTGGGTAAGTCTGTGGGCGATGACGGTGCCGCACTGTGCGACTACGGTCTCGCTGAGTTCGCTCGGGCGCTGACTGGCGAGAAGCAGCGAGAGACCGAATTTGCGGCCCTCCTTGGCGATGCGCTCAAAGACCGATGCCGAAAGACCTGAGCCGCCAGCCGGACCTTGTCGTGCTGGGATGAACCTGTGAGCCTCTTCGAGCACTAGTAGGAGCGGATGCTCCGCACGCGGCTGGCTTCTTACTGCGAAATCGAAAAGGATGCGGCCGAGTAGTGCGGTGACATTCTCCAACACATCATTCGCAACGAGACTGAGGTCGAAGATCGTCACCGACGGCCCGGCGGTAAGCGCCGCGCTCTGCGAGTGGAGATGAGCCGTTGCCGGCCAGTCCGAAGTTGCATCGCCGCCCGTCGGATCAACGCCCATGAGCACCTTCAAATAGGAACCCAAGGGATCAGCGTGTTGCTCGATCCTGGTGATGAAGTCGTACCTACCGTCCGCGAGCAACCGACTGAGACGCATCTGAAGGGTGGCAACATACTGGCCAATCCTGCTGTCGACGGCCTGCTCCAGCTGAATGCGGGTCGGCAGGAAGTGATCGCACAGTGCTTGGAGGGAGTAGTACACCGGGGCGTCGAAGTCCGCGCTTGCGCTGCCGCTACCAAGGCCTAGATCGTTCAGCGCGGCCGTAACCTCGTCGTTCAGGATGGTCGCAAGTCGGGCGAGCAGGTCGCGGTGTTCAGCGGTCAGCACCTGGTAGTTGACGTTGTCCCGGAGTGCCAGCTTGGCGATGGCCTTGGGCACGACCTCCGCCATCCGCTCCCAACGCGCCTTCACCGGGGACTCGCGGCTTGCGTTCTTCGTCAGCACAGCGGCGAGGGATTTTAGTTGCTTGGCCGCTGGCGCCTCCGAGTTCATCGTGTTCTTGGCGAGCGCGTCGAGAATCCCCAGTGTCGTCCGAACGTTATCGAGTTGGTCGGCGTCCGTTCCCTTGACGCTTCCCGCGAGACGGGCGTCCGCGATCGAGCGCTGGAGGACTGGCGCTTGGACGCCTTCGCTTGCGCGCAGGAGGTTGAGGTGCTCCTCGTTGTTCATGAACCAGTGCGGCAGGAAGAGTCCAGAGTCGACGCCAGGCCGGGGGCCGAGGACCAACGGCCGCGTCTTCTTGCCGCGCGAAGTCGAGGCGGCGAACGAGTGCGCGTATTCGCCGTTGATGTCGAAGATGACGATATGCCCGTTCGGGATCTCATGGTCGAGCAGGCCGTCGATGACAGCTGTCACCGTGCACGACTTACCTGATCCAGTAGAGCCAACGACAGCGCAGTGATGGCCAAGGAGCAGATTCGCGTCAAGATGAACCGCCTGCTCGGCAGCTACCGCCGATGTTCCGATTCGGAGCGAAGGGCCACCCTTCGGAAGGAAGATGTTCTTCACTTCGCTGGGCGTCGCCGCGTGCACGGGAGCATGCAGCGGCGGGTATCCGGTCAGGCCCGACTTGAACATATTGCCCTCGAACCGACCAACAACCGTTGCTTCGAGTTCGTACGTTGCTGTCGCGTCCTGGCTGAGCAGCGGCGATTGACTCTTCTGTTCTCGATGGCTACTGATGTATACGCCGCTCACGATGCCCACGACGCGGTGCGCTCCTGCGGGCACGGTGATATAAGAGTTCACGACTCCAACGGTCTGGAGCCCGTCGGGGCCGACCTTCGTGAACCCCTTCGATCCAACATCCAGCGCAACCCGAAGTGTTGTGCTGCGGACGTCGATCACACGTCCGATCTCACCAGCTTCAGTCACAGGAGTTCACTCCCTGGGAGCGGAGGAGCGCTTCCGCGCGCTACCTGTTCGAGGGCCTCGATCAGTGTCGCCACAGCCGTTGGGGTCTCTCCCTGCGGGGATGAGCCCGGCATGAGCCGGGCAAGCTGAGTGAACTTGCCGTGCTCGCCCGTGAGAACCGCGATACGCGAGTCGTCGGCCTTCGCAAGCGCTGCAATGGCGGTCTGTTTCGGCGCAACTCCAAGAGCGTCGAGCTGCTGTTGAAGAGCGCCCGAGGTGAGGCCAGCCATGTCAGCGCCTTGGAGCACCGCGAACGGGTCGGCGATGAGGACGTTCAGCGCGGAGTTCGTGGCGAGGCTACGGAGCAGCAGGCGGTTGATGTGGGGATCGGCGAACCCGTACCCTGCCACGATCACGGCCGTGTCCTCCTGCTGGACTGCGTCCCCCAAGAGTCGAAGGAGGTCCGAATACGGGTATGCGAGCGTGTCACTCTCCTTAGCCGATGTCGGATATATCAACACCAGCTCATCGTCTTGAGCCGATGCATCACTCTGCCTGACCTCCAGGGACTCAAGACCAGTTAACCGATCGCGGCCACTCGATGACCGCCAGTTGAGGCTGCCGTGGACTTTGTGCAGGTAGAGCGCGCCCTCTGCCCGGGCGAGCACTGCCTGCGTCGTCGTCTCGACCCGATGGAAGTCCAGCCCATAAAAAGCAAGGTTGAGACGGCGGTCGACAGTCCCGCTGAAGCCGTCGATGTATGGGTAGCCCAGTTCATCGAGGGCGCTCTCGATGACCAGGTCATAGTTTGTGGTGAAGACCCGCGGACGAGGAAGGTTGGCCCGTCTGCTGCGAACGATGCGCGACAAAAAGGTTCGATGCGCGTGGAAAGGGTCGACATCGAACGGCGCCTCGAGGTGCTTTCCGTTCTTCGGCAGGCGGCAGGCTTCGGCGAGCGCCCGGTTGATGCGCTGTCGAAGTCCGTCGACATCTACCTTCGGGTAGGACTTGGCTGCAGTACCCGAGCCGAGAGTTACGGCAGCCTGCCCGGCCTGGGCCGCGAGAGATGCCGCAAGCTGGAGACCGTTCAGCAGTGCCTCCAGATCGCCGCTGTCGGTCGGGTTGATCGCGGCCAGGAGCTCCCTGTCCTCAGCTGTCGGCTCGCCTCCAGCATCCTTGATCAGATCGAGAACTTGCTCGTTCGTTAGGTCCCTTGTCTTCGGGGAACCGAGATGGAAAGAGGCACCCGAGCCAAGAAGCACAACGAGGTTTTTTACCTGCAGCAACGAACTCAGATGGTCGCGGACGGTAGTCGGCTCCGAGGTGGTGATGACCTCCTTTACGGTGCCACCCACGATGAAGAGCCCCTTCGGTCCGGCCTCCTCCAGCACGGTCTCAGCATTCTCGGCAGCCATCAAACCCCCACACCTTCGTTGATGTAGGTCACGCCGAACGCGACGACCTGACGGAACTCTTGGCGGCGGGCGGCTATGTCGTACTGGCTGCCTGAGCCCTTCTGGAAGATGTCGAGGCCGCGGCCGAGGAGGATCCTCCAGCCGTTGTCGGCGCGAATCGAGCGGTCGTGGATCGTCTCGTCCCAGGTCACTGTGAAGTTGATCCCTGCGGTGGACGCGCTGTCCTGGATGTCCTTGAGCATCAGCAGGTGAGCCTGCTCGTACTGACCTGTCTCGGCCTTGGTCACGAGCGTGACGCCGATCTCGTCGGCCACGTCCTTCGCTGACGCCAGAAGAGCGAGCAGGTCGACGAGGTTCCGCCCCTGGTGGGGCAGCCGGATGTACGGGTCAATGATCGTGATCTCCGTAGCCCCCCGCAAGTACGGCAGCAGAATCTTCTCGTAGGAGATGCCGCGCTGGTTCTCCTGGTACTCGCGGTGGCCTTCGAACAGCGCAGGCTCAACTACAACCTGCAATTCTGGCGCGAAAGCCACTGGCGCAGCGACCTCGGCGTTCGCGCGAGCGTTCCCTACCGGCTCCTCGGGGGTAACGGCCGCCCGCTGGTCGTAGTACGTCGGGTATTCCTGCTCCTCGAGTGTCGTCACCGGCGACCAGGTTCCGGCCTTGTCGGTGAACCCAAACTTGACGTCGGCCATCGTGGCGTCGATGCGCAGGATCTGATCCTTGACTCGCTTCCGGCCCTCAATTGCGAAGCGGAGGCTCTCCTCGATCTCTTCTCGCGTCGCCTCGCCGTGGGGATAGAGCAGCTTCATCAGCCCAGAGAACGTCTTGTGGATACCGTCGCGGTCGCGCGTTGAGATGTCAGGCGACAGCGTAAATTGCTGCTGGTAACGGTCGGAATAGTCGGCGGTGCGCATCGACTTAAGCACCTCGGCAATGTAGTCGACGACGAATCCGTAGCCTTCGGAGAACATCTCGCCGCGGATAGTGTCAACCTCCCAGCCCGGGATGTAGTGGTGCAGCCGGTCAAGGTACGCGGAGTCGTGGTAGCTCTCGGGCAGCTCATCAAACAGGTCAGAGTGCTTGAGCATGTAGGGCACGGTGTGCGAGGTGTTGCCGACGAAGACCATCGACGCCTCGGCGCCAAGGGTTTCGACCCCGCGGGAGAAGGACTTGTTCGCCATGTAGTTCTTCATGATGTCGACCAGCGCCTTGTCCGCGCGCTTCTTTTTACCCGCGAACTCGTCGAAGGCGACGACATCCCAGTAGCCGACCAGGCCGATGCGGCCGTTCGAGTTATTGACGAACAGTTTCGGAACAGTGACCTCCCCGCCGGAGATGAGCATGCCGTGTGGCGAGAACTCCGAGAAGATGTGCGACTTTCCGGTGCCCTTCGGCCCCAGCTCGACAAGGTTGTAGTTGCGCTCGACGAACGGGATCAGGCGCGCGAGTTGGATCAGCTTCGCACGCCGGCCGAATAGGTCGGGGTTGAAGCCGATCGACTGGATGAGCAGGTCGATCCACTCGTCCGTGGTGAACTCGCGCCGTGCAGCGAGGTAGCCCTCGAAGTCGAAGTTCGAAAGCTGGATGGGCTTGATGGAGCCCAGAATCCACGGGACGACGCGCTGGTCCTCGCTGTGGACGTACTCGATGTCGCAGATGCACCACACGCCGCCCGTGAGGAGTTTCGGGTGCGCCTTGATGGTGGCAGGTTCGACGAGCACGCCCTTGATGCCGAGGTTGGCGAACTCCGCCTGATAGGCGTCGTCCTTCTCGTTGAGCGTGACCGCGACCTTGTCAATGATGCGGTGACGCCCGCGCTCCCGGATCGTCGACTTCACCAGCTCGGATTGATTCCGGTGGACGTAGTGATCCGCGAGGATCTTGCGCACTGCGTCGATTCCAGCCTGGATCGTCGCCTCGTCGTCAGATGCGGCGTATTGGCCAAGCAGGTACTCCAGCACATACGAGGGCACGATCGCGTTGCCTTTGACCGCCTTCACGAGGTCCTTACGGACCACAACGCCGGGGAAGAGTCGGTTGATCTTGCGGTCGAGGTCAGACTGCGCAGAAGGCGCGTCAGCCGCGGCCCCTTCCTCTGCGTTGGTGGTGCTGTCGAGACTCATCGATCCCTCCCTAGAAGTCGAAGTCCGAGGCGAATGACCGCCGGAGCGTGTAGAGCGCCTTTTGATAAGTGCGCCACTGGTTGGTGTTGGGGATGCGCTCTTCGAGGCGGAACTCCACGGAGCGGTTATTGAAGTCGTTGGCATCCTGGCTGAGCAGCATGTTGGCGTTCTGGTAGCGGTCGCGCTTGTCGCTCGACTCCTGGTCGAAGGTCAGCTCCGGCTGGTTCGAGATCAGTGTCTCGCCGACGTACAAGCCAGCTCGGACGGTGCGCGGCTGCACCTTCTCGCTGACCGGCTCCGACTGGAACAACTTCACGACGAGCTGACCTGTGGTGATCTTGTCCGACTCGGGCAGCACCTCGATGTGGACGAGTCGGGTGTCGCTGCGGCGCTTCTTGTTGATTGTCAGCACCGGCACGACGACCTCCTGGAGGGATGCCCCACCGTGGACGAACCGAGACCCTGCACCAGGGAGACGCAGCCGGTGGATGGACTTCGGGATCTGTACCTCGAGGTCGCTGTCCAGCCCGACCTGCGCAGGCTCGAACGTGTGGAACGCGGCGTCCTGCCTCATGCCACGCCCCAGCACGTAACGCCGGTTCGTCGTGACGATCTCGTCGCCTTGCGGCAGCGTGGAGAGGTAGAAGGCGTCAGCCAGCGCAGTGTCTTGGAAGAGGAAGCCGTGGTCGGCGGTGATGAGGATATTCGTCGCGTTGGCGTTGGTCAGTCGCTTCACCAGGTCGACGAGTTCTCGCAGCGTGTCCTCCGCGGCCTCGAAGACCTGCCGCTCCGTGCCCGCTTTGTCACCTGTCGCGTCGATGCGGTTGTGGTAGAGGTACAGCACCTGGTGCTGGGTGTAGAGGTCGCGCAACTCGTCCCGTGACAGTGAGAGCACATCCTCGACCTGGATTGCCTTGCCGCCGACAGCGCTCAGCACCTTCGTGCGGTTCGCCGAGCCGTCGGTGCGCTGCCCGTCGACAAGCACCGGATCGCCGTCCTTGGAGTGGCCGATCTTGCTGTGCGGCAAGAGAGCGGCCATGCCGAGTTGCGTGTAGCTGGGGAGTACGCCTAGCACAGCGTCGAGATCGGCGTCGAAGCGGTCTTCCTGGCGGATGCGGGTGCCGAGTTCGTCGGCGACTTCGTAGCGGAGGGCATCGGAGATGATCACGACTGCCTTGTTCCTGCCGCCCTTCGTAATCGGCGCGACGTGCTCGGAGTAGAACGCGGTCTGCGGACGCAGCACGACTGACCGCCACTTGTCAGCCGCGTCGACGTGAGGCTGCCAAGCGTTGCCCAGCTCGAACAGGAACTTGTTCGCATAGAACTTCTCCACCTCGCCTCGCAGGTCCTCCAGCGGCTTCGGATTCTCCGAAGTTCGCGCGGCGTAGACGAACCGCCTGTAGAGCTGGTCGATCCGATACCACTGGCGTCGATACCGGTCGAGCCCGTCATCGAACGAGCTGATGGTCATCGCGAGCGTCGAGAGTTCGTTCAGCAGTTCAGAGCCACTCTCGATCGCGGCGTAGAGCTTCCGGTATCCCTCGGCCCAGATGCTGCTCTTGCGCTTGCGGACCACGTCGGACACCTCGCGGGCGGTCACGGTGCGGGCGGCCACTTCGCGCGCGAGGTCGCTGATGATCTTCTGGTCAACCTCCTCGAAGATGTCGTTGCCGACGAGGTCGCGGAAGTTGGCGTTCTCGATCGTGCTCGCGTAGCTGATGCTCGATGCAACCCGCTTGGCGAGTGTTGCGAGTGCGCCCTGGCTACGCAGGTCGAAGCGCAGACTGTTGAAATCGAGCTGGATGTTGCGCAGACCGCCCGGGCGATCGCTGCGGAAGCCGCCGATCGCCTGCTGGAACATCCAGAGCACGAAGTCACCGATGCTCGGGGCCGACGACGTGTACCCGTAGATCCTCGCGATGCCGCCCCAGTAGAACTCGTCGAGCTGTTGGTCCGCCACCGCTTTGAACTTGGCAGTACCACCCGCCGCGTTCTCAATGAGGAGCGTGCGGGTCAGTTCAAGCAGGCTGTGCTCCTGCTGACCGAGAAGCACAGCGGTCATCTTCGCGCGAAGCCGGTCCGGGCTGTCGTCGGGCTCCAGAAGCGCCTTGAGTGCCTGCCTCCGTTTGGCGGCACGGAAAAACTTCTCGTGGGAACGGAGTACCTCATCGATCCCGACAGCCGTGAGGCCGAGATCATTCTGAATGAGGGAGGTGCGGTCAGCGGTGAAGACCCCGTAAGCGAGTTCGAAGTCAAGCAGCCAGTTGGCGACACCGGTCGGCGAGGCACCCTCTCGGTATACGAGGAACTTGCCCGTTGGCTCCTCGTGCAGCAGCCGGTTCTTGACGCCGTACTCATCGTTCCGCAGTCGGACGAGTAAGACTCCGGGAAGGTCGAGCTGTTCGAGGTCTTCGGCGTACTCGCCTTCGGGGTCGTGCCAAAACACCACGCGCTGTGCGGCAAAGCGGCGCACGATGTGTTCCCTGACGCCAGCAATCTCACTCATGCGATCACCGGATCTTCGAGGGCGACGCGGCTAGCTGCACTCTCCGTTCGCTTCGTCAGAGACGCAATGATGTTCTCCACCCTTCGGAGAAGGTCGTCGTACGAGATGATGTCCGTCACATTCGAGTACGCGCGACGAGCGAACTCCAGATCGAATCGCTCCCTGCTGGACAAGTTGCTGTCGCGCCCAGCCAAGATGAACGCCTTCGTGTTCGAGATGCTGATCTCGATCCCGCTCGGGAGGTCCTTAGAGTGGGCCGCCGTAATGGCGATCTCGCCATCACGGCCCGCCTTACTGAGGTAGAACAGGTACTTTTCCGCCTGGATGATCGACCCCGTGAGTTCGCGGACGGGCACGTGGTTGTCTCGGTATCGGCCTTTCGAGACGAGACCGCGTTCGAACGGCTTCTTGATTTCGATCACGTCGACGGTTCCATTGGCCCCCACCAGAAGAAGATCAATGAACCGATTAGTCGACCCGCCTGGGTTGGAGTACCGCTCCTTGACACGTACGTTGCGAAGGACCGCCACGTACTGCGGGAAAATGAGGAGGAAGAGATCGGCGACCGTTGCCTGCCATTCGGCCTCGGAGTACACCTCAGCCTCGCGCAACATCTCGGTCAGCCGGTCCCTGACGAACTCGAACTTCGCGAGTTCAAGCTCGTTCACGACGGGGATCCGCGCACCGGGCTGATCCTGGGGCTTCGACTCCGACCTCGCTCGTCGTGCCATGTAGGCGGTGAGACGCTGCTCCGCGTCTGTCATGGTCTCCATGTACTCGCGAAGCACCCGCGTGATCCTCGTCCAGGCGTAAAGCTTCATCTCGGTAGTGGTCGGGAATGTGTGCAGGAGCCTGCGGAACTCGGCCTCGGGAACCGCGGACGTGTCCGGGCCACCAATAACGATCGGATTGTGGACAAGTTCATCGATGCGGCGGAAGATCGAGATGTCTCGTTCTGCAACAAATAAGGCCCGCGTGAGCGGGATCGACTTTGAGATGCGTAGGTCGTGCTTCAACCCGAGCACGTCGCTACGAATGCTTCGGTACTCGTCGTCGATCGAACCGATCACGAAGGCCCGGGCGTCCCCCTCGTCGTCTTCCGCGGGGAGCAGATCCACCGGACGCACGGTAAACGTCCTAGACAGCGTCGCCTCGCCCTCGGCGCGCAACTTGTCATCGACCCACGTGACCGGCCCCCAATCCGATTCGTAAGTAAGAACGACCTGGGCTCCGCGATCTTCAAATTTGATCACTCGGATACCTCCAGCCCGGGGATCTTCTTCAGGGCGGCACCGAACTTCGGGTAGTTGGCCTTCACGCCGTCGTCGAGGTCGATCGCGATCTGCTGAGTGGCGAGCGGGTAAAGGACGTCGTGCTCATACTCGTTCAGCTCGACCAGCACCTTGCGGAGCCGGTCTGCTTCGTGCGCGTTGTTCGAGCGCTCCGCCTGGCTCAGACTCGCCTGGAGCTTCGCCTGGAACTCGCGCAGGTACTCATTCAGCACCGTCGACACCGTCGAGGGCGTGTAGCGGTGCATGTAGATGAGCGCGTTGAACGAACCCTTGGGGCTGGAAAACAACCAGTAGATCGGGCGCTTCTTGTACCGCTGAACGTGGTCTCTATAGAACGACTTCACGAAGTAGTCACGAAGGCTCTTCACACCGAGCGCCTCCGTGACAAATCGCAGGTTCTCCTCGAAGTGCTGCTCTCCAAACACCACTCGAAGAAACTGGCGGAACCGCTCGACAATATCGTCCTCAAACCAGTCCCCATCCACGATCGGGATGACATTGTCGGCGTCAGGCATGAAGGTTGGATTCGGCACCTTCGCGAGGTAGTCCTGCAGCGTCGAGCCTTGGTCGGCAATGATCAACCCCGGCTCATCGAGGCTGTAGCGGCCGAACACGCACCCGACAGCGTATGAAACAAAGTCGGCAACCAATCGCCGAGACTTCAGTGCGATCCGCTCCGCCTCGTTTCGGTCCGGGAACTCGTAGAGTTCGTTGGCGTCAATCGTTACGGCTCGCATGTCGACGGGGGGAACGTCCGCCGCGCTTTCGACCAAGCCAAGCCGTAGCGACACGAGAGTGTCAATCTCAGCTTGGAGGGCCCCGAGGCCCGCAGCGCGTTCACGATCGTTACGTCGCACTTCGACAACGCGATCCGAAATACGGCCACCGGGTGCGCAGGCCACCAGCTGGTTGGTGACGAAGTCCCAAGACGTCTCGCGATCGTTCCAGTCTTCTCTAGCGACTGCGACTGCCGCCTGAACCAGATCGTCAAGCTCCGGTGCAGTCACGACCGGCATTCGCGCGACGTCGCCTGGAACGAAGTTCATTGTCGGCGTCATCGCCTGAAGTAATCGCGAAACAGGCGACGAATTCAAGCTGCCGAGCACGCCAAGCAGCGAAGCGTCGGAGAAAAGCGATGAGCCTCCGGAGCTGAAGATGAAGCCCGGCGGTGTGTAGCGGAAGCTCGGCGGCCCACTGGAAACAGCTCCCCAAGTTGCCGACTCAAGGAAGTAGTACTCCTCGCTTCGAATCTCCTTTGTGTAGGACCCACCCCCGTAGCGCTCGACAATGAATTCCTTGAGCTCTTTTCCGTGGTCCTTCCAATTGATCAACGTTTCGTTGAGCCCGTACCACCGACGGTATCCGCCACCCTTGTTCATGGGGTACCAGGTTCGGCTCAACCCAAGAGCCGAGTAGTCCGCCGGGAAACAGGTCTGGCCGGACGCAACCTCGTACCACCGTCGTGTGAACCGGGCGTCGTTGAGAGTGACCAGACCCTTGCGTGGTGTCGCCTCATCAGACACCTTCCGACTATTCACGAGGGCCCGAAGCTCGGCATCAGTAAGCCAGTACGCAATCGGGGCACCGGCGACCTGGAGCAATTGGTGGGTGCGCAGGACGAATCGATCGCTCGGATCCTTGACCAACCTAAGCATCTCGGTCGCCTTTGCAGCTTCGGACCGATTCGCGGTGAGATTGAAGTACACGCCGGCCCGCTCTGACGAGGACCCGGACGAGAACACAAATGCCGTAGTCGAAACAACATCGCCCCCGATCGAGTCGAACGCACCGCTCCCGAGATGAGCAAGCACCTCCAACGTGGAGCCGCGAAGAAGCTTCGCTCGGAGCGCGTCGAAAGATGAGAGAAACATCCATGACTGCATCGTGATCATCGCGACGAGACCCCGCGATTTCACCAGAGAGGCGCAGCGATCGATGAACATAGCGAACAAGTCCGCCTTGGAGTCAAGGAACCGCTCTTTCGCGAATCTGGCCAGCACGGGTCCCATGTTCTTCCCACCCATGTATGGCGGGTTCGCGACTGCGACCGAATACCGTGAGGTCAAGAACCTGGCTTGGGTGACCACGCGATCGGCCCGCTCAAAGGTGTCGGCATGAAGCAGATCGCCACCGTCATTGATTGCCTCCAGGTGCCGTGCGAGTCGCTCCGTGAAGTAGATATCTGCACTGACCAGAGCGCCGAGCGTGTCGGCCTCGGCGAACTGGTTCCAGAATGCTTCCTCTGCGTGACGGTCGCCGTCCTTGGTGACGAGGTAGTCCAACTCATCGGTGGTGAAGGCGATCGGATCGATGACGCAGATGTTCGGCTCGACCTGCTTGTTGAAGAACGTGCGCTGCCGGGCTCGGGCCTTCATTGTCAGGGCGAACGCCGCCAGTGCCCCGGCGCGCGGATCGATCTCCGTGCCGAACAGGTTGTGGGCGAGGATCTTGCCCGGAATGTCGGACGGGGCCTCACCCTGCTCCTCGTAGATCGCGTAGAGCAGGTCGAAGGCGTAGGTCAGCATGTGCCCCGACCCGCACGCCGGGTCGATGACGGTCAGCTCCTCGGCCTTGCTGATCTTGAGAAAGTCGGTCTCCTCGTCGGTCGGAGCGATGTAGTAGTCCATCTGGTCGACCAGGCGCGAGTCTGGATGGTTGAGCATCCACAGTCGTCCGAGGGAGTTCTCGACGAGGTAGCGGACGATCCAGTGCGGGGTGAACAGCTGCGTAGCCGCGGGGATCTCATCGGCGCCGGCCTTCTTGTTCTTCTTGAACCCGGCGAAGACCTCGTCCTTCCGCTCCGAGATGTAGAACTGGTAGAGCCAGCCGATCACCTCAACGTCCTGGCACACCTCCTCGGTCATCACCGTCACCAAGCGCGCGAGCACCGAGTCATCGGCGAGCAGGTTCGCCGGGATGAGCAGCTCGGTATAGTCGCCCTCGCGCTCGAACATGAATGGCATTGACCGGTGCCAGTAACGGCAGTAGTCGGCCAGCAGCAGGCTGTATGCCTCACCCTGCGGATCGGCGCTGCGGCGCGTGCCGTCCAGGAGCGCGGTGATCGTCTCGGCGGTGCGCTTTCCGACGACATCGGTGTCGATGACACCGCGCTTGGCATCGGCGAGTACTTCCGGCTGCCCGGAAGTTTGTCCGCGGTGGGGCGAGACGACGCCGATGCCGGTGTAGCCGTTGGCGTCCATGAACCGCAGCGCGACGATGCGGTTGAACCAGGTGTAGGCGACTCTGTCCGCGATCTTTGCGCGACCGGCAGCCTCACCGCCGGTGGCCTTGACGGCCGTCTCCAACGCCCTGATGGCGGCTGACTCCTCGACACGTTCGGTGGACCCCGGGGCGAGCACGGCGGCGATCCGCGCGCCGACCTCCTTGATCAGCTCGGTGCGCGCCCAGGTGGCGTACGACTTCAGCGGTGCGGTTTCCATCAGAGTGCGATCCGCTTTCCGTCTTCGAGGGCATGGATGAGAGAGCCACGCAAAGCGGCGAGGTAGGCGTCGACGTCGTAGAGGGTCTCCAGTGGTCCGGTGACGCCGCGCGGGGTGATCGTCTTGATGGAAATCGTCTGCTTAACGGGCGGAGGCGGCGCGTCAGGATCCGCTTCGCGTCGTGCGATGGCGAGCTGGTCGAGGATGGCCGGGTACCCGGCCTCCTCGAACCCATTGGCCAGCTCGCGGATGACCGCGATCTGATGCTCTGAGTCAATCCTCGCGATGATCGCGTCGATCTGTGCTGCCGCCCTCGCCTGGGCTTCGTTCGTGGCGTCCGCATAGATGTTGCTCACGAGAAGCGCGTCTCGGCGGGCGACGATCTCGCCGACCGCGTCCGATCGGTTGGTCTTGAGCGAGCCGGAGATCTGATCGCTGAGGGCGTCGGCGGCCTGCTTGAGCTGAGTCATCTTGTTGCCGCGGAACGCCTGCCGGTCGTCAAGCAGAAGGCTCACCTGTTCGTCGCTGCCTTGCGGCAGGTAGGTGAGGTTGCTGGCGTTGTCCCGGAGCAGCTTGGCCGCGTCGTCGTAGATCGTGCGCTGATTGCCGTTGAGGAATGCCTGGATCGGGTCGATGACGTCGTCCTTGGCCTCCAGCAGTTCGTCCGCGAGAGCGAAGTCGGTCAGGTACCACTCGTCGCTCTTGCCAACGACCTGTTCGAGCAGCGCGATCGGCGCGCCGAGTTGGCTAACGAAGGGGTACTTCGATCCGCTGATGCGGGCCTTGAGTTCATCGAGTTTCGCGCGCAGCTTTTCGCCGCCGTAGCGGGCCAGTTCGAGCGGATCCTTGGTCACGGCCGGATCACTGAAGAAGTCGATGCAGAACGAGCGGAACGCGGCGACCTTGCGTTCATCGAAACTCTTCTGCGGCGCGACCACGGCATGCGGGTGCTTCTGTGTGTTGCGCAGGATCGTGGGCACTTCGCTGCGCTTGAGGGTGTTGCCGTCCACGGACAGCGTGACCTTGGCAGCCCCGACGAGGTATGCGGTCACGACCTCGATTGAGGCGAGGTCCCAGCCATACGGCTTCGCGCTGAAGGTGTCCACAAGCCCCTTGACGGTAACCTGCTCACCGAGGCGATCGCGGCGCAGCACGTGCGAGAGCAGCTCGTCGCCGGGGGCGGCGAGCTTGGAGAGACCCATCGCATCGAACATGCCTCCGTGATCGGGGTTCGCAGCGCCCGCGACCTGCTGCTCGGTGTAGGTCACTCCACCAAGCAGGCTCAGCTGGGTGTAGGTGCGGGCGATAAGGTCCTGGAAACCGTCGGTCACCCGGGCAAGCGGATCCTGCGAGGATGAGGCGACGTCGGCTGCGTTGATAACAAGCTGTGCCGAACCGACCGCGCGCCTGACGCGCTCGACGAGATCCTTCTCCCGTTCGACGTTCTGGGCGGCCTTGGAGCGAAGGATGCGGTCTTCGTCGGCAGACAGCGAGCTGGTCTGCTTGCGCTTGATGTACTTCTCGGTCTTGATCAGCAGCCGCAGGTCGGCGAGGACACGGTCGTCGGGTTGCATGATCACAAGCAGTTCGTCCTTCCCCGCGCTGTGCATGCGGGTCTCTTCGGGCGAGTACGGGTACTCGGGGGTGATGAAGTGCAGCGACAGCTCACGCTGCTGCCCGAAGACCTGGTCGTCGAGCTTGTAGCCGAAGGCGAAGTCTTGACTGTTCTTGGCGTACTTCAGCTTGGACGTCTTGATCACGTCGCCGGAGAGGATCTTGTTGAGCCGGGCGGACAGTTCGGAGGAGTCGATGTCGACGGCCTTGATCTCCTTCTCCATATCCTGCTCGAGGTCGGTCAGATACTCGTAGGTGTTGCCGTTGCGCTGGATGTAGGACTGCGTCTCCAGCAGCGTGAGTGCCTCCTGCACCTGCTTGGTCAGCGCAGGCAGATCGAGGCCGAACCGCTCGTAGACGAGCACGGTCAGGTTGCGGGCCGTTGCGCGGAACCCGTCGACGTACTTGACCAGGAAGAGCGCCTTGAGGAGCCGAACGGCGAGGGGGTTCTCCAGGTTGCGCTGGGCGACGTCGATGGACCGCTGCGCCGCCGACTTCAGCGACGAGCGGATACCCGCGAACATGCTGTCGAACGTTGCGAGCTGGCCGACCTGCACATCCCCGATGTCCTTTGCGACCTGCTGCACGACCCCAAGCATCGAGCGCTCGCCGACCGAGCTGTTCCGGCCCTCGAACACGTTGTGGTCGGAGATGCCTTCAATTGCAGCCTGGAACAGCGGGAACTGGTAGTTCACGAACGGGTAGGTGCCGACGAACTGGTCTTCAGTCGTGTAGTTCCGGTAGGTCTTCGCACCGTCGACGAAGTCGAAGAGCGTCTTGAAGTTCGCAGACTCCGCCGCGTATACCGCGCCCAGTGCGGCGGTACCGGCGTCGTTCTTCGCCAGCAGACGCTTGCTGATGACCTCTTCAACATCGGCGCTGGTGAGCTTCACGCGGGTCTTGAATCGGGCCTGAATCTTGGAGAAGTCGTTGCCCTGCTGCTTGGTGCGGTCGCCGATGACGCGATCCATGTCCTCCTGCGAGGTCACCATGATCCACGCGCGGCCCTGGCACTTGGTGTTGAGCGACTCTGCGATGGTCTGGAGGTTCAGCATCAGGTGTGTGTTGTTACCGATGAACTGACCGACCTCGTCGACGTAGAAGTTCAGCCGGAAGTCCTTCTCCTGCTTGTCCAGCCAAGCCTTGACATCGTCGGCAAAGTCCTCAATTGAGACCGAGTACGTGTCCTGGTAGGTCTTCAGGATGTCCGGTGCCGCTGTCGCGTCAATACCGGCCACCTGGGCGTACGCCTCGTTGACCTGCTTGCGGACGGTCGGCAGCCCGAAGCTCGGACGGCGTTCTTCCCACTCGCGGCCAGCGATGGCCTGGAATGCGTCCTTGAACGCGTCGAGCTGACCCTCCTCGTCGAGCTGATGCTCGAAGCGAGCAATGAACCCCTGATCCCCGTAGTAGCCGCGCGACTCGTCGAAGACCTGCACGAACACACGCAGCAGCGCGTCAGCCTGGTCCTTGCTGATCAGTGGAGCCTTCTGGTCGATGTTGAAGAGCAGACTCTTCGCCGGGATCCGATCGGCTTTGGTGATTAGCGAAGGCAGGAAGGCCCCCTCAGCCTTCGCTCGGAACGTCTCGGAGACCTCACCACGCGGAAAGTCCTGGCCTTCCACATCGCCGAGGAGGTGGGCGAGCATCTTGAGCAGGTGCGACTTACCGGAACCGAAGAAGCCCGAGATCCACACGCCGTTGGCGTTCGTGTAGTTCGTATACGCCTCCAGGAGCTGCTCCAGCCCCTTGGCCGCCTCGTTCGTAAGGACGTACTCCTCGACCTCGGTGCCCAGGTTCCGAGAGTCGTCGGCCTTGACGACGCCCTCGATGGGACGTTGGACGTCCTTCGCGAAAATCTCTTGCAGTTGCATAGCGGTCACGGTTCCTGTTCCAGGATGTTTTTGGCGCGGTAGTACTGGTCGTCGTGCTGAGTTCCGAATAGCTCCAGCGAGGATCCCAAAGTCTCGGATTGCTTGTACTGGCCGGGGAAGAACATGAGCATCGGCTTCCCAATGACCACGCTCTGCAGGTTGTTCAGCACGTTGTGCGACCGGATGTACGGGAAGACCTCACCGATGCCGGTGAGGAAGAAGATGTCGAATTCTCCGTCGGCGATCTTCGCGGCGATAGCCGGGGCCAGGTGCTGCTGCGGGTTGAGCATTGAGCGCAGCAACTCGGTGAACTCGGCCTTGGCGACCGTCGGCTCGATCTCCAGGACCTCGTCCCAGTCGCCGCGCTCCTTGAGGATCTCCACCGACAGGTCGTAGAGGTTGACCTCGCGGACTTGGACGCCCTTCTCGGTCGCGAGCCGGGTCTTGATGCGCTTCTTCGCCTTCGCCACGTCGAGCGCGTGCTCGGGTGGGTACGGGTAGATGAAGAAGGGCACCTCGTTGCTCAGCCCCTCCATGTTGAGGAACCGCCTGCCGCTGAGCACCGCGAACAGGTGCTCCTCCTGCCGATTGAGTTCGCCTGGCGTCATCGTGCACCGCCCTGAGTTGTCGGGAAGAACCGCAAGTCGCTGGGCTCACGCGCATCGAGCAGGTCGGCTACGCGCTCGGAAAGGACCGCGGCCACGATATGGCCTCCTGGCGAAACCAGCTCCGCATCCGTCAGCATCTTGAACACGTTCGACCGCAGCTTCTGCATTGTCGAATCCTTGACGCTGGACAGTTCCTCGTGCCAGAGCGACTTGCCGCGAACGAACCCGTCAAACTCGTCGTATCCGATCGTCGATGCGAGCACGAGGAAGCGCTCACGGACGACTTCCTCGGCGAACTCACCGATCAGCGCGTATCGACGGCAGGCCGCCGCCCACATCAGGTAGCCCCGCTCCGACGGTGTCGCGTCTGCGAGCACCTCGATCTCCGAGTCCGAGAGCGCCGAGAGACGCTTGACCGTCTCCCGGACCATAAGAACAGCCGTGCGAAAAGTGCGGGCCTGCAAGGTGTTGTTAGCGACGGCTCGATCTCGCACGGCTTCCCATTCGCCCAGTTCCAGATAGGACGGCGCGAGGGCCGCCGCCTCGCGAGCTAGGAGCGCACCCGTAGTAAACGAAAGCACGTAGCGAGACGATTCCGCTGGAATCCTGCTCACGGGCGACTCCTCTGGCATTTTGCAAGTTGGTCAGGATGAGAGGACCCTCCCACAGCACAATTCTGTGGCCGACGGTGGTCAGCTTTCGTCCTCCTCACCGTCAGAATCAGCTTGGCTCCGTCCACTGCGACGTAACCACCTGTTGAACCCGCCGCGCGCGCTTTTCCGAGAGAGACCAGTTATGTGCGCGGTTCCATCGTCTGGTGCTATCCATCTGTAGACCGCGTCCTTCCTCCCGCCAAGATGGTCCGCTGCGCCTACAGCAGGCATCGAGAGTTCCTTCCTCAGCTCTCCACGCGGGTTCTGCCGCTCCCGTCTCACCCTACATATGGAGGGACTAGCAAGAATCGGTCCCACTCCGACTTTTGCGGGAATGCTGGCGGGAGGCCCGCATAAGGCGGGCAACACCGGGAGAGTGCGCGTAGCCCTTTAGCAGCAGCCGACCGCTTGGCTGCGATCACCTCACAACCCTCAGCTCTTGCCCGCGAGCCTGCGCGGCCGCATCATGAAGCGACCTCACCGCGATCGACCCGACGCCCGCAGCGCTCCCCCGACCCCGAGGAACACCCGATGACCCTCACCCCCGCCGACCCCGACTACGGCCAGACCGCCCCGCCCGAGGGCTGGTTCCCCGACCCGACCGAGCCCGGCGTCGAGCGCCGCTGGAACGGCACCGCCTGGACCGACGAGACCCGCCCGAGCCCGCGAGCCCAGCTGGCCGACCCCGCGCAGCTGGCGAGCCCCGAGCAGGTCGAGCAGGCCATCCTCAGCGCCGAGGCATTCACCGAGCTCGTCGACCTCGCTTCCCCCGCGCCGCCCACCGGCTCGGTGCCGCTGCTGTCGGTGGCGACCGCCCCGAAACGGATGCGCGGCCCCCGCCGCCTCGTCGGCGGCCTGTCACTGCTGCTCACCCTGCTGGGCATCGCGGCCCTCGTCGCCGGCGCCTACGGGCTCATCGGAGTGCTAGCGCTCGAGCAGACACTCGCCCTCGCGCTCGCCATCGGCGGCGGCGCGCTGCTGCTCGCCGGCTTCGGCGCCGGCGCGATCCGCACGCGGCGCTGACGCAGCGACACGAGCGCGAGCACAGGCCCCCCGAACGGGGGTCACAGAGAACGGCAAGGCGCGTCACGCATGATGGCCGGGTGAGCGAGATCACCATCATTCAGCCGCGTGCGGGATGGTTCGCCGACCCCACCATTCCCGGTCAGGAGCGCTGGTGGGACGGCGCCGAGTGGACCAGCCGCACCCGCCCCGCACCCCGCACCGCCCCGATGGTTCCTGAGCCGCAGCCGGCGAGCCCCGAGCAGATCGCCCGCGCCATCGAGAGCGCCGAGGCCTACACCGAGCTGCTCGACCTCGACGCCCCCGACGCGACGACGCGCCTCGCCAGCTGACGGCCGAAGAGACGAACAGCCGCGCACGCTAACCCCGCGCGACTCCCCCGCGCCACCCCCTCGCACGGCCGCGAAGCCGGGCGTTGACTGTCTCCTCCATCCGCACACTGCGGCAGAGCATCCGCTACCGAATTGGAGGACCGCCATGTCATCGGTCGCCCGCGTCACCACCATCACCGCGCGCAGCGAGACCAGCTTCGAGGACGCGATCCGCGTCGGCATCGAGCGCGCCAGCAGCACCCTGCGCAACGTCGAAGGTGCCTGGGTGAAGGAGCAGAAGGTCGCCGTCAGCGGCAGCGGCGTCACCGCCTGGCACGTCACCCTCGAGGTGACGTTCGTGCTCGACGACTGAGCGCGCCCGCGCGCATCGACGCGACTGCCCACGAGACTGCCCGTCGGCCGACCCGAAGGTCGACGGTCAGCACGACGCCCGACGAGAGGCTCCTCTCGTCGGGCGTCGGCGTCTGCGCGGTGCGGCGGTCAGCAGCGCGGATGCACCGCGCGCGCCACTCGAACCAAGACGTGTCTCAGCCGAACGGCAGCGGTGACGGCGCTGAGGCCGCCTTGCCCCAGTCGATGTCGCTCGCCAGCTGGTCGACGAGCTCGGTGAAGGCCGCGCCGTGCTCGCTGTTGGCCTCCATGAGCATCGAGAACACCTGGTTGGCGCCGGTCTGCGAACTGAAGCCGTCGAAGTCGGCCACGTCGAGCGGCATGCGGGCGGCGACCGCGGCGAGGGCGGTGTCGAAGTACTGCTGCATGATCTCGCGCTCGTCGACGCGCTCCTGGATGATGCGTCCGCCGAACCGGCTCAGCCCGGTCAGGCCGAAGCTCTGCCACAGGATGAAGCCGTGCCGGTCATCCCACGCCTCGGGCCACGCCTTCGCGACGGCGCCCCAGTAGTAGGAGACGAGGCGGGTGACCAGGCGGGCGCCCTGCTCCAGCTGCAGCTGCGAGACCGAGTGCGGCCCGCCCTCGATGGCGGCGAGCACGACGCCGGGGTCGAAGCACTGCTGCTCGACGCGCGGCATCTCGCGCAGCGTGATCGACACGATCGCCTTCAGCGCGCTGAAGGTGATGGGCTCGACGGCGCCGGCCCTCTTGGCCGACTTGGCGCTCGTGACATGCACCTTGCCGTCGAAGACGCCGCCGGGCTTCACGAGGTCGAGGGCGATCCACTCGGCGCGGCCTAGCGAGCTGTGCAGCAGCTCGGCGTCGTCGGGTCGTGGCTCTGCGGTCACGACGCTGAGGTACGGCGGAACAGCCGCCGGCGCGTCGGGCGACGCCAGGGTCGGGCGGGCCAGGCCCGCGAGATCGGTGCGCGGGGGCGCGGGCATGAAATCGGGCATGATGCATCCCATCGGGGGTGTCCGTCGAGTTCTCGGAGGGGTGGTTCGGGTGCCGAGAACGGGACTGGGTGCGGGTATTCGGGTGTGAGCCCTCACGGGGGTACGCGAAAGCTTCTCGCCATCATGCACCCACGAGGCGGTCTCCGATACCCCGCGTGTGGGTGACACGCCGAGGATGCTCCGCCGAAGCTACGCGATCGGCGTCGGCACGAACCACGGCGGGTAGACGGCCACCTTCGCTCCGAGCCCCGCGTCGGCCAGCGCCCGCTTCACGTCGTCGCGGCGCTTGTCGTTCGCGACGGCGACGAGCGCGACCGCCTCGAGCGGCACCGTGCCGGGAATGAGAGCCTCGGCAGCCTGCATGACGGTCTCGTCGAGGGCGGCGCGGGCGAGCATCCGCTTCGCCGCGTCGCCGGGGCCGCCGATCGCGGTCGGCAGAGCCGCCGCGTCGCCGTCGGTGACGATGAGCCGGTCGGAGACGGAGGCGATGTCGATGCCGAGCACGACGAAGTCGACGGCGAGGGCGCGTCGGGCGGCGTCGCTCCAGGTGGGGCCGGCCGCGCCGTCCTGCACCTGCGCCCACCAGGTCGCCTTCGGGGTGAGCGAGAACGCGACGCAGTCGAGCACGGATGCGTCTGACGCGGCCTGCGCCGTCGCCCGCAGCTCGTGCGTGATCTCGCTCGCGAGCACGACCTCAGGCTCGACACCGTCAGCGTTGCTCGGCCGCAGCTCACCGGCCGCGAGGATGGCCGGCAGGTTGCGCACGTGCGTGACGTGGAAGATGCGCTTGGGCAGGTTCGCGGCGCGCGGCTCAGGGGCGGTGCGGCCGGTCGTCGAGCCAGCCGGGGGCGTGCGCAGGCTCGTGCGGGCGGGCTTCGCGACGCGCTTGACGGGGGCGGGCTTCTCCGGCTCCGGAGCGGGGAAGCAGGTGGCGCACATGCCGGGCTCGAATCCGTGGATGCACTCGTCCATGTACTGCTCTCAATCCGTTGCGTGTCGCTCGCGTCGTGTACGTCGTCTGCGTGAGGTGTCGTCTGGGCTGCTGCCCGTCGAGCTCGTGGCCCAACCCGTTAACGGTACGCGCGTTCGCGGCGTGATCTGACCGCGGTGAGGGGCCGCCGCTCCTCCCCTGTTCCGGGTGGAGTGCCGTGTCGGCTCGCGTTGTGGAGAAGCACCGAACCCGACGAAAGCTCTGCCTACTGTGTGCGGGTGACATCGCGATTGCTGCCCCTCGCCCTCGTGCTCGCCGCCTCGGCAATCCTCGTCAGTGGATGCTCACCCGAGGCCGCGGTGCCCTCCGCGCCTCCCAGCGCCGAGGCCGAGCCGTTGTTCGCGAGCGACGAGGAAGCGCTCGAGGCGGCGGAGGCCGCGTTCGAGGAGTACCTCGACGTGGCCTTTGCGGTCTTCAGCAACCCGGCGGATGGTGCAGAGTCGCTGAGGAGCGTCGCCGTCGGTGACGTACTCGAAACCGACACCGAGCGCGCCGCGAGGTACGCCGCCGAGGGACTTCGGCAAGCCAGTCGACCCGCCACGATTGAGACGCGCTTGCAGCAATACGCTCCGTCGGCGGGGATCGACGAGGTCATCACCTACGCGTGCATCGATGCGCTTTCGTTCGAACTGGTCGACCAAAGTGGCGAGTCCCTCTCTGATCCGAATCGTGCGAAGAGAATCGTGGTCGAGAACTCGTTCATCGAGATCGACGGCTCGCAACTGCGGCTCATGGAGTCACAGGTCTGGAGCGAAGGCGACACATGCGAGTTTTGACCGTGCTCGCACTCACCGCGGCAGTCGCCTTTGGATCTCCGGCCGTTAGCGCTGCCGCCGCGTCGGGACTCGACGATTTGTGGGGCCACTCCGAACAAGACGAAGTACAGGTGGGCGGCGCGGTTTCAACAGACGGAAACTCGAACGCCAGCTCAACCCCCGATCCCAGCACCGAGCGGACGATCGCGTGGACTCCGCCGCCTGGGATCCCCCCGTGGGTCACTCCGGTCGAACGCTGCGTCCCGAACCCCGAGAACACGGCCACCGTCGACTGCGTCGGAGCCCGGCCCGGCGCACCCGCCGCTCCCCCGCCCGCCGACGCACCCGCCGGCACCCCCGGCATCACCATTCGCGACGTCGCGAGCTTCCGACCCGAGCTCGCCGTGCTCCGCTCCGAGCCCGACGGCTGGGCGGTCCGCGGACTCGACGCGAACATCCTCGCCACCGGGGGCAGCAGCATCCGCACCGGCGAGCTCTTCGGCATCACCGCCGAGGTCCGCTTCACCCCCGTCGCCTACACCTTCGACTACGGCGACGGCACAGCCCCCCTCAACACCGCCACCCCCGGCGCCACGTGGGAGGCCCTCGGTCTCGCCGAGTTCGACCCCACCGCCACTAGCCACGTCTACGACAGCGCCGGCACCTACACCGTCACCCTGCTCGTCGACTACGCCGCCGAATATCGCGTCGGCGACGGCGACTACATCCCCATCCCCGGCACCCTCGCGATCCCGTCGACGCCCATCCAGATCGTCGTCGCCGACAGCGCCACCACCGCCCTCGTCGAGCGCAGCTGCCGCGCCGACCCCAGCGGCCCCGGCTGCTGAACTGCACCCCCGCACATCACCGCCGAAACTGAGCTGCCGACTCAGCGGCGCCCCAGCCTTGTCCCCCAAACTGTCCCCCAAAGGGCGGACACCCCCAATGCGGGGGTGAAAGCTCTTCACCATCTGGATGGCACGCAATTCGCGAGCTATCGTCGCAGCATCAGCCGCTGGGGGGCGGCCGCACACCGAAGGGGGAGGTGCACTGATGGACACCCGACGTCACCCGACGCCATCACGAACCCGCGCACTCGTCGTCGGCGAGTCACTCACCGACATCATCCGACCCGCCGACCCGACGCAGCCCACCGTCGAGATGCCCGGCGGCAGCCCCATGAACGTCAGCATCGGCCTCGCCCGCCAGGGCGTCGACGTGCAGTTCTACACCGAGCTCGGCGCCGACCGCGCCGGCGACCGCATCGAAGAGCGCCTCGTGCACGAAGGCGTCGACCTGCTCACCGGCCCCCGCAACGGCTGCACGGCCATCGCCTACGCCGCTGTACGCCCCGACGGCTCCGCCGACTACCGCTTCGACCTCGAGTGGAGTCTGCCCCACGGCATCCCGCAGCACTCCCCCGTCGACGTCGTGCACGTCGGGTCGCTCGCCGCCGCGATCGAACCCGTCGCCGGCGCCATCGAGAGCCTCATGCGCAGCGCACGCGCAGCATCCACCGTCTCGTACGACCCCAACATCCGGCCCGCCTTCGAACGAGACCTCGGTCTCGCCCGCCTGCGCGTCGAACGGCAGGCCCGCCTCGCCGACATCGTCAAAGCCAGCGACGAAGACCTCGCCCACCTCTTCGGCGCCGAACCCGTCGACAGCATTGCCCAGCGCTGGATCGACGCCGGCGCCGCCCTCGTCGTCATCACGCGCGCCCACCGCGGGATGCTGCTCATCACCCGCACGGCACGCATCGACCTGCCCGGCCGCCACGCCGGCATCGTCGACACCATCGGCGCCGGCGACGCGACCACCGCCGGGCTGCTCGCCGGGCTCGGCACGCTCGGGCTGCTCGGCGCCGACCAGCGCGAACACCTGCGCACCATCGAACCGCGCACCCTCCGCGCCGTCGGCGAGTGGGCGCAGCAGACTGCCCTGCTCACCATCCAGCGCGCCGGGGCCGAACCGCCCACCTCCGCCGAGACCCGCGACGCCCTGCGCGACGCCACCAGCGCACGAGCGCTCGCCGGCGCCGCCACCTGACCGCAACCCGCCTGCCGGCGCGCGACCCCGCCCGCACGCCGAGCGGCGCCGTCTAGCCTCGACTCGTGGCCCGCTACCTCGGCATCGACCTCGCCTGGGGCCTCGGCCTGCCACACCCCGTGATCGGCAGGGTCAAGAAGCCGAACGAGACCGGCCTGTGCCTGCTCGCTGCCGACGGCACGATCCTCGACGCGGGGTGGGCGCGCGGCGTCGACGCCGTCGCCGCCTGGGTCGCCGAGCACGAGCGGCCCGGTGACGTCATCGCCATCGACGCGCCGCTCATCGTCGCGAACCCGACCGGCATGCGGGCCGCCGAGCGCGAGGTCGGATCCCGCTACGGCCGCTGGAAGGTCGCCGCCAACGCGAGCAACCAGGGCAGCGCGGCGCGTGCCGGGCAGCTGCTGCTCGCCGCGCTCGAGCCCCGAGGCATCCGCTACACCGACGGCAGGTGGCCGCCGCCCGCGGGGGTCACCGTCGCGTTCGAGTGCTACCCGTACACGACGCTCGTCGGCGCGCACGAGTTCGGTTACGAGGTCGAGCGGCCGCGGTACAAGCGGCTCATCCCCGGGCTGCCGGCCGCTGAGGCGAAGAAGCTGCGCGCGACTGTCTGCGACGAGCTGCTGACCCGGATGACCGCGCTCGAGCGCACGACCCCGGCGCTGAAGCTGGGCTCGCACAAGGTGACGAAGACGCTGCTCACGGAGAAGAGCCCGGCAGCAGCATCCGCGTACAAGCATCGCGAAGATCTGCTCGACGCGACCCTGTGCGCCTGGACGGCCGCCCTCTGGCACCAGCACGGCCCCGAGCGCACGCAGGTGCTCGGGGCCGAGACGGGCGAGGTGGATGCCCGGGGCCGGCGGGCGACGATCGTCGCACCCGCGCGCCCCGAGCAGCGCCGCTAGCTCTCGCTCGGGTTGCCGCGCTCGTACTGCTGCAGCGAGGCCGCGAGCTCGTCGAGGTGGTGGTCATCCACGGCGATGCGCGACTGCTCGAAGCGCTGCGCGAGCAGCTCGCGAGCCGAGCGGGCGTGCCCCTGCTCGAGATCCTGCCTGGTCTGGGCGACGATGCCGGCGATCTTCTGCTCGTCGGTGGCGTCGAGCGCGCCATCCTCGATCGGCTCGGTCTGGATGCGCTCGCCCGGCTTCGACGGGTAGCGCACGGCGGCGTCGCGCTCGGCGCCGCTCGCGGCCTCGGTCAGTCGGCCGCGCGAGTCGTCCGGCACGATCGCGCCGCCCTCGGGCGACTCGACGAACTGACCCGAGCCGCTGCCGGCGGGCGGGGCACCCTCGACGTCGCGCGGGTCGAGGTGGTGGGGCGAGTTCTCATTCGGCTGCCATGTCATGCCTCGACCCTGGCCCGACAACCGGCGCGAGCCCTGGATGTTTCCCCACAGCGCGGTCAGGAGACGGTCGGGCGACTCCCAGGAGCAGCCTCTGAGGCGGCCGACGCAGCCTCCGCCGACTCCGCGGCCTCCTCCGCCTCGCGCTCTTCGCGCTCGCGCCGCGCCCGGTCGACGTCGCGCAGCGACTCCGCGAGCCGCGCCACCTCGTCGTCGTCGAGCGCGATGCGGCTGGCCTTGAGCCGCTCACGCAGCAGGGCCTCCGCCTCGAGGTGGTGCCCGCGCCCCAGGTCGAAGCGCATCTGATCCATGAGCCCGGCGATCTTGTCGCGGTCGCGGGCCGAGAGGGCGCCGTCGAGCACCGGGATCTCCTGCGTCGTGGGCTCGAACCGCGGCTTCGGCTGCAGCGCCCACGGGCCCTGCTTGAGGGTCTTCGTCACCGTGCCGGGCGGGGGCGCAGCATCCGTCGCCCACAGCCGTCGCACCGGACCACTCGACTTCGACTTCCAGGTCATCGCCGCCACCCTTCACTGGGTGCGCAACCCGCCACCGACCCGATCATGTCGGCGACGGGCTGCGCGTGCAGAGAGCGTGCGCCCGCAGCTCGGGAGGCGACTGCGACCCGCCCGCGTGTTCACTGGCCATCAGTGCCCAAAAAGCTGGGAACCGTGAACGGAGCGGCTCAGACGAAGCGGATGCTCGCCTGCAGTCGCGTGCGCACCTCGAACAGGTCGGTGCCGCCGACGCCCACGCCGGGCAGCCCGGTGCGGATCAGGTTGACCAGCCGCGAGCGCTCCACGAGCATCCCCTGCGCCCCGCGCACGCTGCCGAGCTCGGTGAGCGAGGCGGGTGCCTGCGAATCCTCCACGACGATGACGAGACCGGAGAACTTCACCTTCGCCTGCCGTGCGATCGCCTTCGCGCGGATGCCCAGCTGATGCAGCGGGCGCTCCCCCGCCGCGAGCCCCTCGCCGATGAGGTCGCCGCGCTTAACCTTCACGGGCCCGCCCCAGTCCTCGCTCAGCACCGCCCACAGCCCGGTCGGGCCGAGCACGATGTGGTCGACCTTGTCGTCGGGAGCCGGGCCGGCGACGACGTCGTGCCAGATGGTGAAGCCGATGCCGAGCGTCGCGAGCGCCGTCGCCGTGCGCTCCTCGGCGACGGCCGCGGCGAGCGTGTGGCGGATCTCGCGCGGCGCGCTGCGCACCAGCCGGGCATCGTACGGGTCGTCCAGGGGCGCGCCGCGGCCCACCCACTCGCGCATCATCGCCAGGTACCGCTCGCGGTAGAAACCGCCGGGATGCCCGTGCGACTTCGCGTTCGGCCGCGAGTCTCCGCGCCGTGCGCCGGCACCGCTGCTCGCGCCGCCCGCGCTCCAGGTCGCCCCGCCGGCCCCCGCCTCACGGCCGGAGTCGTAGGCCGACCGCGCGGCCGGCGTGCCGACCCGCTGCCAGGCCTGCTGCACGCGCTCGAACTCGGCGCTCGAGCCGCCCGTGTCGGGGTGCGCCTCCCGGAGGCGCCGGCGGTAGGCGCGCTTGAGGTCGTCGTCGCTCACGGTCGGCGCCACGCCGAGAACCTCGTACGGGTTCGCAGCGAGCGGGGATTCCGACATAGTGGCTCGAGCCTATCCAGCGCTGGCGCGGAAACTGCCGGGAGCCCCGCGCGGCGGCGGCGTCAGCACCGCCACCTAGGGTGGCAGGGTGACTGAGACCCCCGCGCAGCCCGCCCCGAGCATCCCCGCCGCCCCGCCCGTCGCGAAGCGCGTGCCGCACCGTCGCGAGCACCACGGCGACGTCGTCATCGACCCCTACGAGTGGCTGCGCGACAAGCAGAGCGAGGAGGTGCTGCAGCACCTGCGCGCCGAGAACGCGTACGCCGACGCCCGCATGGCGCACCTGCAGCCGCTGCGCGAGCGCATCGTCGCCGAGATCAAGGGGCGCGTGCGCGAGACCGACATGGGCATCCCGGTGCGCGAGGGCGACTGGTGGTACTACGGCCGCACCGTCGAGGGGCTGCAGTACGCGATCCAGTGCCGCGTGCCGGCCGCGCCGATCGACCCGGCGAACCCCGCCGACCCGGCCGTCTGGACGCCCCCGCCGCCGCTCGACGACCCCGCGCAGCCGCGCGAGGGCGAGCAGGTCATCCTCGACGCGAACGTCGAAGCCGAGGGGCACGAGTTCTTCAGCCTCGGCTCGCTCGACCTCACCCCCGACGGCCGGTTCATGCTCTACGCCACCGACGTCGAGGGCGACGAGCGGTACACGCTGCGCATCCGCGACCTCGTCACCGGCGAGAACCTGCCCGACGTCATCGACGAGACCGCGGCGGGCGCGTTCTTCTCCCCCGACGGCCGCTTCGTCTTCTACTGCACCGTCGACGACAGCTGGCGGCCCGACACCGTGTGGCGGCACGAGGTCGGCGGCACCGGCGACGACGTGCAGGTCTTCCACGAGCCGAACGAGGCGTTCTGGGTCGGGGCGGGGCTGACGCGCTCGATGCGGTTCCTGCTCATCGAGTCGTCGAGCTCGATCACCTCGGAGGTGCGGTACCTCGACGCTCACGACCCCGAAGGAGAGTTCACGGTCGTGCGGCCGCGCGTCGAGGGCGTCGAGTACGACGTCGAGCACGCCGTCATCGACGGCCGCGACCTGTGGCTCATCACCCACAACGACGCGGCCCCCGACTTCCAGATCGATGCGGTGCCGATCGGGGCGGATGCTGCGCTCGAGCCGCCCGTGACGCTCGTGCCGCACGTGGCCGGCCGGCGAGTCGAGGGCGTCGACGCGTTCGAGCGCTTCCTCGTGCTCGACACCCGCCGCGAGGGGCTGCCCCGCACGGCGATCGCGCGGCTCGCGCCGGGCATCCGCGAGCACGACCTGACGTTCACCGAGCTGCAGGTCGGCGAGGGGCTCATCTCGATCGGTGCGAGCGGCAACCCCGAGTGGCGGCAGCCGATGCTGCGGGTCGGGTGGACGAGCTTCATCGAGCCGGCGACCGTCGCGAACCACGTCGTAGAGACGGGCGAGTTCATCGTGCTCAAGCGGCAGCCGGTGCTCGGCGGGTACGACCCGGCCGACTACGCCGAGCGGCGCGACTGGGCGGTGGCCGACGACGGCACGCGCATCCCCCTGTCGCTCGTCTGGAAGCGCGGACTCGCGCCGGCGCTCGACGGGGCGGGCGGGGGCGACGGCGGCGGCGCCAGCGCCTCGCTCGAGCCGAGCCCGCTGCTGCTGTACGGCTACGGCTCGTACGAGGCGAGCATGGACCCGGGCTTTTCGATCCCGCGCCTGTCGCTGCTCGACCGCGGCGTGGTCTTCGCGATCGCACACGTGCGCGGCGGCGGCGAGCTGGGCCGCGCCTGGTACGAGCAGGGCAAGCTCGCGCGCAAGACGAACACCTTCACCGACTTCGTCGCGAGCGCCCGGCACCTCGTCGAGGCGGGCATCACCGCGCCCGACCGGCTCGTCGCCGAGGGCGGCAGCGCCGGCGGCCTGCTCATGGGCGCCGTCGCGAACCTCGCGCCGGAGCTCTTCGCGGGCATCCTCGCCGACGTGCCCTTCGTCGACCCGCTCACCTCGATCCTCATGCCCGAGCTGCCGCTCACCGTCATCGAGTGGGACGAGTGGGGCGACCCGCTGCACGATGCGGAGGTGTACGCATACATCAAGGGCTACGCGCCGTACGAGAACGTGCGCGAGCAGCCGTACCCGCGCATCCTCGCCGTCACTTCGCTCAACGACACCCGCGTGCTCTACGTCGAGCCCGCGAAGTGGGTCGCACGGCTGCGCGAGGTCGGCGCCGACGTGCTGCTGCGCTGCGAGATGGAGGCCGGGCACGGCGGCGTCTCGGGCCGGTACAGCGCCTGGAACCAGCGCGCGATCGAGCTCGCATGGATGCTCGACGTGCTCGGGCGGGCCGACACCGCCCCGTAGGGCGCGGCCGGCCCGCGATCGCGGCTCAGGCCGCGTGCTGCGGCGCGGTCGGCGAGCCGACCAGCGCGAGCTCCTCTGCGCTCAGCTCGAGGTCGAACGACTCCACGAGCTGCGGCAGCTGCTCGGTCGTGCGCGCCGAGGCGATCGGTGCGCGGACCGTGGGCTGCTGCCGCAGCCAGGCGAGCGCGACGGCCGCGACCGACACGCGCCGAGCATCCGCCACCCGATCGAGGGCGTCGAGCAGCGCGAGGTTGCGGGGGTCGTCGAGCAGCTTCGAGGCGTTGCCGGCGCGCGCCGACTCGACGGCGACGCCCGGCCGGTACTTGCCGGTGAGGAACCCGCCCTGCAGCGCGCCATACGGCAGCTGGACGAGACCCAGCTCGGCGACCGTGTCGCGCAGGGTCGACTCGTAGTCGCGGCGCACGAGGCTGTAGCCGTCCTGACTGACGGTGAAGCCGGTGACGCCGAGGTCGGCGGCGATCGCGACGGCGCTGCGCAGGCGCTCGGCGGTGAAGTTCGAGGCGCCGACCGCGCGGATCTTGCCCGCCGCGACGAGCTCGCCGAAGGCGGCGACGTACTCCTCCTGCGCGACATCGGGGTCGTCGCGGTGCGCGTAGTAGAGGTCGAGGTGGTCGGTCTGCAGGCGTCGGAGCGAGTCGTCGACGGCGGCGCGGATGTTCGCGGCCGACAGCCCCGGCCGGGTCTCGAGCGCGAACACCTTCGTGTGGATCTGCACGTCGTCGCGCCGACCCCGCCGTGCCAGCCACTCGCCGAGCACGGTCTCCGACTCGCCGCCGGAGTTGCCGGGCGCCCACGACGAGTACACGTCGGCGGTGTCGATCGCGCGGCCGCCCGCGGCGACGAAGGCGTCGAGCACGGCGAAGCTCTCCTCCTTCGAGCTGGTCCAGCCGAAGGTGTTGCCGCCGAGCACGAGGGGTCCGAAGTCGTGAGTCGTCATGCGGGCGACGCTATCCAGCGCACCTGGAGTGCGCGCTCAGGATTCGGGCGGCTGCTGCACCCGCTCAGCTGCGGCGAGCGCCGCTCCAGTCCTCGTGCAGCAGCGCATCGCCCTCGCCGAAGGTGAGCGTCGCGGCCACGTACTCGCCCCCGAGCGCTCGCGGAACCCACCGGCGCGCATCGGCCCACATCCGATCGAAGGGGATGCTCGCGAGCGGGAACCACGCCGGCTCGAGCTCAGCGCTCGCCCCGACGGCCCCCGTGAAGACGCTCGCGGTGAACGCCCACGAGAACTGCGAGAGCTGCGGCCGGTCGAGAAAGGGGTACGCGATCTCGGCGATCGGCACGAGGTCGCGGGGCCGCACCTCGAGGCCGACCTCCTCGCGCACCTCCCGCACCGCCGCATCCGCCGGGGTCTCACCGGGTTCGAGCTTGCCGCCGGGGGCGACGAGTCGGCCGACGCCGAGGCCCGTGCGCTTGCGGCCGAGCAGCACCTCGGTGCGCGGCCCGTCTGCGCTCTCGACCTCGCGCGTGAGGTAGACCACGCTCACGTCGAACATCGGCACGCGGCCAGCCTAGGCGGACGCCCGGCTTGGTAGCGTGTGCGCGTGACGACGACGTCTGCCAAGTCCTCCCCCGCCGCCGACCCTCACCACGAACCCGTTCCGGGCGCCGCCGAGCCGACGCCGAGCGTCGTGATCCTGCGGCTGCGGCACATCGCGGGGGCGCTCAGCCTCGTCGCGGGGCTCAGCGTGCTGGCGAGCATCGTGTGGCAGGTCACCGACCAGGTCGCGGCCGGGCGCTTTCAGCCCACTGAGTACTTCGCGTACTTCACGATCCAGACGGCGCTCATCAACATCGTCGTGCTCATCGTCGGCGGGCTGCTGGCCTTCCGCACGCCGATCGACCCGCCGCTGTACTCGGCGATCCGGGCGAGCGTCTTCGCCTACGCCGTCGTGACGGGCGTGGTCTACAACCTGCTGCTGCGCGGCATCCCGAACGACGACGGCTACGTCGCCCCGCCGTGGCCGAACGAGAACCTGCACGTGTGGATCCCGATCTACATCGCCCTAGACTGGTTGCTGAACCCGACGCGTGCGCGACTGCAGTGGCGCACCATGTGGCTCGCGGTGAGCTTCCCGCTCATCTGGGTGGGGGTGACGATGGTGCGCGGCGCGATCACCGGCTGGTACCCGTACCCGTTCCTGGAGCCCTTCGGCCCGTCGGGCGTGCCCGGCGTCGTGCAGTACGTCGTCGGCATCGCGGTGCTCATCATCGCGCTCGCCGCCCTCGCCGTCGCCGTCACGCGCCTGCACCACCGGGTGGCGCGACGATGAGCGACCCGCAGCACCTGGTCATCGTCGAGCACGACGTCGAAGGGCACGCGACGGGCTTCGTCGAGGCCGACCCCGAGCTGCCGCAGCTGCGGGTGACCGACGTCGCGGCGACGCGCGGTGACGGCGTGTTCGAGACGATCAGCCTCGGTGCGGGTCACCCGCAGGCGCTCGACGCGCACCTGGAGCGCTTCGCCCGCTCCGCGCGCATGCTCGACCTCCCGGTTCCCGACGCGGGCATCTGGGCGGATGCTGTGCGCACGCTCGCGGAGCACCTCGCCGACCACGACGAGGCCTGGGTGAAGATCGTGCTCACGCGCGGCGTCGAGGGCCAGCCGATGCCCACCGGGTGGGCCTACGGCACGGTGTCGCCCGACTTCCGGCGCGAGCGCACCGAGGGCATCGACGTGGTTCTGCTCGACCGGGGTCTGCGCAGCGACGTCATGCGCACGTCGCCCTGGCTGCTCGCGGGAGCGAAAAGCCTGTCGTACGCGATCAACCGCGCGGCGGCGCGCGAGGCCGCGCGACGCGGCGCCGACGACGCGGTGCTCGTCTCGAGCGACGGGCTGCTGCTGGAGGGCCCCACCTCGACCCTCGTGGTGCGGCGGGGCGACGAGCTGCTGACGCCGCCCGTCGAGCACGGCATCCTGCCCGGCACCACGCAGGTCGACCTGTTCGCCGCTGCACCGGAGTGGGGGCTGCACGGCCGCGTAGCGTCGCTCACGCCGGACGACCTGCTCGCCGCCGACGGCGCGTGGCTCGTGTCGAGCGTCCGGCACGCCGCACCCCTGCGCTCGGTCGAGGGCCGCAGCCTGCCGGTCGACGGCGGGCTGTCGGCCGCGATGAACGGGTTCCTGCGCGGTCGGCGCGCGTAGGGCATCCGCCGCTCGTCGCCCCAGCGTCGGCGACGCGCCGCGCTGATGTTCGGGAGGATCCCTCGCTCGCGCTGCGGCGCCCGCGTAGGGTGGCGACATGAGCAGCAGTCTGGAGTGCCTGACCGACTGGATGACCCGTCAGCGCTGGTACGCGGGGAAGGGCCGCGTGCCGAACCTCGTGGAGGTCACGCGCGAGGAGTGGCCGACCGATGAGCCGGATGCGCGGGTGATCGTGCTGATCCTGCGCGACCTGGCGAACAATCCGCCGTCGCTGTACCACGTGCCGATCGTCGCTCGCCGCACCATCCCGAAGGGCACCGGCCCGCACTTCATCGGCCGCGACTCAGACGACGACTACCTGTTCGACGGGGCGCACGACCCGGCGTACACGTCGGCGCTGCTGCAGCGCATGCACATCCACCGCAGCGACCGCTCGGCGCGCGTGCATGGCGGCGAGCAGTCGAACACGTCGATCATCTTCGATCGTGGCGGCGAGGCGCCGCTCGTGGCGAAGGTGTTCCGGCTGGTGCACACGGGCGAGAACCCCGACGTGGTGCTGCCGTCGGCGCTCACCTCGCGCGGGTATCGGCAGGTGCCGCGCATGCTCGGCTCGATCACGGGCTACTGGAACGACCCGCACCACGACGGCCGCACCGCGATGGGGCACCTGGCGTTCGCGCAGGAGTTCGTCACGGACGCGACGGACGGCTGGGAGCTCGCGCTCGCCTCGGCGGCCGCGGGTGAGGATTTCAGCGGCGAGGCCGAGCGCCTGGGCCGCGTGACGGCGGAGGTGCACCGGGGTCTGGCGGAGGCGCTGCCGTCACGCGAGGCGACCCCGGGCGACATCGTCGGCTTTGTGGCGGGGTGGCACCATCGGCTCGCGGTGGCGACCTCCGACGTGCCGGCGCTGCGGGCGCTGCGCCCCGCGATCGAGGCGGTCTACGACGCGGCGCAGGATGCTCCGTGGCCGCCGCTGCAGCGCATCCACGGCGATTTCCACCTCGGGCAGGCGCTGCGGCGCGCGACGGGCGACTGGGTGCTGGTCGACTTCGAGGGCGAGCCGCTGCGCCCGCTGGAGGAGCGCAACCGCGTCGACTCGCCGCTGCGCGACGTGGCGGGCATGCTGCGCTCGTTCGACTACGTCGTCGGCGCGCGTCGCAACACGGCGCCGAATGCCGCGGCTCGCGACGCCGTCGACCCCGAGTGGGCGCACCGCTGCCGCCGCGCCTTCCTCGACGGGTACATCGCCCAGAGCGGCACGGATCTCCGCGCGCACCGCGCCCTCCTCGACGCGTTCGAGCTCGATAAGGCCGTCTACGAGGCGATGTACGAGGCGCGCAATCGCCCCACGTGGTTGCCGATCCCGCTCGCGGCGGTCGAGCACCTCGTGAGCGACGCGCGAGCGAGCGCTCGCCCCCAGTAGGCGCTGCCGCGCGGCCCGCTCCGCTCGTCCGCCGCCACGCCCTGCGCGCACACGTCGACGCCGAGGCGGGCACTTGTGTCGAGTCGGGCGTTCGGGAGACCCGATTCGACACAAGTGCCCGCGTCGGCGGGTCGCCAGCGGCGCGCGAGCACGCGGCCCGGCGCCGCGGCGCGCTCAGCGGCTCAGCGCCTCCGTCAGCATCGCGATGAGCGCCTGCAGCTGCACGGTGCCCTCCTGCGCGACCGCCTCGTCCGAACCGTCGAGGGCGCGAGCCGCGAGGCCCGCCTTCGAGTCGATGAGGTCGGCGATGCGGGCGTCGATCGTCTGCGCAGCGAGGATGCGCCACGCCGTCACCGGCAGCTCCTGACCGATGCGGTGCACGCGGTCGATCGCCTGCGTCTGCTCCGCCGACGTCCACGACAGCTCCGCCAGCACCACGTTCGACGCCGCCTGCAGGTTCAGGCCCACGCCCGCCGCCGAGAGCGAGCAGACGATGACCGACACCTCCTCGTCGTTCGTGAACGCGTCGATCGCCTCCTGCCGCGCCTTCGACGACTGATCGCCGCGCACGCTCACTGAGCGAAGACCCGCGGCGGCGAAGTGCGCCTCCGCGGCATCCATGACGTCGATGTGCTTGGCGAAGAACACGACCTTGCCCACGTTGCGGGCGAGCTGCGCCGTGTAGTCGGCCGCGAGCACCGCCTTCGCCGTGCCGATGCGCCGCACGAGCGTGAAGACGTTGTCGCCGTTCGTCGAGCCCTTCGACTCCTCGAGCTCCGAGAGCGCCACGAGCCGCACCAGCTCGGCGTCGACGCCGACCGGCGGCACCTCGCGCGCGGCCGCCGCGCGGCGGTAGCGCTCCACGAGGCGGGCGATGAGCGCGCGCTCCGAGGCGCGGATCGAGCGACCGTACTCGTCGTCGAGCTCGACCGGGATGTCGGCGATGCGACGGGCGGGGATGTCGGCCGCGACATCCACCTTCTTGCGGCGCACGATGCCCATCTCGATGACGCAGCGACGCGCCTCCGCGAAGAAGCCGGGATCGACCGGAGTCAGCCCCGTCTCCTCCAGCTTCACCATGAGCTCGCCGAGCGGCTTCTTGTCGTCGATCCAGCCCAGGAACTTCCAGATCATCCGGAAATCCTCGATCTGGTTGATGAGCGGCGTGCCCGTGAGCGCCATGAGCAGCGCGCGCGGTGAGAGCGTGCGGATGGTCGACGCGAGCGACTGCACGTGTCGCGAGCGCTGCGAGGTCGCGTTCTTGATGAAGTGCGCCTCGTCGACGACCATGCCCTTGAAGCCGAACCGGCCCAGCCAGCCGACGTGCCGATCGAGGATCTCGTAGTTGACGATGATGACGTCGGCGAAGGCGTCGAGATCGTCTCCGTCGCCGTGCACGACCGTGGCGGTGCGCTGCGGGATCCAGCGCTGCACCTCGCGCGCCCAGTTCGTCTTCACGACGTTCGGCACGACGACCAGCAGCGGGAAGGCCTGCGCGACGTTCGCCGCCATGAGCGCCTGCGCCGTCTTGCCCAGACCCGGCTCGTCGGCGAGCAGGAACGTTCGGTGGCCGGCGCGCACCGCCTCGATGAGGCGGGCCTGGTGGCGCATGAGCTCCATGCCGCCGGGCGTCACGAGCGAGCCCGCCTCGGGCAGGTCCATCGTCGCCGCCTGCCCGCCCGCGCCGTACTCGAACGACCGGAACAGCGGCTCGATGAGCTCCCAGTTCGCCAGCCGGCTCGACGCCGGCTTCGGCTGCGCGACGAGCGCCGAGAAGTCGGGGGCGAGGAAGGGGTTCGCCAGCTGCGCGCGCTTGACCGACGCCGGCAGCACCTGCTTGGCGACCTCCGGCTTCACCGGCTCCGGCTCGGTCACGATGATGAGGTCGTCCGGCTCGAGCTCGGCGCCCGAGGCCAGCAGCATGTCACGACGCAGCAGCTTCGCGGCGTCGGAGACCTTCGCCTCCGGGGCGAGCAGCTGGATGAGCGTCGTGTCACGCGCGGCGGTCTTCGCCATGATGCCGGCGAGGCCGTCGAGGCGCTTGAGCACCTCGGCGCGCTCGCCCTCGGGCACCTCGCGGTCCTCCTTCACGCGCGCGCGCTCCTCGCGCACGAGCAGCGCCGCCACCTGGAACTTCGTGCGGTTCGCGGCGCTCACCTTGCCGCCGCGCTCGGCGGCGTTCTCCACCTCGCGCACGGCGCGCGCCAGGATCGGGATGATGCCCTGCTCATCGAGCGGGCGCCGACGACGGGTCGTCGAACCCCCGCCCTTGCGCGCTGCGGAACGCTGACGCTGGCCGGTCTGGGCCATGCCCCTCCTCGAGGAAGCCGGCGGCGTGCCGCCGGTGACGACGAGCGCGAGCCGGGCATCCGCCGCCATGATCGGTGCCGACCACGCGACGTCGCACCGTGCCGACGCTCACTGTGACTGCATCGCCCACGAGGTGCCGTGAGCGCTGGCCCCGCCGTCTCGCACGGGACCGAGCCCCGGCGCCCTGACCCGGTCGAGAACGACGCGGTGAGCGTGCGGAGCCGTGCTCAGTCTACACTCCGCCGCCCCCGCCGCCGCCTCCGCCACCCCCGGCCGAGCCTCCTCCGCTCGAGCCGCCCGACGAGCTCGACCCGGAGTAGCTCGACGACACGCTCGAGGCGACCGCGCCGATGCCCGACGAGAACGCCGCCGCCGAGAACGCCGAGTGCCCCGAGTACCAGCTCGGCTGATGCTGCTCGTCGTAGAAGCGGCCGAGCTCCTGCGCCCACTCCTTCTCGTGCCCGAAGAGCACCGCCCACGGCAGCAGCCGCTCGGTGAGGCGCAGCGCCTCGTCGCGGTCAGTCACGTCGACCGGGTCGCGCAGCGCCCCCTGAGGCGACTGCAGCACCCGCATGCGGTCGGCCTCGGCGAGGCGGATGTACAGCTCGAGTCCGCGCAGGTGGTCGCGCAGCTCGGCTCCGGTGGGCGTGAGCGGGGCGCGCCACAGGCACACGGCGACCACGACGACCGCGGCGATCGCGAGCGCGGTGACGATCGCGGGAACGACGCCGCCTCGCCCCTCGTCAGCCACGGCGATGCCCGCCGCGAACGCGCCAGCCGTCGCCGCCATCACGAGCAGCGTGAGCCCGCCGCCGTGCCGGGCGGGGATGCTCGAGCGCCATCCCCGGTTCCGCACGTCGGTGCCGAGCCGCGTCAGCAGCGAGGCGATCGCGCCGCCGCGCGAGGTGTCGCGGCTCGCGAGCGTGTGCTCCTCCCCCGGGGCGAGGCCGCCGGCGAAGAGGATGCTCAGCAGCTGTCGCTCGCGGTCGTGCGTGCCGTCGGCCGACTCGAGCCGCAGGCGCCACTGGCTGCGCCAGGAGAACCGCGCGTCGACCTCGATGATCGTGAGCTTGCGGCGCACGGCGAGGTCGATGAGCTGGCTCGCGACGGCGCGCGTCGACCGCTTCAGCAGCACCGCCGCCTCGAGCAGCGTCACGCCCTTCGGCGGCAGGTACTCGGCGATGATCGTCGGCCGCCCGCGGGCATCCCGATAGCGGGTCAGGCGCAGCACGAGCGCCCACGCGCCGACCGCGATCGCCGCGACGGCCGCCAGCAGCTGCAGCCAGGCGAAGGGGCTCGCGAGGTAGGAGCGGTCGAAGAGCGTGAAGGTGCCCGGTGCGAAGCCGAGCGCGATCGTCGCCGTCTCGTAGGGGCCCTGGCCGTCGGCCTGCACCGTGACGACGTCGCCGTCGCGCTCGATCGTGCATCCGTCGGTCGACCCGGCGGCGCCGCGGTAGCAGGCGAGCGCGCCGGGCAGCAGCCCGTCGGCGAGACCGTCGTCGAGCACGACCGTGCCGCGCACGAGCCCGAACGGCTGCGCCCAGTCGGTGCCGGTGAGGTTCCAGTAGAACTCCTCGGCGCCCGTGTCGGCGAACGCGTCGACGACGTCGCGCTGGGTGTACGTGATGACGTAGGTCTGCACGCCGCGCACGTAGCTGCCCTCCGGCACCGCCGCGATGACGCTCACGACGCCGTCGGAGCGGTCGACCTCGAACGGGCGGCCGACACCGCGCTCGTCGGTGACGCTCACGACCTCGAGGTCGGTCGTGCGCCCCTGGTAGCTGGCGGGCAGCGAGCGGCGGATGCCGCGGTTCTGGTCGAACTCCGGGAACCGGGCGACGAGCGTCTCGACCGTCGTAAGCGTCGCGCGCCCCTCGGCGTCGCGCCCCAGGCGGTACTCGACCTCGAAGGAGTCGAAGGTGAAGTCGTCGACGCCCGCGGCGAGCGGCCCGGCCGCGTGCGCGCCGGCTGGCGCGGGAGCCTGCGTGGCGGCGGGCGCGAGCGTGACGGGCGCGAGGGCGAGCGTCCCGCCGAGGGCGACGGTGAGGAGGGCGAGGGCTGCGGGCCGGGGCACGGCTCGACGCTAGCGCTCGTGACGCTCTGCGACGAGCATCCTGGCGAGGGTCGCGGGCGTGCGCGACGATACGGGGATGCCCTCCCCCGACCTCGCCGCGCACGCGCCCGTCGTGCTCGACGGCGGCCTCGGCACCTCGCTCGAGCACCGCGGCCACGACCTGTCGAGCAGCATGTGGAGCGCGCGGCTGCTGCTCGAGCATCCCGATGAGGTGCGCGCCGTGCACGAGGCGTTCTTCGCCGCCGGGGCGCGCGTGGCGATCAGCGCCTCGTACCAGGCCTCGTTCGAGGGCTTCGCAAGCGTCGGCCTCGACCGTCGGGAGACCGAGGCGCTGCTGCGCCGGAGCGTCGAGCTCGCCGCGGCGGCTCGCGACGACGCCTGCGAGGGCTGGGTGGCGGCCTCGGTCGGGCCGTACGGGGCGATGCTCGCCGACGGCTCGGAGTACCGCGGCGACTACGCCCTCGACCGCGCGGGCCTGCGCGAGTGGCACGCGCCGCGGCTCGCCGTGCTCGCGGAGGCCGGCGTCGACCTCCTCGCGCTCGAGACGATTCCGAGCCGGGCGGAGGCGCTCGCGCTGCTCGACCTGCTGCGCGGCTCGGGCGTGGCGGCCTGGCTGTCGTTCACGGTGCACGACGGCGCGCTGCGCACGGGCGAGTCGCTCACCGAGGCGTTCGCCGAGGCCGCCTCGGTCGACGAGATCGTCGCCGTCGGCATCAACTGCTCGCACCCCTCGGAGGTGCTCGGTGCGATCGCCGCGGCGCGCGCGGTCACCGACAAGCCCGTCGTGGTCTACCCGAACAGCGGCGAGGAGTGGGACGCGAAGAACCGCACCTGGGTCGGCGAGCCGGGCTTCCCGCCGGCCCTCGTCGAGCGCTGGCTCGAGGCGGGAGCTTCGCTCGTGGGCGGCTGCTGCCGCGTCGGCGCCGACGAGATCGCGGGGCTCGCTGCGATCGTCGGGCGGTCGCGCCCCGCCTGACGCGACGGAGCGTCGACGATCAGGTGCCGGGCGCGGTTGCCGCGAGCCAGTCGTCGAGCGCGCTCGGCTCGTCGGTGATGATGCCGTCGACGCCGTACGAGAGCGCCTCGCTCCAGCGCTCCTCCGAGTTGAGCGTGTAGAGCATGATGCCGAGCCCGGCGGCGTGCATCGCCTCGACGACCTCGGGGCGCTCGCGCACCTCGGCCAGGCGAGTCATGACCGCGGCGGCGCCGTAATAGTGCGCGAGCCGCACCGGGTCGAGCGGCAGTTTGCGGCGCAGCACGACGCGCGGCAGGTTCGGGGCGGCCTCGATGAGGTTGTGCAGCGTGCCGACCTCGAAGCTCGCGAACACGAGGCGATCCTGCACGCCGGCGGCGTAGATCTCGGCGATGACGGGTTCGAGCTCGTCGACGCTCCAGATGCCTTTGAGCTCGACGAGCGCCTTCTTGCGCGAGATCTGGAACACGTCGACGAAGTCGTCGAAGTGCGGGATGCGCGTGCCGGCGAACGCCTCGGCGTACCAGCTGCCCGCGTCGAGGGTCTGCAGCTCGGCCCACGTCGCCTCGGCGACGAGCCCGGCCCCGTCGGTGGTGCGCTCGAGGGTCTCGTCGTGGATGACGACGGCCTCCCCGTCGAGTGTCTTCTGCAGGTCGAGCTCGACGAACTCCATGCTCGAGTCGAGCGCCGCCTGGATCGCCGGGATCGTGTTCTCGGGCGCCGTCGTGCGGTCGCCGCGGTGCCCGGCGATGAACGCGGGCTGGCCGGGCTCGCGCAGCGTGCCCCACATGTTGGCGGCGTGCACGGTCGCGGCGTCGTGGTCGACGAGCATCACGATCACGAGGGCGAGGGTCGCGCCGGCCGAGGCCAGCACGCGGCGGGTCGAGTAGCGCCGGTGGCTGCGGGCAGTCGTCATCGACGGGCTCCGGTGGGTCGTGCTCCTGCGTCGTTGCAGGGGGTGCGGCCACGCTACCCCATCCCGTTACCGTTCTGTGACCTGAATCGCGATCGTCTTGGCGGGATGCTCTCGGCCGGCACGCGCAGAGCCCCCGCCCGCAGGCGAGGGCCCCCGATCGCGGCTCTGGCCGCGCGTCAGATGCGGTCGCGGCGGTCGCGGTCGCGCGTCGCCGCGTAGGCGATCGCCGCGATGAGCGCGATGCCCAGCACGATGAGCAGGATCGTCGCCCAGAGCGGGAAGCCGTCGTCGCCGTCGACGACGATGTCGTCGTCCTCCTCGGCGGGCTCGTCGGGCGCCTCCTCGGTGGGTTCCTCCGTCGGCTCCTCGGTCGGCTCCTCGGTCTCCTCCGACTCCTCCGTCGGCGAGGGCTCGGGCGAGGCCGAGAGGCTCGAGACACCTCCACCGGGCGACGCGGCCTGCGCGCTCGAGGCAACGCCGCCGGCGACGGCGAGGGCGAGGCCCACGAGCAGGGCCAGCAGCAGGGTCAACAGGGTCGTGGAGCGAGTGCGGGGCGAAGCGGTGCGCAGCATGTCATCCTCCTCGGACGTCTCTGGCTCGAGCGCCGGCCCCGAACGGGGTCGACGTCGCGACGCTCCCACCGGTGCGGCCGCGCGACCACGGCGTTGACACCCGCGCGGTCGAGGAGTAGCGGTCAGTCCGCAGCGCGACGACCCCGTCGCCGGCGCTGCAGGGGCAGCAGCCCGAGTGCGACCACCGCGAGCAGCAGCACGACCCAGAGCCACGTCCACGGCGAGACGGCACCGGCCTCGTCAGGCTCGCCGCGCTCATCCTCCGGCTCGCTCGAGGAGTCGGGCCGCTGGGACGGCGAGGGGTCGGGCGACGTGCCCTCCGAGGGGCTCGCCGAGGGCGTCGGCGAGGCGCTCGGCAGCAGGCTGGGGTCGGGCACCGGCTTCGGGTCGATCACGGTGGGCTGGGGGTCGGGCGTCGCAGCGGCCTCCGGCGCGGGGGCCGGCGCTGCGGGTGCCGGCGCGGCTGGTGCAGGCGCGGGCGCCGCGACCGAGGCGCCGTACTTCGCGAAGACCTGCACGCCCCAGGTTGTGCCGCCCGCGCTCAGGAAGGCGAGCCCGACGTGCGTGAAGTCGCCGAGTATGTTGCCGCGGTGGCCGGCCGAGTTCCACCAGCCGTCGTGCATCGCCTGCGCGGTCGGGTACCCCTGGGCGACGTTCTCGCCCCAGCGGCTCCAGCCGGCCGGCAGCACCGCCGGGCCCGCCGGGTTGTGCGCGAGCGTGCCCGAGGCCGCCATCGCCCGCGCCCAGTCGAGGGCGGCCTGGTCGAGCGCGGACATCCGCTCGAGCGAGCCGAGCCCCTGACCGACGCGGGCCTGGTTGAGCAGGGCGTGCAGCGTGCCGGCCTCGTCCGCGCGGGCCGGCTGCGCCGGGGCGACCAGCGCGACGAGCAGCCCCAGCACGAGGGCGAGCGCGGCGGCGAGCGCCGCGGGCGCGCGTCGAGCATCCGCCCTCATGCGACCCCCCGCCCCTCGAACGGTCAGCGGCGCGGTGCGCGCCCGCTGACCGCGGTCTTCGCCATCGAGGATGCCATGCCGGCGAAGATCACGTCGTGGAACGGCGCGATCGCGAACCAGTACAGGCGCCCGCCGAGCCCGGAGGGGAAGAAGATCGCGCGCTGCCGCAGCGTCGAGCCGCCGCCCGGGCGCGGCAGCACCGTGAACTCCAGCCAGGCGCGGCCCGGCACCTTCATCTCCGCCCGCAGGCGCAGGAAGCGGCCGCGGTCGAGCTGCTCGACGCGCCAGAAGTCGAGCGCGTCACCGGGCATGAGCAGATCGGGGTCACGACGGCCTCGGCGCAGGCCCACGCCGCCGACGAGCTTGTCGAGCCAGCCGCGCGCCGCCCACGCCACCGGCAGCGAGTACCAGCCGTTGTCACCGCCGATGCCTTCCACGACCGCCCACAGGGCCTCGGGCGGCGCCGCGCACTCGACCTCGCGCAGGTCGGTGTAGACGGTGTGGCCGCTCCAGTCGGGGTCGCTCGGCAGCAGGTCGCTCGGCGCGCCCTGCACGGCAGCGTTGCGCCAGCTCGTCTCGACCTCGCCCTCGCGCATCTTCGCCAGCGCGTAGCGCACGGCGCGCCGGTAGCCGGTCAGCCCACCGGCCGGGGGCGGAATGACGTCGTCGATGTCGTGCTCGCGCATCACCGCGTCGTACTGCAGGCTCGAGATGATCGGCACCGCGAGCGCGCGCGGGATCGGCGTCACGAGGTTCACCCACTGACTCGCCAGGTACGGCGTCAGCACGGGCAGGCTCGCGATCGGGCGCTGCTTGAGGCCCGCCTCGACGGCGTAACCGTTCATCATCTGGCCGTAGCGCAGCACGTCGGGGCCGCCGATGTCGAAGGCGCGGTTGATGTGCGGCGGCAGCGTCGCCGACTCGATGAGGTAGTGCAGCACGTCGCGCACCGCGATCGGCTGGATGAAGTTGCGCACCCACTTTGGCGCAGGCATGTACGGCAGCACCTCGGTCAGGTGCCGGATCATCTCGAAGCTCGCCGAGCCCGAGCCGATGACGACGCCGGCCTGCAGCGCGATCGTCGGCACACCGCTGGCGAGCAGGATGTCGCCAACCTCCTTGCGGCTGCGCAGGTGCCGCGAGAGCGGGCCGTCGGGGTGCAGGCCGCCGAGGTACACGATGCGCCCGACGCCGGCCGCCTTCGCCTCGGCCGCGACGGTGCGGGCGATGCGCTGCTCGGTCTGCTCGAAGTCGCCCGTGCTCGCCATCGAGTGCACGAGGTAGTAGAGCACCTCGATGCCGTCGACGGCGCGGCGCACGTCGCCAGCGCGCTGCAGGTCGCCCTCGACGACGTCGACCTCGCCGCCCCAGGGCACGTCGCGCAGCCGCCCCGCGTCGCGCACGATGACGCGCACCTCGTGGCCGGCCTCGATGAGCCGCGGCACGAGCCGCCCGCCGATGTACCCGGTCGCCCCGGTGACGAGAACGCGCATGCGGTCACGTTAGGGCGGGATGCTGGGAGGCGCCGCCCAGCGCGAGGGTCGACCCGCTCAGCAGAAATCGTCGAAGAGCTGCCGGGGATGCGCGGCGTCGGCGTTGTCGACGATGATCGTCGCGGCGCGCCGCGGCCGGGCTTCGCGCTGGTAGAGCGCCTGCCCCTCGGTGTAGCGCGCGCGAATGCTGCCCTCGCCGTCGCGGGCGAGCAGCCGCTCGCGCTGCACCTCCGGCGGCACGTCGAGCCACACCGACCGATGCCAGAGCCCGCGGGTCTCGGGGCGCAGCGAGAAGATGCCGTCGAACAGTAGGTACGCATGGTGCGGGATGCCCCGCTCGCGCACCTCGAGCGACCGATCGGTCGCGGGGTCATGCACTTGCAGCGCGACCGAGTCCGCCCCCGACCGAAACGGATCGACGAGCGAGGCCCGGAGCGCGTCGAGGTCGTGCGAGTCGCGGTAGTACCCCTCCGCCGAGTCACGCCCCCGCACGTACCGCTCCGCCCTCGGCCGTAAGAATCCGTCGATGCTCGCGCGCACGACGTGCGCCCCGCGCTCGCGCAGCACGTCGCGCCACGCGTCGGCGAACACCGTCTTGCCGGCGCCGTCGACGCCGTCGATCGCAACGATGATGCGCCCCCTCGGGTTTGCGGCGAGCAGGTCGTCGGTGAGCTGCTCGAGGAGGGCGCGCCGGGCATCCGTGTCGGTCATCGCGTCAGCCTAGGCTGGCCGTCGTGCCCGCGTCCTCGCCCTCCCCCGGTGGCTTCGACGCCGGATCGCCGCCCCTCGCCGAGCGCATCGTGCCGTGGTTCCGCGAGCACGCGCGGCCGCTGCCGTGGCGCGCGCCGGGCTTCTCGCCGTGGGGCGTGCTCGTGAGCGAGATCATGCTGCAGCAGACGCCGGTCGCCCGCGTGATCCCGCGCCTCGAGCAGTGGCTGCGGCGCTGGCCCTCCCCCGACGCGCTCGCCGCCGACCCACCCGCCGAGGCGGTGCGCGCCTGGGATCGCCTCGGCTACCCCCGCCGCGCCCTGCGCCTGCACGCCGCCGCGGTGGCGATGAGCGAGCAGCACGCCGGCGAGGTGCCCGGCGACGTGGATGCCCTGCTCGCGCTGCCCGGCATCGGCGAGTACACGGCGCGCGCCGTCGCCGCCTTCGCGTTCGGGGTGCGCACCCCGGTCGTCGACGTCAACACGCGCCGCGTCGTCGCGCGGGCCGCGCTCGGGCAGGGCGAGGCCGGCCCGGCCCGCACGCGCGCCGACCTGGCTGCGATGGAGGCGCTGCTGCCGGCCGACCCCGAGGAGGCCCGTCTCATGAACGCCGGCGCGATGGAGCTCGGCCAGGTCGTCTGCACCGCACGCGCCCCGCGCTGCGAGGAATGCCCGATCGCCGACCGGTGCGCCTGGCGCGCCGCCGGATACCCCGCCTACGACGGCCCGCGCACGCCGCGGCAGGCGCGCTTCGAGGGCAGTGACCGGCAGGTGCGCGGCATCATCCTGCGCGAACTGCGGCACGCCGACGGGTCGGTGCCGGCCGAGGTCGTCGATGGCCTGTGGCCGGATGCCCGCCAGCGCGAGCGCGCCCTGGCCGGCCTGCTCGCCGACGGCCTCGCTCGCGGCTCGCGCGAGTCGGGCTACGAGCTGCCCGGCTCCTGACGGGGCGCGCCCTCCTCGACGGCCGGGGCCTCGCTCGCCGCAGTCGGGGCGCCGCGCTCCTCGGGGTGCCCTGCAATGAACAGGCTCGTCAGCTCGCCGTCCTCGTCGGGCGCGCCGTGGTACTCGAGCACGAGATCGACGAGCCGGCGCCGCAGCTGCTCGAGCCGCTCGGGGCGCAGCTTGAATCCCATGCGCACGAGGAAGAGCTCGTCGAGGTCGCGCCCCTCGATCTCCTCCAGGAAGGTGCGCACGAGCAGGTCGCCCTGGCCGTCGAGCGGGGCGTCCCACGACAGCCCGGTGGCGCGGTACGGGATCTCGACGGTGCCGCGTCGGCCCGGCCTGCCCTCCTCGGCGGCGAGGAACCCGGTGTCGACGAGCGTGCGCACGTGGTGCAGGCTCGTGCCCGGGTTGAGCCCGAAGTGGGCGGCGATCTCGCGGTTCGAGTGCGCCTCGTACAGGCAGTAGCGCAGGATGCGCAGCCGCAGGGGCGATGACAGGGCGCGCGCTGCCGACTGGCGGCGGGCATCCTCGTCGTCGCGCTCGGGGCCGGGCATGAGGCAACCGTAGCGGGCGTCGGCGACGCGCCACCAGCATCGATTGACTTTCCTCAATCGGTCGCGGCAGACTGACGCCCGTGACGACCGACGCGCCCCCCGCCCCCTCGCCCACGCTCTGGCGCGACGGCAACTTCGTGCGCTTCTGGGGCGGCGAGGCGGGCGCGCAGCTCGGCAGCGAGCTGGGGTTCCTCGCCATGCCGGTACTCGCGATCGTGCTGCTCGGCGCCGACGAGATCGAGGTGGGCCTGCTCGGCGCCGCCGGCATGCTCGCCTTCCTCGTCGTCGGCCTGCCCGCCGGCGCGTGGATCGACCGCGCCCGCAAGCGCCCGATCATGATGCGCGCCAACGCCGTGCGCGTGCTCGCCTTCGCCGCGATCCCGCTGCTGTGGTGGGCGGGGGTGCTCGAGATCTGGCACCTCATCGTCTTCGCGCTCATCGTCGGCGTCGCGACCGTGTTCTTCGACGTCGCCTACCAGAGCTACATCCCGGTGCTCGTGCCGCGCGATCGCATCGCCGACGCCAACGGCAAGCTCGAGTCGACCGCGCAGCTCGCGGGCGTCGGCGGGCCGGCGCTCGGCGGCTTGCTGCTGACGATCGTGCAGGCGCCCGTGCTGCTCGCCGTCACCGCCGTCACCTACCTGAGCTCGTTCGTCATGCTCGCGACCGTGCGCGACGAGGAGGTCGCCCGCCCGCGCGAGGAGCACCGCCCCCTGCGCGTCGAGATCGCCGAGGGCCTGCGCTTCGTCTTCGGCAACCGCCTGCTGCGTGCGATCACGCTGTGCACGGCGTCGACCAATTTCTTCGGCACGATCGCCTTCACGATGCTGCCGCTGCTGGTGCTGCGCGACCTCGGGCTCGGCCCCGAGATCTTCGGCATCGCCACCGCGGTCGGCGCGGTCGGCGGCATCGTCGGCGCGGTCGTCGCGCCGAAGCTCAGCGCACTCGTCGGCGAGGGCACGATCATCCCCGTCGCGGCGCTGCTCGGCGTCGTCGGGCTCGTGCCGATCGTGCTCATGCCGCTCGTGCCGGCCGCCGCGGTGCCGCTGCTCGGGCGCATGAACGCCTCGATCCGCTTCGTCGTCTGGGGCGTCATGCCGATCTCCGGAGCGCTCTCGGGCGTGCTGGCCCAGTGGCTCGGCATCGCCACGACGCTGCAGATCGCGATCGTCGGCATGCTGCTCGGCACGGCCTTCGTCGTGTTCTCGCCGCTGCTGCGCATGCGCCGCCTGCCGCAGAGCGCCGACGAGCACGCGGCGCGGCTCCAGGCCGATTCCGAGCCCGATCGGTGAGGATATCCGTGAGCGCGTGAGCGCTCCGTCCCGTCACAGCCCGCAGCGTCGCGATCGCGGCGCGAGCCCCTCGCAAGGAGCCAGCATGACCACCCCCACGAGCCGCGCCGCGAACACGAAGACAGGCCCGGCCGAGGCGTTCATCCTCGGCGTCGTGGGCATCATCGCCGCGCTGACGGTCGTCGGCGGCCTCGTGCTGTCGGTCGTGTCGATCGCCGTCGGCGACGGGCAGATCGGCATCTTCACGCACTCCGACGAGGAGTAGGCGCTGCCGCAGGCCGGCGCAGCCGCCCGTGCGCGCCGCGCCGAAGCGCCGTTCGGCGCGACGCGGGTCGATCAGCCCCGGTCGTCGAGCTCGTCGTCCTCGTCGTCGAGCTCGCGCGGCTTGACGTAGGGGTCGGGGTCGCCGGCGTACTGCGCGGTCGCCGCCTCGGCCTCGGTGCGGGCATCCCGCTCGCGGGCCTCGCGCAGCAGCGCCTCGATCGCCATCGCGTTCTCGGGCACGCCGTCGAGGATGAACTCGAGCGTCGGCGTGAGCCGCGTGTTGAGGTGGCGGCCGACCTCGGTGCGGAGCATCCCCGTCGCCGCCTTGAGCGCCGCCGCGGTGTCGGCGCGCTCCTCGTCGGTGCCGTAGACGGTGTAGAAGACGCTCGCGTGCTGCAGGTCACCGGTCACCTGCACGGCCGTGATCGTCGCGAAGCCCATGCGGGGGTCGCGGATGCCGCGCTCGAGCCGCTTCGCGATGATCTCCTGGATGCGGTCGGCGACCTTGCGGACGCGGGGGCTCTCACCCATGTCGTCTTCCCCTCACTCGGGAAGGAGGAGCCCCCGCCCCGCAGGGAGGCGGGGGCTCGCAGCCGGCGGCACTAGACGCGCGGCTTCTCCTTCATCTCGATCGTCTCGATCTCGTCGCCGACCTGGATGTCGTTGAACTTGCCCAGGCCGATACCGCACTCGAAGTCGGTGCGGACCTCGGTGACGTCGTCCTTGAAGCGACGCAGCGACTCGATCGCGAGGTTGTCGCCGACCACGACGCCGTCACGGATGACGCGCGCCTTGGCGTTGCGCGTGATCGTGCCGGAGCGGACGATGACACCGGCGATGTTGCCGAACTTCGACGACCGGAAGATCTCGCGGATCTCCGCGACACCCGACTGCACCTCCTCGAACTCGGGCTTGAGCATGCCCTTGAGCGAGTTCTCGATCTCCTCCAGCGCGGCGTAGATGACCGAGTAGAAGCGGATGTCGACGCCCTCGCGCTGGGCGCGCTCGCGCGCCTTCGTGTCGGGGCGCACGTTGAAGCCCACGATGATCGCGTTGTCGATCGTCGCGAGGTTCACGTCGCTCTCGGTCACCGCACCGACGCCGCGGTGGATGATGCGCAGCTGCACGCTGTCGTCGACCTCGATCTTCATGAGCGAATCCTCGAGCGCCTCCACGGCACCCGACACATCGCCCTTGAGGATGAGGTTGAGCGACTCGACCTTGCCGTCCTCCAGCGCCTTCGTGAAGTCCTCGAGGCTGATGCGCTTGCGGGCCTTCGCCAGCTGCGCGTTGCGCTCGGCGGCTTCGCGCTTCTCGGCGATCTGGCGCGCGGTGCGGTCGTCGTCGGTGACCAGGAAGGTGTCACCGGCGCGCGGCACGCTCGACAGACCCTGCACGAGCACGGGGCGGGAGGGGTACGCCTCCTCGACCTTGTCGCCGTTCTCGTCGGTCATCGCGCGCACGCGGCCGTAGGCCGTGCCGGCGACGATCGCGTCGCCGACGCGCAGGGTTCCCGACTGGATGAGCACGGTCGCGACCGAGCCGCGGCCCTTGTCGAGGCGCGCCTCGATCGCCACACCACGCGCGGTGCGGTTGGGGTTCGCGCGCAGGTCGAGCCCGGCATCGGCCGTCAGCAGCACCGCGTCGAGCAGCTCGGTGATGCCGAGCTTCTGCAGCGCCGAGACATCGACGAACATCGTGTCGCCGCCGTACTCCTCGGCCACGAGGCCGAACTCGGTGAGCTGCTGGCGCACCTTGGCGGGGTTCGCCCCCTCCTTGTCGACCTTGTTGACCGCGACGACGATCGGCACGCCGGCGGCCTGCGCGTGGTTCAGCGCCTCGACCGTCTGCGGCATGATGCCGTCGTCGGCCGCGACGACGAGGATGGCGACGTCGGTCACCTGCGCACCACGGGCGCGCATGGCAGTGAACGCCTCGTGACCCGGGGTGTCGATGAAGGTGATCGCGCGCTCGAAGCCCTCGTGCTCCGTCCAGACCTGGTAGGCGCCGATGTGCTGCGTGATGCCGCCGGCCTCGCCCGCCACGACGTTCGCCTGGCGGATCGCGTCGAGCAGCTTCGTCTTACCGTGGTCGACGTGGCCCATCACGGTGACCACGGGCGGGCGGATGACGAGGTCCTCCTCGTTCTCCTCCTCGTCCAGGTCGATGTCGAAGCTCTCCAGGAGCTCCTTGTCCTCGTCCTCCGGCGAGACGATCTCGACCTTGTAGCCGAGCTCGGCGCCGAGCACCTCGAAGGTCGAGCCGTCGAGCGACTCGGTCGCCGTCGCCATCTCGCCGAGGTGGAAGAGCACCGTCACGAGGTTGCCCGGGGGCACGCTCATACCGCTGAACTGCTCCAGCTTGTCGGCGAAGTCGGTGATCGACGCGCCCTGACGCAGGCGGATGACCGTCTTGCCGTCGCCGCGGGGAACACTCACACCGCCGACGGTGGGAGCCTCCCGCATCTCGAACTCTTGCCGCTTCGTCCGCTTCGACTTGCGCGCCTTGCTCTTGCCGCCGCCGCGGCCGAAGGCACCCGCGGTGCCGCCGCCAGGGCCGCGCCCGCGACCGCCGCCACCGGGGCGGGGGCCGCTGAAGCCGCCACCCGGGCCGCCGGGGCGCTGGAAGCCGCCGCCGGCGCCGCCGGGGCGACCGGGGCCGCCCGTGCGGGCCTGGAACGGCGCGTTGCCGCGCGGGGCGCCCGGACGCGGCGCACCGGGGCGAGGAGCGCCGGGACGCGGAGCACCGGGACGCGGAGCGGTCGGGCGCGGGATGGCGCCGCCGCCGGGACGCGGCATGCCCTGCGTCGAGCTGAAGGGGTTGTTGCCGGGGCGCGGCTGGCCGGGGCGGGCCATGCCCTGCTGCGAGGCGAAGGGGTTGTTGCCGGGGCGCGGGGTGCCGGGCGCCGCGGGGTTCGCGGGCTTGGTCTCGGCGGCCGGCTTCGGCGCGGCGGGGGCCGCGGGTGCCTCAGCGGCCGGGGCGGCGGGCGCCTCGGGCGCCTTCGGCGCGGCGGGCGCTGCGGGGGTCGCCGGCTTCGCGGCCGGCTTGGCCGGCGCGGCCTGCTCGGTCTTCGGAGCCGTCACGCCGGCCGCCTCGAGCGCCTGCCGCAGCTTGCGCGCGACCGGGGGCTCGATCGTCGACGACGGTCCCTTGACGAATTCGCCCAGCTCCTTGAGCTTCTCGAGGGCGACCTTGCTTTCGATGCCGAGCTCGCTCGCGATCTCGTGCACGCGTGGTTTTCCAGCCACAATTCTCCTGTCTGGGGTCCGCTCCCAGGCAGGGGCGAACCGTTAGGGGTTGACGGGTCTCATTTCGAGCCGCTCATCAGTTGTCCAAGAGCCGATCAGCCTGTTCTCTCGTGGATCCGACGGATCCGATGGTGGCCAGAACCGGCCCTGCATCGAGCGGACCAGCGACCCGCAGCGCACGAGCCCAGGCCCGTCGCGAGGTCGCGATCTCGACGCAGTCGCGAGTGCGGTGCACCCACGCGCCCCTGCCCGGCATGCGGGCGGAGGCATCCGGCTCGACCGCTCCGGCGCGCGCCACCACCCTCAGAAGTGAGGAGCGGGATTCGCGTCGACGGCAGCCGATGCACGTTCTGACGGATTCCATCCTACCCCCTCCCCTTCCGATCGTCGGCGCTGGGCGTGTCGCCCTGAGCGATCGTCGCTCAGTCCTCCATCACGGAATCGGGCTGAATGTCGATCTTCGCGCCGGTCAGCTTCGCGGCCAGGCGAGCGTTCTGCCCCTCCTTGCCGATCGCGAGCGACAGCTGGTAGTCGGGCACGAGCGCCCGCACTGCCTTGGTCGAGGCGTCGATGACGAAGGCGTCGGTCACCTTCGCCGGTGAGAGGGCGTTCTTCACGAAGGTCGCGAGGTCGTCGGAGTGGTCGACGATGTCGATCTTCTCCTCCCCCAGCTCGGCGGTCACGGCGCGCACGCGCTGCCCCAGCTCGCCGATGCACGCGCCCTTGGCGTTGACGCCGGGCTCGGTGGCCCGCACGGCGATCTTCGTGCGGTGGCCGGCCTCGCGGGCCAGCGCGGTGATCTCGACGACGCCGCTGGCGATCTCGGGCACCTCGAGGGCGAACAGGCGCCGCACGAGCGAGGGGTGCGTGCGGCTGACGGTGATCGAGGGCCCCTTGAGCCCGCGCGCGACGCTTGTAACGTAGACGCGGATGCGCTTGCCGTGCGGGTACTCCTCGCCCGGCACCTGCTCCTCCGGCGGCAGGATCGCCTCGATCGAGCCGAGGTCAATGTGCACCATGCGCGGGTTCGGCCCCTGCTGGATCACGCCGGCGATGATGTCGCCCTCGCGGCCCTTGAACTCGCCGAGCACCTTGTCGTCGCCGATGTCGCGCAGCCGCTGATTGATGACCTGCTTGGCGGCGAAGGCGGCGATGCGGCCGAAGTCGTCGGGGCTGTCCGGCGCCTCGCCGATGGCCTGGCCCTCCTCGTCGTAGACCGGCGCGTAGACGGTCACGTGGCCGGTCTTGCGGTCGAGCTCGACGCGCGGCTGGGGCTGGTCGGAGCCGCGGTGGTCGGCCTGGTCGGTGTGCTTCAGGTACGCCGTGAGGATGGCCTGCTCGATGATCTGCACGAGCTCGTCGAACGGGATCTCCCGCTCGCGCTCCATCATCCTCAGAACTGCCAGGTCGATGTCCACGTCGGTACCTCCGCTATTCGGTTGGGCGACGCGCTGCGCGGCGGCGCGAGCGCGGGTCGGACCTCCACGGTACCCGACTTCCGCGCCCGCGCCGCCGCGAGCGGTCACCCTCGAGGCGTCAGGCGCGCCAGACCTGCACCACCGACGGTCGCGGCGCCGCGGCGGTGCCCGGGCCGGTGGCGCCGTAGTCGGGGAAGAGCGAGTTCGGCGCCTCGAAGGTGCCGTCCTCCCCCGGGTGCTGCACGGCGACGAGCACCATCGCGTCGTCGACGCGGATGATGGGGCCGCAGGTCTCCGCATCCCGCGGCACCGAGAGGAACTGCTGCACGCGACCGCGCTCCGGCCCCTCGAGCGGCACCTTGAACAGGCCGTCGTTCCTGCGGATCGAGCTCGGCGCCCCATCCGTCGAGATCCACAGGTTGCCCTCGGCGTCGAACGCGACGTTGTCGGGGCACGAGATCGGCGACACCATCGCCGGCGGGAAGCCGGCGAAGTAGGTGAGCGCCGCCCCGGCCGGGTCGCCGCAGAGCAGCAGGATGCTCCAGGCGAAGCTCTCGCCGGCCTGCCCCTGCGACTCCACGAGCTCGATGACGTGGCCGTCCCTGTTCGCCAGGCGCGGGTTCGCTTCGTCGACGGGCGCGTCGATGCCGCGACGGGTGTTGTTGGTGCAGGCGACGTAGACGCGGCCGGTCGTCGGGTGCGGCTCGACGTCCTCGACGCGGTCCATCTTGGTCGCGCCGACGAGGTCGGCGGCGAGGCGCGTGTGCACGAGCACCTGCTCGACCGTCATGCCGGGCACCGCGCTCCTGCCGTTGCGCGTGAGGGCGATCCATTCCCCCGAGCCGTCGAAGGCGCCGTCCTGCGGCAGGCGGCCCGAGCCGTCGATCTCGGCGGCGGGCGAGTCTCCCGTGAATCGCGCGACGAACAGGTCGCCCTCGCTCAGCAGCCGCAGGTTCTGCTTCCGGGCGCCGGGCCCGCGGCCGCGATTGACGCGGTGCTTCGAGACGAACTTGTAGAGGTAGTCGCCGCGCTCGTCGTCGCCCATGTACGCCACGACCCGGCCGTCCTCGGCGATCGTGACGTTGGCGCCCTCGTGCTTGAAGCGCCCCATGGCGGTGTGCTTGACCGGCGTCGAGGTGGGGTCGCTGGGGTCGAGCTCGACGATGTACCCGAAGCGGTTGGCCTCGTTCTCGTAGCCGGGGGCGGTGCCGTCGAAGCGCGGGTCCCACGTCTCCCAGCCCGTGCTCGTCGGCCGCTGGGCGAAGCCGTAGCGGGCGCGCTCGGGCGTGCTCGCCGGCGCCGAGAAGTAGCCGTTGAAGTTCTCCTCGCCCGACAGCACGGTGCCCCACGGCGTCGTGCCGCCCGCGCAGTTGCCGAGCGTGCCGAGCACGGTGCGGCCCTCCGGGTCGGCGGCGGTGCGCACGAGCGAGGATCCGGCGGCGGGACCGGTGAGGGCGAAGGGCGTGTCGACGGTGAGGCGCCGGTTGCGGCGGCCGCCCGGCACGGTGCGCCACGGTGCGCCCGGGGCGTCGCGCTCGACCTCGACGACGCTCATGCCCTGCGCCGCCTTGAAGATCTCGCTGCGCCGCCGCAGCTCCGCGGGGTCACTCGAGGGCGGGAACATGATGCCGGGGTTGACGTACTCGTGGTTGGCGACGAGCACGCCCGTGAGCCCGCCCTCGTCGACGAGGATGTCGATGTAGTCGTTGTTGTAGCCGAACTGCAGCGCCTGCGCCGCGGGCGACTGGGCCGCGATGTCGAAGACGGGCGCGCCGGGCAGCACGGGGTCGCCCCAGCGGATGAGCGGCGCCCACTGGTACCCCCGCGGCACGACGAACGAGTCGACGCTCGCGTCGACGGGCGCGATGGGCTCGAACGGCAGCCCGGTGGGACCAGTGGCGGCGACCGCGGCGGTCGGCCGCTCGAAGGTGGTCGTCGCGATCGCGATGGCGCCGGCCGCGGCCCCGCCGAGCAGGGCCCGGCGGCTGAACGCCGTCTGCACGACGGAGCGGAAGGTGGGGTTCGCGCTCTGGTTGCACTCCGGCCCGAGGCACGCGTCGGCGCACTTCAGGCGGCACGTCACGGGCGAGCGCTTGCCGCGCGCGTGGTCGACGATCGGCAGGCGCGGGCGGGTCTCGCGGTCGGCGCTGATGGTCATGGTCGGTTCCCCCTCGAGGTGGTGACGGATGCTCCGCCACGCTCTCGCGGGGGCGCGACCTCCTCGTGACCGCCGGGCGACGCTCCGTCGCCCCGCGGGTGAACGCGGGGTGAACCGGTCAGTCCACCCCGCCGCGCCGCCCGGTCAGTCGGCCGCTCGGATCGCCGCGAGCACCTCGTGCAGCGCGACGTCGCGCCGCTCGCCGGTGCGGCGATCCCAGAACTCGACGACGCCCTCGGCCGCGTTGCGCCCGACGATGACGACGAGCGGCACGCCGAGCAGCTCGGCGTCGCCGAACTTGACGCCGGGCGAGACCTTGGGCCGGTCATCCAGCAGCACCTCGTAGCGCTCGCCCTCGAGCTCGCTCGTGAGCGTCTCGGCGATCTCGAACACGACCGGGTCCTTGCCGGTCGCCACGACGTGCACGTCGAAGGGCGCGACCTGGCGCGGCCAGATGAGCCCGCGCTCGTCGTGGTTCGCCTCGGCGATCGCGGCGAGGATGCGCGTCACGCCGATGCCGTACGAGCCCATCGTGACGGTCACGAGCTTGCCGTTCTCGTCGAGCACCTGCAGGCCGAGCGCCTCGGCGTACTTGCGCCCGAGCTGGAAGACGTGCCCGATCTCCATGCCGCGCGCGAGCTCGACGGGGCCCGAGCCGTCCGGAGCGGGGTCGCCCGCGCGCACCTCGGCGATGTCGGCCGTGCCGTCGGCGACGAAGTCGCGGCCCGCGACGAGCGAGATGACGTGCTGCTCGTCGACGTTCGCGCCGGTCACCCACGCTGTGCCGTCGACGACGCGCGGGTCGACGAGGTAGCGGATGCCCGTGCTCGAGGTATCGCCGAGCACCGGCCCGCTCGGCGACCACGGCCCGATGTAGCCCTTCACGAGGCCGCGGTGGCGGGCGAAGTCCTCGTCGGTCGCGGCGTCGACGGCGGCGGGCGCGAAGGCGACCTCCGCACGCTTCATGTCGACGTCGCGGTCGCCGGGCACGCCGACGATGACGAGCTCGGTCGAGCCGTCGAGGTGCGTGAGGCGCAGCACCACGTTCTTGAGCGTGTCGGCGGCCTCCCACGCGCGGTCGGCCCGGGGGTGGCGCTCGTTGAGCAGCGTCACGAGCGTGGCGATGGTCGGGGTCTGGGGCGAGTCGACGATCTCGGCGGCGGGCATCCCCTCGATCGGCCGCGCCTCGGGCGCCTGCGTGCGGTAGGCCTCGACGTTCGCGGCGTAGCCGCCGGCCGAGCGAACGAAGGTGTCCTCGCCGATGGGCGTGGGGTGCAGGAACTCCTCGCTGCGCGAGCCGCCCATCGCGCCAGCATCGGCCTGCACGATGACGTAGTCGAGCCCGAGCCGGGCGAAGATGCGCTCGTAGGCGCCGCGCTGTGCGGCGTACGAGGCGTCGAGGCCCGCGTCGTCGACGTCGAACGAGTAGGCGTCCTTCATCGAGAACTCGCGCCCGCGCAGCAGGCCAGCCCGCGGCCGAGCCTCGTCGCGGTATTTGTCCTGGATCTGGTAGATCGACAGCGGCAGATCCTTGTAGCTGGAGGAGAGGTCCTTCACGAGCAGCGTGAAGACCTCCTCGTGGGTGGGGGCCAGCAGGTAGTCGGCGCCCTTGCGATCCTTGAGGCGGAAGATGCCGTCGCCGTACTCCTCCCAGCGGCCGGTGGCCTCGTAGGGCTCGCGGGGCAGCAGGGCGGGGAACAGCACCTCCTGCGCGCCGATCGCCGCCATCTCCTCGCGGATCACCTGCTCGACGCGATGCCGCACGCGCAGCCCGAGCGGGAGCCAGGCGAAGACGCCCGGCGCCTGGCGCCGGATGTAGCCGGCGCGCACGAGCAGCCGGTGGCTGGCGACCTCGGCGTCGGCGGGGTCGTCGCGGAGCGTGCGGACGAAGAGCTGTGACAGACGGGTGGGCACCCACCCAGCCTAGTTCGACACGGCACCCCCCGTTGTGGGGCCGTAGCGCGCTCGAGCGGCATCATGAAACAGGCCTGCGAGCGACGGCAAGGGGGGCTTGGGTCGCTCGCAGGCCCTTCCCGCCTGCGCGCTGAACGCGCGCCGCGGGAAACCAGCTCGACGGAGGATTCCCCTGACGACCCTCGCAGGTCGAACGCCGCCCCCCGGCGCCGTTCGCAGACGGCCTCCCCCGGCCGATGGCTTCACTGTACTGACGCCGCGCGCGCGGCAATCAGTCCCCCAACATGGGGCCAGCGGGCGGCGGATGCCCGGCGCGAGCGCTACGCCGTGACGACCTCGGGCGCGCCGACGGCCCCCGCGGGCATCTCGGCGGCGAGGCGGTTCGCCTCGGCGATGAGGGTGGCGACGATCTCGTTCTCGGGCACGGTCTTGATGACCTCGCCCTTGACGAAGATCTGGCCCTTGCCGTTGCCGGAGGCGACGCCAAGGTCGGCCTCGCGGGCCTCGCCCGGACCGTTCACGACGCAGCCCATGACGGCGACGCGCAATGGCACGGTCATGCCCTCGAGGCCCTTCGTGACGTCCTCCGCGAGGGTGTAGACGTCGACCTGCGCCCGGCCGCACGAGGGGCAGGAGACGATCTCGAGCTTGCGCTCGCGCAGGTTGAGGCTCTCGAGGATCTTGAGGCCCACCTTGACCTCCTCCGCCGGGGGCGCCGACAGCGAGACACGGATCGTGTCGCCGATGCCCTCGCTGAGCAGGATGCCGAAGGCGGTCGCGCTCTTGATCGTGCCCTGGAACGCGGGCCCGGCCTCGGTGACGCCGAGGTGCAGCGGCCAGTCGCCCCGCTCGGCGAGCTGGCGATAGGCCTTGACCATGACGATCGGGTCGTTGTGCTTGACCGAGATCTTGAAGTCGTGGAAGTCATGCTCCTCGAACAGGCTCGCCTCCCACACGGCGCTCTCGACGAGAGCCTCGGCGGTCGGCTTGCCGTACTTCTGCAGCAGGCGAGGGTCGAGCGAGCCGGCGTTGACGCCGATGCGGATGCTCACCCCGGCCTCCTTCGCACGACGCGCGATCTCGCCCACCTGGTCGTCGAACTTGCGGATGTTGCCGGGGTTCACGCGCACCGCGGCGCAGCCCGCGTCGATCGCCTGATAGACGTACTTCGGCTGGAAGTGGATGTCGGCGATGACGGGGATCTGGCTCTTCTTCGCGATGATGTGGAGCACATCCGCGTCGTCCTGGCTCGGCACCGCGACGCGCACGATGTCGCAGCCGGTCGCGGTGAGCTCGGCGATCTGCTGCAGCGTGGCGTTGATGTCGGTCGTCGGCGTCGTCGTCATCGACTGCACGCTCACCGGGTGGTCGCTGCCGACCATGACCTTGCCGACCTTGATCTGGCGGGTCTTGCGGCGAGGAGCGAGCACCTCGGGAACCTTGGGCATTCCGAGATTGACAGCGGGCACGAGCGACTCGACTTTCGGGTGGAGCACGGGCGCACGAGGCGCCCCTCAGGGACTCGCCCAGACTAGGGCACGGCGCTGAGCAGGAGCTCGGGTTCGGTCGCGGCTCGCACCTCGTCGACCGTCACGCCGGGCGCGCACTCGACGAGCACGAGGCCGCCGGGGGTGACGTCGATCACGGCGAGGTCGGTCACGATGCGATCGACGACGCCGCGGCCGGTCAGCGGCAGCGAGCACTCGTGCACGATCTTCGGCGAGCCATCCTTCGCGACGTGCTCCATGAGCACGATGACGCGGCGAGCGCCGTGCACGAGATCCATCGCCCCGCCGGGGCCCTTCACCATCTTGCCGGGGATCATCCAGTTGGCCAGGTCGCCCGCCCGCGACACCTGCATGGCGCCGAGCACGGCGGCGTCGATCTTGCCGCTGCGGATCATGCCGAAGCTCAGCGACGAGTCGAAGAACGCGGCGCCCGGCTCGACCGTCACGGTCTCTTTGCCGGCGTTGATGAGGTCGGGGTCGACGGCGCTCTTCTCGGGGTACGGCCCGACCCCGAGGATGCCGTTCTCGCTCTGCAGCACGACGGTCACGCCGGGCGGCAGCACGTTGGGGATGAGCGTCGGCAGGCCGATGCCGAGATTGACGTACGAGCCGTCGGCGAGCTCGCGGGCGGCGCGCGCGGCCATCTCAAGGCGGGTGAGCGCCATGTCACTCCCCCGTTTCGGCAGCACGCACGGTGCGGCGCTCGATGCGCTTCTCGATGTCGGGCCCGACGAGCACGACGCGGTCGACGAAGACGCCGGGCAGGTGGATCGCGTCCGGATCGAGCTCGCCCGGCTGCACGAGCCGCTCGACCTGCGCGATGCAGACCGCTCCGGCCATCGCGGCGAGCGGCGAGAAGTTGCGGGCCGACTGCTCGAAGATCAGGTTGCCGTGCGTGTCGGCGGCGGCGGCGTGCACGAGCGCGAAGTCGGTCGTGATGGCCTCCTCGAGCACGAACTCGCGGTCGCGGCCCCGGTAGGGCATCCGGCGCACCTCCTTGGGCTCGGAGGCGACTGCGACCGAGCCGTCGGCGGCGTATCGCCTCGGCAGGCCGCCCTCGGCGACCGGCGTACCGACGCCCGTCTGGGTGAAGAAGGCGGGAATGCCCGAGCCGCCGGCGCGCAGCTTCTCGGCGAGCGTGCCCTGCGGCGTGAGCTCGACCTCGAGCTCGCCGGAGAGGAACTGCCGCTCGAACTCCTTGTTCTCGCCGACGTAGGAGGAGGTCATCTTGCGGATGCGGCGGGCCGCGAGCAGCACGCCGAGCCCCCAGTCGTCGACGCCGCAGTTGTTGCTCACGATGCTGAGCTCGTCGGCGCCCTGGTCGAGCAGCGCCTGGATGAGCACCATCGGGATGCCGCAGAGCCCGAACCCGCCGACGGCGATGCTGGCCCCGCGGGGAATGTCGGCGACGGCCTCGTGAGCCGAGCCGACGGTCTTGTCGATCGACATGACCCGCCCCTCCCCGAGTCGGCGTCGGCGCGGCCCCGTTGCCGCTCACAGCCCGACTCGGCACTGGCACCCTACCCACCGGACGGCGCTACTGTCATTGGTATCCGCACGAGCGCTCACGAGGCGCCGGCGACCGAGCGCGAAGGAGCACTCCCATGACCGACGACATCGTCATCCTCGGCGCCGCCCGCACCCCGCAGGGGCGCGCGCGCGGAGCCCTCGCCCCGCTCACGGCGGTGCAGCTCGGCTCCGCCGCCATCGCCGCGGCGCTGCGCTCGGCCGGCGTGCCGGGCGACGCCGTCGGTCACGTGCTCATGGGGCAGGTGCTGCAGGCCGGCGCCGGTCAGAACCCCGCGCACCAGGCGGCGCGCGCGGCGGGCATCCCGCGATCGGTGCCCGCGATGACGCTCAACAAGGTCTGCCTGTCGGGCGCGGTCGCCGTCGTCGACGCCTACCGGATGCTGCGCCTCGGTGACGCGGACGTCGTCGTCGCCGGCGGCCAGGAGTCGATGACCAACGCGCCGCACCTGCTGCCCGGCGTGCGCCTGGGCTGGGCCTACGGCTCGGTGAGCGCGCTCGACTCGATCGCGCACGACGGCCTCACCGACACCACCGACGGCATCTCGATGGGCGAGAGCACCGAGCGCCACGTCGGGCCGCTCGGCATCACGCGGCAGGAGCAGGACGAGATCGCCGCCGCCTCGCACCAGCGGGCCGCGGCCGCGCACGCGGCGGGGCGCTTCGCCGCCGAGCTCGCCGCCGTCGAGGTGCCCGCGCGCGGCGGCGCCGTCGCCGTCACCGATGACGAGGGCGTGCGACCCGACAGCACCGTCGAGACGCTCGCCCGCCTGCGGCCCGCCTTCGCTCCCGACGGCACCATCACGGCCGGCAACGCCTCGCCGCTCAGCGACGGCGCCGCCGCCCTCGTGCTCGCCCGCGCGTCGTGGGCTCGCGAGCAGGGCCTCACGCCGCTCGCGCGCGTCGTCGACTACGGACAGGTGGCTGGGCCCGACAACTCGCTGCACGGGCAGCCGGCGCGCGCCATCGCCCGCGCGCTCGAGCGCGCCGGCTGGCGCGCCGACGAGCTCGACCACGTCGAGATCAACGAGGCCTTCGCGACCGTCTCGCTGCAGTCGGCGCGCGACCTCGAGCTCGACCTCGCGATCGTGAACCCCGACGGCGGAGCCATCGCGCTCGGGCACCCCATCGGGGCCTCCGGCGCGCGGCTCACCGTGCACGCCGCCCACTCGATCGCGGCGGGGCGGGCCCGCCGCGCCGCGATCGCGCTGTGCGGCGGGGGCGGGCAGGGCGAGGCGATCCTGCTCGAGGCGGTGTGAGGCCCGCGCCGGGCATCCGCCGCCGCTAGAAGAGCGAGACCGGCTTGACGATGTCGGCGTAGATGAGCAGGGCGCTCATCGCGCCGAGCACGACGACGACGGCGAGTGTGAAGGGCACGAGCTTCGCCGTGTCGATCGGGCCGGGGTCGGGTCGGCCGCGCAGGGCCGCGATGCGCCGCCGCAGGCCCTCCCACAGGGCGCCGGCGATGTGCCCGCCGTCGAGCGGCATGAGCGGGATCAGGTTGAACACGAACAGCGCCACGTTGAGCGAGGCGAGCAGCCCGACCAGGCTCGCCACCCGGTCGGCCACGGGCGCGGAGTCGAGGCTCGCGATCTCGCCCGCGATGCGCCCGACGCCGACGACGCTGATGGGCCCGTTCGGGTCGCGCTCGTTGGGGCCGAACGCCGCCTCGGCGACGTCGATCATGCGCTGCGGCAGGTTCAGGATGATGCCGACGACCGCGCTCACGTTGTCGCCCACGGCGGGCAGCACCGCCGTGATCGGCTGCTGCACGGTCTCGTAGGCCGGGGCGATGCCGACGAAGCCGACCTCCTCGGTGAGCAGCTCGCCGCCCTCGCCCTCCAGCGGCTGACCTTCGGCGTCGAGCGCGTACCGCTCGGTCAGCAGGGGCGTGATCGTGAGGGTGCGCTCGGCGCCGTCGCGCTCGATGACGACCTGCAGGGCATCCCCCGCGGCGGGGCGCACCGTCGAGGTGACGTCGGCCCACTCCTCGATCGGCTCGCCGTCGATCGAGACGATGCGGTCGCCGGGCAGCAGGCCCGCCTCGGCGCCCGGTGCGGCGGGGTCGCCCGGCTGGCACTCCTGCCGCTCGCTCGTGGCCGGCAGCACGCACTCCGAGACGCTGCCGAGCGTCGTCGAGGGCTGCGGCAGGCCGAAACCGACGAGCAGCACCGCGTAGAGCACGACCGCGATGACGAGGTTCATGAACGGCCCGCCGAGCATGACGATGATGCGCTTCCAGACGGGCAGGCGGTAGAAGGTGCGCTCCTCCTCCACGATCGTGTCGGCGGACGCCGAGCGGGCATCCTGCACGAGGGTCTGGAAGAAGCCCGTCGACGCGGTGCGCGCCCGACCGCCCGCCTCGACCGGCGGGTACATGCCGGCCATCGAGATGTAGCCGCCGAGCGGGATCCACTTGAACCCGTACTCCGTCTCGCCGCGGCGCACCGACCAGATCGTGCGGCCGAACCCGATCATGAACTGGCCCACGCGCACGCCGAAGCGCTTGGCCGGCACGAAGTGCCCGAGCTCGTGCAGGGCGATCGAGACGACGAGGCCGACCACGACGACGAGCACGCCCAGGATGTACAGCAGCACGGCCTCCACGGCGCCACTGTAGCGCCGCGCGCCGACGCGACCGCTGGAGCCCTGCTGGGCGCCACCCTGACGTCGGCCGAGCGTCACGGGTAGCATGGACCCCTATGACGGGGGTAGACGGGGCGACCCGGACGGAGCAGCCGACCGATGATCGCGTCGGCACGGTCGTCGCCGACCGGTACCTCGTCGAGCGGCTCATCGGCCGCGGCGGCATGGCGAGCGTCTACGAGGCCGCCGATCAGCAGCTGCCCCGCCGCGTGGCGCTGAAGATCTTCAAGCCCGAGCTCGCCGACGGGGACGACATGCGCCGGCACGAGGCCGAGGTCGCCGTGCTCGCCTCGCTCAACCACCCCGGGCTCGTGACGCTCTACGACGCGTCGTCGACCGAGGAGGGCGGCGCCGTGCTCGTGCTCGAGCTCGTCGACGGCGACGATCTGCGCCTGACCATGGATGCCGGGCGCCTGCCGGGCGAGGAGGTCGCCGTCATCGGCGCCGCCGTCGCCGATGCCCTCGCCTACAGCCACGATCGCGGCATCGTGCACCGCGACGTCAAACCCGGCAACATCCTCGTGCCCGCGCACGACGGCACCGACACGGCTCCCCGCGCGAAGCTCGCCGACTTCGGCATCGCACGACTCGTCGACGAGACGCGCGTCACCGCGACCGGCGCCGTGCTCGGCACCGCGCACTACTTGAGCCCCGAGCAGGCCATCGGCGGCACCGTCGGGCCCGCGAGCGACGTCTACTCGCTCGGGCTCGTGCTGCTCGAAGCGCTCACGGGCGAGCGCGCCTTCCCCGGCACGGGCGTCGAGTCGGCCGCCGCCCGCCTCGCGCGCGACCCCTTCCTGCCGCCGGATCTGGCCCCGGAGTGGGCGGGCCTGCTCCGCGGCATGACGGCGCGCGAGCCCGACGACCGCCCCACGGCGCGCGAGGTGGCCGAACGACTCCGCGGCATCGCCGCCATCCCCGCCTTCCTCCCCGTCGACACAAGCCTCGACGCCACGCGCGTGCTGCCGGCCATGCCCACGGCCGTCACCGAGGCGATCGGCGAGAGCACGCCCGCCGACTCGGTGGGCGCCCCCTCCTCCGCCGACATTCCCACCGCGGCGATGACCGCGCACGGCGACGCCGAGTCTTCCGCCGACCGCGAGTCACCTGAGCCGGGGGCCTCCCGCCGCGCGGGCCGGCTGGCCGTGCTGCGCGACCACCCGCTGCCCGTGCTCGTCACCGTCGGCGCGGCGATCGCCGTGCTCGTCATCGGCATCGGCGCGACTCTCGCGATCGGGGGCCTCGGCTCGCAGCCCGAGCCGGCGAGCGTCGACTACCCCGTCGTCGAGGGGCCGCTCGGCGACCACCTCGAGCAGCTGCAGAGGAGCGTGGCACCATGACCCGCCGTCGTGCCACGAGCATCGCCATCGTCGCCGCCGCCGGGCTGCTGCTCGCCGGGTGCGCGGGAGCGCCCGCCTACGAGCCCGAGACCGCCGAGCGACTGCAGCAGCACGTGCTCGCGGTGAGCACGTCGAGCGCCGAGGGCGACTGGGCCGGAGCATCCACGCGCCTGATGGAGCTGGAGGCGAGCGCCGCGACGGCCCTCGCCCGCGGTGAGATCACCCGCGAGCGCTACGACGCCATCATGAGCGCGCTCGCGCTCGTACGCGCCGACGTCGACGCGGCGATCGCGGAGGCGGAGCGCGCCGCCGCTGAGGCGGCAGCGCAGGCCGAGGCCGAACGGCAGGCCGCCGAGGAGGCGGCGCGGCAGGCGGAGGAGGATCGCGGCAACGATCGCAAGGACGAGAAGGGCCCGAAGAAGGACGACTGATCCGTTCGGCTGCGCGCGGCGAGGCCCCGGTCGCGCACAGGCTTAGCGGGGTCGCGGGGCGCGCGCAAGCCCCCCTGCTCCCTTCGGGCCGCACGCCCCCTCGGGGCTACCGTGAGGGCGATGACGATCGAGGCGCTGCACGGCGAAGCGCTCGACCCCCGGGTCGGGAGCGTCATCCGTGCGCGCTATCGCATCGACCGCCGCATCGGCCGCGGCGGGATGTCGGTCGTCTACGCCGCGACCGACCTCACGCTCGGTCGCACCGTCGCGCTCAAGGTGTTCGGCGGGCATCAGGCCACGCGCGGCGACTTCGACCGGCAGCGCGACGAGATCGGCCTGCTCGCCGGGCTCACCCACCCGGCCCTCGTGACGCTCTTCGACGCCTTCGAGTGCGACGGCGGCGCGGGCGTGCTCGTGCTCGAGCACGTCGACGGCCCGGACCTGCGGGCGCGCCTGAAGAACGGTCCGCTCGAGCCGGCCGCGATCAGGCTGCTCGGCCGATCGATCGCCGACGCGCTCGCCTACGTGCACGCGCACGGCATCGTGCACCGCGACGTCACGCCGGCGAACATCCTCCTGCCGGGCGACCGCTCGCACAGCAGCCTGCCCGTGGCCAAGCTCACCGACTTCGGCATCGCCCGATTCGTCGAGGGCAGCCGGCGCACTAGCGAGGGCTCGGTGCTCGGCACCGCGAACTACCTCAGCCCCGAGCAGGCGCTGGGCGAGGTCGTCGGGCCCCCGAGCGACGTGTACTCGCTCGGCCTCGTGCTGCTGGAGTGCCACACCGGCCAGCGCGCGTTCCCCGGCACGGGCATCGAGGCGCTCGCCGCGCGGCTGCACCGCTCCCCCGAGCTGCCCACGACGATGCCGGCGGCCTGGCGGGAGATCATCGGCGCGTGCGTGGCGCGCGAGCCGGGCGACCGACCCGCGGCGAACGAGCTCGTGCGCGCCCTGCGGCGCCTCGGCCGGGCATCCGCCCCGCCGCTCGGCACCACGGGCGCGACCGCCGCGGTCTCGGCACTCGACGAGCCGACGGCCGCGCTCGCGGCGAGCCCGCCGGAGCCCGCGCCGCACGGCGGGAGCGAGCGCTCCGCGCGCGCCACGACGACACCCGAGAGCGCGACGATCGAGCACGCTCTCGCCGTCGACCCGGTCGTCGCGACGGCCGAGTCTCGCCGCGTGCGGCTGCGCGGCCCGGCCGACGCCGACTACCTCGGGTCACCCCCGGCAGGGCGGCGCGCGCTGCTCGCCTTCGCCGCCGTCGGCGTGGCCGTCGCCGCGCTCGCCGTGGGGCTGCCGCTGGCGCTCACCGCCCCGCCGGAGACGGAGCCCGTCGTCGTCGAGCCGGCCTACCCGGCCGTCGACGGCGCGCTCGGCGACCATCTCGACCTCCTGCAGCGACTGGTCGCGCGATGAGCGCCAGCCACGGCACCCGCGCCGCCATCGCGATCGCCCTCGTGCTCGCCATGAGCGGATGCGCGCCCGCGGCACCGGAGCGCGTCTTCACGGCGGCGGCGGCCGAAGAGTTGCAGGCCGGCGTGCTCGCGGTCTCCGAATCCGCCAGCGCGGGGGCCTGGGCGGAAGCCGCCGGCGCCCTCGACGAGCTCGAGGCCGCCGCCATCGCCGCCTACTCGCGCGGCGACCTCAGCGACACGCGCTTCGACGCGATCATGGTCGCGATCGGCCTCGTGCGGAACGACCTGCAGGCCGCCCTCGCCGAAGCGAAGGGCGAGACGGCGGAGCCGACGGCCCCGGTCAACCCCGAGGCGCCCTCGAGCGACTCGGGGGGCACCGGCGGCGGCGCCACCGGCGAGCCCGCGCCAGCCCCGGAGCAGACGGCGCCGAGCACCGGGAACGGGAACGGGAACGGGAACGGCAATCCCGGCGAGCCCGGCCCGCCTCCCGGCCACGGCAAGCCGAAGGACTGACGAGGCCGTTAGGCCGCGAACGCCCCGCCCGCGATGAGCGCGTCGGCCTCCGCGCGCGCCCAGCGCTCGGCCTCCAGCACGCCCTCCAGGGTCATCGGCTGCGCCTCGTGCCGCTCGACGACCTCGCTCACGACGTCGAGGATGCCCAGGTAGCCGATCGCGCCGTCGTGGAAGGCGTGCACGGCCTGCTCGTTGGCCGCGTTGAACACCGCCGGGTAGGTCGCTCCCGCGTCACCGACCCGCTTCGCCAGCCGCACGGCCGGGAACGCCTCATCTTCGAGCGGCTCGAAGGTCCAGGTGCTCGCGGTCGTCCAGTCCAGCGGCGCCCCGACGCCGGGCACGCGGTGCGGCCAGTCGAGCCCGAGCGAGATGGGCAGGCGCATGTCGGGCGGTGAGCACTGCGCGATCGTCGAGCCATCGACGAACTCGACCATCGAGTGCACGATCGACTGCGGGTGCACGGTCACGTCGATGCGGTCGAAGGGCACGTCGAACAGCAGATGCGCCTCGATGACCTCGAGCCCCTTGTTGACGAGGGTCGAGGAGTTGGTGGTGATGACGCGGCCCATGTCCCACGTCGGGTGCGCGAGCGCCTCAGCGGGGGTGACCCCGGCGAGCGAGTCGCGCGTGCGCCCGCGGAACGGCCCGCCGCTCGCCGTGAGCACTAGCCGACGCACCTCCTGCGCCTCACCCGACCGCAGCGCCTGCGCGATCGCCGAGTGCTCGCTGTCGACCGGCACGATCTGGCCGGGCGCGGCGAGCGAGGTCACGAGCGAGCCGCCGACGATGAGGCTCTCCTTGTTGGCGAGGGCGAGGATGCGCCCCGCCTGCAGCGCCGCGAGCGTGGGCGCGAGACCGACCGACCCGGTGATGCCGTTGAGCACCACGTCGCAGGCGACATCCCGCACGAGCTGCGCCGCGGCCTCGGCGCCGAGGGCGACGTGCTCCACGGAGTGGGCTCGCGCCTGCGCCTCCACGAGCTCGCGATTGCGACCCGCGGCGAGCCCGACCACGCGGAACCGGTCGGGGTTCGCCGCGATCACCTCGAGCGCCTGCACGCCGATCGAGCCGGTGGAGCCGAGAATGATGACGTCGCGCATGCTGACCATCCTGCCCGACGCGCGCCGGGCATCCGCCGCCCCTCGATCGGAGCGGGGCGACGGCTAGGAGGTGGCGAGGATGTCGACGACGAAGACGATCGTGTCCTCCGCGCCGATCGAGCCGTCGGGCGTGCCGCCCTGCGGGCCGTAGCCGAGCTCCGGCGGGATGATCGCGATGACCTGCGAGCCGACCAGCTGGCCCACGAGCGCGTCACGGAAGCCGGGGATCACACCGCTGGTCGGGAACGACGCGGGCTGGCCGCGCTCCCAGCTGGAGTCGAAGACCTCGCCGGTGTTCCAGTTGATGCCCGTGTAGTGCACCGTCACGGTGTCGTCGGCGCCGACCTCCTCGCCGTCGCCCTGGATCAGCGTCGCGAGCTGGAACTCGGTCGGCGGCTCCTCGTCGGGGATCGTGATGGTCGGAGCGCCGTTCTCGCCCAGCTCGACGGCGGGGAAGCCCTCGGGAGCCTCCTCGGCCTCGCCCTCCGCGCGCTCGAGCGGCTGCGGGGCGATCGACACGACGTCGGCGACGAACACGAGCGACTGGTCGGCCTCGAGACCGAACTGCGGCTGGCCCTCGGCGCCGAACGCCTCCGCCGGCGGGATGACGCCGACGACGCGCGAGCCCTCCGGCGCGCACAGCAGCGACTTCGACAGGCCAGACAGCAGCTGCGACTCGCTGTCGACGAGCACCTGCACGGTCTGCCCGGCCTCCCACGTGGTCTCGATCTGCTCGGCGGTGCCGCCGTTGAGGATCGTGTAGCTCACGTTGACCGTGTCGCCCTCGGCGACCTCGGCGCCGTCGCCCTCGATGACGATCGTGCGCTCGGTCGACTCTGCCTCGAGCGGGCCGTTGAAGGTGATCTCGGGCTGCGACTCGATGTCGCCGGCGACCGTCACCGACTCCGACGCGGCACCGGAGGCGGCCGGCTGGCAGGCCTCCGACGTGGCCTCGGCGTCGTCCGCACCGCCGTCGGCGGTCGGAGCGCAGGCGGCGAGGGAGGCCGCGAGGCCGAGCGAGAGCAGGAGGGCGGAGGTGCGGCGCACGAGTGAGTCCTTTGCGTCAGCGAGCACGAAGCTCCCATCCTCGCACGCCCGGCCTTGGCACCGGCTCCGAGGGGCTTCAGCCGGCGGCGACCTCGATGCGCACCTCGTGGTGCACCGGGAAGCTCACCGAGTTGGCGATGAAGCACAACTCGCTCGCCCGCTCGTGCAGCTGCGCGGCCCGGTCCGCATCCGCCGCCGTGTGATGCGCCGCGAGCGTCACGATCGGGCGCAGCGTCGCCTCCGTGAGCCGCCCTCCGTCGCCCTGCGTCTGCAGCGTGCCGGTCGCATCGTCGGAGTAGTCGACGACGACGAGCCCGTTCACGGCGGCGACGTGCAGGTAGCTCAGCATGTGGCACTGGGCGAGGGCGGCGATGACGAGCTCCTCCGGGTTCCAGCGCTCAGCGTCGCCGTGGAAGGTGCGATCGCTCGAGCCGTCGATCGCGTGGTTCTTGCCCTCGGCGAGGATGCGGTGGTCGCGACCGTAGGCCCGGTACGAGGCCGTGCCCTCGCCTCGGTTGCCCGTCCACTCGATGCGGACCGCGTAGCCGTGATGCGCCCCCATGAGGGCCCCTTCCTCCCGACCCGGGCGGAGCACCCGGGAGTACACTCACCCCATCATGACTGACACCCTCTCCGCGCCCGCTCCCGCCGCGTTCGGCGACCACGAGGTCGCCCAGGAGCGCCGTATCGTCACCCCGGTGCCCGGCCCGAAGTCGCAGGCCCTGCACGAGCGCCGCCTCGCCGTCGTCTCCGGCGGCGTAGGCACGACTCTCCCCGTCTACATCGACCGCGCGCACGACGCCGTCGTCGTCGACGTCGACGGCAACCACTTCATCGACCTCGGCGGCGGCATCGGTGTCATGGGCGCCGGGCACACCAACGACGCGGTCGTCGCCGCGGTGCAGGAGCAGGTGGCGAAGGTCACGCACACGCTCTTCACCGTGACCCCCTACGAGCCGTATGTGCGCGTCGCCGAGCTGCTCGTCGAGCGCACGCCCGGAGACTTCGCGAAGAAGGTCGTGCTCGTGAACTCCGGCGCCGAGGCGCTGGAGAACGCGGTGAAGATCGCGCGCAAGCACACCGGCCGCAACGGCGTGGCGGTGCTCGACCACGGCTACCACGGCCGCACCAACCTGACGATGGCCATGAACTTCAAGGCCATGCCGTACAACCTCGGCTTCGGGCCGTTCGCGGGCGACGTGCACCACGCGCCCAACTCCTACCCCTTCCACGACGGGCTCTCGGGCGCGGAGGCGGCCAAGCGCACGATCTCGTACCTGGAGAAGCGCGTCGGCGCGCAGGATCTCGCGTGCCTCGTCGCCGAGCCGATCCAGGGCGAGGGCGGCTTCATCGTGCCGGCCGAGGGCTACCTGCTGGCGCTGCAGGAGTGGTGCCGCGCCAACGGCATCGTCTTCGTCGCCGACGAGGTGCAGTCGGGCGTCGCCCGCACCGGTGCCTGGTACGCGAGCGAGCACTTCGGCCTCGAGCCCGACATGATCACGACGGCCAAGGGCATCGCCGGCGGCATGGTGCTCGCTGGCGTCGTCGGCCGCGCCGAGATCATGGACTCCGCCCACGCCGGCGGCCTCGGCGGCACCTACGGCGGCAACCCCGTCGCGTGCGCCGCCGCGATCGCCGTCTTCGACGAGATCGAGCGACGCGACCTGCTCGGCGCCGCGAAGCGCATCGAGAGCACGCTGATGCCGATGCTGCGCGAGCTGCAGGCGAAGCACCCGGTCATCGGCGACGTGCGCGGCATCGGCGCGATGCTCGCGATCGAGTTCGTCGACCCGGAGACGGGCGAGCCCGATGCGGCGACCGTCTCGCGCATCGCCGCCGAGGCCGCCCAGCAGGGCGTGCTCGTGCTGACGGCGGGCACCTACGGCAACGTCATCCGCTTCCTGCCCCCGCTCGTCATCAGCGACGAGCTGCTGCGCGACGCCGTCTCGGTGCTCGACGCGGCCCTCTCGAAGGCGTGAGCCCCGGCGGTGCCGCGCCCGGGGGGCCTGGCGCGGCGCCACCGGCAGCCGTCGGTGCGCCCCTGAGCGTGGGCCGCGCCGGCGGCGTCGGCGACACGGGTGACGCGGGTGCGCTCACGGCGGGCGGCTCGGTCGAGCTCGCGGTCATCGAGCGCGGCGGCGTGATCGAATCGCGCCATCTCGGGGCGGCGGCCGTCGTCGACGCGTCGGGGCGCATCCTGCGCTCGGTCGGCGACGTGCACGCGACCGTCTGGCCGCGCTCGACGCTCAAGCCGCTGCAGACCCTCGCGGTGCTCGGCACCGGGGCGCGCTTCGCCGACGATGAGCTCGTGCTGGCCACCGCCTCGCACTGCGGCTCGCCCGCGCACCTCGCTGTCGTCGAACGGATGCTCGCCGCCGACGGTCGCGACGCCTCCGCCCTGCAGTGCCCAGCGCAGTGGCCGCTCGGCGCCCGCGAGCGCGCCGAGCGTCGGGCAGCCGGGCTCGGGCCGGCACGCATCACGATGAACTGCTCGGGCAAGCACGCCGGGTTCCTCCGCGCGAGCGACGCACTCGGCGCCGACGCCGCGAGCTACCTCTCGCCCGAACATCCGCTGCAGCGCCGCATCGTCGAGACCATCGAGGCGTGGACCGGTGAACCGGTGCGGGCCACGAGCGTCGACGGATGCGGCGCGCCGCTGCACGCCACCTCGCTCGCGGCGCTCGCGCGCGGCATCGCGCGGGTCGCGAGCGGCGAGACCGCGGATGCCGCGCGGCTCATGCACGCCGTCGCCGCCCAGCCGTGGGCGATCGACGGGCCGGGGCGGGCGAACACCCTCGCGATCGAGCGGCTCGGCGTGATCGCGAAGATCGGCGCCGAGGGCCTCGTCGTCATCGGCCATCCTTCGGGCGCCGCCGTCGCCGTGAAGGTGCTCGACGGCTCGATGCGGGCGACGACGCCGGTCGCGCTCGCCCTGCTCGTCGCCGAGGGGCTCATCGAGGCGAGCGCCGCCGACGCCGTGCTCGGCGCCACGGTCGAGCCGGTGCTCGGCGGCGACGAGGTCGTCGGCCGGCTGCACGTCACCGTGCACTGACCGGGGTCGCCGGCCGCAGAGCACCGCCCGCTGAGCCGCCCGTCCGCGAGGACGACGACGGCGCACGACCCCGGGAGGTCGTGCGCCGTCGCTGGCTGCTCGGGCGGCTCAGCTCGCCTTCGCCAGGCGCCGGCGACGCGCCGCCGCCGACACCTGCGAGACGACCACGAGCACGATCGCGAGCAGGAACACCCCCGAGGCGATGACGTTCGCCTCGGCCGGGATGCCGCGCGCGGCCGCCGTGTAGACGTACGACGGGAAGGTCACGTCGGCGCCCCGGTTGAAGTTGGTGATGATGAAGTCGTCGAAGCTCAGCGCGAACGACAGCAGCGCGGCGGCGATGATGCCCGGCAACAGCAGCGGGAACGTGATGCGCCAGAACACCGCGCGCGGCGAGCCGTACAGGTCGCGCCCGGCCTCCTCGAGCGCCGGATCGAGGCTCGCCACGCGCGCCCGCACCGTCACCACGACGAAGCTGATGCAGAACATCGTGTGCGCGAGGATGATCGTGCCAATGCCCTTCGGCACGCCGGCCTGCAGGAACTGCGCGGCGAGACCCGCGCCGAGCACGACCTCCGGGGTCGCCATCGGCAGGAAGAGCAGCAGCGTCGTCGCTGAGCGGAACCGGAAGCGGTAGCGCACGAGGGCGATCGCGATCATCGTGCCGAGCGTCGTGGCGAGGATCGTCGCGACGACGCCGATGAGGATGCTGTTGGCGAACGCCTGGCAGACGCCCTGCGCCTCGCAGACGTTCAGCCAGTTGTCGAGCGTGAAGCCGCGCCAGACGATGTTGGTGCGTCGCGAGTCGTTGAACGAGAACACGATCGTGTAGACGATCGGGATCATCAGGAAGGTCAGCGCGATCGCGGAGTAGACCCAGATCGCGTACTTGCCGAAGCCTCTCACAGGAGGTCCTCCGTTCCGCTGCGCTTCACGTAGACACTCACGAGCACGAGGATCGCCGCCATGAGCACGAGCGAGAGCGCCGCCGCCGCCGGGAAGTTCTGCAGCACGAGGAAGTTCGCCTCGATGACGTTGCCGATCATCGCGGTGTCGGTCGAGCCGAGGAACTCGCGGCTGGCGTTGATGTAGTCGCCGGCCGCCGGGATGAACGTCAGCAGCGTGCCCGACATGATGCCCGGCGCCGCGAGCGGCAGGGTGACCCGGAAGAACGTCGAGCGCGGGCTCGCGTACAGGTCACCCCCGGCCTCGACGTAGCGCAGGTCGAGCCGCTCGAGCGAGGTGTAGATCGGCAGCGTCATGAACGGGATGAAGTTGTACGTCAGACCGAAGATCACCGCGAACGCCGAGCCCGTGATCGCGACGCCCGGCGGCAGGATCGCCAACGACTGCAGGAAGCCCACGACCGGGCCCTCGTCGGAGAAGATCTGCTTCCAGGCGATCGTGCGCAGCAGGAACGAGATGAAGAACGGAGCGATGACGAGCACGAGGGCGAGAGCCTGCAGCAGGGGCCACCGCCGCAGGGTGATGCCGATGAAGTACGCCAGCGGGAAGCCGATGAGCAGCGCGCAGAGCGTCGCGACGGCGGCGAACCCGAACGAGCGCACGGCCTGCGGCCAGTACTGCTCGAGCACGGTGACGTAGTTCTCCCACCGGAACGCGTTCTGGTACTGCCCGAAGATCAGCGGGTCGGGCTCCTGCAGGCTCGTGATGACGAGCGAGAGCAGCGGGACCAGGAAGAACAGGCCCAGGTAGAACAGACCGGGCAGCAGCAGCAGGAGCGCGATGGGGCTCTTCCTGCGGGCCGCCGGCTCAGCCGCCGTCGTGGCGGTCGCGAAGGCGCCGAAGGCCATGGATCAGGCCCCCTCCAACTCCGCCTCGAGCTGCTCGCGACGCTGGGTCGCGATCATGCTCGTGTCGGTGTCGTCGGCGAACCGGTTCGCCGACACCGACGAGGGCTCGTCGGCGAGGCCGAAGGTGTGCCCCACCTCCCAGCTCATCCAGACCTCGTCGCCGTCGTGGTGCATGCGCGAGATGCTCGTGTTCTGCGCGAAGACGGTGAAGACGCCGAGCGCAGGCGAGGTGATCTCGTACTGGGTGCTCACGCCGCTGAAGGAGACGTCGGTGATGCGGCCGGGGCCCACGACGTTGCGACCGGTCTGCCGGCCGGGGTCGCTCGCGTGCAGCGTGACCTTCTCGGGCCGGATGCCGACGACGACCTCGCCGGAGGTGCGCTGCGCGCGCTCGGCAGGCACCTCGACCTGGCCGGCGGCGACGTCGACGACCATCGACGTGCCGCCCGAGCTCACCACGCGGCCCGTCATGAGGTTCGACTGACCGAGGAAGGTCGCGACGAACGCTGTGCGGGGCAGCTCGTAGAGCTCCTGCGGCGGCCCCATCTGCTCGATGACGCCCTTGTTCATGACGGCGACCGTGTCCGCCATCGTCATGGCCTCCTCCTGATCGTGCGTGACGTGGAGGAAGGTGAGCCCGACCGTGTCCTGGATGTCCTTCAGCTCGATCTGCATCTGCCGACGGAGCTTGAGGTCGAGGGCGCCGAGGGGCTCGTCGAGCAGCAGCAGCGCGGGTCGGTTCACGACCGCGCGCGCCAGCGCCACGCGCTGCTGCTGCCCGCCGGAGAGCTGCGCCGGCTTGCGCGCCGACACGTGGTCGAGCTCGACCAGACGCAGCGCCTCGTGAGCCAGAGCATCCGCGTTCGCCACCTTGCGACGCTTCAGACCGAACGCGACGTTCTCCAGGATCGTCATGTGCGGGAAGAGCGCGTAGCTCTGGAACACCGTGTTCACCGGGCGCTGGAACGCCTTCGTCGACGTGACGTCCTTCCCCCCGATGAGGATGCGGCCGGCCGTCGGCTCCTCGAGCCCGGCGATGAGACGCAGGGTCGTGGTCTTGCCGCAGCCGGACGGGCCCAGCAGCGCGAAGAACGAGCCTGCGGGGATGCGCAGGTCCAGATCCTCGATCGCGGTGAAGCCGGGGAAACGCTTGGTGATGCCGACCAGTTCGAGATCGGCACCCGCCTCGGCGAATCCCCCTTGGGGAACAGCGCTGTTCGACACCTCGGTGGTGCTCCTTCGGGTGATGAGGGGTGGGGAGACGGACGAGCCGTCGACTACGAGCCGAGCAGGATGCTCTGGAACGCCGACTGGAACTCGTTCTCCTCCTGGGCCGAGAGGCCGCGGAAGATCTTCGCCTGCGCGAGGGTCTCGGCGTTGGGGAAGATGAGCTGGTTCTCGGCGAGCTCGGGGTCGATCTCGAGCGCGGCCTCGTAGGCGCCCTCGACGGGGGTGATGTAGTTCACCCACGCGGCGACCTCAGCCGCGACCTCGGGCTCGTAGTAGTAGTTGATGAGCGTCTCAGCGTTCGTCTTGCGCGGCGAGCCGATCGGGATGAGGAAGTTGTCGTTCCAGAGCGTCGCGCCTCCCTCGGGGAGGACGAACTTCCACTTCTCGTAGCCGGCCTCGAAGTTCAGCAGCGTGATGTCGCCCGACCAGCAGATCGCGGCGAGAGTGTCGCCGTTGACCAGGTCCTCCGTGTAGGCGTTGCCGCGCACGTTGCGGATCTGCCCGGACTCGACCTGCTCGCGGAAGATGTCGAGCGCGGCGTTGAACTCGTCGGCCGAGAAGTCGCCGGAGATGTCGACGCCGTTCTCGAGCATGATGACGCCGATCGTGTCGCGCATCTCGGAGAGCACGCCCACGCGGCCCTTCAGGTCGGCGCGCCACAGGTCGCTCACCGAGCGCACCTCGCCGGTCTCCTCGACGTTGTAGGCGATGCCGGCGAAGCCGCCCTGCCAAGGCAGGGAGTGCACGCGGCCCGGGTCGAAGGCCGGGTTCTGCAGGCTCTCGACGAGGTTGGCGGCGTTGGGGATGTTGTCCTTGTTGAGCTCCTGCGTGTAGCCGAGCTGGATCCAGCGGTTGACCATCCAGTCGGTGAGGCAGACGGTGTCGGCACCGATGTCCTGGCCGAGCGCGAGCTGGTCGCGCACCTTGGCGAAGTAGGAGTTGTTGTCGTCGACGTCGATGAGGTAGGTCACCTCGATGCCGGTCTGCTCCTGGAAGCGCTCGAGGGTCGGGTAGCCGCCCTCCTCGTCCTCGTCGATGTAGAACGGCCAGTTCGCCCAGTTCAGCGTCTTGTCGGTGTCGCTGACATCCTCAGCGGGGGTGAGCTCCTCGGCACCCGTCGCGCAGGCCGCGAGCGCGAGGGCGGTCGCGCCGGCGCCCGTGCCGGCGAGCATCGCACGGCGGCTCAGCTGGGCCCGCTTGGCCTGCGCGATGAGGCTGCGGATCATCGGGTCTTCGGGAAGCGGACGGTGCATGGCGCTGCTCCTTACGCGGTGTGAGGTACGACGGTGTCCTGACAGGGGTGACGGTGCGTTGATACTGACACACCGCCCGGGTCACCGCACCCTGTGCGGCCCGATTCATCCATTCTGAAACACAATCTTCACGAAATCAGCACCTTTCGGCGAAAAACGGTGCGGAATCCATTGCGGAAGAGCGCTACGCTGATCCCGCAGCGCACGGGAGCGTCGGCTCCGCTTGGCGCGTTCGCCCACACAGGAGTCAGAACATGAGAATCGCGGTTCCCGCAGAGGTCAAGAACAACGAGTACCGGGTGGCGATCACCCCCGCGGGGGTGCACGACCTCGTCGCGAACGGGCACGAGGTCATCGTGCAGGCCGGCGCCGGTCTCGGCTCGTCGATCACCGACGAGGCCTACGCCGCCCAGGGTGCGCGCATCGTCGACGACGCCGCGACGGTGTGGGGCGAGGCCGAGCTGCTGCTGAAGGTCAAGGAGCCGATCGTCTCGGAGTACGGGCACTTCCGCCCCGGCATGGTGATGTTCACCTACCTGCACCTCGCTGCCGAGAAGGAGCTCACGCACGCGCTGCTCGAGTCGAAGGTCACCGCGATCGCGTACGAGACGGTGCAGCTGCCCTCGCGCGCGCTGCCGCTGCTGGCCCCGATGAGCGAGGTCGCCGGCCGGCTGGCCCCGATCGTCGGCGCGAACGCGATGATGCGCCCGAACGGCGGCCCTGGCCTGCTCGTGCCGGGTGTGCCCGGCACCCACCCGGCGAACGTCGTGGTGCTCGGCGGCGGTGTCGCGGGCACCAACGCGGTCGCGATGGCGGTCGGCCTGGGCGCTGACGTGACCGTGCTCGACACGAACATCCAGCGTCTGCGTGAGCTCGATGCGCTCTACGCGGGCCGCGTGAAGACGATCGCCTCGAACGGCTACGAGATCGAGCGCGCTGCCGTGCAGGCCGACCTGCTCATCGGCTCGGTGCTCATCCCGGGCGCGAAGGCCCCGAAGCTGGTCAGCAACGAGCTGGTCTCGCGCATGAAGCCGGGCAGCGTGCTCGTCGACATCGCCGTCGACCAGGGCGGCTGCTTCGCCGACTCGCGCCCGACCACGCACGCCGAGCCGACCTTCCGCGTGCACGACAGCATCTTCTACTGCGTGGCCAACATGCCGGGCGCCGTGCCGTCGACGTCGACGCACGCGCTCACGAACGCGACGATGCCGTACGTGCGGGCGATTGCGAACCGCGGCTGGCGCGACGCCCTGCGCGGCGACGCCTCGCTCGCGCTCGGCCTCAACACGCACGACGGGCACGTGACGAACGAGGCGGTGGGCACGGCGCACGGGCTCGCGTCGGTCGAGCTCGCAACCGCGCTCGCCTGACGTCACCCGGGCGCACCGCCCGCCGACGTCTCAACCGCTGCGTCGACGTTCCGGCCGATCCTCCGAAGCGGGTCCGCTCCAGCGGGCCCGCTTCGGCGTCTCTCCCGCGGCGAGCACGACGATCTCCTCCGGGTCGTCGCCGCGCAGCGGGATCCGCATCGACGGCCCGAGCACCGCGCGTGCCTCGGAGGCGCTCGCGTCGACGAGCACGATCGTGCCGTCGCGGCGCACGCGCGCGAGCGCCGCCCAGTTCGCCTGCCAGGTCTCCGCGTCGGCGACGACCGCTCGGGGCGCCGCGATGTCGGCGCCCGGACGGGGAGTCGCCCCGGCGGCGGGAGCGGACGCGGCGCGCTGAGCGTGCGGTTCGGTCGCGTCGCGCGCGTCGAGCGCGGCAGGGTCGAGCGAGGTGCGCCACCCGAACCCCGCGAGGGCGCGAGCCGTGCGGGAGGGCTGCCGCGAGACCACAGCGACGCACTCCCCCGCCGCGGGCCGCCAGGGCTCGACGAGCGGGCGGCGCGGCGTCGGCAGCGGGCCGCGGGCGCGGGCGACCTGGACCTCGGCGCCCTGCCAGCGCCCGCGACCGGGAGCAGCATCCGGATCGAAGTCGGTCGGGTCGCCCCCGGCGGCGCGGTGGTCGTCGAGCGAGGTGACGCGCAGCAGCAGGATCGAGTCGAAGCGGCCGACGATGCCGGAGCGCGCCCGCAGCACCGACTCCGCGCTCGCGACGAGCCCTCCGCCGTCGCGGCGGACCCTCCGGATGAGCGCGTCGAGGGCGTCGAGGAGGTCGAGCGCAGCATCCCCCGCCTCGGCGACGAGCGCGTCGAGGGCCGGGGCGATGACGACGACCGGAGTCGAGGGCGCCCCCGCGCGGTGGCTGGCCGCGGTGTCGAGGGCGTCGCGCAGCTCGCCGATCGCTCCGAGGGCGTCGGCGAGGGTCGCGGGCAGCACCTCGACGCGCGCGCCGTGCTCGAGCGCCCCCTCGGCGAGGGCCGCCAGGGCGAGCTCGACGCCGCTGCCGTGCGCGCCGGCCACGAGCAGCGAGCCATCGCGGCGCGGGCTCCACGCGGCGAGCGCTCGCCGCTGACGGTCGGGGTCGTCGAGCATGCCGAAGGGCACCGTGAGCGGGGCATCCGGGCCATCGATCGACGGGGCGAAGGGGGATGAGGTCGCGTGCGGCTCAGCGGTGTGCGTCGCCCCGAGCCCGGACGCGGGCAGGGTGGTGAGCTCGGACGTCGTGAGCGCGCTCGGCAGCGGCGGCAGCCAGGGCCGGTCGGCGCGGGGGGCGGCCGCCCAGCGCGCGGCGACGGCCATCGCGTCGCGCTCGTCGATCGTCGCCACCTGCACGGTGTCCACTCGGCCGGCCACGGAGATGACCGCGCGGCCCGGCGGGGCGTCGGGCGAGGGCGGGGTCTCGGCCAGCAGACCCGCCGCGTCAGAGGGCGAGGTCAGGCGGAAGGCGACGCGGATGCCGCAGTTGGCCGCGACCGCGTCGCGCACGACGCCCGCCGGACGTTGCGTGCACAGCACCAGATGGATGCCGAGCGAGCGACCCCGCGCGGCCAGATCGGCGAAGAGCGGCTGCAGCTCCGGAAATGCCTCGACGAGCGCGGCGTACTCGTCGACGAGCACGAGCAGCCGCGCGAGTACGCCCTCGGCGAGCTCGCGGATGTCGCGCGCGCGATGCTCGAGCAGCAGCGACTCGCGTCGGCGCAGCTCGGCCCGGAGGCTGCGCAGTGCGCGCCCCGCGGCGCGGGCGTCGAGGTCGGTGATGAGGCCGACGACGTGCGGCAGGCCGGCGAGCTCGGCGAAGGCGGAACCGCCCTTGAAGTCGACGAGCAGGATCGACCGCGCCTGCGGCGTCGCTCCCACCGCCCAGGAGAGCGCGAGCGTGCGCAGCAGCTCGCTCTTGCCGCTGCCCGTCGTACCGCCGATCAGCGCGTGCGGCGACTCCCCGAGCAGATCCAGCGCAGCCTCCCCCGATGCGGCGACGCCGATCGCGCCCGGCGCGATCGGTCGGCCCTCCGCCGCTGCGGCGGCCGCGAGCGCCGACCACGGCACCGACTCGGGGAGGCGGGCGCCCGGTCGTGCGCGGCGAGCGTGGGCGCGGTCGCGCTCGCGGCGGGAGAGGCCCTCGGGCCGGATGCTCCGCTCCACGCCGTCGGGCGTGCGCAGTCGCGCGCGCGTCGCCGACTCGATGACGATCTCGGCGATCGGCGTCTCGTCCGGGGCGATCGCGGCCCGGGAGCGCAGCACCGCGCAGCCGGGGTGCAGCTCGAGCGCGCGCGCGACCGACTCGGCGACGACGCCGCGCCCGAGCACCGCGACGCGACCGGGATCGATGAGCACAGGAAGCGCGGGATGCAGGCGCGCCGAGGTCACGAGCTCGCGTAGCCGCGCGTGCTCGGGCCCGTCACCGGGCGGCTCCGCAGCCTCGGGCAGCGTGCCGCTCGGCGCCGCCGCGGTGCCGATGCGCACGGGCGAGGCCGGGTCGGGCGGCGCGGCCGCGGCGGCGAGCACCCGGGCCGGCGGATGCTCGGCGTCGGCCCTGGCGCGCTCGGCGGCGTGGAGCTCGGGCACTCGGGCCAGCCACGACGCGCAGTCGCGATCGAAGCGGGCCGCCTCGTCGCGTCGGTGGCGGCGGGCGGCGCGTCGGGCATCCAGCGACGTCGCGATCGCGATGATCGGGCTGAGCGCCGCGAAGACGAGCACGAAGAGCGAGCCCGTGACGAGCGAGACGACGACCGCCCCCACCGCCGGAGCGACGACCGCGATCACGGGGAACGGCGTGCGCGGCGGCGGGGCCGGGAGGCTCGGCAGAGGCGGCAGGCGATGCATGCCGGCAGTGAAGCGGGTCGCGGCGGTGGGCAGCGGCGCGGACGGGCGGTTCGGGCATCCGCCCGAGAGGAGGCGGGCTGGGGAGGAGCGGTCGTCAGCTGACGACGACGAACTGCTCGCCGATGTCGATGCGCGTGCCGCGGACCACGCGATAGCGGCGGCCGGGCTCGCAGTAGCGGGGCTCGGAGCCCGGTTCGCGGATCACCGAGCCGTTGCCGGAGTGCCGATCGCTCACCCAGAACACGCCGTTGTCCTGACCGAACTCCAGATGCGACTTCGACACCGAGCGGCCCGGATCGACGATCGTCACGATGTGGTCGATCGCCTCGCCCGGTTCGGGCGTGGGATTGCGGCCGATGATGCCCGAGCCGAGCACCGTGTAGCTCTCGCCGGTGGAGAACTGCAGCACGAAACGGGCGCCCGTCGTGCCGCGCGGCACCAGGCGGGTGTTCTCGGTGTCGGGATCGAGCGTCGACTCCACGGCGTGCGGCACGGGCGGAGCGACGGGAGCGACAGGAGCGACCGCGCTCGCCGGCGACGGCGGCGAGACCCACGGCTGGGGCGGGCTCGCCGGGGTCGGCACCGGTCGCTCGGCCACCGGGGTCGGCGTCGGCGCCGCGGAGACCGACGGCAGCGGGGCCGGCGAGGGCAGCCGTTCTCCGCACGTGCCGCAGAACACGTCGCCCGGCTCCGCAGCGGCGCCGCAGCGGGCGCAGTGCGCCGCTCCATCGTGCGGCGCGGAATCCCCCGCACTCTCGGTGGAGGGCGGACTCGGCGGGGTCACCGGCGTCGGCGCGAGCGGCACGACCGGCCGCACCGGGACGACCGGGGGCAGAGAGAGGGGCGGGGCGGGCGGCGTGAGCGGAGCATCCGCCACCGCCGACGGCGCCCCGGGGCTCGCGAGCGGAGGCTCGTCCGGGGCGGGCGGGCTCGCCGGGGTGATCGAGAGCGGCTCGCTCGCGGAGAAGGGCATCGCGGCCGACGTGAGCGGCACGGGCGGGACGATCGGCGAGCGCGCGGCGACCGAGCGGCCGCACTCTCCGCAGAACATCGCGATCGGCGGCAGCGCGGCACCGCAGTGCTGGCAGATCACGGTGCTCGCCTCCCTCGCTGGCCCTTCGAGCGGCCACGATACCCGCGCAGCGAACGCAAGGAGAGCGCGGCGCGCCACCGCTCGCGGCGGCCGGCCCGGGCATCCAGCCCCGCACGCACTGCGTCGACGGCGCTCCAGACGCGGTCGGCCTCGCCGGGCTCGGGCGGCTCGGGCGCGTAGTCGACGCGGTCGGCGACGCGCGCGAGCACGCCAGCCTGCGGCTGACCGACGAGCACGGCGACCTCGCGCCGCGTGGCGCCCGCGGGCAGGTCGACGCCGTGGTCGACGGCGGCGTCGGTGAGCTCCCGCCATCCGCCGAGGATGCGCAGGGTCGGGTCGGCCGCGCGGCGTCGACGCCGCCGGCGCCCCGCCTTCGCCGCCACGACCCCGACGAAGGGCGCCGCGAGGAGCGCGAGGGCCGCGAGCACGATCGCGGCGATGCGCGCGATCGCCAGCAGGAGCTCCAGGATCGGATCGGCAGCGGGCCGCTCCGTGGGCTCGGTCGCGGGGGGCGCCTGCTCGTCGGCGGGCGGCGGAGGCTCGACGGGGGGCTGCACGGCGTTCTGCGGCCGCGAGACCGGCACCGGCTCCTGCGGCTCCTGCGGCGGGATCTCGCGCTCGGGTGGCACGACGTCGACCGGCGTCCACCCCCTCTCGAGGACGTCGACCTCAATCCAGGCCGTCAGGGCATCGGCGCGGAGGGTGGCGCTGCGGCCCTCGAGGGGCCCGTAGCCGAGCACGACGCGCGAGGGAAAGCCGAGCTCGCGCGCCACGAGTGCGGCGAGCACCGCGTACTGCTCGGCGTCGCCGACCATCGGACGCCGCGTGATGAGCTCGGCGAGACGGTCGAGGGAGTGCCCGGAGCGACTCGCGGGCTCGTCGGGGTCGACGCCGTGGGAGATGTAGCCCTGCTCGCGGATCGCCTCGAGCGCAGCATCCAGTCGAGGGCCGGCCCCGTCGATGCCCGCGGTGACGCCCTCGAGCCAGGCCCGCAGCTCGTCGGGAACGGCGGCGATGCCGGGCACGGCGCTCGCGCCGGGCGCCGAGCGGGCCAGATCGAGCGGCGCCTCCTCGGCCACGACCGCATCGAGCACGTAGGCGGTGCCGGCCGGCGTGCCGCCGAGGAGGGCGGCGGTGCCGGTGGTCGTGTTGAGGCGCACCCGGTCGCGCACGTCGGCCGCGTCGTCGCCGAGGAATCGGACGCCGCGGAAGACTCCGACGGTCGGCAGCCAGGAGCCGAGCGAGCGCAGCACCTCGATCTCGATGTCGAGCCGCTCCCCCGGGACGTCGACGTCGCGCTCGGTGGGGATGCGCACGAATCGACCCGAGGCGGCCGCGACCTCGTCGCTGCCGACGGCGAAGACGACCCCGTCATAGCTGTCGAGCGTCGCGACCCGGATCCGAGCGCCCTCCGGGGCACCCGCGACGCGCAGCGCCGGAGAATCTGCGACGGCGGGATCGAAGGCCGCGCGGTAGCCCGACAGCGGGCTCGGCAGCTCACGAGGATCGAAGGGGCGCTCCACGAGCGAGCGCAGCACGACCCGCTCGTCGGGCAGCGGTGCCGCGAGCGCGGCCGCGATGCCGCCCCCCACGGCGATGAGGAGCAGGACGACCGCCGAGGCGAAGGCCCGCACGACGGCGGCCCGGGCGTCCTGCGGGTTCGACGGCCCCCCGGCGCGCAACAGATCGGTGCGGCGGTGCCGGCGCAGCGCGGCCATCCACAGCATGAGCACGACCGCGAGCACGGCGGCGCTGCCCAGCGGCAGCGGCCGATCGTCGCGGCCGAGCGCGATCGCGAGCAGGAACGCGAGCGCGGGCACGGCCGCGGCGAGCGCGGGTCGGGCCGTGCGCACGGCGATCGACAGGGTGATGACGGGCCCCGCGAGCAGCAGCACGAACGCGGGCACGAGGAGCGACTCGTACGAGCCCACCGGCAGCTCGATCGTGAGCAGCTGGCGCCAGCCGAGCACGACGCCCGCGGCGAGCTCGAGCAGCCCGGCCGGTTCCGGCAGCACGCCGTAGACCGTGCGCGCGGGCACCGCGAGGGGCACGCCGAGGATCGTGAAGACCGCGACCGTCGCCAGCAGGACACCCCACCCGGCCCAGCGCAGGAGCGCCCCGGCGGTGGCGACCGCCGTTCCGACCGAGATCGCGATCGCCGCGAGCACCACGAACGGTAGCGCTCGGTAGATCGGCCAGAGCGCGACGGCCACGATCGCCCAGGAGGCGAGGGTCATCGCGATGGCCGAGGCGAGCACGGCGGGGCGCGCCACCGGTCGAGGGGCGCGTCGGACGGCCGGCCGCGACCGCGCGGAGCTGCCCCCGCGCGGCCCGGTCGAGCGCGGCGCGCTCACCACTCGTCACCGCCGCGCATGGCACGGCGCAGGTCGGCCAGCGAGCCGATCGTCACGACCGTCAGTCCGCTCAGCCGCCGGCGGCCCGGCACTGTCTCGGGGTCGCACTGGATGGCGACGACCTCGACCGAGGGCGGGAACGCCGCAGCCGCGGAGCGCAGCCGCGCCGGCCGGACGCTCGACCCCACGACGAGGAACGCCACCGAGACCCCGCGGGCGCCGCCGCCGACGAGCCGGCTCACGTCGACGACGCCGAGCGCCGACGCGCTGAGTTCCACGAGCGCCAGGTCGTCGAGCAGTCGCGCGGGAGCGATCGTCGCGAGCGACCGCGTCGCGACGACGGTGCGCTTCGCGAACTCGGGGGTGAGGGCGGAGACGACGACCGAGACCTCGCGCGCATCCCGGATGGCGCGGGCGCCCAGGCTGCCCGCGGTGCTCACCGCCAGCTCGAACTCGGCCTCGGAGGCGAAGTCGATGCTCGCGACGCTGAGCGCGACGACGAGGTGCGAGCGCCGGGTCTCCTCGAACTGCCGCACCATGAAGGTGCCGGTCTTCGCCGTCGACTTCCAGTGGATGTGCCGTCGGTCATCGCCCGGCACGTACTCGCGCAGCGCGTGAAAGGCGAGGTCGCTCGTGGTGAGGTCGCGGGTGGGCTGCCCCTCCAGGTCGCGCACGAGTCCGCTCGAGGTCGAGGGGATGTCGACCGTGCGGGGATGGATGACGATCTCGACCCCGTCGGTGAAAGTGACCTCGCGGCGCACGAGCCCGATCGGGTCAGCGCGCACCGTGCGCACCGGACCGAGCAGCAGGCGCCCCCGGCGAGCGGTCGGCACCGGCACGTCGCGCTCGATGACGGCGCCCCGCGCGAGGCCGGGCAGGGCGACCGGCACGATCGCGGGCCCCACCGGCACGTCGAGCGAGGCGCCGAACGCCCGCCGGCGCGAGCGGTTCTCGATGACCAGGCGAGCGAGCGCCTCGTCGCCCACCGCGACGCGGCTCGGCGGCGGGGCGAGCTGGACGCGCAGCGGCGTGCGACCGATCAGGTAGAGCAGCGCCACGAGCGCGAGGGCGGCGGCCGCGACCCCGAGGACGACGAGCTCGCGCCAGCCCCACGTGAGACCGGCGAGCAGGGCGAGCGGGGCGACCGCGGCCACGGTCCAGCCGAGCGGGGTGACGACCGAGGAGGCGGCGCGGCGCACGCGATCGAGGCCGGCCCCGAGGGCACGGGCGGCGCGCACGATCGCGACCAGGGCATCCGCCCACCAGCCGGTGCGGTCGCCGACGATGCGCGTACGCGCCGTCGTGACCGTCGAGGTGAGCGTCGACTCGTCGGCGCGCCCGCCGTGCGTCTCGGCGCCCCGCGTGCTCGTGCCGCCGCGCGAGGCGGTGCGCGAGCGGTCGGCGGTGCGCAGGCTCACACGGCGACCCGATCGCTCGGCGGCGGCGTCTCGAGCAGCACCTGCCCCATGACGGAGGAGGCGGTGACGCCGTCGAACTCCGACTCGGGGTCGAGGATGAGGCGGTGCCCCAGCACGGGCTCGACGAGCGCCTTGACGTCGTCGGGGATCACGTAGTGGCGCCCCTCCATGGCCGCGTAGGTCTTCGCGCAGCGCACGAGCGCGAGAGCACCGCGCACGCTCGCGCCGAGCCGGACGTCCGTGTGCGCGCGCGTGGCCTCCACGAGACGCGCGACGTAGTCGGTGATGACGGGGTCGACGTGCACCGTGCGGGCGGCGCCGATGAGGTCGCGCACGACGTCGAGGCCGACGACCGGCTCGAGCTTCGAGGCGCGGGCGCCGCTCGCTCCGTCGAGGATCCGCACGGTGGCGGCGTGGTCGGGGTACCCGATCGCCGTCTTCATGAGGAAGCGGTCGAGCTGCGCCTCGGGCAGCCGGTAGGTGCCGGCCTGCTCGATCGGGTTCTGCGTCGCGATGACGAGGAACGGCGCCTCGACCTCGTGCTCGACGCCGTCGACGGTGACGTGCCCCTCCTCCATGACCTCGAGCAGCGCCGACTGGGTCTTCGGCGAGGCTCGGTTGATCTCGTCGGCGAGCACGATCGTGGCGAAGACGGGCCCGCGGTGGAACGAGAACTCCCCCGAGCGCTGGTCGTACACGGTGATGCCGGTGATGTCGCCGGGCAGCAGGTCCGGTGTGAACTGCACGCGCGTGGTGGTGCCGCGGATGCTCTGCGCGAGCGCGCGGGCGAGCGACGTCTTGCCGGTGCCGGGCACGTCCTCCAGCAGCAGGTGCCCCTCGCTCAGCAGCGCCGTGAGGCTGAGGCGGATGACGTAGCTCTTGCCGAGCAGCACGTGCTCGACGTTCGCCACGATGCGTCCGGCGATGTCGGCGAACCAGCGCGCCTGGTCGGGGGTCATGGTCATCGTGCTGCTGCCTCTCGTCGACGGATGCCCGTGCGGCCTCCAGCCTGCCTCACGGTTCGTAGGTTCTCTCGTAGGCGACCCCGGCATCGGTCACGACCACGCGCAGCTGGGGCGTGTCGCCCGGCCCGATGAGCATCGTGCAGGTGCCGGCCGCGTCGTCCTGAGCGAGCACGGTGCCGCCGAGGCACTCGTGCTGCACGCCGTCGTAGGCGGTGCCGGTCACGGGCGTCCAGTCGATCGTCACCTCGCGCTCGGCCGGCGCGGTGGCCGTCTCCGTGAAGACGGGGCGCGCGTCGATGAGCACGGCGGTCGCGATCACGAAGGCGTCGGACCACGGCCCGCACAGCAGCGTCTCGTTCTGCTCGCACGCCTGCACCTGCACCTGCAGGCCCCTGCCGTAGTGCGCACCGTCCGGGGTGGTGAGCAGGGTGGGCACGTCGACGAGCGCGGAGTCCGCGGCGGCGACGCCGTCGATGAGCAGGCGATACCGCACGAGCTCGGCCGCCCCGCTCGCGGTCGCGGCGGACTGCAGCCGGACATCCCAGCGCCCCTCGCCGTTGGGCTGCGGCTCGCTCGCGGTGATGCTCGTGACCTGCCCCGGCACGGCTCGAGGGGTCGCCCGCACCTCGGCGCTCGCGGTGCAGCCCTGGCCGTTCCAGGCGTAGACGACGACGCGATACTGCACGTCGGCGCGCAGGCCGCTCACGGTGAGCGAGGTGGCGTCGACGGCGACGGCGGTCGCGCCGGAGGGCGGGGCGAGCGAGGGCGAGCCCTCGTCGACGCCGGTCACGGTGCACTCCGGCGCTGGCCCGGACTCGCCGACCCAGACGTAGTGGCGCTGCACGGCCCGGCCGTTGGCGGCGAAGACGCCTGCCCACGAGACGCTCACGCTGTGGCCGCTGTCGCCGGTGCCGGTCGTCGACCCGGAGGCGCTCGGAGCACCGACGACGAGGGGCGCGCCCGCCGGCGTGCCGGAACCCTCGGAGCTGTTCCACACGGTCAGCGGGTCGAAGGAGTCGTTGCGCGCGCTCACGCTGAGCGCGTAGGAGGTGCCGTTCTCGAGTGCGGCGTCCACGACGTTGAGCCAGTAGACGGTACCGACGGGGTCGGAGGCGGCGACGCTCAGCTGGCGCACGACGGGCCCGGCGACGACCCGGTACGAGCGGATGGGCGACGCGTCGGCGTCCTGCTCCGGCTTGCTCCACCCGATGCGCAGGCCGCGGTCGAGGGGGGCGATGCCGACGATGGGCGGCGCGGGCGGCACGACGTCGGACCAGACGGCCTCGGGCAGCGCGGTCGGCTCGGAGGCGCCCTGCGCGTTGACCGCGGTGACGGCGATGCGGACGCTGTTCTCCGGCCCGTTGCCGGGCGTCGGCACCGCGCACGGCGAGAAGGCGCAGTCGACCGTGTCGACGACCGAGCCGTCGGATGCCCGGGTCACGGTGGCGCGGAACGTCTCGATCGGCGCGTTGTTGGCGCTGCCGGGCGACCAGGCGACCTCGACGCGCCGGTCGCCGTACGACTGCACGCGGAGGTCGGTGACCGGGTCGGGAACGTCCTGCACCGAGATGCGCACCGATGCCCAGACGTAGCGGTCGGGGTCGTCGGTGGCGTCGGCGACCTGGTACTGCAGCGTCGAGTCGGCCGGCGCGGCGTCGTCGGCGACGGTCACGCGCAGGCTCTGCCCGCCGTCGGCGGGGACGATGGAGACGCCGGCGGGCAGCGTGGCGCCGTCGAGCCCGCGGATCGCGACGACGCGCAGCGGCTGCTCCGGGAAGGGGTTGCCCGCCTGATCGTTGGCGAGCACGTCGACGACGGTGCTCTGCCCGCGGGGCGCGATCGCGGTGTCGGCGGCGGGGCTCGCGAGGGGTCGGGTCGAGGGCACGACGAGCACCTGGATGCGCCCCGCGACGCCCTCCCCCGCGTCGTCGCGCACCGAGAGCGTCACGCTCGCGGTCGAGCCCTTGGGCGCGTCGTCGTCGACGGCGAGCACGAGCCGCTGGCCGTCGACGCGCGCGCTGAGGCCCGAGGTCGGCCCGTCGACGATCGCGTAGGCGAGCTCGTCGACGTCGTCGGGGTAGGGGTAGCCGGTGATGCGCACGAGGTCGAGCTCGCGCTCCTGGCCCGGTTCGAGCTCGAGCGAGGCGCCGAGCAGCGCGGGCGGCTGGTTCTCGCGCGGCGTCACCGTGATGGGCAGCACGATGGTCGAGACGCGACCCTCAGGGTCGTCGGCGCTCGTGCCGTCGGTCACCTCGAACGAGATCGAGGCGGGGCCGAAGTAGAGGTCGGCCGAGGTGAATCGCAGGGTGTCGTCATCGACGACGAGGTCGCCGCCGTCGGCGTTGGTCGCCTGCACGGTGGCCGAGTCGGTGAGCCTCACGCCGTCGTCGCCGACGGCGAGCACGTAGTCGTTGATGTCGATCTCGATCGTGCGCTCGCTCTCGACCTCGATGCGGGGCGCGCGAGGGTCGAGCTGCGGCAGGGCGTCGTCGGTGCCGGGCACCCAGATGAAGGCGTAGGCGCGCACGCTCGGGTCGACGGGGTGCGTGACGACGAAGGGGATGATCTGCCGACGCTCGCCGACGGGAACCCGCACCTCCCCGCTGCCGAGCACCCGCGCGCCTCCCTCGTAGCCGGGCACGAGCTCGAGACCGAGGTCGCCGACCTCGCCCTCGGCGAAGAAGACGCTCGCGAGCACGTCGACGTCGACGGTCTCGGCGTCGAGGATGTCGGAGAGGCTGAGCACGGTGTCGCGGGCGATGGGCGGCGTGAGCGGGGCATCCTCGCGCACGACGACGGAGACGAAGGCCTGCGAGGCGCCGCCGAGCCCGTTCTCGATCGCGTACACGAAGCCGTAGCGCCCCTCCCGCTCGGGAGGGGTGATGCGCACGTACTCACCGTCGACGACCTCGGCCTCGGCCTCCGCGTCGGTCGACTCCACGGCGACGACCTCGAGCGGCGAGCCGTCGGGGTCGGTGTCGTTCTCGAGCACGGGCACGAGCACGCTCACGCCCGTGCGCACGGTCACCTGGTCGTCGTTGGCGACGGGGTTGCGCGCGCCCTCCAGCCGCTGGCTGATGCCGACGCGAATGAGGCCGCTCGCGCGAGCGCCGAGCGCGTCGACCACGGTGTAGCGGAAGGTGTCGGTGCCCGAGCTGTAGACGCCGGCCTCGTACTCGAGCACGTCCTGGCCGGTCTCGACGACCGTGCCCTTCGACGGCGCGGTCTCCTGCCCGATGAGCTGCACCGAGTCGCCATCCGGATCCATGCCCTCGACGGGGATGCGGATGCGCACGGTCTCGCCGGCGATCACCCGCGCCGTCACGGTGCGGGGCACGGGCGGCGCATTGGTGGCCTCGTCGACCTCGCGCACGCTGATGCGCACGCTCGCCTGGGCGCGCTCGAGCCCGAGCGGGCCGAGCACCTCGTAGACCGCGGTGAACTCGCCCGGCCGGTCGGGCGCGAGGTAGCGCAGGGCGTCGCCGGAGACGAAGAGCAGCCCGGAGTCGCCCTCGAGCCCGAGCGGCAGCGTCGGCGAGAGGGTGATGGGCTCGTCGTCGGGGTGCTCATCGTTGGCGAGCACGGGAATCGTGACGGCGTCGCCGACGCGCACGACGATGCTGTCGTCGCGGGCGATGGGCGGCTGCAGCCGCTCCAGCGGCGGGATCTCGATGACGGTGATCGTGCCCGTCGCGTCGGCCGCGCCGTTGCTGATGACGTAGCGGATGCTCGTGGGCCCCTCGAGCGGTCGCGTCAGGGTGACGCGCACGTCGCGCTGCTCCAGGATCTCGGCGCGGATGCCGCTCGCGGGCGGCACGTCGGCGACCCCTGTGACGACGAGCACGCCGCCGGCCGGATCGATGTCGGTCGTCGCCACGGCGACGGTGGCGCTGCTGAGGGTGCGAACGAAGACCGTCTTCGGCACGGCGATCGGCGCCGTGCCCGCGGCGGGCGGCGCGAGCACCTCGACGCGCACGACGCCCGTCGCCGTCTGCTCGCCGTCGGTGACGACGTAGTCGAGGTAGTGGGTGCGCACCTCGTCGCTGACGAAGCGCACGACGCCGCGGTCGAGGCTCGGGGTGATGGTGGCGCCGGGCTTGGCGGGCACGGCGCTGAGCCTGATCGCACCCGTGCCGCCGCGCACGTGCGTGAGCGGCTCGATGCGCACCTCCTGCCCGGCGTAGGCGATGACCACGAAGGGGTCGGCGATGATGGGCGTCTGCCCGGCGGGCCGCACGGTGACCGAGAGGGTGCCGGCACCGGTGGCGACGCCGTCGGAGACGGTGAGCGCCACGGGACGCAGCTCGCCCGTGCCGCCCTCCTCCTGCACGGTCACGCGACCGTCGGGCCGGAAGCTCGCGCGATCCGGCGCGGCCATGGTCGCCTCGGCGAGGTAGAGCGGGTCGCCGTCGGGGTCGACCCAGTCGCCGAGCACGTTCGCGGTCACGCTGCCGCCCTCGGCGACGATCGTCTTGCTCGGGCGCACCTGCACCGGCGCGCCGTTCACGCCCGGCGCGCGGACCTCGACGCGCACGACGGCGCTCGCCGTGCCACCGCGGCCGTCGGTGATCGTGTAGCCGAAGTCGATGACGCCGGAGGCTCCGGGTTCGAGGGCGAGCTGCACGAGCTGGCCCTCTCCGACGATGTCGAGGCGCCCCACGCCCGGGTCGAGCTGCTCGAGCTCGCTGACGACGAGGGCGTCGCCGTTCGGGTCGGAGTCGTTCAGCAGCACCGGCAGCGCCGTCGACCGCCCGGCCCTCGCCCCCAGCTCGTCGTCGACGGCGATGGGCGGCTGCTGCGCGAGCTCGAGCTCGGGCGGGGTGTCGAGCTCGTCGAGCTCGGCCTCCTGCTCGTCCTCCTCCTCGCGCAGCAGCTCATCCCAGTTGTCGATGAGGGCGCCGTCCTCCTGCACCGCCCAGGCGGCGCCCGTGCGGCGATCGTTGAGCACGACGCTCGCCCCGCGCGCGGCGAAGGCGAGATCCGCGGTGGGGGCGACGCCCGCCAGGTCGAGCTGCAGGGGCGCTCCGCCGCAGTCGCGCCAGGCGACGCCGTCGCTCCACGCCGCGAACAGGCACCCGTCCGCGCGGATCGGCTGCGCGGGCACGCCGTCGCGCCCCTCGACGATCGTGCGCGGCTCACCGCCGTCGAGCGGCACCGACAGGAGGCCGCCGCGGTGGGCGATGACGACCTCGCTCGCGCCGGCGTCCGGGGCGGCGAGCACGGGCTCCGAGCCCTCGGGCAGGAGCCCGCTGAGGTCGACGGTCGCGCTCTGGGTGCGCAGCACGCGCGCGGCGGTCTCGAGCACCGCCCAGCGATCGCTCGCGATCGTCACCTGCACCGAGGCGTCGGCGTCGATCGGCACGGGCCAGCGGCCCTCCACCTGGTCGGGGCTCTCGGGGTCGATGCGCAGCACCTCGCCGGTCGCCGGCGAGACGGCCGCGATGCCGTACCGGTCGTCGAGGGCGACGGCCGAGCCCTCGCCGAAGACGAGGGGCGCCGCGGCAGCGGCGTCGAAGTCGGCCAGCAGCAGCCGCGGCACGACCCAGGTCTCGCCCGAACCGCCGCTGTGCACGACCGCCGTGTCGCCGTCGATCACGAGCGAGGGGTCGTTGGGCGGCATGGGCACGCTCTCGACGACCTCGGCGCGCGCCGCGTCGACGATCTCGGCGGTCGCGCTCGCGCTGTCGAGCACGACGATCTCGTCGGGCGACTGCACGATGCTGAGCTCCGCGCCCTCCGACTCGACGATCGTGTCGAGCGCCGCGATCTGCAGGTTGGCGCGCCCGATCGCGCGCTCCTCGCCGTTGGCCACCCACACGGAGCCGTCGTCGAGGTCGAGCCGCTGCTCCTCGAAGCCGGGGGCGATGATCGCCGCGGTGGCGATGACGGCCGCGACGAGCGCGCTGCTCGTGGCGGTGACGACGCCCGAGCGGCGCGCGCGCGGCAGTCGACGCATCAGGCGCTCACTCCCCCGCCTCGGCGCAGCGCTCGGAGCTCGGCGCCCCTGCCCTGCCCTCGCGCACGACCGTGACGGTCACGCACACGCGATCGCCAGGCACGGCGGCGACCGCGAACTCGGTCGACCGCTGCAGCGTCTGCTCGCCGCCGGCGACCTGCACCCGGAAGGTGTCGCCGTCGAGCAGGCCGGGGTCGTCCCACGCGAAGACGATGGTCGACCCGTCGCGAGCGGCCTGGATGCCCGTCACGCGAGGGATGCCGTCGTCGCCCTGCAGGGCGAGCACCGTCCCGATCGCACCCAGACCCACGACGAGCAGCGAGACGACGACGAGCACCGCCGCGGTCGCGCGCGACCGGGCAGCCACTCGGCGCCCCGCGCCCGCGGTCGCCGAACCGGTGCCCTCCGCCGCGACGGCGGTCTCGGCGGCGAGCGCACGGCGACGTCGTCGGCCAGGGCGGGCAGCGGCGGCGGCGGGCGTGACGGCGCGCACGATCGTGCGGTCGCCCGGATCGGAGACCGTCGCGAGCGCCCAGTCGTCGACGGCGACGTCGGCCTGCGTGGGCACGAGCCCGAGCTCGAGCTCGACGCGCTGCAGCTCGCGGACGAGCTCGATCGCGCTCTGCTGGCGCTTGGCGGGATCCTTCGACATCGCACGGCGCAGCACCGCCTCGAGCGCCTCCGGCACGTCGTCGCGCCCGATCGCCGGCACGCGGGCGCGGGTGATGCGCCCGATGAGCTCGTCGCTCGTGTTGGGCCCGTCGGTGACCTCGAACGGCGAACGCCCGGCGAGCAGCGAGTAGGTGGTGGCCGCGAGCGACCAGACCTCGCTCTGCACCGTGCCGGGGGTGCGGTCGAGCAGCACCTCCGGCGCCGACCACGGGATCGACATGCCGACGGTGTCGTGCGTGGGGGCGGCGCTGAGGGTGGCGGCGATGCCGAAGTCGCTCAGCACGGGGTGCCCGTAAGCCGTGGTGAGGATGTTCGAGGGCTTGATGTCGCGGTGCAGCACCCCCTGGCGGTGCGCCGTCTCGATGGCGCTGCCGATCTGCACCGCGATGCGCAGCACCTCGGCGACCGGCAGCCGCTCGCGGCGGTAGCGCTCGGCGAGCTGGGCCGAGCACAGCTCCATGACGAGGTAGGGGCGACCATCAGCCGAGATGCTCGCCTGGTAGACGGTCAGGATCGACGGGTGCGACGACAGCTGCGCCATGAGGTTGGCCTCGACCTGGAACATCTGGCGCACGTTCTCGGTCACGACGTCGGCGAGCATCACCTTCACGGCGACCTGGCGCCGCGGCATGTTCTGCTCGTACAGGAAGACGTCGGCGAAGCCGCCGGAGCCGAGCAGGCGGATGTGCGAGAAGCCGGGCAGGATCGGCGGCTCCGATGGTCGTCGACGCGCCATCGATACCCCCCCTCCCGGCTCGATGCCCCCCAGTGTACGAGCGGCCGCGCGTCCCGACCCGACCCGACGCGGGCGCGGCGGACGATCGGAACGGCCCTCGCTCAGTCGTGCGTCTCGGGCGCCTTGACGACGTCGACGACGATGACGGTGATGTTGTCGCGACCGCCCTGCGCGAGGGCGGCGTCGACGAGCGCGTTGGCGGTCTCGCGCGCGCTCAGGCGCGCCGCGAGATGCAGCCGCAGGCGCTCGCCCGGCACCTCCTTGGTGAGGCCGTCGCTGCACAGCAGCAGGCGCATGCCGGGGATGAGGGGGATGCGCGCGAAGTCGACGTCGGGCTCGGTCGAGAAGCCGACCGCTCGCGTGATGACGTTGGCCTCGGGGTGGTTCTCGGCGTCGTCCGCCGAGAGCTGTCCAGAGTCGACGAGCTCCTGCACCATCGAGTGGTCGGTCGTGATCTGCCGCAGCTCGTTGCCGATGAAGCTGTAGACGCGCGAATCGCCGACGTTGAACACGGTCAGCACCGGTCGGTCGTCGTGCATCGTGAGCGCGACGCCGGTGACCGTCGTGCCGATCCCGCGATCCTCCTCGTCGAGCTCGTGGATGTCCCACGTCGCGAGTCTCAGGGCCTCGGCGATCGCGTCGCTCTCGACGAAGTCGCCGTCGACGGCGGCCTGCAGGCGCCGCACGACCGAGTCTGAGGCTCGATCGCCGTGCGCGTGCCCGCCCATCCCGTCGGCGACGGCGAAAAGCGGCACGTCGGCGAGGTAGCTGTCCTCGTTCGCGGCCCGACGGTAGCCGGTGTGCGTGACGCCGTGCCACGAGAGCTCGATGACCTCCCCGCGATGCGGGAGGGCCACGACGTGGCGGACGGTGCTGCGTCCGAGCGCGGTCACGGGCGGCTCCGAGGGTGGCGGGGGCGGGCGGGGGTCGGCGGTGCGGGCCTGCGGGGCGCGCGGGCGTCTGCCGGTCTCACGACGACTCGTCCGCTCGCGGGGCGACGGCCACGACGACGATGTCGATGCCGTCGCCGAGGTCGACGACCGAGTCGGGGAGCACGACGCACGACTCCCCCGGTCGGAGCCGCAGCAGCGGCCCCGCCGGCAAGTGTACGACGGTGCCGTTGCTCGACCCGAGATCGGTCACGACGACCGATCCGCCGAGCTGCTCGATGCGCGCGTGGCGGCCGGAGACGCCCTGCCGATCGGCGGGGACGACGATGCGCTTCGGCGCGGGGACCTCCGGCACGCGGCTCGCGCCGGGGCGCCGCCCGATCACGACGGGCGCGTCGAGCGGGACGAGCTGCTCGACGCCGTGCACGCGCAGCGCGAAGTCGGCGCGACCCGCCACGGCCTCACCGGCGCCGTGATCCTCGGGCAGGCGGTCGAGCGGGCGCCCGGGCAGCAGCGAGTCGAGCAAGAGCACGGGCCGCTCGGCGGCGCGACCGCGCGCCGGCAGGAACGGCTCGACGAGGCGGATGATCGTGTCGTCGCCCGCCGCGTCGGCGGCGAGGGCGTCGTGCTCGACGGGCGGCGCGCCCTGGTCGCGATCGGGGGCGGGGGCCCCGGGAGCCCGCCGACGGATCACCGTGTCGTCGGCATCCCCCTCGAGCTCCCCCATGCGGACCAAACTAGCGCGCTCGGCGACGGCGGGCGGGAGCGCTCCCCCGCCCGCCGCGACGAGCGTCACTCGCCGAGGAACGACATGACGTGCTTGAGGCGCGTGTAGTCCTCGAAGCCGTAGTGCGAGAGGTCCTTGCCGTAGCCGGAGTGCTTGAACCCGCCGTGCGGCATGTCCGACACGAACGGGATGTGCGTGTTGATCCAGACGCAGCCGAAGTCGAGGTCGCGACTGAGGCGCATGGCGCGGGCGTGATCGTTCGTCCAGACCGAGGCGGCGAGCGCGTACCGCACGCCGTTCGCGAGGGCGAGCGCCTCGGCCTCGTCGCGGAAGGTCTGCACCGTGAGCACGGGCCCGAAGATCTCCTCCTGCACCGCCTCGTCGTCCTGGCGCATGCCGGTGACGATCGTCGCCTCGTAGAAGTACCCCTTCTCGCCCTGGCGCCGACCGCCGGTGACGATGTCGGCGTGCGAGGGCAGCCGGTCGACGATGCCGCTCACGCGCTCGAGCTGGGCGGCGTTGTTGAGGGCGCCGTAGAGGATGCCCTCCTCGTGCGGCGCGCCCGTGCGGCCGTGCGACCTCGCCCGGGCGGCGAGCGCCGCGACAACCTCATCGTGCACCGACTCGTGCACGATGACGCGGGTGGCCGCCGTGCAGTCCTGCCCGCCGTTGAAGTAGCCGGCGAGCACGAGGCCCTCGGCCACCTTCTCGGGGTCGGCGTCGGGGAAGACGAGCGCGGGAGCCTTGCCGCCGAGCTCGAGGTGCACGCGCTTGAGGTCGCTCGCGGCGGCCTTCGCGACCTCCATGCCGGCGCGCACCGAGCCGGTGATCGCGACCATCTGGGGGGTCGGATGCTGCAGCAGGGCCGCACCCGTGCTGCGGTCGCCCATGACGACGTTGAGCACACCGGCGGGCAGGTGCTCGGCCGCGAGCTCGGCGAGACGCACGGTCGACTGCGGCGTCGTGTCGCTGGGCTTGAGCACGACCGTGTTGCCGGCGGCGATCGCCGGGGCGATCTTCCAGATGGCCATGTTGAGCGGGTAGTTCCAGGGCGTCACCTGGCCGATCACGCCAATGGGCTCGCGGCGCACGTACGAGGTGTGCCCGGCGAGGTACTCACCCGCGGAGCGCCCGGTGAGGTCGCGCGCGGCGCCCGCGAAGAAGCGCAGCTGGTCGACCGACTGGTCGATCTCGTCGGCGACGAGGGTCGCGCGGGGCTTGCCCGTGTCCTGCGACTCGAGGTCGGCGAACTCCTCGGCGCGCTCGGCGAGGGCGTCGGCGAGCCGGAAGAGCGCGAGCTGCCGCTCGGCCGGCGTCGTGCGGCCCCAGTGCGCGAAGGCCTTGTCTGCGGCGCGATAGGCCGCGTCGATCTCCCCCGGCGTGCTGATGGGCGCCCGCGCGTAGACCTCCTCGGTGGCGGGGTCGACGAGGTCGAGACCCTCGTCGGCGCTGCTGTCGACCGAACGGCCGTCGATGACGTTGCGGAGAGTGGGAACGCTCATGTCCGGAACTGTAGCGCCAGCACGCGCAGGAATCCACGCATGATTCGACGGATTCCGTTGCCCGAATCGGCTTCAGGGTGCGGATTCGCTTGCCTATCCGGTCGATCACTGTCAGAATCGCTCCATGGCAGCCCGCTCCAAGCCCGTGCAGCTCGATGACGTCAGCAAGGCGATCATCGAGCAGCTGCAGGACGACGGGCGGCGCTCCTACGCCGAGATCGGCAAGGCGGTCGGCCTGAGCGAGGCGGCCGTGCGGCAGCGCGTGCAGAAGCTCACCGAGTCGGGGGTCATGCAGGTCGTGGCCGTCACCGACCCGATGCAGCTCGGCTTCTACCGGCAGGCGATGATCGGCATCCGCGTGAGCGGCGACACCACGAGCGTCGCCGAGACCCTCTCGCGCATCCCGGCCGTCGACTACGTCGTGCTCACCGCCGGCAGCTTCGACATCATGGCCGAGGTCGTGTGCGAAAACGACGACGACCTCATCGAGCTGCTGAACAAGCAGATCCGCGGCATCGAGGGCGTGCAGAGCACCGAGACCTTCGTCTATCTACGACTGCTCAAGCAGTTCTACAACTGGGGAACACGATGACACTCTTCACCCGATCCAAGAAGAAGACCGAGCAGGCCCACGAGGCCTCGCACGACGCCCACGCCGCGACCACGGCCGGGCCCCTGCCCGGTGCCGTCGAGCCCGACCGCGAGGTCGCGCTGCAGCAGATGGCGAAGGACCACCTGTGGATGCACTTCGCGCGCCAGAGCGGCATGGAGGCCGGCAACGGCGTGCCGATCATCGTGCGCGGCGAGGGCCACCACGTGTACGACTCGCACGGCAAGCAGTACATCGACGGTCTCTCCGGCCTCTTCGTCGTGCAGGTCGGGCACGGGCGCGAGCGGCTCGCCGAGGCCGCCCGCAGGCAGGCGGAGGAGCTCGCGTTCTTCCCGCTGTGGTCGTACGCGCACCCGACGGCGATCGAGCTCGCCGACAAGCTCGCCGACTACGCCCCCGGCGACCTCAACCGCGTGTTCTTCACCACCGGCGGCGGCGAGGCCGTCGAGTCGGCGTGGAAGCTCGCCAAGCAGTACTTCAAGCTCACCGGCAAGCCGATGAAGCACAAGGTCATCTCCCGCTCGATCGCGTACCACGGCACCCCGCAGGGCGCCCTCGCGATCACCGGCATCCCCGGCATGAAGGAGATGTTCGAGCCCCTGACGCCGGGCGGCTTCCGCGTGCCGAACACGAACTACTACCGCGCAGAGGAGATGGGCTTCCACGGCTCGCTCGAGGAGTTCGGCCAGTGGGCCGCCAACCGCATCGAGGAGGCCATCCTCTTCGAGGGGCCCGACACCGTCGCCGCGGTGTTCCTCGAGCCCGTGCAGAACTCCGGCGGCTGCTTTCCGCCGCCCCCCGGCTACTTCCAGCGCGTGCGCGAGATCTGCGACCAGTACGACGTGCTGCTCGTCAGCGACGAGGTCATCTGCGCCTACGGCCGCATCGGCGAGATGTTCGCCTGCACCGCGCTCGGCTACGTGCCCGACATCATCACGAGCGCCAAGGGCCTCACCTCCGGCTACTCGCCGCTCGGCGCGATGATCGTGAGCGACCGCCTCTACGAGCCGTTCAAGCACGGGCAGACGGCGTTCTACCACGGGTACACCTTCGCCGGGCATCCGGTCTCGGCGGCGGTCGCCCTCGAGAACCTCGCCATCATGGAGGAGGAGGGCATCCTCGAGCACGTCCGCGAGAACTCGCCGAAGTTCCGGGCCGCCCTCGAGCGCCTGAAGGATCTCCCGATCGTCGGCGACGTGCGAGGCGAGGGCTACTTCTTCGGCATCGAGCTCGTGAAGGACAAGGCGACGAAGGCGACCTTCGACGCCGACGAGTCCGAGCGCCTGCTGCGCGGCTTCCTCTCCAAGGCGCTGTTCGACGCCGGCCTGTACTGCCGCGCCGACGACCGAGGCGACCCCGTCATCCAGCTCGCCCCGCCGCTCACGATCGGCCCGGCCGAGTTCGACGAGATCGAGGGGATCCTGCGGAAGGTGCTGACCGAGGCGTGGGCGCGCCTGTAGCGCCGCGCGCGCCCGAGCACAGCGCGCAGCACTACGCGCAGCTGAGTCTCTGGCACGCGACGGCCGGCGACGACCTGTCGCCGCGCCCGCCGCTGCCGGGCGACCTCGACGCCGACGTCGCCATCATCGGCGCGGGCCTCACCGGGCTCTGGACGGCCTACGAGCTGCAGCGCCGCGACCCGAACCTGCGCATCGTGCTGCTCGAGAAGCGCATCGCAGGCTTCGGCGCCTCCGGCCGCAACGGCGGCTGGGTCTCGGCGCTGTTCCCGCGCTCGGCGGCCTCGCTCGAGCAGCGGCACGGTCGCGAGGCGGCCGCGGCGATGCGCCGCGCGATGGTCGACACGGTCGACGAGGTCGGCCGCGTCATCGCCGACGAGGGCATCGACGCGCACTACGTCAGGGGCGGCACCGTCGTCTTCGCGCGCTCGGCCTCCCAGTGGGCGGATGCCCGCCGCGAGGTCGAGCAGGCGCGGGCGTTCGGCACCGACGCCCTCGAGCTGTGGGGGCCCGAGCGCGTGCGCGCCTCGCACGCCCGCGGCGCCGTCTACGACCCGGCCTGCGCCCGCGTGCACCCTGCTCGACTCACGCGCTCCCTGGCCCGCATCGTCGAGGCGCGCGGCGCGACGATCTTCGAGGGCACCGAGGTGACCGCGTGGGCGCCGGGGGTGGTCGAGACCACCCGCGGCCGCGTGCGGGCCCGCCACGTGATCGCGGCCCTCGAGGGGTACGGGGCGAGCGTCGCGCAGTCGCGGCGCCGCATCCTGCCCCTGTACTCGCTCATGCTCGCCACCGAGCCGCTGCCCGCTGCCGTCTGGGACGAGATGGGCATCGAGCACGGGCAGACCTTCGCCGACGGCCGGCACCTCGTCATCTACGGGCAGCGCACCGCGGATGACCGCATCGCCTTCGGGGGGCGTGGTGCGCGGTACCACTTCGGCAGCGCGATCCGGCCCGAGTACGACCGCGTGCAGCGGGTCTTCGACCACCTGCGGCGCACCGTGCAGGAGCTCTTCCCCCAGCTGCCCGAGCTCGAGGTCAGCCACACGTGGGGCGGGCCGCTCGGCGTGCCCCGCGACTGGCACGCGAGCGTCGTCTACGACCCCACGACGGGCCTCGGCGGCGCCGGCGGCTACGTGGGCGACGGCTTGGCGACGACGAACCTCGCCGGCCGCACGCTCGCCGACCTCGTCACGGGCGCCGACACCCCGCTCACGCGACTGCCGTGGGTCGGGCACCGCTCCCCCTCGTGGGAGCCGGAGCCGCTGCGCTTCCTCGGCGCGAACGCCGGCCTCGTCGCGATGACGACCGCCGACGTCGAGGAGCGCCTCACCGGGCGGCCGTCGCTCATCGCCAAGGCGATGGGGCCGCTCGTCGGCCACTGAGCCTCCCCGACACGCTCTGCGCGAAGGGGGGTGCGCTCGCGCCCAGGCCACGCGCAGGAGCCTCGGAGCATCCCGACCTACTGTTCCCTGCGGGAAGGAGGCCGGATGACCCAGACGCGCACGGCGACCACCGCCGTCGGCGACCGCTCCGCCCTCCGCTCCGGCGCTGCCCTCCTCGGCTTCCTCGCGCTCTCCCTGCTCGTCGGCGGAGTCGGCGCGATCGTCAGCCAGCCCGCGATCGAGGGCTGGTACGCGGAGGCCGCCAAGCCGATGTGGACGCCGCCGAACGCGGCGTTCGGCCCGGTGTGGACGGTGCTGTACCTCGCGATGTCCGTCGCGGCGTGGCTCGTCTGGCGGCGCCCCGCCAGCCGGGATCGCTCGCGCGCGCTCACCGTGTACGGCGTGCAGCTCGCCCTCAACGCGGCCTGGAGCCCCGCCTTCTTCGGCCTCGGCGCGCTCATCGGCGGGCCGGGGCTGTGGATCGCGCTCGGCATCATCGTCGCCCTCGACTTCGCGGTGCTCGCGACGATCATCCGCTTCGGCGACGTCAGCCGGACGGCCGCCGCCCTGCTCGTGCCGTACTGGCTGTGGGTGCTCTACGCGACGACACTCAACGCCGCCATCGCCGTCCTCGCCGGCTGAGCTCACGCCCGCGGGTAGCGTGGTGCCGTGAGTGAGACCGCGCCCGCGCACCGCCGCCGCCGGCGATCGCGAGTCGGCCGGGGCATCCTCATCGGCCTCGCCACGCTCGCGATCGGGGCCCAGCTGGGCGTCATCGCCGCCGGCGCCTGGGCCGCCGCGAACCCGCGCATCGTGGCCGACCGCGTCACGCTGCTGACGACCGACCTCGACGCGACCGTCGCCGCCTACGCCGACCGCGCAGGCCTCAGCAGGGAGGGCGTCGAGCTGCTGCACGTGAGCTTCGCGCGCATCGTCGAGCCCGACCGCTTCGACGAGTTCTGCTCGCGCGACGAGCCCGGCATCGGCGTGCTCGGCTGCTACACCCTCGCCGACGGCCGCATCTACCTCTACGACGTCGAGAACGCCGAGCTCGCCGCGCTCGAGCCCGTCGTCGCCGCGCACGAGATGCTGCACGCCGCGTGGGACCGCCTGACGGCGGACGAACAGGATGCTCTCGCCCCGCTGCTCGAGCAGGCCTTCGCCGCGCTCGGCCCGCAGCACGAGCTCGTCGAGCGCATCGCCGCGTACGAGGCCGACGACCCCGGCTCGCGCATCCCCGAGCTGTACGCCATCATCGGCAGCGAGATCGCCGACGTGCCGGCCGAGCTCGAGGCGCACTACGCGCGCTATTTCGCCGACCGCAGCGCCGTCACCGCACTCAACGCGCAGGTCGTCGCCGTCTTCGCCGACCTCGAGCAGCGCCTGACCTCCCTCAGCGACGAGCTCACCGCCCTCGGGGCGCGCATCGACGCCGAGCAGGCCGCCTACGACGTCGACGCCGCCGCCCTCGAAGCCGACATCACCGCCTTCAACGAGCGCGCGGCACGGCCAGGGGGCTACACGAGCCAGTCGGTGTTCCTGCGTGACCGCGATGCGCTCATCGCCCGTCAGTCCGAACTGCAGGCGCGGCTCGACGCGACCAACGCGCTCGTCGGCGAGTACAACGCGGGGCTCGACGAGCTCGAGGCGCTCAACGCCGAAGCCGATGAGCTCAACCGCTCGATCAACGTCGAGCTCGTGCCCATCGAGGAGGGCGACGAGGTCGAGGCGCCGGCGCCGTAGCTCGCGCCCCGCCGCTCAGTAGCTCGTCAGCACGTCGTTCGTCGGGAAGATGCGCTCGATCTCGGCGAGGTCGTCGGGGGTGGGCTGCCACGCATCCGCCGCCGCGTTCTGCGCGATCTGCTCGGGGGTCGTGGCGCCCGCGATGACGCTCGCGATGGCGGGGCGGCTCAGCAGCCACGCGACCGTCGCCTCGAGCATCCCCACCCCGCGCTCGGCGCAGAAGGCCGCGTAGGCCTCCATGCGGTCCCACGGCGCGTTCTCGACCAGGTGCGGGCGCTGGCGCATGATGCGCGAGTCGGCGGGGCCGCCACCGCGCGTGAACTTGCCCGTGAACAGGCCGTTGTAGAGCGGGAAGTACGGCAGCACGCCGACGCCCCTCGCCGCCGCCGCGGGCAGCAGCTCGCGGTCGGCGCCGCGCGTCAGCAGGCTGTACTCGTTCTGCGCCGAGACGAAGCGCTCGTGGCCGTGCAGCTCGGCGAGCAGGTCGGCCTCGACGAGCTGCCAGGCCGCGAAGTTCGAGTGCCCGAAGTAGCGGATCTTGCCCTCGTCGACGAGCTCGTCGAGGGCGGCGATCGTCTCCTCGAGGGGCGTCGCCGGGTCGGGGGTGTGGAACTGGTAGAGGTCGATCCAGTCGGTCTGCAGGCGGCGCAGGCTGCCCTCGACGGCGAGGCGGATGTAGCGGCGCGAGCCCTTCGCCCCCCAGTGCGGGATGGGGCTGTCGTAGTCGGCGTGCCCGAACTTCGTCGCGAGCACGACCTCGTCGCGGCGGCCCTTGAGCGCCTCGCCCATCATCGTCTCGCTGCGGCCGTAGGCGTAGCCGTAGATGTCGGCGCCGTCGAGCAGCGTGATGCCGTGATCGAGGGCGGCGTGCAGCACGCGCGACGTGCCCTCCTGGGTCTCGGTGGCGCTGCCGGGGCGGCCGAAATTGTTGCAGCCGAGCCCGATGCTCGAGACGCGGAGGCCGCTGCGGCCGAGGGTGCGGTAGGTCATCTCGCTCATCCCTCCATCCTGGCGCAGGGGCGCCGAGTGCCCGCTGCGCTCACCCCACCGCTCCTCCCCCGTCGTCGTCGCGACGCACCCTTCCCCCATGGCCGATTCCCGCCGGTCACGGATGCCCGGGGCGCGTAGCCTTGCCGCATGCCCAGCACCGCACCCCCCGTCGCGCCGCCCGCCCTACACGCTCCCGCCTCGCCCGCGGCCGCCCCCGCCCCTGCCGCCCCGGAGCCCGCGCCGCGCGCCGAGACCGCCGCCGCCCGCCTCGTGGTGGAGTCGCCGCTCGGGCGCATCCTGCTCGTCGGCGACGACGATGCCGTCACCCTGCTCGAGATCGAGGCCGCCACGGGATTCCGCGCCGGCGAGGCGCCCGACGCACCCAACGCCGTGCTCGAGCTGGCCGCGGCGCAGCTGCGCGAATACTTTGCCGGTGAGCGACGCGAGTTCGACGTGCCCGTGCGGCTCACCGGCACGGCGTTCCAGCGGGCGATCTGGGCCGAGCTCGATTCGATCCCCTTCGGCGAGGTCCGCAGCTATGGCGAGCTCGGCCGGGCGACCGGGCGCGCCACCGCGGGGCGCGCCGTCGGGGGCGCCGTCGGCGCGAACCCCGTGCCCCTCATCGTGCCGTGCCACCGAGTGCTCGCGAGCGACCGTCGCATCACCGGCTACAGCGCCGGGCTCGGCGTGCCGACCAAGGTGTGGCTGCTCGATCACGAGGGCATCGCGCACCGCTGATGGGCTCGCGCACGGATCTCGTGGTCGACGACGACGGCGTCGCCCGCTGCGGCTGGGTCGGCGACGACCCCGAGTATCGCCGCTACCACGACGAGGAGTGGGGTCGACCGCTGCACGGCGATCGCGCCCTGTTCGAGAAGCTCTCGCTCGAAGCGTTCCAGTCGGGGCTGTCGTGGATCACGATCCTGCGCCGCCGCGAGGGCTTCCGGGCGGCGTTCGCCGGTTTCGAGCCCGAGCAGGTCGCGACGTTCGACGATGCCGACGTGGCGAGGCTGCTCGTCGACGAGCGCATCATCCGCAACCGCGCCAAAATCGAGGCCACGATCGCGAACGCGCGCATCATCGCCCCGTGGGTGCGCGACGAACCGGGCGCGCTCGACGTGCTCGTCTGGTCGCACGCGCCAGCGCCTCGCTCGACGCGGCCGGCGACGCTCGCCGAGATGCCCGCCGTGACACCGGAATCCACGGCGCTCGCGCGCGCGCTCAAGGCCCGCGGCCTGCGCTTCGTGGGCCCGACGACGGCCTACGCGCTCATGCAGTCGGCCGGCCTCGTCGACGACCACCTCAAGGGGTGCTGGCGCGCGACGCCCTGACGGCCGGTGGCCGGTCCGGGGGCGGGGGTCGCGGGTCGCACGCTGCGCCCGCGCGAGATATCCCGCCCGACGCGATCAGCGGCCGGCGAAGCCCTCGAGCGTCGACGGCACCACGAGCTCCAGCTCGCCCTGCGCGCCCGGCCGCAGGGGCCAGCCGAGCCCCGTCGCGCGAGCCATGACGCCCTCGACCGTCTCGGGCACGTCGCCGGACTCGAGCAGCGCACGCACGAAGGCGCCCTTGCCCTTCTTGTTGAAGTGGTTGAGCGCGCGGGCGACCCCGTCGTCGCCGATCGACACGACGCGGACGAACAGGGCGTCCTCCCGCTCCGGCAGCGGACCCAAGGCCGCGTAGCCCTCCGACCGCAGATCGAGGATCGGGCCCTCGAGCGCGGCGAGCACCTCGGCGTTGCCGGGAGCCCAGTGCCGCTTGAGGGTCAATCCCGGCAGGCGGGAGTCGTGCGAGAGCCGATAGGCGGGAATCGCATCCGCCGCGCGCACCAGACCGAGCAGCGCCGAGTGCACGAGGAGGTGCCGTTCGCCCCGTGCCCGGGCCGCGGGCGAGAGGGATGCGGCGTCCAGCGCGTCATAGAGCACGCCGGTGAAACGGTCGATCGCCGGCATCGTCGGGCTCGACTCGACCTCACGGTTGCGCGCGATCTCGGGCGGCGCGGCGCGCGCCGAGAGCTTGAGCGCACGAGCCGCCGCCTCGTCGTCCGTGACGAGGGCGCGCAGGGCGTCGAGGGCGGCGCGCCGGGCATCCGTGAGCTCCGGGAACGACAGAGCCGCGAGATCCAGGGAGGATCCCGCGGCTCCGCCGTCACGCTTGGTCTCGGACGGCGGCAGAAGGAGCGTCGTCACGACGCGCTCCCCCACCACCCGGCGCCACGATGGGCGTCGCGTGGCCTCACGTCAGGAGACGAGCTCCGCCTGGCCCGCGACGATCGTCACGGTGTCGTTCTCGACCGAGAGGAAGCCGTCCTCCGCGCGAGCGACCATCGGCGCGCCGCTCACCGGAGTGATGCGCACCTCGCCCGCGCTGAGGATGCCGAGGATCGGCTCGTGACCGGGCAGGATGCCGATCTCGCCCTCGGTGGTGCGAGCCACGATCTGCTTCGCGGCGCCCGACCAGACCTCGCGGTCGGCCGAGACGACGCTCACGGAGAGCTCGGCCATGATCAGCCGTTCTCCTTCTGGATCTGCGCCCACTTCTCCTCGACGTCGGTGATCGCGCCGACGTTGAAGAAGGCCTGCTCGGCGACGTGGTCGAAGTCGCCGCGCACGATCGCGTCGAACGACTCGATCGTGTCCTTGAGCGGCACCGTGGAGCCCTCGACACCGGTGAACTTCTTGGCCATGTAGGTGTTCTGCGAGAGGAACTGCTGGATCCGGCGCGCACGCGACACCGTGATCTTGTCCTCCTCGCTGAGCTCGTCGACACCGAGGATGGCGATGATCTCCTGCAGCTCCTTGTTCTTCTGCAGGATCGCCTTGACGCTCGTCGCGACGCGGTAGTGGTCCTCGCCCAGGTAGCGGGGGTCCATGATGCGCGAGGTCGAGGTGAGCGGGTCGACGGCGGGGTAGAGACCCTTCGACGCGATCTCGCGGCTCAGCTCGGTCGTCGCATCGAGGTGCGCGAAGGTCGTCGCCGGGGCCGGGTCGGTGTAGTCGTCGGCGGGCACGTAGATCGCCTGCAGCGAGGTGATCGAGTGGCCGCGGGTCGAGGTGATGCGCTCCTGGAGGATGCCCATCTCGTCGGCGAGGTTCGGCTGGTAGCCCACCGCGGAGGGCATGCGGCCGAGCAGCGTCGACACCTCGGAGCCCGCCTGCGTGAAGCGGAAGATGTTGTCGATGAACAGCAGCACGTCCTGCTTCTGCACGTCGCGGAAGTACTCGGCCATGGTGAGGGCCGAAAGGGCGACGCGGAGACGGGTGCCCGGGGGCTCGTCCATCTGACCGAAGACGAGGGCGGTCTTGTCGAAGACGCCCGCCTCCTCCATCTCGTGGATGAGGTCGTTGCCCTCACGAGTGCGCTCGCCGACGCCGGCGAACACCGACACACCGCCGTGGTCCTGCGCGACGCGCTGGATCATCTCCTGGATGAGGACAGTTTTGCCGACGCCCGCACCGCCGAAGAGGCCGATCTTGCCACCCTGCACGTACGGGGTGAGCAGGTCGATGACCTTGATGCCGGTCTCGAAGAGCTGCGTCTTCGACTCCAGCTGGTCGAACGACGGGGGCTTGCGGTGGATCGGCCAGCGCTCGGTGACCTCGACGGTCGCACCGGGCTCGCCGTTGAGCACCTCGCCGAGCACGTTGAAGACCTTGCCCTTGGTGACGTCGCCGACGGGCACCGAGATGGGGGCGCCGGTGTCGCGCACCTCCTGGCCGCGCACGAGACCGTCGGTCGGCTTGAGCGCGATCGCGCGGACGAGGTCGTCGCCGAGGTGCTGGGCGACCTCGAGGGTCAGCACACTCGACTCCTCGCCGATCGTGATGGTCGTCTGCAGCGCGTTGTAGATCGCGGGGATCGCGTCATGCGGGAACTCGATGTCGACGACGGGGCCCGTCACGCGCGCGATGCGGCCGACGCCGGCGCTCGCAGTGGGGGTCGCCGCCGTCTTCTTGTCAGCCGGAGCAGTCGTGGTCATGGGTTCGTCCCTTTTTCTCGGTTACTTCGCCGAGACCAGGGCGTCGGCGCCGCCCACGATCTCGGAAATCTGCTGGGTGATCTCGGCCTGGCGGGCGTTGTTCGCCAGGCGGGTGTACTCACGGATGAGCTTGTCGGCGTTGTCGGTGGCCGACTTCATGGCCTTCTGACGCGCGGCGTGCTCGGAGGCGGCCGACTGCAGCATGGCGTTGAAGATGCGGCTCTCGATGTAGACCGGCAGGAGCGCGTCGAGCACCGCATCGACCTCGGGCTCGAACTCGTAGAGCGGCAGCACGTCGTTCGCGCCGGGCTCATCGACGCCGTCGACGACCTCGAGCGGCAGCACGCGCACGATCTCGGGGGTCTGCGACACGAGGTTCACGAAGCGGTTGTAGACGATGTGGATCTCGTCCACGCCGCTCTCGCTCTCGCCGCCGGCGATGAACGCGTCGACGAGCGTGTCGGCGATGTCCTTCGCGGTCTCGAAGGTCGGCTGGTCGGTGCCGCCCATCCACTCCTTCGCAGCGACCCGGCGACGGAAGGCGTAGTACTGCACGGCCTTGCGGCCGACGAGGTAGTTGACGACCTCCTTGCCCTCGCCCTCCAGGCGGGTGCGCAGCTCGTTCGCCTCGCGGATGACCTGCGAGCTGAACGCGCCGGCGAGACCGCGATCGGAGGTGAACACGACGACGGCGGCGCGGCGCGGGTTCTCGCGCTCGGTCGTCAGCACGTGGTCGACGTTCGAGTACGTCGCCACGGCCGAGACGGCGCGCGTGACGGCACGAGCGTAGGGCGCCGACGCGGCCATGCGCGCCTGAGCCTTCTGGATCCGCGAGGCGGAGATGAGCTCCATCGCACGCGTGATCTTCTTGGTCGTCTGGGCAGACCTGATCTTCTGCCGGTAGACCCGAAGCTGCGCTCCCATGTCTCTCTTTCTGTCGTGGGGGTGAGGATGTCCGGTGCGGGGCGGTCGGCGGGCTCGCTCGATCTCGGGGCGAGCCCGCCGAGCCGACTAACGCTTGCGGCGGACGATCTTCTCCTGGTTGATGTCCTCAGCCTCGGTCTCGTCGAACTCCTCGTGACCGGCGTGCACACCGCCCTCGGCGCCGCCCTGGAACTCGAGCACGAAGGCGTCGATGGCCTTCTCGAGCTCGGCCTCGGTCGCGTCGTCGAGCACGTTGGTCTCGCGCAGCGTCGTGAGGATCGAGGTGTTGCGACGCAGGTGGTCGAGCAGCTCGGCCTCGAAGCGCAGCACGTCGTCGACGTCGATCGAGTCGAGCTTGCCCTTGGTGCCGGCCCAGATCGAGACGACCTGCTCCTCGACGGGGTACGGCGAGTACTGCGGCTGCTTGAGCAGCTCGGTGAGGCGGGCGCCCCGGGCGAGCTGACGGCGGCTGGCCGCGTCGAGGTCGGAGGCGAACATCGCGAACGCCTCGAGCGAGCGGTACTGGGCGAGCTCGAGCTTGAGCGTGCCGGAGACCTTCTTGATGCTCTTGACCTGCGCGTCGCCACCGACGCGCGAGACCGAGATGCCGACGTCGACCGCGGGGCGCTGGTTCGCGTTGAACAGGTCGGACTGGAGGAAGATCTGACCGTCGGTGATCGAGATCACGTTGGTCGGGATGTACGCCGAGACATCGTTGGCCTTCGTCTCGATGATCGGGAGACCGGTCATCGAGCCGGCACCGAGGTCGTCCGAGAGCTTGGCACAGCGCTCGAGCAGACGGGAGTGCAGGTAGAAGACGTCACCCGGGTAGGCCTCGCGGCCCGGCGGACGGCGGAGCAGCAGCGACACCGCACGGTAGGCCTCGGCCTGCTTCGACAGGTCGTCGAAGATGATGAGGACGTGCTTGCCGCCGTACATCCAGTGCTGGCCGATGGCCGAGCCGGTGTAGGGAGCGAGGTACTTGAAGCCGGCCGGGTCGGAGGCGGGAGCCGCGACGATCGTCGTGTACTCCATGGCGCCGGCCTCTTCGAGCGCGCCCTTCACGGCCGCGATCGTCGAGCCCTTCTGGCCGATCGCGACGTAGATGCAGCGCACCTGCTTGGTCGGGTCGCCCGACTCCCAGTTGGCCTTCTGGTTGATGATCGTGTCGATCGCGATCGCGGTCTTGCCGGTCTGACGGTCGCCGATGATGAGCTGACGCTGGCCGCGGCCGACGGGGATCATGGCGTCGATGGCCTTGATGCCGGTCTGCAGGGGCTCGTGCACGCTCTTGCGCTGCATGACGCCGGGCGCCTGGAGCTCGAGGGCGCGACGGCCCTCCGAGGCGATGTCGCCGAGGCCGTCGATCGGCGAGCCGAGCGGGTCGACCACGCGGCCGAGGTACCCGTCGCCCACGGGCACCGAGAGCACCTCACCCGTGCGGGTGACCTCCATGCCCTCCTCGATGCCGGTGAACTCGCCGAGCACGACGACGCCGATCTCGTTCTCGTCGAGGTTCTGGGCCAGACCCAGCGTGCCGTCGGCGAAGCGGATGAGCTCGTTGGCCATGACGCTCGGCAGGCCCTCGACGTGCGCGATGCCGTCGGCGGCGTCGGTGACCCGGCCGACCTCGGTCGCGGCCGCGGCGCCGGGAGCGTAGCTCTTGGCGAAGTTCTTCAGCGCGTCGCGGATCTCGTCCGGGCTGATCGTCAGTTCTGCCATGTTCTTCCCTTTTCGTTCGAGCTCGATCGGAGCCCGTTCTGGTGTGACGGCGAAGGCCTAGCCGGCCAGCCGGAGCTTGAGTTCGGTCAGGCGGGCCGCGACGCTGCCGTCGATGACCTCGTCGCCGACCTGGACGCGCACGCCGCCGATGACGGCGGGATCAACGACCTGGTTGATCGTGAAGGCCCGGCCGTAGCGCCGCTGCAGGCTCGCGGCGATCGCCTCGCGCTGCGCATCGGTGAGGGCGCGCGCGACGGTCACCGTCGCGACGCCCTTGCCCGCGGCGTCGGCGACGAGCTCGGCGCCCTCGCGCACGAGCGCGCCGATGCGGCGGCCGCGCGGCTGCTGCACGAGGTGACCGGCGATCGCGACGGTCTGGGGGCTCGCCGAGCCGCCGAGGAGCCCCTGCACGAGCGACAGCTTGCCGGCGGCATCGCCGCGCTTGCTGCCGATCGCGAGCTCGAGCTCGGCATCCGATGCGACGGCGCGGCCAAAGGCGAACAGCTCGCTCTCGACCGAGACGCCGGCCGGCGCCGAGGCGGCGACGGCACGGATGCCGATCTCCTCGATGCCGGCGAGCAGGTCGTCGCCGCTCGACCAGCGGTCGGCCACCATGCCCTCGAGCAGCGCTCGGGCGGAGGTCGACAGTCCGCCGAAGATCGAGCCGATGAGCTCGGCCTTGGCCTCGCGCGTCGCCGACGAGTCGGTGAGCGCGCTTACGAGCTGCGGCGAGGAGCCGATCGTGCGCGCCGCGAGGAGCAGCTGCTCACCGGCGGCCAGATCGATGCCCTGCGCGCCGGCCAGCGCGGAGCGGGCCGACTCGAGGGCGCTTCTCGTAGCGGATCCCATGCCTACTTAGCCGCCTTCTCGGAGGACTCGAGGTCGGCGAGGAAGCGGTCGACCATCGCCGTCGCGCGCTTGTCGTCGGCGAGGGACTCACCGATGACGCCGCTGGCGAGGTCGAGGGCGAGCGAGCCGACCTCGGCGCGCAGGGAGACGAGCGCGGCCTGGCGCTCGGCCTCGATCTGCTGCTGCGCCGTCGCGGTGATGCGGGCGGCCTCGGCGTTCGCCTGCTCCTTGAGCTCGGCGAGGATGGCGCCGCCGTCGACGCGCGCCTGCTCACGGATCTTCGACGCCTCGGCGCGGGCCTCGGCGAGGAGCTTGTTGTACTCCTCGAGCGCGGCCTTGGCCTCGGCCTGCGCCGTCTCGGCCTGCTTGATGCCGCCCTCGATCTTCGCGCTGCGCTCGTCGAGCGTCTTCTGCATGCGCGGAAGGACGACCTTCCAGAACACGAGGAGGACGAGCAGGAACGGGATGATCGAGTAGACGATGTCGTACCACGCCGGAAGGAGCGGGTTGACCGTCTCCTCCGCCGCGATGGTGAGTGCGTCGAGCACGAGCGATTCCTTAGACGAAGATGAAGTAGGTCGCGATACCGATGAAGGCGAGCGCCTCGGTGAACGCGATACCGATGTACATGAGGACCGTCAGGCGGCCCTGCAGCTCGGGCTGGCGGGCGACCGACTCGATCGTCTTGCCGACGACGATGCCCACGCCGATGGCCGGGCCGATCGCGGCGAGGCCGTAGCCGACGGTCGCGATGTTGCCGTTGATCTCGGCGAGAACGGTGTTTGCGTCCACGAGGGGTGTTTCCTTCCGTGTTGGATGTTCCGGGCGGGGGGCCCGGCTTAGTGCTCTTCCGCCAGCGCTAGCTGGAGGTAGACAGCGGTGAGAAGCGTGAAGACGTAGGCCTGCAGCACGGCGACGAGGATCTCGAAGAACGTGAAGGCGATGCCAAAGACCTGGGTGCCGACGCCGGCGAGGATCCAGCCGCCGCCGAGGTCGGTCATGAAGAAGGCCGACGCCGAGAAGAAGAGCACCAGCAGCAGGTGGCCGACGACCATGTTCATGAGCAGTCGGAGCGTGAGCGTGATCGGGCGCAGGATGAACATCGAGACGAACTCGATCGGCGTGACGATGATGTAGAGCGGCCACGGCACGCCGGGCGGGAAGAGCGCGTTGCGCAGGAACGCACCCGGGTGCTTGCGCAGGCCCGCGTAGATGAACGCGATGTACGAGGCGATCGCGAGCACCAGCGGCAGACCGATCACCGAGGTGCCGGCGATGTTGATGCCCGGGATGATGCCCGTGAGGTTCATGAACAGCACGAGGAAGAAGATCGTGGTCAGCAGCGGCAGGAACCGGCGGCCATCCTTCTTGCCCAGCAGATCCTCCGCGATGTTGACGCGCACGAGGTCGAGGCCCATCTCGACGGCGCCCTGGAAGCGGCCGGGGACGAGCTGCATCTTGCGGGTGCCGAGCCAGAACACCAGGATCAGCAGCGCCACGACGACGAGGCGCAGGATCATGATGCGGTTGAGCTCGAAGGGCGTGCCCTCGAAGAGCACCGCGGGCGGGAAGAAGTCGAGGATCGACGGACCGGAGAAGCCTCCCTCGGAACCTTCTTCGGTCGCGAACGGGAGCAGGGGGATCAGGGCGGCAGCGCTCAGGGGAGTCTCCAGAATCGGGGCGACGAGCAGGGCTCACCGCGGCGATCGGCAATGCCCTCACCCTATCAAGAAAGAGGGCCTCGACCGAATCGGGATCGGCGTCGACGGCGGGCGCTCCCCCGGGCTGCGGGAGCGCTCACGGAGCGGTCAGTCGGCGCGCGGCGCGGGCAGGTCGCTGACGTACGGGACGCGGGCGCGGGACACCGCGACGAGGTCGACGACGAGCCCCCCGAGCACCGCGACGACGAGCGTGACGAAGAGCACCGTCGGGTCGATAAAGGGCGCGTCTCGCAGCGTGAAGACGAGCACGAGGAAGAGCGCGAACTTCAGCAGCCACGCCCCGAGCACGGTGCCGAAATAGGCCGGCGAGAGCAGGTCGCCCTTCGTCAGCCGGTCGGCGAGCAGGATGCTGGCCGCGGTCACGGCGAGGAACACGAAGCCCATGCCCGCGCCGATGAGCCCGCTCAGCAGCCCCGGCAGCTCCGCGACGAGCGCGCCGACGACGCTCGCGACGATCGCGATGGCCGCGCTCAGCGACGCCCCGTAGACGAGCGAGAGCCGCAGCGCGGGCGCGGCGGTCGAGCGGGGGCGCGGATCGGGGGCGGTCATCGGGACTCCTCGGGCTGGCGTCGGGCTCGGGTCAGGGTGTCGAAGACGGGGTCGTGCTCGTCGAAGTCGGTGTCGACCGGGGGCGCGGCGGCGTCGAGCGGGTCGAAGCGCGCGAGCGGGCCGTGCTCGTCGGGGCTCGACTGGGCGGCGGCCTCGGCGCGCTTGCGCGCGCTGAGCGGGGCGAGCGTCACGGCGGCGCAGAGCACGAGGCCGAGCACGACCGCCGTGAGCGCCCACCACCACGGCACGAACATGAACAGCAGGGTGCCGAGGGCGACCACGGCCGTCCAGCCGTAGAAGATCAGCACGGCGTGGAAGTGCGAGTGCCCCATGTCGAGCAGCCGGTGGTGCAGGTGCAGCCGGTCGGCGCTGAACGGCGACTTGCCGGCGCGCAGGCGACGCAGCACCGCGAGCCCGAAGTCGAGCAACGGCACGATGAGCACCGCGAACGGCAGCAGCAACGGGATGAACGCCGGCACGAGCTGACCGCGGTCGATGCCGGGGTCGATCTGCCCGGTGACCGAGATCGTCGAGACCGCCATGAGCATGCCGACCACGAGCGCGCCGCCGTCGCCCATGAAGATCTTGGCGGGGTGCCAGTTGAAGGGCAGGAACCCCGCCGTCGCGCCCAGCAGCACCGCCATGACGAGCGAGGCGAGGTTGAACGCGGTCTGCGCCGTGTCGATCGACAGCAGGTAGCTGTAGATGAAGAACACGCTGCCAGCGATGATCGTGACGCCCGCGACGAGCCCGTCGAGCCCGTCGATGAAGTTGACCGCGTTCATCACGAGCACGACGGCGAAGACCGTGATGACGAGCGACACCGTCGGCGAGAGCAACGCGATGCCGCCGTCCGGGCCGATCGGCAGGGAGGTGATCTGCAGGCTCGACCACGCCAGGAACCCCGCGACGAGCAGCTGGCTGGCGAGCTTGGTCATCCAGTCGAGGTCGTACAGGTCGTCGACGACGCCGATCGCGAGCATGACGAGCGCCGAGGCGACGATGGCGATGATCGGGAAGGGGTCGGCGAAGACGAGGTCGAACCAGCTGATCTGCGAGGCGATCCCGAGCGAGGCGACGATGCCAATGACGATCGCGATACCGCCCAGGCGCGGCGTCGGCGTCGTGTGCACGTCGCGCTCGCGGATGCCCGGGTAGAGCTTGAAGCGATGGCTCAGGCCCCAGACGGCCCACGAGGCGCCGAAGCTGATGACGGCCGCGATGAGCGCGACGAGCGCGTAGAAGGTCACGCGACGCGCTCCGCGCCGACGAGTCGAGCGATCTCGCTCGCGGGGATGGCGCCCTCGCGCACGATCCGCAGTCGGCCCTCGGGCAGGTGCAGGCTCGTCGCGTCGACGATCGTCGAGCCCGGGTCGCGGCTCGCGTCGGCGCTCGCGCCGACCGGGCCGCCATCCAGGTACACCGCGACGCGGTCGCCGAGCATGTCGAGGGCCTCCTGCGCGGTGCGGGCGGCGGGCATCCCACTGATGTTGGCGCTCGAGACGGCCAGGGGGCCGGTGTCGGCCAGCAGGTGCAGCGCGTGCCGATGGTCGGGCATGCGCAGCGCGACGGTGCCGCGGGTCTCGCCGAGATCCCACACGAGCGACTCGCGGGCCTCGACGATGACGGTGAGGGCGCCGGGCCAGAAGGCCGCGACGAGAGCCTCGACCTCCGGCGGCACGGTCTCGGCGAGCGCGGCGAGCGTCGGGATGCCCGGGATGAGCACCGGCGGCGGTGCGTCGCGACCCCGCTGCTTCGCGTCGAGCAGCCGCTGCACGGCCTCCGCGCGGAAGGCGTCGGCGGCGACGCCGTAGACCGTGTCGGTCGGGATGACCACCAGTTCGCCCCGCCCGATGGCGCCGCGCGCCGCCCGCAGGCCCGCGAGGAGCTCGGCCTCGACCGAGCAGTCGAACACGGTGGTCATGATGCGTTCATCGTAGTGGGGCATGCTGGAGGGGCCGCCGCCCGCGGCGCCCTCCCCCGCCGACCGATCGGGACACCTCACGCGCATGACCCTGCTCTTCCTGTTCGACATGGACGACGTGCTCTACGACTACGACTGGCGCACGCGCATGGCCGACCTCACGGCGATCACCGGGCACGACCTGCACGAGCTGCGGCGCCGGTGGTGGATCAGCGGGCTGGAGTGGCAGGCCGAGGCGGGCACGCCGTCGACGCCCGAGGCCTACCTGGCCGCGGTCAACGACGCGATCGGCGCGGACATCCCCCGCGAGGAGTGGGTGCGCATCCGCTCGCGCGCCACCCAGCCGCGCCCGGCCGCGCTCGACGCCGTGCGCCGCGCGAGCGAACTGGGGCGGGTCGCGCTGCTGACCAACAACGGCATCCTCATCCACGAGCACCTGCACGAGGTCGCGCCCGAGCTGGTATCGATCATGGGGCGCGAGAACATGCACGCCTCGGCGGCGTTCGGCGCGCGCAAGCCCGACCCGCAGGTCTACCGCAACGTGCTCGCCCACTACGGCGCGGCGGCGCAGGACACCTTCTTCACGGATGACCGGCTCGAGAACGTCGAGGGCGCCGCGTCGATCGGCATCACCGCGCACCTCTACCGCGATGCGGCCGGGCTGCTCGCGGCGGTCGAGGCCTTCGCGGCCGAGGCCGCCGCGGCCTGAGGCGCGTGGCGCCGGTCAGCGCCTCGGCGCGCTGCGCGGCTCAGCGGCGCGCAGTCGTCGCGCGGTCGCGGCCGAGCAGGTCGCGGTGGCACGCGATGGCCGTGAAGCCGTCGGCGCGGAGGATCGCGGCGATCGCGGCGGCCTGCAGCTCACCGTGCTCGATGACGAGGGTGCCGCCCTCGCGCAGCAGGCGGCGGGCCGTCCTCGACAGGGCGCGCACGGCATCCAGGCCGTCCTCCCCCGAGTACAGCGCCGCGGGCGGATCGTAGAGACGCACCTCGGGGTCGCGGGGCACGGCCGCGAGCGGGATGTACGGGGGGTTCGAGGCGACGACATCCACGCGGCCGTCGAGCTCGGGCAGCGCGTCGGCCAGGTCGCCCTCGACCAGGCGCACGCGGCCGTCGCCGAGGCGCTCGATGTTGCGGGCCGTCCAGGGCAGCGCATCCGCCGACCGCTCGACGGCGACCACGCGGGCGTGCGGCACCTCCGTCGCCATCGCGAGGGCGATCGCGCCGCTGCCGGAGCCGAGGTCGACCGCGAGCGGCTCGGCACTCGGCACGAGCGCGAGGGCGTCGATCGCGAACTGCACCACGAACTCGGTCTCGGGGCGCGGCACGAAGACGCCGGGGCCGACCGCGAGCTCGAGCGAGCGGAACGGGGCGAGCCCGGTGATGTGCTGCACCGGCTCGCGGGTGGCCCGCCGGGCGATGGCCGCGCGGATCGCCGCCTCGTCGTCGGCCCAGACCTCGGCGCGCACGACCGCACGGGCCTGCACGGCGCCGCGCGACAGACCGAGCACGTGACCGATGAGCAGGTCGGCGTCGACCTCCGGACCGGGCACGCCGGCGGCCGCGAGCGCGTCGATCGCCTCGCGCCGCAGGGCGTCGAGCGTCGTCATGCGCGGATGCCCTGGCTCAGGCCGCGCCCTCGCCGAGCGCCGCGAGCCGGGCCTCCTCGTCGGCCTGGATGCACGACTCGATGACGGGCCCGATCGCGCCGTTCATCACCTGGTCGAGGTTGTAGGCCTTGTAGCCCGTGCGGTGGTCGGCGATGCGGTTCTCGGGGAAGTTGTAGGTGCGGATGCGCTCGGAGCGATCCATGCCGCGGATCTGGCTCTTGCGGGCATCGCTCGCGGCCGCCTCGAGCTCCTCCTGCTGCTTGGCCAGGATGCGGGCGCGCAGGACGCGCATCGCGGCCTCGCGGTTCTGGATCTGGCTCTTCTCGTTCTGCATCGACACGACGATGCCGGTCGGGAGGTGCGTGATGCGCACGGCCGAGTCGGTCGTGTTGACGCTCTGCCCGCCGGGGCCCGAGGAGCGGAAGACGTCGATCTTAAGGTCGTTCTGGTTGATCTCGACCTCCTCCGGCTCATCGACCTCGGGGAAGACGAGCACGCCCGTCGTCGAGGTGTGGATGCGCCCCTGCGACTCGGTCGCCGGCACGCGCTGCACGCGGTGCACGCCGCCCTCGTACTTCATGCTCGCCCAGACGCCCTGCGCCGGGTCGGTCGCGTTCGACTTGATGGCGACCTGCACGTTCTTGTAGCCGCCCATGTCGCTCTGCGTGGAGTCGAGGATCTCGACCTTCCAGCCGCGCGACTCCGCGTAGTACGAGTACATGCGCAGGAGATCGGCCGCGAAGAGCGCCGACTCCTCGCCGCCCTCGCCGCCCTTGATCTCCATGATCACGTCGCGGCCGTCGTCAGGGTCGCGCGGGATCAGCAGCCGGCGCAGCTTCTCCTGCGACGCAACGACCTTCTCCTCGAGGGCGGGCACCTCCTCGGCGAAGGCCTCGTCCTCCTTCGCGAGCTCCCGCGCGGCGGCGAGGTCGTCCTGCGCCTGCTGCCAGGTGCTGTGCGCGTGCACGATCTGGCTGAGCTCGGCGTAGCGCCGGTTGAGCTTCTTCGCCCGCGCGGCGTCGGCGTGCACCGCCGGGTCGGCGAGCTGCTCCTGCAGGGCCTCGTGCTCGGCGATGAGGCCGGCGACGGAGTCGAACATGGGGGTCTCTCCTCATGACGGCGGGGGCCCGAGGGCCCCCGCGATCAGTCCTCCTTGTGGGCGGGCTGGCTGCGGTCGGCCTGCGGCAGCGCCTTCTGGATCTGCACGAGGAACTCGACGTTCGACTGCGTCTCCTTCAGCTTGCCCAGCACGACCTCGAGCGACTGCTGAGGGTCGTGGCCGGCGAGCGCGCGACGCAGGCGCCAGGTCACCTTGACCTCCTCGGCGCCGAGCAGCATCTCCTCGCGGCGCGTGCCGGAGGCCGAGATGTCGACAGCCGGGAAGATGCGCTTGTCGGCGAGCTGGCGCGAGAGACGCAGCTCCATGTTGCCGGTGCCCTTGAACTCCTCGAAGATCACCTCGTCCATCTTCGAGCCGGTCTCAACGAGCGCGGTGGCGAGGATGGTGAGCGAGCCGCCATCCTCGATGTTGCGCGCAGCGCCGAAGAAGCGCTTCGGCGGGTACAGCGCGGCCGAGTCGACACCGCCCGAGAGGATGCGCCCGCTCGTCGGCGCCGTCACGTTGTACGCGCGGCCCAGGCGGGTGATCGAGTCGAGCAGCACGACGACGTCGTGGCCGAGCTCGACCAGGCGCTTCGCGCGCTCGATGGCGAGCTCGGCGACCGTCGTGTGATCCTCGGCGGGGCGGTCGAAGGTCGAGGCGATGACCTCGCCCTTCACCGAGCGCTGCATGTCGGTGACCTCTTCGGGGCGCTCGTCGACGAGCACGACCATGAGGTGCACCTCGGGGTTGTTCTTCGCGATCGCGTTCGCGATGGCCTGCAGCACGAGCGTCTTGCCGGCCTTGGGCGGCGAGACGATGAGGCCGCGCTGACCCTTGCCGATCGGTGCGACGAGGTCGATGATGCGCGTCGACAGCTTCTGCGGCTCGGTCTCCAGCCGCAGGCGCTCCTGCGGGTAGAGGGGGGTGAGCTTGCCGAACTCGACGCGGCTCGCCGCCTCCTCGACCGACTGGCCGTTGATCGAGTCGATCGAGACGAGGGCGTTGTACTTCTGGCGGCCCTGGTTCTCGCCCTCACGAGGCTGGCGGATCGCGCCGACGACCGCGTCGCCCTTGCGCAGGTGGTACTTCTTCACCTGGCCGAGCGAGACGTAGACGTCGCTCGGGCCGGGCAGGTAGCCCGTGGTGCGCACGAAGGCGTAGTTGTCGAGCACGTCGAGGATGCCCGCGACGGGGATGAGCACGTCGTCGTCGCTGATCTCGGGCTCGAGCTCGTCGCCGGCGGGCCCGCGACCGCGCTTGCGGTCACGGCCGCGACCGCGACCGCGGCCCTCGGCGTCGTCGGCCTGCTGCGCGGGCTGGCCGCCGCGGGCGTTCGAGCGACCGCCCTGCTGCTCGCCCTGCTCGGCCTTGTCGGCCTGCTGGGCGCCCGAGCTCTGCTGACCGTTCTGGGCCTGCTGCCCGTTCTGGTTCTGCTGGCCGTTCTGGCCGTTCTGGTTGCGCTCGCGGTTGCGTCGGTTGCGGTTGCGGTTGCGGCCGCGGCCACCGCCGATCTCGTCGTCGCCGGCCTGCTCGGCGTCGCGCTCGCCGCCCTCGACGGTCGGCTCGGCGCTGCTCGCGCCGTCGGCCTCGGGGGCGACCTCGACGCCGGCCGCGGCGCCCGCGGCGTGGTCGCGGGCGGAGCGGCGGCCACCCGTGGGGGCGCCCTCCGCTGCAGCCTCGGTCTCGGCCTCGGGCTGGGCCGTGGGTGCGGCCGTCACGACCGAGCCGCTCGTCACGCGACGCGAGCCGCGCCGGGTGGCGGGCTCGGTGCGGCCGAGCGGCAGCTCGAGCTCGTCGAGGCTCGTGGGAGCGGGGATCTCGTCCGCGCGCGGGGCGCTCTGCGGCGCGGCCTCGGGGGCCGGCTCGAGCTCGGGCGCGACCGCGGCGGCGCCGTCGCCGCCCTGGTTCGCCACGATGGCCGCGAGCAGGTCGCCCTTGCGGAGCTTGGAGACGCCGGAGATGCCGAGCTCGGTGGCGAGCTGCTGCAGCTGCGGGAGCTTCAGGGTGGTCAGGTCGGGTGATGCGGCCGCGCTCGAGGCGCGGTCGGTGGTGTCAGTCACAGGGGTGGTGTCCTTTCGACTCCGGGCACGCTGCCACGGAGGAGTGCTGATCGCTTCGGACCGGCCGCACGGAAGGCGGGAGGTGGAAACCGGGTGAACGGGCGCAACGCGACAGCCGCGGTACGAGCCGGTGGAAAAGCGAGAGCTGCTTGGTGATGCCCGGGGAGGTGGGCCTAGGCCACGGCCTCGACCGGATGCGGCACCACTGTAGCACCCTTGAAATCCACGGCCAGCATGTGCGACTGCCACGGTGTGGCGGCGTGCTGGGCCACGATCTCCGCCGCCTGGATGCGCTGCGCAGGGTCGCCGCACAGCACCAGGATCGACGGCCCGGCGCCCGAGACGACGGCCGCGAAGCCGTTCGCGCGGAGCACCTGGATGAGGGCATCCGTCTCGGGCATCGCGCTCGCCCGGTAGTTCTGGTGCAAGCGGTCCTCCGTCGCCGCGAACAGCAGCTCGGGGCTCTGGATGAGAGCCGCGATGAGAAGGGCGGAGCGCGAGACGTTGAAGATCGCGTCCTCGTGCGGCACCGACTCGGGCTGTAGCGAGCGCGCCAGCGCCGTCGACATGGTCGTCGACTCGGGCACGCACACCAGCAGCGAGACGCCGCGGTGCACCGTCAGTCGCTTGTGCTGGGGGCCCTCGGGCGACATCCACGCGATCGTCAGACCGCCGAAGAGCGCGGGGGCGACGTTGTCGGGGTGCCCCTCGAGCTCGGTCGCCCGGGCGAGGAGGCTGTCGGCGTCGATGTCGACGATGCCCTCCAGCAGCCCCTTCGCCGCCATGATGCCTCCGACGATCGCCGCGCCCGACGAGCCCATGCCGCGGCCGTGCGGGATGACGTTGTGCGCGACCATGTCGATGCCGGGCATCTCGACGCCGTAGTGGTCGAAGGTGTGGCGCACGGCGCGCACGATGAGGTTCGACTCGTCGGTGGGCACCTCGCCCTCCCCCACGCCGACGATGCGCACCGTCGCGCCCGGCTGCTCGCGCACCGTGACGTCGAGCTCGTCGTACACCGAGAGCGCGAGGCCCAGTGTGTCGAAGCCGGGCCCCAGGTTCGCGGTCGTCGCCGGCACCTTCACGTGCACGCTGCGGCCGGCGAGGCGCGGGTCGAGGGCCATCAGACCGAGGCCTTCGCGAGCCCGAGCACCGAGGCGATCTCCGTCGTGTCGACCGGCACGACCGTCGGCGCGACCTCGGATCCGTCGGCGCGCTTGAGCGCCCACTGCGGATCCTTCAGGCCGTGGCCGGTCACCGTCAGCACGACGCGCGCGCCGCGCGGGATGACCCCGGCCTCGGCGCGCTCGAGCAGGCCGGCGACCGAGATCGCCGAGGCGGGCTCGACGAAGATGCCGACCTCCTGCGAGAGCAGCCGGTGCGCCTCGAGGATGCCGGCGTCGTCGATCGCGCCGAAGTAGCCGTCGCTGTCGGCGTGCGCCGCGAGCGCGAGCTCCCACGAGGCGGGGTTGCCGATGCGGATCGCGCTCGCGATCGTCTCGGGCTTCTTCACGACCGAGCCGGTCACGAGCGGCGCGGAGCCGGCGGCCTGGAAGCCGAACATGCGCGGCAGCGTCGTCGCCTCGCCGCGCGCCAGCTCCTCCCGGTAGCCGCGGTGGTAGGCGGTGTAGTTGCCGGCGTTGCCGACGGGCAGGATGTGGAAGTCGGGCGCGTCGCCGAGTACCTCGACGACCTCGAAGGCCGCCGTCTTCTGACCCTCGATGCGGTCGGGGTTCACGGAGTTCACCAGGTGCACGGGGTACTGCTCGGCGAGCTCGCGCGCGATGTCGAGGCAGTCGTCGAAGTTGCCCTGCACCTGAATGATCTGCGCCTTGTGAGCGACCGCCTGGCTGAGCTTGCCCATCGCGATCTTGCCCTCGGGCACGAGCACGGCGGCCGTGATGCCGGCGTGCGTCGCGTAGGCCGCGGCCGAGGCAGAGGTATTGCCGGTCGAGGCGCAGATGACGGCCTTCGCCCCGTGCTCGACGGCCTTGGAGATGGCCATCGTCATGCCGCGATCCTTGAACGACCCGGTCGGGTTCATGCCCTCGTACTTGACCCACACCTCGGCGCCGGTGCGCTCGGAGAGGTAGCGGGCGGGGATGAGCGGCGTGCCGCCCTCGCCGAGCGTCACGACGGGGGTCGCGTCGCTGACATCCAGTCGGTCGGCGTACTCGTGCAGAACGCCGCGCCACTGCTTCGCCATCTAGAGTCCTTCTACTCGCAGCACGCCGGTCACGCTGTGGACGACCGTGCTGGTGGTCAGTGCCGCGACCGTTGCGGCGAGATCGGCCTCCGACGCTTCGTGAGTGCCGATGACCAGCGTAGCGGCGGGAGCATCCGCTGCCTCGCCGCGCTGGCCGGACACGACGGACTGTTCGACCGTCTCGACGGAGACCCCGTGCTCGCTGAAGAGGGTCGCGATCGTCGCGAGCACGCCGGGCTGGTCCGCCACCTGGAGGGTGATCTGGTAGCGGGTGGTGACGGCGCTGATGGGCAGCACCGGGAGGTTCGCGTGCGTCGACTCGGCGACGCCCGGACCGCCGACGACGTGGCGGCGAGCGGCGGAGACGACGTCGCCGAGCACGGCCGAGGCGGTCTGGATGCCGCCGGCGCCCGCGCCGTAGAACATGAGCGGGCCGGCGGCCTCCGCCTCGACGAAGACGGCGTTGTTGGCGCCGTGCACGGCGGCGAGCGGGTGCTCCTCGGGCACGAGCGCCGGGTAGACGCGGGCCGAGACGCCCTCCTTGAGCGTCGCGGGGTCGACGATCTTCTCGCAGATGGCGAGCAGCTTCACGACGTAGCCGGCCTTGCGGGCGGCGCGCACGTCGTCGAGCGTGACCTCGGTGATGCCCTCGCGGTGCACCGCGCTCGCCGGCACGAGGGTGTGGAAGGCCAGGCTCGCGAGGATGCCCGCCTTCTGCGCCGCGTCGTAGCCGCCGACGTCGGCGGTCGGGTCGGCCTCCGCGTAGCCGAGCTCGGTCGCGGTCGCGAGTGCCTGCTCCATCGTCTCGCCGTGCTTGTCCATGCGGTCGAGGATGAAGTTGGTCGTGCCGTTGACGATGCCGAGGATGCGCGTGACCCGGTCGCCGGCGAGCGAATCGCGCAGCGGGCGGATGATCGGGATCGCCCCGCCGACCGCGGCCTCGTAGTAGAGCTGCGCGCCGACCTGCTCGGCCGCCTCGAACAGCTCCGGACCGTGCGTGGCAAGCAGCGCCTTGTTGGCCGTGATGACGTCGGCGCCCGAGTTGAGCGCCTGCAGGATGAGCGTGCGGGCCGGCTCGAGGCCACCCATGAGCTCGACGACGATGTCGGCGCCGAGGATGAGCTCTTCCGCGTTCGCGGTGAGCAGCTCGCGCGGGATGTCGGCCGTGCGCGGAGCATCCACATCGCGCACCGCGACGCCGACGAGCTCGAGGCCCGCGCCGACGCGCGCGGCGAGCTCGTCACCGTGGGTCAGCAGCTGGTCGGCCACCTGGGCGCCGACGCTGCCGGCGCCGAGCAGGGCGATGCGGAGGTTGCGGTACTCGATCACGGGCGGGTGATCCTCTCGGGTCGGGCTGCGGGGTCGAGGGGCTGAGCGTCGTCGACGTCGGGGCTGACGACGCCGGCGTCGCGGCGGAGCAGGTCGGCCTCGGTCTCGCCGCGCACGATGACGCGGGCGACGCCGTCGCGCACGGCGACGACGGCGGGGCGGGACAGGTAGTTGTAGTTGCTCGCGAGCGAGAAGCAGTAGGCGCCCGTCGCGGGCACCGCGACGAGGTCGCCAGGGGCGACGTCGCCCGGCAGGTAGTCGGCCTGCACGACGATGTCGCCGCTCTCGCAGTGCTTGCCGGCGACGCGCACGAGCGCGGGGTCGGCGCTCGAGACGCGACCGGCGAGGCGCACGCCGTAGTCGGCGCCGTAGAGCGCGGGGCGGGCGTTGTCGCTCATGCCGCCGTCGACGCTCACGTAGCGGCGCACCGCCGTCGAGCCGTCGTCGCCGGTCACGACGACATCCTTCGTCGTGCCGACCTCGTACAGGGTGACGCCCGCGGGCCCGATGATGCTGCGGCCCGGCTCGACCGCCAGTCGCGGCACGGGGATGCCCAGCTCGCCGCACACTGAGGCCACCGCATCGACGAGCCCCGTGGCGATGCTCTCGATCGCGGGCGCCTCGTCGGTCTCTAGATAGGCGATGCCGAAGCCGCCGCCGAGGTTCAGTTCGGGCACCTCCCCGCCCGCGAGCAGCTCGGCGTGCACGGTCAGCAGGCGGCGCGCGGCCTCCAGGAAGCCGTCGACGACGAAGATCTGCGAGCCGATGTGCGAGTGCAGGCCCAGCAGGCGCAGGTGCGGCGCGCGGGCGCGGATGCGCGCCACGGCGTCGGCCGCATCGGCGAGCGGGATGCCGAACTTCTGATCCTCGCGCGCCGTCGCGAGGTACTCGTGCGTGTGAGCGTGCACGCCGGAGTTGATGCGCACGCGCACCGCCTGCGTGCGGCCGTGGCGCTCGGCGGCCTCGGCGACGCGGTCGATCTCGACGAGCGAGTCGACGACGATCGCCCCGACGCCGGCGCCGACCGCGCGGTCGATCTCGGCGAGCGACTTGTTGTTGCCGTGCAGGCCCAGGCGCGCCGGGTCGGCGCCGGCCGCGAGCGCGACGGCGAGCTCGCCGCCGCTCGCGACGTCGATGTTGAGGCCCTCGGCGAGCATCCACCGCACGACCTCGGTGCAGAGGAAGGCCTTGCCTGCGTAGTACACGGTGGCGGTCGAGGCGTGCGGGGCGAGGGCGGCGCCGAAGGCGGCGCGGGTGCGCGCGGCGCGCGAGCGGGCATCCGCCTCATCGATGACGTAGAGCGGCGTGCCGAAGCGGTCGGCGAGCTCGCGGGCGCTGACTCCCCCGATCGTCAGGGCGCCGTCGGCGTCGCGCGCGGCCGAGGCCGGCCAGACGTGCGCGGGGAGCGCGTTCGCGTCGTCGGGGTGGCGGAGCCACGCCGGAGCGAGCGGGTTGACGGACACGGAGAAGCACCTCACGGAAGATCTGCGCTGGAGTGAGGCGAGCGAACCCGGATTGGTCCCTGAAGCCGAGGGGAATCCTATCGCGCGCGCAGGCGGGGACTTTCGCCCCTGGGCGGCGGGCGTTCGCGCGCGCACACTGGTGCCGAGCACGCGACGCCGCGTGCGCGACGGGAGGCTGACATGGTCGACGAGCGGCCGACGCTGCGATTCCTCGGCGGCGCCGGCACCGTGACCGGCTCGCGGTTCCTGCTCGAGCACGGCGGCGCGCGCATCCTCATCGACGGTGGCCTCTTCCAGGGGTACAAGCAGCTGCGGCTGCGGAACCGCTCCGCCTTCCCGGTGCCGCCGGAGAGCATCGACGCCGTCGTGCTCACCCACGCGCACCTCGACCACTCGGGCTACCTGCCCGCGCTCGTGCGCGACGGCTTCGCTGGGCCCATCATCTGCTCGCCGGGCACCGAGCAGCTCGTCGGCCTGCTGTGGCCCGACTCGGCGCACCTGCTGGAGGAGGAGGCCCGGTTCGCCGCGAAGCGCGGCTACTCCAAGCACGAGCGGCCGACACCGCTGTACGCGTCAGAGGATGCCCAGCGCGCGCTCGAGCGCGTGCACGCCCGCCGCTTCGGCGACACGATCGCGCTGCCGGGCCGCGTCGAGGCTGAGCTGCACCACGCGGGCCACATCCTCGGCGCGGCGCACGTCCGCCTCCGCGCCGGAGGGCGCCAGCTGCACGTCAGCGGGGACCTGGGCCGCAGCGACGACGCGCTCATGCTCGGGCCCGAGCCGCTCGCCGCCCTGCCGCCCGCCCACGCGCTGCTCGTCGAGTCGACCTACGGCGACCGCCACCACCCCGACGCCGACCCCGCCGACGAGCTCGCGCCGGTGCTCGACCGCGTGCTCGGCCGCGGCGGCGTCGTGCTGATCCCGGCCTTCGCGGTGGGGCGCGCGCAGGCGATGCTGCTGCACCTCTCACGCCTGCGGCGGGCCGGGCGCCTGCCCGCGGTGCCGATCTATCTCAACAGCCCCATGGCGGTCGACGCCACCGCGCTGTACCGCGCCCACCCCGACGAGCACCGCGTGCGCGGCGCCGAGCTCGACGACCTCTACGAGCTCGCGACGATGGTGCGCACCGTCGACGACTCGAAGCTGCTGAACCTGCGCGGCGGCCCCATGATCATCATCGCCGCGAGCGGCATGCTGACCGGCGGGCGCATCCTGCACCACCTCACCGCGTACGGGCCCGACGCGCGCAACGCCATCGTGCTCACCGGCTACCAGGCGGGCGGCACGCGCGGCGCGGCCCTCGCGGACGGCGCGACCGCGCTGCGCGTCTTCGGCCGCGAGGTGCCGATCGAGGCCGAGGTGGTGCAGCTGTCGAGCATGTCAGCGCACGCCGACGCCGACCAGATCATCGCCTGGATGCGCGGCGCGAGCGTCGACCGCGCCTACGTGGTGCACGGCGAGCCGGGCCCCGCCGACGTGCTGCGCTCGCGCATCGAGCACGAGCTCGGGGTGCCGGCCCGCGTGCCGGAGCACCTGGAGCAGGTGAGCGTCTAGCCCGCCGGGCAGGTGCCGCGCTCGGTGAAGCCGTCGCCCTCGAGCACGGCGTCGTCGGCGCCGAGCCGCACCACGAGCTCATCGCCCTCGACCGTCACGGCCTCGAGCACGAGGTCGCGCGGCAGGCTCTCCGCGACGCACACCGACTGCGTCGCGAGCACCCCGTCGCCGAGGATCCCCCCGAACTGTCCGGCGAACTCCTCCAGGTCGAGCTCGTCGCCGTTGAGGCTCAGCGTCGACGGCGTGAAGGCGAGGGCCCCGTCGACCGCCTCCGGTCGGAGGCCCACCGCGAACTCGAGCGGGATGCCGAGCACGTCGAGCGCCGACCGGAACCGGACCTCGTCGCCCTCGAGCACGACATCCTCGATCTCGAGGCTCGACAGGGCGCTCGCGATCGCCGGCAGGTCGCTCTCGGCGACGCGGAAGGTCGCCTCGACGCGCTCCGCGGGCTGCGACAGATCGGTGGGGATGCCCGTGGCCGTGACCGCGAGCCGCCCCTGCAGGCCACCGGTCGCGATCTCGCCCGCGTCGATGTCGACGCGCTCGAACCGCCCCGTGACGGCCTGCCACAGCACGGAGGCGCCCGCGAGCTCGACGTCGACGGGATGCTCGGGATCGAGCTCGAGCAGCGCGCGCGTGCGGTCGGCGATCTCGCCCCGGATCGCTGCTCGCGCCGCGACGTCGGCGACGACCGCCGCGACCACGAGCAGCGCGAGCACGACGAGCGCGACCACGAGCGCGATGCGGCCCCGGCGGCGCGTCGGCGGAGCGGGCGCGGGCGCGGCGTCGAGCTGCGCGGCGACGCGCTCGGGCAGGGGCGCCGTCTCGTCGCTCACGGTCACATCCGCTCGGGAGCCGAGACGCCGAGCAGGGCCAGGCCGTTGCGGAGCACCTGGCCCGTCGCGTCGGCGAGCACACGTCGTGCGTGGTGCACGGGCTCGACGGGAGCATCCCCGATCGGCGTCACCCGGCACGCGTCATACCAGCGGTGGAAGGAGGCCGCGAGCTCCTCCAGGTAGCGCGCGATGCGGTGCGGCTCGCGCAGCTCGGCGGCCTGGGCGACGATGCGGGGGAACTCGGCGAGGGCCCCGAGCAGCACGCTCTCCGTCTCGTCGGTGAGCAGCTCGGCGTCGAAGCCCGAGCCGTCGACGCCCGCGGCGTCGGCGTTGCGCGCCACCTGATGGGTGCGGGCGTGCGCGTACTGCACGTAGAAGACCGGGTTGTCGTTCGTGCGCTTGCGCAGCAGCTCCGGGTCGAGCGTCAGCGGCGAGTCGGCCGGGTAGCGCGCGAGCGAGTAGCGCAGCGCGTCGGTACCGAGCCACTCGCGCAGATCGTTCAGCTCGATGATGTTGCCCGCGCGCTTGCTGAGCCTGGCGCCGTTGATGCTCACCAGCTGCCCGATGAGCACCTCGATGTCGCGCGCGGGGTCGTCACCCGCGGCCCCGGCGAGCGCCTTCAGGCGGTGCACGTAGCCGTGGTGATCGGCGCCGAGGAGGTAGATGGTGAGCCCGAAGCCGCGGTCCTTCTTCGACAGGTAGTAGGCGGCGTCGGCGGCGAAGTAGGTGTAGACGCCGTTGCCGCGCTTGATGACCCGATCCTTGTCGTCGCCGAAGTCGGTCGTGCGCACCCAGATGGCGTCGTCCTCGTCGAAGACGTGGCCCTGCGCGCGCAGGCGGTCGACGGCGCCGTCGATCGGGCTCGGGCCGTCGGCGGTCGCCGTGTGCAGCTGCCGCTCGCTGAACCACACGTCGAAGTGCACGTTGAAGCGAGCCAGCGACTCCTGGATCTCGGCCAGCTGCCAGCCGTACGCGAGCTCGCGAGCGACGACGAGAGCCTCCTCGCGCGGCAGTGAGGGCAGGTCGGGCCGCTCGGCGAGCGCACGGGCACCGAGATCGGCGATGTACTGCCCCGGGTACGCGTTCTCCGGCGCGGGCTCGCCGAGGGCCGCGGCGAGCACCGACTCGCCGAAGGTGTCCATCTGGGCGCCGGCGTCGTTGATGTAGAACTCGCTCGTGACGGCCGCCCCCGAGGCTGCCAGCACGCGCGCGAGCGAGTCGCCGAGCGCCGCCCAGCGCGTGTGCCCGATGTGCAGGGGCCCGGTCGGGTTGGCCGAGACGAACTCGAGGTTGATCGACTGCCCCGCGAGCGCCTCGGTGCGCCCGTACCCCTCGCCCGCGGCGACGATCGCGGCGGCGAGCGCGCCGGCAGCACCGGCCTCCAGACGGATGTTGAGGAAGCCGGGGCCCGCCACCTCGACGCTCGCGACCCCGTTGATCGCCGCGAACGCCGACGCGAGCTCATCGGCGAGCGCGCGCGGCGCGAGCCCGATGCGCTTCGCGAGCTTCAGCGCGACGCTCGTCGCCCAGTCGCCGTGGTCGCGATTGCGCGGCCTCTCAAGCGCGATGTCCGCCGCGCTCAGCTGGCCGGCCACCTCAGCGTCGCGTCGCTCGACCGCGTCGGTGACGGCGGCGAGCAGATGCGAGGTAAGGAGGTCAGGATTCACCCTGGAATCCTACCGAGCCGCCCGTGGGCGACCGACGAGCACTACCCGAGCGCGACGAGCTCGCTCGGGCGCTCCTCGAACGCCTCGGAGGCCTCGGCGCGCACACGCACGGAGGCGAGCGCGAGCGCCGAGCCGTCGCTCGCGAGGAACGCCGTGTCCGCGGCATCCCGCCCCGTCGCGACGCGCAGCATCGCCCGCCGCGGCGCGAGCCCCGTCGCGTCGATCAGCAGCCACTCGCCGTCGACGGCCACCTCGACGACGGCATGGAAATCCATCGGCGTGAGCCCCGGCGCATACACCGAGACCACGCGCGCCGGCAGGTCGGTCGCCCGCAGCAGCCCCGTCACGACGTGCGCGAAATCGCGGCAGACCCCCTGGCCGGCCTGCAGCGGCTCAGCGATGCCGTCCGTCGGGCGCGTCGTCGCCCACGAGTACTCCAGCGCGCCGTCGACCGCATCGCGGACCGCCAGCACCCGATCGACCGGCGCCAGCTCGTGCAGCCCCCGCACCACCTCCGCGTCGATGAGGGCCGGCACGATGTCGCTCTCGACGTAGCGGCTCGGGCGCACGTCGACGATCCGGTCGAGCGTCGACACACGGGCGGGACGCGCCCGCCCCCGCACCGTCGCCTCGTAGTCGATGCGCAGCGAGCCGGCCGGCGCGTCGACGGTGTGCCAGCGGGTGCCCTCCGGCCCCGGATGCTCCGCCACGTCGACCGCGCGGCCGTCGACCTCGACGCGCAGGCGCTCCGAGCGCGACAGCCCCTCCGCGTCGGCGACCGCGATGGCCAGCACGAGCGACGCCGGCTCGCCGAGCTCGCCGACGATCGCGCACCCGACCTCGCGGACGAGCGCCGCCCCACCCGGCCGCTCCGACATGGGCTCATGCTGGCACGGCGCCGCAGCCGCGGGGAACCCGCTAGGCTGACTCTCGCCTCCGTAGCTCAGGGGATAGAGCATCAGTTTCCGGTACTGAGGGCCGCAGGTTCGAATCCTGTCGGGGGCGCCAGTGTTGATTTCTGGCTGCGCCGCCGCCTCTGCGGCGCAGCGCGCTCCGCGCGACGAGCGCGGTCGTCGCGCTCCGCGCATCCCGACCGGGCGCGGCGTGTGACTCAGCGGCCGCGGTTGGCGCGCCGGACCTCCTTGGGCGCGCGGCCGCCGAGGAACGACCTCGCCGAGTCGACCACGAACCCTCGACGCAGCGCCTGACGGCCGATGAGCATCCGGAACCCCATGGCGTCGCGATTGCTCAGCGTGACCTCCGCGGGCACGATGCGGCCCATGAGGGCGATCTCGAGGATGACCACGATGCGCTCCTCGGCGTGCCCCGACGAGCTGCGCACGAGACGGCGGTCGTGCACGGGGCACTCGAGCAGCACCGCATCGTCGGAGGACTGCTGCCACGGGCGGATGCGGAACCGCACCCGCTCGTCCGCACCCTCCCCCACGACCTCGACGTCGTAGGCGTGCACGCTCGACGAGCGGGCACCGGTGTCGAGCTTCGCCTTGATCCACGGGATGCCCGCAGCGGGGATCCCCACCCACTCCCGCCAACCGGCGATTGTGATGGAATGGGCGGGCTCGTTCACACCCTCATCTTGTCAGGGGCGCTCCATGAAACTCGCCATCCTCTCGCGTGCCCCGCACTCGTACTCGACCTCGCGCCTGCGCGCCGCCGCCGAGCAGCGCGGCCACCGGGTGAAGGTGCTCAACACCCTGCGCTTCGCGATCGACCTCACCGGGCCCGAGCCCGACCTCGACTTCCGCGGCCGCCCGCTGTCGACCTACGACGCGATCCTGCCCCGCATCGGCAACTCGATCACCTACTTCGGCACGGCCGTCGTGCGCCAGTTCGAGCAGATGGACGTCTTCACTCCGAACACCGCGAACGGCATCATGAACGCCCGCGACAAGCTGCGGGCCACGCAGATCCTGTCGCGTCACGGCATCGGGATGCCCGCGACGGCCTTCGTGCGCAACCGCGCCGACGTGCGCCCCGCCATCGAGCGCGTCGGCGGCGCCCCGGTGGTGATCAAGCTGCTCGAGGGAACGCAGGGCATCGGCGTGATCCTCGCCCCGCAGGCGAAGGTCGCCGAGGCGATCATCGAGACGCTGCACTCGACGAACCAGAACGTGCTCATCCAGCAGTTCATCGCCGAGAGCCGGGGCCGCGACATCCGCGCCCTCGTCGTCGGCGACCGCGTCGTCGCCGCGATGCGCCGACAGGCCGAGGGCGACGAGTTCCGCTCCAACGTGCACCGCGGCGGCCGCGTCGAGCCCGTGACGCTGAGCCCCGAGTACGAGCGCGCCGCGGTGCGCTCGGCGCAGATCATGGGCCTGCGCGTGGCGGGCGTCGACATGCTCGAGGGCAACGACGGGCCGCTCGTGATGGAGGTCAACTCCTCCCCCGGCCTGCAGGGCATCGAGACGGCGACGGGCCTCGACGTGGCGGGGGCGATCATCGACTACATCGCGCACGAGGTCGCCTTCCCCGACATCGACGTGCGCCAGCGCCTGGCGGTGTCGACGGGCTACGGCGTGGCCGAGCTCGTCGTGCACGCGGGCGCCGACATCGTGGGCAAGACCCTCGGCGAGTCGGGCATCCTCGATCGCGACATCACGGTGCTGACGCTCAATCGCGGCACGACCGTCATCCCGAACCCACGCCCGAAGCAGGAGCTGCAGGCGGAAGACCGCCTGCTGTGCTTCGGGAAGATGGACGAGATGCGCTCGATGACGCCCCGTCGTCGCCGCCGCGCCTCGGTGCGCCGCCTGCCGAAGAACAGCGCGCCCGCGCAGTCGCCGGCGCCGGTGCCCGCGGCCGAGGCCTGAGCCGGGTCACACCCTCGGGGTCGCGTCAGTCGTCGACGCGCTCGGCGTGCGCCTCCAGGAAGCGGTACAGCTCCTGGTCGTCCACGCCGGGGAAGGTGCCGCTCGGCAGCGGCGACAGGATGTGGGCGTGCAGCTTGGCGCTCGTCCAGGCCTTGCCGCGCCAGCGGTTCGCGAGCTCGCCGGAGGGCCGCTTGCAGCACGCCGGGTCGGGGCACGTGGAGGTTCGGCGGTTCGTCGTCTCGCGCCCGCGGAACCACTTCGACTGCGCGAAGGGCACCCCGACCGTGATCGAGAACTCGTCCGTCGCGCTCGTGCCAGTCTGGGTCGACTCCCAGAAGGTGCCCTCGGGGGTGTCGGTGTACTGGTAGAACTCGGTCGTGCGGTTGGTGCGGGCGAAGGCCATCCGCGCGCTCCAGTAGCGGCACACCAGCTGACCCTCCACCGAGCCGGTGACGTCGACCGGCAGCCGCAGGCCGTCGTTCTCGTACGCCTTGTACACGGCGCCGTCGTCGCCGACCCGGAGGAAGTGCAGTGTGAGATCCAGGTGCGAGGTGGCGAGGTTCGTCAGTCGCAGCGCGGCCGCCTCGTGCGTGACGCCGAAGGCGTCGCGGAAGTCCTCCACGGCGATGTTGCGGTCGGCCTTGGCCTGCTGCAGGAAGGCCACCGACTGCTCGCGCGGCATGAGGCACGCGGCGGCGAAGTAGTTGATCTCCAGCCGCTGCTGCAGGAACTCGGCGTAGGTCCTCGGCACCTCGTGCTCCAGCAGGCGGTGCGCGATCGCCTGCAGGGCCATCGACCGCAGGCCATGGCCGCCCGGGATCGACGCGGGCGGCAGGTAGATGCGCCCGTTCTCCAGATCGATGACCGAGCGCGCCGAGTGCGGCAGGTCGCCGACGTGCACGAGCTCGAAGCCCAGGCGCTTGGCCATGAGCCCGACCTCGCGGTGGGTCAGGGCACCCGTCGTGTGGCCGCTCTCGCGCACCGTCCGCTCGGCGAGATCCTCGATGTCGGGCAGGTAGTTGTGCAGCTCGCGCATGCGCAGCCGCAGCTCCGTGTTCGCCCGGCGGGCCTCCTCCGGGGTCGCGATCGTCTGGCGCTCCTTCTCGACGAGCTCGCGGTGCAGGCCGACGAGCGCCTCGAGCACCTCGTCGCTCATCGAGCGCGACGCGCGCACCATGGGCAGCCCGAGCGAGGCGTAGAGCGTCGAGCGCTGGGCGCGCTCGAGCTCGATCTCGAGGGCGGCGCGCTTGGAGGGCGGTGACTCCTCTAGGAGGTCGGCGAGCGTCACGCCGAGCGCCTCGGCGATGGAGGTCAGCAGGGTGACGCGCGGCTCGCGCCGACCGTTCTCCATGAGCGAGAGCTGGCTGCCGGCGACGCCGACCCGCTCGCCGAGCTGGTCGAGGGTGAGGCCGGCGGCGCCGCGGAAGTGGCGGATGCGCTGGCCGAGGGTGACGAGGTCGCTCATACGTTTAACGATACCGAAAGAACAGCGTTTCTTTAGCGCGCGTTTCGGGCGAACGCGTGCTCCACCGACGGCACGATGGTCACAACGGGGATTCGTTCCCGAGAACTGGAGATCCGATCATGACGCTGCTCGACCACCCGCGCACCGCACGGACGACCGACCGCACCCCCGCGGCCGCGCCTCTCGCCGCTGGCGCCCCCGCTGGCACGCCTTCCGACGTGGCCGCCTGGGTCGCCGAGGTCGCCGAGCTCACCGAGCCGGCGGCGATCCACTGGTGCGACGGCTCGACGCGCGAGCGTCACGACCTGCTGCAGCTGCTTGTCGCGCAGGGCACCATCGAGCAGCTGAACCCCGAGCTGCGCCCCTACTCGTTCATCGCGCGCTCCGACGAGGGCGACGTCGCCCGCCTCGAGTCGCGCACCTTTATCTGCTCCGAGCACGAGATCGACGCCGGCCCCACCAACAACTGGCGCGAGCCGAGCGCGATGCGCGCTGAGCTGCAGGGTGTCTTCCGGGGCTCGATGCGCGGGCGCACGATGTACGTCATGCCCTTCTCGATGGGCCCGATCGGCTCGCCGATGGCGAAGCTCGGCGTGCAGGTCACCGACTCGCCCTACGTCGTGGTGAGCACCGGCACGATGACCCGCATGGGCACCGCCGCCATCGAGCAGATCGCGCTCGGCGCGGACTGGGTGCCTGCGGTGCACAGCGTCGGCGCGCCGCTCGCCGCCGGCCAGCAGGACGTGCCGTGGCCCTGCAACGACACGAAGTACATCGTGCACTTCCCCGAGACGCGCGAGATCTTCTCCTACGGCTCCGCATACGGTGGCAACGCCATCCTCGCCAAGAAGGCCTTCGCCCTGCGCATCGCCTCCGTGCAGGCGCGCGACGAGGGCTGGCTCGCCGAGCACATGCTGCTCATCAAGGTCACCTCGCCCACGGGCAAGGCGTACCACCTCGCGGCCGCCTTCCCGAGCGCGTGCGGCAAGACGAACCTCGCCATGATGGCGCCGAGCATCCCGGGCTGGACGGTCGAGACGATCGGCGACGACATCGCCTGGCTGCGCATCGGCGCCGACGGACGCCTGCGCGCGATCAACCCGGAGGCCGGCTTCTTCGGCGTGGCGCCGGGCACGAGCCCGAAGACGAACCCGACGGCGATCGACACGCTGTGGGGCAACACCGTCTTCACGAACGTCGCCGTGACCGACGACGGCGACGTGTGGTGGGAGGGCCTGACCTCGACCCCGCCGGCGAAGCTCACTGACTGGCGCGGCAACCCCTGGAGCCCCGAATCGGGCACCCCCGCCGCGCACCCGAACTCCCGTTTCACCGTGTCCGCCCGCCAGTGCCCGTCGATCGCGAGCACGTGGGAGGACCCGGAGGGCGTCGTCATCGACGCCATCATCTTCGGCGGCCGCCGAGCGACGAACGTGCCCTTGGTGGTAGAGGCGCGCGATTGGGATCATGGCGTTTTCCTGGGCGCCACGATCGCATCGGAGCAGACGGCGGCCGCCGAAGGCACCGTGGGCGAGCTGCGCCGCGACCCCTTCGCGATGCTGCCCTTCGCCGGCTACAACATGGGCGACTACTTCGCCCACTGGCTCGAGTTCGGCCGCCGCCTGCGCCGCTCGGCGCGCGTGCCGCGCGTGTTCCAGGTGAACTGGTTCCGCAAGGGCGCCGACGGCTCCTTCCTGTGGCCCGGCTTCGGCGACAACGCGCGAGTGCTGCAGTGGATGGTCGAGCGGCTCGAGGGCGAGGCCTGCGCGCAGGAGTCACCGCTCGGCTCGATCCCCACCGCCGACGGTCTGAACCTCGAGGGCCTCGACCTCGACGAGGCCCGCGTCGAAGAGCTCTTCGCGCAGGACCGCGAGGCGCTGCTGGCGGAGGCCGACGACATCGAGCAGTTCTTCGCCACCTTCGGCGACCGCATGCCCGCCGAGCTCGTGCGCCAGCTCGAGCTGCTGCGCGGCCGCCTGCGCGCCTGAGCGGCCGAGAGGACCTGCGCCACGACGGGGGCGGGCAGCGCGAGGAGCGCTCCCGCCCCCGTCGTGTGGCCACCAGCGGCCGCGGCTAGACTCGCGGCCCGATGACGACGCCCGCGCCCCCGCCGCCGAACTCCCGCTGGGCAGGTGTGGATGCCGCGCGCGGTCTCGCGATCGTCGGCATGATCGCCGCCCACACGATCCCCCGACCCGGCGGCCTCGGCGCCGAGGAATACCTCGTCGACGGCCGCCCCTCCCTGCTGTTCGCGCTCGTCGCGGGCGTCTCGCTGGGCCTGGTGACGGGCGCGGATGCTCCGCCTCGCGGTCGTCGGCGCTCCGAGCTGCGCCTGCGCATCGTGATCCGCGCGCTGGCCCTCCTGGCCGCAGGCGCGCTGCTGTGGCTGCTGCCGCACGGCATCGCGATCATCCTCGACTACTACGGCGTCATGTTCCTGCTGCTCGTGCCGCTGCTCTTCCTCGGCCGGGCGTGGCTCGCCGGCGTCGGCGTGGCCGTGCTTGCGGCGGCACCGGCGCTCCGCGACGCCGTCGTGCGCGCCGGCGCTCCGCAGACCGAGCCCCTCGCGACGGCGACCGACTACCTGCTCACCGGCTGGTACCCCGCGCTGCTCTGGGTGCCGGTGCTCGTAGCCGGGCTGCTCGCGGCCCGCTCGGGGCTCCAGCGCCCGCGCGTGCGCGCCGCCCTCGTCGCGGGCGGCGCGACGGCGAGCGTCGCCGGCTACGGCGCCGCCGCGCTCATCGACGGCCTCGCGCCTGCGACGCGCGAGTCGCTCGGGCTCGGCGAGGGAGCCGCGGCCGCGCACTCGGGCACGGTCGCCGAGCTTCTCGGCTCGGGCGGGCTCGCCGCGGCCGTGCTGGGGCTGCTGCTCGTGGTGCTCGACCCCGTCGACCGGGCGGGCGCTCCGCGGTCGGCCGTTCGCGCCGTCGCGCTCGGCCTCGAGCCGCTGCGCGCCCTCGGCCGCGTGGCGCTCACCGTGTACGTCGGGCACGCGCTCGTGCTCGCGGCGCTCTCGCCGCTGGGCGGCGCGGGCCGGTTCGAGGGGATGCTCGGCTGGGGCATCCTCGTCGTGCTCGTCGTCGCGGGGGTCGCGGTCGGTCTCGCCTGCGAGGCGCTCGGGCGGCGCGGCCCGCTCGAGGCGGCGCTCACAGCGCTCTCGACCCTCCCCGAGCGTCGCGGTCGAGTGCCAGACTGACGCCATGAGCGCGCACTTCGTCGTCGTCCCCCAGTGGCAGGGCTCCGGGGCGGAGCGCGCGATGCGCCTCGTCGACGGGGCGGAGGCGATCCGCGGCGACCTGCCGTCGAGCGCGACGACGACGATCGAGGTGCCGCTCGAGGCGGGCGACGCCGAGGGCACGGGCATCCACCGCTTCAGCTCGCTGCGCATCGTGCGCGAGCGCCAGACCGCGGCCCTCGCAGCCCTGGAGGGCCCGGCGATCACGATCGGCGGCGACTGCGGGGTCGAGCTCGCCGCCGTCGAGCACGCGGCGCGCGTCGGCCGCCTGGTGCTGCTGTGGGCGGATGCTCACGCCGACCTCAACACACCCACGAGCTCGCCCTCCGGCGCCTTCCACGGCATCGTGCTGCGGTCGATCATCGACGCCGGGCTCGTCGCCCCCGCCGACGTGCTGCTCGTCGGCGCCCGCGACCTCGACCCGGCCGAGGAGCACGCCGTCGAGCAGCTCGGCATCGCCCTGGTCGGGCTCGACGAGGTCGGCGCGGCCGTCGCCGAGCGCGCGGCCTCCGGCGCGGAGGCGCTGTACGCCCACGTCGACCTCGACGTGCTCGACCCGAGCGAGTTCGCGGGCGTCGGATTCCCGACGCCGTTCGGCGCGACCGCAGCCGAGCTCGTGGCCGCGATCGGCGCCGCCCGCGCGGCGCTGCCGCTCGCCGGTGCCGGCGTCACCGAGTTCGCCCCGGCGAGCGTCGAGGCGGCGAGCGACGACCTGCCGAGCATCCTGCGCGTGATCTCGGCGCTCGCGCGGCCCGAGTCGCGCGCCTGAGCCTCAGCGCGAGCATCCGCCGACGCGACGTCGGGGCGCGTGGCTAGAGTGGCGCTCATGTCCGACTCCCCCACCCCCGACGACGGCGCCGGGGCGCCCCGCCGCGTGACCGTCGAGCGCGACGGCCACCTCCTGCTCATCGGGCTCGATCGCCCCGAGAAGCGCAATGCCGCCGACCTCGCCATGCTGCAGCAGCTCGCCCTCGCCTACGGAGAGCTCGATCGCGACCCCGAGGTGCGCGTCGGCGTGGTCTTCGCGCACGGCGACCACTTCACGGGCGGCCTCGACCTCGGCGACATCGCGCCCCGAGTCGGGCCCGAGGGGCTCGCCATGGTGCCCGAGGGCGGTCTGGACCCGTGGGGCGTGCAGGGGCCGCGCGTGCGCAAGCCCGTCGTGCTCGCCGTGCAGGGCACGTGCCTGACGCTCGGCATCGAGCTGGCCCTCGCGAGCGACGTCGTCGTCGCCGCGAGCGACACCTCGTTCGCGCAGCTGGAGGTGGCGCGGGCGATCCTGCCGTTCGGCGGGGCGACGCTGCGGTTCCCCGCCGTCGCCGGCTGGAGCAGCGCCATGCGGTGGATGCTCACCGGCGACCGCTTCGACGCCGTCGAGGCCGCGCGCCTGGGCATCGTGACCGAGATCGTCGAGCCCGGCGAGCAGCTCGCGCGCGCCGTCGAGCTCGCCCACCGCATCTCGGTGCAGGCGCCGCTCGCCGTGCAGGCGACGCTCGAGAACGCTCGCCTCGCCGTCGCGCAGGGGCCCGATGCGGCGGCCGCCCGCCTGCAGGGCGAGCTCGTGCGCCTCATGCGCACTGAGGATGCCCGCATCGGCATGGAGGCCTTCCTGCGTCGCGAGACCCCCCGCTTCACCGGTCGCTGACCGCTCGAGGAAGGCACGGCCATGACGCCCGCTCCGCGCAGCCTCACCACCTCGGCCGAGACGAGCCGCCCGCTCGCCGACGCCTACGACCTCATCGTCATCGGAGCCGGTGCCGTGGGCGAGAACGTCGCCGACCGGGCCGTGCAGGGCGGGCTCACCGCGCTCGTCGTCGAGCGCGAGCTCGTCGGCGGCGAGTGCTCGTACTGGGCGTGCATGCCCTCGAAGGCGCTCGTGCGGTCCGCGGCCGCGCTGCGTGCCGCGCGCGGCGTCGCGGGCGCTCGCGAGGCGGTCACGGGCGAGCTCGACGTCGCCGCGGTGCTGCGGCGGCGCGACGCCTTCACGAGCCACTGGGACGACGCCGGGCAGGTGCGGTGGCTGGAGGGCGCGGGCATCGACCTGCTGCGGGGCGCGGGCCGCCTCGAAGGCGCGAAGCGGGTCGTGGTGAGCCTGCCGGGCGGCGAGGAGCGGGTCGTGATCGCGCGGCACGCCGTCGCGATCTGCACGGGCTCTGATCCGGTCGTGCCGAGCATCCCGGGCTTGGAGGAGAGCGCGCCGTGGACGCCGCGCGAGGCGACCAGTGCGCCGCGGGTGCCGCAGCGCCTCGCGATCATCGGCGGCGGGGTGGTCGGCTGCGAGCTCGCCACCGCGTACGCGGCCCTCGGGTCGACGGTGACGCTGCTGAGCCGGTCGGGGCTGCTGTCGGGGCTCGAGCCCTTCGCGGGCGAGGAGGTCGCCCGGCGACTGCGCGAGGAGGGGGCCGACGTGCGCACGAGCACGACGCCCGAGCGGGTCGACCGCCGCGACGACGGCAGCGTGGCGCTGCTGCTGCCGGGCGGCGAGAGCGTCGTCGCCGACGAGGTGCTCGTCGCGACCGGGCGCCGTCCGCGCACGGACGATCTCGGGCTCGAGTCGGTCGGGCTCGAGGCCGGCAGCTGGCTCGAGGTCGACGACTCGCAGCGTGTGCGCGGCCACGACTGGCTGTACGCCGTCGGCGACGTCAACCACCGCGCGCTGCTCACCCACCAGGGCAAGTACCAGGCGCGCGTCGCCGGGGACGTCATCGCCGCACTCGCCACGGGCGCGCTCGTGGACGAGGCGCGCTGGGGCGCCCACGCGGCCACCGCCGACCACGACGCGGTGCCGCAGGTCGCGTTCACCTCGCCCGAGGTCGCGAGCGTCGGGCTCACGGCAGCCGAGGCGACCGAGCGCGGCGTCGCGGTGCGCGTGGCCGACTACGACCTCGGTCGCGTCGCGGGTGCGAGCCTGCACGCCGACGACTACCGGGGTCGGGCACGCCTCGTCATCGACGACGCGCGCGACGTCGTGATCGGCTTCACCGTCGTCGGCGACGACGTCGCCGAGCTGCTGCACGCGGCGACCGTCGCGATCGTCGGCGAGGTGCCCGTCGCGCGATTGCAGCACGCCGTTCCCGCCTACCCCACGATGAGCGAGCTCTGGCTGCGACTGCTCGAGACCGACCGCGCCGCTCGACGCGGCTGACGTCGCTCGGGAGACCGGTCGCCCCGAGACCGATCGCACCTGCTAGGAATAGGGCATGACGGCCGGGACACCCCACCGCGCTCGTCGGGCTCGCGGCCGTGCCGCGACCGCCGGCATGGTCCTCGGCCGCGCCCTCCACGCGCTCGCTCCGCGCGATCGGATGCGACGACTCGCTCTGCACCCGCTGGTCGCGCGCCCCGGATACGCCCTCGCGACCGCGGTGGGCCTCCTCTGGGGCGGCTTGCTCAGCGGCTTCCGACTGCAGCGCCGAGGGGGCGTGATCGTCGCGGCCCCGCTCCCCCGCTGGGCCTTCGGGCGCGGCGGCACGACGATCGGCGCCGTCTACCTCACGCGCGACGCCGTCAGCGACCGCGTGCTGGCGCACGAGGCCGTGCATCGCGCGCAGTGGCGCCGCTACGGGCTCGCCCTCGTGCCGCTCTACGTCGCCTCGGGGCTCGACCCGCTGCGCAACCGCTTCGAGATCGAGGCGGGCCTCGAGGCGGGCGGGTACCGCTGATGCGCACCGTCGTGATCACCGGCGCGAGCTCCGGCATCGGCGCCGCCGCGGCCGTCGAGCTCGCGCGCCGCGAATGGCAGGTCGCGATCGTGGGCCGCGACGCCGAGCGCACCGCCGCCGTCGCGGCGCGCGCGGGCGGCATCCCCTTCACGGCCGATTTCGACCGCCTCGACGAGGTGCGCGCGCTCGGCGACGAGCTGCTGTCGCGGTTCCCGCGCATCGACGTGCTCGTGAGCAACGCCGGCGGACTCGTGAGCCGCCGAGCACTCACGGTCGACGGCAACGAGACGACGCTGCAGCGCAACCTGCTCGCACCCGCCCTGCTCACCGAGCTGCTGCTGCCCCGCCTGCGGGCCGGCCGGGCGGGCGCCGACACGGGCCGGGTCGTGCTCACCTCGAGCGTGCTCAACCGCCTCGGCGGGCTGCGGCTCGACGACCTCGACTGGCAGCACCGTGCGTACGGGGCGGGGTGGCGCGCGTACGGGGCGAGCAAGCTCGCGACGATCCTCTACGCGCGCTCGCTCGCCGCGCGCACGGGCGTGCAGGCCTTCCCGTTCCACCCCGGGTACGTGCGCAGCGGTTTCGGCGCGGAGTCACGCAGCGCCCGGCTCGTGCAGCTGCTGACCGGCGCGCTGCAGATCTCACCCGAGGCGGGCGCGGCCCCGCTCGTGCACCTCGTCGACACCCCCGAGCTCGGTGTGCCCGTCGGCACCTACTTCGACGGCCTCGACCCGCTCGGGGCGACGCACCCGAGCGCGAGCGACGCGCGCCTGGCCGACGAGCTGTGGCGCGCTGTCGCAGCCCGCATCGACGCGTCGACGACCGCCGCCCGCTGACCGAGCGTCACCACTGCGGCGGGTGCAGGCGTTCGCGGCGCCGGCGCTCCCACTGCGCGCCGAGCGCCAGCAGGGTCGCCTCGCCGCCGGGGCGGCCGATGAGCTGGATGCCCAGCGGCACGCCCGGCGCGCTCGAGTCGTGCGGCGCGAGGCCGACGGGCAGCGTGAGCGCGGGCAGTCCGCTGACGTTGACGAAGCTCGTGAACGGGGTGACCTGCACCTGCTGCAGGAAATTGCGCTCGGCATCCGTCGCGTCGTACCAGCCGATCGGCGGCGGCGTCATCGCGAGGGCGGGCGTCACGACGACGTCGACGCTCGCGAAGCGGCGGATCACGCGCCGCTCGAAGCCCGTGAGCCACGCGAGGGATTCGGCGAGGCGCTCCGCGCCGAGGGCGCGGCCGCGCTCGACGAGCCAGGCGGTAAGCGGTTCGAGCAGCGCCAGCTCGTCGGGCGTGCGGGCGGGGATGCCGGCGGCGCCGGCCATCCAGATCGTGCGGAAGTGCTCGCCGTAGTGCGGCTCCGGGTCGAGGGCGATGTCGTCGATGCCGTGTCCGAGGGCCGCGAAGATCTCGATGGCCCCGTACAGCGCGGCGCGGGCCTCCGGTGCGATGACGATCTCGGCCCAGTCGTCCCACGGCGAGGTCGTCATGACGCCGAGCTGGTAGCGGCCCTCCCCGCGCACCGCAGCAGCGAGGAACGGGCCGTCGTGGGCCGACGGGGCGCGCGTGGCGAACTCCCACGGCGCGGCGGTCGCGAGCGCGTCGAGCACGAGCGCGGCGTCGGCGACCGTGCGAGCGATCGGGCCGGGCACGACGAGGCCCGCGAGCCGGTCGAGCCCGCTGCCGGCGGGCAGCCGACCGCGAGACGGCTTGAGCCCGACGAGTCCGCAGGCCGCCGCCGGGATGCGGATGCTGCCGCCCCCATCGCTGCCCACGGCGACCGGCAGCAGCCCGGCGGCGACCGCCGCCGCCGCGCCGCCGCTCGAGCCCCCCGCGCCGCGATCGAGGTCGTAGGGGTTGCGCGCCGGCGGCGCGACGAGCGATTCGGTGTAAGAGGCGAGCCCGAACTCCGGGGCGGCGGTGGCGCCGACGCTCACGACGCCGGCCGCGTCGAGCTGCTCGACGAGCTCGTGGCTCTCGGCCGGCACGTGCTCGGCGAACAGCCTCGACCCGAACGTCGTGCGCTGCCCGGCCCGAGCGGTGAGCTCCTTGTCGGCCGTGACGATGCCGCGCAGGGGGGCCGTCGGCGCGACCGAGCGCTCGACCTCGCGGGCGCGCTCGCGAGCACGCTCGGCCTCGACGACCGTGAGCGCCCCGAGCGACGGGTTCAGGCGCTCGATGCGGGCGAGGTAGTGCTCGAGGAGCTCGCTCGGGCTGACGCGGCCCGCGTGCACCCATTCCCACTGCTCGAGGGCCGTCAGATGGTGGAGTTCGAACACGCCGGCGAGCCTAGCGAGCCCGCATCCATATCGATTCGACAACGAACCCGCGCGCGCGCCGTCACGGAGCCGCCTCGCGCGAAGGACGGTCGACACGGCGCGATAGATTCGCGCCGTCGACCCTTCGTGCACCAGGAGAGCCATGACTTCGACCCGCCTGCTCGCGAGCGCCGCAGCCCTCGTGCTCACCCTCGGTCTCGCCGCCTGCTCGAGCGAGTCGACGGAGGAGCCGACCGTCGTCGAGACGCCCGATGCGACGAGCTCGCCCGAGCCGACGGAGACCACTGAGCCGGAGCCGGTCGCCGAGACCTTCACGATGCCGGCCGACTGCACCGCCGTGCTGCCGGCGGCCCGCGTCGACGCCCTCGCCGCGCAGGGCATCACGCTCACGGGCGGCCCGGGCGCCGAGTTCGAGGAGTACCTGCCCGAGCCCACGCGCGAGGAGGCCGCGGGCGGCATCAGCTGCTTCTTCGAGGATGCGGCGCGCCCGAACGTCTCGACCCTCACCGTGAGCGTCGCCCCGATCTCGACCGCCAACCGCGCCCAGATCGTCACCGACCTGACCGCGCAGGGCCTCAACGAGGGCGTGACCGCCAATGACGACGCCACGTTCTGGGTGCTCGGCGACGAGCAGGGGCCGGGTGCCGTGCACAACGTCATCACCGACGACGCGTGGGTCTCGGTCGTGAACCTGTACGGCGGGGAGGTCTTCTACGAGGAGACCGTGCTCATCGCCGACGAGGTGCTCGACAACGTCTACAACTGAGCCGCGCTGCGCTGAGCCTCAGCGCTTCTTGAGCGACTTCTGCAGCATGACGATGCCGAGCCACCGGCCGAACTTGAAGCCGACGCGCGCCATCTCGCCCGTCTTCACGAAGCCGTACTGCTCGTGCAGGGCGATCGAGGCCTCAGCGCCGCGGTCGGCGATGACCGCGATGACCTCCTTGACGCCCGCGTCACGCGCGGCGTCGAGCAGGCGGCCGAGCAGCGCGCGACCGAGCCCTTTGCCCGTGGAGGCGGGGCCGAGGTAGATCGAGTTCTCGACCGTGTACCGGTAGGCCGCCTTCTCCTTCCACGGGTAGACGTAGGCGAAGCCGAGGATCACGCCCGTCGGCGACTCGGCGACGAGGAACGGGTAGCCGAGCTGGCGCACCTTGGCGTACTTCGTCTTCAGTGCCCGAAGGGTCCACGGCTGCTCGTCGAAGGTGACGGTCGAGTTGGCGACGTAGTGGTTGTAGATCTCGCGCACCCAGGGCAGGTCGGCCTCGGTCGCCTCGCGGATCGCGAACGAGAAGGGCGCCTCCGGTTCGGGCTGCTTGCGCAGGTGCTTCGGCAGCACGCGTCGCGGTTGGTACTCCTCCTCCAGCACCCGGCCAGTCTAGGCGGGCAGCGACCAGTCGACCCCTGCGTCGCCCTGCGCGCGCAGCAGGGCGTTCGCGCGCGAGAAGGGGCGCGAGCCGAAGAATCCCGCGCGCGCCGACAGGGGGCTGGGATGCGCGCTCGCGACGACGGGCACGTCGCCGAGCAGGGGCGCGGCCTGCTGCGCATCGCGGCCCCACAGCACCGCCACGAGCGGGCCGCCCCGCCGCGCGAGCGCGCGCACCGCGCATCCCGTGATCTCCTCCCAGCCCCGCCCGCGATGCGAGCCCGGCGCACCGGGCCGCACCGTGAGCACGCGGTTGAGCAGCAGCACGCCCTGCGCCTGCCACGCCGAGAGGTCGCCGTGCTCGGGCGTCGACAGCCCGAGGTCGTCGCGCAGCTCGCGGTGGATGTTCGCCAGGCTGCGCGGCAGCGGGCGCACGTGGCGCTCGACGGCGAAGCTCAGGCCGATGGGGTGTCCGGGCGTCGGGTACGGATCCTGCCCGAGCACGAGCACCCGCACGTCGGCGAGCGGCGTCGCGAAGGCGCGCAGCACGAGCCCCTCCTCGGGCAGGAACGGCGCGCCGGCGTCGGCCTCGGCCCGCAGCTCGGCGAGCAGCCCGAGCGCGCGGTCGGCGACCGGCTCGAGCGCCAGCGCCCAGTCGGGCGCGACGAGGCCGTCGAGCGCCGGCACCCCGCTCAGCTCTCGCGCACGCGCAGCGGCTCGCGCACGAGCTTGTGCTGCGCGGCCTGCGCGACGGGGCGCATCGTGACCTCGTCGAGGTTGACATGGCTCGGCAGCTCGATCGCGTGCACGATCGCCTCGGCGACGTCGTCCGCGACGAGCGGATGCTCGACTCCCGCGTAGAGAGCCTCGACCTTCGCGGCCTCGCCGCCGAAGCGCTTGAGCGCGAACTCGTCGGTCTTCACCATGCCGGGCGCGATCTGGACGACGCGCAGCGGCTCGCCCGCGAGCTCGAGCCGCAGCGCCCCGAGCAGGCCACGCAGAGCGAACTTCGCGGCGTTGTAGCCCCCGCCGCCCTCGTACGAGACCTGCCCGGCGGTGGAGGTGACGGCGACGATGTCGCCCGAGCCGCGCTCCGCAGCGCCCTGCCGCAGCGCGGGCAGCAGCGCCTTGATCGACCGCTGCGCCGTGAGCACGTTGAGCTCGAACATCGCCAGCAGGTCGTCGGCGGAGGCGGTCGCGACCGGGTCGGTGCCGATGGCGCCGCCCGCGTTCGCGACGAGGGCGTGCAGGGGGCCGGTGGCGCGCACCTGCTCGGCCAGGGCATCCACGTCGGCCTGCTGGGTGAGGTCGGCGACCACGATCGCGCAGCCGGTCTCCGCGGCGAGCGCCGCGAGCCGATCGGCGCGGCGCGCGACGGCGGTCACGTGCCAGCCGCGGGCGGCGAGGCGCCGGGCGGTCGCGGCTCCGATGCCCGAGCTCGCCCCGGTGACGACGGCGCGGAGGGTCGAGGGCTGCGCGGCGGCGGTCATGGGGCAACGCTACTCCGGCGCGCGGGGCCCTGGCCTACCCTGGGCGGGTGAGTGCGACGTCGAGCCCCGCCCCGGGCATCCCCCGCCCCGGTCAGGCCGGCCAGAAGGAGCGCGTGCCGTTCTGGGACAACGCCCGGTTCGTCTGCATCGCCTTCGTCGTCGCCGGGCACGCCATCCAGCGCCTCACCTACGACAGTGACAACGCGCTCATCGCCTACCTGTTCATCTACGCCTTCCACATGCCGGCGTTCGCGATCATCAGCGGCTACTTCTCGAAGGCGGGGCCACCCTCAGCCCGGCAGATGCAGCGGGTGATCACCGACATCCTGCTGCCGTACGTGATCATGGAGACGATCTGGACGGTGCTGCAGTTCATCGTCGAGGGGTCGCTCACGCTCAACCCGACGCAGCCGTCGTGGACGCTGTGGTTCCTGCTCGCGCTCGGCATCTTCCGGCTCGTGCTGCCGTACCTGGCGCTGCTGCGCTGGCCGCTGCTGTGGGCGATCGTGTTCTCGGTCGGCGTCGGCTACCTCTCGAATGTCGACTCGACCTTCTCGCTCTCGCGCGCGATCGGCATCATGCCCTTCTTCGTGCTCGGCTGGAAGCTCAAGGAGTGGGGTCTCGTCGACCGCTGGCGCCTGGTCGAGCAGCAGACCGCGCTCGTGCGGCTCGGCGCGGTCGCGGTGCTCGCGATCTGGGGCGCGGTGCTCGTGGCCTTCATCGACGTGTGGCGCGCGATGGACCTGCGCTTCTGGTTCTTCTACGACGACTCCTACGAGGGCCTCGGCGAGGATCAGTGGTGGGCGGGGGCCGTGCGTCTGCTGCTCATCGCGCTCGCGATGCTGCTGACGGCCGCCGTGTTCGTGCTCGTGCCGCGCCACGAGACGTGGATGACCGCCTTCGGTCAGTCGACGATGTACGTGTACCTGCTGCACTCGTTCGTGCTCTACCCGATCCGCGAGTCGGGCGTCATCGGCGGCGAGAACTCGTCGCTGACCTGGCTGCTCGGGCTGCTCATCGGCAGCGTCGCGATCACGGTGCTGCTGGCGAGCCCCTGGGTGCGCCGACTGACGAGGCCGCTCATCGAGCCGAAGCCCGCGTGGCTGTTCCGCCCCGCGGAGGAGACGAAGACGGGGCCGCTGCGCATCGGCCCCTCGCGCACCGATCCGACCGGCTCGCGCCGCGGCTGACGCGCGCGGGGGATCCCCCGCCCGTTACGGCGTGTGTCGGCGACCTGGTCGGCGGATGCCCGGCGCGCGTACCGTGGGCGTGCGCCGTCATCGCCCCCTCGGCGCCCGATCCTTCCAAGGAGCACCCCGATGAGCGACTACCAGTTCGAGACGCTGCAGATCCACGCCGGCGCGCAGCCCGACCCGACGACGAAGGCGCGCGCGACGCCCATTTACCGCTCCACGGCCTACGTCTTCGACGACGCGCAGCACGCGAAGAACCTCTTCGCGCTGGCGGAGTTCGGCAACATCTACACGCGCATCCAGAACCCCACGCAGGATGTCGTCGAGCAGCGCGTCGCCGCGCTCGAGGGCGGCACCGCGGCGCTGCTGCTCGCCTCCGGCCAGGCGGCGACGACCTACGCCGTGCTCAACATCGCGCAGGCCGGCGACCACATCGTGTCGTCGTCGAGCATCTACGGCGGCACCTACAACCTGTTCAAGTACACGCTCGCGAAGCTCGGCATCGAGACGACGTTCGTCGAGAACCAGGACGACCCGGCGGCCTGGGCCGCGGCGGTGCGCCCCAACACGAAGCTGTTCTTCGGTGAGACGGTCGGCAACCCGAAGGTCAACATCCTCGACATCTCCGCCGTCGCGGAGGTCGCGCACGAGCACGGGCTGCCGCTCATCGTCGACAACACGATCGCGACCCCCTACCTGATCCGCCCGTTCGAGCACGGCGCCGACATCGTCGTGCACTCGGCGACGAAGTTCCTCGGCGGGCACGGCACCGTGCTCGGCGGCGTCATCGTCGACGGCGGCCGCTTCCCGTGGTCGCAGCACGCCGACCGCTTCCCGGGCCTCACCGAGCCCGACCCCTCGTACCACGGCGCGAGCTACACGGGCGTGCTCGGCGACGGCATCGCCTACATCATCAAGGCGCGCGTGCAGCTGCTGCGCGACATCGGCGCCGCCGTCTCGCCCGACAACGCCTTCGCGCTCATCCAGGGCATCGAGACGCTGAGCCTGCGCATCGAGCGCCACGTGCAGAACGCGCAGGCCGTCGCACGCTGGCTCGAGGCGCACCCCGACGTCGCCTCGGTGTCGTACTCGGGCCTGGAGTCGAGCCCCTGGTTCGGCCACGCGCAGAAGTACGCCCCGAAGGGCGTCGGCGCGGTGCTGTCGTTCGAGCTCAAGGGCGGCGTCGACGCCGGCCGCACGCTCGTCGACTCGGTCGAGCTGTTCAGCCACGTCGCCAACATCGGCGACGTGCGCAGCCTCATCATCCACCCCGCCTCGACGACCCACTCGCAGCTGACGCCCGAGCAGCAGCTCACGGCCGGCGTCACGCCGGGCCTCGTGCGACTCTCGGTCGGCCTCGAGAACATCGACGACATCATCGCCGACCTCGAGCACGGCTTCGCGGCCGCGCGCGCGGTCGTCGCGGCGAACCGCGAGGACTGAGCCGCCGCATCCGGTCGACCGTCGGGCCCCCGCCGTGCTGGCGGGGGCCCGACCTCGTGTGGGCCAGAATGAGAGTCGACATGGACTGGCAGACCCCGGAAGACACGGTGCCCTCGGCGTTCATCACCGAGGCGAACCGTCGCGCGCTCCGCGGCACGCCGCCCGTGACGGGCGCCTGGCGCGAGGGCGACGACCCCGGCGACCGCCTGTTCGCGAACCTCGGGCCGCTCGAGCTGGAATCCGGCGCGCGCCTGCCGCACGTGCGGCTCGCCTACGAGACGTGGGGCGAGCTCAACGCCGACGCGTCGAATGCCGTGCTGGTCTGCCACGCGCTCACGGGCGACAGCCACCTCGCGGGGCGGGCCGGCCGCGGGCATCCGACCGCCGGATGGTGGGGCGGCATCGTCGGGCCGGGCCTCGCGATCGACTCCGACCGCTTCTTCGTCGTCGCCCCGAACATGCTCGGCGGCTGCCAGGGCTCGACGGGGCCGTCGTCGTTCTCGCCCGACGGCACCGAATGGGGTTCGCGCTTCCCCTACCTGACGGTGCGCGATCAGGTCGCCGCGCAGCGGATGCTCGCCGATGCCCTCGGCATCGAGCGCTTCTTCGCCGTCATCGGCGGCTCGATGGGCGGGATGCACGCGCTCGAGTGGGCGGCCACCCACCCCGAGCGGGTCGCGCGCCTGGCCGTGCTCGCCGCGCCCGCGATCTCGAGCGCCGACCAGATCGCCCTGAACTCGGTGCAGCTCGAGGCGATCCGCATGGATCCGGCGTTCCGCGGCGGCGACTACTACGACGAGGCCGAGGGCCCCTACCGCGGGCTCGCGCTCGCCCGGCGCATGGCGCTGCTCAACTACCGCTCGCCCGACGAGCTCAACGAGCGCTTCGAGCGGTCATGGCAGGGCGTGCTCGACCCGCTCGGGCAGGGCGGGCGCTTCGCCGTCGAGAGCTACCTCGACTTCCACGGCAACAAGTTCACGCGCCGCTTCGACGCCAACAGCTACGTGCGTCTGGTCGAGGCGATGACCTCGCACGACGTCTCGCGCGGTCGCGGCTCGCTCGCCGACGCGCTCGGCCGGGTCACGGCGACCTCGCTCGTGCTCGGCATCGACACCGACCGGCTGTTCCCGGTCGAGCAGCAGCAGGCGATCGCCGCCCACCTGCCCTCGACGATCCACGGCAGCGAGGCGGTCGTGATCTCCTCCCCCTTCGGCCACGACGCCTTCCTCATCGAGGATGACCTCGTCGGGCCGCACCTGGCCGCGCTGCTCGCGAGCTGAGCCGGTGATGTCCGCGCCCGCGCGCCTGCTGCCCCCTGGGGCGGCGCTGCGGGCTCGGAGGAGGGCCGCGGCCGCCGTGCCCCTCATCGCGCTACTGGCCGGCTGCGCGGGCACCGCGCCGGAGGCGGCGCCCGACGCGACGCCGGGCGACCGCCCCGCCGCGGGTGCCGCCGCCTGGGCCGAGGCACCGCGCCCCGCCGCGCTCGACGAGGTGCGCGTCATCGCCGAGGTGTACCGCACGCGCATCGACCCCTCGCGCGGCGGCATCCAGCTCACGGTGCGCAACGAGGGGGATGCCCCGCTCGCGCTCGCCGCCGCCCGACTCACCTCGCCGCTGCTCGCCGCCGAGCCCGTGCGCGACGACCGGGCGCTCATCCCGGCCGGCGGCGCGCGGGATCTGCCGCTGACCCTGCCCGCCGCGGTGTGCCCTGCCGACGCCGCCGAGGCGACAAAGCCCGAGCCGCCCGAGGCGGTGCTCGCCGTGCCGCTCGCCGACGGCTCGACCGCCGAGCTGCGCGTGCCCACGACCGACCGGCTGGGGCAGTGGGCCGACTGGTTCGCAGACGCGTGCTTGGCCGAGGCGGTCGCCGACGCGGCGCAGCTGCGGGTGCGCGTGCCGTCGGGCACGAGCGCCGCGGGCGGCACGGTCGAGGTTGAGCTCGTCGCGAGCCCGCGCCGCGCGGCCGGCGGTGCGGGCGCAGGCGGCGTCGAGCTGCGGCTCGTGAGCGTGGCCGGCACGGTGCTGCTGGGGCCGCTCGACGCCGACGGGCGGGCCGCGACGAGCATCCCCCTGGATCGTCTCCTCGAGCCGCAGAGCGAGCAGGTCGTCACGCTGCGCTTCACCCCGAACCGCTGCGACGCTCACGCGATCGCCGACGACAAGCAGGGCACGCTGTTCCGCGTCGAGGTGGCGCTCGGCGACCGCGCCGGCATCGTCACGGTCGCCGCCGATGCGCCGACGAAGGATGCGATCTACGCCGCGATCACCGCCGCATGCGCCGCGGATGGCTGAGGCGGGCGGCGTGGTGAAAGAATGTCGACCGAGCGACCCGACGCTCACCGACGGAGAAGCATGGACCTGATCGCGAAGGAGCGCCGCGCGCTCCTCCAGCGTGCCGCGCGCGCGTTCGGGCTCGCCGGGGTCGTGCTCACCGCGCTGTGCGTCTCGCTGCCCGGCATCGTCGACCCCGACGTGCTGCCCTCGGTGCTCATCGTGCTCGGCGGCCAGGCGGCCGCGCTCGTCATGGTGGGGCGCTCGGGCAACGTCGGCTGGGTGATCCTGACGATCGTGCTCGGCTGCGGCGCCCTCGCGCTCGCGCAGCTGCCGTGGGGCGAGTCGGCGAACGTCGCGCTGCCGATCGCGCTCGCACCGCTCGGCGCGGCTGGCACCGGCGCCGTCGGCATGGTGCTCAGCGAGGGCACCGGCCGGTGGATCCTCTGGGCGCTCGGTGCACTCGGCGCGAGCGCCCTCGTGGCGAGCGCAGGCCCCACGAGCGGCTACGTCTCGGTGCCCGCGATCGCGTCGCTCGCCGCCTGGGTGATCACGTTCATCATTGGCATCTGGGTGACGGCGGGCGTGCAGCGCGCCATGCGCCGCATCGAGCAGATCGGTCGCTCGCACCAGGCCGAGCGGCACGCGAGCGAGCTCGAGGCGCAGCGCAGGCAGGGCGCGCGGCTGCTGCACGACACGGTGCTCGCGACCCTCACCCTGCTCGCCCACTCGGGCGTCGGCGTGAGCGCCGAGGCGCTGCGCCAGCAGGCCGAGGAGGACGCCCGCCTGCTGCGCCAGCTGCGGCTCGGCTCGACGCCCATGCCGCGATTCTCGGGCTCGTACAGCCTCGAGCCCGTCGGCGAGACGACGCTCGGCACGACGCTGGAATCGGTCAAGCAGCGCTTCCTGCGCATGGGCCTCACGGTGCGCTGGCACGGCACCGGTCACGTGCTGCTGCCCAACGACGTGCTCGACGCCTTCCTGCTCGCCCTCGCCGAGTGCCTGGAGAACGTGCGCCGGCACGCGGGCGTCGATGAGGCCGACGTCACCATTACCGAGGCCGACGACATCGTGCGGGCCGTCGTGACCGACGCGGGCGTCGGCTTCTCCCCCGAGACGATCCCCTCCGACCGGCTGGGCTTCCGCGAGTCGGTCGTCGCCCGGCTCGGCAACGTGGGCGGCAGCGCGCGCGTCTTCTCGACGCCCGGGGCGGGCACGACCGTGATGCTGGAGGTGCCGCGGCGATGAGCAGTCTGCCGACGAACCCCCGCTACACGCTGCCGGAGGAGAGCACCCTCGGCGGGAGCATCCGCCCCGCCGGCGCGCGCTCGTCGGTGCGCCGCGGCACCGCGACCTCGACGCACGCCTCCGCCCTCGGCTCGGGCTTCCTCGGCATCGGCATGGCGATCGTCGCGGCCCTGCAGTCGATGATCGGCGTGGGCCTGTTCTTCCTGCGCGCGGAGGAGTACCCGAGCCTGCTGCCGGGCCTCGGCGCCTGGCTGCTGCTGCTCGTGACCTTCCTGGGCCTCATCGTCACGATCTCCGCGACGGGCGAGCGCCTGCCCGACTGGCTCTACGGCTTCTTCCTCGCCGCGCTCGCCGCCGTCGTCTGGCTCGACTTCATGGCGATCGCCCCGCTCGGCGACGTCGGGCGCTACGCGACGGCCTCGGTGAGCGCGGGCTTCGTGCTGCTCATCGTTGTGACGCTGCGCGCCGGGTGGGAGGTGCTCGTCGCGACGGGCGCGCTCGGCACCGCCTTCCTCGTGGCGATCATCCTGACGACGCCGCTGACGCCCGTCACGATCCCGCATCAGCTGGTCACGCTCGCGCTCGCGGTCGCCCCCGGCGTGACCGGCGTGCTGCTGGTCGCCGCCTTCGAGCGGATGCTCAAGCGCGAGCTCGACCGCGTGCTCGTGCAGTCGACCGTCACGGCGCCGCGCCTCGCCGTCGGCATGCTCGCCTCCGAGGAGCTCGCGCGCCTCGATCTCGCCGCGGAGGAGCTGCTCGACGCGGTCGCGATCGGCGGCGCCCCGCTGCCGCTGCCGCCGGAGCTCTCGTCACGCGCGGCGACGCTCGCGACCGAGCTGCGCCTGCACCTGCTGGAGGGTCGCCGCGAGACGTGGCTCTTCCACGCCGTCGCCGAATCGGAGCAGCTCGGCCGCCGCGTCACGATCAGCGACCCCGGCACGCTCGCGGGCCTGCTCGACGACCAGCAGCGCGACGCCCTGCTGGCGGCGCTGTGGATGCTCGGGGCCGACCCCGTCGGCTCCCCCGCCGCCGAGTCGGTCACCGTCGCCCTCGGCCCCATGACCACCGGCCGCGTCGACCCGGACGGTCGCTCGATCGTGCCGATCCTCATCGAGGTCGCCGGTCTGCGCCGGAATCGCGTGGATCCGGGTGTGTGGGAGGCCCTGGATCGGGTCGGCCGGTACAGTGACACCACGGCATCCCATCTCGTGCGCATCGAGATCGACTGCCCGGTCGAGAATCCTGTCGACGCGGGCCGGACGAGCTAGAGCGGGCGGGGCGGGCGACGAACCCGATCGTCGCGCCGAGGTACCAGCGCAGCACCTGCTCCCCTGAGTCGGAGGATCCGAGACATGGCATCTGGAAGCGACCCCATCCGTCTGGCGCTCGTCGACGATCACCGGATGCTCCTGGGCGCGCTCACGGAGTGGATCCGTCAGGCGGCCGACGACATCGAGATGGTCGCCGCGGTCGCGAGCTGGCCCGAGCTGCTCGCCCACCCCGCGTTCCCCGTCGAGGTCGTGCTGCTCGACCTCGACCTCAAGGACAACATCCCCGTCTCGCTCAAGATCCAGACCCTCCGCGCCACGGGCGTCGCGGTCGTGCTCATGAGCACCTACTCCGAGCCGAACGTCGTGCGCGAGGCGCTCAACGCCGGCGCCCTCGGCTACCTCGTCAAGAGCGAGGATGCGGGCATGATCGTCGAGGCGATCCGCGCGGCGAAGGCCGGCGAGTCGTTCATCTCGGCCGAGCTCGACCTGGCCCTCAACGCCGCCGACGTCGGCGGCTCGCCCCGCCTCAGCGCGCAGGAGCGCCGCGTCATGGCCCTCTACGGCGCGGGCGAGCCCGTCAAGGCCGTCGCGTACCAGCTCGGCATCTCGGAGGAGACCGCCAAGAGCTACCTCAAGCGCATCCGCGAGAAGTACCGCATCGCCGGCATCGACGTCGGCACGAAGGTGGGACTGCGGAAGCAGGCGATCGCCGACGGCATCCTCGTCGACGCGCCGGGCAGCTTCCAGGCCTGACCTTCGGCGGGCGCGCGGCCGACGCGCGACCATTGCGCGGCCGATCCGGCGCTCAGCGAGCGTCGGCGCGCCGCTCGAGGGCCACGCTGAGCACCGCAAGCAGCACGCCCGCGACGGCGAGGGCGAGGCCCACCCACGCGGGCGCGAGCCAGCCCCAGCCGGCGGCCACGACCGCGCCGCCGAGGAACGCGCCGCTCGCGTTGCCGATGTTGAGGGCCGAGTGGTTGAGGGCCGCGGCGAGCGTCTGCGACCGGCCCGCGACATCCATGAGCCGGGTCTGGATGATCGGGCTCACCGCCGCGGCCGAGAACCCGACGAGGAACGTCGCGACGACGAGTCCGACCGTCGTGCCGCCCGCGAGCGCGAGCAGCAGCAGCGAGCCGATGAGGGCCGCGAAGCCCTGGAAAATCGCGCGCACCGTGCCGTGGTCGGCCAGGCGCCCGCCGAGGAGGTTGCCGGCGGTCATGGCGGTGCCGATGACGATGAGCAGCACCGGCACGACGCCGGCGTCGAGGCCGTTGAGCTCGGTCACCATCGGCGCGATGAAGGTGTACATGGCGAAGAAGCCGCCGAAGCCGATCGCCCCGACCGCGAGCGCGAGCCAGACTTGGGGGCGCGCGAGCGCGCTCAGCTCGGAGCGGATCGTCGAGGTCGCATCGCCCGGCTGCCACGGCACGAGTGCGCGCACCGCGAGGACGGTGGCCGCGAAGATGCCCGCGACGAGCAGGTAGGCGGGCCGCCAGCCGTGCTGCTGCCCCACCCAGGTGATGACGGGCACGCCGATGACGGTCGCGACGGTGAGCCCGGAGAGCACGAGCGCGACGCCCTGCCCGCGCTTGCCCGGCCCCATGAGGTCGGCGGCGACGAGCGCGGCGACGCCGAAGTAGGCGCCGTGCGGCAGGGCCGCGACGAAGCGCGCGGCCGTGACGCTCTCGAAGGTGGGCAGCAGCGCCGAGGCGAGCGTCGCGAGCGTGAACGCGGTAGCGAGCCACAGCAGCAGGGTGCGGCGCGGCAGGCGTGCGGCGAAGGCTGCGATGACGGGCGCCCCCACGACCACGCCGAGCGCGTAGGCGGTGATGAGCCAGCCGGCGCGCGCGATCGCGAGGTCGGGGCTGGCGGCATGGATGCCCGGCAGCAGGTCGCGCGCGAGCTCGGGCAGCAGCCCCATCGCCACGAACTCGGTCGAGCCGATGCCGAAGCCGCCCAGGCTCAGGGCGAGCAGCGCGGCGATGACGCGGCGGCGGCTCAGGGGTGCGCCGTGGCGGTCGCGCGCGACGAAGGGCTCGTGCTCGGGCTCGACGACGGGGATGGGCGCGGTGGGGAAGCTCACGGGACCTCGATCGGGGTGGGGACCCGGACATCCTATCGAAACGATTCGATGCCGGGCCCCCGCGCGCGGCGTCGCGGCCCGCGACGGCTCGCGCTCAGCCCTCGAAGACCGGGCGCAGCCGCGGCCAGGCCTCGGCGCGCACGTAGACGGGCGCCTCGTCCCACGCCACCGGGCGCTCGTCGACGCCGCCGCCCGCGACCGGCTCGCCGCTGAACGCGTGCACCCACTCCCCCGCGGGCAGCGTCGCGGCGTGCTCAAGCGCCCCCTCCTCGGTGACGGGCGAGACGAGCAGGTCTCGGCCGAGCATCCACTGCAGGGGGTGGGCCCACAGCCGCTCGTCGGTCGGCCAATCGAAGAACAGCGGTCGCATGAGCGAGCTGCCGCGCTCGATCGCGGCCGCGGTCTCGGCCTCGAGGTAGGGCACGAGTCGCTCGCGCAGCGCCACCAGGCGGCGCACGCTCGGCAGCACGCGCTCGTCGCCCGTGCGGTCGGCGATGTTCCACGGCGTGCGGTCGCGCGAGGGCGAGCGGTGGTGGTTGAACTCCGAGTGGTATTGCATGATCGGCACGAAGGCGGCGGCCGCCATCGAGCGCACGTAGAGCTCGGCGGTGGGGATCTCGCCGCTGAAGCCCGCGAGATCCCACCCCCAGTAGAGGATGCCGCTCGCGGTCGCGCTGAGCCCCGCGATCAGCGACCAGCGGAACGCCTCCCAGGTGGAGTTCTCGTCGCCCGCCCAGAACGCCCCGTGCGCCTGCGAGCCGGTGAAGCCGGCGCGCGAGAACGTCACGGGCGCCTTGCCGCAGCGTCGCAGCAGGTCGCCGTAGGCCTTCGCGTAGGCGACGGGGAAGGTGTTGTTGCCCTCGTCGCCGCGGCGACCGTCGAGGTAGCGCAGCTCGCGCCCCCAGGCGTGCTCGCCGCCGTCGGTCTTGAAGCCGTCGATGCCGAGCTCGTCGACGAGGTAGCGGCGCTTCTCCGTCCACCAGTGCGCGGCGCGCTCGTCGGTGAGGTCGGGCATGAGCGCGAGCGGGAACCACCAGCCGCGGTTGCGGTAGGGCCGCAGCGAGCCGTCGGGCGCCTCGTCGCGGATCAGCACGCCCTCGCGGACGGCCGCGGCGGCGTCGGCCGCGACCTGCCCGCGCGGGTGCGGCCGCATCTTGATGAGCGGGATCTGCCACAGCACCACGCGTACGTCGCGGGCGTGCAGCTCGTCGACCATGCCCTTCGGGTCGGGCCACGCCCCATCGGCGGGGTACGTGAAGTCGCCCAGGCGCATCGGCCCGCCGTCGTCGCGCGGCGCGTACTGCGCGTCGCGCCAGACGGTGAAGGTGCTCTCGTCGCTCCAGGCCTCGATGACGACGCTGCCGACGGGGATGCCGTGCTCGCGATGCGCATCCATCTGCCGCAGCACCTCGGCCTGCGTGTTCCACTCGTTGCCGCTCGCCCACAGCCGGAACACCCAGCCGGGCAACTGCTCGGGCCGCCCGACCTCGGCGAGGAAGGCGTCGAGCACCTCGTGCGGCGTGCCGGTGTACCCCGCGACCTCGATGACGGCGTCGGATGCGGTGCTCGCGGCGTCGACCTCCGCCTCGATCACGAGGCGGTCGGCCGGCGAGACCCCCACGTCGAACCACGACCGCCGAGTCGTGCGCACGTGGAACCCCCAGCCGCGCCCGCCCACCACGTGCGCGAACGGCATCGGCAGGTAGGTCTTGCGCTCGGCGCCCTGCGACTTGTACTGCTCGAAGACGACGGCGTCGAGGCTCTGCCCGCGGTGGTCGAGAGCGTCGAAGCGCTCGCCGAAGCCCGCGACGCGCTCCCCCGGGGCGAGCGCGAGCGCGAAGCGGATGCGCAGCAGCCGGTCGCCGTCGTCGAGCACCTGAACGCTCCCCGGCACGAGGCCGGCCGCGTCGGCCACGCCCGAGAGGGCGTCGTCGGCGGCGCGCCAGCGGGCCGAGCGCACCGGGAACCACCGGGTCGCCTGGCTGCGCGGCGCCTCGGCCGGGCCGCCGACGAAGCGATAGCGGTGGGCGCGGCCGACCGGCGGAGCGTCGATCGTCACGGCGAAGCCGCTCGCCGCCCGCGCGAGGCGCGCCTGCGCGCTCGCCAGGTGCCCGCCGTCGACCGTCTGCCCGCGCGAACGGCGCTGGGCGCGATCGAGTGGATGCTCGACGACCCGCTCGCCGTCGTCCCACTGCAGCACCACCGCATCCACTTCGGGGGTGACGCGCACGCCGAGCGTGAGCGGTCGCCCCACGACGGGATCGACCGGGTCGCGCTGCTCGGTGTCGACGGAATACGGGTGGCCGGAGCCGAAGGGACGGTGGCGGATCACAGAATGGCCTTGGGGTCGCGGGCGGGCAGGACGGAGAGCGGCTCGAGCACGCCGAGCTCGACGGCGAGGCGCACGACCATGGCGTGGCTCCACAGCAGCGGCGTCGCGACGGTGCCCCAGCGGTCGAGCCACTCCTGACGGCGCTCAGGGGCGAGCAGGTGGTCGGGAACCTGCTCGGGCAGCCAGCCCTCGGCCGTGACCGTGCCGGCGGCCCAGCGCAGCAGCTCGAGGGCGTGCGCGCGGTGCCCGGCGGCGGCGTGCGCGAGCCCGAGCATGCAGCTCAGCAGCGGCCACTGGCCGCCGCCGTAGAAGGTGTCGGCGAGGTAGCGATGCACGCCGCCGCCGACGCTAAGCGCCGCTTCGACCGCGCGGATGCTCGCGAGACCAAGCGGGCTGCGCGCGTCGACGACGCCCAGCGGCGCGATCACGGCCGCGAGCGAGGCGTCGACCTCGGTCGAGCCGAGCCACTTCGCCAGGTGCCCGTCGTGCACGCCCTCGGCGAGCAGCAGGGTGCGGGCCGCGGCGGCCCCCCCGAGGGCGCGGGCCGCGAGCGGCGGCTCGAGCACGCGCGAGCGGGCGGCCGCCTCGAGGCCGGCGACGACGCATCCGAGCGTCGAGACGTGCACGTGCTGGGAGTGCTCCTCCCACCAGTCGTAGCAGGGCCGGCGCCAGGTCGCGAGCAGGTACTCGGTGCTGAGGCGGATGCCCGTGGCCCACCGGTCGAGGTCGAGGCCGTGCCGCTCGGCGTGGGCGACGACCGCCCACACCCAGGTGCCGTAGCCGTCGGTCTGGAAATCCCACCAGTCGTCGTCGCCCTCGGCGCCGTCGAAGGTGAAGCGCGTGGCGAGCATGCGCTCGTCGGGCAGCGGGGTGCCGGCGGCCTCGGCGGCGACGATCTCGGCGATCGTGTCGCGGCGCTGGAGGAGCATCCGCCCGCACCAGTCGAAGAAGCGCGAGGCGGAGTCAATGGCGCCCGCCGCCGACATGCCGTCGGCGATGAAGGCGCCGTCGCGGAACCACGAGTATCCGGCGTAGGCCGAGAACGTGGGGCTCGCGGGGTAGGCGCCGCCGGCGTGCTGCAGTCGCTCGATGAGGGCGACGCTGTCGGCGGCGAGCCGCGCGATCGCGGCCTCGGGGTGCTCGTCGGGGTGGACGGGGGTGGCAGGGGTGGTCATGGTGCCCTCCTGGGCGAGCCGGGGTCGGGGCGCCGAGCGCGTCGGCGCCCCGACCGAGCGAGGGCTGGACTAGCCGGCGAGGACGGCGTTGATGCGCTCCTCGGCGCTCGCGAGCGCCTCCTCGACGCTCTTGCGGCCGGCCTGGGCCTCGACGAGCTCCTCGCCGATGATGTCCTGCATCTCGGTCTGGCCGTTCGCGACTACCGGCGGTAGCGCGACGCCGTCGAGCGAGTCGAAGACGGCCTGACGGTTGGCGGGGGCGTCCTTCTCGAGGTAGGTCGCGAGCGCGGCCTCGTCGGCGACCGGCGGCAGCTCCCAGCCGGCGTCGAGGCGCGTGTCGACCATCACCTGCGAGGAGGTCAGGAACTCGGCCCACTTCGTGGCGGCCTCGATGTGCTCGGAGCTCGCCGAGACGCCGACGGCGTTCGAGAACACGGCGCTCGCCTGCTCGGTGTTGCCCGGCTCGACCGCGATGTCCCACGCGAAGGGCGCGTCGGCGAAGGCGCCGAACATCCAGATGCCGGTGTGCAGCATGCCGAGCTTGCCCTCGAGGAAGAGGTTCGTGTCGAAGTCGGGCGTGCCCTGGCCCTGCTCGATCGTCGGCATGACCGTGCCGCTCTTGCCGACGAGCCACTCGGCCGCCTCGATGCCACCCGGGGTGTTGAAGGCGACCGCGGTGCCGTCGTCGGTGAGGAACGACTCGCCGTTCTGCTCGAGCACCTTGTAGTACTCGTAGAACGACACCGGCTGGTGGCTGCCCCAGACGCCCGCGGCCTCGTCGGTGATCGCCTCGGCGGCGGCGCGCTCGTCCTCCCACGTCCAGTCGGCCGTGGGGTACTCGAGCCCGGCGGCGTCAAAGAGGTCGGCGTTGTAGAACATGACGACCGTCGAGAACGAACTCGGCAGCGCGTACGAGGTGCCGTCGGTCGAGTACGCCTCGAGCAGCGACGGGCGGTAGGCGTCGGGATTCGAGACCTCGAGCGGGGCGAGCACGCCGTTCGCCTGGTAGGCGGCGTAGTTGGCGTACTCGATGTCGAACACGTCGGCGACGCTGCCCGCCGCGAGGTCGGTCTGCAGCGCCGTGCCGTAGTCGGCGTAGGGCAGCGTCGTGACCTCGACGGTGATGCCGGGATTCTCATCCTCGAAGGCCGCGACGATGGCCTCGAGGTTCTCCTCGTTGCCGCCGTTGGAGATGAAGTTCGAGTACGTGATCGTGACCTCCTCGGCGGAGGCGTCGCCCTCGGCGGGCGACGCCGCGCAGCCGGCGAGCAGGAGGGCCGCGCCGGCGAGGCCGGCGACGACGGGGACGGTGCGGTTCATGCGGGTGATCTCCTTCGATCAGATGGTGCGAGGGGTGGAGAGGGGTGGGGTGGAGCGAGGGTCGGGGATGCTCGCGCCGGCTCACTTGAGGCCGGCGCTCGCGACCCCCTGGATGATGTGCTTCTGGGCGATGAGGTAGAGGGCGAGCATGGGCAGCACGCTCACGACCGAGCCGGCCATGACGACGTCCCACGCCGTCGTGTACTGGCCCTGCAGCCCGGCGAGGGCGATCGGGAGCGTCTGCAGCTCGGGGTCGCGCAGCACGACCAGCGGCCACAGGAAGCTGTTCCAGCTGCCCATGAAGGCGAAGATCGTGAGCGTCGCGAGCGCGGGGCGGATGTTCGGCAGGATGATCGAGAGGAAGATGCGGCCGTGCCCGGCGCCGTCGAGCGTCGCCGCCTCATCGAGCTCGCGCGGCACCTGGTTGATCGCCTGCCGCAGCAGGAAGATGCCGAAGGCGCTCGCGAAGCTCGGCAGCAGCGCCCCCAGATAGGTGTTGAGCAGGCCGAAGGCGCGCAGCTCGGCGAAGAGGGGCACGATGAGCACCTGCAGCGGCACCATCATCGTCGCGAGGTAGATCGCGAACACCACCCCGCGCCCCCGGAACGGCAGGCGGCTGAAGGCGTAGGCGGCCGTCGCGCTCGTGACGAGCTGGATGACCGTGGTCGCCACGGCGAGGCCCAGGCTGTTGAGCACGACCCGCGCGAAGGGGCGCTCGGCGAAGAGCGTCGCGTAGGCCTCCAGCGAGGGGTCGCTCGGCCACAGCTGCGGGCGCAGCGTGAGGCCCGCGCCGGGCGTGATCGACGTGATGACCGTCCACGCGAAGGGGAACAGCATCGCGAGCGCGCCGACGATCACGACCGCGTGCAGCAGCACCGAGGCCGGGCTCGTGCGGCGGCGGCGCGCGCGAGCGGGGCGAGTGACGAGGCGCTCAGACATAGTGCACCCAGCGCTTCTGGCCGATGATCTGCACGACGGTGACGGCGAGGATGACGGCGAAGAGCATCCATGACAGGGCGGCGGCCTCGCCGGCGGCCCCGTAGCGGAAGGTGAGGTCGTAGATCTGCTGCACGACGACCTGGCTCGCGCCGCCCGGGCCTCCCCCGGTCATCGCGTAGACCTGGTCGAAGACCTGGAAGCCGTTGATGAGCGAGATCACGACGACGAAGAAGGTGCTGGGGCTCAGCATCGGCAGCGTGATCGACCACAGTCGGCGCCACGGGCCGGCGCCGTCGACGCGCGCGGCATCGTACAGGTCGGGGTTGATCGCCTGCAGGCCCGCGAGCAGGATCACCATGACGAAGCCGACGTCCTTCCACGCGCTCGCGAGCACGATCGACGGCATCGCCCACGCCGGGTCGGTCCACCAGCCGGGGCCGTCGATGCCGAGGCCGGCGAGGGCGGTGTTGACGATGCCCGTCGAGGGGTTCAGCAGCCAGCGCCAGACGAGGGCGACGACGATCCAGCTCGTGACGACGGGCAGGAAGTAGATGCCGCGCCACAGCGAGCGACCCTTGAGCGCCTGATTGAGCGCCAGAGCCAGCAGCAGGCCGCCGACGTAGACCAGCGGCAGGTAGCCGATGATGTAGCCGACGGTGTGCAGGAAGACGTCGCCAGTCGCGGGGTCCGCGAGCAGGCTCGCGAAGTTGTCGAGCCCGACGAAGCGCATGGGGGCGATGAGGTTCCAGTCGTGCAGGCTGATCCACACGGCGGCGATCATCGGGCCGATGACGAACAGGGCGAGCGGGATGGCGCTCGGCAGCAGGAACGCGAGCACCACGAGCGCGTACCTCACTCGGGCGGCGCGGCTGCGGCCGGCGCGCGGGGCTGCGGCGGGCATCCGGGTCGGGGGTGCGCTCTCGGCGGCCTCCGCGATCGCCTGCGGCGCGGCGAGGATGCTCATCGCGCGCCACCCGGGGATGCCGAGCCGCTCGCGCCGTCGCCGGCGACTCCGGCCTGCGTGACGAGTCGCTGGCGCACGAGGTCGCCCTGCTCGCCGGCGAGACCCTCGGCGTCGAAGGGCGTCGCGAGCACGAGCGTCGCCGCACCCTGCGCCCAGCTGTCGTCCTGCCACGACTCGACCGCGACCGGCAGCCCGCGGCGCGACGCCATGAGGGCGGCGCGGAAGGCGGGCTCGAAGCCGAACGACCAGTGCTCCCAGTCGGCGGTGCCCTCGCCAAGCACGATGATGATCTCCGGGTCGAGCGCGTGCACGAGCCCGGCGAGCGTGCGGCCGAGCAGGTGCCCGGCCTCCTCGAAGACGGCCACGGCGGCCGCGTCGCCCGAGGCGGCCGCCGAGCGCAGCGCCGCGATGCCCGCGCTCGCGCCGATGACGCCGCGCTCGCGCGCCGTGCGCACGAGGCCCGCCTCGCCCACGAAGGTCTCGAGGCAGCCGATGCCGCCGCACGAGCAGACGGGGCCGGTCTCGCGCACAGGGATGTGGCCGATCTCGCCGGCGCCGCCGCTCGTGCCGCGCACGACGAGACCGTCGATGACGATCGCGGCGCCGACGCCGGTGCCGATCGTGACGACGAGGAAGCTGCGGTGCCGCTGGCCGAGGCCGTAGAGCCGCTCGGCCATCGCGAGGGCGTTGACGTTGTTCTCGACGAGCACGGGCATGCGCAGCTCACGCCGCAGCGTGTCGCCGATGGGCGCGTTGCGCCAGCCGAGCTGCGTGGAGTTGACGACGCCGCTGGCCTGGGCATCCACCTCGCCGGGCACGCCCACGCCGATGCCCAGCAGCGGGGTGTCGGCGCCGCCGTCGATGAAGCGGCGCAGCAGGCCAACGAGCTCGGTGAGCATCGTCGTCGAGGCCGCCTCGAAGGGCTCGGAGGCGGTGCGCACGACGCCGCCATCGATGCCGACCTCCACGAAGGCGACGTGGTCGGCGGCGACCTTCACGCCCACCGCCCGACCCGCCTCGGCGACGAGACCGAGCATGCGCGCGGGCCGCCCGCCCTGCGAGGCCTGCTGCTCGCGCTCTGAGATGAGCCCGTCGGCGATGAGGTCTTTCGTGAGCTGCGTCATCAGCGCCGGCGAGACCGCGAGCGCGCGGGCCAGCTCGGCGCGCGAGGCGGGACCGTGGGCACCGAGGTGGGCGAGGATCGCCGACCGGTTGACGTCGGAGCGGGCCATCGGGCGAGACATCATCGTTCCCCTTAGTTCAGGACTAAACAAACCGTAGAATGAAGTCCCGAAAGATGTCAAGCGTTGGCGCGCGGACACGCCGACGCCGCCCGGCCGAAAAGGCGACGGGCGGCGTCGGGGAAAGGGAACGGCGGTGCGGCGAGGCGAGCGGCGCGGCGCAGCGCGCACCGCAGGGGGGGTCAGCCGCCGAAGCGGTACCAGTGGCGCACGTGGTCGCGGTCGTGCCGCGCCTGCCAGAACTCGATCTCGGTCGGCGTGAGCGCCCACGCCGCCCAGTCGGGGTTCGTGTCGCCCGTCGTCGCCGGGCGGGCGCGCCAGTCGGCGGCGGCGACCTCGCTCGGCAGCTCCTCGACCTCACCGGTGACGCGCACCTGTCGGCCCCGGGTCGGCCAGTAGAAGGTGAGCGCGGCGGAGGGGTTCGCGGCGAGGTCGACGCCCTTGCGGGTGGAGCGGGCGCCAGCGAAGACCCAGAGGCCGTCGACGAGGTCTTTCAGGATGAGCGTGCGCGCGGTCACGTGCCCGGTCGGGCCGGCGGTCGACAGCGTGCACGCGTGCGGCTGTAGCACGCCGTGGGCGAGAGCGTCGTCGAGCCATGCGACGAAGAGCTGCTGCGGGTCGGCGGGCGCCGACTCGGGGTCGAAGGTCGGCAGCTCGGCGGGGAAGTCGGGCAGGGATCGCAGGCGGTCGCGCTGGGGCTCGATCATGGCGTCAGCGTAGACCGGGCATCCCCGTGAATCGAGTGCGCACGCGCGCGGCGAGCGACTGCCCGCGCGGGGCGAAAGCGGCCTAAGGCGGCTACGCGCTCTTCTCGCGCCGCACCGGCCGGCGCGGCACGATCGTCGGCGCGGCGTTCTCGAGCACGGCCTCGCGGGTGACGACGACGCGCGCGACCTGATCGTTCGACGGCACCTCGAACATGATCGGGCCGAGCACCTCTTCGAGGATCGCCCGGAGGCCGCGCGCACCGGTCTGGCGCAGTACGGCGAGGTCGGCGATCGCGTCGAGCGCGTCGGGCTCGAAGTCGAGCTCGACGCCGTCGAGCTCGAACATGCGCTGGTACTGCTTCACGAGCGCGTTGCGCGGCGTCGTGAGGATGTCGATGAGCGCCTCGCGGTCGAGCGGCGACACGGTCGTGACGACCGGGAGGCGGCCGATGAACTCGGGGATGAGGCCGAACTTGTGCAGGTCCTCCGGCAGCACCTCGCTGAAGAGGTTCTTCTCCAGACTCTTGTCGTGCAGCGGGGCGCCGAAGCCGATGCCGCGCTTGCCGGCGCGCTGGCTGATGATGTCCTCCAGGCCGGCGAAGGCGCCGGCGACGATGAACAGCACGTTCGTCGTGTCGATCTGGATGAACTCCTGGTGGGGGTGCTTGCGCCCGCCCTGCGGCGGCACGCTCGCCACGGTGCCCTCGAGGATCTTCAGCAGCGCCTGCTGCACGCCCTCACCCGAGACGTCGCGCGTGATCGACGGGTTCTCGGCCTTGCGGGCGATCTTGTCGACCTCGTCGATGTAGATGATGCCGGTCTCGGCGCGCTTGACGTCGTAGTCAGCGGCCTGGATGAGCTTGAGGAGGATGTTCTCGACATCCTCGCCGACGTAGCCGGCCTCGGTGAGGGCGGTCGCGTCGGCGACGGCGAAGGGCACGTTGAGGCGCTTCGCGAGCGTCTGGGCGAGGTAGGTCTTGCCGCAGCCGGTCGGGCCGATGAGCAGGATGTTGCTCTTGGCGATCTCGACGTCGTCGGCGAGCTGCTCGGCCGCGGTGAGGGTCTGGCGGGCGCGGATGCGCTTGTAGTGGTTGTAGACGGCGACCGAGAGGGCGCGCTTCGCGGGCTCCTGCCCGATGACGTACTCCTCCAGGAAGGAGAAGATCTCCTTCGGCTTCGGCAGCTCGAACTCGGCGGAGGCCTGCTCGTTCGACTCGGCCAGGCGCTCCTCGATGATCTCGTTGCAGAGCTCGACGCACTCGTCGCAGATGTAGACGCCGGGGCCGGCGATGAGCTGCTGGACCTGCTTCTGGCTCTTGCCGCAGAACGAGCACTTGAGCAGGTCGGCGCTTTCTCCGATGCGGGCCATGAGCGCCCTCCTCCCTGGTTGCCCCCGAGCCTAGCCCGCCGCACCGACGTTCGTGACACGCCGCGACTCGGGGTGTCGAGCAAGCCTCCGGCCGGGTCGCGACGGCTTCTCAGCCACCGTTCGGCGGGGCCGCTCCGAACACAGCTCGACCCCGCGCTCGCGGGCGTACCCTGGAAGGACGATGACCATGCACGCCGACCTGGCCGCCCGCCGCTCGCGCGTCGCCGCGGCGTGGATCGTCGCCCTCATCGTCACGGTCGTCGCCGCGAGCGCGCACACCCTCGCCGGTGGCGCACCCCCGCACCTCACGGCGCTCGTCGTCGCGGGGCTCGTCTCCGGATTCCTGGGCATGGCGGCGCTCTCGGCCCTGCGCAGCGGCGCGCTCTCGCGCCTCGGCCTCGCCGGCCTCGTCGCCCTCGACCAGCTCGTGCAGCACGCGGCGTTCACGCTGCTGGCGCCGGCAGGCGGCGGTGCGGCCGCAGCCTCCGCGGATGCCGTGGCCGGCCACGCGGGGCACGCCGCGCACGCCGCGCCCTCCGCCGCGATCGCGGCCACGGGCATCCCCCTCGACGCAGCCGCGCCGGCCCTCATGGGCGCGCACCACGCGCTCGCGGCGATCGTGTCGTTCATGCTGCTGCGCCGCGGCGCCGCCGCGATCGCGGCTGCGCTCGAGGCGCTTGAGCTCGCGCTCACGCGACTCGTGGAGCCGGTCGCCGCGACCGCGCTCCGCTCCCCCGCTCGCGCGCCGCTCGGCGCCGTCGAGCACCCCCTCGCCCTCGTCGTGGTCGTGCTCGGCGGGTCGGGTCGGCGCGGGCCGCCCGTGCTGGGGCTCGCGCGCGTCGCGCGCTGAGCATCCCGCGACCCCTCTCTCACCGCGCACCAGCCGGCATCCGACGATGCCCGTGCGCACTCTCAGCAAGGAGCACGACCATGACCGCTTTCCGCACCAGCACCATGCGCGCGGACCGCGCTTGGCTCGCCGCACTCGCCCTCGCCGGCGGCACCGCCCTCGCGCTCGCCGCGCCGACCGCGGCCCTCGCCCACGTGGGCGCGTCGAGCGACTCGACCGCTCCCGGTGGCCGCGCCGTCGTCACCTTCTCGGTGCCGCACGGCTGCGAGGGCTCGCCGACGCGCGTCGTCACGATCGACATCCCCGAGGCGATCCCCGCCGTGACGCCGACCATCAACCCGCTCTGGACCGTCGAGAAGGTCATGGTGCCCCTCGACGAGCCGATCGAGACCGAGTACGAGACGCTCACCGAGCGCGTCGGCCAGGTCGTCTACACCGCGATCGACGCCCCCCTGCAGGACGGCTACCGCGACACCTTCGAGCTGCAGCTCACCCTGCCGGAGGGCGAGGCGGGCGAGCGCATCGAGTTCCCGACGACCCAGACGTGCGAGGTCGGCACGGCGACGTGGGCCGGTGAGGATGCGCCCAGCGTGACCCTCACCGACGCCGTCGCGGCCGACGAGCACGGCGCCGCTGACGCGCACGCCGACGGTGCGGCAGAGCACGGCGACGAGGGCTCGACCGAGCTCGCCTCGTCGAGCACCGCCGTGGCGGCCGCGCCGGGCGATGACCTCGTCGCACGCATCCTCGGCGCGCTCGGCCTCGTCGCCGGCACCGCGGCGCTCACCCTGGCGCTCGTCCGCCGGAAGGGCGCGACCTCGTGACCGCCGGCGTGACCCGCTCGCGGCGCGCCGTCGCCGGGCTCGGCGCCCTCGCGGGCGTCGCGCTCGCGGTCGGCCTCGCCTCGCCCGCGGCGGCGCACGACTACGTCGTCGACTCCACGCCCGCTGACGGCGCGACGATCACCGAGCTGCCCGCGGCGTGGACGGTGACGGCCAACAACCCGCTGCTCGAGCTCGACGGCAACGGCAGCGCCTTCGCGATCGTCGTCACCGACGCCGAGGGGCGGTACTACGGCGACGGCTGCGTCGAGGTGGAGGGGCCGACGATGTCGGCTCCCGCCGCGCTCGGTGAGGCCGGCGAGTACTCGATGACCTTCCAGTACGTCTCGAGCGACGGCCACACGCTGTCGGACACCTACGCCTTCACCTACGCGCCGACGGGCGACGCCGTCGTGAGCGAAGGCTCGACCGAGCAGCCGGCATGCGGCGGCGAGGCGAGCGGTGAGGCGACGGCGGGCTCCGGCTCCGGCTCCGGCGAGGAGCCCGCGACGGGCGCGGCCGGCGATGAGGGTGCGGCGGTGCTCGGTGCCGTCGCGTGGATCGGTGGGGGCATCCTCGCCGCGGCCGCCGTCGCGACGACCATCGTGCTCGCGAATCGACGCCGACCCGCCGGCGACTGAGCGGGCGAGAACGACGCGGGCCCCGCATCCGGTAGTCGGATGCGGGGCCCGCGGTCGTTCGCGCGTCGGCGCCGGTGACGTCAGCTCGCGGTGAGCGCCGGCAGCGTCTTGCGGCTCGTGAGCACCTGGTCGATGAGGCCGTACTCCAGGGCCTCCTCCGCGATGAGGATCTTGTCGCGGTCGATGTCCTTGTTGACCTGCTCGACGGTGCGGTTGGAGTGCTTCGAGAGCGTCACCTCGAGCCACTCGCGCAGGCGCGCGATCTCCTTCGCCTGGATCTCGATGTCGCTCGCCTGGCCGCGACCCGCGTCACCGGTCGCCGGCTGGTGAATGAGCACGCGCGCGTTCGGCAGCGCGAGGCGCTTGCCGGGCGTGCCGGCGGCCAGCAGCACCGCCGCGGCCGACGCCGCCTGGCCGAGCACGACCGTCTGGATCTGCGGGCGGATGTACTGCATCGTGTCGTAGATCGCGGTCATCGCCGTGAACGAGCCGCCGGGGCTGTTGATGTACATGACGATGTCGCGATCGGGATCCTGCGACTCGAGCACGAGCAGCTGGGCCATGACGTCATCGGCGCTCGCGTCGTCGACCTGCACGCCGAGGAAGATGATGCGGTCCTCGAAGAGCTTCGCGTACGGATCCTGACGCTTGTAGCCGTAGGCCGTGCGCTCCTCGAAGCTGGGGAGGATGTAGCGGCTGCTCGGCATCGCGAGCGGGGTGCCGCCGAGGTTCGGGGTCTCCATGTCTCTCTCTTCTCGTCTCGCGCGATCAGCTGTGCTCGGTGCCGCCGCCGCCGACCACGTCGGAGGCCGAGGCGCGGATGTGGTCGACGAAGCCGTACTCGAGCGCCTCGTCGGCGTTGAACCAGCGGTCGCGGTCGCCGTCCGCGTTGATCTGCTCGACGGTCTTGCCCGTCGCCTCGGCGGTGATCGCGGCGAGGCGGTGCTTCATGTCGGTGATGAGCGCGGCCTGCGTCTGGATGTCGCTCGCCGTGCCGCCGAAGCCGCCGTGCGGCTGGTGCAGCAGCACGCGCGCGTTCGGCGTGATGTAGCGCTTGCCCTTCGTGCCGGCCGTCAGCAGCAGCTGCCCCATCGAGGCGGCCATGCCGATGCCGACCGTGACGATGTCGTTCGGCACGAACTGCATCGTGTCGTAGATCGCCATGCCCGCCGTGATCGAGCCGCCCGGGCTGTTGATGTAGAGGTAGATGTCCTTCTCGGGGTCCTCCGCCGCGAGCAGCAGCAGCTTCGCCGCGATCTCATTGGCGTTCTCGTCGCGCACCTCCGACCCGAGCCAGATGATGCGGTCTTTGAGGAGTCGGTCGAAAACGCTGTTGGGCATTGCCGGTTCGGCCATGGGGATGAGCTCCTGTTCGTCTCGTGAGTCGAATCTACAGAAGCTGAACCGCCCGCCCGGCCGTGTTCGCCGTGGGCAGAGCAGGTGTCGCGAGGGCTACTCGTCGGCGACGGAGATCTCGTAGTACGAGCCGTCGAACAGGGTCACGGTGGCGATGAGCACCCCCATGTACGAGGCGGTCTCGTAGCTGCAGCGCACCTCCTGACCCTCGAAGATCTCGATGTCGGCAGTGCCGCAGTCGACGGTCGCCTCCTCGCCGGTCTGGTCGGTGACGAGGCTGGCCACGAGCTCGGTGAACGCGGCGGCCGACTCCAGGGCGGGTTCCGGCGCGGCCGGGTCGCTCGGCTGCGCCGCGCTGCCGACGACCTCGATGCCGTAGTCGGCGCCGTCGACGCTCGTGATCGTGACCGTGTACGTGCCGGAGGTCTCGCTCGCCTCGTCGAACCCGGCGCACTCGACCGCGGTGCCGACCTCGAGCGGAACGTCGTCGGTGCCGCAGTCGATGTCGACGTCGAACCCCTGCTCGGCGACGACGCCCTCGGCGGCGGTCGCCAGCTCGTCGGCCGTCACCGAGGTCGGCTGATCGACGCGCACCGCTCCGCTCGTGTCGACGTCGGCGGCGCATCCCGCGAGGAGCGGCGCCGCGAGCAGTGCGAGGAGGGTCGGGGCGATGATGCGAGCGTTCACGAGGGGCCTCTCGAGGGGTGGGGCGAGGGCGGTGCAGGACTGCTCGCACGCTACTCCTGCGCGCGATACCCGGCAATGCGCGGCGTGCGGCCCGCCGGGCTACCGTGGCGGCATGGTGCGCTTCCGAGCTCCGATCGCCGCCGATCTGCCCGCCCTGTACCGCGCGTGTTTGCTGACCGGGCGCGCGGGCGACGACGCGAGCGCCGATCACGACGACCCCGACCTGCTCGGCCACCTGTGGGTCGGGCCGCAGGCGACGTTCGACCCGGCGCTGTGCGACGTCGTCGACGACGAGCGGGGCGTGGCCGGGTACCTCGTCGGGGTGGGGTCGACCTCCGACTTCGAGGCGTGGTGCGAGCAGCGGTGGTGGCCGGGGCTGCGCGAGCGGTATCCGCTCGGGGTCGCGCGGCGCGAGGCCGACGAGGCGCTCGTGCGCAGCATCCACCGCCCCGAGGTCACGCCGGCGGCGATCACCGAGGTGTTCCCGGCGCATCTGCACGTCAACCTGCTGCCGCGCGCGCAGGGGCAGGGCATCGGGCGGATGCTCATCGAGCGGCTCGTCGACCGGCTGCGGCAGCGCGGCATCAGCGGCCTGCACCTCGGGGTCGACGCCGACAACGCCCGAGCGATCGCGTTCTACCGGCATCTCGGATTCGCGGAGGTCGCCGTCGAGGACGACGGCGGGCTCATCCTCGGCCTGCGGCTCTGAGGGGCGGCGCGGGGCGGTCTCGCGCTCCCTCGCTCACGCGAACGGGCCCGGAGCGCGAACGCTCCGGGCCCGTCGTGCGACGGCGGATCGACTAGTGGTCGTGGCCCTCGTGGTCGTGGTCGTCGCCCTCGTCGTCGACGACGACCGACTCGGCGACAGGCGCCGTCGCGGCGGCCGTAAACGCCGACAGGTCGACGGTCTCGCCCTTGCTGTCGACGACCTTCGCCTTGCTGAGGGCGATCGAGAGCGCCTTCGAGCGGGCGACCTCGCCGACCATCTGGGGGATCTGGCCGTTCTGGTCGAGGATCTTGATGAACTCGCCCGGCTCCATGTTGTACTGCGCGGCGCCCTGGATGAGGTACTGGGTGAGCTCCTGCTGGCTCACTTTCACCTCCTCCTTCTCGGCGAGCGCGTCGAGGAAGATCTGGTTGACGAACGTCTTCTGCGTCGACTCGGTGACCTCGGCGCGGTGCACGTCGTCCTCGAGGCGGTTCTCGTTCTCGAGGTGACGGTGCACCTCGGTCTCGACGAGCGCCTCCGGCACGGGGATCTCGACCTGCTCGAGCAGCTTCTCCAGCAGCAGGTCGCGGGCCTGCGCGCCCTGGCCGAAGGCCTTCTGGCGCTTGACCTGCTCGCGGATGTCGTCGGTCAGCTCGCCGATCGTGTCGAACTGGCTGGCGATCTGCGCGAACTCGTCGTCGGCCTCGGGCAGCTCGCGCTCCTTCACCGACTGCAGCGTGACCTCGATCTGCGCGGTCTCGCCCTCGTGGTCGCCGCCGAGCAGCACCGACTCGAACGTGGTCGTCTCACCCGCGCTGAGCGAGTCGAGCGCCTCGTCGATGCCCTCGATGAGCTGGCCGGAGCCGACCTCGTAGGAGATCGAGTTGGCCGTGTCGACCGTGGTGCCGCCGACGGTGGCGACGAGGTCGACCTGCACGAAGTCGCCGCTCTTGGCGGGGCGGTCGACGGTGACGAGCGTGCCGAAGCGGCTGCGCAGGTTCTCGAGCTCGGCCTGCACCTCCTCGTCGGTCACCTCGGCGGCGTCGACGGTGAGCTCGATGCCCTCGTAGGCGGGGATCTCGAACTCGGGGCGGACATCCACCTCGATCTCGACCTTGAGGTCGCCGGAGAAGTCCTTCTCGCTCGGCCACTCGGTCACGTCGGCCGAGGGGCGGCCGAGCGTGCGCAGCTTGTTCTGCTGCACCGCGTCGCGGAAGAACGTGTCCAGACCCTCGCTGACGGCGTGGTTGATGACCTCGCCGCGGCCGACGCGCTGGTCGATGATGGGCGGCGGCACCTTGCCCTTGCGGAAGCCCGGGATGTTCACCGACTCGGCGATGTGCTTGTACGCGTGCTGGATGCTGGGCTTGAGCTCGTCGGGCGTCACCGTGATGGCGATCTTGACCCGCGTGGCGCTGAGCTTCTCAACCGTGGACTGGACCAATTGGGGTTTCTCCTGAAGGTTCTGGGGCTGGTGGGTCTGGTCGGGGCGACAGGATTTGAACCTGCGGCCTCCCGCTCCCAAAGCGGGCGCTCTAGCCAAGCTGAGCTACGCCCCGATGACTGGCGACCATCGACCAGTTGGGCGGAAGACGCGAGGTCGAACGCAAAACGGCCTCGGCAAGTCTAGCCGAGGCCCGGGCGCGCGCCGCCGGGCCCGCCGGGGCGGCCGAGCCGATGCGATACGCTGGCACCCGCACGCGGCCGGAACGGCCTCGTGGGGATGTAGCTCAATGGTAGAGCCTCAGTCTTCCAAACTGATGGTGCGGGTTCGATTCCCGTCATCCCCTCTGTACTAGTGGGTTGGCCGCCACTCCTGCGGCGATCGCCCCGTTGCAGCGGATCGAACGCCCAGGCCCCGGCCGACGCCGACTGCGCTCGGGCTCGACGCGAGCCAGGGCCCGCACACCACACGGTTCACGGCACAGCACACGCTCGGCGGCGCAGTGTGTGCCCGAAACGGTGGTGCGTGCGGCGCTTACTCCTCCGCGGGCAGGGGCATCGGCTCGATGCGGTAGTCGATCGGCTCGGGCAGGGCGATGACGCCCTCGACGAGGGAGACGACCGAGCTCCACCAGCCCTCCTCCATCGGGTAGGCGTAGCCGGGGACGAGCCAGGCGTTCCCCTCCGAGTCCCACATGAGCAGCAGCGTCGCCTCGGCCTCGTCGAGCGTCACGACCTCGACCTCGGGCGTCGGCAGCGGTTCCGGCGTGGGCTCGACGATGGGCTCGCTCGGGTCGATCGGGCTCGGGTCGACCGGCGGCTCGCTCGGCTCGGCCGGCTCCGTGGGGTCCACGGGCGCAGGGTCGGTCGGCGCCGGGTCGATAGGCGCAGGCTCGGCGGGCTGCTCGGGCGCGCTCGGCTGCTGCGGGTCGACGGGCTCGACCGGCGCGGGCTGCGGCTCGATCGCACCGCCCTCAGTGCCGGCGGATCCGTCGACGCCGCCCTCGGGCATCCCCTCGCTCGTGACCGCGCCGTCGCGCGCCATCTCGGCGATGCCGACCATGCCGCCCTGGTAATCGGGGCCGGCGGCGCCGAACCAGCGGCCGTCGGCGAGGCGGGAAACCGCGTCGCGCTCCGAGACGGTGCCGAAGTCGCCTCGGTCGACGACCTCGACCGCGTGGCCGTAGGCCCACGCGATCTCGCCCGTCGGGCCCCACGCGATCGACCAGTCGAGCGCGGTGGTGACGCCGTCGACGACGAGGTTCGCGCTCGCGACCGTCTGCCAATCGTCGGCGGTTACGCGGATGCTCGATGCCTCGACGTCGAGTCCGGTGGCGGCGAGCAGGTCGGCGGCCTGGCCGCGCGCCTCATCCTCGCTCGGCATGACGCCGTCGGCGGGCTGCTCGGGCTCGCACTGCTCGGTGATCGGCTGGTCGGCGGGGGCCTCCGCCGAGCCGTCGGCGGGCTCCTCGCCGGTCGAACCGGGGGCGCTGCACGACCACCAGCCGCTCGCGGCGGGGTCGTTGTACCACCAGCTCGCGGTGCCGGCCCAGGTGATCGTGAGCGCGGGTGCCGTGCCGTCCTCCGGGCCGACGACGTACGAGGGGTACGCGTCGTCGTAGTAGCTGGAGCGCTCGGCGTCGCCGGTGAGCCCGAAGACGTCGGCGAGCTCGGCGAGCGTGCCTTCCGGCGTGCCGCGGCGCTCGAGGGCGTAGACGCCGCCCGAGCCGCCGCTGGAGCCGAGGCCGTCACCGGCGACGTACTCGTACTGCTTCCACACGCCGATGCGGAGGTCGGACGACTCGGCGGCGGCGCCGAGCGTCGCCTGCTCGGTCGCGCCCGCCGCGGTGAACAGCGGCGCTCGGGTCTGCCACGGCTGGGCGACGACGAGCGCGCCCGCCGTGACGGCGGCGACCGCGGCGACCGACGCACCGGAGGCCCGCAGCACACGACCGTGGTTGATGAGGCGGGGGGCGCGGCGCGTGGGCGCCTCGGTCACGAGGGACTCGGACAGGGCCGGGGCGTTCTCGCCCCCGGCCACGGCGCGGCGCAGCCGGGCCTCGACGTCGTCGTGCGGAGTGCTGTTCATACCCGGTCTATGTCGAGCCGGGGTCGTATCTTTCGCGCGCGGTCGCGATCAGCCCGCTGTGCCGCCCCGGGCATCCCCCGGCGTCTCGTCGGCATCGCGCGCCTGCGCGCGCTCGAGCGCCTCGGCGAGCGCCTTCTTCGCCCGATGCAGGCGCACGCTCACGGCGTTGGGCGTGATCGCGAGGGCGACGGCGATCGCGCTCACCGGGATGTCTTCGAGCACGGCGAGGGCGAGCACCTCGCGGTCGCGGGGGCGCAGCTCCTCCCACGCCCGGGCGAGGGCGAGGTCGCCGAGCACGATGTCCTCCGTGCTCGGGGCGGAGTCGGGCGCGGCGAGGATTGCGAGCGCGCTGAGCCGCGAGGCGGCGCGACGCCGGTGGTTGGCGACGAGGTAGCTGGCGATGCGGTACAGCCACGGCAGCTCTTCGCCCTCGGTCACGGCGGCCCGCTTGCGCCAGGCGATCGCGAACACGTCGGCGGCGAGGTCGTCGACGGCGTCGCGCTCGACGCGGCGCGCGAGGTAGGCGCTCACGGCCGGCAGGTAGCGGGAGTAGACGGCCGCGAACTCGTCGGCGGTCGCGGGGGGCATGGGCACAGTCTGCCGCGGCGGATGCTCCTCCCCAGGCTTTGCGCGGCGCGGCGATTCACAGCCCCTGCGCCGGGCACCGCGGCCGGGTGGTGCCGCGCCACTAGGTTGACCGCATGAGTGCCGCCCCGCCCGTGCCCCCGAGCGCCGCCACCCCCCAGCCCGCGGAGCCCGCCTCGTCGCCCGTCGACGCCGACCGCGAGCGGCGCGACCTCGACGTGCGATGGGCCGGTCGCGTCGTCTTCCCGCGCTCCCCCGCCGAGCTGCGCTCCACCTCGATGTGCCCCGCGTGCCAGGCACCGCTGCGCGACGCCCGCTGCCCGCGCTGCGCGCTCGACCTCACGCACGCGGCCGCGATCGAGCTCGCCGAGGTCTCGCAGCGCGCCGCCGATCTTCTGGATGCCCGCGTCGCCCTCATCGGCCGCATCCGCCGAGAGACCACGGCAGCGACCGCGGCCTCGGCCGCGACGGCGAGTACCGACTCGGCTCCCTCCGGGCAGCCCGCCGCCGCGACGACGACCGATCCCGCGCTCGCGCCCGCTCTCGCGCCGCCCATAGTCGCGGCCCCCGTCGCCTCGCGCTCGGGCCGATCGGGGGTGCAGGTCGCCCTCACAGTGGTGGGCATCAGCTTGCTGGCGGTGTTCGCGATCTTCGGCGTGGTCTACGCCTTCGTCACGTTCGGCGAGGGCGTGCGCTTCACGATCATCGCCGCGGGCACCGCCGCGACCCTCGCCGCCGCAGCCATGCTCGCGCGGCGCGGCCTCACGGCGACAGCGGAGGGCGTGGCGCTGCTCGGCACGCTCGTGCTCGTGCTCGACGCCTGGGCGCTCCGAGCGAGCGACGCCGCGGGGCTCGGCGCGCCGAGCGAGTCGGCCTACTGGGGCGTCGCGCTCGCCGTCATCGGCGTCGTGTGCGGCGCATGGTCGCGCTGGGGGCGCCTGGGCGGCCCGGCGCTCGCCGCCGTTGCGCTCGCGCCGCTGGGCACCGCGCTGCTGGTCGGCGACGCCACGACGTCGCTCGACGCCGCGATGGGCTCGACCTTCGTGCCGGCGGCGAGCACCGCCCTCGGAGCAGCGGCGGCGATCGCCGTCGCTGCGGCCCACCCGCTCCTGCGCCGCCCGCAGCGACCCGGGCTGGCGCTCGTCGTCGCGGCCGTCGCGACCGCCGTCGCCGGGTTGCTCGCGATCATCGGGCTGGGCACTCTCACGGCGGCGCTCGGCTCCGCCGCGGCACCGACGGTGCTGCTCGCGGCCGTGCTCGCCGTCACCCTCGCGCTGCACGTCGTCGTGCTCGGTCGTGCGGCCGAGGATGACACGACCGTGCCGCAGGAGGATCTGCCCGTGCACGCGCGCGTCGTGCCCGCCACCGCACGCGTGCATCGGGTGCTCGCGGCGATCGTCGCGGGCCTCGCTGTCGTCGTCGCCGTGCTCGGCTCCCTGCTGGGCTCCGCCCGGTGGGAGGAGCCGTCGGTGGCGCTCGCGGTGCCCCTGCTGCTCGCCGTGCTGCTCGTCGTCGTGCTGGAGCCCCGCAGCGCGAGCAGCGAGGCCCTGGCCGGTCGCACGGTCGGTGCTCCGATCGTGCGCGCGGGCGCGCTGCGTGCGGCGCTGCTCACCGCCGCGGCGCTCGCGGCGATCGCGGGAGGGGTGGCCGGGGTCGTGGCGCTCGGCGCCCCCCTGGAGGCCGCCCTCGCGAGCACCACGCCGTTCGCGATCGGGGTCGACAGCACGATCGTGCAGCCTGAGCCGGGCGTCGTCATCGCGATCGCCGCGCTCGCCCTCGCGGCGGGCGTGCTCGCGGCCGGCTGGGCCGCTCGAGGCCGCCTCCGCGAGCGAGCGCGCGGCCTGGCACCGCTGCTCGGCGCCCTGCTGGTGATCGCCGTACCGCTGCTCGAGACGTGGTGGGCGGTCGTGGCCGCCTCCAGCACGCTCGCCCTGCTCGCCGCGGTCGCCCTCCATCGCGTGGTGCACCTGCCGGGGCGCGACGATCGTCGCGCGCTCGTCGCCGGCCTGTCCCCGGTCGCCGTCGGGGGCGCCGTGCTCTCGCTGCTCGTGGCTCCGGCGGTCGCCGGTGCGTGGATCATCGGCGTCGCCGTGGCGCTCATCACGATCGCTGTCTGCCGCGCGCTCCCGGCGCGCCGCCCCGTGCGCGCCGTCGCCGTGGCGCTCGGCGGGGGCATCGTCATCGCCAGCGCCTGGCCCGCGCACGCCGACCTCGCCGCGGCGGCGGTGTCGGTCTCGATCGGCTCGCTCGTGGTCGCTCTCGCGGCGCTCGTCGTGCTCGTCTCCGCCCTCGGCGCGCTCGTGCCCCAGGAACGCCGGGCGGCGTCCGCCGTGGCGCTCGTCGCGGGCACGCTGGGCGTGGCAGCGCTCGGTGGAGGGATGCCCGACGCCGTGCCGATCGACGCCGCCGCGCGCACCGCGGGGGCCATCGCGCAGGTCATCGCGAGTGCACTCGCCCTGATCGCCCTGGTCGCGGTCGTGCTCCGCGCTCGACGGAGCGACCGGGCGGTGTCGGCGGGCTCCGACGATCGGCGGGTCGAGGCGCTCCTCGCCGCGACGCTCCTCGGGCCTGCGGCGGTGCTGCTCGCCCTCTCCTCGCTCTCCGCCGCTGACAGACTGCCCCGCGGCACCGGCGAGGTGGTCCCGGCGCTCGCGCTCGTCGCCGTCGCCGGCGCCTCCCTCACCGCGGCACTGCGCCCGACGGCCCCGACGGCCCCGACGGCCCCGTCGCCGGGTGCGCTCCGTCGCGCCGCGGATGCCGGAGTCGGGGTCACGCTCCTGCTCGTCGTGGCCTCCGCCGTCGGTGCGGGGCTCAGCGACCCCGGGTTCGGCACGGTGCCGAACCCGCTGCTGCCGCTCGTGCTACTAGCTGCGGCCGTGGCCGTGCTGCTCATCGCCGTCAGTCGCGACGGGCTCGTGGGCTCCGGGTCGCGGCGTCGGCGCCTCGGCTGGGTCGCGCTGGCGCTCGGCGTCGCGGCCCTGTGGGCGCAGCTCGTGCGCGAGGCGGTGCGCGAACCCGAGCCCTTCGCGCTGCCCGTGGCCGGGGCGCTGCTGCTGCTCGCGGCGTGGATCGCTCGGTCGGGCCGCGGGGCGCGCGGAGCATCCGCGCTCGTCGGCGGAGGACTCGTGCTCGCGGGCGTGCCGATCGCGCTCGCGAGTGGCGACCAGCCGCTGCTGCGCGGCGCGGTCGCGGCGGTGGTCGCGGGTGGGCTCGCCCTGCTCGCCGCACACCGGCGCGCGAACCTCGAGCGCCTGCCGGGCAGCGCGCTCGCGGTCGCGGGAGCGACGCTGGCCACCCTCGCCGCCCTCACCATCGCGCAGACCACCGCGCTCGTGGGGTCACCGGTCGGCACCGACGAGCAAGTGCGCGCCGTGCTGCTCGTCGTCGTGCTCGCAGACGTCGGTCTCGGAGCGTGGTTCGCGGCACGCAGCCGCGAGGCGTGGATCGTGACCGCGGGCGGCGTGGGGCTCGCCGCGCTCGCGGCGGGCGCGCTCGGCATCGCGGGCATCGTCGACCCCGTCGAGCTGCTCAGCCTGCCGCTCGCCCTGGCCCTGCTCGCGATCGGCACGCTCGCGCTCGAGCGCGACGACCACACCCGCAGCGGCCGCTGGCTCGGGCCCGGGCTCATCGCCCTGCTCGTGCCCTCGCTGCTCGCCGTCGAGCGCGACCCCGAGCTGTGGCGCGTCGTCGCGCTCGGCATCGTCGCGACCGCCGCCTTCGTCGGCGGCGTCGTGCGTCGGCTGCGCGCGCCCGTGCTCATCGGCGGCAGCGTCCTGCTCGTGCACCTCGTCGTGCAGAGCTGGCCGCTGCTGCGCACGATCGGCGAGAGCGTCGAGTGGTGGCTGTGGCTGGGGCTCGCCGGCATCGCCGTCGTCGCGATCGCCGCCCGGTACGAGCGCCGACTGCAGGATGCCCGGGCCCTCGTGCGCCGCATCCGCGACCTGCGCTGATCCAGCTCGTCACCTGGGAGCCGCGTGGGAGTCCGCTCCACGAGCGGAGCCACCGGCCTAGCGTGGAGGCGGTGCCCACGAGCGCGCCGACCCCACCGACCGACGAAGCGAAAGGACCACGCCATGACCGACGTGACCTCGGCCCCCGAAGCGACCACCGACCCCGACATGGTCTCGGGCGTCGCCCAGTACCTCTCCCCCGTCGTCGTCGACCTCAACGCGCTCGCGCTCGAAGGCAAGCAGGCCCACTGGCACGTGCGCGGGCCCAACTTCATCGGCGTGCACGAGCTGCTCGACACCCTCGTCGACCACGCTCGCGAATACGGCGACACCGCCGCCGAGCGCATCGTCTCGCTCGGGCTGCCGCTCGACGCCCGCACCCGCACGATCGCCAAGAAGACCAGCGTGCCGCAGGTGCGCGAAGGCTTCGCCCGCAGCGAGGACTTCATCGCCGACGTCATCGCCTGCATCGACGCCGCGCTCGTCAGCCTGCGCGCCGCGATCGAGGGCCTCGAGGAGATCGACCCCGTGAGCCAGGATCTCGCTATCGCCATCACCGCCGACCTCGAGAAGGACCGCTGGTTCCTGTTCTCGCACATCGCGGAGGCCTGAGCCGGGCATCCGACGCCTCGTACCATCGCGAAGGGCCGCGCACCGAACGGTGCGCGGCCCTTCCGCGTGCGCAGCGAGCGCTAGGAGCGCGCGAGCTGCGGCAGCGCGGCGTGCGTCACACGGCCGCCGAGCAGCGTGAGGGCGACGGGCATCGCGCGCAGGGCATCCCCCGACGCCGTCAGCGGGTCGGACTCGACCGCCACCAGGTCGGCGCGCTCGCCGACCGCGACGAGCGTGCGGGTGGAGGCGGCGAGCGCCTCCGCGGGCGTGATCGCCTGCTCGCCGTGGAACGGCTCGCGGCCGTCGCGCGAGCGCGAGGTCGCTGCCGCGATCGCCACCCACGGGTCGAGCGGCGCGACGGGAGCGTCGGAGCCGAGCACGATGCGCGCGCCGGCGTCGAGCAGCGAGCGCAGCGCGAAGGCGCGGCGGGTGCGGCCCGGCCAGTAGCGCTCGGCAACGTCGCGGTCGTCCATCGCGTGCTCCGGCTGCACGCTCGCCGTCACACCGAGCGCCGCGAAGCGCGCAAGGTCGGAGTCGTGCAGCAGCTGAGCGTGCTCGATGCGGCCGCCGCGGCCGAGCTTCTGGAAGACGTCGAGCGCGACCTTGTTCGCGCCGTCGCCGATCGCGTGCACCGCGAGCTCGAACCCGGCCTCCGAGGCGCGGGCCAGCAGCGGGTGCAGTTCGCACGGCGGCACCGTGAGCAGCCCGTACGGGTGCTCGGTCTCATCCGGGTACGGGTCGCAGCAGTAAGCGGTGCGCGTGTTGAGCGAGCCGTCGGTGATGACCTTGAGCGGGCCGACCGACACCGTGTCGCTCACGACCGCGCCCGAGCGCAGCCCCTGCTCGATCGCGCGGTCGAGGTGCTGCGGGTAGACGCCGAACTCCACGCGCAGGGCGTCGAAGCCGCCTGCGACGCGGCGGCGCCAGTCGTCGAGATTCCAGCGCATCTCGAGGTCGACGACGCCGACCACGCCGCGCGCCGCGGCCTCGCGCGCCGCCTCGGCGACCCACGCATCGAGCACCTCGTCGGGAGCACCGTCGAGCTGGCGCGTGACCGCGAAGGCGGCCTCCTCGCGCAGCAGCCCGGAGGCGCGCGCGGCCTCGAGCTCGGCCGGCGCGACGTCGGCGCCGTAGCGCGAGAGGGCGCTCGTGTTCAGCCAGGCGCAGTGCACGTCGGCGCTCACGAGCACCACCGGGTGCTCCGGGGCGGCAGCGTCGAGCAGGGCGGCGGTGGGCGCATCGGGCCACAGGCCGTCGCGGAACCCGGCGCCGACGATCGTCTCGCCCGGCGCAGCCACGGCAGCGGCATCCGCCACCCGATCGGCGGCCTCGCGCGCGCTCGACGCCGTCGAGAGGTCGACCCGGCGGCGGTGCTGCGCCCACTGCGTGAGGTGCACGTGCTCGTCCCACAGGCCCGGCAGCAGCCAGCGGCCCTCGAGGTCGACGACGCCGTCACCCGGCGCGATCGTGCCGGCCGGGTGGATGCCCGTGATGACGCCGTCACCGATCGTCACGTCGATCGGCGCGTGGCCCCCCAGCGGGCGGGCGTCACGGATGGCGCGGATCATGCAGTCTCCTCATTTCGCGGGCGAGAGCGGGGCTCGCGTAGGCCCCGTCGCCCTCGAGCTCGCCGACGATGCGGTCGACGACCTCGGGCTTCTTGTTCTGGCTGAGCTTCGCGCGCGCGTCGAACCGGGTCACGCGCAGGCGGATGCCCACCGTGCCCTTCGCGACGCGCGCACTGTACTCGGGGTCGAGGTGCAGCCCGCGCGGAGCATCCACGTGCTGCTCGAAGTGGTCGGTGAGCCGCGAGAGCACCCGCAGGTTCTCGTCGTCGCTCAGGATCTCGGGCGTGCCGTACAGATGGGCGGTGACGTGGTTCCACGTCGGCACGATGTCGCCCTCGGCGTACCACGACGACGAGATGTAGCCGTGCGGCCCCTGCACGATCACGAGCACCTCGTGCTCGCCGAGCTCGTGCAGCTGCTCGTCGGGGCGCCCCACGTGGCTGACGAGCACGATGTCGTCGCCCGTCGACGCCTCGTCGTCGAGCAGGAACGGGTAGTGCGACGCCACGAGCCCCCGCTCGGGCACGTGCGACACGATCGTCGCCCACGGGTGCTCGCGCACGAGGCGGCGCACCTCGTCGGGCTCGGTCATGAGGAAGTGGGGCGTGTGGCGCATGCGTGACCTCTACACCTGGCAGCTGGGGCAGTAGTAGAGCTTGCGGGCGGCGGCGAGCTCCATGACGATGTGCGTGCCGCACACCCGGCACGGCAGGCCCTCGCGCTTGTAGACCCAGTGCCGGTCGGCGCGGTTGCGCAGCGCGAGCCGGCGGGCCTCCTCGTCGAGGCCGTCCATGGTGAGCATCTGGCCGGTGTCGACACCGACGCCGAGCAGGTAGCGCCAGTCGCGCCAGAGGCCCCGGATCACGTCCTCCGGCAGGGTCGCGCCGAGCGCGTGCGGGTCGAGGCGCGCGCGGAACAGCAGCTCGGCTCGGTAAACGTTGCCGATGCCGCTCACGACCGACTGGTCCATGAGCAGCAGCCCGATGGGCACGCGGCGGCGACGGATGCGCTCGAGCATGCGCTCCTCACCCGCGTCGGCGTCGTCGACGAGCGGGTCGGGCCCGAGCTTGTCGATGACCTGCTGCACGCCGGCGGCGTCGAGCACCTCGCACGCGGTCGGGCCGCGCAGGTCGGCGACGGCGCGCTCGGTGAGCAGGCGCACGCGCACGGCGCCGACCGGCTCGGGCGGGAATCCCGCGAGCGCCAGGTCGTCGAGCTCGCTCTCGACCTCGGCCTCGGCCATCCGCAGCCGGGTGCGGCGGGGGGCGCCGATCGACGACAGCGACTCCTCGTGGGCGCCGACGACGGTCGTGGGGCCCGGGTCGTCGTCATCGGATGCTCCGCGCATCCCCGTCTGCCCCATGCGGCCGCGCGCCGCCCGCGTCGTCGCGTCACGGTGCACGTCGCCGCCGAAGTCCCACGCGCCGTAGATGCCGAGGTGGACCCGCAGCCACACCGCGTCGTCGAACTCAAGGAAGAGCTGCTTGCCGACCGCCTTCGCGTCGGTCATGACCCGGCCGTCCAGCAGCGCGGCGCCGTCGGCGAAGCGGCCCTGCGGCGAGGAGGCGCGCACCCGGTCGCCGACGAACGCGCGGCCGAACTGGCGCGCGATGCGGTGGACGGAGTGACCCTCGGGCACGGCTCAGACGATGTCGTGGCCGGCGATGCCGCCCGTCGTCTCGTACTCGGCGAGCTGGGCGATGCGGCGGGCGTGGCGCTCCTCGCCGGGGAACGGGGTGGCGAGGAAGACCTCGATGAAGCGCAGCACCTCGTCGACCGAGTGCTGGCGGGCGCCGATGGCCATGACGTTGGCGTCGTTGTGCTCGCGGGCGAGGGTCGCGGTCGCCTCGCTCCAGACGAGCGCCGCGCGGGCGCCGCGCACCTTGTTGGCCGCGATCTGCTCGCCGTTGCCGGAGCCGCCGAAGACGATGCCGAGCGCCTCGACGCCGGCGTCGAGGTCGCGCACGACGGCGCGGGCGGCGTTGATGCAGAAGCTCGGGTAGTCGTCGAGCGGGTCGTAGTCGGCGGGGCCGTGGTCGTGCACCTCGTGCCCGAGGCTCGCGACGTGCTCGCGCACCGTGCGGCTGAAGTCGAGACCGGCGTGATCGGTGGCGACGTGGATGCGCATGGGCTCGATTCTAGGCCCGCGCTAAGCGGGTCGAAGGTCCCTGGTCGGGCGCCCGCGGGCGGTGCGAAGCTGAGCGCAGATCCGATCACGAAGGAGTCATCATGACCCGCACCTACCTCGTCACGGGCTCGGCGAGCGGCATCGGCGCCGCGACCGCGCGAGCGCTCACCGACCAGGGCCACCGCGTCATCGGCGCAGACCTGCACGACGCCGACATCGAGGTCGACCTCACCACGCATGAGGGCCGCGAGACGCTCGTCGCACGGGCGCGCGAGCTCAGCGGCGGCACCCTCGACGCCGTCATCGCCAACGCGGGGCTGTCGAGCCCGTCGACGGCGACCGTCGCGGTCAACTACTTCGGCGCGCTCGCCACGCTCGAGGGCCTGCGCCCGCTCCTGGCCGGCTCGTCGGCGCCCCGCGCGGTCGCGACGGCGTCGATGGCGTCGCTGTTCCCCGTCGACGACGAGCTGCTGCAGGCGTGCCTCGCGCATGACGAGCCGGCCGCGCTGCACCGGGCGCAGCACCTCATCGACGCGGGCGCGGGCGGCCAGGTGTACGGCACGACGAAGCGCGCGCTGGCCCTGTGGATCCGCCGGAACGCTGCGAGCGCCGAGTGGGCCGGGGCGAGCATCCCGCTCAATGCGGTCGCCCCCGGCATCATCCGCACGCCGATGACGGCCGATCTGACGGCGACGGAGGAGGCGACGAAGGGCCTGCTCGAGATGGTGCCGATGCCGCTCAACGGCATCGCCGACGCGCGCGTCGTGGCCGACCTGCTGGTCTTTCTGACGAGCGAGGCGAACTCGCACCTGTGCGGTCAGGTGATCTTCGTCGACGGCGGCAGCGACGTCGTCATCCGCGGCGACTCCACCTGGTAGCGGCGATCGGGCGGGATGCTCGGGGCGCGCCGCGACTCAGGCGATGTAGATCTTCCGCAGCGTCTCGAGCACTTCCCACTCGGTCTCCTCGCCGTCCTCGAGGCGGCCGACCGAGCCGGGCAGCAGCTCGGTCTCCGAGCCGTCCTCGCGGCGAAGGATCGCCCGGCCGCGCAGCACGACGAAGACCTCCTCGACCTCGACGTCGGTGACGATGCCGGGGGTGAGCTCCCACACGCCGACCTCCCAGTCGTCGACCTCGGTGAGGGCGAGCGAGCCGACGTGGGGCTGGCCGTCGACGACCTGCTCGTCGTCGACGGGCTCGAGCTCGAGCTCGAGCGTGAGGGCCTGCAGCACCGTGGGCGCGTCGAGCGGCAGCGAGGTCATGAGTCGAACCCTAGCCCCACGGCGTCGAGCGTGCGCAGGAAGAGGTTGCGGCGCCCTTCGCGGTGGTCGGCTCGGTCGAGTGCCCAGCGCACCGACTGCACCGCGGGGAAGGTCGCCGGCTCGGGCGGGAACGGCAGCGGCATCTGGTTCACCATCGCCAGCGAGGTGCGCTCGGTCTCGAGCCCGGCGAGCTGGTCGAGCATGACGTTCGCCGCGAAGCGCGTCGCGGCGACGCCGAGGCCGGTGAAGCCCGCCGAGTAGGCCACGCGCCCGCTGTGTGCAGTCGCGTGGAACGCGCAGAACCTGCTCGAGGTGTCGATGACGCCGGCCCAGCGGTGCGTGAAGCGCAGGCCCTCCAGCTGCGGGAAGGTCGTGAAGAAGTGGCTCGCGAGCTTCTGGAACGAGGTGGGGCGATCGTCGTACTCGGGCCGGATGCGCCCGCCGTAGTGGTAGATCGCGTCGTAACCGCCCCAGAGGATGCGGTTGTCGGCCGAGAGCCGGTAGTAGTGGAACTGGTTGGCGGTGTCGGCGACGCCCTGCCGCCCCTGCCAGCCGATCGAGGCGAGCTGCTCGGTCGTGAGCGGCTCGGTCATGAGCACGTAGTCGTACACCGGCACGGTGTGCAGGCGGTAGCGCTTCAGCAGCGACGGGAAGGCGTTGGTCGCGAGTGCGACGCGCTCGGCGCGCACGACGCCGCCGGGCTTCGTCGACAGCAGCACGGCATCCGTCTCGGCGCGCAGCCCGGTCACGGGCGAGTGCTCGAAGACCTCGACGCCGGCCTCGAGGCACGCCCGCAGCAGCTCGCTCGCGAGCTTGCCGGGGTGGGCCAGCGCCGTATCGCGCGTCGACAGCAGGCCGCCCTGGTAGGTCGGTGAGGCGATCTCGCGCTGCATCGCGGCGGCGTCGTAGAAGCGCTCCGTGTCGCCGTCGTGCGCCTCGGCCAGCTCGCGCACCTGGTACGGCTCGGTGGCGACGGCGAACGAGCCGACGCGCTCGAAGTCGCACCGCCAGCCCTCGTCGTGCACGGTCGCCTCGATCTCGTCGAGGTTCTGCATGCCGAGGCGGTCGAGCGTCGCGAGCTCGTCGGGGAACCGCTGCTCGCCGTTCTTCGCCCCGTGCGTCAGCGTCGCCTCGACGAAGCCGCCGTTGCGTCCGGAGGCGGCCCAGCCGATGCGGCGGCCCTCGAGCAGCACTACGCGCGTCGACGGGTCGCGGCGCTTGGCGAGCAGGGCCGTCCAGAGCCCGGCGTAGCCGCCGCCGACGACCGCGAGATCGGCGTGCACCGTGGCGGTGAGCGCCGGCTGCGCGGAGCGGGTCGGCAGGTCGTCGAGCCAGAAGACCTCCAGGCGCGAGCCCTCCAGGGACTGCGCGACGACGCGCTCGTCGGGCCGCTGGCGTTCGAATACCGTGGTCGACATATCGTCATCGTGCCACACGTTGTCCAGATGGACAACAGTCGGGCGGCACGACCGAGCGCGAAGGGATGCCCGCGATGGAGCGAGCACTGCACGACACCCTGGCCACCGCCCGCCTCGCGAGCACGACCGACGCCGACTGGGCGGTGCTGGTCGGCAGGGTCGAGCGCGAGCTGCCGCGCCTGACGACCCTGTTCCGCCGCGTCTACGGCGAGAGCGAGCGCACCGAGCGCGAGCTCGCGCTGCTCGTGACCCAGCTCGCGACGAGCTGGCAGCAGCGCTCCCCCGAGCTGCGCGCCCTCGACGCCGCCCGCGAGGCCGATGCCGACTGGTTCCAGTCGAATCGGATGCTCGGCGGCGTCATCTACGTCGACCGCTACGCGACCGACCTCGAGGGCGTGCGCGCGCGCATCCCCTACTTCCAGGAGCTCGGGCTGACCTACCTGCACCTCATGCCGCTCTTCCTCGCACCGGAGGAGAACAGCGACGGCGGCTACGCGGTCTCGAGCTACCGCGAGGTCAGCCCTGCGCTCGGCGATATGGCGCAGCTCACCGCCCTCGCGGCAGAGCTGCGCGAGGCGGGCATCGCGCTCGTCGTCGACTTCATCTTCAACCACACCTCGAACGAGCACGAGTGGGCGCAGCGCGCGCTGGCGGGCGAGCGCGAGTTCGAGGACTACTACTGGGTCTTCGACGACCGCGAGATGCCCGACGCCTACGAGCGGACGGTGCGCGAGATCTTCCCCGACGACCACCCGGGCTCGTTCGTGCCCATGCCCGACTCCCCCGACGGCTCGCGCACCGGGCGGTGGATCTGGGCGACCTTCCACAGCTTCCAGTGGGACCTCAACTACTCCAACCCCGCCGTCTTCCGCGCCATGGCGGGCGAGATGCTCTTCCTCGCCAACCGCGGCGTCGACATCCTGCGCATGGACGCCGTGGCCTTCATCTGGAAGCAGCTCGGCACCGCCTGCGAGTCGCTGCCCGAGGCGCACCTGCTGATCCAGGCGTTCAACGCCGCGCTGCGCATCGCCGCCCCCGCCGTGCTGTTCAAGTCGGAGGCGATCGTGCACCCCGACGAGGTCATCCAGTACATCTCGCCCGAGGAGTGCCAGCTCAGCTACAACCCGCTGCAGATGGCGCTCATCTGGAACTCGCTCGCCACGCGCGACGGCCGCCTGCTGCAGCAGGCGCTCGAGCGCCGTCACGCGCTGCCCGCCGGCACGGCGTGGGTCAACTACGTGCGCAGCCACGACGACATCGGATGGACCTTCGCCGACGAGGACGCCGCCGAGCTCGGCATCGACGGCTACGAGCACCGGCGGTTCCTCAACGCGTTCTACGTGAACCGGTTCCCCGGCTCCTTCGCGCGCGGTGTGCCCTTCCAGGACAACCCGAAGACGGGCGACTGCCGCATCTCGGGCACCACGGCATCGCTCGCGGGGCTCGAAGCGGGCGATGCGGGGGCGATCGATCGCATCGTGCTGGCCCACAGCATCCCCCTCTCGACCGGTGGCGTGCCGCTGCTGTACCTCGGCGACGAGGTCGGCCAGCTCAACGACTACGGCTACCTCGAGAACCCCGCGCACCGCGACGACAGCCGCTGGGTCAACCGGCCGCCGTATCCCGCCGAGCGGTACGCGCAGCGCCACGACGCGACGACCGCGGCAGGGATGCTCTTCGCGCGCCTCACGCACCTGCTGGCCGTGCGGCGCGCCACGCCGGAGTTCGCCGGCAACCGCCTCATCGGTTTCGACGCCAAGAACCCCCACGTCATCGGGTATCAGCGGCCCGGCGTCGGCACGCGGGTGCTGTGCCTCGCCAACGTGGCCGACGAGCCGCAGACCGTGACGGCCCTCACGCTCTCGGGACTGCCGTCGAGCGGGCTCAGCCTCATCGACGGCGGCGCGATCGACCTGCGGCGCGACCTCGTGATCCCGGCGCACGGCATCGTCTGGATGCGCGTAGCCGCCTAAAGCCGATCGCAGTCAAACTGCTACGATTGCTACACCTAAGGAGACATGATGGTTGAGCGACTGGCACACCGCGATCTGCGCAATCGCAGCTCTGAGATCCTGCGCACCGTCGCGGCCGGGGGCACCTTCGAGATCACGAACCACGGCAAGGTGGTCGCTCTGCTCAGCCCCCCTGCTCCTGATGGCTCTCTTCGCATCCGCCGCGCGAGCAGCGCTCGACCTTTCCGAGAGATCCCGCGCATCCGAGCGGCCGAGAGCACGGCATCAGCACTCGAGGCGCTGCGCGACGAGGGATGAGGATTTACCTCGACACGTCGGCCGCCGCCAAGGTGCTCGTCGACGAAGCGGAGTCAGAGGCGTTGACCGCCTATCTCGACGATGTGCGCAGCAACACGGAGATCGTGTCGAGCGCCCTGCTCGAGACGGAGCTTCGTCGTCTGGCGGGGAGGCTGGGACTCGATCAATCGGCGGTCTCCGACCTTCTGACCCGCATCGATCTCATCGACCCGTCGCGCTCGATCTTCCACGAAGCGGGTGTTCTGCCCGGCCCGACCCTCCGCAGCCTGGACGCCCTGCACCTCGCGACCGCGCTCCGTATCGAAGCGGATGTCGTCGTGGCCTACGACCTCCGACTGCTCGACGCTGCGCGCGACCTCGGGCTCGCCATCGACTCCCCTGCCTGAACGAGCGGGCCGCATCTGCACTGCGCCCGGCTGGGCCGAATAGGCTGATCCCGCCCAGCCACGAGCTGAGCATTCCCCTGTGTGCCGAAGGAGGCCCCACTGTGCCCGGAGAGAACCTGACCCGCGCCGAAGCCCAGGAGCGCTCGTCGCTCGTCGCGACCGAGAGCTACGACATCGCGCTCGATCTGACCACGGGGCCGGAGGTGTTCCGGTCGACGTCGACCGTCGTCTTCACCGCCACCCCCGGCGCGAGCACGTTCATCGACGCGATCACCCGCACGGTGCACAGCGTCACGCTCAACGGCGTCGAGCTCGACGCGGCCGCCATCGCCGACGGCACGCGCATCCAGCTCGACGGCCTCGCCGAGCGCAACGAGCTCACGGTCGTCGCCGACCACGAGTACACGAACACCGGCGAGGGCCTGCACCGCTTCGTTGACCCGGTCGACGGCGAGGTGTACCTGTACTCGCAGTTCGAGGTGCCCGACAGCCGCCGCGTGTTCGCGGTGTTCGAGCAGCCCGACCTCAAGGCGACCTTCCGCTTCACGGTGACGGCGCCGGCCTCGTGGGTCGTCGTGTCGAACTCGCCCGTCGAGTCGCGCACCGAGGAGGGCGACGCGGCCACGACCGTGTTCGCCACGACCAAGCGCATCTCCAGCTACATCACCGCGATCGTCGCCGGCCCGTACCAGAGCGTGCACTCCGAGCTCACGAGCGCCGACGGCCGCACCATCCCGCTCGGCATCTTCGCCCGCGCCTCGCTCTTCGAGTACCTCGACGCCGACTACATCTTCGACATCACCCGCAAGGGCTTCGAATACTTCGAGTCGAAGTTCGGCGTGGCTTACCCGTTCGAGAAGTACGACCAGCTCTTCGTGCCCGAGTTCAACGCCGGCGCCATGGAGAACGCGGGCGCCGTGACCTTCACCGAGACCTACGTCTTCCGCTCGAAGGTCACCGACGCGATCAAGGAGCGCCGCGTCGTCACGATCCTCCACGAGCTCGCCCACATGTGGTTCGGCGACCTCGTGACGATGAAGTGGTGGAACGACCTGTGGCTCAACGAGTCGTTCGCCGAGTGGGCGTCGACGATCGCCACGGCCGAGGCCACCGAGTGGCACGAGGCGTGGACGACCTTCCAGGCGATGGAGAAGAGCTGGGCGTACCGCCAGGACCAGCTGCCCTCGACGCACCCCGTCGTCGCGACGATCAACGACCTCGAGGACGTGCAGGTCAACTTCGACGGCATCACCTACGCCAAGGGCGGCAGCGTGCTCAAGCAGCTCGTCGCGTGGGTCGGTGAGGAGGCGTTCTTCGCGGGCGTCTCGGCGTACTTCCGCAAGCACGCCTGGGGCAACACCGAGCTGCGCGACCTGCTCGCCGAGCTCGAGGCCGCGAGCGGCCGCGAGCTGACGTCGTGGAGCGAGAAGTGGCTCGAGACGGCGGGCGTCAACACGCTGCGCCCCGAGCTCTCGGTCGATGACTCGGGAGTCATCACGTCGTTCGCCGTGCTGCAGAGCGCGCCGGCCGACTACCCGACGATCCGCCCGCACCGCATGGCGATCGGCTTCTACGACCTGGTGGATGGTGCGCTGACGCGCACGCACCGCCTCGAGCTCGACGTCGACGGCGAGCGCACCGACGTGCCCGAACTCGTGGGCCGGAGCCGCCCCGCGCTCATCCTGCTCAACGACGACGACCTCGCGTACGCGAAGATCCGCCTCGACGAGGTCTCGCTCGCGACGGCGATCGAGCACCTCGCGGCGATCGAGTCGCCGTTGGCCCGCGCGATCGTGTGGGGCTCGGTGTGGGATGCGACGCGCGACGCCGAGTCGAAGCCGAGCGACTACGTGCGCCTCGTGCTGGGCAACATCGCGACCGAGACGGAGTCGACGACGCTGCGCACGACGCTCACGCAGCTCACGACCGTCGCGCGCCTCTACGTCGACCCGGCACGCCGCGAGCAGACGATCGTGGAGGTCGCCGACGCGCTGTGGGCGCTCGCCCAGGGCGCCGAGCCCGGCAGCGACGCGCAGTTCCAGTTCGTGAAGTTCTTCGCGAACATGGCGGCGACCTCGTCGCACGCCGAGGTCCTCGCCGGGCTGCGCGACGGCTCGATCACCCTCGAGGGCCTGGCGGTCGACACCGACCTGGAGTGGGAGCTGCTGGAGGGCCTCGCGCTCGTCGGCGCGATCACCCCCGCCGACGTCGATGCGGCGCTCGAGCGTGACAACACCTCGAACGGCCAGCAGGCTGCGGCGCGCGCCCGGGCGGCGTTCCCCGACGAGGCGAGCAAGGCAGCGACGGTCGAGCACCTGCTCACCGACGACTCGGTGCCGAACGCGATCGTGCGCATGGCGACGATGGGCTTCCAGCACGTCAACGACCCCGCGAGCCTCGAGGGCCTCGTGGGCCGCTACTTCGACGCGCTCGTCGAGGTGTGGGAGTCGCGCAGCTACAAGATCGCCGAGTATCTGATCCTCGGCCTCTACCCGACGCCGCTCGCGTCGCTGCGCCTCGTCGACGCGACCCGGGCCTGGCTCGACGCGAACGCCGACCAGCCGGCTGCGCTGCGTCGCATGGTGTCGGAGAACCTCGCCGGCGTCGAGCGCGCGCTCGCCGCGCAGGAGCGCGATCGGGCGTAGCGCACTCCGGTGCGACGACGGCCCCTGCTGAGCGACTCGGCAGGGGCCGTCGCTACGCTGGTGCGGATGGATTCCTTCGACTGGTCAGCCCTCGGCGACGGCATCTACGCCTTCTACCTGACGTGGAGGGTGCCGCTGCGCATCCTCGCCGTCATCATCGGCGCCGCACTGCTGCGCCTCGTGCTCAAGGCGTCGATCAAGCGCGTCGTCGATCGCGTCGTGAACGGCGTCAAGAAGGCGCAGGCGGTGGAGCACACCGTCGAGCTCAGCGCCTCTCCGCTCATGGCGGTGCGCGTCGTGCAGCGCACCCGCACGATCGGCTCGGTGCTCAACAATCTCGTGACGTGGGCGATCGTCTCGGTCGCGATCGTGCTCGTGCTGAGCGAGCTGCAGTTCTCGGTGACGGCGCTCATCGCGAGCGCGGGCGTGCTCGGCGCGGCCCTCGGCTTCGGCGCGCAGAACGTCGTGAAGGACATGCTCAACGGCTTGTTCATGGTGTTCGAGGATCAGCTCGGCGTCGGCGACATCGTCGACCTCGTGACGACGCAGGGGCCGGTCTCGGGCGTGGTCGAGCTCGTGGGCGTGCGCGTGACGCAAGTGCGCGACGTGAACGGCACGCTCTGGTACGTGCGCAACGGCGAGATCGCGAACGTCGGCAACAAGTCGCAGGGCTGGGCGCGGGTCATCCTCGACATCCCCGCCCCGTACACGAGCGACATCGACGCGGTCGAGAAGACGATGCTCGACACGGCGCAGGGCCTCGCCGACGACGCTACCTGGCGACGCAAGATCCTCGAGAAGCCGGAGGTGTGGGGCATCGAGTCGATCTCGGCCGAGGCGCTTGTCATCCGGCTCGTCATGAAGGTGCGGTCGGGTGACCAGTTCGACATCGCGCGCGAGTTGCGGCGCCGCATGAAGCTCTCGCTCGACGAGCTCGGCGTGACGCTGCCGGCGCTCAACCGCCTCGTGCTCGACGGTCTCGACGCGAAGGACGCGCAGGGCCGCAAGCCCTCGGGGAAGCCTGCCGGCAAGCCGGCGGCAGAGGCGAAGGCGGGCGACTGATGCCCGATCTCACGCTGGGGCCCACGGGCGGACCGACGGACCCGATGTTCGCGCAGGTCGGCGGCCATGCGACGTTCGAGCGGCTCGTGCGCCGATTCTACGACGGCATCGAGTCCGACCCGGTGCTGCGCCCGATGTACCCCGACGACGACATGGAGGGCGCCGTCTGGCGCCTGACGGCCTTCCTCGAGCAGTACTGGGGCGGCCCGACGACGTACAGCGAGCAGCGCGGGCACCCCCGCCTGCGCATGCGCCACATGCCGTTCAAGGTCAACCCAGACGCGCGCGACCGCTGGCTGACGCACATGCGCACGGCGCTCGACGAGCTCGCCCTGCCGCCGCTGCACGAGGAGGCGATCTGGGATCACCTCGAGCGCGCCGCGTACGCGATGGTGAACACGTTCGAGGAGTAGGGCGGTCGAGCAGCACTGACGGCGGGCGACGGCTGAGTCGCCGAGTCGTTGCCTTGCAGAACTCCGGAGAGGGCGAATCGCGCTCACGCACTCCGGACTTCTGCAAGCGGCGCGGGAGGCACACAGCATGGTCGCCGAAACGACCACCGGGAACGGCTGCCGGACGGAACCGGCGCCTACTCCCCCGCGCGCTGCAGCACCCGCCGCGCGTGACGCAGCACCGGCTCGTCGACCATGCGGCCCTCGAAGGCGAAGACTCCCGCGGCTCCCGCCTCGACCGCGGCGGCGAGCACACCGCGCGCCCACGCCACCTCCGACGGCGAGGGCCGGTACCCGGCCCTGATCGTCTCGACCTGGCCCGGGTGGATGCACGCCGTCGCCGCGAAACCCTGCGCCACCGCATCGCGCGCCTCCTCCTCGAGGCCGGCCAGGTCGGCGATGTCGAGGTGCACGGCGTCGATCGCCGCCTTGCCGTGACCGCCGGCGGCGAGCAGCACGCGCGCCCGCGCCTGCCGGGCGACGTCGCGGTAGCGGCCGTCGGGGCCTCGGCTCGAGGTGCCGCCGAGCGATGCCACCAGGTCCTCCGCGCCCCACATGAGGGCGACGACCGAGCGCTCCGCGGCGAGCTCCTCTGCGGCGAGCACGCCCGCCGCGGTCTCGATGAGCGCGACGATCGAGCATCCTGTCTCAGCGGCCAGCGACGCCGCATCGGCGGCGCGCTCCGCCTTCGGCAGCATGAGGATGCGGTACGGCGTCGCCGAGACCGCCTCCACATCGAGCGGGTGGTCGGCCGTGCCGCGCGCGTTCACTCGCACGATCGCGCGGGTCGGGTCGAGATCGGAGGCGAGCAGCGCCTCGCGCGCGCGCTCCCTGTCGTCGGCGGCGACGGCATCCTCGAGGTCGACGATGACCGCATCGGCACGGTCGGCCGCCTTCGCGAAGCGCTCGGGGCGGTCACCCGGCACGAACAGGATCGCCGGGCCGAGCGCGAAGCCCCCCACCGAGCCGGCTGGCGCGCTCACGGCGCCGCGCCCTCGCACCAGACGAGCGTCGAGCGCGTCGCGGTCGCGACGACGACGCCCTCCTGGTTGCGGCCCGTGTGGCGGAGGGTCACGATGCCCTGCCCGGGCCGCGAGCCCGAGAGCCGCTTCGCCTCGACGAGCGTCTCGCTGTAGAGGGTGTCGCCGTGCCGCATCGGGTGCGGGAAGGCGACCTCGGTGAAGCCGAGGTTGGCGACGATCGTGCCCTGCGTGAGCTGGGCGACGGATGCCCCCACGAGGGTCGAGAGCGTCAGCATCGAGTTCACCAGCCGCTCGCCGAAGGGCTGCTCGGCCGACCACGCCGCGTCGAGGTGCAGCGACTGCGTGTTCATCGTCAGGGTCGTGAAGAGCACGTTGTCGGCCTCGGTGAGCGTGCGGCCCGGGGCGTGGACGTAGGTCGCGCCGACCTCGAACTCGTCGAACCAGAGGCCGCGCTGCACGATGCGACGGCCGCTCGGCTCGCCGCCGCCGGGAGCGGGCGCCGCGCCTGCGCCGGGCGCATCCGCCCCGCTCACGCGAACCCCAGCTCGCGCGCGATGATCATCAGCTGTACCTCGGTCGTGCCCTCGCCGACCTCGATGACCTTCGAGTCGCGGTAGTGCCGCGCCACGCGGTACTCGTTCATGAAGCCGTACCCCCCGAAGATCTGGGTCGCGTCGCGGGCGTTCGCCATCGCCGCCTCGCTCGCCACCATCTTGGCGATGCTCGCCTGCTTCTTGAAGGGTTTGCCGCCCACGAGCCGGAACGCGGCGTCGTAGGTCGCGAGCCGCGCCTGGTGCACGCGGGCCTCCATGCGCGCCAGGGTGAACGCGATGTGCTGGTTCGCGCCGATCGGGCGGCCGAACACCTTCCGGCTCTTCGCGTACGCGATCGCCTCGTCGAGGCAGCCCTGCGCTGCGCCCGTGCCGAGCGCGGCGAAGGCGACGCGGCCCTCGTCGAGCGTCTCGATGAAGTTCGCGTAGCCGCGGCCGCGCTCGCCCAGCAGGTGATCCTCCGGCACGCGCGCGCCCTGGAAGGTGAGCGGGTGCGTGTCGGAGGCGTGCCAGCCGACCTTGTCGTATGCGGGCTCGACGGTGAAGCCGGGCGTGCCGGTCGGGACGAGGATCGCGCTGAGCTCGGCCTTGCCGTTCTCGTCGTGCCCCGTGACCGCGGTGACCGTCACGAGCTCGGTGATGGGCGTGCCCGAGTTGGTGATGAACTGCTTCGAGCCGTCGATGACCCACTCGCCGCCCTCGAGCCGCGCCGTCGTGCGGGTCGCGCCCGCGTCGGAGCCCGCCTCAGCCTCGGTGAGCCCGAACCCGGCGAGCGCCTCGCCCGAGGTCAGGCGCGGCAGCCAGCGCTGCTTCTGCTCCTCCGTGCCGCTGCGGTAGATCGGCATCGCCCCGAGCCCGACGCCGGCCTCGAGGGTGACGGCGATCGACTGGTCGACGCGGGCGAGCTCCTCGATCGCGAGGCACAGCTCGACGTAGGTGCCGCCCTGCCCGCCGTACTCCTCCGGGAACGGCAGCCCGAACAGCCCCATCTCGCCCATCTGCCGCACGACGTCCACGGGCAGCGTCTTCGTGCGGTCGGCCTCGTACGCGACGGGGTCGACGACCTCGTTCGCGAACTCGCGCACCATGCTCTGCAGCTCGAGCTGGTCGTCGTCGAAGTCGATCATGCGGGGGCTCCTTCGTGGGGGGCGGATGCTGGCAACTCGGGCTCGATGCGCGCGACGACCTGCCCCTGCCGCACCTGGTCGCCGACGGCGACCTCGAGGCGCAGCACGCCGGCGTGCGGGGCGAGCACGGCGTGCTCCATCTTCATGGCCTCGACGGTGACGACCGGCTGGCCGGGTGCGACGTGCTCGCCGTCGGCGGCGCCGAGCGCGACGACGGCGCCGGGCATCGTGGCGCGCAGCTCGGGGCTCGCGGCGGCGCCCGACCCGCCGTGCGCGCGGCCCGAGGCGCGCGCCGCCTCGCGGACGGCGCGGTCGACGAGCCGCAGCGCGATCGCGACCCCCGCGTCGGCGGCCGTCGGCTGCAGCCAGAGCGTCTCGCCGTCGCGGGCGACCGCGAAGCTCGAGGCCGCGCCATCCAGGTGCACCGTGACGACGTCGGCACCGGGCGCGTCGACCGCGCCGGCCGTCAGGGGGCTGACGTGGCTCGCCCCGATGCCGTCACCGTGCGAATGCGACGACGACGTGCGGAGCGCCGCACGTGCGTGTCGCACCGGCACGTCCGCGCCGGCGGGCGAGCCGCTCCCCGGCAGCACGAGCTGCGCGGCGTCGGGCGACCCGCTCACGAGCACGACGGGCGGCTCGGCGTCGGGCCCTGCGGCGAGGTCGGCGAGCTCGTAGCGCACGGGGCGGTGCGTGCCGAGGCGCCATCCGCTGGGGGTGCGCCAGAGCTCGCTCGCGGCTCCGGCTCGCGGGGTCGCGGCGGCGAGCTCGTGGCGGCGCGCGTGCTCGAGCAGGGCCGCGGCGGCGAGCGCCGCGGCATCCGCCGCCGACGCCTCGAGGGCGAGCGCGCCCGCAGCGGGCACGATGCGCTCGATGAGCGAGGTCTCGAGCCGGCCCGCACGCACGTCGGGGTCGGCGAGCACCTGCCGCAGGTACGCGCGGTTGGTGCGCAGCCCGAGCACGCGGGTGTCGGCGAGCGCCGCGTCCAGTCGCGCGAGGGCCGTCTCGCGGTCGGGCCCGTGCGCGATGATCTTCGCGAGCATGGGGTCGTAGTCGGCGGTCACCTCGAGGCCCTCGACGAGCGCCGAGTCGACGCGCACGCCGAGCCCGCTCGCCTCGACGAGCCCCCGCACCGTGCCGGTCGAGGGCAGGAACCCGGCGGCCGGATCCTCCGCGTAGAGGCGCGCCTCGATCGCCCAGCCGTCGAGGGCGAGCGGCGGCAGCGACAGTTCCTGCCCCGCGGCGATGCGCAGCTGCTGCTCGACGAGGTCGACGCCCGTGACGAGCTCGGTCACCGGATGCTCGACCTGCAGGCGCGTGTTCATCTCCATGAAGAAGAACTCGTCGGGGCGCGCGTCGCTCACGAGGAACTCGACCGTGCCCGCGCCCTCGTAGTCGACGCTGCGGGCCACCTCGCACGCGGCCTCGCCGATCGCGGCGCGCGTCGCCGCATCGAGCAGCGGCGAGGGAGCCTCCTCGATGATCTTCTGGTGCCGGCGCTGCAGCGAGCACTCGCGCTCGCCCAGGTGCACCGTCGTGCCGTGGCGGTCGGCGAGCACCTGCACCTCGATGTGCCGGGGCGCGGTGATGTAGCGCTCGAGCAGCAGCGCGTCGTCGCCGAAGGCCTTGAGAGCGACGCGGCGGGCACCCGCGAGGGCCTCGGGCAGGGCATCCGCCTCGTGCACGACCGTCATGCCCTTGCCGCCGCCGCCCGCCGAGGGCTTGATGATGAGCGGGAAGCCGACCTCGGCGGCGGTAGCGATGAGATCGGCGTCCGTCATCCCGGGCTCACCCGCGCCCGGGATCGTCGGGACGCCCCGAGATGCGACGTGCGCCTTCGCCCGCATCTTGTCGCCCATGACCTCGAGCGCGCGCGGGCTTGGCCCGACGAACACGATGCCGGCCTCGGCGCACGCGGCGGCGAGCTCGGCGTTCTCGCTGAGGAACCCGTAGCCCGGGTGCACGGCCTCGGCACCGCTGCGGAGGGCGGCGTCGACGATGGCCTCGACGCTCAAGTAGCTCTCGGCGGCGGGGGCCGGGCCGATGCGCAGGGCGAGATCCGCGAGCGCGACGTGGCGGGCATCCGCGTCGGCGTCGCTGAAGACCGCGATCGAGCGGATGCCCAGCTCACGCAGCGTGCGGATGATGCGGCACGCGATCTCGCCGCGATTCGCGACGAGCACCGAGCGGAAGGGGCGTGGCAGGTCGTGGCTGGTCATCGCGCTCACATCCGGAAGAGGCCGAAGGCCGGGTCGGGCAGCGGCGCGCGGCTGCAGACGTCGAGGGCGAGGCCGAGCACGGTGCGGGTGTCGGCGGGGTCGATGATGCCGTCGTCCCACAGGCGCGCGGTCGAGACGTAGGGGCTGCCCTCGGCCTCGTACTGGGCGCGGATGGGCGCCTCGAAGGCCTCCTGCTCCTCGGCGCTCCACGCGTCGCCGAGCTGCTCGCGGCGCACCGTGCCGAGCACCGCGGCGGCCTGCTGCCCGCCCATGACCGAGATGCGGGCGTTGGGCCACATCCAGAGGAAGCGCGGCGAGTAGGCCCGGCCGCACATCGAGTAGTTGCCGGCGCCGAACGAGCCGCCGATGACGACCGTGAGCTTCGGCACGCGCGTCGTCGCGACCGCCGTGACCATCTTCGCGCCGTGCTTGGCGATGCCGCCCGCCTCGGCGTCGCGGCCGACCATGAAGCCCGAGATGTTCTGGAGGAACAGCAGCGGCACGCCGCGCTGGTCACACAGCTCGATGAAGTGGGCGCCCTTCGCCGCCGACTCGCTGAACAGCACCCCGTTGTTGGCGACGATGCCGACCGGGTGGCCGTGGATGCGCGCGAAGCCCGTCACGAGCGTGTCGCCGTACTCGCGCTTGAACTCGTGGAACTCGCTCGCGTCGACGAGCCGCGCGATGACCTCGCGCACGTCGTAGGGCGTCTGCACGTCAGGCGGGATCACGTCGTAGAGCGAGCTCTCGTCGACGGCGGGCGGGATGCTCTCGCCGACCTCCCACGCGGGCGCCGCGGCCGGCGGCACCGTGGCGAGGATGTCGCGCACGATCGCCAGCGCGTGATGGTCGTCGTCGGCGAGGTGGTCGACGACGCCCGAGACGCGCGCGTGGGTGTCGCCGCCCCCGAGCTCCTCCGCGCTCACGACCTCGCCGATCGCCGCCTTCACGAGCGGCGGCCCGCCGAGGAAGATCGTGCCCTGGTTGCGCACGATGACCGTCTCGTCGCTCATCGCGGGCACGTACGCGCCGCCGGCCGTGCATGACCCCATGACCGAGGCGATCTGCGGGATGCCCGCCGCCGACATCCGCGCCTGGTTGAAGAAGATGCGCCCGAAGTGGTCGCGGTCGGGGAACACCTCGGCCTGCAGCGGCAGGTATGCACCGCCGGAGTCGACGAGGTACACGCACGGCAGCCGGTTCTCGAGCGCGACCTCCTGAGCCCGGAGGTGCTTCTTGACCGTCAGGGGGAAGTAGGTGCCGCCCTTGACCGTCGCATCGTTGCTGATGACGAGCACGTGGCGGCCGTGCACAAGGCCGATGCCTGCGATGACGCCCGCGCCGGGCGCCTCGCCGTCGTAGAGCCCGTGCGCGGCGAGCGGCGCGAGCTCGAGGAAGGGGCTGCCCTCGTCGAGCAGCGCGTCGATGCGCTCGCGCGGCAGCAGCTTGCCGCGGGCGACGTGCCGCTCGCGGCTGCGCTCGGGGCCGCCGAGGGCCGCGGTGGCGAGCGTGGTCTGCAGCTCCTCGACGAGGGCGCGCATCGCGGTGGCGTTCGGGCTGCTGCTCGCGCCTGCCGCGGGGATGCTCGTGCCGAGGGTCGCCATCGACCGCTCCTCCTCGTCTCGGGCTCGTGGCCCTGCTGCGATGGGGTGCCGCGCGGTCGTTCGGTTAACGCCCGCTCACCGGTTCAGGTTAGTCATCGTTCACCGGGCTGTCTACACTGGCGGCATGTCGATGACGGATGCGCGCGCCGCGGCCGCGCCCGAGCCGACGCCCGGCGGCGCGACGGCGCGCGACCGCGCGAAGGCCGAGCGTCGCGCGGCGCTGCTCTCGGCGGCCGCACGACTCTTCGCCGAGCGCGGATTCCCGCGCGTCTCGCTCGACGAGCTCGGCGCCGCCGCGGGCGTGAGCGGCCCCGCCGTCTACAAGCACTTCGTGAGCAAGCAGTCGGTGCTCGCGGCGATCCTCGTGGAGGCGAGTGAGGGTCTGCTCGCCGGCGGGCGCGCCGTGATCGGCGCTGCCGGGGCCGACGCCCGCGCGGCGCTCGAGGGCCTCGTCGCCTTTCACGTCGACTTCGCGCTCAGCAACGCCGACGTCATCCGCGTGCAGGATCACGACCTCGACTCGCTCGCCGACGACGACCGGCACGCGGTGCGCGCGCTGCAGCGGCAGTACGTCGAGCTGTGGGTCGACGTGCTCGCGCGGCTGCGTCCGGCGGAGGCGCGGGTCGCGCTGCGCACCCGCGCGCACGCGTGCTTCGGGCTCATCAACTCGACGCCGCACAGCTCGCGGGCGGGCGCGCGGGTGACGCGGAGCATCCTCGAAGCGATGGCGCTCGCCGCGCTGACCGCCTAGCCGCGCCGCGCCGGGCGGGCGGCACGCAGGCCCGCGCGCCGCCCCGCCCAGCCCGGCTCAGACGAGCGCGAGCACGCTCGCCGGGTCGTGCAGCACTCCCCCGATGTCGGTCAGGAACCGCGAACCCTGCTCGCCGTCGACCATGCGGTGGTCGAACGAGACGCTCAGCGTCATGACGTCGCGCAGAGCGATGCCGCCCTCGAACTCCCACGGCAGGCGCCGCACGGCCCCCATGGCGAGAATGGCCGCCTCGCCGGGGTTGATGATCGGGGTGCCCGCGTCGACGCCGAAGACGCCGATGTTGGTGATGGTGATCGTGCCGCCCGTGAGCCCCGACGGCGGCGTGCGGCCCTCGCGCGCCGTCACCGCCAGCTCACGGATCGCGTCGGCCAGCTGCGCCACCGTCATCGCGTGCGCGTCGCGGATGCTCGGCACGAGCAGCCCGCGCGGCGTCGCCACGGCGATGCCGAGGTGCACGTCGCGCAGCTCGACGATCTCGTTCGACGACTCGTCCCACCGCGCGTTGAGGCTCGGGTTGCGCGCGACGGCGAGGCACAGCGCCTTCGACACGAGCGCGAGCATCGACGCGCTCTGCCCGCGCGCCTTGAGCCGCGCGACGAGCTCGCTCGCGGCCGTCACGTCGACAGTGAGGAACTCGGTCACGTGCGGCGCCGTGAACGCGCTGCGCACCATCGCCTCAGCGGTCGCCTTGCGCACGCCCTTGACGGGGTGGCGCACCTCGGCGGGGCGGCCGTCGGCGCGCGCCGGCTCTGTCGACGACGATGCGGCGGATGCTCCGCCTCGCGCCCGCTCGACGAACCGGGTGACGTCGGCGCGCGTCACCTGGCCGCCCTCGCCCGTGCCGACGACCTGCGCGAGGTCGACGCCGAGGTCGTGGGCGAGCTTGCGCACGGGCGGCGTCGCGAGGGCGGCACCGCGCGCAGGAGCGGTGCCGACCTCGAGGCCGACGCTCGCCGCGCGGTCGGCGGCGGGGCGCCCGGGCAGGGTGCGCGGCTTGCGCGTGGGGCGGCGCCCCGACTCGACGGCGGGGCCGTAGCCGACGAGCACCGACTGGCGCTGCCCGGCGGGGGCGGCGTCGGCAGGCGCAGCCTCGGCGACCGGGTCGACGTGCGCCGGCGGCGCGGCCTCGACGGGCGCGGCGGGGGCGTCGGCGGCCGACGGGAGCGCAGCATCCGCCAGTACGTCGATCGACACGATCGGAGCGCCGACCTGCACGGTCGTGCCGGGCTCGGCGTGCAGGGCCGTGATGACGCCGGCGAACGGCGACGGCAGCTGCACGACGGCCTTCGCGGTCTCGACGTCGGCGAGCGGCTGGTTGAGCGTCACCCGGTCGCCGACGGCGACGAGCCACTCGACGATCTCGCTCTCGGTGAGGCCCTCACCGAGGTCGGGCAGGCGGAACTCGTGCACGGTCATCGCGCACCCCCGCTCGTGAGCAGGAGGTCGCGCGCGCTCGGGCGGCCGAGCGCCCGGTCGACGCCGTCGAGGATGCGGTCGAGGTCGGGCAGGAAGTGCTCCTCCGCTCGCGCGCTCGGGTACGGGGTGTCGAAGCCCGTCACGCGCGCCGGCGCCGCCTCGAGGTGCACGAAGCAGCGGTCGGTGATGCTCGCGGCGAGCTCGGCACCGAGGCCGCCGAACTGCGCGGCCTCGTGCGTGATGACGAGCCGGCCGGTCTTGCGCACGCTCGCCTCGACGGTGTCGAGGTCGAGCGGCGAGAGCGAGCGCAGGTCGATCACCTCGACCGAGACGCCCTCGTCGCTCGCGGCCACGGCAGCGTCGATCGCGGTCGCGACGAGCGGGCCGTAGGCGACGAGCGTCACGTCGGCGCCCTCGACGACGACGCGCGCGCGGTCGAAGGCGTGCTCGAACGACTCGTCGACCTCGCCCTTCGTCCAGTAGCGGCGCTTGGGCTCGAAGAACAGCACGGGGTCGTCGCACGCGATCGCTTGGCGCAGCATCGTGTGGGCGTCCTGCGGGGTCGAGCACGTCACGACGCGCAGCCCCGCGGTGTGCGCGAAGTACGCCTCGGGCGACTCGGAGTGGTGCTCGACGGCGCCGATGCCGCCGCCGAACGGCACGCGGATCGTGATCGGCATGCGCACCGCCCCGCGCGTGCGGTAGTGCAGTTTCGCCACCTGCGCGACGATCTGGTCGAAGGCCGGGTAGATGAAGCCGTCGAACTGGATCTCGCACACCGGCCGGAACCCCCGGTAGGCGAGCCCGATGGCCATGCCGATGATGCCGGATTCCGCGAGCGGCATATCCATGACGCGCTCACGCCCGAACTCCTGCTGCAGGCCGTCGGTGACGCGGAAGACGCCGCCGAGCTGGCCGATGTCCTCGCCCAGCAGCACGACGCGGTCGTCGTCGGCGAGGGCGCGTCGCAGCCCCGTGTTGAGCGCCTTCGCGAGGGTGAGCTGCGTCATTCCGCCGCCTCCTCGAGCTCGCCGATGCTGCGCAGATACGCCTGCTGTTCGGCCCGCTGCCGCTCGAGCCCGCGGTGCGGCTCGGCGTACACGTGGTCGAACACCGACAGCGGGGCGGGGTTCGGCAGCGCGAGACAGCCGGCGCGGAACTCCGCGGCGATCGCGTCGGCGTGCGCGGCGATGCGGGCCGACGTCTCGTCGGTGAGGATGCCCGCCTCGCGCAGGTGCGCCTCGAGCCGCTGGATCGGATCCTTTGCACTCCACGCCTCGCGCTCGAGCGGGTCGACGTAGCGCGTCGGGTCGTCAGAGGTCGTGTGCGGCCCCATGCGGTAGGTGACAGCCTCGATGAAGCTCGGGCCGTCGCCGCGGTGGGCGCGCTCGAGGGCGCGTCGGGTGGCGGCGAGCACGGCGAGCACGTCGTTGCCGTCGACGCGCATCGAGGGGATGCCGAAGCCGGGCGCGCGCTCCGCGATCGGGCGCTGCGCCTGCAGGCCCACGGGCTCCGAGATCGCCCAGTGGTTGTTCTGGCAGAAGAAGACCACGGGCGCGCCGAACGAAGCGGCGAAGACCATCGCCTCGTTGACGTCGCCCTGCGTCGTGGCGCCGTCGCCGAAGTAGGTGATCGTGGCGGTGTCGACGCCGTCGTGCCGGCATCCGACCGCGTAGCCGACGGCGTGCAGCGTCTGCGCGCCGATGACGATCTGGGGCGTGGCCATGTTGACGTCATAGGGGTTCCAGCCCGCCTGCGCCGTGCCGCGCCACACCTCGACGATCGCGGGCAGCTCGACGCCCCGGCAGTAGGCGACGCCGTTCTCGCGATAGCTCGAGAACACGAAGTCGTCGGCGCGCAGTGCGCGGGCCGAGCCCACCTGGGCGGCCTCCTGGCCGAGCAGCGGCGGCCACAGCCCGAGCTGGCCCTGACGCTGGAGGGCGGTCGCCTCGACGTCGATGCGGCGCACGACGATGAGGTCGTCGAGCAGCGCGAGCAGGTCGTCGCCGGTCAGGTCGGCGACGTACGGATCGTAGAGCGGGTCGGAGCGTCGTCGACCCTCCGGGTCGAGCAGCTGCACGAGCGCATCGGGAGGCGCGGGGAGCTCCGCCTCGAGTCGGTCGTCGGGCACCGTTGCACGCATCGCATCTCCGATCCGCCGCGCGCCGAGCGGGTGTGCCGGGCGCGGTCGATCCTCACAGCCGTCGGCCGGTGGGCCGCATGACTGACCCGGGCATCGTCGCCCGAGGTTGCCTCGACGGTAGACCACCCCTCTCGGAGTGCACAACATCGACCCGCCGGGGTGTGGAGAGCGCGCCGGGCACACCCGACGATCGGTGACGGATGCGCGGCCCGAGCCACTCGCAACGCCGCGGGCTCAGCGCCCGAGCGACCAGCCGGCCTGCTTCACGAGCACGTGCCCGCGCCGCGTCGTGAACCGCAGCCACGAGCCCGAGGCGTACTGCTGCAGGGCGTCGTCGCCGAGGAACCCGAGGCTCAGCGCGGCGAACGCCGCCCCGGCCGGGATGTGGTCGTGGCCCTCGATCGGCCGACCCCACACCTCGCTGCGCACGCGGTGCACGAGGTCGCTGCCGAGACCCTCCGGCACGGCCGTCGCGACCTCGTCGATGCCGGCGCGGGCCGCGGTTTCGAACAGCTGCGGGTCGAGCGGCTGCATGGCCTGCCACCCTCCCCTGGGCGGCGAGATCGCCGCCCAGACCACCGTGGCGACGGATGTGGGCAGGGCGATCGCGACGGGGCCCTCCCTCGCGGCGGCGAGCGCCGCATCCACCCTGGCCCGCAGCGAGCGGATGGGCACGACCTCGTCGATCGGGTCGCCCTCGGCGGCGAGCGTGCGCAGCCCGAGCACGGTCGGCGCGCGATCGAGCAGGCCCCTGGGGTGCAGCACCGCGACGTAGGCGGCGAGCACGCCGCCGTCGAGGATTAGGCGGATCGAGCCGTTCTCGTCGAGCCGCGCGGCCCGGCCCAGCAACGTCTGCAGGTCGGTCGCGGCGGGCGCGTCGGGAAGCGTGAGGATGCTCGACATCGCTCCCTAGACTACGGGCGTGACCGACGCCCCCGCCTCCGATCCCGCCGAGACCGACGCCGCTGAGACCGCCGCCCACGACCCCGTCGCCGCGATGCTGCAGGCGCTCGACCTCGCCGACACCGGCGCCCGCACCACGGAGGACATCTTCACCGCGCCGAGCCAGTGGATGCCGCAGGGCCGCGTCTTCGGCGGGCAGGTCATGGCGCAGTCGGTGCTCGCGGCGATCCGCACGGTCGAGGGCGACCGCTTCATCCACTCCATGCACGGCTACTTCCTGCGGCCGGGCGACGTGACCCAGCCGATCACCTTCTCGGTCGACCGCATCCACGACGGGCGGTCGTTCTCGACTCGGCGCACGCAGGCGTACCAGAAGGGGCTGCCGATCCTGTCGATGATCGCCTCCTTCCAGGATGTCGACCCGGGCCTCGAGCACCAGGCGACCATGCCGGAGGGCATCCCGCAGCCGGAGGAGCTGCCCAGCACGCGCGAGGTGCTCGAGCAGCTCGACCACCCGGTGGCGCGCTTCTGGGCGACCGAGCGGCCCTTCGACCTGCGGCACGCGCCCGGGCACCTGTACTTCGGCGGCGACCGCGAGCAGGTCGCGCACCAGGCGGTGTGGCTGCGCGCGCTCAGCCCGCTGCCCGACGACGAGAACCTGCACCGTGCGGCCCTCGCCTACGCGAGCGACTACTCGATCCTCGAGCCGATCCTGCGCCGGCACGGGCAGTCGTGGGCGACGCCGGGGCTGAAGATGGCGAGCCTCGACCACGCGATGTGGTGGCACCGCTTCGCCCGAGTCGACGAGTGGCTCTGCTACGTGCAGGAGTCGCCGAACGCAATCGGCGGCCGCGGACTGTCGATGGGTCGCATCTTCACGCGCGACGGGCAGCTCGTGGCGAGCGTCGCGCAGGAGGGCATGGTGCGGGTGCCGCAGAGCTGACGCGATGGCGGATGCTCCGCGCACGTCGCGGCGGAGCATCCGCCATCACGGGCTCAGGCTCCGCGCGCCGCGCGACCGGCCTTGATGACGCCGTCGACGCACTCCCACAGGGCGACGGCGCCGATCGCGATGGCAGCGACGACGGAGCCTTGCTGGCCGAGCGTGACGAGCCCCTCCGAGTCGGCGAGCCGCGCCGAGAACGCGGGATTCACGACGGAGTCGCTCACGATGAGCGCGATGAGCGGCACCGCCGAGGCGAGCGTGATGACGATGTTCGCGACGGCGAGGCCGAGGCTCCAGCGGCGGCGCTGGTAGAGCACGATCGAGAAGACGAGCTCGGCGGCGAGCACGACGACGAAGTAGGGCACCCAGAACGACCACAGGTCGGGGTGCAGGAACGGCACGGGCGCGCCGTCGTCGTCGCGGAAGACGGGCCAGGCCGTCTGCGCGGCCAGCAGGGCGACCAGCAGCACGAGCCCGAGCACGCCCCCGACGAGCACGTCGACCCCGACCTGCGGCTTGCCGTCGCCGGGCGGCAGGCTCTCGGGGCGCCAGGCGACGAGCGGGCGGTCGCCGGCACCCGTTCGCTCGATGATCGCGAAGACGGTCGTGACCCAGAAGGTGAGCCCGATGGCGACGCTCACGAGCGTGCCGGCGGTGCCGAGCACGATCTCGCCCGGGTCGTCGCCAGCGAGCGCGCGGGCGAGCACGAGCCCTCCGGCGGTGACGGGCAGCACGATGCTCAGCAGCACCGTCAGCAGGCGCCGCCAGTCGAGGTAGAGCGCAGGGCCGATGAGGTGCAGCGGCGTGCCGGCGTAGCCCGCGGCGAGGCGGTCGGGGTCGCCGAGGGCGACGAGGGCCTCGCGCTCGGCGGCCTCGGGCGCGAGCCCGGCCGCGGTGCGCGCCTCGATGTCGTCGGCGAGGGATGCCCGCAGCTCGGTCGCGACGTCGGCGCGGCTCTTCTCGGGCAGGCGCCGCACGACGGCGGCGATGTAGCGCTCGGTGAGGGTCGGGGTGGTCGTGGCGGTCATGCTCAGGCTCCTTCGGCGGCGAGACGCTCGAGGGCGTCGGTGAGGCGGCGGTGCTCGGCGAGCAGGCGCTCGGCGAGCGCCTCGCCCTGGGGGCTCGTGCGGTAGAACTTGCGCGGTCGGCTCTCGTCGGTGTTCCACTCGCTCGACAGCAGACCCTGCCCCTCGAGCCGGCGCAGCAGGGGGTAGAGGGTGTTGGCCTCGACGTCGACGCCGGCGCGCTCGAGGTGCTCGAGCAGCGCGTAGCCGTAGCCGGGCTCGCGCAGGGCGAGCAGGCTCGCGAGCACGACGGTGCCTCGGCGCAGCTCTTGCAGGTGCCCGGCGTCGAGGGCGGGCTCGTCGGTGGGGCTCATGTCGACACAGTACTGTGTGTCACACACTATCGTCAAGGGCACGATGTCGCGCGTCGCTCCGGAGCGCGATCGGTACCCTGACCCCGTGCGCCGCTCCCCCGACCTCCCTCACGCGAGGCTCGACCGCTCGCGCTTCGAGCTCGTCGTCAACGAGCGCTTCGTCGGCGCCGCGCTCGACCCGGCGCGGTGGCTGCCCGTGTACCTGCCGCACTGGAGCACGCCCGACCGCAGCGCCGCCCGCTACCGCCTCACCGACACGGGTCTCCAGCTGCGCGTCGACCACGACCAGCCGGCCTGGTCGCCCGAGTACGACGGCGAGCTGCGCGTCTCGAACCTGCAGACGGGGTCGTTCTCCGGCCCGGTCGGCAGCGACAGGGGCCAGCACCGGTTCCGCGACGGGCTCGTCGTGCGCACGGCGGTGCCCGAGCGCCGACTGTGGCAGCCGCGGTACGGGCTCGTCGAGGCGCGCATCCGGCCGAGCCTGCACCCGCGCGCCCTCACGGCGCTGTGGCTCATCGGGCACGAGGCCGAGCCCGAGCAGTCGGGCGAGCTCTGCGTCGTCGAGCTCTTCGGCGGCGAGATCGACGAGCTCGGCGCGACGAGCATCGGCGTGGGCGTGCATCCGTTCGGCGACGCCCGACTGCGCGACGAGTTCGCGCGCGTGCCGATCGCCGGCGACGCGCGGGGCTTCCGCACGTACTCGCTCGAGTGGATGCCCGGCGCGGCCCGCTGGTACGTCGACGACGTGCTCGTTGCCGAGGTCGACCAGTCGCCCGACTACCCCCTGCAGCTCATGCTCAACCTCTACGACCTCCCGCTCGAGGGCACGACTCGCGAGGCGGCGGGCTACCCCATGACGGCGAGTGTGGCGTGGGTGCGCGAGTGGCACCCGCGCGACGGGGCCTGACCGCCCCCGCGCCGCGAGCGCTAGGCGCGCGGCGACAGGTGCTCGTGCACGGCCACCCAGCGGCCGTCGCGGCGCGCGAAGACGATGGTCTCGCGCTCGGTGACGTCGTCGACCTGCCCGCCGAGCTCGATGCGCGAGTCGACCGCGTGCGTGAAGATCGCGGTGTCGCCGAGCAGCTGCACGCGGCGGTCGCTCGAGCGGCAGGCGTGCACGCGAAAGCCGTCCTCGCGCTCCCACTGCGCCCACAGCGCCTCGTACTCGGCGCGGCTCTCGAGCCGGCGGTCGGCGGTGTGGAAGACGAAGGTCGCGTCGTCGGCGAAACCGGCGAAGTAGGCCTCGGTGCGGTGGTGCGCGAAGTCGTCGACGATCGCGTCGGCCGCGGCGAGCACCTCGGCGGCGAGGGCCTCGTCAGCGCCGGTCGCCGCGGTCGGTGTCGCGTCGCTCCGGCTGATCGGGCCCGACACGCCGCTCACGACGCGCTCCGGCGCCGCGCCATCACGGTCAGCAGCTCGTACGCGACGTGCGCGGCGGCGATGCCCGTGATCTGCGCGTGGTCGTACGCGGGGGCGACTTCGACGATGTCGGCGCCGACGAGGTTCACGTCGGCGAAGCCGCGCAGCACCGCGAGCAGCTCGCGGCTCGTGAAGCCGCCTGCCTCGGGCGTGCCCGTGCCGGGCGCGAACGCGGGGTCGAGCACGTCGATGTCGATCGAGACGTACACGGGGCGGTCGCCGACGCGCGCCCGCATGCGCTCGATCACGCCCGACGCGCCGAGCGCGTCCATCTCGGTCGAGTGCACGATCTGGAAGCCGAGGTCGCCGTCGTCGGTGAGATCCTCCGCCGTGTACAGCGGTCCGCGGATGCCCACGTGCAGGCACGAGTCCTGCGCGAGCAGCCCCTCCTCCGAGGCACGGCGGAACGGCGTGCCGTGCGTGTAGTCGGCGCCGAAGTAGGTGTCCCACGTGTCGAGGTGCGCGTCGAAGTGCACGACCGCGATCGGCCCGTGCTGGGCGTGCATCGCCCGCAGCAGCGGCAGCGCGATCGTGTGGTCGCCGCCGAGGGTCAGCAGCTGCGCGCCGGCGTCGAGCACGCGCGTCGCCTCCGCCTCGATCGTCGCGAGCGCCTCGCCGATGTCGAAGGGGTTCACGCCGATGTCGCCGCCGTCGACGACCTGCTGCAGCGCGAACGGCTTGGCGTCCTGCGCGGGGTTGTAGGGCCGCAGCAGTCGCGACGACTCGCGAATGTGCGAGGGCCCGAATCGCGCCCCCGGCCGGTAGCTGACGCCCGTGTCGAACGGCACGCCGAGCACGACGACGTCGGCGCGCTCGACCTCGTCCCAGCGCGGCAGGCGCGCGAAGGTCGGGGCGCCGCCGTAGCGGGGCACCTGGGTCGCGTCGACCTGGCCGACGTTGCCGTTCTCGGTCACGCGGGGCGTGCGCTGCTCCACGGTGGGGCTCCTTCTTCGAGGTGGTTCGAGTCGGTGCGGGATGCCCGGGGCGACCGGGCAGGACGCCGGGGGCGGTCTGCGGGGCCGCCCCCGGGCATCCGGCTCAGCTCGCCCGGCGGGCGGCGGCCTTCGCGGCCGCCGAGCCGTGGTCGGTCTCGATCGGCTGCAGCGGCGCGCTCGACTCGCGCACCAGGCGCGTGCCCTGCGGGGGGTAGACGTACTCCGGCTCGGGGAAGAGCACGAGCGCGCCGAGGTACAGCACCGCCGCCGAGACGATCGCGACGAGCAGGCTGATGTCGACACCGCCGGCGACGCCATTGAGCGGCCCGACGATGACCGGCGGGTAGTAGGCGAAGAGCAGGCCGAGCACCGCCGAGGCGATCCAGGCGACCATGCCGCGCCAGTTGACGCCGCCGGTGAACCAGTAGCGCCCGCCGACCTGACCGCGGTTGAACACCTGCAGGTCGTCGCGCGAGAACGAGCCGCGACGCACGAAGTAGCCGATCGCCATGATGATCATCCACGGCGTCGTCGTGACGATGATCGCGCCGACGAAGGCGTTCACCGCGCCGAGCAGGTCGAAGAAGATGCGGCCCAGCAGGATGAACAGGAACGCGATCGTGCCGATGAAGATCGTCGCCTGCACGCGGCTGAAGCGCGGGAAGACCGACGAGAAGTCCAGGCCCGTGCCGTAGAGCGACGTCGAGCCGGTCGACAAGCCGCCGATGAACGCGACCGCCATGAGCAGCACCGCGTACCACAGCGGCGAGGTCTGGATGAGCGCGAAGACGTAGTCGGCCTCGCCGGCGACGAGGGTCGCCGTCGCCACGCCGAAGAGGAACGGGATGACCGTGAGGCCTTGGCCGAGCGCTGTCGCGCCGAAGAGCTTGCGCGCGGGCGTCGACGCGGGGATGTAGCGGCTCCAGTCACCGAGGAAGGCGCCGAACGAGACGGGGTTCGACATCACGATGAGCACCGAGAGCACGAACGTCGGCCAGAAGCTGCCGAGCGCGTAGGCCTCGGCGCCCGGGTCGTACGACGGGTCGAAGGTGCCGGCGAACGCGACGAAGGCGAGCAGGAACAGCACCGAGTTCGCGATGACCGCCGTCTTGTTGATGAGCAGCATGAACTGGTAGCCGTACACGACGACGACGATCACGATGAGGCCGATGAGCCCGTAGATGACTGTGCGCAGGCCGACCGAGTCGGGCACGCCGGCGAGCCGGTTGAGCGCGCCGACGAGGGCGTCGCCGCCGACCCAGACCGAGATCGAGTAGAAGGCGACGGCGGTCAGCAGCGACAGGAACGAGCCGACAACGCGACCGCGCACGCCGAAGAACGCGCCGGAGGAGACGGCGTTGTTGGTGCCGGTCTTCGGGCCGAACAGACCCATCGGCATGAGCACGAGGATGCCGAGGCCGAGGCCGACGAGGGTCGCGGCGACGGCCTGCCAGAACGACAGCCCGAGCAGGATCGGGAAGGTGCCGAGCAGCACCGTCGCGAACGTGTTGGCGCCGCCGAACTGGATGCGCATGAGGTCGACCCAGGTGGAGGTGCGGTCGGCGTCGGGCACCGTGTCGATGCCGCGCTGCTCCACCTCCGTCGCGCGCGGGCGCGGGTTGAGGGCGACGTCGGAGTGGTCGACAACGACTCTGTTGCCAGTCATGGGTGTGTCCTTCGACTCAGGGGCAGAGGATCGGGTGGGCCGACTCTAGCCCTGAGTATGCCAAATATGCAAAGGTTCTTGACCATGAGGATAGAGCGCGTCGTCGACCTCTCCGTGCCCGTCACCGAGAGCACCCAGGTGTACCCCGGCGACCCGACCGTCGCCTTCGCCCCGCACGCGACGATCGCCGCCGACGGGTTCAACCTGCTGTCAGTGCGCATGGGCTCGCAGAGCGGCACGCACGTCGACGCGCCGTACCACTTCGACGACTCCACGCCCCGCATCGACGAGCTTCCCCTTGAGCGCTTCGTCGGCGAGGGCGTGATCGTGGATGCCCGGGGCCTCGCCGCGCGCGGCCGCATCACGGTCGACCACCACGCCCCCGTGCTCGAGAAGCTCGAGCCCGGCCGCATCGTGCTCCTCCGCACCGACTGGAGCGAGCACTACGGCACCCCGACCTACTTCGAGCACCCGTTCCTCGACCGCGCGGCATGCGAGCTGCTGCTCGAGCGCGGCATCCGCACCATCGGCATCGACGCCATCAACCTCGACGAGACGCCCGACGACGAGCACCCCGGCGAGGGGTTCCCCTGCCACCACCTCATCGCCGAGGTCGGAGGCGTCATCATCGAGAACCTGACGAACCTCGGCCAGGTGCGCGCCGAGCATCCCCTCATCTCGGTGCTGCCGCTGCGGTTCATCGGGGCCGACGGCGCCCCCGTGCGCGCGGTCGCGATCGAGCACGGCTGAGCCGGGGCGGCCATGACGCCACCGGGTGTCAGCGGCGTGCGTCAGGATAGGAGCATGGCCAGCGACGTGAGGATCGGCGCCCGACTGCGAGCGGCGCGACTCGCGCGCGGGCTCACGCTCGAAGCCGTGGGCGCCGCCGCGGGCATCAGCCAGGGGTTCGTCAGCAAGCTCGAGCGCGACCAGGTCTCACCCTCCGTCGCCTCCCTCGTCGCGATCTGCGAGGCCGTCGGCCTCAAGGTCGGCGAGCTGTTCGAGCCGCCGCCGTCGCAGATCGTGCGTGCCGGCGAGGGCGCGCCCATCAACTTCGGCGGCGAGGGAGCGGAGGAGTTTCTGCTCACGCCGGGCACGCAGACCGACGTCGAGGTCATCCGCTCGATCATCGACCCCGGCGGCACCGCCGGAGACGACCTCTACAGCCTCGACTGCGACGTCGAGTTCGTCTACGTGCTGCGCGGGCGCCTCACGATCATCCTCGGCGACGACGAGCACGAGCTCGCCGCGGGCGACTCGATGACCTTCCGCGGCCGCGACCCGCACACCTGGCACAACGCCTCCGCCGAGGAGGGGTGCGAGGTGCTGTGGGTCCTCGCGCCGGCGACCTAGCCGCGCGGAGCATCCGCCGATTCGACGCCAGCCGCGACGACGGCAACCGCAGCCGCGTCAGCTCCGGCGACGGAAGGCCACGGGCTCCTCGATGTACGGACCCCACAGGGCGCGCTCGCGCTCGCTGATGCGCCGCGGCCTCCCGGTCTCCTGATCGACGAGGACGAGCGTCGACATCGCGCGGGCGAACACGGTGCGCGGCTCGACGCCGACCGGCGAGCAGACCTCGTAGCAGACGTCGAGGCTCGCCCCGCCGAGCGCGCCGATCCAGAGCTGCACGTCGAGCGGGTCGCGCAGGTGAGGGATCTGCGCGAGGTACTCGACCTCCTGCCGGGCGATGAGGCTCTGCGACCCCTCGTCGATGTGCAGCTCGGGCAGCGGGCTCGCCGACGCGCCGCGCCCGCGCCAGAAGACCTCGATGCGCGCCTCCTCGAGGAGCGTGAGCATCCGCGCGTTGTTGACGTGCCCGTAGGCGTCGAGATCGCTCCAGCGCAGCGCGATGGGGACGTGGATGCGGGTCATGCGGCTCCTGACTGCACGATGTCGGCGCGGCGGCGCTCGAGCGCGGCGGCGTCCTCCGGAAGCGTGCCGGGCCCGATCGCGGATCGCACGACGCGGTCGACCGCGCCGCGGTAGGCGGCTGAACGATCGGACGCCTCCTCTCGCGCGATGAGCCGCTCGAGCAGATCCAGCAGGCGGTGCGCGACGAGCGGCTGATCCGCGACGTACTGGCGGATGAGGTCCACGGCATCCACCGCGAGCGCGGAGAGCTCCCGCGGCGCGACGAGCACGCGCGGGGCATCCGCGTCGTCGAGGAGGACCCCGCGCGGGTCGGGGCGCCCGGCCGCGCTCGCCATCGCGATCGTTAGGGCGTCGATCGCGGTGACGGCCGTGATCGGGTCGTTCACGCCCGGGCTGAGCGCCCGGGCCGCGACGTCGACGAGCTGGCGGACCAGGTGCTCGGCGTCCTGCACGGGAGTCCGCTCGTCGTCGATCGAGACCGCCGCGACCACCGCCGCGTCCAGTCTCGCGGCGGCCTCCGGTCGGGTCGACGGCGCGGGCTCGGACGACACCCGCGCGATCGGATCCTCCGCGCACACGAGCGTGCCCGGCCGGACCAGCAGCTCGACGCGCGCGCCGGCGCGGGCCGCCGCCGCGACGAGGTGCCTATGGTCGATGCTCGCAACGTAGCCGCTCGTGCTGGCACGGACATCCCTGCCCTCGTCGATCGCCGCCCACCGGGACGCGAGGGCCCGCCGCGTCGAGGTCTGCTCGGGGTAGAGGTCGTCGAGGAGGGTGACGAGCTGGTCGCGCACCCCCGTCGCGAGGCGCGAGATCTGGATGCTCGCGCTGATGTGATGGATGAAGTACACGAGCGCGACGATCGAGACGACGGCGAGCACGATCGCGATGTTGACCGCGAGGTGCGGCACGAACTCCGAGTCATCGCCCGCCCGGACGTGCCGCACGACGAGCATCGCGAAGAGCGAGGTCGAGACGAGCAGGGCGAGCACGACCTGGTTGCCGCGATCGGCCATGAGACTGCGCACGAGGCGCGGCCCGTAGGCCGACGACGTGAGCGTGAGCACCGCGATCGTGATCGAGAACGTCGTCGCGGCCGCCGCGAGCATCGACGTCGCGATCGCGCTCAGGAGGCCCCGGCTGCCGTCGGGCCCCACCGCCGGGATGACGTCACCGATCGCGCTCGGCAGAGCCGGCTCGAGGGCCACGAGCGCCTCCGCGACGAGCAGCGCGAGGAGCAGCCCGATGCCCGGGACGAACCAGAACGAGTCGAGGACTCGCCGGATCCGGTAGCGCATTCCGTTCACGAGTCGCTCCGTTCTCGGCCCGTGCGGGCCGTTCGCCCCGGGTCGCGCTCAGTCGCGCGTGAGCTTGCGGTAGGTGACGCGGTGCGGGCGCGCGGCCTCCGCGCCGAGGCGCTCGATCTTATTCGCCTCGTAGGCCTCGAAGTTTCCCTCGAACCAGTACCAGTTCGCCGGGTCCTCCTCGGTGCCCTCGTAGGCGAGGATGTGCGTCGCGATGCGGTCGAGGAACCACCGGTCGTGCGTGATGACCACGGCGCAGCCGGGGAACTCCAGCAGCGCGTTCTCGAGCGACTGCAGCGTCTCGACGTCGAGGTCGTTCGTCGGCTCGTCGAGCAGCAGCAGGTTGCCGCCCTCCTTGAGCGTCAGCGCGAGGTTCAGGCGGTTGCGCTCACCGCCGGAGAGCACGCCGGCCTTCTTCTGCTGGTCGGGGCCCTTGAAGCCGAACTTCGACACGTAGGCGCGCGAGGGGATCTCCGTCTTGCCAACCGTGATGATGTCGAGGCCGTCGCTCACGACCTCCCACAGCGTCTTGTTCGGGTCGATGTTCGCCCGGCCCTGGTCGACATAGCTGATCTTGACCGTCTCGCCGACCTTGAGGTCGCCGCCGTCGAGCGGCTCGAGGCCGACGATCGTCTTGAACAGCGTGGTCTTGCCGACGCCGTTGGGGCCGATGACGCCGACGATGCCGTTCGGCGGCAGGCTGAACGACAGGCCGTCGATGAGCGTGCGGTCGCCGAAGCCCTTCTTGAGGTTCTTGGCCTCGATGACGATCGAGCCCAGGCGGGGCCCCGGCGGGATCTGGATCTCCTCGAAGTCGAGCTTGCGGGTCTTCTCCGCCTCCGCCGCCATCTCCTCGTAGCGGGCCAGTCGCGCCTTCGACTTCGCCTGGCGGCCCTTCGCGTTCGAGCGCACCCAGTCGAGCTCTTCGGCCAGGCGCTTGGCGAGCTTGGCGTCCTTCTTGCCCTGCACCTCCAGGCGCTCGGCCTTCTTCTCGAGGTAGGTCGAGTAGTTGCCCTCGTAGGGGTAGAGGCGGCCGCGGTCGACCTCGGCGATCCACTGGGCGACGTGGTCGAGGAAGTACCGGTCGTGCGTGATCGCGATCACGGCGCCGGGGTACTTCTGAAGGTGCTGCTCGAGCCACAGCACGCTCTCGGCGTCGAGGTGGTTGGTGGGCTCGTCGAGCAGCAGCAGGTCGGGCTTCTCGAGCAGGAGCTTGCAGAGCGCGACACGGCGCTTCTCGCCACCGCTCAGGTGGGTGATGCTGGCGTCGCCGGGCGGGCAGCGCAGGGCATCCATCGCCTGCTCCAGCTGGCTGTCGAGATCCCAGCCGTTCGCGGCGTCGATGGCCTCCTGCAGCACGCCCATCTCGGCCAGCAGCGTGTCGAAGTCGGCGTCGGGGTCGGCCATGGCGGCCGAGATCTCGTTGAAGCGCGTGATCTTGTCGTAGAGCTCGCGCACGCCGTCCTGCACGTTCTCGAGCACGGTCTTCGACTCGTCGAGCTCGGGCTCCTGCATGAGGATGCCGACCGTGTAGCCCTCGCTGAGGCGGGCCTCGCCGTTCGAGGGCTGGTCGAGGCCGGCCATGATCTTCAGGATCGTCGACTTGCCGGCGCCGTTCGGGCCCACCATGCCGATCTTGGCGCCCGGGTAGAACGACATCGTGACGTCATCGAGGATGAGCTTGTCGCCGACCGACTTGCGGGCACGGACCATGGAGTAGACGAATTCGGCCATTGCCTCAGTCTATTGAAGCGGTCGCCCCCACCAGGCACGCCCCCGTGGAGAGCACAGGCGCCGTCGTCGTCGTGAAGCCGTCGCCGTCGAACTGGCCGAGCACGCACTCCTGCCCGACGAGCACCGAGAACAGCAGCGAGTCGACCGGCAGCCCGATCGCCGTCTGATCGGCGGTCACCTGCACGGCGCTGAGCGGGATGCCCGCCGCGGTGAGCGCGTCGACCACCGAGCGACCGGCCGGGATGCCGCCGGCCGCGACGAGCGGCTGCAGCGCCGCCTTCACGATCGGGAGGTTCTCCTCCGCGGCGCCCTCCGGGGCGAAGGTCGGCGCGGGTTCGGGCGACGCGCTCGGTGCGGCCGAGGCGCTCGAGGTCGACGTCGGCGTCGGCGCCGGATCGGGGTCGGGCGACGGCGCGCACCCCGCGGCGAGCGCCGCGATCGCGAGGACGACCCCCATGGCCGCGGATGCCCTACCGAGGTTGCGCCGCATCCCACCTCTCCCTCCCGATGCCCCGGAGCGCTCGATGACGGGGCCACATGGGGCTTACATGACTCTCGTTCGCAATGCGAACAGAGCGCGATCGATGACGTTTGCGGGGGTCTCGCCCCCGCCGCACAATGGTGGCACGGAAAGCGAACGGGGTCGGGGGACCCCCGGGGGGCGCAGACCGGCGGCGGTGACCTCGCCCGTTCGGGTCGGGCTGGAGCACTGCGGAGCAAGCGGCCGCCACGGCTCATTCGGGTTGAGCCGGGGCGGCCGCTTCGACGTGTCCTGGGCGATCATGGGTTGGGGTCCTGCGCGGCGGGGCGGAGAGGCCGGATGACGCTGAACGAGGCACTCGGAGGTCGCTGGGCGACGCACTGGGGGTTGTGGCTCGCCTTCCTGCCGCCGAGCATCCTCATCATCGCGGTGCGCGAGTCGACGACCGAGTACCCGGCATGGTGGTGGCCGCTCGTCTCCGCGCTCCTGCAGCACTTCGCCGTCGGACTCATCGTGGTCGTCGGAGGCACCCTCCTCCGGCGGCGGTGGCCGCTGCTGCCCGTCACCGTGTTCCTGCTCCTGTGGTCGACGGCCTGCGTGGCGCGAGGGCTCATCGGCGCTGGCATCGCCGAGTCCGTGGCGGGGGTCCCCGGCGATGCCGCCTTCCGGATCGCGTCCTGGTTGCTCCTCATGCTCACGTGGGCACCGCTCGTCGTCTACGGTCTCGCGCAGTTCGAGCGCCGACGCGACCTCCTCACCGAGCTCGAGAGCGCGCGAAGCCAGCTCACGGCGAGCGTCGCGCGATTCGAGGAGGCGGAGGCGACGACGAGCACCCGCCTGGCGGAGGCACTGGGCGCGAGCGTGCTGCCCGTTCTCGACGACCTGCGGACCCGGCTCGGCTCCCTCCGTGGGGAGCTCGATCGTCGGTCGTTCGAGGAGGTCAGCGCGAGCCTCGCTCGGCTGCACGACGAGCTGCTGAGAGTGATCGACACCGCCGGTGGCGGGGAGTCGGCGCTGCCGTCGGTGAGGAACCGGGTGACGCTGCTGGAGATCTTCGACATCCCCTTCGGTCGGCCCTGGGCGAAGGCGGGGCTCGTCGTGCTTCTGACGCTCGCCCTCACGCTGCTGGATGCCTGGCGGATCTACGGAGGGGCGGCAGCGCTCGAGATCATCGTCGCCGCCTCCTCGGCGGGAGCAGTGTTCGGGGCGGTCCTCCATGCGGGCCGGACGATGCGCCGGGGTCGCGCGGCCGCCGCCTCGTCCGTGACCCTGGCGGCGGGCGGCGCGGCGGTCGCGCTCTGCGCGATCGTGCTGCTCGGTGCGGGGATCGACCCGGTCGCCGCACACGGAGTCGTCCTGCTCCCGGTCGTCAGCTCGGGCCTGCTGCTCTCCATCGTGGTCGTGGTCGCCGCCCTGCTACTCGCTCGCGCCAACGAGCACGACGAGTCGACGCTGCGCGTGGCGCGCGCGGACGTCGAGCGATGGGACGCTGCTCGTCGCGCGTCGATCGAACGAGAGCGCCGTCGACTCACCGACCTCCTCCACGGGCCCGTGCAGGGCAGGATCGCCGCGTGCGTCATGGCCTTCAACTTCCACGCCGACAGCGATCAGGAGACCCTCGCTGACGTCGCCGACCAGGTGCTCGAACATCTCGGCGCCGCCTCCCACGATCTCGCGACCATCGCTCGAGGGTTCCCCCCGAACGGAGGGGCCGCGTACTCCGGCACCCCGGCCTAGACTCGGTCGCATGGCTGACCCCGCAGCCCGTCCGATCGTCCTGGTCGCCGACGACGACCCGCTGGTGCGCACGGTGGTGCGCATGGCGCTGCAGGGCATGGGCGCGGACGTCGTCGAGGCGAGGAGCGCCGACGAGATCGCCGGACTGGACGCGTGGCTGGCCATCGCTGTGGCCGTGCTGGACGTCAACATGCCCGGTGCGGACGTGCTCTCGACCATCGCGCTCCTCCGGGGCCGTGACCCCGCTCCCAAAGTGCTCCTGGTGAGCGGCGAAGAGGCGCCGCGCGGCCGCGAGGAAGCGGACGCGTTCGCCCGCAAGCCGGTGGACCTGGCGAAGTTCGAGGAGCTTGTCTCGAGTCTGCTCGCACCGAGCGGGAGCGGGTCGGTGGCGTGAGCGCTCCCGGATCGCTCCCGCTCGCGCAGCTCGCGCGGGCCGTGGAGGCGCTCGGCGCCGCCTATCCGGATCCCGTCCTCCTCATCGCTCCCGACGGCACCGTGATCGGCGCCAGCGAGCCGATGGTTCGGCAGAGCGGCATCGACCGCGAGCGTCTCCTGGGCTCCCACTTCCTGCAGTGGGCCCTCCCCGAGGACCGCTCCATGATCGCCGACCAATTCGCCGCTGCGGCACAGGGCGCCGTGCGCCGCTTCCGGACGAGCGCCCGCGCCGACGCCATCCCTCGACGCGCTTCGGTCACCTACACCCCCGTCCTCGACGACGGAGACGTCACCGCGGTGCTCATGACGGCGTTCTCGATCGACCAGATGGAGGAGCGCGAGCGGGAGTACGCCGAAGCCGACAGCCTCCTCCGCATCGCCGGCGACCTCGCATCCTTCGGGGGTTTCTCGATCGATCGCGCGACGGAGTCCGTCCGCCTCTCGTCGCAGGCCAGGGCCGTGCTCAGCCTGGACAAGGATCAGACCCTGGATGTGGTCGACACGCTCGAGCTGTTCGCGCCGCTGAACCGCGAGGAGGTCGTGAGCGCCATCGAGCAGTGCTTCGAGCACGGCACGCCGATCGCGTTCCAGTCGCAGATCCGGAACGGGGAAGGCGTTTGCCAGTTCGTCCGGGTCGTCGCCGAAGCGGTGCGCGACAGGCAGGGCGCGATCACGGGGATCCACGGGGCGCTCTGGGACATCACGGACGCCGTGGAGGGCTTCGAGCGCGAGGCGGAACTGCGGGCGCGCCTGGACGAGACGCTCGACTCCATCGAGGATGGCTTCCTCTTCGTCGACGAGGCCTGGCGCATCGTGTACGCCAACCGGCGCACGGAGCTGCTGGCGGGCATCCCCTTCGCGGAGTTCGAAGGGCACAACCTCTGGGAGGCGTTCCCGCAGCTCGCCGACACCGAGCTCGAGCTCGCCTACCAGCGCGCGGTGCGCGACCGCGTCCGCACGACCACGCGGCAGTTCCACGCCCCGTCGGCGCGCTGGATCGACGCGACGGCCTACCCGACCCGCACGGGGCTCGCCCTCTACTTCCGCGACGTGACCGAGGACGAGCTGACTCGGCAGAAGGTCTCGATCGCGCAGAGACGCATCGCTGAACAGGCCGAGCTCATCGACGCCGTCAATGACGCGATCATCGTGCGGGGGCTGGACGGGGTGGTGCGCCACTGGAACCGGGCGGCGGAGACGATCTATGGGATTCCCGCGGAGGAGGCCATCGGTCAGGAGATCGGGGACCTGCTGGGCATCGCGTTCGCGCACTACGACGCGATCACCCTTCGCGAGGGGTACTACGCCGAGGAGGTGCCCCATCGCACCGAGGACGGCCGGTCGCTCGTCCTGGACTGCCGGTGGCAGCTGCTGCGCGCGGACGACGGCTCCCCCGACGCCATCCTCTCCGTCGACACCGACGTGACGGAGTGGCGGCGCGACGAGGATCTACGAGCCCGTGCCTCGCGGATGGAGAGCCTGGGGACGTTCGCTGGAGGGATCGCCCACGACCTCAACAACGTGCTCACGCCCATCCTCATGTCCACTCAGATGCTGCGATCGACGGAGCAGGATCCCTCGCGACGCGAGCTGCTGGACACCATGGAAGCCGCCGCGCATCGAGGGGCCGACATGATCCGACAGGTGCTCTCGTTCGCCCGCGGAGTCGACGGCAGACGCGAACGGGTCGCCGTCGAACAGCTGCTCGAGGAGATCCGTCGCTTCGCGGGCGAGATGCTGCCAGCCGAGATCCGGTTGGAGATCGAAGTCGAGGACGAGCTGCCCGACGTGCTCGGGGACAGCACGCAGCTGCTCCAGGTCCTCTCGAACCTGGTCACGAACGCCCGTGACGCCATGCCACGCGGGGGCAGACTCGACCTCAGCGCCTCTCTCCTCCATCTTGCCGACAGACTCTCGGCCGAGTCGTATCGGGTTCCTCCCGGCGAGTACCTGCTCATCGACGTCGTCGATTCCGGCGTGGGGATGCCCGCTCACGTCGTCGAGAAGATCTTCGAGCCCTTCTACACGACGAAGTCGGTCGGGAAGGGCACGGGACTCGGCCTGGCGAGCTCGCTCGCGATCGTGCGCAGCCACGGCGGCGCTCTCCGCGTCTATAGCGAGCTCGGTCGCGGCACCCGTTTCTCGATGCTGCTGCCCGCCGTCGCCCGCACCGATCGCTCGCCGACACGGGCGACCCCCTCCGCACGACCGATCTCGCGCGGTCGCGGCGAGCTCGTGCTCGTCGTCGACGACGATCAACCGATCCGCACGATCGCGGCTCGGACCCTCGAGGAGCATGGCTACCGGGTCCTCACGGCCGGTCACGGGCGTGAGGCTCTGACGATCATCGACGACCTGGGCGGTCGCCTCGACCTGGTGCTGACCGACATGATGATGCCGGTCATGGACGGCGCCGCGACGACCGCCGAGCTCGAGCAGCGATACCCGCACCTGCCCGTCATCGCGGCGAGCGGTCTGACATCGGAGGGCGGCGCCGAGCGCAGCGCGGGGATGGGCGTCGCGGCCTTCCTCCCGAAGCCCTACACGACCGAGCTCCTGCTGTCGACGGTGCGCGTTGTGCTTGACCACGCGCAGGCGCCCGCGCACCATGGCCCGGAGAGCAGTGCTGGCTCGAGAGGAGCGGATGGATGACGGTCGAGAGCAGGGCACTGCGGGTCGTGGTCGCCGATGACGACGTGTTCACCGTGTCGCTCGTGAGCGGCGGGCTCGCCGCCCGCGGCTTCGAGGTGTCGAGTGCGACGTCAGTCGCGGAGGCGCTGGCGGTCGTCGCGGAGACCGACCCGCACGCGCTCATCTCGGACCTGAACTTCGGGGCAGGCGAGTCCGGAGCCGACCTCCTCGCCGAGGTCGCCGAGGAGTACCCCTGGATCGGGATCGTCGTGCTCACCTCCCACCGCTCCCCCGAACTCGCCGTGCCCAATCCCCGGCGCATTCCGCCCGGGGTGGTCTACCTCGTCAAGTCGCAGCTCGGCGCGATCGACGACCTCATCGATGCGGTGCATCGCTCCATCAGCGGGCAGGCCGACGACGTCACGCGCGACGACGACGACGTGCCGACCGTCACGGCGGCCCAGGCCGACGTGCTGCGCCTGCTCGCCGAGGGGGCGTCGACGCGGGCCCTGGCCGAGCACCGCGGCACAACCGTCCGCGCCGTCGAGACCATGCTGACCAGACTGTTCGCCGCGCTCGGGCTCGACACTGGCGAGAGCGCGAACCCCAGGGTCGCTGCCGTCACCATGTGGCAGCGCGGCGGCATCCGCGTGCGCTGATCCGCTCGCGGCGCTGGGTGCGCCGACGTCGCGGCGCCCAGCCTCCGTGGGCGACGCGGCGCCGCGCGGCTCGCTCAGAACGGCGGTGCGGCGACGTCGTCGACGAGCTCGCGCGGGGCGAGCTGCGAGGCGTCGTCGGGCACGGCTGCCGCCTCGTCGGACTCCGGTCGGGCATCCGTCGCCGCGTCGTTGCCGTCGACGCCGTCGCCGCGACCGACGATGACGCTGCGGGTGAAGCTCGCTCGGCCCCAGGTCAGGTCGTGACCGACGGCCTCGGCGTCGATCTCGATGGTCGTGCCCGCCTTCTCACCGCTCGTCCAGTCGCGGATGCGCACGCGCCCGCACACGATGACGCGCTCGCCCTTGTGCACCGAGCTCGCGACGTGGGTGCCGAGCTGGCGGAAGCTCGTCACGGTGTACCAGTTGGTGTCGCCGTCGACCCACGCGTTCTTCGCGCGGTCGAAGCGACGCTGATTGCTCGCGAGCCGGAACGAGGTGATCGCGAGCCCCTCGGTAGTTGTGTGCCTACTATGTCCACATGCGAGCAGTCATCTACGTGAGGCAGAGCCTCGACCGCGCGGGCGAGGGTGTCGCCGTGGAGCGCCAGCTCGCCAAGTGTCGTGAACTCGCGAACGCGCGCGACCTCGAGGTGATTGACACAATCACGGAGAATGACACTTCCGCTAGCAAGGGCAGCCGTCCCGGTTTCGAGTCGATGATCGAACGGCTCGAGCGCGAGGAATTCAGTGTCATCGTCGTCTGGCACACCGACCGCCTCTACAGGCAGGTCAAAGACCTTGTGCGGCTCATGGACATGGCAGAGAAGCACCCGCTGCACATCATGACTGTCAGCGGCGGTGACCTCGACTTGAGCAACCCGACCGGGCGCATGTTTGCGACCATGACTGCCGGTGTTGCCCGGTATGAGATTGAGCACAAGTCCGAGCGGCAGATTGACGCGAACCGCAAGCGCGCCCTTCTCGGCGTTCGGCACGTATCGGCCCGCCCCTACGGATACGAGAAGTCGGACGCCGAGTGGAAGATCGTTGACTCAGAGGCGGCTGTATTACGCGAAACGGTGAACCGGTACATCGCCGGAGAAACGTTCTACTCAATCGCGAAAGATCTGAAAGCGCGCGGCGTGGTCGGGATGAACGGCAAGCCGTTCAGCTACCAGAACCTCACGTTGCGAGCTACAAACCCCGCTTTGGCCGGTGTGCGGCTCTACAAGGGCGAAACGGCGAACGAGGAGGGCCAGTGGCCGCCGATCATCGACAAGGCCACCTGGGAGCGTTTCAGCACCGCTCTAGCGGCTCGTCGTCACACGCAGGATTGGTCAAAGTCGCTCAAGTTTGTCGGATCGGGCTTGTACCGGTGCGGGGTGTGTGACGCGCCGGTCATGGTGACGCGTGATTTCAAGTCGGGCAACCCGGTGTATCAGTGTCACGACTATCACGTGCGGCGGCGGCTTGCTGCTGTTGACGAGCTTGTCGAAGCGGCTGTTGTTGCTCGCCTGTCGGCGGCTGATGCGGCGGCACTGTTGACGCCGACTGTTGATGAGGCGGCGCTCGCGTCAGAGGCGCAGGAATTGCGGGCGCGACTGGACGGGCTCGCGGAGTTGTTTGCCGACGGGCTTCTGTCCAAGGTCGCCGTGCAGGAACAGTCTTCAAGGCTGCGGGAGCGGCTCGCGACGATCCGCGCGAAGCTTGACTCAAGTAACCCGGCGCTGAACGCCGTTATTCAGTCGGCCGACATTTCAGGTTTCTGGCGTGACTCTATGACGCTCATGAACAAGCGGCGCATTATTGACGCTCTGTTCACGGTGCGAATCATGCCAACTAAACGGGGTGGACGTAATGAGTTCCGCCCGGAAGATGTGGTTATCGAATTCCGGTAACTACGAAGATGCCCCCGACCCGTTGCAGCGGATCGAGGGCGGTTCATCACAAATCAAGGGAGAAAAGCAATGAACACCAACCAGTTTACGTCCTACGCCGCGATGGTGCAGGCGGCGCAGTCCATCGAGCCCCGCAGCCCGATGCACCTCGAGATCATCGAGCACCTGCGCGACAACCCCGAGCGCGGATGGACGGCCGTCCGAGTCGCCGCGATCACCGACCCCGAGCTGCTGGGCCGCCTGTACCTCTCGACCGTCGCCCGCGTTTCGACCGACAAGCTGGTCGCCCCCGACTGGGCCGACCCCGAGCTGTCGTCGGTCGAGGAGCAGACCGGTGGGGAGAACTTGCCGGTCGGCGAGTGGGTGCGGAACGTGCACCAGGACGAGCACGTCACGATCTCGCGCATCAGGGAGGACGTGTACGACGTGGACGCGGACGAGGTGCGGGTCGGTGACGAGTCGGTTCTCATGTGGCTGACGGGGGAGGGTGTCGAGGTTGACGCGGCGGCTTTGCGTCGCATCGCGGCGAGCCTGTTGAACGCTGCTGACGAGATCGACAAGTTCTCGGCCTGATCATTCGCATGTCGGGGGTGCCTGAGACAATCGGGCACCCCCTCGAGCCGAAGGAACCGCAATGAGCATCCAAAGAGTGGCAGTGTGCGCGGCAAAGAGACACGTGCTCGCCTGGATCGAGGAGAAGCCCACCGGCAACCTTCTCGTGTGGCGGCAGGCGATCGTCACCCGCAAGAACCTGGATCGAAACGGCCTGACAATGAGCCGCGCTGCGGAACGCAAGCAGACGCCTGTTGAGGGGTTCCAGCACGAGGGCGAGTTCACTTCGGCCTTCGTGCTCTGCAAGAACTGCAACAAGTCACATCTGATCGACTTTGCGAAGGCGCTCGAAGCGTCACGTGCAACGGGCAAGCCGCTCGTGTGCGACTCGCTGCCCGATTAGCGGCGTGTCGCGTAGGAATGTCGGAGGTTATGCGTAACCTCTTCTCAGGCCCCGTCTAATGTAGGCGAAACCGATCCGTGCTGGCCGTGGATCCCTGGTAGGAATCCCCCGCTCTGAGAGTGTGCGGGATTCCTTGGCTCAAGGGATCTCCAATGGCCGACTGCACTGCCTACATCGAGCGCATCGTTTCGAGCGCTCCCCCTCTCACTGACTCGCAGCGTGAGGCGATTCTCGCCGCGTTCGCAGGCTTCAAGGGCGGTGATGCCTCTTGAACCGCCCGACGCACTCCACGCAGACCGGGCAGTACGAGACGGTAGAACAGCTCATCCGCTATGCCGCGAGCGAGTTCGAACGGGTCGGCGTCGAGTTCCGACCCTCGAAGGCGTCGAAGGTGATTCGGCGCGCATTCAGTCTGAACCCGGCGACGGTGCGCCGTCAGATTGACGCGTATATCGACCGTGAGCAGCACAAGGCGACCTGGCGCGGTTTCGAGCTGTTCAGCGCGACCGGATATGCCGACCCCACCGCCGCGCATGCCCTGGCAAACGTGGAGTGGGCTGGGCGAACGGCGGTGACCCGATGACCGCTGGCAACATCGTGCGAATCTCCCCCACCGCTGAGAAGTGGCTTCACGAGTGGGCCGACGCGCTCGCTGACGGCTCGAAGTCGCTCGCGCAGCTCCCGCCCGCCGTCACCACGCTTTACCTGCTCGGCTATGAGCAGGGGCGGGCAGCGACGCATCACGAGCTAGAGCACCGCATCGCCCGTCTGAGCTACGAGCGCGACACCTGGTACTTCGTCGCGAACAACCCCGGCAAGACGGCCGGCGACTTCATGAAGGCGCAGACCGATGCGCTGTGGGAGCAGGGCGAATGAGCGCGCCCACAATGTTCGGCGCTAAGTGGCTCATGGCGCAGGAGTTCCCCCCGCTTCAGTACGTCGTACCGGGCATCATCCCCGAAGGCATGAGCCTGCTCGTCGCCGCCCCGAAGATCGGCAAGTCATGGATGGTGCTCGGACTTGGACTTGCCCTCTCGCAGGGCGGTGACGCGTTCGGCGTGCTTCCGGTCGGCAAACCGCGCCCGGTGCTGTATCTCGCGCTTGAGGACGGCCCTCGGCGTTTGCAGTCCCGTCTTCGGTTCATGGGTGTCACGACAGTCGATGACCGGTTGCAGTTTCAGACGGCAATCGAGAACGGTCAGGTCGTCTCAACGATCAGCAGCTTCATCGACGCCTTCGACGGGCAAGATCCTGTCGTCATTCTCGACACACTCGGGAAGGTGATGCCGCCCGCAGGGAACGGCAATCAGTACGGCCACGACTATGCGGTGCTGTCGGCTCTCAAGAGCACCTGTGACGCCGTACCGGGTTCGTCGCTGCTCATCGTCCACCACACGCGCAAGAACGACGCAGGCGACTTCCTCGACGCCGTGAGCGGGACGCAGGGCATTGCCGGAGCTGCGGATTCCGTGCTTGTTCTGCGGCGCGAGCGGCACGAGAAGCGGGCAACCCTCCAAGTCACTTCGCGCGACGCTGTGGAGGGCGAGTACGCGCTCACGATGAGCGATGCGGGCGTGTGGACGCTCGACGGTGACTCGCTTGAGCAGGCGAAGACAAACGCTCGAATCGTGAAGGCGAACAAGAGCGTCGGGGAACCGATGCTCGAGCTGATCGAAACCGTGAGTCGCTACCCGGACGGCATCAGGTCTGAGGATCTGCGACACCTTCTGCCGGATCAGAAGAACCTCAACGAGTACCTACGTCGCGCTGTGGAGGCAGGACGTGTCGCTCGGCCGGAAAGTGTCAAGGCGGGTGAGACAGATTCCGTCAGGCGGTCTGTATGAGGGCCTCCTGTGAGGGCTGGTTGATCCAGGCGGCCTCGGGCAGCTTGGGCGCCTGGGGTCGGCGGTGGC
>NZ_JABUKC010000001.1 GCF_014595885.1 Microcella alkalica | reverse complement strand
TGACATTCGATTTCAATCCAAAGGAATCTCAACCGGCCGACAAACGTCGACCGACGAGGATAATTTGGCATTGACTTAGTGCACGCTGTTGAGTTCTCAAGGATCGGGCGCACCTGACCGCACGCCTCTCGGCGCTTGTTTCAGGGCAACTGTCCTAACTTATCCGGCCGCTCGTCTCGGTGCAACTCGCGCTCTGTGAGGAGCCGCGAAGAGAGGCACCGGATCCATCAGGGCCGGATCGACATCCTACGCCGCCGAACCGCTCACGACAAGTCGAGAGGATCTGGAGGGGGATGCTGTCACCGCGTGAGGCGGGAGGCTCTGCTGCGCTCCAGCACCTGTGGGGTGACGAGTAAGAACACTACGGCCGGGAGCGTTCGGGAGCGAATCAGCGCTCGATCCCGGGCGTGTCGCGCGCGGTGGCGCTCACGCTGCGGGGAAACGAACCCCGGCGAGGGTCTTCTTGCCGCGGCGCAGCACCGCCGCTCCGCCGGCGAGCGCACGGCCCTCGAGCGTCTCGTCGTCCGTCAGCACCTTCTCGTTGTTGACCGCGACCCCGCCCTGCGCGATCGCGCGGCGCGCTTCGCTGAGGCTCGAGCACAGACCCGTGTCGACGAGCGCCTGCGCGACGGTCGTGGAGGCCGTCACCTCCGCGTGCGGCAGCTCGGCGATCGCTGCGGCGAGAGTCGGTGCGTCGAGGGCGTGCAGGTCGCCGCCGCCGAAGAGCGCCGCCGAGGCATCCATCGCCGCCTGCACGGCATCGGCGCCGTGCACGAATCCGGTGACCTCGAGCGCGAGCCGCTTCTGCGCCTCGCGGCGGAAGGGCTCAGCCTCGACCTTCGCGGCGTACTCCTCGATCTCGGCGCGCGACAGGAACGTGAACACCTTCAGGCGATCGATCACGTCGGCGTCGTCGGTGTTGAGCCAGAACTGGTACATCGCGTAAGGGGAGCACATCGCGGCGTCCAGCCAGATGGCGTTGCCCTCGCTCTTGCCGAACTTCGTGCCGTCGCTGTTCGTGATGAGCGGAGTGCCGATCGCGTGGACGCTCGTGCCCTCCGCCTTGTGCACGAGGTCGGTGCCGCTGGTCAGGTTGCCCCACTGGTCGCTGCCGCCGGTCTGCAGCACGCAGCCGTGCTGCCGGTGCAGCTCGAGGAAGTCGTAGCCCTGCAGGATCTGGTAGCTGAACTCGGTGTACGAGATGCCGGCGTCGGAGTTCAGGCGCGCCGCGACGGCATCCTTCTTCAGCATCGTCCCGACGCGGAAGTGCTTGCCGATCTCGCGCAGGAAGTCGATGGCGCTGAGCGGCGCCGTCCAGTCGAGGTTGTTGACGAGCGTGACGCCGTTCGGGCCGTCGGCGCTGAGGAACCGGCTCACCTGGCGCTGCAGGTACCCCACCCACTCCGCGACCGTCTCGCGGTCGTTGAGCGTACGCTCGCTCGTCGGCCGCGGGTCGCCGATGAGGCCCGTCGACCCGCCGACGAGCGCGAGGGGGCGGTGGCCGGCGAGCTGCAGCCGGCGCATGAGCAGCAGCTGCACGAGGTTGCCGAGGTGCAGGCTCGGCGCGGTCGGGTCGAAACCGCAGTAGTAGGTGATCGGCTCTCCCGCGAGCAGTCGCTTGAGCTCGGCGGCGTCGGTGGAGACGTGCACGAGGCCGCGCCAGACGATCTCGTCCCAGACGTCGGCGAACGTGTCGTCGTTGCGCGGCTCGGTGAGGGTCACGGATGCGGCGGTCACCGGGCCAGCCTACCGAGCGCGCCGGGCCCGACCTGTCAGCGCCTCCGCTCCCTCAGGGGCATGATCAACCCTCGTGGGTTGCCTGGTTAGATATCACCCCTGTAGGCTTGATTGGGCCGACGAGGAGGGAGCGCCGCGTGTTCGTCATCATCGCCGATCAGATCGACAGTCGCCATGACGACGACCGCGTCGCCGACGCGCTCTCCGCGCTCCAGGAGCGCTACGGCGACCGGCTCGCGCTGCCCCCGGAGCGCACCGCGGGCGACGAGCTGCAGCTGCTCACCGCCGACGCCGCGACCGCGCTCGACGCCGCCCTGCAGCTGCTGCGCGAGGAGCACTGGCGGGTCGGCATCGGGCTCGGCCCGGTTCGCACTCCCCTGCCCGACAGCGTGCGCGAGGCGCGCGGGCCGGCCTTCGTGGCCGCGCGCGGCGCGATCGAGGCCGCCGAGCGCCGCGCCACCCGCTGCGCGCTGCGCGGCCCCGAGATCGACGACGAGCGCACTGCTGATCTGGGGGCGCTCATCGACCTCATGCTCACCCAGCGGGCACGATGGAGCGAGCAGGGCTGGGAGCTGCACGACCTCCTCGAGGAGGGCGACACCCAGGCCGACGCCGCCGAGCGCATCGGCATCTCGCCGCAGGCGGCGAGCAAGCGCGCCAGGGCGGCCGGGCTGCGCCTCGACGCCGACGCGCGAGGAGCCCTGGCCCGCCTGCTCGCCGACCTCGACCGCCGGCACGGAGGGGATGCGGGCGACGGCGGGCGAGCATCCGCCGACGACGACCACACGACCGAGGAGCCCGCCTGATGACGTTCGACCCGATGCTGCTCTCGCTCGTGCTCGCCTGGGCGGGACTCGTCGGCATTGTCTGGCTCGCGGTGCTGCTGGCCGTGCTCGCGACGACCGAGTCGCGACCCCGCCTGCTCGCCGTCGGCATCGGCGTGCTCGTCACCGGTGGCCTCGCGATCGCCGTCGGCGTCGACGGGCCGCCGACCGGCTGGTTCGCCCTCGCCGCGCAGCTCGGCCTCGCCGCCCTCGCCATCGCCGGCGGCGGCCCGGCCGCGACGCTCGTGCTGCGCGCCGCCTCGCACGGCGCGCGGGCGACCGTCGGCGAGCACGGCGGCATCCTCGTCGGCGACGAGCCCGGCCGCGAGGTGCTGCGCGGCGGCACCACGATCGGCTACCTCGAGCGCACCGTCGTCGTCGCCGCCGTGCTCATCGGCCGCTGGGAGCTGCTCGCCGCGCTCATCGCCATCAAGGGTCTCGGCCGGTTCCGCGACCTCGACGCCGGCGCCGCCACCGAGCGCTTCATCATCGGCACGCTCACGAGCTTGCTGTGGGCCGGAGCGTGCGCCGCGCTCATCGTCGCCGGCTGACCGCTGGTCGGTAGACCGAGACGGTCGGGTCGCCGGCGATCCAGAACCGCCACGGATGCGCCTCGCCGTCACCGCCCGGACCGGCGACGCCGACGCGCGGCCCCGTCGCGATCGCGGCGAAGGTCAGCGGAGGCGCGACCTCGAGCCGCAGCCGGTCGAGCTCGGGCCGGTCGAGCGGCGCGAGCCTCGAGCCCGAGTCGGCGAGCGACACTCCGAGCGCCTGCGCGAGCCGCGCAGGGCCGCGCGCGAGATCGCGGTGCGGGATGGCGCGCTCGCTGCCCGCCCGTCGTCGCTCGAGCGCGAGCTCGGCACCGTGCACGACCTCACCGGCGCGGATGAGCAGGCCCGACGCCGTGCCCGCCTCACCGCAGACGAGATTCACGCACGTGTGCATGCCGTACGTGAAGTAGGCGTAGACGTGCCCGGCGCCCTGGAACATCGGGCGGGTGCGCGCCGTCTCGCCTCGGAAGGCGTGCGAGCCGGGGTCGTCGGCGCCGCGGTACGCCTCGACCTCGGTGATGCGCACCGCGACACCGCGCCCGTGCAGCACGCTGCCGAGCAGGCGCGGGGCGACCTCGAGCGGGTCGCCGGCGAGCAGGGCGACGGCGGCCGCATCCGTGGCCGCGTCGTCGTCGGCGCCCCTCGCCGAGCGCCCGTCCAGGCTCACGCGAGCGCGGCGAGCCGCTCGTCGAGGTGCGCGCGCTGCCGCGCGACGGCCGACGCGGCGGTGCCGCCGGCGCCCGAACGGGAGGCGATCGAGCCCTCGACAGTTAGCACCGCGCGCACCTCGCCCGTGAGGCGCGGGTCGATCGCGGCGTAGTCGGCGTCGCTCGGCTCGTGCAGCTCGAGGCCCGCGCGCTCGCAGTGGGCGACGAGCGCGCCCGAGATCTCGTGCGCCTCGCGGAACGGCACGCCCTGCCGCACGAGCCAGTCGGCGACGTCGGTCGCCAGCGAGAAGCCCTGCGGCGCGAGCTCGGCCATGCGCGCGCTGTCGAACCGCAGCGTCGCGACCATGCCCGTGAACGCCGGCAGCAGCACCTCGAGCGTCTCGACGGCGTCGAAGACGGGCTCCTTGTCCTCCTGCAGGTCGCGGTTGTACGCGAGGGGCAGTCCCTTGAGGGTCGTCAGCAACCCGGTCAGGTCGCCGATGAGCCGGCCGGCCTTGCCGCGCGCGAGCTCGGCGATGTCGGGGTTCTTCTTCTGCGGCATGATCGACGACCCCGTCGAGTAGCCGTCGTGCAGGGTCACGAACGCGACCTCGCGCGTGTTCCAGAAGATGATCTCCTCCGCCAGGCGCGAGAGGTCGATGCCGAGCTGCGCGGCGATGTAGGCGAACTCGGCGACGAGGTCGCGACTCGCGGTGGCGTCGATCGAGTTCTCGGTCGGGCCGGCGAAGCCGAGCTCAGCGGCCACCAGGGCGGGGTCGAGCCCGAGCGAGCTGCCCGCGAGGGCCCCCGAGCCGTACGGCGAGCGGTCGGCGCGCGCCCACCAGTCGCGCAGGCGCTCCAGGTCGCGCACGAGCGGCCAGGCGTGGGCGAGCAGGTGGTGCGCCAGCAGCACCGGCTGCGCGTGCTGCAGGTGCGTGCGGCCCGGCATGACGGCATCCGGATGCGCGTCGGCCTGCTGGGCGAGTGCCTCGATGAGGCGGCGCACCTCGGTTGCGATCGCGCGGCCGTGGTCGCGCAGGTACATCCGGATGAGCGTGGCGATCTGGTCGTTGCGGCTGCGGCCCGCGCGCAGCTTGCCGCCGAGCTCGGGGCCGACCTCGGCCAGCAGCGCGGACTCGAGGGCGCCGTGCACGTCCTCGTCCTCGGGGCGGGGCTGCAGGGAGCCGTCGCGCCAGCGGGCCTCGAGGGCGTCGAGGGCGGCGCGCATCCGCTGCAGCTCCTCGGCGTCGAGGTAGCCCGCGGCCGCGAGCGCGCTCGCGTGGGCGCGGCTGCCGGCGAGGTCGTAGGGGGCAAGCTGCCAGTCGAAGTGCGTCGAGCGGCTCAGACGCACGAGCTCGGGGCTCGGCCCGTCAGCGAAACGGCCGCCCCAGAGCGAGCCCTCGTTCGTCGCGCCGCTCATCGGGCCGCTCCCGCCTCGGTCGCCGGGGTCGACCCAGCGCCGCCGCGCGCCTGGCGCAGCAGCCACACCAGCAGCGCCTTCTGGGCATGCAGGCGGTTCTCCGCCTCGTCCCAGATGACCGACTGGGGGCCGTCGAGCACGTCGGCGGTCACCTCGTACCCGCGGTAGGCCGGCAGGCAGTGCAGGAAGAGGGCGTCGGGGGCGGCGAGGGCCATGAGCCGGGCATCCACGCGATAGGGATCAAAGAGGGCGACGCGGGCCTCCTTCTCGTCCTCCTTGCCCATCGACACCCACGTGTCGGTGACGACGACGTCGGCGCCCGCGGCGGCCGCGTCGGCATCGGTCGTGACGAGCACCGAGCCGCCCGTCTCCGCCGCGCGGCGCTCGGCGTCAGCGACGACGGCCGCGGCGGGCGACGCCTCGGCGGGCGCGGCAATGCGCACGTGCATGCCCGCCGTCGCGCACGCCAGCAGGTACGAGTGCGCCATGTTGCTCGCCCCGTCGCCGAGGAAGGCGACCGTGAGGCCGGCGAGCCGCCCGCGGTGCTCGCGGATCGTCTGCAGGTCGGCGAGCAGCTGGCAGGGGTGGAAGTCGTCGCTCAGCGCATTGACGACCGGCACCTCGGCATTCGCGGCCATCTCCTCGAGCCCCGCGTGCGCGAAGGTGCGCCACACGATCGCGGCGACCATGCGCTCGAGCACGCGCGCGGTGTCGGCGATCGACTCCTTCGCGCCGAGCTGGCTCTCGCCCGCCTGGATCACGAGCGGCTGCCCACCCAGGTCGGCGATGCCGACGGTGAAGCTCACGCGCGTGCGCGTGGAGGTCTTGTCGAAGTAGACGGCGACCGTCTCGGGGCCGGCGAGGGGGCGCTCGGCGAAGCGGTCGGCCTTGAGCCGGTCGGCGAGGTCGAGGATCTCGGCCTGCTCGGCCGGGCTCAGATCGTCGTCGCGCAGGAAGTGGCGGACGGCGGCGGTCGTGGCAGCGCGGGTCATGCGGCGGCCTCCAGGCTCGCGGAGAAGATGGTCAGGAAGCGATCGATCTCGCCGTCGCCGATGATGAGCGGCGGCGCGAGGCGGATGCTGGAGTCGTTGGCGGCGTTGACGATGAGCCCGCGATCCATGGCCGCGGCGACGACGGCGCCCGCGACCGGGCGGTCGAGCCCGACGCCGAGCAGCAGCCCGCGACCGCGCACCTCCGCCACGAGCGGCGACCCCAGGGCGAGGATGCCCTGCCGCAGCTGCTCGCCGCGACGGGCCGCGTTGCCGACGAGGTCGGCCCGCTCGATCTCGTCGAGCACAGCACTGGCGACCCCCGTCGCGAGCGGATTGCCGCCGAAGGTCGAGCCGTGCTGGCCGAGCGTGAACAGCTCGCTCGTCGCACCGATCGTGACGAGCGCGCCGATCGGCACGCCGCCGCCGATGCCCTTCGCGAGGGCGATCGCGTCGGGCGCGACGCCCTCGTGCTGGAAGGCGAACCAGTCGCCCGTGCGGCCCGCGCCGGTCTGGATCTCGTCGACGATGAGCAGCGCCCCGTGCCGGCGGGTGAGCTCGCGCGCGGCGGTCAGGAAGCCCTCCGGCAGCGGCACGACGCCCGCCTCGCCCTTGATGGGCTCGAGCACGAGCGCCGCGACGTCGTCGCCCATCGCCGCCTCGAGCGCGTCGAGGTCGGTCGGCAGGTGCTCGACGCCGGGCATCATCGGCTCGAACGGCGCGCGCAGCGCGAGCTTGCCGGTGAGCGCGAGCGAGCCCATGGTGCGGCCGTGGAAGGCCTGCTCGAAGGCGAGGATGCGCGGCCGCCCGGTGCGGCGCGCGAGCTTCACGGCGGCCTCGATCGCCTCGGCGCCCGAGTTCGCCGGGTACACGCGCCCGGTCTCCCCCGCGCCGGTGAGGCGCACGAGCCGCTCGGCGAAGCCGACCGCCTGCTCGGTCGTGAAGTAGTTGCTGACGTGCACGAGGCGCGCGGCCTGCTCGCTGACGGCCGCGACGAGCGCCGGGTGCGCGTGCCCGAGCGCATTGACGGCGATGCCGGCGAGGAAGTCGAGGTACTCGCGCCCGTCGACGTCCCACACGGTCGCGCCCACGCCGTGGCTCAGCACGGCCATCGGGGCCGGGGCGGAGCGCATCGCGACGTGCGCGAACCGCGCGCGCACGGCATCCGTCACGGGGCCGGAGGCGAAGCCGGCGGGCAGGGCGGTAGCAGCGGGGGCGGCGCTCACGCGGCGACCACCTCGGTGCCGATGCCCGAGCGGGTGAAGATCTCGAGCAGGATCGAGTGCGGCACGCGGCCGTCGATGATCGCCGCCTTCGGCACACCCGCGTCGACGGCGTCGAGGCACGCCTGCATCTTCGGGATCATGCCCGACTCCAGGCTCGGCAGCAGCGCGCGCAGCTCGTCGGTGTCGATCGACGACACGAGCGAGTCGCGATCGGGCCAGTCGCGGTAGAGGCCGGCGACGTCGGTCAGGATCACGAGCTTCTGCGCCCCGAGCGCCGCGGCGAGCGCCGCCGCCGCCGAGTCGGCGTTGACGTTGAGCGACTGCCCGGGGGCGTCGCGGTCGGGGGCGATCGACGACACGACGGGGATGCGCCCGGCGTCGATCAGCTGCAGCACCGCCGCGGGGTCGACATCCACGACGTCCCCCACGAGGCCGAGGTCGACCTCGACCCCGTCGACCACCGTGCCGCGGCGCTGGCCGACGAACAGGCCGGCGTCCTCGCCCGACACAGCGGCGGCGAGCGGGCCGTGCTGGTTGATGAGGCTCACGAGCGAGCGGCTGATCTGCCCGGTGAGGACCATGCGCACGACGTCCATCGCCTCCGGGCTCGTGACGCGGTAGCCGCCGCGGAACTCGCTGGCGATGCCGAAGCGGTCGAGCATCGCCGAGATCTGCGGGCCGCCGCCGTGCACGACGACGGGGCGCAGGCCGACGGTGCGCAGGTACACCATGTCCTCCGCGAAGGCGCGCTGCAGCTCGTCGCTCACCATCGCGTTGCCGCCGAACTTCACGACGACGATCGCGTCGCGGAAGGTCTGCAGCCACGGCAGCGACTCGATGAGGGTCTCGGCCTTCGCCGCCGCGCGCGCCTGCTCGGCGGCGGCGTCGTCGGGGTGTCGCAGTTCGCTCATGCTCGCTCTCAGCTGGAGTAGGCGCTGTTCTCGTGCACGTAGTCGTGCGTGAGGTCGTTGGTCAGGATCGTCGCCGTCGCCGCGCCCACTCGCAGGTCGATGAGCACGTGCACGGCGCGGCCGGTGAGGTCGACCTCGTCGCGCGGGCGGTCGGGGCCGCCGGCGTGGCAGACGCGCACGCCGTTCATCGTCACGTCGACGTCGTACGGGTCGAAGGCGGCGCTCGTGGTGCCGATCGCGGCGAGCACGCGACCCCAGTTGGGGTCGTTGCCGAACACGGCGGCCTTGAACAGGTTGTTGCGGGCGACGGCGCGGCCCACCTCGACCGCGTCCTCCTCGCTCGCCGCGCCGACGACCTCGATGCGGATGTCGTGGCTCGCGCCCTCCGCGTCGGCCTGCAGCTGCTGCGCGAGGTCGATGCACGCCTCGGTGAGCGCCGCCGTGAAGGCAGTGACGTCGGGCACGACGCCGGATGCTCCGCTCGCCAGCAGCGTCACCTGGTCGTTGGTCGACATGCAGCCGTCGGAGTCGAGCCGGTCGAAGCTGACGCGAGTGGCGGCGCGGAGCGCCGCGTCGAGCTCGGCCGCCGGCAGGTCGGCGTCGGTGGTCAGCACGACGAGCATGGTCGCGAGCCCCGGCGCGAGCATCCCCGCGCCCTTCGCGATGCCGCCGATGACATACCCGTCGCCCTCGACGACGACCGTCTTCGGCACCGAGTCGGTGGTCATGATGGCGCGGGCCGCATCGGCGCCGCCCTCCGGCGAGAGCTCGGCAGCGGCCGCGGCGACACCGCTCAGCAGCTTCGCGCGGTCGAGCTGCTCGCCGATGAGGCCCGTCGAGCACACGAGCACGTCGCCCGCGCTCACCTGCAGCGCCTCGGCGACGGCCTCGGCGGTCGCGTGCGTGGTCTGGAAGCCCTGCGCACCGGTGAAGCAGTTCGCGCCGCCGGAGTTGAGCACGATCGCGCTCACCTCGCCGTCGGCAATGACCTGCTGCGACCACAGGATCGGGTTGGCCTTCGCGCGGTTGCTCGTGAAGACGGCGGCCGCGGCGCGGCGCGGCCCGCGGTTGACGACGAGCGCGAGGTCGGCGTTGCCGCTCGACTTCAGGCCGCAGGCGACGCCGGCGGCGTCGAACCCGGCGGGGGCGGTCACGGTCACGGGGCGACTCCGTCCACGATGAGGCCGAGCGTCTCGGGCAGGCCGAGCGCGAGGTTGAGCGACTGCACGGCGGCACCGGCCGTGCCCTTGACGAGGTTGTCGATCGCGGCGACGACGACGACGCGGCCGGCGTCGGCGTCGACCGCGAGGCCGAGCAGGGCCGTGTTCGCGCCGACGACGTCGGCGGTCTTCGGGAAGCGGCCCTCCGGCAGCACGTGCACGAACGGCTCGGCGGCGTAGGCGTCGACCCAGGCGTCGCGCACGGTCGACTCGGCAGTGCCGGGCACGAGACGAGCGGTGACCGTCGCGAGGATGCCGCGGCTCATCGGCACGAGCACGGGCGTGAACGAGATCGTCGGCTGCTCGGCGCCCGCCGCCCGCAGGTTCTGCAGGATCTCCGGGATGTGCCGGTGCACGCCGCCCACGGCGTACGGCGAGGCCGAGCCCAGCAGCTCGCTCGCGAGCAGCTCGGTCTTCAGCGAGCGCCCTGCGCCGCTCGGGCCGACCGCGAGGGCCGCCGTCAGGTCGCCCGACTCGATGACCCCGGCGCGGATGCCCGGAGCGAGCGCGAGCGAGACCGCAGTCACATTGCACCCGGGCACGGCGATGCGGCGCGCGCCCGCGAGGGCATCACGCTGGCGGCCGCTGCCGCGGTGCAGCAGCTCGGGCAGACCGTAGGCCCACGAGCCGTGCCACTCGCCGCCGTAGAAGCGGGCCCAGTCGCGCTCGTCGGTCAGGCGGTGGTCGGCGCCGAGGTCGAGCACGACGACGTCCTCCGGCAGGCTCGCCGCGAGCGCGCCGGAGGCGCCGTGCGGCAGCGCGAGCACGACGACGTCGTGCCCGGCGAGCGCCTCGGGCATCGTCTCGACGAAGTCGAGATGAGCGAGCGAGCGTAGGTGCGGGTGCACGTCGAGCATGCGCTGGCCGACGTTCGAGTGCGCCGTCACCGTGCGCACCTCGAGCTCGGGGTGGGCGGAGAGCAGACGCAGGGCCTCGCCGCCGGCGTAGCCGCTCGCGCCGGCGACCGCAACGGAATACGGCATTGCTCTAGCTTAGGAGCCCGCCGACGGGGGCGCTGACCGCTGCACCGGCGCGGGTTCGCGCGCCGAGCATCCGTCGCCTCAGGCGCGCAGCGTCGCGCCGAAGCGCTCGGCGGCGACGGCGAGGCCCGCGTTCTTGGCCTCGGTCGCCTCGGCGGCCGTGAGCGTGCGGTCGGCGGCCCGGAAGCGCAGCGCGAGCGTGAGCGACTTCGTGCCGGGCTCGAGGCCCTGACCGCGGTAGTCGTCGACGAGCTCGGCGTGCTCGAGCAGCGGCCCGGCACCCTCGACGACCGCCTCGCGCACGGCACCGGCCGGCACCTCGACGGGCACGACGAGCGAGAGATCCTGCGTCGCGGCGGGGAAGGTCGCGAGCTCGCGCGCGGCGACCTCGCCCGAGCCGAGCGCGACGAGCCGGTCGAGATCGAGCTCGAGCACGCCCACGCGGCGCGGCAGGTCGCGCTCCTCCGCGACCGCAGGCAGCAGCTCGCCCGCGACCCCGACCGGCTCGTCGCCGACGTAGAGAGCGGCGGTGCGGCCCGGGTGCAGCGCCGGGTGCTGCCCCGTCTCGACGCGCAGTGTCACGCCGGCGACGCTCGCCACGACGTGGGCGGCGTCGAGGGCGTCGGCGATGCCCGACTCCTCGGCCGCCTGGCCGATGCCGCGGCCGCGCCGATCGCCGACGAACAGCGCGCCGACGTACCAGGGCTGGTGCGGGATGCTCCGCTCGAGCTCGTCGAGCGCCGCCTCGCTCGGCCGCGCCGCGCCGAACGGCACCGCGTCGACGCCGTAGGTGCGCCCCTGCTCGGGCAGGACGACGTGGCCGATCTCGAACAGGGCGAGGTCGGTCAGGCCGCGCGAGCGGTTGCGGTGGGCGATCGCGGCGAGGCCGGGCAGCAGGCTGACGCGCAGCATCGCCTGCTCGGCGTCGAGGGCGTTCGCGACGCGCGTCTGGGCAACGTCGTCGCCGCCCATGAGGGCGTTGTCGGCCGAGCGCACGAACGGGTAGGCGAGCACCTCGGTGAGGCCGGCGGCGGCGAGCGCCGCGCCGACGCCTCGGCGCACCCGCTGGGCGCGCGTGAGGCCGCGACCGGGCGGGGCGACGGGCAGCTCGGAGGGGATGCGGTCGTAGCCGACGATGCGGGCGACCTCCTCGGCGAGCGAGGGCGCGTCGACGAGGTCGGGGCGCCAGCTGGGCGGCTCAACGAGCCAGCCCTCACCCTCGGGCTTGAGCCTGCAGCCGATCGCGGTGAGCGAGTCGGTGACCTCGTCGAGCGAGTAGTCGACGCCGATGAGGCGGTCGACGTATCCCTCGGCGAGCGCGATCGACTCGGGGCGCTTGGCCTCGATCCACTCCGAGCCCAGCGCGTCGACGGTGCCACCGGCGAGCTCGACGAGCAGGTCGACGACGCGCTGGGCCGCGGGGGCGGCGACGAGCGGGTCGACGCCGCGCGCGAAGCGCTTGGAGGCCTCGCTGGGCAGCTTGTGGCGGCGTGCCGAGCGCGCGATCGACACGGGGTCGAAGGTCGCCGCCTCGATGAGCACGTCGGTCGTGCCGTCGTGCACCTCGGAGCTCGCACCGCCCATGACGCCCGCGATGCCGATGGGGCCCGACTCGTCGGTGATGAGCAGATCCTCCGCGTCGAGCGTGCGGGTCTGGTCGTCGAGCGTCGTGAGCGTCTCCCCCGGCAGGGCGCGGCGCACCGTGATGCCGCCCTGCAGGCGCTGCAGGTCGTAGGCGTGGATCGGCTGGCCGAGCTCGAGCATGACGTAGTTGGTGATGTCGACCGGCAGCGAGATCGAGCGGATGCCCGCCAGCTGCAGGCGCTGCACCATCCAGCGCGGCGTGGGCCGGGTCGCGTCGATGCCGCGCACGACGCGCGTGACGAACACGTCGCAGCCGCGGCGGCCGCGGATGGGCGCACGGTCGTCGACGATGACGCTGAAGCCGGCGCCCTCCCCCACCTCGAGCGCCTTCGCCGGGTCGCGGAAGCCCGCGCCGGTCGAGTGGGAGTACTCGCGGGCGATGCCGCGGATCGAGAGCGTGTACCCGCGGTCGGGCGTGACGTTCACCTCGACGGCCAGGTCATCCAGCCCCAGGAGGGCGATCGCGTCGGTGCCGGGCTCCGCCTCGATGCCGAGCGTCGCGAGGCGCAGGATGCCGTCGTGCTCGTCGCCGAGCCCGAGCTCGCGCGCCGAGGCGATCATGCCGTCGGAGACGTGCCCGTAGGTCTTGCGCGCCGCGATCGGGAACGGGCCGGGCAGCACCGCACCGGGCAGCGTCACCACGACGAGGTCCCCGATCATGAAGTTGCGCGCGCCGCAGACGATGCCGCGCACCTCGGGCTCGCCGTCGGCGGTCGTACCTGTGCGCACCTGGCACCAGCGGATGGTCTTGCCGTTCGACTGCGGCTCTTCCACGAAGTCGAGCACCTCGCCGACGACGATCGGGCCGGTCAGGGCGCCGCCGTGGACGCCCTCCTCCTCGAGCCCGACCTTGACGAGGGCGGCGTGGACGTGGTCGGCGTCGGCCGTCGCGTCGCCGGTCGCGGGCACGTCGACCCACTCGCGGAGCCAGGAGAGCGGGATGCGCATCAGACCACCATTCCGAACTGCTGTGAGAAGCGGATATCGCCCTCGACCATGTCGCGCATATCGCTCACGCCGTTGCGGAACATGAGCGTGCGCTCGATCCCCATGCCGAACGCGAAGCCCTGGTAGACGTCGGGGTCGATGCCCGCGGCGCGCAGCACGTTGGGGTTGACCATGCCGCAGCCGCCCCACTCGATCCAGCGGGCGCCGCCGCGGAAGGTGGGGTGCCACACGTCGAGCTCGGCGCTCGGCTCGGTGAACGGGAAGTAGCTGGGGCGCAGGCGGATGCGCGCGCCCTCGCCGAACATCGCCCGCGCCATGTGCTCGAGCGTGCCGCGCAGGTGCGCCATCGTGAGGCCCTTGTCGATCGCGATGCCCTCCATCTGGTGGAAGACGGGCGTGTGCGTCGCGTCGAGCTCGTCGGTGCGGAACACCCGCCCGGGCGCGACGACGTACACCGGCAGCTCGCGCTCGAGCAGCGAGCGGATCTGCACGGGGCTCGTGTGCGTGCGCAGCACGAGGTGGCGCTCGACGGGGTCGATGAAGAACGTGTCCTGCATGGCCCGCGCCGGGTGGTCGGGGTCGAAGTTCAGGGCGTCGAAGTTGAACCACTCGTTCTCGAGCTCAGGCCCCTCCGCGACCTCCCACCCCATGGCGATGAAGATGTCGCTCATCTGCTCCATCTGCGTCGTGAGCGGGTGGCGCGCGCCGACGACGTGCTTGACGGGGATACCCGTCACGTCGATCGTCTCGGCCGCGAGCCGCGCCTGCTCCTCGGCGACGGCGAGCTCGGCCTCGCGCGCGGCGATCGCCTGGGTCACGCGCCCCCGCGCCTGGCCCACGAGCTTGCCGAGGGCCGCCTTCTGGTCGTTCGGCACGTCGCGCAGGCTCGCGTTGAGCTGCGCGAGCGTCGAGGCCTCGCCCGCGTGAGCGGAGCGCGCTGCCTTGAGGGCCGCGGTGTCGGGGGCCGCGGCGATTGCGGCGAGCGCCGCCTCGACCGCCGACTCGACCGCCGACTCGGAGATGAGGGGGGTGTCAGGCACGAGACGAGAGTCTAGCCGTGGGCCGCGGCCGCCCCTGCGCGGCCGATCAGTGCGGATCCGCCCCGCCGCCGTCGGACCAGCCCGCCTCGCCGACGGTGGCGCCGCGCGTGGCGATGACCGTCGTGTCGGCGTTCTCGCCGATCGCGGCGCGCGCGGCTCGGCGCGAGCGACGGCCGCCGGGGCTGCGCGACGCGAGGCGTCGCGCGAACCACGACAGCGTGAGGTTGACGACGAGGAACATGCCGAGGGTGATGACGAAGAACGAGAAGCCGTACTGCGAGAACCCGAAGAACTCGGCCTGCAGCCGCTGCTCGCGGACCAGCTCACGCAGGCCGACGATGTAGCCGAGCGAGCTGTCCTTCAGCAGCACGACGAGCTGCGCGACGATGATCGGCGTCATCGCCCGGAACGCCTGGGGGAATTCGATGAGCAGTCGGGCCTTGAGCGGCGTGAGGCCCAGAGCGAGCCCCGCTTCGCGCTGGCCCTTCGGCAGCGCCACGATGCCGGAGCGCAGCGCCTCGCCGATGATCGCTCCGTTGTACACCGTGAGCCCGAGCACGACGGCCCAGTACTGGCTCGTCGAGAACAGGATCAGGATGAAGAACATCATCAGCAGGACGGGCATGCCGCGGAAGAACTCGAGCACGATCGTGACCGGGATGCGGATGGCGGCGACGGAGGAGAGGCGCAGGACCGCGAACACGCTGCCGAGCAGCACCGCGAGCACGCTCGCGAGCGCCGCCACCTGCAGCGTGACGAGCAGACCGCGCTCCCAGAGGCCGAGCCAGACGAGCGGATCCTGGAAGATGTCCCACCGCTCGGCGTCGAACAGGCCCTCCCCGGCGAGGGTCGCGACGACCCAGCCGAGCGCGGCGAGCAGCACCGCACCCGTCACGAGGGAGGCGATGAGCGAGCGCCGACGAGCCTTGGGCCCGGGGGCGTCGTAGAGGACGGAGGTCATCGGAGCACCGCCACCTTCTTTTCGAGCCGGTCGGCGATGCGACCGAGCGGGATCGTCACGGCGAGGTAGCAGAGCGCCACGGCCAGGAAGATCGCGATGGTCTGGTCGGCGTAGGCGTTCGCGAGGGTGCGGCTGGAGGCGAAGAGCTCGACGATGAAGAACCCGCCGGCGACCGAGGTGTTCTTGGTCAGCGCGATCGTGACGTTGATGAGCGGCGGGATGACCGACCGCACGGCCTGGGGCAGTACGACGAATCGCGCGGTCTGCGTGAAGGTCATGCCGAGCGATCGGGCCGCTTCGGCCTGACCCACCGGCACCGAGTTGATGCCGGAGCGGATCGCCTCGGCGTAGAAGGGTGCCGTGTAGAGCGTGAGCGCGACGATCGCGCTCACCTGGAAGTCGACGACGACGCCGAGCCGCGGCACAACGAAGACCAGGAGGAAGAAGACGAGCGTCAGCGGGGTGTTGCGCAGCAGTTCGGTGAAGCCGGCCGCGACCCAGCGCAGGCTCGGCACGGGCGAGATGCGCATGCCGGCCAGCACGATGCCGAGCGGCACGGCGAGCACGAAGGTGAGCGCGAGCATGCGGAGTGTGCCGAGGAAGCCCTCGAGCAGCACGTCGCCGCTCTCGATGAGGAACTGCACGCGAGTCTCCTGTCAGGAAGGGGGATGGTGCGGGGCGGCCGGGGCCGCCCCGCACCCGGGTTTCGGCAACCGCCTAGTAGCGGTCGACGCTCGGCGGCTCGGGCGTGTCGATGACGGTGCCCGCGGTCTCGCTGAAGAGGCGCTCCCACGTGCCGTCCTCGAAGGCCTCCTCGAGCACGTCGTTGATGAAGTCGCGGAACGCGTCGTCGCCCTTGGGCAGGCCGATGCCGTAGGGCTCCTCGGTGAAGGTCTCGCCGAGCAGCTCGAACTCGCCGGGGTTCTGGTCGACGAAGCCCGAAAGGATGACGTTGTCGGTCGTCACGGCGACGACCTGGCCGTTGCGCAGCGGGTCGAGGCAGTCGCTGTAGGCGCCGGCCGCGAAGACCTCTGCACCGTACTCGTCGGCGATGGTGGCGGCAGGCGTCGAACCGCTCACCGAGCAGACGGGCTGGCCCTCGAGGTCCTCCGGGCCCGTAATGCCCTCGGGGTTGCCGGCGGCGACGAGGATGTCCTGGCCGGCCAGGAAGTACGGGCCGGCGAAGTCGATGCGCTCCTTGCGTGCGTCGTTGATCGTGTAGGTCGCCACGACGATGTCGACCTGGTCGCTCTCCAGGAACGACTCGCGGACGGCCGACTGGGCCTCCGTCCACTCGATGTCCTCGAACGGGATGCCCAGCTCGGCGGCGACGAGCGCCGCGATCGCGACATCGAAGCCCACCGGCACCCCGTCAGGACCGACGAGACCGAACAGCGGCTGGTCGAACTTGGTGCCGACCCGGATCGTGCCCGCCTCGGCGAGCTCGGCCATCGTCGTGCCCTCCTCGAACTCCGGGTTCTCGGCGATCTCGAGGCTGTACGGACCGTTGCCGGTCGCGGCCTCGCCGCTCTCCTCGGGCTCGTCCACGCCGCCAGGACCGGCGCTGCCGGCCGGGCCGCAGGCGGTGAGCCCCAGCAGGAGCGCGGCGCCCGCCGCGCTGAGGATCGTGCTCTTCCGTGTGATGCGCATGTGCTGCTCCCTCGGTGTCGGTTGCGGATGGTGCGGGTTCGGCGGACGGCGCTCAGTGACTGAGGATCTTCGAGAGGAAGTCCTTGGCGCGGTCGGTCTTCGGGGCGTCGAAGAACGACGCGGGCGGGGCATCCTCGAGGATCTGGCCGTCGGCCATGAAGAGGACGCGGTCGGCGGCGCGGCGTGCGAAGCCCATCTCGTGGGTGACGACGATCATCGTCATGCCGTCCTTCGCGAGCTGGACCATGACGTCGAGGACCTCGTTGATCATCTCCGGGTCGAGCGCGCTCGTCGGCTCGTCGAGCAGCATGAGCTTGGGCTCCATCGCCAGGGCGCGGGCGATCGCGACGCGCTGCTGCTGGCCGCCCGACAGCTGCGCGGGCATCTTGTGGGCCTGGTTGGCGACGCCGACGCGCTCGAGCAGCTGCATCGCGCGCTGCTCGGCCTCGGCCTTGCTGACACCGCGCACGCGCATCGGCGCGAGCGTGACGTTCTCGAGCACCGTCTTGTGCGCGAAGAGGTTGAACGACTGGAACACCATGCCGACGTCGGCGCGGAGGGCCGCGAGCTCGGCGCCCTCCGCGGGCAGCGGCGTGCCGTCGATGCGGATCTCACCGGAATCGATCGTCTCGAGACGGTTGATCGCGCGGCAGAATGTCGACTTGCCCGAGCCGGAGGGGCCGATGACGACCACCACCTGGCCCTTCTCGACCGTCGTGGAGATGTCGCGCAACACGTGCAGCTCGCCGTAGTGCTTGTTGACGTGTTCGATCGCGACCAGCGGTTCAGGCACCAGCGTCGTCCTTTCGGGCTCGGAACGGCCCCAGCGCCGGAGCGCGCACGACGAGCGGCGAGCGCATCAGCACTGGTGGCACGACGACACGGTAAACGGCACGAACGCGGACCGAACCCGCCTTGAGCTTTTCTTGAGCGTGTGCTCCCGGGGTGCTCCGTGAGGGCCGCGAGGCTCAGTCGCGAGCGTCGCGGTACGAGGCGATCGCGCCGGGGTGGAGCGGCACGGGGTCGGTGAAGATCGCCTGCCGGCGGTCCAGTAGCGCCGCCGCCGGCACATCGGCGGCGATCTCGGACCGGGCTTCGAACAGCACGCGCAGCACGTCGCGCACGACCTCGTCGGGCGCGCTCTCGGCGACCACGAGGTAGTTCGGCACGGTCATCGTCGCGGTCGCCTCCGTGCGGCCGTACGCGCCGATCGGGAACTCGGCGAGGCGGTACACGCCGTCGTGCCGCGCGTTGACGCGGTCGACGGTCGTCGGCTCGATCGACAGCAGCCGCGCCGGCGTCTGGGCGAACAGCTCGGTGAGGCCCGGCGTCGGCAGGCCTCCCACCCAGAAAAACGCCTCGATCTCGCCGTCGCGCAGCGCCGCGATCGACTCCGCGAGCCCTAGCTCGCGGTCGTCGACCGCCGCCACGTCGAGGCCCGCGGCGTCGAGCACGCGCCCGGCCACGAAGCTCACGCCCGAGCCGGTCGCGCCGAGCGAGACCGTGCGCCCCGCGAGCTCGGCGAGATCGGCGATGTCGCTGTCGTCGCGCACGACGACGTGCACGTACTCGTCGTAGAGGCGGGCGACCGCGCGCACCGCGACCGGCTCGGGGAAGGCTCCCTCCCCCGCCACCGCGTCGGCGGCCACGTCGCTCTGAGCGAAGCCGAACAGCGCGCGGCCCTCGCTGATGCGCAGCAGGTTGTCGACCGAGCCGTTCGTCTCATCGACGCTCGCCTGCGACCCGAGCCGCTCGGTGACCTCGACCGCGAGCCGCTCGCCGAAGGCGTAGTAGACGCCGGTGGGGCCGCCACCCGCGATCGAGAAGCGCTCGACGACGGGCGTCGGGCCGCACGCGGCGAGCGACGCGAGGGCGAGCATCCCGCCGATCGCCGTCAGCACCGCCCTGCGGAGCCGCCCCCTCACGACGCCTCCCCTCGCGCCAGGCGCAGGTGCACGGCGAGTCCGCCGCCCTCCGGCGACTCCACGCGCAGACGGCCGCCGATCGACTGCAGCAGGTCGGTGGCGATCGCGAGCCCCAGGCCGGACCCGGGCGACTGCCGGCTGCGCGGGCTGCGCCAGAAGCGATCGGTGATGCGGGCGAGCTCCTCCGTGTCGACCCCGGGCCCCTCGTCGCGCACGACGATCTCGGGCGCGGCATCCGCCACCCGCACCGTGACGACCACGCGCGTGCCGCCCGGCGAGAACTTCACGGCGTTGTCGATGACGGCGTCGAGGGCGCTCTCCAGGATCGTGCGATCGGTGTCGGCGCGGACGGGCTCGACGGCGTCGAGCACGAGCGACACGCCCGCCTGCCCCGCCGCCTGCCGCCACGCCTCGACCCGACCGCGCGCGAGCTCCACCACGTCGAGCCGCTCGAGGGCGGCGCCGCGCTGGCCGCTCCTGGCGAGGTTCAGCAACGTGTCGAGGATGCGGGTCATGCGCCGCCCCTCCTCGCGGGTCTCCTCCACGTCGTCGCGCCACTCGTCACCGAGGCCCGTCGCGAGGTACTCCACGCGGACCAGCAGCGCGTTGAGCGGGTTCCGCAGCTCGTGCGAGGCGTTGAGGGCGAACTCCTGCTGGCGCGACAGGGTGCGCTCGATCTCCTCCGCCATGCTGTTGAAGAGCTGGATCATGCGGCGCAGCTCGGGCGGGCCCGTGTCGTCGTCGATGCGCGCCTCGATCTCGCCGCGCTCGATCGCCTCCATCGCGTCGTCGACGCGCTGCACGGGGCGCAGCACCCAGGTCGCCAGGCGCGAGACGACGACGAGACCGATCGCCGTCGCGAGCACCGCCCCGATGAGCAGTGCCGCCCACTGCTCGAGGATCGCCTCGCGCGCGACATCGACGCTCGCCGTGACGACGACCGCGCCGATCGCGTCGCCGTTGTCGAGCACCGGCTCGACGACCACCGACTCGGTGAGCGCCCACGGCAGGGCGGGCTCCGGCAGGTCGCCGCGGCGCCCGGCGAGGGCGAGCTCGATCTGCCCCGAGGTCGACTCGTCGAGCACGAGCGGCTCGCCGCCGCCGTACGCCCACGTCGAGCCGGAGCGATCGACCACGAGCACGCTCGTGCCGTAGACCTCGAAGTAGCGCTGCGCCTCGCTCGCGACCAGATCGGGGCTGCCGCTGCGCAGCGCCTGCCGCGCGCTCGTCACGAAGTAGGCGACGTCGCCGAGCAGCTCGGCCAGACGCTCCTGCTGGATGCTGCGGGCGGCGCTCCAGGCGTAGGCGCCGCCCAGCACGAGCAGCACCGCGACGAGCGGGACGAGGAAGACCACGACGAGGCGACGGCGCACGGTCAGCTCCCGGCGAAGCGGTAGCCGACGCCGCGCACCGTCTCGATGAGGTCGGTGCGGCCCGTCTTGCGGCGGATCGAGCCGACATGCACCTCGAGCGAGCGACTGAAGCCGTGCCAGTCGGTCTGCCACACCTCGCGAATGATGCGCTCCCGCGGCACCACCACGCCCGGGTAGCGCGCGAGGGCGGCCACGATGTCGAACTCGGTGCGCGTGAGCTCGACGGGCTCGCCCTCGATCAGCAGCTGACGGCCCGCGAGGTCGACGCGCACGCCCGCGACGTCGATGACCTGCTCGGCGGCCGGCTCGGGCGCCGAGCGCCAGCGCCGCGTGACCGCCTCGATGCGGGCCACGAGCTCGAGCACGTTGTACGGCTTCACGACGAAGTCGTCGGCACCGGCGCGCAGCCCGCGGATGCGCTCCTGCACGTGGCTGCGCGCGGTCGCGATGATGATCGGCACTCCCGTGCGCTGGCGAATCAGCCGGCACAGCTCGACGCCGTCCATGTCGGGCAGGCCGAGGTCGAGCAGCACCACCTCCGTGTCGGAGCCAAGCGCATCGAGGGCCTGCGCGGCGTCGGCGGCGCTCACCGTGTCGTAGCCCGCGCGGCGGAGGAACGCGCGCAGGGCATCCATGAGGCGATCGTCGTCCTCGACGATGAGGACGGTCACGGCGCGGAGCCGGCCGCGCTCCGCTGCGCGAAGGCGCTCTCGTACAGGCAGACCGCGGCCGCCGTGGCGAGGTTGAGCGACTCGGCCCGGCCGTAGATCGGCACGATGACGGCCCGATCGGCGAGCTCGAGCTGCTGCTCGGTGAGCCCGCGCGCCTCGTTGCCGAACAGCCAGGCCGTGGGCCCGTCGAGCTCGCCCGCGGAGCGCACCGTCAGCAGGTCGTCGCCCGAGATGTCGGCCGCGAGCACGCGGGCGCCCGCCGCGCGCAGCCCCGCGAGCGCGCGCTCGAGCGAAACGCCGACCACGACCGGCAGGTGGAACAGCGAGCCCGTCGAGGCCCGCACGGCCTTCGGGTTGAAGGGGTCGACGCTCGAGCCGGTCAGGATCACGGCATCGGCGCCCGCGGCATCGGCGACGCGGATGACCGTTCCCGCGTTGCCCGGATCCCGCACCTCCTCCAGCACCGCCACGAGGCGCGGCCCGGCCGCGAGCACGTCGTCGAGGCCCGCGGGCATCATCGCGCACACCGCCACCATGCCCTGCGGGGTGACCGTGTCGGCGATGACCTCGAGCACGGCATCCGTCACCTGATCGATGCGGATGCCCGCCGCACGAGCCTGCGCGAGGAGACCGTGGTGGCGCTCCTCCGCCGCGGGAGTCGTGAAGACCTCGCGCACGAGGTCGGGTCGCGTGCGCACCGCCTCGTCGACCGCCTGAGGGCCCTCGACGAGGAACAGCCCCGTCTCGGCGCGCTGCGACCGCTTCGCGAGCTTCGCGGCGGCCCGCACGCGCGGCGAGCGCGGGTTGTCGATCATGCGGTCAGGCTAACCAGCGCCGGCGTGGCCGGGCGACTCCCGCGCCGGGGACGACGAAGGCGCGCCCCCGACGGATCGGGAGCGCGCCTTCGAGCGGAACGCGAGACTACGCGGCGGTCTTCGGCGCCGAGGTGTCGGCCGGGAGGGCCTCCTTGGCGACCTTGACGAGCGCGGTGAACGCCGCGGGCTCGTTGACGGCCAGCTCGGCCAGCATGCGGCGGTCGACCTCGACGCCCGCCAGGCCGAGGCCCTGGATGAGGCGGTTGTAGGTCATGCCGTTGGCACGGGCCGCGGCGTTGATGCGCTGGATCCAGAGGCGACGGAACTCGCCCTTCTTGGCGCGACGGTCGCGGTAGGCGTAGACGAGCGAGTGGGTGACCTGCTCCTTGGCCTTGCGGTAGAGGCGCGACCGCTGGCCGCGGTAGCCCTCAGCGCGCTCGAGGATGACGCGACGCTTCTTCTGGGCGTTGACGGCCCGCTTCACTCTTGCCATGTTCGGTGTCCTTCAGTCTTTCCTAGTGCCGGCTACTTCTTGCCGATGAGCTTCTTGATGACCTTGGCGTCGGCCGGAGCCAGGACGACCTCGTTGTTCAGGCGGCGCGTGAGCTCGCTGGACTTCTTCTCGAGGTTGTGACGCATACCCGCGCCCTGCTTCATGACCTTGCCGGAGCCGGTCAGCTTGAAGCGCTTCTTCGCTCCCGAGTGGGTCTTCTGCTTAGGCATTCGTTTCTCTCTTTCGTGGGCTGGAACTACTCCGCCGCGGGGGCGGGCGTCGTGGGGGCCTTGGGCGTCGCCGCCTTCGAGCCGGCACCGGGCTTCGGCGCGTTGGCCGGGGTCGGCTTGACCGCGGCGGGCTTGGGGGCGTTGGCCGGCGTCGCCTTCGGCGTCGAGCGCGGGGCCGACTTGGGGGCGCTGGCCTTCGGGGCCGCGGCCTTCGGAGCCTCGGCCTTGGGGGCCTCGGTCTTCGGCGCCTCGACCTTCGGAGCCTCAGCCTGCGGAGCCGGGGCCTCGGGCTGCTCGGCATTCGGCGTCTCCGCCGCGGGCGCGGCGGTCGTCGGCGCGGCGACCCGTGCGGCCGTGGCCGGCGCGGCCGTCGGCTCGCTCGTCGACTGCTTCTCGGCGGCCGCGGCGCTCTTGCGCTCCGCCTTCGAGGCGGCGCGCGCGGCGTTGAGCTCGGCCTTCGCGTCAGCCTTGTTCTTGAGCGGGCCGATGATCATGACCATGTTGCGGCCGTCGATCGTCGGCGTCGACTCGACGCTGCCGAACTCGGCGACGTCCTCCGCGAAGCGCTGCAGCAGGCGCACGCCCTGCTCGGGGCGCGACTGCTCGCGACCGCGGAACAGGATCATCGCCTTGACCTTGTCGCCATCCTTGAGGAAGCCCTCGGCGCGCTTGCGCTTGGTCTCGTAGTCGTGCTTGTCGATCTTCAGGCGGAAGCGCACCTCCTTGAGGATGGTGTTCGCCTGGTTGCGGCGGGCCTCCTTGGCCTTCTGCGCCGCCTCGTACTTGAACTTGCCGTAGTCCATGATCTTGACCACGGGCGGCTTCGAGTTCGGAGCGACCTCGACGAGATCGAGGTCGGCCTCCTGCGCCAACCGCAGGGCCACCTCGATCTTGACGACGCCGACCTGCTCGCCACCGGGGCCGACGAGTCGGACCTCGGGCACGCGGATGCGGTCGTTCGTTCTCGGTTCGCTGATGCGAGTCTCCTCTGTCGTGAGTGGTCGAAAGAGGATCCTCCGCACGGCAGTGCCGTGCTCACCCGCGGCCCTCGCCCGGCACTGCTGCCGATCGAGCGGGGTGATCTGACCCGGTAACCTAGTGAAGCGGTCAAGCGCGGGTGGGAGGAGTCCTCCACTTTCGTACCGGGGATCTGGCCCCGGAGCCCGCATAAGAGTAGCAGTCCCGCGCCGCCGCGGAAAGCCGCGGCCGCCCTCGACACCGGAGAGCCTCATGAGCGAGCCCCTGAACGATGCGACCGACCTTGGCTCGGAGGCCTCGCGCGACATCGCCGAGGTGCCCGCCGTCGAGATCATCAACACCGTCGCGGTGCACCTGCTGAGCGCGGCCGCCGTGAAGTGCGGCCTCTCCGAGCAGGGCGAGGAGGAGATCGACCTCGCCGAGGCGCGCAAGCTCATCACCGCCCTCGCCGGCCTCATCACGGCCTCGGCGCCCGAGCTCGGCGACCACCACGCGCGCGTGCTGCGCGACGGCCTGCGCTCGGTGCAGCTCGCCTTCCGCGAGGCCTCGCCCTTCCCCGACGCCCCCGGCCAGGGCCCCGGCGAGAAGTGGACGGGCCCGGTCTCCTAGACCGCCCGACCCGGCGTCAGCCGTCGCTCGCGGGCAGCACGACCGGCTGCACCGCGATCGCGTCGACGCGCTCCGCGACGATCGGGTCGGATGCCCATCGCGCGCTCATCGCGCCGATCGTCTCCCGCAGGCGCTCGCCTTCGACGCCCGGCTCGAGGGCGAGGCGCACGACGACCTCCGGCCCGCTGCCGCGCAGCTCCGGGTCGCCGCCCACGAGCGCAACAGCCACCACGCCATCGTGCTGCTCGGCCGGAGCCGTGATGGCCTCGACCACCTCGGGGTCGTCGAGGGCCGGCACCCAGGCGGTGCCGCGGGCGATCGCCCAGACGGCCGGTCGCGGCAGCACGAGCTCGTCGCCGCGCGCGTCGATCACGACGCGGTCGGTGCGCTCGCTCGCGGCGGCGAGGGCGACTCGCTGCGCGGTCGCGGGCACCGGCCGGGCATCCGGGCGCCAGCGGGTCATCGCGGCGACGCTGGAGAAGACAGGCAGGATCGGGCGGCAATCGGGGCCCGCGACGGTGATGATCGACAGCTCCTGCGTCTTGTCGACGCGCTGCCCGGTCTCGGTGAGGCCCTCCTCCCCCGCGACCGCGACGAGAGGGATGAGGAAGCGGCAGTCGCGGAGGACGTCGACGAGGCCGCTCGCCGCCAGCTCACCGGCGCGGAAGGCGCGCATCCCCTCGACGAAGGCCCCGGGGGCCGAGCCGTCGTCGCCCGCCGCGGGGTTGGGCGTGAAGGACCGCCCCGCCCAGGGCTGGCCCGCCGAGTCGGTCGCGGTCATGCGGCGCCGCTCACCATGCGGATCAGTTGCCGGCGACGTCGAGCGCCTCGGGCAGCGTGAACGCGCCCGCGTAGAGCGCCTTGCCGACGATCGCGCCCTCGAGCCCGAGCGGCACGAGGTCGCGCAGCGCGGCGATGTCGTCGAGGCTCGAGACCCCGCCGGAGGCGATGACGGGACGGTGGGTGCGCTCCATGACCTGGCGCAGGAGGTCGAGGTTCGGGCCCTTGAGCGTGCCATCCTTCGTGACGTCGGTGACGACGTAGCGGGCGCAGCCGGCCTCCTCGAGGCGCTCGAGCACCTGCCAGAGGTCGCCGCCCTCCTCCGTCCAGCCGCGGGCGGCGAGCGTCGTGCCGCGCACGTCGAGACCGACCGCGATCGCCTCGCCGTACTCGGCGATGACATGGGCGGCCCACTCGGGGTTCTCGAGAGCGGCCGTGCCGAGGTTGATGCGCTTGGCGCCTGTCGCGAGCGCGGCCTCGAGACTCTTGTCATCACGGATGCCGCCGGAGAGCTCGATATTGACGTGCTTCGGGGTGGCCTTGACGACCTTCTGGATGATCTTGCGGTTGTTGCCGCGACCGAACGCCGCGTCGAGGTCGACGAGGTGGATCCACTCGGCGCCGTCGTTCGCCCACTCGAGCGCCGCGTCGACCGGGTCGCCGTACGCCGTCTCCGTGCCGGCCTCGCCCTGCGTCAGTCGCACCGCCTTGCCGCCCGCGACATCCACCGCCGGCAGCAGGGTGAGGGCGGGGATGCGGGAGAACTCGCTCATGACTGTCTTTCTCGAGGTGGATTCGTGCGGAGATGGTGCGGTGGGGTACCCGATCGGCCCGCAGACAAGCACAGAATCGTACTCCCCTTCTCGTGGGCCGCTGACCGCTACAGGGTGCGCAGCCAGTTGCTGAGCAGCCGCAGACCGGCCTCGCCCGACTTCTCGGGGTGGAACTGCGTCGCGCTCAGCGGGCCGTTCTCGACGGCCGCGACGAAGCGACCGCCGTGCTCAGCCCACGTGACCGCCGGAGCGGGGATCTTCGGGTTCGTGACCTCCAGGCTCCAGTCGCGCGCGGCGTAGGAGTGCACGAAGTAGAAGCGCTCGTCGTGCAGGCCCTCGAACAGGCGCGACTGCGACGGAGCATCCACCGTGTTCCAGCCCATGTGCGGCAGCACGGGTGCGTCGAGCTCGGTCACGGTGCCGGGCCACTCCCCCAGGCCCTCGGTCAGCAGGCCGCGCTCGTCGCCCCGCTCGAACATGACCTGCATGCCCACGCAGATGCCGAGCACCGGGCGCCCGCCGGCGAGGCGGCGGTCGATGAGCTCGTCGCCGCGCACGCTCTTGAGCGCCGCCATGACGGCGCCGAAGGCGCCCACGCCCGGCACGAGCAGACCGTCGGCGTCGCGCACGCGGCCGCGGTCGGCGGAGATCTCGACGTCGGCGCCGGCGGCCTCGAGCGCCTTCGCGGCCGAGTGGATGTTGCCGGAGCCGTAGTCGAGCACGACGACGGAGGGGCGCGCGCTCACGATCAGAGGGCGCCCTTGGTCGACGGCACGCCCTGCACGCGCGCGTCGGGCTGCACCGCCTGGCGGAAGGCGCGCGCGAAGGCCTTGAACTCGGCCTCGGCGATGTGGTGCGGGTCGCGACCGGCGAGCACCCGCAGGTGCACCGTGAGCGCCGCGTGCATCGTGATCGCCTCGAAGACGTGGCGGATCATCGAGCCGGTGAAGTGGCCGCCGATCAGGTGGAACTCGAAGCCCGCCGGCTCCCCCGAGTGCACGAGGTACGGCCGGCCCGAGACGTCGACGACCGCCTGCGCGAGCGCGTCGTCGAGCGGCACGAGGGCGTCGCCGAAGCGCGCGATGCCCGACTTGTCACCGAGCGCGCGCACGATGGCCTGGCCCAGCACGATGCCGGTGTCCTCCACCGTGTGGTGCACGTCGATGTGGGTGTCGCCCGTCGCCTCGACCTCGAGGTCGACGAGGGCGTGCTTCGCGAACGCCGTCAGCATGTGGTCGAAGAACGGCACGGTCGTCGAGATCGAGGAGCGGCCGGTGCCGTCGAGGTCGATCGCGAGACGGATGCTCGACTCGCTCGTCTCACGGACGAGCTCGGCGGTGCGCGGTGAAGTCACCGGTTCATCCTACCGAGCACCTCGAGGAACTCCGTCGTCTCGGCCTCGGTGCCGGCCGTCACGCGGAGGTGGTGCGGAATGCCCACGTCGCGCACGAGGATGTCGTGCGCGAGCAGGTACTCGAACGTCGCGCGCGGGTCGTCGACGCCGCCGAACAGCACGAAGTTCGCCCAGCTCTCGTGCGGCGCGTAGCCGAGTCGAGCGAGCTCGACAAGCAGACGGTCGCGCTGCTCGCGGATCGCTCCGACCGTCGCGAGCATCGCCGGCGCGTGCTCGAGTGCGGCGACCGCGGCCGCCTGGCTGAGCGCGGAGAGGTGGTAGGGCAGCCGGACAAGGCGGAGGGCATCCGCGATCGCCGGATCGGCGACCAGGTAGCCGAGGCGACCGCCGGCGAAGGCGAAGGCTTTGCTCATGGTGCGCGAGACCACCAGGCGCGGGCGCCCCTCGAGCAGGCTCAGCGCCGAGGGCTCGCCCTCGGGCATGAACTCGGCGTAGGCCTCGTCGACCATGACGATGCCGCGGCTGGCCTCATAGACCGCGGCGATCGTGTCGAGGCCGAGGGCCGTGCCCGTCGGGTTGTTCGGGGCGCAGAGGAAGACGAGATCCGGGTTCTCGCGCTCGACGGCCGCGGCAGCCGTCGCGGGGCTCAGCCGATAGTCGGCGTCGCGCTCGGCGGCGACCCAGCGCGTGCCGGTACCCGCGGCGATGATCGCGTGCATCGAGTACGTGGGCGGGAAGCCGAGCACGCTGCGGCCGGGGCCGCCGAAGGCCTGCAGCAGGTGCTGGATGATCTCGTTCGAGCCGTTCGCAGCCCAGATCTGCTCGGGCGTCGTGCCCTCGCCCACGTAGGCCGCGAGGTGCTCGCGCAGCAGCGTGAACTCGCGATCGGGGTACCGGTTGATGCTGCGCATCGCGCGCTCGACGGCCGAGGTGACGTGCGCCACGACCTCCTCCGGCACGGGATGCGTGTTCTCGTTGACGTTGAGCGCGATGCGCACGGGCTTCTGCGGAGCGCCGTACGGCGTGAGGCCGCGGAGGTCGTCGCGGATGGGGAGGTCGGCGAGGGACGTCACTCAGCCCATGCTAGGCGCTGGCGACCGCGCGATTGGCCGGTCGGGGCGGCGCGCTCGGTCGGGGCAGCGCGCTTGTTCGGCGCGACGCCGTCAGTCGGCGTAGCGCTCCGGAAGCACGAGGGTCTGGCCGGGCAGCACGCTGCCGCTCTCGAGCGCGTTGTGCGCGATGAGGTCGGCGACGACGTCGGCCGGGTTCGCCTCGGGGGCGACGATCGCGGCGATCTGCCACAGCGATTGCCCCGCCTCGACGGTGACGACCGTCGGGGGTGCGTCGACGACCGTGGAGGTGGCCGTCGCCGCCGCCCCGCCGAGCACCGAGGTGAACACGGCGACGACGAACGGGGCGGCGGCGACGGCGGCGAGGACGGCGCGGCCACGCCGCGTGATGCGGAGGCGCGTGCGGGGGGCTGCGAGCTCGGCAAGGGCGATGGCGGTCATCCGGTCCTCCTGGGTTCCTCGGGTGAGGATGTCGACAGGCCCCCGGCGGCGGGGACCGCCGGGGATGCAGCGCTCTCGGCCGGGAGAGCCCTGCGAACCTGTGTTCCGAACATACATTCGATCGAACACAGATTCAAGCCTCGAGGTCGAATCCGACCCTCGCGAGGTGCGACACGTTCGAACGGGTGTTTGAACGGACGGTCCGGGGCGGATACAGTTTCGAAAGCTCACTGGTACTCCACCAGCGACCACCGACATTCGTGCCGCCGACCGTGCGGCCCGACTGCCCGCACCGGAACGGAGCCGACGATGGCCGACGAGACGACCGCCGAGGGCGCGAGCGCGCCCGGCACGCGACGCCGCACGACCCTGAGCGACAAGCAGCGCGCCATCCTCGGAGTCATCCAGGCCTCGGTGGCGCAGCGCGGGTACCCGCCGTCGATGCGCGAGATCGGCGAGGCGGTCGGCCTCTCGTCGATGTCGAGCGTCTCGCACCAGCTGGGCCAGCTCGAGCTCGCGGGCTACGTGCGCCGCGACCCGAACCGTCCCCGCGCTCTCGAGGTGCTCATCGACGTCGAGGCCCCCACATCCGCCGCCTCGGAGGCGCCGGCGGGGCCCGCGGTCGGCGACGCGGCCATGGTGCCGCTCGTCGGGCGCATCGCCGCGGGCATCCCGATCACCGCCGACCAGCAGGTCGAGGAGGTCTTCCCCCTCCCCCGCCAGCTCGTCGGCAAGGGCGAGCTGTTCATGCTCAAGGTCGTCGGCGATTCGATGATCGACGCGGCGATCTGCGACGGCGACTGGGTCGTCGTGCGGCAGCAGTCGACCGCCGAGAACGGCGAGATCGTCGCGGCCATGCTCGACGACGAGGCGACCGTGAAGGTCTTCAAGCAGCGCGACGGCCACACCTGGCTGCTGCCGCGCAACTCGGCGTTCGAGCCGATCCTGGGCGACTACGCGACGATTCTCGGCAAGGTCGTCGCGGTGCTGCGCTCGGTCTGAACCGTCGCGGAGCGGCCCGACCCGAGTCGGCGGTCGTCGCCGCGGCTACGCGTCGACGACCGCGAAGGGCTCGAACGGGCCCGTGAACTGCGGGTTCACGAAGGCGTGCACGCGCGTGCCGCGCTCGTCGTAGTCGGTCTCGACGATGCGGCCGCGCTCGTGCAGCAGCGCCACGAGGTCGCCGCGGTCGAACGGGATCAGCAGCCGCAGCTCGACCTCCGGGTTGGGCAGCAGCTCGGCGATGCGCGCCCGCAGCTCGTCGACGCCCTCGCCGGTCTTCGCCGAGACGAACACGGCGCCCGGCTCGAGCCCACGCAGCACGAGCCGCGCGTCGTCGTCGAGCAGGTCGGCCTTGTTGAAGGCGATGATCTCGGGGATGTGCCTCGCGTCGACCTCGCCGATGACGTCGCGCACGGTCGCGATCTGCGCGGCGGGGTCGGGGTGGGCCCCGTCGACGACGTGCACAATGACGTCCGACTCCGCGATCTCCTCCAGCGTCGAGCGGAACGCCTCCACGAGCTGGTGCGGCAGGTTGCGCACGAAGCCGACGGTGTCGGCGATCGTGAACGGGCGGCCGTCGGGCGTCGACGACTTGCGCACGGTCGCGTCGAGCGTGGCGAAGAGGGCGTTCTCGACGAGCACGCCGGCGCGCGTGATGCGGTTCAGCAGGCTCGACTTGCCGGCGTTGGTGTAGCCGGCGATCGCGACGCTCGGCACCGTGAAGCGGTCGCGGTTGGCGCGCTTCGCCGCTCGAGCCGGCGCGAAGCCCTTGATCTGCTTGCGCAGCTTCGCCATGCGGCTGTGGATGCGGCGCCGGTCGAGCTCCATCTTCGTCTCACCCGGACCACGGCTGCCCATGCCGGCCCCCGCGCCGCCGACCTGCCCACCGGCCTGGCGCGACATCGACTCGCCCCAGCCGCGCAGGCGCGGCAGGAGGTACTCCAGCTGCGCGAGCTCGACCTGCGCCTTGCCCTCGCGGCTCTTCGCGTGCTGGCTGAAGATGTCGAGGATCACCGCGGTGCGGTCGATGACCTTCACCTTGACGACGTCCTCCAGGGCGCGACGCTGGCTCGGGGCGAGCTCGGTGTCGGCGATGACGGTGTCGGCGCCGAGCTCGGCGACGATGAGGGCGAGCTCAGCGGCCTTGCCCTTGCCGAGGTAGGTGCTCGGGTCGGGGTGCGGTCGACGCTGCAGCAGTCCGTCGAGCACGACCGCGCCGGCCGTCTCGGCGAGGGCGGCGAGCTCGCGCAGCGAGTTCTCGGCGTCGGCGAGCGAGCCGCCGGAGTACACGCCGATGAGCACCACGTTCTCCAGGCGCAGCTGCCGGTACTCGACCTCGGTGACGTCGTCGAGCTCGGTCGAGAGGCCGCGCACGCGGCGCAGGGCCGCGCGATCCTCGCGGTCGAACTGGTCGCCGTCGCGATCGTCGAGGTACGCGTCGTCGGCCTGCAGGGCGGCGGCGCGCTGGCCGTGGAGCGTGACCGAGCGCGCACGCGACTCAGCGCTCGCGAGTACGCGGGCCACCGCATCCGTCTCGGCGTCGTCGCCGACCGGGCTCGTGGCGCGAGGGCTCTCGTCGCCGTGGGCGGTGGTCTTCTCGGTCATCCGCTTCACCATACTCTCTCGCTATTCGGTAGATTCTGGCCATGTCGTCCGACCACTACTTCAGCGCGCGGCCGCAGAGTGAGATGGTCATCAGGACGCTGCCGGTGACGCTCGCCGGTCGCGACGTGGAGGTCGTGACGGCGGGCGGCGTGTTCAGCCCCGGAGCGCTCGACGTGGGCACCCGGGTGCTGCTCGGTTCCGTGCCGCCGCCTCCCCCGGGCGGTCACCTGCTCGACCTCGGGTGCGGCTGGGGGCCGATCGCACTGACCCTCGCACTCGAGTCGCCGCGAGCGACCGTGTGGGCGGTCGACGTCAACGAGCGCGCCCTCGAGCTCACGCGCCGCAATGCCTCCACGCTCGGCCTCACGAACGTCAACGCCGTGCGGCCCGAGGATGTTCCCGACGACGTCACCTTCCGCACGATCTGGTCGAACCCGCCGATCCGGGTCGGCAAGAACGAGCTGCACGCGATGCTGCGGGGCTGGCTGCCTCGACTGGCCGACGCCTCCGACGCCTGGCTCGTCGTCGCCCGCAACCTCGGGGCCGACTCGCTGCAGCGCTGGATCGACGCCGAGCTCGACGATCTGCGGGCCCAGCGCGCGGCAACGAGCAAGGGCTTCCGCGTGCTGCGGGTGCGCCGCAGGGGCGCGATCACGGGGGCCATCCCCGTCATCGAGGCCGACTAGCGGCGGATGCTCGGCGCGAGCGCCGCGCGACGCTCAGACGCGCAGCTCGCCCTCGAAGACCAGCTCGGCGGGGCCGCTCAGCGCGACGTGCTCGCCATCCTCGGTCGGGAACATGCGCACCCCGAGAACCCCGCCCGGCACCTCGACGCGCCACTCGTTCGGGGCGTGCGCGCCCGCCCAGTGGCGCACCGCGAGCGCCGACGCGACGGCGCCGGTGCCGCACGAGAGGGTCTCGCCGCTGCCGCGCTCGTGCACGCGCATGCGGATGCGGCCGACCCCGTCGACCACGAGCGGGTCGCCCGGCACGACGAACTCGACGTTCGCGCCGGCGGGCGGTGCCGGTTCGAGCTCGGGCGCCCGACTGAGGTCGATCGCGGCGAGCTCGTCGTCGCTCGCGACAGCGACGACCACGTGCGGGTTGCCGACGTCGACGCCGAGGCCGGGCCGGGCGACGGGCAGCTCGCGCGCCCGCACGAGCGGCTCACCGCCGGCGAGCCGCCACCGCCCCAGGTCGACGGCGAAGCCGTCGGTGAGGCGCTGCACGTCGCGCACACCGGCGCGGGTGCCGATCGCGATGCTCTGCCCGGGCTCGAGCTCGGCGAGCCCCGTCTCCAGCAGGTAGCGCACGAACACGCGGATGCCGTTGCCGCACATCTCGCTGACGCTGCCGTCGCTGTTGACGTAGTCCATGAACCACTCGGCGTCCGCGTCCTCCGCGAGCGCGGCCGCGCCGTCGGGCAGGTTCGCCGAGCGCACGGCGCGGATCACGCCATCGCCGCCGACGCCGAATCGGCGATCGGCGATGGCCGCGAGCTGCTGCGCGCTGAGCGCGTGCTGACCCTCGGGGTCGGCGTAGAGCACGAAGTCGTTGCCCGTGCCGTGCCCCTTCGTGAAACGGATGCTCGTGGCCATGCCCCGAGTCTACGGGCGCGTCAGGCGCCTGCCCCGGCTGCGTCGTCGTGCTCGAGCGCCTCGAGCACACGCTGCTCGACCCGCTGCGCGAGGCCGGGGTCGAGCGCCTCGACCCACTCGATCGTGCGGTCACGGCGGAACCAGCTTAGCTGCCGCCGCGCGTACCGCCGCGTCAGCGCCGCCGTCTCGGTGATCGCCTCGCTCTCGCCGAGCTCGCCGCGCAGCTGGCCGAGCGCCTGGGCGTAGCCGATCGCGCGGCTCGCGGTCGCTCCGCGCTCGAGGCCTCGCTCGCGCAGGGCCGCGACCTCGTCGAGGAGGCCCTGCGCCCACATGCCGGCGACGCGCGCGTCGAGGCGCTCGACGAGGGCCGGTCGGTCGAGCGCGACGCCGAACTGCCGGTAGGGCCGCCACGGGGTGTCGCGCGCGGCGAGGCCCACGCTGAACGGCTCACCCGTGAGCTCGATGACCTCGAGCGCCCGCACGATGCGGCGGGCGTTGTGGGGCCCGATCGCGGCCGCCGCCTCGGGGTCGCGCCGCTGCAGCTCGAGGAACAGCTCGGTCGTGCCGCGCTCGGCGAGCACCGACTCCCACCGCGCCCGCACGACCGGGTCCGTGCCCGGGAACTGGAAGTCGGTGAGCACGGCGGCCACGTAGAGCATGGAGCCGCCGACGAGGATGGGCACGGCGCCGCGGGTGAGGATGTCGTCGATCGCGCCCCGGGCATCCTGCTGATACCGCGCGACGGAGGCCTCGTCGGTGACGTCGAGCACGTCGAGGAGGTGGTGCGGGATGCCGCGTCGCTCGGACTCGGGCAGCTTGGCCGTGCCGATGTCCATGCCGCGGTAGAGCTGCATGGCGTCGCCGTTGACGATCTCGGCGCGGAGGCCGCGGGCGGCGAGCCGCTCGGCGAGGTCGAGGCTCAGCGCGCTCTTGCCGGTGCCCGTGGCGCCGACCACGGCGACGATCACAGCAGCGAGCGGCGTTCCCCGTCGCCGGCGTCGTAGATCGGACTCGTCGCGACCCGAACCGTAAGCAGCCCGAGCGAGACTCGCGGCCCCTGCCCGGCGGTCGCTCCGGCCGGCGTCGGCACGGCGCAGCTCTCGGCCTGCTGGCGATCCCAGGCGTCGCCGGCGCGGGTGCGGCGGACGCGCAGCGGCGCGGTCTCGTCGGCGAGCAGGTGGAACGGCGCGGCGTGCGTGATCGTGGCGGTCACGACGTCGCCAGGGCGGGGTCGCTCGCTGCCGGCGGGCACGGCGACGTGCACGAGCCGGCTGTCCTCCGCGCGGCCCGAGATGCGCTCGGTCGCGGCATCCTTCTTTCCCTCGCCCGTGGAGATGAGCACCTGCACCTCACGGCCGACCTGGCGCTGGTTCTCCTCCAGGCTGATGCGCTCCTGCAGCGCGATCAGGCGGTCGTAGCGCTCCTGCACGACCTCCTTCGGCACCTGGTCGGGCATCGTCGCCGCCGGGGTGCCGGGGCGGATGGAGTACTGGAAGGTGAAGGCGCTCGCGAAGCGCGCGGCCTCGACGACCCGCAGCGTGTCGGCGAAGTCCTCCTCCGTCTCACCGGGGAAGCCGACGATGATGTCGGTGCTGATGGCGGCGTTCGGGATGCGCGCGCGCACCCGGTCGAGGATGCCGAGGAACTTCTCGCTGCGGTACGACCGGCGCATCGACTTGAGGATGCGATCCGAGCCCGACTGCAGCGGCATGTGCAGCTGCGGCATGACGGCCGGCGTCTCGGCCATCGCGTCGATGACGTCGTCGGTGAAGGCGGCCGGGTGGGGGCTCGTGAAGCGGATGCGCTCGAGGCCCTCGATCTGACCGGCCGCGCGCAGGAGCTTGCCGAAGGCGAGTCGGTCGCCGAACTCGACGCCGTAGGAGTTGACGTTCTGGCCGAGGAGCGTGACCTCGATCGCGCCGTCGTCGACGAGCGCCTGGATCTCGGCGAGGATCTCGCCGGGGCGGCGGTCTTTCTCCTTGCCGCGCAGGCTCGGCACGATGCAGAAGGTGCAGGTGTTGTTGCAGCCCACCGAGATGCTGACCCAGCCGCTGTAGCTGGAGTCACGGCGGGTCGGCAGCGTGGAGGGGAACACCTCGAGCGACTCGAGGATCTCGAGTTGCGCCTCACCGTTGTGCCGAGCGCGCTCGAGCAGGGCGGGCAGCGAGCCCATGTTGTGCGTGCCGAACACGACGTCGACCCAGGGGGCCTTCTCGAGGATGACCGCCTTGTCCTTCTGCGCGAGGCACCCGCCGACCGCGATCTGCAGATCGCCGCCGCGCTCGCGCTTGACGCCGGCGAGGTGCCCGAGGTTGCCGTAGAGCTTGTTGTCGGCGTTCTCGCGCACGGCGCAGGTGTTGATGACGACGACGTCGGCAGTGGTGCCGCCCTCCGCCCGCACGTACCCGGCGGCCTCGAGCGATCCGCTGAGTCGCTCCGAGTCGTGGACGTTCATCTGGCAGCCGTAGGTGCGCACCTCATAGGTGCGCACGCGATCGGCTGCGCGATCAGCGGGCGCGGCGAGCTCGGGGCGCGGGAGGGTCGTGCTCATGGTGCCCTCGAGTCTACGGCGGCTACTCGAAGGCGACGCGGGCGGGGCCGTCGCCGGGAAGGCGCCCTCCGAGGCGAGGCGTCGAGCCCGCCCCGCGACGGCTGAGGCCAGAGTCGGCGCGGCCGGCTGCGATGCCGCCCCGCCCGGCGCCGAAGGCCTGCCGAGGTGCCCGCTCGAGCCCGAGCTCGTCGAGCGCCGAACGGACGGCGTCGCGAGCGATCGACCCGCCGTGCCCCTTGCGCGCGAGGTAGGAGAGCAGCCGGCGCTCGGCGGTGTCGCGATCGACCTCGCCGAGTCGGCGCGCGCGATCGGCGACGAGCTCTGCCACGAGGGCCCCCTCGTCGTCGAGGGCGCCGTCGGCCAGAGCCGCCTCGATCGTCGCCGGGTCGAGCCGCCGTCGGCCGAGCTCGGCGCGCAGGGCCGCCGGGCCCAGCTTCTTGCGCTCGACGAGCCGCTCGACGAGGGTGGCGGCCAGCGCCGCGTCGTCGATGAGCCCGACGCGCTCGAGTCGCTCGACCTCGGCCTGCGCGACGATCGGGTCGATCTCGCGGCGACGCAGCAGGTCGACGACCTCGCCTCGCGAAAGGCCGCGCCGGGTGAGCGCGTGGAGCGTGACGTTCTCGGCCCGCTGCGCGTCGGCCTCACGCACCCCGGGCAGGAAGGCGACGTTGTCGGTCGCTCCCTGCCCGGCGCGCTGGGGGTCGTGGGGCACGATTACGCGCCCGCCGCCTTGCGCTGCGCGATCTTCTGCTGGATCGAGTCGACCGGAGCGCCGGCCTCGACCGAGGCGGCCGCCGCGCCGATGCCGAGCTTGGCGAGGATCTTGCGCTCGATCTCCTCCGCCACGGTCGGGTTCTCGAGCAGGAACTTGCGCGCGTTCTCCTTGCCCTGGCCGAGCTGGTCGCCGTCGTAGGTGTACCAGGCACCCGACTTGCGCACGATCTCGTGCTCGACGCCGAAGTCGATGAGGCTGCCCTCGCGCGAGATGCCGACGCCGTAGAGGATGTCGAACTCGGCCTGCTTGAACGGCGGCGCCATCTTGTTCTTGACGACCTTCACGCGGGTGCGGTTGCCGACGGCCTCGGTGCCATCCTTCAGGGTCTCGATGCGGCGGATGTCGAGTCGCACCGAGGCGTAGAACTTCAGCGCCTTGCCACCGGCGGTGGTCTCAGGGCTGCCGAAGAACACGCCGATCTTCTCGCGCAGCTGGTTGATGAAGATCATCGAGGTCTGCGTCTGGTTGAGCCCACCGGTGAGCTTGCGCAGCGCCTGCGACATGAGGCGGGCCTGGAGGCCGACGTGCGAGTCGCCCATCTCGCCCTCGATCTCGGCGCGCGGCACGAGCGCGGCGACGGAGTCGACGACGACGAGGTCGATCGAGCCTGAGCGCACAAGCATGTCGGCGATCTCGAGCGCCTGCTCACCCGTGTCGGGCTGCGACACGAGCAGCTGGTCGATGTCGACACCGAGCTTCTTGGCGTACTCGGGGTCGAGGGCGTGCTCGGCGTCGATGAACGCCGCGATGCCGCCGGCGCGCTGCACGTTCGCGATGGCGTGGAGCGTGAGCGTGGTCTTGCCCGAGGATTCCGGGCCGTAGATCTCGATGATGCGCCCCTTGGGGAGGCCGCCGATGCCGAGGGCGACGTCGAGGGCGATCGAGCCGGTCGGGATGACCGCGACGGGCGCGCGCTCGTCCGAGCCGAGGCGCATGACGGTGCCCTTGCCGAACTGTCGGTCGATCTGGGCGAGAGCGGTCTCGAGGGCCTTCTCGCGGTCTGCGGGTGAGGGCATTGCGGTCTCCTTCGCGGTAGTGAGCTGCTGCCTGTCGGCTGCCGCGTGACGACCAGCCGATGGAGCCGGGCCGGTCGTCGTGCGACAAGGCGGTGACGACGATCGCCGACGAGGGATGACGGTACGCACGACCCCCGACAACCGGGGGCTTCGCGCGTCTTCGGTGCATCACTCGTGTTCGAGAGCCGCTGGGGAGGAGTCTACGCCGCATCCGAACGGATGTTCGAAGGAACTACGGTGCGGCGTGTCGTGCGGGCGCGCCGACGCCGGCGCCGTGCGGGTCGCGTCAGCGCTTCGGCTCGGGGCGACCTGCACCGTGCCAGCGCTCGCGCGGGACATCCATGGCCGCGCACAGCGCCAGCCAGATCTCGCGAGGCGCGACGCCCGCCGCGAGCGCCTGCTCTGCCGTGCGCTCCCCGAGGGGCGTGAGCACCAGATCGCGCACGAGCGAGCGGCCGTAGGCCTCGCCGAACTCGACGGCGATCGCGCGGGAGAACTCGCTGCGGGTCATCCGACAACCCTAACCAGCGGCCGTCGGGCCCGGACACGACGAAGGTCCCACCGGTCGACCGGCGGGGCCTTGCTGTCGATGATGCCGACCACGGGGTGCGGGCTAGCGCACCGCCATGCCGGAGTCGAATTCCGCGACGAGCTCGTCGGGGAGCGTGTCGGGAACGGTCGTGAGACCCTCGATGACGGCGAGGCGGTCGCCGACCTCGCGCATAATCACCGAGATCGGGGTGTCAAGAGCGTCGGCCACCGAGGCGAGGATCTCGCTCGAGGCCTCCTTCTGGCCGCGCTCGACCTCGCTGAGGTAGCCGAGAGCGACGCTCGCGCGACTCGCGACCTGGCGCAGGGTGCGGCCCTTCTGCAGGCGGACATCGCGGAGGACCTCACCGATCTCCTGTCGGACGAGAACCATGCTGCCTCCTTCTTCTGCCTGAGCTTCGCGGTCGGTGCCGGGCGTCGGGGGGATCACTGTACCCCACCGGCTGTGCCTCGACTCTAACCGTCGGCGCCTGGATGGCGCGTGTCAGTCTGCTGTCTGTAACACGACCGCAACCACTGCTATTCCCGCATGCCGGGCGAAGTTGAGCCGGTTCGACTCAGCTCCGAGCGTGCTCCAGCAACAGGGCGAGCGCGGCACTCGCCGCGGCCGAGCGCACCGCCTCGCGATCGCCGGGCAGTCGCAGCTCACGCGCCGTCGAACCGCGCTCGTCGGCGACGGCGACGAACACCAGACCCACGGGCGCCTGGCCCTGCGGGTCGGGACCGGCGACACCCGTCGTCGCCACGCCCAGGTCGGCCGGGCGACCGTCGACCGCGGCCGCGCGACGCACGCCCTCGGCCATCCGCCGCGCGACCTCGGCGTCGACCGGGCCGCGCTCGGCGAGCAGCTCGGCATCGACGCCGAGCAGGGAGTGCTTGAGCGGCGTCGCATACGCGACGACGCCGCCGCGGACGACTGCGGAGGCTCCCGGCACGTCGACGAGGGCGGAGACGACCCTGCCCCCGGTGAGCGACTCGGCCACGCCGACCGTGCGGCCGCTCGAGGTCAGCAGGCGGACGATCTCGCGCGCGGCATCCGCCACTGAGGGAAGGTCGGCCCCGCTCGGCCCGTCACTCGCGGGCATCAGGCGCCGCGGCGGTTCTGCACCCACGCCTGGCGCAGGTAGTCGAGCCCCGTGACGACCGTGAGCACGACCGCCGCCGTCATGAGGGCGCCGTTCAGCCCGTGCACCCAGTCGCCGAGCAGGTTCCACAGCGGAAGGAGCGCGAACGAGATCGCGACCGACTGCACGACCGTCTTCAGCTTGCCGCCGCGCGAGGCTGGGATCACGCGATCGCGCAGCATCGCGAAGCGGAACAGCGTGATGCCCCACTCGCGCACCAGGATCACCGCCACCACCCACCACGGCAGCTCGGCCAGCACCGCGAGCATGACGAGCGCGGCCCCCGTGAGCACCTTGTCGGCGATCGGATCGAGCAGGATGCCGAGGTCGGTGACGAGGTTGCGGCTGCGCGCCAGGTGCCCATCCAGGCTGTCGGTGGCGATCGCGACGATGAAGAGCACGCCGGCGGCGATGCGCAGGGGCCCGTCTGCCCCGCCGTCGAGCACGAGCAGCGCGATGAACAGGGGCGCCAGCAGGATGCGGACGACCGTGATGATGTTGGCGACGTTGCCCGTCGAGGCCTGGCTCTCGCCCGCGCTCAGCACGCGGCCGCGCATCGGGAAACTGCGCGCGGGAGCCGGACGCGTCGCGTCGCCGTCAGCGCCCGTCATCCCGTCCTCCCCCGCTCGCCTCGGCCCGTCGGAACCGGCACGACGTCAGTCGCGACCGGTGAGGCCCCAGGCGTCCTCGTCGGAGTCGCCCTCGACCTCAGGATACCCACGGGTCATGTCGTCGACGGGGTCGCTCCCAGGCGACGCGGATGCTCCTCCGCCGCTCTGCGCGCCGCCCGCGCCCGACGCCGGGGTCTCGTCGCCGCGCAGCCGCGCCAGCACCTCCGGCAGCTGCTCGGGGCTCACGAGCACGTCACGCGCCTTCGAGCCCTCGGAGGGCCCGACGATCTCGCGCGACTCGAGCAGATCCATGAGGCGCCCGGCCTTGGCGAAGCCGACGCGAAGCTTGCGCTGCAGCATCGAGGTCGAGCCGAACTGCGTGCCGACGATGAGCTCGGCGGCGGCCAGCAGCAGCTCGAGGTCGTCGCCGATGTCGGCGTCGATCTGCTTCTTCTCGGCCTCGACCGCGACGTCGTCGCGGTACTCCGGCCGCGCCTGCTTCTTGACGTGGTCGACGACCGCGGCGATCTCGGCCTCGGTGACCCAGGCGCCCTGGACGCGCACAGCCTTGCTCGCGCCCATCGGCAGGAAGAGGCCATCGCCCTGCCCGATGAGCTTGTCGGCGCCCGGCTGGTCGAGGATGACGCGGCTGTCGGTCATGCTCGACACGGCGAAGGCGAGGCGGCTCGGCACGTTGGCCTTGATGAGGCCCGTCACGACATCGACGCTCGGGCGCTGCGTCGCGAGCACGAGGTGGATGCCGGAGGCTCGTGCGAGCTGCGTGATGCGCACGATCGAATCCTCGACGTCGCGCGGGGCGACCATCATGAGGTCGGCGAGCTCGTCGACCACGACGAGCAGGTAGGGGTAGGGCTGCAGCACGCGCTTGCTGCCCTCGGGCAGCACGATCTCGTTCGCGAGCACGGCGCGGTTGAAGTCGTCGATGTGGCGGAACCCGAACGACGCCAGGTCGTCGTAGCGCATGTCCATCTCTTTCACGACCCACTGCAGCGCCTCGGCCGCCTTCTTCGGGTTCGTGATGATGGGCGTGATGAGGTGCGGCACGCCCTGGTACGCGGCGAGCTCGACGCGCTTGGGGTCGATGAGCACCATGCGCACCTCGGCGGGCTTCGCACGCATGAGCAGGCTCGTGATCATCGAGTTGATGAAGCTCGACTTGCCCGAGCCGGTCGAGCCGGCGACGAGCAGGTGGGGCATTTTGGCGAGGTTCGCCACGACGTAGCCGCCCTCGACGTCCTTGCCGACGCCGATCGTCATCGGGTGCAGGGCCTTGCCGGCGGCGCTCGAGCGCAGCACGTCGCCGAGCGAGACGACCTCGCGATCGGTGTTCGGGATCTCGACGCCGATCGCGCTCTTGCCCGGGATCGGCGAGAGGATGCTCACCTCGTTGCTCGCGACGGCGTACGAGATGTTCTTGGTCAGCGCCGTGAACCGCTCGACCTTCACACCGGGTCCGAGCTCGATCTCGTAGCGCGTGACCGACGGGCCGCGGCTGAAGCCCGTGACCCGGGCGTCGACCTGGAACTGCGTGAGCACCTCGGTGATCGCCGCCACGACGGCGTCGTTCGCGGCACTGCGGGCCTTCGGCGGCGTGCCGGGGGCGAGGATCGCCGGCGCGGGCAGCCGGTACGGCGGGGCCGCCTTCGCGAGGGCCGGCGGCGGCGAGAACTCGCCCGCCGCGCCCTTTTCGCTCGCGGTCGTGGAGAAGCCCGGCAGCACCGCGGGCTCGGCATCGTCGCGCACGCCGGAGGGGTGGATCGGCTGCTCGCCCGTGACGCGATGGATGGCCTGCTCGGCCTGATCGAGCACCGCCGCGAGGTCGCCCGTGGCCTTGGCCACCGCATCCCGGTCGATGACGTCGGTGGGCTGATCGCGCTCGACGGGCGTGTCGAAGGCGGGCGCCTGATCGCGCGGCCTGCCCTTGCGCCACCACGGCATCGAGGAGGTGTCCTCCAGGTCGAGGCCGAGGTCGCTGAAGGTGCCGAACTCGGGGCCGGGGGCCTCGGGCTCGCCGGCCGACTTGTCGCGCCGCGGCAGCTCGGCCCCGAAGAGGTAGGCGTACAGCTCGCCGAGGCGACGCCCGATGCGGTTCGGCGGCGTCTTGGTCATGATGAGCACCGACAGGAACGCCAGCAGCGCCAGCGCCGGCACCGCCACCCACACCGTCGCCAGCAGCAGTGCGCCACCCAGCAGCCAGCCGATGACGCCACCCGCCTGCGCGAGCACGAGCGCCCCCGCCGTCGGCTGAGGCGCCCCCAGCACGACGTGGCAGATGCCGCTCACGCTCGCGATGAGCAGCCCTAGCCCGATGCCGATGCGCGTGTTGTCGTGCACGCTCGCCGGGTGCCGGAACAGCCATGCGGCGAACAGGATCATGATGACGGGAAGCGCGTAGGCGACCCGCCCGACGAGGCCGCCGAACGTGTAGGCGTCGAGCGCGAGCGCCACCGGGTCAGTCGGGTTGAACCACTCGACGACCGCGCCGACGACCGCCAGCAGCACGATCAGGAAGGGCACGCCGTCGCGCCGCTCCTCCTTCGCCAGGGTCTCCTTGCCGAGCACGCGGAACGCGCCGCCGGTGAGGTGCGCGAGGCCCATCCAGGCCTTCGCGAGGATGCCCGGCTGCTCGCTCGGCGGCGCGGGCAGCTTCTTCGTGGCCTGTGCGCGGGTGCCGCTCGCCTTCGCCGACGCCGAGGCGCCGCGCGACGACGAGGTGCGCGGGCGCGACGAGGTGCGGCTGGTCGAGGCCATGCAGTCACGGTACCCGCGGGGTGCGACCGAGGGCCGCTCGACACGCGCCCTGGGCCGTGCGGGCCCGGACGCCGCGCGGTGGCGGGGCGGTCAGGCCCCGCAGACCCCAACGAGGTTGCCGCTCGCCGCGACCGTGAAGACGCCGAGCTCCGGTGCGACGGCGTGGATGTAGACGACCGTGTTGACCTGGTCTCCCCAGTAGTCGCCCAGCATCGGATCGTTGCGGGCGACCTCGATCTGCAGCAGCCCGTTCGCGCCGGAGATCACGTGGATGTCGGTGAGCGACTGCGGGTAGACGGTCGCGTCGGGGTAGGCGGCGTCGACGTCGGCACGGGAGTCGCCGATCCGGACGCCCGCGTCGGTCGGGATGTCGGAGGAGTACAGGTCGATGCGGGTCACGAGCCCGGAGTCGCGATCGACGCCCACGCCGAACGCCGTGCCGGGCCCGTACGCGGGCGTCGACGAGGTGTACGCCGCGTCGGTGCGCCACAGGTCGGCGCCCGGGTCGCCGGGAGCGATGCCGAACTCGGCGCTCACGCAGGCACCCTCCTCGAAGGCGACCATGCGCGTGGCGGGGTCGGTGTCGGGAGCCTGACCCAGCGCGAGCAGGCCGAGCCCGTCGGTGCTGAGCTCGAGCTCGGCGAGCGCCGGTCGCGTCGGCTCGGGCGTCGGCGACGGCTCGGCGCTGCCCGACGGCTCCGGGCTCGCCGAGACGCTCGGCGAGGCGCTCGGCGAGGCCACCGGCTCGGCGCTCGGGCCGCAGCCGACGAGCGCCGCGGTCGCGAGCCCTGCGAGCGCGAGCCCGAGCCCGAGCCCGAGCCCGAGGGAGCGGAGCGGACGGTGCGGCGTCATGCCGCGACCGTAGCGCCGCGCCGCTCAGCTTCGGAAGGGGGCTTTCGTCACGTTCTCGTCACACCCCGCGACCGGGCTACGCGACGATGACGACCGGCACGATCATCGGGCGACGACGGTGTTGCGTGTTCACCCAGCGACCGACGACACGCCGGACGACCTGGCTGAAGGCGTGGCTGTCGCGGGTGCCGTTCTCGGCCGCCTCCGTCAGCGCCTTCACCACCTGCGGGATGACCGCGTCGAACACGCTGTCGTCGGGGGCGAACCCGCGAGCGTGGATCTCGGGGCCCACGACGACACGACCGGTCTGAGCATCCACCGCCACGAAGATGGAGATGAAGCCCTCCTCCGCCAGGATGCGGCGATCCTTCAGATCGGCGTCGGTGATCTGCCCGACGCTCGAGCCGTCGACGTAGACCTCACCGAGGTCGAGCTGGCCGACGATGCGGGCCTCGCCGTCCCGCAGGTCGACGACGGTGCCGTTCTCGGCGAGGATCGTGCGCTCCTCGGGCACGCCCGTGTCGATCGCCAGCTGCTGGTTCGCCACGAGGTGGCGAGCCTCGCCGTGCACCGGCATGACGTTCTTCGGGCGCACGATGTTGTAGCAGTAGAGCAGCTCGCCGGCCGCGGCGTGACCGGAGACGTGCACCTTCGCGTTGCCCTTGTGCACGACCGTCGCGCCGAGCGAGATGAGGCCGTTGATGACGCGGAAGACCGCGTTCTCGTTGCCCGGGATCAGGCTCGAGGCGAGGATCACGGTGTCGCCCTTGCCGACCTCGACCTGGTGGTCGAGGTTCGCCATGCGCGCCAGCACCGCCATCGGCTCGCCCTGCGAGCCGGTCGACATGTAGACGATGCGGTCGTCCGGCAGGTCGGCGGCCTTCTTGTAGTCGATGAGGATGCCCTCGGGCACCTTGAGGTAGCCCAGATCGGCCGCGATGCCCATGTTGCGCACCATGCTGCGCCCCATGAGCGCCACCTGCCGACCGTTCGCGACCGCCGCGTCGAGCACCTGCTGCACACGGTGCACGTGGCTGGAGAAGCTCGCGACGATCACGCGACGGGGGGCCTTCGCGATGACCGACTCGAGCACCGCGCCGATGTCGCGCTCGCGCGGAGTGAAGCCCGGCACGTCAGCGTTCGTCGAGTCGGTCATGAACAGGTCGACGCCGGCCTCGCCGAGGCGAGCGAAGGCGCGCAGGTCGGTGATGCGGCCGTCGAGCGGCAGCTGGTCCATCTTGAAGTCGCCGGTGTGCAGCACCGTGCCGGCGACCGTGCGGATCACGACGGCGAGGGCGTCGGGGATCGAATGGTTCACGGCGACGAACTCGAGCTCGAACGGCCCGAGCTTCTCGGTGTCGCCCTCCTTCACCGCGAGCGTGTACGGCTGAATGCGGTGCTCCTTGAGCTTCGCCTCGATGAGCGCGAGCGTGAGCGTCGACCCGATGAGCGGGATGTCGGCGCGCAGCCTCAGCAGGTAGGGCACGGCGCCGATGTGATCCTCGTGGCCGTGCGTCAGCACGACTGCGACGACGTCGTCGAGGCGGTCACGGATGGGCGAGAAGTCGGGCAGGATCAGGTCGACGCCGGGCTGGTGCTCCTCGGGGAACAGCACGCCGCAGTCGACGATGAGCAGCTTGCCGTCGATCTCGAAGACGGCCATGTTGCGGCCGACCTCGCCGAGGCCGCCGAGCGGGGTGACGCGGAGAGTGCCGGGTTCGAGCGCGGGGGCGTCTTCGATCGCATGGGGCACGGGATGGACCTCGGTTCTGGTTCGGGCCCTCCCGGGCCGGTGCGGCGGGGCCTCGTGCCCCGGGGTGATGTCTATCGGGTGGTGCCCGCCACCTTCGGCAGGGCTCCACCGGCGGCCGCGTTGCGGTCGGGCCGGAAGCTGTGCAGGTCGACGCCGTCGACGTCGCGCACGAGCGCCATCTCGTCCTCGATGATCGCCGCCTCGCTGTCCTCCGGGCCGACGAGCGGCAGGCGCACGCGCGGCGAGCCGATGCGTCCGAGGCCGTGCAGCACGTACTTCGCGGCCACGGTGCCGGGCACGTGCGTCATGATGGCGCGCACGAGCGGCTCGAGGCGCTGGTGCTCGGCCGTCGCCGTGGCGAGGTCGTTGGCGTTCACGGCGTCGACGATCGTGCGGTAGCTCGCCGGCGCGATGTTCGCCGTCACGCCGATGAGGCCGGTGCCGCCGATCGCGAGCGTCGGCAGCACGTTCGCGTCGTCGCCGGCGAAGTACATCAGGTCGGTCTGGTTCATGACGCGGCTGACCTCGCTGAGGTCGCCCTTGGCATCCTTCACCGCGAGGATGTTCGGGTGCTTCGCGGCGCGGAGGATCGTCTCGTACTTGATCTCGATGCCCGCGCGGCCGGGGATGTCGTAGAGGATGACCGGCAGATCGGTCGCGTCGGCGATCATGCGGAAATGCGTCAGCACGCCGGCCTGCGTCGGCTTGTTGTAGTACGGGGTGACGATCATGACGCCGTCGGCGCCGGCCCTCTCGCTCGCCTTGTACAGCTCGATCGCGTGCGCCGTCTCGTTCGAGCCGCCGCCGGTGATGATCGAGGCGCGGCCCGCGGCGACCTCCTTGCCGACCTGCACGAGGCGGATCTTCTCCGCGTCGGTGAGCGTGCTGGTCTCGCCGGTGGTGCCGGTGACGACGACGCCGTCGGCACCGTGGCTCACGACGTGGTCGATGTGCTGCTCGACGCCGGGCCAGTCGACCTCGCCGTCGGCGGTCATCGGGGTCACCAGGGCGACGAGCACCTGGCCGAAGGGGTTCTGCGCGGACACGTGCTTCAGGCTATCGCGACCGACGGCCGCGCGGTCGCGCCGGAGCGGGCATCCGTTCGCCCGGCGCGGGCGGCGGCCGCTACGGGGCGACGCGGCCGTTCGCGTTGAACGACTCGTAGGTGAGGGGCATGAGCTCGGCGAAGCGCGCCTCCATGAGCTCGGCGACCATCTCGATCTCGCGCTGCGGGAAGGACGGGAAGTGCGTGCCCTCGCGCTTCGTGCGCAAGGACAGGAAGTTCATGAGCGAGCGGGCGTTCATCGTGACGTACATCGAGCTGTAGATCGTCACCGGGAGGACCGAGCGGGCCACCTCGCGCGCGATGCCCGCGTCGAGCATCCGCTGGTACGAGGCGTAGGCCGCCTCGCAGACGCCCCGCACCTCCGCGTCGACCATCGCATGCTGCTCGGGCGTGCCGGGCAGGAAGTCGTAGGCTCCGGGCTTGCCGACCTGGATGAGGTTGCGCTCGGGGCCGGGCACGTAGAAGACGGGGCGCAGCTCGCGGTAGCGGCCCGACTCCTCGTTGTAGGAGGCGATGCGGTGCCGCATGAACTCGCGGAAGACGAAGATCGGCGCCTGCACGTAGAACGTCATCGAGTTGTGCTCGAACGGCGAGCCGTGGCGGTCGCGCATGAGGTAGTTGATGAGGCCGCGGTCGCGCACCGTGGCATCCTGCCCCGACGACGCGCTCTCGAGGGTCTGCTCGCCCTGCGTCGAGACGCGGGCGGCGAAGAGCACGTCGGAGTCGGCGGCGCTCGCGCGCACGAGCTCGACGGTCACATCGGAGCGGAAGGTGATCTCGGCAGCCTCGGACACGATCGCCACCCTACCGGCGGGCGGCGAGGTCGGCGGGCGCACCGCCGGGCGGGCGGCGAGCGCCGGTCGCGTCACACGGCGTCACGAAGGGGGCGCGCGGGGAATACCCGACGCGGGTTTCGTGGTTCAGTCGTTCCATGGACTCCCCCGCCCTGCTCGCGATCGCCGCGCTCGTGCTCGGCGCGACCGCGATCGGTTTCGTCGTCCGCGCCCGGTCCGGTCGCGTCGTCGTCGCCTCCGACCCCTCCTCGACGGATGCCCGGCTCGCCGTGCCCGGCGCCGAGGTGACCCTGCTGCAGCTCTCGAGCCCCGTCTGCTCGGCGTGCGCGGTCATGCGGCGCGTCACCGAGGAGCTCGTCGCGGGCGAGCCCGCGCTCGCACGCCGCGAGCTCGACGTGACCGAGCACCCCGAGCTCGCGAGCGCCCACAACGTGCTCAGCACCCCGACGACGCTGCTCGTCGACGCGACCGGCGCCGTGCGCGGTCGCATCGTCGGCGCCGCGCGACCGGAGGCCGTGCGCGACGCCGTGCGCTCGGTGCGCGAGCAGCTCGGAGCGGCCGCGTGAGCGCCGCGGCACCCGCCCCCGGCGCCGCGGGCACCCAGGGCATCGACCCCCGCGGGCCGCGTTTCGGCGCCGCGATCACCGCCGTGCTGCTGCTCGTCGTCGTGGGGCTCGCCCTCAGCGGGCAGCTCGTGGCCGCGATCGCGGTGCACGCCGCGCTCGTCGCGATCTTCGCCTGGGGGGCGTTCGCGGGCATTCGCCGCCACCCGTGGGGTCGGCTGTACGCGCGGCTCGTCGCCCCGCGCCTGGCTCCCCCGACCGTGCGCGAGGACCCGGCCGCGCCGACCTTCGCGCAGCTCGTCGGCTTCCTCATCACGGGAGCGGGGCTCGTGCTCCAGCTGCTCGGCGTGCCGGGGGCCGTCGTCGTCGCGGCGTCGCTGGCCTTCGTCGCCGCCTTCCTCAACGCGGTCTTCGACTACTGCCTGGGCTGCCAGCTGTACGTGCTGCTCGTGCGGGCCGGAGTGATCCGACCGCGAGCGGCGGCCTAGCGGAGAAATCTGAGGGAGCGCCCCTCGCACCGCCCCAGCGGCTTCCGTAGGCTGGGGCTCCCGTCAGGACGAAGGAGACCCTCATGGCCGTCACGAGCGAAGCCACCACCCTCTGGTTCGGATCCCTCACCGAGGGGCACGGCACGACCTCCCTGGATTCCTCCGACGCGGCCGAGTTCCCGGTGACCTGGGCGGCGCGCAGCGAGGGCGTGCCCGGCAAGACCAACCCCGAGGAGCTGCTCGGCGCGGCGCACTCGGCGTGCTACTCGATGGCGCTCTCGCACGCCCTCACCGGCGCGGGTCACGCTCCGGAGAGCCTGCAGGTGACCGCCGCCGTCACCTTCGTGCCCGGCGAGGGCATTACCGGCAGCCACCTGCTGGTGAGCGCCAAGATCCCGGGCCTCTCGGCCGAGGAGTTCGCGACCTTCGCCGAGGACGCGAAGAAGAACTGCCCCGTCTCCGCCGCGCTCGCCGGCGTGAGCATCACGCTCGAAGCCTCGCTCGCCTAGTGAGCGACGCCCCCCGCGGCGGCGCGACGCCGCTCACCGTGCTCATCGCCGGTGCCTCCGGCATGATCGGCCAGGAGCTGCAGCGGCAGCTGCGCGCCGACGGACACGCCGTGCGCACCCTCGTGCGGCGGTCACCGCGATCGGAGACCGAGTTCGCCTGGTCGCCGGAGTCGCGCGTGCTCGATGCGCGCATCCTCGACGACGTCGACGCGGTCGTGAACCTCTCGGGGGCGTCGATCAGCCGCATCCCGTGGACACGGGGCTGGAAGAAGCAGATCCTCGACTCGCGCGTCTCGGCCACCCGCGCGCTCGCCGAGGCCATGAACATGGCCGAGCGCCCGCCCGCGACGTTCATCAGCGGGTCGGCGGTCGGCGTGTACGGCGACCGGCCGGGCGTGCGCCTGACCGAGGAGTCGCCGCGCGGCGAGGGGTTCCTCGCCGACGTTGTCGAGGCGTGGGAGCTCGCCGCGCAGCTCGCGCCGGAGCGCACACGCACCGTCATGGTGCGCACGGGGCTCGTGATCGGCCCCGGCGGGGCGATGGCGCCGCTGCGACTGCTCACCCGCATCGGGCTCGCCGCCCGCGTCGGGCAGGGCGGGCAGCACTGGCCGTGGATCAGCCTGCACGACGAGGCCGCGGCGATCCGCCACCTGCTGACCTCTCGCCTGCGCGGGCCCGTGAACCTCGCCGGGCCGACACCGGCGACGAGCGACCGCGTGACCCGCGCGCTCGCCGAGGCGATGCGGCGGCCGCACGCCTTCGTGCTGCCCGAGCGGCTCATCGCCCTCGGCATGGGCGAGGCGGGGCGGGAGCTGCTGCTGCCGAGCCAGCGCGTCGTGCCGGCGAAGCTGCAGGCCGACGGCTTCGCCTTCCGGCATGAGACCGTCGAGCAGGCGATCGCCGCGCTCGTGAAGCCCGAGGCCTAGCCCCGAGCGGCGCCGCTCAGAGGGTGCCCTCGGCGCGGGCGAGCCGGATTGCCTCGCGCATCGCCCACCGCGCCCGGCGCCGGTCGCGGGCACCGTCGTAGGCGAGCGAGAGGCGGAACCAGTGCCGCCACGACGCAGGATGCTGCTCGACCTCGGCGGCGTAGCGCGTGAAGATCTCATCGGCCGCCGCGCGCTCGACCCGGCCGCTCGCACGCGCGGGCAGCTCGTCCTCGGGCAGGCCGCCCTCGAGTTCGAGCGCGACCGCGAGGCGCTCGCTGCGGAAGCCGAAGAGGAACTCAGCCGCCGCGAACCAGATGCCGAGCAGGGGCAGCACGATGAGCGCCCAGCCGATGACGCGGGCGACCGGCTGCGGATCGGTCACGAGCTGCACGGCGTAGAAGATCGTGAAGACGAGGTACAGCAGCAGCAGCGCGCCCATCGCGAGCGCACCGAAGCGCAGCCGACCGCGCACCTCAGCAACCGCCGTGCTCGGGGGCGTCGCCGGCGCCCGCCGCCGGAGCGCTGTCGCTCGCCGCGCCGTCGGCGCCGAGCCCGATCAGGCGATCGAGCCCGATGACGAGCCCCCGAACCTCGCGCGCGGCGCGGAGTGCCAGCACGATGCCCTGCTCGTACGCAGCCGGCGAGAGCGTCTCGTGCGTGAGCGTCAGCACCTCGCCGGTGCCGCCGAAATGGACCTCCTGCTTGGCTACGACGCCCTGCAGACGCAGCGAGTGGATGGGCACGCTCGCGACCTGCTGGCCCCTCGCGCGCTGATCGACGTGCGGCGCGACCACGGGGCCGAGCTCAGCTCGTGCGTGGCCGATGAGCTCGGCGGTGCGCACAGCCGTGCCGCTCGGCGAGTCGACCTTGGCGGCGTGGTGGGCCTCCACGATCTCGATCGACTCGTAGAAGCGCGCGGCGATGGTCGCGAAGTGCGTCGCGAGCACCGACCCGATCGAGAAGTTCGGGATGATGACGACCCCGGCATCCTCGTGCTGCGCCAGCAGGGTGCGCAGGCTGCGCACGCGATCCTCGCTCCAGCCGCTCGTGCCGACGACGACGTCGAGTCCGGCGCGCACAGCGTGGTCGACGACCGTGGGCGAGACGCCGGGGTGCGTGACGTCGAGCACGACATCGGCGCCGAGCATGTCGTCGAGGGAGCTGCGGGAGTTCAGGCGAGCGACAAGCTCGAGGTCGGGGCGCTGCTCGATGACGCGGCTCGCGACCGAGCCGAGGCGGCCGCTCGCGCCGACGACGGCGACTCGGATGACCATGCTGAGAGCCTACCGGCGGGCGGCCGCGGGCTCGCCGAGTACCCGCCTAGGCTGAGGCGCATGGTGACCTTCCGCGAGGCCGCGCCGACCGACCCGATCGCCGCGGCGCTGCTCGACCAGTACTTCGCCGCGCGGGCGGAGGGGTTCCCCGCCGAGCAGGGCGGCTACCGGCGCCCCGTCGTGGAGGCCGAGCGATTCACGCCTCCCGCGGGCGTCTTCCTGCTCGTCGAGGGCGAGAACCTCGCCGGGGAGCCCGCGGACGTCGGCTGCGGCGGCATCCGCACGGTGCCCGACGGGCCGCTCGGCGCGCGCCGCGAGGTCAAGCACGTGTGGGTGCAGCCGCACGCGCGCCGCATCGGCGCCGGTCGCGCGCTCATGCTCGAGCTCGAGCGCCGTGCGCGCGAGGCGGGCGCCCGCGAGCTCGTGCTCGACACCCACCACGCGCAGGTGGCGGCGGGCGCGCTGTACGACGCGCTCGGCTATCGGCCGATCGAGCCGTTCAACGACAACCCGAACGCGACCCTCTGGCTCGGGAAGCCGCTGGAGTGAGCTCTGGGCTCAGGAGAGGCTGAGGAACAGCTTCTCGAGGTCGGCGACCTCGACGCTCGAGCCGTCGGCGTCGTCGCGCAGGCACTCCTTCATCGCCGAGGCGATGATCGCGAAGCCGGCGCGGTCGATCGCGCTCGAGGCGGCGGAGAGCTGCATGACGATGTCGCGGCAGTCCCGGCCCTCCTCGATCATGCCGAGCACGGCGGTCAGCTGACCCTGCGCGCGCCGCAGGCGGTTGGCGATCTTCCGAGCCTCGTCGGCGGGAATCGTCGTCATCTCACTCCCCCGTGTCGTAGTCGAGGCCGCGCTGCACCCACGCCGACGTGCCGCCGGCGACCGAGACGGCGTCGATGCCGCGCGCGACGAGGTAGTCGGCGGCGCGCAGACTGCGACCGCCCGAGTGGCAGATGACGTACACGCGATCGTCGCCGACGAGGTCGTCGGCCGCCTCGGGCACCGTGGCGAGCGGCACGAGGCGAGCGCCGGGCACGTGCGCGGCGACGAACTCGTCGGGCTCGCGCACGTCGATCAGGGTGAGGGGACCGAGCGCGCGCAGGCGCGCGAGCTCGTCGACGGTGATCTCGTCAGCCATGGGTGCCTCCTGGTCAGCGGGTGGTGGATGCCGTGGTGGTGGTGGTGGTCGTCGCCGCGGCGAGCGCCGCCGTGCCGGCGGCCCACGTGGTGTAGCCGCCGTCGAGGTTGGCGGCCTCGACACCGTACTGCCGCAGCAGCGACGCCGCAGTGTGGCCGCGCTGGCCGACCTTGCAGTGCACGATGACGCGCTGCCCGCGCAGCGACTCGGCGTGCTGGCGCAGCTCGTCGAGCGGCATAAGCTCGGAGCCGGGGATGGCCCCCGCCGCATGCTCGGCGACCGTGCGCACGTCGATGAGGCGCCAGCCCTCCGCGAGTCGCGCGTCGAGCTCGTGCCACTGCACGCTGGGCTCGCCGTCGATGAGGTTGTCGTCGACGTAGCCGAGCATGTTGATCGGGTCTTTCGCGCTCGCGAACTGCGGCGCGTAGGCCAGTTCGAGGTCGGCCAGCTGCCGCCCTGTCAGCCCGCCGGCCATGGCGGTCGCGATGACGTCGATGCGCTTGTCGGCGCCGTTCTCGCCGACGGCCTGCGCGCCGAGGATGCGGTCGGTCTCGGCGTCGACGATGAGCTTGAGGGCGAGCGTGGTCGCGCCCGGGTAGTAGCCCGCGTGGTCGCTCGGGTGAGTGTGGATGACGCGGATCGCCCGCCCCTCCTCGCGCAGCTCGCGCTCGGTGCGGCCGACGACGGCGGCGGTGAGCCCGAAGACGCCGATGACGGCGGTGCCGAAGGCGGGGGCGGCGGGATGCGCGCGCCCGGCGATCGCGTCGGCGGCGAGCCGACCGTGCCGGTTCGCGAGACCGGCGAGCCACACGGGCGTCGCGGGACCCTCGAAGCGCTGCTTGAGCGCGGCGTCGCCGACGGCGTAGATCGCGGGATCCGAGGTGCGCTGGTGCTCGTCGACGACGATGTAGCCGCGCGCGTCGAGCTCGAGCCCGGCATCCTTCGCCAGCTGCGAGTCGGGGCGCACGCCGACCGACAGGATCACGAGGTCGGCCGGCAGGGTCTCGGCGCCGGCGTCGAGCACGACGTGGTCGGTCTCGATGGCGGAGAGCGCGGTGCCCAGACGCACGTCGACGCCGTGGTCGCGCAGCCGCTCGGCGACGAGGTGCGCCATCTCGACGTCGAATGGCCGCAGCAGCTGCGGCAGCAGCTCCACGACGGTCACCTCGAGCCCGCGGTGGCGCAGGTTCTCGGCGAGCTCGAGGCCGATGAACCCGCCGCCGGCCACGACCACGCGCCGGGCATCCGCCGCGCGCTCGATGATGGCGTCCATGTCGGCGAGGTCACGCAGGGCGAGGCCTCGCTCGACGCCGGGAATGGGGATGCGGACGGGGCTCGCGCCCGGGCTCAGCACGAGGGCGTCGTAGGCGATGCGCTGCCGCTCGCCGGAGTCGAGGTCGCGCACGACGACCTCGCGCCGCTCGCGGTCGATCGCGATCGCCTCGGTGCGCACGCGCACGTCGAGGCCGAAGCGGGCGCCGAGGGCTGCGGGCGTCTGCAGCACGAGAGCCTCGCGGCGCTCGATGACCCCGCCGACGTGGTAGGGCAGGCCGCAGTTGGCGAAACTCACGTGCTCGCCGCGCTCGAGCACGACGATGCGGGCGTGCTCGTCCAGGCGACGGAGGCGGGTGGCGGCGGACATGCCGCCGGCGACACCGCCGATGATGACGTAGGTGCGGGGCTCGCTCATGACTCGACCGTATACCCCCGGGGGTATTATTGCAACGCGGCCACGGTTGATTCGCTCAGGGCGAAGGCTGCGCCCCGTCGCGCGACGGCGCCGCTCGCCGATCGCCCAGCACGGTGTGCGACAGTGCTTCCATCATGCCCCGCCCCGCCCTCGTCGAGCGCGCCCGCGCCCGCGTGCTCGTCATGTTCTCCGGCGAGCCGAACGGCGAGCCCGGCTGGGTCAGGGCGCTCGCCGACGGCGACGACGACGGCTTCTTCGGACCCGGCTCGGCCGTCTGGGCAGTGCACAGCGCGACGCCGACGATCGTCGCCGGCATCCGCGCGCTGCTCATGCAGACGCTGCACCCCGGCGCGATGGCGGGCGTGCACGACCACAGCCGGTACCGCACCGACCCGCTCGGGCGACTCGCCGGCACGGTGCGGTGGGTGCTCACGACCACCTTCGCCGCCCGAGCCGAGGCCGAGGCGGGCTGCGCCTGGGTCGCGCGCCTGCACGAGCGGGTGCAGGGCCAGTACGACGGCGCCGACGGCGAGCCGGTCGCGTACCGCGCCGACGACGCCGATCTCGTCGGCTGGGTGCACTGCGTCTTCGCCGACGCCTTCATCGGCTCGCACGAGACCTGGGGCGGGCCTGTGCCGGGAGGCTCCGACCAGTACGTGGCCGAGTGGGCCCGCGCGGGCGAGCTCATGGGCATGACCGACCCGCCGCGGTCGCGCGCCGAGCTCGACGCCGCGATCGCCTCCTACCTGCCCGTGCTGCGGCGCGACGCTCGCGTCGACGAGGCCGTGCGCTGGCTGCGGTCGCCGAACCTCGGCCGCGGCGTCGGGCCCGGGTACCGCATCCTGTTCGCCGGCGCCGTGGCCTCCCTGCCGACCCGCTATCGGCGGATGCTCGGCCTGCGTCGCCCGTGGTGGCCGGCCATCACGGCCACGCGCCTGATGCTCGCGGGCATGCGCCTGCTGCTCGGCCCCGAGTCGTCGAGCGTGCGCTACTCGCGGCAGCGGCTCGAGCGCCTCGCGCGCCAGTCGGCCTGACCCGCGCCGCGTCTAGAACGGCTGCTCGACCGGCAGGCCCGTGCGCAGCTCGGCCGGCAGGTGGCCGAGGTCGTTGTGGCACACGAGCACGGGCGGCTTCGCCGTGCGCACGCGAATGATCGTGAGCCCGCAGTTGGCCTGGTTGACACCCATCCAGCGCCAGGCGGGGGCGCCGAAAACCTCGCGCACGAACCAGGCGATGACGAAGTTGTGCGTGATGAGCAGGTCGTGCCGGTCATCCCGCGACGGCGACAGCCATTCGGCTGTGGCGTCGGCCATCTGGGCCTCGCCCGCTGCGATCTCGGCCTCCGTCACGCCGCCGAAGAACGATTCGAAGGCGTGCGGCATGTCGGGTGAGGGGCCGGAGGGGATGCAGTCCATGAGCAGGGCCGTCGGCTCGGGCTCGATCGAGGGCATGCGCGCGGTCATGAACGTCGCCGTCTCGACGGCGCGCTGCAGCGGCGAGGTGTGAACGCTCGTGAAGGGCACGCCGCTCAGGCGCTCGGCGATGGCGATGGCCTGCCGCTGCCCGCGGCCGCTCAGGGGGCCGTCGGGGAGGCCATGCTCCGCATCCTGCTGCTCGCCGTGGCGCACGAGGTAGACGTACCGGGACACGGGCCTCACTCCTTCGTCGAACCTCGACCCTATGCCACCCGGAGGGCCGCTCGTGGTGCCCGTGCGCAGCATCCCCCGTTCTGGGGTCATCGCCGAGCGAACATGCGGACAGACAACCTCGTCTGTCCCCTGCTACAGTGAGCGCACCGAGGGCGTCAGCCACCGGTCGGCGGGTCACCCAGCCCGTCGCTGGCAGCGCGTGCGCCGCCGCTCCGTTCGCCCCTGATCCGGAGCAGGCGGCGCCCGCAGTGAGGAGACTCGGATGACGGTCACCGCCCCGCACGAGACCGCTCGACGCGTCGCGCCCGCGAAGGCCCGCATCCTCGAGACGGCCATGCGCCGCTTCTACGACGACGGCATCCGGCAGGTCGGCGTCGACCTGCTGATCTCGGAGTCGAAGGTCACCAAGGCGACCTTCTACAAGCACTTCGGCTCGAAGGACCGCCTCGTGCTCGACTACATCTCGACGCGGCGCGACGCCGCCCTCGAGTCGCTGTCGGGCCTCGTGACGGCCCACGAGGATCCTCGCGTGGGCCTGCGGCTGGTCGCGGATGCCGTGGTCGCCCAGGTGAACGCCCCCGGCTATCGCGGGTGCCCCTTCCTCAAGGCCGCCGCGGAGTTCCCCGACCCGACGCACCCGGTGCGCCGCGTCGTGACCGAGTTCCACGAGTCGCTGCACGAGGTGCTCGAGCAGACCCTCACGCGCATGAGCCACCCGATGCCGGGCGAGGCCGCCGACGAGCTCGTGCTCGCCTACGACGGGGCGATGGCCTGGAGCCACGTCGGCGACGTCATCGCTGCGAGCGCCGCCCTGCGCCGCGTCTTCGACCGCGTCATCGCGCAGGCCGGCTGATCCTCACCGCCGGGCGCTGCCCGGTGAGCCGCGTCGGGCGCTACGCGCTCGCGCGGTCGAGCTCGGTGAGCTCATGACGCCCGAGGCCGAGTGACGGCGCCGCCATGACGGCGTCGAGCTGCTCGGGCGCGCTCACGCCCACGACGGGCGCCACGACGCGCGGACGGCTCAGCAGCCAGGCGAGCGAGACCGCCGCCGGGTGCGTGCCGAGGTCGTCGGCGACCCGGTCGACCGCGCTCAGCACGCGGAGCCCCCGGCGGTTGAGGTAGCGGGAGGCGGTCGCCCCGCGCGCACTGCCCTCGAGATCGGCGCGCGTGCGATACCGCCCGGCGAGGAAGCCCGCCGCGAGGGCGAAGCGCGGCATGATGCCGAGATCGAGCTGCGCGGCGACGAGCCCCAGGGCTCCTTCGACCTCGTCGCGGTGCAGCAGGTGGTACTGGTTCTGCAGCGCGACCATCGAGGCGAAGCCGAGCTGCCCCGACGCGATGCGGGCGGCCACGAGTCGGTCGGCGATGTGGTGCGAGCCGCCGAAGTGGCGCACCTTGCCGGCACGGATCAGCCCGTCGACGGCGGCGAGCGTCTCGTCGAAGGGCACGGTCGGGTCGTCGACGTGGAGGTAGAGCAGGTCGATCGCCTCGACGCCGAGCCGTGACAGCGACGCCGTCACGGCAGCCGTGACGCTGCGCGCCGAGAGACCGGGGTTGTCGGCGCTCTTGCCGACCTTGGTCGCGATCGTGAGGCGATCGCGCGCACCGCGGCGGCGCATCCAGTTGCCGATCATGATCTCGCTGCGGCCACCGGCGTACGAGTCGGCCGTGTCGATGAAGTCGCCGCCGAGCTCGAGGAACCGATCGAGGATGCTCGTGGTCGCCCGCTCGTCGGCCGTCCAGCCGAACGACGCGCCCGAGAGCGCGATCGGGAACACCCGCAGCGAGCTCGAGCCGACGCGGCGGTGCACCGAGATCGGCCCCGTCGCGGCGGACGCCGCCGAGGTCGCCGACGGCACCGACGGAGCGGATAGCAGTGCGGCCTGAGCGGCCGACGGCACGAGGGAGGCACCGGGCGGGATGCCGGGTGCGTCGCTCACGGGTGGGCCTCTCGAGGTCGGGTGCCGGCGGGTATGCGGCGGGTGCTGCTGGGCCGGGTGTGCTGGGCGACACGGTAGTGGCCGAGCAGAGGTGAGCGCCGCTCCGCCACGCGATCGTTATGCGACCGTGCACGTTCTGGGTTCACGGATGTTCGCTCGACGAACACGGGCCCGCACGCACCGACGCGGCCGCGCCCCCACAGGCGCGACCGCGTCGGGGATCAGGGGCGCTAGGAGGCCGGGTGCACCTCGTTCACGCCGGAGGACTTCTTGGCCGCGTTGACCGCGACGATGCCGAAGCCCACCTTGTTGAGCACGTCGGCGATCACGTAGATGATCGCGGCGGCGCTTGCGGCGAGACCGAGGTCGCTGCCGCTGAGCTCGAGGAACTCTTGCGTCGCCGTGCCGAGCGGATAGATCGACCAGCCGATGATGACGAACAGCCGCATGATCGAGACCGCGCGCTGCACGTGCTCGGGGGCGCCCGTGGCCTTGATGCCGAAGATCGCGTAGACGATGTAGAGCCACGCGAGCACCGAGATCACGAAGAAGATCACGTTGCCGGCGGAGCCCGGCTCGCCGACCTCACCGAGGTAGCCGGTGACGATCATGATGATGTCGGCGATCACGAGCCGGGTCACGAGGCCCTTCTTCGCCGCGCCCGCCAGCGCGACGATGATGCCGAACTCGATGAGCAGCAGCGGGGTCGTGATGAGCCAGTCGATGTACCGGATGGGGGCCGTCGCCTCGACCGTCGCCGCGTCGATGGCACCGCCCGGGAACTGGACGATGTCCTTCATGACGTAGTACAGCACCGCGGCCACGAAGGTGATCACGGCGGCGTAGGTGGCGACCGAGCGCAGCTCGGGCTTGAGGTCGTTGCGCTCGAGGATGAACCACACAGTGCCCGCCGCCATCGCGACGAAGCCGAGCATGAAGAACGCCTGCACAAGTTGGAAGTCCACAATTCTCCTTCGAATCGTGTGAAGCGCCGCTCGGGGGCGAGCGGCGAAGTGACTCCATCGGGTTGTGGGCCCCTCCGGCGGTTGACGCTCGAAAGCTACTCCGCTGCGTCGGAATCCACCCCCAGCACGGCTTGAGGGCACTGAGTGTCGCCTGCGAAAAGACTGCATGCATCTGCATCGAATCGAGGGTTCTTGCTGGATGCCGTGCCACGGTGGACGCAGTGCCCCACTCGGGGCCCCGAGAAGGAGGAGACCGTGACGAACGATCCGTTCTGGCGACTGCCCGAGGTGCCCCTGTTCACCCTCGAGAGCCCCGACGTCGCCGACGGCGACGACCTGCCGCAGTGGGCGCGCAGCGGCATCGCCGGCGCCGGCGGGGAGGACCGCTCCCCCGCGCTCGTGTGGAGCGGCGCGCCCGACACGACGCAGAGCTACGTCGTCATGATGTACGACCCCGACGCCCCCACCGGCAGCGGCTGGTGGCACTGGGCCGTGCACGGCATCCCGGCGTCGGTCACCTCGCTGCCGCAGAACGCCGGCGACCCCGACGCGGGCCTGCTGCCCGAGGGCGCCGTGACCGTCGCCAACGAGCTGCGCCTGCAGCGCTTCCTCGGCGCTGCGCCTCCCGCCGGCCACGGCGACCACCGCTACTACTTCATCGTCAACGCGCTCGACGTGCCGAGCCTCGAGGTGCCCGAGGACGCCACGCCGGCGCTGCTCGGCTTCATCCTGCGCGAGCACCTCGTCGGGCGCGCCGTGCTGACCGGGCTGTCGCGGACCGAGTAGCGGCCGGCGCGACGCCCGCCGCGATCGCGTCGCGAGGCGAGAACGACGGATGCCCGCCCCCGGGATCGGGAGCGGGCATCCGTCGTTCGTGCGATGCGTCGCGAGCTACGCGTCCTCGCCCTCGGCGGGAGCCTCAGCGGCGCCCTCCTCGTCGGCGAGCACGGGAGCCAGCGAGAGCTTGCCGCGGTCGTCGGTCTTCGTGATCTCGACGAGGATCTTCTGACCCACGCTGAGCACGTCCTCGACGTTCTCGACGCGCTTGCCACCGGCGAGCTTGCGCACCTCGCTGATGTGCAGCAGGCCATCCTTGCCCGGCATGAGCGAGACGAAAGCGCCGAAGGCCGCGAGCTTCACGACCGTGCCCAGGTACTGCTCGCCGACCTCGGGGTTGATCGGGTTGGCGATCTGGTTGACGCGGGCGCGGGCGGCCTCGGCCGAGGGGCCGTCGACGGCGCCGATGTAGACCGTGCCGTCCTCCTCGATCGAGATCTGGGCGCCGGTCTCGTCCTGGATGGCGTTGATCGTCTTGCCCTTGGGCCCGATGAGCTCGCCGATCTTGTCGACCGGGATCTGCACGCTGATGACGCGAGGCGCGGTCGGCGCCATCTCGTCGGGGGCGTCGATCGCCTGGTTCATGACCGCGAGGATCGCCAGACGGGCATCCTTCGCCTGACCGAGGGCCTGGTGCAGCACCGACGAGGGGATGCCGTCGAGCTTGGTGTCGAGCTGGATGGCCGTGACGAACTCGCTCGTGCCGGCGACCTTGAAGTCCATGTCGCCGAGCGCGTCCTCCGCGCCGAGGATGTCGGTGAGGGCCGCGTAGCGCGTCTCGCCGTCGACCTCGTCGCTGATGAGACCCATCGCGATGCCCGCGACAGGCGCCTTGAGCGGCACACCGGCGTTGAGCAGCGACAGCGTCGAGGCGCAGACCGAGCCCATCGAGGTCGAGCCGTTCGAGCCGAGGGCCTCGGAGACCTGACGGATCGCGTAGGGGAACTCCTCGCGGCTCGGCAGCACCGGCACGAGTGCGCGCTCGGCGAGGAAGCCGTGGCCGATCTCGCGACGCTTCGGGCTGCCGACGCGGCCCGTCTCACCGGTCGAGTAGGGCGGGAAGTTGTAGTGGTGCAGGTAGCGCTTGCTCGTCACGGGGTTGAGCGAGTCGATCTGCTGCTCCATCTTCAGCATGTTCAGCGTCGTGACGCCGAGGATCTGCGTCTCGCCGCGCTGGAAGATCGCCGAGCCGTGCACGCGCGGGATCACCTGGACCTCGGCGTCGAGCGCACGGATGTCGGCCAGGCCGCGGCCGTCGATGCGCACGCCCTCGGTGAGCACGCGGTGGCGCATGATCGTCTTCGAGACGCCCTTGTAGCCGGCGCTGAACTGCGCGAGCGCCTCCTCGGGCAGCTCGCCCGCCTCGACCTTCTCGGTGATCTGCTGCTTGACGCGGGCCTTGAGCTCGTCGTCAGCGTTCTGGCGCTCGACCTTGTCGGCGATCTGGTATACGCGAGCGAGCTCGTCGTGCGCGATCGCGTCGATCGCGGCGTACAGCTCGTCGCTGTAGTTTACGAAGACGGGGTACTCCTGCACCTCCTTGGCGCTCTGCGCGGCGAGCTGCTGCTGCGCCTTGACGAGCTGGGCGAGGAACGGCTTCGCCGCCTCGAGGCCCTCGGCCACGACCGACTCGCTCGGCTTGATGGCGCCGCCCTGAATGAGGTTCCAGCTGCCCTCGGTCGCCTCGGCCTCGACCATCATGATCGCGACATCCTCGGAGCCGTCGGCCTTCGTGACGATGCGGCCGGCGACCGTGAGGTCGAAGACGGCCTCGGCGAGCTGGCTGTGCTTCGGGAACGCGACCCACTGGCCGGTGCCGTCGCTCTGCGGCATGAGCGCGAGACGGATGCCCGCGATCGGGCCGCTGAACGGCAGGCCCGAGATCTGCGTCGAGGCGCTCGCGGCGTTGATGGCGAGGGCGTCGTAGAACTCGTCGGGCGCGATGCTGAGCACCGTGATAACGATCTGCACCTCGTTGCGCAGGCCCTCGACGAACGAGGGGCGCAGGGGGCGGTCGATGAGGCGGCACACGAGGATCGCCTCGGTCGAGGGACGGCCCTCGCGGCGGAAGAACGAGCCGGGGATCTTGCCCGCGGCGTACGAGCGCTCCTCGACGTCGACCGTCAGGGGGAAGAAGTCGAAGCCCTCGCGAGGGTGCTTGCCGGCGCTCGTGGCGCTCAGCAGCATGGTCTCCTCGTCGAGGTAGGCGGCGACGGCGCCCTGCGCCTGCTGGGCGAGACGGCCGGTCTCGAATCGGACGGTGCGGGTGCCGTACTTGCCGTTGTCGAGCACGGCCTCGGCGAACTTGATCTCAGGACCTTCCACGAGGTCTCTCTCCTTTGCATCTGCGCACGGGCATCCGTCAGGGATGCGCGCGCGACGCGCGGAGCAGGAGCGGGCAGGAAGGGACGTCGGCGAGTGTGCCGCCGGGTCTGCTCTGGCCAACAGTAGACATCCACCGTTCCTCCAGCCTCGGGGGCTGCGGGACGGGAGATCACCACCGGTGACCAGCTTCGAGCCGGCCTGCTCCGTGCGGTCTTCGTTTGTGCGGCGCGGAATCGCACCGCTCATCAGGCTATCAGCACGGCGTGTCGCGGCCTAGTCTCCTGCGCGCGGGGCGCGTCACGCGGGTCGCGACTAGCGCAGACCCGCGCTCGGCGGAGGCCCCTCGAGGTCGACGATCGGCACGCCCACGGCGAGCGCGAAGGCCTCGACGCGCACGGGTTCGAGGGCCTCGCCGATGGGGGTCGCGATGCGGCCGGACTCGATGATCCAGTGCTCGGGGCGCCGTCGTCGCTCGTCGACCCACCGGCCGATGGCGAGCTCGTGGCCGTAGGAGTGCTCGGCCACCGCGAAGGGGGCTCGCACGACGAGTGCCCAGCCATCGGAGCGCAGACTCGTGCGCCAGCGCGTCGTGATCTGCATCATGCTCGCCGCGACCACGAGGAAGGCCCCGAGCGTGACCGCGATCGCAAGACCCGTGAGGATGCCCGGGGGCGCCGCTCCGACGACGAGCACGGCGGCCGCCGCCACCATCGCGATCGCGGCGAGCGCCAGGCGCAGCCCCCATGGGCCCGCCCCGGCCCGCACGACCGCGGTCGGTCGCAGCAGGCCCTCCTCGCTCGTCATGCCCTCATTGTGCGGCGCACGGCCGGGGCGCGGGATGGGAGCGCGCTGAGTGCTCAGCGGTCGATGACGGGCAGCGGCAGCGCGTCGAGCGCGAGGCCAGGGTCGGGGCAGGTCGCGCGCATCGCCTCGCGGTCGAGGAGGCTCACCCCGGAGACCGCGACGATCGAGAAGATGTCACGCGGCCCCTCGAAGCTGCGCGGGCGGTCGCGGATGGCGTCGATGACGGGCGCAGTGTCGGCGAGCTCGAGCCGACCGCCGAACGATCGCACGCAGGCCGGCAGCACCACGCTCAGCTGATGGTCGAGCCAGCGCGCCTCGATCGGCCCGCCGAGCGAGAACTCGGGCGTGAACGGCGGGAACTCGTGGCGGCACAGCGCCTCTGCGTCCGCTGGCTCCCACGGCTGCTCTCCCTCGACCGCCGGCTGGCCGACGTCGTCGACCTCGCGACCGAGCTCGTCGCCGATGCACTGCAGCAGGCGCTGGCGGTACTGCGTGGGCTCGACCCACTCGGTGAAACGGAACTCGAGCGGCGGTGAGTCGGGGAACCGCTCCCGCAGGTCGCGCTGGGTGATCTGCGCGCTGTCGTACCAGATGCCGACGAGGCGCTCCGCGCGCTCGGCCTGCACGAGCTCGAGGCTCACGCTCGCCGGCTCGACGCCCGAGCATCCGCCCGCGCCGATCGCGACGGCAGTCGCGAGGGCGACGATCGGCGAGCGACGCGGGGCGCGCCTCACGGCACGATCTCCGGCGGCTCGAGGTCGAGCAGCACCTGCCCCGGGTCGGGGCACAGTCGCTGCACCCGCATCGTGGCGGAGGGGTCGCCGACGATCCGCACGTGCGGCCAGACGCTCTGCATGGGGCTCACCGCGCGCCCGACGCTCGTGGGGTAGATGGCGCCGTCGACGGCGGCCTCGACGTCGGGCACGACGATGCGCGCGCCGAAGCCCCGCGCGCACGCCGGCAGGCCGATGAGCAGCTGCTGGCGCACCCACTCGCGCTCGACCGGCCCGCCGAACGGGTAGAGACCGCTCCAGGGCTGCAGCGAGAGGCCGCAGCCGATGTCGGCGACGGGGGCGCTCCACGCCGGCTCCGTGGGCGGCACCGGGCCCACCTGCAGCAGGCCCTGCGTCTCGGTCACCGTCACCTCGCGACCGAGCGCCTCGGAGAGGCAGTCGGCCCGGGCCTCGTCGAGCGCCTCGACCGGCACCCACCGGTCGAAGGCCACGGTAAGGTCGGCCTCCGGCCAGCGCTCGCGCACGAAGCGCGTCGAGTTCGCGGCGGCGGCGCGCCACTGAATCGACACGATCTCGGAGCGCTCGGCGACGACGTCGTCGAGCCCGAGCGGCTCCGTCCGAGCCGCGGTCGACGCCACCAGAGCGGACCCCGCGACGATGGTCGCGACGACGGCGGCCGAAGCAGCGATCGCCCCGAGCACCCTCCGCGCGCTCACGAGCCCGCCCCGTCGAGCAGCGCCTCGGGCGAGGGGCAGCGGGAGGCGGCGGCCGCCCGCTCGAGCGGGTCGGGCCCGACGAGCGCGTACGGGTCGTACCGCTCGGGCGTGCGCCAGCCCGAGGCGAAGCCCTCCTCCGTGGGAGGCGGCGCGACGGCCCACCCGTGGCGGGCGAGGCAGGCCGGCAGCGCGGAAGTGGCGTAGTCGAAGGCCCACGGCACCTCGATCGCGCGCACCGACTCGGCGAACCAGCTGCGCACCGGGTAGCGCCCCTGGCAGTCGAAGGTGGCGACATCGACGTCGAAGAGCTCACGAGCGGAGTCGACGTCGACACCGCTGAAGTCGATGCGCTCGCCGCTGTCGGCCGCGCGCGCCCCCGGGAACCCGGCGTCGGCGAGGCACTCGGCCATGAGCCCGCCCCACTCGGCGTAGTCGACCCAGCGCACGATGCGCACCTCCGGCAGCGAGACCGGCCCCCACTTGGCGCGCACCGCCTCCGCGAAGCGCGTCATCGCGCGCTCGTGAGCCTGCTCGGCCACCCGATCGCGCTGCTCGGCGACGCGCCCCAGGCGGTCGCGCGCGTCGGCCGACGGCACGGCGCACCCGGCGAGGATGCCCACAGCCGCCACCGACGCGAGCACGGCGCCCAGCACCCGCCGTCGCGGGCGCGCGCGCATGCCGCGACCGAGGCGACGCTGCTCGAGCATGCCGCCAGCGTGCCACGCCGCGCCCGGGATTGCGCCGGGAATCGGGGCCGCGCCGCGCTCAGCGGGAGCGGCGCCGGCGCAGCAGGTCGAGCATCCAGCTCACGGCGACGGCGACCGCGACGACGACGAGCACCGCGCGAGCCACGCCGCGCGCCGCACCCAGGGCGGGCGACGCCGCGGCGACGAGCAGCCCGATGAGCAGCAGGGCGACCGCGAGACGGCCGGGGCGGATGCGCGAGAGCGGCGTCGGTCGGCGGCTCACCGGCGGCGCAGGCCGTCGCCGAGGCGAGCGAGCACCCGGTCGATGACGAGACCGGGGTCGCCGTCGTCGTTGCTGGCCCACCAGACGAGCGCCTGATGCGCAGCGAGCACGACGACATCGCCGACCATGGCGGCCTCGGGGCCGTCGGGGTCGAGGCCGTCGCGCTCGACGAAGGCCTGCCGCACCGTCGCGCGCGCCTCGGCGAAGCGCACGACGCCGTCGGCGTAGAGCGTGTGGTTCTCGCCGATGAGGCGCAGCCGCTGGCGCGTGACGGCGACGTACTGCTCCGGGATCTTCGCGGCGGCGACGTAGGCGGTGCGCACGGCGTCGAGCGCCGGCACCTCGGGGTCGACCTGGGCGAGCTCGTGCTGCAGCAGGGCGATGAACTGCTCGGTGCCCGCCCAGACCAGCGCCGCCTTCGCCGGGAAGTGCCGGAAGATGGTGCGCCGGCTGTGGCCGACGACGCGGGCGATGTCCTCCATCGTCACGACGTCGTAGCCCTGCTCGCGGAACATGTCGAGGGCGACGTGCGAGACGCGATCGAGGTCGAGCTCGACGGGGCGGCCGCGGCGGCGTGGTTCGTTCATCCGAGCCACAGTAGCCCCCTCCGGGGGCGCCTCGCGCGGAAGTGCCACAATTCCGATCGTTCCTGTTCGCAGAACGACGAAGGCCGCCTCCCGGTGACCCGGGGGCGGCCTTCGCGCAAGAAGATCGCGGTCTCATCGACCGCTCGCGCGATGCGCTAGCGGCGCAGACCCAGACGCTCGATCAGCGAGCGGTAGCGCTCGATGTCGACGTTCTGCAGGTAGCCCAGCAGACGGCGACGCTGACCCACGAGGAGCAGCAGGCCACGACGCGAGTGGTGGTCGTGCTTGTGCGCCTTGAGGTGCTCGGTCAGGTCCTTGATGCGCTGCGTGAGCATCGCGACCTGCACCTCGGGGGATCCGGTGTCACCGGGGTGCGTCGCGTACTCGTCGATGATCGCCTTCTTGACCTCTGCATCCAGAGCCATAGGTGATCCCCTTCCTCCTCGTTGCGCGGCGCCCTGAGCGGGATGCTCGGGCTCTCTTTCTCCGCGGCCGTTCGACGGCAACCTCCCGATACTAGCAGTCGCCCGGGCGGGCGCCGAGCATCCGCCGCCTCGACCGCACGCGCAGACAGCGAGCGGTCGCGCGTGCCAGGATGCTCACGACGCCGCGAGCCGACGACGGGAGGCCGGATGCTGCTGCCGCTGCTGCTCGACGTGCTCCTGCTGCTGCTGCTCGTCGGCGCGATCGCCCGCGGGGCGGCCTCGGGATTCCTCTTCACGCTCGGATCGGTGATCGGCGCGAGCGTCGGCGCCGTGCTCGCCTTCCTGCTCATCCCGCCCATCACGACCTGGATCTCCGAGCCGATGTGGCGCGCCGCCGCCGTCTTCGTCGCGATCGTGCTGTTCGTCGTCGGCGGCCTCACGCTCGGCGAGCGCCTCGGGCACCGCTGGCGTCGAGGCGTCGCCCGGCGCGCCCGCCCCCTCGACCGCGTCGGCGGCGCGCTTGCGGGCGGCGTCGTCTCGCTGCTCGTCATGAGCCTGGTCGGGTCGACGGTGACCGCGCTCGGCATCCCGCTCGTCTCGACGACGACGGCGAGCTCGACCGTGCTGCGCACGATCGACCGCTTCACGCCGCCGCCCGTCGCGAGCGCGCTCGGGCAGGTGCGCGGGCTCGTCGTGAGCGAGGGCATCCCCCGCATCGCCGACGCGCTCGGCGACGTCGCCCCTCCCCCGCCCCCGCAGATCGACGCCCAGAACCCCGAGCTGCGCCGGGCCGGGCAGTCGGTCGGCCGCATCACGGGCTCCGCCTACTCGTGCGGGCAGGTGCAGTCGGGCACCGCGTTCGTCATCGCCGACGACCGACTGCTCACCAACGCGCACGTCGTCGCGGGCGTCGCCGAGCCGACCATCGAGTTCCCCGGCGTGGGCGGCCTGCCGGGGCGCGTGGTCTACTTCGACGGCGAGCAGGACATCGCCGTCGTCGCCGTCGACGACCTGCCCGTCGAGGAGCTCGCGATCGGCGACACCCTCGAGGTCGGCGCCGTGGGAGCCGTGCAGGGCTACCCCTGGGGCGGACCCTTCGTCTCCGGCGGCGCGGAGGTCGTGCAGGTCGGCACCCTCAGCACGGCCGGCATCGACGGCGAGGGCTCGTACCCGCGCGACACCTACACGCTCGCCGCGGACGTCAACCCCGGCAACTCCGGAGGGCCGCTGCTCGCGCTCGACGGCGCCGTCGTCGGCATGATCTTCGCGAAGGCCCAGAACCGCGACGACGTCGGCTACGCGCACACCATGGCCGAGCTCGACCCGGTGATCGCGGCCGCTCCCGACCTCAGCGAGCGCGTCAGCACCGGCAGCTGCCAGCGCTGAGCGCCGGCGGCGGCAGGGTCAGGACCTTCGGCCCTGACGCGCGCGGCGCGCGAGAGAGTGCAATGAGGGCACCTCGAAAGGAGCCCGCCATGACCATCGGACTCGGCCCCGTCACCGAACTCAGCGTCGACGAGTGCTGGCGCGTGCTCGCCGACCACTCCCTGGGCCGCCTCGCCGTCACCGCCGCCGGCACCGTCGACATCTTCCCCGTCAACTACGCGGTCGACGACCGGATGCTCTACTTCCGCACCGCGCCGGGCACCAAGCTGCTCGAGCTCTCCATCAACGATCGCGTCGCCTTCGAGATCGACGGCGCGAGCGAGCGCGAGGCGTGGAGCGTCGTCGTGAAGGGCGTCGCCGAGCGCGTGGAGCTGCAGAGCGAGATCGACGCGGCCGACCGGCTGCCGCTGCAGCCGTGGGTTCCGACGCTGAAGTACCGGTGGGTGCGCATCCGCCCCGTCGAGCTGACCGGGCGCCGCTTCGAGCGCGCCCCCGAGCCCGAGCGTTACTGACACCCGGTGCGGGTGCGGCACACTGATGCCATGACCGACACGCCCGCGCCGCGCCCGCCCCTGCCCCTGCTGCTGCTCGGAGCGCTCTCGATCGCCCTCGGCGTCGCCGCCCTGGCCTGGCCGCAAGCCACCCTGCTGACGCTCGCGCTGCTGTTCGGCGTGCACCTCGTGCTCGTCGGCGGGCTGCGGCTCTGGGTCGCCTGGCGCGGACACGAGCTGCCGCGCGCGCTGCGCTGGTTCGTCGGCGTGCTGGGCCTCGCCGTGCTCGCGCTCGGCGTCGTCACGATCGCGAACCCCGCCGGGCAGCTCACGCTGCTGGCCTACCTCATCGGCATCGCGTGGATCATCGACGGCGTCGCGGCGCTGTTCGGCGGCATGCCCGACGCCGCGATCGTGCCGCGGGGCCTCGCGATCGCGACGTGCGTGCTCTCGATCGTCGCGGGCATCCTCGTGCTCGCGATGCCCGGGGCCGCGCTCGCGACGGTGCTCATCGTCGGTGCCGTGTTCCTCATCGTCGCCGGCCTGCTGCTCGTGCTCGTCGGGGTGCTCGCCCGTCGCGCCGCCCGCTGAACAGCCGGCGACCGGCCGCGCCGCGAGACTCAGACGTCGAGCGCGCCGCGCACGATCGAATCGCCCGAGTGCGCCGGGTCGCCGTCGACCGGCTCGAGGCTCACGTCGACGATCGGGTACTCGCCCAGGTCGATGCCCGCGGGGATCGCGAACTCGCCCGAGTCGCCCTCGAGCAGCCCGAGGCTGATGAGGCCGTCGACCTCGGGGGTCAGCAGCCACACCTCGCGCACGCCCTCCGCCTCGGCGGCGTCGGCGACCGTGATCGACACCACGCGCTCGCCGTCGGGGCGCTCGAGCACGACCGCCTCGCCGGAGGCGCCGGCCCAGGCCGGCAGCGCGTCGAGCGAGGCGCTCGCGAGGGTCACCGGCGGAGCTGGCCGCAGCGCGTCCCAGGAGAGGGCGACGGTCGCCACGAGCGCGGCGGCGGCCGCGACACCGACGAGGGGCGCGATGAGGCGACGGCGGCGGGAGCGCCGCGCACGGGCATCCGCCAGATCGGCGACGGCCGACGGTCGCTCGGCCGCGGACTCGCCCTCACCCGGACCGGCGGGCGACGGCGCCGAGGCGAGCACGGCCGGCAGCGGGGCGGGGGGCCCGGGCCGCAGGTCGGCCGGCAGCCCGAGCTCGCGCTGGATGCCCGCCCAGACGCTGCTCGGCGGTGAGACGAGCGCGCCCTGCCCGAGGGTCGTGCGAGCGACGCTCGCGGCGCCGCTGAGGGCGTCGAACTCGGCCCGGCAGGCCGCGCACTCGCCCAGGTGCTGCAACTCGGCCTCGCCCGCGGGCGCCTCGCCGATGGCGAGGAGCGCGAGCGCGTCGGCGTCGAGGTGCGCCCAGGGCGCGTGCGTGTCGCGGTCAGGCGTCCGCTGCTCCATGGCTCACCTCCATGCGGTCTCGGAGCCTCGCGAGGCTGCGTCTGATGTGGGACTTCACCGTGCCGACTGGGAGCCCCAGTCGGTCGGCGATCTGCGTGTGCGTCAGGTCATCGAAGAATGCCAGCTCGACGACCTTGCGCGGCACGGGCTCGAGTCGCGCCATCTCGTCGGCGACCACCAGCCGATCGGCGAGCGCCACGTCGGGCGCCGGGGCCTCGTCGCTCGCGGTGATGGCCGTGAGCTGCTCGGTGATGGAGCGCTCGCGGGTGCGCGCCTCGTACGCGTCGGCGATAACGTTGCGGGTGATGCCGACGAGCCAGGCCGAGAGGCTCGCCCGTGACGGGTCGTAGCGCTCGCGGCTCTGCCAGGCCTTCACGAAGACGCGCTGCGTGGCGTCCTCCGCGTCGGGCACGTCGCCGAGCGAGCGCAGGGCGAGCGAGTAGACGAGTGAGCTCCAGCGGCCGTAGACGTCGGCGAGCGCTCGCTCCTCACCCCGCACGAAGCGGCGGGCGAGCTCGGTGCCGTCATCGACCGCTGTCTCCACCTGGCGGCTCCGCTCCTGCTGCGTCGACCGACCGGCGCGGGTGCCGGTCGTGCGCGTCATGGTAGCGAAGGAAGCTGTCACGAGAGTCGTTCCGCCGTGACGATCACGTTGTCCTCGTAGCGGCCCACGCCCCCGTTGTAGCTGGAGTCGTAGTCGCCGCCGCAGGTCACCATGACCAGGTGGGGCTCCCCCGTCGTCGTGAACACCCGATCGAGCGGGACGTCGTCCTTCGGGATCTGCTCCACGGTCGCCACCCGGTACTCGTGTCGGACGCCCTCGGCATCGACGAGGGAGACGAGCTGCCCGGGCTGCGCGTCCAGCAGCCGCAGGAACGGCCCCTCGCCCTCGGCGACGGTGAAGACGTGCGAGGCGAGCACGGTCGCGCCCTGGCTCGCGCCGGGGCCAGCGCTGTACTGGTACCACCCGGCGTCGAAGGCGCTGCGCGGCAGCGCCATCTGGCCGCGCTCGTCGAGGCCCTGCGGCTCGACGTCCATCTCGATGCCGAGGTCGGGCACCGACAGCGAGACGGGGGCGGGGGCGACCCGGGCGGCGAGGGCGTCGAGCGCCTCGCGCGGGTCGGTGAAGGCGGTGGACGTCGGCGTCGGCGACGCCGAAGGGCGCTGCTCCGGAGCCGCGTCGGGCTCCGGAGCAGCGCAACCGGCGAGGAGCAGGAGGCCGGCGACGGTGAACCCGATCGCCCGCACCGACCTCCCGCTCATCGACATGAGATGCAAACCGTCTTAGCGCTCGGCGCCGACGGTCTGACGACGGACGACCACGGCACCGGCCGCGAGCGCGAGCAGGAGCGCCGCGCCGAGGGCGATGAGGCCGCCGTTGTTCTGCTGGCCGAGACCGGCCTCACCCGCGGGCACGCCGGCCGGGGTGGCGCCCAGGCCGTCGATCGTGAAGATCACGGCGCTGTAGGTCTCGTCCTCCATGGGGCCGAAGGCGTGCACGAAGATGTTCGTGCCGGCGGGCAGCTCGACGTCGCCGAGCTCGATGGCGCGCGTGTCGGTGCCGGCGAGGACGACGTTGATGTCGGCGTAGGTGTCGGCAGCGAGCGGGCCGAGGACGATCTCCTCGCCGTTCGCGAGGTCGCCGGCGAGCTCGGTGTCACCGCTGCGGACGTCGACCGCCGGGGCGTCAGCCGTGTGGCGCACCGTGATCTTGCCCTGGCCGGCGGGGATCTCCGAGATGTCGTTGACGAAGGCGCCGAGCGTGAGCTCGCCACCCTCCTGCGGCTGCGCGACAGCGGTGTAGCTCGTGTTGGCCTCGAGCGTTACGTCCGCCTGGATGGCGACGTTGGCCTCGTCCTGCGGGTCGGTGCCCGTGGGAACGATCGTGAACGTGTAGTCGCCAGCGGGCAGGTCGAGCGGGCCGGCCACGTCCATGGGCTCGAAGCCCTCCAGGACCGGGTCGCCCGTGACGTCGGCGTAGACGTCGACGGTGACGCCGGGAACGGCGTGGACCACGTACAGGTCGGCCGAGGTGTCGCTGATGGCGTTCGCGGGAGCCGCGACGCCGACGGTGGCGAGGGCGGCGACGCCCAGGCCCGCGAGAATTCGATTGCGCATGGTTCCTCCAGTGATCGGCCCCGTGGGGCTCGCGCCCCTTGCGGGGTCAAGGCGGGATTCGCCTTACAGTGATCACTTCCGGCGCAGGTGCCCGGACGGATGCGGCTCAAGCTGAGAGAGAACCGGGAGGATGCTGGTCGAACGCCCGCGCCGCCTCGGCGAGTCAGCGCACGTCAGGCGAGGACGGCGGAGAAGCCCGAGATCGAGATGACGAGGCCCGCGACGAGCAGCACGAGGTTGACGGCGCCAGCCGCAAGCCCGGCGACCGCGAGCCCGCGACCCCGGGTGACGCCGTTGCCTGTCTCGCGCACACCGCGCGTGCCGGTGATCGCGCAGACGGTCAGCAGCGCGGCGTTGACGACGAACACGACGGAGAGCGAGACGAACACGGGGGCCCACGCCCCGGTGGTGACGCCGGCCTCCGTGGCCGCGACCGCCTGACGCCCGAGCTCGGCGGTCAGCAGGTTGCCGAGCACCGAGACGACGACCGGCAGGATGCCCGTGACGAGCGCCCAGGTTGCGGCCCGGCTGCGCGCCGGTGGCGGCGTGTACCGGCGCGGGGCGGCCGCACGCGCGCCGACCGGGCTCGCCGGGCTGGCGGCGGATGCACCGGCGACCTCCGCCGGCGAGACGGTCGAGGGGGCGGCTTCAGCCGGCGAGGCCGACCCGGTCGACCCGTTCGATCCGGCGGAGGCGGGCGTCGCGTAGTCGCTCGCGCGCCCGATGTGGGCGGGGTTCGCTCCCGGGCCCGGCAGCGTGCGTGCGGTGATCACGGGCACCCCCAGCGGATGCTCGACGGGCGCCGCCTCGGCCTCGCGCTCAGCGAGCAGGCCGAGGATGCTCGTGCGCTCGGCGGGTGCGGGAGCCAGCGGCCCGAGGGCGGGCACCGGCTCGAAGTCGGCGGGCGGCTCGGCCACGGGGGCCGTCGGCGAGGGCGTGACGGGCGTCGGCTGCGGCGCGATCGACTCGGGCACCGTGATCGGGGCGGCCGCAGCCGCTGGCACCGCAGCCGGCGGTGTCGAGGCGGCGATGAGCGGCGCGCCGCACTGGGTGCAGAAGCGCTGGCCGTCGCGGATCGGCGCGGCGCACACCGGGCATGCCGCCACAGGCCGTCACCGCCTTCTCTCGCTCGGGTGGGCGGGGCTCGAGAGCGGCCCCTCTGCGAGGCTAGCGACGCCGACGCTCGCTCATCTCGCCCCCGTGAGGGGGTGGAGCGCTCGCGCGCTCTTGACCCTGGACGGATCGCCGGGGCACCATAGGGGCAGATCAACTCGCCGCCCAGGAGCGCCGGAGGCTTCGCCCCGCCACTGGGCGGCGAGTCTGTTAACGCTCGTCGGTCGTGTCCCCCGAACGTGGGGTCCAGTCGGAGCAAACCCTTCGTGCAGCAGCGCCGAACACCACGCGTATCGGGAACGAGCCGAGGACTCCGGGGGGTTGCATCCGGGGGGAGCGTCGCGGGGGGCCGCGACGGCAGGGAGGACTCGGACGGGCCGGTCGACGCGCGGGGGCGCGACGACCGGCCCCCATTCCCGCTCGGCGACGCTAGGGCGTGACGCGCCCGGTCATGAGGGCGTGCCGCGAGCGCGCCACCCGCTGCAGCAGCTCCGCCTCGTCGAGCTGCGCGCCGATGCGGTCACGATCGCCGAGGATGCGCTGGCGCGCGTGCGCGAGGCGCGTCGCGTCGCGCACGAACGCGCGCATGAGCCCCGCCACCCCGTGGCGCGCGGCCCACGCCTGCGCCGTGCGCCGCCCGGCGGGCGTGGCGAGCATCGCGACCTCCTGCGGGTGGAACCAGCCGACCGCGGCGTACTCGGCGAGCCGCTCGGCGGTGAGCCGCTGCTCCTGGCGCCGCAGCAGCACGACGAACCAGACGGCGAGCAGGAACATCGGCACCTGCACGACGACGTAGTAGCCATAGAAGTCGCCGACGAATAACAGCGCGCCGTTCCAGAACGCGTGCAGCAGGATGGCCGGCACCGCGCCGAGCAGGAACAGCAGAACTCCCGCGACCGCCCCGACGTGCCGCGCGGCGAAGCCGAGCGCGACGCCGATGAAGGCGGTGAACATGACGTGCGCGAAGGGCGACATGAGCCCCCGGATGAGGAAGATCTCGATCGTGCCGGCGCTCAGCAGTCCGCCCTCGGCCAGCTGCGTGCCGAAGTAGAGGATGTTCTCGGTGAAGGCGAACCCTCCGGCGACGGTCGCCGCGTAGACGATGCCGTCGACGGGGCCGTCGAAGTGCCGCCGCACGAACCAGAACAGCAGCAGCACACCGAGGCCTTTGCCGAGCTCCTCGACGATCGGTGCCTGCACCGCGGCCCCCAGGAACTCGACCGCGCCCGGGTCGGCGTCGATGCCGGCGACGATGCTCTGGATCTCGGCGTCGACGACGAGCGCGATGAGCACGCTCACCCCCGCACCCCACAGAAACGCGAAGGCGAGCGCCCCGCGGGGCTCCGGCTCCCACCGGTCGATCCAGCGGATGCCCGCGAAGACGATCGCGAGCGGCACGAGCGCCATGACGCCACCGACGACCACCCCCGCGGGGCCGAGCCCGACGAGCAGGTACAGGGCGACCAGCAGCGCGACGACGCCGACGAGCGCGAAGCCGAGGACGGCGAGCACGGTGAGCGCCGCCGAGCGTCGTCGGGGCGTCGTGCCGAGCACCGGCTGCGCGGGTGACGCCGCTTCAGCCCGGACGCTCTCGGGCGCGGCCGTCGGGGCGGCGGAGGCGCCGGGGGCGAGCCCGCCCGTCGCCGACCAGTCGGGCGTGCGCGCGAGGTGCGCGCTCGCGTCGGGGTGCTGGGTCATGGTCGCGAGCATAGCGACGGCGTGCGACGCGGGCGTCGACGACGGGGATGTCCGTTTTCCGCTGGTGCGAGCATCCCCCCGGTGGCATCGTGGTCGCGTGCCGCCCCTCGACCACGCCACCTGCTACCGGGCCCTCGCCTCGCGCGACGCGCGATTCGACGGCCAGTTCATCGCGGGCGTGCGCACGACCGGCATCTACTGCCGCCCCTCGTGCCCGGCGACGACGCCGAAGCCGCACAACGTCAGCTTCTACCCGACCGCCGCCGCCGCGCACGAGGCGGGCCTGCGCGCGTGCAAGCGCTGCCAGCCCGACGCCGTGCCCGGCAACCCCGACTGGAACCTGCGCGACGACCTCGCCGCGCGTGCCATGCGGCTCATCACCGACGGCGTCGTCGAGCGCGAGGGCGTGCCGGGCCTCGCGGCGCGGCTCGGGTACTCCAGCAGGCACCTTGGGCGCGTGCTGCAGGGCGAGCTCGGTGCCGGCCCGCTCGCCCTCGCCCGCGCCCACCGCGCCGAGTCGGCCCGAGCCCTGCTCGCCGGCACCGACCTGCCGGTGTCGGAGGTGGCGTTCGCCGCGGGCTTCGCGAGCCTGCGGCAGTGCAACGACACCGTGCGCGAGGTGTACGGGCTCGCCCCGACCGAGCTGCGCCGCCTCGCCCGATCGGGCCGGGTCGGCGTGCGCCTCGACGCCGTCGCGCACGCCGCGCTCTCCCCCGATGCGACGGGCCTCACGACCGTGACCGTGCGACTCGCGGCCCGCGCGCCGTTCGACGGCGCCGGACTCGTGCGCTACGTCGCCGACCACGCCGTGCACGGCGTCGAGGAGGTCGTCGACGGCGTCGTGCGGCGCTGGCTGCCGCTGCCCCACGGCCGCGCGCTCGTGCGGGTGCGGCTCGACGACGAGCGGCCGGGCGTCGTGTGCACGGCGAGCGTGAGCGCCCTCGCCGACGTCGCACCGCTCGTGGCGCGCGTGCGGCGCTGGTTCGATCTGGACGCCGACGCGGCCGCGATCGACGCGGCCCTGGGAGCGGATGCCCTGCTCGGGCCGCTCGTGGCGCAGCAGCCGGGCATCCGCATCGCCGGAGCCGTCGACCCGGGCGAGACGCTGCTGCGCACGATCGTCGGGCAGCAGATCTCGCTGCCCGCCGCGCGCACCGTGCTGGGCCGGCTCGCCGCCGACCTCGACGCGCTCGAGGGGCGCGAGCCGGTCGCCGGGCTGCGGGAGTTCCCGGGCGCCGACCGCATCGCGGCGCACGGCGCCGCGGTGCTGCGCGGACCGGCGAGCCGCATCCGCACGGTACTCGGCGTGGCGGAGGCGCTCGCGAGCGGCGCCCTCGCGATCGACGTGGGCATGCCGGCCGCCGAGCTCCGGGCGCGCCTGGAGGCCCTGCCGGGGGTCGGGCCGTGGACGGCCGGCTACGTGACGATGCGCGTGCTCGGCGCACCGGACATCCTGCTCGAGCACGACCTCGTGCTGCTGCGGTCGCTGCGCGCGCTCGGCGCCGCCGAGACGGCGACAGGCGCACGGATGCTCGGCGCGCGCTGGGCGCCGTGGCGCAGCTACGCGACCCTGCACCTGTGGAGAGCGGCTCCCCCGCCGATGCGGCGAGCGCGGGAGGATGGTGCGGCCCCGATCCGCGCACGGAAGGACGAGCGATGACCGACCGCGAGCACGACCTGCACGACCCGCTGCACGACCCGCTCACCGACGACGACCGGCTCGAGGAGTCGGCCCCGCTCGACCCCGACGCCCGACGCGACGTCGACCTCGACGACGACGCCGAGCTCGAGCTGCCCCCGCCGACCCTCGACCCCGAGGAGCGCGTCGAGGCCGAGCCCGACCCGGACATCGCGCTCGACGGCGACCGCCCGGCCGGCTGACCCGCCGCAACGCCTCGGCGCAACCCCGTGCCGCGCGGCACGCGGCGTCGTTAGCGTGCGGCCATGATCATGCGATACCGCGGCGCCAGCACGCAGGGCACCTTCTGGCAGCGCCACAGCCTGTCGATCGTGCTCGCCGCCATCCTCATCGCGCAGACCGCGCTCGCCGTGCTCGCCGGCCACCACGTCTGGGTCGGCGAGCAGCAGCACGCCGGCGAACCGCTCGAGGCCGGCGAGTTCTGGATCTGGTTCTTCTGGGAGTACAACATCAGCCTCGTCGCCGACACTTACGGCGTGATCCTCATCGTGCTGCTGTCGAAGCGGCTCGTCGAGAAGGGCAGCGCCGAATCGAACTGAGCCGCGCCGCCTCACGCCGCTGTCAACCCCGTCGCCGCGGCGAGCGCCGCCCGCCTACGGTGGCCGCGCCGCCGCACCCGCGGCCGCGGAAGGGAGCGTCGTGACCGACCAGCAGCACGAGCCGAAGCAGCAGACCGACCCGAATCAGCGCACCGACCCGACGACGAAGCACCACGCCGAGGGATTCCCCGAGCAGGAGCAGGACCAGCCGGGCCTCACGAGCGAGACGACGCCCGCCCCTGACCACGGCGAGCAGTCGTACCGCGGCAGCGGACGGCTCGAGGGCCGTCGCACGCTCATCACCGGCGGCGACAGCGGCATCGGCCGGGCCGTCGCGATCGCCTTCGCGCGCGAGGGCGCCGACGTCGCGATCGCCTACCTGCGCGAGGAGCAGGCCGACGCGGAGGAGACCGCGCGCTGGGTGCGCGAGGCCGGCCGGCACTGCGAGCTGCTGCCGGGCGACGTTCGCGACGTCGAGCACGCGGCGCGCATCGTCGAGCGCACCGTCGAGGCGCTCGGCGGGCTCGACGTGCTCGTGCTCAACGCCGCCTACCAGGAGAACCGCGACAGCCTCGAGTCGCTGCCGATGGACGACTTCGACCGCGTCATGAAGACGAATCTCTACGGGCTCGTCGCGAGCGCGAAGGCGGCCGTGCCGCACCTCAGCCCCGGCGCGTCGATCATCGTGACCGCGTCGATCCAGGCCTTCCAGCCCTCGGCGAAGCTCGTCGACTACGCCATGACGAAGGCCGCGCAGGTCGCGTTCGTGCGGGCGATGGCCGACGAGCTCGGCGAGCGGGGCATCCGCGTCAACGCCGTCGCGCCCGGGCCGATCTGGACCCCGCTGATCCCCGCCACGAGCTGGCCGGACTCGCTGCCGAGCTTCGGGCAGGACACCCCGCTCGGCCGCGCCGGCCAGCCCGCCGAGGTCGCGCCTGCGTACGTGTACCTCGCGAGCGAGCAGGCCAGCTACGTCTCCGGCGGCGTGCTGCCGGTCACCGGCGGGAAGGCGCTCTGATGGCGCCGACGGATGCCCGGCCGAGCCTCAAGGACCCGGAGCTGTACGACAAGCTCACCGGCGAGGGCATGAGTGAGAGCAAGGCCGCGCGCATCAGCAACGCCGCGGCGCGCGACGGCCGCTCGGCCGTCGGCCGCCGCGGCGGCAAGGGCGAGGACTACGAGGCGCGGACGGTCTCCGAGCTGCGCGCCCGCGCCAAGGAGCTCGGTCTCACCGGGTACTCGGGCAAGCGCAAGAGCGAGCTCATCGCGATGCTGCGCGAGCACTAGGCAGGAGCATCCGCGAACGACGACGGCGGCCGCCCCCTCGGGAGCGGCCGCCGCGTCGCGCGAGGGTGCGGTCAGTCCTCGACGGGCACCATCGGCAGCGCGATCGCGCCGGTGGCCGGCACGGCGCCCGAGAGCCGCTCGGGCGAGAGCACGCGCTCGACGTCCTCCGCCGACATGAGGCCCCGTTCGACGACGATCTGCCGGATCGACAGCGGCGAGTTCAGCGCCTCGTACGCGAGCTTCGCCGAGGCCTGGTAGCCGATGTAGGGCGTGAGGGCGGTCACGACGCCGACGCTCAGGTCGACCATCTCGGTCAGGCGCTCGACGTTGGCGGTGATGCCGTCGACGCAGTTGAGGCGCAGCGTGCGGCAGGCGTTCGTCATCCACGCGAGCGACTGCATGATGCTCGTCGCAATGACCGGCTCGAAGGCGTTGAGCTGCAGCTGCCCCGCCTCGGCGGCGGCCGTGACCGTCGCATCCGCGCCGATGATCGAGAACGCGACCTGGTTGACGACCTCCGGGATCACCGGGTTGACCTTGCCGGGCATGATCGACGAGCCCGCCTGGCGCGGCGGCAGGTTGATCTCGCCGAGACCGGCCTGCGGGCCCGACGACAGCAGGCGCAAGTCGTTGCAGATCTTCGACAGCTTCACCGCGGCGCGCTTGAGCGTGCCGGAGAGCGTCATGAAGATGCCCGCGTCGCTCGTGGCCTCGATGAGGTCGGGCGCGGTCTGCATCTCGTAGCCGGAGATCTCGCTGAGGTGCCGGCGCACCGCCTCGGCGTAGCGGGGGTCGGCGGTGATGCCGGTGCCGATCGCGGTCGCGCCGAGGTTGATCTCGTTGAGCCACGGGATGACCTCAGAGAGCCGGTCGTAGTCCTCGCGGAGGGTCGTGGCGAAGCCGCGGAACTCCTGCCCGAGGGTCATCGGCACGGCATCCTGCAGCTGCGTGCGCCCCACCTTGAGGATGTGCGCGAACTCGCGGCCCTTGCGCGAGAACGCCTCGCTCAGAAGCTCGTGCTCGTCGAGCAGCGTGCGCAGGCTCAGCACCATGCCGAGCTTGATCGCCGTCGGGTAGACGTCGTTCGTCGACTGGCTGCGGTTGACGTCGTCGATCGGGTGCAGGTGCTCGTACTCGCCCTTGGCGTGGCCGAGCAGCTCGAGGCCGCGGTTGGCGATGATCTCGTTGACCGACATGTTCGTGCTCGTGCCGGCGCCGCCCTGCAGCACGCCGAGCACGAACTGGTCGTGGAGGTGGCCCTCGATGACCTCCTGGCAGGCGCGGTCGATGACGTCGGCCTTCGCCGGGTCGAGGACGCCGATCTCGCGGTTCGCGCGCGCGGCCGCCTGCTTGACGTACGCGAGGGCGATGACGAGGTTCGGGTGATTCGAGAGAGCGCGCCGCGTGATCGGGAAGTTCTCGAGCGCTCGCGCGGTGTGGATGCCCCAGTAGGCGTCGGCGGGGATGGGCATCGAGCCGAGCGAATCGTGCTCCATGCGCATCTCGCGCGGCCCGTCACCCCCCTCCGCGAGCCCCGGGCGGTAGATCGGGACTCCGTCGTCGCTCGTCGTGAAACTGGGAGCAGGGCCGGTGGTGCGCACCATGGATGGATGCCTCTTCCTTGTGGGTCCGACAGCAGTGGCGGTGGCCCTCCCAGTCTAGGGGGCGGGCTCGAGGCGCACGCGTCGCGTCACCAGGTGCGAGGGCACGGGCGCGTGCGAGATGACGAGCACCGCGCGGTCGTCGCCGATGGCCGCGCCGAGCAGCTGCTCGAGCACGGCCTCGGCGCGCTCGGGGTCGACGTTCGCGGTCGGCTCGTCGAGCACGAGCACGGGCGCCTCGCACAGCAGCCCGCGCGCGAGCGCGAGGCGCTGCGCCTGCCCGCCCGACACGAGGCGGCCGCGCTCGCCGACGGGCGCGTCGAGCCCGCCGCGCTCGGCGACCCACTCGGCGAGCCCGACGCGCTCGAGCACCGCGAGCAGCTCGGCGTCGGTCGCCGTGTCGCGCGCGAACAGCAGGTTCTGCCGGATCGACTCGTCGAACAGGTGCGGCTGCTGCTCGAGCAGCACCACGCGCCGCCGCACATCGTCGGGGTGCAGTCGGCGCACGTCGACGCCGCCGAGCTCGTAGCGCCCCTCGTGCTCGAGGAACCGCACGAGCACGTGCGCGAGCGTCGTCTTGCCGGCGCCGCTCGGCCCGTGCAGCACGACGCGGTCGCCGGGCCGCAGGTCGAGGTCGAGCGGTGCGAGGGCCGGGCGCGCGGCTCCCGGCCAGCGCGCCGACACACCCCGCAGGCGGATGCTCGGCTCGAGCCCCTCGATCGACACCGGCTGCTGCGGCGCGACGGGGATCTCCACCGGCACCGACTCGGGCACGACGTCGGCCACCCGCTCGGCGCTCGCGCGCACGCGCCACCAGGCGCCGAGCGCGGCGGGCAGAGCGCCGACGACCTCGACGATCGCGAGCGGCACGAGCACGAGCAGGGCAAGTTCGGGGCCCGTGAGGGCGCCCGCGGCGAGCTCGGGCTGCACGACGAGCAACGTCGCGACGAGCATCCCCCCGCCGCCCAGCGTGACGAGGGCGGCGACGGAGCCCTGCGCGGCCGACTGCCGCGATTGCGCGCGCCGCAGGCGTGCGTCGAGGTCGAGCACGCGCTCTCGGCGGGCGGCGTCGGCCCCGAAGGCCCGCAGCGTCTCCCACCGGGCGAGGTACTCCAGCACCGCGTCGGCGAGCTCCGCGCGCAGGGGCGCGATGCGGCGCTCCGCGTCGCGACTGAGCGCCGACAGCACGGCGGTCGCCGCGGCGGTCGTCGCGATGAGGCCGACGAGCAGCACGGCCGCGGCGACGGGCGACAGCCAGGCGACGCCGACGACGGCGAGGCCGGCGACGATCGCCGCGCTCACGAGCGGCTGCACGACCCGCAGCGGCAGATCCTGCAGGGTGTCGACGTCGCGCACGAGGGTCGTCAGCACGTCGCCGGAGCGCGTGCCGCGCAACCCGTCCGGCGCGACCGGCAGCAGCCGGCGGAAGACGCTGACGCGCAGACCCGCGAGCGCGCGGAAGGCCGCGTCGTGGCCAACGACGCGCTCGAGGTAGCGGAAGACGGCCCGACCGATTGCGAAGGCGCGCACGCCGACGATCGACATGCCGAGGAAGAGGATCGGCGGCTGCTCGGCGGCGCGGGCGATGAGCCAGGAGGCGGTCGCGAGCAGCGCGACCGACGACCCGGCGGCGAGGGCGCCGAGCAGGAGGGCAGGGGCGGCGGCCCGCAGCGGCGGCTGCGCGGCGCGCAGCACGGGGCGGATGCTCGCGGCGGCGGGCGGGGCGGGCTGCGATGTCGCGGTCATCGGCTCCGCACCTCCTCCAGTGTCGCCCGGGCGCCCGCACGATGCGCGGCCAGGTCGAGCACCTCGTCGGCCGCCTCCACGACGGCGGGTCGGTGGGTGACGACCACGACGAGCCGCCCCGCGTCGGCCATCGCGCGCAGGCCGTCGACGACCCGCCGCTCGGCGTCGACGTCGAGCGCCGACGTGGGCTCGTCGAGCAGCACGACGTCGAGGTCATGCGCGAGCGCCCGGTAGAGGGCTCGCGCGATCGCGACGCGCTGCGCCTGGCCGCCGGAGAGTCCGGCGCCCGCGGGGCCGAGCACCGTCGCGACGGGCACGTCGATCGCGCCCGCGAGGGCGAGGGCGCGCGCGGCGAGCGCCGCATCGGGCGTGGCCTCCCCGAGAGCGACGACGTCGACGAGCGGCCCGGCGGTCAGCTCGGGACGCTGCCCCGCCCAGGCCAGCCGCGCCGGTCGCTGATCCGGCGGCAGCGCGACGCCGTCGATCAGCACGCGGCCGCCGTGCGGCGCGAAGCCGAGGATCGCCGCGAGCAGCGACGACTTGCCGGTGCCGCTCGAGCCGGTCACCGCGACGACCGTGCCGCGCCGCCACGCGGCGTCGAGCCCGTCGACGACGCGCACGCCGCCGCGGTCGACGCTCACGCCCTTGAGCGCGAGGGCGACGCCGTGCGCCTCGCCGGGCCGGGCCGCCGCGGGCGCGACGGGCGCGGCGGCGTCGGGGCGGGCATCCGCCTCGTGCAGCAGGTCGAGCACCTCCTCGGCGGCCGCGAGCCCGTCGGCGGCGGCGTGGAAGCGAGCACCGACCATGCGCAGCGGCAGGTACGCCTCAGGGGCCAGGATGAGCACGAACAGGCCGAGCGCGAACGGGATCGAGCCCTCGATGAGGCGCACGCCCACCGAGACGGCGACGACCGCGACCGACAGGCTCGCGGCGAGCTCGAGCGCGAAGCTCGACAGGAACGACACCCGCAGCACGCGCATCGTGCGCACGCGATAGTCGTCGGTGACGCGCTCGATGCGGGCCGACTGCCGGTGCTGCCGGCCGAAGATCGTCAGGGTCGACAGGCCCTGCACGACCTCGAGGAAGCCCTGCGAGAGCCGCTGCAGCGCCTGCCACTGCGAGCGCTGCATCGCCTGCGTCGCCCAGCCGATGAGCACCATGAACAGCGGGATCAGCGGCAGGGTCACGATGACGGCGATGCCCGTGGCGAGGTCGCTCAGCAGCAGCGCGGCGACGACGAGCGGCGTGGCGACCGCCGTGAGGATCAGCTGCGGCAGGTACTGCCCGACGTAGCCGTCGAGGGCGTCGAGCCCCTGCCCGACGAGCGTCGCGATGCCCGCGCTCGACCGCTGCCCGAGCGCCGCCGAGCCACCGCGGTCGACCGCCTCGATGACGCGCCGGCGCAGCTGGCTCTTCACCCGGGCGGCGCCGCGGGCGGCGAGCGCGTCGAGCGCGGCCTGGGTGAGCGATCGCACGACGACGGATGCGGCGGTCGCCGCCACGAGCATCCCCGCCTCGCTCAGCGGCGCGCCCTCGATGACGCGCGCGATGCTCTGCGCGGCGAACCAGCAGAAGGCGATGATGCTGGCGACGTGCAGGGCGGCGACGGCCGCGCCGACCGCGAGCAGGGATCTCGCGGCCGACGCGGTGCGCAGCAGGCGCGGGTCGAGGGGCTTCAGTGCGCCGCCCCCACCGGGATCGAGGCGCGCGTGACCCGCTTGCGGAAGACCCAGTACGTCCAGCCCTGATAGAGCAGCACGAGCGGGATCATGAACACCGCCACCCACGTCATGACCTCGAGGGTGTACTGCGAGCTCGACGCGTTCTCGATCGTGAGGCTGAACGCGGGGTCGATCGTCGAGGGCATGACGTTCGGGAACAGGGCCGCGAGGATCGTCGCGACCGCGAAGAGCGTCGTGACGGCCGAGAGGGTGAAGGCGACGCCCTCGCGCCCGACCCGGTTGGCGACCGTCGCACCGATGAGGGCGACCGCGGCGGCGGCGGCGAAGGCGGCGATGAGCGGCGCGTGGTCGACCCCGAGGTGGGCGACGACCGTCCAGACCAGGAACGCCGCGGCGACCACGATCGTGACGATGCCCGAGCGGCCGGCGAGGGCGCGGGCGCGCTCACGCAGCTCGCCGTCGGTCTTGAGCGCGACGAACTGCACGCCGTGCGTGAAGAACAGCAGCAGCGTCGCGAGCCCGCCGAGGATGCCGTACGGGTTCAGCAGCGTGAACAGCGTGCCGGTGTAGTTGCCGGCCTCGTCGATCGGCGTGCCCTGCACGATGTTGGCGAAGGCGACACCCCACAGGAACGCCGGTACGGCCGAGCCGACGACGATCATGAGGTCGAAGCGCTTCGCCCACTGCGGGCTGCGGCCCTGATGGCGGTACTCGAACGAGACGCCGCGCAGGATGAGCGCCACGAGGATCAGCAGCAGCGCGAGGTAGAACCCGCTGAACAGCGTGGCGTACCAGTACGGGAAGGCCGCGAACAGCGCGGCGCCGGCGACGATGAGCCAGGTCTCGTTGAGATCCCAGACCGGGCCGATCGTGTTGATGATCTGCCGGCGGTCGGTGTCGTCCTTGCCGAGGAAGGGCAGCGACATGCCCACGCCGAAGTCGAAGCCGTCGAGCACGAAGTAGCCGACGAAGAAGAACCCGACGATGACGAACCAGAGGAATGCGAGATCCATGAGGGGCTCCTAGTAGACCGTGGCGAGCTTCTGCGGGTCGACGGCGTCCGGGTCGGAGTGCTGCTCCCACTCCTTCGGGCCCTCGATCGCGGCGCGCTTGATGAGGCGGAAGTCGACGACGGCGAGCGCGCCGTAGACGATCGTGAACACGACGAGCGAGATGAGCACCTCGAGGCCCGTGACGTTCGGTGAGACGCCGTCCTCCGTCTTCATGAGGCCGAAGACGAGCCACGGCTGGCGGCCCATCTCGGTGAAGATCCAGCCGACGAGGCTCGCGATCATGGGCAGCGGCGCGGCCCAGATGGCGACCTTCCACGCCCAGCCGGCCGGTCGGCGGCCACCTCGGGTGATCCACAGGCCGACGGCCGAGATGAGCGCGGCGAGGGCGCCGAGGCCGATCATCCAGCGGAAGGCCCAGTAGGTCACCCAGATGATCGGCGTGTAGTCGCCGGGGCCCCACTGCTCGGCGTACTGCGCCTGCAGGTCGTTGATGCCCTCGACCTCGCCCGTGAGGGTGTGGGTCGACAGCAGCGACAGCAGGTACGGCACGCGCACCGAGAAGATCTCGTTCGAGCCGTCGGGCGTGCCGAGCGAGAAGAGCGAGAAGCTCGCCGGGCCCGCCGTCTCGTAGAGGGCCTCGGCCGCGGCCATCTTCATGGGCTGGGTCGCGACCATGACGAGGCTCAGCTGGTCGCCGCTGATCGCGACGCCGGCGAAGGCGATGAGGTTCACGACGCCGCCGAACTTCAGCGCCGTGCGCATGGTGTCGTCGTACTGGCCGCGCGAGAGGTGATACGCCGCGACCGCGACGATGACGACGGCGGCGAACATGATCGAGGCGAAGATCGTGTGCGGGAACGACGCGAGCACGACCGGATTCGTGAGCACGGCCCCGATGTCGGTGAGCTCGGCCCGACCGCGCATCTCGTTGATCTGGTAGCCGACTGGGTTCTGCATGAACGCGTTCGCGGCGAGGATGAAGTAGGCCGACATCGCGGTGGAGATCGACACCATCCAGATCGACAGCAGGTGCAGCTTCGCCGGCAGCTTGTCCCAGCCGAAGATCCACAGGCCGATGAAAGTCGCCTCGAGGAAGAACGCGAGCAGACCCTCCATCGCGAGCGGCGCGCCGAAGACGTCGCCGACGAAGCGCGAGTAGTCGCTCCAGTTCATGCCGAACTGGAACTCCTGCACGATGCCCGTCACAACGCCCATCGCGAAGTTGATGAGGAAGATGCGGCCGAACAGGCGCGTCAGGTGCAGGTACTTCAGCGTGCCCGTGCGCACCCACGCGGTCTGCAGGATGGCCACGAGCAGGGCCATGCCGATCGTGAGCGGCACGAAGAGGAAGTGGTACAAGGTCGTGAGACCGAACTGCCAGCGGGCGAGGGCGAGTGGGTCGAGCCATTCGAGCACGGGAGTCAGACCGCCTTGCGTCAGTGAGGGGTGGGTACGGTTCAACCCTAGGAAGACGGTCGCGCGACGGGCACGGGCCGAAGGTCCCGAGATCGCGGGCGGCGCGCGCCGCGTTGGCGCTCAGCGCACACCGGCGGTCGCTGGGTAGGCTCCCGCTCGTGAACGACCTCCTTGGCGGCCTCCTCGACACGGTCGAGAGCGTCGACCCGGTCGTGCGCACGCTGCTCGCCGGGCTCTTCATCATGCTCGAGACGAGCGTGCTCATCGGGCTCGTCGTGCCGGGCGACACCGTCGTGCTCGTCGCCTCGACCGCCGTCGACTCCCCCGCCGAGTACTTCGGCCTCGCGCTCACCTGCATCGTCGGCGCCCTCGCCGGCGGCTCGATCGGGTTCTGGATCGGCCGCACGATCGGGCCCTGGCTGCGCCGGTCGCGAGCGGGCCGCCTCATCGGCGAGAGGAACTGGGTGCGGGCGGAGAACTTCCTCGACCACCGCGGCGGCATCGCCGTCTTCGTCTCACGGTTCCTGCCCGTGCTGCACTCGCTCACACCGCTCACCGTTGGCATGTCGACCCTGCGCTTCCGCACGTTCATCGCCTGGCTCGCGGCGGCGTCGACCATCTGGTCGTTCCTCTACGTCTCGGTCGGCTCCGCCGCCGCGGGCACCTACCGCGAGCTCGACGACCAGCTCAGCTGGGCGGCGTACCTCTTCGTGGGCATCATCCTCGTCTTCCTCGCCCTCGTGTGGGGCGTGAAGAAGCTGCTCGAGCGGTACTCGTCGCGCTTCGCCGACCACCCGGGCGATCGCGACGCGACCACGCGGGAGGACTGAGCGGGCGCGCGGGGCCCGCGCCGGGCATCCGCTGCACATGACGACGGGGGCGGAGCCTGACGCTCCGCCCCCGTCGTGGCGTGGATGCCGCGGGTCGCCTACTCGAGGAACCCGTTCTCGGTCAGCCAGCCCTCCGCGATCTCGGCGGCGCTCAGCTGGTCGACCGTGCTCTGCACGTTGAGGGCGACGAGGCCCTCGGGCGTGAGGGCGGCGCTGATCTCGTTGATGAGGTCGACGGCCTCCTGCGGCAGGTCGGCGCTCGCGAGCGGCACGACGTTCGAGGCGAGGAAGAGCCCCTCCGGGTCCTCCAGGGTCACGAGGTCGTTCTCGCCGATGCGCGGGTCGGCGCTGTAGACGTTGGCGATGTTCACGACGCCCTCGAGCAGGGCGTCGACGGTCGTCTCGCCGGTCGCCTGGAACTCGACCGTCACGCCGTAGACCTCCTGCAGGCCGGTCGGGCCGTAGGGGCGCTCCTCGAGCTCGGGATTGCCGCCGAGGATGAGGCCCTCGACGCCGGCGAGGTCGGCGATCGTCGTGAGGTCGTTGGCCTCGGCGAACTCGCGCGTGACGTTGTAGCTGTCCTGGTCGGTCGCGGGGCTGTAGTCGAGCACCTGCAGGCCCTCGGGCACGGCGCCCTGCAGCTCCTCGTACACCGCGTCGGCCTCGGTGGCCGTCGTGTCGGGCACGTAGAACTGCAGCAGGTTGCCGGTGTACTCGGGGAAGAGGTCGACCTCGCCGGCCTCGATCGCCGGAATGTACGCGTCGCGCTGGCCGATGTTGAGGTTGCGCTCGACGTCGAAGCCGGCGCTCTCGAGCGCCTGCGCGTAGATCTCGGCGATGATCTCGTTCGAGTAGTACGCCTGCGAGCCGACGACGATGGTGTCGCCGGAGCCGCTGTCGCCGGGTTCCGTACCGGGGTCCAGCGGATCCCCCGACGCGCACCCTGCCAGGGCCAATGCCGCCCCGACCACGGTCGCGCCGAGCGCGAACCGGCCCTTGTTCCTTGCTGTGATCATCACACTCTTCCTTCTTCTCGGTTCAGGCGGAGGGCTCCGCCACCGCCCGGCGTCGCGGTGACGCCGAGCGGACGATGGGGGTGCGGCCCGCGCGCACGCCGCGCGGCACCGCGAAGCGCTCGAGCAGCGCGAAGACCGCGTCGAGCAGCAGGGCCAGCGCGATGATGAGCAGCGCGCTGCCGAGCATCTGGTCGAACTGGCGCACGGCGATGCCCTGCACGATGCCGTAGCCGAGCCCGCCGAGGCCGACGAAGACGGCGAGCACGGCGGTCGCGACGACCTGGAGGGTCGCGCTGCGCAGGCCGCCGAACAGCAGCGGCAGCCCGAGCGGCACCTCGACGCGCCAGAGGATCTGCCCCTCGGTCATGCCCATCGCGCGCGCGGCGTCGATCGTGCGGCGGTCGATGACCTCGAATCCCGCGTACGCCCCGGCGAGGATCGGCGGGATCGCCAGGAGGACGAGCACCGCGATGACGATCGGGCCGCGGAGGGTGACCCCGACGAGCATGACGAACAGGAACAGCAGGCCGAACGAGGGCAGCGCACGCGCCGCGCCGGAGAGCCCGACGGCGAACTCGCGCCCCCGGCCGGTGTGGCCGATCAGCCAGCCGATCGGCACCGCGATGAGGGCCGCGACGCCGACGGCGATGACGGTGTAGAGCAAGTGCTCGCCGAGCCTCTGCGGCAGCGACCCGGAGCCGCTCCACTGCTCGGGCGCGGCGATCCAGGCGAAGGCGTCGAGGAAGAGGTTCATGCGCCGCTCCCCTGCACGCCCGTGCCGACCGTCGCGGGCGCGCGATCGACGAGCTGGCTGGGCTGCGCGACGCGCGACCGGCGACTCGCGCGCCCCGCTCTCGTCCATGGCATGAGCCAGGCGCCCAGCAGCGCGAGCACGCGGTCGAGCAGCAGGGCGATGAGCACCGTCACGACGACGCCCGTGAGCACCGAGGCGAGGATGCCGCGCTGGTAGCCGTTGGTGAACAGGTAGCCGAGGCTGTCGACGCCGACGATGACCCCAACCGTGAGCAGGCTCACCGTGCTCACGGCGACGACGCGCAGGCCCGCGAGCAGCACGGGCCCGGCGAGAGGGAGGTCGACCACCCAGAATCGGCGCCAGGAGGAGTACCCCATGGCCGTGGCGGCCTGCTGGATGTCCGGATCGACGCTCGCCAGGGCATCCGCCGTCGATCGCGCCATGATCGCGACCGCGTAGATGGTGAGCGCGATGAGCACGTTCGCCTCGCTGAGGAACGGCGTGCCGAGCAGCGGCGGCAGCACGACGAACAGCGCGAGCGAGGGGATCGTGTAGAGCAGGCCGACGAGCGTGAGGATGAGGCCTCGCGTGAGGCGGTATCGGTGCGCCACCCAGCCCAGCGGGATCGCGATGACGAAGCCGAGCACGATCGGCAGCAGGCTCAGGCGCAGGTGCGTGAGCGAGAGCTCGAGGATCTGCTCGAGGTTCGCGAGCACCCAGGTCACGAGGCGCTCGCCTCCGCCGGTCGGTCGACGAGCCGGCCGGCGAGGTTGCCGTCGGCGTCGACGAGCACGCGAGCGCCGTCGACCTCGCGGATGCTCAATGCGCGTCGGCCGCGGTCGGCGCCGACGAAGCTCGCCACGAAGTCGCTCGCGGGGTTGGCGAGGATCTCCTCCGGCGTACCGCGCTGGGCGATGCGCGCGCCCTTCTCGAGGATGACGACCTGGTCGCCGAGCAGGAACGCCTCGTCGATGTCGTGCGTCACGAACACGACGGTCTTGCCGAGCTCGCGCTGCAGGCGCAGCAGCTCCTGCTGCAGCTCGGCGCGCACGATCGGGTCGACGGCACCGAAGGGCTCGTCCATGAGCAGGATGTTGGGGTCGACGGCGAGCCCGCGCGCGACGCCGACGCGCTGCTGCTGGCCGCCGGAGAGCTGCGAGGGGTAGCGCTTGGCCATCGCGCGATCGAGCCCGACCGTGTCCATGAGCTCGAGCGCGCGCTCGTGGGCGGCACGCTTGGGAACGCCGTTGAGCCGCGGCACCGTCGCGATGTTGTCGATCACCGTGCGGTGCGGCAGCAGGCCGGAGTTCTGCATGACGTAGCCGATGCGGCGCCGCAGCTGCACGGGCTCGATCGCGGAGACGTTCTCGCCGTCGATCTCGAGCGCGCCGCTCGACGCGTCGACCATGCGGTTGATCATGCGTAGCAGGGTCGTCTTGCCGCAGCCGCTCGAGCCGACGAAGACGGTCGTGCGGCGGGAGGGGATGACGAGGCTGAAGTCGTCGACGGCGAGGGTGCCGTCGTCGAAGCGCTTGGAGATGGAGCGGAACTCGATCACGATGCTCGACTCTCGGTTGGATCAGCACTGAGGGTGCGCTCAGCGCGTTCCCAGTCAAGCAGTCGTCACCGACCGTTCGTCACGAATGCTCCCCTTTTCTCGGCATCTGCGCAGACGATGCGGATGCTCCGCCCGGGCTCGGCGCCGACGACGAGAGCCCCTCGCCGACGGGCGAGGGGCTCTCGTGAGGGCGACGACCGGCGGAGCGGTGCCGGGTCGCGCAGGGGTCGTGCGGCGCCTAGAGCACGCCGGCGAGGGTCGCGCGGACGACGCGGCGGGCCTCGTCGAGCAGTACGGCGTCGCCATCGGCGTCGCGCGCGAAGGCGCGGGCGACGAGGGCGTCGATGACCTCGACGGCGCTGCCGATGGCACGGCGCGCGGCGTCGTCGGCCGAGACGTCGAAGCGCTGCTGGAGCGCGGCGGCGACGGCACCGGCGACGACGCTGTTGGCGGTCTCGTCGGCGGCCGGCGGCAGCAGGTCGAGCACGTCGCCGACGCGCAGCGAGCGGTAGCCCGGCTCCATGCGGAAGAGCTCGACGGTGACCTCGAGCACGCCGAGCACGGCGTCGGTCGCGGTCGCGTGGGCGTCGGAGGCGAGCTCGCCGACGAGGCGCTCGAGCAGTCGCTCGGAGTTGCGTGCCGCGAGCGCCTGCAGCACGGCGATGCGGTCGGGGAAGTAGCGGTAGACGGTGCCGATGGAGGCGCCGGCGCGGTCGGCGACCATCGCCGTCGTCAGGCGCTCGTAGCCGATCTCGTCGATCACCGCGGCGGCGGAGTCGAGGAGGGCGGCCAGGCGCGCGGTGCTGCGCGCCTGCACGGGCTCGTTGCGGATGGGAGCCGACGCGGCGAGCAGCGTCGTGCTGAGTTCGATGATGGAGGACATAGCGGCTGGGTACCTTTCGACGACCGGGCTGCTTGGATGCTAGCGCGCAACCTGAGTGTTCGACTGTTTTTCCTGGCAGGAATATTCGAGTTCGATTCCACGCTGTTCGCTCATCGAACGTCGGGGGCGGGCATGACCCGCATGCAAGACTGGAGCGATGCCGGCCGACGCTCCCGACACCGCCGCGCGCGCCCCCCGATCGACGTGGGCGCGTCGCGCGGCCGCGCTCGAGGACTCGGTGCACCGCATCCGCGAGCGCCGCGGCCGCAAGCGGGGGCTCGTGCCCGTCGTCGTGCCCTACGCCGGCTACGGCGGGCCCGGCTGGATCCGGGTGCTCGCGCGCGTGCTGCTCGTCAAGCCGGGGCTCGACCTGCACCGCCCGGCCAAGGCGCTGCGCGGGTGGCGCAGCTTCACGAGCATCGCGATCGGCGGCGCCGAGGTGACGGTGCGCGCGGGCGGCCAGCAGGTCACCGTCTACGCCGACCGCGGGGGCGTCATCGACGTCGACGTGCGCGTCGAGCTCGAGCCGGGCCTGCGCACGATCGAGCTGCAGGTGGAGGACAGCCCGCCCGTCGAGGCCCCCATCCACGTCGTGAGCCCGGATGCCCGGGTCGGCCTCGTGAGCGACATCGACGACACCGTCATGGTCACCGCGCTCCCCCGGCCCTTCCTCGCCGCGTGGAACACCTTCGTGCTCGACGAGCACGCCCGCCAGCCCGTGCCGGGCATGGCCGTGCTCTACGAGCGCATCGTGCGCGAGCATCCGTCGTGCCCCGTCGTCTACCTCTCGACGGGCGCGTGGAACGTCGCCCCGACGCTCGACCGGTTCCTGTCGCGGCACCTGTACCCGGAGGGCACGCTACTGCTGACCGACTGGGGGCCGACGCACGATCGGCTGTTCCGCAGCGGCCGAGACCACAAGGCCGCGAGCCTCGAGCGCCTCGCGCGGGAGTTCCCGACCATCCGCTGGATCCTCGTCGGCGACGACGGCCAGCACGACGAGGAGCTCTACCGCGACTTCGCCGACGCGCACCCCGAGAACGTCGAGGCGGTCGCGATCCGTCAGCTCTCGACGGGCGAGGCCGTGCTCGCCGGAGGACGCCGCCACGTCGACGACCCGGAGGCCACCGCGTCGGACGCGCCCTGGGTGTGGGCGCCCGACGGGGCAGGGCTCGCGCTCGAGCTCGGCGCGCGCGGCGTGCTCGACGAGAGCGACACGCCGCGCCTCGACTGAGCGGGCGTGAGAGTCCTCTCATCCTGAGCCCCCGCGACAGACGCGGTGCCGATAATGAGGGCATGCCCCGCGCGCTGACCCTGCCGACCTTCACGGTGCGGGCGCGCATCCTCGCCGACATCCTCGTGATCACGACGGTGGGGATGACCTTCGCGGGCATCAGCGCGTACTTCGTGCAGCGCGACCGCGTCATCGAGGGCATCGACCAGGAGCTGCTCGCCGCCGTCGAGTCCGCGCGCGCCGTGCTCGCGACGGCACCCGCCGCCGCCTCGATCGACGAGGCGGCTGAAGGGGCGGCCGGAGCACCCACCGAGCCGGGCGGCGACGGCGCCGACACGAGCGCTGGGGCGCCCGAGCCGCCCGTCTACGACTCGGCGACCGAGGCGTTGCGCGCGATCATGACCTTCGTGATCCCGGGCCGGCACGAGTCGAGCATCGCGCTCGTCGACGGCGCCCCGCGCTGGGCGCCGCCCGTCGAGCAGTCGTTCTCGCTCGCCGACGACCCCGCCCTGCTCGAGCGCGCCTGGCAGGAGGCCCTCGGCGGCACCGTCGTGCTCGGCACCGCGAACTCCACGGCGCTCGACGACGTGCGCGCCGTGCGCTACGTCGTCGCCCCGGTCGAGATCGCCGACTCGCCCGAGCTCGGCGCGTACGTCACCGCGATCGACGTGCAGCGCGAGGTCGACCAGGTCGGCGGCGCCTTCGTCACCTACGCCTGGCTCAGCGCCCTCACGATCGTGCTCATCGGCCTCGTCGGCTGGTTCGTCTCCGGGCGCCTGCTCTCGCCGCTGCGCGAGCTGCGGCTCGCCGCCGAGCGCATCACCGACCGTGACACCTCCGAGCGCATCCCCGTGCGCTCGCGCGACGACCTCGGCGCGCTCACGACGACCGTCAACGCGATGCTCGACCGTCTCGACGGCGCGCTCACCGCGCAGCGGCAGCTGCTCGACGACGTGCGCCACGAGCTCAAGACGCCCATCACGATCGTGCGCGGCCACCTCGAGCTGCTCGACGCCGGGCGGCCCGACGAGGTGCGGGCCGTGCGCGACCTCGCCCTCGACGAGCTCGACCGCATGGCCGACCTCGTGAGTGACATCGACGACCTCGCCCGCAACGAGCGCGGCATGCTCGTCACCGAGCCCACCGACGTCGCCGACCTCACCGCCGCAGTGTTCGGCAAGGTGCAGGCGATCGGGGACCACGAGTGGGTGCTCGACGGTGCGGTCGACGCCGTCGCGAGCGTGTCGCCGTCGCGCATCACCCAGGCGTGGCTGCAGCTGGCCGACAACGCGGCGAAGTGCTCGCCTGCCGGTTCGACGATCCGCATCGGCGCAAGCGGGTACCAAGGGGCGGTCGAGTTCTGGGTGGCCGACGAGGGCCCGGGCATCCCCGAGGAGTCTCGCGAGCGCATCTTCGAGCGCTTCGGGCGCGCCGACACGGGGCGCGGCGTCGCCGGCTCGGGCCTCGGCCTCCCGATCGTCGCGGCGATCGCCCGCGCGCACGGCGGCCACGTGAGCCTGCAGACCTCGCCGGCGGGATCGCGCTTCGGCATCGTCGTGCCGGTCGCGCCCCAGGCGCCCGCTCCCCCGCCGGCGGCCGACCCGGCGCCCGCCGACCGCACGAACCAGGAGGTGCGATGACGAGCATCCTCGTCGTCGAGGACGAGGCGCGCATCGCGACCTTCGTCGAGAAGGGACTCACGGCGAGCGGCTACGCCCCGACCGTCGTCGGCACGGGCGTCGAGGCGCTCGACTACCTCGCGACGGGCTCGTTCGACCTCGTGCTGCTCGACGTGGGCCTGCCGGGCGGGCTCGACGGCTTCGGGGTGCTGGGTCGTCTGCGCGAGCGCGGCGACGCCACCCCGGTCATCATGCTCACGGCTCGCACGAGCCTCGACGACACGGTGCAGGGGCTCGACTCGGGCGCCAACGACTACGTGCCGAAGCCGTTCAAGTTCGACGAGCTGCTCGCGCGCATCCGCCTGCGGCTGCGCGAGGCGGGGCGGGCGAGCGCGACGACCGAGACCGTGCTGCGCCACGGCGACCTCTCCCTCGACCTGCGCACCCGCCGGGTCACCGTCGGCCAGAGCGCGGTCGACCTCTCGGCGCGCGAGTTCGCGCTCGCCGAGCAGTTCCTGCAGCACCCTGAGCAGGTGCTCTCGCGCGAGCAGCTGCTCTCGCGCGTGTGGGGCTTCGACTTCGACCCCGGCTCGAACGTCGTCGACGTGTACGTGCGCTACCTGCGCGGCAAGATCGGGGCCGACCGCATCGAGACGGTGCGCGGCATGGGCTACCGGCTGGTCTGATCGGCGGATGCCCGGCCGAGGCTCGGCGCGGGCCGGGGTCGACGCGGGCCGGGGTCAGCGCGAGCCGGTGTCAGCCGTCGTCGGAGCTGTCGTCGCCGTCGTCGTCGACCGACTGCACCGAGGTCGGCTGCGGCGCGGGCGCGACCGGCACCGGCTGCGGCGCCTGGGTCGTCGTCGGGCTCGGTGTCGGCGTCGGGCTCGGTGTCGGCGAGCTCGACGGCCCCGGCGACGAGGAGGGCGCCGCCGAGGGGCTCGCGCTCGGCATGCGGTCGCCGCCGTTCGTGGTGCCTCTGCCGTCGGCGGGTGCGTTCGTGATCGGTGCGATCGAGACCGACTCCGAGGAGTCGACGAGCGGCATGGCCGTCGCCACCGACACCGCCGCGCCCGCGAGCACGCCGAGGCCGAGCGCCGAGGCGGCGCCGAGGGCGATCCAGCCGCGCTGCTCCACGAGCGCACCTCCGTCAAGGGTCGAGGGCGCAGGGTGCGCCGAGTCCATCGTGGCAGGCGGCGTGAGCGCGCGCAGCGAGCATGAGAGAACTCTCACGCGGCCGAGCCCGTGGTGAGGGGTGCGGGGGCGGGGCCCCGGAGCGTCACCAGACGGCCGTGGTGAGCGGGGCATCCCCCGCGGCGACGACCCGGTGGGCGCGCTCGATGAGCACGGCCGCGTCGTCGGAGCCGGCCGCCGAGCGCGCGAGGGCGTGGCCGAGCAGCTGGGTCGCGGCGATCGCGTGCGCGCGGTCGACGAAGCCCGCCTCCGGCCACGCGAACCAGCGTCGGCGCCAGCCGTCGGCGAGCACCGAGGCGCGCGAGGCCCGCAGCGTGGCTCGGCTGCCGCCGTCGTGCACGACCGTGGCGATGAGGTGCGCGTACAGCGCGGCGGCGTCGTCGGCCGGGTCGCCCCAGCCCGAGGTGTCGATGTCGAGCACGCCCGTGATCGTCGTCGGCGCCGAGGCGTCCACGAGCAGCTGGGCCAGGTGCAGGTCGCCGTGCACGGTGCGGCTCGGCGGCGGGGTGCCGCCCGCGCGGAACCGACGGGCGATCGCGCGCGAGGTCTGCTCGATGAGGCCGTCGTAGGCGGGCAGCTGCTCGACCAGGCGCTCCTCGTACCAGTCGAGGCGGCGCACGAGCGAGGCGCGCGCGGGCGCGGTCGACGGCACGGCGGCGATGCGCTGCATGAGGCGCACGATCTCGTCGAGCAGGGCATCCGGATTCGGCACGCGATCGAGCACCGAGATGAGCTCGACGCCGGCGAGCGCCTCGAGGGCGACGAGGCCCTCCTCGCTCCAGCCGAGCACGGTCGGCACGGGAACGCCCTCGTGGCGCCAGTGCGTGTGCTTGGCCTGCAGCGGCTCGGCCGCGGGGGGCCGCACGACCTTGAGGAAGTAGGCGGTGCGCGCCGTGTCGACGCGGACGACCGCGCGCTTGCCGGGGCGGTAGGCCGCGAGGCTCACCCGCAGATCCTCGACCGGCAGGCCCAGGCGCGCGAGCACGATCGAGGCCGCCTCGGCGTAGACGGCGGTGCGCAGCGCCGGCAGCGAGGGGTCGGCCGGATACACCCACACGTCGACCCGCTCGCCCGTCTCCGGCTGCGTCAGCGTGAGCACGCCCGCCCGGGTCGTGTCGGGCGGCGAGGTCTCGACGAACACGGTGTGATCGGCGGTGCCGCCCGCCTCGTCGCGCAGCGTCACCCGGTAGCCGTGCGTGAAGCCCTGGCCGGTGGGCTCGATCTGCAGCGCGTGCGCGTCGACGAGCGACGAGCCCAGCGAGCTCGCGACGGCGTGCAGCACGTCGCGGTGGAGCACGGGGGAATCGTGGGCACTCATCGCTCCTCATCATGAGGGATGCGGGGCGCGAGAGCGAACCGCGCCGCGCGTCTCGCCGCGAACGAGGCGAAAGTCTCTCTCCTCGGCGGGCCGGTGAGGTCTACTCTGGTCGCGAGCGATCGAACCCGAACCTCGATCGCCCACCGGCCCCTGACCCGAGATGGCCGGCGTTCCCTGACCCGAGGGGGCACCCCATGTGGACGCTGCTCGCGCGCGGCCGAACCTCGACGACGAGGCTCCTCCACCGCGCGCTCCGGCCGCCGCGCACCGTCGCGGAGCACACCAGGCGCATCATCTGGCTCGCCGTCGTGGGCGTCGTCGCGACCACGGTCTCTGCGCTCGGCACGCTCGCGCTCACCGCCGACCCCGACGGCGGGCCGACGCGCGGCTTCACGGGCATCAGCGACGAGCGCACCGTCCGCGACCTGCAGCTGCCGACGCTGTGAGTCGTCGCCGCCCGCGCGAGGCGAGCCGGCGGCCGCGCCCTAGCATGAGCGCATGCCACGCCTGAGCGCCCTTCTCGCCGCGGCGCACGGCGGGCCGACGGTCGTCGTCACGGCCGTCACCCTCGCACTGAGCCTCGCCGCAGGACTCGACCCCGCGCGCGCCGCTCTCGTGACGGTCATGATCCTGCTGCAGCAGCTGTCGATCGGCTGGTCGAACGACGCCCTCGACGCGCGACGCGATCGGGCCGACGGGCGCAGCGACAAGCCGATCGCGCGCGGCGATCTCGACGCCCGCCTCGTGCTCGCGCTCGCGGTGGGCGCCGCGCTCGGCGCCGTCGCGCTCTCCGCGACCCTCGGCCCCGGCGTCGCCGTCGCGCACGCCGTCTTCCTGCTCTGCGGCTGGGCCTACAACCTCGGCCTCAAGCGAGGGCTGCTGGCCACCGCGTGCTACGCGATCGGCTTCGGCTGCCTGCCGCTCATCATCGCCCTCGCCGCCCCCGAGCCGCGGCCCGCCCCGTGGTGGGCGATCGCGATGGGCGCCCTCCTCGGCATCGCCGCGCACTTCGCCAACGTGCTGCCCGACCTCGACGAGGATGCCCGGCACGGCATCCGCGCCCTCCCCCACCGTCTCGGTGCGCGCGCCTCCGGCCTCGTCGCCCTCGGCAGCCTCGCCCTCGCCGCCGTGCTCGGGGTCGTCGGGCCGGCACGGCTGACGCCCCTCGGCGCGATCGGCGCCGCGAGCGGGGTCGTGCTGCTCGTCGTCGGCGCCGTCGTCGTGCGGCGGGCACCGCGGTCACGAGCGCTGTTCCGCGTGATCATGGCCGCCGCGCTCGCGGCGGTCGTGAGCCTGGCCGGGGCCGGCGGCCTGCTCGTCGGGGAGGCGGGAGGCGCGGCGGGGCCGGCGGCGCCCGCATCCGCCCCCTGAGGCCCGCGAGGCGACGGCGACGGCGCCGCCCGCTGATACCGTGAGCGCGTGGGAGTGCGCATCGAGAAGATCGACCTGCCGGGCATCGGCACGCGGCACGACATCGTCACCGAGAACGGCCGCCGCATCGGCGTCGTCTCGCATCGCACGGGCGAGCGCGAGCTCGGCGTGTTCGACGAGCTCGACCCCGACGCGTGCCGCGAGCGCGTGCACCTCAGCGAGGACGAGGCGCTCGCCCTCGCCGACGTGCTCGGCGCCTCGGTCATGCTGGGGCAGCTCGCCGGCATCCGCGAGCAGGCGGCGGGCCTGTTCACCGAGCAGCTGCTGCTGCCGGCCACCTCGCCCTTCGTCGGCGGGTGCCTCGGCGACACGAAGGCGCGCACCCTCACCGGCACCTCGGTCGTCGCGATCGTGCGCGACAGCGAGGTGATCCCCTCGCCGACGCCGCAGACCGAGCTGCAGGCGGGCGACACGCTCATCGTCGTGGGCACGCGGCCGGCGCTGGAGTCGCTCGCGCGACTGCTCGCCGACGGAACGCTGCCGGGCTGATCGTGCACGGGACGACGCTCCTCCTCATCGAGGTCGGCGCCCTCCTGCTCGTGCTCGGTCTGCTCTCGCGCCTGGCCGACCGGCTCGGGTTCTCGCCCATCCCGCTCTTCCTCGTCATCGGCCTGCTCATCGGCGAGGGCGGCCTCGTGCCCATCGAGGCGAGCGAGGAGTTCTTCGCGATCGGCAGCGAGATCGGCGTCATCCTGCTGCTGCTCATGCTCGGGCTCGAGTACACGGCGAGCGAGCTCGTCGACAGCCTCAAGGGCTCTCGCCGGGCGGGGCTGCTCGACGCCCTGCTCAACGCGCTGCCCGGTGCGGCGATGGCGCTCATCCTCGGCTGGGGCCCGGTCGCGGCGGTCGCGCTCGCCGGCGTCACATGGGTCTCGTCGTCGGGCGTCATCGCGAAGGTGCTGCGCGACCTCGGCCGTCTGTCGAACCGCGAGACGCCGACGATCCTGTCGATCCTCGTGATCGAGGATCTCGCGATGGCCTTCTACCTGCCGGTGCTCTCGGCCCTCGTCATCGGGGCGGGCCTGCTCGCCGGCGCGACGGCGCTCGTGATCGCGGTCGCCGTCGCGCTGCTCATCCTCTTCCTCGCCCTCAAGCACGGGCGCATCGTCTCGGCGCTGTTCTCGCCGCACCACGCCGAGTCGCTCGTGCTCGGCGTGCTCGGCCTCACGATGCTCGTCGCGGGCGTCGCCCAGCAGGTCAACGTCTCGGCGGCAGTCGGGGCCTTCCTCGTCGGCATCGCGATCTCCGGCCAGGTGGCGAGCTCGGCAGAGGCCGTGCTCTCGCCGCTGCGCGACCTGTTCGCCGCGGTCTTCTTCGTGTTCTTCGGCATCGCCACCGACCCGGCCGACATCGTGCCCGTGCTCGTTCCGGCGATCGTGCTCGCCGTCGCCACGATGGGCACGAAGGTCGCGACCGGGTGGCTCGCGGCGCGCGAGGCCGGTATCGCGCTGCCGGGACGCTGGCGCGCCGGCCTCACCCTCACGCCGCGCGGCGAGTTCTCGATCGTGATCGCCGGCCTCGCCGTCGCCGCCGGGCTCGAGCCGCAGCTCGCGCCGCTCGCGACGGCCTACGTGCTCATCACGATCGTGGCCGGCTCGGTGCTCGCGCGCGTGCCCGACGCGGTGTGGTTCAAGCAGCGGATGCTCGTCGCGGCCCGCGCGCGAGCATCCGCCCCCGTCGCCGGGGCCTAGCCGACCGGCACCGCCTCGGCGACGAGCTCGCGCACCATCGGGATGACCTGCGTGCCGTAGAGCTCGATCGCCCGCAGGTTCGCCGCGTGCGGCACGGGGCCGGTCGTGTACTTGAGGTCGAAGCGCTCGATGCCGAGCCCCGTCACGGTCGCGGCGATCTTGCGCGCGACGGTCTCGGGCCCACCGACGTAGAGCGAGCCGTGCTCGATCTCGGCGTCGTAGTGCTCGCGCGTGGTGGGGCCCCAACCGCGCTCGCGGCCGATGCGGCCGAACGCGGTGGCGTAGTGCGGCCAGAACAGCTCGCGGGCCTCCTCGTCGCTGTCGGCGATGAAGCCGGGCGAGTGCACGCCGACGGGCAGGCGATCCTTGCCCATCTGGTCGAGGGCGCGACCGAAGAGGTCGACGTAGGGGGCGAAGCGCTGCGGGTCGCCGCCGATGATGGCGAGCATCATGGGCATGCCGTAGTGCGCGGTGCGCACGACCGACTCGGGGCTGCCGCCGACGCCGACCCAGGTGGGGATGCGACCCGAGGCGGTCTTGGGGTAGATCTCGACGCCGTCGAGCGGGCGGCGCGTGCTGCCCTGCCACGTCACGGGGCCCTCCTGCAGCACCTGCGAGAGCAGGTCGAGCTTCTCGTCGAAGAGCACCTGGTAGTCGCTGAGCTCGAAGCCGAACAGCGGGAACGACTCGGTGAACGAGCCGCGCCCGACGATGATCTCCGCGCGGCCGTTCGAGATCGCGTCGATCGTCGAGAACCGCTGGAAGACGCGGATGGGGTCGTCCGAGCTCAGCACCGTCACCGCGGAGGAGAGCCGCACCCGCTCGGTGCGCGCGGCGATCGCGGCGAGCAGCACGTCGGGGGCCGAGACCGCGTAGTCGTCGCGGTGGTGCTCCCCGATCGCGAAGGCGTCGATGCCGACCTGGTCGGCGAGCACGCCCTCTGCCACGACGTCGCGGATCACCTGCGGGTAGGGCACGGGCTGCCCGTGCTCGTCGTGGCTGACGTCGCCGAAGGTGTTGAGGCCGAACTGCAGGCGGGCCGGGTCGATGGTCGCGGTCATGGCTTTCCGTCTCTCTCGCGTTCTCGGGCAATACGAGCGTATCGAATCATGCAAACGCATGGATGCGCGCGGTATTCCCGCAGCATCCTCACGGCTGGATGCGCTCGAGCTCCCATCCCCCGCCCACGGCCGCCCGGAACACCAGGCGGTCGTGCAGGCGCGAGGTGCGCCCCTGCCAGAACTCGACCCGGTGCGGCACGACCCGGAACCCGCCCCAGCGCTCGGGCCGCGGCACGACCTCCTCGCCCTCGAAGCGCTGCTCGGTGTCGCGCACCTTCTGCTCGAGCGCCTCGCGCGAGGCGATCGGCTGCGACTGATCGCTCGACCACGCCGCGATCTGCGCGCCGCGCGGCCGGGCCGCGAAGTAGGCGTCGCTCGCCTCGCGCTCGACCGAGTGCGCCTCGCCGAAGGCGATGACCTGCCGGTGCAGCGTGTACCAGGGGAAGACGAGCGAGACGGCGGGGTTCGCCAGCAGCGCCCGGCCCTTGCGGGAGGTGTAGTCGGTGTAGAACTCGAAGCCGCGCTCATCGACGCCGCGCAGCAGCACCGTGCGGATCGAGGGCGCGCCGTCGGGGTCGATCGTGCCGAGCACCATCGCGTTCGGCTCGTAGACGCCGCGCTCGGCCGCTTCGGCGAGCCAGGCCGTGAACTGCGTGAATGGATCGGCCGCGACGTCGGCCTCCTCGAGGCGCTCGGCGCCATAGTCGGTGTGGGTGCGCAGGGCGCTGCGCAGGGCCTCGTCACGCGAGTCGTCGGTCATGGCTCCACGCTAGGCCCGGCCGCCGAGAGCCGGCCGAGCGGGCGCGCTCGCGGGCGTCGGCTGGGGAGGGCACCGGCCCACACCGCCATCGCCGCCGCGACGATGAGCGCGGTGCCGAGCAGCTCGTCGCCCGAGCGGGCGAAGGCATCCAGGTCGATGCCGGCAGAGACGTCGCGCGCGAGCGCGCCGAAGGCGAGCACAGCCACGCCGAACACCGCGTTCGCGAGAAAGAGCAGCACCCGCGTGGGGCGCGGGTAGCGGGCGCTGTCGCCGTGGGTCCCCTCGGCATCGGTCAGGAAGCCCCACACGAAGCCGAGGAGCACGAGCGCGAGGCCACTCGCGCCCAGGAGGACGCCGAGCGGGTCGGCGATCACGTCGCGCCACGCGGCGGCCGCGGAGAGGAGCAGAGCGGAGACCAGAAGGGCCAGTCGGCGCTCGTCGAGCTGCCCGCGCAGGAGGAGCACGCCGGTGAGCGCGAGCGACCCGAGCGCGAGCAGCGCCGCCAGCGCATCCGATGACCACCCGAAGTCGAGGCTCAGTGCCCGCGGCGCGGTGCTCACCAGGGTCACGACGCCGATCGCCCCCACCAGCTCGGGCGCACCGCGACGACCTCGCCGGGCGAGCACGACGGCGGCGCCGACGAGCGCCGCCCCCACCGCGAGCCGCACGGCGGTGAGTGCGACGGTGCCGCGCAGCGTCTCCGCAGCCGCGAGCGCGAGCGCCGACGGCTCGGGCGGGGCGCCCCAGGCCGTCGCGATCTGCACCGACAGCAGCGCGAGCACCACGGGGGCGAGCGTCACGGAGAGCGCGACGGCGACCGGCAGCGCGATACCGTCCAGGTGATCGAGCACGTCGTCGACGGAGGCCGTCGCGGACCGGCGCACGGCCGCGAGCGCCCACCACAGCAGCCCGAGCGCGCCGAGCAGCACGATCGATGGCCCGACGGCGTCGGCGTCGAGCGGCTCTCCCACCACCGGCGCCAGTGCGAGCTCGAGGCATCGCCAGGCCCCGACGACGAGGAGCGCCGCCACGAGCAGCCTCCTGGTGCGCGGAGGACCGGGCGGTGCATCCGCCACTCCGGCCTCGACGGCCACCTGGGTGGCGGGCGTCGACGCCCGCCGGAGTGCGGCGACCGCCGCCACCGTCGCGACGACCGCCAGCTCCGCGACGGCGACCCCCGCCGCGATCGCCGCCGGCACGGCGAGCTGCCCGATCGAGGAGATGACGAGCGAGGTCGCCACGGGTGCGAAGTCGAGGCCGAAGGCCGCGCTCGCCGACGAGCTGCGACCGATCGCCGTCACCGCCGCGGCGCCGATCAGGGTCAGCACGACGGGGAACTCCCACCACGCGAACGCTCGGCGCCGTCGCGCCACCAGGAGCGCGACGAGCGTGAGGACGACGACGACGGAGACGACCTTGCCGGGCGTCACGGTGATCGCGCCGGCGTCCGCGCCGAGGTCGAGCCCGCCGAGGAAGAGCACGACGAGGGAGACCGTCGACGTGAGCACGATCGCGACGACGAGACGGGCGTGCAGCGCCGCGGTCTGCGCGAGCACCGCCGCGAGCAGCACGAGCCAGAGGATCGTCGGCAGCAGCGTCCGCGGCAGCGAGAGGACAGTCGATCCGACGCTGACGGTCAGCGGCGACAGGTCTCGGACGAGTGGGGCGGCGACGATGAGGGCCACGGCGAGCCAGAACGCGCCCACCCCGACCGCGACGACGGGGCGCAGCCCCTGCGGCCACGCGTGGTCGCGCAGGCGGCCGCGCCGCACCGGCTCGACGATGAGCCGACCCAGGAACCCCGTGAGCGCCGCGCCTGCTCGTCGGAGGGCCGTCATTCGAGCTCCCAGCGGTGCAGCCCGCCGTCGGTGTCGAGCGCCACCACGGCCGCGCCGACGGCGACGGCCGCCCTCGACTCGGCGAGCGCCTCGGCCGGGAGCTCGCGCCTGCCCCGTTCTGCACCGTCCGCGGATGACCGCAGCACGACGTCGGCGGCCCCGACGACGGCGACGGCCTCCCCCTCGCCGAGGAGCGCGGCCCCGCCCTCCCCCGACCAGCGCACGGCGAGGTCGTCCGCGTCGAGCACCAGCAGGCGCTCGTCGGTGAGCGCGACGACCGCGTCGCCCGCGACGACGATCCCGGTCGCGATGCCCGGCATCCGGGTGCCGCCGCGCTCCTCGCCCCGCTCGAGCCCGAGGAGCACCACGGCGCCGTCGTCGGTGGCGACGGCGACGACCCCCGCCTCGGCGTCGGCGGCGAGCGCATCGACGAGGCCGGGTTCGGATCGCCACTGCAGCGCCCCGTCGGCGAGCCGGAGCGCACTCACCCGTCCGCGCTCGTCCGACGCGAGCACCTGCCCGCCGGCGACGGCGAGCTCGCCTCGCCCGTCGCCTCCGAGGCTCGTGCGCCACACCTCACCCCCGTCGGCTGCGGCGATGCGGACGACGGAGCCTGCGCGGGTGAGGGCGACGACGTCACCCGACCCGTCGTCGACAGCGACGGGCGCCGCGAGCACGAGCTCGTCCGTCGGCGTGCTCCACAGGCGGCGACCGAGCGGGTCGTAGGCCACGATGCGTCGCAGCGAGGTCGCCGCGAGCACGAGGCCTCCTGCCGACCCCACGGCGACGATCGTGCCCCCGGGATGCGCCGACAAGTCGAGCTCGGCCGTCGTCGCAGCGAGACTCCACACCTCGAGGTCGTCGCCCCGGTCGTTCGCGACCACGAGCCTCCCGTCGGCGGTGACGGCGGGCCGGACGGAGTACTGCCCGTCCGTCGCCGCCGCGCCGAAGAAGGGGTCCTGCACGATGCGCTCGAGCTGCCCGCCGACCCCGAGTCGAGCATCCTGCTCGACGACGTCGCGCCAGGAGGGAGCCGCGGCGCTCGGCGCTCGCGCGGCGACCAGGCGGGCCTGGCGCTGCTCGGTGAAGCCGACCGCGACGCCGTCGACGGTCGCGCTGCTCCACACCGCGCCGCGGCCGGGGCACCACACGGTCGACTCGTCGATCTGCCGCTCGAAGCCGCCGCCCGGCTGGCTGATGCGCAGGCGGGCGTCGACGCCGAGGCACCCGCCGGTGAGGGGGATCGGGTCTCCTGCCGCGTCGAGGGGCGGCTCCGCGGGCGACCAGGCCGAGAACTCGGCGGCGTAGGCGAGGGCCTCCCCAGGCAGCGCCGTCCCGCTGGCGCTCCACGCCGAGCCGGGTCGCACGCCAGCCGGCAGCAGCGGCAGGTGGGGCTCGAAGACGAACCCGAGCTCGCCGCCCCACACTGCCGCGAGCGCGACGCCGTCGGGGCTCAGCCGGTGCAGGGAGGTCGACCGTGCACCGTCCTCCTCGACGCGCTCGGCGCGCCACCACTGAGCGCGCATCGCGTCCTCCTCGCCGAGCGCTCCGAGCAGGCTGGAGGCGACGAGCGTCGGGGCGGTGAGCAGGGCCTCGATGCCCGTGCTGCGAGCGTGCTCCGTGACGATCGACCGTCCGTCGGCATCCAGCGCCGTGGTCCGGTCGCCCTCGGCGGGCAGATAGCGGGCGGATGCTCCCCCGAGGCCCTCGGCGGGCTCGCGGTCCGCGGCCTCGAGCGCGACGCCGAGCGCGAGCGCGAGGGTCGGCGTGACGAGCCAGGCGACCACGGTGAGCGCGCGAGCCCGACCCGCGCCGAGCGCAGGGGCACCGGAGCGCGGGCTCGGCGGCTCCTCCGGCACTCGGGCCGACTCGGGCGCCCCAGTGGTCACGAGCGTCAGCATAGGGCCGCGCTCGCGCCGCAGCGGCGCACGGCCTCAGTCCATCGTGTCGAGGATCGCCGTCAACTGCTCGAAGGTCGTGCGCGGGTTCACGATCGCGAAGCGCGTGTTCACACGGCCCGTGTGCGAGCTCGGCACGACGAAGGCGTGCTGGTTGTCGAGCAGTCGATCGCTCCAGGCGGCGTAGTCGGCCGCCTCCCACCCGTCGCGCTCGAACACGACGACCGAGAGCTGCGGCTGCCGCACCAGGCGCAGGCCCGGCCGGCGCTCGATCTCATCCGCGATGCGGCGAGCGAGCTCGATCGAGGCCTCAATGGCCTCGCGGTAGACGCTCGCGCCGAAGGTGGCGAGCGAGAACCACATCGGCAGCCCGCGCGAGCGTCGGGTCAGCTGCACGGCGTAGTCGGAGGGGTTCCAGTCGGCGGTCTCGGTGAGCGTGTCGAGGTACTCGGCGTGCTGCGTGTGCGCGAGCCGCCCGTGGTGCGGATCGCGGTAGAGCAGCGCGCAGGCGTCGAAGGGCGCGAAGAGCCACTTGTGGGGGTCGACGATCGCGGAGTCCGCGCGCTCCACCCCGGCGAAGCGGTGCCGCGCGCTCGGCGCGAGCATCGCGGCGAGCCCGTAGGCGCCGTCGACGTGCAGCCAGAAGTCGTGCGCGTCCTTCAGCGCAGCGATCGAGGCGATGTCGTCCACGATGCCGAAGTTCGTCGACCCGGCGGTCGCGACGACCGCGATGACGGCGTCGCCGTGCTCGAGCAGGGCGGGCTCGACGGCATCCCCGCGCAGCATGCCGCTGTCGCCCACGGGCACGACGGCCACGTCGACATCCATGACGCGCGCGGCCGAGACGATCGAGGAGTGCGCCTCGGCTCCGCAGACGATCACCCAGCGCGCCGGGCGGGGGCGCCCGGCCGCCTCGAGCTGGCGGGCGCGGTGCTCCCGCGCGGCGACGAGAGCGGAGAGGTTGCCGATCGTGCCGCCCTGCACGAAGACGCCGCCCGCCGACTCGGGCAGGCCGAACTCGCGGGCGAGGAAGCGCAGCACCTCGTTCTCGGCGAACACGGCCCCGGAGCCCTCCAGCCACGACCCGCCGTAGACGGCGGTCGCCGAGACGACGAGGTCGAACGCGGTCGCCGCCTTCGTCGGCGCGGAGGGGATGAACGAGAGGTACTGCGGGTGGTCGGTCGTGATGCACGACGGTGCCAGCACGTTCTCGAATAGAGCGAGGGCACGGCGGGCGCCGATGCCCTCCTCGCCGATGCTGCCGGAGGCCAGTCGGGTGAGCTCCGCTGGCGAGAACGGCTTGTCGAGCGGGTTGTCGGTGCTCATCATCCGACGACGGGCGTAGTCGAGCACCATGTCGGCGATCTGCGCGGTCTCGTCGCTCACGACGTGCATGCGATCAGCGGCGGAACGGTGGGCGGCGGGGAGCGAGCTGCTCACGGGTGGTCCTCTCGGGCCGGGCCGGCGACGATGCCGACCTCCGGCGCGCCGCCCCGCCGATCGGGTCAGCAGGCGCCGAAGACGACGAAACCCGGCCGAAGCCGGGAATCGTGTGGTGGACCTGAGGGGACTCGAACCCCTGACCCCCTGCATGCCATGCAGGTGCGCTACCAGCTGCGCCACAGGCCCGTGACCGGCGCGAACCGCGCCGACAACTCGTTCACTGTAGTACACGCGGGCGGCCTCGACCAATTCGGCCGAGCCGGTCGGGAGCGTCGCTCGCCGACCGTGCGGCCGCCCGCGTGACGCCTCAGTCGAACAGCTCGCTGAGCCAGTGCTTGCGCTTGTGCGGGTAGGCCCCATGGCCGTAGCGCGGCGCCGATGACGGCGAGTTCGAGCCCCAGCGCGGGCGGCCGTACCCCGGCTGCCCGTAGGCGGGCTGGGGGTACCCCGGCTGGGCGTAGCCCGGTGCAGGCATGCCGTTCTGCGGGGGCGGGGGCACGTCGCGGGGCAGGTCGACGCGCGGTGCGGCGGACGCCGCGGGCGCAGCCGCGGCGGCATCGATGCCCGCCGCTCGATCGATGATCTTGTCGAGCTCGCCGCGGTCGAGCCAGACGCCCCGGCACTGGGGGCAGTAGTCGATCTCGATGCCGTTGCGCTCGCTCATCACGAGAGTGGAGTCATCCGTGGGGCATTTCATGCCCCGATGCTGGCGAGCGGGACTATGCGTCGCCTGTGCGCGCGCGGAGCGCGCGGTGCGAGTCACCGCCTCGCGATCGCGGCAAGCGCCGCGCGAGGTTCAGGCCTCGTCGCCCGCCGGAGCGTGCGCCGGAAGGTCGAGCGGGATGACCGGGCAGTCCTTCCACAGTCGCTCGAGCGAGTAGTACAGGCGCTCCTCCTCGTGGAAGACGTGCACGACGACGTCGCCGAAGTCGAGCAGCACCCACCGGCCCTCGGCCCGCCCCTCGCGGCGCAGCGGCTTCGCGCCGGCCTCGATCATCCTGTCCTCCACCTCGGAGGCGATCGCCTGCACGTTGCGCTCGTTGCGCCCCGTCACGAGCACGAAGGCGTCGGCGAGCGGCAGCGGCCCCGAGACGTCGAGCGCGACGATGTCGACGCCCTGCTTGTCGTCGGCGGCCCGGGCGGCGACCTTCGCGAGGTCGATGGCGCGATCGGTGGCGGTCACGGAATCCTTCGGGTGGGGCGGCGGGGAGTGATCAGAATAGACCGTTGACGGCCGCGACCACGAAGATCGTCACCGCCGCGACGGCCATGACGACGGTCGAGACGATGAGCACCGTCGTGAGCGCGTTGCCGCGCGGCTTGCGGCCCGCGATGACGTTGCGCGTCGCGGTGTGGCTGCTCACGGCGTTGATCGCGCTCACCGGAGCCGAGTCGGTGCTGACGAACTCGCGGTCTCCCGCGTCGAGCAGCTCGTCGATGTCGGGGCTGTCGTGCACCGAGGGCACAGCGCCGGTGGAGGCGATGCTCGTCGGCACCTCGACCATGCCCGTGATGATGATCTCGCCCGTGCCCGGCACGGGGCCGGTCAGGCTGCCGGTCGGCATCTCCGGCAGCACGAGGGCGTTCGTCGAGACCGAGGCGGAGCCGACCTGGCGACTGAAGGTGTTCTCGAAGGGGTCGTCCGCCGGGTCGCTGAAGCCGGCCGACCAGTGCGACCCGGTCGCGGTCGAGCCCGCGGGCGAGGCGACGCTGTCGCTCTGGAGCGGCGCCGGCTCGATGAGCGGCGCGGGCGCGGCCGAGCCGATGGAGGTGGGCTGCCACAGGTGCACGGGTGCGGGCTCCTCGGCGGGCTCCTCCGCCGCGGCCGACCCGTTCGCCTCGGTGGGCGTCTCGGCGGGCGTGTCGGCGGCCGGCGCCGAGGGGCGCGACGAGAGCAGCGCCTCGAAGGGGTCGAGGGGTTCGGCGTCGGCGGGCTCGGCGTCGGCCGACTCCTGTTCGGCCGGCTCGGCGTCGGCCGACTCGGCCTCGGCCGGCGCGGCGGCCATCGCCTCGGCGTCGGTCGCCTCCGCCTCGACCGGTGCGGCCCCGGTCGGGACAGCGTCGGTCGCGACGGTCTCGCCCGCCGGGGCGGCCTCGCCCGCCTGCGCGGCCTGCGCCTCCCGCAGCGCGCGGAGCTCGCGCCGCGTCATGGTGTACTCCGCGATGACGAGGGGGTTCTCGCCGAGCGGCCCCGGCTGGCCCTCGAGCTCGGCGAAGGCCGGGTCGACGGCGGGCTCGGCCGCTGACGGCGCGAGGGGCGCGGAGGCGGAGCGCGCCGAGGCCGAGGAACCCGCGGCGGGCGTCACCCCACCGGCGTGGCCGAGGTCGAGCGGCCCGCCCTGCGTGCGGTAGTCGAGGTGCGCGTCATCGGGCTGGGCGGGGGCGAAGCTCGAGGCGACGGCGCTATCGCTGCGCGGGCGGAAGTCGCGCGAGCGCACCTCGCGGTCGGGCGCGGGGGCCGTGGGCGGCGCGAACGGCGGCGCGAGCGGGCTCGACGACGGCAGCTCAGGCACGGACTCCAGGGGCGCCGGCTCGTAGCGCGGCACGCGCGGGCGCACCTCGGTGCGGTAGTCGATCGCGTCGGCGGCGCTCGGCCGTGACGCCGCGAAGCTCGCCGACGACGGCACCGCGGGCTGCAGCGGCGCCGGCGAGATCCCGTCGTGCTGCGCGGGCTCACCCTGCTCCGCCTGCTGCGCGAGGCGCGCGGCACGGCGGCTGAGCGGCTGATCGTTGGTCATGAGGTGGTTCTCCGGTACAGGCGGTGCTTGGCGATGTACTGGACGACGCCATCGGGCACGAGGTACCACACGGGCGACCCCCGCTCGACGCGTTCGCGACAGTCGGTCGACGAGATGGCGAGGGCCGGGATCTCGACCAAGCTTACGTCGCCCTCCGGCAGGCCGCTCACGGTGAGCGGATGACCGGGCCGACTCACGGCGACGAAGTGAGCGAGCGCCCACAGCTCGTCGACGTCCTTCCAGTCGAGGATCTGCGCGATCGCGTCGGCCCCCGAGATGAAGAACAGCTCGGCCTCGGGGAACCGCGCGCGCAGGTCGCGCAGCGTGTCGATCGTGTAGGTGGGCCCGCCGCGATCGATGTCGACGCGGCTGACGCTGAAGCGCGGGTTCGAGGCGGTCGCGATGACCGTCATGAGGTACCGGTGCTCGCTCTCGGTCGCCTCGGGCTTCTGGTACGGCTGCCCGGTCGGCACGAAGACGACCTCGTCGAGCTGGAAGTGGGCGGCGACCTCGCTCGCGGCCACGAGGTGGCCGTGGTGGATGGGGTCGAAGGTGCCGCCCATGATGCCGATCCGCGCCCGCGCGGGGGCGGGCGTCGGCGTGCTGGCGGCGGCAGTGATCGCGGCGACCGGTCTAGTGGTGGTCGGCGCCGTGACCGGCGTCGTGACCGCCCTGCGCGGCGCGCTTGTGAGCGTGACGGTTGGCGACGTCGCGGTACGCGAAGGTCACGAGACCCATCATGAGGAACGCGAGCGCGGCGACGCCGGCGATCACGAGCGGCGGGGCGATGAGCGGCGCGAGCTGCTCCTCCGAGGCGATGAGGAGGCTGGTGAGCGTCATGCGGGTCTCTCCTGACGAGGTCGAGGCTTCAGCGGTCAGTCTATCGCGCGGTCAGGCGCGAACCTGCCCGTCGCCGCGCACGATCCACTTGGTGCTCGTAAGCTCGGGCAGGCCCATGGGGCCGCGCGCGTGCAGCTTCTGGGTCGAGATGCCGACCTCGGCGCCGAAGCCGAACTCGCCGCCGTCGCTGAAGCGCGTGGAGGCGTTGACCATGACGACGGCCGAGTCGACCTCGGCGAGGAACCGCTCGGCGCTGGCCATGTCGGCGGTGATGATCGACTCGGTGTGCTGGGTCGAGAAGCGGCGGATGTGCGCGAGCGCCGCGTCGAGATCGTCGACGACCGCGACGCTCAGCTCGAGCGCCATGTGCTCGGTCGCGAAGTCGTCGTCGGTCGCGGGCTCGAGGGTCGGGTCGACAGCGCGGGCGCGCTCGTCGCCGCGCACCGTGACGCCGGATGCCCGGAGGGCTCCCAGCACCGGCGGCAGCAGGCGGGCAGCGGCGTCGCGGTGCACGAGCACTGTCTCGACCGCGTTGCAGACGCTCGGCCGCTGCACCTTCGCGTTGTGCACGATCTCGACCGCCATGGTCTCGTCGGCGCTCGCGTCGAGCACGATGTGCACGACTCCGGCGCCGGTCTCGATGACGGGCACGGTCGACTCGCGCACGACGGTCTGGATGAGGTCGGCGCTGCCGCGCGGGATGAGCACGTCGACGTACCCACGGGCGCGCATGAGCTCGGTCGCGCCGGCACGGCCGAGCGGGTCGATCGTCTGCACGGCGGCCCTCGGGAGGCCGACCGACTCCAGGGCGCCCTGGATGAGGGCGACGAGCTCGCGGTTGGTGCTCTCGGCCGCACTGCCGCCGCGCAGCACGGCGGCGTTGCCGCTCTTGAGCGCGAGCGCGGCGATGTCGATCGTGACGTTGGGGCGCGCCTCGTAGATCGCGCCGACCACGCCGAACGGCACCCGCACCTGGCTCAGGCGCACGCCGTTGGGCAGCGTCGAGCCGCGCACGACGGTGCCGACCGGGTCAGGCAGCGCGACGACGTCTCGCACGGCGCGGGCGAGGCCGGCGATGCGCTGCTCGTCGAGTCGCAGCCGGTCGAGCAGTCCGGTCGAGAGGCCGTTCTCGCGACCGTTGGCGAGGTCGAGCTCGTTGGCGACGAGCACGCGGTCGACGGCCCCCTCGAGCGATGCGGCGATCGCCTCGAGCGCGGCGTTCTTGACGTTCGCGGTGAGCGTCGCGAGCTCGCGCGAGGCCTCCTTCGAGGCAGAGAGCAGGTCGGTGAGGGCGGGAGCCTCGGCGACGGCGTCGGGGGCGGTCATGCCCTCCAGTCTAGGCGCGGCGCCGCGCGCGCCCCCGTGCCGTCAGGCGCGCGGGGCGGCGTCGAACCAGGTGCCGACGGCCTCGCCGCGCAGGGCGGCCCCGACGTTGCCGGTCGACGTCAGCACGACGGGGATGCCGTGGCCGACGGCGTAGCGCGCGGCCGCGATCTTCGTGCCCGCTCCCCCGGTGCCGACGCCCGCAGCGCCGATGTCGCCGAGCTCGACGCCGCCGAGCTCGTCGTCGTGCGCGACGCGCTCGATGCGCTCGGCTCCCGGCTCGTGCGGCGGGCGCGTGTAGAGCGCGTCGACGTCGCTCAGCAGCACGAGCAGCTCGGCGTGCACGAGCTCGCTCACGAGGGCCGCGAGGCGGTCGTTGTCGCCGAAGCGGATCTCCTGAGTGGCGACCGTGTCGTTCTCGTTGACGATCGGCAGCACGCGCAGGCCGAGCAGGCGCTCCATGGCGCGCTGCGCGTTCTGCCGGGGCGTGTCGTGCTCGAGGTCGGTGGCGGTGAGCAGGATCTGTCCGGCGACGAGGCCGTAGCGCGACAGGCTCTCCTGGTAGCGCACCATGAGCACGTTCTGGCCGACGGCGGCCGCGGCCTGCTGCGTCGCCAGATCGGTGGGCCGGGCATCCAGCGCCAAGAAGGGGATGCCCGTGGCGATCGCGCCCGACGACACCAGCACGACCTCCGCACCGCGCGCGTGCAGCGCGGCGAGGGCGTCGACGAGGGGGCCGATCTGCGCGGCGTTCTCACCGCTGATCGACGACGACCCGACCTTGACGACGACGCGACGCGCCTCGGTCACCTCGCGGCGCAGGGCTGCGGTCACTCCTCGTCCTCCGCGTCGAAGATGCCGGCCTGGCGCTCGCGCTCGAGCTCGGCGCGGGCCTCGGCCTTGGCGTCCATGCGCTCCTTGTAGCTCTGGCGTCGCTGGGCGGTGGTCGGGCGGTTGAGCGCGTCGAGGCGCGCGTCGGTACCGCGCGGGGCGGTCATGAGCTCGGCGGCGCTCGTGAGCGTGGGCTCCCAGTCGAACACCATGCCGTCGCGGCCGCCGATCACGACCGTCGCGCCGGCGACGGCGCCCTTGGCGAAGAGCTCCTTCTCGACGCCGAGCTTCGCCAGGCGGTCGGCGAGGTAGCCGACGGCCTCGTCGTTCGTGAAGTCGGTCTGCTGCACCCAGCGCTCGGGCTTCGCGCCGCGCACGCGGTACAGCGGGCCCTCGTGGGTGCCCTCGACGGTAACCGTGAAGTCGGCCTCGTCGACGGCCTTGGGGCGGATGACGATGCGCTCGCGCGTCGAGCGCTCAGCGGCGCGCGCGGCGCGATCGGCCTCGACGAGCTCGGCGAGGGCGAAGGTGAGCGGGCGCAGGCCCTCGCGGCTCACGGCGCTGATCTCGAACACGCGGTAGCCGCGCGACTCGAGCTCGGGTCGCACGAGGTCGGCCAGCTCGCGACCCTCGGGCACATCGACCTTGTTGAGTGCGACGAGCTGCGGGCGCTCGAGCAGCGGCGTCTGGCCCTCCGGCACGGGATACTGCGAGAGCTCGCCGAGGATCACGTCGAGGTCGCTCAGCGGGTCGCGGCCCGGCTCGAGGGTCGCGCAGTCGAGCACGTGCAGCAGGGCGCTGCAGCGCTCGACGTGGCGCAGGAACTCCAGGCCCAGGCCCTTGCCCTCGCTCGCGCCCTCGATGAGGCCGGGCACGTCGGCGACGGTGAAGCGGCTCTCACCCGACTCGACGACGCCGAGGTTCGGGTGCAGGGTCGTGAAGGGGTAGTCGGCGATCTTCGGCTTCGCGGCCGAGATCGCGGCGATGAGGCTCGACTTGCCCGCGCTCGGGAATCCGACGAGCGCGACATCCGCGACCGTCTTGAGCTCGAGCAGCACATCGCCCTCGAAGCCCGGCGTGCCGAGCAGCGCGAACCCGGGGGCCTTGCGCTTGGTGGTCGCGAGCGCCGCGTTGCCGAGGCCGCCCTGACCGCCGGGAGCGATGACGATGCTCATGCCCGGCTCCGTGAGGTCAGCGAGCTGCTCGCCGTCGGCGTCGCGCACGACCGTGCCGATCGGCACCGGCAGCACGAGGTCGGCGCCGGAGAACCCGGAGCGGTTGTCGCCCATGCCGGGGCCGCCGTTGTCGCTCGAGCGGTGCGGGCGACGGTGGTACGGCAGCAGCGTGGTCTCACCGGCGTCGGCGACGAGGATGATGTCGCCGCCGTCGCCGCCGTTGCCGCCATCGGGGCCGGCGAGCGGCTTGAACTTCTCGCGGCGCACCGACACACAGCCGTGGCCGCCGTGGCCGGCACGCACGTGGAGGGTCACGCGGTCGACGAAGGTCGCCATGGTCGAGCCCTCCTGAGGGTCATGAGCGGGGCATCCGCTCGCTGGGAGAATCGGGGCGGAACGACGAATGGACGGGCCGAAGCCCGCCCATTCGCTGACGTTGCGGTCGAGACCGCCGAGGCGCGAGGCCTCAGGCGCTGACGACGTTGACGACCTTGCGGCCGCCCTTGCTGCCGAACTCGACAGCGCCCGCCGCGAGGGCGAACAGCGTGTCGTCGCCACCGCGGCCGACGTTCGCGCCGGGGTGGAAGTGGGTGCCGCGCTGGCGGACGAGGATCTCGCCGGCCTTCACGACCTGGCCGCCGAAGCGCTTCACGCCCAGGTACTGGGGGTTCGAGTCGCGACCGTTGCGGGTGGACGAAGCGCCCTTCTTGTGTGCCATTCTTCGCGCCCCTTCTTACTTGATGCCGGTGATCTTGACGCGGGTCAGGTCAGCGCGGAAGCCCTGGCGCTTCTTGTACCCGGTCTTGTTCTTGAACTTCTGGATGACGATCTTCGGGCCGCGGAGGTCGCCGAGCACCTCAGCCGTCACGGTGATCTTCGCGAGCTTCTTGGCGTCGGTCGTGACCGTGTCACCGTCGACGTGGAGCACGGGGGTCAGCTGGATGGTGCCATCCGCGCCCGCCTTGACTCGATCGAGGACGACGACCGTGCCGACCTCGACCTTCTCCTGCCGCCCACCGGCGCGCACAACTGCGTAGACCACTGTTCACCCTTACGTCTGGTTTGGAAGAAAACTCCGGCGTCTCGCGCGGGCACAGCCCAGCGCACGCCAACGGTCGAGCATACCTGATCGGGTCAGGCCGGTCAAAAGAGCCGGCGCGGCTCGAACCGCGTGACCCCAGCCTACAATCCTTCGCATGGCCGTGCTGATCGACGAGCCGATCTGGCCCGCGCACGGCCGGCTCTGGGGGCATCTCGTGAGCGACGATTCGCTCGACGAGCTGCACGCCTTCGCGCGCGCCGCGGGCATCCCCGAGCGCGGCTTCGACCACGACCACTACGACTATCCCGAGGAGCGCTACGACGCCCTCGTTGCGCAGGGCGCCGTGCCCGTGACCGGCAAGGAGCTCGTCGCCCGACTCAGCGCCGCAGGGCTGCGCGTCAGCCAGCGCGAGAAGCGCGGGCTGCGGCGCGACTGACGCCTACTCGACGCCCCAGACGGCGCCGAAGCCCTCGAGGGTGCGCACGAGCTGGCCGGAGGCGAGGTCGATGACGGCGAGGGTGATGCTCGTCGGGCGCTCCTCGACCTCCCGACCGTCGCCGACGGCCGCCGCGACGTCGGGTGTGACCTCGACGACGACGTACTGATCGTTCGGCGACAGCAGCACGGGGCCGAGGCTGCCGCGGTTCTCGATCGTGCGGGCGATGACGCGGGCCTCTCCCCCGCCGTCGTCGGCGACGAGCACGGTCGCGAAGGCGCCCGAGACGGCATCGGCGACGGCGACCTTGGCCACGCGCAGCCCGCTCGCGGTCAGCTGCGTCTCGCCCGCGAACGCGACCTCGCCCTCCACGAGGGAGGGGTTGAGCCGCTCCTCCTCGCCCGTGGCGAGGTCGAGGGCGACGCCGCCGAAGCTGTCGGCCGCGCTCACGCGCCCGCCGTCGCTCGAGACGCCGTGCACCGTCGGGTAGGCGCCCACGGGCAGCAGCGCCTCGGGCGCCGCCGGGTCGAGCCGCACGAGCGTCTCGTCGACCGTGTGCACGACGAGCGCGCCGTCGGGCAGGAACCACGCCCCCAGCGCCGTGAGCGGCTCGCCGTCCAGGTCGGCGAGGGGGCGCACCTGGCGGTCGCCGCCGATGTCGAGCAGGGCGAGCGTGCGCGGGGCGAGCGACTCGGCTCCGGTCGCGCCGCTCGCGGGCGAAAGCACGAGCGCGATCGTCGTGCCCGCGCCGGGCGCGATCACGCGATCGACGCGCACGCCGGCGGGCAGCCGCAGCGTTTCGGTGCGCCCGCTGCGGGCATCCACCGATTCGAGCACGGAGGTGCCGCCCTCGCCGTCGCGGGCCACCACGAGCACGCCCTCGACGGGCACCGCGTGCTGGATGCCCGGCGCACGGTGCACGACCTCGCCGCGACCCGCGCCGTCGACGGCCGCGCGCAGCACCTCGTCATCGCCGCTCTCGGCGCGGTCGACGTACAGCAGGCTCGCGCCCGCCGTCGTGAAGCGGTGCTCGATCGTGCTCGTGCTCGGGCGCGAGGGCGCCCCGACGCCCTCCAGCCGCACCGTGTACTCGGTGCCGTGCCGCAGCCGCTCGTCGAACTGCACGACGACGAGGTCGCCCTGCACGCTCACGCTCGCGACGGCGCTCGGCTCGACGGTGAGCGCGCTCGCGTCGATGGCGTCGACCGGCTGGTTCATGAACAGCCGCAGCTGCTGCCCCGACTGCTGGGTGACGCGCTCGGCGTCGACCTGCGCCTGCTCGAGCTTCGGCCCCTGCAGCGCGCCGAGCACGGTGAAGATCGCGGCGAGCATGACGAGCCCGCCGACGAGCCAGGCGAAGGCGCGGCCGAAGCGGCGGCGCTCGCGCTCCTCGCGCAGCTGGCGACCGTGCTCGGCCGCGCGCGCCATGCCAGGGAAGCGCTCCTCGACGCGCGTGCTCGGCTCAGAAGAGGTAGGGCTCACTCGGCTGCTCCACCGCCTCGACGGCGTCGGGCTCGACGACGAGCGGCTGCTGGCTCGCCTCGCTCGGGTTGGCCACGAACGACCCCGAGACGCTCACCCACGAGTCGACGGCGAAGCGCTCCTGCCAGCCGGGCAGGTGCACAGGCACGCCGAGCGGCTGGGCGTCGACGGCGCAGCAGGTGATGACGAAGCGGGAGACGTAGAAGACGTCCTCCGGGGCGTCCGGGTCGGGCGCGACGAAGCCGACGAGGTCGGTCACGGGCTTGTCGGCGAAGAACGACAGGTCGCTGGTCTGGCGCAGGATGCCCGACCACTCCCGCACGGTGAACCGGGCCACGGCGGCGTCGTCGGCGGAGGCCGCCTCGTCGAGGGCGTCGAGGTCGGCCGCGGTGGCGTTGATCTGCCGCTGCTGCGCCGTGGCCTGGCTGAGCGTGGCGGGCGGCAGCACGAGCATCCCGATGACGAAGACGCCCGCGGTGGCCGCCGCGAGGAGGCCGATCACGCGCTCGCGGCGCGAGGCCGGGGCCTCGGGGTCGCGCGCCCGTCGCGACGCCGCGGAGGCGACCGCCGCGACGACGAGCACGAGCGCGATCGCGGCCATGACGACCGTGAAGACGATGTAGCGCGGGTGGATGTACAGCACGAGCTGACCGGTCACCGCGAGCCAGATCGCGACGGCGGCGATCGCGCCGATGAGGGCGACGCCGCGCCACCGCTGCACGCTAGACCACATAGTTCACCACCAGTCCGAGCACGGCGCTCAGCAGCGCGACGATGACGGTGACCTGCACGAGCGTGCGGGCGGCGTACGTGGTGCGCATGAGCGCGAGCATCTTGATGTCGATGATCGGGCCGAAGACGAGGAACGCCACGATCGAGCCGGGCAGGAACGTCGAGGCGAACGGCAGGATGAAGAAGGCGTCGACGTTCGAGCAGACCGAGATGATGAACGCGAGCGCCATCATCGCCAGCACACTCCACAGCGGGTCGCTGCCGAGCGCGACGAGCACGTCGCGCGGCACCGCCACCTGCACTGCGCCGGCGACGATCGCGCCGATGACGAGCGCCGGCATGAGGATGCTCGACTCGCGCACGAACAGGTCGATCGTCTGCTCGGCGCGCGTGCCGTGCTGATGCCCGTCGTCGATGCGGCACTGCTCGGCGAACCGGCCGGTGAGGAGCCGCTCGGGCTCGGGGTGCAGCGAGAACAGCCAGCCGAGCACGTTGGCGATGAGGAACCCGCCCAGCAGGCGCGCGACGAGAATGCCGTCGTCGAAGCCGAAAGCGGCGTGCGTGGTGAGGATCGTGACCGGGTTGAGGATGGGCGCCGCGAGCAGGAACACCATCGACTCCGGCACGGTGAAGCCGCGGCGCACGATGCCGCGCGCGAGCGGCACGTTGCCGCACTCGCACACGGGCAGGAACATGCCGAAGAGCGAGATGGCCGCCCGGCGACCCCAGGGGTTGCGGGGCAGGATGCGCAGGAGCCACTGCTCGGGAATCCACACCTGCACCAGAATCGACAGGGCGATGCCGAGCACGATGAACGGCAGCGACTCGATGATGACGCTCGTGGCGAGCGTGATGAGATCCTGCGCGGCGTCGGGCAGCCCGGCGGGCCCCGCCCCGGCCGTCGTCGCGCGCAGGGCGATGAGCCCCGCGATGCCGGCGAGCCCGAGGCCCGCCGCTACGAGGTGACGGGCCCCCCAGCGCCGCGAGGCCCTGCGGGCCTCACGGGTCTGCGGTGTCTCGAGCGCGACGGGCATGAATCGCTAGGCGTCGCTCGCGGCGTCGGCGGCGGGCGAGGCGGCGGCGCCGGCCTCTCCGGTCGCGGTCGTGATCGTGCCGCTCGAGACGCGGCGCGAGCCGCGCTTGCGCGTGCCGGGGGCCGGCGGCTCGGGCAGCGCCTCGAGCACCGAGCCGAGCAGCTGCTCGGCGGCCTGCGGGTCGATGCGCTGACGCGAGCGCGAGGCGGGCTGCGCGGGCAGGTCGATGACGGGCACCTCGATGACCGGCAGCGCGATCGTCGGCGCCGACTCGCCCGTGGTCGCCTCGGCCGTCGCACGGCCACCGCGGCCGCGTCGGCCGCGCGAACGGCCGGAGCGAGCGGGAGCCTCGGCGGCCTCCGCCTCGGGCGTCGGCGCGGACGCCGACGAGGAACCGCTGGTGGCGGCCTCGGGGGCCGAGCCCGCCGAGCCGGATGCCGCAGGGGCGGAGGCGGGCGATGCGGCGCTCTCGCCCGCGTGCTCGTGGTGCACGGTCTTCGCGGCGATCGTGGCGAGCGCCTTCGAGACGTCCTCCGTGATCGCGTGCGTGCCGGTGCTCGCGGCGGGCTTCGACGAGCCGCCCTGCTGACGCTGGCCGCCGCCGTTGCCGCCGCCAGCGCTGCCGCCGCCGCGACCGCCGCGGCGCGAGCCGCCCTGGTCGCCACCGCGGTCGCCACCGTTCGAGCGGTGCTTCACGACGGGGTCGTGGTGCACGATGAGGCCGCGGCCGGCGCACACCTCGCACTGCTCACTGAAGGTCTCGAGCAGGCCGAGACCGAGGCGCTTGCGGGTCATCTGCACGAGGCCGAGGCTCGTCACTTCGGCGACCTGGTGCTTGGTGCGGTCGCGGCTGAGGCACTCGACGAGGCGCCGCAGCACGAGGTCGCGGTTCGACTCGAGCACCATGTCGATGAAGTCGACGACGATGATGCCGCCGATGTCGCGCAGCCGCAGCTGGCGCACGATCTCCTCCGCGGCCTCGAGGTTGTTCTTGGTGACCGTCTCCTCCAGGTTGCCGCCGGAGCCGACGAACTTGCCGGTGTTGACGTCGACGACGGTCATCGCCTCGGTGCGGTCGATGACGAGCGAGCCGCCGGAGGGCAGCCACACCTTGCGCTCGAGGGCCTTCTCAATCTGCTCGGTGATGCGGTACTCGTCGAAGGGGTCGACGTCGCCCTCGTGCTGCTGCACGCGATCGAGAAGATCGGGCGCGACCGACCGCAGGTAGGCCTCGATGGTCTGCTGGGCATCCTGACCGTGGATGACCATGGCGCGGAAGTCTTCATTGAAGACGTCGCGCACGATCTTCACGAGCAGGTCGGGCTCGCTGTGCAGCATCATCGGCGCCTGCGCGTTGGGGTTCGCGACCTGCTTCGAGATCTCGGCCCACTGCGCGGTGAGGCGGTTGACGTCGAGCGTCAGCTGCTCCTCGGTGGCGCCCTCGGCGGCGGTGCGCACGATGACGCCGACGTTGTCGGGCAGCACCTCCTTGAGGATCTTCTTCAGGCGCGCCCGCTCGGTGTCGGGCAGCTTGCGGCTGATGCCGTTCATCGAGCCGTTGGGCACGTAAACGAGGTAGCGGCCTGGCAGGCTCACCTGGCTCGTGAGACGCGCGCCCTTGTGGCCGATCGGGTCTTTCGTGACCTGCACGAGAATGCGGTCGCCGGGCTTGAGCGCGAGCTCGATGCGGCGGGGCTGGTTCTTCTCGCCCTCGGCCTGCGCGGCCTCCCAGTCGACCTCGCCGGAGTAGAGCACGGCGTTGCGGCCGCGGCCGATGTCGACGAAGGCGGCCTCCATGCTCGGCAGCACGTTCTGCACGCGGCCGAGGTAGACGTTGCCGATGAGGCTGGATTCCTGCGAGCGGGCGACGTAGTGCTCGACGAGCACGCCATCCTCCAGCACGCCGATCTGGATGCGCCCCTCCTTCGAGCGCACGACCATGACGCGGTCGACGCTCTCGCGGCGGGCGAGGAACTCGGCCTCGGTGATGACGGGGCGGCGGCGGCCGGCGTCGCGGCCGTCGCGGCGGCGCTGCTTCTTGGCCTCGAGCCGCGTCGAGCCCTTGATGCGCTGCGGCTCGGTGATGGGCTCGGGCGCGCGGCGCTCGCGGTCGCGACGATCGCGGCGCTCGACGCGATCGGCGCGGTCGTCGCGCTCGGTCGTGCCCTGGTCGGCGTCGACGGATGCTCCGCCGCGGCCGCGACGCGAGCGCGAGCGGCGGCGGCTCGAGGTGCCGGGCTCGTCCTCGTCGTCGTCATCCGCCGGGCGAGCCGGGCCGGTGCCGGGACGCGGCGCGAGGTACTCCGCCGGCGGCGCGTAGAACAGCAGCGAGGTCGTGCTCTCGGGCTTCAGCACCGGGAAGCGGGGGGCCTCGGGCTCGGCGGGCTGCTCGGCCTCGGCGGGCTGCTCGGGCTCGGCTGCGGGCTCGTCCTCGGCGGGGGCGGGCTGCTCCTGCCCGGCGGGCTGCTCGGCCTCGGCGGGCGCCGCATGCTCGGAAGGCTGCTCCGGCTCGCCGGCCGCCTCCGCGGGCGCGGCCTCGGCCGCCTCCGCGGGCGCGGGCGCCTCGGCCGGCGCCTCGACCTCGGCCGGCTCGGCCTGCGCCTCGGGCTCGATCACGGGCACCTCGTCGGGCGAGGGCGCCGCGGGCGGAGCATCCGCCTTCTTGCGTGCCGATCGCGGCGCGAACAGGCGCGTGCGCTTCTTGGAACCGGTGTCGTTGTCGTCACTCACCATCGCTGGTGCACTCCTCGTCCGCCCGGGCCGCGCCCGGACGGGAACTCTCGGCAACGGGCGCACCCGCTGCGAAACTCTTCTCTTATCGAGCCACGGCCGCCCAGGGGGCTCACGGTGGCTCGCGCACTCTCACTGCGCCTGTCGGAACCGGTTCTCCGACGGGTCGCGACGCGGGGTCGCGATGATGTCCGGTGACCGGGCACGGTGTGCCCGGAAAGCTTCTTCTGGTGCGTCGCGAGCGCGGCTGGCGACGACTGCCCCTCATTATCGCACGGCCCACGCAGGAGGGGGACCTTCGACCCCAGCGCGGGCGCGCCGCATGCGTCAGGATCGAAGCGTGACCGCCGCCGACTCCACCGCCACGCGCCCCGACTCCCCGCACGTCGTCGAGGCGGCGCCGAGCGAGCGCCGCCCGTGGGCGATGGGCGTGTTCCTGCTCGTCACGGGCGCGCTCGGCTGGTGGGGCGCCATGGAGCTCATCACCGAGCGCATCGCGAAGCTCATCGACCCGAGCCACGTCATCACCTGCGACATCAACCCGCTCATCTCATGCGGCACCGTCATGACGAGCTGGCAGGCGTCGCTGCTGGGCTTCCCGAACCCCCTCCTGGGCGTCGCGGGCTTCGTCGCGCCGATGGCGGTCGGGGTCGCACTGCTCGCCGGTGCGAGGTTCGCGCGCTGGTTCTGGTGGCTGTTCCTGACCGGGGTGTCGGCCGCGTGGGTGTTCGTCACGTGGCTGTTCGTGCAGGCCGTCTACGAGATCGGCGCGCTGTGCCCGTGGTGCATGCTCGTCTGGGCGGCGGTGATCCCGATGTTCTGGATGCTCGCCGCGTGGCTGCTCGCGACGGGCCGGCTCACCGGCGAGGGCGGGGCGGCGCAGCGCGTGGGCCGCGCCGTGCTGCCGTTCACGTGGGTGCTCGTCGTGGCGAACTACGCGGGAATCGTCGTGGCGATCATCGCGCAGTTCCCGACCCTGCTGCCGAGCCTGTTCTAGCGGGCGCTTGCGTCGAGGCGGGCTCTTGGAAGACCCGTCTCGACAGAAGTGCCCGTGTGGGCGCCCGAAGCGCGGCTAGCCGGCCCGGCGGCTCAGGCGAACCAGAGGGCGAGCTCGCGCTCGGCCGACTCGGCCGAGTCGCTGCCGTGCACGAGGTTCTGCTGCACGCGCAGCCCCCAGTCGCGGCCGAGGTCGCCGCGAATGGTGCCGGGCGCGGCGGTCGTCGGGTCGGTCGTGCCGGCGAGCGAGCGGAAGCCCTCGATGACGCGGTGCCCGGCGACACGGGCAGCGACCACGGGGCCCGACTCCATGAACTCGATGAGCGGCTCGTAGAACGGCTTGCCCTCGTGCTCGGCGTAGTGCGCGGCGAGCAGCTCGCGACTCGGCTGCACCATGCGCAGATCGACGAGCTGGTAGCCCTTCGCCTCGATGCGGCGCAGGATCTCGCCGGTCAGGTTGCGGGCGACCGCATCCGGCTTGAGCAGAACGAGGGTCTCTTCGACGGTCGTGGTCATGGTGGCCTCCCGGCGCGGTAGATGTCGGTGTGCGGTGGTGAGAGAAAGAGCGAGAGGTGCGGTCAGGATGCTGGGCTCACGCCGTTCGCGCGATCGAGCTGGCGACCCTTGACGAACGCCCAGATCCAGAATCCCACGAAGATCGCGGCGGCGAGGCCGGCGAGCACCTCGAGCACGACGGTCGCGAGCAGCACGAGCTGCAGCGCGTGCCCGAGCCACTGGCCCCAGCGCCAGCGCACGACGCGCGCGGCGATGACGAGCAGCAGGATGAGCGCGGCGCCGCCCCCGAACGCGAGCACCGGGTCGACGACGCGCAGGCCGAAGATCACGAGCGTGCCGAAGAACACCACGACCGCCTCGAGAATGAGCACGACGCTCAGCAGCGACTCGGTCGCCGAGCGCTGGCGGCGCGGCTTGCGGGCGGGCTGCCCGGCGGGAGCATCCGTCGTCATCGGCCCCAGCCCTCCTCCGCGGCGAGGCGGATGGCCTGGCCGACGAGCGTGATCGAGCCGGTGACGAGCACGGCGTCGTTCGGGCCGGCCTCGTCGCGGGCCTCCTCGAGCGCGACCGAGAGCTCGGGCTCGATGCGCACGCGCTCGGGGCCGGCGATGTGGGTGACGAGCTCGGCGAGCTCGTCGGCGTCGAGGGCGCGCTCCGACTCCGACTGGGTGACGATGAACCGCGACACGACCGGGTCGAGCGCCTCGATGATGCCGCGGGCGTCCTTGTCGGCGAGGATGCCGACGATCGCCGTGATGCCCTCGAACGCGAACGAGCCGAGCAGTGCGTTCGCGAGCGCCTGCGCGCCGTGCGGGTTGTGGGCGGCGTCGACGAGCACGCTCGGCTCGGTCGCGACGAGCTGCAGGCGGCCCGGGCTCGTGACGGTCGCGAACGCCTCGTGCAGCACCTCCATCGAGAGGGCCTGCGACCCGCCGCCGAGGAACGACTCGACGGCCGCGATCGCGAGGGCGGCGTTGTGCGCCTGGTGCTCGCCGTAGAGGGGCAGGAAGAGGTCGCGGTACTCCCCCGCTCGGCCGCGCACGTCGATGAGCTGGCCGCCGACCGCGAGGCGGGCATCCAGCACCGCGAAGTCGACGCCCTCGATCGCGACCGAAGCCTCGTCGAGCTCGGCGGCGCGGTGGATCTCGTCCATCGCCTCGATGCTCTGCAGCGCCGAGACGACCTGCGCGGCGGGCTTGATGATGCCCGCCTTGGTGCGCGCGATCTCGCTGACGGTGCGGCCCAGTCGGTTCTCGTGGTCGAGCGCGATGGGCGTGAACACGGCGACGTCGCCGTCGGCGACGTTGGTCGAATCCCACTCGCCGCCCATGCCCACCTCGAGCACGACGACGTCGACGGGTGCGTCGGCGAAGCACGCGAAGGCGAGCACGGTGAGCGCCTCGAAGTACGTGAGCGGCTCGTCGCCATTGGCGGTGAGCTCGGCGTCGACCATGAGCAGGTAGGGCTGGATGTCGGCCCAGTTGTCGGCGAGCGCGCGGTCGGCGATCGGCTCGCCGTCGATGACGATGCGCTCGTTAACGCGCACCAGGTGCGGGCTCGTCATGAGGCCCGCCCGCAGCCCGTAGGCGCGCAGGATGCTCTCGATCATGCGGCTCGTCGACGTCTTGCCGTTCGTGCCCGTGAGGTGGATCACCCCGTACGAGCGCTGCGGGTCGCCGAGCAGCTCGACGGCGCGGCGCGTCGGCTCGAGCCTCGGCTGCGGGCTGCCCTCGCCGAGCCGCGCGAGCAGCTCGGTGTAGACGGCGTCGGCCGCGGCCCGGTCGGCGAGCTCCTGCTCGCTCGGCTCGCGGCGGCTGCTGGCGTCGGTCATGCGCGCTCCACCTCGATCGTCACGGATGCTCCGGCGCCGACGGCGACCGCCTCGCCTCCCCCAGCCTCGCGCACGTTCAGCGAGATGGCGAGCGTCTCGGCGCCGATGAGCTCGCGGTGCGCCTCGATCGCGGCGCGCGCCGGCGCATCGTGCGAGCCGAGCGTCAGCGCGATGCGGTCGCTCACGTCGAGCCCGGCATCCTTGCGGGCCTGCTGCACGGCGCGGATGACGTCGCGCGCGAGGCCCTCGGCCTCGAGCTCGGGCGTCACCGTCGTGTCGAGCAGCACGAAGCCCTGCCCCGGCAGGAAGACGACGGCCGCGGCGGGGTCGGCGAGCTCGAGCTCGAGCGTGAACTCGCCCGGTTCGAGCGCGATGCCGCCGACGACCACGCCCTCGCCCGCGACCGACCAGTCGCCGGCCTTCGCGGCGGCGATGGCCTGCTGCACCTGCTTGCCGATGCGGGGGCCCGCGGCGCGCGCGTTGACGGCGAGGCGGCGCGTGATGCCGTACGCCGCGGTCAGCGAGTCGTCGAACTCGACGAGCTCGACGGCCTTGACGTTGAGCTCGTCGCGCACGATGTCGGCGAACGGCGCGAGCGCGGCGGCAGCGGGGGTGACGACGGTGAGCGAGGCGAGCGGCAGGCGCACGCGCAGGCTCTGCGCCTTGCGCAGCGCGAGACCGGAGCTCGCGATCGCGCGCACGCGGTCCATGGCCGCGACGAGCTCCGGGTCGGCGGGGAAGGCATCCGCCGCCGGCCAGTCGGTGAGGTGCACGCTCGCGCCGCCGGTCAGCCCGCGCCAGACCTCCTCGCTCACGAGCGGGGCGAGGGGCGCCGCGACGCGCGCGAGCGTCTCGAGCACGGTGTAGAGCGTGTCGATCGCGTCGCGGTCGTCGCCGCCCCAGAAGCGCTCGCGGCTGCGGCGCACGTACCAGTTGGTGAGCACGTCGGCGAAGTCGCGCAGCGCGGCGGCCGCGAGCGGGCTGTCGAGGTTCTCGAGCTCGGTCGTCACGGTCTCGACGAGGTCGCGCGTCTTGGCGAGCAGGTAGCGGTCGAGCACGTGGGGCGAGTCGGTGCGCCAACGGGCATCCGTCACGCCGGCGGCGTTCGCGTAGAGGGTGAAGAAGTAGTACGTGCTCCACAGCGGCAGCAGGAACTCGCGCACGCCGGCGCGGATGCCCTCCTCGGTGACGATGAGGTTGCCGCCGCGGATCACCGAGCTCGACAGCAGGAACCACCGCATCGCGTCGGAGCCGTCGCGCTCGAACACCTCCGACACGTCGGGGTAGTTGCGCAGCGACTTCGACATCTTCTGGCCGTCGTTGCCGAGCACGATGCCGTGGCTGATGACGTTCGAGAACGCGGGGCGATCGAACAGCGCCGTGGCGAGGATGTGCATCGTGTAGAACCAGCCGCGGGTCTGCCCGATGTACTCGACGATGAAGTCGGCCGGGTTGTGGCCCTCGAACCAGTCGGCGTTCTCGAACGGGTAGTGCACCTGCGCGAACGGCATCGAGCCGGAGTCGAACCACACGTCGAAGACGTCTTCGATGCGACGCATCGTCGAGCGGCCCGTCGGGTCGTCAGGGTTCGGGCGGGTCAGGCTGTCGATGAACGGCCGGTGCAGGTCGACCTCGCCCTCGGCGTTGCGCGGTAGGGCGCCGAAGTCGGCCTCGAGCTCGGCGAGCGAGCCGTAGACGTCGACGCGCGGGTGGTTGGGGTCGTCGCTCTTCCACACCGGGATGGGGCTGCCCCAGTAGCGGTTGCGGCTGATCGACCAGTCGCGCGCGCCCTCGAGCCACTTGCCGAACTGGCCGTGCTTGACGTTCTCGGGCACCCAGCGGATCTGCTCGTTGAGCTCGAGCATGCGGTCGCGGATCTCGGTGACGCGCACGAACCAGCTCGAGACCGCCTTGTAGATGAGCGGCGTGCGGCAGCGCCAGCAGTGCGGGTAGCTGTGCTCGTAGCTGCGCACCTGCAGCAGGCGGCCCTGCTCGCGGATGCGCTGCGTGAGGGTCCTGTTCGCCTCGAACACCTGCAGGCCCGCGACGTCGCTCACGGCGGCCAGGAACCGCCCGCCGTCGTCGACCGAGATGATGATGGGGATGCCCGCGGCGGCGCAGACCGCCTGGTCGTCCTCGCCGTACGCGGGTGCCTGGTGCACGATGCCGGTGCCCTCGCCGGTGGCGACGTACTCGGCGACGAGGATCTGCCAGGCGTGCTGCATGCCGTAGGTCTCGACGTCGGCGTAGTAGTCGAAGAGGCGGTCGTAGTGCACGCCGCCGAGCTCGCGGCCGGGCATCCGCCGCGTGATCGCCGCGTGCGCGTCGGCCGCGGTCTCGTAGCCGAGCTCCTTCACGTAGGCGCCCAGGGTGTCGTTGGCGAGCAGGTACTGGCTCTCGCCGGCGACCGCGTCCCGCGCGCCCGACTGGCCTCGGTCATCCGCCGCCCCCTTCGGGCCCGCCGGCAGCACGACGTACTCGATGTCGGGGCCGACGGCGAGCGCCGCGTTCGTCGGCAGGGTCCACGGCGTCGTCGTCCAGGCGAGGGCCTTCACGCCGGTGAGGCCGAGCGCCTCGGCCTTCGGGCCGACGAGCGGGAAGGTGACGGTCACCGACTGGTCCTGGCGCATCTGGTAGACGTCGTCGTCCATGCGCAGCTCGTGGTTTGACAGCGGCGTCTCATCCCGCCAGCAGTAGGGCAGCACGCGGTAGCCCTCGTAGGCGAGGCCCTTCTCATGCAGCGTCTTGAAGGCCCACAGCACGCTCTCCATGAACGTGATGTCGAGCGTCTTGTAGTCGTTGTCGAAGTCGACCCAGCGGGCCTGCCGCGTGACGTAGGTCTCCCACTCGTCGGTGTAGCGCAGCACGCTCTCGCGGGCCTTGGCGTTGAACGCCTCGATGCCCATCTGCTCGATCTCGGCCTTCTCGGTGATGCCGAGCTGCTTCATCGCCTCGAGCTCGGCGGGCAGACCGTGGGTGTCCCACCCGAAGCGGCGGTGCACCTGCTTGCCGCGCATGGTCTGGAACCGCGGGAAGACGTCCTTCGCGTAGCCCGTCAGAAGGTGGCCGTAGTGCGGCAGGCCGTTGGCGAACGGCGGGCCGTCGTAGAACACCCACTCCTCGCAGCCCTCGCGCTGCTCGATCGAGCGCAGGAAGGTCTCGTTCGACGCCCAGTAGTCGAGCACCTCGTGCTCGAGCTCGGGGAAGCGCGGGGAGGCAACGACGCCCTGGTCGTCGCGGTGGCGGGGGTAGCCCATGGGGTTCTCCGGTGTCTGCTGCGCACTCACCGCGAGGACGACAGGACTCGTCGAGCCCGCCGCGGTACCACCCCGCTTGCCGATGCCCTCCGTTCCGCCGTGCTGGCGGGCGGATGCTCCGGCCCCTCATCTGCGGCTGTGACGGGCCTGCCCCGCTCGGGTCTACTGGCCGGGCTGCTCGAGGCCGAGCATCCCGCTGTTCTTCCGAGGACTCCCCGGTGATGGCCGGATCGCAGTCTGTGCGCCCATCGTACCGAACGCGCGGGGCACGCCCGCCGGGAATACGCCGCGCGACCCCTACGCTGTGGTGCTCGTGACTACTTCATCGCGTGGCGAAGCGCCAACCACGCTCTCCCAGACCCCCGCCCCCTCCGACCCTCGCATCGCACGTCGCGCGCGCTGGGCCTCCCTCGTCGGTACGTCGCTCGAGTCGTACGACTTCTACCTCTTCGCCTACTTCTCGGCCTTCTTCGCGGGGCCGCTCTTCTTCGAGCCGCTCGGGCCCGTGGGGGCGAACCTCGCCGCGCTCGCCACGATCGGCGTCGCGTTCGTCATCCGCCCCCTCGGTGCGATCCTGTTCGGCCACCTCGGCGACCGCATCGGCCGCCGCACGACCCTCATCGTCACGATCACGCTCATGGGCGTCGCGACGGCGCTCATCGGCGTGCTGCCGACGTTCGAGCAGGCCGGCTGGATCGGCGCCGTCCTGCTCGTGCTGCTGCGCGTGCTGCAGGGCATCTCGCTCGGCGGCGAGTGGGGCGGTGCGATCCTCATCGCGACCGAGCACGAGAGCCGCGCCAAGCGCGCCTTCGCCGCCGCGATGCCGCAGCTCGGCTCGCCCATCGGCTCGATCCTCTCGGCGGTCGCGTTCCTGTGGCTGACGCTCTCGCTCACGACCGACGAGATCGTCGAGTGGGCCTGGCGCGTGCCGTTCCTCACGGCGCTGCCGTTGCTGGCGATCTCGCTCTACCTGCGCCTGGCGATCACCGAGACGCCGGTCTTCGCGGCCGTCAAGGGAGCGGGCCGCGCCCCGCGCATCCCCCTCGCCGCCCTGCTGCGCGCGCAGCCGGTGACGATCGTCGTCGCCGTGGGCGTCGCGCTGCTCGGCATCGGCTCGTACTCGCTCATGAACACGTACACGATCAACTACGGCGCGGCGGTGCTCGGCTACGACTACAACCAGCTGCTCATCGCCACGACGATCGGCGGGCTGCTGCAGCTGGTGACCATTCCGCTGTTCGGCGCGTGGGCGACCCGCATCGGCTCGGGGCTCGTGATCGCGATCGGCGCGCTCGGCACGCTGCTGGTGTCGTTCCCGATCTACTTCTTCCTGCAGGAGGCCTCGTTCGGCTTCCTCGTCGGCATGATGGTGATCGGCGGCATCCTGCCCACGATGAGCTGGGCGGCGCTCGGCGGCATCTTCACCGAGCTCTTCGACGAGCGCTACCGCTACTCGGCGCTCGGCTTCGCCTACGCGCTCGCCGCCGTCGTCTCGGGCTTCGTGCCGTCGCTGACCGGCGCGCTCGGCGCCGCGACCGACAACGCGTGGTGGCACCCGGCGATCGTGCTCGCCGGCATGTCGCTCATCACGCTCGTCGCCTCGCTCGTCGCGATCCGGATGCGCGTCGACCGCGATGAGGATGCTGCGCCGCTGTCGCTCGACGAGGCCACGGTCGCGCCTCGCTGACCCGGCTCCGGCTTCCCCTCCCGCCCCCGCGCGCGGCCTACACTGGCCGCGAGCGGGGGCGGTCTCCGTTCGGCAGGCAGGGGGCGACATGACCGACGAGCGCACACCCGACGACCGGATGCCCGGCCAGGGCGCAGGCGACGACGACGCGACTCGGCCGTTCGAGCCGGTGCGCGACGACCCCGCGTCAGACGCCGGCGCGGCGGGCGATGCGCCGACCGAGGCGTACGACGTCGGCTCGGCGGGCGACGCGCCGACGCAGGCCTACGACGCCGTCGACTCGGGCGACGCCCCGACCCGCGCCTTCACGAGCGCCTTCGGCGCTGCCGGCGCCGCGGTGCCGCCGCCGGCAGCGCCGCTGCCGCCGACCGCGCCCACGCAGGTGTTCCGCGCTCCGGCCGCCGCCGACCCGATCTTCCCGCTCGGTGCGGCACCCATCGGGGGCGGTGCGGCTGCGACCGCCGCCCCGGCCAGCGCCGAGAGCGAGGGCCGCCGCCTCAGCGGGGCGGCGATCGCGATGATCGTCATCGCGGGCATCCTGCTCATCGCGCTCGCGGTGCTCGCCCTGGTGCTGCTGCAGCGCGGCGGCACCCTCGTCGCCGAGCCCTCGGCGAGCCCGTCGACCTCCGCGAGCGCCTCGCCGTCGGCGAGCGCGAGCCCCTCGGCGAGCCCGAGCGCCTCGCCGACCGCGTCGCCGACGCCGAGCCCCACGCCCACGCCGACCGAGGCGCCGCCCGCGCCCCTGCCGGAGTTCACGATCTTCGAAGCCGAGAACACTGCCAACTGCCCCGACGAGAGCGGCTCGGTGCCAATGTTCTGGAGCTGGAGCGTCGAGGGGGCGAAGACGGTCTGGTTCGGCATCGGCACGCTCGACGCGCGCGCCGAGCCGTACCAGACGGTGCCGGCGACGGCGACCTACGAGTTCGCCTACCAGTGCTCGGAGGAGAGCCAGACCTACACGGTCACCGCCGAGAACGCCGACGGCGAGGTCGTGCACCGCACCGTCGAGGTCGTGCGCCTGCTGCCGTAGCGCCGCCGTCGAGCCCATGAGAGAGCCCCGCGGCGTGGACTCCGCGGGGCTCTCGCTCAGGCGCGAGCGGTCAGTTGGCCGCCGACTGGTACGCCTGCTGGATGGCCGAGCCGAAGTACGGCCCGAACATGGTGTTGCGCACCGCGGTGTAGCCGAAGCTGTTCACCGAGTTCTGCACGCCCGAGCTCGTGAACCACGGGCCGCCGGACGAGCCGCCGGTCATGTCGCACGGGATGCCCTGCGACTGCGACTGGCCGTACGGGTCGGGCTTCGCCGTGCCGGCGCAGCGCTGCAGCGTTTGGCCGTTGAAGGGGCTCGCCGCCGGGTAGCCGTAGGCCGTGTAGCTGAGGCCGCGGGCCAGGTTGAAGGCGATGCCGGTCGCGCCGACCGTGTCGCTCAGCGTGCGGCCGTTGAGCGGCGCCATGACGGCGAAGGCGCCGTCGTAGCTGATGTCGCCGCGCTGGGCCCACGCCGAGGTGGTCACGAGCTCGGTCGCCGTCCACTGCCCGTAGGGCGCGGCACCGTTGTTGTAGGCGGGCACGAAGATCCAGCGCGAGGCGTAGGCGCCCCCGCCCTCGTTGACGCAGTGGCCGGCGGTCGAGACCGTGAGCTCGTTCGCCGACGACACCGCGTTGCCCGAGCAGACGTAGTTGCCGCCGTTGAGGGTGAAGAAGACCTTGCCGACGTACGAGATCGGCGACACCTGCGTCGCGTTGGGCTTGGGCTTCTGCGCTCGCACCTCCATCGGGGCGCCGGCCTCGACCTGCTTCACCGGGCGATCCTTCGCACGGCGCGCGTCATCGGCGACGAGCACCTCGGCGGGGATCGCCGAGCGCATGCGCTCGGGGGTCCAGTACGCGGCCGCCGACGCGGCGTGCGCGGGCACGTGCCGTTCGATGCCGTTCTCGAGCCCGTTCTGGCTCGGTGCTGCGGTCGCGGCCGCGGGCGCGGCCAGCAGGGCCGCCGCGAGGATCGCGACGGCGGCGCCCAAGCGGGCGCGCGTGGGGTGGTGGGACATGCTGCTCCTCTGCACTGACGCGTCGGCCGTGAGCCCCCGACGGGCCGCGATCACGACGTGATGCGATGCTGAACCCTCACCCCCGTTCGGGGGTCGTCATTCTCGAATAGACAGAAAGGTCTGTCTCTTAACGACAATCTCGGTCGCAGGCTTCCCTGCGCCGGTAGCGTCTTCGGTCGGCCGCGGGCTCCCCGGTACGATGGAGGCACATCCCAACCAGGCACCCCTTCCCTGACACGGTGCCGCCCATACGGAGCGAGAACCCATGAGCAACGCGATCCCCGACAAGCCCGCCCTCGAGGGTCTCGAGCCGAAGTGGGGCGAGGTGTGGGAGGCGCAGGGCACCTACCGCTTCGACCGCGCCGCCGCGCTCGCCGCCGGCCCCGACTGCGTCTTCGCGATCGACACTCCCCCGCCGACGGCGTCGGGCTCGCTGCACATCGGCCACGTCTTCAGCTACACCCACATGGATCTCGCCGCCCGATTCCAGCGGATGCGCGGCCAGCACCTCTTCTACCCGATGGGCTGGGACGACAACGGGCTGCCGACCGAGCGTCGCGTGCAGAACTACTACGGCGTGCGCTGCGACCCCTCGCTGCCGTACGACCCCGACTTCACCCCGCCCTTCGAGGGCGGCGGCACCGGCAAGCCCGCCGAGCAGGTGGCGGTGAGCCGTCGCAACTTCATCGAGCTGTGCGAGCGCCTCACCGTGGAGGACGAGCAGCAGTTCGAAGACCTCTGGCGCGCGCTGGGCCTCAGCGTCGATTGGACGCAGACCTACCGCACGATCGGCGACGAGGCGCAGCGCGTCGCGCAGCGCGCCTTCCTGCGCAACCTCGCTCGCGGCGAGGCGTACCGCGCCGACGCCCCGACGCTCTGGGACGTCACCTTCCGCACGGCCGTCGCGCAGGCCGAGCTGGAAGACAAGGAGATGCCCGGCGCGTACCACCGGGTGAGCTTCCACAAGCCCGACGGCGGCACGATCGAGATCGAGACGACGCGGCCGGAGCTGATCGCCGCCTGCGTGGCGCTCGTCGCGCATCCCGATGACGAGCGCTACCAGCCGTACTTCGGCACCACCGTGCGCACGCCGCTGTTCGGCGTCGAAGTGCCGGTCGTCGCCCACCACCTCGCCCAGCAGGACAAGGGCTCCGGCATCGCCATGGTCTGCACCTTCGGCGACGTCACCGACGTCGTGTGGTGGCGCGAGCTCGACCTCGCGACGCGGCCCATCCTCGGCAAGGACGGGCGCATCCTCGCCGAGGCGCCCGAGGGCATCGAGGGCGACGGTCTCGCCGTGTACGCCGAACTCGCCGGCAAGACCGTCTTCAGCGCGAAGGCCCGCATGGTCGAGCTGCTGCGCGAGTCGGGCGACCTCATCGGCGACCCGCGCCCGATCACCCACCCCGTGAAGTTCTTCGAGAAGGGCGACAAGCCGCTCGAGATCGTCACGACCCGCCAGTGGTACATCGCCAACGGCGCACGCGACGAGCAGCTGCGCGAGCGCCTGCTGCAGGCCGGCCGCGACATCGCCTTCCACCCCGACTTCATGCGCGTGCGCTACGAGAACTGGGTCGGCGGGCTCTCGGGCGACTGGCTCATCTCGCGTCAGCGCTTCTTCGGCGTGCCGATTCCCGTCTGGTACCGCCTCGACGAGCACGGCGAGCCGACCGGTGAGCCGATCGTGCCGAGCGAAGACGCGCTGCCGGTCGACCCGTCGTCGATGCCCGCCCCCGGCTTCGACGAGGCCCAGCGCGGCCAGCCCGGCGGGTTCGTCGGCGAGGTCGACATCATGGACACGTGGGCGACCTCGTCGCTCACCCCGCAGATCGCGGCGAAGTGGGAGGACGACCCCGAGCTGTTCGACCTGGTCTTCCCCTACGACCTGCGCAGCCAGGGGCAGGACATCATCCGCACCTGGCTGTTCTCGACGGTGCTGCGCGCCGAGCTCGAGCACGGCACGATCCCGTGGAAGCACGCCGGCATCTCGGGCTTCATCGTCGACCCCGACCGCAAGAAGATGTCGAAGTCGAAGGGCAACGTCGTCACGCCGCAGGGCATGCTCGACGAGCACGGCTCCGACGCGGTGCGCTACTGGGCGGCCTCCTCGCGCCTCGGCACCGACGCGGCCTTCGACCCGCAGAACCCCAAGCAGATGAAGATCGGCCGGCGCCTGGCGATCAAGGTGCTCAACGCCGCCAAGTTCGTCTACTCCTTCCCCGTGCCCGACGGCGAGGCGGTCGTGACCGACCCGCTCGACGTCGACATGCTCGCCACCCTCGGCGACGTGGTGCGCCAGGCCACGCGCGCCTTCGAGGAGTACGACCACGCGCGGGCGCTCGAGGTCACCGAGCAGTTCTTCTGGACCTTCTGCGACGACTACCTCGAGCTCGTGAAGGAGCGCGCCTACGGCTCCACGCCCGGCGATGCGGGCGATCGGGTTGACGGGCAGGCGAGCGCCGTGACCGCGCTGCGCCGGGCGGTCGACGTCATGCTGCGCCTGCTCGCGCCGGTCATCCCGTTCGCGACCGAGGAGGTCTGGAGCTGGACGCACGACTCGAGCGTGCACCGCGCCGCCTGGCCGACCGTCGACGAGCTCGGCGTCGACGCCGCGCCGAGCGGCCTGCTGCCGCTCGTGTCGCAGGCGCTCATCGGCATCCGCCGCGCGAAGACCGACGCGAAGGCCTCGCAGAAGACGCCCGTCGCGCACGCGACGATCGCCGCGCCGCTGCTGCTCGCCGAGGCGGCAGCCGACCTCAAGGCGGTGGGCCGCATCGACGTGCTCGACATCCAGCAGGGCGACGAGGTCGCGGTGCTCGCCATCGAGCTCGCGCCGACGCCGGAAGGCTGATCGAGGGCCACCTCGGCGGGGCCTGAGGCTTCGTCGACGACGCGCGCCCACCCGTGCTGACGGGCCGGGCGCGCGTCGTGGTTCACTGAGCGCATGACCGTTCGCCCCCTGACGATCCGGCGCATCGAAGCGACCGATCACGACGCCTGGCGACGACTGTTCACTGCGTACGGCGACTTCTACGAGACCGCCTTCGACGAGGCGGTGCTCGACGGCGTGTGGGCCTGGCTCATGGATGCCCGGCACCCGCTCACCGCGTTCGTCGCGGTCGTCGACGGTGAGGTTCGGGGCTTCGCGCACGTGCGCGAGCAGCCCGACACCTTCACCGCGGGCCCCGGGTGGTTCCTCGACGACCTCTACGTCGACCCCGAGCTGCGCGGCACCGGTGCCGGCACCGCGCTCATCGACGCCGTCGCCGCCCACGCGGCCGCGCACGGCGGCGGCACCCTGCGCTGGATCACCGCGCACGACAACGACCGCGCGCAGCGCGTGTACGACCGGCTCGCGACCCGCACGAGCTGGGTGACCTACGAGAAGGAGTGCTGAGCATGCAGCTCGGAACCCGTTGGGCCGTGGGCGGCGAGCCGCCCGCGCGCGTCTCGCCCGCGGTGCGCGCGGCGATCCGTGCGGTCGAGGGCGACCTGCTGGGCCGCGACACGACGCAGTGGCGCTGGACCCTCACGTGGCTCGAGAACCGCCCGGTCGTCGAGCTCGACGACGGCACGGTCATCCGCGAGGGCCATGACGGCGCCGTGACCGTCACGCACGACGCGCTGCACTAGCGGCCCTCCCCCAAACGCACGAACGGGCGCGCCGACCAGGAGGGATCGGCGCGCCCGTTCGGCGTGCGGCGCGTGCTACTGCACGAAGCCGTAGCGGAAGCCGTCGCGGGTGCGACGCACGGCGCTCTCGGTCGCCAGCAGCCTGGCGTGCTCGTCGTGCCCGGGGGCCTCGGCGCGCGCGCCGGACCAGGTGAGCAGGGCGATGCCCGCGCCCATGGCGAGGCGACGGAGAACGTGCGTGCGACGCCGCGGCAGCTGGATGGTGATCATGCACGTGTCGATGGTGACGGCGCTCATGCTCGGTCCTCCTTCGCGGAATCGGTGGTGGTTGCGGTGGTGGGGGTGCTGCCGTCGGCGGGGATCTCCTCCCCGTCGACGACCGGGAAGGCGTAGAACTGCACGAGCACGGGTCGCGAGCCAGGCACGCGCTGGCCGCGGTGCCGCTCGACGAACGACTGAATGATCTCGTGCACGTCGTGGTGCAGCTGCTCGAGCTGCTCGGCCGTGACGTGCACGTTGGCCATGTTGAGGCTCGCGGCGTGCTGCCATTGCTCGCTGAGCTCGGTCATGCCGCGGTCGATGAAGTCGCGAAGGTACTGCTCTCGGTGGTGGGCGAACTCTCGCATGACGACGCGGGAGACCTCACGGCCGGTCTCGCTCTGGTTGAGCTCGTCGTCGCCGAGGTAGATGGGCGCCTGCACGCGCTGCCACCAGCGCTCGCGGCCGGTGCCCTTCTCGGCGAGCTCGTGCACGTAGCCGTGCTTCTCGAGCTGGCGCAGGTGGTAGCTCGTCGAGCCGCTCGACTCGCCCAGCCGCTCGGCGAGCATGCTCGCGGTCTGCGGGCCGTAGGTGGAGAGCGCGTCGATGATCGTGACGCGCAGCGGGTGCGCGAGGGCCTTGAGGCCTTCGAGGTCTGCCCTCGCGTTCGGATCGTGTCCCATGACTGCAAAGATACGCTTGCAAAGGCATCTTTGCAACTACCTCTTTGCAGAATACTTTTTGCAGACATCCGTTTGCAGAGAGTTGTTTGCGGATGCTCGCTCGCGGTCGCACGCCCGACCTAGGCTGGCCGCATGAGCAACCCCTTCCTCTCCCCCAGCCCGCTGCCGTACCAGCTGCCCCCCTTCTCCGAGCTGCGGCTGGAGCACTACGCGCCGGCGATCGAGGCCGGCATCGACGAGCAGCGCCGCGAGATCGCGAACATCACGCGGCGGCGCGACATGGCCACGTTCGAGAACACGATGGTGCCCCTCGAGCAGAGCGGGCAGACGCTCACGCGCGTGCTGCGGGTCTTCTTCAACCAGTCGTCGGCCGACTCCAGCGACGAGCTCGCCGAGCTCGAGGAGCGCTTCGCCCCCGTGCTCTCGGCGCACCAGGATGCGATCGAGCTCGACGGCGCGCTCTACGCCCGCATCCGCCACCTGCACGAGCACCTCGACTCCCTCGACCTCACGGCCGAGCAGCGCTACCTCGTCGAGCGCCGCTTCACGCGCATGACGCTCGCCGGCGCGGGCCTCGACGACGAGGCCAAGGCCCGCCTCTCCGAGCTCAACCAGCGCCTGTCGGTGCTCGAGACCCGCTTCGAGAAGAACCTGCTCGCCGACACGAACGACCTCGCCGTCGTCGTCGACGACGTCGCCGAGCTCGACGGCCTCACCGCCGGCGAGATCTCCGCCGCCGCGCAGGCCGCCGCCGACCGCGGGCTCGAGGGCAAGCACCTCATCACGCTCGTGCTGCCGACGGGGCACCCGCACCTGGCGAGCCTCACGAACCGCGACCTGCGCGAGCGCGTCATGCGGGCATCCCGTCAGCGGGCCGCGCGCGGCAACGAGCACGACAACAGCGCCGTGCTGCTCGAGATCGTGCGGCTGCGCGCCGAGCGCGCCGAGCTGCTCGGCTTCGCGAGCCACGCCGCCTGGGTCACCGCGGGCCAGACCGCGAAGACGCCCGAGGCGGTCGCGGCGATGCTGGGCCAGCTCGCTCCGGTCGCCGCGCGCAACGCCCGCCGCGAGCAGGCGCAGCTCGAGGGGCTCGCCGGCCACCCGATCGAGGCCCACGACTGGGCCTTCTACGCCGAGAAGGTGCGCAAGGCCGAGTACGACGTCGACCTCGGCGAGCTGCGCCCCTACTTCGAGGCCGAGCGCGTGCTGCAGCAGGGCGTCTTCGCCGCCGCGACGAAGGTGTACGGCATCACGTTCGAGGAGCGCACCGACCTGCAGGGCTACCACCCCGACGTGCGCGTGTTCGAGGTGCGCAACGACGACGGCTCGCAGCTCGGGCTGTACCTGCTCGACCTGTACACGCGCGACTCCAAGCGCGGCGGCGCGTGGATGAACGAGCTCATCGGTCAGAACGAGCTGCTCGACCACCCGACGATCGTCGTCAACAACCTCAACGTGCCCAAGCCCGCCGCGGGCGAGCCGACGCTGCTCACCTACGACGAGGTCAATACGTTCTTCCACGAGTTCGGGCACGCCCTGCACGGCCTGTTCGCGCACGTCGTGTACCCGAGCTTCACCGGCACGAACGTCTACCGCGACTTCGTCGAGTTCCCCAGCCAGGTGAACGAGATGTGGATGCTCTGGCCCGAGATCCTCGACGACTACGCCGTGCACCACGTCACCGGCGAGCGCATCCCCGCCGAGTTGGTCGAGCGCATCCGCGCCTCGCAGACCTTCGGCGAGGGCTTCGCCACGAGCGAGTACCTCGCCGCGGCGCTGCTCGACCAGGCGTGGCACCGGCTGAGCGCGGCCGAGGCCGCCGCCGTCACCGACGTCGCCGCGTTCGAGGCGCAGGCGCTCGCCGAGGCCGGGCTCGACAACCCTGCCGTGCCGACGCGCTACTCGTCGACCTACTTCGCGCACACCTTCTCGGGCGGGTACTCGGCCGGCTACTACAGCTACATCTGGAGCGAGGTGCTCGACGCCGACACCGTCGAGTGGTTCCGCGAGAACGGCGGCCTCACGCGCGCGAACGGCGATCGCTTCCGGCAGCACGTGCTCGGGCTCGGCGGCGCGGGCGACCCGCTCGAGGCCTACCGTGCGTTCCGGGGTCGCGACGCCGTCATCGAGCCGCTCCTGACGCGCCGCGGGCTCGCCGCCTGAGCGCCTAGAACCAGAAGCCGAGGGTCGGCGGCGTGGGCGTGACCGCCATGCCGTGCAGCAGCTCGACCGCGGCCGGCTCGCCCGCGAGCCGGCCCGCGGCGGCCATCGTGATCGGGCTCGCCCCGCCCAGCAGCAGCGAGCTGAGGGCGGCGACGCCGAGCGTGACGTCGGCCGGCTCGTCGGTCGACGTCACCCGCGCGGTGCCCGCGGCGTCGACCTCGAGCGCGAAGCGCCCGCCGGCGAGGCCGAGGTCGTCGGCGACGTCGAGCACGAGGCGGCCGGGGCGCTGCCAGGTGCGGCCCTGGAGGCACCGGGGCACGTCGAGGATGCGCGCCCACAGGTGGTCGGTCACCGACCGGGTGAGCACGGCACGGGCATCCGCGACCATCCACTTCACGGGCTCGTCGACGCTGCGCTGCCAGGCGACCACCTCGTGCACGAGGTCGAGTTCGAGCAGGTAGCGCCACAGCGCGGCGTAGGCGTCGTCGGTCGCCGCGACGAGCTCGATCACCTCGACGGGGTGCTTCGTGAAGTCGACGGGGGCATCCTTCACGCGGTAGACGGCGAAGCCCTGGGGCTCGCCGGCCTCGTCGTCGTAGCGCACGGCCCGGATATCGCGCGACGAGCCCGCCTCGGAGGGGCGCAGACCCAGCTGGCGATCCCACCAGCCGTCCCACGGCGCGATGCTGCCGTGGCGGCGCGCCCGCTGCTCGATCGGCGGCCCGAACTCCTTCACCGAAGCCCGAGGCACGAGGTGCACGCGGCCGGCCGGCACGGGGCCGACCCAGCGCGACCGCTTGGTGTCGATGACGAGCTCGCCCGACCACGTCGCGGGGCCGAAGCCGTAGCGGCCGTAGATCGTCGACTCCGAGACGGTGAGCACGGCGATCGGGGTGCCGTTCGCGATCGCGGCCCGCAGCTCACCCTCGAGCAGGGCCCGGGCGATGCCGCGGCGGCGGTGCGTCGGCGCGACCGTCACCATGCTGATCGCCCACGACTCCAGCGAGCCGCCGCCGGGCATCCCGAGCGGGGTCGTCCAGCTGTCGACCGTCGCGATCGGGGTCGCAGGGTCGGCGGCGGAGTCATCCCACACGCCGATCGTGCGGCGCTCGGCGAAGGCCGGTCGGCGCTCGTCGAGGCCCGCCTGCTCGAGCTCGGTGCCGTAGAAGCCGCGCGCCGCGGCCTGCGTCAGCGCATCCTGCCGGGCGACGTCGTCGCCGACGAGCTCGTAGCGCAGCCCCTGGCGAGCGAGCGCCTCGGTCGAGGCGGGGTCGGTGGGGATGCTGCGGAAGTCGGCGTGCATCCGCCCAGGCTAGTCAGCGTCGGCGTCGCTCGACAGGGCCTCGGCCTCGCGGCGGCGCGTCGGTCGCCACGTCGTGACGACGAGCACGAGCGCGCCGACGACGAGCCCCCAGAACGCGCTGCCGATGCCCGCGACGACGACGCCCGAGGCGACCACGATGAGCGTCGCGGCGGCGGTCAGGCGCGTCTCGGGCGCCTCGAAGGCGCTCACGAGCCCGGTCGTGAAGGCGCCGAGCAGGGCGAGCCCCGCGACGGCGATGATGAGGATGGGCGGGGCCGCGGCGACGACGGCCGTCGCGACGCCCGCGGCGAGGCCCAGCAGCACGTACGTGACGCCGCCCGCGACCGGCGACACCCAGCGGCGGCGCGGGTCGGGGTGCGCGTCGGGTCCCGCCATGAGCGCCGCGGAGAGGGCGGCGAGGTTCAGGGCGAAGCCGCTGAGGAGCGCCGTGAGCACGGTCATGCCGCCGCTCGCGACGAGGATCGCCCGGGCCGGCACCGGCGCGAACTGGAAGGTGCGCAGCACCGCGAAGCCCGGCACGTTCTGCCCCGCCATCGTGACGATGTAGAGCGGGATGCCGAGAGAGAAGATCACGAGCGGGTCGAGCACCGGCGCCGTCAGCACGAGGGCTGGCGCGACGGTCGCGTCGAGCATCCCCGACTGCGACGCCGTCACCGCGATCGCCACGACCGCGACCGCCATCGCGGCCGGCACCGCCCAGCGCGGCGCGAGCCGCACCAGCACGAGCCAGACGAGCACGACCGGGATCGCCAGCAGCGGTTCGTCGATGACCGCCGTGACGGGGGCGAGGCAGATCGGGAAGAGGATGCCCGCGAGCATCGCCCCCGCGAGCGGCATCGGGATGCGCGTCATCGCACGACCGAGCGGCCCCCACAGCCCCGTCAGCACGATGAGCAGGCCCGCCACGACGAAAGCGCCGATCGCCGCGGCGTACGAGCCCGTCGTGCCCTCGGCGGCGATGAGCAGCGCCGCGCCCGGCGTCGACCACGCGAACGACAGCGGCATGCGGAACCGCCACGACAGCGCGATCGCGAGTACCGCCTGCCCGAGGCACAGCGCGAGCAGCCCCGAGGCCGCCTCGGCGGGCGTGGCGCCGACCGCGATGAGGCCCGCGATGACGAGCGCGAACGAGCTCGCGAAGCCGGTGACGGCGCCGATGACACCGGCGAGGATCGGCTGCAGCATCGAGGGCTACTGCTGCGTCAGCTGCTGGCGCTCGAGGGCCGCCTCGAGGCGCTCGACCTTGCCGTCGAGCTCGCCGACGTGCCCTGGCCGGATGTCGGCCTTCAGCACGAGCGACACGCGCGAGCCGTACGCGCCGACGGCCTCCGTCGCGCGGCGCACGACCTCCATGACCTCGTCCCACTCGCCCTCGAGCTCGGTGAACATGCTGCTCGTGCGATTCGGCAGCCCCGACTCGCGCACGACGCGCACGGCGGCCGCGACCGCGTCGTGCACCGAATCCGACGACGAGCCGCCCGACGGGGCGACCGAGAAGGCGACGATCATGCGGATGCTCCCTCCTGCGCGGCGCCGACGTGGCGAGCCGCTGCGCTCAGCCTGGCACGGCACAGCCCCACGAGCCGCACGAGCGCCCAGCCGAGCAGCACCACCTCGAGCAGATTGCGCAGCGTCAGCACGACCAGCAGCGGCGTCTGCAGCCCGAGCAGCGCGCCGTACTCGAACGGGTACACGATCTGCGTGAGCCCGGCGATGACGAGCGCGAGCACGGCCGGCACGGCGAAGCGCTCGCCGCCCCGGGTGCGCCACAGCAGGCCCAGCACGACCGGCGCGGCGATCCACGCCACGAACTGCGGCGACCCGACCTTGTTGACGACCACGAGCGCCATGACGAGCGCGAGCGCCAGCACGGGCACCAGCCGCGCCTCGCTCGCCCCCGCGCGCAGCGCCAGCAGACCGAGCGCCACGATGACGAGCACGACGATCGCGAGCACCGGCGTCGCGACGGCGGCCGCCTGCTGCGTGCCCTCGCCGAACACCTGCCAGGTGAGGATGTCGCGGTCGTAGTAGACGCGCGCGCTCCACTGCCCCGCCCACGCCGCCCACAGCCAGGGCGTCGTCAGGGGCGCCTCGACCTGCAGGCCGCGCCCCGACTGCTCCGTGAGCGGCGACAGCAGCGAGCCGCCCGCGCCGACCGCGAGTCCACCCGCGACGACGAGCATCGTCACCCCGACCATCGTCAGCACGACGGCCCCGCGCTCGCGCAGGGCCACCACCGCCGCGAGCAGGATCGCCGCCGGCCACACCTTGATCCACGCGCCGACGGCGAGCAGCCCGGCGGCGATCCGAGGGTGGCGGGCGAGCAGGGCGACCGCGGCGACCGCGAGCGGCGCGGTGATCGAGTCGAGGCGGCCGAGCGCGATGGGGCCGAGCAGCAGGAGGAAGAGCATCCACCACCAGGCGGCGAGCGGATGCCGCACGCGACGCCCCGTGCCCGTCAGCACGAGCAGAGCCCCCGCGTTCAGCAGCATGACGAGCGTGAGCCAGGTGACCGCGTACGGCTCGGGGCCGAGCACGTACGCCGCCAGCATCGGCAGCAGCGCCACGATCGGGTACACCCACGACGAGTCGATGCCGACCCAGTCGTTCGCAATGAGCCCGCGCTCGACCCAGAACAGGTACACGAGCGTCACGTCGCCGAGTGGCAGACCCGGCCCGCGCAGGTTGAGCGCTCCGAGCCACAGGTGCACCGCGGCGAACGCCACCCAGATCGCGACCGGATGCGCGGCGAGAGCGGCGAGGCGACCGCGCGCGGCGGCGAACGCGATCGCGGGCTCGGTCACCGGGCCAGCGTAGTGGGCGCGGCGGCCGCGGCCGTCTCGGGCGCGACGACCCGCGCGCGGAACACGACGTAACAATCCAGCCGGGCCGAGCGTGCGCGGGGCCGGAGCGGGCGAGAATGGAGGGGCAGCCCCGATCCTGCTGACCGGGCTGAGCCGCACGCCTCGTTACGCCGCATCGTTCCTCCCGCCAGCTCCGTTCCTCCCTCCCGCACCGACCCGCCATCCTGCACCGAGGAGACCGCCATGACCCGACCCGCCCTGCGCCGCGCCGCCGCCCTCGCCGGTGCCGCCGCCCTGCTCGCCGGCCTCGCCGCCTGCACGCCCGCCGACTCCGGCACGGGCACCGAGGGCGACAGCGACTACGTCACCCCCGGCAAGTTCACTGTCGCGACCGGCGAGCCCGCCTACTACCCGTACGTCATCGACGACGCGCCCGAGTCGGGCGAGGGCTTCGAGGCCGCCGTCGCCTACGCCGTCGCCGAGGAGCTGGGCTTCGCCGCGGAGGACGTCGTCTGGGTGCGCACGACCTTCGAGGCGGCGATCCAGCCCGGCCCGAAGGATTTCGACGTCAACCTGCAGCAGTACACGATCACCGAGGAGCGCGCCGCGAACGTCGACTTCTCCTCGCCCTACTACGCCACCCCGCAGGCCGTCATCACCGTCGAGAGCTCGCCGGCCGCCTCCGCCGCCTCGCTCGCCGACCTCGCCGAGCTGCGCATCGGCGCCGCGACCGGCACCACGAGCTTCGACGTCATCGAGCAGGTCATCGCCCCCACCGCCGGAGTCCAGGCCTTCAACTCCAACGACGACGCCAAGCTCGCCCTCGAGAACGGCCAGATCGACGCGATCGTCGTCGACCTGCCGACCGCGTTCTACCTCACGGGCGTCGAGCTCACCGGCGGCGTGCTGCTCGGACAGCTTCCCGAGGCGGCCGGCGTGAGCGACGAGTGGGGCTTCGTGCTCGAGAAGGACTCCCCCCTCACCGACGACGTCACCGCCGCCGTGGATGCCCTGCGCGAGTCCGGCCGCCTGGCCGAGATCGCCGAGCAGTGGCTGGGCGCCGACGCGGGCGCGCCTATCCTGCAGTAGTGCCGACCCGACCCTTCGACGACACCGCGCCGAGCGCCGTCGAGCTGGAGCGGCGCGCCTACCGCCGCCGCCAGACGACGCGCTCGGTCGCGGTGTCGCTCGTGTCGACGATCGTGTTCGCCGCACTCATCTGGCTGACTGTCGTCAACACGCCGGGCTTCGAGCGCGTGCGGCAGAGCTTCTTCGATCTCGACGTCGCGATCGCCGCGTGGCCGCGCGTCATCGAGGGGCTGTGGGTCAACATCCAGGTGCTCGCCGTCGCCGTCGTCGGCGTGGCGCTGCTCGGCACGCTCCTCGCCGTGCTGCGCACGCTGCGCGGGCCGGTGTTCTTCCCGCTGCGGGCGCTCGCGGCGGCGTACACCGACCTGTTCCGCGGGCTGCCGCTCATCATCGTGCTCTTCCTCGTCGGGTTCGGGGTGCCGGGCCTGGAGCTGTTCCCGCGCAACTCGGCGCAGTTCTGGGGCACGATCGCGCTCATCCTCACCTACTCGGCCTACGTGAGCGAGGTGTTCCGCGCCGGCATCGAGGCCGTGCATCCCTCGCAGCGGCTCGCCGCCCGCTCGCTCGGCCTCAGCCATGGCCAGACGATGCGCATCGTCGTGCTGCCCCAGGCGGTGCGCAAGGTCACGCCCGCGCTCATGAACGACTTCGTCGCCATGCAGAAGGACGTCGGCCTCATCTCCGTGCTTGGCGTCGTCGACGCGGTGCGCGCCGCGCAGATCGAGACCGCGCAGAACTTCAACTTCACGCCGTACGTGCTGGCCGGGCTGCTGTTCGTGCTGCTCGCGCTGCCGATGATCCGGCTCACCGACTGGTACACGGCGCGGCTGCGGGCGCGCGAGCAGATCGGATCGATCGTATGACGGGCGGTGCGCGCGAGGCGGCGGCGGGCATCCGCCCCGCATCGACGGATGCCGTGCTGCGGCTTCAGGGCGTGCGCAAGTCGTTCGGCGCGACCCCGGTGCTGCGCGGCATCGACCTCGAGGTGCGCGAGCACGAGGTCGTGGCGCTCATCGGGGCCTCCGGGTCGGGCAAGTCGACCCTGCTGCGGTGCGTGACGCTGCTCGAGGGGCTCGACGACGGGCAGATCTTCCTCCGCGGTGACGACATCAGCGACCCGCGCGTCGACGCCGACCGGGTGCGCGCGCGGATGGGCGTGGTGTTCCAGCAGTTCAACCTGTTCCCGCACATCCGCGTGCTCGACAACGTGACGCTCGCCGCCCGGCGCGTGCTGCGCGAGCCGCGAGCCAGCGCGGAGGCGCGAGCCCTCGAGCTGCTCGACCGCGTCGGGCTCGCCGACAAGGCGCGCGAGTACCCCGACCGGCTCTCCGGCGGGCAGCAGCAACGTGTCGCGATCGTGCGCGCCGTCGCCACCAGCCCCGAGGTGCTGCTGCTCGACGAGATCACCTCCGCCCTCGACCCGGAGCTCGTCGGCGAAGTGCTCGACCTCGTGCGCGAGCTCGCCGCCGAGGGCACGACCATCGTCATGGCGACGCACGAGATGGCGTTCGCGCGCGACGTCGCCGACCGAGTCGTGTTCCTCGACGGAGGCGTCGTGCTCGAGCAGGGGCCCGCCGCGCAGCTCTTCGCGGCGCCGCGCGAAGAGCGCACGCGCGCCTTCCTCGCGCGCTACCGCGGCGCCTGAGCGGCGCGCCGCCGCGCCGAGCCTCGCGCCGCCCCGCGCTGCCGCGCCCGCGGCGGGCCGCCGCCCCGCGCGGCACCGGCAACTTCCGAGACGGTGCCGGTTTGCGCACAGGGTGCCGGTTCAACCCGACACCTCATGCGCGAACAGGCTCCCTCTTGAGCAGGTCGGCCGGTCGAGCCGCTCCTCCCCTGATCCTCGCAATCCGCTCCCTCCCCAGAGGGGCAGCGTGATCCTGCTCGTCAGGTCGAACTGAGCCACCATCGCCCCATGCGGCATCTCGACGCCTTAGCCAATGCGCGCGGGCTGATTCACACACGGGGACTCACTCCGGCAGACCGCCGCGCAGTCGAACGCGCGACAGACCGCGGCACGCTGGTCAGGCTCGCGCGAGGGAGCTTCCTCGCTGGCAGCACCTGGGCGGCACTGGACCACGACGCCCGCTACCGGGCGCGTCTCCACGCGGTGGCGACTGCGCTTGCGGACGGCGATCTCCTGAGCGACGTGAGTGCGCTCGCGCTGTGGCGCCTGCCCGCGATCTCGGCCTGGCCGACGACAGTGCACAGCGTCGGCCCTCGACATGACTGGGGACGACGGGCAGGCGTCCTGGTTCGACACACGACCACGCGACCGGACCCGGGAGCCGTCATCGACGGGCTGCCGGTCACCTCGCTGGCGCGCACGGTCATCGACACGGCCGCGCGCGAGCCGCTCGCCGCCGGACTCATGGCCGCCGACGCCGCGCTGCGCGGACTCGACGGCCCCTGGTTCTCGCGACCCGCGATCTCGCGCGACAACCTGCTGCGTGAGGCCGAGCGCGTGCCCGTGCGGCGAGGGCGGTCGCGGGCACTGCTGGTCGCGAAGCTCGCCGACGCGCGGGCCGAGAGCGCGGGCGAGTCGCTGCTGCGGGCGAGCATCCACCTGCTGGGGTTGCCGATGCCCGAGCTGCAGCAGGAGTTCCGCGGAGACTCGGGGCGGCGGTACTCCGTCGACTGCTACTGGCCCGACCAGCGGTTCGTGCTCGAGTTCGACGGGCGCGCGAAGTACCTCGACCCCGCGCTGCGCGGCGGGCGCTCCGCGGAGCAGGTCGTCGTCGACGAGAAGGAGCGGGAGGACGAGATCAGACCCCAGGTGCGGGGCATGGCGCGGGTGGGGTGGTCGGTCGCGGCAGCACCATGGCGACTCGAGGCGCGGCTGCGGGCGGCGGGGTTCCGCTTCCCGCCGAGGCGGTGACACAGAGCCCAGGGCGGAACCCAGAAGGGCGGGTGTCGCGGGGCTCGGGCGCGCGAGCCCTACACGGCCGGGCGGTACTTCACGAGCTGCGCGACCGTCGGGCCGAGCTCGCGGCAGAGGTCGAGCACGGTGAAGGGTCCGCCGGCCGAGGCGCGCTGCGCCGCCAGCCCGTGGATGACCGCGGCGGCCGCCGCGAGCCGGCCGAGCAGGGCCGCGTCGTCGACGACCGCGTCGGCGTGCGTCGCGACGAGAGCCCCGAGGATGCCCGCGAGGGCGTCGCCCGCACCCGCCGTCGCGAGCCACGCGGGCGCCGATCGCGCCACGAGCTCCTCGCCGGTGGCGCCCACGACGTGCGTCGTGTGCCCCTTCAGCAGCACGGTGACGCCGAAGCGCTCGGCGGCCGCGCGGGCGGAGCCGAGCGGGTCGGCGTGCACGGCCTCGCGCTCGAGGCGCAGCAGGCGGGCGAGCTCGCCGGCGTGGGGCACGATGACGGCGGGGGCGTCGGTCGCGGCGGCAAGGTCGAGGGCTCCGGCGTCGAGCACGAGCGGGCGGCCGGAGTCAAGCGCGTGGTGCAGCCGCTCGCGCGCGGCGGGCTCGAGCTCGGAGCCGGTGCGGGCGACGGGCATCCCGCTGCCCAGCAGCCAGGCCTGCACGCGGCCGGGTTCCGTCACCGCCTCGGGGCGGCGCTGCAGCACGAGGTCGGTGGCGCGCGCGGGCCCCAGGTACCGCACCATGCCGACGCCGGTGCGCAGGGCGGCCTCGACTCCCAGCACGGCGGCGCCCGGGTACTCGACCGACCCGGTGACGACGCCGAGCACGCCGCGCCGGTACTTGTCGTCGGTCTCGCCCGGAACGGCGATGAGTCGGGCGGCGTCGTCGGGGCTGAACAGTCTCGGGCCGGTCACGCGGCCACCCTATCGAGGTGCGCTCGGCGAGCGCCGGGCCCGCTCAGGTGCGCTCGGCGAGCGCCGGGCCCGCTCAGGAGCCCGGCCGAGCCCGGCCCGCCGACCTGCGCGTCAGACCCCGGCCGTCGAGCGCCGCGCGCCGCGAGCCCCGCGCCGAGCATCCCCCTCTCGGAATACGCCAGGCCGCCACCTGCTTGCATCGAAGCGTGACCACTGCGCTCTTCTCCCCCCTCACCGTCCGCGACCTGACGCTGCGCAACCGCGTGTGGGTCGCCCCGCTGTGCGAGTACTCGGTGCCGCGGCGCGACGGCGTGCCCACCGACTGGCACCTGGTGCACCTGGGCTCGTTCGCGCGCGGCGGCGCGGGCCTCGTGATCGCCGAGGCGACCGCCGTCGTGCCCGAGGGCCGCATCAGCCCGCACGACACCGGCATCTGGAACGACGAGCAGGCCGAGGCCTGGCGCCGCGTCGTCGACTTCATCCACGGCCAGGGCGCGGCGGCGGGCATCCAGCTCGCGCACGCCGGCCGCAAGGCGAGCATCTACCCCGAGTGGGGCGAGACGGTCGAGGGCTGGTCGGGTCGCGGCACGATGCCGGCGAGCGAGGCGGGCTGGCAGACGGTGGCCCCGTCGGCGATCGCCTTCGAAGGCTACGACACCCCGGTAGCGCTCGACGAGCAGGGCATCGCGGATGTCGTGGCCGCCTTCGCCGACGCCGCCCGCCGCTCCGTCGCGGCCGGCTTCGATCTCGTCGAGGTGCACGCCGCCCACGGGTACCTCCTGCACCAGTTCCTGTCGCCGCTGTCGAACCTGCGCGACGACGCCTGGGGCGGCTCGCTCGAGCACCGGGCCCGCATCGTGCTCGACGTGGTGCGCGCGGTGCGCGCGGCGGTCGACGTGCCGATCCTGGTGCGCTTCTCGGCGACCGACTGGACGGAGGGCGGCTGGGACGAGCACCAGACGGCGACGGTCGCGCAGTGGGCGCTGGAGGCGGGCGCCGACCTCTTCGACATCTCCAGCGGGGGCCTGGTGCGCGCCGCGATCCCGGTCGGCCCCGGGTACCAGGTGCCCCTCGCCGAGCACGTGCGCCGCGAGGGCAACGTCGCGGTGGGCGCGGTGGGGCTCATCACGGAGGCTGAGCAGGCCGAGCGCATCGTCGCGACCGGGCAGGCCGACGCCATCCTCATGGGGCGTCAGTGGATGCGCGATCCGCACGCCGCGCTGAGCTTCGCGCGCGCCCTCGGCGACGAGGCCGCGCTCGAGCAGCTCGTGCCGCCGCAGTACCGCCGCGCGTTCTTCTAGGGGCGGCGCCGAGTGGCGTCCTGCACCTCGCCGACGAGCTCCTCGATGATGTCCTCGAGGAACAGCACGCCGGTGGTGCGGCCCTGCGCGTCGACCGACCGGGCGAGGTGCGCGCCGGAGCGGCGCATGACGGCGAGGCCGTCCTCCAGGTCGGCGCTCGCGAGGATCGACACGAGGCGGCGGATGCGCTTGGGCGGTACCGGGTCGTCGAACTCGTCCTCGTCGAGGTCGATGACGTCCTTCAGGTGCACGTAGCCGGTGGGCTCGCCCTCGTCGTCGACGAGCACGTAGCGGCTGAAGCCGCGCTGCGCGACGGCGCGCTCGACGTCGGCGGGCGAGGCGTCCTCCGGCAGGTGCACGAGCTCGTTCATGGGCACGGCGACGTCGTCGACCTTCTTCGCCGTGAACTCGAAGGCGGCCGTGAGGGCGCCCGAGCGGTCCTCCAGCAGCCCCTCGCGCTGCGACTGCTCGACGATCGTCGCGACCTCCTCGAGAGTGAAGGCGCTCGTCGCCTCGTCCTTCGGCTCGACCTTGAACAGGCGCAGCACGCCGTTCGCGGTCGCGTTGAGGGCGCGGATGAGGAAGCCGAACACGCGCGCGACGGCGACGAGCGGCGGCGCGAGCAGCAGCACCGAGCGCGTGGGCAGCGAGAAGGAGATGTTCTTCGGCACCATCTCGCCGAGCACGACGTGCAGGAACGACACGATGATGAGCGCGATCGCGAAGGCGATGCCGCTCACGACCTCGTACGGCAGCCCGGTGAGCTCGAGCGGGATCTCGAGGATGTGGTGCAGCGCCGGCTCGGAGACGTTGAGGATCAGCAGCGAGCACACGGTGATGCCGAGCTGGCTCGTGGCGAGCATGAGCGTCGCGTGCTCCATGGCCCACAGCGCCGTCTTGGCGGCACGTGAGCCGGCCTCGGCGCGCGGCTCGATCTGCGAGCGCTTGGCGGAGATGACCGCGAACTCGGCGCCGACGAAGAACGCGTTGCCGGCGAGCAGCACGACGAGCCAGGCGAGGCCCCACAGGTCGGCGGTGTCGATCATCGGGTCACCTCCAGCTCGCCCGTGACCGGCGTGGGGGTGAAGCGCACCCGGTCGATGCGGCGACCGTCGAGCCGCTCGACGCGGAAGACGCCCGCATCGATCGCGACGGTGTCGCCGACCTCGGGCAGTCGGCCGAGCTCCGCCATGAGCCAGCCGCCGACGGTCTCCCACGGGCCCTCCTCGGGCACGGCGACGCCAACGCGGTCACGCAGCTCGTCGGGTCGCAGCATGCCGGGGAAGGTCAGCCAGTCGCGCGAGCGCACGACGCCCACGAGCACGCGGTCGTGCTCGTCGCTCACCTCGCCGACGAGCTCCTCGACCAGGTCCTCCAGGGTCGCGACCCCGGCGGTGCCGCCGTACTCGTCAACGACGACGGCCATCTGATAGCCGCGGCCACGCAGCTCGCCGAGCAGGGTGTCGAGCATCATCGTCTCGGGCACGCGCAGCGCCTCGGTCTGCAGCGCCGAGGCGGGCACGTCGGGCCGACGGTCGTGGGGCACGGCGACGGCCTGCTTGACGTGCACGATGCCGACGATGTCGTCGATCGAGTCGTCGGTCACCGGGAACCGCGAGAAGCCGGTGCGTCGGGTGAGCTCGATGACGTCGGCGGCCGAGTCGGCGCGGTCGATCGCGGCGACGCGGGGTCGCGGGGTCATGACGTCGGCGGCGGTGTGCTGCGAGAACGCGAGCGTGCGCGACAGCAGCGTCGCGGTGTCGGCCTCGAGCGAGCCCTCGCTCGCGGAGCGCCGCACGAGCGAGGCGAGCTCCTCGGCGGTGCGGGCGCCGCTGAGCTCCTCCTTCGGCTCGATGCCGACGGCGCGGAGGATGGCGTTGGCCGTGTTGTTGAGCAGCGCGATCGCGGGCCGGAAGACCGTCGTGAACACCGACTGGAACGGCACGACGACCTTGGCCGTCTGCCGCGGCAGCGACAGCGCGAAGTTCTTCGGCACGAGCTCGCCGACGATCATCGACAGCAGCGTGGCGATGACGACGGCGACGATCGTGCCGACGACGCTCACGGCGCCCTCGGGCAGACCGAGGACGGTCAGGGGGCCGGCGAGCATCACGGAGATCGCGGGCTCCATCGTGTAGCCCGTGAGCAGCGTCGTCAGGGTGATGCCGAGCTGAGCGCTCGAGAGGTGCGTCGAGGTGATCTTGAGCGCCGCGATCGTCGGGCCGAGGCGTCGCTCCCCGCGCGCCTGGCGCGCCTCGAGGTCGGAGCGGTCGAGGTTGACGAGGGCGAACTCGCTCGCCACGAACAGGCCGGTGCCGATGGTCAGCAGCACGCCCGCGCCGAGCAGGATCCACTCAGTGCCCACGGCGGCCCCCGATCATCGGCGAGGGACTATGACTGGGTTCGGACGGTGCAGACGGCGGGTCATCCATGATGCGGGCGAGTATAACGAGCACCGCTGGGCCGGCCACCGGCGCGCGTCACCACGAGACCGGCAGCGCCTTGCCCTCCTCGTAGCCCGCCGCCGACTGCACGCCGACGACGGCGCGCTCGTGGAACTGCGGCAGCGTCGCCGCGCCCGCGTAGGTCATCGAGGAGCGCAGCCCGGAGGTGATCATGTCGAGCAGGTCGTCGATCGACGGCCGCTGCGGATCGAGCAGGATGCGCGAGCTCGAGATGCCCTCGGCGAAGAGTGTGCGCCGCGCAAGCTCGAAGGCGTCGAGCCGCCGGAAGCGCTGCTCGACCGCCTTCGTGGAGGCCATGCCCCACGAGCTCTTGAACCAGCGCCCCTGCTCGTCGACCTCGATCTCGCCGGGCGCCTCGAGCGTGCCGGCGAACCACGAGCCGACCATGACGGCGGAGGCGCCGGCGGCGAGGGCGAGCGCGACGTCGCGCGGGTAGCGCACGCCGCCGTCGGCCCAGACCCGCGCGCCGAGCTCGCGTGCGGCCTGCGCCGTGTCGAGCACGGCGGAGAACTGGGGCCGACCGACCGCGGTCATCATGCGCGTGGTGCACATCGCGCCGGGCCCGACGCCGACCTTGAGCACGTCGGCGCCGGCGTCGACGAGGTCGCGCACGGCCTCGGGGGTCACGACGTTGCCGGCGACGATCGGCACGCCGAGCCCGAGCGCGGCGACGGCCCGCACGGCGTGCAGCATCTGCTCCTGGTGCCCGTGCGCGGTGTCGAGCACGATGACGTCGACACCCGTCTCGACGAGGGCCTTCGCGCGCGCGGCGGGGTCGCCGTTGACGCCGACGGCGGCGGCGACGCGCAGCCGGCCCCGGGCATCCGTCGCCGGGGTGTAGAGGGTGGCGCGCACGGCGCTGCGCGCGCTCAGGCTGCCGACGATGCGGCCGTGGTGCACGACCGCGACGGCCTCGACGCCGGCCGCGTCGATGAGGTCGAAGGCGCGCCGCGGATCGGTGACGTCCTCGTCGTCGAGGGCGGGCACGGCGTCGACGACGAGGTCGCCGACCGCCGACTCCGGCAGCGCGTGCCGCAGCGCGGCGACGGGGATGCACCGCTCGGGCTCGCCGTCGGCGTCGATGATCGTCAGCAGGGCGCCCGGAGTGTCGGGCGCACGCCGCAGGGCCTCTGCGATCGTCGTGCCGCGCGTCACGGTGACGAGCGGGTCGACGAGGGTCGGCGCATCCTTGACGGCGCGGATGGCGGCGTCGAGCTCGGGCAGCGGCAGATCCTGCGGCAGCACGCCGAGCCCTCCGCGGCGAGCGAGGGCGGCGGCGAGGCGCGGACCGGTGACCGAGGTCATGTTCGCGGCGACCACCGGGATGCGCAGACCGGTCGGATCGTCGACGGTCAGATCGACCGAGAGGCGACTGCCGACCCCCGACCTGCTGGGGACGAGGAACACGTCGGAGTAGGTCAGATCGTGGGCCGGAGGCTCGTGGAGGAATCGCACATCTTTCACCCTACGGCGACCCCTCTCTGCCCGCCCGGCCAGTTCCGAGTGGGTAGGCTTGTCGGGCTGGGGACCAGCGAGGGTTCCGAGATCCGAGCATCTAGCGAAACGGAAGTGGGCGGTCGGCTGTGTCAAGCCAAGTGACCGGAGTGAGCCCCGACGGCGGCGCCGCGGGCGAGTTCGGTGCCAACGAGTGGCTCGTTGACGAGATGTACGAGCAGTACAAGCAGAACCGGGAATCGGTCGACCCCTCGTGGTGGCCCATCCTGGAGAAGTACCACCAGTCGGCGCTCGCCGAGGCCGCTCCGCCCGCGGCCGAGCAGGCGGCGGCTGCGGCGCCCCCGGCGCCCATCCCGATGGATGCGCCCGACGCCGCGCCCTCCTCCGCTGGGGCGGCGGCCTCCGTGCCCCCCGCCTCGGTGCCGATCACGGGCAGCCAGCCGGTCGCCCGCACGACCTCGGCTCCCCCGCAGCGGCAGCCCATCCCCGCTCAGGCACCCGCCGCCGCCTCCGCCACCTCGGGCGGCGACGAGCAGCCTGCTCAGGACACCGTCACGCCGCTCAAGGGCATGGCGAAGACCCTCGCGGCGAACATGGACGCCTCGCTGAGCGTGCCGACCGCGACGAGCGTGCGCACGATCCCGGCGAAGCTCATGATCGACAACCGCATCGTCATCAACAACCACCTCAAGCGCACGCGCGGCGGCAAGGTCTCGTTCACGCACCTCATCGCCTGGGCGATGGTGCGGGCGCTGCGCGAGTTCCCGAGCCAGAACGTCTACTACGACGAGGTCGACGGCAAGCCCGTCGTCGTCACCCCGGCGCACATCAACCTCGGCATCGCGATCGACCTGCCGAAGCCCGACGGCACGCGCGCGCTGCTCGTCCCCGGTGTGAAGAAGTGCGACACCATGGGCTTCGGCGAGTTCCTGGGCGCCTACGAGGACGTCGTCAAGCGCGCGCGCGACAACAAGCTCACCGCCGGCGACTTCCAGGGCAACACGATCTCGCTCACCAACCCGGGTGGCATCGGCACGGTGCACTCGGTGCCCCGCCTCATGAAGGGCCAGGGCGCGATCATCGGCGCCGGCGCGCTGGAGTACCCGGCCGAGTTCCAGGGTGCGGCCCCGGCGACGCTCGCCGACCTCGGCATCGGCAAGACGATCACCCTCACCTCGACCTACGACCACCGCGTCATCCAGGGCGCCGGGTCGGGCGAGTTCCTGAAGAAGGTGCACGAGCTGCTCATCGGCGAGCGCGGCTTCTACGAGGACATCTTCGCCGACCTGCGCATCCCCTACGACCCGATCCACTGGGCGCAGGACATCCACGTCGACCTCGCCGACGCCGTCAACAAGACGGCGCGCGTGCACGAGCTCATCAACTCGTTCCGCGTGCGCGGCCACATGATGGCCGACGTCGACCCGCTGGAGTACCGCCAGCGCTCGCACCCCGACCTCGACATCGCCAGCCACGGTCTGACCTTCTGGGATCTCGACCGCGAGTTCGTCACTGCGGGCTTCGGCGGCAAGCGCACGATGCTGCTGCGCGAGATTCTCGGCGTGCTGCGCGACACCTACTGCCGCACCGTCGGCATCGAGTACATGCACATCCAGGATCCGACGCAGCGTCGCTGGTTCCAGAGCATGCTCGAGAAGCCCTACCAGAAGCCGACGCACGACGAGCAGATGCGCATCCTCGGCAAGCTCAACCAGGCCGAGGCGTTCGAGACCTTCCTGCAGACGAAGTACGTCGGCCAGAAGCGCTTCAGCCTCGAGGGCGGCGAGTCGCTCATCGCACTGCTCGACGAGGTCGTGCAGGGCGCCGCCGAGGCCGAGCTTGACGAGGTCGCGATCGGCATGGCCCACCGCGGGCGCCTGAACGTGCTCGCGAACATCGCCGGCAAGACGTACGGGCAGATCTTCCGCGAGTTCGAGGGCACGCAGGATCCGCGCAGCGTGCAGGGCTCCGGCGACGTGAAGTACCACCTCGGCACCGAGGGCGTCTTCACCGCGATGAGCGGCAAGCAGATCCCCGTCTACCTCGCCGCGAACCCCTCGCACCTCGAGGCCGTCAATGGCGTGCTCGAGGGCATCGTGCGGGCCAAGCAGGATCGCAAGGGCGACGGCCAGTACGGCGTGCTGCCCGTGCTCGTGCACGGCGACGCCGCGATGGCCGGCCAGGGCGTCGTGCTGGAGACGCTGCAGCTGTCGCAGCTGCGCGGCTACCGCACCGGCGGCACGATCCACGTCGTGGTCAACAACCAGGTCGGCTTCACCACCCCGCCGACCGAGGCGCGCTCGTCGATCTACTCGACCGACGTCGCGAAGACCATCCAGGCGCCGATCCTCCACGTCAACGGCGACGACCCCGAGGCCGTCGTCCGCGTGGCCGAGCTCGCCTTCGCCTACCGGCAGGAGTTCAAGCGCGACGTCGTCATCGACCTCGTCTGCTACCGCCGCCGCGGGCACAACGAGGGCGACGACCCCTCGATGACGCAGCCGCTCATGTACAACCTCATCGAGGCCAAGCGCAGCGTGCGCACCCTGTACACCGAGGCTCTCGTCGGCCGCGGCGACATCACGCCCGACGAGTTCGAGGCGGCGCACCGCGACTTCCAGGAGCGCCTGGAGGTCGCCTTCGCCGAGACGCACGCCGCGCAGACGGGGTCGATCCCCGTCGTCGACGGCGCGCCGGCCGGCCCGGCGATGGAGACCCTCGCCGCGGAACCGGAGACGACGGGCGTGCCCGTGGAGGTCGTGCAGCACATCGGCGACGCCCACGACAACCCGCCGGCGGGCTTCTCCATCCACCCGAAGCTGCAGGCGATGCTGAAGAAGCGCGTCGAGATGAGCCGCAACGGCGGCATCGACTGGGGCTTCGGCGAGCTGCTCGCGCTCGGCTCCCTCCTCATGGAGGGCACGCCCGTGCGCATGTCGGGCCAGGATTCGCGTCGCGGCACCTTCGTGCAGCGCCATGCGGTGCTGCACGACCGCGCGAACGGCCAGGAGTGGCTGCCGCTCGCGAACCTCGCCGAGAACCAGGCGAAGTTCTGGATCTACGACTCGCTGCTGAGCGAGTACGCGACGATGGGCTTCGAGTACGGCTACTCGGTCGAGCGCCCCGACGCGCTCGTGCTGTGGGAGGCCCAGTTCGGCGACTTCGCCAACGGCGCGCAGACGATCATCGACGAGTTCATCTCGTCGGCCGAGCAGAAGTGGAACCAGCGCTCGAGCGTCGTGCTGCTGCTGCCGCACGGCTACGAGGGCCAGGGCCCCGACCACTCGTCGGCGCGCATCGAGCGCTACCTGCAGCTCGCGGCCGAGGAGAACATGACGATCGCGCGGCCGTCGACGCCCGCGTCGTACTTCCACCTGCTGCGCCGCCAGGCCTACGCGCGCCCGCGCCGCCCGCTCATCGTCTTCACGCCGAAGGCGATGCTGCGCCTGCGCGGCGCGACGAGCGAGGTCGCCGACTTCACGCAGGGCCGCTTCGAGCCCGTGCTCGATGACGTGAACGTCACCGACCCGCAGTCGGTCCGTCGCGTGCTCGTGCACGCCGGCAAGATCCACTACGACCTCAAGAGCGAGATCGAGAAGCGCGGCACGCAGGGTGTGGCCCTCGTGCGCCTGGAGCAGTTCTACCCGCTGCCCGAGGCCGAGCTGCAGGCGGTCTTCGACCGCTACCCCAACGCCGAGCTGGTGTGGGTGCAGGACGAGCCCGAGAACCAGGGCGCGTGGCCGTTCTTCGCGATCGAGAGCGCCAAGCGCGGCGGTCGCGGGGTCCGCGTGATCTCGCGCCCGGCATCCGCCTCGCCCGCGACGGGCTCGACGAAGCGCAGCGCGCAGGAGCACGCGGCGATCATGGACGCCGCGCTCGCCGACTAGGTCGCTGCACGCGGAACGGGCCCGCCCTCCCTCGGGAGGCGCGGGCCCGTTCGCGTGACGGTGAGCTCAGGCGCGAGCATCCAAGCGCTCGATGCTGCCGAGGATCATCGCCCGCAGCTCCTCAGGCGCCTTCTCCTGGCAGGCCTCCTTCACCTTGGTGGTGAGGGTGAGGCCGACGAGGTGCTCGGCTGAGCAGTCGTCGCAGTTGGCCATGTGGTCGCGGATGTCCTGGCACTGCTCGGCGCTGAGCTCGTTGTGCAGGAACTCCTCCAGTTCGGCTTTGGCCTTGTCGCAGCCGCAGTCGGTCATGTCGTGCTCCTCGTTCGGGTGGTGGCAGTCTCGGAGAGGGTCATCCCGCGTTCGCGGGCGTAGTCGGCGAGCAGCTCGCGCAGCAGGCGCCGGCCGCGGTGCAGTCGGCTCATGACGGTGCCCACCGGGGTCTTCATAATGTCGGCGATCTCCTGGTACGAGAACCCTTCGACGTCGGCGAAGTAGACGGCGAGGCGGAAGTCCTCCGGGATCGACTGCAGCGCGTCCTTCACGGCGCTCGCGGGCATCCGGTCGATGGCCTCGGCCTCGGCCGAGCGGCTCGAGCTCGACGTCGCCGACTCGGCGCTGCCGAGCTGCCACTCTTCGAGCTCGTCGGTCGAGCCCTGGTACGGGTCGCGCTGCTTCTTGCGGTACACGTTGATGAACGTGTTGGTGAGGATGCGGTAGAGCCACGCCTTGAGGTTCGTGCCCTGCTCGAACTGGCCGAACGCGGCGAAGGCCTTCACGAACGTCTCCTGCACGAGGTCGGAGGCGTCGGCCGGGTTCTTCGTCATGCGCATGGCAGCGCCGTAGAGCTGGTCCATGTACGGGAGCGCCTGCTCCTGGAACAGCCGTCGTCGTTCGGCGAGCTCGTCAGTCATCGGGCCCGAGTCTACGACCGGCGCCTGGGGCGCCCGGTCGCGCGTGGGGGCGGATGCGGTGCCCACGTGCTCGAGGACGGCGCTCGTCATCCCGTGGCTCCCTTCGCTCCTGCTGCCGATACCCTGTAACCGATGCAGGTCTTCACCTATTCCTCGCCGCGCTTCACCCCCTACGACGACGAGCGCGCCGGTGTCTCGGAGTCGCTCGGCGGCGGGGGCCCCTGGCGGGCTCCGCGCGCGACCGGCCCGCTGGTGGCCCGGCTGACGCTGCCGGGGTCGAAGAGCCTGACGAACCGCGAGCTCGTGCTCTCGGCACTTGCCGACGGCCCCTCGCTGCTGCGCCGCCCGCTGCACTCGCGCGATTCGGCGCTCATGATCGAGGCGCTGCGGTCGCTCGGCGTGAGCATCGAGGAGGTCGAGGGCGACGGCGACTACGGCCCCGACCTGCGCGTGACGCCCCCGGCCGAGCTGGAGGGCTCGACGAGCATCGACTGCGGGCTCGCCGGCACGGTCATGCGGTTCCTGCCGCCGGTCGCCGCGCTCGCGCTCGGGCCGGTCGCCTTCGACGGCGACGAGGCCGCGCGCCGGCGCCCGATGCGCACGACGATCGACTCGCTGCGCGCCCTCGGCGTCGACGTCAACGACGACGGTCGCGGCGCGCTGCCGTTCAGCCTGTGGGGCACCGGCGCGGTGCGCGGCGGCGAGGTCGCGATCGACGCGAGCGCCTCGAGCCAGTTCGTCTCGGGCCTGCTGCTCGCGGCACCGCGCTTCACCGAGGGCCTGACGCTGCGGCACACGGGCGAGCGCCTGCCGTCGATGCCGCACATCGAGATGACGATCGCGACGCTCGCCGAGCGCGGCGTCGAGGTGCTGAGCCCGGATGAGGGCGTCTGGGTGGTCGCGCCCGGTCCGATCCGCGGTCGCGAGGTCGTCATCGAGCCGGACCTGTCGAACGCGGCGCCGTTCCTCATCGCGGCGGTCGTCGCGGGCGGCACCGTCGCGATCGATGGGTGGCCGGCCGAGACGACGCAGGTCGGCGCCGACCTCATCGAGATCCTGCCGCGGTTCGGCGCGAGCGTGCGCCGCGAGGGCGGCGCGCTCGTCGTCGACGGCGGCGAGGGCCTGCTGGGCGGTCGGCGGATGCCCGGCCTCGAGCTCGACCTCTCGCGCGGGGGCGAGCTCGCTCCCGCGCTCGTCGCCCTCGCGGCGCTCGCCGAGTCGCCGAGCCGCATCACGGGCATCGAGCACCTGCGGGGTCACGAGACCGATCGGCTCGCCGCGCTCGCCGACGACCTGACCCGCGCGGGTCTCACGGCGACCGAGCTGCCCGACGGTCTCGCGCTCGAGCCGGCCCCGCTGCACGCCGCCGACTGGGGCGCGTTCGACGACCACCGCATGGCGCACGCCGGGGCGATCATCGGCCTCGCAGTCGACGGCATCGACATCGACGACATCGCGGCGACGTCGAAGACGCTGCCCGAATTCCCCGAGCTGTGGGCGCGCCTGGTCGCCTCGACGATCGCCGAGGCGTGACCCCCCGCGCATGAGCTGGCTGCCGCTCGACGACGACGAGGACGAGCCGTACGGCGCGTACGACGAATCGGTCGTGCGCGCCCGGCCGAACCCGAAGGCGAACCGCCCGCGCACGAAGCAGCGCCCCGCGCACGACGACGCCGTCGTCGGCCGCATCGTGACCGTCGACCGCGGGCGCTACCTGGCGCTCGTCGACGAGGATGCGCCGACCGAGCGCGAGGTGCTCTGCACGCGCGCCCGCGAGCTGCGCAAGACCGCGATCGTCACGGGCGACCGCGTCGACGTCGTCGGCGACGTGAGCGGCGAGGAGGGCGCCCTCGGTCGCATCGTGCGGGTGCACGAGCGCCGCACCCTGCTGCGGCGCAGCGCCGACGACACCGACGCGGTCGAGCGCATCGTCGTGGCCAACGCCGACCAGCTCATGATCGTGGTCGCGGCGGCGAACCCCGAGCCGAGGCCGCGGCTCGTCGACCGGTACCTCGTGGCGGCGTTCGACGCGGGCATCGCTCCGCTGCTCGTCGTGACGAAGACCGACCTGGCCGATCCGAGCGAGTTCCTCGCCCACTTCGCGGGGCTCGACGTGCGCGTGGTCACGAGCTCGGCCGAGCATCCGCCGATCGAGACCCTCATGGGGCTGCTGCGCGACCGCACGACGGTCGCGGTCGGGCACTCCGGCGTCGGCAAGTCGACGCTCGTCAACGCGCTCGTGCCGTCGGCCCAGCGCGCCACGGGGCACGTGAACGCCGTGACGGGCCGCGGGCGCCACACGTCGAGCTCGACGGTATCGCTGCGGCTGCCCGGCGGCGGGTGGATCATCGACACCCCCGGCGTGCGCTCGTTCGGCCTGGGGCACGTGAACCCGGACAGCATCGTGCGCGCCTTCGGCGACCTCGCCGTCGTCGCCGAGCAGTGCCCGCGCGGCTGCACGCACCTTCCGGACTCGCCCGACTGCGAACTCGTCGAGCGGGCGGCGAGCGGTGAGCTCGGCGAGCTGGGCCCGCAGCGCCTCGACTCGCTGCAGCGGCTGCTGACGACCCTCACCCGACCCGCGTACTGAGCGGATCTCGCTCTACTGGCGCGGCCCCGCGCGGCGCTACTGTGAGAGCCGTGACCGACCTCAGCGCCGATCTGGCGCTCGCCCTCGAGCTGGCCCAGCGCGCCGACGCCGTGTCGTTCGACCGCTTCCGCGCCGTCGACCTCGAGGTGACGACGAAGCCCGACCGCACGCCCGTCACCGACGCCGACCGGGCCGTCGAGCGCGTCATCCGCGACGGGCTCGCCGAGGCCAGGCCCGACGACGGCATCCTCGGCGAGGAGTACGGCACCGCCGCCGGCACGGGGGCCAGCGCCCACCGCCAGTGGATCATCGACCCCATCGACGGCACCGCGAACTTCCTGCGCGGCATCCCGATCTGGGGCACGCTCATCGCCCTCGCCGTCGACGGCGAGCCGGTCGTCGGCGTCGTGAGCTCGCCTGCCCTCGAGCGCCGCTGGTGGGGCGCGCGCGGCCTCGGCGCCTTCGTGCAGCGCACCGGCCCGGCGGCCGAGACGGATGCCCGCCCGCTGCGGGTGAGCGGCGTGCGCGACCTCGCCGACGCCTCGATCTCGTACAACAGCCTGCCCGGCTGGGACGACGCCGGGCGGCTCGACGGCCTGCTGCGGCTCACGCGCGCCGCGTGGCGGTCGCGCGCGATCGGCGACATGTGGTCGTACATGCTCGTCGCCGAGGGCGTCATCGACGTCGCCGGCGAGTTCGACCTGCAGCCCTACGACATGGCGGCCCTGCAGCCGATCGTCGAGGAGGCCGGCGGGCGCTTCACTTCCGTCGACGGCGAGACGGGGCCGTGGCACGGCAGCGCGCTCGCCACCAACGGACTGCTGCACGACGAGGTGCTCGACCTCGTCGCCCCCGCGCGCGGCGATCACGCCAGCAGTGCCGCCGCCGATGAAGAGGAGTGAGCCCATGCCCAGCACCGTGCCAGGAGCGCGACCCGCGCTCGTCGCCCTGACCCTCGCGGCCGCGCTCGGCCTCAGTGGCTGCGCCTTCCTCGACCAGCTGACCGGCGGCCCGCAGCGCGACGCCGACGGCGCGGTCGTCGAGGGCGACGACACCACCGACGTCTTCACCATCCAGGTCGGCGACTGCCTCAACGACGCCGAGGCGGCGGAGGAGGTCGAGACGGTGCCGACGGTGCCGTGCGAGCAGTCGCACGACAGCGAGGTGTACGCCTCCGTGATCATGCCCGACGAGGAGTACCCCGGCCAGCAGGCGATCTTCGAGCTCGCCGACGCCGAGTGCCTGAGCGAGTTCGAGGCCTTCGTCGGCGGCGACTGGGACACCTCGCCCTACGACTTCAGCTACTACTTCCCCACGGAGGGCAGCTGGGCCGAGGGCGACCGCGAGATCCTCTGCGTGATCTTCGACCCCGAGGGGCCCGTCGAGGGCAGCCTCGCGGGCTCGGCGCAGGGCTAGGGGCGGCGCGACCCGCGACCGCGTCGCCGGCTCAGCCGGCGAGTGCCGCGAGGCCTGTCAGGTCGACGACGACCTTGCCCGCCACCTCGCGGCGCTGCAGTCGCGCGATCGCCGCGAGGGCGTCGGCGACGGGGGCGACCTCGGAGACGGCGGAGCGCATCCGCCCGCTCGCCAGGTGCTCCAGCACGACCGCGAGGTCGGCGCCCGACTCGCGCTGCATCACCATCGCCAGGCGGTGCCGCACGAACGGGTTCAGCAGCGCCGCGCGGAACTGCCGGTCGAGCCCGTCGAGCACGGGCCCGCCGGCATGGTCGGCGCCGACGATGACGAGCGCCCCGCGCGGCGCGAGCGCTTGCCGGAGCACGCTGAGACCGCGGCCGTCGGCGGTGTCGATGACGACGTCGAAGCGGCCCCAGTCGGCGGGCTCGGGCGTGGCGCGGTAGTCGATCGTGCGCTCCGCGCCGAGCGAGCGCACGAACGCCGCCTTCGCCGCGCTCGCGACGCCCGTCACGCGCGCCCCGGCGAGCACGGCGAGCTGCACGAGGGCCGAGCCGACCCCTCCCCCGGCGCCGATCACGAGCACGCGCTGGCCGGCTTCCACGCGGGCGACGTCGCGCACCGCCTGCAGGGCCGTCACGGCCGAGATCGGCTGCGCCGCGGCATCCGTCATCGTGACGCCCTCGGGGATGCGCGCGAGCTTCGTCGCCCGCGCCACGACCCGCTCGGCGAACGCTCCGGGGGCCGAGCCCGCCACGGCGTCGCCGACCGCGAAACCCTCGACGCCCTCGCCGACCGCCTCGACGACGCCCGCGAAGGCGAGCCCCGGGATCGGCTGGCGCGGGGTGCGGAGGCCGAGGAACGGCCGCACGATCGTCGGCCGACCCGTCATGAGGTGGATCGTGCCGGAGTCGGGGCTCGCCGCCGCGACCCGCACGAGCACGTGGCCCGGGCGCAGCGCGGGCACCGGCGCCCGCCCGACCGCGAGGGTCTCGACGCCGCCGTAGCCGCGCTGCAGGAGGGCGCCCATCGTGGCGCTCGGGGAGGATGTCGTGGTCATGCTCGGCTCAACTCTCGCTCGGGTACTGGAAGACGTCGTCGAGGGGCGCCCCGAAGACGCGCGCGATCTGGAAGGCCACCTCGAGCGACGGCGAGTACTTGCCCTGCTCGATCGCGATGACCGTCTGGCGGGTGACGCCGATGCGCTCAGCGAGCTCGGCCTGCGTCATCTCACCGTGGGCGAAGCGCAGGGCGCGGATGCGGTTCTCGACGCGCGTCGGCTTCACCACGAGGGCACGCCCCCGCGGTAGAGCGCGACCTTCGTGATGCCCTCGAGCACCGCCGAGAGGTAGAAGCCGGCGAAGAGGGCGTGGGCGATCCAGAAATGGTCGGCCTCGAGCATCGCGAGGACGAGGGCCCCGAGCCCCGCGACGACGAGCACGGCGCGCGCGGTGTGCTCGGCGCGGGCGCTGATCTGCCGGTCGCGCACGTCGGTGCCGTGACCGTCGCGGCGCGTCAGCACGGCGACGACGATCGTGACGACGGCCGTCACGATGACGCCGATGCCGACGCTCCACAGCATCGCGTCGACGTACGGGGTCTCGACGAGCGGCCCGCCGGCCGCGCGGCTCAGCAGCACCGCCGTGTAGACGACGCCGGTGACGAGGCCGACGACGAGGCCGATCCAGGCGACCTTCTCCTCTTGGGCCATGGGGCTCTCCTTCGCGATTGCGGGGTGTGTCAAGAATGCTTGACATGGCCAAGGTAAAGCGTGACGGACATTCTGTCAAGATTCTTTGACATCTCGACCGAGGGGGCGGATGCCCGTCGCCGTCGCCCCCGCCGCCCTCGACCCCCGCGCGGCGGCCCGCCCGCCCCGCCATCCGTCGCACGGACGCGCCGTTCGTCGCACCGAACGGCCACCCGTCGAGCGGGCCCCTCCGCGCGCCAGCGCCGCTTCCTAGCCTGACCGCACGCAACGACGCGACCCCTGGAGGAGCCTCATGACGTCACAGCCACCCCCCTCGACAATCGAGGGCCGTGCCGACGGCCTCGAACCCGACCCGGCCCTGCCCCCCACCGAGCTGCCCGCCGCCGAGCGTGAGCGCGAGAGCCGCTGGACCCTGCCGAAGATCCTGCTCTGGAGCGCCATCGCCCTGCTCGGCGGCGTCGCCTGGGTGATGCTCGCGATCGTGCGCGGCGAGACCGTCAACGCGATCTGGTTCGTGTTCGCGGCCGTCTGCACGTACCTCATCGGCTACCGCTTCTACTCCAAGGTCATCGAGCGGTACATCACGCGGCCCGACGACCGGCGCGCGACGCCCGCCGAGGTGCGCGCCGACGGCAAGGACTACGTGCCCACCGACCGGCGCGTGCTCTACGGTCACCACTTCGCCGCGATCGCCGGCGCCGGCCCCCTCGTCGGCCCCGTGCTCGCCGCGCAAATGGGCTACCTGCCCGGCACGATCTGGATCATCGTCGGCGTACTGCTCGCCGGCGCCGTGCAGGACTACCTCGTGCTGTTCTTCTCGATGCGCCGCGGCGGCCGCACCATCGGCCAGATGGCGCGCGACGAGCTCGGCCGCATCGGCGGCACCGCGGCGATCATCGCCTCGCTGCTCATCATGCTCATCATCATCGCGATCCTCGCGCTCGTGGTCGTCAACGCCCTCGGCGAGAGCCCGTGGGGCGTCTTCAGCGTCGGCATGACCATCCCGATCGCGCTGTTCATGGGCGTCTACCTGCGCTACCTGCGCCCCGGCAAGATCACCGAGGTCTCGGTCATCGGCTTCATCCTGCTCATCGCGGCGATCGTCGCGGGCGGCTGGGTCGCCGAGACACCGTGGGGCGCCGAGCTCTTCACGCTCGACCGCACGACGATCGCGTGGGGCATCATCATCTACGGCTTCATCGCCGCGGTGCTGCCGGTGTGGCTGCTGCTCGCGCCGCGCGACTATCTCTCGACCTTCATGAAGATCGGCGTCATCGTCATGCTCGCCGGCGCGATCGTGCTCGTGCGCCCCGAGATCGCGGTGCCCGCCTTCAGCGAGTTCGCCGGCGGCGAGATCGGCCCGGTGTTCTCCGGCTCGCTCTTCCCGTTCCTGTTCGTCACGATCGCCTGCGGCGCCCTCTCCGGGTTCCACGCGCTCATCGCCTCGGGCACGACGCCGAAGCTCGTGGAGAAGGAGCGCCAGACGCGCTTCATCGGGTACGGCGGCATGCTCATGGAGTCGTTCGTGGCGATCATGGCGCTCGTCGCGGCGATCTCGCTCGACCGCGGCATCTACTTCGCGATGAACTCCTCGGCGGCCGCGACCGGCGGCACCGTCGAGGGCGCGGTGGCCTTCGTCAACTCGCTCGGCCTCATGGGCGTCAATCTCACGCCCGACATGCTCACCGGCACGGCCGAGGCGGTCGGTGAGGAGTCGATCGTCTCGCGCACGGGCGGCGCCCCGACGCTCGCCCTCGGCATCGCGACGATCATGCAGCAGGTGTTCGGCGGAGCCGCGATGGCGGGCTTCTGGTACCACTTCGCGATCATGTTCGAGGCGCTGTTCATCCTCACCGCGGTCGACGCCGGCACGCGCGTCGCGCGGTTCATGCTGCAGGACTCGATCGGCCAGGTGATCCCGAAGTTCAAGGACACCGGCTGGCGGCCCGGGGTGTGGATCACGACGGCGATCATGGTCGCCGGCTGGGGCTACATCCTGATCCTCGGCGTGACCGACCCGCTCGGCGGCATCAACACCTTCTTCCCGCTGTTCGGCATCGCCAACCAGCTGCTCGCGGTCATCGCGCTCGCGGTCGTACTGGCGATCGTCGCCAAGCGCGGCAGGAGCTACGTGCGCTGGCTGTGGATCATCGGCGTGCCGCTCGCCTTCGCGGCGGTCGTCACGATCACCGCGTCGATGTTCAAGATCTTCTCCCCCGTGCCGCAGGTCGGGTACTGGGCGAACCACCTCGCCTTCCGCGACGCGCTCGCCGCCGGGGAGACCTCGTTCGGCACGGCGCAGACGGTCGAGGCGATGGAGGCGGTCGTGCGCAACACGATGGTGCAGGGCATCCTGTCGATCGTGTTCGTGACGCTCGCGATCGTCGTCGTCATCACCGCGCTCATCGCCACGGTGCGCGCCATCCGCGCCGGCGGCGGCGAGAACCACGAGGATGCGCCCGTCGCCTCGCGGCGCTACGCGCCCGCCGGGTTCTTCGCGACGAAGGCCGAGAAGGCTCTCGAGCGCCGGTGGAGCGAGCTCGACGAGTCGGTGCGACCGGTCTCGGCGCGGCACTGAGGCGCTGGCGTCGATGACGAGCACCGCAGCACGGCGTCCCGCCCTGGCCTCCACGGCCCGGGCGGGCGCCGCCGCGCTCGCCCGGGGGTGGCGCGCCGTCGCCTGGTACGTGCGCGAGCTCATGGGCGAGGGCGCGTACCCCGCCTACGTGCGGCATCACGAGCGCACGCACGGCACGGATCACGCGCCGCTGACCGAGCGCGAGTTCTGGAGGAGCAGAATGGCGGAGATGGACGCCGACCCCGGCGCCCGCTGCTGCTGACCCCCTGACGGCTGACGAAGACGAGGTGCGCGGATGCCCGAGCTCGTGCTCGCCGTCGCCCTCGCCTTCGTGCTCGGCGTCGGTGTCACCCTGCTCGCGCAGCTCGTGCGGCGCCACGCCCGCGGCGCGCGCGAGCTGGGCAGCGACGCCGACCGGGCGACCTTCCGCACCCTGTCGCTCGCCTCGCGCGCGGCCGTGAACCTGCGCGGCGGGCTGCGCGGCGACGGCGCGCACCGCGCGACACGGGCCCTGCGCACGCTGCTCGGCAGCGACGCCGTGGCGATCGCCGACGAGCGCGGCGTGATCTCGGTCGACGGTCGCGCTGACAGCGATGGCGCCGCCGCTCGCCTCGCCGCCGAGGTGCTCGCCTCCGGCCAGCGGCAGCTGCTCGCGGGCCATGACGCCGATGCGGCGGGCGTGGAGGCCGTCGGAGCGCCCGTCGTCGCGAATGGCCGCGTCGTGGGCGCGATCATCGCCTTCGCGCCGCGCCTGCGGCCGCCGCTCGTGCGCGCCACGAGCGAGGTCGCCGCGTGGTGCGGCGCCCAGCTCGAGCTCGGCGAGCTCGAGACCTCGCGCGCCGCGCTCGCCGAGGCCGAGCTGCGGGCGCTGCGCGCACAGATCAGCCCGCACTTCATCTACAACGCACTGAGCGTCATCGCCTCGTACACGAGCACCGACCCCGAGCGGGCGCGCGACCTGCTGCTCGACTTCGCCGACTTCATCCGATACACGCTGCGCTCGCAGGGCGAGTTCACGACGCTCGCCGACGAGCTCACGAGCGTGCACTCGTACGTCGAGCTCGAGCGCGCCCGCTTCGAGGACCGCTTGAGCGTCACCCTGCGCATCGAGCCGGAGACGCTCTCGACGGTCATCCCCTTCCTGAGCCTGCAGCCGCTCGTCGAGAACGCCATCCGCCACGGGCTCGAACCTCGAGAGGCCGGCGGCACGGTCGTCATCGCGGCGCGCGATGACGGCACCCACACGGAGATCACGGTCGACGACGACGGCGTCGGCATGCGGCCGGATGCCCTGCGCGCGCTGCTCACCGCCAACGAGCGCCCCGACCGCATCGGCATGCGCAACGTCGACGCGCGTCTGCGCAGCATCTACGGCGACGACCACGCGCTCGTCATCGAGACGGCCGAGCAGGCGGGCACGATGGTGCGCATGCGCATCCCGAAGTCGCAGCCCTTCAACGAGACCGCACCCTCGACCGCGAGGGCGGGCGAGCGATGACGGCGCGCCCGGAGCCCGCCCGCATCGACGTGCTCATCGCCGACGACGAGCGCCGCGTGCTCGACGAGCTCGAGTCGATGCTACGGGCCGACGCGCGCATCGGTGCGATCCACCGCGCGGCGAGCGGCGCGGAGGCGCTGCGCCTGCTCGCCGAGCGCGAGGTCGTCGCGGCCTTCCTCGACATCCACATGCCCGGCATCTCGGGCTTCGACATCGCCCGCGCGGTCGCGCGTTTCGCCGAGCCGCCCGCGATCGTCGTCGTGACGGCCGACGAGGCGGGCGCCGTGGAGGCCTTCGACGTGCAGGCCGTCGACTTCGTGCTCAAGCCGATCCGCCGCGAGCGGCTGCAGCGGGCCGTGTCGCGCGTGCTCGCGCTGCGCGAGCCGGCGGGCGCGGGCGACGCCGGCGACGCCGAGCCCGACGAGAGCATCCCGGTGCGCGTCGGCAATGTGCTGCGCGTCGTGCACCGCAGCGAGGTGCGCTGGGTGCAGGCGCAGGGCGACTACTCGCGGCTCGTGACCGAGCACGACAGCCACCTGATCCGCGAGCCGATCAGTGAGCTCGAGCAGCGCTGGCAGCGCGCGGGCTTCCTGCGCGTGCACCGCTCGTATCTGGTGCGGCGCGACGCGATCACGGCCGTGAAGCTCGGCGGCGCGCATCCGACCCTCACGGTCGCCGGCGAGGAGGTGCCCGTGAGCCGCCGCTCGATCGCCCTCGTGCGCGAGGCGATGCTGCGGCCGCCCGAGGCGTCGCGATGACGCCCGAGGCGGCCCACCCCTCCCCCGAGGCGGCGGATGCGCGTCGCGCCGGGGCGCGACCGCCCCGCGAGCGCGTCACCTCTGTCGACGTGGCGGCGCCCCGCACCGAGCCGATCGCGCGGCCCGCGCGCTGGGAGGTCGACGAGGCGGAGGCGCTGTTCACGCGCACCCTCATGCGCGCCCACGGCCGGCTCGCGCTGCTGTGCCTGCTGACCTTCGCCGTCGCCCTCCTCGTCGTGACGGTCGGCATGAGCGCGCTGCCGCAGCTGCAGGCCATGACGATCGGCGGCGTGCCGGTGTCGTGGCTCGTGCACGCGTACGGCTTCTACCCGCTCATGATCGGCTGGGCCGTGGCCTACGCCGTCGCGAGCCGTCGGCTCGAGCGGCGCTTCCGGCAACTGGTGGAGCACGAGTGAACCCCGCGCTCTCGATCGGGGCGATCGTCGCCGTCGTCGTCGTGACCGCCGTCATCGGCGTGTGGGGCCTGCGCATCTCGCGCACGACGAGCGACTTCTTTGTCGCCTCGCGCACGGTGCGACCGGTGTGGAACGCCTCGGCCATCAGCGGCGAGTACCTCTCGGCCGGCACCTTCCTCGGGCTGTCGGGGCTCGTGCTGCTGTCCGGCTCCGACGCGTTCTGGTTCCCGATCGGCTACGCGGCCGGCTATCTGCTCGTGCTCATGCTCGTCGCCGCGCCGCTGCGGCGCAGCGGCGCGTACACGATCCCCGACTTCATCCAGGCCCGCCTCGACTCGGTGCTCGCGCGACGGCTCACGAGCGCCCTCGTGCTCATCATCGGCTGGCTGTACATCGTGCCGCAGCTGCACGGCGCCGCGCTCGCGCTCGGCGTCGTTGCGGACATTCCGCCGTGGGTGGGGGCGACGACCGTCGCCGTCGTCGTGGGCGGCTCGGTCGCCGCGGGCGGCATGCGCTCGATCACCTTCGTGCAGGCGTTCCTGTTCTGGCTGAAGTTCGCCGCGCTCGCGGTGCCGGCGATCTTCCTGACCCTCACCCTCTCGGGCGTCGAGCCGACGATCGACCCCGAGCTGGTCTTCCCCCAGAACGCGGGGCCGGCGGGGCTCGACGCGTACGCGACGACCTCGCTGCTCGTCGCGCTGCTGCTCGGCACGGTCGGCCTGCCGCACGTGCTCGTGCGCTTCTACACGAGCCCCACCGGCGCCTCCGCCCGCTGGACGACCGTCGGCGTGATCATCCTCATCAGCGGCTTCTACGTCGCCTCGAGCACGATTGGCCTCATCGCGCGCATCGCCGCCCCCGACCTCGCCGCGCCGGGCGTCGCCGACACCGTCGCGCTGCAGCTGCCCTCGCGGCTGCTGCCCGGCCCGGTCGGCGACCTGCTCACGGCGCTCGTCGTGGCCGGCGCGCTCGCGGCCTTCCTCGGCACCTCCTCCGGGCTCATCGTGTCGCTCTCGAGCGCGGTCAGTCAGGATCTCTTCCACGGCACGGTGCGCTCCTTCCGCTGGGCTGCCCTGTTCTGCACCGCCGTGCCGCTCGTCGTCGCCCTCGCGACCGCGCCGCAGGGCCTCGTGACGAGCGTCGGCACGGTCTTCGTCTTCGCGGCCTCCGCGCTCTCGCCGATCATCCTGCTCGGCATCTGGTGGCGCCGGCTGACCGCGCGCGGCGCGGTCGCGGGGATGCTCGTCGGCGCGCTCTCGTGCGCGGCGGCGCTGCTCGCCTCCGCCGCGGTCGGGCCGAGCGCGGGCTGGCTGTCGTCGGCGCTGGCCCAGCCGGGGCTCTGGACGATCGGTGCGGCCACACTCACGACCGTCGCCGTGTCGCTCGTCGACGGGCGCACACCCGTGAGCACCGACCGCGTGCTGGCGCGGCTGCACCAGCCTGAGCGCTCCCGGGCGCGTGCAGGAGCATCCGACTAGCGTCGAAGGGTGACCCAACCGACGACGCCCGCCACCCCGTTCCACGACCTCGAGGCCTACATCGCCCTGCCGCGCGTCGAAGGGCTCGCGCTCTCGCCCGACGGCGAGCGCGTCGTGCTCACCGTCGCGACGCTCTCGGCTGATCGCACGAATAACGAGCGGGCACTGTGGGAGGTGCCCGCGAGCGGCGGCGGCTCCCCGCGCCGCCTCACGCGCTCGGCCAAGGGAGAGGCGGGCGTCGCGTTCACGCCCCGCGGCGACGTGCTGTTCGTCTCCGCCCGCGACGACGTCGAGGCCGAGAAGGATCTCGACCAGGCGCAGCTGTGGCTGCTGCCCGCCGGCGGCGGCGACGCCCGGCCCGTCACGCGGCTCGCCGGCGGCGTCTCGGGCGTCGCGGCGACCGCGCTCGAGGCCGACACCGTCGTCATCGCCGCCGACCTGCTGCCGAGCTCGACCTCGATCGAGCACGACGCCGCCGCCCGTGCCTCGCGCACCGAGCGGAAGGTCGCGGCCATCCTGCACGAGACCTACCCGGTGCGCTACTGGGATCACGACCTGGGCCCCGCCGAGCCACACCTGCTCGCCCTCGCCCTCGACGAGCTCGCCGACGTCGTGCCCGACCGCTCACCCGCGGCAGCGCCCGCCGCGTCGGCGCCGCTCTCCCTCGGTGAGGCGACCGCCGGCAGCGAGGCGATCGACGCCGCGCACACCCCCTACCCGAGCGCCCTGCCGCGACCGCGCGACCTCACGCCCGCACCCGGGCGCAGCGCCGACACGGCCGGCCAGGCCCTCACGCCCGACGGCCGCACCCTCGTCGCCGCGCTGCGGGTGCCCGCGCGCGGCCTCGAGCGCTACGAGCTCGTCTCGATCGACGTCGCGACCGGCGAGCGCCGCCTGCTCGCCGGCGAGGAGGGCGTGCACTACGAAAGCCCCGCGCTGAGCCGCGACGGGCGCCTGCTGGCCTACGTGCGCGCCCCCTTCAGCACGCCGCAGGGCCCCGGCGACCAGGAGCTCTGGGTGCGCGAGCTCGACGGCGGCGAGCCGCGCCGCCTCGCCGCCGGGTGGGACCGCTGGCCCGCCGAGCTCGCCTTCGCCCCCGACGGCGAGAGCCTGCTCGTGACCGCCGACGACGACGGTCGCGCGCCCGTGTTCCGGGTGCCGCTCGACGGCGGCCCCGTGCAGCGCCTGACGAGCGACCCGTACGCCTACACGAACTTTCGGGTGGATGCTCGAACCGGCGACGCGATCGCCCTGCGGTCGTCGTGGCAGGCGGCCCCGCATCCCGTGCGCATCGATGCCCGCACGGGCGACGTGACGCCGCTTGCGACGCCGGCCCCCGTGCCCGCACCCGTCGGCGTCCTCGTCGAGGTCGAGACGACCGCGGAGGACGGCGCGCGCGTGCGCGGCTGGCTGCTGACGCCGGAGGGCGCCTCGGCGGAGGCCCCCGCGCCGCTGCTGCTGTGGATCCACGGCGGGCCGCTCAACAGCTGGAACGCGTGGAGCTGGCGCTGGGCGCCGCAGCTCGCCGTCGCGCGCGGCTACGCCGTGCTGCTGCCCGACCCGGCGCTGTCGACCGGCTACGGCCTCGACTTCATCGCCCGCGGCTGGAACGCGTGGGGGCAGAAGCCCTACACCGACCTCATGGCGATCACCGACGCCGTCGAGCGTCGGCCCGAGATCGACGAGACGCGCGCCGCCGCGATGGGCGGCTCGTTCGGCGGCTACATGGCGAACTGGGTCGCCGGGCACACCGACCGCTTCCGCGCGATCGTCACGCACGCGAGCCTGTGGGCGCTCGACCAGTTCGGCGGCACGACCGACAACTCCGCCTACTGGCTCAGCATCTTCGACGAGGAGGGGCTGGCGGCGAACTCGCCGCACACGGCGCTCGAGCGCATCGTCACGCCGCTGCTCGTGATCCACGGCGACCGCGACTACCGCGTGCCGATCGGCGAGAGCCTGCGGCTGTGGTCGGAGCTCGCCTCCCGCTTCGCCGACGACGACGACACGATGCCGCACCGTTTCCTGTACTACCCCGACGAGAACCACTGGGTGCTCAAGCCCCAGCACGCGATCGTCTGGTACGAGACGGTGTTCGCCTTCCTCGGCCAGCACGTGCTGGGCGAGGAGTGGCGACGCCCGGCGAACCTCGGCTAGGGCTGGTCGACGATCTGCTTGCCGAGCGGCAGCAGCGCCACGGGCAGCATCTTCAGGTTCGCCCACGCGAACGGGATGCCGATGATGGTGATCGCGAGGGCGAGCGCCGAGGCGATGTGGCCGAGCGCGAGCCACCAGCCGGCGAGCACGACCCAGACGACGTTGCCGATCGCCGAGCCGACGCCCGCGGTCGGCCGGTCGACGACGGTCTTGCCGAAGGGCCACAGCGCGTAGACGCCGACGCGCCACGCGGCAATGCCCCACGGGATCGTGACGATGAGCACGCACATGATGGCGGCGGCGAGCGCGTAGCCGAGAAAGAGCCACAGGCCGGAGAGCACGAGCCAGATGATGTTGAGCAGCGTGCGCACGGCGGCCTCGATCGGGGTCGGTCGGAGTGCCTCGCACAGCGCGTGATGATGACCGGTGGTGGAGATGGGGGGAATCGAACCCCCGTCCACTGCTGTGAGCCGATGCCTTCTCCGGGTGCAGTCTGCTGAGACGTTCTACTCGGCTCCGACCTTTGTTGCAGACTCCTAGGTCGACGAGCCCAGCCTCAGTTCACGTCCCGCGCGGCCCTGAGACACGACCGCGCGGCAAGCCTCCTCGATGACGCCAGTGGCCGGGGCGGAGGCGAACCCGGACTGACGGACTATCTACTCTGCCTTAGGCGGCGAGAGCGAAGTCGGTGCGCTTAGCATTGGCACCTATTGTTTGCAGAGAGCGTTTACGAGATAACTCTGCATCCTCGACCCGCTTCTCATCGTTTCGCAGGCAATGTCGAAACCGATCATCCCCCTGCGCACCTCGCCCGGCGTGCGCCGGGTCGTGAGAGGTGGGTCATCATCACGCGCTGTGGAGTTCTGAAGGGGCCGTGTCGTCGCCTCGAGCGGATGCTCGGCGCGAGCCCTGCGGCCCTGCGAGTGCTCTCGCGAGCACAGCCCTACAGTATACGTCACGCCTGACGATCCGTCGAAGGAGACCCATGACCGAGACGACCATCACGGTGCGCGGCACGGCCCGCGTCGAGCATGAGCCCGACCGCGCCGAGGTGAGCTTCACGGTCGCGGCGACCGGCGCCGAGCGCGAGGCCGTGCTCGACGCCGCGCGCGCGTCGGCCGACCGCGCTGCCGACGCCCTCGCCGCCCTCGAGGCGGCGGGACGACTGGCCGGCTGGTCGCTCGACGACCTGCGCGTGCACGCCGAGCGTGAGTGGGTCGGCGAGCAGCGCTCGCCCGTGCTGCGCCACCGCGCCGCCGTGAGCGGCGCCGTGCGCCTGGTCGCCGCGAACCTCGACGCCCTGCCTGAGGTGCTCGACCTGCTCTCGAGCGACCCGCTCGTGCAGGTGCACGGCGTCGACTGGTCGCTCGACGACGCCGTGCGCGCCGACGCGATGGATGCCGTGCGCGACGCCGCCGTGCGCGACGCCGTGCGCGCCGCCCAGGCCTACGCCCGCAGCCTCGGCCGCGCGAGCGTCGACGTCGTCGCGATCGCCGATGCCGGCATGCTCGGCGAAGACGGGCCGATGCCGCGCATGGACCGCATGATGCTCACCGCCGCGGCGGCGGGCGGCGCGGGCGCCGTCGAGCTGCGGCCCGAGCCGATCGAGCTGCGCACGACGGTCGAGCTGCGCGCGATCGCGCGCTGACGCGCGCCGAGCATCCGCCCAGGCACACGATGCGGCCTGGTCAGGCGTCGACGCGCTCGCGATCGGCGCTCGGCGAGTGCTCGAGCGTACCCGCGCGGCGAGCGCGCAGGTCGACGAGCGCGAGCGCGAGCGCCGCGGCGACGAAGCCGAGGATGACGAGGGCGGCGTGCAGGAAGGCGTCCTGGAAGACGGTCACGCGACCGGCGTCGCCGCGCTCGGCGTAGATGGTGGCGTAGAAGGCGGCGGTCGCCGCCGCGATGCCGACGGCCGTGCCCACGCGCTGGCCGACCTGCCCGATCGAGCCGGCGACGCCCGCGGAGGTGAGCGGCACGTCGGCGAGGGTGAGCGTCTGGTTCGGCGCGATGACCGCGCCGCCGCCCGCCCCCGCGAGCGTCATGAAGCCCGCGACCGCCCACGGCGACACCGCCGGCGGCAGCAGGAACGCCGAGGCGAGCACGCCGCCGAGCCCCGCGACGACGGCGACGATGCCCCACACGACGATGGGGCGGCCGAAGCGCGTCACGACGCGGCCGCTGTACCAGGAAGTGACGGCGGAGGCGAGGGCGAACGGGATCGTCACCATGCCCGCGTAGACCGGCTCGAGGCCCAGGCCGAACTGCAGGAAGAGCGACAGGGTGAGGAAGAGCCCGGGCATCGCCGCGAAGTAGAACAGCGAGATGAGGGTGCCGTTGCGATAGCCGCCGATGCGGAACAGCGCGAAGTCGACGATCGCGGCACGGCCGCGAGCGCCGTAGCGGCGCTCCCACAGCACGAACAGCGTCGCGAGCCCGGCGAAGGCGGCGAGCCACCACCAGCGCGCCGGGTCGTCGTCGGGCGAGCCGGTCGTGAGCACGAAGGGCAGCATCAGGCTCAGCACCGTGCCGCCCAGCAGCGCGGTGCCGACGAGGTCGAGATCGCGCGGCCCCTGCGCGGCGAGCTGCGTGCGCGGCAGCAGCCGATAGGCGAACGGGAAGAGCGCGATGACGAGCGGCACGTTCATCCAGAAGATGAGCCGCCAGCCGAGGTCGGGGCCGCCGACGCCGATGAGCAGACCGCCGAGCGTCGGGCCGAACGCGGTCGCGAGGCCGATGACGGCGCCGAAGATGCCGAACGCGCGGCCGCGCGCCTCGCCGGTGAAGAGCTGCTGGGTCAGGCCGAGCACCTGCGGCATGAGCAGGCCCGCCGAGACGCCCTGCAGGATGCGCGAGGCCGCGAGCAGCTCGACCGTCGGCGCGACCGCGCACGCGAGGCTCGCGAGCAGGAACACCACGAGCCCGATGAGGAACATGCGCCGCCGCGAGTGCAGGTCGCCGTAGCGGCCGGCGGGCACGAGCACGATGCCGAAGGCGAGCACGTAGCCGGCGACGATGAGCTGGATCTGCGTCGGCCCGGCACCGAAGGCCTGCTCGATGGCGGGGATGCCGACGTTGACCTTCGACAGGTCGAGGATCGTCAGCGACGCCACCGCGACGGCGACCGAGAATGCCTGCCAGCGGGTGCGCTCCGAGATGCCGTCGGGGCCGGGCGCGGCCTGCGCCGAGCGGCCGGGCGCGGCGTCGGCGGCGGGGCGGGCGGCGGGCTCGGATCGTGCGGTCACGAACGAGGAGCCTACGCCGGGCATCCTGGCATGCCGTTCAGGCGCCCATCAGGGCGTTCGGAGGCGGCGCGATCGGCCGGGCCGGCTACTCCCCCATGCGGTTGCGCAGCCGCATGGCGCGATCGGCCTCGCGCTTGTCTTGCTTCTCGCGCAGGGCGTGTCGCTTGTCGTACTCGCGCTTGCCCTTCGCGACGGCGAGCTCGACCTTCGCCCGGCCGTCGCTGAAGTAGATGCTCAGGGGGACGAGCGTGTAGCCGCCCTCCTTCGTCTTCTGGCTGATCTTGACGATCTGCTGCTTGTGCAGCAGCAGCTTGCGCTTGCGGCGCGGGGCGTGGTTCGTCCACGTGCCCTGCGAGTACTCGGGGATGTGCACGGCGTCGAGCCACGCCTCACCGGCGTCGATGTAGCCGTAGCCGTCGACGAGGCTCGCGCGGCCCTGCCGCAGCGACTTCACCTCGGTGCCGCTCAGCACGAGGCCGGCCTCGTAGGTGTCTTCGATCGTGTAGTCGTGGCGCGCCTTGCGATTGGTGGCGACGACCTTGCGACCCTGCTCCTTGGGCATGTGCCGTCACCTCCGGTGTCGTGGGCGGATGCTCGCCCGCGGGCGCGAGCAGCCCTCCAGCATACCCGGCGCGCGCGCCGCGCTACACGCGCAGGTAGCGCGAGATGGCGACGTTCGCCGACACGGCGGCGAGCAGCGCCCCGACCCCGAGCAGCACGGGCACGACCAGCAGCGCGTCGTCGAGGTTCACGAACGAGGTCTGCGGCAGCGTCTGCGACAGGTAGCCCTGCACGAAGAACTGCACGATCGCCACGACCGCGCCCGCGGCGAGGATCGAGCCGATGAGCGCCGCGACGACGCCCTCGATGACGAACGGCGTCTGGATGAACCGGTTCGAGGCGCCCACGAGCCGCATGATGCCCAGCTCGCGCCGGCGCGAGAACGCGCTGAGCCTGATCGTCGTGGCGATGAGCAGCGCCGCCGCGACAAGCATGAGCGCGGCGATGCCGATCGCCGTGAAGCTCGAGGCGTTGAGGATGTCGAAGATCTGGTCGAGGTAGCTGCGCTGGTCGACGACGCTCTCGACGCCCGCGAGCCCGGAGAGGGCATCCGCCAGGATCTGGCTCTGGGTCGGGTCGACGAGGTTGACCCAGTAGGCCTCGGTCATGAGCTCGGGCGTCACGAGCGAGGCGATCGCGTTGCCCTCGAACTGCTCCTGGAAGTTCTCGAAGGCCTGCTCGCGGTCTTCGAAGTAGTAGGCGTCGATGAAGGGCGCGAGCGTCGCCGACTCGAGCTGCGCCTCGACCTGCGCGATCTGCTCCGGCGTCGCTGCCGTCTGATTGCAGGTGCCGACGGTGGAGAAGTCAGTGCAGAAGTACACGGCGACCTGCGCGCGGTCGTACCAGTACGACTTCATCTGCGTGATCTGCGCCTGCAGCAGGATGGCGGTGCCGACGAAGGTCAGTGAGATGAAGGTCACGAGCACGACCGAGACGACCATCGAGAGGTTGCGGCGCAGGCCCTGGCCGACCTCGCCGAGCACGAGCGCGAGCCTCATCGCAGGCCCTCCGTCGGGGTCGGCGTCACGCCCGGCCCGGCGGCGGGGATGACGATGTCGGGCTGCACGTGCGGGATCGCCTGCGTGACGTACCCGCCGCCGCGCTCGTCGCGCACGACGCGGCCACCGACGAGCTCGACGACGCGGCGCTGCAGCCGGTCGACGATGCCGGCGTCGTGCGTGGCCATGAGCACGGTCGTGCCGTTGGCGTTGATGCGCTCGAGCAGCGTCATGATGCCCATGCTCGTCGTGGGGTCGAGGTTGCCGGTGGGCTCGTCGGCGAGCAGGATCGCGGGCTTGTTGACGACGGCGCGCGCGATCGCGACGCGCTGCTGCTCACCGCCGGAGAGCTCGTGCGGGAACCGCTCGCCCTTGCCGTCGAGGCCGACCATGGCGAGCACGTCGGGCACCGCCTCGTGGATGAAGCCCTTGCTCTTGCCGATCACCTGCAGGGTGAAAGCGACGTTGTCGAAGACGGTCTTGTTCGGCAGCAGCCGGAAATCCTGGAACACGACGCCGAGGTTGCGCCGGAAGTACGGCACCTTGCGACTGGAGATGCGGTTGAGATCCTGCCCGAGCACGTGGATCGACCCCGAGGTCGGGCGGTCCTCCTTGAGCACGAGCCGCAGCATGCTCGACTTGCCCGACCCGGAGGCGCCGACCATGAACACGAACTCGCCGCTCAGCACCTCGAGGCTGACGCTGTTGAGCGCCGGCTTCGCGGTGCCGCGGTAGACCTTGGTGACCTCGTCGAATCGAATCATCGCGCGTCAGCCTAAGCCGGGGTGCGGAGGCGATCAGGAGCGACACCCGAGCGGCCGGGTATCCGGCGGCGGGTGGGCGACGACCGCCAGGGCGCGGATGCCCGGCGCGTGCTCAGCGCCCGAAGAGCCGCGCGAACAGGCCCGTGCGCGGCTCGCGCTCGTGCCCCTGGCAGCGCTGGCTGCTCGGCACGCGGCGCATGACCTGGTCGACGTGCTGGCCGCAGCCGGCCCACGTCGTCTTGCCGCAGCGTCGGCAGGTGACGGCCTGACACATGGGTTCCTCCTGGAGGTCGAGGGGCGATCGAATCGACACCATAATACCCCCGGGGGTATATTGCTGTCGACGCGGCGCGCATCCGACGCCGCTGCACTGACCATGGAGGAACCATGCCCCGCCTGCGCCGCCTGCTCACCGCCGCCCTCGTCGCCGTCGCGCTCGCGACCGGCACGAGCGCCTGCTCGACCCCCGCCGACGAGATCGCCGTCACCGAGAGCACGATCGTGCTCGACGTGCGCACCGCGGAGGAGTACGCGAGCGGCCACCTGGAGGGCGCGCTCAACATCGACGTGCAGGGCGCCGACTTCGACGCGCTCGTCGGCGAACTGCCCACCGACGCCGACGTCGTCGTCTACTGCCGCTCGGGCAACCGCTCGGCCGCCGCAATCGACCGCATGGAGCAGCTCGGCTTCACCTCGCTCGTCAACGCCGGCGGGCTCGACGCCGCGGCCTCCGCGACCGGGCTCGAGATCGTGCGCTGACGCCCTAGTGCTCGAGCGGCGCGAGCGCCGGGTCGATCAGTCGTCGGTCTTGCGCTTGCGCCACTTGATGCCGGCGGCGATGAAGCCGTCGAGGTCGCCGTCGAACACCTTCGAGGGGTTGCCCTCCTCGTACTCGGTGCGCAGGTCCTTCACCATCTGGTACGGCGCCAGCACGTACGAGCGCATCTGGTCGCCCCAGCTGGCGGTGATGGTGCCGGCGAGCTCCTTCTTGGTCGCCGCCTCCTGCTCCTTCTGGATGAGCAGCAGGCGCGACTGCAGCACGCGCATCGCGGCGGCGCGGTTCTGGATCTGGCTCTTCTCGTTCTGCATTGACACCACCGTGCCCGTCGGCAGGTGGGTGATGCGCACGGCCGAGTCGGTCGTGTTGACGCTCTGCCCGCCGGGGCCCGAGGAGCGGAAGACGTCGACGCGGATGTCGGACTCGGGGATCTCGATCTCGGCCGTCTCCTCCATGAGCGGGATCACCTCGACGGCCGCGAAGCTCGTCTGCCGTTTGCCCGCCGCCCCGAAGGGGCTCATGCGCACGAGGCGGTGCGTGCCGGCCTCGACGCTGAGCGTGCCGAAGGCGTAGGGGGCATCGATCTGGAAGGTCGCCGACTTGATGCCGGCCTCCTCGGCGTACGAGGTGTCCATGACGGTCGCGGTGTAGCCGTGCTGCTCGGCCCAGCGCAGGTACATGCGCATGAGCATCTCGGCGAAGTCGGCGGCGTCGACCCCGCCCGCGCCGGCGCGGATCGTCACGACCGCGGGCCGGTCGTCGTACTCGCCGTCGAGCAGCGTCTGCACCTCCATGTCGCCGAGCGTCTGCTCGATGGCGGCGAGCTCGGCGGTGGCCTCGGCGGCCGATTCCTCGTCGTCGGCCTCCTTCGCCATCTCGATGAGCACGTCGAGGTCGTCGAGGCGCTGCTGCAGCTCGGTGATGCGGCGCAGCTCGGCCTGCCGATGGCTCAGCGCGCTCGTGACCTTCTGCGCGCGCTCGGTGTCGTCCCACAGGTCGGGGGCGCTCGCCTGCTCGCTGAGCTCGGCGACGTCGGCGGTGAGCCGCTCGACGTCGACGACCTGCTGGATGTCGCGGAAGGTGGAGCGGGCGGCGGCGATGCGCTCGGCGAGGTCGAGTTCGATCATGTCGCCCCCAGCCTAGTCGCGGGTTCGCGGGCCGGTCCGGGCGTAGGCTCGCCCCGTCATGCCGACCGCCGAGCCCGTCTTCCGCTGGAGGGCGATCGCCGCACCCGCGTTCGTGCCGACGGCCCTGTTCACGATCGGCGAGGGCGCGATCATGCCGCTCATCCCGGCGCTCGCGGGTCGCCTCGGCGCCGACCTGGCCGGCTCTGGCCTGGTCGCCTCGATGCTCGTCGTGGGCGTGCTGCTCGGCGACATCCCCGCCGGCTGGATCGTGGGGCGCCTCGGCGAGCGGTCGACGATGCTCGGCGCCTCCGGGCTCGCCGCGGTGGGCATCCTGCTCTCGATCGCGGCGACCGCCCCGTGGATGCTCGCCGCAGGCATGCTCGTCATCGGGTTCGCCGCCGCCGTGTTCGGGCTCGCCCGGCACGCGCTGCTGACGAGCGTCGTGCCCGCCGCCTTTCGCGCGCGAGCCCTCTCGACGCTCGGCGGCACGTTCCGCTTCGGGCTGCTCGTCGGCCCGTTCGTCGCGGCGGCGCTCGTGGCCGCCACGGGCGACGTCACCTCGGTGCTGTGGTTCGCCCTCGCGATGTGCGTGCTGGTCGCGGTGAGCATCGTGGCGCTGCCCGACCCCGAGCGGATGCTGCACCACCGCTCGACGCCCGCCGGCTCGGCGCTCGGGCTCGGCGGGGTGTTCCGCACAATCGCTGCGCGCCGGCACGTGCTCGCCCGGCTCGGCGTCGCGGCGCTCACCGTGGCGGCGCTGCGCTCGGTGCGGCAGGTCATCCTGCCCCTGTGGGCGGTCAGCATCGGCGTGGGCGAGGCAGAGACGGCGCTCGTCATCGGCGTCGCGGGCGGCGTCGACTTCGCGCTGTTCTGGTTCGGCGGCTGGCTCATGGATCGCTTCGGGCGCCTCTACACCGCGGTGCCGTCGATGATCGGGCTCGGTCTCGGCCTCATCGGCCTCGCGCTGTCGGCGGGCGCCGCCGACCCGGTGCCGTGGTTCGTCGCGGTCGCCGTGTGGCTGGCGCTCGCGAACGGCATCGGCGCGGGCGTGCTCATGACGATGGGCTCGGATCTCGCGGGCCGCGAGAACCCCGCGCCGTTCCTCAGCGCGTGGCGGTTCACGATGGATGTCGGCTCGGCCGGCGCGCCCGTGCTGCTGTCGGCGGTCACCGCCCTCGCAGGCCTCGTCACGGGTGCCGCCGCGTTCGGCGTCGTCGGGCTCGTCGGAGCCGTGCTGCTCGCCCGGTTCATCCCGCGCCAGCTGCCGCGCGACGAGGGTTAGCGGGGCTGCAGGCCGCGCCGCCTACGAGCGGTGCGGCTCGTGGTCGTGGTGCTCGTGGTCGCCGTGCTCGTGCGCGTCGCCATGCTCATGCGTCTCGCTCTGCTCGCTGCCGGGCTCGACGAGCGGCTCGGGCGCCACGTACTCGACGGCCTCGGCGTGCACGGGCTCGTCGCTCTCGGGCTCGTCGCCCTCCGCGGCGGCGTCGTCGGGCGCAGACGGAGCGCTCTCGACGGAGGCGGGGCTGTCGACGCTCGCGGGGCTCGCCGCGCTGTCGGGCGACGCCGGGCTCGCGACTGAGGCCGCGCTCGCCGCGCTCGCCGCGGAGCCGCCGTCGGCCTCCTCGACGTCGGGCGCGTCGACCGGAGCCTCATCCGTCGCGGTCGCCTCGACGGGCGCCTCGCCCTCGGCCGGCGCCTCGGGGGAGGCCTCCTCGACCGGTGCCTGCTCGGCAGCGCTCGACGGCTCGGAGCTGCTCGTCACGGGGGCGGACGCCTCGAGCGGCATCTGCGCAGCCATGCGCACGGCGGGGTGCGCGCCGGTGTTGATGTCGGCGGGCTCGACGGGCACCATCTGCGACTCGGCGGCCGGCACCTCGGTGAAGGCGCTCGAGGGCAGATCCTTCTCGTCGGCGACGATGGCGGCAATGACGCGGCGGGCGACGCCCTCGGGGTCGTAGCCGGTGGGCAGCTTCGGCGTCTCGCCGGCGATGGGGTGTCGCGACAGCTCGGTCTCGGTGTGGCCGGGGCGGGCATCCAGCACACGGATGTCCTGCCGGCGCAGCTCGCGGCCGGCGACCTGCTGGTAGACGGCGAGGGCCGACTTCACGGCCGAGTAGGCGCCGAGGCCGGCGGTGGGGGCTTCGCTGACGAGGCCGCTGAAGTGCACGATGAACGGCTGCGAGCCTTCGGCCTTCGCCTCGGCGAGGGCGGGAGCGGCGGCGCGCACGATGCGCATGGGGGCGAGGGCGTTGATCTGCCACAGCTCGTCGAGCACCTCGTCGCTCACCTCGGCGGCGGGGCCGAAGGCGACGACACCGGTGGCGTTGACGACGCCGTCGAGGCGGCCGTAGGCCATGATCGCGGTCGCGACGAGGGTACGGGGCAGCTCGGGATCGCGCAGGTCGCCGGCGATGGCGATGCCCGGAACCTCGAGCGCGTCGAGCGCGGCCTGCGAGCGGCCGGTGAGCACGAGGCGGGCGCCGGCGTCGGCGAGCTGTCGAACGAGGTGCCGACCCAAACCCCCGGTCGCGCCGAGGATGAGGATCGAGGAGCCAGCCAGTTCAGCCATGCAAGCAACCTAACCACACCCTCTGGGAGCATGCAGAAGCCGCCCAGCCGGCTTGAGGGCACGCTACCTCCGCAGCACGCTGCGCGCCTCGGCGGTCACCTCGATGCGCACGCCCTCGGGCACGAAGAGCGTCACGACGGGAGGCCGCCAGTACGACGAGAGCGTGACGACCGCGGTCGTGCCGTCGTCGGTCGCGGCGCGGTCGAGGCTCACCTCGTCGAGCCCGCCGAGCGGCGCCTCGCGCAGGTACGCGGCGACGTCGCGCGCGACCGCGGCGGAGGTGAGGCGCGGGCGCAGCGACTCGCCCGCGAGTTCGATGTCGTCGAGCTCGAACGACTCCGCGCCGGCGAGTGCGGCGCCGTCGGCGAGCGTGAAGAGCCGCTTGCGCTCCAGGTAGAGCGAAGTGGCGGCCGTGACCAGCAGCACGAGCACGAGGGAGAGCGCGACGAAGCCGGCGATGAGCGGCAGGATCGAGCCGGCGTCGTCAGCGCCCGCGCCCCGCAGGCGAGTGCTCGTCATCACGGCGCACCCCGGAACCGCGAGACCTGCTGCGTCGCGCTCGCCTCGATCGGCACGGCGAGCGGCGCGGTCACATCGAGGATGCTCGGCACGAGGGGCAGCGGCACGCTCGCCTCGATCGACACCGTGACCCACCCGCGGCGCGCGAGGCACTCGGTCGGCTCGGGTCGGCAGGTCACCGCGATGCTCGTCTCGGCGGTCACGCCGTGGTCCGCCAGCGCGAGCTCGAGGGCTCGCACGGCGGCGGCCTCACCGTCGCCGACGCTCGGCGCCTGCACGAACACGCGCGCCGCCTGACGCGCGGCCCCCTCCGTCGCGAGTGCGGCCGACTGCACGGTCGCGACGAGCACGACGAGATAGACGATCGGCACGAGCAGCAGCAGCCCGGCGACGAGGAACTCGATCGACGCCGAGCCCACCTCCGCGGCGGATGCTCGACGCACGCGTGCGCGGAGCGCCTCAGCCGCGCGGCTCGATGGCCGCACGGCCTGACACCTCCAGCCCCTCGTCGAGCCCTGCGAGCCCCAGCAGGGGCAGGGGTGCGCGCACCGTGACGACGACGATCGGATAGCCCTCGCCCTCGCTCGTCGTCGCCTCGATCGCGCGTGCGTACCCGGGGCCGAGCGCCGTGATGATGAGGTCGCGACTGCGCTCGACCCCGGCGGCGAGCGAACTGTCGGCGAGCGCCGCCTGCCGCGCCCCTTCGGCCGCCGCGTCGATGAGGGTCGAGCGCACGTGGGCGGCGAGGGCGATCTGCATGACTGACAGGGCGAGCAGCGTCAGCAGGGTGCCGACGAGCACGAACTCGACCGTGGCCGAGCCCGCGTCGCTGCGCCACTGCCGCATCAGAAGCCGGTGACCCGATCGATCGCCTGCTGGAACACTCCGGAGAGCGCAGGCCCCGCGAGCGCCCAGATCACGATCACGAGACCGCCGGACTTTTCGCAGTAATCTATTCTCATGAAAGCAGCTGTCCTCTACCTTCGGCTCTCGGTGTCGGATGCCAACGACGGTGTCTCCGACAGCGTGCAGCGCCAGGAGGCGGACCTCCGTGCCTTCGCGGACGCCGAGGGTCTCACCGTAGTTCGCGTCTTCGCCGATGACGGCCTCTCCGGGCGCAAGTCACGCGCCAACGCCGACGAAGCCCTCCGCATGCTGGACAGCGGTGAGGCTGCAGTCCTCATCGTGTGGAAGCTCGACCGCTGGAGCCGCCAGGGCATCTCTGCCATGGGCCGCTTGGTCGACGTACTCGACCGAAACCCGTCAGCCGAGTTCATCGCCTGGAAGGATGGCATCCGGTCGTCGCAGTCCGGTTGGCGTCTGACCGCAGCCGTCCTCTCAGAAGTCGCCCGCACCGAGGCCGACAACACCGCGATGCGCGTCTCTGCGGCCATCCGCTCCAACCAGAAGCAGGGTCGCTTCAAGGGCGGTACGGTCCCCTACGGCTATCGCTCGGCCCCGCATCCCAGCGGCAGAGGCCGGACCCTCGTGCTGGAGCCCACCGAGGTCGCAACCATTCGCCGCATGGCGGCGTGGGCTCTCGATGGTCGCCCGATCAACAGCCTTGCCGACATCCTGACGGTGGAAGGCGTCCCGACCACTCGCTCGCCCTATCGCCTCGCCCAGCTGGCTGGCACGGACCCCACCGGCTTGAGCACCGGCGTCTGGTCCTGGCCTGCCGTGGCGGCCATCCTCACCGGCGATGCCGTGCTCGGCCGCGTCAGCGTCTCCCGCCTCGTGGACGGCAAGAAGGTCTGGTCGCTCGTCCTCGACGACAACGGTCTCCCGCTTCAGCCCTTTCCCGCTGCCCTCGATTCCGACACCAGCGCGAAGCTTCGCGCCCGTATCAAGAGCGGGAAGGTCTCATCCGGTCAGCCTCGCAGAGTCCCGCGCAAGGCCCGCCTGTTGAGCGGCCTGCTCTTCTGCGGCGTCTGCGGGGCCAAGCTGTGGGTCACGGTTCGCTCAGGGCGCCCGACCTACACCTGTTCCCGCAAAGCCGGTGGCACCTGCCCCGCTCCGAACATGACCGCCGAACTGGCTGACCGTGCCATCTCAGACCAGTTCCTCCAGGACCGCGGCCACTGGCCGGAAGCCAGCCTTGAAGAAGTCGTCACCAACCCCGCTACCGCCGACGAACTGGCCTCCGTGCAGACGGCCATCGATCAGACCCTCGCCCAGATGGCCCACGACGACGCGGACGTATCCCGGCTTGCCGCCGCCCTCCAGACCCTGAAGAGCCGCCGTGCGGAGCTCCAGGCGACTCCTGCGACGATCACGCAGCGCTGGGTCCCCACCGGTCGCACCATCGCCGAAGCCTGGGCCGACGCCGACGACTTCGCACGCCGTGACCTGCTCCAGCGCTTCGGCCTCGACCGGGTTGAGCTCCTCCCTACCCAGACCAAGGGCTCCACGGTGTACCAGCCGGAGCGCCTTGTCCCGCTCTGGATCGACCCCGACGACCCCGACGCACCCGCTTTCTTGGGCCGTGGACTGCTGCTCCCGCGCCAGCCGGCGCCTCGCGAAGTCAGCACGGGGTACTACGCCAGCGACCCCGACTGAGCCCTCGCAGCACTTCTGCCCCCTCCGAAACTGCCCTTGCCGCCCAAAACCGCCCTTGCAACTTCCTTGCAAACGCTGGGTTGCTGGCTCTGCCAAGGGTAGAAAGGGCGCGAAGGGCACCCCCTTCCCTATTAGTTGTTAATACCTGTCACTTTCACACCCTGGGGTCCCTTTCTCACCCCACCCTCAATAGCGCGGCCGGAGCCCTCGGCGACACGCCCACCCGAAACTCACCCGGCCAATCCCCGCCCGACTGCGCCACACTCGATTCCAACGCAGTCACTCGGAGCAACGACGTTGCTCGCTTCGCCCTACCCCCGGAGCCACACCATGACTGCATTCACGCTTCAGCGCCCGCCGTACACCGCTGGCCTGTCCCGCCTGTTCGACCTCGACCCCGACGGCTGGGCCCCGCGTAAGGCGCTCTACCGCCTTGCCGTGGCAGGCGGCTACCCGTATTCCGACCGAGCCTTCTTCGAGCTGCTTCGCCGGCGCGGCTTCCGCGAGTCCACCCGGCGCGGTGTGGCCGGCTTCCACGGGTTCCGCGTCTCGCCTGCCCTGGCGGCGGCGCCCCGCCTGGTCCCTCAGCACTCAGCGGCGAGCTACCGCCGAGGCGATCGAAGCCGGGAGGCCCGTGAAGCGCGGCGACTTCAGCGCCAGGTCGCCGAGCTCTACCGAGACGACCCGCTCCCGGAGCCCCCGGCCTTCCTCCAGCCCGGTGAGCTGTGGAACGACGAGCTGACCCAGTGCCAGCGCCACAACCGGTCGAGCGACGTCACCCGCTGTCACCCCGATGCGCCGAGCGAGCGCGACGCCTGCTGGTACTTCTGGACCGAGCGCCCGTGGGACCTCGAAGCCCGCGCCCTCGCCCTCTGATGCCGCACGCCCCCTTCCGCGAGACCCGCCTCCTCCGTGATCGCGCGGCCCGACGCTGGGGCTCCCCCACCATCCGCCGGTGGCTCTGCGTCTACTGCGGAGCGCCGGCCACCGAGGTGGACCACTTCTACCCGTACACCCACCGAGACAGCAGCCTGCCCCACAACCTCGTCCCAGCGTGTGGCCCGTGCAACCGAGACAAGAGCAACACCGACCCAGTCGAGTGGATGACCGCAGTCGGTGTCCCGCCCGACCGCATCGCCTGGCTGCTCGCGATCTATGCCGAACCGACCTTCCGGGCTACCCGTAACCTCCGCATCGACCCGGTGCCCCTGACCTACCGTTCAACACCGCGCCGCTAGGGGCATTGCAACAACCGCGCAACAACGCTGCCCCAGGGCCCCAAACCAGCTCGACGGCACCCCGGGCACCCGCCCCCGATGTGGTATATGAAGGTGTAGGGAGAAAGTGGGCAGAGTCCCGCCGCCCCCACAGTCCACCGGCTTCGCGCCGGTCAGCTGCATCCCGCGACTGTCCCTGTCGCGCCAGCAGCAACCCCGCCCCAGACCTGCAAGCGCAGACCATCTGGCCGGCCAGTTCGCGACGACACGTCGACCACCGTCTCCGAGGCTCAGGCGAGCAGAGAGCGGTGCAGTGCCGTGCGCGTTCCCGCCAGGAGAAGCGGACTCCCGCCACCAGCACGGTGGCATCCAGTCCCTTCCCAAGGAGCATCACCATGAGCAACACCATTCAGGAACTCCGTTCCATCCAGGCCAAGCTGTCGGCGATCGTCGCCAGTGCCAAGGCCACCGGCCGCGACCTCACCGAGGCTGAGGCGGCCGAGATTCAGGCGGGCTCTGCCCGTGCCATCGAGCTCAAGGCGGCCATCGACCGCGGCGAGCAGAACGCCGAGCTCATCGGCCAGGTGGCAGCACTTGGCTCCGACTCGGCCTTCCAGCCTGGCCCCGGCGCCAAGTCGGCCACCGTGGACGGTCACGGCGACGACCGTGGCTACCTCTCGGCTGACTCGATCAAGTCGATGACCCGCACCGCTGCGGCCCCGGGCGTGAAGGCGCTCGTGGCCGCTGGCAGCTCGACCAGCCCGGTCGCGCTGGAGTCCAAGCCCATCCCGATGGGCGGCGGCAACATCGGCCTCCTCTCGCTGGTCCCGACGATCATCCGCGACACCCCGCAATACTCGTACCTCCGCCAGTCGGTGCGCACGAACAACGCGGACGTCGTCGCTGCTGGTGCAACCAAGCCGACCTCGGTCTTCACCGTGGCGGCCGTGCCGAACGAGCTGAAGGTCGTCGCGCACCTGTCCGAGTACGTCGATAAGTACCTGCTCGAGGACAACCGCGACCTCGAGTCGTTCCTGTCCGGCGAGCTCCAGTTCGGCGTGCTGCAGAAGGTCACGGAGCTCGCGCTCACTGCCTTCACGACCGCCTCGGGCATCCAGTCGATCGCCTACACGAACAGCCCCGCCGACAGCATCTACGTTGGCGCGGACAGCGTGTCCGAACTCGGGTACAACCCGAACCTCGTCATCGTGAACCCGGCTGACTACCGGACCATCCGACTGGCCAAGGGCTCGGACCAGCACTACGTGTCGGGCGAGCCGCTGGAGGGTTCGCCCCTCAAGGCGATCTGGGGGCTGACCACTCTCACGACGCCGGGCATCCCGGCTGGCACCGCGCTGGTCCTCGACACCAACGCGGTGTCGATCAGCGTGGACCGTTCGGGCATCGTGACCGAGTGGGACGCGATCAGCGGCTTCGACTCGAACCGCGTCCGCGCTCGCACCGAGGGCCGTTTCGGCTTCGACGTGAAGTCGCCCGCTGCGCTCGCGCTGGTGGACCTGACCGCCGCGTAAGCAGCACCCGCTGACCTCGGTCAGCAGGCCTGGTCGGCCTCAACAGCCGGCCAGGTCACCACGCACCGGTGCCGATGAAGGCGACCCACCGGTGAAGTAGCAGCCGCTCTCTGGGGTTGGGAGCAGCTGCCGCGCCCGCAGCGCCGACACCGTGACCGTGATCGATCAGACGTCTCTGCCTCGTCTGGTCTCCGCCGGTGTCGGCGCTGCCCTCAACTGCTGTCTGAAGGTGGCTTGTGCACTTTCAGCCAGTACCGGCGCGGGTGACGAGAGCAGGCATGACACAGCCGCTCTTGTTGCCCGCGCCACCCACAATCTCCGCGCCAGGGGGGGTAGGCGGGGTCATTCCCGTGGCTGGACGCCCCCGGGCCAGACTCCCGGCAACCTTCGTCCCTCCCTGCTGGCCTTTCGAATCCCCAACCCTGCCCGCAGCACCATTCCGCCTCTGGAGGCATCATGTTCAACTTCCAATCCGCCTCTGGCCGCGTTCGGCTGCTGGAGCGACTCCTTGTGGAAGCCGAGGAGAAGGCCTCGCAGCTGGACGCCGAGCTCACCGACCTCCGCGCCCACAACGAGCGTCTCTCCGCTGAGCTGACCGCCGCGAAATCCATTCACCCGAGCGTCCGCGATTACCTCGCCGGCTCGAACGTCAATCTCGTGGCCTCGCTCGGCACCCTTCACGGCCGCTCGGCCGAGCTGACGCAGCTCCACAGCCTCGCGCAGGCCTCGGACGCCGGGAAGGACGCGGGCAACAGCCACTTCGCCCGCGCGCTGGTGGCCTACTTCGAGCGGAAGTACGGGGTGAACCGATGACCACGATGGCCGAAGCCCTAGAGGTCACCCTCGCGGCCGACCCGATCTACTCCCTCCCCGAGCAAGCAGCCGCCGTCGCCCTCGCCCGCGAACTCGCCCGCGAGCTCGACGACCAGATCGCAACCACCGGCGCCGCCCAGACCCGCACCCTGGCGACCTTCGCTGGCTCGGTGAACAGCCTGCGCCGTGTCCTCCGTGACGAGCGCGACCAGGCCCGCAAGACGGCCCAGGCCCCGAAGGGAACGGCGACCCGCCTGGCGCTCATCAAGCAGCAGGCCCAGCAGCAGGCCGCCTCATGACCGCGAGCGAGTACCCCTGTAGTCACTGCCACGAGTGGAAGCCGGCTGACGCCTTCGGCTTCGACCGATCCCGCGTCACCGGCCTGGCATACCGCTGCAAAGCCTGCGAGCGGGAGCGCTTCCGCGCCATGCGCCAGGACCCCGTCAAAGCCGAGCGCCGCCGCGCCCAGAACCGTGAGTCCTACCGTCGCGCGGTCGAGCGCTTCGGCCACACGCCACGTAGTCCGGGATACCCCGGGAACGCCCTGAACTGAGCCCCGGTCGCGACATATTCGAACTGTCGCTACCACCCCGACTCACCTCGGCCCCGCGCCGAGCTCAGCCGAGAGCCGCTAGCTCGTTTCGGCTGCATCAAGACCAGACCCTCGGGGTCATCCCTTTCTAGCGGCAGGGATGGCCTCGGGGGTCTATTCCTATTTTGGAGCCCGCTAGACATGACGAACCTTCTCACCACCCTCCGCAGCGCCGCCTTGGCACTGTCCACCATCGCCTTCCTCGCGCTGCCCTTCGCACCGCTCGCCTATGCCCTCGGTGGAGGTGTGCGATGACTCCCGAGCTGTACCGCCGCTGTCCGCACTGCGACACTCGCCAGCCCGCCAACAACTTCGAGCCCGGCCGCACGATCTGCACCCGCTGCCACGCCGAGCGCAAAGCCGAGAAGGCCAAGGCGTATCGAGCTCGCCGCGCTGCCGACCTTCGCGCCCGAACCCCTGAGCAGGTCGAGGCCGACCGCGCCCGTGTCCGTCCCGACGGCCTGCAGACCTGCAACCGCTGCTGCGTCGCGCTCCCGTTCTCCGCTTTCGCCCCTGACCTGCGCCGGCTCTCCGGACTGAATCAGACCTGCTCGCCGTGTCGCGTGACTCGCGCGCAGGAGAAGTACGGGCAACTGCACGCATGAACACAGTCGAAAGGACCGCACCATGACCAAGCCCGACGAAACCACTGTCCTGCCCGATGGCGACGACACGCCGTCGATCTGGCAGCCGACCCCGCAGCCGCCGCGCCACCTGCCGAAGGACTGGGAGCTCTGATGGCCGGTCTGACTGATCCGCGAGTCCGAGCACTGGCTACGGCTCAGCTCCGAGTGCGGCAGGTCCTCATCGACGTGGATGCCACCGAGGCAGAGTGGCGCCTCGGACGGACACCCGTCCTGAAGGAGGACACCACCGAGCGCAGCAAAGGCCTCGTCTCCGACCCGACACCCCACATCGTGATGGACACCCGCCGCCGCCACGTCCACGACGCGGCCGTGAAGGCCCGCCGCGCCATGGCCCACGCCGACCGGACTCTCCATGTCGCGACCAAACGGCTGGAGGCTGCTCTCGCTCGGTTGGATTCTGAGGCCTCAGAAGCTACCGACGGATAGAACGTCAGCCATCGAATCCGGGGAGCTCAGAACTGGCCACAGGGCTTGTGGGCTGGCTTTCGTACTTCGACTTCAGCCAGTTGTAGACGGCGAGTTGCTCCCCGTTCCCAGCGCGTCGCACCTGGGACAGGAGCCAGATGGTCGAAGGCTTCTCGGTCGTGATGTTCTTGGCGCCCTGGTTGCAGGTGGAGCAGAGGGTGCGAAGATTCGCGAGCTTGTCCTCGCCGCCGAAGCTCTTGTCCACGATATGGCCAATGTGTAGGCGAACTAGCCGACCAGTGTCCGGGTCGATGTCACCGGCGGTCTTGCCGCACATCTGACAGGTCGAGCCGTCGCGGTCAAGCACCTGCGCTCGCAACCGCTGCGACATGGTGCGCACCATCGCCTTGGTGGACTGAGCAGGCGGCTCACCGACAAGCATGTACTCGCCGGGCTTCAGGTCCTGCGTGTCGTGGTTGGTGCGGATGGGCCAGCCTTCTTCGTCGCGCAGCTCACGCACGCGGCGAGCCCACTCACTGACCGGCTGCGCGACCGCTTGCAGCTGCGCAGCGGTAACCACCTCGCCCGCGTGGTCGCGGAAATACTGCCTGATTCGCGACTTTGCGCTGCCCGCCATAAAGGTGAGCTTAGGCCGCGATCTGCGTCTCCTGCTTCACGGCACGCATAAGCGCAGCGCCGAGGTACTCCGTGTATGCGGGCGGAATCGACTCGTTCAGCTCGTGCTTGTTCATCCAGTCAATGCCAAGCGCGTCACGGGCGTTCGCGATGGAGCAGTTCCCGCCTCCGGTGACCTGAACGAAGGAGACGTTCTGGTCCAGCTTCCCGTAATGCGCCTTGCGCTTGTCATGCGTGAAGACGAGAGGGTGCTTTCCGTGGGGCGGCGCCACCAGTTCGATGTTCGACTCGAACAGGCGGTGGCGGATCACGCGCAGCCCAGGGAACATCGTTCCGCAGAGCACCGTCGGGTTGAGCAGAGGAGCGCCCTCGACGTTCTCGATGATGTAAGGCACACCGAGGCTCTGCAGCATCTCGCGCACCGGCTCGATCAGCCGAGGCCACATGTGGGCGTTGGCGTTCCGCTTCGCAAGGTCGGAGTACGACTGGCAGGGCGGCGACGCGTGGATGGCGTCAAACGAGGCGAGGAAGTCCGGGTCGAGAGTCAGGGCGTCGGCCTGAATGAACTCAAACGGGTAACGCGGCTGCGGATCAATATCGACACCAACGACCTCAAATCCTGCCCGGTGATAGCCCATCCCAGCCCCACCAGCGCAGCTAAACAGGTCGAGGAGGCGAGGCTTTGAAGACATGGCTTCAGAGTACCGAGGGGGTGCGACGTTCGAGGCCGAACGCGCCGAATCCGAGCGACCCCCGAGTGTCGAGGCGTGAGATGAGACAACGACGAAGCCCCCGCCATCCATCTGGACGCGGGGGCTAGTCGTGTAGGCGGTTCACGCGGTGGCGCTGGCCTCCAGCTCCGCGAGCCGAGCCTGCATGGCGGCGACCTCGGCGGCCTTCTTGGCCCGCGACTTCTTGCTAGCCTCGCGTGCGACCTCAGCGGCGTAGAGCTTCTTGACGGCGCGGGCGGTCTCGATGACCTCGTCCACGCTGGCCAGGTAGGCGGCGACGTCCTCCTGCTCGACGTGGCCGGCGCTCAGCTCGGCGTCGAGGGCCTTGATGGCGGCGCTGATGTTCTTGCTGCTCATGATCGTTCTCCTTAGCGGTGGCGGTGGGGTGGTGCTTGCTAAGTAGAAATGTGGCCCGCCAACACGGGACGGCCACTGGAGTCGCGTCACCTCCGAGCAGTCGCCTTCACCGCGTACCACGCCGCCTGCCACCTCGCGACGTTCTCACTCGTCTTGCCGTGGCGAGCAATCTCCACCTCTGCCGCCGCGAGCTCAGCCTCCGCAGCCAGCCGCGTCGCCCGTCTCTCCATGGCGGCGAGCCTCTCCGCGTGGCCCGCCATCAGGCGGTTCGTGATGATGGGGACGGGCATGGTGTTCCTCCTGGGTGACGACGCCGGCATCGACGTCCAGGAAAGCATAAGCATACGTCCAGGGACTATCGGGGCTTACTCAGCTACTTCATAGCTAGATAACTCCCACAGCTAGATCACTAGCTAATAACCGTTCCGGCAGTCATCAAGGTGATGAGCACCCAGCCGGGCACGTCGCCGCGATCCTCCCGGCGAAGGCGGTCGACGAGGGCGAGTGTGCGGGACATGACGGATCCTTTCGTACGGTGGAGCGCCGACAGGATGCGCGGCGCGCGTCGAGCGAGGCGCGAGCTCTCCACAGCGCCCCCTGCTCGACTCAGAGACCCAGCTGGAGCACCATGAGGCCTGGCCAGATGGCGAACAGCACGGTGACCGGGAGGATGAGGAACACGAGCGGCACGAGCATCGCCACCTCGCGCTTGCCGGCGGCCTCGAGGATGCGCCGCTTGGATTCCTCTCGTGCGTCGAGCGCCTGCGCGCGCAGCACGTCGGCGAGCGGTGTGCCGCGCTCGAGCGCACCGAGCATCTGATCGACAAGGCGGGCGACCGCGGGCATCGCGAGCTCGTCGCGCAGCTCGGCGAGCGCGCGAGCGATCGGCTGCCCGGCGTCCACGCGCGACACGACGCGCCCCAGTTCGCCAGCGAGCTCTCCCGAACCGGTCGTCGCGATGCGGCGCAGGGCGTCGAGAATCGACTCGCCCGCCGAGACGCTGAGCGCGAGGAACTCGACCACGGTCGGCAGCTCCTCGCTCATGCGGGCGACTCGTCGTCGGGCGGCGCGCGCGAGCAGGGCATCCGTCGCCCCGATGCCAGCGATCGCGCCGGCCACGAGGCCCGCCGCGGCGATCGGGATCGGCCCGACCCCTTCACGGCCGGCGATGAGCCCCGCGACCGCCCCGACGACGGCGCCGGCCGCGGCGCCGAGCAGCTGGCGCGCGCGGTGGGCGTCGACGGTGAGCGTCGAGCCGGCCTGCCGCAGGCGCGTGCGGATGATGGGTGCGCCGCCGAGCACGCCCTCGAGCACGCGGCCGAGGCCGGCGACGAGCGGCGCCAGCACGGCGCCGACGATGGGCAGCGGGTCGACGCTGCGGGGCCTCGTCATCTCGCGCGCCTCCGCCGACACGTCGACGAGGTACGGCGCAAGCCGCGTCGTCAGGCGCGGGCGCCCGATGCGGGGCGCGAGCGACACGAGCAGCCAGAGCCCCGTGCCGAGGGCGGCGCCGGCGAGCAGGGCGAGGGCGATCGAGGGCGTCACCGGAACCACCGCCCCTCCTCCGGCAGCCGACCGAGCGCAATCATGAGCCGGTAGGCCACGAGCGAGACCCCGAGGCCGACGAGCACGAGCACGGCGCCGCCCGCGGTGTTGTACGCCGCCGCGGCCTCGGGCCGTGTGCCGAGCAGCAGCAGCACGACCCACGGCGCGGCCACGCCCAATCGCGCCGCGTTGCGCACCCACGATTGCCGGGCGTCGACCTCGGAGCGCACGGCCGCGTCGGTGCGAAGGTACTGCGCGAGCGCGCGCAGCACGGCGGGCAGCTCGGTGCCGCCGACCTCGCGCGCCATGCGCAGGGTCTCGACGATGCGGTCGGCGACGGGGTCGGCGAGCGCGGTCTTGAGGTCGTCGAGCGCCTCGCCGAAGCGGGCGGTGCGCGTGTACTCGCGGCGGAACTCGCGGAACGGCCCCCGCACGGCCTCGGGTGCCGCCTCGGCGAGCGCGCCGATCGCCTCGGGCAGACCGAGACCGGCGCGGATGCCCGACACGAGGTGGTCGACGACGTCAGGCCACACCTGCCGCAGCGCGCGACGTCGCGCGGCGGCCCGCGCTCGCAGCGCGAGGATCGGCAGGCTCGCGCCGACGACGCCCGCGACGGGCGCGAGCGCCACGACGGGCACGAGCAGCAGCACGAGCGCCCCACCGACGACGCCGGAGAGCACGACGACCGCGAGGAGCACGACGGGGCTGGCGGTCGACAAGCCGGCGCGGGCGAGCAGCTCGGCGAAAGGGGCGAGCGAGCGCCGTCGGTCACGGGGCTCAGCAGTGCGGGGCCACAGCCAGGGCGAGGCGATGAGCAGCACACCGGCGGCGAGCAGCAGGGCGGCGATCGCGGTCATGCGGCCTCCGTCACGATGCGGACGTCGAGCCCCGCGGTGACGAACTTCTCGACGCGAGCGGGGTGCAGCCCGGTCGGCACGAGCCGGTCTCCTGCACGCCGGAACAGGGTGTCGGCCTCGATGCCGGAGCCCTCGACGCGACCGGTCGGCGCCACGATCTCCGCCACGCGGCGCTGACCGCCGGGCGTGAGCTCGCAGTGCACGACGAAGTCGATGGCGCTCGCGACGGTCGGCACGACGAAGGAGGCGTCGATGTTGCGCCCGGCGAGCAGCGGCAGGGTCGACAGCTTCACGAGGGCGTCGCGCGCGCTGTTGGCGTGGAGGCTGCAGGCGCCGGGCAGCCCGCTGTTGAGGGCGATGAGCAGGTCGAGCGATTCCGCCTCGCGCACCTCACCGACGACGAGGCGGTCGGGGCGCATGCGGAGCGCCTCCTTGATGAGCCGCCGCAGCGAGATCTCGCCGAGACCCTCGAGGTTCGGCGTGCGGCACTGCATGGCGACGCAGTCGGGGGCGTGCAGGTCGAGCTCGAAGGTCTCCTCCACCGTGACGATGCGCTCGCTCGACCGCGCACCGGCCAGCAGCGCGCCGAGCATCGTCGTCTTGCCCGACTGCGTCGCGCCCGACACGAGGATGTTGCAGCCGGCGAGCACCGCCATGCGCAGGAACTCGGCGGCTTGCGGCGTGAGGGAGCCGAGCTCGACCAGGCGCGAGAGGCTGCGGATGCGCTGCGAGAACTTGCGCACGTTGACCGCCCAGTGCGAGCGCGTGACATCGGGGATGACGACGTGCAGGCGCGAGCCGTCGGGCAGCGAGGCGTCGACGAAGGGCGAGCTCAGGTCGACGCGGCGGCCGGTCGCCTGCAGCATGCGCTCCACGAGCGTGCGCACCTGCTCGTCGGTGAGGCGCACGTCCGCGCGCTCGCTCACGCCCGCGCGGGCGATGAAGACGGCGTCGGGGCGGTTGATCCAGATCTCCTCGACGGTCGGGTCGTCGAAGTACGGCTGCAGCGGGCCGTAGCCGGTGATGCCCGCGAGCACCTGGCCGAAGGCGTGCGCCTCGTCGGCGATGCGCGGCAACGATCCGGCGAGCGAGCGCTCGGCGTACGAGCGCAGCTCCTCCCGGACGAGCCGCTCGGCGGCATCCGGGTCGCGGCGCAGGTCGAGTCGCTCGCTGCGGATGCGCTCGCGGACCCGGTCGGTGATGACGGAGACGGCGGAGGACATGCGCAGGATGATCACCCGAGCCGCGGCCGAGCATCCGTCGCTTCTCCACAGTGCGGATGCCCGCCGCACGCTCGAGAAAAAACCCGTGCGTTCTACCGCGGAATGTGCTGTTATTGACGAAACCCCGTTTTCCGCTGGTGTTCCCCCGACCCCCGAAGGCGCACGATGACCGTGATCGCGATGAGCTCGACGCAGGCCATCGACCTCGACCTGAGCGGCGTCACCACGGTGCTCGGGGTCGTGCTCGCCATCGGCGTGACCGTGCTGCTGGGCTGGATGTGGAAGCTCGGCCACCGACTGGAGGGCGGCGAGACCGCGACCCCGCCGCGGCCCGAGCGCTCGTCGGCCTCGACGGATGCGGCCGTCGGCTGACGCCGGCCGGGCCGCGCCGCCCGCGTCGCGCATCCTGACCGTCGGCGAGTTCCGACGGCGCGAGCGCGAGCTGCACCGCGGCTACCCGCTCGCGATCGCTCTGCTCGCGCTGGGCGCCGCACTGACCGCGACGCTGTGGGCCATCGGCGCCTCGCGCGTCGCCCTGCTTGACGCGCTGCCGCGCCCCGCAACGCGCGCCGAGATCGACGAGATCGTCGCCGCGAGCTCCCTCGAGGCCGAGCTGCTGCTGCTCGGCGCGGGCCTCGTCTGGGCGGGCATCATCGTCGCGGTCGCCACCGCGCACCTGCTCGCGCGCCTGCGCTCGCGGGCCGCCGTGCGGCGCTGAGCCGAACGCCGCGCGCGGTCGTAGGCTGACCCCGACGGCCGCGCGCGCCGGCGGATCGGAGGAGCCGTGCCCGACCTGCTCGGAGCCCTCGCCGCCGGCGGCGCGGGGCTCGGCGCCGCCGCCTTCCTCGTCGTCGGCGCCGTCATCGGCTGGCTCGCGCGCGTGCCCCACGCCGTCGTCGCCGGCGTCATGGCGTTCGGCGCCGGCGCGCTCATCTCGACGCTCGCCTTCGAGCTCGTCGTCGAGGCGCACGAGACCGGCGGCCTCGCTCCGACCCTCGCCGGGTTCCTGCTCGGGGCGGTCATCTTCGTCGTTGCCGACCTGCTGCTCGCGCGGCAGGGCGCCCGCGCGCGCAAACGGTCGATCGCGCTGCAGAGCGCGCCGGGCATCCACGCCTCGCCCGCCCCCGCCGCGAGCACGGCTATCGGGCTCGCGGTCGCCGTGGGCGCGCTGCTCGACGGCGTGCCCGAGAGCCTCGTGCTCGGTCTCTCGCTCGCCGAAGGCGGCGCGGTGAGCCTGCCGATCCTCATCGCGGTCGCCGTCTCGAACATCCCGGAGGGGCTCTCGAGCGCCGCCGGCATGCGGCACGAGGGGCGCAGCGCCCGCTACGTCTTCGGCGTGTGGGGCGGCATCGCGCTCGCCTCGGGGCTCGCCGCGGCGCTCGGGTTCCTCGTGCTCGCCGACGCGCCAAGCGGCGTGATCGCGGGGGTGCAGACGGTCGCGGCGGGCGGCATCCTCGCCATGGTCGCCAACACCATGATCCCGGAGGCGTTCGACGCCGACCGCTCGCTCACCGGCCTGTGGGCGGCGCTCGGGTTCGCGCTGTCGTTCGCGCTCACGCAGCTCGGCTGACCCCGCCGCCCCCGCTCGTGCGGCCGGCGACGGATGCCCGGCTCACGTCTGCGCGAACCGCCGCACCTCGGCCGCGAACGCCGCGCCGACCGCGTGCGCGCGGTCGCGGTACTCGCGCCACTTCTCGTGGCTCAGCGCCTCCTGGTGCTCGGGGTCGGCGCCGACGCGCTCGAAGCCGGGGCGGTCGCCGGCGATCCACGCCAGCTGCGTCGCAAGCCCCACCTCGAGGTGGAACTGCAGGCCCCACGCGCACTCCCCCACCCGGAAGGCCTCGATGATGCCGTTCGTCTCGCCCAGCAGCGTGGCGCCCTCGGGCAGCTCGAACGAGTCGAAGTGGTAGTGGAAGACGTCGAGCTCGCCGTCGGAAGCGAGCGGTGCGACCACCGGGTCGGCGGCGGCCTCCGGCGTGGGGGTCACGCGGGTCCAGCCGAGCTCGGGCACGGGCGACGGGCGGAACGCGGCGCCCGACGCGGCGGCGAGCAGCTGGGCGCCGAAGCAGAGACCCAGCACGGGCATCCGCCGATCGATCGCCTCGCGCAGCAGCGCCTTCTCGACCGGCATCCACTGCTTCTCGGCCTCGTCGCGCACGCCCGCGTACGCGCCGAGCGAGATGACGCCGCTGAAGCCATCGAGGCTCGCCGGGGCGCCGTCGGGCACGCGACCGGCATCCCACACGACGATGCGGATGCCCGCCTCGGCGAGCGGCGGCGCGAGCTCGCCGAGGTTGTCGTCGACGTCGTGCTGCACGACGAGCACGGCGGGCTGGGCGGTCTGCGATGCAGGGGTCACGAGCATGCTCCGGAGGGTAGGGCGCGCCAGCGCGGGGCGGGAGTGGAGATTCCCCGCCGGGCGGCCACCACAGCGCCCGGCGGGGACGGGATCCGCCGCCGGGCGGCCACCACAGCGCCCGGCGGCGGAGACCTGGCCTCCGCGGAAGGACTACGCCTTCGGGATGAACGTGTACTTCGTCGTCAGGTACTCGTCGATGCCCTCGAGCGAGCCCTCGCGGCCGATGCCCGACTGCTTGACGCCGCCGAACGGGGCCGCCGCGTTGGAGATGACGCCGGCGTTGAGGCCCATCATCCCGGTCTCGAGGCGGTCGATCATGCGCATGCCGCGCGCGAGATCCTGCGTGTAGACGTAGCTGATGAGGCCGTACTCGGTCGCGTTGGCGAACTCGACCGCCTCGTCCTCGGTCTCGAAGGGCACGATGGCGAGCACGGGGCCGAAGATCTCCTCGCTCAGCAGGCGCGTGCCGGGCTGCACGCCCGTGAGCACCGTCGGCGGGTAGAACGAGCCGGCGCGGTCGGGCACGACGCCGCCGGTCGTGACCGTGGCGCCCTTCGCGACGGCGTCCTGCACGAGCTCGTGCGAGCCCTGCACGGCGTTGTCGTCGACGAGCGGGCCGATCTGCACGCCCTCCTCGGTGCCGCGGCCCATCTTCATGGCGGCGACGCGCTCGGTGACGCGGCGGCCGAACTCGTCGGCGACCGACGCCTGCACGAGGATGCGGTTCGCCGCCGTGCAGGCCTGGCCGATGTTGCGGAACTTGGCGAGCATGACGCCGTCGATGGCCTTGTCGAGGTCAGCATCCTCGAACACGACGAAGGGGGCGTTGCCGCCGAGCTCCATCGACGTGCGCAGGATGCCGTCGGCGGCCTGCTTCATGAGCATGCGGCCGACCTCGGTCGAGCCCGTGAAGCTCAGCTTGCGCAGGCGCGGGTCGGCGATGATCTCGGCCGACAGCGCGCCCGACTTGGCGGTCGTGACGACGTTGACGACGCCCTTGGGCAGCCCCGCCTCCTCCAGCACCTTCACGAAGTACATCGTCGTGAGCGGCGTGAGCGCGGCGGGCTTGATGATCGAGGTGCAGCCGGCGGCGATCGCGGGCGCGATCTTGCGGGTCGCCATCGCGAGCGGGAAGTTCCAGGGCGTGATGAGGAACGAGGGGCCGACGGGTGCGTGCGAGACGACGATCTGGCCGGTGCCCTCGGGGTTCGAGCCGAAGCGGCCGGTGATACGGACGGCCTCCTCGCTGAACCAGCGCAGGAACTCGGCGCCGTAGGCGACCTCGCCGCGCGACTCGGCGAGCGGCTTGCCCATCTCGAGCGTCATGAGCAGCGCGAACTCGTCGGCGCGCTCGGTGACGAGCTCGAACGCGCGCCGCAGGATCTCGCCGCGCACGCGCGGCGCCGTGGCGCCCCAACTGGCCTGGGCGTTCGCGGCCGCGTCCATGGCGCGCTTGCCGTCGGCGACGGAGGCGCTCGCGATCTCGACGAGCAGCTCGCCCGTCGACGGGTCATTGACGGCGAGCGTCGCGCCGCCCTCGGCGTCGACCCACTCGCCGTCGATGTACAGGCCGCGGGGCAGCTTGGCGAGCAGTTCGGCTTCGGTGATCATGGTGTCCCTTTTCGCTTCGAAGGATGCGGTGGTGGCGGGCCCGCGGGGTGGTCGGTGGGTGCGGCTAGGCGGCGTTCGCGGCGAGCGCCTCGCCGATGACGCCGATGCCCTCGCGCAGCAGCTCGTCGCTGATCGACAGCGGCGGCAGCAGGCGGATGACGTTGCCGTCGGTGCCGCAGGTCAGCACGATGACGCCGGCGTTGTGGCAGTGCTTCGCGACGCGGCCGGTGAGGGCGGCGTCGGGCTTGCCGTCGGCGTCGACGAGCTCGATCGCCATCATGGCGCCGCGCCCGCGGATGTCGCCGATGCGCGCATCCTGTTGCTGGAGGGCCGTGAGCTCGGCGAGGATGATCGCCTCGAGCTCACGGGCCCGGCCGAGCAGGTCGTGCTCGTCGTAGGCGGCCAGGGCGCCGAGCGCCGCGGCCGTCGCGATGGGGTTGCCGCCGTAGGTGCCGCCGAGGCCGCCCGCGTGCGGAGCATCCATGATCTCGGCACGGCCGGTGACGGCGGCGAGCGGCAGGCCGCCCGCGATGCCCTTGGCGAGGGTGATGAGGTCGGGCACGATGCCCTCGTCCTCGCTCGCGAACATCTGGCCGGTGCGCGCGAAGCCGGTCTGCACCTCGTCGGCGATGAAGACGACGCCGTTGGCGTTCGCCCAGGCCTGCAGCGCGGGCAGGAAGCCCTTCGCGGGCACGACGAAGCCGCCCTCGCCCTGGATGGGCTCGATGATGATCGCGGCGATGCGGTCGGCGCCGATCTGGCGCTCCATCATGTGGATGGCGCGCTCGGCCGCCTCGGCCCCGCTGAGGCCGTCGCGGAACGGGTACGACATGGGCGCGCGGTAGATGTCGGGCGCGAACGGGCCGAAGCCGGCCTTGTAGGGCATCGCCTTGGCGGTGAGGCCCATGGTGAGGTTGGTGCGGCCGTGGTAGCCGTGGTCGAAGGCGACGACGGCCGACTTGCCGGTGAAGTAGCGGGCGATCTTGATGGCGTTCTCGACGGCCTCGGCGCCCGAGTTGAACAGGGCGGTGCGCTTGGCGTGGTCACCGGGGGTGAGCCGGTTGAGCGCCTCGGCGACCTCGACGTAGCCGTCGTAGGGCGTGATCGTGAAGCAGGTGTGCGTGAAGCGCTGCACCTGCTCGATGACGGCGGCCGTGACGTGCGGGTCGGCGTTGCCGACGTTGGTGACGGCGATGCCCGAGCCGAGGTCGATGAGCGAGTTGCCGTCGACGTCGACGATGACGCCGCCGCCCGCGGCGACCGCGTAGACGGGCATCATCGTGCCGACGCCGCTCGAGACGGCCGCCTGCTTGCGCGCGATCCACTGCTCGCTCAGCGGGCCCGGAATGCTCGTGACGAGGCGGCGCTCCTGCGGCAGCGAGGGGCCGCCGACGATCTCGGGCGCGGTGACGGTCATGCTCATGCGGGCCAGCGTAGGGCGGCGGCTCGCGATCGCTTCTGTTCGCTTCGTACAATGATGATGCTCCCGCTGTACAGCGTGGACATCCGCCCTCTGGAGGCCCCATGCCCGTCTCGCTGCGCACGATGCTCGCCGACCGCAGCCTCGCCCTGCGCCTGGTTCGCGCCGACGACGCGGCCCTCGACCGCCGCTGGGCCTGGGTGCACTCGAGCGACCTCGCCGACCCGACCCCGTTCCTCTCCCCGGGCGATGCTCTGCTCACCACGGGCACGCAGTGGCACGACGACGCCGACATCGCGCCATGGGTCGCTCGGCTCGCCGAGCGCGGGGTGCCGGCGGTCGGCTTCGGCACCGAGGTGGTGCGCGCCGGCACGCCCGAGCCGCTCGCGGCCGCGTGCGAGGCGGCGGGCATCGCGCTGTTCGAGGTGCCCTACCGCATCCCCTTCATCGCGGTCGCGCGCGCCGCCGCCGACGCGATCGCTGCCGAGCGCTACGCCCGCGTGCGCTGGACCCTCGAGGCGCAGCGCGCCATCGCCGTCGCCGCGCTCAAGCCCGGGGGCCTCGCCGAGGTCGTCGCCGAGCTGGGCCGCCGCGTCGACGCCCCCGTCGCACTGCTCGGCACCGACGCTGAGGTCGTGCACGGCGGGCCCGTCACCCCCGAGGCGCTGCAGGAGGCCAGGCGGATGCTCGCCGAGGGTCGACGCGCCGCGGTCGTCGCTGACGGGGTCGCCCTGCAGACCCTCGGTCGCTCGGAGGCGCTGCGCGGCGTGCTCGTCGTCGGCGCCGCCGCCCAGCACGACGACGCCGTGCGCGCCGTCATCACGAGCGTCGTCGCGATGACCGGTCTCGCCCTCGAGCAGGATCGCACCCTCGCCCGCACTCTCGACCACCTGCGCTCGGGGCTGCTCGCGGCGCTGCTGCGCGGCGAGCGCGAGCTCGTCGCCGCGACCTCCCGTGCGCTGTGGGGCGCCCTGCCGAGCGAGCCGCTCACGGTCGCGGTGGTGGATGCCCGGGGGGCGCGCCGCGCGGCGCTGCTCGACCTGCTCGAATCCCGCGCCGAGCGCGCGCGCGGCGCCGTGTTCCACGCGCGCGACGGGCAGCGCGTCGTCATCATCGTGCCGGAGGCCGAGACCCCCGTGCTCGACTACCTCGCCGACCGGGTGCGCCTCACCGGCGGCTTCGTGCGCGGTGCGCGCTACGCGGCCCTGTCGACCGCGGTCGACGAGGCCGGGCGCGCGGCCGACCGGGCGAGCGGCGACCAGCGCCTGGTCGACTACGCGATGCTGCGCGACGACGGCGTGCTCGCCTCGCTCTCGGGCGACGACACGCGCCGCATCGCGGCCTCCGTGCTCGCTCCGCTCGACGAGCACGACGCCCGCTCGCGCGACGAGCTCGTGCGCACGCTCAGCGAGTGGCTCGCGGCCGACGCGGTGGCCGAGTCGGCGGCGGCGAGGCTCGGCATCCACCGCCACACGCTGCGCGCACGGGTCAAGCGCGCCGAGCAGCTGCTCGGGCGCGACCTCGGGTCGTTCCCGGCGCGCGCCGAGCTGTGGGCGGCCCTCGTCGCGGCCGGGCGGGCCTAGGCGCTCGACGGGCGACGTCGGCCGAGCGCGAAGCCCAGAGCGGCGCCGAGCAGCACGCCGCCGAGCACGAGCAGGGCGAGCCCGATCGTCGTCAGCGTCGAGATCGCCGGCGTGAGGTCGGGCGCGGCCCCCTCGCCGAACCCGAACGCGAACCAGCCGACCTCGATCGGGTAGGTGGCGAGCACCCACACCCCGGCGCCGAGCAGCAGGAGGCCGAGCAGCGGCAGGGCGAGGCGCGCGATCATGCGTCGAACGCTAGCCGAGCATCCGTCGCCCCGGAAGCACGCATCGCGACCGAGCCCGCGGCGCGTCAGTCGCGACGCGGCATGCCGAGCTCGTTGAGCGGGCGGCGATCGTCCGGCTCGGGCAGATAGTCGACCGGGCAGTGCAGCACCGCGTCACGGCCGGAATGGTCGATGCGGTGCTCGTCCATGGCGTGCGCGCAGAGCGGGCACACCGCCTGCGTCTCAGAGGTGCCGCTGCGCGGCTCGCTGCCGTTCATGCCGCGGATGCTACGCCTGCGCTGGCCTCGCCGCGAGGGGTCGGCCGACCCGCCGGGTGCACGCCGCCTCGTTAGACTGACGCCTCACCAGCGGGAGTGGTGAAATCGGCAGACACGCAGGATTTAGGTTCCTGTGCCTTCGGGCGTGAGGGTTCAAGTCCCTCCTTCCGCACTCAGCGCGATCGCCCTCGCCAGCCCGAGAGGTCGGGGTACTGGTGCTCGCCTGGGTCGGGCCCGTGCTGGCGCAGCCAGTGCCGGTGCGCCGCCTCGCAGGCCGCCCGCAGCGTGCGTCGATACCCGATGAGGATGCGCGGCTCGGCGTACGTCGTCGCCCGGTAGCCGCGCTCGCCCCCGATCTCGAGCAGGCGCACGATCGCGTACGGGCCCGTCTGGCTCGTGAGCTGCCACACGCCGGGCTCGACCTCGACGGCGGCGAGCATCGGGTGCCAGTGGTTCGTGCGGTGCACGCGTGGCTCCCTCCGGACGCTGCTCGAGCGGTCCGGCCACCGTGGGCACCAGCGTAGAGCGGGCTGCCGACGTCGGGCGAGTCGGGGCGCGGCCGCTGAGCGGCGCGCGCCGAGCATCCACCCCCCGTCACAAAGCGTTCGCCCGCCCGCCAGTCGGTGCATAGCCTCGCGCGCGATACTCTGAGCCGACCACCGCCGAACCGCCCTCACCTCCGGAGCCGCCATGCTCGCCACCGACATCGGACTCTTCGACGTCGAGGGCATCATCACGACGGCCGGGCCGTGGGCGCTCATCGTCGTCTGCGCGATCGTGTTCGTCGAGACTGGGCTGCTCGTCGGCTTCTTGCTGCCGGGCGACACGCTGCTCATCATCACGGGCGTGCTCACCTACACCGGCGTCATCCCGCAGCCGATCTGGCTCGTCGCGCTGTCGATCATGATCGCGACGATGGGCGGCGACAACCTGGGCTATCTCATCGGGCGCAAGGCCGGCCCGGCGATCTTCGAGCGCAAGTCGGCGGGCTTCTTCTCCAAGCGCAGCGTCGCGCGCACCGAGGCCTTCTTCGCCAAGTACGGCGGCTTCGCCATCACGATCGCCCGCTTCATCGGCGTCGTGCGCACGATCGCGCCGGTCGCTGCGGGCGTCGGCCGGATGCCCTACCGCCGCTTCTTCCTCTTCGACACCCTCGGCGCGTTCCTGTGGGCCGTCGGGCTCACGGTGCTCGGCTGGGGCGTCGCGCACATCCCGGGCGTCTCGGAGGTCGTGACCGAGTACATCGACGTCGTGCTGCTCACCGTCATCGGCCTCGCGCTGCTCGGCATCGGCTACCACGCCCTGCACGAGCGCCGCGAGCGCAAGAAGGAGGAGGCGCTCGAGGCGGCCGGCACGCCCGTCGTCGTCGACGTCGTCGAGCTCGACGAGCCGGAACACGACGGCCGTCACGAGGCTCCGGCGCACGCGCGGCACGGCGGCGGGCACGACTCCGCCGAGCACGACGGCGAGCACCGCCCTGACCCGCGCAAGCTCGTCGGCAAGCCCGACGGCAAGCACGAGAAGCCCGACGGACTGCTCTAGCCGCCGAGCGCCACCCTCGACTCGGCCCTAGCCGCCGAGCGCGAGCAGCACCAGCAGCGTCACGTTGAGGGCGACGAGCAGGCCCGCGGCCACGATCGCGAGCGCCGTCGTGACGCGGGCGTTGACGGAGTCGCCCATGAGCCCGCGGTCGGCGGTGAGCCGCACGAGCGGGATGAGCGCGAACGGGATGCCGAAGCTCAGCACGACCTGGCTCAGCACGAGCGCGAGCGTCGGGTCGACGCCGAGCACGAGCAGCAGCAGCGCGGGCGCGATCGTGATCGCCCGCCGCGCCAGCAGCGGGATGCTCACCCGCAGCAGCCCGCGCATGATCTCGGCGCCCGCGTAGGCGCCGACCGAGGTCGAGGCGAGGCCCGAGGCGAGCAGCCCGATCGCAAACAGCAGCGCGACCGGCTCGCCGAGGGCGGCTCCGAGCGCGGCGTGCGCGCCCTCGAGCGAGTCGGTGCCCTCGACGCCCTGCAGGTTCGCGGCCGCCAGCAGCAGGATCACCACGTTGACGCTGCCGGCGATCGCGAGCGCGATCGTCACGTCCACCTTCGTGGCCCGCAGCACGAGGCGCCGCTCGGCGCCCGCCGCGACGAGCCCGAAGCGGTCGCGCGTGAGCGAGGAGTGCGCGTAGATCGCGTGCGGCATGACCGTCGCGCCGAGGATGCTCGCCGCGAGCAGCACCGACTCGGTGCCGTCGAAGCGCGGCACGAGGCCGCCGAGCGTCTGCTGCGCATCCGGCGGGCCGATGACGAGGCCGGCGCAGAACCCGATCGCGATGACGAGCATGAGCCCCGTGATGGCGCGCTCGAACGGCTTCGGCCCGCGGCTCGACTGCACGACGAGCAGCAGCATCGACACGACGCCCGTGATGAGCCCGCCGACGATGAGCGGCAGATCGAAGAGCAGGTACAGGGCGACGGCACCGCCGATGACCTCGGCGACGTCGGTCGCCATCGCGACCGCCTCGGCCTGCAGCCAGTACGCCAGTCGCGCCGGCCGGCGCCGGAACCGCCGCCCGAGCGCCTCGGGCAGGCTCTGCCCAGTGACGATGCCGAGCTTCGCCGACAGGTACTGGATCAGCCACGCCATGACGTTGCCCGTCACGACGACCCACACCAGCAGGTAGCCGAACAGGGCTCCCGCGGTCATGTTCGCGGCGACGTTGCCCGGGTCGAGGTAGGCGACGCCGGCGACGAGCGCGGGGCCGAGCAGCGGAGCGACGAGCAGGCCGCGGCGCGCGGCGGTCACCGGGCGGGGATCGCGCGGCAGGGCATCCGTCGCATTTTTCGGCATGCCGAAATATTAGGGCCGGATGCTCCGCTCGAGCCACACCGCGGCAGCGACGCTCGGCGACACCACGACCTCGCCGCCCTCCGCGCGCACGATCGCGATGCCGGCGCCCTCGGTCGGCTCGTGCGCGACCCACAGCGGCGCGTCGAGCGCGATGCCGAGGCGGTCGAGCACGCGCAGCACGTCGGGATCGCGGTCGCTGATGCGCACCACGTGGCCCGTGAAGCCGAACGGCGCCGCGTCGAGCCGCACGGCGTCGGGGCGCACGAGCTCGCCGCTCGCCGTCGGGATCAGGTCGCCGTGCGGGTCGCGCGTCGGCCGCCCCAGCTGCGCGTCGATCGCGTCGAGCAGGCGGTCGCTGATCGCGTGCTCGAGCACCTCGGCCTCGTCGTCGACCTCATCCCACCCGTAGCCGTGCACGCGCACGAGCCAGGTCTCGATGAGGCGGTGGCGGCGCAGCATGCGCAGCGCGCGGCGCTCGCCCTCGGCCGTGAGCGTGATCGCCGAGTACGGGCGGTGGTCGACGAGGCCCGCGGTGGCGAGCTTCTTCACCATCTCGGTGACACTCGACGGCGCGAGCCCCAGTCGCGTGGCGAGCTGGCTCGGCGTGATCGGCTCGGGCTGCCACTCGGTGTGCGAGTAGATGACCTTGAGGTAGTCGTCGGCGGCGGTCGAGGCGGCGCCGCTCAGCGCCGCGCGCACCCCCGACTCGACCATGCCCTCCAGGGTACGGGGCGGGGCCGCGGGCACCGGGAGCAGGGCCGCGCGTGCGGCGGTTTGATTCACCCCCGCACGCGAAAGTGCCGGTTTGTGGCGAATGAGCCCAAATGTTTCGGCCCATTCGCCACGAATCGGCACACTTCTGGGCCGCGAGCACCGCGAGGGTCGCGGCGCGCGCGGCAGGCGCGCTAGCGGGCGGCGCGGGCGCGTAGCACCGCGGCGAGCGCCGCGAAGGCCCGGGCGCGGTGGCTGATCGCGTTCTTCTCGTCGGCGCTGATCTCGGCGCTCGTGACGGTGAGCCCGTCGGGCACGAAGATCGGGTCGTAGCCGAAGCCTCCCCCACCGGCCGGCTCGGCCGCGACGCGGCCGGGCCAGACGCCGAGGGCGGCGAGCTCGAACGGTGCACCGTCGACCGTCTCGGTCGGGTCGACGAGCGCCGCGGCGCACGTGAACCGCGCGGTGCGGTCGGCGTCGGAGCCGAGGGCGGCGAGCTCGCTCAGCAGGTGGCGCACGTTGGCCGCGTCATCGCGCTGCCCCGAGTAGTAGGCCGAGTGGATGCCCGGCGCACCGTCGAGGGCATCCACCGAGATGCCGGAATCGTCGGCGATCGCGGGAAGACCCGTGTGCGCCGCAGCGGTCCTGGCCTTGATGAGGGCGTTCGCGGCGAACGAGTCGCCGTCCTCCGCCGGCGCGGGGCCGTCGTAGGCGACGAGCTCGAGGTCGGGCACCTGCGCCCCGAGGATGCGCTGCAGCTCGGCCACCTTGTGCGCGTTGTGCGTCGCGACGACGACCCTCATCGCCCGAGCGCCTCGCGCTGCGCCTCGGCCAGGGTGCGGCAGCCGCCGACGGCGAGGTCGAGCAGGGCATCCAGCTCGGCGCGGTCGAAGGGCGCGCCCTCGGCGGTGCCCTGCACCTCGACGAAGTGGCCGGAGCCCGTGACGACGACGTTCATGTCGGTCTCGGCCCGCACGTCCTCGACGTAGGCGAGGTCGAGCAGCGGCACGCCGTCGATGATGCCGACGCTCACGGCCGCGACCGAGTCCTTGAGCGCGACGGCCTTCTTGCCGATGAAGCCCTGCGCGCGGCCCCACTCGATCGCGTCGGCGAGCGCGACGTACGCGCCCGTGATCGCGGCGGTGCGCGTGCCGCCGTCGGCCTGCAGCACGTCGCAGTCGATGACGAGCGTGTTCTCGCCGAGCGCCTTCGTGTCGACGACGGCGCGCAGGCTGCGGCCGATCAGGCGCGAGATCTCGTGCGTGCGGCCTCCCACCTTGCCCTTGACGCTCTCGCGATCCATGCGGCTGTTCGTCGAGCGCGGCAGCATGCCGTACTCGGCGGTGACCCAGCCCGTGCCCTTGCCGGTCAGCCAGCGCGGCACGCCGTTGGTGAAGCTCGCCGTGCACAGCACCTTCGTGCCGCCGAAGCTGATGAGCGCGCTGCCCTCGGCCTGCGCGCTCCAGCCGCGCTCGATCGTGACCGGCCGCAGCTGGTCGGCGGCGCGACCGTCGGCGCGCTTCGTCGAGCCGAGGCCGGTGGATTCGGCGATCGTCGTCATGGGGTGCCTTTCGGGAGAGGGATGGTGCCGGTCGCGAAGGTCTCGACGCGCGAGACCTCGGGGCCGAGAAATCGGGCGGCGAGCTGCCGGAAGCGTGCGGTGTCGGGGCCCGTGGCCTCGAAGACGTGGCGCGGAGCATCTGCCGACTGCGACAGCAGGTCGTGCTCGACGAGGCGACGGTAGACGTCGTAGGCGGTCTCCTCGGCGCTCGAGACGAGCGAGACCTCCGGGCCCATCACGTACTGGATCGCGCCGGCGAGCAGCGGGTAGTGCGTGCAGCCGAGCACGAGCGTGTCGATGTCGGCCTCGCGCAGGGGGGCCAGATACTCCGCGGCGACGGCCATGAGCTCGGGGCCCGTCGTGACCCCGGCCTCGACGAACTCGACGAAGCGCGGCGCGGCCGCCGTCGTGACGACGAGCTCGGGGTCGGCGACGAAGGCGTCGGTGTAGGCGCCGGAGCGGATCGTGCCCTCGGTGCCGATGACGCCGATGCGCTTCGAGCGGGTGCGGCGCACCGCCTGGCGCACGGCCGGCTGGATCACCTCGATCACTGGGATGCCGTGACCCTGCTCGAAGCGCTCGCGCGCGTCGCGGAACATCGCCGCGCTCGCCGTGTTGCACGCGATCACGAGCGCCTTCACACCCTGGTCGACGAGCTCGTCGAGCACCGCGAGGGCGTGCTCGCGCACCTCGGCGATCGGGCGCGGGCCGTACGGGCCGTTCGCGGTGTCGCCGAGGTAGAGCAACTGCTCGCGCGGCAGCTGGTCGATGATCGCGCGGGCGACGGTGAGGCCGCCGACGCCGGAATCGAAGACTCCGATCGGCGCGCTGCTCACCCCGGAAGTCTAGAGGGCGCCTCCGTACGCGGTCCGCGCGCGCTCCTGCGCGACGACCTCCTCGCGGTCGGCGAGCCTGCGCAGCCCCGCGAGCGGCTGCGCCATGCGGTGATTGCCGCGGATGCGCGGCTCGACCCGGTCGAGAAAGGCCCAGTACCCGGCGGTGAACGGGCACGCATCCTCGCCCAGTCGCTTCGAGGGCGAGAAGCGGCACGACCCGCAGAAGTCGCTCATGCGGTCGATGTACGCACCGCCCGAGGCGTACGGTTTCGTCGCGACGATGCCGCCGTCGGCGAACTGACTCATGCCGACGACGTTCGCGGGCATCACCCACGGCGTACCGTCGACGAACGCGCCCTGGAACCACGCCGTCAGCTCGGCCGGGTCGTACCCGCGCTGCAGCGCGAAATTGCCGAGCACCATGAGGCGCTGGATGTGGTGCGCGTAGCCGGTGCGTCCGACGGCGTCGAGCACGTGCGACAGGCAGCGGGCCTGCACCTCTGCGCCGTCGAGCTGCCACCACTCGGCCGGGAGCGGCGTCGTCGCCGCGAGAAAGTTGCTGCGCTCGACGTAGTCGGGCCCCAGGTGCCAGTACAGGTGCCACACCCAGTCGCGCCAGCCGATGAGCTGCCGCACGATGCCCTCGACGCTGTTGAGGGGGGCGCGCCCCGCGTCGTGCTCCGCCACGACGCGGTCGACGATCTCGAGCGGATGCAGCAGCCCCAGGTTGAGCGGCACACTGAGCCGGCTGTGGGCCATGGTGTCGTCGCCCTGCAGCGAGGCGTCTTCGAACGGGCCGAAATCGGGCAGCCTCGTGGCGATGAAGTCGTCGAGGGCGGCGAGGGCCTCGTCGCGCGTCGCGGCGAACGCGCGCGGAGCATCCGCGCCCAGGAACCGCACGCCGTCGGCCTCGAGCCGATCGAGCGTCTCGCGCACGCCCGCATCGATGTCGTCCTCGACGGGCTTCCACGGCTCGGGCAGCCCGAGCGACACGGCACCCTTCGGCGGCCGCTGACGGTTGTCGTGGTCGAAGCTGAACTGCCCGCCGACGGGCTGGTCGCCCTCCATGAGGATGCCGGTCCGTTCTCTGACCTCGCGGTAGAAGCGGTCCATGAGCAGCTGGGTCGGCTTCTTCCCCTCCGCCCACGCCGCGAACGTCGCGCGGTCGGTCACGAAGCCCCGATCGGGCAGGATGCTCGCCCCGAGCCCCTCCACCAGCCGGGCCTGCGCCCACGACGTCGCTCCGACCACCTCGAGCCGCTCGCCGATGAGCCCGCGCTCGCGCAGCGCCGCCGCGTAGGAGCTCGCCTGCACGTACTCGCACCGGTCACCGAGCTCGCGCGCCCGGTGCCGCAGCGCGCTCAGGTACAGGTGCGCCTTGAGCCGATGCGTCGGGCGCCGCCGGAACACCTCGTGGTTCTCGATGAGGATCACGAGCCCGCCGTCATCGAAGTGCGGGCCGAGCTGCTCGGCCGTGAGCCAGCGGACGGGATCGGTCACGGTCGAAAGCTAGAGGCCTAGGCTGAGCGCGTGACGACAGCGCTGCTCACCGACCGCTACGAGCTGACGATGATCGAGGCCGCGCTGCGGTCGGGTCGCGCCCATCGGCGGTGCGTGTTCGAGGTGTTCGGGCGCCGCCTGCCGGGCGGTCGCCGGTTCGGCGTCGTCGCCGGCACGGGGCGCGTGCTCGAGGCGATCGCCGACTTCCGCTTCGGCACGCCTGAGCTCGACTGGCTGAGCGACCACCGCGTCGTCGACGACGCGACGCTCGCCTACCTCGCCGACTTCCGCTTCACCGGCAGCGTGCACGGCTACCGGGAGGGCGAGCTGTACTTCCCGAACTCGCCGCTGCTGACCGTCACTGGCACGTTCGCCGAGGCGGTCGTGCTCGAGACGGTCGTGCTGAGCATCCTCAACCACGACACCGCCGTCGCGACGGCCGCCGCCCGCATGGTCGCCGCCGCCGAGGGCCGCCCGCTCGCCGAGATGGGCTCGCGCCGCACCGGTGAGGAGGCCGCCGTCGCCGCCGCCCGCGCCGCCTACATCGCCGGCTTCAGCGCGACGTCGAACCTCGAGGCGGGGCGTCGATGGGGAATTCCCACCATGGGCACCGCCGCGCACTCGTTCACGCTGCTGCACGACACCGAGGAGGAGGCCTTCCGCGCCCAGGTCGACTCGCTCGGCACCGGCACGACGCTGCTCGTCGACACCTACGACGTGCGCGCGGCCATCGAGACGGCCGTGCGCGTCGCGGGGCCCGAGCTCGGCGCGGTGCGGCTCGACTCCGGCGACCTGCCCTCGCTCGTGCGCGAGGTGCGCGAGCAGCTCGACGCGCTCGGCGCCACCGGCACCCGCATCACCGTCACCAACGACCTCGACGAGCACACGATCGCGGCGCTGCGCGGTGCCCCCGTCGACAGCTTCGGTGTCGGCACCTCCGTCGTGACGGGCTCCGGCTCGCCCGCGGCGGGCTTCGTCTACAAGCTCGTCGCGCACCGCGGCGACGCCGACGAGGCGTGGATGCCCGTCGCGAAGAAGAGCATCGACAAGGTGTCGCTCGGCGGCGCCAAGCGCGGTGAGCGGCTGCTGCTGCACGGGCGGGCCCTCGCCGAGCACGTCGTCGTCGACGACGACCGCGACGGCGAGCCGGAGGCCGAGGCGACCGTCGTCGAGACGCACGGCGGCACCGTGCGGCCGCTCACCGCGACGCTGCTGCGCGACGGCGAGGCGGATGTTCGCTATACCGGCCCCGAGGGCGTGCGGCGGGCGCGCGAGCACCACGCCGCCGTGATCGCCGAGCTGCCGCCCGAGGCGTTCCGCCTCGCGCGGGGCGAGCCGGTGCTGCCGACCGTCTTCCGGTAGGGGCGCGAGGCGGGGCGCGTCTCGCCGCCGGCCGCGGCGCCGGGCGCGGGGGACGCTTCGCGACGCGCATCCGTCGCCCTCTCTAGGGTCGGTGCGGTCGAAGGAGGACGCATGACCCGCATCGGATTCCACGCCTCGCACGAGCAGCTCGACCCGAGAACGCTGCTCGACGCCGTCGCCCTCGCCGAGCAGGTGGGCTTCACCGACGCGATGGGCAGCGACCACTTCGCCCCCTGGAGCGAGGAGCAGGGCCACTCGGCCTTCTCGTTCGCCTGGATGGGCGCCGCGCTCGAGCGCGCGAAGACGCTGCGCATCGGGCAGGTGCACGCGCCCGGGCAGCGCATCCACCCCGCGATCAGCGCGCAGGCGATCGCGACGCTCGAGGTCATGAACCCGGGCCGCTACTGGGTCGCGCTCGGCAGCGGCGAGAACCTCAACGAGCGCATCACGGGCGACGCGTGGCCGCCGAAGGAGGTGCGGAACGCGCGCCTGCGCGAGTGCGTCGATGTGATCCGCCGCCTGCTCGCCGGCGAGGAGGTCACCCACGACGGCCTCGTGCGCGTCGACCACGCCCGGCTCTGGACCCGCCCCGAGACGCCGCCGCCCCTCATCGCCACCGCCGTCACGCCCGAGACCGCCGCCTGGGCGGCCGAGTGGGCCGACGGGCTCATCACGGTGAACCAGTCGGAGGAGAAGCTGCGTCGGGTCTCCGACGCCTACCGCGACGCCGGCGGTCGCGGCGACGTGCTCGTGCAGGTGCACGTCGCGTGGGCCGAGACCGAGCAGCGGGCGCTCGAGCAGGCCTTCCACGAGTGGCGCACCAACGTGTTCGCTCCCCCGCTGTGCTGGGATCTCGACTCGCCCCGCGCGTTCGCGCAGGCCGCGGCGCACGTGCGGCCCGACGACGTGCGCGGCTCCGTCGTCGTCACCGACAGCGCCTCCGCCGTCGTCGACGCGATCGGGGGGATGCTCGCGCAGGGCTTCGACGGCGCCTACGTGCATCACGTGCCGACCGAGCAGCGCGCGTTCCTCGAGCAGGTCGCGCCGAGCATCCTCGCCGCCTTCACCGAGTCGGCGCAGCCCGCGGGGGCGCGCGCATGAGGCTCACCGACACCGGCGACCTGTGGTGGAAGACCGCGGTCGTGTACTGCCTCGACCTCGAGACCTTCATGGACTTCAACGACGACGGCGTCGGCGACTTCGAAGGGCTCGCCCACCGCGTCGACTACCTCGCCGAGCTCGGCGTGACGTGCCTGTGGCTCATGCCCTTCTACCCGACGCCGGGGCGCGACGACGGCTACGACATCATCGACTTCTACGGCGTCGACCCGAGGCTGGGCCACCACGGCGACCTCGTCGAGGTGCTGCGCACCGCCAAGGATCGCGGCATGCGCGTCATCGCCGACCTCGTCGTCAACCACACCTCCGATCAGCACCCGTGGTTCAAGCAGGCGCGCTCGAGCCGCACGAACCCCTACCGCGACTTCTACGTGTGGCGCGACGAGATCCCGAAGGATGCCCCCACCAACGTCTTCCCCGACCAGGAGGACGGCGTGTGGCAGTACGACGAGAAGACCGAGCAGTACTACCTGCACAACTTCTACCGGCACCAGCCCGACCTCAACCTCGCGAACCCCAAGGTGCGCGACGAGATCGCGAAGGTCATGGGGTTCTGGATGGAGCTAGGCCTCAGCGGCTTCCGCGTCGACGCCGTGCCCTTCCTCGACCAGAGCGACCCGAACGTCGACGTGCACGAGCTGCTGCGCTCGCTGCGCAAGTACCTCACCCGGCGCACGGGCGACGCCGTGCTGCTCGGCGAGGTCAACCTGCCCTACGCCGAGCAGTACGCGTACTTCGGCGGCGAGGCGGCCGACGAGCTCACCATGCAGTTCGACTTCGTCGGCATGCAGCGCCTCTACCTCTCGCTCGCCCGGCAGGATGCCCGGCCGCTCGCCGAGGCGCTGCGCGAGCGGCCCGTGCTCGCGCAGGAGAACCAGTGGGCCAACTTCGTGCGCAACCACGACGAGCTCACCCTTGACAAGCTCAGCGACGCCGAGCGGCAGGAGGTCTTCGAGGCCTTCGCCCCCGACGAGGGCATGCGCGTGTTCGACCGGGGCATCCGCCGCCGGCTGCCCCCGATGCTCGCCGGCGACCCGCGGCACGTGCGGATGGTCTACAGCCTGCTGTTCTCGCTGCCCGGCACCCCCGTCATCTTCTACGGCGAGGAGATCGGGATGGGCGAGAACCTCGACCAGGCCGGCCGGCTGGCCGTGCGCACGCCCATGCAGTGGAACTCGGGGGCGAACGGCGGGTTCTCGCGCGCTCGGGCTCGGCGGCTCGTCGCGCCCGTCACCCCCGACGGCTTCGGGCCCGCGCACGTCAACGCCGCCGACCAGCGCACCGACCCCGACTCGCTGCTGGCGTTCTTCGAGAAGCTCATCCGGCGCTACCGCGCCTCGGCCGAGATCGGCTGGGGCGAGCTGACGCTCATCGACTCGGGGGTCGACGCGGTGCTCGTGCACGCGGTTCAGGGGGCGGAGGGGCGCATGATCGCCGTGCACAACTTCTCCTCCGACCCGCAGGAGGTCGAGTTCGCGCTGCCCGACGGCATGGGACCGAGCAGCGAGCTCGTCGAGCTGCTGCGCGACGGCGACGTCGTCGCCGACGACCGCGGCCGGGTGGCCCTCGCGCTCGATGCCTTCGACCACCGGTGGCTGCGCGTGCACGACGGCGACGACAAGAGGCTGTCGTGACTGCGGCGCGATCGCGGCACTGGTCGAGCGGCCGTCGCGAGGTCTAGCATCCGACCATGCCCATCAGGTTCGAGAACGTCGGGATCGCCGTTCGCGACATCGACCAGGCCATCGCGTTCTTCACCGACCTCGGGCTGATGGTGGTGGGGCGCGACGAGGTCAGCGGCGAGTGGGCCGACACGGCCGTCGGGCTCGACGGCAACCACGCGCGCATCGCCATGCTGCGGACGCCCGGGGGCGACGGCCAGATCGAGCTGTTCGAGTACCTGCACCCCGAGGCGATCGAGACCGATCCGACGCTGCCGAACGAGATCGGGATGCACCGGGTCGCCTTCTCGGTCGACGACCTCGACGCCGCCCTCGCGACCGCCGCGCGACACGGGTTCCACCCCCTGCGCGGCGTCGCCGACTACCAGGGCGCGGTGAAGCTCACCTACGTGCGGGGGCCGAGCGGGATCATCGTCATGCTGGCCCAGTGGCTCACCACCGGCTGACGCGCCGAGTCGCGCCCGCGAGCACGGCAACTGCGCGGATCAGCTCGCAGCGGCCTCGGGCGCCTGCACACGCTGGCCGACGACGGCGCTCACGCCGTCCTGCCGCATGCTCACGCCGTAGAGGGCGTCGGCGATCTCCATCGTGCGCTTCTGGTGCGTGATGATGATGAGCTGCGAGTTCTCGCGCAGGTCGCGGAAGATCGTCAGCAGGCGGCCGAGGTTCGCGTCGTCGAGGGCGGCCTCGACCTCGTCCATGATGTAGAACGGGCTCGGCCGGGCCTTGAAGATCGCGATGAGCAGCGCGACCGCCGCGAGCGAGCGCTCGCCGCCCGACAGCAGACTCAGGCGCTCGATCTTCTTGCCGGCGGGCTTGACCGTCACCTCGATGCCCGTCGTGAGCATGTTCTCCGGGTCGGTCAGCAGCAGCTGCCCCGTGCCGCCCGGGAACAGGATCGGGAAGACGCGGTCGAAGGCCTCCTTCGTGTCGGCGAAGGCGGCGGCGAAGATGTGCTGCATCGTCTCGTCGAGCTCGTCGATGATCGCGAGCAGGTCGCGGCGCGTGTTGGCGAGGTCGGTGAGCTGCTCGCTGAGGAACTTGTGGCGCTGCTCGAGCGCGGCGAACTCCTCGAGCGCGAGCGGGTTCACGCGGCCGAGCTGGCTGAGCTTGCGCTCGGCGCGGGCCAGGCGCGCCTGCTGCTCGGCGCGCACGAAGGGCCGACCCGCGGGGGCCTCGGCAGTCTCGGCCGCCGCGCCCGCGCCGGGCTGCGCGAGCGGGTGCGCGCGGCCCTCGGCGACGAGCTCGGCGACGCGGGCCGACTCCTCGTCGCTCGTCGGGTCGAAGAGCGGAGCATCCGGGTCGGGGTTCACGCGCGAGGCGGCCTCGGCGGCAACCGCGTCGGCGACCGCGCGAGCGGCCGCGGTCAGGTCGTCGTCGTCGGGCACCGGCACGGCGGGGCCGTACTCGGCGACGAGCACCTCCTCGACGAGACCGAGCTCGTCGCCCGCGCGCTCGAGCAGTTGCGAGAGGTGCAGCTTCTTCTCGTAGATCTGCAGCTCGAGGCCGTGCACGTTCTCGGTGATCGCGTGCAGGCGCTCGCGCAGCTGCGACTCGGTGCGGCGCAGCTCGACGAGCTCCTCGTTCTGCTGGGCGCGCGCGGCCTCGGCGGCGTGCAGGGCGACGCGCGCCTCGGCGACCGAGCGGTCGACGGCGTTCAGCACGGCCGGCAGCGCGTCGGCGACCACCGCGGCGCGCTCGACCTGGCGTTGCCGCAGCACGGCGCGGCGCGCGGCATCCTCGGCCGCGGCGCGCTCGGCCTCGCGGCGGCGCTCGAGCTGCACGGCCTTCTCGCGCTCGGCGCGCACGCGCTCGCGCGCGGTCTCGAGCTCGATGCGGCGCTCCATTTCGGTCGCGCGCGCCCGCTCGAGCTCGGCGACCAGGCCGTCGCGGGCGCTCGCGTCGAGCATCGGGCGCGGGCGGGCCGCGAAATCGGCGTGGGCGCTCTCAGCGCGCGCGACGCCCGACTCGGCCTCGCGAACGACCTCCTGCGCCTTCTCGAGCGAGGTCGCCAGGCGCGCGGCCTCCGCCTCGGCCGCCTCGGCCTGGGCGCGAGCGCGCGAGACCTGCTCGCTGCGTGCGGCGCGCTGGGCATCCTGGTCGCGCACGGCGGCGAGCGCCTCGGTCGCCGCGCGCTTCGCGTCGGCGAGGGCGGTGCGCGAGGTGTCAAGGGCGAAGCGGGCGCGCTCGATGCCCGTCGTCACCTCGGCGAGACGGTCGGCTGCGGCGTCGCGCTCGGCGGCGAGCTCGAGGCGGCTGCGACCGGCGCCCGAGCCGCCGCGCAGCACGCTGCGGGTGAGCACGTCGCCGTCGCGCGTGACGATGCTGACCGAGTCGGTGACGGCGCCGAGGCGCTCGATCGCGGGCCACGCGGCGCGCGCCGCGGCGAGGTCGTCGGCGATGAGGGTGCGGGCGAGCAAGTCGGCGACGCCGGGCGGGGCGGTGACGATGTCGACGGCGGGCGTGAGGCCGCTCGTCGAGCGCAGGCCGAGACCCTCGGCGGGTGCGCCGCGCAGCTCGGCGAGCACGACCTCGACGCGGCCGGCCTCCGCCTCGCGCGCGCGGTCGAGCGCCGCGAGCCCGGCGTCGAGGTCGTCGACGAGCACCGCCTCGGCGAGGCTGCCGAGCGCCGCCGCGATCGCGGCCTCGAAACCGGGCTTGACCTGCAGGTGGTCGGCGACGAGACCGCGCACGCCCTCCGAGCCCATGAGACCCGTGGCGCCGTCACCCGAGTCGATCGCCTGCGAGAGGGCGCTCACGCGGGCGGCGAGAGCGTCGCGCTCGCGCTCCAGGGCGTGCAGGGCATCCCGCTCGCCGTCGATCGTCGTCGTGAGCTGCGCGACGCGCGCGTCGGCCGTGGCGAGCGCCGCATCCAGCTCGGCGTCGGCCTCGTCGCCGCCGTCGAGCTCGGGCAGGGCGGCGAGCTCGGCGCGCGTCGACTCCTGGCGGGCGAGCGCCGCCTCGAGCGCGTTCTGCTGGCGCAGCAGCTCGCCGCGCGCGGCGGCGAGGGTCGAGCGGGCGACGTCGACGCGGCTCGCGAGGCCCGCGAGCTCGAGGTCGTGCTGCGAGACGAGCGCCGACTGCGCGGCGATCTCCTCGTCGAGCGAGTCGAGCGCGGCGCGTGAGGTCGCGGTGCGGGCGGCCGCCTCGCCGACGGCGCGCTCGACGTCGGCGACGCCGGCCTGCAGCGCCTCGGCCTCGGCGAGCGCCTCGTCGACCATCGCCTGCGTCACCGTCGACTGCATGCCGGGCAGCTCGGCCTGCTGGCTCAGCAGCGTGAGCTTCTGCTGGGCGAGCGTGCTGAGCGAGCGCACGCGCTCCTGCATCTGCTCGAGCCCGTGGGCGATGCGGCGCGCCTCGTCGACGGCGTCGCCCACCATCTGGCTCTCGATGCGCGCGACGCGCAATCGGGCCTGGTCGAGCTGCTCCTGCACGACGATGCGCTCGCTCGTGCGCTCGCTCTCGCTGCGCTGGTGGTCGGCGAGCGCGGTGCGCAGCGAGACCACCTCGTCGGCCAGCAGTCGAGCGCGGGCATCCCGCACGATCGCGGCGGTCGTCTGCGCCTCACGCGCGATCTCCGCCTGCCGACCCAGCGGGGTCAGCTGACGGCGGATCTCGCCGGCCAGGTCGTTCAAGCGCGTCAGGTTCGCCTGCATCGCCTCGAGCTTGCGCACCGTCTTCTCCTTGCGGCGGCGGTGCTTGAGGATGCCGGCGGCCTCCTCGATGAAGCCGCGTCGCTCCTCCGGGCTCGCGTGCAGCACGGCGTCGAGCTGACCCTGGCCGACGATGACGTGCATCTCGCGGCCGAGACCGGAGTCGCTCAGCAGCTCCTGCACGTCGAGCAGACGGCAGGCGGTGCCGTTGATTGCGTACTCGCTGCCGCCGTTGCGGAACAGCGTGCGCGAGATCGTCACCTCGGTGTACTCGATCGGCAGCGCGCCGTCGCTGTTGTCGATCGTCAGCTGCACCTCGGCACGGCCGAGCGGCCCGCGCGTGGCGGTGCCGGCGAAGATGACGTCCTCCATCTTGCCGCCGCGCAGCGTCTTCGCGCCCTGCTCGCCCATGACCCAGGCGAGGGCGTCGACGACGTTCGACTTGCCCGAGCCGTTCGGCCCGACGACGCACGTGACGCCCGGCTCGAACTGGAAGGTGGTCGGCTGCGCGAACGACTTGAAGCCCTTGAGCGTGAGGCTCTTCAGGTGCACGCGCAGCTCCTTCCGCGGGCGAGGGGTCGGGGTGGACTGCGCCTACCGTACCGGGTCGCGGGCGGCTAGTCTGGCGGGCTGGCCGCGCGCCCGCGCACTGCGAGAGGAGGGCATCCGATGCCCGAGATCACGATCACCGAGGTGACGATCCCTGCGAGCCTCGACGCCGCCGACGCAGCCGAGTTCATCGCCTGCGTCGACGTGCGCAACGCTGTCAACGAGCACGACTCCGGCACCGACGAGCTCAGCTACACCGCCGAGGAGCTGCTGCCGGGCTGGCGCAAGACCACCTTCGAGCCCAAGCGCCTGTTCGCGGCGCGCCTCGACGGCCGTCTCGTCGCGCGCGCCATCTACGAGACGCGCACCGAGGAGGCCGCCGACACCGCGTGGCTGGGCGTCGAAGTGCTGCCGGATGCGCGGGGCGCCGGTGTCGGCGCCGCCCTCGCCGCGCACCTCGAGACGATCGCCCGCGCCGACGGCCGCACCCGCGCGATCGTCTATGCGCCGTCGTGGAAGCGCGGCGGCATCCGCATCCCCTCCCCCACGGGCTTCGGCTCGGTGCCCGCCGGCACGCCCGAGGTGCGACTGCTGCAGTCGCTCGGCTACCGGCTCGAGCAGGTCGAGCGCGGCAGCCGCCTGCCGCTGCCGCTCGCCGCCTCAGTGCTCGCCTCGGTGCGCGAGGCGTCGCGCGCCGCCGCGGGGGCCGACTACCGCGTGCACACCTGGGCGGGGCCGACGCCGCCCGAATGGCGGGAGGACATCGCGCACCTGCTCACCCGCATGAGCACCGACGCGCCCAGCGCGGGACTCGAGGAGCCGGAGGACGTCTGGACCGTCGAGCGGCTGCTCGAAGACGAAGCGCTCGAGGCCGCGAGCCCGCGCACCCCGGTCGTCGCCGCCGCCGAGCACGTGCCCTCGGGGCAGCTGGTGGGCTTCACCGAGTTCACCGTGCCGGCCGAGCGCTCGCGGCCCGTCAACCAGGAGGACACGATCGTGCTGCGCGAGCACCGCGGGCACCGCCTGGGCATGCTGCTGAAGGCCGAGAACCTGCGGTTCCTCGACGAGGTGTCGCCCGGGCATCCGGCGATCATCACCTACAACGCCGAAGAGAACCGGCACATGCTCTCGGTCAACGAGGCGCTCGGCTTCGTGCCGTTCGTGTATGAGGGCGCCTGGCGGAAGGACCTGTAGCGACGCGCGTCGGCGGATGCCCGCACTCGCGCGCCGCCGCGCGAGTGAGCCGAGAAGTGGCATGTGTGCCGGAATATTCGGGCTCAGGTGCCACTTCTCGGCTCAGGCGCCGGCTGAGGCGTCGGCGGTCGCCCGCCGCGGGTCGCCCGCCGCGGCTCGTCCAGCGATGGTCGTGGCGCGCTGGTCGTGCGGCGACCATCGCCCCGAACGGCGTCGCCCGCGTCACCGACGGCGTCTGTCGGTCAGCTGTTGCGGTCGCATGCGCATCGGGCAGCAACAACTGACCGAGAGACCGCGCGTGAGCACTTTGGGCAGCGTGACGAGAGGACAATGCGCGGGGAGAGTGGGGCGGCGACGTGGGCCGAGCGGCGGATGCCCGCCTCACGCCGAGCGGCGGATGCCCGGCTCAGGCCGCAGCCGCGGCGCGCAGCCGCTGGCAGCGCGGGCAGAAGTGCGAGCCGCGGTTCATGAACTGCTCGCGCACGATGAGCCGCCCGCACCGCGAGCACGGCGAGCCGTGCTGGCCGTAGGCGCGCAGCGAGTGGCTGAAGTACCCGGAGGCGCCGTTGACGTTGACGTACTGCGCGTCGAACGAGGTGCCGCCCTCCTCGAGCGCGCGCCGCAGCACGATGCGCACCTCGCCGAGCAGCTCGCGCGCCTTGCGCGTCGAGATCGACCACGTCGGCTGGTCGTAGTGCAGGCGCGCCGCCCACAGCGACTCGTCGGCGTAGATGTTGCCGATGCCGCTCACGAGCCCCTGGTCGAGCAGCGCGCGCTTGATGCCGGTGCGGCGCCCGCGCAGCGCGGCGAGGAAGCGCGCCTCGTCGAACGCGGGGTCGAGCGGGTCGCGCGCGATGTGCGCGACCTGGCCCGGCACGAGCGGCAGCGCGCTGCCGTAGCCGCCGGCGGCGCCGTCGCCGGTCGGCTGCAGGGCGTCGATCGCCATCGACCCGAAGATGCGCTGGTCGACGAAGTCGACGCGCAGGGCTCCGTGCTGCGGATGCTCGATGCCGAGCACGATGCGCGTCAGCGGTGCCACCTCGGCGTCGACGCCGCGCAGCAGCACCTGCCCGCTCATGCCCAGGTGCACCACCACGGCCTCGACCGGGTCGCTGAACGCACCGGTCTGGCCGGCGGGGGCCGCGTCGCCGACGGCCACGGGCATCCACAGGAACTTGCCGCGCCGCACCGCGGCGTCGATGCGGGCACCGGTCAGGCGGTCGACGAAGTCCTCGGCCGGCCCGTCGTGGCGGCGCAGCGAGCGCTCGTCGAGCACGCGCACGCTCGTGACGGTGGCACCGGTGACGGCGGGGGCGAGGCCGTGGCGCACGACCTCGACTTCGGGCAGCTCGGGCATCAGGCCGAGGTGCGACCCTGCAGCGACTGCCAGGCGGCGAGAGCGGCGGCCATCTCGGCCTGCTTCTTGCTCGTGCCCTCGCCGGAGGCGACCGCCTCGCCCGAGAGCAGCACGGTCGCGGTGAAGCGCTTGGAGTGGTCGGGGCCGGTGTCGCTGAGCTCGTAGACGGGCAGGCCGTGCCCGAGCTGCGCGGCGAGCTCCTGCAGCGAGGTCTTCGGATCCATGGCGGCACCGAAGCGGGCCGGGTCGGCGACGAGCGGGGCGACGAGGCGCAGCACGAGCTCGGTGGCGGCGTCGTCGCCGCAGTCGAGGAAGGTCGCGCCGATGATCGCCTCGAGCGTGTCGGCGAGGATCGACGACTTGTCGCGGCCGCCGGTGAGCTCCTCGCCCTTGCCGAGCTTGAGGTGGTCGCCGAGCCCGATCGTGCGGGCCACCTCGCTGAGCGCCGCCGCCGACACGAGCGAGGCGCGCCGCTTGGCGAGGTCGCCCTCGTCGAGGTCCGGGAACCGCGTGTAGAGCATGACCGTGACGGCCTGCCCGAGGATGGCGTCGCCGAGGAACTCGAGGCGCTCGTTGTTCGCCGCCCCGCCGTTCTCGTACGCCCACGACCGGTGGGTGAGCGCGAGCTCGAGAAGGGCGGGGTCGATAACGACGCCGAGCGCTCGGGCGAGCGCCGAACGATCCGGCGCGCTCGCACGAGCGCTCGTGGGCGTGAGCGTGCGCCTCGAGGGAGACGACGCGGCCTGGGTCACCTTAGACGTCAGCGACCTTGCGGCCCTTGTACTCGAGGAACAGCGGGGTGCCCGCCGAGTCCTCGACCACGCGGGCGCGGTGCGGCAGGCTGTAGACGACCTTGCCGTTCTCGATGGTCTTGACGAGGGTGGGAACCTCCGCCTTCCACTGCGAGCGGCGCGCGTGGGTGTTGGCGCGCGACTTCTTCCGCTTGGGAACAGCCATGATCTCTTCTCTCTCTCGTGTCGGCGCGCAGCGGCGCCGGAGTCTCAGTCGGTGGTCTCGGTGGTCTCTGTCGCAAAGCCTTGCAGGGCGGCCCAGCGCGGGTCGATGACCTCGCGCGGCTTCCGCTCCGGGTGGTCGGCCAGTCGCTCGCCGGTCTCGGGGTCGAGACCGGGGCAGTCAGGTCGGCACACCGGCTGGAACGGCAGCGACAGCACTACCGCATCCCGAACAACCGGTTCACAATCCACGTGGTTGTCGTGAACCGTGTAGTCGAAGGCGTCGTCAGGAGAATACGCGAAAACCTCCTGGAATGCGACGTCGACGGGCAGCTCGACGCGGTCGAGGCAGCGCACGCACTCGCCGACGGCGGTCGTCGTGACGTGGCCCGAGACCAGGATGCCCTCGTGCAGCCCCTCGAAGCGCGCGTCGAGCGTGAGGGGCGTGCCGGCGGGCACGGTCGCCACGGAGGCTCCGAGCTGCTCGGGCACGTCGAAGCTGCGCGACGTCTCGCGCATCTCTCCGGCTCGGTGCCAGAGGTCGCGCACGTCGAAGCGGTAGGGCGAGGAAGGCATAACGCTCCATTCTCGCATGACGAGGGGCGAGCATCCGCCTGATGGATGCCCGCCCCTCGCCAAGGGTGCGGCGACTAGCCCGCCGCCACCGCCGACAGCGCCTCGTCGATCGCCGCGAGGCCGCGCGCGACCTCGTCGGGGGTGATGATGCACGGCGGCACGACGTGCAGTCGGTTGTCGGCCGCGAACGGCAGCACGCGACGCGCCATGAGCTCGGCCTTGAGCGTCGCGATGACGCTCGCCGGCACGGGCTCGCGCGTGGCGCGGTCGGTGACGAGGTCGAGCGCCCAGAACACGCCGAGGCCGCGCACGTCGCCGATGATCTCGTGCTTCTCGGCGAGCGCCCGCAGGCCGGGGCCCAGGTGCTGCTCGCCGATCATCTTCGCGTTCTCGACGATGCCCTCGTCGGTCATCGCGTCGATCGAGGCGACGATCGACGCCATGGCGAGCGGGTGGCCCGAGTAGGTGAGTCCGCCGGGGAAGACGCGCTCGTCGAACGCCGCCGCGATCTCCGGCGAGATGACGACGCCGCCGACCGGCACGTAGCCGGAGTTGACGCCCTTGGCGAAGGCGATGAGGTCGGGCACGACGCCGGTCGGGTTGACCGACTCGCCCTGCCAGGCGAACCACTCGCCGGTGCGGCCGAAGCCCGCCATGACCTCGTCGGCGATCCAGACGATGCCGTACCGGTCGCACAGTTCGCGCACGCCAGCGAGGTACCCGGCCGGCGGGGCGAAGATGCCCGCCGTGCCCGGCACCGACTCGAGCACGATCGCCGCGATCGTGTCGGCGCCCTCGGCCTGGATGGTGCGCTCGAGGTGCTGCAGGGCGCGCTCGCACTCCTCCGCCTCGGTCGTGGCGTGGAACTCGCTGCGGTACAGGAACGGCCCGAACACGCGCAGGTGGCCCCACGCGTACTCGTTGGGCATGCGGCGCCAGTCGCCGGTCGCGGCGATCGCGGCGCCCGTGTTGCCGTGGTAGCTGCGGTAGGTCGAGATGACCTTGTGCTTGCGAGTGGTGAGGCGCGCCATGCGGATGGCGTTCTCGATGGCGTCGGCGCCGCCGTTGGTGAAGAAGACCTTCGCGAAGCCGGGGCCGGCCTTCTCGACGATGCGCTTCGCGGCCTCGCCGCGGGCGAGGTTGCCGTGCGCGGGCGCGACGGTCGCGAGCTCGGCGGCCTGGCGCTGGATCGCCTCGACGACCTTCGGGTGCGAGTGGCCGATGTTGGTGTTGACGAGCTGGCTCGAGAGGTCGAGGTAGCGCTCGCCGTCGTGCGTCCACACCTCGCTGCCGGCGGCGCCGGCGATGACGAAGGGGTTGAGGGTGGCCTGCGCGCTCCAGGAGTGGAAGACGTACTGGCGATCGAGCTCGAGGGCCCGGGCGCCGTCGGCCGGGTCGAGGTCGGGCTGGGTGAGGGGCGACCGGTGCAGAGTGTCGGTCATCGGTTATCGGTCCTTGTGTCGGAGGGACGGGATGTCGCTCATTATCCCCGGTCGAGGCCGATTCGCTGCGTGCGCAGCAGAGCAGGGATGCGCTCCTTGAAGGGGAAGAACCCGCGCGTCGCGTGCGGCCAGGCGAGGGCATCCCACTCGCGCAGCGCCGTCGCGAGCGGCAGGCCCTCGGTCGCGAGATCCGCGCTGGCCCGGTCGAGCGGGTCGCGGGTCGGGCCGACGGGCGCATACGGGGTGACGACAGCGGTCGCGCGGTGCTCGCGCGCGGCCGCGGCGATGACGGATGCCTCGAGCCCGTCGAGCGCGATCGCCGGCACTGCGAGGGCGCGCGCGGCGCGATCGCGGCCGTCGTCGAGCGCCTGCGCGGTGAACCGTGCCGGCCCTTCGGCCGTCGCCGCGACCGGTGAGCGCCGCTCCCCCGCGGTCGGCGCCGCGACCGCGACGACCTCGGCGCCCGCGGCGGCGATCGCCGGCAGCAGGCTCTCGGCGTGCAGATCGTCCTCGTGCAGCAGCAGCACGACGCGCCCGCTCGGCAGCGGCGTCGGCGTCGGCGCGGGCGCCGCGGGCGGCACCGGGTCGTCGTCGGGCACGATCGCCTCGGTCGCGAGCCCGCGCGGCCGGTAGCGGCCGTCGGTGTACCGGGCGATGTTGTCGGCGGTCGCGAGGTAGGTCTTGCCCGCGGTCTGCAGGCCCGCGACCCAGCGCCAGCTGAGCGTGTTCGAGGCCGGGTCGCCGTCGAGCAGATGGCGCAGAAAGAGGTCGGCGCCGAGCTGCCACGGCAGGCGCAGGGTGAACAGCCAGATGCTCGCGAACCACATGCGCGCGTGGTTGTGCAGGTAGCCGGTCTCGACGAGCTCGCGCGCCCAGTCGTCGAAGCCGTCGATGCCGGTGCGGCCGGCGATCGCGTCGTCGTAGCGCGAGCGGGCGTCGGCGTTGAGGCCCGCGAGCACGGGCTCGAGGCCCGCCCAGTAGCGGCCCCAGACGCTCGGCCGCAGCTCGAGCCAGCCCTTCCAGTAGGTGCGCCACAGCACCTCCTGCACGAACTTCTCCGCGGCCTGCGGCGAGTGCCGCGCGAGCACCGCCTCGACGACCTCTCGCTCGGTCACGAGCCGGTGCCGCACCCACGGCGCGAGCGTCGAGACGTTCGCGCGGTCGCCCGGGCCGCGGTCGTGGTTGCGCTCGGCGGCGTAGGCGCGGCCAGCTCGGGGCACGAAGTCGGCGAGCCGTGCGAGGCCCGCGGCGCGCGTGGCGTCGATCGTCATGCCGCCATCGTGGGGCCTGTCGGCTGAGAGCGAGGGGCGAAGAGGGGCGGGATGCTCGGCGCGAGCATCCCGCCCCCGATCGGTCGGCGAGGCCGGGCTAGTTGCCGCCCTCCCTGAGCTCGACCTCGATCGGCTCGAAGGATTCGCCGCGCACGTCGACGCCCTCCTCCTCGAGCTCGGCGAGCGCTCGCTCGATGTACTCGTTGGTCCACACCCCGTCGCCGGGCTCCTCGGTGATGAGGCGCGCGCCGGTCTCGTTGACGGCGATGAGCGCGGCCTCGACCGTGGCGTCGAAGGCGGCCTCGTCGATGTAGCCGATGCCGTTCGGCGCGGGCCAGATGAGCTTGTTCGTCTCGTTGACCATCCAGAGCTCGTGGCTCGGGCCCCAGCCGGAGCCGGCGGCGCCCACAATGTCGGCGGCCTCCTGCGGGTTCTCGGCGGCGTAGACCCAGCCCTTGATGACGGCCTTGAGGAAGGCGACGGTCGTCTCCTGGTACTCCTCGTCGCTCTCGAGGCGCTCGGTGTCGGCCCAGATGGCGTCCTGCAGCATCGCGCCGACCGTGTCCTCGTAGCTGATGACGTTGAGGTCGTCGGGCGTGTACAGCTCACCCGTCTCGGGATTCACCGTCTCGAGCACCTGCGCATACTCGTTGTAGGTCATGGCCTGCGCCGCGTCGATGTCGCCGGCGAGGAAGGCGTTCATGTTGAAGTCCTGCGTGATGATCTCGACAGTCGTCGAGTCCAGGCCCTCCTCGGCCATCGCGGCGAAGATCTCCCATTCGTTGCCGAAGCCCCACGAGCCGATCTTCTTGCCCTCGAAGTCGGCGACCGACTCGATGCCGCTGTCGGCCCACGCGACCTGCAGGGTGCCGGAGCGCTGGAAGATCTGCGCGATGTTCGTGACGTTCGCGCCCGCCTCGATCGAGCCGAGCACCTTCGGCACCCAGGCGATGGCGTAGTCGACGTCGCCGTTGGCGAGGGCGTCCTGCGGCACGATGTCGCCGCCGGAGGGGATGATCTCGACCTCCAGCCCCGCCTCCTCGAAGTAGCCCTGATCCTGCGCGGCGAAGTAGCCGGCGAACTGGCCCTGCGGCAGCCACTGGAGCTGGAGCTTCACCTGCGTGAGCTCGTCGGAGCCTCCTCCGCCGTCGGTGCCGCCGGAGTCGGCGGCGCAGGCGGAGAGGGCGAGCGCGGCGGTCAGGCCGATCGCGCCGATCGTCGCGAGGCGACGGGTGCTGTGGGTCATGTGCTGTCCTTTCGGTGGTTCCCGGGGGTGGTGGTGCGGTGGTGACGCGGGTGGGACGAATGGAGCGGGTGGTGCGGAGAGGTGCCGGGGGCGTCTCGGCGTCAACGGCGACGGGAGACGAGGCGCTCGATGGCGAGCGCGACGAGGTAGAACACGAGCCCGAGCACGATCGCCGCGACGACGTAGGCCCATGCGCGGGCGTAGGCGCTCGAGGCGGCCGAGGTCGAAATGAGGCCGCCCAGGCCCCCGCGCGGGCCGCCGAAGTACTCGGCGACGAGCGCCGAGATGACGGCGAGCGAGGAGGCGAGGCGGATGCCCGTGAACGTGAACGGCGCGGCCGTGCGCAGCGTGATGGTGCGCATCGTCTGCCACGGCGACGCGGCGTAGACGCGCATGAGGTCGCGGTGCACGGGCCGGGTCTGCCGCAGCCCGCGCGCGGTGTTGATGAAGACGGGCACGAAGGCGGCGAGCGCGGCGATGAGCTGCCGCCCGGTCTGCGCGTCGGCGCCGAATGCCGAGTTGAGCACGGGGGCGAGGGCCACGATGGGCACGACCGAGAGCGCCGCGACGACGGGGGCGAGCATCCCGTCGACGAGGCGCGTGGCGGAGGCCAGGAGCGCCCCGACGATGCCGAGCAGTGTGCCGACGAGCAGGCCGACGAGCGCATTGAGCCCCGTGAGCCCCGCGGCGCTCAGCATCGAGGGCAGGAACTCGGCGATCTCCTGCCCGATCGCGAGCGGGCTCGGCAGCAGGTAGGCCTCGATGAGCCCGCTGCCGGCGAGCAGCTGCCAGAGCGCGACGACGACGACGCCGAGCACGATCGGCGCGCCGACGCGCTCGGCGGTGCTCGCCTCGCGCCCGATCGCCGCGGAGCTCATCGCGTCTCGACCCCGCGCGCACCGGTCACGGGGGCGCCGTGCAGCGCCTCGCGGACGGCCGTGATCATCTCGAAGAACGCCGCGTCCTCGCGGATGTCCTCCGCGCGGTCGGCGCTGCGCCCCAGGTTCATCGGCACGATCGCCGAGATGCGGCCGGGCCGCGGCGACATCACGACGACCCGGTCGCTGAGGTACACCGCCTCCGGGATGGAGTGGGTCACGAACACCACGGCGGCGCGAGTCTCGGCCGCGATGCGCAGCAGCTCCGCCTGCAGGTACTCGCGCGTCATCTCGTCGAGCGCGCCGAAGGGCTCGTCCATGAGCAGCAGCGCGGGCTTCTCGGCGAGCGCCCGCGCGATCGCGACGCGCTGCTGCATGCCGCCGGAGAGGTGGTCCGGGTACTGCTGCGCGAAGTCGCCGAGCCCGACGAGCTCGATGAGCTCGTCGACGCGCGCCGCGCGCTCGGCGGCACCGACGCCGTGCAGCTCGAGCGGCAGGGCGATGTTGGCGGCGACCGTGCGCCACGGCAGCAGCCCGGCCTGCTGGAAGGCGATGCCGTACCGCTGATCGAGGCGAGCCTGGTGCGCGCTCGTGCCGAACACCTCGACCGTGCCGCTCGTGGGCGAGTCGAGGTCGGCGATGAGGCGCAGCAGGGTCGACTTGCCGCACCCGGAGGGGCCGATGAGCGAGACGAACTCGCCGGGCGCGACGTCGAGGTCGATGCCGGTGAGCGCGACGACTTCGCCGCGCTTGGTCGCGAACACCTTGTCGGCGCCGCGCACGCTCACGGCGCTCGCGGTCGCTGCCGTGCCTGCTGGGGTAGTGGTCATGCGGTCGCCTCCGCGCGTCGGTAGTTCCGGAAGATGAGGCCGAGGATCGCCACGGAGCCCGCTGCGACGAGCCCGAGCACGATCGCGCCGCCGATGGGCGCCCACGCCTTCGCCGGGTCGCCGCTGGCCTGGCCGGCGTACTGGATGATGAGGCGCCCCAGCCCGCCCTGCAGGCCCGTCGAGACCTCGGCGACGATCGCGCCGACCACGGCGTTGGCCGCGGCGAGGCGCAGCGCGGGCAGCAGGTACGGCACCGCGGCGGGCAGCCGCACACTGCGCAGCGTCGCCCACCAGCCCACCGAGTAGGTGCGCAGCAGCTCGAGGTGGATCGCGTCGGGCGCCTGCAGCCCACGCAGGGCGCCGACCGCGACGGGGAAGAACGCCAGGTAGCTCGCGATGACGGCGACGCTCATCCAGTCCTGCCACTCGAAGGCGCCGATCTCGATGCGCGCGCCCCAGCTGCGCACGAGCGGCGCGAAGGCGATGAGCGGCACCGTCTGGCTCAGCACGATCCACGGCAGCATCGCCGACTCGGCCAGGCGCCAGCGCTGCATGACGAGCGCGAGCGCGATGCCGATGACGACGCCGACGACCCACCCGGCCGCAGCGATGCCGAGCGTGAGGGCGGCGGCGAGCACGATCTCGAGCCACAGCGGCCGAGCCCCGTCGGCCCGTGTCACGGGCTCGGCGAGCCGCGACGCCATCTCCCACAGGTGCGGCATGGCGAGGTCGGTCGTGCGCGGCAGCACGCGCGCCCCGCCGACGACGACGCCGTCCTCCGGCCCGAGGGCCTTGTAGAGCTCCCAGACCAGCCCGAGCACGACGATGCCGAGCAGGCCGTACCCCCACAGTCGCAGGCGCGCACCGCGATCGCGCGCGCGCCGTCGCGGCGGCGTGAGGGCGATCGCGGCGTCGGTCACGCCTTGGCCCGCTTCGCGTCGCGCATCGCGGGGATGATCGTCTCCCCGTACACCCGCAGGGTCTCCTCCTTGTTGTCGTGCTGGAGGTAGCCGGCGAACTGGTCGACGCCGAGCTCGCGCAGGGCCTCGAGCTTCTCGAGGTGATCCTTCGCGGTGCCGAGCACGCAGAACCGGTCGACGATCTCGTCGGGCACGAAGTCGACGTGGTCGTTGCCGGCCTTGCCGTGCGTGTTGTAGTCGTAGCCCTCGCGCCCGGCGATGTAGTCGGTCAGCGCGCGCGGCACGTCGGAGTTCGCGCCGTGCTTGGCGACGATGTCGGCGACGTGGTTGCCGACCATGCCGCCGAACCAGCGCGTCTGGTTGCGCATGTGATCCCAGTCGCTGCCGATGTACATGGGCGCCGCGACGCAGAACTTCACGCTCATCGGGTCGCGCCCGGCATTATCGGCCGCGGTGCGCACGGTCTCGATCATCCACTTCGCGATGTCGAGGTCGGCCAGCTGCAGGATGAAGCCGTCGCCCACCTCCCCGGTGAGCTTGAGCGCCAGGGGTCCGTACGCGGCGACCCACACCTCCAGCTCGCTGCCGTGGCTCCACGGCAGCTGCAGCGTCGCGCCGTGGTACTCGACGGCCCGCGAGTTGCCGAGCTCGCGGATCACGTGGATCGACTCGCGCAGCTCGGCGAGCGTCGTCGGCTTGCCGTTGGTCACGCGCACCGCCGAGTCGCCGCGGCCGATGCCGACGATCGTGCGGTTGCCGTACATCTCGTTGAGGGTCGCGAAGACGCTCGCGGTGACCGTCCAGTCGCGCGTGGCCGGGTTCGTGACGAAGGGCCCGACCTTCACCCGGTGCGTCTGCGCGAGGATCGCCGAGTAGATGACGTACGGCTCCTGCCACAGGATGTGGCTGTCGAAGGTCCACACGTGGCTGAAGCCGTACTGCTCGGCGAGCTTGGCGAGGTGGACGGTGCGGCTGGCGGGCGGGTTGGTCTGCAGGACGGCGCCGAATTCCATGGATGCTCCTCTCGTGCTCGTCGGCGCTCAGACCAGGTACTGGCTCAGGCCGCGGCGCAGGTACTGACCGTGCCCGGCCCGCCCGTGGAAGGCGTCGTTCTGGATGACGACCGAGCCGCGCGAGATCACCGTGTCGACCTTCCCGTCGATCTCGAAGCCCTCCCACGCGGCGTGGTCCATGTTCATGTGGTGCTTCCTGCCGGTGGGGTTGCCGGCCGCGTCGACGGGCATGCCGATCGAGGTGTGGCCGTTCGGGTCGTAGACGACGATGTCGGCGTCGGCCCCGGGCGCGATGACGCCCTTCCTGCCGTAGAGGCCGAACATGCGCGCCGGGGTGGTGCTCGTGATCTCGACCCAGCGCTCGAGCGTGATCTCGCCCGTGACGACGCCCTGGTACATGAGGTCCATCCGGTGCTCGACCGAGCCGATGCCATTCGGGATCTTCGAGAAGTCGCCGAGGCCGAGCTCCTTCTGCCCCTTCATGCAGAACGGGCAGTGGTCGGTCGAGACCATCTGCAGGTCGTTCGTGCGCAGGCTCTGCCACATGTGGTCCTGGTGGCCCTCGGCGCGCGAGCGCAGCGGCGTCGAGCAGACCCACTTCGCGCCCTCGAAGGCGCCGTACTGCTCGCTGACCGCGCCGAGCTGCTCCTCCAGCGACAGGTAGAGGTACTGCGGGCACGTCTCGCCGAACACGTTCTGGCCGCGGTCGCGCGCGGCGGCGAGCTGCTCGACGGCCTGCTTGGCGCTCACGTGCACGACGTAGAGCGGGGCGCCGGTGAGGTGCGCGAGCATGATCGCTCGGTGCGTGGCCTCCTCCTCCATCTGCCAGGCACGGGCGACCCCGTGGTAGTACGGGTCGGTCTTGCCCTGCTCGAGCAGCTGCGCCACGAGCACGTCGATGGCGGGGCCGTTCTCGGCGTGCATCATCGTCATGAGCCCGTGCTCGGCGGCGACCTGCATGGCGCGGAGGATCTGCGCATCGTCGGCGTAGAACACGCCGGGGTACGCCATGAACATCTTGTAGCTCGTGATGCCTTCGTCGACGAGCTTGGGCAGGGCATCCAGCGAATCGGCGTCGACGCCGCCGACGATCTGGTGGAACCCGTAGTCGATCGCGCAGTTGCCGGCCGCTTTCTCGTGCCAGGCGGCGAGCCCGTCGAAGACCTTTTGGCCGGCGGTCTGCACGGCGAAGTCGATGATGCTCGTGGTGCCGCCCCAGGCTGCGGCGATCGTGCCGGTCTCGAAGGTGTCGATCGCGGCGGTGCCGCCGAAGGGCAGCTCCATGTGGGTGTGCGCGTCGATGCCGCCGGGGATCACGTACTTGCCCGTCGCGTCGACGACCGTGTCGACGGATGCGGCCAGGTCGTGCCCGAGCAGGGTCGAGCCGGGGGCGAGCACGGCGACGATGGTCTCGCCGTCGACGAGCACGTCGGCCGCGCCGCGGCCGGTGGCGGAGACGACGGTGCCGCCGCGGATGAGCAGGGTCGACATCTCGGCGCCCCCTACGGCTTCACCGTCGCGGTGTACGAGTCGGGCCGGCGGTCTCGGTAGAACTGCCAGCTGTTGCGCACCTCGCGGATGAGCCCGAGGTCGAGGTCGCGGATGACGATCTCGGTCTGGTCCTGGCTCGCGACGTCGCCGACGTAGTTGCCGCGCGGGTCGACGAAGTACGAGCTGCCGTAGAACGTCACGGCGAGGTCGCCGAACTCGTCGCTCTCGGTGCCGATGCGGTTGTTGGCGCCGATGAAGTACTGGTTCGCGGCGGCCGCGGCGGGCTGCTCGAGCTCCCACAGGCGGTTCGACAGGCCGGGCTTCGTCGCGCTCGGGTTGAACACGAGCTCGGCGCCGCCCAGGCCCAGCTCGCGCCACCCCTCGGGGAAGTGCCGGTCGTAGCAGATGTAGACGCCGACCTTGCCGACGGCGGTGTCGAAGACGGGGTAGCCGAGGTTGCCGGGGCGGAAGTAGAACTTCTCCCAGAAGCGGTCGAGGTTCGGGATGTGGTGCTTGCGGTACTTACCGAGGATGGTGCCGTCGGCGTCGACCACGACGGCGGTGTTGTAGTACACCCCCGGCATGTCCTCCTCGTAGATCGGGAGGACCATCACGATGCCGAGCTCCTTGGCGAGCGCCGCGAAGCGCTGCACGGTGGGCCCGTCGGCGGGCTCGGCGTAGTCGTAGTACTTGGCGTCCTCGATGATGCCGAAGTAGGGGCCGTAGAAGAGCTCCTGGAAGCAGATGATCTGCGCTCCGTCGGCGGCGGCGTCGCGCGCGAGCTGCTCGTGCTTGGCGATCATCGACTCCTTGTCACCCGTCCAGGTGGTCTGAGTGATCGCAGCGCGGATGACTGACATTGATGAAACCCCTTCTCATCGTTGAACTGGGGTCAGTGTGCGGGGCGAGCATTACCGGCTCGTTTCGCTCAATGACGCGTGCGTAAAACCTAGGCCCGCGGATGCGCGCCGGGCCAGAGACGCGCACGAACGAGCACCGCCGCTACGAGCCGCGGCGAGCGCCGACCCCCCAGCGGGGCGCGGATACCGTAGAGCCGTGCGGATCACTGTGCTCGCGGGCGGCGTCGGAGGTGCGCGCTTCGTGCGCGGCGTACGGGAGGAGGTGCGCCGCCACCGGCCGGGAGCATCCGTCGACGTCATCGTCAACACGGGCGACGACTGGTGGCTCGCGGGCTTGCGCATCACCCCCGACCTCGACTCGATGCTGTACACGCTGAGCGGGCAGAACGACGAGCAGCGCGGCTGGGGCCGCGTCGGCGAGAGCGAGCGCGTCTCGGGCGAGCTGCAGGCGTACGGGGTCACGCCGCCGTGGTTCACGCTCGGCGACCTCGACCTCGGCACGCACATCGCCCGCTCGGCGTGGCTGCGCGACGGCCTGACGCCCTCGGAGGTCGTGCGCCGACTGCAGCAGCGCTGGGAGCTCGGCGTCACCCTGCACCCCGCGACCGACGACGAGGTCGACACGCACGTGGTCATCGCCGACCCGGAGGCAGCCGGCGACGACGAGCTCGCGTCGGGCGAGCGCGAGCTGCACTTCCAGGAGTGGTGGACGCGGCATCGGGCGAGCATCCCCGCCCTGCGGTTCCACCAGCACGGCCTGCACCGGGCGATCCCGTCGGTCGGCGCGCTCGACGCCCTGCTCGGCGCCGACGTCGTGCTCGTGGCGCCCTCGAACCCCGTCGTGTCGATCGGCACGATCCTGTCGATCCCCGGCATGGCGCAGGCGGTCACGGCCTCCCCCGGCACCGTCGTGGGCGTGTCGCCGATCATCGCCGGCGCGGCGGTGCGCGGCATGGCCGACGCCTGCCTGCAGGCGATCGGCGTGGCGACGGATGCCGCGGCGGTCGCTCGGCACTACGGCGCTCGGTCGCGAGTCGTGCACGCCGAGTCGGGCGCCCGCGGCCTGCTCGACGGCTGGCTGCTCGCCGAGGAGGACGCCGCGGCGCTCGCCGACGTGGAGGATGCGGGCATCGAGGCGCGCGCGGTGCCGCTGTTGATGCGCGACCTCGACACGGCCGCCGACCTCGCTCGCGACGCGCTCGACTTCGCGCTCGAGCTGCGGAGACGCCCGTGAGCACCGCGGCCTCCCCCTCGCCCGCGCCGACGGCGGCGATCGACGCGGATGCCCTGCTCTTCGACAACGACGGCACCCTCGTCGACACCACCAGCGCCGTCGACCAGGCATGGCGCGACTTCGCGGCGCGCTTCGGCGTCGACCCGGAGGAGGTGCTCTCCGTCGCGCACGGCGTGCGGGCGGAGGAGACGATCCGGCGCTTTCTGCCCGACGGCGACCCCGCCGAGGCGGCCGCCTGGCTCGACGCGCGCGAGCTGGAGCTCGTGCACGAGACCGTGGCGCTGCCGGGGGCGCGTGAGCTGCTGACCCGGCTGACCGAGCTCGGCGCGCCCTGGGCGATCGTGACCTCGGCGAACGCCCTGCTCGTGGGCGCGCGGCTGGAGGCGGCGGGGCTGCCGACGCCGCCCGTGCTCGTGACGGCCGACGACGTGCCCGCGGGCAAGCCCGACCCCGCGTGCTACCTGCTCGCCGCCGCGCAGCTGAACGTCGACCCGGCCCGCTGCGTCGTCGTCGAGGACACCGCGGCGGGGGTGCGCGCGGGCCTCGCGGCGGGCGCCCGGGTCGTCGTGCGCGGTGATGCGGTCGGCCCCGAGACGGCGGGCCTGCACCGGCTCGCCGACTACCGCCGCGCGACGGTGACGCTGCACGAGGAGAGCCCGCGCATCCGCGGCTCGTGGTGAACGACAGGCTGCGCAGCCCTCGGCAGTGAGCGCACGCGCGCTCTGACGGCTCTCGTGCAGCCGCGCGCCTGACGCAGGGCGACGGAGGGCGACACGGCCAGGCGCGAGCCGGAGCACCGGTCGGCGGTGCTCCAGTGCGGAACGACCAGGGTGGCGGCACGCGCCTCGTCGGGGCCTCGTCGGATTCGGTGCGCATCGGCGGCGATCGCGATGTGCAGGCCGAGGGCGGCGTCGTCGTCGTCGGGCGGGAGCATGCCGTGGTGCAGGAGCGCACTCACGCAGGCGAGCGGCCCGCCGGCCGCCCAGGCCGCTCGAGCATCGTCGGGGAGGTCGCTCGAGGCGTACCAGCCGCGACGGATGCGGTCGAGGTCGCCGTACTTGTCGGCGAGCCACAGGTCGGTGGGCGTCCACCCCGCGGCGAGCAGCTCAGCCCGCGACGCGATGCCGCCGTACCGTCGGATCACCGGCTCCATGTTCCATCCCACTGCCACCCTCGGATGCTCATGCACGAGACCGTGCGCACGGGCTCATGCCGGCCGACCCGTGGTCGACGCACGCGCGAGTCGAGCTGGGGAGGAGCGTCGTCGGGCGGTCCCTCGCCTCTCGCGCTGGGGCGGTATCGGCGTGCTGGTCGTGCGACGCAGGCGCCACGCGGCCTGTGCGGGGCTCGCCAGGTCGCCGGTCCAGCCCGCTGGCCCTCGCGCACGGGCGGCGGGCGGCGGGCGGCACCTGGGTGCCACCACGGCACTCTGCGAACGGCGGAAGTTCGCGAAGCCGGCTCGCGATCTTCCGCAATTCGCAGAGTCACCACGCCGGCCCACCGAAGGGGAGCGGAGGGCAGGAGAGGTGGCTGGGATGAGCGGGAAGGTCGGGGCGGGGCGGGGCGGGGCGTGTCAGGCGGATGCTGTACCAGGGCGACACGGGCGGCCGGAACGGGATCCAGCGGCTCGATGCTCGCACGCGCGGCGCGCGGACCGGCGAGCGAGCAGACCCGCGCACTAGGCTGGCCGCACTCACGCAGCGCGCCCGACTTGGGAGTGCTCACCGCGGCGGCACTCGCCCGCCGCACCCTCCGCGGGTCGGCGTGCCCGCGCCCCTCCGCTCGCCACGGCGCCGCACGCGCGCCGCGGGCCGCAGCCGACCACGGAGACCTCGTGACCGACGCAGCGTTCGTGCCCACCGCATCCGCCCTCTCGCGCGCGCTCAAGCGCGCCGAATCGGGGGTGACGCTCGACGCGACCGAGGCCGAGACCCTGCTGCACTGCCGGCACGACGACCTCGACCGCCTGCTCGCGGTCGCCGGACGGGTGCGCGACGCCGGTCTCGAGCGCGCCGGCCGCCCGGACGTCATCACGTACTCGCGGAAGGTGTTCATCCCGCTCACGCACCTGTGCCGCGACCGCTGCCACTACTGCGTCTTCGTGCAGACCCCGAACCAGCTCGCCGCGCAGGGCAAGGCGCCCTTCCTGAGCCCCGACGAGGTGCTCGACATCGCGCGCCAGGGCGCGGCGCTCGGCTGCAAGGAGGCGCTCTTCACCCTCGGCGACCGGCCCGAGGATCGCTGGCCCGCCGCGCGCGAGTGGCTCGACGCGCACGGCTACGACTCGACCATCGACTACCTGCGCGCCGTCGCGATCCGAGTGCTCGAAGAGACGGGGCTGCTGCCGCACCTCAACCCGGGCGTCATGACGTGGGAGGAGATCCAGCGCCTCAAGCCCGTCGCGCCGAGCATGGGCATGATGCTCGAGACGACCTCGCGGCGCCTGTTCGAGACGCGCGGCCTCGCCCACTTCGGCAGCCCCGATAAGGACCCGGATGTTCGGCTGCGCGTGCTCGAAGACGCGGGCCGCTCCTCCGTGCCGTTCACCTCCGGCCTGCTGCTCGGCATCGGCGAGACCTACGCCGAGCGCGTCGACGGCCTCTTCGCCCTGCGCGCCACCTCGCGGCGCTTCGGGGCGATCCAGGAGGTCATCATCCAGAACTTCCGCGCCAAGCCCCGCACGGCCATGCGCGCCGCCGACGACCTCGACCTGCAGGAGTACATCGCCGCCGTCGCCGTCGCCCGCCTCGTGCTCGGCCCGGGCGCGCGCCTGCAGGCACCGCCGAACCTCACCGACGCCGAGGAGCTCGGCCTGCTGATCCGCGCCGGCATCGACGACTGGGGCGGCGTGAGCCCGCTCACCCCCGACCACGTCAACCCCGAGCGGCCCTGGCCGCAGATCGACGAGCTCGCGCGCCTCACCGCGCTCTCGGGCTTCACCCTGCGCGAGCGCCTCACCGCGCACCCCCACTACGTGCGCGCCGAGGAGCCCTGGCTCGACCCGCGCGTCCTCCCCCACGTGCGCGCCCTCGCCGCCCCCGACGGCCTCGCCGACGAGTCGGCGCTGCCCGTCGGCCTGCCGTGGCAGGAGCCCGACCCCGACTGGGCCGGCTCCGGACGCGTCGACCTGCACACCGCGATCGACACCGAGGGCCGGCGCACCGAGACCCGCAGCGACATCGACGACGTGTACGGCGACTGGCAGGCGCTGCGCGAAGCCGTCGGCGACACGACGAGGCCGCACCGGGCATCCCTCGCGATCTCGACAGGCGTGCGCGCGGCGCTCATGAGGGCGGCGGATGCTCCCGCCGGGCTCAGCGACGCCGACTACCTCACCCTGCTCGACGCCGACGGCGCCGACCTCGACGCGCTCGCGTCGCTCGCCGACGACGTGCGCCGCGACACGGTCGGCGACCGCATCGGCTACGTCGTCAATCGCAACATCAACTTCACCAACGTCTGCTACACCGGCTGCCGGTTCTGCGCCTTCGCCCAGCGGCGCACCGACGCCGACGCGTACACGCTGTCGATGCAGCAGGTCGGCGACCGCGTCGACGAGGCGTGGCAGCTGGGGGCGACCGAGATCTGCATGCAGGGCGGCATCCACCCCGACCTGCCGGGCACCGCTTACGCCGACCTCGCGCGCGAGGTCAAGCGGCGTCGGCCGGGCATCCACCTGCACGCCTTCAGCCCCATGGAGATCGTCAACGGCGCCAGCCGCACCGGGCTGTCGTACGAGGAGTTCCTGCGGTCGCTGCAGGAGGCCGGGCTCGACACGATCCCCGGCACGGCAGCCGAGATCCTCGACGACGAGGTGCGCTGGGTGCTCACCAAGGGCAAGCTGCCCGCGTCGACCTGGATCGACATCGTCTCCACCGCGCACCGCCTCGGCATCCTCTCGTCGAGCACCATGATGTACGGGCACGTCGACAACCCGACGCACTGGGTCGGCCACCTGCGCACCCTCGCCGGCATCCAGGACACCACGGGCGGCTTCACCGAGTTCGTGCTGCTGCCGTTCGTGCACGCCAACTCGCCCGTCTACCTCGCCGGTGTCGCACGCCCCGGCCCGACCGCGCAGGAGAACCGCGCCGTGCACGCCGTCGCGCGCCTCATGCTGCACGGGCGCATCGACCACATCCAGACCTCGTGGGTCAAGCTCGGCACCACCGGCACGCAGCTCATGCTGCAGGGCGGGGCCGACGACGTCGGCGGCACCCTCATGGAGGAGACCATCAGCCGCATGGCCGGCGCCGACCACGGCTCGGAGAAGACCGTCGCCGAGCTCGAGGCGCTCGCCGCCGGCATCGGACGCGAGGCGTGGCAGCGCACGACGACGTACGGCGAGCCGAGCGAGGAGCGCCGCGCCGCAGCCCAGGCGCACCGCGAGCAGGGCTACGCCGCCACCGGGCGACGCCTCTCGCTCACGATCACCGAGGTGCGCGCCGGCGCGTAGGCGCCGCCGAGCCGCGTCAGGCCTCGAGCAGCGCGCGCGTGCGCGGGCCCAGGGCGAGGGATGCCGCGGCTCGCAGCTGCTCGAGCGTGTCCACGTCGCGCCGCAGACCCGACCCGGCCGGCAGCACGAGCTCGACGTACCCCGCCGCGCGGTGCCGCTCGGCGCTGCCCTCACCGAACGCTGGAACGTGCGGCGCCCCGGCCCGGGCAACGATGAGCGCCGTGCCCGAGCCCTCGGCGTCGGGCACGAACGCGCGCTCGTGACGCCCGGCCGCGGCGAGGGCGTCGTCGAGCTCCTCCGGCCGCAGCGCGGGCAGATCGCCGAGCAGCACCGCCGACGCGCCGCCCGACGGCAACGCCGCGAGCCCCACCGCGATCGCGGCGAGCAGCCCCTCGCCGGGGTCAGCCAGCACGCGCACCCCCGCGACCGGCTCCGGCAGGGCGCCCACCACGACAACGTCGCCGACGAGCGCCGCCGCCCGCGCCGCCGCCACCGTGTCGAGCGCGAAGGCCGCCGCGAGCGCGGCGCGGCGGTGCGGCTCGAGCGCCAGCCTGCTCTTGCCGCGAACGCCGCCCCGCACGGGGACGACGAGACCGACGGGGGCGGCGGCGTCAGGGGCATCCGCCCCCGACGCCGCCGCCGCGATCACGACCCGGCTCAGTGCGCGACGGCGACGAGCCCGAGCTCGGCCGGCGACGCCAGCAGCTCGTGGCGCGGCGTCACGCGCACGGTGTAGCCGAAGGGGCCCGAGCGGGCCAATCGCACGGTGCCCGCGAACACGGCGGGCTGGCCGAGCTCGTGGCTCGAGAGCTCCAGGCGCTGGCGCTGCACGTCCACGAGGTCGTCGCCGTTGCGGGCGCGGCCGTGCACGACCTCGACGAGCACGTCCTCCGGCGACAGCGCGCCGAGCTCGACGTAGGCGCGCACCTCGAGCTCGTCGCCGAGCTGCGGCGACTCCACGCCGCCCGACTCGACGTGCGTGACGGCGACGCGCGGCCACTCGGCGGTCACGCGCTGCTTCCACTCCGACAGGTGCTTCGCCGGCACGTGGCCCTGCTGCACGATGACGCGGTGAGCCTCGGCGGCCGGCACGTAGAGGCGCTCGACGTACTCGCGCACCATGCGGTCGGCCGAGAGCTCGGGCGAGAGCGTCGCGAGGGTGTGCCGGATGCTGCGCAGCCAGCGGCGCGGCAGCCCCTCCTCGTCGCGGTCGTAGAAGCGCGGCGCGACCTGGTGCTCGATGAGGTCGTACATCGCGTTCGCCTCGAGCTTGTCGCGCTCGGCGCCGTCACCGGCGGCATCGGCCGTCGGGATCGCCCAGCCGTTCTCGCCGTCGTAGTACTCGTTCCACCAGCCGTCGAGGATCGACAGGTTGAGCGAGCCGTTGAGCGCCGCCTTCATGCCCGAGGTGCCGCACGCCTCGAGCGGGCGCAGCGGGTTGTTGAGCCAGATGTCGGTACCCGGGTAGAGCACGCGCGCCATGGCGATGTCGTAGTTCGGCAGGAAGACGATGCGCTCGCGCAGCTCGGGCGCGCTCGCGAACTGCACGAGGCGCTGGATGAGCTGCTTGCCCGCGTCGTCGGCCGGGTGCGACTTGCCGGCGATGACGAGCTGCACGGGGCGCTCGGGGTCGGTGAGCAGGGCGCGCAGGCGCTCCTGGTCGTGGAGCATGAGCGTCAGACGCTTGTAGGTCGGCACGCGCCGCGCGAACCCGATCGTGAGCACGTCGGGGTCGAGCAGCGAGTCCATCCACGCGGGGGCCGCGATGCCGGGGTTCTCCTCCGCCCAGGCCGCCTTCACGCGGCAGCGGGCGTCCTGCACGAGCTGCTCGCGCATGGCGCGGCGCACCTCCCACAGGTCGGCGTCGCTGATCGCCGAGCCCGCCCAGTCGGCGGCGGTCGTGTCGAAGTGACCGAGGCGCTGGTGCACGAGGCCCGACATGAGCGGGTCGGTCCAGGTGGGGGCGTGCACGCCGTTCGTCACCGAGGTGATGGGCACGTCGGCCGCGTCGAAGCCCGGCCAGAGCTGCCCGAACATGCCGCGCGAGACCTCGCCGTGCAGCTTCGAGACGCCGTTGGCGCGCTGCGCGAGGCGCAGGCCCATCACGGCCATGTTGAACACGCCCGAGTCGCCGCCCTCGTAGTCCTCGGCGCCGAGCGCGAGCACGTCGGCGACGTCGACGCCCGGCAGCAGTCCGGTCGAGAAGTAGCGCTCCACGAGGCCGATGTCGAAGCGGTCGATGCCAGCCGGAACCGGGGTGTGAGTCGTGAAGAGCGTGCCGGCGCGCACCACTTGCAGCGCCTCGTCGAAGCTCAGGCCCTGCGCGATGAGGTCGCTGATGCGCTCGAGGCCGAGGAACCCGGCGTGGCCTTCGTTGGTGTGGAAGACCTCGGGGGCCGCGGTGCCGCTCACCTCGACGTAGTGCTTGATGGCGCGCACGCCGCCGACGCCGAGCAGCAGCTCCTGCAGCAGCCGGTGCTCGCCGCCGCCGCCGTAGAGGCGGTCGGTGACGCCGCGCAGCTCCTCCGGGTTCTCGTGGATGTCGGTGTCGAGCAGCAGCAGCACGACCCGGCCGACCGTCATCTGCCACACGCGCGCGTGCAGGGCCTGCCCGCCCGGCAGGGCGAGGGTCACGAGCACGGCGGCGCCGTCGGCGTCGCGCACGAGCTGCATGGGCAGGCCGTCGGGGTCGAGCACGGGGTAGCTCTCGCGCTGCCAGCCGTCGCGGTCGATCGCCTGCCGGAAGTAGCCGGCCTTGTAGAAGAGACCGACGCCGATGAGCGGCAGGCCGAGGTCGCTCGCGCTCTTGAGGTGGTCGCCGGCGAGGATGCCGAGGCCGCCGGAGTACTGAGGGATCGCCGAGGCGATGCCGAACTCGGGCGAGAAGTAGGCGATGCGGGCGGGGGCGCCCTGCAGCGACTGGTACCAGCGCGGCTCGCTGAGGTAGCGGCGCAAGTCGTCGCGCAGCGCCTCGGCCTCGGCGATGAAGCTCTCATCGTGGGCGAGGGCCTGAAGTCGCTCGGGATCGATGCCGCCGAGCAGGGCGATGGGGTCGTGCCCGAGCTCGTCCCAGCGCTGCGGGTCCATCCGCGCGAAGAGGCGTCGAGTGGGCTCGTGCCACGACCAGCGGAGGTTCGCGGCGAGGTCGCCGACGGCGGCGAGCGACTCGGGCAGCACGGTACGGACGGTGAATCGGCGGATCGCCTTCACGCTCATCACTCCTCGTCGCGGGCGGGGTGGTGACGCCCACGGAGGGACAGCCTAGGCGAGAGCAACTGGGCGGCCGCAACCGCGGCGCCGCCGGCGTGGAATCGGTTCCACCCCGTTCGCCCGCGAACGACCGCCGCGCGTCCCGACGACCGTCGATGCGGCCCCCAACGAGAAGCAGGACCGGTCCCCGCCTGAGGCGGGTCTCGGTCCTGCGGCTCATCCGCCGGATTCGGGTCCCGTCGGATTCGGGAGGGCCGCCGGCGACTTCGGGTCGACCGCTGGAGTTGCTCTCCCGTAGTGCCGAGAGTACGCTCCGGCGCCCTCTCTCCGACGGAGATGAACGCAATTCGCGTACCCCTGCCGGGGTACATTTCTGTCCCCCCTTCTGCTGACACTCGAGCGTGCCCGTGCGAGTCGCGCCGAGCATCCATCACCCACGACTGGGCGCGCCCTCAACATCCGCTGCCGTCAGAGCACCTCTCGGGGGTAGCGTCGAAGGGTGGCAGCGATCGAGCACTCCCCCTTCAGCCCCCGCATCGGCCGGATCCCCATCCGCCACCTCTCACCCCAGCAGCCCGAAGACCGGTGGCCGAGCAAGGCCTACGCCGGCGAGGTCGTGCCCTTCGCCGCGACGATCTTCCGCGAGGGTCACGATGTGCTCGGCGGCGACCTCGTGCTGCTCTCTCCCGACGGCGAGACCACCGAGCTGCCGCTCGAGATGCGCGTGAAGGGCACCGACCGCTGGCACGCCGAGGCCCTGCTCGAGCAGGAGGGCCTGTGGCGCTGGCAGATCCGCGCCTACACCGACGACTGGGCGACCTGGCACCACAACGCGACCGTGAAGATCGAGGCCGGCGTCGACGTCGACGTCATGCTGCTCGCCGGCGCGCAGCTGCTCGAGCGCGCCCGCGGCCTCGCCAAGGGCTCGCCCGACGCCCGAACCCTCGCGGATGCCCGCAAGGCCATGCAGAACACCAAGCAGACGCCCGCGGCCCGGCTCGCCGTCGCGAACGACGCCCGCGTCGTGGCAGCCCTGCAGCGCCACCGGCTCATGAGCCACGTCACGCTCAGCGCCGAGCAGCTGCTGCGCGTGGAGCGCAGCCGCGCGGGCGTCGGAAGCTGGTACGAGTTCTTCCCCCGCAGCGAGGGCGCCAAGCGCAAGAAGGACGGCTCGTGGGTCAGCGGCACGTTCCGCACCGCGACCCGGCGCCTGCCCGCCGTCGCCCAGATGGGCTTCGACGTGCTCTACCTGCCGCCGATCCACCCCATCGGCCGCGTCAACCGCAAGGGGCCGAACAACACCCTCACGCCGGGCCCGCACGACCCCGGCAGCCCGTGGGCCATCGGCGCGGCAGAGGGCGGTCACGACGCCATCCACCCCGACCTCGGCACGGTCGACGACTTCGTCGCCTTCCTCGGCGCCGCCCGCAAGAACGGCCTCGAGGTCGCCCTCGACCTCGCCCTGCAGTGCGCCCCCGACCACCCGTGGGTGCAGCAGCACCCCGAGTGGTTCACGACGCTGCCCGACGGCTCGATCGCGTACGCCGAGAACCCGCCGAAGAAGTACCAGGACATCTACCCGCTGAACTTCGACAACGACCCCGAGGGGCTGCGGCAGGAGATCCTGCGCGTCGTGCGGTACTGGATCGACCTCGGCGTCACGATCTTCCGCGTCGACAACCCGCACACCAAGCCGCTCGACTTCTGGGAGTGGCTGCTGCACGAGATCAACACCGAGCGGCCCGACATCGTCTTCCTCGCCGAGGCGTTCACGCGCCCGCCGATGATGCAGTCGCTCGCGGCGGTCGGCTTCCAGCAGTCGTACACGTACTTCACCTGGCGCAACACCAAGACCGAGCTCGAGGCCTACCTCACCGAGCTCAGCCACGAGACGAGCGCCTTCCTGCGCCCGAACCTCTTCGTCAACACCCCCGACATCCTCACCGAGTACCTGCAGTTCGGCGGCATTCCCGCGTACCGCATCCGCGCCGCGATCGCCGCGACGGCGAGCCCGACGTGGGGCGTCTACGCCGGCTACGAGCTCATCGAGAACGTCGCGCGGCCGGGCAGCGAAGAGAACATCGACAACGAGAAGTACGAGTACAAGCAGCGCGACTGGGCCGCGGCGGCGAAGAACGGCTCGACGATCGCCCCGTTCCTGACGCAGCTCAACACGATCCGGGCGCAGCACCCCGCGCTGCGGCAGCTGCGCAACCTGACGGTGCACTACAGCGACGACGACGCGATCCTGGTCTACTCGAAGGTGCTGCCCGGCCGCTTCGTACGCTCGGGTCGCACCGACGGCATCATCGTCGTCGCCAACGTCGACCCGCACTCGGTGCGCGAGACGACCGTGCACCTCGACCTGGCGGCGCTCGGCCTCGAGCCAGGCAGCACCTTCGACGTGAAAGACCTCCTCACGGGCGCGCGGTACCGCTGGGGCGCCCACAACTACGTGCGTCTCGACGCGTTCACCGAGCCCGTGCACATCCTCCGCATCGACTACCCGAAGGGCCTGTAATGGCGAACGAGAAGCAGACGCGCGCGCACGCCTCCGGCACCGCCGGCATGAGCGGGGATGCCGAGCCCACCGCCTCGACGCCCGTCGCGTCGTCGAGGCCCGCACCCCTGCATCCCGACCACCGCCGCGCGCTCGTCGAGGCTCGCCACCCCCGCCCGCACGACGCCCTGGGTCAGCACTTCGGCGACGAGGGCTGGGTCGTGCGCGTCGTGCGGCCGCTCGCCGCCACCGTCACGATCGTGCGGGCCGACGGCAGCGAGCACCCGCTCGCGCACGACGCCGACGGCCTCTGGCACGGTGTGCTGCCGGGCGGAGCCGACGAGGGTCAGGCCTACACGGTGCGCACCACCTACGACGGCGGCCCCGACTGGAACGCCGACGACCCCTACCGCTTCGTGCCGAGCGTCGGCGAGATCGACCTGCACCTGTGGGGCGAGGGCCGCCACGAGCAGCTCTGGCACTGGATGGGCGCCCACCGCAAGCAGCACGAGGGCGTCGATGGCACGGGCTTCGCCGTGTGGGCGCCGCACGCGCAGGCCGTGCGCGTCATCGGCGACTTCAACGGCTGGAACGGCGCCCTGCACGCCATGCGCCGCCTCGACGACAACGGCGTCTGGGAGCTCTTCGTGCCAGGCCTCGGGGCTGGCTCGACCTACAAGTTCGAGATCCTCGGCGCGAACGGCGCGTGGGTTACGCGCGCCGACCCGATGGCGCGCTACACCGAGACGCCGCCCGCCACCGCGTCGGTCGTGGGCGAGAGCCACTACACCTGGGGCGACGGCGAGTGGATGTCGCGGCGTGCCGCCGCGAACCCGCACGACGGCGCCATGAGCGTCTACGAGATGCACCTCGGCTCGTGGCGGCCCGGGCTCGGGTATCGCGACATCGCTGAGCCGCTCATCGCCTACGTCACCGAGCTGGGCTTCACGCACGTGGAGTTCATGCCGCTCGCCGAGCATCCGTACGGCCCCTCGTGGGGGTACCAGGTCACGGGCTACTTCGCGCCCACGTCGCGCTTCGGCAGCCCCGACGACCTGCGCTACCTCATCGACCGCCTGCACCAGGCCGGCATCGGCGTGATCATGGACTGGGTGCCGGCGCACTTCCCGAAGGACGAGTGGGCGCTCGGCCGCTTCGACGGCGAGGCGCTCTACGAGCACCCCGACCCGCGCCGCGGCGAGCACCCCGACTGGGGCACCTTCATCTTCGACTTCGGCCGCAGCCAGGTGCGCAACTTCCTCGTCGCCAACGCCCTGTACTGGCTCGAGGAGTTCCACATCGACGGCCTGCGCGTCGACGCCGTGGCGAGCATGCTCTACCTCGACTACTCGCGGCAGGAGGGGCAGTGGCTGCCCAACCAGCACGGCGGGCGCGAGAACCTCGAGGCGATCAGCTTCCTGCAGGAGGCCACGGCGACCGCGTACAAGCGCGTGCCGGGCATCGTCATGATCGCCGAGGAGTCGACCTCGTGGCCGGGCGTGACGCGCGCGACCTCCGAGGGCGGGCTCGGCTTCGGCATGAAGTGGAACATGGGGTGGATGCACGACACGCTGTCGTACTTCCAGCGCGACCCGATGTGGCGCTCGCACCACCACAACGAGATCACCTTCTCGTTCCTCTACGCCTTCAGCGAGAACTTCATGCTGCCCATCAGTCACGACGAGGTCGTGCACGGCAAGGGCTCCCTGCTGCACAAGATGCCCGGCGACCAGTGGCAGAAGCTCGCCAACGTGCGCGCCTACCTCGCCTTCATGTGGGCGCACCCCGGCAAGCAGCTGCTGTTCATGGGGCAGGAGTTCGGCCAGCCCAGCGAGTGGAGCGAGGAGCGCGGGCTCGACTGGTGGATCCTCGACCAGCCCGTGCACCGCGGCCTGCACTCGCTCGTCGCGCGCCTCAACGCCGTCTACCGCGCCACCCCTGCGCTGTGGCAGCTCGACAACTCACCCGAGGGCTTCTCGTGGCTCGAGGGCGGCGACGCCGGCAACAACGTCATCGCGTTCGAGCGTCGCGCCGCCGACGGCAGCCCGCTTGTCGGCGTGTTCAACTTCAGCGGCAACCCGGTCGGCCCCTACCGCCTGCCCCTGCCGCACGGCGGCACGTGGCGCGAGGTCGTCAACACCGATGCGCACGAGTACGGCGGATCGGGCGTCGGCAACCTCGGCGTCGTCACCGGCACCGACAGCCCGTGGGGCGGACGCCCGGCCTCGGCCGAGCTCACGCTGCCGCCGCTCGCCGGGCTCTGGCTCGCGCCGCAGTGACCTCGCGCCGCCCGGCGCCGCGGCTCAGTAGAGCAGAGCAGTGAGGCGCCGGCGCGCTGCGATCGTGCGCGGGTCCTCCGCGCCGACGATCTCGAAGTAGTCGAGCAGGCGCTGCCGCACGGCCCCGCGGCCGTCGGCGTCGAGGCTCGGGAAGACCTCGAGCAGGCGCCCGAACGCGTCCTCCACGTGGCCGCCGCTGAGGTCGAGGTCGGCGACGGCGAGCTGAGCATCCGCATCGGTCGGTCGCTCGGCCGCCGCGGAGCGGATCTCGGCCGCCACCGCGCCCTCGAGCCGCTGCAGCAGGCTCACCTGGGCGAGCCCGGCGACGGCGTCGGCGTCGCGCGGGTTCTGCGCGATCGCCGTGCGATAGGCGGATGCTGCGGTCGCGTAATCGCCGGCGGCGATCGCGTCGTAGGCCTCCTGATGCAGCGGCGGCAGCGGCTCCTCGGCCGGCTCAGCGGCGGCGTCGCCCGCATCGAGGCTGCCCGTCACGCCCTGCTGGGCCGCGAGCTCGAGCACCTGATCGAGCACCTGGCGCACCTCGGCCTCGCCGGGCATGCCGACGAACAGCTGCAGCGGTCGACCGCCGATCACGGCGGCGACGGCGGGCACCTGCTGCACCTGGAACGCCTGCGCGACCTGCGGCGCGCGGTTGCCGTCCACGGTCACGAGCGCGAGCCGGCCGCCGTACGCGGCCACGATCGGCTCGAGCGCGGGCTCGATGCCGGCTGCGTAGAACTCGACCACGACGGGCACGCGCTGCGAGAGCTCGAGGACCGCGCCGAAACTCGCGTCGTCGGCCTCGCGCGCGACGCCGCTGCCGGCGGCTCCGCTGGCCGACCCGCTCGACCCCTCAGCGGGGCGCGGCGCGGGCGGCGGCGCGCTCGCCTGCCGGACGAGACCGGAGAGGTCGACGGCGCCGCGCATCGCGGCGGGCAGGGAACGGGGATCCATCAGGGCACCTCCGACGCGGCGACGAGCCCCTGGGTGTAGCCGAGCAGCACCACGGGGTCGTCGGGGTTCTCGAGTGAGGGGACGTAGAACAGCAGCTGCACGCCGTACGTGGCGGTGATGCCGCGCTCGCTCGACTCGACGCCGGCGAGCGCCGCGACCGCGCCGCTGGCGTTGACGGCGGCGCCCGACTGCACGGGCGTCACCGTCTCGGTCTCGGTCAGGTAGCCGAGCACGAGTGCACCGGCGTCGAGGGTCGACATCGTGACCACCTCGGCGTCGCTCGCCGCGTTGGTGAAGTCGATCGCGGCCGTCGAGGGGATCGCGGCGCGACGCTCCTCCTTCTTCTCGAAGCCGATCTGCGTGCGCAGGCTGTCACCCTCGGCCTGGAAGAGCTCGAAGTTCGGGGCCCCGGCCTCGCCGAGCAGCAGCACCTCGGCGTACGACGGCACGATCGTCGCGGGCTGGATGGGGAGGAACGGGGTGTCGGGCGGCAGGAACGCCGTGCCCAGCGAGGCGGGCGGCACTTCGGGGAGCACGGCCTGCGGCTCGAGCGTGACGATGTAGCTCGCCTTGTACTGCTCGCGCGGGCTGGCCTGGGTGAGCACGAGGCCGACCGGCGCGACCGTCTCGTCGTCGGGGTTCGTCACGACGGCGAACACCTGGCGCGGCCAGATCTCGGTCTGCTGCGGCAGCACGAGGTCCACCGATCCGGTCGGGATCGCCGGCAGCGCGCCGATCTCGCCGTTGTTGGCGCGGGCCGCGTAGTTCGCCTGACGCAGTTCGAGCGCCGGGCCGGTCAGTCGCGAGGAGGCGAGGTCGCCGTTCGCGGCGGCGTCGGCCTCGGCCACCGTCGCCGCGACGCGCTCGACGACGCGCTCGGCCTGGCGGCCCGTGACCGCGACGTGCGGCAGCTCGGCCTCCGGCTCGTCGCTCGCGGTTGCGCTCGCGGCCTCCGTGGGCTCGGTCAGCACCGCACCGCTCGGCGAGCAGGCGCCGAGCAGGAGGGCTCCCGCAAGCCCGAGCGGCAGCAGAGCCACGCGTCGCGCCGCGCGGCGACCCTTCGCGCGGCCGAGCAACGTGCTCGACTTCGCGGGCCGGTAGCGCGAGGGCTTCGGCACGCGCGGCATCCGCGGGCCGCGCGAGCTCTTGCGGCGCGGGCCGCGCTGCTTGCGCATGTGCCACAGCGCCCAGATGAGCGCGAGCAGCCCGAGCAGCAGGGCGGCGAAGCCGCCGACTGTGAGCGGCGTCGCGAGCGGCGAGGTGACGTCGAGCGGCCAGGTGATCGAGAACTCCTGCGGCGCCGGCAGCGTGCCGTCGGAGACGATGAGCAGCGAGACGTCCTCCGGCACGTTGACGGTCAGGCCGAGCTCGCCGGCACCGTCGAACTCGCCGTACCAGAGGTCGCTGCCGAGCGGCGAGGGAACGGTCGACTCCGCGCCCGTGATCTCCTCGGTGACGAGCTCGCCCGCCTCCGCATCCCACGTGACGAGCGTGTAGCTCGACTCGCCGACCCAGCCGAGCACGTCGATCGTCGTGCCGTAGGCGGCGGCGATCGCATCCGTCTCACTCGCCGCGGCCTCCTCGGCCGACGCGGAGGCGCTCGGTGCGGGGCTCGGCGAGGCGCTCGGCGAGCCGGAGGGGGCCGCGCTCGGCTCGGGGGCGGGGCCGGCCTGCACGCCGCCGAGGATGGCGAGCGTCTGACGGCCGTCGAAGGCGTTGAGCGCCGAGCCGTCGACGACGGTCACCGGGGCGGTCGAGTCGAGCTCGACGGTCTCGGTGACGCGGTCGGCCTCGGCGAAGACGGTGCGCTCCGCGATGCCGAGCCCGATGCCGACGAAGGCGACGACGAACAGCACGATCGCGATGATGAATCGCACGGGTTCACTCCTCTCATGCTGGCCCGGCGCGCTCGCTCGCGCGCGTCCCGACCGTCCGCTGCGGGCGGCGGTCGCGCACCCTCAAGCAACGGATCTCGGACGGAGCACCCGGGTTCGGGGGCTCCGGCCAGCAGAACAAAGACGTTCCAGCTTAGCGGAAGCCGGCTCACGTGCCCCGCTCCGGCCCAGCCGACGCCCAGGAGGGGGTTCTCGACGTGACGGATACACTCGAACCCGTTCGCCTTTCGGACAGGGAGACCACACGTGGCAGCGATCGACAGCGACTTCGGCACCGAGATGCGCGGCTACAAGCGTGACGAGGTCGACAAGGCGATCCAGGAGCTGCGGCGCGACGTCATCAAGGCCAACAGCGACCGTGCCGAGACGGCGAAGGAGCTCAAGCGCCTCCAGGCCGTCGTCGACGACCTCCAGGCCGAGCTCGACGAGGTCGGTCGCCCCACCTACGCCGGGCTGGGCACCAAGCTCGAGCAGACGCTGCGGCTCGCCGAGGAGCAGTCGACCCGACTCATCAGCCAGGCCGACATCGACGCCGAGCGCGTGCGCACCGCCGCGCAGGCCGACGTCGAGCGGCTGCAGGCCGAGGCCGCCGAGCGCGTCGAGCAGCTCGTGGCCGAGGCGGCGCAGCGCGCCGCCGCGACCATGGAGAACGCCACGCGCGCCGCCGAGGAGACCCTCGAGCGCGCCCGCGACGACGCCGACCAGCTCGTGCAGGAGGCGACGCGCGAGGCCGCGACGATCCGCGGTGCCGTCGCCACCGAGGCCGCCGAGGCGCGCGCCATGGCCAAGCGCGAGGCCGCCGCGCTGCGCGCCGAGGCCGAGCGCGACGCCGCCGAGCTGCGCGTCGTCGCCGACCGCGAGGCCGCCGAGGCCCGCGCGGCCGCGGCCGAGCTCGCCCGCGAGACCGCGGAGGAGCGCGCGCGCTTCGAGAGCGAGAGCGCCACCCTGCGCGCCCAGCTCGCCGCCGACATCGAGGCGGGGCGCGCCGAGCTCGAGCACGAGCTCACGACCGCACGGGCGAGCACCGAGAGCGAGCTGGCCCGCGCACGATCCGAGTGGGAGGCGGAGGAGGCGCAGCGTCGCGCCGCCGTCGAGTCGCTCGAGTCGACGACCCGCCGCACCGTCGACGAGCTGCAGGAGAGCTCGCGCGCGGCGCTGGAGGCGGAGCTGACGACGGCGCGCGCCGACCTCCGCGCCGAGCTCGAGGCGGCGCGCTCCGAGGCCGACCGCTACGTCGCTCAGGTGCGCGGCGACGCCGACGCCTACGCCGAGCAGGTGCGCGGCGAGATCGACGCCTACGCCGAGCGCACTCGCACCGCCGCCGACGCGTACTCCGTCGAGATCCGCTCCGCCGCCGACGCGCACGGCGCGAGCGTGCGTGCCGAGGCCGAGGCTCGCGCGGCCGAGCTGCGGACGACCGCCGAGACCGATGCCACCCAGGCGCGCGACGCCGCCGACGCGTACGCGCGCACGACCCGGCAGGAGGCCGACGCCGCCGCCGCCGAGGCCCGCGCTGCCGCCGCGGCCGACGCCGAGCAGCTGCGCGGCGAGGCGAAGGCCGACGCGCTCGCCCTGCGCGCGACCGCGAAGGCGGAGGTCGACGAGCTGCGCGCCACCGCGAAGGCCGAGACCGACGAGCTCCGTCGCGCCGCCGAGGCGGCCGCGCTCGAGACGCGCACCGCGGCCGAGAGCTACGCCTTCGACCTGCGCGCCGAGACCGACGCCTACGCGGCCGACGTGCGAGCATCCGCCGATGCGTACGCGACCCAGCAGCGCACCGAGGTGGAGGCCGCGCTCGACGAGCAGCGCAGCGCCCTCGAGTCGCGCTCGAGCGAGGCCGCGGCCGCGCTCGAGCGCGAGCGCAGCACCACCCGCGCGGACCTCGAGCGCGAGCTGACGACCGCGCGCAGCGCCCTGTCGCAGGAGCTCGCGGCCGCGCGGTCCGAGCTCGAGCGCGAGCGCACCACGACGCGCGCCGCGCTCGAGGCCGAGCTCGCCGAGCGCCGCGGCGAGGCCGAGCGCGCCGAGGCCGCGGCCCGCGGCGCCCTCGACGCCGAGATCGCCGAGCGCCTCGCCGCGCTCGAAGCCGACGAGACCGCGCGCCGCGCGCGGCTCGCCAAGGCCGAGAGCGACCAGGAGCGCCGCCTCGCCGACGAGGCCGCGAAGGCACGGGCCACCCTCGCCCGCGAGATCGACGAGCAGCGCGCGACCCTCGAGCGCGCCGCCGAGCAGGCGCGCGTCGACCTCGACGTCGAGCTCGCGGCCCGCCGCGACGAGGCCGAGCGCGACTACCTCGGCCGCCAGCAGGAGGCCAGCCTGCAGACCCAGAAGTACCTCGACGAGGCCACCGCGCAGCTCTCTGCGGCGCAGCAGGCCGCGGCGGAGGCCCGCGCCGAGGCGGAGCGCCTCACGCGCGAGGCCCGGGCCGAGGCCGACGAGCTGCGCGCGAGCTCCGACGCCACCGCGCGCGAGGTGCTCACCAACGCCGAGCAGCGCGCCGCAGCCATGCTCGCCGAGGCGGAGCAGCGCACGAGCGCCCTCGTCTCCGAGGCCGAGGAGCGCCTGGCCCGTCTGCGCGTCGAGCGCGACGCCGTGGCGGGCTACCTCGAGGGGCTGCGCGGGGTACTGTCGCAGGCAGAGAGGATCTCGGGCTCGATCAGCGACGAGTGAGCAGGCCGGGTGCCTCTCGGCGCGCGATCCGCGACGGAGGCGCGCGAGCATCCGCCCCCTGACGAGAGGTCGCCCGCGTGAAGATCCAGAACGCCTTCCGCTTCGGGCTCTTCGGCGGCCTCGGCGTGCTCGTCGCGCTGCTCATCGGCGGCGCGATCACCTCGCTCGCGACGATCATCACCTACATCGGCGCGGCACTCTTCATCGCGCTCGGCCTCGACCCCATCGTCTCGTGGCTCGAGGCGCGCAAGTGGCCGCGCTGGGCCGCCATCGTCACCGTGCTGGCCGGCGTGCTCGGCATCTTCACCGGCCTGATCTTCGCGATCGTGCCCGTCATCGTGGAGCAGGTTACGCGCCTCATCCAGCAGGTCACCGATCTGCTGGGCTCGGTGCGCTCGCTCGATGAGCTCATCGCGACCCTGCAGACCTTCGTGCCCGTCGAGTTGCTGAACGTGCAGGAGGCCGTCGACGCGGGGATCGCCTTCGTCAGCGACCCCGCGAACCTCGCCGAGATCGGCGGCGGCGTGCTCGGGGTGGGCATCGGCATCGCCTCCGGCGTGTTCGGCGGGCTCATCATCCTCATCCTCACCCTGTACTTCGTCGCCTCGCTGTCGAGCATGAAGCACGCCCTCTACCGACTCGTGCCGGCGTCGCGCCGCACGACGTTCGTCGGCATCGCCGAGCAGGTCTCCTCCGCGGTCGGCCGCTACGTCGTCGGGCAGGCGAGCCTCGCGCTCGTCAACGGCGTGCTGAGCTTCGTGTTCCTGTCGATCATCGGCGCCGAGTACCCCGCGCTGTTCGCCTTCGTAGCCTTCCTGTTCTCCCTCGTGCCGCTCGTCGGAACGCTCTCCGGCTCGGTGCTCATCGTGCTGACCCAGCTCGTGGCGAACCCCGAGTCGATGTCGACCGTCATCGCCGCGGGCGTCTACTACCTGATCTACATGCAGGTCGAGGCGTACGTGCTGAGCCCCAACATCATGAACCGGGCGGTCAAGGTGCCCGGCGCGGTCGTCGTCATCGCCGCCCTCGTCGGCGGCACGCTGCTCGGCGTGCTCGGCGCGCTCATCGCCATCCCCGTCGCGGCCTCGGTGCTGCTCATCATCGACCAGGTCGTCGTGCCGCGGCAGGAGCGGCTGTAGCGCCTCACCGAATCGTCGGCGAGGCGCGCGGCGGCGCTACGCCCCCGGCCAGGTCGTCGGCAGCGGCAGCGCCGCGGGGTTCAGCCGCTCGACCACCTCGGTGAGCACGCGGAAGGTCTGGTTCTCGCCCACCCACAGGTGCTTGCCGCCCTCGACCGCGACAAGCTCGCGCTCGGGCACGAGCGCGAAGCGCTGCTCGGCCTCGGCCGGCCGCAGGTAGTCGTCGAGCTCGGGCACGACCACCACGAGGCGCTTGCCGCTGCCCGCCCACGCCGCCAGCTCGTCGTCGCTCGTGCGGTGCAGCGGCGGCGACAGGAGGATGGCGCCCACGACGTCGTGCGCGAGCCCGTGCTTGAGGGCGACCTCGGTGCCGAACGACCAGCCAAGCAACCAGCGGTTCGGCAGGCCGCGCTGCTCGGCGAAGCGCACGGCCGCCGCGAGGTCGAAGCGCTCGGCATCGCCGTGGCCGAACGAGCCCTCGGACGTGCCGCGCGGGCTCGTCACGCCGCGGAAGTTGAAGCGCAGCACGGCGAGATCGGCGAGCGCCGGCAGGCGAGCCGCGGCCTTGCGGATGATGTGCGAATCCATGAATCCGCCCGCGGTCGGCAGCGGATGCAGGCAGATGAGCGTCGCCACGGGGTCGCGCTCGAGCGGCAGGCTCAGCTCGCCGACGAGCGTGAGTCCGTCATCCGTCGACAGCTCGATGTTCTCGCGTCGGGCGGGCAGCAGGGAGCCGCCGCGGATCAGATCGGTCACCGCACCATCCTCCCCCACGCTCACGGCGCGATGCGCCAGCAGTGCTCGTGCCAGTGACGACGATCGGCCAGGTCGGCCTGCTCACCGAGCAGCCCGTCGGCACGCCACGCGACCAGGTGCGCGACGCCCGGCACCACCTCGCCGCGGCAGCCGGGGCAGACGTACGACTTCACGGCGCCGGCAGCGGTCACCGGCTGCACGTTCCACTGGCCGGAGCGCTTGGACTCCACGCGCTTCAGGCCTCGGCGCAGGCGGTCGAGGTCGAGGGCGTCGTCGTCGGGCTCGGCCGCACGCCGATGCCGCGGCCGGTTCGAGCGGGGCACGCGGCGCCCGCTAGTACCAGCCGACCGACTGGCTGTGCGCCCAGGCCCCGCACGGCGTGCCGTAGCGGGCCTGGATGTAGCCGAGACCCCAGGTGATCTGGGTCGCCGGGTTGGTCTGCCAGTCGGCACCCGCCGTCGCCATCTTCGTGCCAGGCAGCGCCTGCGGGATGCCGTAGGCGCCCGAGCTGCGGTTCATCGCGTAGACGTTCCAGCCGGACTCCTTGTTCCAGAGCGCGACGAGGCAGTCGAACTCGGCCGAGCCCCAGCCGCGCGCGGCGACCATGTCGGCCGCGATCGCCTGAGCCGTGCCCGGATCGGGGGTGCCGGCGACCGGGGCGAACCCGGCCGCCGCGGGCGCGGGCTCCGGCTCGGGCTCGGGCTCGACGATCTCGTAGCTCGCGACGCTGGCTGCGATGGAGTGCTCGGCCGTGGCCGTGAACTCCTGCCCCACGATGGGGGCGCCGGGCGCCATCGCCTCGATCGCCGCGGCGGGCGTCGAGGTGTCGGAGATCGACACGAGCGCGAGCGAGACCACCGCGATCGAGCTGAAGATCGGGAGCGACCACGGGGAGCGCACGTGGCGCTCCGGCAATTGGGGTCGGCTGGCGGAGGCCCCGCCGCGTCGGCTCGACGGGCCCGAGAAGGGGCTCCTGGCCGGCGGTGCGAGGCGCGTCTTCTGCGCTGCATGCTTACCCACGATCTCGCCAGTCTACCCGAGACCGGATCGTGATGTTCAGCGGACGGCCAGCATCACCCGGATGACCGCGTCGAGCACCACGTCGACCTGGGTCTCGTCGTACCCGCCGAAGCGGCTGCGGAAGGCGATCGTGCGCACCGCGTCGACCGTGAGCGGGTCGCCATCCTGGAAGTACCGCGACACCCGCGCGGTGAACGCGTCGACGTCAGCCGGGTGGTAGCCGCGGGCGAGGGCGCTCGCCCGGCGGAAGCGGCGGCCCTCGGGCCTCGCGAGCCGGTCGACGATCTCCTGGGCGATCTCGCGCGTCTCGCGGTAGAACGCCTCCTCGCCGCGCTCGGCGATCGCGCGGTCGCGCTCGCGCGCGGCGAAGGCCTCCTCGAGGCGCTCGAGCGCAGCATCCACGTGCCGCACCGAGTAGCCCTCGCGGCGCACCACGCGGAACGCCGTGTGGCGGATGTCGTCGCTCGTGAGGCCGCCGCCGTCGAGGGTGGCGTACGCGCGCCGGGCATCCGCCAAGAAGGTCTCGACCTCGTCGACGTCGTAGCCCGGCTTGCCCTTGCGGGCCATCGGGAAGGTCGCGCTCACCCCAGTATTCTGCCCGACCGCGACCGACGCGGCCGTCATGCCAGGAGCGTGAACAGCACGTACGCGACGATCGTCGACGGCAGGATCGAATCCAGCCGGTCGAGGAAGCCGCCGTGGCCCGGCAGCCACGTGGAGATGTCCTTGATGCCGAGGTCGCGCTTGATGAGCGACTCGGTGAGGTCGCCGAGCGTGGCGGTGCCCACGAGCGCGAGACCGAGCACCACGCCGACCCACCACTCCTCGCCAAGCATGAGCCACGCCAGCAGCACGCCCGCGACGAGGGCGGCGACCACCGAGCCAGCGAAGCCCTCCCACGTCTTCTTGGGGCTGATGCGCGGCGCCATCGGGTGCTTGCCGAACGACAGGCCCGAGACGTAGGCGCCCGTGTCGATCGAGATGACGACGATGAGGTACGCCAGGGTCCACCACTGGCCGCCCTCCTCCGCCGTCATGACGATCGCGAAGCCGCCCAGCAGCGCCACGTACGCGAGCACGAAGACGCCGGCACCCAGGTCGACCGGCAGCGAGACGCCCGGTCGGCGCATCGAGGGCCGCACCGACTCCGCCAGGCGCCACAGGCTCACGAACACCGCGCCCGCCAGGAACGACCACCACAGCCCCTCGGCCCCGAGATAGAAGGCGGAGGGCACGACCGCGAGGGAGGCGATCACGAGGGGGATGCGCGGGATGTCGCGGCCCGCGAACCGCAGCGCGCTCGCGAGCTCGTAGACGGTGAAGACCATGAGCGCCGCGCCGAAGACCATGAACAGCTCTTTGACGACGATGAGGCTGAACAGCAGCGACAGCCCCAGCACGAGGCCGAAGAAGATGGCCTTGGGCAGGTTGCGGCCGGCACGAGCCTCGATGCGAGCATCCATCTCGCGGGCTCGCGCCTCGAGGTCGGCGAGCGCCACCTCGACGTCGTGGATCTTCGCCTCGACGTCGGCGCGCGCGACGGCGCCGCGACGACGGCGGGCCGCTCCCGCGGGCGCGGGGGCGGCGGGGGTCGAGGGGCTCGCGGCGTCGGGAGCGCCCGAAGAGGAGTCGGTCATCTAGACCTCGAGCAGCTCGGCTTCCTTCTTCTTCAGCGCCTCGTCGACCGCATCGGTGTGGCGCTTGGTGAGGGCCTCGAGCTCCTTCTCGGCGCGCGCGACCTCGTCGTCGCCGACCTCGCTCTTGAGCTTGTCCAGGTCCTCCTTCGCCTTGCGGCGAATGTTGCGGATCGCGACCTTGGCGTCCTCCGCCTTGCCCTTGACGATCTTCACGTACTCCTTGCGGCGGTCCTCCGTGAGCTCGGGCATCGTCACGCGGATGATCGTGCCGTCGTTGCTCGGGTTCGCGCCGAGGTTCGGGAAGTTGACGATCGCCTTCTCGATCTCCTTCAGGGCGCTCTTGTCGTAGGGCGTCACGACGAGGGTGCGGGCATCCTGGTTCTGCAGGCTCGCGAGCTGGCCGAGCGGCGTCGGCGTGCCGTAGTAGTCGACCATGATCTTCTGGAAGAGCTGCGGGTTCGCGCGGCCCGTGCGCACGGTCGCGTAGTCCTCCTTCGCGACCTCGACGGCCTTCGTCATCTTGTCGGTGGCTTCGGCGAGAACATCGGTGATCACGGCAACTCCTTCGTGGGTCGGTGTCGAGTGTAGTGGGCGGGGGCCCGGCGACGGCCTCACCCGACCGCGAGCAGCGCCACCCCGGCGAGCACGATCGCGCTGCCGACGAGGCGCTGCGCCGGGTGCGGCTCGCGCAGCAGCAGCCAGCCGGCGAGGGCGACGAGCACGACGCTCGCCTCCCGCGCCGGAGCGACGATCGCGACCGGCGCCAGCTCGTAGGCTGCGAGCACGAGCACGTAGGCGAGCGGCGAGAGGATGCCCACCGCGAGCACCGCAGGCAGGTGGCGGCGGGCGGTCGCCGCCGCCGATCGCGGCCTCGCCGCCAGCCACGGCCCCAGCACGAGCAGCTGCACCACGAGACTGCCCCAGAACCAGGCGACCGGCTCGAGCCCGAGCCGCGTCACCGCCACCGCGTCCAGGAGCGTGTAGCCGGCGATGACGACGCCGACGGCCGCGCCGAGCGCGACGCCGCGGGCGAGGCGGGGCCGGCCACGGGCATCCGCCGCATCGCCGCTGCGCGGCGCGCCCGGCGCGCGGGCGCCCACGAGACCGATGACGACGACGCCGGTGACGACGACCGCGGCACCGACGAGGGCGAGCGCGCCGGGACGCTCACCCAGCACGACGACGGCCGCGACGACGCTCAGCAGCGGGCCGGTGCCCCGGGCCGCCGGGTATACGACGGAGACGTCGGCCGCCCGGTACGCGCGCTGCAGCAGCAGGAAGTAGCCGCTGTGCAGGGCTCCGCTCAGCAGCAGCGGTGCGACGAGCCAGGGCCGCTCGACGACGGCAGCGGCGAGCGGCGCAGCGCCGAGCGGGGCGAGCACCGCGACGGAGACGACGACCGTGAGCGCCAGGAACCGCACGCCGCCGGCGGGCGTCGCCTTGAGCACGAGGTTCCAGGCGGCGTGCGCGACGGCGCCGCCCGCGATGAGCAGGGCGGCGAGCACGCGGGGCGCCGGGGCTCGCCGCTAGGCCGAGACGCGCGTGCCGATGCGCTCGCCGCGGATCGCCTTGGCGATGTTGCCCTGCGGCTCCATGCCGAAGACGATCATCGGCATGCGGTTGTCCATGCAGAGGCTGAAGGCGGTCGAGTCGACGACCTTCAGGCCCTGCACGAGCGCCTCCTGGTAGCTGACCTCGTCGAGGCGCTGCGCGTCCGGGTTGCGACGGGGGTCGTCGGAGTAGACGCCGTCGACGCCGTTCTTCGCCACGAGCACCTCGTCGGCGCCGATCTCGAGCGCGCGCTGCGCCGCGACGGTGTCGGTCGAGAAGTACGGAAGACCCGCGCCGGCGCCGAAGATGACGACGCGGCCCTTCTCGAGGTGGCGCTCGGCGCGCAGCGGGATGTACGGCTCGGCGACCTGCGTCATCTGGATGGCTGACTGCACCCGCACCTGGGCGCCGGCCTGCTCGAGGAAGTCCTGCAGGGCCAGGGCGTTCATGACGGTGCCGAGCATGCCCATGTAGTCGGCGCGCCCGCGGTCCATGCCGCGCTGGCTGAGCTCCGCGCCGCGGAAGAAGTTGCCGCCGCCCACGACGATCGCGACCTCGACCTCCTTCGCCGCCTCGGCGATCTCGCGCGCGATCGCGCCCACGACGTCGGGGTTCACGCCGAGAGAGCCACCGCCGAACGCCTCACCCGAGAGCTTGAGCAGGACACGGCGGCGGCGATCGGTCATGGGTTCCTCTGTCTTCGTCGGGGTCGTCATCGTCAGGGTAGTGAGTGGGGGCCGGGCATGGGAACGGGGTCCGGTCGCTCACGCGAACCGGACCCCGTCACCGCATCGGAACTAGGCGCCGACCTTGAAGCGGGCGAAGCCCGTCACGGTCAGGCCGGCGTCCTTGAGCACCTGCGCGATCGACAGCTTGTTGTCGCGCGCGTAGTCCTGCTCGAGCAGGGCCACCTGCTTGAAGAAGGCGCCGAGGCGACCCTCGACGATCTTCGGCAGGGCGGCCTCCGGCTTGCCCTCGTTGCGCGAGATCTCCTCGACGATGCGACGCTCGTTCTCGACGGCCTCGGCCGGCACCTCGTCGCGCGAGAGGTACTGCGGGTCGGCGAACGAGATGTGCTGGGCCACGCTGCGCGCGGTGTCGGCGTCGTCACCCGTGTAGGCGACGATGACGCCGACCTGCGGCGGCAGGTCCTTGTTCGTGCGGTGCAGGTAGACGGCGAACTTCTCGCCCTCGACGCGCGCCACGCGACGCAGCTCCATCTTCTCGCCGATGATGGCGGCCTCGTCGTTGATCGCGTCGGCGACGGTCGAGCCGTCGACGGGGGCCGCGAGGCCCTCCTCGACGGTCGAGGCGCCGGCGGCGGCGACGGCCGCAAGCACCTTCTCGCCGAGGGCGACGAACTTGTCGCCCTTGGCCACGAAGTCGGTCTCGCAGGCGAGCTCGATGAGCGTCGCGGCGCCGTCGGCCTCGTGCGCGGCGATGAGGCCCTCGCTCGTGGAGCGGTCGGCGCGCTTCGCGTTGCCCTTCGCGCCCTTCAGGCGCAGGATCTCGACGGCCTTCTCGATGTCACCATCGGCCTCGACGAGGGCGTTCTTCGTGTCGACCATGCCGGTGCCGAGGCGCTCGCGCAGGTTCTTGACGTCTTCCAGGCTGAAGTTGGCCATGGAGGGACTCCTTCTCGTAGGTCGCGGTGGGTTCAGGAAGCGTTCTCGGCGGGAGCCTCGGCCTCGTCGGCCGGCGCCTCCTCGGCGGGCGCCTCGGCGGCGGCCTCGGCAGGCGCCTCCTCGGCGGCCGGGGCGGCCTCAGCGGCGGGCGCGGCGTCGGCGGCCGGGGCGGCCTCCGCGGCGGCGCTCTGCTCGAGCAGCTCGCGCTCCCACTCGGCGAGGGGCTCAACGGCCGAGACGTTGCCGGCGGCCTCGGGCTTCTGGTGGCGCTCGATGAGGCCCTCAGCGGCGGCGTCGGCGATGATGCGCGTCAGCAGCGCGACCGAGCGGATCGCGTCGTCGTTGCCCGGGATCGGGTAGGCGAGCTCGTCGGGGTCGGCGTTCGTGTCGAGGATGCCGATCACGGGGATGCCGAGCTTCTTGGCCTCGTCGATCGCGAGGTGCTCGCGCTTGGGGTCGACGACCCACAGGGCGCTCGGGGTCTTGGTGAGGTTGCGGATGCCGCCGAGCGTCTTGTGCAGCTTGTCCAGCTCGCGACGCTTGATGAGGAGCTCCTTCTTGGTGAAGCCCTTCGTGGTGTCGTCGAAGTCGATCTCCTCGAGCTCCTTCATGCGCGCGAGGCGCTTGGAGACGGTCGAGAAGTTGGTCAGCAGACCGCCGAGCCAGCGCTGGTTGACGAAGGGCTGGCCGACGCGCGTGGCCTGCTCGGCGATCGACTCCTGCGCCTGCTTCTTGGTGCCGACGAAGAGGATCGTGCCGCCGTGGGCGACGGTCTGCTTGGCGAAGTCGTAGGCCTTGTCGATGTAGGCGAGCGACTGCTGCAGGTCGATGATGTGGATGCCGCTGCGCTCGGTGAGGATGAAGCGCTTGACCTTCGGGTTCCAGCGGCGGGTCTGGTGCCCGAAGTGCACGCCGCTGTCGAGCAGCTGGCGAATGGTGACGACGGCCATGGCCGTACTCCTGTTCTGTTCTCAGTTGTCGCCCCGCCCGACGGGTGGGGTCCTGGTGCCCGGCGCTGCCTCCACCCGCGCGAGTCCGCCCCGTTGCCGGGGCGTCGTGCGGGACTGAGGGAGGTGTGCGCCGTGGTGGGCACGCGAAGTCAGCCGGACGCGCCGACTGCGTCGCCCAGCATACCACCGCGCCTCCCCCGCCCGGGCGGCCGCCGGTTCTCCGCCGATCGCCCTCGAGCGGCGTGCGCGGATGCCCGGGGCGCGCACCCTGGACGCCATGCGCCCGCGCCGCCTCGCCCTGCTCCCCCTGCTCGCGCTCGTCGCCGTGGCGAGCTCGCCCGCCGCTGCCGCGGCCGCGCCCCCCGCGCCCGCGGCGGCGGCCCCGCCGGCCCGCGCGGCGGCTGCCGCCGCCGCCGAGCCGGCGCCGGGCTGGGTCTGGCCGCTCGACGCCCCGCGCCGCGTGCTGCGACCGTTTCTGCCTCCTCCGACTCCGTACGCCGCGGGGCACCGCGGGGTCGACCTCGCCGCCCCCGGGGAGGCCGTCGAGGTGCTCGCGGCGACGGGCGGAGCCGTGCACTTCGCCGGTCGTGTCGTCGACCGCGGCGTGGTCACCATCCGCTCCGGCCAGCTGCTCGTGAGCGTCGAGCCGGTGTCGCCGAGCGTCGCGGTCGGCGACCGGGTGGAGGCGGGCCAGGTCATCGGCACGCTCGAGCCGGGCCACTGCTCGAGCCCGTGCCTGCACCTCGGGGTGCGCGAGGCGGGCGAGTACGTCTCGCCGCTGCGCTGGCTAGGCGGGCTGCCGCGCGCGGTGCTGCTGCCGCTCGGCGACGTCGCGTGAACGAGCTCAGGCGCGCGGGTGCGCCGTGCGGTAGGCCTCGGCGAGGCGCTCGGCGCTCACGTGCGTGTAAATCTGCGTCGTGCCGAGGCTCGCGTGGCCGAGCAGCTCCTGCACGGCGCGCAGGTCGGCCCCGCCGTCGAGCAGGTGGGTGGCGGCCGTGTGCCGCAGCGCGTGCGGGCCCGAGGGGCCCGACCCCGGCAGCTCGGCCAGCAGCCCCGCGACGAGAGCGTAGACGGCGCGCGTCGACTCGCGCGCCCCCCGGGCGCCGAGGAACAGCGCATCGCCCGAGCGCTCGGTCGCGATCGCGGGCCGCGCGCGGTCGCGGTAGGCGTCGAGGGCGCGCTGGGCGGGCATCCCGAACGGCACGACGCGCTCTTTCGCGCCCTTGCCGAGCACACGAACGGTGCGGCGAGCATCGTCGACGTCGGCCAGGTCGAGGCCGACCAGCTCGCTCACGCGCAGGGCGCTCGCATACAGCAGCTCGACGATCGCCCGATCACGCAGCGCGAGCGGGTCGCCCGAGCCGGCGCGCGCGTCGAGCACCTCGAGCACCTCGTCGACCTGCGCCCGCGTCAGCACGCGAGGCAGGTGGCGACCAGGCCGGGGGGCCCGCAGCCGGGCGCCGGCGTCACCAGGGGCGCGGCCGGTGCGCGCGAGCCACGCGGTGAACCCCCGCACCGTCGAGGTGCGCCGGGCGAGTGTCGAGGCGGCGAGGCCCTCGTCGTTGAGCCGCCAGACCCACTCGCGCAGCAGCTCGAGGTCGAGCAGCGCCGGGTCGGGCTCGGCTCCGCGCGCGTCGACGAAGGCGAGCAGGGTCTCGAGGTCGCCGCGGTAGGCCCGCTCGGTGTGGGAGGAGGCGCCCCGCTCGAGCGCGACCGACCGCAGGTAGTCGTCGACCGCCTGACGCAGCGGGGTGGCGGGCTCGTGCACGCCCCCAGCATGCGCCCGAACGCCGACGCCCGCCCCGACGACAGGCCGGGGCGGGCGGGACGGGCGAGTCGCAGCTCAGGCGGTGGGCACGGCCTCGCGATCGGTCGCAGGCGTGGCCGCCGCGACCTCGTCGGGCATGCGCTCGGCCTGCCCGTTCGCGCCGCGAGCGGCGGCATCGGCATCCGACAGCTCGGGCCGACGCGGCCACCAGAAGCGGTCCTTGGCGATGAAGGCCATCGCGGGCACGATGACCGTGCGCACGAGCAGGGTGTCGATGAGCACGCCGACGCAGACGATGACGCCGACCTGGGTGAGCGTGATGAGCGGCAGCACGCCGAGCACCGCGAAGACCGCAGCGAGCAGGATGCCCGCGCTCGTGATGACGCCGCCCGTCGCCGCGAGGGCGCGGATCATGCCCTCCGACGTGCCGAGCACCGGCACCTCCTCCTTCGCCCGCGTCACGAGGAAGATCGAGTAGTCGACGCCCAGCGCGACGAGGAACAGGAAGCTGAACAGCAGCACGTTCGTGTCGACGCCCGGGAAGCCGAAGACGGTCTCGAACAGGATCGAGCCGATGCCGACGGCGCTGAAGAAGCTCGCGACGACCGCGACGAGCAGCAGCAGCGGAGCCAGCAGCGAGCGCAGCAGCACGATGAGCACGGCGAGCACGAGCACGAGGATGAGCGGGATCACGAGGTTCTGATCGCGCTGCTGCGCGTCGCGCAGGTCAAGCCCTTCGGCGTCGATGCCGCCGACGAGGCCCGAACCGTCGCCGAGGTCGTCGAGGGCGGTGCGCAGGTCGGCGATGATGGCGAACGACTCGGCGCTCTCGGGGTCGGCGTCGAGCACGACGTCGAGCTGGGCGATGTCGTCGTTCGCCGGGCCCGGGCGCACCTCGTCGACGCCGGCGACCTCGAGCAGACCCTCGGTCACCTCGTCGACGTCGCCGACGGGCACGATGACGGCGGCGGGCGCCGTGCTGCCGGCGGAGAAGGCCTCCGCGATGCGCTCCTGGCCGAGCACTGCCTCGGGCTTGACGATGAAGCGGTCGTTCTGCGAGAGGCCCACCGTGAGCGTCGAGAGCCCCGAGGCCATGGCGCCGAGCACGAGGAACCCGACGATCGCCACGACGATGGGCCGCTTGCTGACGGCGCGGCCGAGCTTGCCCCAGGGGCTGCGCGAGATCGTGTCGCGCGTGCCGTAGCGCGGCACGAGCGGCCAGAACAGCCAGCGGCCGAAGACGACGAGGGCGGCCGGCAGCACGATGAGCGCGTACGCCATGGCGACGACGATGCCGACGGCGCCGGCGAGGCCGAGCGAGCGGTTGCCGGAGAGCTCGCCGAACAGCAGGGTCGCCAGGGCCAGCGCGACGGTCGAGCCGCTCGCGATGATGGCGGGGCCGGCGCCGCGCAGGGCGATGGCCATCGCCTCGCGGCGATCCTGGTTGAGGCGCAGCTCGTCGCGGTAGCGCGCGATGAGCAGGAGCGCGTAGTTGGTGCCTGCGCCGAACACGAGCACCGAGAGGATGCCCGTGACCGAGCCGTCGAGCGTGATGCCGGAGGCGTCCGCGACCAGGCGGGCCGCGATGCCCGCGATGAAGTCGGCGACGCCGACGACCGCGAGCGGCACGATCCACAGCACCGGGCTGCGGTAGGTGACGATGAGCAGCACCGCCACGACGAGCGCCGTGACGCCCAGGAGCACGAAGTTGGCGCCCGCGAACACCGCGGAGATGTCGACGAGGAAGCCCTCCGCCCCGGTGAACCAGACCTCGATGCCGTCGGGGAGCCCGTCGGCGGCGATCGCGCGGATCTCGTCGGCGCGCTCGGCCTGCACCGAGACGCTCTCCTCGATCTCGAGCGGCACGACGACGAGCGCCGTGGTGCCGTCCTCCGAGACGGTGGGCGGCGGCACGAAGCCGTCGAGGGAGATGTCGCCGAGCTCGACGGTGCGCTCGGTGATCGCGGCGAGGTCGGCCTCATCGAGCTCCCCGGTTTCCCGGCCGAAGACGAGGATGCCGCTCGTAGCGTCGTCGTCGCTGAACTGCTCCTGCAGGTCGGCGACCTGGATCGACTCGGCCGAATCGGGCAGACCGACCGGCGGCGCCGAGTCGGCGCTCTGGTACCCGGCGGCGATGAAGAGCCCCACCGTCGCGGCGAGCCCGGCGACGAGGACGATCCAGGATGTTCGGGCAGCGGTGATGAAACGCGTGATCGCGATCAAGGGAGGCTCCTCGGAGGGGCGCGGGAAGCGCCGATGGGCTGACGGCGAGTTTTATCTCGATTATCGAGATACATGACTCTCGAAGAATCTAGCCGTACACTGTGACGATGAGCGAATCGGCCCAGCGGACTCCCAGCTTCGGGACGTCCCACCTCGCGACGCTCCTGCTGCGCGAGATTCTCGACGTGACGGAGGACTTCGAGCGCTCGCTCGGCGGCGAGCTCTCCGTCAACGCGACCGACCTGGCCGCCATGCAGCACCTCATCGTCGCCGGTGCGCTCAGCCCGACCGCGCTCGCCGAGCGGCTCGAGCTGTCATCAGGAGCCGTCACGACGGTCATCGACCGCCTCGAGGGCCTCGGGCACGTGCGCCGCACGCCGAACCCCGACGACCGCCGCGGCACGCTCGTCGTGCCCGAGCCGGCGTCGGTGGGTCGCGCCATGCAGCGCATCGTGCCGATGGTCACCGCGGTCGACCGTGCGATCCACGACTTCGACGAGGCGGAGCAAGCCGCGATCACCCGGTACCTGCAGCGCGTCGTCGACACCTATCGCGACCACGCGGGCGGTGAGAGCCGGCCCCGGGCGTGGCGGGCGGATGCCCCTCCCCCGCCGCCCGGAACCGCCGACCGCGGCGTGGCCGGGCCGGGCGCCTAGACCTCGCTCGCCGCGGCCTCGTTGCGGTTGAACGGCGAGCGCTTGCTCGAGAGCTGCTCGAGCCGCTGCTCGGGTGACATGCCCTCGATCATGGGCCGGTAATCGGTCGAGAATCCGGTCGCCTCCGGGAAGGCCGCGAGGGGCACGGTCGAGCTCACGACGACCTCGTCGTACACGTGCACGAGGTCGAAGGACTGCTGGCCGTCGACGCCGGAGAGCAGCCGCCGCGCGTCGGCCCCGAGGTCGAGCGTGTAGCAGGTGGCGGAGGCGACATGGACGGGGATGCCGGCGAAGGTCGCGTGCGTCGAGTAGTGCAGGTGACCCCCGAGAATGGCGCGGATGTCGCTGCCGGTGATGACCTCGGCGAGCTCGTGCTGCCGGTGGAGCTCGAGCACCGACATGACCTCGAGCGGCGTCGGGATCGGCGGATGGTGCACCGCGAGGATGCTGCCGAGGGGCGCCGGGGTCGACAGCACCTCGCGCAGCCACTCCAGTTGCTGCGCCTCGAGCTCGCCGTGGTGGTAGCCGGGCACAGTGGTGTCGAGCGAGATGATGCGCAGGCCGCCGATGTCGTGCACGCGGTCCTGCGGTCGATCGCTCGGCTCCTCGTCGAACAGCAGCGCGGAGTACGCGGCGCGCTCGTCGTGGTTGCCCATGACCCAGACGAGCTCGGCGCCCAGTCGGCCGACGACCGGCTCGACCGCGGCGCGCAGCCGGCGGTACGCGTCCGGTTCGCCGAGGTCGGTGAGGTCACCAGTGAACACGATCGCGTCGGGACGCACGGACGAGGCCTCGAGCCGCTCGAGGGCGACGCGCAGGCGATCCTCGACGGGCACGGCGCCGTAGAGGGCGCGGCCCTCGCCGAGGAGGTGGGTGTCGGAGAGGTGCGCGACGACGCGCACCGCGGGTGGGTACTGCCCGAGCTGCATCACGGGAGCACCCTAGCGCTCGGCTCTGAACTCCGTTCGCCTTCTGCCCCGATCCTGATTGTTCCCGACCGTTCCTGACGTTCCGACCTCCGTGCTCAGCCCACCGGCGCCGCTCGCCGCACCCAGCCGCGATCGCGGGCTTCCGCGCGGTCGTCGAGCGCGAGCGCCCCGAGCGCGGAGCGGATCCGCGCGGCCGACTCCCCGACGGCGCGTGCGAGCTCGTCGACGCTCTGCTCCCTGCGGGGCCGCAGTGCGTCGAGCACGCGCGTGCGGAGCCCGTCGGGATCCCAGTGCGACGAGCCGGCCCCGACCTCGACGGCGTCGAGCTCCTCCAGCACCGCCGCCCGCGTGCTCGGCAGCAGCGCGGCGGCCTCCGCCGCGCTCGTGACGCACTCGGCGTGCTGCTCGCGCAGGAAGGCGTGACACCCGGCACTCGCGGCGCTCGTGACGGGGCCGGGCACGACGCCGACGGGCCGGCCGAGCTTGAGCGCGGCGCGGGCGGTGCTGAGGGCGCCGGATCGGCGGCCCGCCTCGACGACGACCGTGGCGCCGGCGAGCGCCGCGATGACGCGATTGCGCTCGAGGAAGCGCCACCGCGTCGGCGCCGTGCCGCAGGGCGCCTCGGCGACGACCGCCCCCTGCTGAGCAATACGGGTCAGCAGCCCGTCATGCCCGGTCGGGTAGAACCGATCGACGCCGCCGGCGAGGACGGCGACCGTGTCGCCGCTTGACGCGAGCGCCGCGCGATGAGCCATGCCGTCGATGCCGTAGGCGCCTCCGGAGACGACGGCGAGGTCGCGCTGCACGAGCCCGGCCGCGAGCTCCATCGCGACGTGCTCGCCATAGCCGGTGGCCGCGCGAGCGCCGACGACGGCGATGCCGTCACGGCGCAGCAGCGCGGGGTCGCCCCGCACCCAGAGGGCGACCGGGGCGTGGGGGCCGAGGTCGTCGAGTGAGGCGGGCCAGTCGAGGTCACCGGGCACCACGAGCGTCGCGCCGACCCGCTGCGCGGAGCGCAGCGCCCGCACGAGGTCGTCGTGACGGCGGCGCGGCAGCCAGCGCGCGATCGCGGCCTTCGCCCGGGTATCCGCCACCTCGCCCTGGGTCGCCTCGACGAGGCGACGCGGCACGGGCTCCTCCAGCAGCAGCCTCGCCGCTTCGATCGCACCGACCGCACCGAGCAGGAGCCCCGCGTCGCCATCACCCGGCTCGACGAGGATGCTCCACAGCGCTCGCGCGAGCGCCTCCTGCACGTCGCCCTCCGAGTCGGGCGAGCGCCCCACCCCGGTGACGAGCGCCGCGCGCTCGTGCGCCGGCATTGACCAGTCGATCATCAGATCCCCTTCCGCAGGAACAGCGCTCGGCCGACGTGCTCGGCGAGCGGGCGATCGTCGCCGTCGAGATCGGCGATGCTCCACGCGACGCGGAGCACGCGGTCGTAGCCGCGCATGGTCAGGGCGCCGCGCTCGAGCGCGCGGTCGAGGAGCGCGCGCTCGCGCGGCTCGAGGCGCCAGCGAGGCCCGCGCAGCACCGCACCGGGGACGTGGGCGTTGAGCCGCCAGCCCTCCTGCCCCCAGCGGGACGCCGTGCGCCGTCGCGCCGCCGCGACCCGCTCGCGCGCGGCGGCCGTCGTGAGGGAGCCCGACGCCGAACCGGTCAGCTGCACCGAGCCCACGCGCCGCACGGTCAGGCGCAGGTCGACGCGGTCGAGCAGCGGCCCCGAGAGCCGGGCGAGATAGCGCCGCCGCGTGTTCGGCGTGCACGTGCACTCGTCGTCCCCCGTGCCGGCCTGCCCGCACGGGCACGGGTTCGCGGCGAGCACGAGCTGGAAGCGCGCCGGGAACCGAGCGACGGTGCGGGCACGGTGGATCGTGATCTCGCCCGTCTCGAGAGGCTGGCGCAGCGCGTCGAGCACGACGCTGGAGAATTCCGGCGCCTCGTCGAGGAAGAGCACGCCATGCCCGGCCCGCGAGATCGCCCCGGGGCGGATGAGCCCGCTGCCGCCGCCCACCAGCGCGGCCATCGTCGCGCTGTGGTGGGGCGCCTCGAAGGGAGGCCTCGTCTCGAGCGCCGAGCCCACGCCGAGCCCGGCGAGCGAGCGCACCGACGAGACCTCGATCGCCGCGTCGACGTCGAGGTCGGGCAGCAGCCCGGGCAGGCGCGAGGCGAGCAGCGTCTTGCCCGCGCCGGGCGGCCCGAGCATCATCAGGTGGTGCCCGCCGACCGCGGCCACCTGCAGCGCCTCGATCGCCTCGGGATGCCCTATGACGTCGGCGAGGTCGCCGCCCGTCTCGCGCGCCGCGGCCACCGGCGGCCCGGCGATCGGCTCGACGGGTTCGGCCGGCGTCTCGAGCTCGGCGCCGTGCAGCGCGAGCACGTCGCGCAGTGTCGCTGCCGCCACGACGCGGATGCCCGGCACGAGCTCGGCCTCGTCACGGTTGCCCCACGGCACCACGACGAGCCGCGCGCCCGAACGCCGCGCCGCGAGCACCGCGGGCAGCACCCCCGCGACGGGGCGGAGCCGCCCGTCGAGCCCGAGCTCGCCGATGTGCACCGTCTCGGCCACCCGGTCGAGTGCGAGCGCACCGGTCGTGGCGAGCGCCGCCACGGCGATGCCGACGTCGAAGCCCGAGCCGTGCTTGGGCAGCGACGCCGGGGAGAGATTGACGGTGACCTTGCGGGCCGGCAGCTCGACGCCGGAGTTCGCGGCGGCCGAGCGCACCCGGTCTTTCGCCTCGCCGAGCGCCGCGTCGGGCAGCCCGATGATCGTGAAGGCCGGCAGCCCGTTGGCGAGGTCGGCCTCGATCTCGACGAGCGCGCCCTCGACGCCCGTCAGGGCGACGGCCCTCGTGCGCGCGACCGGCATCAGGCCACCTGCCTGACGTGCTCGATCTCGATGCCCGCGCGGCCCGCGACGACCGCGATGGCGTCGATCCGCAGGGCCGTGACGGGCCCGTGCGCGGCGCACCACGCCCCGGCGAGCCTGCGCAGTCGGGCGAGCTTCACGGGCGTGATCGCCTCGAGCGGATGCCCGTACGCGGTGCCGCCGCGCGTCTTCACCTCCACGACGACGGTCGTGCGGCCCTCGCGCGCGACGATGTCGATCTCGCCGTCGCGGCAGCGCCAGTTGCGCTCGATGATCTCGAAGCCCTGGTCGATCAGGTGGTCGACCGCGAGCTGCTCACCCGTGCGACCCAGTACGTCTTTGCGCGCCATGGTTCCTCCTGCGCAGGAGGATGGCCGAGCATCCGCCCGCGCACGGCGGCGCAGCCGCGAACCGCGGGAGAAGAGCCCAGAGGGGGGCCTGGGGAGGAGCGGAGGCTCTACTCGTCGAGCGCGAGCTCCTTGGGCAGCTTGAGCTCCTTCTTGCCGAGCTCCTCGACGTTGACGTCCTTGAAGGTCAGCACCTTGACGCTCTTGACGAAGCGGTCGCTGCGGTAGACATCCCACACCCACACGTCGGTGAGGGTCAGCTCGAAGAAGAAGTCACCGGCGACCTCGCGCACGACCTGCGTCACCTCATTGGCGAGGTAGAAGCGCCGCTCGGTCTCGACCACGTACTGGAACTGCGACACCACGTCGCGGTACTCGCGGTAGAGGGCGAGCTCGACCTCGCGGTCGTAGTCCTCGAAATCGTCGTCGTCCATCGCACGCAGTCTAGACCGAGATGGGCAGCTGCTCCGCGGCGGCCGCTGCGGCCGACGAGCGCAACCAGGTCAGCCGATGCCGCGCCGACGGGCCGTGCTCGGCGATCGCCGCGAGGTGCGCGGCGCTGCCGTAGCCCTTGTTGCCCGACCAGCCGTAGACCGGCCAGCGGTCGTGGTCGGCGACCATGAGCGCGTCGCGATGCTGCTTCGCGACGACGGATGCTCCCGCCACCGCCGCGCAGTCGCGGTCAGCCTTGACGCGCGCGAGCACGCGCGGCGGCGAGACCAGCGCGGGAGTGAGCCAGTCGTGGCTGCCGTCGAGCAGCACCGTGGAGCCGCCCACGTCGACGCCGAGCTCGAACAGGCGCACCAGGGCCCGCCGACCCGCGAGGCCGAGCGCCGCCACGATGCCGAGCTCGTCGACCTCGGCCGGCTCGGCCTCGCCGACCGCCACGGCCGCCGCCCACGCGTGCACGAGCGGTTCGACCGCGGCACGACGCGGGGCGCTGAGCAGCTTGGAGTCGCGCAGGCCCGCGGGAGGGGCATCCGCCACCGAGACGATCGCGCACGCGCCGACCGCGACGACGCCCGCGATCGCACCGCGGCCCACCTCGTCGATGCCGATGACGACGGGGGCGCCCTGCTCCAGCAGGGCGGCCTCGACGTCGAGAGTGGGGTCAGCGACCGGCACCGGTCACTCGGCAGGGGCGGAGGCGTCGCCGACGCCGTCGAACACGAAGGGGTAGTTGTCGAGCCAGGTCCAGCGGTCCAGCGGCCAGCTGATGACGACGGCGCGACCGACGACGTCGTCGAACGGCACGAAGCCCTCGGTGAAGGTGTTGCGGTTGCACCGCGAGTCGCACGAGTCGTAGCGGTTGTCGCCCATGACCCAGAGCGAGTCGGCGGGCACCTCGACCTGGAAGTCCTCGCCGCTCGCGGCAGTCACGCCGGCCGGGAGTCGGACATAGGGCTCCTCGAGGGGCACGCCGTTGACGCTCATCTGACCGAGGTCGTTGCAGCAGGTCACGCGGTCGCCTGGCAGGCCGATGACGCGCTTGACCAGGTGCTCCTCGCTGTCGGAGGCGGAGAGGCCCACGAGCGAGCCGAGCCAGTCGAAGGCGGCCTGGATGGGCGTCGTCTCCTGCTCGGGCAGCGGCGCGAGCCACCCGCCCGGATCGCGGAACACGACGACGTCGCCGCGCTCGATCGGCACGACCTCGGGCACGAGCTGGTTGACGATGATGCGGTCGTTCTGCACGAGGGTGTCCATCATCGAGTCGCTCGGGATGTAGAAGGAGCGGATGAGGAACGTCTTGATGAGGAACGAAATCAGCAGAGCGACGCCGACGATGACGACGACGTCGCGCAGGAAGAGCAGCACACCGCGACGGCGGCTCGGGCGCTCATCGACGGAGTCGGCCGCCCGCGTCGCGGAACCGGCCTCGACGCGCTCGTCGGGCGACGGGGATGCCGCGTCCGCCGGCTGCGCTGCGTTCTCGTCCATGACTCCCCTGTGCCTCACGATCAGTCTAGGCGGCACCCCGCGCAGGCAGCGGACCCGCCGCGGCCGACCCGCCCACCTCGGGGAAAGGGTCGTGCCCGAGATGACGGAAGGGCCCCGTCGAGATGCCGACGGGGCCCTTGTCGAGTGCGCTCGACAGCCTAGCTGTCGCGCTTCTCCTTGATCTTCGCCTTCTTGCCGCGGAGGCCGCGCAGGTAGTAGAGCTTGGCGCGGCGCACGTCGCCGCGGGTGACGACCTCGATGTGGTCGATGACCGGGGAGTGCACGGGGAAGGTGCGCTCGACGCCGACCTGGAAGCTGACCTTGCGCACCGTGAAGGTCTCGCGGACGCCCTCGCCCGAGCGGCCGATGACGACGCCCTGGAAGACCTGGATGCGCGAGCGGTTGCCCTCGACGATGTTGACGTGCACCTTGACGGTGTCGCCGGCGCGGAACTCGGGGATGTCGGACCGCAGGCTGGCTGCGTCGACGTGGTCGAGGATGTGCATGGCTGTTCGCTCTCTGCGACGGCCGCAGGTCGGTCGCGGTAGGAAGGATGTCGTGGGGTGTGCAGGCCCCGGTGGCGACGGCTCCCCTGCGGCAGAGCCGTGCCGAGGCACAAAGTGAAATGATGCCATACTGGGCGCCGTCCGGCGAATCCGCGCGAGCGCTCGCGCCGACGCCCGGGCGCTGCCGAGGGGGAGAGACGGGCGATGTCCGACGAGACGCAGGAACCGACGCTCGCGACCGACAAGGTCGTCATGCGCACCGAGCCGATCCAGCAGCGCAGCGCTGAGCGCATCGAGACGCTGCTCGACGCGGCCGCGGTGCTCGTCGACGAGGGCGGCATCGACGGCGTCACCACGAGCGCGGTGGCGAAGCGCTCCAAGAGCTCGGTCGGCGTCGTCTACCGCTACTTCCCGAACATCCAGACGCTGCTGCGCGCGCTCGCCGTGCGCAACATGGAGCAGTACCTCGAGCGAGTGCGCGAGAACGTCGAGAACTCGCCGCCCGAGCCCTGGTCGTCGTTCGACCGCACGCTCGACATCTTCGTCGAGATGAACCGCGAGGTGCCGGGCTTCCGCGCGCTGCGGTTCGGCGACGTCATCGACCAGCGGTTCCTGAACCCGGAGCTCAGCAACAACTCGATCCTGGCGCGGGCGTTCGCGCAGCAGATCGGGCAGACCTACGACTTCGAGCCCGACGACGACCTGGTCTTCCACGTGGAGGTCGCCGTCGAGATCGCGAGCGGTCTGCTGGGGCGGGCGTTCCAGCTCGACCCCAACGGCGACGAGCGCTTCATCGAGTCGACGCGCGAGCTGTGCACCGCATACTTGAAGACGCACATCCCGCTCCCCCGCCCCTGACGGCGGCCCACCGAGAGCTCCCATGATCGAACTGAGAACCCCCGCCGAGATCGAGCAGATGCGACCGGCGGGACGCTTCGTCGCGAGCGTCATCGAGGCCACCAGCGCCGCCGCCGCCGTGGGCGTCAATCTGCTCGAGCTCGACGCCCTCGCGCACGAGATGATCCGGGCGCAGGGCGCCGAGAGCTGCTACATCGACTACCACCCCTCGTTCGGCGGCTCGCCGTTCGGCAAGGTCATCTGCACCTCGGTCAACGACGCGGCGCTGCACGGTCTGCCGCACGACTACGTGCTGCGCGACGGCGACGTGCTCTCGCTCGACTTCGCCGCTTCCGTCGACGGCTGGGTGGCCGACTCGGCGACGACGATCGTCGTGGGCACGCCTCGCGAGGAGGATCTGCGCCTCATCGCCACGACCGAGCGCGCCCTCGCCGCCGGCATCGACGCGGCGCGCGTCGGGGGCCGACTCGGCGACATCTCCGCCGCGATCGGCGACGTCGCTCACGACGCCGGCCTGCTCGTGAACCTCGACTTCGGCGGTCACAGCGTCGGCCGCACGATGCACGGCGACCTCCACGTGCCCAACGACGGGCGCGCCGGTCGGGGCCTCAAGCTCAAGGCAGGCCTCGTGATCGCGATCGAGCCGTGGTTCATCCACGACACCGACGAGATCTACACCGACGCCGACGGATGGACGCTGCGCAGCCGCACCGGCGCGCGCGCCGCGCACGCCGAGCACACGGTCGCCATCACGGCCGACGGGCCGCTCGTGCTCACCGCTCGGGGCTGAGGCAGCTCGGCCGAGCGCCCTCCGACGACGGGCGCCGCCCTCACGCGACGGGCGCCGCCGCGAACTCGCCCGTGCCCGGGCGGTCGTCGAGCTCGCCGTCATCGCCCTCCTCGAGCGGTCGGCGCTGCTCGCGACGCGAGCGCACGGTCGTCGCCGTCATCGTCCAGCACGCCGCGACCGCCACCGCGATGAGCAGCGGCCAGAGCAGGAAGCCCAGCAGCAGCGCGCCCGGCTCGAGCGAGGTCAGCGCGAGCAGCCCGGCGATGCCGAGCTGGGCGACGACGAGCAGCTTCTCGAGCGTCGTGAGCTCGCGGGGCCGCCGGGCGAGCACGATGGCCTGGTTGACGATCATCGACACGGCGAGCCCCGGGTAGACGAACGACGCCGTGATGAGCGCCTGCACGGAGGGGATCAGGTCGGTGCGGCCCGCGGCCTGGAATGCGATCGCCGCCGCGAACCCCGCAAGCGCGAGGGCCGCGACGGCCGGCTGCGCGAGCATCCACAGTCGCGCGCCCACGGTCACTCGCCGCCGATCAGATCGGGTCGCACGCGCCGCGTGCGCTCGAGCTGACGCTCGTGCCGCCACGCGGCGATCGCACCGTGGTTGCCGCTCAGCAGCACCTCGGGCACGGCCAGCTCGCGCCACACGGCGGGCTTGGTGTAGCTCGGGTACTCGAGCAGGCCCGCCTCGTGGCTCTCCTCCTCGAGGCTCGCGGGGTTGCCGATGACCCCGGGCACGAGGCGGCCGACCGCTTCGATGATCGCCATCGCCGCCACCTCCCCGCCGTTGAGCACGTAGTCGCCGAGACTGAGCTCGCGCACCTCGATGCGGTCAGCGTAGTGGTCGACGACCCGCTGGTCGATGCCCTCGTAGCGGCCGCAGGCGAACACGAGGTGCTCGCGGCCGGCGAGCTCGCGCGCCGTCGCCTGGGTGAACGGATGCCCCGCCGGGCTCGGAACGATGAGGGTCGAGCTCGGCGTGACGATGCCGTCGAGCGTCTCGCCCCAGGGCTCGGGCTTCATGACCATGCCGGCGCCGCCGCCGTACGGGGTGTCGTCGACGGTGCGGTGGCGGTCGTGCGCGGCATCGCGAAGGTCGTGCACGCGCACATCGATGACGCCGGCCTGCCTGGCCCTGCCGAGCAGCGACACGTCGAGCACCCCGAAGAACTCGGGGAAGATCGTGACGACGTCGATGCGCACGACTCGACCCTAGAGCTCGGGCCGCGCGGGGTCGCCGGGGTTGCCGGAATCGCCGGTGTCGCCCGTCTCGGCGCTCGGCGCCGCAGCCGGCTCGGGCTCCTCGGCGATGTCCTCGAAGAGCCCAGTGGGAGGCGTGAGCGTCACGGTGCCGGTCTCGATGTCGACGCTCGGCACGATGGCGCTCACGAAGGGAATGAGCACCTCGCGCTCGCCCGTGTCGACGACGAGCAGGTCTTGCGCGGGGAAGTGCTCGACGCGCACGACGCGGCCGACGGGCTCGCCGTCGCGCAGCGCCGTCAAGCCGACGAGCTGGTAGTCGTACCAGGCGTCGTCCTCGGGCTCCTCGGCGGCATCCTGGTCGATCCAGAGGATCGCCTTCACGAGCGATTCAGCGGCGGTGCGGTCGGCGACGCCCTCGAAGAACGCGACGGGCTGGCCGTTGTACCAGCGCAGCTCGGCGAGCGTCAGCGTGCGGCCGTGCCACGGCGAGCTCGTCGGCACCTGCAGCGCGAACTCGGCGCCCGGGGTGAACCGGCGCTCGGGGTCGTCGGTGTAAAGCTCGAGCTTGAGGGCTCCCTTGAGCCCGTGCGCCTTCACCAGGCGGCCGACGCGCAGCTGCGGCACCGGCGCCTCCGGACGCGGGATCTTGACCTCGGCCACAGCGGCTACTGGTCGGTGTCGACGACGTCGACGCGCACCCGGCGACCGTCGGCGAGCGACGAGATCACGGTGCGCAGGGCCTTGGCGGTGCGTCCGCCGCGGCCGATGACGCGGCCGAGGTCCTCGGGGTGCACGCGCACCTCGAGGACCTCGCCGCGACCGGTGCTCTGCGCGACGACGGCGACATCGTCAGGGTGATCGACGATCCCCTTGACCAGATGCTCCAGCGTGTCAGCGAGCACGAATCATCAGGCCTTGTCGGCCTCGGCGGAGTCGGCCTCAGCGGCCTCCGCCTCGGGAGCCTCGGTCGCCTCGACCTCGGCGGCCTCGGGAGCCTCCTCCGCGGCGGGCGCCTCGGCGGCCGGGGCCTCCTCGGCCTTCTTCTCGGCCTTGGGCTTCAGCACGGGCTTCTTGGCGGCGTCGACCTGGAAGGCCTCCTTCGCCTCGGCGACGCGAACGGTGCTCTTGGCACCCTTCTCGCCCTTGAAGGTGCCCCAGTCGCCGGTGAGCTTCAGCAGCGCGGTGACCTGCTCGGTCGGCTGCGCGCCGACGCTGAGCCAGTACTGCGCGCGCGCCGAGTCGACCTCGATGACCGAGGGCTCCTCGGTGGGGTGGTACTTGCCGATCTCCTCGATGACGCGGCCGTCGCGCTTGGTGCGCGAGTCGGCGACGACGATGCGGTAGAACGGCGCACGGATCTTGCCCATGCGCTTGAGACGGATCTTGACAGCCACGATTCTCCAGTGTGTGAACGGGGGTGAGTCGGGCCGGTTGCGTGGGGCACACTCGGCGCGAGAGCTCGGAAGGGTTGCTCGCTGGCCTGATTAGAGGGTCGGGCGCGCGAGCACTCGACCCCCCATTCTTGCAGATTCCCGAGGCGGCCGCCTACCGCGGGCGAGCATCCGCGATGGGCCGGATGCTCAGCGCAAGGCGTCTCGCCAGGCCAGCCACTCCTTCGCCGGGGCGAGGTCGTACTCCGGGCCGGTGAGACCGAGCGTGAACAGCGTCGCGCCCAGGTCGCGCAGCTGCTCGATCTCGGCGACCGACTTCGACCCCAGCTCGACCGAGATCTCGATCTCGGCGCGGTCGCGGCCGACCGCGGCGCAGTGGTCGTCGAGGATGCCGAGCTTGCGCTCGAGCGTCGCGGCGTCGCTGAAGCTGTGCCAGATGTTCGCGTGCTCGGCGACCATGCGCAGCGTCTTCCTCTCGCCGCCGCCGCCGATGAGGATCGGGATGTCGCGCGTCGGCGCGGGGTTCAGCTTCGTCCAGCGGTCGCGGATGATCGGCAGGTCGCGCGCGAGGTCGTCCAGCCGCGAGCCCACGGTGCCGAACTCGTAGCCGTACTCGACGTAGTCGCGCTCGAACCAGCCCGAGCCGGTGCCGAAGATGAAGCGGCCCGTGCCCGTGCCCTTCGCGCTGATGCGGTCGATCGTGCGGGCCATGTCGGCCTGCAGGTTGGGGTTGCGGTACGAGTTGCAGTTCACGAGCGCGCCGAGCTCGATGCGGCTGGTCTGCTCGGCGATCGCCGCGAGCATCGTCCACGACTCGAAGTGCAGGCCGTCGGGCTCGCCGTAGAGCGGGTAGAAGTGGTCCCAGTTGAAGACGATGTCGGCGCCGAGTTCCTCGAGCTCGGCGACGCGGTCGCGGATCAGCTCGTAGGGGGCGTGCTGCGGCTGAAGCTGGACTCCGATGCGCAGGGGTCGCGAGGTCACGCCCTCAGCCTACGGATGCCCGGGCATCCGGTGCTGTGCGCTGCCAGGGTGCGATCGCCTCGAGCTCGGCGGCGAGCGCGAGCAGCAGCGCCTCCCCCGCACCGTCGGCCGCCGGGCGCGCGATCAGCTGCACGGCGAGCGGCGTTCCGTGGGCGGTGCTGCCGGGCGCTGGGACGACCGCCGCGGGCCAACCGAGCAGGTTCCACAGCGCCGCGTAGGGGGCGTAGCCGATGTTGGCGCGCAGGTTCGCGACCCAGCCGCGGCGGTGCCAGCCCTCGGCGACCGGGCCCGCCTGCGCGAGGCCCGGCGTCAGCACGACGTCTACGTCGGCGGTCGCGGCCTCGACCCGGCGGCGCAGCCGGTCGACCGGAGCCGGCCGGAGGGCGCCCAGGCGCGCGAGCGCGCGGCCGGCGCGCACGTGGCCGCGCACGCGCGGCTCGAGCAGGCGCAGGTCAAGACCCGCGTCGGCGGCGTCGTCGGCGGCGCCCGCGAACCAGCGCGCGAGCACCGGCACAGGGTCGGCCGGGTACGGCAGCGTGAGCGGCACGACCTCGTGGCCCGCGTCGCGCAGCAGCCCGGCGGTGCGCTCCGCCGCCTGGCGCCAGGCGTCGTCGAGGATCGCGAGCGGCGTCGGGATGCCCGTCGCGAGCCCGACGCGCAGCCTCGGCCCCGGCGCGGCCGCTGCGGCGAGGCCCGGCACCCCGGCCATGACGGCGAGCAGCAGCGCAGCATCCGCCGCGGTGGTCGCGAGTGGGCCGTGCTCGCTCATGCCGAACCAGCTGTGGGCGCCCATGTCGGCCGGCACGAGCCCCGAGCCGGGCTTGACGCCCACGAGCCCGCAGTTCCCCGCCGGGATGCGGATCGAACCCATGCCGTCGGCGGCGTGCGCGACGGCGACCATGCCGCTCGCGACGGCCGCTGCCGAGCCGCCGGAGGAGCCGCCAGCCGTGCGCTGCGGGTTCCACGGGTTGCGGGTCGTGCCGAACACCGAGTCGGTCGTGCCGAAGACGCAGAGCTCGGGCACGCGCGTGAGGCCCACGACGACGGCGCCCGCAGCGCGGAGCCGCGCGACCACCTCGTGGTCGGCGAGCTGGGGCGCGTCGGAGGTCGCCGCGCTGCCGACGCGCATCGGCTCGCCGGCGACGGGCACGTTGTCCTTGACGGCGATCGGCACGCCCGCGAGCGGCAGCTGCTCGCCCGCGGCGAGGCGGGCATCGACCGCCTCCGCCTCGGCGAGCGCCCGCTCGGCGCGCACGAGCTGGAACGCCCGAGCGCGGGGTCGAGGGCGGCGATCCGGTCGAGGGCGGCGTGAGTCTCGGCCAGGGCGCTCGAGGCGCCCGAGCGCACGGCGGCGGCGGTCGCGACGGCGGGCTCCGCGGCGGCGGGGAGGCTCATGACGCCACCCTACGACGGCGCCGTTCAGCCTTCCGCGGGCGCGGCCGGGCATGCTGGGCGGATGCGCGACCGCCCCGTACCCGGAACCTCCTGGCCGCAGCGGCTCGCGCGCTGGCTGCTCGGCCTCGCGCTCGCGGGCGCCGGGGTCTCCCACCTCACCGTCGCGCGCGAGGAGTTCCTCGCGCAGGTGCCGCCGTGGCTGCCGGTCGACGCCGACCTCGTCGTCGTCGCCTCGGGGGTCGTCGAGATCGCGCTCGGTGCGGCGCTCGTCGTGCTCGGGCGCTGGCGCATCCCGGTCGGCTGGGCGACGGCGCTGTTCTTCCTCGCGATCTTCCCCGGCAACGTGGCGCAGTTCACCGAGGGCCGTGACGGCTTCGGGCTCGACACCGACCTCGCGCGGGGCATCCGACTGCTGTTCCAGCCGCTGCTGGTGGCGTGGGCGCTGTGGTCGACGGGGGCGTGGCGGGCCTGGCGCGAGGCGCGCGCCGTGCGGCACCGCTGAGGTGGCTCGCTAGCGCCCGAGGAACTTCTGCAGTGCCGCGAGCTCCTCCGCCGTCGGCTCGGTGCCGGCACCGGCACCGCCGACGCCGCCGAGCCCGAATCCCGCGCCGCCGGCCGCGACGCCGGGGCGCACGCCCTGGGCGCGCGCCGCCTGCTCCGCCGCGCGCTTGGCCGGGTTGCCCGACTTCGAGCCGCCCTTGCCCTTCTTCTTCGCCGCGGCCTTGCGGGCGCTCGCAGCGCCGCCGCCCCCGCCCATGCCGGGGATGGGCCCCATTCCCGGCACGTTCGGCACGCCACCCTTCGCGACGGTCTTCATCATCTTCGCCGCCTGCTCGAAGCGATTGACGAGCGCGTTGACCTCGGTCACGGTCGTGCCCGAGCCGCGCGCGATGCGCAGGCGGCGCGAGCCGTTGAGCAGCTTCGGCATACGCCGCTCGGCGGGCGTCATCGACTGGATGATCGCCTCGGTGCGGGTGAGCTCGCTCTCGTCGAAGTTGTCGAGCTGCTCGCGCATGCCGCGGGCGCCGGGGAGCATCCCGAGCATGCCCTTGATCGAGCCCATCTTCTTGAGCTGCTGCATCTGGGCCAGGAAGTCCTCCAGCGTGAAGCTGTCGGTCGCGAACTTCTCGGCGACCTTCTGCGCCTCCTCCTGGTCGAAGGCCTTCTGCGCCTGCTCGATGAGGCTCAGGATGTCGCCGAGGTCGAGGATGCGGCTCGCCATGCGGTCGGGGTGGAAGGGCTCGAAGTCGTCCAGGCCCTCGCCCGTGGAGGCGAACATGATGGGGCGGCCGGTGACCGAGGCGACGCTGAGCGCGGCGCCGCCGCGCGCGTCGCCATCCAGCTTCGACAGCACGACGCCGGTGAAGTCGACGCCCTCCTGGAAGGCCTGGGCGGTCGCGACCGCATCCTGACCGATCATCGCGTCGATGACGAAGAGCACCTCGTCGGGGTCGACCGCCTTCCGGATGCTCGCCGCCTGCTTCATGAGCTCGGCGTCGACGCCCAGCCGACCGGCCGTGTCGACGATGACGACGTCGTGGAGACGCGTGCGGGCGTGCTGCACGGCATCCTTCGCGACCTTCACCGGGTCGCCGACGCCGTTGCCGGGCTCGGGAGCGAAGACCGCGGCGCCCGCCTGCTCGCCCACGACCTGCAGCTGGGTGACCGCGTTCGGGCGCTGAAGGTCGGCCGCAACGAGCAGGGGCGTGTGACCCTGGCCCTTGAGCCACTTGGCGAGCTTTCCGGCGAGCGTCGTCTTGCCGGCGCCCTGCAGGCCCGCGAGCATGATGACCGTCGGCGGGTTCTTCGCGAACTCGAGCCGGCGCTGCTCGCCGCCGAGGATCGCCACGAGCTCTTCGTTGACGATCTGCACGACCTGCTGGGCGGGGTTGAGCGCGCGGTTGACCTCGTCGGCGAGGGCGCGCTCGCGCACGGTGCTCGTGAACTCCTTCACGACGGGCAGCGCGACGTCGGCATCGAGCAGCGCGCGACGGATCTCGCGCACTGTCTTATCGACGTCGGCCGGGCTCAGCTTGCCCTTCGTGCGGAGGGCGCTGAAGGTCTGAGTCAGCCGGTCGGAGAGGGTGCCGAAGGTCGCCATGATGCGCCCATTCTAGGCGGGCGGGTCTGCTTGACTGGCGGGGAGAGGGAGGAGTGAGGATGCGACGGCGCATTTTCGAGACGGAGCCCCGCGTGCACGAGGAGGCCTGGGTGGCGCCCACGGCGACGCTCATCGGCGACGTCGAGCTGCACGCCAGGGCGAGCGTGTTCTACGGCTCGGTGCTGCGCGCCGACCGCGACCGCATCGTCGTCGGCGAGGGCTCGAACCTGCAGGACGGCGTCGTCGTGCACGGCGACCCCGGGCATCCCACGATCGTCGGGGCGGGCGTCAGCGTCGGCCACCGCGCGGTGCTGCACGGCTGCACCGTCGAGGACGACTGCCTCATCGGCATGAGCGCGACCCTGCTCAACGGTGTCGTCATCGGTGCAGGCTCGCTCGTCGCCGCGGGAGCGGTCGTGCTCGAGGGCACGATCGTGCCGCCGGGGTCGCTCGTGGCCGGCGTGCCGGCGAAAGTGCGGCGCGAGCTGACGGAAGAGGAGCGGCAGGGCATCCGCCGCAACGCCGAGACCTACCTCATGCTCTCGGCCGCGCACGCGGCGATCGCCGACTGAGCCGCGCGGGGCCTACGGCACGAGCGACGCCGCGAAGACGTGCGGCGTGAAGCCCGTCAGGTCGCCGATGCCCTCGCCCTGGCCGATGAGCTTGATGGGGATGCCCGTGCGCTCCTGCACCGCGAGCACGAAGCCGCCCTTCGCCGAGCCGTCGAGCTTGGTGATGACGAGCCCCGTGACGCCCGCGTGCTCGATGAAGGCCTCGGCCTGCGCGAGGCCGTTCTGCCCGGTCGTGCCGTCGAGCACGAGCAGCACCTCGGCGATGGGGCCGAGCTTCTCGACGACGCGGCGCACCTTGCTGAGCTCGTCCATGAGTCCCGCCTTGGTCTGCAGGCGCCCCGCCGTGTCGATGATGGCGATGTCGATGCTCTCGTCGATCGCGCGCTGTACCGTCTGGAAGGCGACGCTCGCGGGATCCTGCCCCTGCTGCTGCGGCCGGACGACGGATGCTCCCGCGCGGTCGGCCCACGTGGCGAGCTGCTCGACCGCGGCGGCGCGGAAGGTGTCGGCGGCGCCCACCACGACGCTGCGGCCGTAGCCGGTGAGGAACTTCGCGAACTTGCCGATCGTCGTGGTCTTGCCGACGCCGTTGACGCCGACGACGAGCACGACGGCGGGGCGAGCGCTCAGGGTGAGGGTCGGGTCGTGCTGGGCCAGGCGCTCCTCGATCGACTCGCGCAGCATGCGCTTGAGGTCGGCTGGATCGGTCGTGGAGTAGCGGGCGACCTTCTCGCGCAGCTCGTCGAGGATCGCCTCGGTGAGGTCGGGCCCGAAGTCGGCGCGGATGAGAGCGGTCTCGAGGTCGTCCCACGTCGACTCGTCGATCGTCGGCTTCGTGAAGAGGCCGCGCAGCGCGCCGCCGAGGTTCCAGGAGCGTTCCGCCATGCGCTCCAGGCTAGTGGGGCGCCTCGCGGTGCGGGTCGAGCGCGCTCAGGCGCTACTCGTCGCGCATCCTCTCGTAGATCTCCTTGCAGGTGGGGCACACCGGGAACTTCTCCGGGTCGCGACCGGGCGTCCACTTCTTGCCGCACAGCGCCCGCACGGGCTTGCCGGTCAGAGCCGACTCGAGGATCTTGTTCTTCGGCACGTAGTGGCTGAAGCGCTCGTGATCGCCGTCCTCCAGCTGCTCCTCGTTGAGCAGCTTCTCGAGCTCACGGTCGAGCACGTCGAGGCCGCCACCGGTGCCGGAGTTGTCGGTCGTCGCCATGCGCCGAGTCTACGCCGCGCCTAGGTGCGCAGCACGAGGTCGAGCAGCTCGGGGGCCCGTCGCCGGAACACCCGCCCGCCCAGCAGCACTCCGAGCACGAGCACGACGGGTCCCGTGGCGGCGCCGACGCCCGCGGCCACCCCGAGCATCGCCGGGTCGCTCGTGAGCCCGAGCCACGCCAGCACGAGCGCGGGCGACATGAGCACGAGGATGGTGAGCATCGACAGCCCCTGCGACCAGCCGGCGGTCGCGGCCGTGAGCGGCGGCTGGTCGAACGGCCCGGCGCCGGGCCGCGGCGCGGGGTACGGGGCGGCGGCCGAGGCGACGCTCGAGACGCCGATGCCGGTCAGCAGCAGGCCGAGGCTCACGCCGGCGAGCAGCGGCGCCGCGCCCGGCAGGCCCGACCACAGCGCGCACAGCGGGGCGAGCAGCAGCACGAGCGGCACGCCGAGCAGTAGCGGCGGCACCGCGCGCCCCCACCGGTCGGATGCTCCGCGCACGTGCGCGGCCACGTGCAGCCACACGGCCGTGTGGTCGTAGGCGACGTCGTTGTGGCTGAACCAGCCGAGGAAGAGCGCGAGCACCGGCAGCGGGATGAGCCACAGCAGCGACGCGTCGACGCCCGCCACGGCGAGGGCGAGCATCATGAGCACGGGGGCGATCGGCAGGGCGACGAGCGCGAGCCGGTACCGCGGGTCGCGAGTCCAGTAGAGGATGCTCCGCGCGGCAATCACCCCGCCCTGGGTCGCCGGCACGACGTCGAGCAGGCCGAGCCCGCGCGAGCGGGGGGCGAGGCGCTGGCGCTCGGGAGCCTCGAGCAGGCGCTGCACGAGCAGCGCCCAGCCCAGGCCGAGCATCCCCGCGAGCAGGATCGAGCCGACGATGCCCCAGCCGGTCGCGTCACCCGCGGCGCCCGGGGTCGCCCACGGCACGCCGAGCGGGGTCGCGGCGAGCACGCTCGCGAGCTCGCCGAGCTCGTCGTCGTCGCGGCCGCGGTCGGCGAGCACGGCGGCGGTCGTCGCGGTGACGAGGCACAGGGCGACGACGCCGCGCGCGAAGTGGGTCACCGTGCGCACGCTTGTCGGGGCGACCGCGACCTGCGCGGCGATCGCCACGAGCGCCTGCCCGGCGAGGATGACCGTGACCGCGCCGGCGAGACCGGTCGCCGCGGCGACGCCCTCCGCTTCGGTGCCCGCCCAGGCGGTGAGGAAGGCGACGAGCCCCACGAGCACCCCCAGCCCCTGCACCCCGAGCGCGCCGGCGAGGGCGAGCGCGCCGGCGAGCCGCGGGGCGGGGATCGGGAAGGGGGCGAAGCGGCGGGGCTCCATGGCCGAGCCGAGCCCCGAGGTGAGCGGGGCGACGGCGAGCGCGAGGGCGAGCACGCTCGCGATGACGACGAGCGCGGCCCGATGCCCCGAGTCCTGCGGGTCGAAGCGGTCGGCGAGCAGGAGGGCGCCCCAGGCGCCGCCGACGAGCAGCACCGCGACGACCGCGGTGCGGGCGAGACGACGACCGCCGCGGAAGGCGGAGGCCAGCAGCGCGAGCCTCAGTCGGAGAACGTCGTCAACCACTCGAGCCCCTCCACCGCCGTGCGCCCGCCGGCGAGCTCGACGAAGCGCTCCTCGAGGCTCGAGCCGGCGCGCACCTCGTCGAGCGAGCCCTCGGCGAGGATCGCGCCGCCCACGATGACCGCGACCGCGTCGCACACGCGCTCCACGAGATCCATGTTGTGGCTCGAGAGCACGACCGTGCCGCCCGCGCGGGCGTAGGCGCGCAGGAGGTCAATCGCCTGCGCGGTCGACACGGGGTCGACGCCCTCGAAGGGCTCGTCGAGCACGAGCAGCCGGGGCGAGTGGATGAGGGCGGCCGCGAGCGAGACCTTCTTGATCATGCCGATCGAGTAGTCGGCGACCGGGCGGTCAAGGGCGCCCTCGAGCGCGAGCGCGCGCGCCAGATCGTCGGAGCGGGAGCGGGCCGTGTGCCGATCGAGACCGTGCAGCACGCCGCAGTAGTAGAGCATCTGCGCACCCGTGAGTCGGTCGAACAGCCGCATGCGGTCGGGCAGCACGCCGAGCGCGCGCTTGGCCTCCTCCGGCGATCGCCACACGTCGTCCTCGCCGACGACGACCGAGCCGCCGTCGGGGCGCAGCAGCCCCGTCATCATCGACAGGCTCGTGGTCTTGCCGGCGCCGTTGGGGCCGACGAAGCCGTAGATCTCGCCGCGACGCACCGTGAGGTCGATGCCGTCGACGGCGGTCGTGCGCCCGAAGCGCTTGCGCAGGCCCTCGACGCGCAGCACGACGGGTGCGTCGCGGCGGGGGGCTGGGGGCGGGGGTGAGGCGGGCACGGGCGGGGCGGGCGCGGGCGACTCGCGCTGCTGCGTCGCACCCTGCGTCGCCGCGACGCTCTTCTTCGTTGCGGTGCTCTTCTTCGTCCCGCCGCCCTTCTTCACGGCGCCCGCTGCCGGCGTGCGCGGCGCGCGCTGCGCGGGGGCCCGCTTCCCCGATCGCGGCGCCGACGACGTCGCGCTCGAGTCGGGGCCGCTGGGCGCGTCGACGACTGCAGCCGCGTCGGGGGGCGGGGGCGGTGTCGACGGTTCCACGCGTCCACGCTAGCAACGGGGGTCGTGCCGCGGAGGGCCGCCCCGGGCACGCTGTGCAGTTCCGGCACGGGTGGTCACGGTTGGGCAACGGAACGGCCGATCACCCTGCCTTTTTCGGTGAACGGCCGGTAAACTCCCGGGAGCACAACGGAGTGTCTGATCCATAGCGCGCAGCCGTCGCCGCGGTGAACAACCACCGACCGGTCGACCGCTCCCGGGGCAGAATCGCCCGGGAGGAGCATCTCGCGAGGAGCGTCTCGCACCCAGAGCCTGCGCCGCAGACTGAAGACACAGGAGGTCTCATGACCACGCAGATCGTCATCCTCGCCGCGGGGATGGGCAGCCGCCTCGGCCGCTCCCTTCCGAAGCCGCTCACCGAGCTCAGCGACGGCCGCACCATCATGCAGCAGCAGCACGACAACATCGCCGCCGCCTTCGGCACCGACGTGACGATCACGACCGTCGTCGGCTACAAGCTTGAGCACATCATCGACGCCTTCCCCGACGTCAACTACGTCTACAACGAGCAGTACGACCAGACCAACACCTCCAAGAGCCTGCTGCGCGCCCTCAAGGCGACCGGCTCGCAGGGCGTGCTCTGGATGAACGGCGACGTCGTCTTCGACCCGCAGGCGCTCGTGCGCGCCGCGAGCCTCGTGCACGCCGATCGCTCATTCGTCAGCGTGAACACCTCGAAGGTCTCCGACGAGGAGGTCAAGTACACCGTCGACGCCGAGGGCTTCATCAAGGAGCTCTCGAAGCAGGTCGTCGGTGGCCTCGGCGAGGCCGTCGGCATCAACTACGTCTCGTCGACCGACAAGCCCACGCTCATCCACCACCTGCAGCGCGTGGCCGACCAGGACTACTTCGAGCGCGGCATCGAGCTCGCGATCGAGCAGAACGGCCTCAAGGTCGAGCCGCTCGACATCTCCGACCTGTACGCGGTCGAGATCGACTTCGCGGAAGACCTCGAGCGCGCGAACCTCTTCGTCTGATCGGCTCGCGCCGCTGATCGGCTCCTGACGCCAGCGCGACGGCCCTCTCCCCGCACGGGGGGCGGGCCGTTCCGCGTTCGGTCGCGGTGCGCCCGCCCGCCGCAGGGCGACCCCCGGGCGGATGCCGCTAGCGTTATCGACTGTGACCCTCGCCTCGCCGTCGCGCCCGCCGCGCTCCCCCGCGCGGGTCTATCGCCAGACGCTGTGGCTGCTGACGGGCCGCGACCTGCGGGTGCGCTACTCGACGTCGTTCCTGGGCTACCTGTGGTCGGTGCTCGACCCGCTCGTGATGGCGCTCATCTACTGGTTCGTCTTCACGCAGATCGTCGACCGCTCGATCGGCGAGGCGCCCTACATCGTCTTCCTGCTCGCGGGCCTGCTGCCGTGGACGTGGTTCAACGGCGCGATCGGCGACTCGACGCGCGCGTTCATCAAGGATGCGAAGCTCGTGCGCTCGACACGCCTGCCACGCAGCGTCTGGGTCGCCCGCATCGTGCTGTCGAAGGGCGTCGAGTTCGTGCTCGCGATCCCGGTCGTCGTCGCGTTCGCGATCGTGTTCGGCGCCGAGCTGACCTGGGGCGTGCTGTGGCTGCCGGTCGCGATCGCGCTGCAGGCGACGCTGACGCTCGGGCTCGGCCTCGTCATCGCTCCGCTCGTGGTGTTCTTCCGCGACCTCGAGCGCGCCGTCAAGCTCGTGCTGCGCTTCCTGTTCTACGCCTCGCCGATCATCTACGGCCTGAGCGACCTGCCGGCCGGGCTCGACACGTGGATGGCGTTCAATCCGCTCGCGGGCATCATCTCGCTCTACCGCGCGGCGTTCTTCCCCGACCAGGTCGAGGCGCTGCCCGTCATCATCGCCGCCGTCATGAGCCTCGCTGCGCTCGGGCTGGGCATCCTCGTCTTCCGGCGCATGGTGCGCGCCGTGCTGAAGGAGATCTGATGGGCGACGTCGTCATCCGCGTCGTCGGGGCGGGCATCCGGTTCCGGCGCAACCGCCGCGGGCGCCGCAGCTTCAAAGACCTGTTCGCCGGCCGCAACCGCCGGTCTCGACCGAACGAGTTCTGGGCGCTGCGCGGCGTCGACGTCGAGGTGCGCGCGGGCGAGGCGATCGGGGTCGTCGGTCGCAACGGCCAGGGCAAGTCGACGCTGCTGAAGCTCGTCGCCGGCGTCATGCTGCCCGACGAGGGCCGCGTCGACGTGCTCGGCGGCGTCGCGCCGCTCATCGAGATCACGGGCGGCTTTGTCGACGACCTGACGGTGCGCGAGAACGTGCACCTCACCGCAGGGCTGCACGGCATGACGCGCGCCGAGATCGACGAGCGCTACGACGAGATCATCGACTTCGCCGAGCTGCGCGAGGCCGTCGACACCCCGTACAAGCACCTCTCGAGCGGGCAGAAGGTGCGTCTGGCGTTCTCGGTCATCTCGCGCCTGGAGGAGCCGATCCTACTCGTCGACGAGGTGCTCGCCGTCGGCGACAGGGCCTTCCGCGACAAGTGCTACCAGCGCATCGACGAGCTGCTCGCCGGCGGGCGCACGCTGTTCTTCGTCTCGCACAACGAGCGCGACCTCAAGCGCTTCTGCACCCGCGGGCTCTACCTGGACAAGGGCCGACTGCAGCTCGACGGGCCGATCGAGGGGGTTCTCGCGGCGTACAACAGCGACTACGGTTCCCCCTCATGAACGCGACGCCCGCCGAGCCCTCCCCCACCGATCCGACCCTCATGACGGATGCCCGTGTCGGGGCCGCACCGGGCGGCGAGGCCGACCCGCGACTGGTGCGGGTGCTGCAGGCCGTCATGTCGTCGCAGCGCCCCGCCGTGCTTGCCCACGTGCGACGCCTGCGCCGCCGTTCGCCGAACGCGTCGCCCGACGAGATCGTGCGCATGCTCGAGCGGCACTACCTGACGCTCGTGACCGCGAGCGGAGCATCCGTCGGCGCCGCCTCGGTCGTGCCGGCCGTCGGGATCGGTGCGTCGCTCGCGCTGAGCGGGGCGGAGACGGTGGCCTTCCTGGAGGCCAGCGCGCTCTTCGCGCAGTCGGTGACCGAGGTGCACGGCATCGCCGTCGACGACCCGGAGCGCGCGCAGAGCCTTGTCATGGCGCTCATGCTCGGCGGCGCCGGGAAGGACCTCGTCACGCAGTTCGCGAAGCAGATGACCGGCGGCGCGCCGCGCACCGCCTACTGGGGCGAGGTTGTGACCCGCAGCATGCCGCGGGCGCTGCTCGACACGCTCGCCGACCGCCTGCGCACGAGCTTTGTGCGGCGCTTCACCGTCACCCAGGGCGGCTCGGTGCTCGGGCGGGCGATCCCGTTCGGCATCGGCGCCGTCATCGGCGGCACGGGCAACCACATCCTCGGCCGCAAGATCGTGCAGAACGCGCGCGAGGCCTTCGGGCCAGCACCCTCGGTGTGGCCGGCGAGCCTCGAGCTCGAGACGCGCGTGCCGGGCGCGCCGAAGCCGCGGCGCGTCGTCGTGCGCGAGCGCGCCATGCTCGGGCCCGTGCGGCTGCCGCGGCTCGGCCTCGAGCGGCGCCGTGCCGACGACGCGGAGCAGGACGAGTTCGAGATCTGACGAAGCGCCGAGGTGCGGGCGGCCGCGCCGCTCGCGGCGGCGAGCTCAGCCCTCGCCGGGCGCCGCGTCCTCGTCGACGTCGTCGTCGAAGGGGTTCGACTCGCTCGTGATCGGGTCGCCGGCGTGCACGGCGGCGGCACGCTCCCACTCGGCGATGAGCGACTCGACCGCCGCGTGGAAGCGAGCCGTCGCCGCACCCGGCGTGGTGTCGCCGAAGTAGCGCTCGACCCAGTGCCGCAGCCGCTCGTGCGCCTCGGAGCTCGTCAGCACGCGGTCGATCTCGGGCACGATCTCGTCGGCGCGCTCGGCGGTGAGCCACTCGCACGCGCCGAGGTACCCGGTCGCGTCGATCTCGGCCTCGGGCGACGCAGGGCGCGTGATGAGGATCGGCTTGCCCGTCGCCAGTCGGTCGTAGACCATCGCCGAGATGTCGGTGATCGCGACGTGCGCGGCGGCGAGCTGCCAGCCGAGCTCGGGGCCGTCGTCGAACACGTGCTGGGCATCCGGGTCGGCGGCGTTCGCCCGCTCGAGCGCGGCGATGATGCGGTCGTTCGCGCGACCGTACTCGGCGTCGACGACGCCGCTACGCGGGTGCGGGCGGTAGATCACGCGGTGCCGACCGGTCGCGATGAGAGCCCGCACGAGCGTCTCGCCGTGGCTCGCGATCGAGCCGTACGCGGCCGCCGGCCGGTCGCCCTCCCACGTAGGCGCATAGAGCACGACGGTGCGGTCGTCGGGCGCGAACGGCAGCTCACCGGCGAAGTGGTCGGCCTGCGGGCGGCCGATCGCGATCGTCTTGGCCTCGACGTCGTAGTTCCAGAGCTTGCGCGACAGGCGCTCCTTGGCGGCGTCGCCGGCGATGAGGGCGTAGTCGTAGGCCTTGTACTGGTTGGTGGTCATGTACATCTTGTCGGACTCGCCGTGGTTGATGAACACGTGCCACATGCGGCTGTAGCGGAACATCTGGAAGTTCTTGGCGTTCTGGTTGACGTAGAACACGATGCGCAGCGGCTGCTCGGCGACGAAGCGCTCGAGGTCGACGACCCGGCGCAGGTACACGGCCGGCACGGGCGCCTCGTCGAGCAGGGTCAGCATCGTGCCGGGGCTGCGCGCGATGATCGCGACCGGGTGGTACTGCGCGAGCTCGGCGAGCGGCGCGTACCACTGCCGTATCTGGTACAGGTTGACGCGCGTGTCGGCGAAGTAGACGGCGATCTCGACGCTGCCGGCGGCCGGCGGCCGCACGCTCGCCATGCGGGTCTCGAGGGCGGCGCGATTGCGACGCGAGCGCAGGATGTTGCGGACGAGCCGACGCGCCGTGGCCAGCTGCTTGAGGATGCTCACTGATCCATCATGGTCACAGCCGTCGATGCTCGGCCGACGGAACGGGCGAACCGTTATGCAGTTGTTCGCTCGCAGCCCGCGCCGTGGAAGAATCGCCCGCGATGGCCCGCTTCACGTTCAGCGCCGGCAACGCGCGCGCTCTCGCTCGCGCCCCGCTGTACGGGCTCGGCGCGCTCGCCGCGCGCCTCGTGCCGCGCGACCCGCGACGCTGGGTCTTCGCCTCCGGCATCGGGGTGGGCGAGGGGGCTCTCGCGCTGTGGGAGCTCTGCCGCGATCGCGACCCGCAGCGGCACCTGACGTGGCTCACCTCGAGCGACGACGAGCTCGCGGCGGCGACGGCACGGGGCATGCGCGCGGTGCCGAAGGCGGGCATCCGCGGCTTCTGGGAGACCCTGCGGGCGAAGGTCGTCGTCGTCACGCACGGCCTCGGCGACGCGAACCGCTACGGCTCGAGCGGTGCGGTCGTCGTGCAGCTGTGGCACGGCATCCCGCTCAAGCGTCTGCACCTCGACACGGGCGCCGCGCTGCGGCTGCCGCTCGTCGGGTCGCTGCCGGGCGCCCGCGCGCTCATGGCGCGGCTGTACCGCGCGGGCTCGGGGCGCATCACGCTCTTCCCGGTCGCCTCCGAGCTCGTGGCCTCGCGCATCCGCTCGGCGTTCGGGATGCCCGCCGATCGGGTGCGTGCACTCGGCGACGCGCGCGACGACGTTCTGCTGCGCGGCACGCCGGCGACGCGGCGGGCGGAGGCGCGCGACCTGGTGGCCAGCACGATCGGGTCGCTGCGCGACGGCGACCGCGTCGTGCTCTACGCGCCCACCTGGCGCGACGGCGAGAGCGACGCGGCGATCCCCTCCCCCGACGAGTGGCGCACGATCGCGGCGTGGGCGGCGCGCACGGGCACGACGCTGCTCGTGCGCTCGCACCCGCTCGGGGCCGGATCGTACGCGGGCGGGCCCGCGGCCTCCGATCGCATCAGGATGCTCGGCGCCGACGTGCTCGTCGAAGTCACGCCCGCCCTGCCCGCCCTCGACGCACTCGTCACCGACTACAGCTCGATCGCCTTCGACGCCGCCATCGCGGGCGTGCCGAGCGTGTTCTTCGCCCCCGACCTCGCCCGGTACCTCTCGACGCGAGGGCTCTACACGCCGTACCGGGCGTTCAGCGGCGGCGACCCGGCGACGACGTGGGCCGAGGCGCTCGAGCGCCTCGACGCCGTGCTCGAGCCGGGGCCCGCGCGCGACGCGGCCCTCGCGCACGCCGCGTGGCTGCGCGACGAGCACGTCGACCACCTCGACGGGCGCGCGACCGAGCGCGTGCGCGCGGCCGTGCTGGCGCTGCTCGGCGAGCCGGCGGCGACGGAACCCGCCGCCGCCCCGCACGGCCCGCAGCGGCTGCGCGTGACGCGCGCCGACCTGGGCGCGAGCAAGGTCGCGCTCGAGGGCGAGGCGCCGGGGCGCATCGCGCGACTGGCGCTCGTCGGCCCTCGGCAGACGATCGAGCTCGCGGTCGAGCAGGAGGGCGCGCGCTACCGCGCCCAAGGTCCGCTGCTCGCCTCGCGCTGGGGCTCGCCGCCCCTCCCGCCGCGCAGCGACGCCTACCGGCTCGAGGTCGCGCTCGAGGGCGCCGAGCGCCCGAGCGCGCGCGCCGTCGTCGAGGCGGAGCTCGGCGGCGAAGTGCGCTCCGAGCTGCTGCGCGCGCGGCTCGAGGCCGACGCGGGCACCCTCGTGCTGCGCGTCGAGCCGCCCCTGGCGGACGACGAGCGCGGAGCATCCGCCCAGCGCCGCTTGGAGCGCGCCTACCGCACGCGCACCGCGACGCCCGAGAACGCCGTCTTCTTCGAGAGCTTCTACAGCCAGGTCGCGGCGTGCAACCCGCTCGCGATCGACCGTGAGCTCGCCCGCGTGCGGCCGGACGTCGTGCGCTACTGGTCGGTCGTCGACCGCTCGGTCGCCGTGCCCGAGGGCGCCGTGCCGATCGTCGAGGGCTCGGCCGAGTGGTGGCGCGTGCGCGCCGACGCGCGCCTGCTCGTCGTCAACGACTGGCTGCGCAAGCGGTGGCGGCCCCGCCCGCACCAGCGCGTGCTGCAGACCTGGCACGGCACGATGCTCAAGCGCCTCGCGCTCGACCGGCCCGAGGTCGGCCTGCGCACGCGCGTGGCCGTCACCCGCGAGAGCCGCCGCTGGAGCATCCTGCTCGCGCAGAACCCGTACGCCGCGCAGATCCTGCGCCGCGCGTACGACTTCGGCGGGCCGATCTGGGTCGAGGGCTACCCGCGCGACGACGCGCTCGTCACCGGCGACCGCGACGCGGCGCGCGCCCGCCTCGGGCTCGCGCCCGGCCAGCGAGCGGTGCTGTACGCCCCCACCTGGCGCGACGACCGCACCGAGATCGTCGACTACCTCGACCTGCCAGGGTTCGCGCGCGACCTGCGAGCCTTGCCCGGCGAGCACGGGCTGCTCGTGCGCGGGCACAGCCGCACACTGCGGCACGGGCGCGACCTCAACGCCCCCGGCCTTCTCGACGTGACGAGCGCGCCCTCGATGACGGAGCTCCTGCTCGCCGCCGACGTCGTCGTCACCGACTACAGCTCGATCATGTTCGACGTGACGGCGACGGATGCCCCGCTCGTGCTCTACATGCCCGACCTCGACCACTACCGCCGCGACCTGCGGGGCTTCTACTTCGACGTCGCCGCCGAGGCTCCCGGCCCCGTGGTCACCGAGCGGGATGCGCTGCTGGCGACCCTGCGCGATCTCGCGAGCGGCGCGCTCGCGCCCGACCCCGCGGCCCTCGCCGCGTGGCGCGCGCGGTTCAACCCGCTCGACGACGGTCGGGCGAGTGAGCGCGTCGTCGCGCGCATCCTCGCGGAAGGGCTGCTCGACTGAGGCGGCCGCGCCTCAGGACTCGATGCGCGAGCGGTCGACGGCGTCGCGGGCGCCCAGCAGGGCGCCGCGGAGGAACCCCGCACCCCAGCTGACGTGCATCGTCGCGATGACGAGCGCGAAGGTCGCGCGGTCGGCGAGGCTGCGACCGCTCGACGGCACCACGAGCAGCGCCGCGAGCAGCAGCAGGTACAGCGCGGGCGCGAGGTGCACGAGCCCGAGCACGAGCGAGGCGGGCCCCGCCAGCACCCCGGAGAGCTGCAGCGCGAGCACCACGAGGCTGGCGGCGCTCGCGAGCACGAGCGCCGGCGGCGCGAAGTAGCGCAGCGGGTGGCGCCCGCCGTGGCGCCGCACGAGCTCGCCGCGCCAGATGCCCGTCGCGACGAACTGGCGCGACAGCTTCGACCACGTGTCGCGCGGCCAGTAGGTGACCCGCAGCGCCGGGTCGAGCCAGACCACCTCGCCCGCGCTGCGGAGGCGGAAGTTGAGCTCCCAGTCCTCCGCGCGCTTCAGGCCCTCGTCGTAGAGCCCCACCGCGACGATCGCCTCGCGCCGCATGATGCCGAGGTACGCGCTCTCGGCCGGACCCTCGACGGCCGAGCCGTGGTACGCGCCGCCGCCGAGCCCCAGCCTGGAGTTGTAGGCGCGAGCCACGGCGCGCTGGAAGCGCGTCCGCCCCTCGGCGACCATGAGGCCCCCGAGCGACGCCGCGCCCGTGCGGGTGAGGGTCGCGACGGCGGTGGCGGTGTAGTCGGGGGCGAGCTCGGTGTGGGCATCCACCCGGACGATGACGTCGTGGCGCGCGGCCCGGATGGCGCGATTCAGCCCGATCGGGATCGCCATCTCCGGGTTGTGCACGATGCGCACGCGGGGCTCACGCGCCGCGATCGCCGCGACGCGCTCACTGGTGCCGTCGGTCGACGGGCCGAGCGCGAGCACGAGCTCCTGCTCGCCCTCGTACCGCTGCGCGAGCACGCTCGCGACCGCGTCGTCGATGTAGGCCGCCTCGTTGTAGACCGGCATGACGTAGCTCACGCCGGGCGACGAGGGGGGCTGCATAGCTCCCGAGGCTAGTGCCTACTGCAGTTCGCCCAGCGTCACCGTGACCGTCTCGCTGTCGCCGCCGCGCACGTATGTCAGCTCGGCACTCGCGCCCCCGGCGAGGGCGCGCACCTGCGCCGTCAGGTCGACCTGATCGGTGATCGGCACGCCGTTGAACTCGGTGATGATGTCGCCGCCGCGCAGGCCCGCCTGCTCGGCCGGGCCGCCCGCCACGACCGAGTCGATGAGCGCACCGACGACCTCGCTCGAAGCGGCGCTGCCGGCGTCGGTGACCGTCGCGCCGAGGAGGCCGTGGCTCGCCGAGCCGGTCGCGATGAGCTCTTGCGCGATGCGCTCGGCGAGGTTCGCCGGGATCGAGAAGCCCACACCGATGCTGCCCGCCTGGCCCTGACCGCCGCCGGCCGTCGCGATCGCGACGTTGATGCCGATGAGCCGGCCCTCGCTGTCGAGCAGCGCGCCGCCGGAGTTGCCGGGGTTGATGGCCGCGTCGGTCTGGATCACGGCGAGCGAGATCGTCGTCGACGCCGAGGGGCCCTGCTGGCGCTCGCCGGGGAGGTCGAAGTTCCAGAACTCGAAGGGGCTCTGGCCGCCCTCGGGCTGGGGCGCCTCGGGCGCGTCGGGCACTGCTGAGGACTGCACCGTGATCGAGCGGTTCAGGGCCGACACGATGCCGTCGGTGACGGTGCCGGCGAGCCCGAGGGGCGCGCCGATCGCAATCGCGCGGTCGCCGACGTTGAGCTCGTCGGAGTCGGCGAACTCGATCGGGGTCAGGTCGGTCGCGCCCTCGAGCTGGATGACGGCGAGGTCGGCGATCGGGTCGGCGCCGACGAGCGTCGCGTTCCAGAGGCGGCCGTCGGAGGTCGTGACGCGGATGCTCGGCTCGGCCGCCGCGCCGTCGAGCGTCGCGACGTGGGCGTTCGTGACGACGTAGCCGTCCTCACTGATGATGACGCCCGAGCCGCTGCCCTGCGCTCCGCCGCCCGCGACTTCGATCGTGACGACCGAGGGCATCGCCTTCGCGACGACGCCCGTGACGACCGTCGCATCCTGCGGGTCGTTGACGGTGATCGCGGCGGGGCCGGCGGGGGTCGCGCCGCCGTCGCCGTCGTTCGACAGGGCCCAGGCGGCGATGCCGCCTCCGGCCGCGCCGCCGATGAGGGCGCCCACGGCGAGCGCCGCGATGGTGGGGGCGAGCGAGCGGCGGGGAGCCGGGGCAGGGGCGGGCGAGGGGGTCGCGGCCGGGGCCGCGGCTGCGGCGGTCTCGCTCGCGGCGGGCGGCGCGGCGACGCCGGGGGTCGGCTGCGCGGGGGTCGCGGCAGAGTCGGCGTTCAGCTGCGCGGGGGTCGCGGGGGCCTCGGCGATCGGCTGCGCCGGCGTCTCGGGGGTGGGCTGGGCGCCCGCCGCAGGCTGCGGCTGCGCGCCGGACTCGGGCTGCTGGGGCGGCTCGGGGGTGGTGGGGTGCTCGGTCATGGCGAGTCTCCTTTCGGCCGCAGTCAGCGTCCTCCGCAAACCTGTGCAGTCTATTTGCCGCGCCTGAGGGCGGCCTGCCGCTTGCACTGGTGGCGTCTCTGCGACGTCGGAGCACCGCACGGGGTCGCCTGTACCCCGATCGCGTCCCCCGAAGGGGGTGGACTCGGCGTTCCACCTCCGTCGTCTAGACTGCGAACGCCACCTCACCACCCGAAACTCGAGGCCGCCGATGCCCCCACCGCTCAACGACGTCGACCGCATCCTGACCGCGACGGCGGACATCCTCATGGAGGGCGGCTACGACGCCGTGACGTTGCCCTCGATCGCCGAGCGATCGGGCCTCGACGAACCCAGCGTCGCCGAACTCTTCGAGTCGCCGAGCGAGGCCATGGTCGCGATGCTCAATCGCGAGTTCGCGGCGATGTACGCGGGCATCGTCGACCACATCGAGCGCGACCCGCGCGGCGGCCTGCTGTCGCGCATCTACCTCTACATCCTCTCCGGCATCTACGAGCGCCCCCTCTCGCGCACGCTGTTCGTCATCGATCGCGACGCCCTCAACCGCATCATGCGCAGCAGTCACTCGTTCCGCTACGTGCCGAAGGTGGGCATCAGGGGCGAGATGATCCAGCGTCTGCAGGAGGTCGGCATGGTGCGCCGCGACGTCGACGCGACGATGATCTCGTCGGTGCTGTCGGTGTGCTCGGCGGGGCTCGCGATCACGGCCCCGCACGACGACCTCGACACGATCATCCGCGGCATCAGCGACCTGCTGGCGCGCGGGGTCGACGCCCAGGTGGAGGACACGCAGCCGGGCAAGCTCGTCTTCTACGACTGGGCGACGAGCCTCACTCTGCCTTCGCGCGCCGCCGCCGACGACTGAGCGCCACCTCCTCGCGCCGCGGAACGCCGCTCGGCGCGCTCGGTAGGGTGAGCGCCATGACTGCCTCGGAGCCGTGGCGGGCCGCGCTCGCCGCCGCCGGCCTGCTCGCGCCCGACGGGTCGACCCGGCCCACGATCTTCGCCGAGATGTCGGCGCTCGCCGCCGAGCACGACGCCGTCAACCTGGGCCAGGGCTTCCCCGACGAGGACGGACCAGCCGAGGTGCTCGAGGCGGCCGTCGAGGCGATCCGGGCCGGGGTCAACCAGTACCCGCCCGGCCGAGGGATGCCCGTGCTGCGCGCGGCGATCAGCGAGCACCGCGCCCGATTCGGCGCCCCACAGCCCGACCCGGAGACCGAGGTGCTCGTCACGGCGGGCGCGACGGAGGCGATCGCGGCGACCCTGCTGGCGCTCGTGCCGCGGGGCGGCGAGGTCGTGACCCTCTCGCCGTTCTACGACGCGTACGCCGCGATCATCGGGCTCCTCGGCGCTCGGCACGCGACGATCCCGCTGCGGGCGCCCGACTTCCAGCCCGACCCCGCCGACATCGATGCGGCGATCGGACCGCGCACGACCGTGGTGCTGCTGAACAACCCGCACAATCCGACCGGCTCGGTCATCGCGCCCGAGCTGCTCGAGCGCATCGCGGCCCGGGCCGCCGCGCACGGCGCGGTCGTCGTGAGCGACGAGGTGTACGAGCACCTCGTCTTCGACGACGCCCCGTTCACGCCCATCGCCGCCGTGCCGAGCGCGGTCGGTCGCGCGCTGACGATCTCGAGCGCCGCGAAGACCTTCCGCGTCACCGGCTGGAAGATCGGCTGGGTCACCGGGCCGGCCGACCTGATCGAGCGGGTGGTGGCGGTCAAGCAGTTCCTCACCTACGTCAACGGCGCACCGTTCCAGCCGGCCGTCGCCGTCGGGCTCGGCCTGCCCGACGCGTTCTTCGAGCGGTGCCGCTCGACGCTCGCGCGACGGCGCGACCTGCTGAGCGAGGGGCTGCGCGAGGCCGGCTTCGCGGTCGCACCGAGCTGCGGCTCGTACTTCGTCGTGGCCGACGCCGCCCCGCTGGGCGTGACCGATGCGGCGGCCTTCGCGCGCGAGCTCGTGCGGGATGCCGGGGTCGCGTCGATCCCGCTGAGCGCGTTCGCGCCCGGCTCCCCGGACCCCGCGATCCGCAGCTCGCTGCGCTTCGCGTTCTGCCGCAGCGACGCGGCGATCGAGGAGGCTGCGCGGCGGCTACGCGGCGTGCGGGGCTGACCGCGCACCGCATCGGTGCGCGGTGACGCGTCAGCGGGCGACGACGTCGAAACGGCGCAGACGCAGTGCGGGATTGACGGCGCGCACCTCGTCGAGCCGGGCGCGCGTGGGGAAGGCGACCGCCGCATCCACCTGCTCGCCGAGGGCGGCGACCACGACGCCCATCGGGTCGACGACGACACTGCAGCCGACGCCGATCGGCGGCGCATGGTCGGCCGCGGCGACGTAGATCGTGTTCTCGAGGGCGCGCGCGGTGACGAGCGTGCGCCAGTGGTGCTCCTTCTGCGGGCCGCGCACCCATTCGGCAGGGATCAGCACGAGCTCGGCGCCCGCGTCGACCAGGCGGCGCGTCACCTCGGGAAACCGCACGTCGTAGCAGGTCTGGATGCCCACCTGCAGCCCCGCGAAGGCGAACAGCTGCGGCGGCTCGATCTCGCCCGCCTCCGCCCAGCGCGACTCGAGCGCCCCGAAGGCGTCGTAGAGGTGCAGCTTGCGCGAGACGGCGAGCACTCCCCCGTCGACCCCCACGGCGACGATCGTGTTGCGGAACCGATCGTCGCGCGTGCCGACCTCGACCAGCCCCGCAACGAGCACGATGCCGAGCTCGCGCGCGATCGCCCCGAGCCCCCGCACGAACGGGCCGTCGAGCGGCTCGGCGGCGGCCACCCACTCGGGCCCGAGCTCGGGGGCGAAGAAGCTGCTGTACTCGGGGGCCACGACGAGCCCCGCGCCGCGGTCGACGGCGAGCGCCGCGAGCGCTCGGAGTCGCGCCAGGTTCTCGTCGCGATCGGCCCCCGGCGCGAACTGCGCGACGGCGACGCCCGTGCGGTCGGTCATGGGGCCAGCCTACGCACGCGCGCTCTGCGAGCATGGAGCCCATGACCCTCATCGTGCTCGGCTCGGCCAACACCGACTCCACCGTGACCGTCGAACGGCACCCTCGCCCGGGCGAGACCGTCATGGGCGGCGACGTCGTCGTCGGCACCGGCGGCAAGGGCGCCAACCAGGCGCTCGCGGCCGCCCGAGAGGGCGCGCGACCGGTGTTCGTCGGCGCGGTCGGCGCCGACGCGGGCGGAACCGAGCTGCTCGCGGCGCTCGACGGCGGCGGCGTCGACACCGCGCTCGTCGAGCGACGCGACGACGCACCCACGGGCGTCGCGCTCATCACCCTCGACCGCGACGGCGAGAACTCGATCGTCGTCGCTCCCGGCGCGAACGGCCGCCTCGCTCCCGAGCGCGTCACGGCGGCGATCGCACCCCTGCTCGACGCCGGCACGGTGCTGCTCGCGCAGCTCGAGGTGCCGCTGCCCGCCGTCGAGGCCGCCGCCGCCGCCGTGGCCGCGGCGGGCGGGCGCGTCGTGCTGAATCTCTCCCCCAGCCGCCCCGTGCCGGATGCCCTCCTCGCCGTCTGCGACCCCCTGGTCGTCAACGAGTCCGAGGCCTCCGATCTCACCGGCACCGTCGTCGCCGATGCGAGCTCGGCGGCCGCTGCCGCGCTCGCCCTGCTCGAGCGCTGCCGCAGCGCGGTCGTCACGCTCGGCGGCGAGGGCGCCGTGCTCGCGCGCCGCGCGGAGGGCGGCGCGGCCGAGTCGGCCGCCGTGCCGGCGCCGCGCGTGCCGGTCGTCGACACGACGGGCGCGGGCGACGCGTTCGTCGGCGCCGTCGCGGCGGAGCTGCACCGCGGGGGCGACCTCGTGACCGCCGTCGAGCGCGGCGTCGCCGCGGGCTCGGCCGCCGTGCAGTGGAGGGGCGCGCAGCCGCCTCGCGACTGACCGAGCGCGGAGGCGGAGTCATCCTCCGCACCGCGGAGGCGGGGTCATCCTCCGCACCGCGGAGGCGGGGTCATCCTCCGCGCCGCGGAGGCGGGGTCATCCGCCGCGCCGCGTGCGCCGTCCCCGGAACGAGGTGGGGCCGGTGCGCGCGAGCTCGGGGGGCGAGCGTGGCGGGCACCGGCCCTGCGGGATCACGAGGGGGCATCGCGTCCGGGCGGGGCCCGGAACTCCCGCTCCTCACTCTGGCGAACGCTCGCTGAGCGCGCGCCACGACGACACGTCGCCCGTGCGTTTTGCGAACGCGCACCGGGCCGTCTGCCACCCCTCCGGGTGACGCTCCGGCGGCGCGACCGGCCGGCCGAGCAGGGCGCTCGAGACACCGTGCGCCCGACATGCAGAAGGCCCGGAATCCGAGGATTCCGGGCCTTCACGTGGTTGCGGGGGCAGGATTTGAACCTACGACCTCTGGGTTATGAGCCCAGCGAGCTACCGAGCTGCTCCACCCCGCGGCACGAGAATCCACGATACCAGGGGCGAGAGCATCCGTCGAATCGGGGCGGCGTCAGGAGGCGATGGCGAGCTCGCGCTCGGCCGCCCAGACGACGTCCTGCGCGCGGCGGGCGAGGCTCAGCAGCAGCGTGCGCTCGGCGGCGGTGACGCCGGCGCGCGCCTCTCGGTCGAGCACGCAGAGCGCGCCGACGGGTCGGCCGTCGGCGCCCTCGATCGCGGCGCCGGCGTAGAAGCGCACGCCGGTGGGGCCGGTGACGAGCGGGTTGCCGGCGAAGCGCGGATCGCCGCTCGCGTCGAGCACGATGAGCGGCTCGTCGAGCTCGACGGCGTAGAGGCAGAACGAGTCCTCGATGGGCAGGCTCTCCGAGGGGTAGCCGATGCGCGCGACGTGCCACTGCCGGTCGGGGCCGAGCACCGTCACGAGCGCGGTCGGTGCCTTGAAGGCCGAGGCGGCGACGGTGACGATCCACTCCAGGCGCGCGCGGTGCTCGGCGAGCGAGAGCACGAGCAGCTCGTTGCGCGCGGCGTCGGCCGACTCGAGGGCGGGTCGCCGCTGGACGGGCTCGCCCGCGGCGAGATCGAGCTCGTCGACGAGGGCCGCCGCGATGAGCGTGCCGAGGAAGGCGTAGTCGCCGCGCGCCCAGCCGTCGGGGCGCAGCGCGAGGGTCTCGGGCAGGCGCACGACGGTGACGCCGGGCTCGCTCGCCACGCGCTCGTGGAGGATGGCGTTGAACTCCTGCGCGCGGCGGGCGGCCCAGCTCTGCACGGCGCCCTGGAGCCCGGGGGCCGCGTCGAGGCGCGGGATCTCGACGATGAGCAGGTGCGAGGCGGCGCCGCCGGTCTCGCGCCACGCAGCGAGCAGCTCGTGCAGCCCGTCGCGCCAGGCGCGCGAGGTCTGCCCGGCGAGCACGTCCGTGTCGCCGAGCACGACGACGGCGGCGTCGTAGCGGCCGAGCGAGGCCTGCCGGAGGCGATCGGCGATGTCGTGGGCGCTCCAGCGCTCGTCGGCCTTGAGGTCGACGAGGGCGCCGCGGCCGCTCGCGGCGCGCAGTGAGCGAGCGAGGGCGCCGGGCACACCGAGCTCGTGCGAGACGACGCCCCAGCCCACGGCCGGCCCGGAGCCGACGACGAGGATGCGGTCAGCGGTGGGCCCGTCGGCGACGGCACGCGGGGCGTCGGTGGGGCGCGGCAGGGCGGAGCGCGCGTCGCCCGCGAGCACGTCCGCCGCGCGGAGCACCGGGCGCAGCGAGACAGCCATCGCGTCCGCGAGATCGGTCGTCAAATCGCACCTCCGTGTCGTGGTGCGGTCAGGATAGGCGAACGGTGCTCGCCTTCGCAGTGTCCGCAGAAGGGGGGACACGACGAACGTTCGGAATGCGAACGACAGCGACGCTCAGTCGAGGCGACGCGTCGCCCCCAGGCTCATGCCGAGGGGCAGCAGCGGCTCACCCGGCATGCGCCACAGCCCGTCATCGCCGCGCTCGGCGGCCGAGAAGATCTGCCACGGCACGGCGTCGTGCTCGTGCACGAAGTCGATCGAGAGCCCGGCGTCGATGAGGTCGGTGATGGTGCGGCCGAGGGGGTGCATCCACTCGACGGTGCGCGAGTTCGCGAGCGTCGCCTCGGGGTCGGCGTAGTCGGCATCGTCGTCGAGCGAGAGTCCCTCGGCGCGAAAGTAGCCGTAGGTCGGCACCGGGTACGGCACCCCGCGCACCGGCACCGTGCCGTCGCTCTCGTCGAACACGAACGCGGTCGGATGCCCGTCGGCGAAGTACAGCCGCCCGCCGGGCTTCAGGAACCACGCGATGATGCGCGCCCACTCCGCGGTGTCGGGCAGCCAGCCGATCGTGCCCCACGTCGTGAAGACGACGTCGAAGCCCTCCGGGTCGGGCAGCCGGTGACGCGCGTCGTAGAGGTCGGCGCACACGAATCGCGTGCGGTCGGCGAGCCCGAGCTCGTCGGCCAGCTCGCGCGCGGCGCGGATGGCCGGCATCGAGAAGTCGAGTCCGACGACCTCGGCGCCGCGCTGCGCGAGCACGAGCGAGTCGGCGCCGAAGTGGCACTGCAGGTGCAGCACCCGCAGGCCCTCCCAGCCGTGCGGGGCGATGCGGGGCAGCTCCGCCTCCTCGATGGGGTAGAGCCGCCCCTCGCCGCGCCGCAGGGGCGCGAGGTCGTAGAACTCGCTCGCCAGGTGCACGGGCACCTTCTCGTCCCAGTGGGCGCGGTTGAGCGCGACCCACTCGGGCTCGACGCCCGCTCCCATGGCCCCCTATTCCTCCGGCTGCTGCTCGCTGAGCGCGAAGAGGCGCTCGAGCGCGGCCTGCAGGCGCTCGTCGGCCTCCGCCGCCGCGACGAGGTCATTCGCGGCGTACGCGGCCTCGCGGGCCAGCAGCGCCTCGCGGGCCTCCTGCAGCGCCGCCTCGAAGGTCGCGTCACCGGGCTGCTCGGGCTCGGTCGGCGCCTCCGGGTCGGTCGGCTGCTCGGGGTCGGGCTGCTCGGGGTCGACCGGGTCGACGTCGCCGTCACCGGCCTCGGCACCGGACTCGCCGCCGAACAGGCTGTCGAGCGCCTGGTCGAGCGTGTCCTCGAAGGCGACCTCGTTGCCGAACGCGACGAGCACCTTGCGCAGCAGCGGGTAGCTCGTTCCACCGGTCGACTGCACGTAGACCGGCTGCACGTAGAGCAGGCCGCCGCCGACGGGCAGGGTCAGCAGGTTGCCGCTGATGACCTCGGTCTCGCCCTGACGCAGCAGGTTGAGCTGCTGGGCGACCGTCGCGTTCGAGTCGAACTGGTTCTGCACCTGGCCGGGGCCCGGCACGGTCGTCTGGCGCGGCAGCGTGAGCAGTGTGAGCTTGCCGTAGTCGTCGCCCGCGTCGGCGTTCGCCGCGAGGTAGCCGTAGAGCACGTTGCGGCTGTTGCCGCCCGCCGAGGCCGGGATGAACGTCGAGTACAGCGTGAACGCGGGGGCCTCGGAGCCGGGCATCTGCATCGTCAGGTAGTACGGCGGCTGCAGCGCCTCGAGGCCGCCCGGCGCTGCCGGGTCGTTCGGCGTCACCCACTCGTCGTCGCGCGAGAAGAACGAGCCGGGGTCGGTCACGTGATATTCGCCGAGGATGTCGCGCTGCACCTTGAACAGGTCGGCGGGGTAGCGCACGTGATCGAGCAGCTCCTGCCCCATCTCCTCCATCGGCTGCAGCGTCGACGGGAAGATCTTCTGCCACGTCTGCAGCAGCGGGTCCTCCGTGTCCCACGCGTAGAGCGTCACCGAGCCGTCGTAGGCGTCGACGGTCGCCTTGACCGAGTTGCGGATGTAGTTGATGTCGTCGATCGGGAAGGTCGGCGCCGGCGTGTACGTGTCCGCGATCGCGGCCGACAGCGCGACCGACGTCGAGTACGGGTAGCTCGCCGAGGTCGTGTAGCCGTCGACGATCCACTGGATGCGCCCATCGACGATCGCCGGGTACGGGTCGCGGTCGAGCGTGAGGTACGGCGCGACCTTCTGCACGCGCTCGAGCGGCGTGCGGTCGTAGAGGATCTGCGACTCCTCGTTCACGGCGTCGGAGAGGAAGATCTGCTCCGACTGGAACTTGATCGCGTACAGCAGCTTCTTGAACGGGTTGTCGAGCGCCGGGCCGCCGTCGCCGGTGAAGGTGTAGGTCTGGTTGCCCGAGGCGTCGTTCTCGTCGCCGCCCTCCGAGGGGTAGTCGAGCTCGAGCGCGGGCGCACCCTCCGGCGCGCCGACGATCGAGTACTCGGGCGAGGTCTCGCCGAAGTAGATGCGCGGCTCGTACTCGCCGACCGCCTCCGAGAGCGGCCCGCTGGCCGGGATGCCCGACTCGAGGAAGACGGGCTGCCCGTCAGCCGCGCGCTCGTTCCCCGCGGCCGCGACGACGCCGTAGCCGTGCGTGAAGACGATGCGCGAGTTGTACCAGCTCTCCTCCGTCTGCTCGTTGGGGTTGAGCTCGCGGACGGAGATCACCGTGTCCTGCGTCTGCCCGTCGATCTCGTAGCGGTCGACGTCGAGGTAGGGAGGGAAGCCGTAGTACGGCCGGAACTGCTCCAGCTGCGCGAAGGCGTCGGTGACGAGCGCGGGATCGATGATGCGGATGTTCGCGGTCGTCTCCGCGTCCTCCCGCAGCGCCCCCTCCTCCGCCGTCACAGTCGCGGCGTAGGGCACCTCCTCGATGCCGGTGATGCCGTAGGCGTCGCGCGTGGCCTCGATGTTGCGCTCGATGTAGGGCGCCTCGAGCGACCGCGCGCTCGGCTCGACCTGGAAGCGCTGCACGATCCACGGGTAGACGCTGCCGATGAGCAGCCCCGAGACGATGAGCAGCGCGGTGCCGACGATCGAGATGCGCCAGCGGCCGATGATGGCCGTGATGATGAAGAGCACCGCGATGAGCGCGGCGATGCCGGCGAGGATCTGCCGGCCGGGGATGGTCGCGAAGACCTCGGTGTAGCCGGCACCGGCGGCGAGGAACCCGTCGCTGGGCTGCACGAGCGCCGCGTACTGGTCGAGCCAGATCGAGACTGCCTGCAGCGCGATGTAGACGCCCGCCGTGACGGCGAGCTGGATGCGCGCGGTGCGGCTGATGCGCACCTCGCGGCCCGTGAAGCGGATCGCCCCGTAGAGGTAGCTCGTCGCGACCGCGGCGATCGCCGAGAGCAGCACGGCGCCGGAAGCGAACGCTACGACGCCGCGCCAGAACGGCAGCTCGAAGATGTAGAACGAGATGTCGAGGCCGAACTGCGGGTCGGTCTCGCCGAACGGCGTGCGGTTGAACCACTGCAGCACGACCGGCCAGCGGCTCGCGGCCGCGACGCCCGCGAAGAGGCCCAGCACCGCCGGGATGCCGAGCATCGCCACGCGGCGCAGCGGCTCGACGACCTCCTGGTAGCGGTCGAGCTGGCTGGAGAGCTTGGCGTAGACGGGGCGCAGGCGGTAGGCGATCTGCAGGCTCGCGTAGACCGGGATGAACATGCCCAGGAAGCCGACCAGGAACATCCCCGCGGTCGCGAACCACTGCGTCGTCAGCACCGGCAGGTAGCCCAGCTGGTCGAACCACAGCACGTCGGTGTAGAAGTTCGCGAAGACGAAGAACAGCACGACGAGCACGGCGAGGATGCCGGCCGAGATCGCGAGAGTCGCCCGGCTTCGGTTGGCGGGCGGCGTTGCGGTGGACGTCACGGAGGGTCTCCCAGGAGTCGGTGGCGAGCGCCGTCAGCCTATCGGGGGCAACCTTGGTGGGCGCCTCGGATGCGAGCGCCGTTCGCTCAGGGCGCGCGCCGCCCGAACCCGCTCACTCGCAGCGCGGCAGCGCGCTCAGATCGCCCTCGTCGGCGACCGTCTGCAACACCTCGATCGCGTCGTCGAGCGTCGCGACGCGGAACACCTCGAGCTCGTCGGGGATGCTGCCGGCGAGCTCGCCGCAGTTCTCGCTCGGCGACAGGAACACCTCGGCGCCGGCGTCGATCGCGCCGTACATCTTCTGCACGATGCCGCCGATGGGGCCGACCGTGCCGTCGGCCGCGATCGTGCCCGTGCCCGCGACCTCGGCGCCGCCGGCGAGCGAGCCGGGGGTGAGCTTGTCGATGATGCCGAGCGCGAACATCATGCCCGCGCTCGGGCCGCCGACGTTCGACAGCTCGATGTCGACGTCGAACGGGAACTCGTACTCGCCCGCCACGAGGATGCCGATGACCGGCACGGCGTCGGGGCCCTCGCTGAAGCGCGGGGTGACCTCGACCGTGCGCTCCTGCCCGTCGCGCTCGATGCCGAGCGACACGGGGGTCGTCGTGCCGTTCTCCGCGATCGCGGCGCGCAGCGCCGTGACATCCCGCACCGCCTCGCCGTTCACCGAGACGATGACGTCGTCAGCCTCGAGGATGCCCTCGGAGGCGCCGCCCTCCTGCGGCTCGACGACGTACAGCACGCTCTCGTACGGCTCGCCGATGGCCCGCAGCGCCGCCGCGATGGCCTCCTGCTGCGAGTTCTCCATGTCGACGCGGCTCTGCTCGCGGCGATCCTCCGTCGAGACGCCGGGCGGGAACACCGACTCCAGCGGCACCACCGACTGCTGCGGGTCGAGCCACGCGCGCGCGACCTCGAACCACGACGGCCGCGTCTCCGGGTTGCCGAGCACGTTCACGGTCAGCAGGCTCAGCGAGCCCTCGGTCGGGTAGGTCGGCTCGTCGGGGATCGTGATGAGCGGCACCTCCTCGCCGTCGACCGTGACCGAGCCGAGGGTGTCGAAGACGGGGCCGGGGCGCTCGATGACGTACGGCGAGGGCAGCACGGCCATGCCGAGCACGCCGAACAGCGTCACCGCGAGCAGCAGCCAGCCGACGCGGCGGCTGCGCGAGCGCGCCGACTCGTGGTCGACGTCGACGCCGTCGGTGAAGAGCGACACGGGCTGTCCTTCCGTCGCCGGCCGGGCGGCGTGGTCAGGTCGGGGCGGGCGGGCGAGGAGGCTGCGATCGGGGCGCGGGGCGGATGCCCGGCGCGGGCCCGCCGCGGGCGCACCGCTCGTCAGCCTAGGGCGAAACCCGCTCGACGAGCGCGGGCGCGGCGTTAGCGTAAAGCGCATGGCTGACGATTCCCTCGGCGGGCCCGAGGACGACTTCCGCGAGATGATGCGCCGCTTCCTGGCCGGTGAGGGCGACATCGACCCCGCGAAGCTCGCGGGCGCCGCAGGCCTGCCGGCGGATCCGGCGATGATCGCGCGGCTCATGGGTCAGCTGCAGCGGGCGATGAGTGCGCCCGTCGACGGCATCGACGAGAAGCTCGCGCGCGAGGAGGCGGGGCGCATCGCCGCGACCGGCGCCCTCACGCCCACCGATGCCGAGGTCGAGGCGCTGCGCCAGGCGCTGCACGTGGCCGCGCTGTGGCTCGACGAGGCGACCGCGATCACCCAGCTGACCTCCGAGCCGGCGCTGCTGACGCGCGCCGACTGGGCGCGCCGCACCCTGCCGATCTGGAGCAGTCTCGCCGAGCCCGTCGCGCGCTCGATCGCCGACGCCCTCACCGAGGCGCTCGACACTCAGGTGCCCGAGCAGCTGAAGGCGATGATGGGCGACGCGAGCGGCATCATGCGCTCGCTCGGCGGCACGCTGTTCTCCATCCAGCTCGGCCACGTCGTCGGCCAGCTCGCCGCCGAGGTCGTCTCGGGCGGCGACGTGGGCATCCCCCTGCTGCCGGGCCGCGACGACCACGATGTGCAGGCGGCGCTGCTGCCGCAGAACGTGGCCGCCTTCGGGCAGGGCCTCGACATTTCGGCCGACCAGGTGCACCTCTACCTGTCGGTGCGCGAGCTCGCTCACGCGCGGCTGTTCCGGCACGCGCGGTGGCTGCGCGCCCACGTCATCAGCGCCATCACCGACTACGCCCGCGGGCTCAGCATCGACGCCACGCGCATCGAGTCGGTCGCGGAGGACTTCGACCCCGCCGACCCGGAGAGCCTGCGCGAGATCCTCTCCAGCGGCGCGCTCATCCCGCCGAAGACCGAGGCGCAGCTCGCCGCGCTCGGCCGCCTCGAGACGACGCTCGCCCTCATCGAGGGTTGGGTCGACGTCGTGACGGCGGATGCGACGGCTCGCCTCCCGCGCGCCGACGCCGTCGCCGAGACTGTGCGGCGCCGTCGCGCCGCGGGCGGCCCGGCCGAGTCTGCCTTCGCGACCCTCGTCGGGCTCGAGCTGCGCCCGCGCCGACTGCGCGAGGCCGCCGCGTTCTGGCGGGCCGTCACCGACGCGGTCGGCACCGAGGCGCGCGACGGGCTGTGGGATCACCCCGACCTGCTGCCGACCGGCGACGACATCGACGACCCCTCGCGCGTCATCGCGACCCTGCAGGCGGGCCCCGTCGACGACGACGCCTTCGACCAGGCGCTCAGCGAGCTGCTCGCCGACGAGGGCGACCGGCCCGTCGAGGGCGACGGCCCCCCTGTGAGCAACTAGGGCCACCCCGCAGGGCCCCGCGCATCATGTGCGCATGGTTCTGCGCATCGACCCCCGTCGCCCGCTCGTCTGGCGCACGCCGACGAGCATGCAGATCGGCGTCGACCCCGTCGTCGCCGTCATCGATCCGGTCGATGACGGGGATGCCCGGCTCATCGCCGCGCTCGCCACGGGCGTGCCGCGCACCGGCGTCGGCATGCTCGCCTCCACGCTCGGCGTCACCCCCGCTCGCGTCGCCGAGCTGCTGGCGCTTCTCGAGCCCGCGTTCGCGCCGCTGCCCGCTCCCGCGGTGCGGCGCGTCGCTGTGATCGGAGCGGTGCCCGCCGCGGGGCGTATCGCGCGCGTCGTGGCCGATGCCGGGCATCCCGTCATCGCCGCCGCCCACGGCGCGGGCGTCGTCGACGCCTCGATCGACGCCGCCGTGCTCGTGAGCCACCACGTCATCGACCCGACCGAGCACCTCGCCTGGCTGCGCCGCGACATCGTGCACGTGCCGATCATCATCGGCGAGCAGTCGGCGACGGTGGGCCCGCGTGTCGAGCCGGGCGAGACGGCGTGCCTCGCCTGCGTCGATCAGGCGCGCACGGCCGCCGACCCCTCGTGGCCGGCGATTGAGGCGCAGCTGTGGGGCATGCCCGCGCACGCCGATGCTCCCCTGCTGGCGACGGAGGCGGCGATCGAGGCGCTGCGCATCCTGCGCGAGCGCGACACCCTGAGCGTGCGCATCGACGCCGTCACGGGTCGCCGGCACCGCCAGTCGTGGGCGCCCTCCGACCGCTGCGGCTGCCTCGGGCTGGGGCTCAGCGCCGTGCAGCCCCTCGCCGGCTGACCCCGCCCGTCACGCCGACGGGCGGCTGCCCCGGCGCGCGCACCTCGTCGAGGAACCGGCTCGGCGCGCGCTCGGCGCGACTCGCGCTGGGTCGCTGCGCCCACGACAGCTCGAGCGAGCGCCGCGCGCGCGTGATGCCGACGTAGAACAGCCGGCGCTCCTCGTCGATCGCCTCGAGGCTCGACGCGAAGGTGATCGGCACGGTGCCCTCGCTGAGACCGACGATGTAGACGGTCTCCCACTCGAGGCCCTTGGCCGCGTGCAGTGTCGCCAGGGTGACGGCCGAGCGGGCGGGCGCGTGCTGCTGCTCGGCGCGGCGCTGCAGCTCGCGCACGAACTCGGCGAGGGTCGTGCCCGCGGGCGCCTCCTCCGCGAGGCCGAGCAGAGCGGTCAGGCTCTCCCAGCGGGCGCGCTCGGCCCCCGCGCCCTCCGGTGGATCCTGCCGCCAGCCGAGCCCGCGCAGCACGTCGCTGACGCTCTTGAACAGCGGCTCGTCGCCGATCGAGATCGCCGCGCCGCGCAGCAGCATGATGGCCTGGCGCACTTCCGGCTGGTCGAAGTAGCGGCTGCTCGCGCGCGTCAGCACGGGCACGCCCGCGCGCCGCAGCGCCGCCTCGAGCGCGATCGACTGCGTGTTGATGCGGAACAGCACCGCGATCGACTCGGGCGCCGCACCGTCGGCGATGCGGCGCGCGATCGATTCGGCGACGGCGGATGCCTCAGCCGCGTCGTCGGCGTGCGCCGTGACGCTGGGAGCGGGCCCGCCCTCGGCGGCGGCCGCGCGCAGCGTCAGGGCGCCCGGCCGGCCGCGCATGAGCCGGTTGGCGAGCGTCACGATCTGCTCGGTCGAGCGGTAGTTGTCCTCCAGGCGCACGACCGTCGCCTCCGGGTACTCGCTGCCGAAGCGCACGAGGTAGTCGCTCGAGGCCCCCGCGAACGAGTAGATGGTCTGCGAGGCGTCGCCGACGACGCACAGCTCGCGCCGGCCGCCGAGCCACAGCGTCAGCAGGTCGTGCTGCAGGGGCGAGACGTCCTGGTACTCGTCGACGACGAAGAAGCGGTACTGCTCGCGCACCTGCTCGGCGACGCGCGGCTCGACCTCGAGCATCCCCGCCATCGCCAGCAGCACGTCCTCGAAGTCGATCTGCCGCCGCTCGTCCTTGATGGCCTCGTACTGCCGGTGCAGGTCGACCATCGCCGAGACCGGCAGCTTCGCCGGCATCGTGCGGCTCTCCGCCGCGCGGGCGTAGTCGTCGAGCGAGAGCTTCTGCACCTTGCGCCACTCGATCTCGGCGGCCGCGTCGCGCAGCGCGGCGGTGTCGAGGCCGAGCCTGAGCGTCGAGGCCGCCTGGCCGAGCAGCGGTCCCTTGCCGTCGAGCACGCGCGGCGGGGCGCCGCCGACGACGGTCGGCCAGAAGTAGTGCAGCTGCCGCAGCGCCGCGGAGTGGAAGGTGCGGGCCGAGACGCCCTCGGCCCCGAGCGCCCGCAGCCGGCCGACGAGCTCACCGGCCGCGCGCGTCGTGAAGGTCAGCGCCATGACGCGCTTCGGGTCGTAGGCCCCGGTCGCGACGCCGTAGGCGATGCGGTGCGTGATCGCGCGGGTCTTGCCCGTGCCCGCGCCGGCGAGCACGCACACCGGGCCCAGCAGGCTCTCGGCGACGACGCGCTGCTGCTCGTCGAGCTGCGCGAGCAGCCGATCGGGGTCGGTGCCGCTCATGCGTCGATCGGGCCCCCGAACCAGTCCTCGATGAGGGCGCGGGCGATCGAGGTGCGCCCTGGCAGGCTGATCTCGTCGAGCGAGGCGGCGAGCTCGGTGCGGCTGAACCACCGCAGGTCGAGGATCTCGGCGCCGTCGGGGCGCAGCTCCTGCGGAGCATCCGCATCGAGGCGGGCGCGGAAGCCGAGCATGAGCGAGGCCGGGAACGGCCACGGCTGCGAGCCGGCGTACACCGGGTCGACGACGGTGAGCCCCGACTCCTCGCGCACCTCGCGCACGACGGCGGCCTCGAGCGACTCGCCCGGCTCGACGAAGCCCGCGAGCAGCGAGAAGCGATTGGCCTCCCACTGCGCGTTCGAGCCGAGCACGAGCCGGTCGTCGGGATCGGTCACCGCCACGATGACGGCGGCGTCGGTGCGCGGGAAGAGCTCGCGACCGGTCTCGCGGTCGACGCGCACCCAGCCGCCGCGGGCCGGGTCGGTCGGGGCGCCGCTGAGCGGCGAGAAGGCGTGGGCGGCGTGCCAGTTCGCGATGCCGAGCGCCTCGACGGCGAGCCCCGCATCGCGATCGCCGAGCGCGTGCCCGAGCGTGCGCGGGTTCGCCCACTGGGCGATGTCGCTCGCGAGGGCCGGAGCGCTGGCGTCGTCGAGCACGACGGCGACGATGGCCGCGCCGGCCGGGAGGTCGGGCGCGTCGTCGGTCGAGCGGCCGAGGTAGATGCGCAGGGCATCCGTCGGGGCGGCCTGCACCGGCAGCAGGGCGAGCGCCGCCGGATCGAGCGAGGCCATGAGCAGCTCGCCGCGCCACACCGGCAGGATGCGCGTCGTCGGCTCGGCCCACAGCTCGTCGAAGAGCGCCGGGCGCGTGCGGGCGGCGTCGTCGCGGTCGACGCGGTAGCGCGAGAGCGGCAGCATCGCGGTGAGCGATCGATGCATGGTGGCTGCCTCCGTCTGCCGGTCGGGAACTGCGTGGCGCAGGGCGATGGTGGGGTGCCCGCCGCCTACCCTGGGGGGCATGGCCGGATCCCCCCTCACTCTAGCCGCGCTCGCGACGGCGGCCGTGCCCGGCCTCGACGTCACCCACGCCGCCCGACTCGGCTCGAGCCGCGGCGACGTCGACGCGGCCGTGCTGACGAGCCGCGACGGGCGGCGGCTCGTGATCCGGCTGCCGCGCACCGAGCCCGCCGAGGCCGAGCAGTCGGCCGACCTCATCGCGCTGCGCGCGCTCAGCGACGGCGTGCGCGCGCGCCTGCCGTTCGCCGTGCCGCGCTTCGTCGGGCAGACGCCCGCGGGCGGCTCCCGCGCCGTCGTGCACGAGCTCGTCGAGGGCACGAGCGTGCCGCTCGAGGCCATCACGCCGGGGCTCGCCGCCTCCATGGGGCATGCGATCGCCGCCGTGCACGCGCTGCCGACGAGTGTCGTCGCCGACGTCGGGCTGCCGCAGCTGCGCGCCGTCGACGTCATGCGCGAGGCCGTCGCCACGCTCGACCGCGCGCACGAGACAGGACTCGTGCCGGCCGGCCTGCTGCGCCGCTGGGAACTCGCGAGCGAGGACCAGTCGCTGTGGCAGTTCACCCCCACCGTCATCAACGGCTCGCTCTCGGCCGGCTCGTTCCTCTCGATCGGCGAGACCGTCACGGGCGTGCTCGGCTGGGCTCGACTGCAGGTCGCCGACCCGGCCCGCGACCTGTTCTGGCTGCTCGGCTCCTCCGACGCCGCCGTGCCCGACGCGGCGTTCGCGGCCTATCACGAGGCGCGCGGCATCCACGACCGCGAGCTCGGCCGCCGCGCCGTGTTCGCCGCCGAGCTCGAAGTGGCCCGCTGGCTGCTGCACGGCACGACGACGCGCTCGACCGAGATCGTCGACGACGCCGTCGAGATGCTGCACGCCCTGCTCGACCGCGTGCATCGCGACATGACGAACCCGCTCACCGCGGCAGCCGACCGACCGGCGACGCTCACCGAGGCGCACGAGCTCGCCGACCTCGGGGCGCCGGTGGCGCCGGCCGGCTCGCCGGCGTCAGCCGCATCGCCGGCCTCGCCGGCATCGGCGGGCAGCGCGGTGACCCCGCCGACGCCCCCGACGCCGCGCGACTGACCGGCGCGGCGCCTCCCGGGCGGGCTAGGAGCCCGCGGCGATCGCGCGCGCGATGATCGCGCGACCGCGCTGCACCGCCCGCACGAGCTCCGGCTGGCGGATGCCCAGCTCCTGCGACACGTCGGAGTACGTGCGCCGCTCCAGCAGGATCGCGCCCATCGGCGCACGCAGCTCGGGCGGCAGCTGCGAGATGCGGCCCACGAGCTCCTCGTAGCCGAGCGCGTCGACGGCGGAGTCGTCGACGTCGTGCTCGGGCGTGACGTCGAGGTCGAAGTCGTGAGCCATGAGTGACCTTTCGCGAGGGGTGAGGGCCGGGCGGCGGGAACCGCAGCGCGCGCCGCCCGGCCGGGCGGAGCATCCGAGGCTACGACGCGAAGTCGCGCACGAGCTGCTCGTTCTCCTTCTTGTTGATGAGGGCGACGACGTACCCGATCACGAGGAACAGGAACGGCAGCAGCACGAGGAACCAGCCGAGCGCGTTGAGCTGGAAGGCGCTCTCGGGCAGCGTGGGGTCGACGCCCTCCGGCACGGTGCCGGCGAGCAGGTTGAAGCGCGACATCACGAGGTACAGGCCCAGCGCCAGCAGCACGGCCGACAGCGCCGGGGCGATCACGGTCTTCCAGAGCGAGCCGCCGCCCTCGCGGCGGAAGAAGACGATGATCGCGATCGAGACCAGGATCTCCACGACGATGACCGACATCGCCGTGATCGAGCTCATCCAGAAGAAGAGGTTGCCGACCGGGTCGAGCCCGGCGATCGCGAACACGATCATGACGAGCGCGGCGAGCGCCGAGGTGATGACGACGCCGCCGACGGGGGCGCCGGCGCCGTTCGTCGTCGCCGCGCGGGCCGGCAGCACGCCGCCGCGGCCGAGGGCGAAGAAGTAGCGCGAGGCCGCGTTCTGGAAGGCCAGGAGGCCGGCGAAGAGGCTCGTGATGACGAGCACCGTCATGATCGTCACGAGCCAGCCGCCGACGTACTGCTCGGTGAGGCTGAAGAGCACACCCGCGGGGTTCACGAGCGGGTTGCCGTCGGCGTCGGCCGAGCGCGTCACGACCTCATCGATGATGCCGCCGGCGCCCATGCCGGTGACCATGCCGAACGACACGATCGCGAACAGGATGCTGATGGTCGAGATCGCGATGTACGTCGCGAGCGGCACGGTGCGCTTGGGGTCCTTCGACTCCTCGCCGTAGATCGCGGTCGCTTCGAAGCCGATGAAACTCGCGAGGGCGAAGGCGAGCGCGATGCCCGCGCCGCCGGCGAAGCCGCCCGCGAAGATGTTCTCGGGGCTGAACGAGGCGGCGATGTTCCAGCCCTCGGGGCCGCCGTCGGCGAGCATCGCGATCGCGGCCACGAGCAGCGAGAGCAGCTCGAGCACGAGCAGTACGCCGAGCACCTTGGCGCCGATGTCGACCGTCAGCAGCGAGAGACCGGTGACGAGCAGCCAGGCGATGAGCGACCACACGTACCAGGGCAGGTCGACGCCGAGCTCGGCCATCGTGCCCGCGACGAGACCGCCGAAGAAGCCATAGATCGCCAGCTGGATGGTCACATAGGTGAGGATCGACACGAAGGCCGAGGCGACGCCCGCGTTCACCCCGAGCCCCTTGCCGACGTAGGCGAAGAACGCGCCGGAGTTCGTGACGCGGTGGCTCATCGCGGCGTAGCCGACGCTGAACAGCAGCAGCGTCAGGCCGACGACGAGGTAGGCGCCGGGCGTGCCCGCGCCGTTGCCGACGAGCATCGCGACCGGAACGGCGCCCGTGATGCCGACGAGCGGGGCGGAGGCGGCGACGACGAAGAAGACGACGCCGATGACGCCGAGGCGCCCGGCGCGCAGCGAGGAGCGCTCCGCCTGGGCCGTGGGGGTGGAATGGGTCATGTCCGAGACTCCTCATTGAGACGGATGATCGTTCGGGCCTAAACGACTGGTCACAGAATGGCCCCGCGAGAACCCGCCGTCAAGCGGGCGCGCTCGCGCGATATTCCCTATCGTTTGTTTACGAACGAATCGCTACGCTGAAGCGCATGGCAGACCTCCACGGCTTCATGGCCCCGAAGACCCCCAGCGGCGCGAGCGCGATCGTGCCCGACATGCCCTGGTACTACTCGGGCACCCTCCTCACCGCCGAGTACCGCACCGACCCCGAGAAGGTCGCCGCCCTCCTGCCCGAGGGCCTCGAGCTCGCCGCCGAAGACCCGGGAGCCGTCGCGCTCATCTGGGCCGACTGGCAGTCCTGCTCGGCCTCCGGCGCCGAGCTGCTCGACCCGCAGCGCTCGCAGTACCTCGAGACCTTCGCCGTCGTGCGCGTGCAGCACGAGGGCCAGACCTACACGCGCTGCGTCGCCATCTGGGTCACGAAAGACTTCGCGATCGCCCGCGGCTGGTTCCAGGGCTACCCCAAGAAGCTCGGCTCGATGGCAGTCACGCGCGTCATGAACGTCGGCCGCGCCGCGCCTCGCCTCGCCCCCGGCGCCAAGATCGGCGCCTCGCTCGCCGCCTACGACCACCGCCTCGCCTCGCTCGTCGTCACCCTCGAGGCCGAGAGCGACACGAACGGCTTCGTCAACGGCCACCCCATGCTGCATTCGCGGTGGATGCCCTCCATCACGCCCGGCGCCGGCAACAGCCTCGACCAGCTCATCACCATGAGCACGACCGACGCCGAGATCGGCGCCACCTGGCGCGGCGACTTCGAGCTCGAACTGCACGACTCCCCCTGGGACGAGCTCGCCTCGATCCTGCCCATGCGGGAGAAGATCGGCGCGTACTACCGAGAGGTCGGCGTGACGTTCAACGGGGGGCGACTGGTCGGCGACAGCTCGAACCCGTCGGTGTAGATCACAGCACGGAACCGGAAGGGCCCGAGAGCGATGCTCTCGGGCCCTTCCGGTCTGATCTCTCGAACGGCTCCAGCTGTGCTTGTCTTTTCTGGATCAGAGATCCAGAAAGTATTCCTTCACCTCCCACGCCGTGACGTCGCGCGTGGCGGGGTCGTCGACGCTCGCCGTGTAGCGCTCGAGCTCGTCGCGCTTCATGACCTCGAAGACGTCGACGAGGGGGCCGCCGAGGATCTCGATGAGGGCGCTGTCGGCGCGCAGAGCATCCAGGGCCGCATCGAGGCTCATGGGCAGCACCGTCTGCGATTCGTCCTCGTAGGAGTAGCCGACGGCCGGCGGCGGCGCGTCGAGCTCGCGACGGATGCCGTCGAGGCCGGCGGCGAGGATCGCCGCGGTCATGAGGTACGGGTTCGCGGCGCCGTCGGCGAGGCGCATCTCCAGGCGGGTGCCGCCGCCGCGCTCCGGCGGCACGCGCAGCATCGCGCTGCGGTTGTCGTAGCCCCAGTTCGCGCGGTAGGGCGCGAGCGTGTCGGGCCCGAGGCGCTTGAAGGCGTTGATCGTCGGGTTGCAGAGCGCGGTGAGGGCCGGCGCGTGCGCGACGATGCCGGCGATCATGCGCTGCGCGAGCACGCTGAGCTCGCGCCCGTCGTGCATGAGGTTCTCGCCGTCGGCGTCGACGAGCGACACGTGCAGGTGGAACCCGCTGCCGCCCTCGTCGCCCCACGGCTTGCCCGAGAACGTCGCCGCCTGGCCGAGCCGCGCGATGAGGTCTTTCACGCCCGCCTTGAGCATGAAGATGCGGTCGCACGCGTCGAGGGCCTCGCCGTGCCAGATGTTGATCTCGTACTGGCTGGGGCTGAACTCGTGATTGCCGGCGAAGACGCCGATCTTGAGTTGGTCGAGCATCCGCAGCAGGTGCAGGAAGGTGCCCTTCGGGTCGACCGTCGCGCCGCTCGTGTACACCCGGCCGGGCTGGGTGAGCGCGCGGCGGAAGGTGCCGTCGTCGTTGCGGTCGGCGATGTAGAACTCGAGCTCGGGGCCGACGACGGGCGTGAGGCCGAGCGCCGCGTACTCGCGCATGATGCGCTCGAGCAGGGTGCGCGGCGCGAACTCGTTCGGCGTCATGTCGGGGTTGTTGGCGCCCGCGACGACGTACGCGACACCGGGCTCCCACGGCAGGGCGCGCCAGCTCTCCGGCACGATCTGGGTGATGAAGTCCTCCAGGCCGTCGCTGAGCACGTCGCCGCCGTCGAGCACGCCGCCCTGCGTCGTCGTCACCCACACGCCCTGGCAGAACGCCGGGCCGCCGTGGCTGATCTTGTCGAGCTGGCTGACGAGCAGGTCCTTCGACCGCACGGTGCCGATGATGTCGGCGTAGATGACACGGAGCACGTCGATGCCCGCCTCCGTGAGCTCGGTCTGCAGGTTGACGAGGCTCCGACTCATGTGCGACTCCCTTGTGGCACGACTGGTGATCCGACAGTGGATCGTTCGGTATCAAACGATACAGTAGGCCGCGTCGGCCGTCGATGAGGAGGGTGCCCGATGCGAGCGCTGTTCGTCCAGCATGACCATGTGAGCCCGCTCGGGCCCGTCGGCGAGCGCTTCGCCCACCACGGGTTCGAGATCGACACCCATCTCGTCGTACCCGAGGCCTCGTTCGCGGCGCCCAACATCGCCACGACCTTCCCCGACGCCCGCGACTACGACGTGCTCGTGCCGCTCGGCGCACCGTGGGGCGCCTGGGACGACGCGTGCATCGGCCGCTGGCTGCTGCCCGAGCTCGACTGGCTGGGCGACGCCGTCCGCGACGGGATGCCCGTGCTCGGCATCTGCTTCGGCGGCCAGCTCGTCGCCCGCGCGCTCGGCGGCTCGGTCGCGCCCGGGCCGAAGGGCGAGATCGGCTGGACGGCCATCTGGAGCGACGACGCCTCACTCGTGCCGGAGGGGCCCTGGTTCCAGTTCCACTACGACCGGTGGCAGGTGCCGCCCGGCGCCGTCGAGCTCGCCCGCAACCCGGTCGCCTCGCAGGCGTTCACGGTCGAGCGCACGCTCGCCGTGCAGTTCCACCCCGAGCTCGACGCGGCTGGCCTGCAGGGCTGGCTCGACTGGGGCGGCGCTGCCAAGGTGCGCGAGGACGGACAGGACCCGGAGGTCATGCTCGCCCAGACGCGCGCCGTCGAGGGCGCCGCCCGGCAGCGCACGTTCGCGCTCGTCGACGCGTTCCTGGCGCGTGTCGCCGGGCTCGTGCCGGGGGCCTGAGCCGGGCGCGCCGAAGCGCGGTCAGACCACGCGGACGGGCATCCGCTTGATGCCGTGCACGAAGTTGCTGCGCAGGTAGTCGATGTCGCCCGCGCGCTCGAGCACGACGTCGCGCGCCAACAGCTCCTCGAACATGATGCGCAGCTCGATGCGCGCGAGGGCGTTGCCGAGGCACATGTGCGGGCCGCCGCGACCGAACGACATGTGCTCGTTCGGGTTGCGGGTCACGTCGAAGCGGTACGGGTCGTCGAAGACGGCGCTGTCGCGGTTGCCGGAGGCGAACCACACGACGACCTTCTCGCCCTCCCTGATCTGGGTGTCGGAGAACTCGACGTCCTTCGTCGCAGTGCGACGGAAGTGGTAGACCGGCGAGGCGTAGCGCAGGAACTCCTCGACCGCCCAGGGGATGAGCGAGGGGTCGTTCTTCAGCAGCGCGAGCTGGTCGGGGTTCTCCAGCAGGTTCTTCATCGTGTGCGTGATGGTGTGGCGCGTGGTCTCGTTGCCGGCCACGACGAGCAGCAGGAAGTTCGTGTTGAACTCGTCCTCGGTGAGCGGCCTGCCGTCGCCGGGCACGCCGTCGGCGAGCAGCGTGACGAGGTCGGTGCCGCCCTTGCCGGTGCGCTCGGCCTTGAGGTGTCGGCCGTACTCGTAGACCTCGATCGCCGCGGGCGAGCGGAACGGCACGTGCCGGTACGCCTCGCTGTCGGCCGAGTCGATGAGCACGTCGGCGTGCTCGGGGTCGGTGTTGCCGACCATGCGGTTGCCCCACGCGATGAGCTGCCCGGTGTCGCTGTCGGGCACGCCGAGCAGTCGCGCGAGCACGCGGATCGGGAAGTCGGCGCTCACCTCGTCGACGAAGTCGAACTCCTTCTTGGCGAGCGCGTCGTCGAGCGTTTTGGCGGTGATGCCGCGCAGGAAGGTCTCGTACTTCGCGACGGCCTGCGGCGTGAACTCGCCCTGCAGCATGCGGCGCAGGGCGCGGTGACGCACGCCGTCCATCTCCAGCAGCGAGCGACGCTGATCCTGCAGTGCGGGGTCGACCTCCTCGAGGTTGGTGAACTTCGTCGAGGTGAAGGTCTCGGGGTCGCGTAGCACGCGCACGATCTCGTGATAGCGGGTCACGGACCAGAAGCCACTGTTGGGCGCCTCCTCCGTCGAGTGGTGGAGGCCGGGCGTGCGGCGGAGCTCCTCGAAGACCTCCCACGGCGCGCCGTGCGCGAAGAGGTCGAGGTCGGCGAGGGTGAGGGCTGTCGTCGTCGACATGGGCGCCTGCTTTCGTGGGAGGCCGAGATTATTCGGATGCTAACAATCTTTTCGGGGTCGCGTCGAGTCCCCCGTTCTCCGGCGGGTCGCCCTCGCGTCCGCGAGGGTTCAGCACGTTTCGGGGCCGAATGAGGTTGGATGCTCGTGGAGAGGAGCAGCGCATGCCCAGCCCGCACACGCTCGCCGAGACGGAGCTGCAGGTCGCCGAGAAGCTCGGCGGACTGCCGATCGACTTCGCCGCGACCGCCGTCGTCTCGAACCTCTTCCGCGCGGCGAACGCGACGCGCAACTACCTCGAGCGCACCGTGCTCGCCCCGCACGGGCTGTCGTGGACGGCCTTCGTCGTGCTCTGGGTGACCTGGATCTGGGAGCCCATCGAGACGCGGCAGATCGCCGAGGAGGGCGGCTTCTCGAAGGCGACCCTCACGGGCGTGCTCGGCACGCTCGAGGGCAAGGGCCTGCTCGAGCGCTCGCGCAGCACGACCGACGGCCGCCTCGTGCTCGTGTCGATGACGCCGGCGGGGCGCGAGCTCATGCAGTCGCTGTTCCCCGAGTTCAACCAGCACGAGCAGCAGGTCGCCGAGTCGGCCGGCGACGATCGCGAGCGCCTAGCCGAGCTGCTGCGCCACGTCACGGCGAGCATCGAGGCGCGCCGCTGACGCGACGCGGGCTGCGCGGGGGTGTCGCGCCCCGGCGCCGTCGGCTACTATCCCCCTAGTCATTCGCATCCGAATGAATCGCGACCGCCACTGCAAGGGAGCAGCCACGTGCACCAGGTGCAACTCGCCGGCCTGACCGTCGACACCCGCCACTGGATCGGAGGGCAGCGCGTCGCGAGCGAGACCACCTTCGAGAGCGTCTCGCCCGTCGACGGCGCCGTGCTCGCGGAGGTCGCCCGCGGCGGGGCGCGCGAGGTCGACGCGGCGGTCGACGCGGCCCGTGCGGCGTTCCCCGGCTGGCGCGACCTCGGCCCGCAGGGCCGCGGCGAGATCCTCCACCGCCTGGCCGACCTCATCGAGCAGCACGTCGAGCAGCTCGCGCAGCTCGAGACGCTCGACAACGGCTCGCTGCTGCGCAGCCACCGCCGCGGCGTCATGCCGCGCGTGGCCATGAACATCCGCTTTTTCGCCGACTGGGCGATGCAGAAGCTCTCGCACCCCGTCTGGCAGACCCGCGGGCACGACAACGTCGTCACGTGGGATCCCTCGGGCGTCGCGGCGATCATCACGCCCTGGAACGCGCCCCTCATGCTCGCCACGTGGCGCATCGGCCCCGCCCTTGCCGCGGGCGACACGGTCGTGCTGAAGCCCGCCGAATGGACCCCTCTGACCGCGAGCGTCTTCGCCGACCTCTGCGAGCAGGCGGGGATGCCCGCTGGCGTGTTCAACGTCGTGCAGGGCCTGGGTGCCGAGGCCGGCGCGGCCCTCGTCGCGCATCCCGGCATCGCCCGCATCGCGTTCACCGGCAGCGTGCCGACCGCGAAGGCGATCATGCGCTCGGCGGCCGACAACCTGACGCCCGTCAGCTTCGAGCTCGGCGGCAAGAGCCCTTTCATCGTCACCGACGACGCCGACCTCGACCTCGCGGTCGACCTCGCCATCGAGCAGTACGACAACGCCGGGCAGGTGTGCCTCTCCGGCACGCGCCTGCTCGTGCACGAGGCCATCGCCGACGCCTTCTCGGCCCGGTTCGCCGAGCGCGCCGCGCAGATCGTGCAGGGCGACCCGCGCGAGGAGGCCACGCAGATCGGTCCGCAGATCCACGCCGTGCACCTCGAGCGCGTCGCCGGCTTCGTCGAGCGGGCTCGCGCCGAAGGCGCGACCGTCGCCTTCGGCGGCGACCGCAACGACGAGCTCGGCGGCCTCTACTACCGCCCGACACTCATCACGGGCGCCAAGCCGGGCAGCGAGATCCTCACCGCCGAGGTGTTCGGTCCCGTGCTCGCGATGCAGACCTTCGCCACCGACGAGGAGGCCGTCGAGGTCGCCAACGCGACCGAGTACGGCCTCGCCGCGGTCGTCGTCTGCGGCGACCGCGACCGTGCCGAGCGCCTGACGAAGAACCTCGTCGCCGGCACGATCTGGGTCAACTGCTTCTTCGTGCGCGACCTCGGCGCACCGTTCGGCGGCAGCAAGAAGTCGGGCATCGGCCGCGAGGGCGGCGTGTGGTCGTTCGACTTCTACGCCGACGTCAAGAACACCGTCTACGCACCGACCGGATGGAAGGAATAACCATGGGAAAGGTCGTCGGCGCCGCGATCCTGGCGCACGTGCCCACCATCATGCTGCCGCAGGACGTGCGGTACGACTTGAACGAGGGCAAGGAGATCAGCCTCGTGCCGGGCCTCAAGCGCCTGCGCGAGGAGGTCATGGAGACCCTCGACTACGACACCGTCGTCGTGCTCGACTCCCACTGGGCCACGACGGTCGAGTTCGTCATCACCGCGCAGGCCGAGCGCTCCGGGCTCTTCACGAGCGAGGAGCTGCCGCGCGGCATGTCGCAGATCCCGTACGCCTTCAAGGGCGACCCCGAGCTCGCCAACGCCGTCGCCGACTACGACGAGAAGAACGGCACCTGGGTGACGCCCATCAGCGACCCGCACCTGCCGATCTTCTACGCGACCGTCAACCTGTGGCACTACCTCGGTCGCGGCCTCGACAAGCGCTGGGTCAGCATGTCGGTCTGCCAGACCGCCGAGACGGAGGACTTCCTCCGCGCTGGCCGCGCCCTCGGCGAGGCCATCCGCGACAGCGACCGCAAGGTGCTGCTGCTCGCCTCCGGCGCGCTCTCGCACACCTTCTACAAGCTGCGCGACCTGCGCCAGCACGAGTCGAGCGACCCCAGCCACATCTACAGCCCCGAGGCGCGCGAGGCCGACCTCGAGCGCATCGAGTGGATGAAGGCCGGCGACCACCAGCGCATCCTCGACACGATGGACGAGTTCAAGAAGTACAAGCCGGAGGCCAACTTCAGCCACTGGCTCACCATGGCGGGCGCGACCGGCGAGGGCGCCAACACCGCCAAGGGCGTCATGTACTCGGAGTACGAGAACTCGATCGGCACCGGCCAGGTGCACGTCTACTTCCCCGAGCCCGAGGGCGGGTTCCCGCAGCCGCGCGACCTCGTGCTCTCGCGGGAGCGCTGAGCATGGGCGAGACGACCCCGGCAGAGACGACCGAGTACCGCCGCATCCTGCTCGGCGGCGCGCCCGTGCGCGTGCGTCGCGACGGCGAGGAGCTCGTGGCGCCCGACGGCCGCCGCGTGGCGATCTCGGAGGCGGTGCACCTCGCGCCGAGCATCCCCTCGAAGATCATCGCGGTGCACCTCAACTACGCCAGCCGCACCGAGGAGTTCATGACGAAGCTCCCCCCGGCGCCGACGTACTTCCACAAGCCGATCACGGCGCTCAACAGCCACGACGGCGACGTCGTGCGCCCGGCCGGCTGCAAGTGGCTGAACTACGAGGGCGAGATCGTCATCATCATGGGGCGCACGTGCCGCAACGTGAGCCCCGAGGAGGCGGGCGACTACATCGCCGGCTACTCGGTCGGCAACGACTACGGGCTGCACGACTTCCGCGACACCGACGCCGGCTCGATGCTGCGCGTGAAGGGCTCCGACACGCTCGGGCCGGTCGGGCCGGGCCTCGTGGAGGGCTGGGATTTCCGGGACAAGATGATCCGCACCTACGTCAACGGCGAGCTCAAGCAGGAGGACTCGACCGACAACATGGAGTGGGACATGCACTACCTCGTCGCCGACCTCGCGCGCACGATCACGCTCGAGCCCGGCGACATGATCTTCTCCGGCACGCCGGCGAACTCGCGACCCGTGCAGCCCGGCGACGTCGTCGAGGTCGAGGTCGAGGGCCTCGGTCGCCTGCGCAACCGCATCGTCGAGGGGCCGACGCCGATCCGCACCGACGTCGGCGCGCAGCCGACCGAGAGCGAAGAGGTGGTCTCGACCGCGCTCGGCGGCGACTGGGAGTTCCGCGGCATCCGCACTCCCTCGAAGGATCTCTACCCGTCCACCGTCCAGGAGGAAGAAGACGCATGATCAAGATCGACGTCGACATGAACAAGTGCCAGCACTACGGGCAGTGCGTGTTCGAGGCGCCGGAGGTGTTCCAGCTGAACGCCGACGACAAGCTCGAGTACAAGGCAGAGGCGCCCGACGAGATGCTCGCCGACCTCGAGGCTGCGGCCGACGTCTGCCCGATGCAGGCGATCATGCTGACGCGCGAGTAGGCCCCCATGACGGATGCCCCGCTCCTCATCGTCGGCGCGTCGATGGCCGGCCTCCGCACCGCGGAGGGGGCTCGGCGCGCCGGCTACGACGGCCCCATCGAGTTCCTCGGGGCCGAGGCGCACGCGCCGTACAACCGGCCGCCCCTGTCGAAGGAGCTGCTGCAGACCGAGGGGCACGGGCACGACGAGGTGGCCTTCCCCATCCGCTCGGCGCTCGAGCAGGGCGTCACGTGGACGCTCGGTCGCGCGGCCGCCTCGCTCGACGCCGAGCGACGGGTCGTCGTCGACGAGGCCGGAGTCGAGCATCCGTACTCATCGCTCGTGATCGCGACGGGGCTGCGGCCGAAGCCGCTGCCGATCCCCTCGCACGGGCTCGGCGGCATCCACGTGCTGCGCACGCTCGACGACGCCGTCGGCCTGCGCTCGGCGCTGCGGCCGGGCGCGAACGTCGTCATCCTCGGGTCGGGCTTCGTCGGCTGCGAGATCGCGGCGACGGCGGCGAAGAACGGATGCTCGGTCTCGATCGTGACGCAGAGCGCCGTGCCGCTCGACCGCGCGCTCGGGCCCGAGCTCGGTGGCGAGGTGCGCCGGCGGCACGAGGCGCATGGCGTGCGCTTCTTCACCCGCGACGGACTCTTCGGGCTCGTCGGCGAGACCGCGGTGGAGCGGGTGATCCTCACGAGCGGCGTCATGCTCGAGTGCGACGTGCTCGTCGTGGCGATCGGCAGTGACCCGAACACCGAGTGGCTGCAGGGCTCGGGCCTCGACGTGAGCGACGGCGTGCTCGTGGATGCGGGCCTGCGCGCGATCGGCGTCGACGGCGTCGTGCGCCCTGACGTGTTCGCGGTGGGCGACGTCGCCCGCTACCCGAACCCGCTCTTCGACGACGTGCCGCGGCGGGTCGAGCACTGGAACCTGCCGACGGAGACCGGCAAGCGCGCCGGGCAGCTCATCGCCGCGCATCTGCGGGGCGACGACTGCGAGCCGCTCGCGGCGGCCGGCTTCGCGCCGCTGCCGTCGTTCTGGAGCGACCAGTACGACATGCACCTGCTCGCCTTCGGCATGACCTACCTCGCTGATCGCCGCGAGCTCGTCGCGGGCTCGCTCGATGACGAGTGCGTGGTCGAGTACTTCCGCGGCGAGACGCTCGTGGGGGTGTGCGGCATCGGCATGCGCTCGCTGGTGCAGAGCTACCGCTCGCGGTTCAGCATGCCGTCGGCGACGGTCTAGCGAGGCCCGCGCGCGCGGCTCAGCCCTGCGCGCCGATCGCCTCGCGCCACAGCACGCGCAGCTCGGCCTCGTCGGGCAGGCGCTCGGGCCGCAGCACGGCGTCGTCGGCGACGAAGTAGAAGACCGCCTCGACGCTCTCGAGCGGCAGGCCGCGCCAGCGCGCGTAGGCGAGCCGGTAGACGGCGAGCTGCAGCTCTTTGGCGGCGCGGTCGGCGTCGTCGCGCGGGGCCCGGCCGGTCTTCCAGTCGACGATCTCGACGCGCTCCCCGCCGTCCGGGCCGGGTTCCAGCGGGTACACGGCGTCGATCTTGCAGACGAGGATGCGCCCCTCGAGCGGCACGTGCAGCTCGCGCTCGACGTCGAGGGGCCGCCGGGTCGCCCACGGCGAGGCCTCGAAGGTGCGCTGCAGCTCGGCGAGCCGCTCGCGCTCGACGGCGTCGCCGCCGACCTCGTCGTCGAGACCGAGGTCGAGCCCGAGGCCGTCGACGCTCTCCTCGAGGGCGGTGACCCCGCTGCGCTGCTCGACCCAGCGGTGGAAGACGGTGCCGAGCCGCGTCGCGCGGTAGGGGCGCTGCGGCAGGGGTCGACGCAGCCGCTGGGCGATCGCGGCGGGGTCGGTGACGAACTCTTTGACGGTGGAGGCGGCGACGCGCAGCGGCACCTCGACGCGCTGCGCGCCGGCGAGTCGCGCCTCGCGCTCGGCGAGCAGCAGGGTGATGTCGTCGTGCCAGGCGCTCGCGGCGTCGGGATGCGCGGCTCGCACGCGGGCGGCGGCGCGCTCGACGGCGGCTCGGCGCCCGCCGAGCGGGTCGCCGGGCCACCAGGGCGCCGTGTCGTCCTCCTGCACGAGGGGGTTCTCCTCGTGGATGCTCGCCTCAGGCACCGCAGGCAGCACCTCGCACTCGATGAGCGGGGTGAGGAAGCCGCTCGTCGCCCGCGGCTTGGCGTGCCCCGCCCAGAACGAGCCGGAGAGCAGCAGTCGGTGCCGCGCCCGCGTCACGGCGACGTAGGCGAGCCGTCGCTCCTCCCGCTCGAGGTGCGCGCCGACCTCCGCCCCGTACTGCTCGCGCCGCTCGAGGAGCTCCTTGCGGGTCTCGGCGCTCTGCCAGGCGAAGACGGGCAGCTCGGCGGCGTCACCGCGCAGCTCGTAGGGCAGCACGCCGAGGCTGAGCCAGCCGCTCGTGCCCTCGCGCGGCTTCGCCGGCAGCTCGTCGACGACGAAGCGCGGCACGGCGACGGCGTCCCACTCCAGGCCCTTGGAGCCGTGGATCGTCAGCACCTGCACGGTGCCGGGCTCCGGCTCCTCGCTGCGCGGCGAGAGGTTGTCGCGCCACTCGGCCTCGCGCAGCCACGAGAGGAACCCGCCGAGCGTGGCGTGATCGGCGAGCGCGAGATACCCGTCGAGCGCGTCGAGGAAGGCTTCCCGGGGCGCGTCGCGCAGCACGCGCGCGGGGTTGGCGGCGACCTCGATGTCGAGCTGCAGCTCGTGCTCGACGGCGGCGACGAGGTCGGCGAGGTCGAGCGCGGTGCGCGAGCGCAGGCGCGCGAACAGCTGGCCGGCCTCGCGCAGCCGCTCGCGCCCGACATCGCTGAGCCGCGCGAGCTGCCCGTGCCCCTCGGGCGCGGTGGCGACGAAGTCGAGGGCGTCGACGAGCGAGACGCCGTCGGTCGCGGCGACGGAGGCGCGCATGCGCTCGATCACCTCCGGCGTGAACGCCCGCTGGGCGAGGTCGCGCTCCCGCAGCCACGAGGCGATGCCGCGCAGCGTCTCGAGGTCGGCGAGCCCGATGCGCCAGCGCGGCCCGGCGAGCAGGCGCACGAGCTCGGTGCCGGCCGCGGGGTCGTCGACGACGGCGAGGGCGCTGACGAGGTCGGCGATCTCGGGCTCGGCGAGCAGGCCGCCGATGCCGAGCACGTGGAAGGGCACCTCGTGCCGACGGAGCGCCGCCAGGAACGCCGGCTGCAGCGTGCGGTTGCGCATGAGCAGCGCCGCGCTCGGCCGCAGCGGGCGGCCCTCGGCGTCGAGCGCGCCCGGCGCGGCGCCGCGCACGGGCTCGGCCAGGCGGGCCTTGAGCCACTGCGCGACGGCGTCGGCCTCGTCGTCGATCGTCTCGAGCTGCACGAGCTCGACCGGGTCGTGCGTGGCCATCGGGCCGGGTGCGAGCGTCTCGACGGGCACGCCGCCACGCGCGGCGAGCGGCTCGACGAGCGCGTTGGCGACGTCGAGGATGCCCGTGCCGTTGCGCCACGAGGTGCTGAGCGAGTACCGCGCGACGGTCGAGGCTCCCCCGCCTTCAGCGTCACCCGCGAAGCGCCGGGCGAAGTCGTCGAGGTTGGAGGCGCTCGCCCCGCGCCAGCCGTAGATCGACTGGTGCGGGTCGCCGACGGCCATGACGGGCATGCCCGCGAACAGCGCGGCGAGCAGGCGCGCCTGGGCGACGTTCGTGTCCTGGTACTCGTCGAGGAGCACGACCCGGTAGCGGTCGCGGATGCTCGCCGCGATGTCGCTGTGCCGCCCCACGATGCGCAGCGCGAGGCTCACCTGGTCGCTGAACTCGACGAGCCCATCGCGGGCCTTGGCGGCCTGGAACCGCTCGACGAGGTCGACGATCGGCAGCGTCGCGTCGAGCTTCAGGAGCGCCTCCATGCCGGCCCGCCGCTCGTGCCGGTCTCCGAGCGGCAGGTCGGCGACGCGCAGGAAGCGCTCGAGGTACGCGCGCACGTCGGCGATGTCGGCGTCGTGCTCGGCGACCGCGTGGGCGAGCTGCAGCGCGGCGGCGGTGAGGCGGTCGACCGGCAGGTCGAGGTCGGCGAGCCGGGCATCCGACGCGGAGGTCACGAGCTCGCGTGCCAGCTGCCAGGCGCTCGCCTCTCCGAGCACGGCGCCATCCGGGTCGCGCCCGATGAGCACGGCGTGGTCGCGGTAGAGGGTGGAGGCGAAGGCGTTGTAGGTCGAGACGGTCGGCTGGGTGAAGGCGTCGACGAGCGGCGGGTCGTCGGCGCCGCGGCCCAGCAGGTCACTGCGGCCGAGCGCGGTGAGCCGCTCGCGGATGCGGTGCCCGAGCTCTCCGGCGGCCTTGCGCGTGAACGTCAGGCCGAGCACCTGCTCGGGTGCGACGAAGCCGTTGGCGACGAGCCAGAGCACGCGGGCCGACATGGTCTCGGTCTTGCCCGAGCCGGCCCCGGCGACGACGAGCGCCGGACCGAGCGGCGCCTCGATCACGGCGCGCTGCTCGGCCGTCGGGCGGTGCTGCCCGATGGCGTCGGCGATGCGATCGGCGCTCACGCGCGCGCCCGGCACGTCGGCGACCCAGCTCATGCGTCGTCTCCCGTCACGGGCGGCACGCGGTGGATGCGGTGGCGGCGCGCGCCGAGGTCGTACCGGCCGGCAGCGCGCACGCCCGTGAGCTCGGCGACGGCGATCGCCGAGACCGCCTGGCGCAGCCGCTCGCGGAACGCCTCGAGCGCGGCCTCGTCCAGCACCGGCTGCGTCGCCTCGCGATAGGGCTTGCCGCTCACCCCCTCGCGCACGTAGAGCAGCCGCGCGCCCTCCGCGTGGTGGGGGCCGAGAGCGTCGAGCGCCTCGTCGAAGGCGCCGTCGGCGTAGGCGAGCTGGTAGGCGCCGAGCTGGGCGTGCTCGGCGACCTTCCGCTGGTCGGTGAGAGGTCGGCCCGTCTTGAGGTCGATGATGCGCACGGAGCCGTCGGCGTCGCGCTCGATGCGGTCGACGGTGCCGCGCAGGCGCGCGCGACCGACGTCGACCGAGAACCCGCGCTCGGCGGCGACGAGCGCGCGCCCGGCCGCGGCGGCATCCTGCAGGTAGGCGGCGACGCCCTGGGCGTAGCGGCGGGCGAGTCGTCGCTGCTGCTCGGCGAGCCACGGCGACTCGAACACGAGCTCGCCCCAGCGCGCCTCGATCGCGGCCCACACGGCGTCGACGCTCGGGTCGGTCGCGGTCTCCATCGCGCCGTGCACGATCGTGCCGATGCCCATCGCCGGGCTCGATTCCTCGGGGGCGACCCGGTCGAGGAACCAGTCGAGCGGGCTCGCCTCGATCGCCTCGAGCTTCGACGGCGAGAGGGCGACGTGCTCGGCGTCGGCGAAGAGCGGCTCGGTGGTCGACGGCTCGAGCAGCCCCCACCACTCCGCCGGGTCGGCGCCGGCGACGCCCGCCTCGGCGAGCCGGCGCAGCGCGATGGCGGCCTCGGCGCGCGCGGTCTCGCCCGTCGAGGGCTCGGTGAGGATGCGCCGCAGGTGCCCGACGAGACGCCGCAGCGACCGCGGTCTGCCGCGGCGCGCGATCGCGGCGACGGCCGCGCGGCCGGGGCCACCACCCCGTGCGTCAGCGGCGGCGCCGGGGGCGACAGCAGCGTCGGCATCAGCATCCGCGGCGAGGGCGAGCTGCTCGGCCGCGTCGGCGACGAGCTGCCACAGCGCGCTCGGCTGCTCGTCGTCGCCGGAGGTCGCCGTCACGACGAGCTGCTGCCGGGCGCGGGAGAACGCGAGCACGGCCATGCGCAGCTCGTCGTCGAGCACGAGGCGACGCTCGTCGAGGTCGTCGACGGGCAGGCCGCGGGCCAGGCGGCTCACGGCGGGGGCGTGCAGCAGCGAGCCGCGGATGCGCAGGTTCGGCCAGACGCCCTCCGTCAGCCCCGCGACGACGACGACGTCGACTTCGAGGCCGGTCGCCGAGGCCGGGGTCGTCACGAGCACCGACTCGGCGACGCGCACGGGGGCGAGCAGGTCGTCGGCGACGTCGCTGTCGAGCACGCGCGCGAGGAAGGTCTCGACGGTCGCCTCGGGCACCGTGTCGACGATCGTGGTCGCCGCGGTGAAGACCGACACGACGGCGTCGAGCGCGCGGTCGGCTTCGGCCGCCGCGGGGCCACCCGCGGCCGAGCGCGCCGCCCAGTCGTCGGTGACGCGCGCGTCGCTCCAGGCCCGCCAGAGCAGCTCGTCGACGGTGGCGCCCGCCTCGTGGCGAGCGCGGATGCCGGCGAGCGTGCGCGCCACCCGCGCAGCACGGCGGGCGACGCGATGGTCGATCGTCTCGAGCCGGTCGGGCGCCTGCAGCGCCTCGACCAGCAGCGCGTCGGCCGGGCGATCGCCCTCGCCCGCGAGCTCCTCCGCGCGCAGGGCCCGCCGCAGCCGGCGCAGCCCGATGCGGTCGAGCCCGCCGAGCGGACCGAGCAGCAGCTCGGTGGCGGCCGCGGCGTCGAGCGCGCTGCGCCCCACGCCGATGTCGACGAACCGGATGAGCGCGCGCGCCGCCGGGTGCTCGCGCAGCGGTCGACCGGCCGCGGTCGTGCGCACCGGCACCTCCGCGGCGGTGAGCGCTCGCGCGACGAGCGGCACCTGGGCGCCGCTGCGCACGACGACGGCCATGCGCGACCACGGCACGGCGTCGAGCACGTGCCGCTCGCGCAGCAGGTCGGCGACGAGCGCCCGCTCGCGCGCGCCGCTCGCGGCGGTGAGGGCGAGCAGCGGCGGCGCGAGCGCCGGGCGCTCTCCGACCGCCTCCGCGTCGGCGTCGCGGCCGGGCACGGCCCGGCGTTGCGGGCCGGCCGCCGCCGTGCCGATGCGAGCTGCGAGAGCGGCGACGAGCGAGCGGATGCCCGGCCCGTGCCGATGCGCCGTGCCCAGCACGATCGTCGGCAGGCTCGCCCCCTCGACGAGGGCCGCGAAGCGCGCGACCGCCTCGGGCTCCGCCCCGCGAAACGTGTTCGTGGCGACGTCCGGGTCGCCGAGCACGACGACCGCGGCCCCGCGGGCGGCGAGCGCGGCGAGCAGGTCGAAGCCGCTCGGGGTCGCGTCGTGCGCATCGTCGAGCACGACCAGGCGCGGCACGGGCGGCGCCGCCGGATGCGGGTCGCGCACGAGGCCGACGGCGGCGCGCACGAGCTCGGCAGGGTCGACCTGATCGGCGCGAGCACCGCCGAGCACGAGCCGGTACTCGTCGACGAGTTCGGCGACGGCCGCCCACTCGGGGCGCGAGCGCCGCGCGGCGGCAGCACGCAGGTCATCGCTCGACCAGTCGTGCTCCGACAGCCGAGAGACGAGATCGCGCAGCTCGGTGCGGAACGCCGCGAGCGAACGCACCTCTGGCCCGAGGTGCTCCGGCCAGACGGGCCCCCGGCCGTCGAGCTCGTGGCCGAGCAGCAGCTCGGCGAGGTCGGCATCCTGATCGGCGCCGGAGAGCAGCCTCGGGTCGGCGGCACCGCTCAGCCGGGCATCCGCCGTGACGATCGCATGGGCGTACGAGGCGATCGAGCGCGCGAGCGGGCCAGGCAGCACGGGAGCCTGCGCCTCATCGAGCTCGGCCAGGCGCAGGGCGAGTCGATCGCGCAGGGCGGTCGCCGTGCGGCGCGAGGGCGTGAGCACGAGCACGTCGGCCGGGGCGAGGCCGTCGTCGAGGATCGCCGCCGCCACGAGCTCGATCGCGGCCGTGGTCTTGCCGGTGCCCGGAGCCCCCAGCACGACCGCGCCGCGGCCCCGGCGCGCCTCGAGCACCGCGCGCTGAGCGGTGTCGAGGGAGGGCATGCGATCACGGTAGCGGCGCCCTCCGACACCGCGGCGCGGCGCAGCGGATGCCCGGCGCTCCGCTCTCGGTGAACGCGCCCGATGCGACTCGGGCGCCGGGGTACAGTGACGCTCGTGGACATTCGCATCGGCATCCTCAACAGCCCCCGTGAGCTCTCGTTCGAGAGCTCGAAGACCGCCGCCGAGATCGAGCAGGCCGTGACCGAGGCGCTCGCCTCCGGCACCGTGCTGTCGATCGCCGACGACAAGGGCAAGCAGTACGTCGTGCCCGCCGCCTCCATTGGCTACGTCGAGATCGGGTCGGAGTCGACCCGCCGCATCGGATTCGTCGGCTAGCCGTGGAGCTGCTGTTCGTCACGGTCATCGGCGCCGCGCTCGCACTCGGCGTGCGCTACGCCGTGCCGGGTCGCGAGACGCACGGTCTGCTGCTCGTGCCGGCGATCGGTGCCGCCGCGACCGCCGCGACGTGGGTGCTGCTGGTCTGGCTGGGGTTCACGTTCGACGGCGGCTGGATCTGGGTGTTCAGCCTCGTGATCGGCCCGGCCGTCGCGCTCGCCTTCGCGCTGCTGCTGCCCCCGCGCCGGCGCGCCGCCGACGAGGCCCTGCTCGCGAGCCTCATGCGGCCGGGGCAGCCGGTCGCGGCCCGCACGGCCTGAGCCGAGCCCGCCAGGCGGCGTCGATCAGGCGGTGAGCCCGAGGCGGTCGAGTCGCCGCGTGTGCTCGGCGATGAGCTCGGTGAACACCGGCTCGATCTGCTCCTCGTCGCGTACGCGGTCGGCGTGCAGCGCGAGCGCCGAGCGGGCCTGCAGCATCGTGTCGCCGACGAGGCGGCGGCACCAGAGCGCGAGGCGCGACGACAGCCGCGGGTTGGCGGCGATCGCCTGCTCGATGATGGCGTGCAGCGGCTGCTCGAGCTCGCCGCGGCGGAGGGCCTCCTCGACGCCCTCACGAGCGTCGCGCGGCAGGCCCGCGGCCAGGCGCACCCAGAAGTCGGTGAGGAACCCGATGGTCACGTGGGCGCTCGCCACCTGCTCGTGCCAGTCGGCGCCCATCGTGCGGCGCTCGAACTCCTGCACGCCGCGCAGGTGCGGCTCCATGACCGCGGTGGCGTCGAGGCGCTGGCGGCCGATCTCGGCCACGAGGGCTTCGTAGCGCGCGAGGGTCGTCGCCGCGGCGCGAGCCAGGGCATCCTTCTCGGCGACGCGCGGAGCGTTCGCGACCGCGTGGCTCAGCTGCTCGAAGAACGTCAGGTGCAGCGCGGCGCAGTGGCCGAGGAACACGTCGGTCGCCGGAGTGAGCTCGTGCAGGTCGACGCGCGTCGCCGCGGTCGCGGTGTCGCGCGAGGTGAGGGTGGGCGCGGGCGTGCGCGGGCGGGAGCGACGGAACCACGAGGCCACGCCGACAGCCTAGGCGATGCGCCGACCGCACCCGCCGCGGGCTCCCCCGGCGGCTAAACTGGCTGCACCAAGACAAGACAGGGCGAACCTCCACGTGACTTTCACCGAACTGGGCATCGAGACCGATCTGGTCGATGCCCTCGCAAGCAAGGGCATCATCGAGCCCTTCCCCATCCAGCAGCAGACCATCCCGCTGGCCCTCACCGGGCAGGACATCATCGGTCAGGCCAAGACCGGCACCGGCAAGACCTTCGGCTTCGGCCTCCCGCTCATCCAGCGCCTCGGCCTCCACCCCGAGCCGGGCGTCAAGGCGCTCGTCGTCGTGCCCACGCGCGAGCTGTGCGTGCAGGTGACCGAAGACCTCGAGCTCGCGGCGAAGAACCGCGACGTCAAGATCGTCTCCATCTACGGCGGCAAGGCCTACGAGGGGCAGATCGAGCAGCTCAAGGCCGGCGCGCAGATCGTCGTCGGCACCCCAGGCCGCCTGCTCGACCTCGCGAGCCAGCGCCTGCTGAGCCTCGCGAACGTCGAGGTCATGGTTCTCGACGAGGCCGACAAGATGCTCGACCTCGGCTTCCTCGCCGACATCGAGAAGCTCTTCGCGCAGACCAAGCCGACGCGGCACACGATGCTGTTCTCGGCGACCATGCCCGGCCCGATCGTCGCGCTCGCGCGTCGGTTCATGACCCGACCGATCCACATCCGCGCGACCGACCCCGACGAGGGCCTCACGCAGGCCAACATCGAGCACATCGTCTACCGCGCGCACGCGCTCGACAAGGACGAGGTGATCGGCCGCATCCTGCAGGCCGAGGGCCGCGGCAAGACCGTCATCTTCACGCGCACGAAGCGCGCTGCAGCGAAGCTCGTCGAAGAGCTCACCGACCGCGGCTTCAACGCCGGCGCGGTGCACGGCGACATGAGCCAGGAGGCGCGCGAGCGCTCGATGGCCGCGTTCAAGGCCGGCAAGAAAGACATCCTCATCGCGACCGATGTCGCGGCGCGCGGCATCGATGTCAACGACGTCACGCACGTGATCAACCACACCGTGCCCGACGACCACGACACCTACCTGCACCGCGCCGGCCGCACCGGTCGTGCCGGCAAGACGGGCATCGCGGTGACGTTCGTCGACTGGGCCGACATGCACAAGTGGGCGCTCATCGACCGCGCGCTCGAGATGGGCATCCCCGAGCCGGTCGAGACGTACTCCTCGTCGCCGCACCTGTTCACCGACCTCAACATCCCCGAAGGCTCGAAGGGCCGCCTCAAGGCGACGCCCATTCCGAAGGCTGAGAAGGACGCCTCGCACCCGCCGCGCTCGCGCTCCCGGTCGGGCTCCGGCGACGGCTCGCGTCCGCCGCGCGAGCGGCGTCGCAGCGGCGAGGGCGGCGAGAAGGCCGCGGATGCCCCTCCCGCGTCGCCCGCGGGCGAGGGCACGTCGGCCTCGGCCAAGCGCCGTCGCCGCCGTCGTCGCTCGGGCGGCTCGGGCGGCGCCGCCGCCGAGGGCAGCTCGGCCGCGCAGGCCTGATCGGCGGCCCCTCCGGCCGCTGCGCACCACCGCGCTCCGCATCCCGCCCCTGCCGTCGGGAATGTCGGAGGAGTACCGTACGTTGAGCGTTCCTGGCGTTCTCGCACGTGCCCCCGCACTCGCGGGCGAGCGATCCTCGCCGCGCCCCCGCCACCACCGAACACCACGAGGAGTCTCGTGCCCGCTTCCCCGTTCCCACCACCGATCAGACCCTGACCGACGCCGACGACCTCAAGCGCACCATGGGCGTGATCCGCTTGCTCATCGTCTCCGCCTTCGTCGTGATTCTCAACGAGACGCTCATGGGCGTCGCGATTCCCGAGCTCATGGCCGACCTCAACATCTCGGCGTCGGCGGCGCAGTGGCTCACGACCGCCTTCATGCTCACGCTCGCGGTCGTCATCCCGATCACGGGCTTCCTCATGCTGCGCTTCTCGACGCGCACGATGTTCCTCGCGGCGATGTCGCTCTTCACGCTCGGCACGGCGATCGCGACGATCGCGCCGGGTTTCACGGTGCTGCTCATCGCGCGCGTCGTGCAGGCCAGCGGCACGGCGATCATGATGCCGCTGCTGTTCACGACGGTCTTCGCGCTCGTGCCGCCGCACCTGCGCGGCCGGGTGGTCGGCAACATCTCGATCGTGATCTCGGTCGCCCCCGCGCTCGGGCCGACCGTCTCGGGGCTCATCCTCTCGATCGCCGACTGGCGCTGGCTGTTCATCACGATGCTGCCGTTCGCGGTCGCGGGCCTCGCGCTCGGCGCCGCGCGCATCGTCAACGTGGGCGAGCAGCGACCGGTGCGCCTCGACCTGCTCTCCGTCGCGTTGTCCGTGCCCGGCTTCGGCGGGCTCGTCTACGGCCTCAGCCTGCTCGGCGAGGGCGGCGGCGAGCTCGTGCCGGGCCTCGTGTCGCTCGGCATCGGCGTCGTCGTGCTCGCGCTCTTCGCCTGGCGCCAGATCGTGCTGCAGCGCACCGACGGCGCGCTGCTCGACCTGCGGACCTTCGCCTCGCGCGAGTTCGCGCTCGCCATCGGCACCGTCACGATCGCCTCGATGGCGCTCTTCGGCGCGATCATCCTCATCCCGCTCTACGTGCAGGACGTGCTCGGCGCCGAAGCGGTCGTCTCGGGTCTGCTCATCCTCCCGGGCGGGCTGCTCATGGCCTTCGCGGCGCCGGTCATCGGTCGCCGCTTCGACGCCGTCGGGCCGCGCCCGCTCATCGTGCCGGGCGCCATCCTGCTCTCGGCCTCCCTGTGGGGCATGACGCTGTTCACCGCCACGACGCCCCTGTGGCTCGTCTCGGTCGCGAACCTCGGCACGAGCCTCGGCCTCGCGCTGCTGTTCACGCCGCTCATCACGAACGGCATGTCGTCGCTGCCGCCGCAGCTCAACTCGTACGGCAGCGCGATCGTCGGCACCATCCAGCAGGTCGCCGGCGCCGCCGGCATCGCCCTGTTCATCTCGGTCGCCGCGGCCTTCGCCGGCACGGGCGGCGGCGCCACCGAGTCGGTGACGGCGGAGGGCGTGCGTGCCGCGTTCATCGTCGGCGCCCTCATCTCGCTCATCACCATCCCGCTCGTGCTGCTCGTGCGGCGCACCCCCATGACGCAGCCGCACGGCGGTCACGCTGCGCCCGAGGGCGCCGACGGGGCGAGCGAGGAGCCGACGGCCGAGGACGCGACGACGGGCGACGCCGAGCAGCACGACGCCGGGCACGACGAAGGCGAGCAGCGCCCCGCCGGCGCTCACTCGGCGGCGAGCGCCTCCACGAACTCGGGCGGCAGCACCACGTTGTCGGGCGCGTCGACGAAGAGCGGCGCCACCTCCTCCGGCGCGTAGCCGGCGATGCCCGTGCCGACGGGCGTGAGCAGGAAGCGCAGCTCGGGGTGGGCGCGGGCGTAGTCGACGAAGGCGGCGATCTCCTCCGCGAGCACCCCGAGCCCGCTCATCGTGTCGATCGCGTACGAGCGGCCGTGGTGCCCGTGCCCCTCGCCCCACACCGCCCCGAAGCGCTCGAGGGCGGTGCGCGCGGCGCCGCCGGCGTGCCAGCCGTCGGCGTTGGAGCCGAAGACGAACACCTCGTCGGGTCCGAGCTCGCTGATCATGCGAGCGAGGCTACGCGGGGCGCGCGCGGCGCGCGTCAGGAGCGCACGGGTGTGACCCCGCGGGTGCGCGCGACGATCGCCTCGAGCGCCTCGGGGCTCGTCGTGTGCTCGGCCAGCCGGTTCGGCTTGCCGTCGCCGTGGTAATCGCTCGACCCGGTCATGACGAGCCCGAAGCGGGCCGCGTAGCGGTGCAGCGTCTCGCGGCCCTCGGCGGTGTTCTCGCGGTGGTCGACCTCGAGGCCGACGAGACCGGCGTCGACCAGCTGCGCGAGCATCCGCTCATCGATGACGGCCTCGCGACCGCGCGTGGCCGGGTGCGCGATGACGGGCGCTCCCCCGGCCTCGGCGATGATGCGCACGCCGTCGAGCACCGTCGGGGCCGCGTGCGGCAGGTAGTAGCCGGCGCTGAAGTGCAGGATCGTCTCGAAGGCCTCGCTGCGCGTGCGCACGATGCCGCGCGCCACGAGCGCGTCGGCGATGTGCGGCCGGCCGATCGAGACGCCGCCCGACTGGGCGAGCACGTCGTCCCATGTGACGTCGTAGTCCTCTGCGATGCGCGAGACCATGCGCTCGGCGCGCGTCAGCCGGTCGTCGCGGATGCGGCCCGTCTCGGCGACGAGGTCGGCATCGTTCGGGTCGAAGAGGTAGCCGAGCACGTGCACGCTGCGCCACTCGTGCCGCGTCGACAGCTCCATGCCGCGGATGATCTGCAGGCCCGTGCCCGCGGCGGCGGCGACCGCCTCATCCCAGCCCGCGGTCGAGTCGTGATCGGTGATCGCGATCGTGTCGAGGCCGGCGGCGAGCGCCGCGCGCACGAGCTGCGTCGGCGTCTCGGTGCCGTCGGAGACGCTGCTGTGGCTGTGCAGGTCGATCCGCGGCTCGGGCATGCTCCTCATGCTACGCAGGGCGGGCCGCACGCACGCCGGGCGACGGGTGCGCACGCAGCACCGGGGTAGGCTCGCCGGGTCATGATCCGCCGTACCGCTGCCGCCGTGCTGCTGGTCGGCGTCGCGGCGGCCCTGCTCGTGATCGGCTGGCCCAGCCTGTTCGGGCTCGCCGGCGCCCCCGTCATCGCGCAGCTCGTGTCGCTGCGCGCCGCCCTCGCCCTCGTCGCCGTGGTCGCGGCGATCGCGCTGCTCATCGTCGCGGCGGGCTGGCCCGCGGCGCGACGCTTCCTGGCCGGCCTCGCGGTCATCGCGCTCGCCTTCGCCGCCCTCAATCTCGCCGTGCTCTCCAGTCGCGGCTTCGCGACGGATGCCCTGCCCGCGCCCGCCGACGACGAGCTCGTGGTACTCGCCTGGAACACCCTCGGCGACGCGACCGGCGCGCAGGCCATCGCCGACCTGGCCCTCGAGCAGCAGGCCGACGTCATCGTGCTGCCCGAGACGACGGAGGAGACCGCGATCGCCGCGGCGGAGTCGCTGCGCGCGAGCGGCCGCCCCATGTGGGTGCACGCCCTGCAGTTCGACCCGGAGCTCGAGCTCAAGGCCCGATCGACGAGCGTGCTGATCTCCGCCGGGCTCGGCGAGTACGTGCGCGACGACACCGTCGGCTCGACGACCGTGCTGCCGAGCATCGTGCTGCGACCCGCCGACGGCGACGGGCCGACGATCATCGGCGTGCATCCCATCGCGCCGGTGCCCGGTGAGCTCGCCAACTGGCGCGCCGATCTCGCCTGGCTCGACGAGGTCTGCACGGGCGAGCGCGTCATCATGGCCGGCGACCTCAACGCGACCGCCGACCACTTCACCGCGACCGACGACGGGCCAGGCCTCGGCTCATGCGTCGACGCGGCCCTCGCCTCGGGTGCGGGAGCCGTCGGCACGTGGCCGACGCGCCTGCCGCCGCTGCTCGGCGCCCCGATCGACCACGTGCTCGCGACGCCCGACCTGGAGATCCGAGGCTTCCGCGTGATCACGACCCGCGACGACGCGGGCAGCGATCACCGCCCGGTGGTGGCGAGGCTGGCGCCCTGAGAGGATGGGTCGCATGGCTGAGACCCACCAGAAGGATGCCCCGCGCGCGACCGCGAACCGGTCGACGACCCCCGGCTCCGACGCGTTCAAGACCTACATCTCGCAGGGCTGGGCCGAGCGCCCGAGCGCGACGACCGGGCCGCGCGAGCAGGCCGCCTTCGCGGCCGAGCGCCGCGCGCGCCTCTCGGCGCTGCACCCGACGGCGCGCATCCTGGTGCCGGCCGGGCCGGCCAAGCAGCGCTCGAACGACACCGACTACCCGTACCGCGCGCACTCCGCCTTCGCGCACCTCACCGGCTGGGGCGCAGACACGGTGCCCGGCAGCGTGCTCGTGCTCGAGCCTCGCACCACCGAGTCGGGCGAGCCCGACGGCCACGAGGCCGTGCTGTACTTCCGCGAGGCCGCCGGCCGCGACTCGGACGAGTTCTACGCCAACCCCGAGATCGGCGAGTTCTGGACGGGCCCGCGCCCCACGGCCGCCGATGTCGCGCTCGACCTGGGCCTCGCGACGCGCGGGCTCGGCGAGCTCGAGGCCGTGCTCGACGGCGTCGACGCCGACACGTTCGTCGTGCGCGACGCCGACCGCGCGATCACCGACCGGGTGGATGCTCAGCGCCTGCTGCTCGGCGACGCCGACGCTGCCGCCGCTGAGTCGCCCCTCGCCGACGAGCTCGCCGAGCGCGACGCCGACCTGGCCCGCGACCTCAGCGAGCTGCGGCTCGTGAAGGACGCCTTCGAGATCGCCGAGCTGCGCCGGGCCGTCGAGGCGACGAAGCAGGGCTTTGACGACGTCATCGCCGACCTGCCCGAGATCGTCGCGCACCCGCGCGGCGAGCGCCTCGTCGAGGGCACCTTCGACCGCCGCGCGCGCGCCGAGGGCAACACGGTCGGCTACGACACGATCGCGGCGAGCGGCCCGCACGCGTGCATCCTGCACTGGACCCGCAACGACGGCCCCGTGGTGCCGGGCGACCTCATCCTCATCGACGCCGGCGTCGAGCTCGAGAGCTACTACACCGCCGACATCACCCGCACGCTGCCGGTGAGCGGCACGTTCACCGAGGTGCAGCGGCGCGTCTACGAGGCCGTCCGCGAGGCGGCCGACGCCGCGTTCGCGATCGTGAGGCCGGGCATCCGGTTCCGCGAGATCCACGCCGCGGCGATGGAGGTCATCGCGACGAGGACCGCCGAGTGGGGTCTGCTGCCTGTCAGCGCGGAGGAGGCGCTGCAGCCGGAGGGCGGCCAGCACCGCCGCTACATGGTGCACGGCACCTCGCACCACCTGGGCCTCGACGTGCACGACTGCGCTCAGGCCCGCCGCGAGCTCTACCTCGACGGCGTGCTCGAGCCGGGCATGGTGTTCACGATCGAGCCAGGCCTGTACTTCCAGCCCGACGACCTCACCGTGCCGGAGGAGTACCGCGGCATCGGCGTGCGCATCGAGGACGACGTGCTCGTCACGGCCGACGGCTGCGAGAGCCTGTCGGCGGGCATCCCGCGCACGGCCGACGAGGTCGAGGCCTGGATGGCGCGCGGCCGGAGCTGACGCCCGCCGCGGCGCGACCGCGCGGCGCTAGTCGTCGTCGCGGGAGTCGCGGAAGTACCGCACGGCCTGCCACACGAGCACCCCGACGGTCACGAGGCCCATGGCGACGAAGAGCGGCCCGGCGGCGGCCGCGGTGCCGGGGTCGGTCGGGATCGGGAAGGCGAGCATCCGCGTCATCGCCCCTCGTCGTCGGGCGCGTCGGCGCCGTCAGCATCACCCGCATCGCCGGGGTCGCGGAAGTCGTCGGCCGTCGGGAAGTCGTCGGTGTCGTCCCACGTGACCGCGAGCACCTCGGTCGCGTCGTTCGCGGCGTCGATGAGCGCGCGCAGCAGGGCCTCGGCGTCGGCCGCTTGCAGCAGCCGCACGTGATCGAGCGGGCCGAGCGGCGCGATGCCGGCGAGCTGCCACATCGCCTCGACGCGGTCGGCGCTGAGCTCGACGTCGGCACCCCACTGCTGCTCGACGAACTCGCTCGCCTGCGCGAGGGCGCGCCGCACCGTCGACTCGGCCTCGTCGAAGAGCGGACCGAGGGCGTCGTGCCACTCCAGCTCGGGCAGCACCCGCACGTGAGCCCGCGGGTAGGGGTCGTCGTCGAGCCACTCCTCGACCTGGATGCGCTGCGTGCCCTGCGCGATGAGGCCGATGAAGCCCTCGCTCGCCTGCACCTGCGCGATGCGCGCGATCGTGCCGATCGGGAACCGCTGCTCGCCGCCGCCGACCTCCGAGCCGCGTTCGATGAGGACGATGCCGAACTCGGCCGGCTCCTGCTGTAACACCTCCGAGAGCATGACGATGTAGCGCTCCTCGAAGATGCGCAGCGCCGTCGGCATCGCCGGGAACAGCACCGAGCCCAGCGGGAACATCGGCATCACCGTCATGCCTCCAGCGTCGCACCGCAACCTGGGCGATTCGACGGGGTTGCGGGCGCGACACGCGGAACGATCGGGTGACCTTCGCCCCTGCCGATCGGCGGATGCGCGGCACTAGCCTCGCGATGAGCCCACCTGAGGGCATCCTTCGAAGGAGCAGCATGCAGATCAACGGCAAGGTCTTCGCCATCACCGGCGCCGGCAACGGCATGGGGCGCGAGGTGGCGCTCCAGCTCGTCGAGAAGGGCGGCCGCGTCGCCGCCCTCGACCTCAGCGAGGCCGGTCTCGCCGAGACCGTGCGCCTGGCCGGTGCGAAGGGCGACGCGATCTCCACCCACGTCGTCGACATCACCGACCGCGCGCAGGTGGCGGCGCTGCCGGCGGCGATCATCGCCGCCCACGGGCAGGTGGATGCCCTGCTCAACATCGCGGGCATCATCCAGAGGTTCGTGCCCGTCGCCCAGCTCGACTTCGACCAGATCGAGCGCGTCGTGAACGTCAACCTGTGGGGCACGATCAACACCATCAAGGCATTCCTGCCCGAGCTCGTGCAGCGGCCCGACGCGGCGCTCGTCACCGTCGCGAGCATGGGCGCCTACGCTCCCGTGCCCGGCCAGTCGGTGTACGGCGCGACGAAGGCCGCGGTCGCGCAGCTGAGCCGCAGCCTGCACTCCGAGCTCATGGGCACGAAGGTCGCGGTCACGGGCGTCTTCCCCGGCGCGATCGGCACGAACATCGCTGCGAACTCCGGCGTCATGACCGCCGCCGAGATGGAGGCGATGGCGGCGAAGGCGGGCGACGGCAAGCAGCGGAAGACGACGTCGCCGCAGGAGGCCGGCCGACAGATCGTCGAGGCGATCGAGCGCGGCAGCTACGAGATCTTCATCGGGCAGGATGCGACGTTCATGTCGCGGCTGAGCCGGCTGTCGCCGAAGCGCGCGGCCGCGCTCATCCACTCGCAGATGAAGGACCTGCTGGGCTGAGGCCCTCGCCGTGGGCGGGGCGCGGTCAGCGCCCGCTCACGGTGAACGTCTTCGAGTCGGTGCTCGCGACGGCGCCGTCCTTCATCGAGTACTCGGTGATGACGAGCGTGTACTCCCCCGCCGGCCGGGCGCCGAGGTCGAGGCTCCACGGCGCGCGGGCGGGGCACGACTCGGCGCTCATCGCCGTGCCCTGGTCGATGACGGTGCCGCCCTGCAGAAGCTCCCAGCCGAAGGTGGCCTCGAACACGCACGCGACACCGGAGGCGCGCAGCGGGCCGTCGACCGTCTGCCCCTCGCGGGGCGCGTCGATCTGCAGGGGCGTGAGCGTGCTCTCGGGAAGCCCGCGCGCGAACTGGCCCCGGGCATCCACGTGGCCGCCGAGGGTCTCGGGGGTCGCGCCGTCGATCGTGAAGGCGAGGGCGCGGATGCTCGGCTCGATGCCCGCCGCCGTCCAGACCAGCTGCTCGATCGCGACCGCTTCGGCCTCGGCGCCGACGTTCGTCAGCGCGCCGCCGAGGTCGACGCGCAGCACGTCGCCGTCGCGTTCCAGGCCGCGGAGCGGGACCCCGCTCCAGAGGTCGTCGTAATCGGGATCGAGCGGCGCGATGGTGCCCTCGACGAGGCCTCGGATCGCCGCCTCCAGCACGTCGCCGTCGTGGGTGATCTCGCGCACCTCGCCGACGAGGTCGAGGTCGGCGGGATGCGCGACGGCGAAGTACAGCTCGACCTGGGCCGTCGCGCTCGGGCTCGGAGTCGGCTCGGCGCTGGGCCCGCTGGGCGGCGGGCCACCGCACGCGGAGAGCATCAGCAGCGTCAGCACCGCGGGCGCGAGCGGGGTGAGAGCCCGGGGGCGGGTGTGTCGACGGCGACTCATGGGAACCTCCCGTGGGGCGGCCTGCCGGGTGGGGACACGGTAGCCCCGCGCTTGCGGTGCGGGGCAGGGCCGAAGGTCCCGTTGCAGGAGGCGCCGGGCGTTCCGCACGCGGCGAGAGGCGGGGCCGTGTGGGCGGCCCCGCCTCTCGGGCGGCGGCGACGTGACCGGTCGCCGACGGTGATCGCTCGCTCCGCGCCCCCGACGGGCGTGGAGCGAGCGGGCTCAGGCAAAGAGGCTGACGCCTCCGGGGCCGACGAGCAGGCCGAGCACGATCAGCACGATGCCCCAGAGCACCTGACCGCGCACGAGCGTGACGATCCCGGCGATGACGAGGATGGCCGCGATGATCCAGAGAAGTGTTGCCATGGTGGTTGCTCCTTCCGGCCGCGGATCGCGCCTCGGCTCGTGCCGATGACCCCCGACGGCCTGTCGGTATGGCGCGACGCTAACGGGTGCCGAGAACCGGCCCCCAGGGGGTTGACGCGGGGGTGCGGGGCGTGAAACGCCTTCGCCGTCTCACCATCGGCGCGCCTCGAACCAGCTCACGCAGTCGCCCTGGTTGACGAATCGCGGCAGGGTGCTCGTGCGCCAGCCGTCGTTCTTGCACTGCTGCTTGTTCGCGAGCTCGACACCCGTGGAGTACCCCAGCACGAACGGCGAGAAGCTCGTGGTGACGCCGCAGACCCGGCCGACCTCGCGCACCGTCGTGACGTCGACCCAGCGATCGACGTCGAAGTGGTACAGCCGGGGCGGTGTGGCCGCGCGCGCCGGGTCATAGGTGAGGCACACCTCGCGCGGGCCGCTCGTCGTCGCGGTCGTCGAGAGGTGCACGTACTCGGGCGGCGTGAGCGCGAACTGGAAGCCCGACAGCAGCGGCCCCGTGCTGGAGACGATCGCGGTGGTGTCGCCGGCCGTCGAGACGGTGTCGTAGGTGACGGTGATCGTCGACGTCGGCGGCCCGAGGGCGGTCTGCACGCCAGCCCCCGTCGGGGTCGGCACCGACTGCTGCGTCGCCGCGGCGGAGACCAGGAACGCCTGCTCGGTGCCCGCCGGCCACGCGCGCGTCGCGGGGTCGCCGACCACGAGCTGGTAGTGCCCGGTGGGCGTCGAGGGCGGCAGCGTGAACGTCGCCGAGTAGTGACCGTCGGCACCGACGACGGCACGACCCGCCTCGATCGCCCCGGGCGGCAGCTGCGCGCCGGCGAGCATGAACAAGACGTAGTTCAGGCCGGGAGCCATCCAGACGCCGAGCTCGCGCCCGGGCGGCATGTTCGCGGCGGTCACAGTCGCCGTCATGCCCGGGAAGAGGTCCGCCCCGCTGAGGCTGGCGAGATTGATGCCGTACCCCGGTCGGCTGTAATCCAGGAAGGGCACGTGCAGGCCCTCGTTGGTGACGCGCAGCACCTCGCCGATCGGGTCGAGGGTCTCCGAATCCAGCACGGAGAAGACGTAGGTGAGCCCGGGCCAGTCGGGGATGGGAGTGTCGATGCCGCCCGAGGTGACGGAGGTGCTGAAGAAGCTGCGCAGGATGGCCCCGTCGTCGAGGAGCGCGAGCGTGGGCGATCGCCAGAGCTCCTCGAAGACGCGCTCCTCCAGCAGGTCGACGGAGAGCCCGAGGGTGACCTCCTCCTCACCGGTGAGCTGCGCCTGGAGGCGGTAGTACCGCCACTCGTCGGGCCCGAACGCCCACTCCGGCGTGCCGATCACGCGATCGAGCTCAAGCGCGACGCCGTGGGCGGAGGCGGAGGCGATCGGGGTGCTGGTCTCGGCGGCGGCCGGCGGCGCGAGGGCGATCGTGACCGCCACGGCGAGCGTCGACGCCGCCGCGATCGGCCGGAGCCGCCGCCGGCCGGCCCGAGCCGACCGCCGCGTCGACGAGTGGATGGGTGACGTTCCGGATGCGGCCATGAGAGGCTCCTTCGAGCGTGCGAGCGAGAGCGGCGCCGACCCCGAATGCCGGTGTGCGGCGCACAGTACTCCCCTGCACAGCGACCCGGTAGTCGACAGACCCGTGGGTGCAGCGCGACGCTCGAGGGTCAGGGCCGCTGCAGGCTCAGCCAGCGCTCGGTCACGCGGAAGCCCACGCTGCGCACGAGCGCGAGGCTGCGGACGTTCTCGGCGGCGCCGCCGACCGTGAACGCGCGCTCGCCCGCCTCGATGGCCGCGAGCATCCACGCCGCCACGACGGCCGCACCGAGCCCCCGGCCGCGATGGGTCGCCGCGACGACGATGAAATCGTTGTCGCCGCCCGCGCCGACGCACAGGCCGACGAGCCGGTCGCCGTCGAAGGCGCCGAAGCCGCGCCGGCCGCGGCCGGCCCACGCGCGGGCCTCTGCCTCGGTCGTGGGGCTGTGCGTCGTCGCGGGCGTGGAGGGCACGTCGGCCCAGCTCGCGGCGTCGAGCGCGGCGATCGCGGCGGCGTCGGCGGGGTGCAGCTCGCGCACGGCTAGCCCCGCCTGCTCGGCGGCGGCGACGCGCTCGCGCAGGGCATCCACCGCTTCGTCGACCTGCGCGACCGAGTCGAGCCGCAGCTCGGCGCCCCACGACTCGCCGACGACCGCGAAGCCGTCGACGAGCAGCCGATCGAGGTCGGGGTCGGTGTCTTGCAGCACGTGGGTCTCGAGGAGCACGGAGTCGAGACTATGTCGCAGCTCCGACACCGGGCGAGCGTCGTGCGCAGGCGACGTCACGCGCCGTCACGCGGCGGGCGCGCCGCTCGTCACTCCTCGCCGCTGGCCCGCAACCAGCGCGTGAGGATGCCCTCGAGGGCGTGTCGATCGCCCTCCTCGAGCGCGGCCAGCAGCCGATGCTCGTTCGCCAGGTGCGCCTCGAACGCGCGGTCGACGAGGTCTCGCCCGGCGGCGGTGAGCGCCACCACGCGGCTGCGCCCGTCGCCCTCGTGCGGTCGTCGCGCGACGAGCCCGGCGGCCTCGAGCCGGTCGACACGCTTGGTGAGCCCTCCGCTGGAGATCATGACGCTCGCCGCGAGCTCGCTCGGCGTGCGCTCGAAGGGGTCGCCGGCGCGACGCAGGGCGGCGAGCACGTCGAACTCGCCCTCGGTGAGCCCGTGGGCGCGGAAGACGATCGCGAGCTGCTCGCTCAGGTGGCCGTGCAGTCGGGCGAGGCGGCCGAAGACGCCCTGCGGCGAGGGGTCGAGGTCGGGGCGCTCGCGCCGCCACTCCTGCTGGATGCGCGCGACCCTATCGGGCGCCGTGCCGTCGTCGTCGACCATGTCGGGAATATTACCTTCCGTGGAAGACATTATCTCTTCCATGGAAAACATCTGGCGATGGATGCTCGTCGCAGCGATCGCGCCCGTGGCGTGGGGCTCGACCTACCTCGTGACGGCCGAGCTGCTGCCGCCCGAGACCCCGCTGTGGGGTGCGGTGCTGCGCGCCCTGCCCGCGGGCCTGCTGCTGCTCGCGCTACCCGTCGCGCGCGGAGCGCGTCGCCTGCCGACCGGCCCCTGGTGGTGGCGCTCGCTCGTTCTCGGCGTGCTCAACGTCGGAGCCTTCTTCGTGCTCATCTACCTCGCCGCGCAGCTGCTGCCCTCGAGCCTCGCCGCGATGCTCATGGCCGTCTCGCCCGCGGTCATGATGCTGCTCGCCTGGCCGCTGCTCGCCGAGCGGCCCCACGTGCTGTCGCTCACGGGCGCCGTGCTCGGCTTCGTCGGCGTCGTCGTCATGCTCTCCAGCGGCGCGACCGCCGTCGACCTGGGCGGGGTCGCGGCCTCGCTCGCGGCCATGCTCATGTCGTCGATCGGCTTCGTGCTCGCCAAGCGCTGGGGCGGCGGGGTGCCGCCGCGCTCGATGACGGCGTGGCAGCTCACCGCCGGCGGCCTCGCGCTCGCGCCCGTGGCCGTGCTCGTCGAAGGCGCTCCCCCGGCGCTCGATGCCGCCGGCTGGGCCGGGCAGGCCTACATCACCCTCATCGCCACCGCGCTCGCCTGGGTCGCCTGGTTCAGCGCGCTGCAGCGACTGCCCGCGGGCTCGGTGGGGCTCATCGGCCTGCTCAACCCCGTCACGGGCGTCGTGCTCGGAGCCCTCATCGCGGGCGAGTCGTTCACCGCGCCGCAGCTGCTCGGCATGGTGACGGTGCTCGTCGGAATCGCGCTCGGTCAGCCCGTCGTGCGTCGGCTCATGAGGCCGAGGAGGTTGCCCTCGGAGTCGCGCACGAACGCCAGCCACTCGTCGCCGGGCGCGTCGAAGACGCCGTCGGGGTCGGTGAAGACGACGTGCGGCTCGGTGTCGACCTCGACGCCGAGGGTACGCAGGCGCGCGATCGCGGTCGGCACGTCGTCGACCTCGAGGTAGACGAGCGAGCTCGGCGCGTTCACGTCGAGCAGCAGCCGCGTGCCGTCGAGGTCGAAGAAGGCCAGACCGGGCGGATCGAAGCGGGCGATCGGCCCCTGCCCGAGCACGGTGCGGTAGAAGGCGATCGCGCGATCGAGATCGACGGCGCGCTGGGCGACCTGGCGCAGCTTCACGATGCGCTCCTCTCCACAGGGGCGGGCAGGTTCTCGACGAGCCAGTCGTTCCACTCGCGCACGGCGCGCCAGCCCGCGCGCACGCGGTCGAGGCACTCGGGCGCGGTCATCCACTCGGCTGGCGCGTGCTCGGCGGCGACGGCCAGGCGCTTCAGCCGCAGCAGGGCGATCTTCGGGTGGTCGGCCCGGAAGCCGCGCGGGGCGGTGGCGAGGGCATCCGTCGTCATGATCTGCAAGCCGTGATCGGCAGCCTCCTCGAGGGTCGCCTCGAGATCGCCGACGAGGCGGTTGTCGTCGCAGATCTCGCGGAACCGGGCCAGCTGCTCGCGCGTCGGCTGGTACAGCCCGCCCGCGAGCATGAGGCCGTGGTGCGAGAGCTGCAGGTAGAAGGCGGGGCCCGACTGGTCGGCGCTCACGAGGCCGAGGTGATCCTTGTAGGGGCGCTTGTCGGCGGAGAACCGCACATCCTTGTAGGGCCGGAAGATCTTCAGCGGCCCGAACTCGCCGCCGAGCGCGTCGACGAGGCGCTCGACCGGGGCCTTCACGCGCTCGTCGTAGCGCCGCTTGTTGGCCAGCCACCACTCGCGGTTCTGGTGCTGCTCGAGCTCGGCGTAGAAGGCGAAGGCGTCAGGGTCGAGGCCCGAGAAGGGGGTCGCGTCGGTCGTTGCTGTCACGGATGCTCGCCCTCGGCTTGAGAGGCGACGAGCGCCCCGCGCGCGAGCTCAACGCGCTCGGCGAGGTAGGCCGCGAGCGGGCGCAGCGCGCTGTCGGGGGCGGTCGGGATCCAGCGGACGAGGACTTCGGCCGAGCCAGCGTTCTCGCGCAGCACGAGGGGCCCGCGCTCGGCGCGCATCGCCGCGACGTCGTCGAGCGGGATCGGCCGCGAGCCGAGCACGAGGGTCTCGCCCTCATCGAAGCCGGAGTCGAGGGCGAGCTGGCGCAGGGCGCGGCGCTCCTGCGCGCTCGCAGACTGATGGCCCGGCAGCACCTGCCGGCTCGCGCGGACGATGCGGCCAGGGTCGAGCACGTCGCCGTCTCGCGTGGCGAGCAGTGCGCCGAGGAGGAATCCCTCGCCGGTGCGCCGCAGCTTCTCGCGCACCGGAATGAACCCGAGCGCGCGACGCGGCGGCTCGAGCACGGCCAGCTGCTCGGGGCGCGCACCCGCGGCGGCGAGCTCGGCGGCGGCCGCGGCGAGCGCGGCGCGGGCCTCGGCGAGCGCGCGGGGAGCATCCACGCGCCTATCGTGCCGGATGCGGCTGGGCGCCGCACCTGGCCGCACCGTCGCCCGTCGCCGCGTGCGCCCGGAACCGTGCCGCTAGCTGAGCAGACCGACGACGAGACCGGCGAGGGTCAGGCCGACGACGTCGCCGCCGACCTCGATCGCCCACACCCTGAAGCCGTCGCCGCCGAAGAGCCGGTGCGAGAGCGAGCTCGCCGCGACGAGGCCGAGGCCGAAGAGCAGGCCGCCGAGGGCCCCGCCGAGCGGTCCGACCGGGTCGCCCGTCGCCTGCGCGACGAAGCCGAGGATCACCGCGAGCGTGAAGACCTGCACGAGTGCGCCGACCGCCGTCGCGCCGAAGACGACCGCCATGCCGTGGCTGCCCTGCGGCTCGGCCGGATCTTTGCCGCGCAGGCGCATCCAGGCGGGGTAGAAGGTCTTCGGGCCGAACCAGATGGCGCCGGTCACGAAGTAGACGACGAAGCCGGCGAGGATGGCCAGCCAGGAGAGCTCAGGGAAGGACATGGCGCGACCGTACTCCCGCGAGAGCCCGGGCGGCGAGAGCGACTTACCCTGGACGGATGCACCTCCGCCGCCTCATCGCCCGGATCTTCTGGGCGCTCAGCCGCTGGCGCCTCGTCACCGAGCCGGCGCCCGACCGCCCCACCGTGCTCATCGGCGCCCCGCACACGTCGAACTGGGACTTCGTGTTCATGCTCGGCATCGCATGGAAGCTCGACCTGCACATCCGCTGGCTCGGCAAGAAGAGCCTGTTCGCCGGCTGGCGGGGGCCCATCATGCGTCGCCTCGGCGGCATCCCTGTCGATCGGGATGCTCCCGGCGACGTGGTGCGCGAGGTGGTCGAGCGCATCCGCTCGGGTGAGCGCTTCAGTCTCGTCGTCACGCCCGACGGCACCCGCTCGGGCCACACGCACTGGAAGTCGGGCTTCTACCGCATCGCGCGCGAAACGGGGATGCCGGTGACGCTCGGGTATGTCGACCGCACCACCATGACCACCGGGCTCGGACCGACGTTCGAGCTCACGGGCGACGTCGGGGCCGACATGGATCGGGTGCGGGCGTACTACGCCGACAAGGCGGGACACCACCCGAAGCATCGGGTCGAGCCGCGGCTGCGGGAGGAGCTGGCGGGGGGCTGAGCCTGCACCGGTCTCAGAGGAGGAATGTCGCCTGGCTGATCGCGGTCGAGAACAAAGACAGCCAGACGATGAAGAAGACTACCTGCGCGGTCGCCCCGATCGCACCGATGATCACTGCGGCGCGGGCCAGTCCTCGACCGTCCTCCCCGGTGCGTTCGATCTGCCGCCGAGCAATGACGCCGAGCACGATGCCGACGACCGGGATCACGAAGCTCGCGATGAAGCCGACGAGGGCGAGCGTGTTCGTGCGGGGCGGCTGGGCGGCGGTCATGCGCTCATCCTCACATGCAGCACGCGCTGGAACGGTTGGCGACAGGGCGCAGAACCTGCGTCGCGCCCCGCGAGCGCTGCTGTCACACGTTGAAGCGGAACTCCACCACGTCGCCGTCCTGCATGACGTAGTCCTTGCCCTCGATGCGCGCCTTTCCGCGGGCGCGGGCCTCGGCCACCGAACCGCACGCGACGAGGTCGTCGAACGAGATGACCTCCGCCTTGATGAAGCCCTTCTCGAAGTCGGTGTGGATGACGCCCGCCGCCTGCGGAGCCTTCCAGCCCTTGCCGATCGTCCAGGCGCGCGACTCCTTGGGGCCGGCGGTGAGGTAGGTCTGCAGGCCGAGCGTGTCGAAGCCGATGCGAGCGAGCTGGTGCAGCCCGCTCTCGGTCTGGCCGGTCGAGGCCAGCAGCTCGGCGGCATCCTCAGCGTCCATGCCGATGAGCTCGCTCTCGATCTTCGCGTCGAGGAAGACGGCCTTCGCCGGCGCAACGAGCGCCGCGAGCGCGTCCATGCGCGCCGGGTCGCCGAGCACTCCCTCGTCGACGTTGAAGACGTAGATGAACGGCTTGGCCGAGAGCAGGCCGAGCTCGCGGATGGGCGACGCGTCGAAGCCCGCCGCCGAGAGGGTAGTGCCCGCGGAGAGCAGCGCGTGAGCATCCTGCGCCGCCTGCAGCACCGAGGGGTCGAGCTTCTTGCCCTTGACCTCCTTCTCGTAGCGCGGGATCGCCTTCTCGAGCGTCTGCAGGTCGGCGAGCATGAGCTCGGTGTTGATGGTCTCCATGTCGCTGGCCGGGTCGACCTGGCCTGCGACGTGCACGACGTCGCTGTCGGTGAAGGCGCGCACGACCTGCGCGATCGCATCCGACTCGCGGATGTTGGCGAGGAACTGGTTGCCGAGCCCCTCGCCCTCGCTCGCGCCCTTGACGATGCCGGCGATGTCGACGAACGACACCGTGGCCGGCAGGATGCGCTCGCTGCCGAAGATGCCCGCGAGCACCTGCAGGCGCTCATCGGGCAGCTCGACGATGCCGACGTTCGGCTCGATCGTCGCGAACGGGTAGTTCGCCGCGAGCACGTCGTTCTGGGTCAGCGCGTTGAACAGGGTGGACTTGCCGACGTTGGGCAGGCCGACGATGCCGATAGTGAGAGCCACGAGGCACCAGCCTACCGGCGGGGCGCGCGGCGCTCGCCTGCACGGCGGCGCGCTCAGATCGGGGGCGGATGCCCGGGTTAGCCTCGAAGGATGACCCCCGTCACCGACGACGCCCCCTTCACCCCCGCCCCCACCGATCGCACCCGCCCCGAGCTGCGCGGCACCTTCGGCATGGCGGCGAGCACGCACTGGCTCGCCACCGCGACCGCCCAGTCGGTGCTCGAGCGCGGCGGCACCGCGATCGACGCCGCGGTGGCGTGCGCGTTCGTGCTGCACGTCGTCGAGCCGCACCTGAACGGGCCGGGCGGCGACCTGACCGGCCTCGTGGCGCCGGCGGGCGAGGCGCCGATCGTGCTGGCCGGGCAGGGCGCGGCGCCCGCGGGCGCGACGATCGCGCACTACCGCGGGCTGGGCCTCGACGAGGTGCCTGGCGCGGGACCGCTCGCCGCGGCCGTGCCGGGCTCGGTCGTGACGTGGCTGACCCTGCTCGCCGACCGCGGCACCTGGGAGCTGCGCGACGTGCTCGCCCCCGCCTTGCGCTACGCCGCCGACGGCCACCCCGTGCACGAGAACGTGGTGCGCACGATCCGCGCGGTGGCCCCGCTGTTCGAGGAGCACTGGCCGACCTCGAAGGCGCAGTGGATGCCCGGCGGCGAGATCCCCGCGCCCGGCGACATGATCCGCAACGAGGCGTGGGCCGGGGTGCTGCGGCGACTGATCTCGGCCGGCGAGTCGACGGGTTCGCGCGAGGATCGCATCCATGCCGCGATCGGCATGTGGCAGCACGGCTTCGTCGCGGAGGAGATCGAGGCGTTCGTGCAGACCCCCGTGCGGCACTCGACCGGCGGCGATCACGCGGGCGTCATCACGGCGGCCGACGTCGCGGCGTTCGCGCCGGCGGAGGAGGAGCCGGTCGTCACGACCTTCCGCGGCGTCGATGTCGTCAAGGCCGGGCCGTGGACGCAGGGGCCCGCCCTGCTCATGGCGCTGGGCATCCTCGAGGCGCGCGCCGCGACGCACGGCGACGGTGTGCTCGACCCCTCGACCGAGCTCGGCGTGCACACCATCGTCGAGGCGCTCAAGCTCGCGCTCGCGGACCGCGACGCGTGGTTCGCCGACCCGGCGGCGGTCGACGTGCCGCTCACCGACCTGCTGTCGCCCTCGTACCTGGCGTCGCGGGCCAAGCAGATCGGCGACGAGGCCTCGCGCGAGGTGCGGCCCGGCAGCCCCGGCGGCCGATGGCCGTGGATGCCCCCGGTCGTCGACCACGGGGCCGCCGTCGCGGGCGGCGCGGCCTCGTCGTCGGGCGCGGGCGAGCCGACGATCGACCGCAGCGGCCGCTCCCGCGGCGACACGTGCCACCTCGACGTCGTCGACCAGTGGGGCACACTCGTGTCGGTGACCCCCTCGGGCGGGTGGCTGCAGTCCTCCCCCACGATCCCCACCCTCGGCTTCTGCCTCGGCACGCGCGCGCAGATGATGTGGCTCGACCCGGCGTCTCCGTCGCGGCTGCAGCCGGGCATCCGCCCCCGATCGACGCTCTCGCCGACGATGCTCGCACGCGACGGGGTCGTGTTCGAGGCGCTCGGCACGCCCGGCGGCGACCAGCAGGATCAGTGGCAGCTGCTCTACCTGCTGCGCCGCATCGTCGGCGGGTACGAGCCGCAGCAGGCGATCGATGCGCCGATGTTCCACACGGACGCGATGGTGGCGTCGTTCCAGCCGCGCACGGTGCAGGTCGCGTCGCTCACGGTCGAGTCGAGGCTCGGCGACGAGGTGATCGAAGGACTGAAGGCGCGGGGTCACGATGTGACGGTCGTCGGACCGTGGACGCTTGGCCGCATGAGCTGCGTCGGCATCGACCGCGAGCGCGGCTGGATGTACGCGGCATCGAACTCGCGCGGGGCGCAGGGGTACGCGGCCGGCCGGTAGGGCACACGGGCTAGCGCGGCGTCGGCACGAGCTCGACGCTGCGCACGGCGCCGTCTTCGACCTCGAGCGTCATGACCGTGCCGACGGGCTGCCGCCGCCGGTCGGTGGGCGAGCCCGGGTTGAGCAGGCGCACGCCGCCGGGCGTCGTCGAAGCCCAGGGGATGTGCGAGTGGCCGAAGACGAGCACGTCGGCCGGGGCATCCGACGACGGGCCGAAGCGGGCGTCGCAGCGCACCTCGCGACCCGCCGCCGCCCCCGTCTCATGGATGACCGCGATGCGCACGCCCTCGACCTCGACGCGCGCAACCTCGCCGAGCCGCGCCCACAGCTCCGGCCCGTCGTTGTTGCCCGCGACGCCGATGAGCCGCCGTGCGCGGGCCTGCAGTGCGTCGAGCGTCGCGACGTCGACCCAGTCGCCGGCGTGGATGACCAGCTCGGCCTCGTCGACGAGCCGCCAGACCTGCGGCTGCAGCTCGCGAGCCCGCACGGGCAGGTGGGTGTCGCTGAGCAGCAGGATCCTCACGCGAGCACCCTAGGCGAGCATCCGGTGGTAGCGTCGCGCCATGCGCCGTACTCGAGCAGTGCTCGCCATCGCCGTCGCCGCCGCCGTGAGCGCCTCAGGCTGCACGACTGCGGAGCCGGACTGGGATGCGGCGCAGGCGCGGGCCGACGCGTTCCTCGAATCGGGTGGCGGGGCCGGCGCGCTCGGCGGTGCGTCCGGCCGGATGTCCGCTGGCGACGACCGCGCCCCGGGCGAGGGCACCACGCTCACCTTCCCCGGCCCGACGCGCGTCGACCTCATCGAGCTCGTCTGCTTCGGCGACGGCGAGGCAGCGATGAGCGTCGAAGCCCAGCACTCCGGGGGCAGCGTGGGGCTGGAGACCGATGTGGTGTGCGACGGCGAGCCCACGCGCGTGAAGTTGCCCGACCCGCGGGACCGCATCACCGAGGTCACGCTCGACGGCGTGCTGCGCGGCGGCTCCGGCGCCGTGTTCGCCGCCGTGATCGAGGGCGAGGTCGGCTAGCCGATCATCCGCCTGATCACGCCGCCCTCGTCAGCCGGGATCACGCGAGCGACGGCACCGCTGCCCGCACCGCCGGCATCACGTCGCGCGCGAGCGCGCCCAGGATGCGCGCGTTGAAGTCGACCCCGAGCTGGTTCGGCACGGTGACGAGCAGCGTGTCGGCGGCGAGCACCGCGGCGTCGCGCGAGAGCTCCTCGGCGAGGCGGTCGGGCGTGCCGATGTACTGACGCCCGAAGCGCGAGCGAGACCCGTCGAGCATGCCGACCTGGTCGCGCTGCTCCGCCTGCGCGTGCAGCCCGAAGTAGTGCTCGGTCTCGTCGTCGATGAGCGGGATGATGCTGCGGCTGACCGATACGCGCGGCTCGCGCTCCCACCCGGCGGTGGCCCACGCCTGCCGGAACAGCGCGATCTGCTCCGCCTGCAGCTCGTCGAACGGAACACCCGTGTCCTCGGTGAGCAGCGTCGAGCTCATGAGGTTCATGCCCTGCTCGGCGGCCCAGACGGCGGTCGCGCGCGTGCCGGCTCCCCACCAGATGCGGTCGGCGAGGCCGGGCGACTGCGGCGTGACGGGCAGCAGCCCGACCGTGCCGACCATCTGCGGGTTGGCCGGCGCGAGCCCGACCCCGGTCAGAGCCTCGCGAAAAGCGGCAGTGTGCCGCCGCGCCATGTCCGCATCGGTCTCCGACGCCGACACCCCGTCAGCGGCCCCCGGCACGTGCCCGAACACCTCGTACCCCGCGATCGACGTCTCGGGTGACCCCCGGCTGATGCCGAGCTGCAGGCGCCCGCCCGAGATGAGGTCGGTCGCGGCGGCGTTCTCGGCCATCGCGAGCGGGTTCTCGTACCGCATGTCGATCACGCCGGTGCCGAGCTCGATGCGCGAGGTGCGCGCGGCCGCGGCGGCGAGCATCGGGTAGGGCGACGAGTAGTTCTTCGCGAAGTGGTGCACGCGGTAGAAGGCGCCGTCGACGCCGGCCTCCTCGGCCGCGACGGCGAGCTCGATGCCCTGCAGGATCGCGTCGCCGCCGGTGCGCGTCAGCGAGCCGGGAACGTTGCTCCAGTTGCCGAACGAGAGGAAGCCGAGGCGCGTCATGCTCATGCGAACGCATGCTTCGGCGCGGCTATTCCTCGCGCCGCGACTCCTCGGCACGAGCATCCGTCGCAGGATGCCCGTGGCCGACGATCTCGATCGGCGCCGTGTGCGTCGCCCCGGGCTCGGCCGCGCCGTCGGCGACGAGGGGCGGGTCGGCGGGCACCCGCGGCGGACGCGTCGCCAGGTACACGCCCACGAGCACGATGACGCCGCCGACGATCTGCCACACCGTCACGACGTCGCCGAGCGCGAGCGCGATGATCGTCGTGAACACCGGCAGCAGGTTCAAGAACACGCCCGTCTTCGCCGGACCGAGGGTCGCGGCGGCGATGTTCCACAGCAGGTAGGCGAGCGCGCTCGGGAAGACGATGATCCACGCCAGGCCGAACCATCCCGCGGCGGTCGGCTCGGCGGGCGCGCCGACGATCGCGAGCACCGGCAGCAGCACGGCGACGCTCAGCGCGACCTGCACCGCCGTCGCGGTGATCGGCGGCGTGCGCAGGCGGCGCGAGACGATGACGTAGGCCGTCCAGACGACCACGGAGGCGACGAGCAGCAGGTCACCGACGCTGACCGCGAGGCCGGATGCTCCGCTCTGGCCCGCGAGCACGACGAGCAGCACGCCCACGATCGACAGGGCGATGCCCGCGACGCCGATGCGCGTGACGCGCTCGCCCAGCAGGATGACCGCCGCGATCGTGATCGTCGCCGGGCTCATGGCGCTGATGACGCCCGCGTTCACCGACGAGCTCGTCTCGAGCGCCGCGTAGAGGAAGAGCGTGTACCCGACCATGCCGAGCAGCGCCTGCAGCAGGTGCCAGCCCCACTCGCGCCACGCCGCCCGCCAGTCGGGGCGCTCGAGCCACCACGCGATGAGCAGCAGCAGCGGCAGCGCGCCCAACCAGCGGTAGGTGGTCAGCTCGAGGGGCGTGAACTCCTGGATGAGCCGGGAGCCGAAGATGAAGTTGGTGGCCCAGAACAGCTGCGCCAGCACGGGCGGCGCGAAGCGGCGGAGGGAGTGCACCCCTCCAGGCTAGAACCGTGCGGGCCCGAACGATGACGCGGGCGCCGGCGCATCCGCGCGGCGGCGCGCGCGGAGCGCCGCACCCCCGCCGTCGGAGCCCCGTGCGACCCTGGAGGGGTGCCGCTGAACTTCACCGCCATCGACTTCGAGACCGCCAACAACCACGCGGCCTCGGCCTGCTCGGTGGGGCTCGTGAAGGTCGTCGACGGTCGCGCGGTCGATGCGGCGAGCTGGTTCATCCGCCCGCCGCTCGGCTACGACCACATGCTCGAGTGGAACACGCGCATCCATGGCATCACCGCTGCCGACATCGCCGACGCTCCCCTGTGGGCCGATCAGCTGGATGCCCTGCTCGAGTTCGTCGACGGCGACGTGCTCGTGGCCCACAACGCGGGGTTCGACATGGGCGTGCTGCGCGCGGCGACCGAGGCGAGCTTCCTCGAGGTGCCGAGCCTGCGCTACCTGTGCAGCCTGCGGGTGGCGCGCCGCACCTACCACCTCGACTCGTACCGCCTGCCGGTGGCCGCAATGGCGGCGGGCTTCGAAGACTTCCAGCACCACGACGCGCTCGCCGACGCGCAGGCCTGTGCCGCGATCGTCGTGCACGCGGCGAAGCGGCACGACGCTGCCGACGTCGACGAGCTCGCCCGCATCACGGGGGCGAGCATCGGCGCGATCGGCGCGGCGGCCGACGAGCTCGCCGCCGAGCGCCGCCCCGCCGCACTCGCCTAGTGCCGAGCGCCTAGCGCCGAGCGTCGCCGTCGCGGCGCGCATGGGCGCCGTCGATGTCGTTCGAGTCGAGGGGGCGCCCGCGATCGCCGGTGAGCTTGTGCGCCTCGCCGAGCCGCTCGTCGGCGCGGTGGTGCACCTGCTGCGCTGACCGGGCGTGCTCGTCGGCCTCCTGCCGCAGGCGCTGGGCCTCGACCTCGGCCCGCTGCGCCTCGGCCTGCGCCTGCGCGGCGCGCGCCTCGCGGTCGGCGGCCGTGAGGCGGTCGCGCTCGGCCTGCTGGCGCAGCTCGTCGGCGCGGCGGCGCTCCTGCTCCTGCCGCTGGGCCTTGCCGCGGCGGGCGACGACGACCGCGATCGCCGCGACGAGCAGCAGCACGACGATGACGACGATGATGACGGTGGTGGTCTGCGTGTCGTTCATGGCCGAGAACGTAAGCCGCCGCCGTCGACGCCGTGAGGGCGTTGACAGCGGCGGCTGGCGGTGGGCGCGAGACGTCGCGAGCGCAGGCTCAGCCCTTGCGCACGACCGAGCTCACGGGCGTGGGGTTGGCGAAGAGGTCGAGCACGGGGCAGTGCGCGTCGACGGCGGCGCGGAGCTCCTGGTAGCGCTCCTCCGACTCGGGGCCGGTGAGGGTGATGACGAGGCGGATGTCGCTGAACCCGGCGCGCACCGACTCGTCGATGCCGAACAGGCGCCGAGCATCCAGGTCGCCCTCGGCCTGCACGTCGATCTCGTCGACGACGATGCCGAGCGCCTGCGCGTAGAGGCGGTAGACGACGACCTGGCACGAGATGAGCGCGCCGAGCGCGTACTCGACGGGGCTCGCGGCGACGTCGTCGCCCGCGAGGGCGGCCGGCTCGTCGACGACGAACTCGTGCCTGCCGGCGCGGATCGTCGTGGCGACCGAGCCCTCGCCCGCGCCCGAGACGCGGTAGGTCAGCTGGGCAGAGGCGGGGTTCTGCGCGATGCGCTCGCCCCATGCGGCGGCGGCCTCGGTGAGGCGCGCGGCGCGCTCGTCGGCGGCGGTGTCGGGAACGGCGGGTGCGGTGAGAAGGCTCATGCGGGCACGCTAGGCGGATGCTCGGCGCGCGTCACGCGGGCTCGTCACGTCGCGCAACGCTCGGTCATGCTGCGTCGCACGACGTCACACGACGTCATGCGCCGCGACACCGGAACGGGGCTCGCGCCGCAGCGCGAGCCCCGCATCCGCCCCCGGGGTCTCGCCCGGGAGGGCACCGATCAGTTCTGCGGGAACCCCAGGTTGATGCCGCCGTGGCTCGGGTCGAGCCAGCGCGAGGTGATGGCCTTCTCGCGCGTGAAGAAGTGCATCGCCTGCGTGCCGTAGGCCTTCGTGTCGCCGAACAGCGAGTCCTTCCAGCCGCCGAACGAGAAGTAGCCGACCGGCACGGGGATCGGCACGTTGATGCCGACCATGCCGACGGTCACCTCGTTCTGGAAGCGGCGGGCGGCGCCGCCGTCGTTGGTGAAGATCGCGGTGCCGTTGCCGTACTGCGAGCCGTTGATGAGGGCCAGGCCCTCCTCGTAGCTCTTCACGCGCACGATCGAGAGCACGGGGCCGAAGATCTCCTCCGTGTAGACGCGCGAGGTGGTCGGCACGCGGTCGATGAGGGTCGGGCCGAGCCAGAAGCCGTTCGCCTCGCCGTCGACCTCGACGCCGCGGCCGTCCACGACGATCGACGCGCCGTCGGCCGTCGCGACGTCGAGGTAGCCGGCGACCTTGTCGCGGTGCTCCTTCGTGATGAGCGGGCCCATGTCGCAGTTGCGCGTGCCGTCGCCGACCTTCAGGCCGCTCATGCGCTCGGTGATCTTGCCGATGAGCTCGTCGGCGACCGGCTCGACGGCGACGACGACCGAGATCGCCATGCAGCGCTCGCCGGCCGAACCGAAGCCGGCGTTGACGGCCGAATCGGCGACGAGGTCGAGGTCGGCGTCGGGCAGCACCAGCATGTGATTCTTCGCGCCGCCGAGGGCCTGCACTCGCTTGCCGTTGGCGGTGCCGCGCTCGTAGATGTACTTCGCGATGGGCGTCGAGCCGACGAAGCTGATCGCCGCGACGTCGGGGTGGTCGAGCAGGGCGTCGACGCTCTCCTTGTCGCCGTTGACGACGTTGAGCACGCCGTCGGGCAGGCCGACCTCCTGGAAGCGCTCGGCGAGCCAGATCGACGCCGACGGGTCCTTCTCCGAGGGCTTCAGCACGACGGTGTTGCCCGCGGCGATCGCCATCGGGAAGAACCACAGCGGCACCATCGCCGGGAAGTTGAAGGGGCTGATGATGCCCACGACGCCGACGGGCTGCTTGATCGAGTACACGTCGACACCGGTGGAGACGTTCTCGCTGTACTCGCCCTTGAGCAGCTGCGGCAGCGAGGTGGCGAGCTCGACGACCTCGAGGCCGCGCGCGATCTCGCCGAGCGCGTCGGAGGTGACCTTGCCGTGCTCGGCGGTCAGGATCGCCGCGAGCTCCTCCTTGCGGGCGTTGATGACCTCGCGGAAGGCGAACAGCAGCTGCTGGCGCTTCGCGAGCGACATGCCGGCCCAGCCGGGCAGCGCCTTCTTGGCGGCGGCGACGGCGGCCGCGACGTCGTCGGTCGTGGCGAGCGCGACCTCGCGCTGCACGGCACCGGTGGCCGGGTTGTAGACGGGGGCGGTGCGAGTGGATGCTCCGGCGAACGTGGCGCCGTCGACCCAGTGCTGCACGAGCGACATGGTGGTGCTCCTGTCGAGAGGGAAGGGAAGGTGATCTCAGTGTGCGCGCGCGTCGCATCTGCGATCAAGCACCAAGCACGCACACTCGATGTGCGGAAACGCACATCGCCTCAGCGTCGGGGCACGAGCTCGTCGCGCCGACGCGCGACCTCCTCGTGCAGCGCCTCGCGCACGAGGCGCACGGCATCGACCGCGGGGCTCTCCGGCCGCGTCGACAGCGTGAACCGGAGCCGGAAGTCGACCAGCTCGGGCAGCACGGGCACGAGCCGGGAATCCCCCTCACCCATGAAGGCGTGCAGCAGGCCGATGCCCGCGCCCGCCGCGGTCGCCTCGACCTGCGCGAACACGCTCGTCGAGCCGAGGCCGAGGCGCATGCCGCCGAGCACGGGGGCGAGGTCGAGCTCGCGCACCGTGAGCAGGGCATCCACGTAGAACACCAGGTCATGGCCCTCGAGGTCGGCCAGCGCGCGCACGGGCGGTCGGGCGGCGAGGTAGTCGGGCGAGGCGTAGAGGCGCAGCGCGTACTCGGCGAGCGGCTCCGACTGCACGCGCGCACCGCCCGCCGCGCCGATCGTCACCGCGAGGTCGAACCCCGAGCCGCGCAGGCTCAGCGGGCGGGTCGAGGTGACGAGCTCGAGCGCGACGCCCGGATGCTCGGCCCGCACCCGCGCGAGGGCCGGCGCCACGAACACCGCGCCGAAACCGTCGGGGGCCGCGACGCGCACGGTGCCGCGCACGGAGGCGTCACCCGCGGCCGCCGCGACGACCTGCTCGACGATGCCCTCGAGCGCGGATGCCCGCTCGACCACCTCGCGGCCGATCGCGGTGAGCTCCCACCCGTCGGCGCCGCGGTCGAGCAGCCGGGCCGCGAGCGCGGCCTCCAGCCGGTCGATGCGCCGCCGCACGGTCGTGTGATCGACGCCGAGCAGCGCCGCGGCGGAGGTCAGCCGCCCGACCCGCGCGACCGCGATGAGGTAGCGCACGTCGTCGGTGCTGACGTCGTGCGGGCGGGGCGCGGCCATGCGCTCACCCTACGACCCGGCGACGGCGTCGATGTCGGATGCCCCTGCCACACTGCTGGCTATGGACTTCCTGCTCCCCCTCCTCGTCGGCGCGCTCCTCGGCCTGCTGCTCGGTCTCGCCGTCGGGCTGCTCGTGGCTCGGCGCGCGCGCCCCACGACGGAGGACCCGGCGGTCGTCGAAGCGCGGCACCAGGCGCTGCTCGCCGAGGTGCGGGCGGAGGAAGCCGCGCACCGCGCCGCCCTCACCGCCGAGCTCTCGGGCCTGCAGGCGACGGCGAGCGCGCTGCGCGAGCAGCTGGCACAGCAGCAGGAGCAGTACCGCGAGCTGCTCGACCGCCAGCGCGTCGAGCAGCAGGCGCAGGCGGAGCGCGAGCGAGCCGAGAGCCGCGTGCTGCAGCAGCTGACCCCCGTACAGGAGATGCTGCGCAGCATGCAGGCGAAGGTCACCGAGCTCGAGACGCAGCGCAGTCAGCAGCACGGCGAGCTCTCGCAGCAGCTGCGTCAGGCGACGGAGGCGGAGGAGCGCCTGCGCGCGACGGCCGAATCGCTCGCGAGCGCGTTGCGCAACAACGCCACGCGCGGTGTGTGGGGGGAGACCCAGCTGCGCACGCTCGTGGAGTCGGCCGGGCTGCTGAACCGGGTCGACTTCTTCCTGCAGGAATCGATCGAGGCCGACGGCGCCGCGCGCCGCCCCGACATGGTGCTGCGCCTGCCGGGCGGCAAGTCGATCGCGGTCGACGCGAAGGTGCCCTACAACAGCTACATCGAGGCCAGCGCGATCCCGGCGACCGCGACGGGCGAGGAGGAAGCCCGGCGCTCGGCGCTGCTCGCCGAGCACGCCAAGCGCATCAAGGCGCACGTCGACGCCCTCGCCGCCAAGCACTACTTCACGGGTCTCGAGGCGAGCCCCGAGTTCACGATCGCGTTCATCCCCAACGAGCCGCTGCTGGCGGCGGCGCTGGAGAAGGATCCGACCCTGCTGGAGTACGCATTCTCCAAGCGCATCGCGCTCGCGAGCCCGGTGAGCTTCTGGGCGGTGCTGAAGACGGTGGCCTTCACCTGGCAGCAGGAGGTGCTGACCGACGAGGCGAAGCTGCTGTTCGACCTCTCGAAGGAGCTCTACACGCGCGTGGCGAAGCTCGCCGAGCACGCCGACGCCCTCGGCGGCGCGATCGAGCGCAGCGTCAAGGCCTACAACCAGTTCGCGAGCTCGCTCGAGAGCCGCGTGCTCGTGACCGCGCGACGGCTCGACGGCCTCGACGAGAGCAAGGTCATCGCGGCTCCCCGCACGATCGATGAGCAGCCGAAGCAGCTCACGGCGCCGGAGCTCACCGAGTCGATCATCAGCGGATCCATAAGCGAAGAGGGTTCAGAGCCGGCGGCCTGACGGCTACCATCGGGCGCACGGCCCCCCGTCGACGATGACGGGGCGGTGACCCACTCGGCGAAAGATCGACGATGACCGAACGCCCCTGGATCGCCCACTACCCCGACGGCGTCGCGCCCGAGCTGCCCGCGCACCTCGAAGCGCACCTGCCCGCGATGCTGCGCCGCGCGGCCACCACCTACGCCGGCACGACGGCCTTCACCCAGTGCATGCCCAACGGCATGAACGGCTCGCTGAGCTTCGAGCGCGTCGACGAGCTCTCCGACGACTTCGCCTCGTACCTGCGCGACGTGCTCGGGCTGCAGCAGGGCGACCGCGTCGCCGTGCAGATGCCCAACTGCCTCAGCTACCCCGTGGTCGCCTTCGGCGTGCTCAAGGCCGGTTGCGTGCTCGTCAACACCAATCCGCTGTACACCCCGCGCGAGATGGTGCACCAGTTCACCGACTCCGGCGCCACGGTGCTCGTCATCATCGACATGTTCGCCGACCGCCTGCCGGAGGTGCTGCCCCAGACGAGCATCGAGACTGTCGTGACGGTGCGCATCACCGAGTTCTTCCCGCCCGTCATCGCCGGCGTCATCCGCATGGTGCAGAGGTGGTGGAACCGCTCGCTGCCGCCCATCACCGTGCCGCACGTGCCGCTCGGCGCAGCGCTCGCGGCGGGCGCCGACGAGCGGCGCGGCCACGACGTCGCCGACTACCTCGACGGGCTCGGCCCCGACTCGCTCGCCGCGCTGCAGTACACCGGCGGCACGACCGGCGTCGCGAAGGGCGCGATGCTGAGCCACCGCAACCTCGTGAGCAACACGGTGCAGATGATCCAGATGCTCGGCGACGGCATCCGCCCCGGCAAGGAGACGGTGCTGACCGCCCGGCCGCTGTACCACGTGTTCGCCTTCACCGTGAACCTGCTCGGTTTCTTCCACGTCGGCGCCCGCAACATCCTCGTGCCCTCGCCGAGGCCGCCGAGCAACCTCAAGCGCGCCTTCGAGAACTACCGCATCACGTGGCTCAGCGGCGTCAACACGCTCTTCAACGCCCTGCTCAACGAGCGGTGGTTCCTCGACAGCCCGCCCCGCCACCTGCAGGGCGCCGCCGCGGGCGGCATGGCGCTGCACGACGCCGTCGCCGCCGAGTGGCGCCGCGTCACCGGCTCGCCGATCGTCGAGGGCTACGGCCTCACCGAGACCTCCCCCGTGCTGAGCTTCAACCCGCTCGGCGCCGGAGCGCGCGATGGCTCGATCGGCATCCCCGTGCCCTCCACCGAGCTGCGCTGCATCGACGACGCCGGTGCCGAGGTGCCCGTGGGCACCCCCGGCGAGCTCGCCGCGCGCGGCCCGCAGATCATGCTCGGCTACTGGAACCGAGCGGCCGACACCGCCGAGAGCATCGTCGACGGCTGGTTCCGCACCGGCGACATCGCCGAGATGGACGCGGACGGCTACTTCACGATCGTCGACCGCAAGAAGGACATGATCCTCGTCAGCGGCTTCAACGTGTACCCCAATGAGGTCGAAGAGCACATCGCCGCCCTGCCCGGCGTGCTCGAGGTCGGCGTCATCGGGCTGCCCGACGAGCGCACCGGCGAGAGCGTGCGCGCCTACATCGTGCCGAGCGGCGCGCCGCCCACGGAGGAGGCGGTGCTCGCCCACTGCCGCGAGGGCCTCGCCGCCTACAAGGTGCCGAAGTCGGTGCGCTTCGTCGACGAGCTGCCCAAGAGCCCGATCGGGAAGATCCTGCGGCGCGAGCTGCGGGCCGAGGCGGTCACCTCCGCGACAGCGGCCGTCGAGACGCAGGGGCGGGAGCTGTCGTGAGCGCAGCATCCGTCATCGCCGCGCAAGCGGGCATCAGCGAGCAGGACGTCGTGACGCCCTTCGAGCAGAACCTGCTCGTCGGGCTCGTGTTCGTCATCATGTTCGGCCTCGGCGCGGGCCTCACCCCGCGTGACTTCAAGCTCGCGCTCAAGCGCCCCGCCGGGCTCATCATCGGGTTCCTCACCCAGTTCGGCATCATGCCGGTGCTCGCGTACGTGCTGTGCCTGGCGTTCCTGTTCCAGCTCGCGCCCGAGTACGCGGTGCCGGTCGCGATCGGCGCGCTGCTCATGGGCTCGGTACCCGCCGGCACCACCTCGAACATGTTCACGTACTTCTCGAAGGGCAACCTCGCCCTCAGCGTCATGATGACGACCAACTCGACCCTCTGGGCGATCGTCATGACCCCGCTGGCCCTCGCGATCTTCGGCGGGCTGCTCTTCACCGAGGCCTCGGAGTTCGAGATCCCGATCGGCAACATCATCGCCACGATCGCGCTGCTGCTGATCCCGGTCGTGCTGGGGATGCTCATCCGACGCTTCAGCGCCAACATCGGTGCCGTGCTCGAGCTGCTCGGCGGGTTCTTCGGGCTCTTCTTCATCGTGTTCCTGCTCGCGACGTGGGTGCCGCGCAACTGGGGGCTGCTGACCTCCACCCCGTGGCAGACCTACGTGGTCTCCATCGGGCTGGGCCTGTTCGGCATCCTCATCGCCTACGGCATCTCGAAGGCGATCAGGCTGCACCCGGCGAACGCACGCACGATCGCGCTCGAGACGGGCATCCAGAACGGGCCGCTCGCGATCGCGATCATCCTGCTCACCTACAGCGGCAGCCCCGACATCGGGCTGATCCTCATCGTGCCGGCGCTGTACTCGCTGTTCATCGTGCTGATCTCCACCGTCGTGACGATCGTCTTCCGCCGGGCAAACACCGCGGCGGAGCAGAAGATCCCCAACCTGCTGTGACTGGCCGTCGACGCGCTCGCCACGCGGGAGTAGCCTCGCGGCCATGATCGCCACGACGTTCGCGTTCGCCGGCTTCGCCGTGCCCGACATCGACGCCGCCCACCGCTTCTACCGCGACGTGCTCGGGCTCGAGGTCGCCGTCGAGTCGATGGGGCAGCTCTCCCTCGAACTGCCCGGCGGCGGCTGGGTGCTCGTCTACCCCAAGCCCGACCACACCCCCGCGACGTACACCGTGCTCAACCTCGAGGTCGACGACATCGACCGCGCCGTCGACGAGCTCGAGGCCGCCGGCGTCGCCCTGCAGCGCTACGACGGCTTCGCGCAGGACGAGCGCGGCATCGCCCGCGGCATCGCCAGCGGACGCGGCCCCGACATCGGCTGGTTCACCGACCCGGCCGGCAACATCATCGCCGTGCTGCAGAATCCGCCGGCCGACGACGCCGCGCTCGTCTGAGGCGCCGCTACGCCTCGCCGAGCGGCTCGGCACCGTGCTGAACTACGCCTCGCCCAAGGGCTCCGCACCGTGCTGACTACGCCTCGCCCAAGGGCTCGGCGAACTGCGCCTCGTAGAGTCGCGCGTAGGCGCCGCCCGCCGCGAGCAGCTCGTCGTGAGTGCCCTGCTCGACGATGCGGCCCGCCTCCATGACGAGGATCAGGTCGGCGTCGCGGATCGTCGAGAGCCGGTGCGCGATGACGAAGCTCGTGCGGTCGCGGCGCAGCGCGCTCATGGCCTGCTGCACGAGCACCTCGGTGCGCGTGTCGACCGAGCTCGTCGCCTCGTCGAGAATCAGCACGCTCGGGCGCGCCAGGAACGCCCGCGCGATCGTCAGCAGCTGCTTCTCGCCCGCGCTGACGTTGCCGCCGTCGTCGTCGAGCACCGTGTCGTAGCCGTCGGGCAGCGAGTGCACGAAGCGGTCGACGTAGGTGGCGCGGGCCGCCTCGACGATCTCCTCCTCCGTGGCGTCGAGTCGCCCGTAGGCGATGTTGTCGCGGATGGTGCCGCCGAACAGCCAGGTATCCTGCAGCACCATGCCGGTGCGCGAGCGCAGTTCGTCGCGCGTCAACGTGGCGATGTCGACGCCGTCGAGCGTGATGCGCCCGCCGTCGAGCTCGTAGAAGCGCATCATGAGGTTGACGAGCGTCGTCTTGCCCGCCCCGGTCGGGCCGACGATCGCGACGGTCTGTCCGGGCTCGGCGACGAGCGACAGATGCTCGATGAGGGGGCGGTCGGCCTCGTAGCGGAACGACACGTCCTCGAAGACGAGCCGGCCGGCGGATGCCTCGGGGCGCGCCGGCGAGGCCGGGTCCGGTGCCTGCTCCGGTGCGTCCATGAGCTCGAACACGCGCTCGGCGCTCGCGACGCCCGACTGCAGCAGGTTCGCCATGGAGCCCAGCTGCCCGAGCGGCTGCGTGAACTGCCGCGAGTACTGGATGAACGCCTGCACCCCGCCGATCGTCATGCCGCCGTTCGTGACGAGCAGGCCACCGACGACGGCGATGCCGACGTAGACCAGGTTTCCGACGAACATGATCGCGGGCATGATGATGCCGCTGACGAACTGCGCGCCGAAGCTCGCGTCGAACAGCTCGGCGTTCTTCGCGTCGAAGCGCGCCTGCACCTCGCGCTGCCGCCCGAACACCTTCACAAGCGCGTGACCGGTGAAGGTCTCCTCGATCTGGGCGTTGAGCTCGCCGGTGTGCCGCCACTGCGCGGCGAAGAGCGCCTGCGAGCGGCGGGCGATGATCGCAGTAATGACGAGCGTGAGCGGGATCGTGATGAGCGCGACGAGCGTCAGCACGGGCGAGATGACGAGCATCATGACGATGACGCCGAGCACGGTCAGCAGCGAGGTGAGCAGCTGGCTGAGGGTCTGCTGCAGGCTCTGCGAGACGTTGTCGATGTCGTTCGTGACGCGACTGAGCACCTCACCGCGCTGCACCCGGTCGAAGTACGACAGCGGCAGCCGGTTGAGCTTGGCCTGCACCTCCTCGCGCAGCCGGAACACGGTGCGCTGCGTGATGCCGTTGAGCACGTACGCCTGCAGCCACGAGAACACCGACGACAGCACGTAGACCAGCAGCACGCCGCCGAGCAGCGCCTGCAGGGCCGCGAAGTCGATGCCGGGGCCGGAGCCGAGCGCACCCGAGAGGTCGTCGCTGCCGGAGACGCCGACGACGATGAGGTTGGTGGCGAGCCCGAGCAGGGCGGGGCCGACGACGCTCAGTACGACGCTCACGACGCCGAGCACGACGACCCAGACCACGCCGGCGCGCTCGGGCGCCAGACGCCCGATGAGCCGCTTCGCGGACGGGCCGAACGACACGGCCTTCTCGGCGGGCATGCCCATGCCGCCCATCGGCCCGCCCATGGGGCCGCCGCGGCGCATGCCGCCGGGCGGGCCGACCGGGCGCTCCGGCGCCGCGGGCGCCGTCGGGGCGGTCGACGCGGCCGCGCTCACGGCACGGCCGGAGGGCGCGGGGGCCGGGGACGCGGCGGCCTCGCTCACGACGCCACCTCCGCCCGCTGCTGGCTGCTCACGATCTCGGCGTAGGTGTCGCTGCTCGCGAGCAGCTCGGCGTGCGTGCCGCGGCCGACGATGCGGCCATCCTCGAGCACGACGATCTGGTCGGCGTCCTGCACGGTCGCGACGCGCTGGCCGACGACGATGACGGTGGCGTCGGCGACGTGACGCCGCAGCGCCTGCCGCAGTCGGGCATCCGTCGCCGTGTCGAGGGCCGAGAACGAGTCGTCGAAGACGTAGATCGGGGGTCGCTTCACGAGCGCGCGGGCGATCGCGAGGCGCTGCCGCTGGCCGCCCGAGACGGTCGTGCCGCCCTGCGCGACGGCGGTCTCGAGCCCCTCGGGCATCGCGCGCACGAAGTCGGCCGCCTGCGCGATCTCGAGCGCCTGCCACAGCTCGTCGTCGCTTGCGTCGGGCTTGCCGAAGCGGAGGTTCGAGGCGATCGTGCCGGAGAACAGGAAGGGCCGCTGCGGCACGAGCCCGATGCGGTTCCAGAGCGTGTCGGGGTCGAGGTCGCGCACGTCGACCCCGTCGACGAGCACCTGCCCGGCGGTCGCGTCGATGAGCCGCGGCAGCAGATTCACAAGGGTCGTCTTGCCCGCGCCGGTGCTGCCGATGAGCGCCGTGACGGTACCCGGCTCGGCGACGAGGTCGATGCCGGCGAGCACGGGCTCCTCCGCGCCGGGGTACTCGAAGCTCACACCGCGCAGCTCGACGCGACCTGTCGTGGCGAGCTCGGTGACGGGGGCCGCCGGCACGACGACCGACGAGGGCGTGTCGAGCACCTCGCCGATGCGATCAGCCGAGACGGTCGCGCGCGGCAGGATCACGGCGATGAACGTCGCCATGAGCACGGCCATGAGGATCTGGATGAGATAGGTGAGGAAGGCCGTGAGCGCGCCGACCCGCATGAGGCCGGCGTCGATGCGGCTGGCGCCGAACCAGAGTACCGCGACGCTCGAGGCGTTGAGCACGAGCAGCACGATGGGGAACATCAGGGCGAACAGCCGGCCCGCCCGCAGCGCCGTGTCGGTCAGGGCCGCGTTCGCCTCGCCGAAGCGCTCGACCTCGTGGCGCTCGCGCACGAAGGCCCGCACGACGCGCATGCCGGCGAGCTGCTCGCGCAGCACGCGGTTGACGCCGTCGATGCGCTCCTGCATGACGCGGAACAGCGGCACCATCCGCACGATGATGAGGCTCACGGCGATGAGCAGCACGGGGATCGCGACGGCCATGATCGCCGACAGCCCGACATCCTGCTGCAGAGCCATGATGACACCGCCGACGGCGAGGATCGGTGCGCTCACGAGCATCGTCGAGGTCATGAGCACGAGCATCTGCACCTGCTGCACGTCGTTCGTCGTGCGCGTGATGAGCGAGGGCGCCCCGAAGCGCGCGACCTCGCGCTCGCTGAAGGTGCCGACGTGGGCGAAGATCACGCCGCGCAGGTCGCGCCCGAGGGCCATCGCGACGCGCGCGCCGAAGTAGACGGCGGCGATCGCGCACGCGATCTGCACGAGCGTGACGGCGAGCATGACGCCGCCGACGCCGAGGATGTAGCCGGTGTCGCCGCGCGCGATGCCGCGGTCGATGATGTCGGCGTTGAGCGCGGGCAGCACGAGCGAGGCGAGCGCCTGCGCGAGCTGGAACGCGATCACCCCGACGATGAGGGGCAGGGATGGGCGCAGGTGCGTCCTGAGGATTCGCGCGAGCATCGTGCGCTCATTCTTCACCCGCCGCACGAGGCCGCGCGGTCGCGTTCGCCGTCAGCGTCAGCGGCTCAGAAGTCGAGCCACTTCGAGGCGAGGTGGTCGGCCACGACGCGGCGCACGGTGCCCGAGCGCGAGCGCAGCACGATCGACTCGGTCGTGATGATGTCGCCCTGGCGGCGCACGCCGCGCACGAGCTCGCCGTCGGTGACGCCCGTGGCGACGAAGAAGGTGTTGTCGCTGCGCACGAGCTCGTTGGCCTCGTAGACGTGGTCGAACTTCAGGCCCGCGGCCAGGCCCCGGTCGATCTCCTCCTGCGAGCCCGGCGCGAGACGGCCCTGGATGAAGCCGCCGAGCGCGCGGATGGCGCAGGCCGTCGCGACCCCCTCAGGGCTGCCGCCGATGCCGATCGCCATGTCGATGCGCGAGTCGTGGCGGGCGGCGTTGATGCCCGCGGCGACATCGCCGTCGAGGATGATGCGGGTGCCGGCACCGGCGCTGCGGATCTCCTCGATGAGCCCCTCGTGGCGCGGCCGGTCGAGCACCGCGATGCGCATCTCCTCCACCGGCTTGCCCTTGACCTTCGCGAGCGCCCGGATGTTCTCGCCCACCGACTGGCGGATGTCGACGACGCCGATGCCCTCGCTGCCGGTGACGATCTTCTCCATGTAAAACACGCTCGAGGCGTCGAGCATCGAGCCGCGGTCGGCGACGGCGAGCATCGAGATCGCGTGCGAGCGGCCCGCCGCGGTGAGCGAGGTGCCGTCGATCGGGTCGACGGCGATGTCGCACGCGGGGCCGTATCCGTTGCCGACCTCCTCGCCGTTGAAGAGCATGGGCGCCTTGTCCTTCTCGCCCTCGCCGATGACGACGACGCCGGAGAAGTTGACCGTTCCGAGGAACTTGCGCATCGCATCCACAGCGGCACCGTCGGCGGCGTTCTTGTCGCCCTTGCCGATGAACGGGGTGGCGCGGATCGCGGCGGCCTCGGTCGCCCGCACGAGCTCCATGGCGAGGTTGCGGTCGGGCTGGAGGTAGAGCGAACCGGTCTGCGTGGTCACCATGAGTGGCGTCCTCTCGAGTCGTGGCGGGCTGCGATGACGGACGCGCCGGGTGGTAGACAGCGCGCTCCCACCCTAGCGCGCGGCCCGTCGGCGTGGCGGAGCCCGTCGCTAGACTGGCGTCGACATCCACCACCGCCCCATCCCGCAAAGGAGCGCCATGCCCGTCGCAACCCCCGAGCAGTACGCCGAGATGCTCGACAAGGCCAAGAAGGGCGGCTTCGCCTACCCCGCGATCAACGTCTCGTCGTCGCAGACGATCAACGCGGTGCTGCAGGGCCTGACCGAGGCCGGCTCCGACGGCATCCTGCAGGTCACGACGGGCGGCGCCGACTACTTCGCCGGGCAGAGCGTCAAGGCCCGCGCCTCGGGCGCCCTCGCCTTCGCGGCCTTCGCGACCGAGGTGGCGAAGAACTATCCCGTCACCGTCGCGCTGCACACCGACCACTGCCCGAAGGACGCGCTCGACGGCTTCGTGATGCCGCTCATCGAGGCGAGCGAGGCCGAGGTCAAGGCCGGGCGCAACCCGATCTTCCAGTCGCACATGTGGGACGGCTCGGCCGTGCCGCTGGCCGAGAACATCGAGATCGCGAAGACGCTGCTGCCGCGCGTGAAGAACATCAACGCCATCCTCGAGGTCGAGATCGGCGTCGTCGGCGGCGAGGAGGACGGCGTGCAGCACGAGGGCTCGAACGACGCCCTCTACACGACGCTCGGCGACGTGACGCAGGCCGTCGAGGCGCTCGGCCTCGGCGAGCACGGCCGCTACATGGCTGCCCTGACCTTCGGCAACGTGCACGGCGTGTACAAGCCGGGCAACGTCAAGCTGCGCCCCGAGCTCCTGAAGGAGATCCAGGACGGCATCCAAGCGAAGTACGGCACGGATGCCCTGCCGCTCGACCTCGTCTTCCACGGCGGCTCCGGCTCGACCGACGCCGAGATCGCCGAGGCGGTGCGCAACGGCGTCATCAAGATGAACATCGACACCGACACGCAGTACGCGTTCACGCGCTCGATCGCCGACACGATGTTCCGCAACTACGACGGCGTGCTCAAGGTCGACGGCGAGGTCGGCAACAAGAAGATCTACGACCCGCGCGCCTGGGGCAAGCTCGCCGAGTCGGCGATGGCGAAGCGCGTCGTCGAGGCCACGCAGCAGCTCGGCTCGGCCGGCCACTCGGGCCGCTAGTCGACCTCAGCCGGTCGGTCGCTGCGGGCTCGGAGCTGGTGAGCGCTGCACGACCGGCCGGCTCGTCGCCTCGGCGACGGGCACCTCGAAGTCGACCTCGAGCGCGGTGCCGTTGCGCCAGCGGATGCCGTTCACGACGGTCTGCAGCGTGACGTAGTACGGCGCGAGGAAGGTCTCGCGGCGGCCCTCCGGCAGTGTCGTCACGATGCGCAGCGCCACGGCCACGGTGCCGCGATCGGCGGGCAGCAGCTCGATGCGGCCCTCGACGAAGCCCGATGCGGGGTGCGCGAGCAGGGCATCCAGCATCGCGCGCAGCGCCGACCGCTGCGGCAGGCTCAGGCGATCGGCAAGGCGCTCGGGATCGACGACCCGCACCGGCTGGCCGTCGACGAGGCGGTCGAGCCACGTGGCGTCGGCCTGCGCGACGAGGTCGGCGCGCAGCGCGGCGGCGAGTTCGAGCGCGCGCCGCTGATCCTCCGGCTCGACGACGCCCCGATCGAGGATGCCCCGCAGCAGCTGCAGCGGCGCCGCGAGCCGCGCCGACATGGCCTCATCGACGCGGGCGGCGAGCTCGGCGCGCGCGGACTCCGCGCGGTCGTCGGCCTCGTTCGGCTCGCGCCGCGCATCAGGATCGGGCTCGGGCTCGGGCCCTGTCGCGACGGCCGGCAGGGGGCGCTCGTTCCAGCCGCGCAGCAGGCGCGTGACGACCGTGGTGAAGACGATGCAGCCCACCGTCGCGATCACGATCTGCAGTTCGACGAGGTAGATGATGACGAGCATCGGCCACTGCAGGGTGCCGGTCGAGGCGAGCCCGACGGCGAGGCCGCCGCACACCACGAACGACGCCGCGCCGTAGCGGGCCACCTGCGCCGCCGTCGAGAAAGGGGTGAGCGCGATGAGCAGCAGTGAGACGCTCACCGGCGCCCACCAGAACTGCACGCGGAAGTCCAGGCCGACGTAGCCCGCCGCCGAGAGGCCGACGCCCGCGAGCGACAGGGCCAGTGCGGCCCACGCGGTCGACTCGGGCAGCCCGCCGCGGTGCGGGCGCGTGGCGACGTGCACGAGCGCGAACGCGGCGGTCGACACGGCGAGCGCGGCGATCTGCACGGGCAGGCGCGCCGAGCTGCCGGCGAACAGCACGAGCATCACCACCGCCAGCAGCACCGCGCTGATCGCGCACCCGGCGGCGAGCCACCGCGTGGCGAGCCAACTGAGCGGGTCGGCCGACCACAGTGAGCCGAGCCGCTCGCCCGTGGCGCTGCGGGGCGTGCGCGGTGCTCGCATCGCTGCGCCTCTCATGATGCGCCCGTTCGAGCCGGCACGGTCAGCATGACGGTCGTGCCCTCGTCGCCCGACCACACGCGCACGGCGCCCCCGACACGGCGCACGCGCTCATCGATCGACGAACGGACGCCCAGGCGGTCGGGGTCGACGTCGTCGGCGGCGAAGCCGATGCCGTCATCGACGACGAGCACCGAGAGCGTGCCGTCGCGCACCCCGACGACGACCTCGGCCCGGTCGGCGCCGGCGTGCCGCACGACGTTGTCGAGCGCGGCGCGCGTCGCACCGATGACGGCCTCGCGCACGTCGTCGTCGACCTCCGCGTCGAGTGCGTCGAAACCGGAGATGTCGATGCGCACGCCGCTCCACTGGTAGTCGCGAGCGAGGTCGAGCAGCTCGTCGCCGACCCTCGAGCGGGCGGGCGCGGCCCCCGCTCCCCGCAGCGCGACCGTGCCGGCGGCGGCGGCCGCGACGTCGCGCTCGAGGCGCGCTCGCGCCGCCCCGTCGACGGGGCCCGAGCGAGCGGCGACGATCGCGAGGTCGGCGAGCACGGTGTCGTGCACGATGCGCGAGGCGCGCCGTTCGAGCTCGCGCTGATGCTCGACCTCCGCGAGCTCCGACTGGAGCGCGCCGATGTCGGCCAGCTGACTGCGCAGCCGGCGGCCGCCGATCTCGAAGGCCCCGTACACGGCGAGCACGACGGCGAGCGCGAGGAACGGAGCGACCCCAGTGGGCGCGGCCTCCCCCGCGAGGGCGAAGCCGACGATGAGCGAGAGCTCGCCCGCGGCGAAGCCGAGCACGGTCCACACGAGCCCCACGCGGGCGCTGGCGCTGAGGGCGCCGACCATCAGCAGCGCGACGGCGATGCGGTTGACGAGGAACGGCGCCGGCTCGGTGAGGTCGGCGCCCGACCGCAGCAGGGCGACGGCGTACACCGAGGAGACGACCGAGCCGCCGACGAGGAAGAGCACGGCGCGACCGACGCTGGGCGCGAGCAGCAGCTGCAGTGCAAGACCGGCGGTGACGAGCAGGCAGGCGACCGCGACGAGAAGGTGCGGCACCGAGCCCCCGCGGTCGAGCACGGTGACGGTGACGGGCACGACCGTGAGCAGCATTGCCACGACGACGATCGCGCGCTGTGCCGTCGCGAAGCCGCGCACGACGACCGCCGACGCGATGTCGCGCGGCAGTGCGATGCCGGGCATCTTCCCTCCCGAGGCGCGCCCGTGGGGGCGCTGCCCTCGCAGACTACTGCCGGGCCGGGCGAGCGGTGCTCAGGCTCGAGTGCGGCCGCCGAGCGCGCGAGCGTCCTGCTCGCCGCTCGCCGTGGTGCGCAGCTCCTTCGGCAGCGAGAACATGAGGTCCTCCTCCGCCGTCTTGACGACCTCGACGTCGGCGAAGCCGGCGTCGGCGAGGTCGGCGAGCACCTGCTGCACGAGCACCTCCGGCACGCTCGCGCCGCTCGTGACGCCGACCGTCGCGACGCCCTCGAGCCACTCCTGCTTGATCTCGCTCGCGTAGTCGACGCGGTAGGCGGCCTTCGCGCCGTACTCGAGGGCGACCTCGACGAGGCGCACGCTGTTGGAGGAGTTGGCCGAGCCGACGACGATCACGAGGTCAGCATCCGGTGCCACCTTCTTGATGGCGACCTGTCGGTTCTGGGTGGCGTAGCAGATGTCGTCGCTCGGCGGATCCTGCAGGTGCGGGAACCGCGCGCGCAGGCGCCGCACGGTCTCCATGGTCTCGTCGACGCTCAGCGTCGTCTGCGACAGCCAGATGAGGGTGTCGCTCTCGGGCACCTCGACCGTGTCGGCCTCCTCCGGCGTGCCGATGAGGATCGTGCGCTCTGGGGCGTGGCCCATCGTGCCCTCGACCTCCTCGTGGCCCGCGTGACCGATGAGCAGGATGCGGTAGTCCTGCTTCGCGAAGCGCACCGCTTCGCGGTGCACCTTCGTCACGAGCGGGCACGTCGCATCGATCGCGGCGAGCCCTCGATCGGCGGCGCCCTGCACGACCGCCGGGCTCACGCCGTGCGCCGAGAACACGATGTGCGAGCCCTCCGGCACCTCGTCGACCTCGTCGACGAAGATCGCGCCCTGCTTCTCGAGCTCGCTCACGACGTGCACGTTGTGCACGATCTGCTTGCGCACGTAGACGGGGGCGCCGTACTGCTCGAGCGCCTTCTCGACGGCGATGACGGCGCGGTCGACGCCGGCGCAGTAGCCGCGGGGCGCGGCGAGCAGCACGCGGCGCGGGCCGTCGACGGCGGTCGGCACGAGCCGCTCGCGTCGCTCGGGCACGACGGGGGCGGTCAGGGTCGCGCCGAGGGCGCCGTTCGTGATGCTGCTCACGGGCGCCAGTCTACGAGGGCGCGGGTGGGCGCTCGCCGAGCGCGAGCGGGCTCCGGCTACTCGACATCGCGCCGGGCGGTCGTGAGGGCCGCGACGACCACCGGGACGACGGCGAGGGCGGCGAGCACGAGGCCGCCCTGCCACCACAGCAGGGCATCCGCCGTCGCGTTGGGCACGCTCGGATCGATCGCCCCGAGCGAGCTGAGGATGCCCGCGCCGACGAGCGCGTCGGTCGCCGCCCCGGGCAGGAAGCGCGCGATCGCGGCCGTGGGCTCGCTGATGCCGGCGATGAGCCGCAGGATCGGCTCGACGAACTGCGTGAACGCCAGCACGATGACGATCGCCGCGATCTGGCTCGTCAGCAGCGCACCGAGGCCGAGGCCGAGCAGCGACCACAGCGCCGTCGCCAGCAGGGTGCGGGCGAGCACCGTGAGCACGTCCGGTTCGTCGAGGGCCGCCTGCTCGCCCACAGCCAGGAGGGTCGGGGCGCCGGCGCCGACCGAGCCGGCGAGGCCGATGACGCCGTAGAGCGCGCCCATGACGAGCGCGACGACGGCCTTCGCCGCGAGCACGACGCCGCGGCGCGGCTGGGCGAGCACGGTCGGGGTGAGCGTGCGGTGACGGTACTCGGTCGTCGCGAGCAGCGCGCCGAACAGCAGCGGGATCACGAGGCCGACCGCGGTGACGCTCGAGTAGACGAGGTTCGCCGTCGTCACCGCGTCGAGCACCGGAGCGCCGGGGCCCGCCGCCGCGCCGAGCTGCGCACCGAGGTCGCTGAGGAAGAAGGCGAGCCCCGCCGCGGTGACCGCGATGTAGAGCAGCAGCACGAGACCGAGCAGCCACCAGGCGCGCAGCGAGAGCACCTTCGCGAACTCGGAGGCGACGGCGCGGCCGAGCGCGCTCATGCCGCGCTCCCCTCGGCGCTGGCGGACTCGTCGGCGGTGAGCTGCAGGAAGATCGCCTCGAGCCCGTCGCCCTCGTCGCTGAGGTGCGTGAGCGCGAGCCCCGCGTCGCGCGCGACCTCGCCCGTGCGGCGCGCGTCGAGGCCGACCACGACGAGGCCGTGCTCGCCCGCCTCGACGCCCGCGCCCGCGGCGGTCAGCGCTGCGGCGAGCGCCGCCCGATCGCCGGGTGCGACGTCGACGCGCACGCGCGCGGTGCCCTGCTCGAGATCGGAGAGCGCGCCGTCGAAGACGATGCGTCCGTGCCGGATGACGACCACGTCATCCACCGTCTGCTGCACCTCGCTCAGCACGTGACTCGACAGCAGCACCGTGCGGCCCTCGTCGGCGAGCGCCCGCAGCAGACCGCGCATCCAGCGGATGCCGTCGGGGTCGAGGCCGTTGATGGGCTCGTCGAGCACGAGCGCGTCGGGGTCGCCGAGCAGGGCTCCGGCGAGGCCGAGCCGCTGGCGCATGCCGAGCGAGTAACCCCCGACGGGGCGCCGGGCCGCGTGCTGCAGCCCCACCTGCTCGAGCACGACGTCCACGCGCGGCAGGGGGATGCCCGCCGCGAGCGCCACGACCCGCAGGTGGTCGCGGCCGGAGCGCGCCGGGTGGAACACGTCGCTCGACAGCGAGCCGCCCACGCGGGTCAGGGGCCGCTCGAGCGCGCGGTACGGCACGCCCGCGATCGTGGCGCTGCCGGAGGTGGGGCGGTTGAGGCCGAGCAGGATGCGCAGCGTCGAGGTCTTGCCCGCGCCGTTCGGGCCCAGGAAGCCCGTCACGCGCCCCGGCTGCGCGGTGAAGCTCACGTCGTGCAGGGCCGTGACGGGGCCGTAGACCTTCGTCAGGCGCGACACCTCCAGGGGTGTGGATGACGGCATGGTTCCTCGACTCTCCGCTCGGCCCGACGGCCGTCGGTGCCGTCGACTACCCTGGCGGAGGCCGCCGAACGAAGCAAGGAGGGGCATGAGCGAGACCGCGTCGAGCGCACCCGCCGCCGCTCCCTCGACGGCTGATGCCCCGTGGCCCGTCGGCGAGCTGTCGCAGAAGATCAAGGGCTACATCGACCGGCTCGGCAGCGTGTGGGTCGAGGGCGAGATCACCCAGTGGGGCGTCTCGGGCGGCAACGTCTACGGCAAGCTCAAAGACCTCGCCGTCGACGCCACCGTGTCGTTCACGGTGTGGTCGAGCGTGCGGGCGAAGCTGCCCGACGGCCTCGGCCAGGGCGACCGCGTCGTCGCGCTCGTCAAGGCCAACTGGTGGGTCAAGGGCGGCAGCCTCACGATGCAGGTGTTCGAGATGCGCCGCGTCGGCCTCGGCGACCTGCTCGAGCGGCTCGAGCGGCTGCGCCAGCAGCTGCGCGCCGAGGGGCTCTTCGACGCGGCGCGCAAGAAGCCGCTGCCGTTCCTGCCGCACTGCATCGGCCTCGTGACGGGCGCCGACAGCGACGCCGAGAAGGATGTGCTGCGCAACGCGCAGCTGCGCTGGCCCTCCGTGCGGTTCCGGGTGCACCACTCGGCGGTGCAGGGCGAGCGGGCCGTCGGCGAGCTCGTGGCGGGCATCCGGGCGCTGGATGCCGACCCCGAGGTCGACGTCATCATCGTCGCCCGCGGCGGCGGCGACTTCCAGAACCTGCTGCCGTTCAGCGACGAGGCCGTCGTGCGCGCCACGGCGGCCTGCGAGACCCCGCTCGTGAGCGCGATCGGGCACGAGAACGACCGGCCGCTGCTCGACGACGTGGCCGACCTGCGCGCCTCGACGCCGACCGACGCCGCCAAGCGCGTCGTGCCCGACGTCGCCGACGAGCTCGCGCGCGTGCAGCAGGTGCGCTCGCGCATGCTCTCGCGCGTCACGAGCCTCATCGGCACCGAGATCGACCGCATCGCCCAGGTGCGCTCCCGGCCCTCGCTCGCCGCGCCCGGCTGGATCATCGACCAGCGCGCCGACGAGCTCGTGCGCCTCGTCGCGCGCGGCGTCGAGCTCACGGAGCGTCGGCTCGAGCGCGCTGGCCAGGAGGTCGAGGAGCGCCGCCGGCAGCTGCGCGCCCTCTCGCCGCAGCACACCCTCGACCGCGGGTACGCGATCGTGCAGCGCGGCGAGGGCCAGGTGCTGCGCGACCCGGCCGAGGCGAGCGCGGGCGACGCGCTCGTGCTCACGCTCGCCGCCGGGCGACTCGCGGCGACCGCGGGCGCGGCGCTGCCCGCCGTCGGCGACCCCGCTCGGTGACCTCGCACCCCGCACCCACCCGCTCGACAGAGAGACGCTCGTACCATGACTGACGTGACCCCCACCGCCGACGCCGCGACCGACGTCGACGCCCTGTCGTACGAGCAGGCGCGCGACGAGCTCGTGCGCGTGGTCACCGAGCTCGAGCAGGGCGGCGCCACGCTCGAGCAGTCGATCGCCCTGTGGGAGCGCGGCGAGGCGCTCGCGCGCCGCTGCGAGCAGTGGCTGATCGGCGCGAAGGAGCGCCTCGACGCCGCACGCTCCGCCGCGGGCCAGGGCTGAGCATCCGCCCATGACCGACCCCGTCACCGGCCGCCCGATCGTCGCCGAGCTCGGTCGCCCCGAGACCGACGAGGAGCGCGCGGCCCGCGTCGCCGCCAACCGGGCCAAGCGCCGCGCCAACCAGTCGACGAAGAACCTGCTGCTGTCGATCGGCGCCTCGCTGCTCATCGTGCTGTTCCTCATCGTCGTGACGGTGCGGGAGGATCCGACGCCCGAGAGCGTCGACTACGCCGCGACCGCCGAGCAGGCCGAGGCCGGGCTCGGGCAGTCCGTCGTCGCGCCGGCGCTGCCCGAGGGCTGGTACGCCAACCGGGCCGACCTGGGCGGCGACGGCGAGGTGCAGGAGTGGTACGTCGGCCTCATCACCGCCGACGACCGCTTCATCGGCCTGCTGCAGGGCTTCGACGCGAACCCCACGTGGCTCGACGACGCCCTGCGCGGGCCCAACGGCGACGGCGAGGTCGTCGAGATCGGCGGGCGCGAGTGGCGCGCCTTCGATCGCCGCGACGTCGACGAGATCGGCAATCGCGCCTACGCGCTCGTCACCGACGCCGGGTCGAGCACGGTCGTGCTGTACGGCACCGCGAGCGACGCCGACTTCGCGCAGCTCGCCACAGCGATCGCCGACGAGCTCGACACACCGGGCCGCTGAGCGGGCGTAGGCTCGCAGGTCGGGGGCCGTGGAGCCCCGCCCTCCACCTCTGACGCCTCCCGGAGCCGCCATGCCGCCGATCGAGCAGCGCACCCCCGCCGACGTGTGGCGCGAGATGGAGCGCGGCAACGCCCGCTTCGTCGCCGGTGAGCCCGCGCATCCGCGACAGGACGTCGAGCGGCGCAACGAGCTGGCCTCCTCGCAGGCGCCGCACGCGGCCCTCTTCGGCTGCAGCGACTCGCGCCTGGCGGCCGAGATCATCTTCGACAAGGGCCTCGGCGACCTCTTCGTCGTGCGCAACGCCGGGCAGGTGATCTCCAGCAGCGTCGTCGGCTCGCTCGAGTACGCGGTCGGCGTGCTGGGCGTGCCGCTGATCCTCGTGCTCGGCCACGACGAGTGCGGTGCGGTGCGGGCGGCGATCGACTCCCGAGGGGCGGATGCTCCGCCGCTGCCCCCGCACATCCAGGGTCTCGTCGAGCGCATCGTGCCCGCGGTCGACCGCTGCCTGCTCGCCGCCGGCACGACCGACCCCGCCGAACTCGACGCGCAGGTCGTCGGGCGCGAGCACCTGCGCGACACCGTCGGCGAGCTGCTGGCCGCGAGCGAGCTGATCAGCGACGCCGTCGCCGCCGGTACCCTGGCTATCGTCGGTGCCAATTACCGCCTGCTCGAGGGTCGAGCAGTGCCCGACATCGTCGTCGGCCAGATCTGACCGGCGCGCCGACCCCCGCACTCTCACGAGAAGGAGCGCATCGCTGTGAGCGACAACGCTGAGCTGGACTACCGGATCGAGCACGACACGATGGGCGAGGTGCGCGTGCCGCGCAGCGCCCTGTACCGCGCGCAGACGCAGCGCGCGGTCGAGAACTTCCCCATCTCGGGCACCGGGCTCGAGGCGGGTCAGATCGTCGCCCTCGCGCAGATCAAGCGCGCCGCCGCGATCGTGAACGCCGAGCTGGGCATCCTCGACGCAGCCCGCTCGCAGGCGATCGTGGCCGCCGCCGACCAGATCATCGCCGGCAGCCACCACGAGCACTTCCCCGTCGACACGTACCAGACGGGCTCGGGCACGAGCTCGAACATGAACATGAACGAGGTGCTGGCGACGCTCGCGTCGACCGACGACCTCGCCGTGCACCCCAACGACCACGTCAACGCCTCCCAGTCGTCGAACGACGTCTTCCCCACCTCGGTGCACCTCGCCGTCACGCAGGCGCTGATGGCCGACCTCGTGCCCGCGCTCGAGCACCTCGCCGGCGCCCTGGAGGAGAAGGCCGAGCTCTGGAAGACCGTGGTCAAGGCCGGCCGCACCCACCTCATGGACGCGACCCCGGTCACGCTCGGCCAGGAGTTCGCCGGCTACGCCCGGCAGATCCGCCTCGGCATCGCGCGCGTGCAGGCGACGATCGAGCGCGTCGCGGAGGTGCCGCTCGGTGGCACCGCGACTGGCACGGGCATCAACACCCCGCTCGGCTTCTCGCAGAAGGTGATCGCCGAGCTCGCCGCCTCGACCGGTCTGCCGATCACCGAGGCGCTCGACCACTTCGAGGCGCAGGGCGCGCGTGACGGCCTCGTCGAGGCGAGCGGCGCGCTGCGCGTCATCGCGGTGTCGCTGACGAAGATCTGCAACGACCTGCGCTGGATGGGCTCGGGCCCCAACACGGGTCTCGCCGAGCTGAGCATCCCCGACCTGCAGCCCGGCTCGTCGATCATGCCCGGCAAGGTGAACCCGGTCGTGCCGGAGGCCGTGCTCATGGTGTGCGCGCGCGTCATCGGCAACGACGCGACCGTAGCCTGGGCGGGCGCCTCGGGCTCGTTCGAGCTGAACGTCGCCATTCCGGTCATGGGCACCTCGCTGCTGGAGTCGATCCGCCTGCTCGCGAACTCGACGCGCGTGCTCGCCGACAAGACCGTCGTGGGCCTCGAGGCGAACGTCGAGCGCGCTCGCGCCCTTGCCGAGTCGTCGCCGTCGATCGTCACGCCGCTCAACCGCGTCATCGGCTACGAGGCCGCCGCGAAGGTCGCCAAGCACTCGGTCGCGAAGGGCATCACGGTGCGTGAGGCCGTCGTCGACCTCGGCTTCGTCGAGCGCGGCGAGGTCACCGAGCAGCAGCTCGACGAGCTGCTCGACGTGCTCTCGATGACGTCGCCCGGCCTGTAGGCCGCACTCGCCTGACGCGAACGGCGCCCGCCCCGGCTCTCGGGGCGGGCGCCGTTCCGGTTCGCGGATGCTCGGCTCGCGCCGCGCTCAGCTGAAGTAGTGCGGCCGGCTCACGTAGGTGTCGCTCACGAACATGACGCCCGTTGAGCGCTCGAGCAGCGAGCGCAGGCCGTCGATGAGGTCGTCGGCGCGGTCGTCGGGCACGACGGTGATCGTGAGGGTGAGCGCGTCGCGGTCGTTGAACAGCGCGCGCCCCTCGTGGGCGCCGTGGTGGCCGAGGCCGGTCACGGCGGGCAGGCTCGTGTAGCCGGTCGCTCCGGAGGCGACGATCTGGCGGCGCACCGCGTCGGAGTCGGCGGTGCGCGCGACGACCTCGATCTTGGTCATGCGGGTGAGTGAGTCGCGGCTCATGCCGCCTCCTTCCGGTCGGTGGTCTGCGGAGCAGCGCCGGGCGCGCCCTCCTCGGTGTGCATGCTCGCATCGAGCGCGTACGGCTGCCAGCCCTCGCGGGTGCGGCGCACCCAGGTGCCGGGCTCGGCGCCGGGGGCGACGAGCAGCACCCAGTCGCCGAACACCAGGTCGGCGACGATGTCGGCGCGCTGGATGATGTCGTCAATGCGCGGCAGGGGCGCGTCGACGACGGCCAGCAGGCGCAGCGGCTCGTGGTGCAGCCCGGCGCGGGTGCCGATCGACTGCCAGGGCAGGCCGATGCGCAGGTCGCCGCCCGGTCCGGCGAGCACGCCCGCGCCGCCGACGAGGTTGTGCACGGTCTTCGAGCCGGCGCCGAGCACGTCGGGGTCGACGGCCGAGAAGTAGTACTGGGCGTTGATCCAGTGCGCGACCACGAGCGGCGCGGTGAGGATGGTCTCGAGGGCGCGACCGTCGGCATCCGCCACCGGGTCGTACGAGTGCAGGAAGGCTCGGCGCTCGAGATCGACCCCGGCGGTGCGCGAGCGGGGCCCGATGACGATCGCCGCGTTGCGGGCGAGGCCCCACTCCGGGTAGACCTGCGCCCAGTCGCGGCCGCGGCGCTCCAGGCGCGCCCGCCCGCGACCGCCGCGCCGAGCGGCGCCCGGCAGCTCGGCAGCGCGCTCGCGCTGCAGGGCGTCGGCGGCGCGCGCGGCGTCGGCGAGCAGGGTGTCGAGTTCGCCCCGGCGCGAGGCGGGCAGCGCCGAGGCGTCGACGATGCGCAGGGCGTCGCTCACGGTGTCGTGCTCGCCCGCGAGGAACACCGTCTCGGCGGGGATCACGATGCCGCGCTCGGCGAGCCCGGCGCGCACCGCCTCGCTGTTGAGGATCGCCGCGGCGATGCGGGCGTTCGGCGCGCCCCGGTGGCCGCCGCAGGCGCCGCAGTCGAGCGCGGTGCGGAAGGCGTTGTTGACGGTCGTCGAGCCGTGGCCGACGAGCACCACGAGCGGGGCATCCGGCGCGGTCATGCCCATCGTGCGCAGGATCACCTCGGCGGTGTCGAGCTGGTCGTCGATCGTGAGCGCCGAGTCGACGTCGAAGAGGGTCGCGGGGGCGGTCGCGGGCTCGTCGGGTCGGCGATCGCGGCCTGCGGCGCCGGCGAGGATGCTGCGGGTCGCCGCGACCGGACCCCACAGCCACCCGGTCATCTCGGCCCAGCCGAGCGGCGCACCGGCGACCGCGTCCGGCGCCTTCAGCGCCGAGCGCCACGCCCGGCCTCCGGCGAGGCGGTCGACGAGGCCCTTCGCGCCGCGCCAGGCACCCGGCACGGGCCGCTCGCTCACGCGGTAGCGCGGGCTGAGCAGCACGGGGCACGCCGCGGAGGCGGCGGAGGCGGCGAGCGGCTCAACCTCCGCGGCGATGCCGAAGAACCCGGCGAAGCCCGAGGTCGCGTAGGGGCCCTGCTGCTCGAGGTGGCGGCGGATGCCCTCGCTGCGCACGTCGATGCAGAAGACCAGGTGTGCAGCCGGCGACGCGGCGGGGGTCGGCGGCTCGGGGCGCACGCGCGACAGCAGGCGGCCGTGCACGCGGGCCTCGAGCGCGCTCTGCCAGACGAGGGCGCGGTCGACGGCGTCGAGCCCGAGCTCGTCGCGTCGGGGCCGACGGGGCCGTGCGAGCGTCGCGGCGGGCGACGGCAGCGGTGCGTCGAGCGCGAGGCGCAGCGTCAGCCGCACGGCGAGCAGGTCGACGATCTCGACGTCGCCGCGCGTCTCGGCGAGCCAGCGCACGTGGGCGGTGAAGCCGGGCGTGCGGGCGAGCTCGCGCCGCAGGGCCTCGGCGCGGTCGGCCTGCGGCAGGCCGCTCGCCTCGAGTGCCGCAGCGAGCGCGGCATCGGCCGCGAGCGGCGCCTGCTCGATGCGCCGCCGAGCCTCGCGGGGCAGCGTGAGGTCGGTGGCAGCGACGGCGCGCCAGGCGCCGTAGAAGCCGAGCTCGGCGACCGGCACCGGCCAGGCGGCGGCCTCGGGGGCGAGCGCGGCGCGGCACCAGGACGTCACGCGCTCGTCGACACCGAGCGCGGCCTGCTCCGCGGCGTCGGCGACCGCGTCGGCGACCGGCGGCTCGGCGACCGCCCCCGCGCCGGCGAGGAACCGCGCCACGAGGGTCGCGTCGCTCTCGCCGACCGCCGGGTGGTCGGCGTCGAGGCGCTCCCGCAGGGCGCGCGCGAGCTCGGTGCGCGAGATGCGCCCGGCGTCGAAGCGCTCGCGGGCCCACTGCTCGCTCACGCCGCCGCGCGCCCCGAGGGCGGGGGCGGCGTCGCGGAGCGCCGCGGGCATCCCCTGCCGCAGCGAGGGCAGCACGGGGTTGACGGCGATCGCGGCGTCAAGGCCGTAGTACGGCGCGATGACGCTCGCGGCGATCTCGGCGTCGGCGCGGGCGCGCAGGATGCGCGCGGTGGTCGGCAGCAGGCTGGTCATGCGGAGGCTCCGATCGGGAAGCGCGAACCGGCGGTGCGGGAGGCGGCGGGGCGCGAGCGGGGGCGGCCGACGAGACCGGGCCCGCCGAGACGGTGGCCGAGGGCGAGGATGCGCAGCCCGAGCCGCCCCGAGGGCGCCGTGCCCCGCACGGCGGCGAGCCCGGCGAGGGCCGCGATCGTGAGCACGGCGAGCACGAGCGGCACGGCGGCGCCACCGGCCGCGGCACCCCCGGAGGGCAGCGCGAGCGCCCCGGAGAGCGCCGAGGTCAGCGCGGCGAACGCGGTGGCGCCGGCGGCGGCGAGGGCTCCGACGCCGAGCGCGTGCGGCAGGGTGCGCGCGGCGAGGGCGGCGCGGTATCCGGCGGTCGCGACGGCGGCGGCCATGACGAGCAGCAGCAGCGCCTCGGGCAGCCCGCGGCCGCCCGGGTAGAGGGCGAGCGCGGTGACGACGAGGGCGAGCACGGCGGGCAGCGCGCCGACGAGCATCCGCACCCGACGGCCGGCGGCCGTGAGGCGCAGCGCGGCGGGCGCGCGGCGGTCGGCGGCGCGGCGGTCGATGCCGTCGCTCGAGCCGAGGAAGAGCGCGCTCTTGTAGAAGCCGTGCGCGACGAGGTGGAGGGCGGCCGCGGCGGCGAGGCCGAGCGCGAGGCAGAGCAGCATGAACCCCATCTGCGCGACGGTCGAGAGCACGAGGCGGCCCTTGACGTCGGTGCGCACGAGGGCGCCGATCGTGCCGGCGACGACGGCGACGGCGGCGAGCGCGGCGAGCAGGCCGAGCGCGAGCGGGCTCGCCTGCAGCACCGGCAGCTGGCTCAGCAGCAGGATGCCGCCGCCGTTGACGATGCCGCCGTGCAGGGCGGCGCTGACGGGCGTGGGGGCGTGCAGCGAGTCGACGAGCCAGCCGTGGGCGGGCGGGGCGGCGCAGCGGATGCCCGCCGCGACGACGAGCAGGACGGCCGCGAGGTCGCCGCGCCCTCCCGCCGCGATCGCGGCGACGGCCCCCCAGAGCGCGAGGTCGCCGATGACGAGCCAGGGGGCGGCGCGGCGCACGGCGGCCGCTCCGCCGCCGAGGCCGAGGGCGGCGAGCGTGGCGAGGGTCGCGGCGCTCCAGGCGGCGGCGATCAGCCACGGAGCATCGGCGACGGCGAGCACGGCGGTAGAGACGAGCATCGCCGCGATCGCGACGGTGGTCGAGCGTCCGCGGCGGTCGCCGCGCAGCGAGCGGTGCGCGTAGGGCAGCACCGCGAGGGCGATGCCGGCGACGAGCACGAGCAGGAGCACGGAGAGCGGTTCGAGGCTGATCGGCGGTGCGGGTGGCATGGGCGAACCTCCTTACGCGTCACACAATACACGTAATGTAGTTCGTGTGTTTCGTGTCGCGTTTCGGATGTCGGGTTAGGGCTCGCTCCGCGCCCCGTGCGCGTTCGAGCTCCGCCACGCGCGCTTCCGGACGATCGCCGGACTCGCGCCCTACAGTGGGCTGGTGGCCGAGTGGACGTTCCTGACCAATCACTCCCACGTGCTCGTGTGCCTCGCCGCCGACCCCGAGCTGCGCATGCGCGAGATCGCCGAGCTCGTCGGCATCACCGAGCGCGCCACGCAGCGCATCATCGCCGAGCTCGTCGAGGGCGGCTACCTCGTCAAGGAGCGCGACGGCCGCCGCAACCGCTACACCGTCAACGGCGACGCGAGCCTGCGCCACCGGGTCGAGGGCGACCACACGCTCGGCGAGCTGCTCGCGGCCGTCGCGCAGTCTCGCCGCGACCGGCCCGCCGACAGCTGACCGCCCGGCGAACGAGGCCCGCGAACGAGGAGCGGCGCCCGCCCCGCAGGGCGAGCGCCGCACCATCGAGCGGATGCCCGCCTCAGGCGAGCTCGTTGCCCTCGAGCAGATCGGTCACGAGCGCGGCGATCGCGCTGCGCTCGCTGCGCGTGAGCGTGATGTGCCCGAACAGCCCGTGGCCCTTGAGCGTCTCGATGACGCTCGCGACGCCGTCGTGCCGGCCGACGCGGAGGTTGTCGCGCTGGGCGACGTCGTGCGTGAGCACGACCTTCGAGTTCTGCCCGATGCGCGACAGCACCGTCAGCAGCACGTTGCGCTCGAGCGACTGCGCCTCGTCGACGATGACGAAGGCGTCGTGCAGCGACCGGCCACGGATGTGCGTGAGCGGCAGCACCTCGAGAAGCCCGCGGTCGATGACCTCGTCGAGCACGTTCTGCGACACGACGCTCGAGAGCGTGTCGAACGTCGCCTGCGCCCAGGGGTTCATCTTTTCGCTCGCGTCGCCCGGCAGGTAGCCGAGCTCCTGCCCGCCGACCGCGTACAGCGGCCGGAACACCATGATCTTGCGCTGCTGCTGCCGCTCGAGCACGGCCTCGAGGCCCGCGCAGAGGGCGAGCGCCGACTTGCCGGTGCCGGCGCGGCCGCCGAGCGAGACGATGCCGATCTGCGGGTCCATGAGGAGGTCGATCGCGAGCCGCTGCTCGGCCGAGCGGCCGTGCAGGCCGAAGACGTCGCGGTCGCCGCGCACGAGCCCGACGCGGCCCTTGTCGATGACACGGCCGAGCGCCGACCCGCGGTCGGAGTGGATCACGAGCCCGGTGTTGATCGGCAGCTCGGCGACGGCCGACGACTCGATGGTCTCGCGCTCGTAGAGCGTCGCCATCTGCTCGGCCGACAGTGAGACGTCGCTCATGCCCGTCCAGCCGGAGTCGACGGCGAGCTCGGCGCGGTACTCCTCGGCGGCGAGACCGATCGACGAGGCCTTGACCCGCATCGGCAGGTCTTTCGAGACCACGACGACGTCGAGGCCCTCGCTCGCGAGGTTCATCGCCACGGCGAGGATGCGCGAGTCGTTGTCCCCCAGCTGCAGCCCCGAGGGCAGCACCGACTGGTTGGAGTGGTTGAGCTCGACGCGCAGCGAGCCGCCGTCGCCCACCGCGATGGGGAAGTCGAGGCGCTCGTGCTGCACGCGCAGGTCATCCAGATTGCGCAGCGCCTGCCGCGCGAAGTAGCCGATCTCGGGGTCGTGCCGCTTGGCCTCGAGCTCGCCGATGACGACGACGGGGATGACGACGGCGTGTTCGGCGAACCGGAACAGGGCCTTCGGATCACTCAGCAGCACCGACGTGTCGAGCACGTAGGTGCGCTGCCCCACCTCCCCCGACGTCGCGCTGCTGGATGCTGCCTGGCGAGTAGTGCGGGAAGAGGCCACCGGTGCTCCGTCCCCGGGGAGCGCGGGCATCCCCGGACCATAGTCGCTGCGAGACGGCCGGGGGCTCGCGAGACGATTCCGAGGCCGTCCCGACCGGGCGAGGTGCCCGATGGCGCTGACGCTAGACCCGCCCTCGACCTCCGCGCGGCGCGACACGCGCGCGACACGGAATGGTCACACGCGCGCGGCCGACTGGTACTCGACGAACGCCGCCCGCAGCAGCTCGAGCGTCTCGTCGGTCGTCGACACGTGCGGGCCCAGCCGCACGCGGCCGCCGCGCACCGTCGTGGAGACACCGTGGTTGTGCAGGGCCGCGCTCAGCAGGCTCAGCTGCTCGGGGGCGGGCTCGAGCGCGACGATGCCGGCGCGCTCGGCGTCGTCGCGGGGCGACACGACAGGCAGGCCGACCTCGTCGGCGAGGTCGATGATGGCGGATGCTCGCTCGAGGATCCGCTGCCGCACCGGCCCGACCCCCACCGCCGTGAGCTCCTCGACCGCACCCGCGAGGCGCGCCTGCGCGATCGGGTCGGCGTACCCGACCCGGAACCCGCGCGCCGAGCGGTCGGGCGCGACGATGTCGTGGCGCGGGCCGTCGATGAAGGGCTCGCCGATCGCGTTCCAGCCCGACCACACGGGGGTGAGCTGCTCGGCGGCGCGGTCGCTGAGCGCGAGGAAGCCCGTGCCGTAGCCGGCGCGCAGCCACTTCTGCCCGCCGGAGACGATGACGTCGCACAGCTCCCACGGCGCCTCCACGGCCCCGAGTCCCTGGATCGCGTCGACGATGAGCAGGCGGTCGCCGATGACCTGACGGATACCCTCGAGATCGACGAGGTGACCGGTGCGGTAGTCGACGAGGCTCACCGCGACCGCGACGACCGAGCTCGCCATCTGGTCGCGCACGACGGCGGGCGTGATGCGCTCGTGGTCGGGCGTGATGACGTGCGGCACGAGCACGCCGAGCGCCTCGGCCGCGCGCGCGATGCCGTAGCCGATCGACGGGAACTCCTCCGTCGCCGCGGCGATGCCCCCGGTCACGCCGAACATGACGTGCATGAGGGCCTGGCTCGTGGAGGGCTGGAAGACGACCTGATCGGGCCGCATGCCCAGCAGGGCGGCGACGGCCGCATCCACCCGCTCCTCCTCCGCCTCCATCGACGGCACCGAACCGAAGCGGGCGCGCGTCATGAGCTCGCTCTGCGCGCGCTGCTCCTCGAGCGCCGCCTCGCCCAGCGGGCCGAAGGAGGGGAAGTTGAGGTAGCCGGGCTCCTCCGTGAAGCGGGCGGCGAACTCGTCGATCGTGGGCATGGGGGTGCCTTCTCGGGTCAGGCGCCGAAGCGGCGCTGGCGTCGGGCGAAGTCGCGCAGGGCGCGCAGGAAGTCGACCTCGCGCAGGTCGGGGCCGAGGGCCTCGACGAAGTAGAACTCGCTGTGGGCGCTCTGCCACAGCATGAAGTCGCTCAGGCGCTGCTCGCCCGAGGTGCGGATCACGAGGTCGGGGTCGGGCTGGCCGCCGGTGTAGAGGTGCTCGGCGATCTTCTCCGGCGTGACCTGCTCGGCGAGCTCGTCGAGGGTGCCGCCGCGCTCGGCGTGGTGGTGCACGATCGAGCGCACCGCGTCGGCGATCTCACGGCGACCGCCGTAGCCGACCGCGAGATTGATGTGCAGGCCGCGGTCGTCGGCGGTGCGCGCCTCCGCGGCGTCGAGCGCCGCGAGCAGGGTGTCGGGCAGGCCCTCGCGGCTGCCGACGTGCTGCACGCGCCAGCCGGGCACGTGCGAGAGCTCGTCGGCGAGCTCGGCGATGATGCGCGTGAGGGCCGTGAGCTCCGCCTCGTCGCGGCCGGTGAGGTTGTCGGTCGACAGCAGGTAGAGCGTCACCACGCCAATGCCGGCCTCGTCGCACCACGTCAGGAACTCGCGCATCTTCTCGGCGCCCGCGCGGTGCCCGTGCTCGGTCGTGCCGCCGAACTGCCGGGCCCAGCGCCGGTTGCCGTCGATGATCATCGCGACGTGGCGAGGGTGCGTGGTGCCGGCCAGCTGCTTGCGCAGCCGCCGCATGTACAGCTCGTAGAGCAGCCCGCTGCCAGCGGGGATTCTCGTCGAACGCACAGGCCAACGGTAGTCGACCGGCCGCGAGTTGTCCCCGGGGGCCAAGGGATTCCGCGGCGGGCATGCCGCGCGCGTAGCGTGGAGCCATGGCCTCCCGCGCAACCCCCGACCCGAACGCCGGCGCCACCTCGGGCGCGAACCCCGCCGAGACCGCGCGCGAAGCGGCGGTCGATCGCGAGCCGGCCGCGGACATCCCCAATCTGCCCCTGCTGGAGGACGAGCTCGCGCACCCGCCCGTCGAGGGCAAGCCGCTGTGGCGCGGGTGGATCCACGCGGGCACCTTCCCGCTCGCGATCGTGCTCGGTCTCGTGCTCATCGCGCTCGGCGACGGGCCCGCCGCGCGCTGGTCGAGCGCCGTGTTCGTGCTGTCGTCGCTGCTGCTGTTCGGCATCTCGGCGACCTACCACCGCTTCACCTGGACCGAGCGGATGCGGGTCATGCTCAAGCGGCTCGACCACGCCAACATCTTCCTGCTCATCGCCGGCACGTACACGCCCCTGGCGACCCTCGCGCTGCCGCCGGAGAAGGGCATCCTGCTGCTCGTGCTGGTCTGGTCGGGCGCGGTGCTCGGCATCGGCTTCCGCGTGTTCTGGATCACGGCGCCGCGCTGGGCGTACGTGCCGCTCTACGTGCTGCTCGGCTGGGCCGCGGTGCTGTACCTCGGCGACCTGTTCGCCGCAAACGTCGCCATGATGGTGCTCGTCATCGTCGGCGGCCTCGCCTACACGGTCGGCGCCGTCGTCTACGGCCTCAAGCGGCCCAACCCCGTGCCCGGCGTGTTCGGGTTCCACGAGATCTTCCACACCCTGACGGTGGTGGCCTTCCTATGCCACTGGACGGGGATCCTGCTCATCGCCCTCGACCCGCCCTTCGGCGGCTGACCCGCCGGCGCGGGCGGCGAGCTCGGCCTCGGCGGCCTCCGCCTCGAGACGCTCGCGCACCTCGCCGCGGTAGCGCACGCGACGCACGCGACGGCTCATGTCGATGATGAGCAGGATGGCGGCGACCGTCACGAGCGCGATCGCAATGAAGCCCGCGATGCCGGGAGTGACGAGGTTCGGATCGACCTCGATCGGCGGGATCAGCGGGTCGCTCGGGTCGTCGACGGGGCCGGGCCCGACGGTCAGCGGGGCGAGGGAGGACAGCCAGGTCACGGGGTGCTCCTCGAAGCGAGTGGACGGCCGGGCGGTTGCCGGTGCGGTCGGCGCTCAGCGCCGCGCAGTAGCGTGGAGTAAAGACTATCGGCCCGTTCCCGTGAGCAGACAGGATGCCCCGCCCGCGATGACCGACTCCCCCGCGCCGCACTCGACGCAGGCCAGGCTCGACGCCCGCTACGGCCGCACGCCGACCGCGCAGCGCCGCTCGCGCCTGCTCGTCATCGGCACCGCGATCGCGTTCGTCGTCGTCTTCGCCGCCTGGGTGATCTGGGGCGGGCTCTCGGGCACCAACGCCTCCCTGGAGGTGCGCGAGCTCGGCTACAGCGAGGCCACCGACACGTCGATCCAGGTGCGCTGGGAGGTCTCGGTCGAGCCCGGCACAGAAGTGTCGTGCGCGCTGCAGGCCCTCAACGGCAGCTTCGGCATCGTCGGCTGGAAGGTCGTCGACCTGGGCGCCTCCGACCGCTTCACGCGCGTGTTCGAGGAGACGGTGCGCACCGCGGAGCCTCCCGTGACGGGTTTGCCGTACCGCTGCTGGCTTCCGTAGAATCCACGGAACCAACCTGAGGAACCGGCCCGTGCGGCCGGTTCCTTTTGTTCACCGCCCGGCCTCGACGCCGCGGCCCCTCGGCACGGAAGGACCACCCATGAGCGACACCAGCGGCACCAAGTGGCTGACGCAGGAGGCCCACGACCGTCTCACCGCCGAGCTGGAGCACCTCTCCACGACGGGCCGCGCCGACATCGCCAAGCGCATCGAGGCCGCGCGGGAGGAGGGCGACCTGAAGGAGAACGGCGGCTACCACGCCGCGAAGGACGAGCAGGGCAAGATCGAGGCGCGCATCCGCCAGCTCACCGAGCTGCTGCGTACCGCGACGGTCGGCGAGGTTCCCGAGGCGACCGACGTGGTCGAGCCCGGCACCGTCGTCACTGCGAAGGTCGCCGGCGACGAGGAGAAGTTCCTGCTCGGCAGTCGCGAGATCCTCGCCGACGGCAGCGACCTCGACGTCTACAGCGAGCAGAGCCCGCTCGGCGCGGCGATCCTCGGGCTCACGATCGGCGAGTTCACCACCTACACCGCGCCCAACGGCCGCGAGATCGACGTCGAGATCGTCGACGTGCAGACCTACCGCCCGTAGCGGCGGCCCTGACGGCGCCCGCTCCCCTGGAGGGGCGGGCGCCGTCGTCGTCTGCGGGCCGCGCGCGGTGGCGGGCGCCCGATCTGCCGGCCTATGGGGCCGTGCCGTTCCGCTCTGCCGGCCTATGGGGCCGTGCCGTTCCGCCCAAGACGTGCGCTTCTTCGCACGCTCGTGTCGGAATCGCACGCTGTGGCAGTCAGGCACCCACCGCGGGCGCGTCGCATGACGCGCGCGGCGCGGGTCGAACGCGGGCCAAGCAGCGCTACGCGCGCGGCTAGAGCGTGCGCCGCGGGTCGTAGCCGGCCTCGCGCAGCGCCGACATGACCTGCTCGGCGTGCTCGGGCCCGCGCGTCTCGATGTGCAGCTCGAGCTCCACCTGGCTGATCTGCAGCCCCGATCCGTGGCGGGTGTGCAGCACCTCGACGACGTTGGCGTTCTGCGCGGCGACGATCTCGCTCGTGCGCGCGAGCTGGCCCGGTCGGTCGGGCAGCGGGATGCGCAGCTTGAGGTACCGCTCGCTCGCGGCCAGGCCGTGGCTGATGACGCGCTCCATGACGAGCGGGTCGATGTTGCCGCCGGAGAGGATGACGACGGTCGTGCCCTCGGGCGCGATGCGGCCGGTCATGATCGCGGCGACCCCGACGGCGCCCGCGGGCTCGACGACGAGCTTGGCGCGCTCGAGCAGCACGAGCATGGCGCGCGCGATGTCGTCGTCGTCGACCGTGACGACCTCGTCGACGGTCTCGCGGATGATCGCGAAGTTCAGGGCGCCCGGCTTGGCGACGGCGATGCCGTCGGCGATCGTCGGGGTGACGGCGACCGCTGTCGGCTCACCGGCCGCGAGGCTGGGCGGGTAGGCGGCGGCGTTCGCGGCCTGCACGCCGATGACGCGGATGCTGCGACCCTCGAGCGCCGCGCGCTGCTTGAGCACGGTCGCGACGCCGGCCGCGAGTCCGCCGCCGCCGATGGGCACGACGACCGTCTGCAGGTCGGGCACCTGGTCGAGCAGCTCGAGCGCCAGCGTGCCCTGACCGGCGATGACGTCGGGGTGGTCGAAGGGCGGGATGAACACCGCGCCCGTCTCGGCCGCGTGCTGCTGGGCCGCACGGCGGGACTCGTCGAAGGTGTCGCCGACGAGCACGACCTCGGCTCCGTAATGACGGGTCGCCTGCAGCTTCGGCAGGGCGACGCCCACCGGCATGAAGATCGTGGCGCGGATGCCCAGCTCGCCGGCCGCGAAGGCGACGCCCTGGGCGTGGTTGCCCGCGCTCGCCGCGACGACGCCGCGCGCGCGCTCCTCGTCGCTGAGCTTCGACATGCGGTGGTAGGCGCCGCGGATCTTGTACGAGCCGGTGCGCTGCAGGTTCTCGGTCTTCAGGAACACCGGGGCTCCGAGCATCGCGCCAAGGTGCCGCGAGCTCTGCAGGGGGGTGACCTCGGCGACCGCACTGACGATGGCGCGCGCGGCCTCGACCTCGGCGAGGGTCGGCCCCGGCAGGGCGAGCGGCGTGCGCAGGGCATCCGCCGCGGGGGTCGCGGCGACCACGGGCACGGCGGCGGTATCGGTCATCGAGACCTCTCTGAGCGGGGTGGCACGGGCGGCGGGGCGGCCGCACCGAGCGCGAGCGGAGCGGGCGTCGATCGCCAGGCCCCCGACGCAATGTACCGGACGAACACGTTGAGGAACGCCACGATCGGCACCGCGAAGAGCGTGCCGGGGATGCCCGCGAGGAAGCCTCCCGCTGCGACCGCGACGACGACGGCCAGCGGGTGCACCTTGATCGCGGTGCCCATGACGAGCGGCTGCAGCACGTTGCCCTCGATCTGCTGCACGAGCAGCACGATGCCGAGCATGATGAGCGCCGTCACGGGGCCCGAGTAGATGAGGGCGACGATGACGGCGAGCGAGCCCGTCACGATCGCACCGACGATCGGCACGAAGCTGCCGAGGAAGACGGCCACCGCGATCGGCAGAGCGAGGGGCAGTTGCAGGATCACCAGGCCCAGCCCGATGCCGACGGCGTCGACGAAGGCGACGAAGATCTGCACCTTCGCGAACTCGGTGACGGTGCGCCAGCCCGCGCTCGCCGCGCCGTCGACCGCCTCGCGCGCGGTGCGCGGGAACAGCCCCACGACGAAGAGCCAGATTCGGCGGCCGTCGAGCAGGAAGAACAGCAGGGCGAAGAGCGCCAGGGCTGCGCCGGTGAGGATGTCGGCCGTCGTCGCGCCGATCGACAGCGCGCCGCTGACGAACCAGTCGTCGGTGAGGTCGAACTGCCCGAAGAACTCGTCGATCGAGGCCTGGATCTCGCTCTGCGACAGCCCGAACGTCGACGACACCCAGCCGAGCAGCTCGTCGAAGCGCTCGACCGAGCGCTCGCGCAGATCGCCCATGCCGGAGCGGATCTGCGTCACGACGAGCCAGACGAGCCCCGCGATGACGCCCAGCAGCGTGAGCAGGCCGATCGTCGCGGCGAGGCCGTTGGGCACGCGGTGCCGGCGCAGCCAGCCGACGAAGGGGCCGAGCAGTGCCGCGAGCAGCACGCCGACGAAGAGCGGGATGACGAGCAGGCTCAGCTGCATGACGAGGAAGATCAGCACGCCCGCGACGCCCGCGAGGGCGAGCAGCCGCCACGCGTAGGCGCCGGCGATGCGCATGCCCCGCGGCACGTCCTCCGCGCGCAGCGTCGTCGACTCGGCGGGCACGTCGCGCAGTCGTCGGAACATCGCCCCAGTCTACGAGCGGGGTCATGCGCGGCGGCGGATGCGTCCGGCGGCCGCCCAGCGTCGGTGCGCACCGCTAGCGTGGCCGCGTGGATCGCCTCTCCGCCGCCGCCGCGCGCCGCCTCGCGCTCGCCGCGCAGGGCTTCGACCGCGCGCATCCGCCCGTCGTCGGCGCTCGGCAGCTTTCGGCGACCGTCGACCGGCTGCAGGTTCTGCAGCTCGACTCGGTGTCGGTGTTCGCCCGCTCGCACTACCTGCCGCTGTTCGCTCGGCTGGGCGCCTACGACCAGGGGGCGCTCGACCGGATGCTTTTCTCCCGCGGCGGCCGGTACACCGAGTACTGGGCGCACGAGGCCGCGATCATCCGACGGGAGGACTGGCCGCTGTGGCACTTCAAGCGCGAGGCGCTGCGCGAGCGGTTCACGCGCACGCGGCCGTGGGTGCGCGAGAACGCCGCCCTCATGAGCTGGCTGCTGGCCGAGCTCGCCGACAAGGGCCCCATGACGGTCGCCGAGGTCGAGCATGACGCGACGGTGCGACGCGGCCCGTGGTGGGGCTGGAGCGACGTCAAGGAGGGCCTGGAGTACCTCTTCGCCTTCGGCGACGTCGTCAGCGGCGGCCGGCGCGGCTTCTCGCGCGTGTACGCGCTGCCCGAGCAGGTGGGGCTCGGCGCGCTGCACGAGGTGGTGGTGCCGCGCGAGGAGGCCGTGCGCGAGCTCGTGCTGCGCAGCGTGCGCGCTCTCGGTGTCGGCACGATCGACGACATCGCCGACTACCACCGGCTGAAGATCGCGCCGACGACGCAGGCGCTGCGCGAGCTCGTCGAGGCTGGTGCCGTCGAGCAGGTCGCGGTCGAGGGGTGGGAGCGGGGCGGCAGGACGCTGCCGGCGTTCCGGGTGCCGGGCACGCGCATCCCCCGTCGTATCGAGGCGACGGCGCTGCTGTCGCCGTTCGACCCGGTCGTGTGGTTCCGCGACCGGGCGCTGCGGATGTTCGGGTTCCACTACCGCATCGAGATCTACACGTCGGCGCCGAAGCGGCAGTACGGCTACTACTCGCTGCCCGTGCTCATCGACGATGCGCTGCCGGGGCGCATCGACCTCAAGAGCGACCGCGCGGCGGGCGTGCTGCGCGTGCAGTCGGCCTGGGTCGAGCCGGGCGCGTCGGCTGGCGCGATGGCCGAGCGGGTGGCGCCGGCGCTGCGCGCGGCCGCCGCCTGGCAGGGGCTGGGGGATGTCGTGGTCGCCGACCGCGGCGACGCTGCGGCCGCCGTGCGCGCGGCCCTCGAGCGCTGCTGAGGCCGCCCGCCCGACGCTAGAAGCGGCTCGAGTTCTCGAGCAGGCGCTTCACCCGGTCGGGGATGGGCGGGTGGGTCTGGAACATGCGATCCATGACGCCGGGCTTCATGGGGTCGTTCATCCAGAGGTGCGCCATCGTCGACTGCTGGCGGCGCATGGGGCGGGCGTAGTCGCCGAGCTTCTGCAGGGCGCTCGCGAGCCCCTCTGGGTCGCGCGTGGTGAGAGCGCCGGTCGCGTCGGCGAGGTACTCGCGCTGCCGCGACACCGCCGCCTGAATCGCGGCCGCGACGAGCGGCGCGACGAGCATCGCGACGAGGCCGAAGATCAGCACGATCGGGTTGCCGCCGTTGTTGTTGCGGTTGCCGCCGAAGAACGCCATGCGAGCCAGGATGTCGGCGATGAGGCCGACGGCGACGGTGAGCCCGAACACGATCGTCGAGACGCGGATGTCGTAGTTCTTCACGTGCCCCAGCTCGTGCGCCATGACGCCGGTCAGCTCGCGGTCGTTCATGATCTCGAGCAGCCCGGTCGTCGCGGCGACGCTCGCGTGCTGCGGGTCGCGCCCGGTCGCGAACGCGTTCGGGGCGGGGTCGTCGACGATGTAGACCTTCGGCATCGGCAGCCCCTCGGTGATGGCGAGGTTCTCGACGATGCGGTACAGGCGCGGGTTGTCGGCCTTCTCGATGGGGCGGGCGCCGGCCATCGAGAGCGCCTGCCGCCCGGCGGCGAAGTACTGGAAGAGCGTGTACGCGGCCGCACCGATGAGGGTGCCGATGAAGATCGAGAACCCGCCGCCGTAGAGGTAATCGGCGAGCAGTCCGAGCGCTCCGATGATGACCAGGAACGCCAGCATGATGAACCAGGTGTTGCGCTTGTTCGCGGCGATCGCGCGGTACACGTCAGCCCTCCCGGGGCGAGATCGAGGTGAGGATGCCCGTTCCGGCCCCTAGAACTGCACGCGAGGCGGCTCGGCGATCGCCGCGGCGTCGCTCACCTCGAAGAAGTCGCGCTCGGTGAAGCCGAGGCGGCGCGCGAACAGCGTGTTCGGGAACTGCTTGATCTTCGTGTTGAGCTCGCGCACGCCGCCGTTGTAGAAGCGGCGGGCCGCCTGGATCTTGTCCTCCGTGTCGACGAGCTCGCCCTGCAGCTGCAGGAAGTTCTGGCTCGCCTGCAGCTGCGGGTACGCCTCGGCGACGGCGAAGATGCTCTTCAGCGCCTGCTGCATGTGCCCCTCGGCGACCGCGGCGTCGGCGGGGCCCTGAGCGCTGAGCGTCTCGGCGCGCGCCTTCGTGACGGACTCGAAGACCTGCTTCTCGTGGGCCGCGTAGCCCTTCACCGCCTCGATGAGGTTCGGCAGCAGGTCGGCGCGGCGCTTGAGCTGCACGGTGATGTCGCTCCAGGCCTCGTCGACGCGCACGTTGAGAGTGACGAGCGAGTTGTAGGTCGCCCAGAGGTAGATGCCGACGATGACCGCCAGCAGCACGACGACGCCGACGAGGATGAGGATTTCCATGCGGCACAGCATAGGACTCGCCGCGGGGCGCCGACAGGCGCGAGGGCGGCGCGGTCGCTATGGATTCGCCGCGACCCCCGCGCGCTGGGCGAGCGCTCGGCCGGCACCTGGGAGAATCGACGAGCGCTCAGTCGCCGCGGGCGAGGCGCACGGAACACGGTCGGCAGCGGGTGAGGGAGGCGGGATGCGCGCTCGCCCCTCCGTCTCCGCCGGGCCGCGCCGGGCATCCCCGCTCGGAATCATCGCGAGGGTCGCCCTCGTCGCGGCGACGCTCGGGCTCGCGCTGGGTGCGACCGCGGGCCCGGCCGCCGCGACCGTCGACCCGACGCCGTCACCCGAGCCGACGCCGTTCTCCGCCGTCGCCGCGAGCTTCACGAGCCCGCAGAGCGGCTTCGTGGGCTCCGCCGCCATCACCGTCGCGGGCGAGAAGGACGCCACGAGCGGCGTGCGCGTCGCGATCGTCGGCGGCGGCACGGTCTGCGAGGCCGAGCCCGGCCCCACGACGTGGAGCTGCTCGGACGTCGCGCTGCCGACCGGCGGCGTCGAGCTCGCGGGCGTCGAGGTGCTCGTCGACGGCACGGAGCGCCCCTTCGGCAGCGTGCAGCTGCGCGTGCTGCCGCCGCCGCGCATCGACGGGGCGGGCGCGGCGACACTCACCGCGGGCCGCTTCACGGGCATCGCCGCACCGGGGGCCGACGTGGAGGTGCGCACCGTCGACGAGCGCGGCGCCGTCGTGCACTCGTGCCCGGCCGCGCTGCCCGACGGCTTCTGGTCGTGCATCGTGCAGGTGCCCTCGGGCGACTACCGGGTGAGTGCTCGCCAGCAGGTCGACGCGATCGGGCCCGAGCGCTCCGACTGGTCGGGCGCGACGCTCGCGACCGTCGACCGGGAAGTGCCCCCGGCGCCCTCGATCGACTTCCCCCGCAGCGGCACGCGCACCGCCTCCTCGACGCTGCGCGTCGCGGGCACGGCCGAGCCGGGCGCGAGCCTGCAGCTCTTCGCCAGCGGCGACATCGTGTGCGAGGCGCGCGTGGACGCGCGCGGCACCTGGGAGTGCCGCATCGAGCTGCCGCAGCCCGGCGAGCTCGAGCTGCGGGCGCTCTCTCGCGACGGCGCCGGCAACTTCAGCTCGGCGAGCGACGGCGTGCGCATCGAGTGGGCCGTGCCGGGCGAGACCGGCGGCGCCACCCCGTCCTCGCCTCCCGGCGATGACCCCGACGCCGAACGGCCCGGGCAGCCCTCCCCCGGGGCGACAGAAGGCGCGTCCCCCGGCGCGCACGGCGACCCGCGCGCGCCCGGCGGCTCGCCGACCCCGGGCGCCCCGACTCCCGGCGACGGCGGGCCGACCGCGCCGCCGCAGCGGGGCCAGCCCGAGCTGTCGACGAACTGGGGCACCCCCACCGGCTTCGGCGGCGCGCTGCCCACCGCGGCGCAGATCGTCGAACGCGGAGGGCTCGTCGCCGCCCCCCTCATCGCCCTCGGCTACCTGCTGCTCGTCGCCCTGCCGCTGCGCTGGTTCGCCACGCACGCGCTGCCGCGCATCCGCCTCGCCCTGCCCCGCCTCACCGGGCGCAATCGGGGCGTCGTCGCCGACGACGACGGGCCCGTCGTGTCGCCCGTGCTCACGACGATCGGCGTCTTCGCCGGCGCGGCGCTCATCGCCGGCGTCGAGGGCGGGCTCGACCTCGAAGTGCGGTACGCCCGACTCACCGCCGCCATCGGCCTCGGCATGCTGCTGCTCGCCGGCGTCGGCATCGCGCTGCCCGCGAGCGTCGTCCGCCGGGCGACGGGCGCGAGCGTCGTCGTGCGGCTGCTGCCGGGCATCCTCGCGGTGGCGGCGGGGGCGGCGCTGCTCACTCGCGTCGCCGAGCTGCGGCCGGGCATCCTCATCGGGGTGCTCGTCGCGGCGAGCGTGATCGGGGCGGCGCGGTTCCGCGTGCGGGTCGCCCTCGCTGTCGCCCAGCTCGCCGCCGTCGCCGCGCTCGCCCTGCTCGGCTGGGCCGTGCACGACCTGCTCACCCCCAGCTCGGGGTTCTGGGTGAGCTTCACCGCCGAGACCGCGGCGGCCGTCGCGCTCGGCGGCCTCGGCTCGCTGCTGGTGATGCTGCTGCCGGTCGGCGCGTTCCCCGGCCGGGCCGTCTACGCGGTCTCGCGCGCGCTCTGGGTCATCGCCGCGCTCGCCGCCGCGAGCGTCACGGGCGCCATCGTCGCCTCCGGCGCGAGCTTCCCGCTCGTGCCGCTCGCGCTCGCGGCCGCCGGCGTGGGCGCCGTGCTCGTCGGCGCCACGGTATGGGTGCGCTGGGTGGAGCCCGCGCTCGACTGAGCGGTGCCCCGGCTGGGACTCGAACCCAGACTGCGCCGATTTTAAGTCGGCTGCCTCTGCCGATTGGGCTACCGGGGCGCCCGATCAGCCTAGAGCGAGCGTCCGGCGTCGGGGGTGACGCATGGCGCCGCGAACGCCAGCGGGCCCCGTCGACGTGCGACGGGGCCCGCTGATGCGTGCGGAGGTGCTAGGCCTTGGGGCGCGAGGCGAAGGCCTGGAAGTACTCCTGCGGCTCCTCGCGCGCGGCGAGCGTGACGTTGTCGCGGCCGAGCAGCAGGTTCCAGAACCAGCCGCTGAAGACGCGTAGCTTGCGCTCCCACATGGGGATCGCGAGACCGTGGTAGCCGCGGTGCGCGACCCACGCCGGGAAGCCCTTGATCGCGAGCTTGCCCGACTGGAAGACACCGTGGCCCAGGCCGAGGCCAGCCACCGCGCCGAGGTTCTTGTGCACGTAGTCCTTCGGCTGCTCGCCGCGGAGCACGGCGACCAGGTTCTTCGCCAGCAGCTTGCCCTGGCGCACCGCGTGCTGAGCGTTGGGCACGCAGAAGCCGCCCACGCCGCCGCCGCTCAGGTCGGGCACCGCGGCGACGTCGCCCGCGGCCCACGCGCCCTCGACGACCGCGCCGGTCTCGTCGATGACGCGCAGGTCGGCCTGGGCGCGGATGCGGCCGCGCTCCTCGACCGGGAGGTCGGTCGAGCGCACGACGGGGTTGGCCATGACGCCGGCCGTCCAGATGATGAGGTCGCTCTCGAAGCTCTCGCCCGTCGACAGCTCGATGCGGCCGTCGACCGCGCTCGTGAGCTGCGTGTCGAGGTGCACGATCGCGTCGCGCTGGGCGAGGTTCTTCAGCACCCACTGGCTGGTCTCGAGCGACACCTCGGGCATGATGCGGCCCATCGCCTCGATGAGGTGGAAGTGGGTGTCGTCGATCGTGAGCTGCGGGTACTCCTTCAGCAGCGAGCTGGCGAGGCTGCGCAGCTCGGCGAAGGTCTCGATGCCCGCGAAGCCGCCACCGACGACGACGACGGTGAGCAGGCGGTCGCGCTCGGGGCCGGCGGGCAGCAGGGCCGCGCGGGCGAAGTTGTCGATGAGGCGGTCGCGCACGGCCACAGCCTCTTCGATCGCCTTCATGCCGATGGCCTCGTCGGCGACGCCCGGGATCGGGAACGTGCGCGAGACGGCACCGGCGGTCACGACGATGTGGTCGTACTCCAGCTGCCACGACTCGCCCACCTCGGGGGTGATCGTCGCGGTCTTCGCGGCGTGGTCGATGCCGGTGACCTTCGCGGTGATGACGCGCGTCTTCTCGAGGTGGCGGCGCAGCGAGACGACCGCGTGGCGCGGCTCGATCTGGCCGGCGGCGACCTCGGGCAGGAACGGCTGGTACGTCATGTACGGCAGCGGATCGACGACCACGACCTCGGCCTCACCCCGGCGCAGCCACTTCTCGAGCTTCAGTGCGGTGTAAAAACCGGCGTAACCGCCACCGACGATGAGGATTCTGGGCACGGCGAAAGGACTCCTTGTGGTGAGGGACTCCGACAATCTACCGCGCGCGCTCGCGCCTGACGAATCGTGGAGCCGCCATCACGATCGCCCCGATCACGAGCAGCGAGCCGGCGAGCACGGCCGCGCCGAGGAGGGCCACGGGGCCGACGACGACCGCGATCGCGTGCGCCGTCGCGACCGCCTCCCCGTCGGCCGGATGCCCGGCGCGCGCGATCGCCTCGCGCCCGCCCGCGACGAGCACCTCTCGAGCCTCGGCCTCTGCCCGACGGTTGAGCGCGACCCACTCGGCCAGGCTGCCGAGGGGGTTCTCGGTGGCGGCGGGAAGCTCGGCGCGCACGGCGGCGGCCGCATCCACCAGGCCGTACCCGTACAGGGGGTCGGGCACCGTCGCGGTCACGGGTTGCGCAGTGGTGATGAGCCGCGTGACGACGTCGGCGGCCGTCGCCTCGGGGTGCGCCGCCCGGATGAGCGCGGCGATGCCCGCCACGATGGGCGCCGCGCCGCTCGTGCCCTGCCAGATGACGTGGCCGCCGCCCGGCACGGCGCCGACGAGCTGCTCGCTCGGCGCCATCACGGCGATCGAGATGCCCTGCGCGCTCGCCGCGTCGCTCGCGCGGCCGGCCCGGTCGACCCCGCCGACGGCGACGACCCCGGGGATCGTCGCGGGAGCGCCGACCTGCTCGGTGCCGCTGCCGCGGTTGCCGGCCGCGGCGATGACGACGACGTCGTTGGCCTCGGCGTAGCCGAAGGCGTCGTCCCAGCTCTCCGGCCAGGCGAGCGTGTTGCGGGTGAGCGAGAGCGAAATGACGTCGGCGCCCGCGTCGACCGCCCAGCGCACCGCCTCGGCCACCTGCGCGTCGCCGTCGCGCTGCTCGGGACCGAAGGCGAGCGAGGCGCTCAGCAGGCTCGCCTCGGGGGCGGCGCCGATGACGCCATCGCCGGGCGCGCTGCCCCGGCCGGCGGCGAGAGAGGCGACCATCGTGCCGTGATCCGGCGCGTCGGAGCCGACCGGGCGCGTGCCGTCGGCCGCGCCCACCCCCGAGAGGTCGATGCCCCCGACGACCGCGCCGCGCAGGTCGGGGTGGCTTGCGTCGACGCCCGAGTCGATGATCGCGATGGTCACGCCCGCGCCGCGGGTCACCTGCCAGGCCTCGCGGATGCCGTACTCGTCGAGCCAGTACTGCCGATCGCGGATCGCATCGGCGGCGAGGATGCCCGCGGGCGCCGACAGCGCCGCCTGCGGCACCGCGAGCGGCGCGGCCGCGATCGCGGCGGCCAGCAGCGCGGCGGCTACGACCCGCGCTGGTCGGGCGCGCACGCGCAGACCTCGGGGCTCCAGTCGCACGCCGCGAGCGCGAGGTCGCCGACCGGGTTGAGGCCGGGGCCGGCCGACAGGCTGTGGCCGACGAGGGCGTGCAGGCACTTCACGCGCGTCGGCATGCCGCCGGCGCTGATGCCCTCGATCTCCGGCACGCGGCCGAAGCGGGCGCGGTCGTCGAGGTACGCCTCGTGCGCCGCCGCGTAGCCGGCCGCGAGCTCGGGGTCGTCGGCGAGAGCGGCCTGGTACTCGGTCATGACGCCGCTCGCCTCGAGTCGCGACACGGCGGCGGTCGCCGCGGGGTGCGTCAGGTAGTACAGCGTCGGGAAGGGCGTGCCGTTGCCGAGCCGGGGAGCGGTGGCGACGACCGTCGGAGCGCCGCACGCGCACCGGGCGGGGATGCCGACGACGTCGCGCGCGGGCCGGCCCAGCTGCGCGGAGACGATGCGGACATCCTCAGCGCTCACGGGCTCGAAGGGCGGGCGACTCACGGGGCCTCCTCGGGGGCGGGGGCGGCGGGGGCCGCTGGGTCGGCGGGATCGGGCTCGGGCTCGGGGCCGAGCAGCTCGACGGCGGGCAGGTCGGTGAGGGCGGCCGTGAGCACCGAGGCGAGCACGGCGCGGCTCCAGTCGATGCGCGTGCGCTGGATCTCGTCGCTCACCGGCTGCACCGGGTCGACCTCGACCGTCGCGCCGTCGTCGATCACGAGGTAGCTGATGTCGCCCGGCTTCACGTAGAGCAGGCGGTCGCGGGCCTGCGACTCGATGTAGGCGGGGTCGGACCAGCGGTCGATCTCGGCGGTGAGGTCGTCGACGGCGGCCTCCTGCGCGGCGACGCGCGCCTCGAGGGCCGCGATCTCCTGCTGCTGCTCGACGAGCACCCGCAGCGAGGGGGCGAGCACGACGAGGGCGCCGACGATGAGCAGCAGCACGGTGACGGTGAAGCCGGAGACCTGCAGGTTGCGGAACCACGGCGTCGCGGCAGGAGCGCCGGCGGGCAGCTCGACGGGGATGTCACGCGAGCGGCCGGCCATGCCCCCAGGGTACGCGAGAGGCCCGCCGCCCCCGGGAGCGGGGACGGCGGGCCTCGAGCGCTGCGGGCGGACTAGCCGCGGAAGCGCGGGAAGGCGCTGCGGGCGGCGTACACCGCGGCGTCGCCGAGCTCCTCCTCGATGCGGAGCAGCTGGTTGTACTTCGCGACGCGCTCGCTGCGGGCGGGGGCGCCGGTCTTGATCTGGCCGCAGTTCGTCGCGACGGCGAGATCGGCGATCGTCGTGTCCTCCGTCTCGCCCGAGCGGTGCGAGAGCACGGCGGTGTAGCCGCTGCGCTGCGCGAGCGCGACGGCGTCGAGCGTCTCGGTGAGCGAGCCGATCTGGTTGACCTTCACGAGCAGCGAGTTCGCCGTGCCACGCGCGATGCCGTCGCCCAGGCGCGCGGGGTTCGTGACGAACAGGTCGTCGCCGACGAGCTGCACCGCCCGGCCGATCTCGCTCGTGAGCGCCGCCCAGCCGTCCCAGTCGTCCTCCGACATCGGGTCTTCGATCGTCACGAGCGGGTACTGCTTCACGAGGTCTGCCCAGAAGGCGGCGAGCTCGGTGGCCGAGCGCTGCTGGCCCTCGAAGTGGTACGCGCCGTCGCGGTAGAACTCGGTCGCGGCGACGTCGAGGCCCAGCGCGATGTCGGTGCCGGGGGTGAAGCCGGCCTTCTCGATCGCGGCGAGCAGGAAGTCGAGCGCGGCGGTCGTGCCGGCGAGGTCGGGGGCGAAGCCGCCCTCGTCGCCGAGGCCCGTGGCGTAGCCGCCGGCCTTCAGCTCGCCCTTGAGGGCGTGGTAGGTCTCGGCACCCCAGCGCAGGGCCTCGGTGAAGCTCTCGGCGCCGATCGGCAGGATCATGAACTCCTGCACGTCGACCCCGGTGTCGGCGTGCGCGCCGCCGTTGATGACGTTCATCATCGGCACGGGCAGCACGTGCGCGTTCGGGCCGCCGAGGTAGCGGAACAGCGGCAGGTCGGCCGAGTCGGCGGCGGCCTTCGCGACGGCGAGCGAGACGCCGAGGATGGCGTTCGCGCCGAGCTTCGACTTGTTGTCCGTGCCGTCGACGGCCTTCAGCTCGGCGTCGATGAGGCGCTGGTCGCTGGCCTCGAGACCCTCGATGGCGGGGCCGAGCACGTCGAGCACCGAGTCGACGGCCTTCAGCACGCCCTTGCCGAGGTAGCGGCCCTTGTCGCCGTCGCGCAGCTCGTAGGCCTCGAAGGCGCCGGTCGACGCGCCCGAGGGCACGGCCGCGCGCGAGACGGTGCCGTCATCGAGCAGAACCTCGACCTCGACGGTCGGGTTGCCTCGCGAGTCGAGGATTTCACGGGCTCCAACGGCCTCGATAGCTGCCACGAATGGGTCTCCTAACGAAAGGGGGATGCGGACGCGACGGTGGTGGTCGTCCGCAGGCAAGCCTACTCGCCGCGGGAGCGGGCGACTCGGGCCCGGGCGCGACCGAGCGACCCGGCGCGGGTCGGCCTCAGGCGCCGCGCTCGAGCGGCCGCCAGTCGAGGGCCGAGGCATCCGCCCCCGACGCCGCGCTCACCGTCGCGAACCGGGCGAAGCCGTCGACGGCCAGCTGATCGAGCACCGACTTCAGGTTCTTGGGGCGCTTCACGAGGCGCACGCGCGCGCCCTCCGCGACGAGCTGACGCTGCAGCGCGAGCAGGTCGGCGGGCGCGACGTCACGGTCGTAGACGAGGGCCGCGTCGCCCTCGCCCTCGTCAGCGGGCAGCTCGACCAGGTCGATGAGGCGCTCGAAGCCGAGCGAGAAGCCCGTCGCCGGCACGTCGGCGCCGAGGAAGCGGCCGATCATGCCGTCGTAGCGCCCTCCCCCGCCGAGCGAGTAGCCGAGCTCGGGGTGCGCGACCTCGAAGATCGGGCCCGTGTAGTAACCCATGCCGCGCACCAGGAACGGGTCGAACACGAGCGGCGCCGTGCCGCCGACCGCCGCCGCGATCGCCGCGAGGTCGGCGAGCGCCTGCTCGTCGACGCCGGCGGGCAGCAGGGCGGCGATGCTGTCGGCGGTGAGCGCGCCGCCGGCGGCGGGCGCGTGATGGCCCTCCGACACGGTGGCGGATGCCGCTTCCGCCCCGAACGCGGCGAACGCCGGCACCGCGCTGAGTGCCTCGATCGCGTCGGCCGCGTGGCCGCGCTCACGCAGCTCGTCGAGCACGCCCGCCGTGCCGATCTTGTCGAGCTTGTCGAGCGAGATGAGCACCTCGGCGTGCGCCTCGGCGGCGAAGCCGAGCGCCGTGAGCATGCTCGTCAGCAGCCGCCGATCGTTAATGCGAATGGTGCAGCCCGGGATGCCGAGCACCGCGAGCGCGCTCGAGGTCGCGCTGATGAGCTCGATCTCGGCGATCACCCCCGGCTCGCCGATGATGTCGATGTCGCACTGCACGAACTGGCGGAACCGGCCCTTCTGCGGGCGCTCCGCGCGCCAGACGGGCGCGATCTGGATCGCCCGGAACACGCTCGGCAGCTGCGCGCGGTTGCTCGCGTAGAAGCGGGCGAGCGGCACCGTGAGGTCGAACCGCAGGCCGAGGTCGGCGAGGTCGAGCGGCGATGCGGCCTCGCGCAGGGCATCCGTCGTCAGGGCCCGCTTCATGACCGCGAAGGCGAGCTTCTCGTTGTCGCCGCCGAGGCCCGCGTGCAGGCGCGAGGCGTCCTCCATGACGGGGGTCTCGATCTCGTCGAAGCCGTGCGCGCGGTACACGCCGCGGATCAGCCCGAGCACGCGCTCGCGGCGGGCCTTGTCAGCGGGCAGGAAGTCGCGCATGCCGCGCGGCGGGGTGACAGGGCTCGCCATGCCTCGATTCTGTCAGAGGGGCGCCGAGCGTCCGGTCGGGGGCGGATGCTCCCGCCGGGCCGCGACCGCGCGCCGGCCCCACGGCTCAGGCGACGCGCGAGCCCTTCGGCAGGTGCTTCGACGGCGTGCGCGTGCGGGCGACCGCTCCCCACAGGGCGAGACCGGCAAGCACGAGGTGGATGACGATGCCGACGAACCAGCTCGGCACCGTCTTCGCGTAGACCTCCTCGGGGGTCTCGTAGTCGTCCTGCACGAGCCGCCAGTTCGCCTTCGCGTTCGCGCACTCGTCATAGGTCTGCTCGAGGTCGGGCGGCAGCTGCGCACCGCGGATGCCGAGGCCGATGCCGCCGAAAAGATCCTCCGGGTTGCCGTTCTCGTCGAACGTCGTCGGCGAGGCGTCGGCGAGCACGATGTACGGGTTCGCCGCGAGGAACCACCACACCCGGTCGAACCGCGGCGCCTGGTACGTCGTCACCTCGGGCTCAAGGCAGGTGATGTCGTCCGGATCCTCCGGCAGGCCCGTGTCCGGGTCGAGCTCGACGGACTGGTCGTAGGTGTAGCCGATGTAGACGCTGCGCACCTCGCTCTGGCTCGCCAGACCGCCGAGGCCGAAGGCGATGAGCGTGCCGATGCTGAGCGCCGCGACGACGAGGTAGGTGGTGACGACCGAGAACAGCGCGCGCGTCTGCAGGCCCGAGAGCCCGACGCCGATCGCCGCGACGACACCGAGCTCGACCACGAGCACGGCGAGCGAGGTCAGCAGCGTCGTGATCGGCACGCCCCCGATCGCGACCGCGAGCACGATGAACGGCAGGCTCGCGGCCAGGAAGGTGAGGGCGATCGTCCAAGCGGCGAGGAACTTGCCCAGGACGATCTGGCCCGCGCTCACGAGCGTGACCTGCGTCGTGGCGAGCGTGCCCGCGTCGCGCTCGGCGTTGATCGCACCGCCGGAGACGGCGGGGGTGACGAGCGTGCCGACGAGCAGCACGAAGAACACGATGCTCGAGTAGATCGCCGCGTTGTCGACCGAATCGTCGCCAAACGTCGACAGCGAGAACCACAGCAGCAGCGTCACGATCGCGACGATGACGAACACGACGATGAGCAGCACGAGCCACGCGACGCTGCGCACGCGCTGCCGCAGCTCGAGGGCGGCGATGGTGCCGAGCCCGGTGATCCAGCCGTTCACGAGCGACCGCCCTTCGCGAGGTCGAGGAAGGTGTGCTCGAGGTCGCCGACGGCGGGCCCGAAGGCGCTGATCGCGACGCCGTGGGCGGTGAGCCGCGTGAGCACGGCGGCGGCTTCCTGCTCGCCGGCCACCGGCACGAGGGTGCCCAGATGGTCGTCGCCCCCGGTTGGGATTCCCAACTCGGCGAGCGCCGCGGCGAGCGCCGCCGGGTCGAGCGCGCGCACGCGCCAGTCGCGCACCGTCGAGCGGCTCGCCTCGACGCTCTCACGTGATGCGGTCACGCCGTGGTCGAGGTAGACGGCGTCATCGGCCATCTCGTCGAGCTCGGCGAGCACGTGGCTCGAGACGAGCACGCTCGCCCCCTCAGCGGCGAGGCGGCGCACGAGCACGCGCAGATCGATGCGGGCGGCCGGGTCGAGGCCCGACGCCGGCTCGTCGAGCAGCAGCACGGTGGGTCGGTGCACGAGGGCGCGCGCGAGGCTCAGGCGCTGCTTCTGCCCGCGGCTGAGCACCCGGGTCGGCTGGTCGGCGAGCTCCTCCAGGCCGACGAGGTCGATGAGCTCGGCGGCGCGGGAGCGGGCCTGCGCGGCGTCGAGCTCGTACAGGCGCGCGGTGGTCTCGAGGGTCTGGCGCACCGTCAGGGTGGCCCACGAACCGAGCACGTCGGGCATCCACCCCATGACGCGCCGCACGGCGCGCGGATCGGTCACCGGGTCGTGACCCTGGATGCGGATCGTGCCCCGGTCGGGCTGCAGCAGCGACGCGAGCATGAGCAGCAGCGTCGTCTTGCCGGAGCCGTTCGGACCGATGAGGGCCGTCACGCGCCCGGGATGGGCCTCGAAGGTCACGTCGCGCACGGCGTGCACCGAGCCGAAGCTGCGGGCCACGCCCTCGACCGCGATCGCGGGGGGCTGGGTCATGCGGGCGAGTCTGGCAGGGGCGGCACGGGGTGTCGCGGCGACGCGCGGTCGCGACGAATACTCGCGAACGCGGGTGCGGGGTGGTGCGGCGGTGCGGCTGTGCGGATCGGCTCGGCTCGCGATCGCTGCCGCGGCCGTCAGCGCTCCGCGCGGCCTCGCTCGTGATCGCGGATGCTCGTCTCGAGATCGCGCACCGCCATGCGGAGGGCGCGCTCGGCATCCCACCCCCGCTCGCGGGCGACCGCCACCAGGTGCAGCAGCTGCTCGCCCAGGGCGCGCTCGTCGGCGGTGACGTGGGTCGGCTCGGCGCCGCGCGTGTCGTCGGTGGTCGAGAGCGGGCGCTGCTCGACTCCCAGCCGCTCCGCGCGGCTCAGCACCTTCTCGGCGCGCACGAGCGCGGGTAGGGCCGCGGGCAGCCCGTCGAGCACGCTCGTGCGGGCGGGCTTCTCGGCGGCCTTCCACGTCTCCCAGTTGGCGGAGACCTCGTCGGCCGTGTCGGCCACGACGTCGGCGAAGACGTGCGGGTGGCGGCCGACCATCTTCCGCATGCTGCGGGCCGCGACGTCGTCGATCGTGAACGGATGCTCGGCGTCGGCCGCGGCGATGTCGGCGTGGAACAGCACCTGGTAGAGCACGTCGCCCAGCTCCTCGAGCATGTCGTCGCGGGAGCCGTGCTCGATCGCGTCGACGAGCTCGTGCGCCTCCTCGATGAGGTACTTCGTGAGGCTCTCGTGGGTCTGCTCGGCATCCCAGGCGCAGCCGCCGGGCGCGCGCAGGCGGTGCATGACGCCGATGAGCGCGTCGAGGGCGGGGTGCGGCTCGACCGGGGTGCCCGGCGGGAGGTCGGGGTGGGGGGCGCTCGCGCTCATGCGGTCATCTTGCCACCGGGTCGGGGCGCGGCGGTGGGGGCGGCTCGGCGAGGACGCTCGGCGAGGGCGGCTCGGCGCGCCGACGCCATCGACGCGAGCAGCCGTCGCACACCACACGGTTCACGGCATGCACTGCGCTTTGTTCCGCAGTGCATGCCGTGAACCGTGTGGTGTGTGAGGTGCGAGAGCGCGGAAGGGCCGCGCGGCGCGGGCGTGCGCACGGCGGGGCCGCGCGAGACGCGGGGCCGCGCGAGACGCGGCGCGGCGCGCGAGACGCGGCGCGGCGGCGCGAGACGCGGCGCGGCGCGCGCTACGCGGCGGCGGCAGCCGCCGGCGCCGCGTGCGCCTCGTCGGCGGCGGGCGCCGGCGTGCGCGGCATCGCGACCGCCGCGGCGAGGGTCGCGACGGCGGCGACGAGCGTGCCGAGGAACACGGCCGACGAGGCGGCGACGAGCGTGCCGAGGAACACGGCCGACGAGGCGGCGACGATCTCGTCGGGCGTGACGCCGGCGACCGGCCCCGCGCCCTCGCGCCCGATGATGCCGTTGGCGATGGCTCCGAAGATGGCGACGCCGACGGCGCTGCCGATCGAGCGGGCGAAGAGGTTGGTGCCGGTGACGACGCCGCGCTCGTTCCACGGCACGCTCGCCTGCGCGGCGATGAGCGACGGAGTCGCGACGAGTCCCATGCCGAGTCCGCTGATGAAGCACGCGAGCGCGACGACGGCGACCGAGGGCGCCGCGGCGAGGGCGGCGAGCAGGGCCGGCCCGGCGATGACGAGCGCCATGCCGATGAGCACCGTGGTGCGGAACCCGAGCGTGAGGTAGAGCCGGCCCGACTGGGCGGCCGAGATGGGCCAGCCGATCGTGAGGGCGCCGAGCGCGAGCCCGGCGACGAGCGGCGACACCCCGAGCGATCCTTCGAGGTAGGTGGGCACGTACGAGGTGAGGCCGAACAGTACGGCGCCGATGCCGACGGAGACGAGCGTCGTCGACAGCACGAGGCGGCGCGACAGCACCCACAGCGGCAGGATCGGCTCGGATGCGCGGCGCTCGACGAGCGCGAACACTACGAGCAGCGCCCCGCCGACGCCGAAGGCGACGGCCGTCTGCCACGACGCCCACGCCCACGCCTGCCCGCCCTCGAGCACGCCGACGAGCACGAGCGCGAGCGACCCGCTCAGCAGGGCGGCGCCGAGGTAGTCGATGCGGTGGCGGCGGCGCTCGACGGTCTCGTGGAACGAGCGGAGGAGCATCCACCCCGCCAGCAGGCACAGCGGGATGTTGACGAAGAAGATCCAGCGCCACGCGTCGAGCTGGGCGAACAGGCCGCCCAGCAGCGGGCCGACGACGGCCGAGGCGCCCCACACGCTCGCGATGTATCCCTGCACCTTCGCGCGCTCGGCGACCGAGTAGACGTCGCCGGCGATCGTGATCGACATGGGGCCGACGGCGCCCGCACCGAGGCCCTGGATGGCGCGGAAGGCGATGAGGGCGGGCATGCTCCAGGCAAGGCCGCACAGGATCGACCCGAGCAGGAACACGCCGATGCCGAACAGGATGATCGGCTTGCGCCCGACGACGTCGCTGAGCTTGGCGTAGATCGGCACCGACACCGCCTGCGCGAGCAGGTAGATCGAGAACAGCCACGGGAACTGCTCGAACCCGCCGAGCTCGGCCACGAGGGTCGGCACGGCGGTCGCGAGGATCGTGGCGTCGATCGCGACGAGCCCCGTCGTCACCATGAGCGAGAGCAGGATGGGTCCGCGCGACGACCTCAGGCCGACGTCGGCGCGACGCACGGTCGCGCCCGCTGCTCGCTCGCTCAGTGCTGGCTCCCTCTCGCGGCGCGTCACGCGCGGTGGTGCGGCGCCGCGCGGATGCTCGACCCCGGCCGCGCCGCGGCCCCGTCACTCTGGCACCGCAGTCTGGGAGGCGGCCCCTCGGCGGCCGCGCATCCGCCCCTGTCAGGATGGCCCCGTGCTGAGCCCCGACGACCCCGTGAGCCGCGTCGTCGCGCTCGCGATCGCGCTGGGGCTCGTCTCGGTGCTCGTGTGGCGGGCGGCCCGCAAGGATCGCCGCGAGTACGCGCGGTTCCGCCGCTACCGCTCGACGGTGCGCCGGCAACGACTGCTGCGGCGCTGGCTCGTCGAGTCGATCGTCGTGTTCGGCGGCTCGGCGGCGCTGCTGGCGCTGGTCGTGCATCCGTTCACGCAGCCGGTTCTCGACGCGGCCCGGTCGGTGCCGTGGGTCGCGGCGGTCGTCGGCTGGCTGTCGTCACCGGCGGGGATGCTCGGCCTCGCGCTCGGCGTCGCCGCGCTCGTGGCGCTCACGCTCGTGGGGGTGCGCTCCGCTCGCCGCGAGGGCGGGGTCGTGATGATCGGCGACATCGCGGCGCTGCTGCCGCGCAACCGGCCCGAGCTCGGGTGGGCGGCGGGCCTCGCGGTCAACGCGGGGGTCGTGGAGGAGCTGCTGTTCCGGCTGTGCCTGCCAGCGCTGCTGTTCGTCGTGACGGGTGAGCCGCTCAGCGCCTTCGGGCTCGCCGCACTGCTGTTCGCGGCCCTGCACGCCTACCAGGGTCCGGCGGGCGTCGCTGGCACGCTCGTCGTCGGGCTGCTGCTCACGGCCGCCTACGTGCTGAGCGGCAGCATCGTCGTCGCCATCGCGCTGCACGCCGCCCTCGACCTGCGCACACTCGTCGTCGTGCCGATGGCCGTGTACGAGGTGCACCGGGTGCCCGGGTCGCGGCGGTTCCCGCCGCCGCTGCGCGGGCTGTCGCTGCGCGAGCCTCAGGCCGAGGGCGAGGCCGCCGCCCCCGACGCCGCCGGCTCGGCCACGTAGAGGTTCTCGAGCACCTGCCGCACCCAGGCGATGAGGTCGTCGTCGCTGGCATCCTTCGGCAGCGGCATCGTCGCGACCCTCTGCTGGGCGAAGTACTTCGAGCCCGGGTACATGCGCTGCAGGCGCAGCTGCCGCGAGTCGGGCAGCTCGCGCCCGACGACGCGCAGGTTCGAGCCCATGACGACGACGTCGCTGAGTCCGAGGCTCTGGGCGAGGCGGCGCAGGCGCGAGACGGCGAGCAGCGTGAGCACCGGCTGCGGCGGGTCGCCGTAGCGGTCGGCGAGCTCGTCGAGCACGGCATCCAGCGCATCGTCGGGGCTGGCGGGGCCGGCGGCCGCCGACAGCTTCTGGTACGCCTCGAGGCGGAGGCGCTCCGATTCGATGAACTCCTCGGGGATGTGCGCGTCGACCGGCAGCTCGAGCCGCAGCTCGGTCTGCTCGTCGGCGGCGTCGCCGCGGAAGGCGCTCACCGCCTCGCCGATCATGCGCAGGTAGAGGTCGAAGCCGACGCCGGCGATGTGGCCCGCCTGCTCGGCGCCGAGCAGGTTGCCGGCGCCGCGGATCTCGAGGTCTTTCATCGCGATCGCCATGCCGCCGCCGAGGTCGCTGTTCGCGGCGAGGGTCTGCAGGCGGTCGTGCGCCGTCTCGGTGAGGGGCTTGAGCTCGTCGTAGAGGAAGTACGCGTACGCCCGCTCGCGCCCGCGGCCGACGCGCCCGCGCAGCTGGTGCAGCTGGCTGAGGCCGTACTTGTCGGCGCGGTCGATGATGAGCGTGTTGGCGTTGGCGACGTCGAGGCCGGTCTCGATGATGGTCGTCGAGACGAGCACGTCGAAGCGGCGCTCCCAGAAGTCGACCATGACCTGCTCGAGCGTCGACTCGCTCATCTGCCCGTGGGCGACGGCGATGCGCGCTTCGGGCACGAGCTCGGCGAGGTGGCTGGCGACGCGCTGGATGCTCGACACGCGATTGTGCACGTAGAACACCTGCCCCTCGCGCAGCAGCTCGCGGTGGATCGCCGCCGCCACCTGCTTGTCGCTGTACGGGCCGACGAAGGTCAGGATCGGGTGGCGGTCCTCCGGCGGGGTCGCCAGGGTCGACATCTCGCGGATGCCCGTCACGGCCATCTCGAGGGTGCGCGGGATCGGCGTGGCCGACATCGCGAGCACGTCGACGTTGGTCTTGAGCTTCTTCAGCGCGTCCTTGTGCTCGACGCCGAAGCGCTGCTCCTCGTCGATGATGACGAGGCCGAGGTCTTTGAACTGCACGCCCTGGCTCAGGATGCGGTGGGTGCCGATGACGACGTCGACCGTGCCGCGGGCGAGGCCCTCGATCGTCTCCTTCGCCTCCTTGTCGCTCTGGAAGCGGCTGAGCGCGCGCACGTGCACCGGGAACCCGGCGAAGCGGTCGGCGAAGGTCTCCATGTGCTGCTTCACCAGCAGCGTCGTCGGCACGATCATCGCCACCTGCTTGCCGCCCTGCACGGCTTTGAACGCGGCGCGCACGGCGACCTCGGTCTTGCCGTAGCCGACGTCGCCGGCGAGCAGGCGATCCATGGGGATCGGCGACTCCATGTCGCGCTTGACCTCCTCGATGGTGGTCAGCTGGTCGGGCGTCTCGGCGTAGGGGAACGCCTCCTCCAGCTCGCGCTGCCACGGGGTGTCGGGCGGGAAGGCGTAGCCCTTGCTCGACATGCGCGCCGAGTACAGCTTCACGAGCTCGACGGCGATGTCGCGCACCGCCTTGCGCGCCCGGCCCTTCGCCGCCGCCCAGTCGCTGCCGCCCATCTTGCTGAGCTGGGGGGCCTCGCCGCCGACGTAGCGGGTGAGCAGGTCGAGCTGGTCGGTGGGCACGTAGAGCTTGTCGCCCGGGTAGCCGCGCTTCGACGGCGCGTACTCGATGACGAGGAACTCGCGGGTGCTCTTCACCGCGTTGCGCCCGCCGCCGGTCGACACCTCGCGCTGCACGAGCTCGAGGAACCGCCCGATGCCGTGCGTGGCGTGCACGACGAAGTCACCGGTCTTCAGCTGCAGCGGGTCGACGACGTTCTTGCGGCGGCTCGCGAGCTTCTTCGGCTGGCGCGAGTCGTAGCCCACCGACCGGCCGTAGAACTCGGTCTCGCTCAGCAGCCCGAGGCGCAGCTCCGGCAGCTCGAAGCCGTGCTCGACGGTGCCGCGCACGAGGTGCACGACGCCGGGCTCGAGGGCGTCGGGCAGCTCGTCGACGATGCGCGCGGCGACCTGCTGCTCGGCGAGCACGTCCGCGGCGCGCTCGAGCAGGCCCATGCCGCCGGCGACGACGACCATCGCCCAGCCGTCGCGCACGCGGTCGACGACGTGGTCGACCGCTCCCCCGGCGCGCCCGGCGAAGCTCGGCGGCTCGACCGCGTCGATGCGCACGACCTCCGGGTCGTCGGCGTCGAACGCGCTGATCGTGAACCAGGGGCGCCCGGCGGATGCTGCGCGCAGGCCGTTCACCGTGAGGAAGTCGCCCGCGTCGAGGTCGATGGGCGCCTCGGCCCCCGCCGTCGCCGCGTGCCACGCCGCGCTCAGGAACTCGCGGTTCGTCTCGACGAGCGTGGCCGCGCGCGTTGCCACCCGCTCGGGGCTCAGCACGGCGATCGCGGCGCCCTCGGGCAGGTAGTGGGTGATCGGCACGAGCTCGTCGACGAGGGCGGGCGCGAGGCTCTCCATGCCCTCGACGGGGATGCCCTGGCCGATCTTTTCCAGCATCTGCGCGAGGCTCGGGAACTCGTGCTGCATCTCGCGCGCCCGCTGCTGCACGCTCGGCGTCAGCAGCAGCTCGCGCGTCGGCGGCAGCTCGACCCGCTCGACGGCGGTCGGCAGGCTGCGCTGGTCAGCGACCGAGAACTCGCGCAGCTGCTCGACCTCATCGCCGAAGAACTCCACGCGCACCGGGTGCTCGGCGACCGCCGGGAAGACGTCGAGGATGCCGCCGCGCACTGCGAACTCGCCGCGGCGCGTCACCATGTCGACGCGCGCGTAGGCGAGATCGACGAGCCGCTCGACGGTCGGCGCGAGCTCGTGCCCGCGCTGCCCGGCCGCGAGCACGACGGGCTCGATGCTCGTCAGACCCGTGGGCAGCGGTTGCAGCGCCGCGCGCACCGAGGCGACGACGACGAGCGGGGCGGAGGGGGCATCCGCCCACTGCGCGAGCGCCCGCAGGGTGCGGATGCGGCGGCCGACGGTCTCGGCGCTCGGGCTCAGACGCTCGTGCGGCAGGGTCTCCCACGCCGGCAGGTCGAGGATCGTCGCCTCGGGCAGCAGGCAGCGCAGCGCGTCGATGAAGCCCTCGGACTCGCGGCCCGTCGCGGTGATCGCGAGCAGGCAGCGCGGGCCGGTCTCGGCGCGCAGGATGCTCGCGACGAGCGGGGCGCGCAGGCCCTCGACGACCGAGAAATCGGTGGATGCCCGGCTGTGCTCGAGCGCCTCCTGCAGTGTGCGGGCGCGCGACAGGGCCGGGATCAACCGCTCGAGACTCACGTCGCACAAGCGTACGCGCGCTGGGCTGGGGGTGCGGCGCGGGGTGCGGCCGCCGCTACGCGCGCGGGGCGTGGAACTTCTGCTGCGCCGCGAGCAGCCCCTGCTCGACGAGCAGCTCGACCGCGTCGGCGGCGTCGCCGAGCACGAACGGCAGGCGGGCCCGCTCGGCGGCGGCGAAATCTTTCAGCACGTAGTCGGCGGCATCCTGCCGGCCGGGCGGGCGGCCGATGCCGACGCGCACGCGCGGGAACTCCTGCGTGCCGAGCGCCTTGATGATGTCGCGCACGCCGTTCTGGCCGCCGTGGCCGCCGTCGGCCTTGAGCTTCACGGTCTCGAACGGCAGGTCGAGGTCGTCGTGCAGCACGATGACGCGCTCGGGCGGGATGCCGAAGTACTTCGCGGCGCTCGAGACCGGCCCGCCGGAGGTGTTCATGTAGCTCAGCGGCTTGATGAGCACGAGCTTCGGCCCGCCGGGGCGCGTGCGCACCTCGGCGAGCATCGTGGTGGAGCGGTGGCGCGAGAAGCGCCCGCCCAGTCGGGTGGCGAGCTCGTCGAGCACCATCTGGCCGACGTTGTGCCGATTGCCGGCGTAGCCGGGCCCGGGGTTCCCGAGCCCGGCTACGAGCCAGACGTTCTGATCGGCCACGGCCGGAGGTGCCTGACGCCTCGTGAGACCGAAGATGGCGCCTACTCGGCGGTCTCGGCCGACTCGCCCTCGGCGGCCTCCGCGGCGTCGCCCTCGGCCTCGGCCGAGCCCTCAGCGGCCTCATCGGCGGCCTCGGCCGAGCCGTCGGCGTCGGAGGTCGTGTCGAGCTGCGGCACCGTCACGACGACGACGATCGCCTCGGGGTCGGTCACGAGCGTCGTGCCCTTGGGCAGCTCGAGCTGGCCGGCGTGGATCTGCGTGCCCTCCTCGGCGCCCTCGATCGAGACGACGATGTTCTCAGGGATGTGCGTGGCCTCGGCCTCGACCGAGACGGTCGTGTGCTCGAGCATCGCGATCGTGCCGGAGAAGCTCTCGCCCTCGAGGTGCACGGGCACGTCGACGACGACCTTCTCGCCCTTGCGCACGACGACGAGGTCGATGTGCTCGATGAGCTGACGCACCGGGTCCTTCTGGACGTCCTTCACGAGCGCGAGCTGCTCGTCGCCGGCGATGTCGAGCGTGAGCACGACGTTCTTCTTGCGCAGCAGCAGCGCCGTCTCGTGACCGGGCAGGGTCACGTGGCGGGGCTCGGTGCCGTGGCCGTAGATGACCGCGGGGATCTTGTTCGTCGCACGGATCTTGCGGGCAGCGCCCTTGCCGAAGCTCGTGCGCACCTCCGCGGAGAGGTGGGTGTTCTCGGACATGCCGGACTCCTTGTGTCTGCGGGCCGCTCGGCCCGGTCGTGGATGTTCAACTCGAACGCGCAATCGCGTGAGGAAAGACCTGGGCCTTGCCCACCGCGTCGATCACGAAGGGCCACAGCCCTTCCTCGCCGAAGTTCAGCGGCCCAGTCTACGCGAGATCGCGGCGCGCCGCCGACGCCAGCAGGTGAGCCACCTGCTGCGCCAGTTCGGGGATGCTCGCCTCGCCGTCGAGCACCGTGACGAGCTCGCCCGGCGCCGGGCTCTCGAGCGTCGCCAGCTGCGAGTCGAGCAGGCTCGGCGGCATGTAGTGGCCCTCGCGGCTCGCGAGGCGCTGCTCGAGCACGGGGCGGGGCACCTCGAGCAGAGCGAAGAGCGCGCCGGGGGCGAGCTCGCGCAGTCGGGCGCGGTAGGAGCGCTTGAGGGCGCTGCAGGCCATGACGCAGGGGCGGTGGTCGCGCAGGGCGGCGCCCACGGCATCCAGCCAGGGGGCCCGGTCGGCGTCGTTCAGCGGCTGCCCCGACGCCATCTTGGCCACGTTCGCGGCCGGGTGGAGGTCGTCGGCGTCGAGGAAGGCGACGCCCGCGCGGGCCGCGGCATCGCGGCCGACGACGGTCTTGCCGGCGCCCGAGACGCCCATGAGCACGAGCGAGGGCTGGGCGGTCATGCGCCCCACGGTATCGACAGCGGCGGCGCAATAGGCTGGAGACCACCACCACCCTGCCGCTCGTGACGCTCGCGCGCCGCGAAGACCCGCACTCGAGGAGTCACCCGTGACCCAGCCCCAGGCCAACATCGGCGTCGTCGGACTCGCCGTGATGGGCTCGAACCTCGCCCGCAACCTCGCCAGCCGCGAGGGCAACACCGTGGCGATCTTCAACCGCTCGTACGAGAAGACCGCCACGCTCATCGAGCAGCACCCCGAGGCGGGCTTCATCGCGACCTCGACCTACGAGGAGTTCGCCGCCGCGCTGCAGAAGCCGCGCACCGCGATCATCATGGTGCAGGCCGGCCGCGGCACCGACGCCGTCATCGACGCGCTCACGCAGGTCTTCGAACCGGGCGACATCATCGTCGACGGCGGCAACGCGCTGTTCACCGACACGATCCGCCGCGAGAAGGCGGTGCGTGAGACGGGCATCAACTTCGTCGGCGCCGGCATCTCCGGTGGCGAGGAGGGCGCCCTCAAGGGGCCCTCGATCATGCCCGGCGGCTCGGCGGAGGCCTGGCAGACGCTCGGGCCGATCCTGCGCTCGATCGCCGCGGTCGCCGAGGGCGAGCCGTGCGTCACCCACGTCGGCACCGACGGCGCCGGGCACTTCGTCAAGATGATCCACAACGGCATCGAGTACGCCGACATGCAGCTCATCGCCGAGGCCTACGACCTGCTGCGCCGCGTCGGCGGGCTGACGCCTGCCGAGATCGCGGAGATCTTCGCCGAGTGGAACACCGGCGAGCTCGAGAGCTACCTCATCGAGATCACTGCCGAGGTGCTGAAGCAGGTGGATGCGACGACCGGCAAGCCGCTCGTCGACGTCATCCTCGACCAGGCCGGCGCCAAGGGCACCGGCGCGTGGACGGTGCAGTCGGCGCTCGACCTCGGCGTGCCCGTGTCGGGCATCGCGGAGGCCGTGTTCGCCCGCTCGCTCTCGTCGAAGCCCGCGCAGCGCGCCGCCGCGCGCACCCTGCCGGCCGGCTCGCAGGAGTGGACGGTGGACGACCGCGCCGCGTTCGTCGAAGACGTGCGCCGGGCGCTCTACGCCTCGAAGATCATCGCCTACAGCCAGGGCTTCGACGCGATCGTCGCCGGCGCGGAGCAGTACGACTGGGACATCAAGAAGGGCGAGATCGCGAAGATCTGGCGTGCCGGCTGCATCATCCGCGCGCAGTTCCTCAACCGCATCACCGAGGCGTACGCGGCCGACCCCGAGCTCGTCGCGCTCGTCACGGCGCCGTACTTCGCCGACGCGGTCGCCGGCGCGCTGCCGTCGTGGCGTCGCGTCGTCTCGGGCGCGGCGCTCGCGGGCATCCCCACCCCTACCTTCGCGTCGTCGCTGTCGTACTACGACGGCCTGCGCGCCGACCGCCTGCCGGCCGCGCTCGTGCAGGGCCAGCGCGACTTCTTCGGCGCGCACACCTACCGGCGCATCGACCGCGAGGGCACGTTCCACACGCTGTGGAGCGGCGACCGCACGGAGATCTCGGCGGCCGACGCGCACTAGGTGCTCGGCGCGGCGGCGGCGTCGCCGCCTGAGTCGCCTCGACGGCCCGCGCCCCCTCGGGGGTGCGGGCCGTCGGCGTTGCCAGGGGGCCGCAGCGGCGGAGGTGGCGGCTCACGCTGTCTCGTCGACCCGGTGCGGGCCCGACATGCAGGAGTCGCGGGCCGCGCGCGCGGCGTGTCGCCGAGACGCGCCGGGGCTGCGCGACGGGGCGGGGCTGCCGGCGCGAGCAGGCAGGGTCGGCGGCGCGGGCCGCGGTCAGCGGGCGCGGCGGCCGCGACGCGCGTAGCGCGGCTCGACGGCGCGCGCCCGCCCGCTCACGCGACCGAGGAAAGGCGGCAGCAGCGCCACGAGCACGGGCGTCGCGAGCTGCACGAGCGCCGCCCCCGTCACCCACGCGATGACGCCGAGCCCGAGGCCGGTCTGCAGCACCTGCTGCGCGCTGGGGCCAGCGCCGAGCGACGCCCCGACGAGGGAGGTCGCGACCGTGACTCCCACGAGGTTCGCGACGTGCCCGGACCCGATCGCGACGGCGAGCGCGGGTGCGACGGTGAGGCGGCGCGAGGCGAGCATCCACCCCAGCAGCAGGGCGACCGCCTGCAGGGCGGCGCCGGCGGCCCAGGCGGGGCGGCTCCACCAGCCGGCGCCGATGTCGGGCCGGCCGAGCACGGCGGCACCGACGACCTCGAAGCCGCCCTGCGCCGCCCACACGAGCGCGGCGCTCACGAGCGCCCAGGCGAGCGCCCGAGCCGGCAGCATGACGGCCGGTCGCGGGCCTCGCGGCCGCAAGCGCTCGGCCTCGGCCTCGTCGGCACGGTCGTCGACGAGCCAGAACGGCTCGTCGCTGCCCAGGTGCCGCGGCGGATGCACGGTGCCGAGCCGCGCGCCGCCCGCCGAGTAAGGCGGCTCGAGCACGTCGGCGACCCCCCACGGGGTGTCGAAGGGCGCGCTCGGCAGGCGCGGCTCGTCGCGCGCGGGAGCGGGCCCGAGCTGCGCGCGCAGCCGCTCGAGCTCGAGCGCCGTGCGGGCCAGCGACACCCGGCTGCGCGACCCCTCGCCTGTGCGGCGGGCGCGCGCGACCGCGCGCAGGGCGGCCGTCGCGGCGAACCACCCCGTGGCGTGATCGAGGGCCTGCACGGGCAGGGCGATCGGGGCGTCGGATGCCCGAGGGGCATCCCCCGCATCGTCGCCGTCGGCGGCGTCGGGGCTCGCGATGCCGGTCGCGAGCTGCACGAGCGAGTCGAAGCCGCGCCGCCCCGCCCACGGGCCCGAGTAGCCCCACGCGTCGAGCTGCACTTCGACGAGGCCGGGGCGCACCGACCGCAGGGTGGTGGGGTCGAGGCCGAGGCCGTCGAGGGCTCCGGGGCGGTAGCCGTGCACGAGCACGTCGCACTCGGCGACGAGCGCGAGCAGCTCGCTGCGGCCCTCGACCGTGTGCGCGTCGACGCGGGCGCAGCGCTTGCCGAGGGTCATGTCAGGCTCGACGGCGGGCTCGTGCCAGTCGGGCGGGTCGATGCGCAGCACGTCGGCGCCGAGCAGGGCGAGCGAGCGCGTCGCGACGGGGCCGGCGAGCACGCGCGTGAGGTCGAGCACGCGCACGCCGGCGAGGGGGCGCTCAGGGGTTCCGGCGGGGAATGGCGCGTCGGCCGCCCGCACGTCGCCGGTCGTCTCGACGGCGATGAGCGGCTCGCTCGCCACTGCGACGCCCTGCGGATGCTGCGCCCACGCCGCGACCGACCGCAGTCGCGCGGCCGCACCGCCCGCCTGCACGACGAGGGTCTCAAGCGCGTCGGCCCCGAACGGCGCGACGGCGCGGGCGACCTCGTCGCGGGTCGGGTCGGGGGCGTCGGCGGCCGGCGCCAGCCCGAGCACGCGCAGCGCGGCGGCGCGGTGGTGGGGTGCGTTGAGGTGCAGCCGGATCCAGCCGTCGGCGGTGCGGTAGTCGCCCGTGAGGGGATCCCAGGGGCTCGGCTGTTCGGCACGCGGGCGCACCGCGGCTCGGAACCAGCCGTTCGCGAGCGGAGCATCCACCTGCACCGGGCCGTCGTGGCCGGTCAGCTCGGCGGTCGCGAGAGCCGTCGTCGCGATCGCCGCCGCCGCGAAGGTCCCGACGGGGTAGCGGCCGCCGAGCACGGGCTCGCCGCTGACGCGCACCCGGGCTGCGGCCTGCGCGTCGAAGCCGGCGGCCTCCGCGAGCGCGGCGACGGCCCGCGTGAGCGCCGAGTCGGGCTGCTCGGCGTCGGCAGGGTCAGGGGTGGTGTGCTGGGCTTCGGGTCGCGGCACCGGAACAGTCTGCCGGATGCGCGTGAGGGCCGCTCACGCCGGCCGCCCGGGTGGGCTGCGCCGGCGCCGTCACGCCGGAGCGCGACGATGCCGCACCGCGACGGCCCGCAGCGCGAGCCCCACCGCGAGCAGCGCCGCCGTGCCGAGCAGCGACACGGGCGGCAGCGCTGCCACCAGCAGCACGCAGCCGACGAGCCCCGCGACGGCGACCGCGCGCGGCTGCCAGCGCTCGCTCGCCGGCTGGCGCAGCGCCGAGGCGTGCGCGACCGCGTAGTACAGCAGCACCGCCGAACTCGACGCGGCGACGAGCTGCGCCGGCTGCAGCAGCAGCACGATGCCGATCGCGACGAGCGCGATGACGGCCTCGGCGACGATCGGCGCGCGCGTGCGGGGCGAGACGCGCGCGAGCACCCCCGGCAGGTCGCGCTCGCGCGCCATCGCGAGACTCGTGCGGCTGAGCCCGGCGAGGATGCCCGCGAGCGACCCGAGGCACGCGAGCGTCGCGAGGGCCGCGACCGGCACCGCCCAGCGGGGGTCGATCGCCGCCGCGAGCGGGGAGTCGCTCGCGGCGAGCGCCGCCACCCCGAGCCGGTCGACGAGCACGAGCGCGAGGGCCGCGTAGAGCGCCAGCACCACGCCGAGGGCGAGCAGGATCGCGCGGGGCAGGGTGCGGCGCGGGTCGCGCACCTCCTCGCCGAGGGTCGCCATGCGGGCGTAGCCGGCGAACGCGAAGAACAGCAGCGCCGCGGCTTGCAGCACGCCGAGCGGGGTCGTCGGGTCGAGCGCGAGCGGGGCATCCGCCATCGATGACGGCGCGGGGGCGACGCTCACCGCGACGAACCACACCAGCAGGCCGGCGAGCACGAGGCTCACGATCGCGATCGCCACCCGGGCCGTCGTGCGCACGCCCGACATGTTGAGCGCCGCGAAGGTCGCGATGAGCGCGGCGGCGAGCAGACGGGTCGCGGTGTCGTCGAGCCCAGCCGCCGTGCCGAGATAGCCCGCCGCGACCGCTGCGATCGCCGCCGCCGAGGCCGTCTTGCCCGTGACGAACAGCCAGCCCGCGGTGAACCCGGGCACGGGGCCGAGGTAGCGGCGCCCGAAGGCGTAGGCGCCGCCCGAGGTGGGGTGCGCCATCGCCAGCTGTGCCGAGCTGAACGCGTTGAGGGTCGCCACGATCGCGGCGAGCACGAGCGCGAGCAGCAGCCACTCGCCGGCGACGGCGGCCGCGGGCGCCCAGACGAAGAAGGCTCCGGCGCCGATCATCGACGCGAGACCGATGCCGATCGCGCCAGGCAGGCCGATGCGACGGGCGAGGGCCGGGTGCGCGGCAGGGTCGGGGGTCGGCACGCGCGCAGACTACCCGGCGTGGGTGGCGCCGATGTGACGTCGCGCGCACCCGCCGCTGCCGCTCGCCCGGCGGCGGCGCGCACCCGCGTGCGAGACTGGCCGTGATGGACGACGACCCGCGCGAGCTCCGCGAGGCCGACTGGCCCGACGACGACGGCGACCGCTCCCCCGCGCTGCGGCGGCGCGCGCAGCTCGTGCGCGTCGTGAGCCTCGTCGCCCTGTTCGCGCTCGTCGTGCCGGGCGCCCTGTCGACGTGGGCGCTCGCCGAGTCGACGGCGACGCGCGCCTGCCGCCTGGCCGTCGATGCGATGGCGGATGCTCGCACGCCGTCGCGCGTCGCCTTCGAGGTCGACCGCCTCGAGACCCTCGGCTGGAACTGCTACGCCCTCGCGCCCACGGGCGAGGTGCGCGTGGCCGTGCTCGGGGTGATCCCGGGGGCGCCCGACCTGCGGCCGCGCAGCGGCGCCTGAGCGCGAGCCGCGCATCCGCCCCCCTCTTTCGCGACCGGGGGCCGATTTGCGAGAATGAGGCGTTCCGTGTTCGCGGATGGCGGCGCCCCGAAGGGCGCAGCGCCTGACCCGTCGAGGAGCGGTGGTTGCTTTCATCGCTTCCGGTCACCTCATGCGATCACCAGCACGGAACCGGTGCACCCTGCCCGCGCACGCCATGCCGACCGCTCAGCCCGAACGACTGAGTGGCCGCAGCGACCGCGCCCCGGGCGAGGGCCGCATCGTCGACGAAACGAATGAGGACCCCATGATCACCATCGATCGCACCCGCCTGGCCGAGCTGTACGCCCGCGAGCAGGAGGCGTTCGTCGCCGCCCGCCCGAAGTCGAAGGCCGCCTACGAGCGCGCCGAGCACCTGTTCGGCCGCGTGCCGATGACCTGGATGAACAAGAAGGCAGGCGGCTTCCCGATCTACCTCGACCGCGCGCAGGGCAACCGCGTGTGGGACATCGACGGCCACGAGTACATCGACTTCGCCCTCGGCGACACCGGCTCGATGGCCGGGCACTCGCACCCGGTCGTCGTCGAGGCGGTGCAGAGGCGCATCGGCGAGCTCGGCGGCCTCACCACGATGCTGCCGACCGAGGACGCCGAGTGGGTCGGCGCCGAGCTCTCGCGGCGCTTCAAGATGGACCGCTGGAGCTTCTCACTGACGGCGACGGATGCGAATCGCTGGGCGATTCGTCTCGTGCGCGCGATCACCGGCAAGCCGAAGATCGTCTTCCACTCGTACTGCTACCACGGATCGGTCGACGAGTCGCTCGTCGTCGTCGGGCCCGACGGCGAGAGCATGTCGCGCCCCGGCAACGTCGGCGCCCCCGTGCCGGTGACCGAGACGTCGCGCGCCGCCGAGTACAACGACCTGCCCGGCCTCGAGCGGGCCCTCGCGCACGGCGACGTCGCCGCGGTGCTCATCGAGCCGGCGCTCACCAACATCGGCATCGTGCTGCCCGAGCCCGGCTACCTCGAGGGCGTGCGCGAGCTGACCCGGAAGTACGACGCGCTGCTCATCATCGACGAGACGCACACCTTCTCGGCCGGGCCCGGCGGCATGACGACCGCCTACGACCTCGAGCCCGACCTGGTCGTCATCGGCAAGGCGATCGGCGGGGGCATCCCGACCGGCGCCTACGGCCTCTCGGCGGAGTTCGCCGAGCGCGCCCTCGCCCGCACCGACCTCGACCTCGTCGACATGGGCGGCGTCGGCGGCACCCTCGCCGGCAACCCCGTCTCGGTCGCGGCGATGCGCGCGACCCTCGAGCACGTGCTCACCGACGAGGCCTTCGCGACCATGATCGACACGGCGACGTACTTCACCGACGGCGTGAACGCGCTGTTCGACCGCTACGACCTGCCGTGGGCGATCAACCAGCTCGGCGCGCGGGCCGAGTACCGCTTCGCGCGGCCGTATCCGATCAACGGCACGCAGGCGGCTCTCGCCGCTGATGGCGAGCTCGAGGACATGATCCACCTGTACCTCGCCAACCGCGGCATCATGCTCACGCCGTTCCACAACATGGCGCTCATGGCGCCGATGACGACGCGCGCCGACGTGGATGCTCACCACGCGGCGTTCGAGGAGTGCATCCGCGAGCTCGTCGGCGCGTAGCGCGCTGCCCGCGCGGCGCGGCTCGCCGAGGCGGGCGTTTCTGTCGACTCGGGCCTTCGAAAGGCCCGTCTCGACTCAAGTGCCCGCCTCGGCGGCGAGCGAGGGCCCGACTCGGCGCCCGCCGAGCACTGAGCGTGGGCGCGCTACGCCGCGCCGTCGAACATCGAGGTGACCGACCCGTCGTCGAACACCTCGTGGATCGCGCGCGCGATGAGCGGAGCGATGGGCAGCACGGTGAGGCGATCCCAGCGCTTCTCGGGCGGGATCGGCAGCGTGTCGGTGACGACGACCTGATCGATAGCCTCCGCCTGCAGGATGTCGAAGGCCGGGTCGCTGAAGATCGCGTGGGTCGCGGCGACGACGACGCCGATCGCGCCGTTCTTCTTGAGCGCCTCGGCGGCCTTCACGATGGTGCGGCCGGTGTCGATCATGTCGTCGACGAGCAGGCACACCTTGCCCTCGACCTCGCCGACGATCTCGTGCACCGAGACCTGGTTGGGCACGAGCGGGTCGCGGCGCTTGTGGATGATCGCGAGCGGCGCGCCGAGCTTGTCGCTCCAGATGTCGGCGACGCGGACGCGGCCCATGTCGGGCGAGACGACGGCGAGGGTGGCGGGGTCGAGCTGCTCCTGGAAGTGCTTCAGCAGCACGGGCATCGCGAAGAGGTGGTCGACGGGGCCGTCGAAGAAGCCCTGGATCTGCGCGGCGTGCAGGTCGACGCTCATGATGCGGTCGGCGCCGGCGGCCTTGAACAGGTCGGCGACGAGGCGGGCCGAGATCGGCTCGCGCCCGCGGCCCTTCTTGTCCTGCCGCGAGTAGGGGTAGAAGGGCGCCACGACCGTGATGCGCTTGGCGGAGGCGCGCTTGAGGGCGTCGACCATGATGAGCTGCTCCATGAGCGCCTCGTTGATGGGTCGCGCGTGCGACTGGATCACGAAGGCGTCGCAGCCGCGCACGCTCTCGTCGAAGCGCGCGTAGATCTCGCCGTTGGCGAAGGTGCGGGCATCGGTCGGCACGACCTCGGTGTCGAGCTCGGCCGCGATCTGGTCGGCGAGCTCGGGGTACGCGCGCCCCGAGATGATGACGAGGCGCTTCTGGCCGGTGATCTTGATGCTGGCCACGAGTCCCCAGTTCTGCCGCCGCGGCGACGTTGCGTTCGGTCTGTGCAGTTGCGGCGGGGCGGGGCTAGCCGTCCGAGGCTGCGGCTGCCGCCTCGGCGGCCGCGGTTCCCGGCCGGTTCTTCTCCACCCAGCCGGCGATGTTGCGCTGCGGAGCGACGTTCACGGCCAGCTCCCCCGGCGCGACATCCTTGCGGATGACCGTGCCGGCGCCGGAGTACGCTCCGTCGCCAATCCTAACGGGGGCGACGAACACGTTGTGAGACCCGGTGCGCACGTGCGAGCCGACCTCGGTGCGGTGCTTGTTCACGCCGTCGTAGTTGGCGGTGATCGTGCCGGCGCCGATGTTCGAACCCTCGCCGACGGTCGTGTCGCCGATGTACGACAGGTGCGGCACCTTGCTGCCGGCGCCGAGGGTGGTGTTCTTCGTCTCGACGAAGGTGCCGATCTTGCCCTTCTCGCCCACGACGGTGCCGGGGCGCAGGTAGGCGAAGGGCCCGACGGATGCGCCGGCGCCGATCACGGCGAGCGTCGCGTCGGTGCGGCTGACGCGGGCGTCGGGGCCGACCTCGGTGTCGACGAGCGTCGTGTCGGGGCCGACGACGGCGCCCGCGGCGATCGTCGTGGCGCCCTTGAGCTGCGTGCCAGGCAGCACCTCCGCGTCGGCCTCGAGCGTGACGGTGCGGTCGATCCACACCGAGGCCGGGTCGCTGATGGTGACGCCGGCGAGCTGCCAGCCTCGCACGATCATGGCGTTGAGCCGCTGCGCGGCGTCGGCGAGCTGCACGCGGTCGTTGACGCCGGCGACGAGCCACGACTGGCCGGCGGGCAGCGCCGCGACGGGCATCCCGTCGCCGCGCAGCAGGCCGATGACGTCGGTGAGGTACTTCTCCTGTGCGGCGTTGTCGGTCGACACGAGCGCGAGCGAGCTGCGCAGCGGCGCGACGCTGAAGACGTACGTGCCCGAGTTGATCTCGGTGAGGGCGCGCTCCTCCTCCGAGGCGTCCTTCTGCTCGACGATGCGGTCGAGGTCGCCCTCGCTCGAGCGCACGATGCGGCCGTAGCCGGTGGCGTCGTCTAGCACGGCGCTCAGCACGGTCGCGGCCGCTGCGCGCCCGCGGTGCTCGGCGATGAGCCCGGCGAGGGTATCGGCGTCGAGCAGCGGCACGTCGCCCGAGACTACGAGCACGTCGCCGGCGAAGTCGGCGGGCAGGGCGTCCAGGGCGGCCTCGACGGCGCGACCGGTGCCCGGGATCTCGTCCTGGTCGGCGATGAGCGCGTCGGCGTCGAGCTCGGCGATCGCGGCGGCGACGAGGTCGCGCTCGTGCCGCACGACGGCGACGACGTGTGCGGGCTCGAGGGCACGCGCCGTGGCCAGCACGTGGCCGATGAGCGGCACCCCCGCGAGCCGGTGCAGCACCTTGGGGGTGCGCGACTTCATGCGGGTGCCCTGGCCGGCGGCGAGCACGATGACGGCGAGCTGCGAATCGGTCATCCCGCTATCCTCTCGCACAGCTCGCGCAGTGCTCGCAGGTCGGCCGCGACGGCGACCGCGTCCGACTCGAACGCGGCGTCGGACATCCCCTCGCGCTGGAACAGCGTGAACACGACCTCGCTGCCGCCGCCGTTCGGCAGCACGCGCATGAAGTTCTGCACGACGACGCCGTCGGGCATCGTCACGTCATGGTCGAGGATGCCCCGCTCGAGGTCGGTGCGGAACTCGACCCGCACCTCGCCGAACGGCGAGCTCGCCACCCACCCGTCGCCCTCGCGGCGGATGCCCTCGGCGAGCCCCGCCGCCCACTCGGGCAGCCGCAGCGGGTCGCGCGCGATCGCCATCACCACCGCGGGCGGACGACCGATGGACTCGCTGACGTGCCGGGCCTTGAACATGCGGGTCAGTCTGCCGGGCACCGCCGACGCGGGCGGTGGCGCAGTGCACAGCCGCGCGGGGCCCGGCCGGGCATCCGTGTCAGCACTCGACGAAGTTGACGGCCAGGCCGCCCTCGGAGGTCTCCTTGTACTTGCGCGACATGTCGTCGCCCGTCTGGCGCATGGTCGCGACGACGGTGTCGAAGCTGATGAGGTGCGTGCCGTCGCCGTGCATCGCCATGCGCGCGGCGGCGACCGCCTTGCCCGCGCCGATCGCGTTGCGCTCGATGCACGGCAGCTGCACGAGGCCCGCGACGGGGTCGCAGGTGAGACCGAGCGAGTGCTCCATGGCGATCTCGGCCGCGTTCTCGATCTGCTCGTTGCTGCCCCCGAGCAGGTGCGTGAAGCCGGCGGCGGCCATCGACGCGGCAGACCCGACCTCGCCCTGGCAGCCGGCCTCGGCGCCCGAGATGCTCGCGTTGTTCTTGATGAGGGCGCCCATGGCCCCCGCGACGAGCAGGAACTCCTCGGCCGCCGCATCCTTGTCGGTGATCGGCAGCACGTCGAGCGCGTGCCGCAGCACGGCCGGGATGATGCCCGCCGCCCCGTTCGTCGGCGCCGTGACGACGCGGCCGCCCGCGGCGTTCTCCTCGTTGACGGCGATCGCGTAGGCCTGCAGCCACTCGAGCGAGCAGTCGCGCGTGCGGGCATCGTCGATGTCGCGCAGCTGCGCGGCCATCGCGGCGGCACGGCGCGGCACCTTGAGCCCGCCGGGCAGGGTGCCGCGGGTCTCGAGCCCGGCGTCGATGCAGTCGCTCATGGCGCGCCAGATGCGGCGCAGGGCGGCGCTCGACTCGTCGGGGCTGCGCAGCGCCTCCTCGTTGGCGCGCGCGAGCTGCGCGATCGTGAGGCCGTTGGCGCGGCACAGGCGCAGGAGCTCGGCGGCGGTGTCGTGCGGGTACGGGACTCGCGGCGCCGCGTCGTGCGCGTCGCCGGCGCGCTCGGAGGCGGGCGCGCTCTCCTGCTCGACGAAGCCTCCGCCGATCGAGTAGTAGGTCTCCTCCGCGACGACCGCGCCGGCCGCGTCGCGGGCGATGAAAGTCAGGGCGTTCGGATGCCGCGGCTTGAGCTCGCGCGGCGCGAAGATCAGCCAGCCCGCGTCGATCGCGATGTCGTGGCGGCCGTCGAGCCTGAGGCGCCCCTCGGTGTCGGCGCGCTCGCGGACCGCGACGACGTCGTCGCGCACGACGTGCTCGACCTCGTGGCCGGCGAGCCCGGCGAGGACGGCGTCGGGGGTTCCGTGGCCGACACCGGTGGAGCCGAGCGAGCCGAAGAGGGTGCACTGGACGCTGTTCACCGTGGTGAGCTCGGCGTCGCTGAGCGCGCTCACGAACGCCTTCGCGGCGCGGAGGGGGCCGACCGTGTGCGAGCTCGAGGGGCCGATGCCGACGCGGAACAGGTCGTGCACCGAGATGAACTCGCGCTCGGCGAGCGGCAGGCTGACCGCGACGGGGATGCTCACGAGGGCTCCGATCGGTGGGGCCGGGTCACGGCCGAGGGGTGGAGCGACCCGCCCTGCTCGCGCTGCGCGGGTCGGCGGCGCGCGCGACACCCCTCGTGCGGGCGTCGTCGAGCCGCGACTCTATTGTGGCGCGGATCGTTCGGAGGCGCACGACCTTGCGCAGGTGCGCGTTGCGCTGGTCGTGAGCCGGTAGCGCGCGCTTGGCGGTCAGTCGGCCCAGGGATTGTGAAGCTCGACGCCCGCATCGTCGAAGTCCCGCGTGTTCCGGGTTGCGAGCGCGTGTCCGCCGGCCAAGCAGATCGCGGCGATCATCGTGTCCTCCGCGCTGACGAGCCGACCGACGCTTTCGCGTCGCGCTCGCAGCCTGCCAGCGGTGTCGGCCGCCTCGGCGTCGAACGGGAGGATGCGCTCGGCGGCACCGACGATGAGGTCGTGGACGGCGGCTGCCAGATGGTCGCGCCGCCGGCCCTCGGTCATGCGCTGCACTCCGAAACGAAGCTCGGCGACCGTGATCGAGGTGATCGCGAGGTCGGTCGCGTGCTCGGCGATCCACCGCAGCACGTTCTGGTCAGGAACGCGGCTCAGAGGTTCGGATACGACGTTGGTGTCGAGAACGATCACGACAGCTCGACCGAGCGAGCAGGCGAACGCTCGGGTAGCTCGAAGTCGCCCCGGAGAGCCTCGGTGGAGGCGACCCAGCGGGACATGAAATCGGCGCGAGGCGCGACGGAGTCCTCCAGAATCGCGCGCACTTCGGCCTCCATCGAGCGGTTGTGGGCCGCGGCTCGCTCCTTGAGTGAGCGGCGCACCGGCTCGGGCAGGTTCCGGATCGTCAAAGTAGCCATCGGACCTCCTGCTAGCAATGCTAGCAGGAGGGGTCGGTGGAGAACGAGAGCAATCGACTCCCCGTCCCGTTAGCTTCCCCGCACTCTCCTCGGAAGGTGCAGACATGAAGCCCCAGCTCGGCGTTCCCGCGATCACTCTCGCCGTCATCGCACTCCTCGCGACGGTCGGTTGCACAGCCGATCCGGGAAGCTCTCCATCTAAGTCCGTCCGGTCGACCGACGACGCTTCAGAACGCAACCTCGAGCTGCTCGCGGCGCACGCAGACGGAGTGGAGGCCGCAATCCCTGATCAACTGGCCGACCGACCTAACGAGTACGAGTCGATCGAAGTGAGCTCGTTCATCGATGACGTCCCGGCCGGCCTCGCCGCTCCCGAAGGTCGTTACTCGACACTCCAAATCGACTTCGTCTTCGCGGATCCCGTGGACTGGGAAGCACTCACCGTCGGTCTGGATCAGCAGCGTCTGATTATGGACCTGGACTGCCGTAGGGCGGTCTTCCCCGGCATGCGGGAAGCTGGCATCACCGGGCCGATGATGATCGTGTACACCTACGCCGACGGCACGACACTCGACGAAGACGGCGAACCCGTCCCGGGGTGGCAGCACGCGTGTTGGGTCCGGTGACTGCCGATGGCGACATGAAGCTCCGCCTCCAGGATTCGAACCTGGGCCTCACGGCTCCAAAGGCCGTCGTGCTGCCGTTACACCAAGGCGGATCGCGCCTCACGGGCGCGGGGCAAGTCTGCCAGACGAGCCCGAACGGCCCGCGGGCGGCGGGCGCGCGCCGAGCATCCGTCGCTGCCGGCAGGCGACTGAGTCGCGACGCGACCGACCCACATGAGGCGCCCGCGATAATGAACGCATGACCGCCCCTGCCGATGACGTCGACCGCATCGTCGACGCCTGGCAGCGCGAGCGGCCCGACCTCGACTTCTCGCCGCTGCACGTGCTCTCGCGGCTCGGACGCGTCGCCAAGCACCTCGATCGCGCGCGGAAGGCGGCGTTCGCGGCATCCGCGCTCGAGAGCTGGGAGTTCGACGTGCTCGCGGCCCTGCGCCGCGCCGGCTCCCCGTACGAGCTGAGTCCCACGTCGCTGCTGCGCCAGACCCTCGTCTCGAGCGGCACCATGACCAACCGCATCGACCGGCTCACCGCGCGCGGACTCGTCGAGCGGCGCACCGATCCCAACGACGGCCGCGGCATCCTGGTGCGGATGACCGATGCGGGCCGCGAGCGCGTCGACCACGCCATCGCCGAGCTCGTCGTCGCCGAGCGCGAGCTGCTCAGTGGCCTCAGCCGCGCCGACCAGGAGCGGCTCGCGAGCCTGCTGCGGACGCTCGGCGCCGACTTCGAGGGCACCGTCTAAATTCGGCAGCCCCGCCGAAGAGCTACCGGAACTCGGAGTCGCAAGACACCGTGTCGGCCGCGTCGGTCGTGCGGCACGCGCCGTCGACGAGCGCACGGTCGCCGACCGGCTCGTCGAGCTCGATGACGTACTCGACGAGATCGTTGCTCGGGCATTCCGCCGCGGGAGGATCACCGGGGCTCACGGTGAAGGTGATGACGAGCTCACCGTCTGTGCGGTCGATGGCGGGCTCGTTCACCGTTCCCGTCACCCCGCTGTTGCACGCCACTCGGGTCACCAGCACCGACAAGGAAGTCGTCTCGGCGTCGACGACCTGATCGGGAGCGAGCTCCCACACCGCCGGCGACGTCGCGCCGGGAAGGATGCCGCACCCGGCGAGCGCGAGAGCGACCGCTGCGATCGAGACGGCGAATCCGCGCATGATCGCCGCGCCTAGCCCACCAGCGGCAGTACGAACGACAGCACGACCGCGAACACTCCGACCGCCGTCAGGATGCCGCCGAGGGTGGTCAGCGCGCGCCCATCGTGGGCCGGCGAGTCGAGGCGGGCGCTCTCGGGGCGCGAGGGGTGCACCCAGACGGTGCGGGCATCCCCCACCGCCGGAATCGGCCCCGTGAGGGGCGAGACGGTCTCGTGCACGTCGCCCTCGTCGCCGAACCAGCGCAGCTTCGCGTCGCGCTCGTGCACAGTCGTGATGACTGCCTTCGCCGCGCGGTAATTGCGCGCCCACGAGCGGCGGGCGAGGCCGATGACGAGCAGCAGCAGTCCGCTGGGCAGCAGCAGCCACGAGACGACCTCGCCGACGATCGCGATGGCGTCGAGCGGCTCGGTCATGGGTTCATCGTAGGGCGGATGCCCGGCGCGAGCCCGCTCAGCGCGGCGCCATGCGCACCGCGCCGTCGAGCCTGATCACCTCGCCGTTGAGCATCGGGTTCTCGACGATGTGCTGCACGAGCGCCGCGTACTCCTCCGGCTTGCCGAGGCGGTGCGGGTGCAGGGTCTGCTCCTCGAGCGAGGCGAGCGCCTCCTCGGGCAGCATCTCGGCCATCGGCGTGCGGAACAGGCTCGGCGCGATCGCCATCACCCGAATGCGGTGCTCGGCCAGGTCGCGCGCGAGCGGCAGGGCGAGGCCCACGATGCCACCCTTCGACGCCGAGTAGGCGGCCTGACCGACCTGCCCGTCGAACGCGGCGACCGAGGCGGTCATGACGATGACGCCCGACTCCTCCTCCGTCTCCGTCGGCGGCGTCTCGACCATGCGCGCCGCCGCGAGGCTCACGACCGTGAACGTGCCCGTGAGGTTGATGTCGACCACCTGCCGGAACATCTCGAGCGGGAACGGCCCCTTCCGCCCCACGACGCGCGCCCCGCGCACGATGCCCGCGCACGCCACGACGACGTCGAGCCGCCCGAGCTCGCTCGCGGCATCCACGGCCGACTGCACCTGGTCGGCGTCGGTCACATCGGTCGGCACGAAGACGGCGCGGTCGCCCCACTCGTCGGCGAGCGCGGCTCCCGGTGACTGGGGCAGGTCGGCGATGACGACCGAGCTGCCCGCGGCGAGCATCCGCTCAGCCGTCGCCCGGCCGAGCCCCGAAGCGCCCCCGGTGATGAGCGCGGTGCGGCCGGTGATGTTCATGGATGCCCTCCGTCAGGCTCATCGGAGCGCCGACGGCGATGACGGCGCGGCTTCCATGCCTACCACGGGGGTGCGCCGCGTAGGGTTCTTCTGCACCCGCCGCCGTCGACTGGAGTCACGCATGAGCACCGTTCCGTTCCGCATCGGCTACAAGGCCTCGAGCGAGCAGTTCGCGCCGCGCGAGCTGCTCGACTACGGCGTGCTCGCCGAGCAGGCTGGCTTCGAGTCGGTGTTCATCAGCGACCACCTGCAGCCGTGGAAGCACACCGACGGCCACGCCCCCGCCGCGATCGCCTGGCTCGGAGCCCTCGGCGCGAAGACCGAGCGCATCGTCATGGGCACCTCGGTGCTGACGCCGACCTTCCGGCACCACCCGGCGATGGTCGCGCAGGCGTTCGGCACGCTCGGGCAGCTGTATCCGGGTCGCGTGATCCTCGGGGTCGGCACCGGCGAGTCGCTCAACGAGGCGCCGCTCGGCTTCGTCTGGCCCGACATCAAGGAGCGCTTCGCCCGCCTCAAGGAGGCCGTGCAGCTCATCGAGCGCCTCTGGGCCGAAGAGCGCGTCACCCACGAGGGCGAGCACTACCGCACCGACAACGTCACCATCTACGACCGGCCCGAGGTGCGCGTGCCGATCTACATCGGCGCCTCCGGCCCCGCGGCGACGCGCCTCGCCGGCCGCATCGCCGACGGCTACATCACGACCTCCGGCAAGCCGCGCGAGCTCTACACCGAGAACCTGCTGCCCGCCTTCCGCGAAGGCCTCGAGAAGGGCGAGCGCGAGCCGGGCACGGTCGACACCCTCATCGAGATGAAGGTGTCGTTCGACACCGACTACCAGCGCGCCCTCGAAGACACCCGCCACTGGGCCGCCCTCGCGCTCAGCGGCGAGGAGAAGATGGGCGTGGAGGATCCGCGAGAGATGGAGAAGCTCGCCGACGCCCTGCCGATCGAGCGAGCCGCCTCGCGCTGGATCGTCTCGACCGACCCCGACGAGCACGTGGAGCGCGTCATGGACTACGTGCGCATGGGCTTCCGTCACCTGGTCTTCCACGCGCCCGGCCCCGACCAGGCGCGATTCCTCGAGCTGTACGGCGCCGAGGTCATGCCGCGGCTGCGGGCCGCGGTCGCCGAGCACGACGCCGCGACGGCGGGCACCGAGGCAGCCGCGGGCGCGGAGGCCTGACGTGCCGTTCTGGCGCAAGCAGGAGTTCGGCGACCCGAACCTGCCCAAGGACGACCGCGGCAAGGGCTCGTTCGACGACTACCTGTACGACCTGATCCCGAAGAACCGCGACATCACGCTGCGGCTCGCCGACGCGACCCCGCACCAGGACGAGATCGCCGCGCTCGCCGGCGAAGACCCCGAGGCGCTCGCGACGGCGACCCCGGCGCGCACCCTCGAGCAGGAGCGGGTGGATGCTCCCATCGAGGTGCGCGTCTTCTCGGGTCGCCGCGTCTCGGGCGTCGTCGGCGTCGTGCCGCGCGGACTCGAGAGCATCTACGACGAGGCTGTGCGCCGGTTGGACGGCCGGGGCGACAAGCCGCGCATCCCCCTGGCGGTCGTGCAGACGAAGCAGGGCTGGCGCGTCGACCTGCTGATCGGCCGCACGAAGTAGCACGCCCGCCTCAGCCGAGCAGCTCGCCGAGCTCCAGCCAGCGCGTCTCGAGCTCGTCGCGCTGCGCCTCGACCTCGCGCAGCTGCTCGTGCAGCGCGCCGATGCCGACGTAGTCGCTGACGTCGTGCTCGGCGAGGCGCACGTGCAGCGCGTCGACCTCGCCCTGCAGCTTGGCGATGCGGCGCTCGACCAACGCGAGCTCCTTCTCGGCGGCGCGGCGCTCGGCACCGGCGAGCGCGGGTGCGGCGGGCGCGGCCGCGGCAGCCGCCGGGGCGCTCGAGCCCGGTGCGGGCGCGGTCGCGATGGCGGATGCCCCGCTCGCGCTCGTGACGGAGGCGACCGTCGCGCGCCCCGCATCCGCCGCCGACCCGGCCATCGCCGCGCTCAGCCGCAGGTACTCGTCGACGCCGCCCGGCAGGTGCCGCAGTCGACCGCCGAGCACCGCGAACTGCTGGTCGGTGACGCGCTCGAGCAGGTACCGGTCGTGCGAGACGACGATGAGGGTGCCGGGCCACGAGTCGAGCAGGTCCTCGATCGCGGCCAGCATGTCGGTGTCGAGGTCGTTCGTGGGCTCGTCCATGATGAGCACGTTCGGCTCGTCGAGCAGGATCAGCAGCAGCTGCAGGCGGCGCTTCTGGCCACCGCTGAGATCCTTGATCGGTGTCGAGAGCTGGGCCGAGGTGAAGCCGAGGCGCTCGAGCAGCTGGCCGGGCGTGAGCTCCTTGCCGCCGGCGACGTACGAGGTGCGCTTCGAGGCGATGACCGCCGAGACGCGCTCGTCGGCGACGGCGCTGAGGTCGGCGAGCTGCTGGTCGAGCGTCGCCACGACGACGGTCTTGCCGCGCTTGACCCGCCCGGCGGTCGGCTCGAGCGAGCCGTCGATGAGCTTCAGCAGCGTCGACTTGCCGGCGCCGTTGACGCCGAGGATGCCCGTGCGCTCCCCCGGCGCGACGCGCCACTCGACGTCGTGCAGCACGACGCGGTCGCCGTACGACACCGAGACGTCGAGCAGGTCGATGACGTCCTTGCCGAGGCGCGAGGTCGCCATCTGCGTCAGCTCGACAGTGTCGCGCAGCGGCGGCACGTCGGCGATGAGCGCATTCGCCGCCTCGATGCGGAACTTCGGCTTCGACGTGCGCGCCGGAGCCCCGCGGCGCAGCCACGCGAGCTCCTTCTTCATGAGGTTCTGGCGCTTGGCCTCCATGGTCGCGGCCTGGCGATCGCGCTCCATGCGCTGCAGCACGTAGGCCGCATACCCGCCCTCGAAGGGCTCGACGATGCGGTCGTGCACCTCCCACGTGTCGAGGCTCACCTCGTCGAGGAACCACCGGTCGTGCGTGACGACCAGCAGGGCGCCCTGCCCCGCGGGCCAGCGGCGCTTGAGGTGCTCTGCGAGCCAGGCGACACCGCCGATGTCGAGGTGGTTGGTGGGCTCGTCGAGCACGACGATGTCCCACTCGCGGCTCAGCAGCGCGGCGAGCGCGACACGGCGCCGCTGGCCGCCGCTGAGGTCGTCGACGAGCGTGTCGCCGGGGATGTCCGCGATGAGCCCCGCGAGCACGTCGCGAACGTTGCGGTCGCCCGCCCATTCGTGCTCGGGCCGGTCGCCCACCACCGTCTGCAGCACCGTGCGGCCCGTCGCGAGCTCGTCGGCCTGGTCGAGCATCCCGAGTGTCACCCCGCGGCGGCGCGTGACGCGTCCGCCGTCGGGCTCCTGCTTGCCGGCGAGGATGCGCAGAAGCGTCGACTTGCCGTCGCCGTTGCGGCCGACGACGCCGATGCGGTCGCCCTCGCCGATGCCGACCGTCACCCCGTCGAGCACGACGCGGGTGGGGTATTCGACGCGGAGCTGCTCGGCTCCCAGCAGGTGGGCCATCCTTCGAGCCTACGGCGCGGCGGATGCCCGGCCCGACGGTCGGCGGCGCCAGCGCGACCCGGCAGAATGGGAGCCATGTCTGCTGCCGACGGCACCGCCGCGCCCGCCCCGCTCGACGACGAGAGCGCCACGAGCCTCGACAACCCGAGCGTGCGGGCGCGCATCCGTCGCGTGCTGCCGTACACGCTGCTGCTCGCGGCCGGCATCATCCTGCTCGACCAGGGCTCGAAGTTCTGGGCCGAGGCGACGCTCGAGCCCGGCGTCGGCGTGCCGGTGCTGGGCGAGCTCATCCAGTGGCGCCTGGTCTACAACCCGGGCGCGGCCTTCGGCATCGGGGGCGACTACACCTGGATCCTCACGGTGGTCGCCGCGCTCGCGGTCGTCGGGCTCGCGGTGTTCGTGACGCGACTGTCGAGCATCCGCTGGGCGATCGCGGCGGGAGCGCTGTTCGGCGGCGCCATCAGCCACCTCGGTGACCGGCTCTTCCGCGAGCCCGGCTTCGCGAAGGGCGAGATCGTCGACTTCATCGACTACGCGGGATTCTTCATCGGCAACGTCGCCGACATCGCCCTCGTGCTCGGCGCGATCGGCATCGTCGTGCTGAGCCTCGCCGGGGTCAGCCCGCGACGACCCGAGCCCCGTGAACTGGGCCCGTCGCCCGAATGACCTGATGGCCGCCGGCGCTGAGCTCGACCTGCAGCTCGAGCGCCGCGTCGGCGTCGGCGACGAGGAAGGCCACGGTCGGGCCGGAGCCTGAGACGAGGCTCGCCAGGGCACCCGCCCGCTCGCCTGCCTCGAGGGTGCGGGCGAGCTCGGGGGCCAGGTGCAGCGCGGGAGCCTGCAGGTCGTTGTGCAGGTACTCGGCCAGCTGATGCGGGTCACCGGCGCGCAGGGCCTGCAGCACCTCGACGTCGACCGTCGGCTGGATGGGCGCCGGGGCGATGTCGTGCACGTGACGCTCGCGGTGGCGGTCGAGCTCGGCGTAGACGTCGGGCGTCGACAGGCCGAGGTCGGCGAGCACGAGCACCCAGTGGAAGGTGCCCTGCGCGAGCGCCGGCGACAACTGGTCGCCGCGGCCCGTGCCGACGGCGGTGCCGCCCATGAGCGCGAACGGCACGTCGGCCCCCAGCTCGGCGGCGAGCGAGTGCAGCTCGTCGCGGCCGAGGCCCGTGCCCCACAGGTGATCGCAGGCGAGCAGCGTCGCGGCCGCGTCGGCCGAGCCGCCGCCCATGCCGCCCGCGATGGGCACGTGCTTCTCGATCTCGAGGGCGACGCCGCCGCGGTAGTCGGCGACGCGGGCCAGCAGGCGGGCGGCGCGGATGGCGAGGTTCGAGCCGTCGGTCGCGAGGCCGCTGCAGTCGATCGGGCCCGAGAACCGCACCGAGAAGTCATCGGCGGGGCGCGCGTGCACCTCTTCGTAGAGCGAGATCGCCTGGTAGGCGGTCGCGACCTCGTGGTACCCGTCGTCGAGCAGCGCACCGACCTTCATGAAGACATTGATCTTGCCGGGCGCCCGCACGTGCACGACGCGGGAGGCTCCGGTTGCGACCATGCCTCCACACTAGGGGAGCGTGACCGGGGCCTCGCTCGCTCCCTGCACGGGCGGTCGCGGGCTCGACGACTACCCTGGGCAGGCTATGCAGTGCTCGTACTTCGACGCCGGACTGTGCCACTCGTGCACGCTCATGGGCGTGCCGTACGCCGAGCAGCTGGCGACGAAGGAGGCGACGGCGCGCACGCTGCTCGCCGCGCACGACTCCGCCGTCTGGCTGCCGGCCGTCGCGAGCGCCGAATCCGGTTTCCGCGCGAAGGCGAAGATGGTCGTCGGCGGCTCGAGCGCAGCCCCCACCCTGGGCATCCTCGACGGGCAGGGACGGGGCGTCGACCTGCGGCGCTGCGGCATCGTCGCGCCGGGCATCCGCGCCGCCTTCGACGCGCTCGCCGAGGCGATCACGGCGTCGGGGCTCGAGCCCTACGACGTTCCGGCCCGGCGGGGCGAGCTCAAGAACGTCATCGTGACCGAGTCGGCCGACGGCGAGCTCATGGTGCGGTTCGTCGTGCGATCGCGCGCGTCGGTCGCGGCGGTGGCCTCGATCGTGTCGGCCCTGCAGGAGGCGCTGCCGCAGGTCGCCGTCGTCACCGCGAACCTGCTGCCCGAGCACAAGGCCGTCGTCGAGGGCGCCGAGGAGGTCGTGCTGACGTCGCGGTCCACGCTGCCGATGCGGGTCGGCGACGTGACGCTGCAGGTGCGGCCGCAGAGCTTCGTGCAGACCAACACCGCGATCGCGGGGGCGCTCTACCGGCAGGGTCGGGCGTGGATCGACGCCGTCGCCCCCTCGACCGTCTGGGATCTGTACTGCGGCGTCGGCGGGTTCGCGCTGCACGCCGCCGCGCCGGGTCGACGCGTGCTCGGCATCGAGGTGTCGCCGGACGCGGTCGAGAGCGCGCGCACCGCCGCCGGCGCGCTCGGGATGCCCGACGTGGCCTTCGAGGTCGGCGATGCGACGACCGCGGTGCGGGTCGCGGGCGCCGCGCCCGAGCTGCTCGTCGTGAACCCGCCGCGCCGCGGCCTCGGAGCCGACCTCGCCGACTGGATCGAGCGGTCGCGCATCCCGACCGTCGTCTACTCGAGCTGCAACGCAGCGTCGCTCGCCCGCGACCTCGAGGGCATGCCGTCGTACCGGGTCACTCAGGCGCGACTGTTCGACATGTTCCCGCAGTCGACGCACTCCGAGGTGATGGTGCTGCTCGAGCGGGCGCCCGCAGCCTGAGCGGGAAGGTGCGACGCCAGTCAGGCGGGCACGCGCGCGAGGGCGAGGAAGTCGGCCATGACGAGCTGCTCGCCGCGCGCCGTCGGGTCGAGCCCGGCCGCCTCGAGCGCCGCCGTCGCCGCGGCCGACGAGCCGAACACCTCGGCGAGCGCCTGCCGCAGCATCTTGCGCCGCTGACCGAACGCCGCGTCGACGAGCGCGAACGTGCGGGCGCGCTCGGCCTCCGACCCGGGCAGGGCGGAGCGCCGCGCCTTCATGCCGACGAGCACGCTGTCGACGTTCGGCACCGGCCAGAACACCTGCCGGCTCACCGTGCCCTCGAGCGCCCAGTCGCCGTACCAGGCGGCCTTCACGCTCGGGCTGCCGTAGATCTTCGACCCCGGCGTCGCCGCGAGCCGCTGCCCGACCTCAGCCTGCACCATCACGAGCGTGCGCGTGATCGACGGGAACGTCGCCAGCAGGTGCAGCAGCACCGGCACCGAGATGTTGTACGGCAGGTTCGCCACGAGCGCGGTCGGCTCGCCGAGCGCGTCGGGCAGCGACGTGACGCGCAGGGCATCCGCGTGCACCACCTCCAGGCGCGCCTGCGGCTGCAGGTCGGCGACTGTGAGGGGCAGCTGGGCGGCGAGTCGAGCATCCACCTCGACGGCGACGACCGGATGCCCGGCCTCCAGCAGGCCGAGCGTCAGGCTGCCCAGCCCGGGCCCCACCTCCAGCACCGTCGACCCGGCGGGCAGGGCCGCCGTCGCGACGATGCGGCGCACCGTGTTGGCGTCGTGCACGAAGTTCTGGCCGAGCTTCTTCGTCGGCGTGACGTCGAGCAGCTCGGCGAGGTCGCGCACCTCCGCCGGGCCCAGCAGCCGCGCCACTCAGGCCCTGCCGGGGTCAGGAGCGTGCACGCCGCTGTCGAAGTCGTCGGGGCGATCTGCCCACGGGTCGCCGGGAGCCGTCACGGGCTCAGCATCCCACGTGCCGTACACCGCCTCGGTGTTCGAGCTGAGCTGCGCCGCGAGCATCGACGCGTCGGTGCCGAGGTGCTCGGCCATGGCCCGCAGCGTCCACGGCAGCAGGTACGGCGAGTTCGGGCGGCCGCGGAACGGGTGCGGCGTGAGGAACGGCGCATCCGTCTCGACCAGCAGCAGCGAGCGCGGCAGCACGTCGAGCGCGTCGCGCAGGTTGCGGGCGTTCTTGAACGTCAGCGTGCCCGCGAACGAGGCGTACCACCCGTTCTCGGCGCAGATCGACGCGAGCTCGACGTCGCCCGAGAAGCAGTGGAACACCGTGCGCTCCGGGGCGCCCACCCGGCGCAGCGTCGCCACGACCTCGTCGTGCGCGTCGCGGTCGTGGATCTGCAGGGCCAGGTCGTGGCGCTTCGCGATGCGGATGTGCTCCTCGAAGGCGCGCAGCTGGGCGGCGCGTCCGCTCTCGGAGGTGGTGCGGAAGAAGTCGAGGCCCGTCTCGCCCACGGCGACCACGCGGGGCTGCGCGGCCAGCTCGTCGATCACCGCGAGCGCGGCATCCAGCCCACCGGTCTCCTCGAGCGTCGCGGCCTCGTTCGGGTGGATCGCGACCGCGGCGAGCACGCGCGGCTCACGTGCCGCGATCGCCGCCGACCAGCGGCTCGTCGGCACGTCGGTGCCCACCTGCACGACCCCGCGCACGCCGACCGCCGACGCGCGGTCGAGGTGCTCGCGGTAGTGCATCGGGTTCTCGCCGTCGGCGATCTCCAGGTGTGTGTGGTTGTCGTACACGGGCACCACGAGCGCTTCGGGGCTCGGCGGGTAGCTGAGGTCGCGCGACGAGTCCTCCATCGCGGCGCGGCTGCGCACGTGCGGGTGCAGCTCGTCGGTCATGCGGGATGCCTCCTAGGCGCTCGCCTCGTGCTCGATGCGCGGGAAGAGCGCCTCGAGAGGCTCGGTCTGCGAGCCCGCGGGCAGCTGCCCCCATGCTCCCGCATCGGGGATGCGCTGGTCGGTGAGCGCCCCCAGGGCGGCCTCGGCGCCGAGCGCCCGCCACAGCTTCGCCGTCGCCTGCGGCAGCACCGGGCTCAGCAGCACGGCGAGCGCGCGCAGGCCCTCGGCGGCCGTCGCGAGGATCGTGTGCAGGCGCTCGGACTGCGAGTCGTCCTTCGCGACCTTCCACGGCTCCTGCTCCGTCAGGTAGCCGTTGAGCTCGTCGACCACCGACCAGATCGCCGCGATCGCCTCGTGGATCGCGAAGCGGCCGATCGCGGCGTCGGCGGCGGCCACGGCATCCGCCACGGTCTTCTGGATGCTCGATTCGGCGGCGGTGAGCTCGCCCGCGGCGGGCACGGCGCCGTCGCAGTAGCGGCCGATCATCGCGACCACGCGCGAGGCGAGGTTGCCGAAGCCGTTCGCGAGCTCGGCCTGGTAGCGGGCGGCGAGGTCCTCCCACGAGAACGAGCCGTCCTGGCCGAACGCGATCGCGCGCAGGAAGTAGTAGCGGAACGCGTCAGAGCCGAACACGTCGGTGATCTGCGACGGCGCGATGCCCGTGAGCTTCGACTTCGACATCTTCTCGCCGCCCACCAGCAGCCAGCCGTGGCCGAAGACGCGCGCCGGCACCGGCAGGTCGGCCGCCATGAGCATGGCCGGCCAGATGACGGCGTGGAACCGCGCGATGTCTTTGCCGACGATGTGGTTCGACGGCCAGAAGCGGTCGAACAGCTCGCCCGGCGTCTCCGGGTTCCAGCCGAGGGCCGAGATGTAGTTGATGAGCGCGTCGAACCAGACGTAGACGACGTGCTTGTCGTCCCACGGCACGCGCACGCCCCAGTCGAAGCTCTGCCGCGAGATCGACAGGTCGTCGAGGCCGCGGCGCACGAATGACACGATCTCGTTGCGCAGGCTGTCCGGCTGGATGAAGTCGGGCTGCGCCTCGTACAGGTCGAGCAGGCGCTGCTGGAAGTCGCTCATGCGGAAGAAGTAGTTCTTCTCCTTCAGCACCTCCACCGGCCGGCCGTGGATCGGGCACACGTACTGGCCCTCGAACTCGCCCGAGCCGTCGACGAGGTCCGACTGCTGCTTGTACTCCTCGCAGCCGACGCAGTAGTAGCCCTCGTACTCGCCGTCGTAGATGAGGCCGTCGTCGTACAGCTTCTGCAGGAACTGCTGCACGACGCTCTCGTGCCGCTCCTCCGTCGTGCGGATGAAGTCGTCGTTGGCGATGTCGATCGTCTTCAGCAGCGGCACCCACGCATCGGCGACGAGCTTGTCGGCCCACTCCTTCGGGGTGACGCCGTTCGCGACCGCCGTGCGCAGGATCTTCTGACCGTGCTCGTCGGTGCCCGTCAGCGACCACGTCGGCACGCCGCTCTGCCGGTGCCACCGCGCGAGCACGTCGGCCGCGACCTCGGTGTACGCGTGACCGATGTGGGGCGCGTCGTTGACGTAGAAGATCGGCGTCGTGACGGAGAAGGAGGAGCCTGCGGCCATAACCCCCCAGTCTACGGGCGGGCGGATGCGCGGCTCGCGCGCGGCGGAGGGCGATGGCCGCGTCGCGTAGCGTTCTGTGTGTGAGCCGACCGCCCGCCCGCCCCGCCCGGGCCACAGCATCCGTCATCGCCGTCGTCGCGGTCGCGATCGCGGTGACCGGATGCTCGAACCCGACCCCCGCGGAGCAGCAGGCCGCGCTGAGCGGCTGCGTCGAGGGCGAGCGCGGCACGATCGTGCTCGGGGTGACCAACTCGGCGGGCGACCCGCTCGAGATCGTGGACGTCGAGCTCGCCGCCAGCGAGGGCGTCGACATCGTCGACCGCTTCATCGCTGCGGACGAGGAGGCGCGCTCGACCGCGGTGCTCTTCGACGACGGCGGGCGCGACTCGTTCGACGGGGTGGACCTCGACGCGGAGGCGATCGAGCCCGACGCGGCCGCGTTCGTCGGCATCGAGGTGCGGCGCACCGGGGCGGGCGAGGGCCTCGTCGACGGCGTGACCGTCGAGACTGAGTCGCGGACGACGACAGCGCCCGTCGTGCTCGAGTTGCGCGACTCCTGCGCGTAGGCCTGGGCCCTCGGTCGCGCCCGCGGCCGGGCCCGCGTCGCGGGGCGGCGCCACGTCTGCTGACAACGCCGCACTTCGGTGAGGTCGCGCCAGTTCGAACTGCTGCGCGGTCACTGAAGTGCTGCGGCGTCAGCGGGCGCTGCTGCGCGCTCCGCAGGCGCTGCTGCGCGCTCGGGGTGCGGAGGCCGCGCCTGCCGACGGGGCGCCGGTCTGCGCAAGAGGTGCCGGTGTGAACCGGCACCTCTTGCGCGAAGCAACACCGCATTAGCGGAGGGCGCTCGGCTGCTTGCGGCGCTTCGGTGCGCGGAGTGTGCCGCGTGCGGCACATGCCGTGCCAGGCACACGGCCAGGCACACTGCCAGGCACACGCCCGGATCACGCGGGCGCGGTGGAGCGGATGCGGCGCCTGGACGGCGCCGGCCTCGGGCTCGCCGACGAGGTGCGTACGGCGCTGGGTCTATCGGTCAGTTTTTGCGGCCGCAGAGCGGACTGACCACAACGAGTGACCGATAGACGCGTCTCAGCGCAGTCGGCAGGGGCGCGGCCCGCGCGAGGCGCGGGGCGGGCACGGGGTGCGGGGTGGCGGCGGGGCGGTGGCACAGCGGCGCAGCGGGGCGGCGGCGCGGTGGGGCGGCGGCACAGCCGCGCAGCGGGGCGGCGGCACAGCGGCGCAGCGGGGCGGCGGCGCGGTGGGGCGGCGGCGCAGCCGCGCAGCGGGGCGGCGGCACAGCGGCGCAGCGGCGCTACCCGCGGCGGGCCTGCAGCGCGGCCTCGTAGAGCTCGCGCGTGCCGAGCCCGGTGGCGGCGGCGACCGCCGACGCCGCATCCTTGAGGCGCTCGCCGGCGGCGGCGCGCGCGACGACCTCGGCGACGGCGCCCGGCAGGTCGGCCGAGCGGGCGGGGGCGCCTTCGACGACGAGCACGATCTCGCCGCGGGCTCCGTCGGCGTAGCGGTCGGCGAGCTCGGCGAGGGTGCCGCGGGCGACCTCCTCGAACTTCTTGGTGAGTTCGCGGCAGACGGCGGCGCGGCGGTCGGGCCCGAAGGCGTCGCGCAGGTCGGCGAGCGCCGCGGCTATGCGGTGCGGCGCCTCGAAGAACACGAGGGTGCGCTGCTCGCCGGCGAGGGCGGCGAGCGCTCCGGCGCGGCCCTTGCGCGGCAGGAACCCTTCGAACGCGAACCGGTCGGTGGGCAGCCCGCTCAGCACGAGCGCGGTGAGCACGGCGCTCGGGCCGGGCAGCGCGGTGACGCCGACGTCGGCGGCGATGGCGGCCTCGACGAGCACGTAGCCGGGGTCGCTGATGCCGGGCATGCCGGCGTCGGTGAGCACGACGACGTCGGTGTCGCGGGCGAGCTCGACGATCTCGGCGGCGCGAGCGCGCTCGTTGTGCTCGTGCAGGGCGAGCAGCTGCGGGCGGTTCTCGACGCCGAGCGCACGCAGCAGGTGGGCCGTCGTGCGGGTGTCCTCCGCGACGACGAGCTCGGCGGCCTCGAGGGTGTCGACGAGTCGGCGCGAGGCGTCGCCGAGGTTGCCGATGGGGGTGGCGGCGAGCACGATCACGTCGGCCATCCTCCCACCGCGGGCGGCGCGGGGGCGGGCGCGCGGGCGGGCCTGAGGAACCGGGCGGCCCGAGCGCGCGCGACTAGCATGAGCGCGTGACGCGAGCTGAGCCGACCTCCGCGCCTGCGCCGGTCGGCGCCCGGATGCTCGGCTCGCGCCTCGACGAGCGCTGGGCCGAGGCATCCCCCGCCGCCCGCCGGGCCGCGCGGATCGCCGCACCGGCGCTCGTGCTCGGGGCCGCGGCAGCCTTGCGCCTGATCGGGCTCGACGAGCCGCGCTCGCTCGTGTTCGACGAGACCTACTACGTGAAGGATGCGCTGAGCCTGCTGCAGCTGGGCTACGAGGGCGCGTGGCCGGAGGGCGCCAACGAGGGCTTCGCGGCGGGCATGCCGCCGTCGCCGAGCGAGGAGGCGGCGTTCGTCGCGCATCCGCCGCTCGGGAAGTGGGTGATCGCGCTGGGGCTCGCGACGGTGGGCCCGCAGTCACCGGTGGGCTGGCGGCTCGGCACGGCGCTCGCCGGGATCGTCGTGGTGGCGCTCGTGATGCTGCTCGCGCACCGGCTGACCCGGTCGCTCGCGCTTGCGACGCTCGCCGGTGGGCTGGTGGCGATCGACGGCAACGCGATCGTGATGAGCCGGGTGGCGCTGCTCGACGGCATCCTGACGCTGTTCGTGCTGCTGGCGGTGCTGTTCGTGGTGCTCGACCGCGAGCACGCCCGGCGACGGGTCGCGGTGTGGCTGGATCGACGGCGGCACGAGGGGCGGGCGACCGACTGGGGCCCGGCGCTGTGGGGCCGGCCGTGGCTGCTCGCGGCGGGCGTTGCGTTCGGGCTCGCCGCGTCGGTGAAGTGGAGCGCGCTGTACCTGCTGGCGGCGTTCGCGGTGCTGACGGTGGTGGCCGACGCGGTCGAGCGCCGGCGCGCGGGCGTGGCGCTGTGGGCGTCGGGCACGCTGCTGAAGCAGGCCCCGGTGAGCGCGGTGCTGCTGCTGCCGACGGCGCTCGCGGCGCACCTGCTGACCTGGACGGGCTGGTTCACGACGAGCGGCGGCTGGGGCCGGCTGTGGGTGGCGGAGGGCGGCGAGCGCTGGTCGGGCATCCTCGCCTGGGTGCCCCCGGGGGTGCAGGCGCTGTGGCGGTATCAGGTCGACGTGTACGAGTACCACGTGGGCGAGTCGAGCCCGCACGCCTACGAGGCGCCGGCGATCGGCTGGCCGCTGCTGCTGCGGCCGACGTACATGCACTACGCCGATCGCGGTGACGGCACGGCGAGCGCGATCACGGGCATTCCGAACCCGCTGATCTGGTGGGCTGCGGTGGCGGCGGTGCTGGTGCTGGTGGCCGGATGCGTCGTGGCCGCCGTCGCGGCGGCGCGCGGTCGCGACGGGGCGGCGGCGATCGCGCCCTTCGGCGGCGCCTGGCCGGTGGCGGTGGTGCTGACCGGGGTGGCGGCGGGCTGGCTGCCATGGCTGCTCTACCCGGAGCGCACGATGTTCTTCTTCTACACGGTGGTGCTGACGCCGTTCCTCGTGCTGGGTCTGGTGCTCGTGCTGCGGTCGGTGCTGGGTGGGCCCGCCGATCCGGCGCCCCGACGCCGGCTCGGCCTCGCGGTGGTGGCGGTGCTCGTGGTGGTGTCGCTCGCGCTGAGCGCGTTCTTCCTGCCTCTGTGGACGGGTCTGCCGGTGCCGATCGAGTTCATCCGCCTGCACTACTGGCTGCCGGGGTGGATCTGACACATTTCGACACTCGGGGCGCGCAACCCGATGCGGCGCGTCCTTCCGTGTGACCCGTCCGGGGGGATACGGTGTCATCACTCAACCCGAACATCGAGCCGATCGCGCACCCTCGCGATCGGCGCATCAGGCCCTGACCCGGGGCCCATTCGACCACGCAGACGCGCCCGCGCGCCTGCTTCGGTGCAACGCGGCGAGGTCCCGTCGACTCCGAGGGTGCGGAGCGACACGGGATGCCGCGTTCGGGGGCGGGCGGCGTCGAGCCGTCCGGGCGGTGCTCGGTCGACGGTGGGGATCGTCGATCGGGCACCGCCGTACCGTCGGCAGGTGCGGCCGGCGCCCGCCGGCGAGTGCTACGCACTATGACGCGCGCGTCGGCCGAGCATCCGTCGCTCGCCTAGCCTGGCGGGATGGCCGACCGCGACTATGGCTTCCGCACGCGCGCCCTGCACGCGGGCAACGTCCCCGACTCGGCGACGGGCGCTCGCGCCCTGCCGATCTACCAGTCGAGCGCGTTCGTCTTCGACGACGCGCAGGACGCCGCCGCGCGGTTCGCCCTGCAGAAGTACGGCAACATCTACAGCCGACTGGCGAACCCCACCGTGGCGAGCTTCGAGGAGCGCGTCGCGAGCCTCGAGGGCGGCCTCGGCGCCGTCGCGACCTCGAGCGGGCTCTCCGCGCAGTTCGTGACCTTCGCCTCGCTCGCCGGCGCCGGTGACCACATCGTCGCCTCGGCGAACCTGTACGGTGGCTCGATCACGCAGCTCGACGTGACGCTGCGCCGGTTCGGGGTCGACACGACCTTCGTCGCGAGCGATGACCCGGCCGACTACGCCGCCGCGATCATCCCGGGCCGCACGAAGCTCGTCTTCGCCGAGACCATCGCGAACCCCTCCGGCGACATCGCCGACATCGCCGGCCTCGCCGAGGTCGCGCACGCCGCCGAGATCCCGCTCATCATCGACTCGACGGTCGCGACGCCCTACCTGTGCCGCCCGATCGAGTGGGGCGCCGACGTCGTCGTGCACTCGGCGACGAAGTTTCTCGGCGGACACGGCACGACCCTCGGCGGCGTCGTCGTCGAGTCGGGCCGCTTCGACTGGTCGAACCACAACTTCCCCCTGTTCGAGGAGACGGTGCCGCACTACGGCGGCCTCACCTGGTACGGCAACTTCGGCGAGTACGCGTTCCTCACCCGCCTGCGGGCCGAGCAGCTGCGCGACATCGGCCCCGCCCTCGCGCCGCACTCGGCGTTCCTGCTCGCGCAGGGCATCGAGACGCTGCCGTACCGCATGCAAGCGCACGTCGACAACGCGCGCACCGTCGCCGAGTGGCTCGAGGCCGACCCGCGCGTCGAGCGCGTGCGCTGGGCGGGCCTGCCCTCGCACCGCCACCACGCTCGCGCGCAGCAGTACCTGCCCCTCGGCCCGAGCTCGGTGTTCAGCTTCGACGTGAAGGGCGGCCGTGCCGCCGGAGAGGCGCTCATCGAGAACGTGCAGCTCGCCAGCCACCTGGCGAACATCGGCGACGCGAAGACGCTCATCATCCATCCGGGATCGACGACGCACGCCCAGCTCACCGAGCAGCAGCTGCTCGACTCGGGCATCGGCCCCGGCCTCGTGCGCCTATCGGTCGGCATCGAGGATGTCGACGACATCATCTTCGACCTCGACCAGGCGCTCGACGCGGCGCAGAAGGCGGTGTGACCATGGCTGAGACGACGGCACCCGAGACGACGGCGGATGCGACCGGCGCCGACACCGCCACCGTCACGCTCGCCAACGGGCTGACCTGCTCGATCCCAGCGAGCTCGCCGCTGGCGAAGCTGCTGAAGTCGCAGCGCACCTGGGTGGGGCCCTCCGCGAAGGAGCGGCTGGGCATCCTGCGCCGCGCGAAGTCGGTCGCGATCGTCGGGGCCTCGCCGAACCCTGCCCGCAGCTCGTACTTCGTCGGCACCTACCTGCAGCAGTCGAGCGACTACCGCGTGTACTTCGTCAATCCGAACGCGACCGAGATCCTTGGGGCACCGGCCTACCCCGACCTCGCCTCGCTGCCGGAGGTTCCGGACATCGTCGACGTGTTCCGCAAGGCCAGCGACATCCCCTCGGTGATCGACGATGTGCTCGCCGTCGGCGCGAAGACCGTCTGGGTGCAGCTCGGCATCTGGAACGAGGAGGCCGCCTACTACGGCGAGTCGAAGGGCCTCACGGTCGTCATGGACCGCTGCATCAAGGTCGAGCACGCGCGCTTCCACGGCGGGCTGCACCTCATGGGCTTCGACACAGGCGTCATCAGCGCGAAGAAGCAGGTGCGCTGAGCGGAGCTCGTCGGCCTGTTCACCGAACGTTCATCCGTGTCCGCCTTTCGGAGGACAAATCACCCCCGTTTGGGGGTCGCGGCGCTACCTGACGAAAACTAGGGTCGTGCACGCGGTCACCACCCGAATCACCGGGACCCGAAACCGGTGAGGCCGCTCGAGGTCACCCGAACATGCCTACCACCACCCTGGGCACGCCCATGCCCGATACGGGTCGGCGGCGGCAGTGGGGCGCTGAGAAGCGCACCACGCCGCTCCCGATCGTCCACCCCCGCCCGAGCGATCGACGGATAGCGCTCGCCCGGCTCGCGATCGTCGCGACGATCCTTTTCTGGATCGTGTACGTCGTCTACACGGTCATCGCCGAGTTCCTCAACAACGGAACCCAGAGCTTCCAGTTCACGACCGAGGCGATCTCCTACGTGGTCGTCGTGACCTTCCTGACCTTCTCGGCGCTCATGTACCTCGTCGCCCGACACGGCGCCCTCCAGCGCTTCCGGGCGCACGTGCGCGTGCCGCGTGCTGAGCTCGATCGGCACTTCGCCGACCGCTCCACCTCGATCACGGTGCTCGTGCCCTCGTACGCCGAGGAGCCCGATGTCGTGGCCACGACGCTCTGGTCGGCGGCACTCCAGGAGTACCCCGAGATCAGAGTCGTGCTGCTCGTCGACGACCCGCCGACCCCGAAGGACCCGATCGCGCTCGCCCGCCTCGACGCCACGCGCGCCCTCGCCGGCGCCATCGAGGAGGCGCTCGTCGAGCCCGGAAGCCGCTTCCGCGACGCCCTCCTCAGCCGCGAGGTCGCCGACGTCGACGAGCTCGACGACGACGAGGTCGCCGAGGTGGTCGAGCACTTCCGCTGGGCGGTGGCGTGGCTCGATGCTCGCATCGCCGATCACCCGATCGCCGACCACGTCGACGTCTTCTTCACCGAGCAGGTGCTGGGGGGCATCCGTCACGAGTTCGACATCACCGCCGAGGCCCTGCAGAGCGCGCATCGCGAGGGCTACCGCCTGACGGCGGCCCACGCCGTGCACCTGCTGCGCCGTCTCGCCTGGACGTTCACGGCCTCCGTCTCGACCTTCGAGCGCAAGCGCTACGCCTCGCTCTCGCACGAGGCGAACAAGGCCATGAACCTCAACTCGTACATCGGCCTCATGGGCGGCGCCTACGTGTTCGACCCGACACCCGACGGCATCGTGCTGCGGCCCGTGCCCCATGCGGAGGGCGCCGACCTCGTCGTGCCCGACAGCGACTACCTGCTGACGCTCGACGCGGACTCGATGCTGCTGCGCGACTACTGCCTGCGGCTCGTGCATTCGATGGAGCAGCCGGAGACCTCGCGCGTCGCCGTCACGCAGACCCCGTATTCGTCGTACCGGGGCGCGAGCACCCGCATCGAGAGGCTCGCGGCGGCCACCACCGACATTCAGCACATCCTCCACCAGGGGTTCTCGCACCACGACGCGACCTTCTGGGTCGGCGCGAACGCCGTCATCCGCAAGCGCGCCCTCGACGACATCGTCGAGACCGAGACCAGCGGCGGGTTCACGATCAAGCGCTTCGTGCAGGACCGCACCGTCATCGAGGACACCGAGTCGAGCGTCGACCTGGGGATGCACGGCTGGACGCTCGTCAACTACCCCGAGCGCCTCAGCTACTCCGCGACGCCGCCCGACTTCGGGTCGCTCGTGATCCAGCGCCGCCGCTGGGCGAACGGCGGACTGCTGATCCTGCCCAAGTACCTTCGACAGGTGCGCGAGCGCCGCGCCCGCGGCGAGCGCGTCACGGCGACCGAGATCATGCTGCGCATCAACTACATGACCTCGATCGCGTGGGCGAGCTTCGGCCTGGTGTTCCTGCTGGCCTACCCGTACGACAGCCGACTGCTGAGCCCCGTGGTGCTGTTCGCGGCGCTGCCGTACTTCCTCGCCATGGCGAGCGATCTGCGCTACAGCGGCTACAAGCGCTCCGACGTCTTCCGCATCTACGGCTTCAACCTGATTCTGCTGCCCGTCAACCTCGCGGGCGTCGCGAAGTCGATCGAGCAGGCCATCACCTCGAAGAAGATCCCGTTCGCCCGCACGCCGAAGGTGCGCAACCGCACCACGACGCCGCTGCTCTACGTCGCGGCGCCGTACCTCATCATCGGCTTCTCACTCTTCACGCTCTGGCGCGACGTGCAGGCCGGCAACTGGGGCAACGCGGCGTTCGCCGCGTTCAACGCGGTGCTCGCGCTCGCGGCGGTGATCGCGTACATCGGCGTCGGCACGTCGCTCGTCGACCTGTGGTTCGGCGCGACCAACTGGCTCTACGTGACGCCCCGTCGCACGGCGACCGAGACCGAGCGCTCCGCCGACGACGCGACCGCCGACTGGCGGACCGTGCTGTACCACGGCGCGATCCACGACCACGCGCTCGAGCATCCCGCGCCGGCGCTCCTCGGTACCCCGACGAGCGGAGGCCAGCGATGAGCGCCCTCGCGCAACGCGTGCTCTGGCGCGACGGCCGCCGTCTTTCGCCCTTCCGCACCGTGCTCGCCGCGGTGCTCGCTGGAGGCCTCGGCACGTGGGGTGTCGTCTCGGCGCAGGCCTGGGTGGGAGCATCTTCGATCGCCGATCAGCAACCGTGGTTCGCCGGCTACGTCGACGCGACCGCGACCCCCGCGTTCGCCTTCGAGGACGTCGAGGCGACCGCAGCGCGCGACATCGTGCTGTCGTTCATCGTCGCCGACCCGGAGGCGCCGTGCGAACCGACCTGGGGCACGGCGTACGACCTCGACGAAGCGGCGGTCGAGCTCGACCTCGACCGCCGACTGGCGAGGCTCGAGCAGCTCGGCGCCGACCTATCCATCTCCTTCGGAGGGCTCCTGAACGACGAGCTCGCAACGGTATGCACGAACCCGGCCGAGCTGGTGCGCGCCTACGACCGCGTCATCGAGCGCTATGACGTGTCGACCATCGACCTCGACATCGAGGGCGAGAACCTGTCGAACACGGTTGCCGGTCAGCGGCGCGCCGAGGCGATCGCCACGCTGCAAGAACGCCGCCGCGCCGCGGGCGACGACCTCGCGGTCTGGCTGACGCTGCCCGTCACACCGGGCGGCCTCACCGAGGAGGGCACGACCCTCGTGCAGCAGATGCTGGAGGCCGGCGTCGACGTCGCGGGAGTCAACGTCATGACGATGAACTACGGCGCGTCGCGCGAGGAGGGTGAATCGATGGCCGAGGCATCGATCCGAGCTCTGCAGTCGACGCACCGTCAGCTCGGCGTCATCTACCGCCTCGCCGAGATCGAGCTCGGTGACGCGACGCTGTGGCGCAAGATCGGTGCGACGCCGATGATCGGGCAGAACGACGTCGTCGAGGACGTCTTCAGCGTGGCTGACGCACGCACCCTCAACGCGTGGGCCGTCGAGCGCGGGCTCGGCCGCATGTCGATGTGGTCGCTCAACCGTGACGTGCCGTGCGGACCGAACTACGTCGACCTCAGCCGTGTCTCCGACGCGTGCTCGGGCGTGCCGCAGGGCGAGACCCGCTTCGCGGACGTCCTGGCGGCGGGCTTCCCCGGGCGCCTCGACGCGAGCGCCGGCGTCGTCACGACACCCGAGCCGCGCGACCCCGCCGACTTCATCGACGACCCGGAGACGAGCCCCTACCCGATCTGGAACGAGGAGGCCGCCTACCTCGCCGGCAGCAAGGTCGTCTGGTACCGCAACGTTTACGAGGCGAAGTGGTGGACGCGCGGCGAGATCCCGGACAACCCGGTGCTCAACGAGTGGGAGACGCCGTGGACGCTCGTCGGCCCCGTGCTCGACGGCGAGAAGCCCCGCGAGATCCCGACGCTGCCCTACGGCGCGTACCCGGAATGGGAGGGCACCCAGATCTACGACAAGGGCGAGCGGATCCTCTTCGAGGGCGCGCCGTACGAGGCCAAGTGGTGGAACCAGGGCGACAGCCCCGAGGCCTACGCCGCCGACCCCGACAGCTCGCCATGGACACCGGTGCGGCTGGACGAGATCGAGGAGATCCTGCTCGAGCTCGAGTCGAGCGACGCACCGCCGACGATCGAGCGCTCGCCGACGCCGGAACCCTGACCGCGCGATCGAGGGCTCACCCGACGCACTCGTCGGGCGTGCCCTCGATCGCGGTCATCGTGTAGGTGAAGTTGGCGGGGAACTGGAACTCCTGCCGGCCGAGCGGCGTCTCGTAGGCCGTCGTGCCGGTGCCGTTCGTCGTGATGCGGCCCGTGAGCCCGTCGGGCTCGAGGGCGATCGTGTACGAGCCGCGGGCATCCAGCTCGATGAGGCCCTGGCCGTAGGTACCGTCGTCGACGTACCGGAAGTCTCCGGTGCGGTCGTCGTTCGGCGAGAAGGTCGTGACGGTGCCGGTGCCGACGAGCTCGAACGAGCGACGGCTGGAGAGGTCGCAGATCACCCCGGAGGCGTAGACGTCGCCGTTCGTGCCCTCGACCAGATACGCACGACCCCCGGTCGAGATCGTGAGCTCCTTCGTTGCGGTGCCGCGCCGTGACGCCGCCTTCAGCAGGATCGTGCCCTGCGTGCCCGCCTCGCCGGCAACGAAGGTGATCGTGCTCGTCGACCGGAACGACTCGGGTGCCACCGTATCGCTGCCGGTGAGCGCGGCCGTGACGGCGGAGCCGAACTCCTCGGCCGAGAGCTTCGAGCGCACCGTGACGGGAATCTCGAGGCCCGACCGGGGCGGCACCGTCGTCGGCGCCGTCGCCTCGATGCCGACGCAGCCGTTGTTCCACATCCCCGTCACGGAACCCAGCGCCGACCCCCACGACAGTGCGCCGAGGCGCGCCGAGGCACGGGCGGCGAGCCGCCGCACGTCGGCGCTCGTCGCTCCGCTCGAGGAGCGCACGAGCTGCGCCGGCTGCTGGCTGACCAGGATGACGTTGAGCACGTTCGCGTCCGGCAGCGTCTGCCGCGTCTCCACGTAGATGGCCTGCTTGCCTGCGGGGACCTCGCGGGTGGCCTGCGCAGCGTCGATCGCCATCGACTCGGGGTAGCCGTTCTCGCCGAGTCGCCCCGTGACGCGCACGGTGAGCTCCTCGCGCACTGTACCGCCGGGGCCGGTGACCTCCCGTTCGAGCTTCACCGTGAAGTCGAACTCGCCGTCATCGCCCGGGCAGACCTTCCCCTCCTGCGTCAGGCGGTTGCGCGTCGTGACGCCGTCAGCCGAGGTCGACTCCTGCTGGATCGCGACGGAGAGCTCGTTCGCACCCGTGCGCCGCACCTCCGTCTCACCGCTGCTGCGCGCGGCAGCGGTCTGCGCGTCGCCGATGCGACCGCTCGACTGGCCGATCTTCAGATCTCTCGCCCACCACGCGCCCTGCATGGCGGGCACGAGCAGCCCCGTGGTGAGCATGCCCACCACGAGCGACTCTCCCGCCCCGCCGGACTCGGTGGGCGATCGCAGCAGGGGCGTCGCGAGGGCGAGCTGGGCGGTGGCGGCGGGGCGGGCATCCGCGGCCGCCGCGACGGCACCGACGGTCGCCGCGCCGACCGGCGACCCCGCTCCGGCGCTCGCCTCGGGAGGCGCAGCCGGGTCGGGTTCGTCGAGGGCGGCGCGCAGCTGCTCGCCGGCGAGGCGCTCGGCCTCGAGCAGTCCGGCGACGTCGACCGTCTCTCCGGTCAGGGCGATGTAGTCGTCGAGCATCTCGACCGTGGCGAACGGGATGCCGCCCTGATCGTCGGGCAGGGGCGGCGGCGCGTCGGGCACGGCGACCGGAGTCACGTCGAGCTCGATGACCTCGACCGCCCCGATGGGCCCCGACGGCGTGCACGCCACGAGGGCGCCGACGAGCACTGCCGCGAGGGACGCCGCGAGGGTGCGCACGAGCGCGATGCTAGACCTCGCGCGCCCGGGTGACAATAGCTCGGATGCCCGCCCGCGCTCACCCCGCCGCGTCGAGCTCGTCGACCGTCGTGACCGGCAGCCGGCACACGAAGTCGGTGCACGCGAACGCGGTGCTCGTCGACCCCTGCGGCGCGCGGCCCGCGAGCAGCTCGAAGCCCGCCTCGGCCCACGCCGACGCCGCGGACGCCGTGAGCGCGATGGCGAGCTCCCCTTCCCGCTGGCGCGTGAGCGCCGCCGCCTCCAGCTCACCCGGCTCGGCGTCGTCGGGCCGCACGACGACGAGCTGCCGCGACGGCTCGGCGAGCGCCGACGCGACGCCGAGCGTCGCCCCGAACGCGATCGGCCGCTGCCGTGCGAGCGGGGCGAGTGGTGCGACGATCGCCTCCGCGGCGAAGCGGTAGCGCGGCTGCGCGGTGAGCTGATGCAGCAGGAGGGCCGCGCGGGCGACCGCCGCCTCGCCGCTCGGCGCGGAGCCCTCGTTGACGTCCTCCCCCGCCGCGAGGCCGCGGCTGCTGAGCACCGGGTCGCCGCCGCCGGGCACCGCGGCCGCGAGGGGCCGGCCCGTCGCGACCGCCTCGTGGTCGCCCGCCGCGAGGCACGCGTCGACGAGCTCGCGCGCGAGGGCCGCGTGCGCGTGCTCGCCGGTCGTGATCGCGAGCTCGAGCAGGCCGACGGCAAGGTCGCCCCAGTCCTCCAGCGTCGACGCGGCGGCGGATGCCCGGCCCTCGCGACTCGCCCGCAGCAGCCGGGGCGCCCCCGACTCGTCGCGCGAGAGGTGCCCGGCGAGCAGCTCGTCGGCGAGCTCGCGCGCGAACGCCGCCCACGACGGCTCGTCGAGCAGTCGCGCGGCGACGGCGAGCGCACCGATCGCGAGCCCGTTCCAGCTGGTGAGCACCTTCGCGTCGAGGGCCGGGCGCGGCTGCCTCGCCCGCTCGTCGGCGGTGAGGGCGTAGTACCCACCCTCGCTGCGCTCGCCGTCGAGCTCGCTCTCGCTGTCCTGCCCGGAGGCGAGCCCGCCGGGCACGCGCATGATCTCGCGCAGGAAGGCGACGACGCCGGCGGCCGTCTCGTGCGCCCCGGCGCGCGCCGCGGCCTCGAGCAGCAGGGCGTTGTCGTTGAGCATGCGCTCGTAGTGGGGCTCCGTCCAGTCGCGCCGGGTGGCGTAGCGGAAGAAGCCGCCCTCGACGGGGTCGCGCAGGTCGCTCGCGGCGAGACGCTGGAGGGTGCGCGCGGCGAGGGCGGCAGCATCCGTGTCGCCGGCCGCGCCGCGGCCCTGGAGGAAGAGCAGCGTCGGCGCGACGGGGAACTTCGGCGCGCCGCCGAACCCGCCGTGCAGCGTGTCTTCGAAGCCCGCAAGCTCGGCGACGATCGCGGCGAGGTCGTCGCGCGTCGGCAGGGCCCCCGGCTCGCGGCGGCTCGCGGCGGCGATCGCGTCGCGCAAACCCTCGGCGCTCTGCAGCACCTCGTCGCGGCGCGACTGCCACGCCTCGAGCACTGCCTCGACCACCTGCCGGAACGACGGCACGCCCGAGATCGGCTGCGGCGGCAGGTAGGTCGCGGCGTAGAAGGTGCGGCCCTCGGGCGTCGCGAAGACGGTGAGCGGCCAGCCGAGCTGGTCGCTGAACGCGCTCGCCGCGGTCATGTAGGCGGCGTCGACCTCCGGATGCTCCTCGCGGTCGACCTTGATGGCGACGACTCGCTCGTTGAGCCACGCCCCGACCTCGGGGTTGGCGAAGGTCTCGCGCGCCATGACGTGGCACCAGTGGCACGTGGCGTAGCCGATCGAGATCATGACGGGAACGTCGCGGCGGGCGGCCTCGGCCAGGGCATCCGCACCCCACGGCCACCAGTCGACCGGGTTGCCGGCGTGCGACTGCAGGTACGGGCTGACGGCGTTCTCGAGCCTGGCTGCCATAGGTTTCAGCCTATGAGCGCCTCCTCCGCATCCTCCGCGACTGCCAGCCCGCGCACGGGTTCGCCCGTCGCCGTCACCGTCATCGGCGGCCCCACCGCCCTGCTCGAGTGGGCGGGGCTGCGCCTGCTGCTCGACCCGACCTTCGACCCCCCGACCGTCTACGGCGACGGACCGAACGACCTGCAGAAGGTCGCCGGCCCGGCGGTGGCGGCGGATGCCCTGGGCCGAGTCGACGTCGCGCTCGTGTCGCACCACCACCACGAGGACAACCTCGACCGCGCGGGCCGCGCCTACTCGCTCGGGCTGCCGCTCGTCGTGACGACGTCGCTCGGGGCGCGCGAGCTCGCCGCCGAGTGCGCGGCCGGTCACGGAACCGCGACCGTCATCGGTCTCGAGGTCGATGAGTCGCTCGCCCTCGACAGCGCCCCGCTCGTCGGCGACGCCGTCGCCGGGCACGCCCCGCGCGGAGCCCGCGTCACCGCGGTCGCCGCCCAGCACGGGCCGGAGGAGTTCGCCGAGCGACTCGGCCCCGTGATCGGGTTCCTGCTCACCGCGCCGGGCGAGCCGACCGTCTACGTGTCGGGCGACAACTCGTCAGTCGACGTCGTTCGGGCGATCGCGGCCCGTCACGGCGCGGTGGATGCTGCGGTGCTGTTCGCGGGCGCTGCGCGCGTTCCCGCGATCGATGCGCCCCTCACCCTCACCGCGGCGGACGCGCGCGCCGCCGCCCTCGCGCTCGCCGCCCGCCGCGTCGTCGGGGTGCACGTCGACCAGTGGACGCACTTCAGCGAGGGCCGCGACGCCCTCGAGCGCGAGTTCGCCGGGCTCACCTCGCCCGCGGGCGGCGCGCTGCTCGCGGCGACGCCGCTCGGCGAGCGCGTCGAGCTCGCGCTGTAGGCGCGGCCGCGGGTCGCGCCGGCCCGCCCCGTGCCGCGTTCGCTCGCGCACGCACTGCCGTTCACGGCATGCACTACGCCTTGAAGCGCGGTGCATGCCGTGAACCGCAGTGTGTGCGGCAGCGGGTGGACGCCCGGTGCGAGCCGAGCATCCGCCCCGCCGCTCAGAAGTCGGTGTTGAGCGGGTGCGCACCCACGCGCTGGTCGCGGTCGGCCGCCGCGATCGTCGCCATCTCGTCGGCGCTGAGCTCGAAGTCGAACACGTCGGCGTTCTCGACCATGCGCTCGCGCTTGGTGGTCTTCGGGAAGACGATGATGCCCTCCTGCAGGTGCCAGCGGATCGCGACCTGCTGCACCGTCTTGCCGTGCCGCTCGGCGATCTCGGCGAGACCCGGCAGCTCGGCGAGCTCGTACTTGCCCTGCCCGAGCGGGCCCCACGCCTCGGTGAGGATGCCGCGGGGCTCCTGGAAGGCGCGCAGCTCCCGCTGCTGGAAGGCCGGGTGCAGCTCGACCTGGTTGACGACCGGCACGACGTCGGAGGCCTGCGCGAGGTCGTCGAGGTGGGTCTGCATGAAGTTCGAGACGCCGATCGAGCGGGCCTTCCCGGTCTCGCGCAGCTCGACGAGCGTCTGCCACGACTCGACGTGCCTGCCGTACTTCGGCGCCGGCCAGTGGATCAGGTACAGGTCGACGTAGTCGAGCCCCAGCTTCGACAGCGACGTGTCGAGCGCCGCGCGCGCCGAGTCGGTGCCCTGGTCGCTGTTCCAGAGCTTGGTCGTGATGAAGAGTTCGTCGCGCGTGATGCCCGACTTCGCGATCGCGCGCCCGACGCCCTCCTCGTTCTTGTAGATCATGGCCGTGTCGATGTGGCGGTAGCCGACCTCGAGGGCGTCGCTGACGATGCGCTCCGCCTCGGCGGGGTCGACGAGGAAGACGCCCAGGCCCAGCTGCGGGATGCTCCGGCCGTCGTTGAGCGTGAGGTGGGGGGTCTGAATCGCAGCAGTCATGCCCCCACTCTCGCTCACGAACCCGAGAGGTGCCGCTCGTCGGGCCCGTTGTACGCGCTCAGCGGACGGATGAGCGCGTTCGCTCCGAGCTGCTCGATGACGTGCGCCGTCCACCCGGTGACGCGCGAGGCGATGAACAGCGGCGTGAAGATGGTCGTGTCGAAGCCCATGAGGTTGTAGGCGGGGCCCGACGGGTAGTCGAGGTTGGGCTTGATGCCCTTCGCGCCGACCATCGCCGCCTCGAGCGTGTCGTACAGGTCGAGAACCTCGGGCCGGTCGTAGTGCGCGACGAGGGTCTCGAGCGCGGCCTTCATGGTCGGCACGCGCGAGTCGCCGTTCTTGTAGACGCGGTGGCCGAAGCCCATGATCTTGCGCTTCTCGGAGAGCGCCGTCTCGAGCCACGCCTGCGCGCGGTCGGCCGAGCCGATCTCGTCGAAGGTGTGCATGACGGCCTCGTTGGCACCGCCGTGCAGCGGCCCCTTGAGCGCGCCGATCGCGCCGACGACGGCCGAGTAGACGTCGCTGAGCGTCGAGGCGATGACGCGCGCCGTGAACGTCGAGGCGTTGAACGAGTGCTCGGCGTACAGGATCATCGACACGTCGAACGCGTCGACGACGACCTTCTCGGGTACCTCGCCGAAGGTCATGTGCAGGAAGTTCGCCGAGTAGCCGAGGTCGTCGCGGGGCTCGACGAGCCGCTCGTCGCGCAGGCGGCGCTGCGCGTAGGCGACGATCGCGGGCAGCTGTGCGAAGAGACGGATGCTGCGCTCGAGGGTGAGGTCGCCGTCGATCCACGTGCGGTCGGTCGTGAGCGACTCGTCGAGGGCTCCGAGCACGCTCACGGCGGTCCGCACGACGTCCATGGGGTGGGCGGCGAGCGGCAGCGCGTCGATCGCGTCCTTCACGGTCGGGTTCAGGCGTCGGTGCGCCCGCTCGAGCGTCTCGAACTCGGCGAGCTGGGCATCCGTCGGCAGCTCGCCGTGCCAGAGCAGGTAGGCGACCTCCTCGAAGGTGCACCGCGCGGCGAGCTCCTGCACGGGGTAGCCACGGTAGAGCAGCGAGTTCGTCTCCGGGTTCACCTTGCTGATCGCCGTGTGGTCGACGACGACGCCGGCGAGGCCCTTGCGGATGTCTTCGGTCATGGTGCGCTCCTTGCTGTGGCGGGGCGGGGTCAGCGGCCGGTGGACGGCCGGGCCGCGATCAGCGGCCGGTGTAGGTGAAGATGCCGTCGTCGAAGGCGTTGTACGCCTCGTAGTCGAGCAGCTCGTAGAGCCTGCCCCGAGTCTGCATGCCCGCGACCTCGCCGTCGAGGGTGCCGGTGGCGAGCAGCGTGTCGAGGCCGCGCTCGATGGCGCCGAACGCGATGCGCAGCAGCGACACGGGGTGGATGACCATGTTCACGCCGACGTCGGCGAGCTGCTGGTGCGTGAAGAGCTGGCTCTTGCCGAACTCGGTCATGTTGGCGAGGATCGGCACCTCGACGGCGGCGCGCATCGCCGCGAACTCCTCGAGCGTGCCCATCGCCTCGGGGAAGATCGCGTCGGCGCCGGCGTCCTGCAGCGCCTTCGCGCGGTCGATCGCGGCGTCCATGCCCTCGACCCCGCGGATGTCGGTGCGGGCCATGATCACGAGGTCGCGATCGCGGCGGGCGTCGACGGCGGCGCGGATGCGCTTGATCGCCGTGTCGGCATCCACGACCGCCTTGCCGTCGAGGTGGCCGCAGCGCTTCGGGTTGACCTGATCCTCCAGGTGCAGGCCCGCGACGCCCGCGTCTTCGAGCTCGTGCACGGTGCGGGCGACGTTCATCGGCTCGCCGAAGCCGGTGTCGGCGTCGACGAGGGTCGGCAGGTCGCTCATGCGGCTGATCTGGTGCGCGCGCTGGGCGACCTCGGTGAGCGTGGTGAGGCCGATGTCGGGCAGGCCGAGCTCGGCGGCCATGACGGCGCCGGAGATGTAGGCGCCGTCGAAGCCCTTCTCCTGAATGAGGCGGATGCTCAGCGGCGTGAACGCGCCAGGGAAGACCTGCAGGCGGTCGCTCTGCAGGCCCGCCCGAAAGGCCTGGCGACGCTGCGACGGCGTCGTGGTGGTCGACAGCATCAGAAGAGTCCCTTCGGGGCGGCGGGCACGGGGTGGATCGGCGTGACGGTGAGGCCGCCGAGCTCGTCGGCGCTCAGCTCGGGCAGGCGGGCCGCGAGGGCGAGGAAGCGGTCGACCTCCTCGTCGGCGAGGACCCCGTCCGCGAGGATGCGCAGCTTGTGCTCATACTCGGCGCGACCGAAGGGCCGCGCGCCGAGCGGGTGCGCGTCGGCGACGGCGATCTCGTCGACGACCCGCTCGCCGTTCGTGAGCTCGATCTCGATGCGGCCGCCGAACGCCTTCTCGCTGATGTCGAGCGAGTGGTAGCGGCGGGTCCACTCCGCGTCCTCGGTCGTCGTGATCTTGTGCCACAGCGCGACGGTGTCGGGGCGGGCGGCGCGCTCGGGAGCGTACGAGTCGACGTGGTGCCAGCCGCCGTCCTGCAGCGCGACGGCGACGATGTACGGGATCGAGTGGTCGAGCGTCTCGCGGCTCGCGGTCGGGTCGTACTTCTGCGGGTCGTTCGCGCCCGAGCCGATGACGTAGTGCGTGTGGTGGCTCGTGTGCAGCACGATGCTCGCGATGTTGGCGGGGTCGCGCAGCTCGGGGCGCTCGGTGCCGAGGCGGCGGGCGAGGTCGATCCACGCCTGCGCCTGGTACTCGGCCGAGTGCTCTTTCGTGTAGCTGTCGAGGATGCCCGTGAGCGGCTCGCCGCTGTCGGGCAGCGGAACCTCGTAGCGGGCATCCGGGCCGCTCAGCAGCCACGCGATGAACCCGTCCTCGCCCTCGTAGATGGGGCTCGGGCTGGTCTGGCCCCGCATCGCCCGGTCGACAGCCTCGACCGCCATCTTGCCGGCGAAGGCGGGGGCGTGCGCCTTCCAGGTCGAGATCTCGCCCTTGCGCGACTGGCGCGTGGCGGTCGTCGTGTGGAGGGCCTGGCCGATGGCCTGGAAGATCGTCTCCTGCGGCAGACCGAGCAGCGTGCCGATGCCGGCGGCGGCGCTCGGGCCGAGGTGGGCGACGTGGTCGATCTTGTGCTCGTGCAGGCAGATGGCGCGCACGAGATCGATCTGGATCTCGTAGCCGGTCAGCAGGCCCTTGAGCAGCTGCGCGCCGTTCTGCCCGGTGTGCTGCGCGACGGCGAGGATCGGTGGGATGTTGTCGCCGGGGTGCGAGTAGTCGGCGGCGAGGAAGGTGTCGTGGTAGTCGAGCTCGCGCACGGCGACGCCGTTGGCCCAGGCGGCCCACTCGGGGCTGTACTTCTGCGCGGCCGGCAGGCCGAAGACAGTCGCGCCGGGGCTGTAGGGGTGGGCTTCGGCCTGCCCGCGGGCGCTGACGACGGGGGCGCGGCCGAGACTCGCGGTGGCGACGGCGGCGTTGTCGATGATGCGGTTGATGACCATGTCGACGGCGGCGTCGTCGAGCGGGCGGTCCTGCTCGGCGGCGAGCGCGGCGAGCCTGCCGGCGAGCTGGTCGGCTGCGGCGAGGGGCTCGCTGCTCTTGTAGGTGCGGACGGTGTGCGTCGTGGTCATGCTCGCTCTTTCGGTCGGTTCGCGCCGCTGCGCGGCAGGTGGGCGTGGATGCTCGTGAGGGCTTCGTGCAGGTGCAGCCGGGTCGCGGCGGCGGCGCGCTCGCCGTCTCCGTCGGCGATCGCTCGGGCGATGGCGCCGTGCTCGGCGGCGCTGGCCGCGAGGCGGGCGTCGTCGTCGCGCGCGAGTCGCCGCACGCGGGCGAGGTGGACGCGCGTGCTCGCGATCGCGCTCGCCAGGTAGGGGCTGCTCGTCAGGGCGGCGTCGAGGGCCGCGTCGAACTCGGCCACGAGCGCGTAGTAGCCGTGGCGCTGGGCGTCGTCGGCCTGCAGGGTTGCCGAGGTGACGGCGCGGAAGCGGTCGGCGAGGGTCGTGAAGGCGGCCGCGGTCGGGGCGTCGCTCGCGGCGCGGGCGGCGGCGAGGCGCGCTGCCTGCTCGTCGAGGGCGCGGCGCAGGTCGAACAGGGCGGTGACGTCGTCGGCGTCGATGTCGGAGACGACGAGGGTGCGCGGGCCGCGCTCGGTCGCGAGCCCCGCCGCGATGAGTCGCGCGAACGCTTCGCGCACGGGAGTGCGGCTCACGCCGAGGCGCGTCGCCTGCTCGACTTCGGCGAGCGGAGCGCCGGGTGCGAGCTCGCCCTCGACGATCTGCGTGCGCAGCGTCTCGAAGGCGCGGTCGGCGGAGGTGAGGGCGGTCGCCCGCTGCACCGCCGCATCCGCCGCCATGGTCTCAATGTATACATTCAGCGCTTGGAGCGCCAGATTCTCGGTCTTGTCTGGATGGAGCGTATACAGATCACGAGTCTGGAGTGCCGCCTGCCAGTCGCGCGACTTGCAGAAGTCCGGATGGGGCGAACTCGGCTCGCCCCCTCCGGAGTTCTACAAGGCGCCAGATCGGCGACGCACGATGTGGTGCGCAGGCTCGTCCGGCACGAGCCGGCTCAGACGGCCAGGGCCCGTCACGCGAGCGCCGAGCCCCGGCGCTGAAACGTAGACTGGAGGGCTCATGACTGCGCAGCCCGAGACCCCGCCGGCCGACTCGTCGGCGGCGTGGGCGACGGCTCGCCCGGGCACGACCTCGGCGAGCGCCGCTCCCCTGCGCATCACCTACCCGGAGGACCTGCCGGTCAGCCAGCGGCGCGACGACATCGCCACGGCCATCCGCGAGAACCAGGTCGTCATCGTCGCGGGCGAGACCGGGTCGGGCAAGACGACGCAGCTGCCGAAGATCCTGCTCGAGCTGGGCCGAGAGCGCATCGCCCACACGCAGCCGCGCCGCATCGCCGCCCGCACGATCGCCGAGCGCGTCGCCGACGAGCTCGGCACCGAGCTGGGCGGGCTCGTCGGCTACAAGGTGCGCTTCACCGACCAGGTCGGCGCGGCGACCCGCGTCACCCTCATGACCGACGGCATCCTGCTCGCCGCCCTCCGCGGCGATCGCGAGCTCGACGCCTACGACGCGATCATCATCGACGAGGCCCACGAGCGCAGCCTCACCATCGACTTCCTGCTCGGCTACCTCAAGCAGCTCCTCCCCCGCCGCCCCGACCTCAAAGTCATCATCACGAGCGCGACGATCGACCCCGAGAGCTTCGCCGCGCACTTCGCCGCAGCCGACGGCACCCCGGCGCCGATCATCGAGGTCAGCGGGCGCACCTACCCGGTCGAGATCCGCTACCGGCCGCTGGTTCCCGACGACGCTGACACCGACAACCTCACCGATCCCGACAGCGACGACGACGGCCCCAGCACCCCCGGCGAGGCCATCGACATGATCGACGGCGTCATCGCCGCGGTCGACGAGCTCGCCCGCGAGGGCGACGGCGACGTGCTCGTGTTCTTCAGCGGCGAGAACGAGATCCGCGACGCGGCGGATGCCCTGCGCGGCCACCTCCAGCGGCAGGGCGCCCGCGGCTCCGCGACAGAGGTGCTGCCGCTCTACGGTCGGCTCAGTGCGGCCGAGCAGCACCGGGTATTCGAGCGGGCCCCCGCGGGCATCCGTCGCCGCATCGTGCTGGCGACCAACGTCGCCGAGACGAGCCTCACCGTGCCGGGCATCCGCTACGTCGTCGACACCGGCACGGCGCGCATTTCGCGCTACTCGGCGCGAGCGAAGGTGCAGCGCCTGCCGATCGAGCCGATCTCGCAGGCGAGCGCCAATCAGCGGTCGGGGCGCTCCGGCCGCACGAGCGACGGCATCGCCATTCGCCTCTACTCGGAGCTCGACTACACGAAACGACCCGAGTACACCGACCCCGAGATCCTGCGCACCAACCTCGCCGCGGTCATCCTGCAGATGATCTCGCTCGGGCTCGGCGACATCGAGCGCTTCCCGTTCCTGCAGCCGCCCGACAAGCGCGGCGTCAAAGACGGCCTCGACCTGCTGCTCGAGCTCGGCGCGGTCGTGCTCGCCGGCGGCGAGCACCGCATCACCAGGATCGGCCGCGACCTCGCCCAGCTGCCGCTCGACCCCCGCTACGGCCGCATGGTGCTCGAGGCGAAGCGGCACGGCGTCGTGCGCGAGGTCATGGCGATCGTCGCCGGGCTCAGCATCCAGGATCCGCGGGAGCGGCCGGCCGAGAAGCGCGAGCAGGCCGATGCGTTGCACAACCGCTTCCGCGACCCCGGCAGCGACTTCCTCAGCCTGCTCAACCTGTGGAACCACCTCCAGCAGCGCCAGGCTGAGCTCAGCGGCAACCAGTTCCGCAAGGAGGTGCGGGCCGAGTTCCTCAACTACCTGCGCATTCGCGAGTGGCAGGACGTCTACCGGCAGCTCGTGCGCGAGGGCCAGCGGCTGAAGCTGCTCACCAAGGAGGAGGCGCGCCGCCCGGCCGAGAGCGGCGCCGACGGCGACGCCATCCACCGCTCGCTGCTCGCGGGCCTTCTCAGCCATCTGGGCCTGCGCGACGTTGAGAAGCGCGACTATCTCGGTGCACGGCAGCGACGGTTCATGCTGTTCCCGGGCTCGGGCCTAGCGAAGAAACAGCCGGCCGCCGTCATGGCCGCCGAGCTCGTCGAGACCAGCCGCCTCTTCGCCCGCACGGTCGCCGCGATTGACCCCGCGTGGGCCGAGCCGATCGCGGGCGACCTCGCCAAGCGCCAGTACAGCGCGCCGCGGTGGGAGAAGCGGCAGGGCGCCGCGGTCGTCGACGAGAAGGTGACGCTGTACGGGGTGCCGATCATCCCGCGCCGCCGTGCTCAGCTCGCCCGCATCGACCCCGCGCAGGCGCGCGAGCTGTTCATCCGGCACGCGCTCGTGCAGGGCGAGTGGGACACGAGCCGCATCGACAAGCGCCTCACCGCCTTCGTGCGCGACAACCAGCGCACCCGCCGCGAGCTCGAGCAGCTGGAAGAGCGTACGCGCCGCCGCGACATCCTGCTCGACGATGAGCGCATCGTCGACTTCTTCGATGCTGTGATCCCCGCCGAGGTCACCGACGTGCGCCGCTTCGAGCGGTGGTGGCGGGATGCCCGGCGCGAGCATCCCAATCTGCTCACCTTCACGCGCGACGACCTCGTCGAGGCCGACGAGGTCGCGGTCGACGACGACGCCTACCCGACGAGGCTCACGCTCGGCGAGCAGACCCTGAGCGTCGGCTACCGCTTCGAGCCCGGAGCCCCCGACGACGGGGTGACCGTCACCGTGCCCCTGCCGCTGCTGCCGCGCCTCGACACCGCGGGCTTCGACTGGCTCGTGCCGGGGCTGCGCCTCGAGCTTGTGACGGCGCTGCTCAAGACGCTGCCGAAGGCGATCCGGCGCAACGTCGTGCCGGCCGGCGACTGGGCGGCGAAGCTGCTCGCCGCGGTGCCCGAGGGCGCCGACCTGCGCGAGCTGTCGATCACCGAGTTCCTCGCCCGCGAGATCCGACGGCAGACGTTCACGCCCGTCGAGCCGAGCGACTTCGATCTCGACCGCCTGCCGCCGCACCTGCGCATGGGCTACGCGGTCGTCGACGAGCGCGGCTCGCGCCTCGCCCGCGGCACCGACCTCGGCGAGCTGCAGGCGAAGCTGCGCGAGCGCACGCGCGACTCCGTCGCCCGCGTCGCGACGGCCGCCACGCGCAGCCCGCTCGAGCGCGGCGGCATCACCGCGTGGGACGACACGATCGGGCAGGGCGGCACCCTGCCGCAGTCGCTCGACTCGCGTCGCGGCGAGACGACGATCCGCGCCTACCCGGCGCTCGTCGACGAGGGGTCGAGCGTCGCCCTGAAGCTCTTCGCGACCGCCGACGACCAGCGTCGCGCGCACCGCGGGGGCGTGCGCCGGCTCGTGCAGCTCGGGGTGCCGTCACCGCTGTCGTACGTGCAGGAGCACCTGACGCACACCGAGAAGCTCACCCTCGCCGCCTCGCCGTACCGGTCGACGGCGGCGCTCATCGACGACGCGCTGCGCGCCGTCGTCGAGAGCGAGCTGGATGCCGGGGCCGGCATCCCCTGGGATCGCACCTCGTTCGAGGCCCTCCGCGATCGCGTCAACGCCGGCCTGCCCGACCGGCTGTTCCGGATCGTGGCGACCTGCGCATCCGTGCTCGCCGCCGCCCGCGAGGCCGACGTCGCGATCGGTCGTGCGTCGTCGCTGTCGCTCATGGCGCCGCTCGCCGACGCGCGCGAGCATCTCAACCAGCTCGTCTTCGACGGCTTCCTCTCGCGCACCGGGCTCGAGCGGCTGCCGCGCCTCGTCGTCTACGTGCGCGGCATCACGCACCGCGTCGAGCGGCTCGCCGACGACGTCGGCCGCGACCGCCAGCGCATAACCGAGCTGCAGGAGGCGGTGACCCTCTTCACGCGCGCCGGCGGCTCGCTGCCCCTGCCGCCCGAGGCCCGCCCCGACCTCGTCACCGCCCGCTGGATGCTCGAGGAGCTGCGCATCTCGCTCTTCGCCCAGCCGCTCGGCGCGCACGGGCCGATCTCGGTACAGCGCATCCGCAAAGCACTCGCGGGCTGAGCGAGACCCGGAAGGGTCCGCTCAGCCCGCGAGGTGCTGTGAAGCGGAGGACTACGCCGAGGTCTTCGCGTTGACCTCGTAGGAGGTGTTCGTCGACTCGAAGAAGTTGACGAGCTGCAGGGTGTCGTTGGCCGTCGCCATCCACTTCGCCGGGTTGGTCACGTTGTACTCGGGCTCGAAGCCGAGCTCCTCCAGGCGACGGTCGGCCAGGTACTTGACGTACTGGTTGATGTAGTTGGCGTTGAGGCCGAGGATGCCGTTGGGCAGGAGGTCGCGGTTGTACTGCTCCTCCATCTCGACGGCGTCGAGGATCATCTGCTTGATCTCGGCGGCGAACTCCGGCGTCTGCAGGTCCGGGTTCTCCTCCAGCACCGTGAGGATCAGGTTGATGCCGAACTTCAGGTGTAGCGACTCGTCGCGCACGATCCAGTCGACGAGCGAGCCGAAGTTGCGCAGCAGGTTCCGCTGGCGGAACGACAGCGCGACCATGAAGCCCGAGTAGAACCAGATGCCCTCGAGGATGACGTTGTACGCCACGAGGTTGCGGATGAAGTCCTGCTTGCCCTCGGTCGTGGTGATGTCGAGGGTGTCTTCCGTCATGCGGCGGATGAACTTCACCTCGAACTCCTCCTTGCGCGCCATCGACGGCACGTCGACGTGGCTGTCGTACGCGGCCGCGCGGTCGATCGGGAAGGTCTCGAGCACGTACTCGAAGCTCATGCAGTGGTTGGCCTCCTCCCACATCTGCTTCGCGAGGTAGAGGTGCGCCTCGGGGGCCTTGACGTAGGGGTAGACGCCGAACGCGAGCGCCTTGTTGACGAGCAGCTCGTTCGGGTTGAAGTAGCTCATGAGGAACGTGATCGCGTGGCGCTCCTCGTCGGTCATCTTCTTGAAGTCGGCGATGTCCTCACCGAGCTGCACCTCGTTGGGGAACCAGGTGTTCGCCACGGCCTGGTCGTAGAGATCCATCGCCCACTTGTAGGTGACGGGCTTGAGGAGCAGGCCCTCCTGGATGCCGGTGCCGAGAATTCCCATTGCTGTCGTGTCTTTCTGTTCTGAGGCGGGAAAGGTTCGGGGTGGAGTGTCGAGCGCGGATCGCAGCCGGGGCTACTGGCAGCTCTCGCAGTGCAGGTCGTCCATCGGGTCGGTCGGCACGACGTAGCCGCCGACCGTCTCGGTCGTCGTCTCGAAGGGGTCCATCGCTTACTCACCCGCCTTCGCGACGCCGCCGAAGCCGAAGCCCTTCCGCGCGGGAGCGGCGGCCGCGGCGGGCTCGGCCGCGGGGGCCGAGGCGCCGCCGGCAGCGCCGAAGCCCTTCTTGGGCGCACCCGAACCGGCGGCGATCGTCTCGGCCTTGTTGACCTTGACCGTCGACTGCTCGGCCGTGTGGCGCGGCTTCATGTGCAGGTAGTAGGTCGTCTTGACGCCCTTCTTCCAGGCCGACGAGTAGATGTCGACCATCTCGTCGACGTCGCGCGTCTCGAGGTACATGTTGCGGCTGATGGCCTGGTCGATCCACTTCTGGGCGCGGGCCGCGACCTCGAGGAAGGCGTAGGGCGAGAGCTGGAAGCTCGTCTTGTAGGTGGCCTTGATCTCGTCCGGGATCGCCGCGATGCCCTGGATGTCGCCCTGGCTGCGCAGGATGTCCTCGCGCACGCGCTCCCACAGGCCGCGCTCCTGCAGGATCGCGACGAGGTTGCGGTTCACCTCGAGGAACTTGCCCGAGCTCGTCGACCGGCTGAAGATCTGCGAGAACTGCGGGTCGAGACCCGGGGTCGTGCCCGCGACGAGGCCGATCGAGGCGGTCGGCGCGATCGCCATGAGGGTGGCGTTGCGCATGCCGCCCTTGACCTTCTCGCGCAGGGCATCCCAGTCGAGGCGGCTCGTGCGGTTGACCTGCACCTCGACGCCGCGGTCGGCCTCGGTGAGGTCGATGGTGTCGAGCGGCACGAGGCCCTGCGACCAGCGGCTGCCGGCGAAGTTCGCGTACGAGCCGCGCTCCTTCGCGAGCTCGGTCGACTCGTCGATCGCCGCGTACGAGACGTGCTCCATGATCTCGTCGATGAGCGCGAAGGCCTCCTCCGAGTCGTACGAGAAGCCGAGCTTCTCGACGATGTCGGTGAAGCCCATGACGCCGAGGCCGATGGCGCGGTTCTGCTGGTTGGCGAAGTCAGCCTCGTCGACGCTCGAGACGGTGATGTCGATGAGGTTGTCGAGCTGGCGAACCGCCAGGCGGGCGCTCTGCTCGATCTTCGCGAAGTCGACGACGCCGTTCTCGATGTGGCGCGAGAGGTTGATCGAGGCCAGGTTGCAGACGGAGATGTTGTCGCGGTCCTGCGGCAGGCAGATCTCGGTGCAGAGGTTCGAGAGGTGGATCGTGCCGGTGTTGTTGTTGATGGCGCGGTTGTTGATCGTGTCCTTCCACGTCAGCCACGGGTGGCTGGTGGACTGCAGCGAGATGAGGATCTGCTTGAACTGCTCGCGCGCGCCGATCTTCTTGAACATGCGGATCTCGCCGCGCTCGGCCATCTGAATGTACTCGGCGTAGCGCTTCGAGAATTCCTTGCCGTAGAGCTCGTTGAGGTCGCTCACCTCGAGCGGGTCGAAGAGGTACCAGTCGTCGTCGTTCTGCACGCGCTTCATGAACTCGTCGCTGATCCACACGGCGGTGTTGGCGGTGCGGGTGCGGCGGTACGGGTCGCCCGAGTTCTGGCGCAGGTCCAGGAACTCCGGGAAGTCCATGTGCCAGTTCTCCATGTAGAAGCACAGGGCGCCGAACTTCTTGCCGCCGCGGCTGACCGCGCGCAGCACCGAGTCGATCGTGTGCATGAACGGGATCGGCCCGGTCGAGGTCGTGTTGTTCGAGCGGATGGGCGAGCCCTGGGCGCGCAGCTTCGTGACCGAGAGGCCGATGCCGCCGGTGCCCTTCGTGAGCCACATGACGTCGCGCACGCTCTTGGCGATGTGCTCGATGTCGTCCTGCATCTCCATGACGAAGCAGTTCGACAGCTGCGGGTAGCTCGTGCCGGCGTTGACGAGCGTCGAGCCGGCGGCGAGGTACTCCAGGCGCGACATCTTCTCGTAGAAGGCGATCGCGTGCGTGGTGGGGTCGGCCTCGTTGAGCGACAGGCCCATGGCCACGCGCATCCAGAAGTACTGCGGAACCTCCAGCGGCTCGCCGTTGCGGGCCTTGATGCCGTAGCGGTTGTTGAGCGTGACGACGCCGATGTACTTCAGCAGCTCGTCGTTGGCGGGCTCGAGGGCGGCGGCGAGGCGGTCGAGGTCGAACAGCTGCGGGAACCGCGAGTCGAGCAGCACCTCGTTGACGCCGCGGTGGATGTACGCCGCGAAGTGCTCGCGGTGCAGGCGTTTGAGCTCGTCGGCCGAGGAGTAGTCGCCGAGCACGCGCTTGTAGATGGTCTTGAGCAGCAGACGAGCGGCGACGGTGTCGAACGCCGGGTCATCCTTGATGTTCTGCAGCGCGACCTGGATGACGGCCTCGTCGAGCTGCTGGGTGGTGATGCCGTCGAAGAGCGTGAGCTCGAGCTCGCTCGCGATCTGGGTGACCCACGTGATGTTCGGGTCGAGGCCCTCGGCCGCGTGCTCGATCGCCAGGTTGATCTTGTTGGCGTCGTAGGGCTCGCGGGTTCCGTCGCGCTTGACGACCGTGATGCTGCTCACGTGCTCTCTCCTCTTCGCGCCCTCATCGGCGCGGCTCGCGGTGGTCGATGGCTGTGCTGCCTGGCCGCTGTACCAGGCCCCCCAGGAGGGCCGCGACCCTCATTCGGGGGTCGTCTCCGGTGGCTCCGGTGCGGCGGCTTGGCCACTATATATCGGGGCACTGACATTCAGTACCCACCACATCTAGTGGGCGTGTCATCCACAGCTGTGTATAAGTTCGCGGTCTTCTCCACAGTCTGCAGGCCACCTCCGACACCCCGATGACGGATGCCCGCGGCCCGGAATTCCGGCCCTCGCGGCCCCTTCGCGCGGCGTCGGAGGCCTCCCCTAGAGTGGGCTCTCGTGAGCGGCTACGGCGACCTGTTGAGAACCCGGGGGGTCGCCCGCATCATCGCCGCGCAGCTCACCGCGCGGTTCCCCAGCGGCATGCTCTCGCTCGCCTACCTGCTGCACATCGAGGGCGTCTTCGACTCCTACGGCGCCGCCGGTCTCGTGCTCGCCGCGACGAGTGTCGGGCAGGCCGTCGCCGGCCCGCTCACGAGCCGCTGGATGGGCGTGTGGGGCATGCGCCCGGTCATCGCCCTGACGATGGCGGTGTGCGCCGCGAGCATGGCGACGATCGCTTTCGTGACGCTGCCGCTGTGGGCGTACATGCTCGTGGGGCTCGTCGGCGGTCTCGCCTACCCGCCAATCCAGCCGGCGGTGCGCACCATCTACCCGAAGATGGTCACCTCGAAGCAGCTGACGCCTCTGTTCGCGGTCGACGCCTCCGCGCAGGAGATCATCTGGATCGCCGGCCCCGTCATCACGACCTTCGTCGCCACGCAGGTCTCGACCATCGCGGCGATCGTGCTCGCGGGCGCCTTCCTCGTCGGCGGCGGCCTGTGGTTCCTTGCCTCGCCCGAGCTCGGTCGGGTGCGCATCCCCCGCTCGAAGCGCGCCTTCGGCGTCGTGCTCAAGCGCCCGCCCGTGCTGCTGTCGACCGTCGTCGGGTTCCTGCTCGTCGCCTCGTGCGCCGCGATCGAGGCGAGCGTCGTGGCGAACTTCGGCGAGGAGGGCGCCGAGGCCGGCGTCGTGCTCGCCATCTGGGCCGTCGGCTCGCTCATCGGCGGGCTCGCCTTCGGCCACGTGCCGATCGGGCCCTGGGCGCTCGCTCGGCGCATGGCCGTCGTGTTCGTCGGCGGTGCGGCGGCGATGTTCTTCCTCGACTTCTGGGGCCTCGCGATCACGCTGCTCATCGCTGGCGCGGGCATCGCCCCCGCCCTGGCCGTGATGTTCGCGATCGTCTCGGCGAGCGTGAAGTTCAGCGACACCGCGGAGGCGTACGGCTGGGTCGGCACGGGCCAGCTCATCGGCGCCGCGCTCGGTTCGGCCGTCGCCGGGTTCCTCATCGACGGCTTCGGCGCGACCGGCGGCTTCGCAGCGGGCGCCGGCTTCGCCCTCGCCGGCACGCTCATCGCCGTCGCCTTCAAGCGCGCGCACCCCGACCTGCGCGGCCGCGACGCGAGCCCGCTGCCCGACACCGAGCCGGTGCGTCTGCCCGTGAGCTGAGGGGTGCGGTGCCGCGCGCGAGCGTGCGCCGCGATCGCGGGCCGATCACGCGGATGCCCGGGGCGGCGTCGGCGACGCGCCCCGGGCATCCGTCGTGGTCAGCCGCGCAGCGGACGCAGCGCCTCCGCGGTCTGCACGAGCATGCGCGTCATCGCCGCGACCGTGCCGGCGAGCTTCTCGTCGCCCTGGAAGACGCCGTCGACCATCTTCGAGCCAATCATGCCGATCTCCGGGTTCGCAGCGACCTTCACCATGCCGACGCTGCCGAGCACCGGGGCGAGCGCAGCGGCGCCGCGCGTGCCCGACGAGCCGCCGCCGTAGCTGACGATGCCGACGGGCTTGTGCGCCCACTCGGTAAAGAGGAAGTCGATGGCGTTCTTCAGCGACGGCGCATACGAGTGGTTGTACTCCGGCGACACGAGCACGACGGCGTCGGCGGCGGAGACGCGCTCGCTCCACGCGACCGTGTGCGGCTTCGTGTACTGCTTCTTGGCGGGGTGATGCGGCTCGTCGAGCAGCGGCAGGTTGAGCTCGGCGAGGTCGACGAAGTCGAGGGATGCGGCGGGCGCCTCCGCGGTCGCGTCCTGCTCCAGGGTCTCGTGCATGCGATCGCGCACCCACTCGGCGACCGAGAGGCCGACCCGGCCGGGGCGCGTGCTGCCGACGATGATCATGATTCGCGTCATGAGTCGATGCAACCGCATGGATGCTGGGGACATTCCGGGCGTGGAGGGAACTGCCACCGGGCCCACCGGCGATGTCGAGATACTGGAGCGATGAGCTCTGGCGCGATCGGCCCCCGCATTCCGCTGCACGACGGCACGAGCATCCCCCAGCTGGGACTCGGCGTGTACAAGGTGCCCGCCGCGCAGACCGTCGACCTCGTCGACGGCGCCCTGCGGCTCGGCTACCGGCACGTCGACACGGCCGCGCTGTACCGCAACGAGCGCGAGGTCGGCGAGGGCCTGCGGCGCAGCGGGCTGCCGCGCGACGAGGTGCTCGTCACGAGCAAGGTGTGGAACGACGCGCACGGCCTCGACGAGACGCGCCGCGCCTTCGACGACACGATGCGCGAGCTCGGGCTCGACGTGCTCGACCTGTACCTCATCCACTGGCCGGCGCCGCGGCAGAACCGCTTCGTCGACGCGTGGCGCGCCATGATCGCGCTGCGCGACGAGGGGCGCGTGCGCTCGATCGGCGTCAGCAACTTCGAGCCGCACCACGTGCAGCGGCTCATCGACGAGACCGGGGTCGTGCCCGTCGTCAACCAGGTCGAGCTGCACCCGCACCTGCCGCAGCGCGCGGTGCGGGCCTTCGACGCCGAGCACGGCATCGTCACCGAGAGCTGGAGCCCCCTCGCCCGCGGCCGGATGCTCGAGCCGGGCTCGCGCGACGCCTCAGTGCTCGCGGCCATCGCGCAGAAGCACGGCCGCACGCCCGCGCAGATCGTGCTGCGGTGGCACGTGCAGCAGGGGCTCGTCGTGATTCCGAAGTCGACGTCGCTCGCGCGGGTGGAGGAGAACGCGGCGCTGTTCGACTTCGCGCTCGACGCCGACGACCTCGCGGCGATCGACGAGCTCGAGACGGGCGAGCGCACCGGGAAGCACCCCGACGACCTCGACTGAGGCGGGGCGCCGCGTCGCACACACCACCGTTCGCGGCACACACCACGGAACAGGGCGTGCGGTGTGCCGCGAACCGCAGTGGGTGCGGGCTTGGCTCGGCGCGCGCGGCGAGCGGCGCGCGCGGGCTAGGCCGCGCGGCGCTTCCAGTAGCCCTTCGCGACGGCGCGCTCGGGGGCGATGCCCCACGCGGCGAGCAGCGCCCGCGCCGGTGCGACGACCGACTGCTCGGCGCACGCGAAGACGAAGACGTCGGGCCCGAGGTCGGGGCGGGCGGGGTCGGCGCCGGCGGGCGGCTGCTCCGCTGCGAGGGATGCGAGCTCGGCGACGAGCGACGACGACGGATGCGCGGGGTCGGGTGCTTGCACGCGCAGCTCGATGCCCGGGCCCAGGTCGAGGTCGAGCGACGCGGGGTCGAACGCGGTCTCGAGCACCACGAGTCCGCGGGGGCTCGCGGCGAGCATCCGCAGATAGCGACGGATCGCGGGGATCGCCGAGGCGTCGCCGACGATGACGAACGCGGCCGGGGTGCCGGTGAGCACGACCGAGCCCTTCGGGTCGGCCAGCACGACGGGCGACCCGAGCGGGGCGCTCGCGGCCCACGGACCGATGCGCCCCGCGTCGCCGGCGTCGTCGGCCGGGTGCACGAGGATGTCGAGATCGACCCAGCCCGCCTCCGCGTCGAACGCGACGATCGTCTCGGTACGCGACTCCCCGGTCGGATGCCCGGCCTCGTCGACCGCGACGCTCGCCCACGCGGGGGCCTCAGGCACGAAGACCCGCAGGTGGTCGCCCGCGCCCGGCGAGGTGAAGCCGTCGAGGGGGCCGTCGGCCTGCAGGCGCACGCGCACGAAGCCGGGCACGAGCTCGGTGCGGGCGGCGAGGCGCAGGCTGCGGAACCGGGGCGGGAAGGGGTGACGGGTCAGGTCGAAGGGCACCCTCCCATGCTGGCACCGCTCGCGACGCGGCGACGCCACGGTGCCACGGCACCGCCACGCCACCGCCGCGCTCAGTCGACGGCCGGCACCCCCGGCGGCTCCCCCGGTGGCAGCGTGCTCACCGCGCCGGTCTCGGCGGGCGGCTCGTCGCCGTTGTCGATCGTCTCCGGGTCGGGCAGCGTCGTCAGGAATCTGTAGAACACGAGGGCGAGCACCGTGAGGCCGGCACCGCCGACGAGCCACGGCACGCTGAGGCCGAACAGGGCCAGGCCGCCGCCGAGCAGCGACCCGAGCGGCATCGAGCCCCACAGCAGCGTGCGCCACGTGCCGTGCACGCGGCCGAGCAGTCGGCCCGGGATGATCGCCTGACGGAACGACATCATCAGAATGTTCCAGATCGTGACGGCGCCCGAGCCGAGCGCGAACATCACGACCGCCCAGATCGGCTGCGCCCAGACCCCGATGAGCACCGTCGTCACGCCGCACACGAGGTTCGCCGCCGCCATCACCCGGCCGAGGCCGAACCTCGCCTGCAGGCGCGCGGCGACGACCGAGCCGAGCAGCCCGCCGATGGCGCCGGAGAGCAGGAAGGCACCGAAGGCGGCCTCCGGCACGGCGAGCTCGTCGAGCACGAACAGCACGAGCGTCGCCGAGGCCGCCGAGAACAGGATGGCCGTGCCGATGGAGAAGAACCACAGCGTGCGGAGCATCCGGTTGCCGATGATGAAGCGCCAGCCGTCGGCCAGCTGGCGACGGAAGGGCTCGCGCGGCTCGCCCTCGGGTGCGTGGAACTGCCGCCCCGACGCGGCCGCCGGCAGGAACGCCGCGAGCAGCGCCGCGAGCCCGAACGCGCCGACGAGCCCGCCGACCGGGATGAGCACGGCGACGGCGAAGAGCACCGAGGTGAGCGGCGCGGCGGCGAAGTTCTGCACCACGAGCTCCGCGCCCTCGATGCGGGCGTTGGCGCGCGGCAGCCGCGACTTCGGCACGATGCTCGGCACGACGGCCCTGATCGCGCCGTCGTAGAGGGTCTCGCACGCGCCGTAGACGAAGATCACGAGGTAGAGCCACCAGATCGTGAGCGCGTCGGTCGCGACGAGCACGACCAGCCCCACGGCGAGGGCGGTGCGCACGCCGGCCGCGAGGGCGAGCGCCTGCCGCCGATCCATGCGATCGACGAGGATGCCCGCCGGCAGCGCGAAGAACAGCCACGGCAGCATCGCGACGGCCGCAATGCCGGCGATGAGCACGGCGTCGTCGGTGAGCCGCGCCGCCAGCAGCGGCGAGACCGTGCGGGCGATGCCGTCGCCGAGGCTCGAGGCGAGGTTCGCGGTGAAGACGGTGCCGAAGGTGCGGCCGAGGCCGCGGCGCGCGCCAGCCCCGCCCGTGCCGGCCGCGCCCGGCGCGGCGGCGCCGCTCACCAGCGCTCGTGGATGGCGGCGCGGAAGAACTCGTCGTAGATCGCCACGACGCCCTCGTGGAAGCTCGCCGGCAGGTCGGCGACCTCACCGGCTGCGGCGTTCGCGCGCGCCTGCTCGGGGCTGCGCGCGCCCGGGATGACGGTCGAGACGCCGGGCAGCTGCGCGAGCCACGCGAGCGCCGCCGTCGACGGCGCGAGCCCGTGCGCCTCGGCGAGGGCGGCGAAGCGCTGCGCGGCCTCGACGCCGGCCTCGTAGTCGACGCCCGAGAAGGTCTCGCCCACGTCGAAGGCCTCGCCGTGCCGGTTGTAGGTGCGGTGGTCGTTCTCGGCGAAGGTCGTCTCGCGCGTGTACCGACCGCTCAGCAGGCCCGAGGCGAGCGGCACGCGCGCGATGATGCCGACGCCGGCAGCCTGCGCGGCGGGCAGCACCTCGTCGAGCGGCTTGAGCCGGAACGCGTTGACGATGATCTGCACGCTCGCCACGTTCGGCCGCGCGATCGCGGCGAGGGCCTCGTCGACGCGCTCGACGCTCACGCCGTAGTGCCGCATCCGCCCCCGCTCGACGAGCGCGTCGAGGTCGTCGAAGACGCGGTCGATGCCGTACACGGCGGTCGGCGGGCAGTGCAGCTGCACGAGGTCGAGGGTGTCGACGCCGAGGTTCTGCAGGCTGCGGGTGGTCCACGCCTCGAAGTTCTCGGCGCTGTAGTTCTCGGGCTTCTGCGGCAGGCGTCGGCCCATCTTCGTGGCGACGAACACGTCGAGCTCGGGGCGGTCGCGCAGGTAGCGACCGATGAGCTGCTCGCTGCGACCGTCGCCGTACACATCGGCGGTGTCGAAGATCGTGACGCCGCTCTCGGTGGCGGCGTCGAGCACGGCCCGGGCATCCGTCTCGCTTACGTCACCCCAGTCGGCACCGAGCTGCCAGGTTCCGAGACCGAGGGAGGAGACGGTCGCACCGGTGCGACCCAGGATCGACGTACGCATGCCATCAGCCTAGGCAGGGCGACGGATGCTCGACGACCGCTGCTCGCATGCGCTGGCCGCCCGGCCGACGCCGTGGGGCCTGCCGCAGAAACAGCGAGGGGGCCGATCGCTCGGCCCCCTCGACCCTCGCGTCCACCCCTGAGCGCGCTGGTCTGTGGTGGCGACAGTAGCCCGCCCTCCCGCACGGCCGCGGGCTTCGAGGTCGACGCTCAGAGCCCTGTCGGCGGATGCCCAGGTCACGATCGCATTGCACCGTGCGCTCGAGCCTGGTGAGGCTCGTTCGCCCGGGTCTACCGTGAGCCCCATGAGGCGCCGAAGCCCCGCCCCGCACCGCCCCGCGCGACCGACGCGGGCGGCCCTCGCGCTCGTCGTCGGCCTTCTCGTGGCCGCGCCGCTGCTCGCCGGGTGCGGCGCTGCGCGAAACGAGTCGACCGACTCCGGCTGGTTCACGGGCGGCGGCGAGGCGCCGAGCGTCGTCGACCCAGGCGCGCCCGACGGCGAGGGCGGCGGAAGCGGAGGCGACGGCGACCTCGGCGAGCAGGGCGGCGACCGCGAGCGCATCGTCACCGGCAGCCTCTACGTGACCGTCGACGAGCCGCTCGCCGCGGCCGACGAGGCGACCCGCATCGTCGAGCGCGCGGGCGGGCGCGTCGACGGGCGTCGCGAATACGCCGCGTCGGGCCGCGCCAGCGGCGACGGAGACAGCGGGGCTCCGGCGATCTACGACGAGAACGGGCAGTACCTCGGCAGCTTCCCCGGCGGTGGCGCCGTACTCGAGCTGCGCATCCCCAGCGAACGCCTCTCGGGCGTCATCGACGACCTCGAGGCACTCGGCGAGCCGGAGGAGCTCGTGCTCTCGACCGACGACGTCACCGTCGCCGTGCGCGACCTCGAGGCGCGCATCTCGGCGCTGCGCGCCTCGGTCGAGCGACTGCTCGCGCTTCAGTCGCAGGCCGCCGACCTCGACGACCTGCTCGCCCTCGAATCGGCGATCAGCGACCGCCAGGCCGAGCTGGAGAGCCTCGAGGCGCAGCAGCGCTATTACGCCGACCAGGTCTCGCTCTCGACGATCACCCTCACGCTCGGATCGCAGGAGGTCGCGCCCGTCGACGAGCCCAACTCCTTCCTGACCGGCCTCGCCACGGGGTGGGATGCCCTGCTCGCCTTCCTCGGCGGCGCACTCGTCGCCCTCGGCGTGCTGCTGCCGTGGCTGCTGCCGCTCGGGCTGCTCGCCCTCGTCGTGCTGCTCGTGCTGCGGGCGCGGCGCCGGCGGCGCGCGGCGCGTGACGCGGCGACCGAGGTCGCGGGCGGGGCCGCGCCCACGACGCCCGTCCCGACGCCTGAGGTCAGCCGCTGAAGCTGACGGTGGAGCCGTAGCCCGTCGGGCCGTCGTCCTCCCACGGCGACGCCTCGACGCCGTCCGTGCCGCCGACGAGCCGCCGGGTGAGCACCTCGCGATCGTCGAGCAGCTCGTCGGTCGCCTGGCGAAGGTGCTCGTCGCTGGGGGCCTCGCCCGCCGTCGCCGCTCGCAGCAGTGCTCGCCGCACGAGCTCCTTCGCAAACGAGCCGGTGACGCCCTCACAGCGGTCGGCCGCCTCCGCCACCGCGGCGTCACTGAAGGGTGCACCGCCGGCGTAGATCGCGAACAGCCGGCGACGAGCATCCGCGTCAGGCAGCGGGATCTCGACGGCGAGATCGACGCGGCCAGGTCGCTCGACGAGCGCGCGTTCCAGCAGCTCGACCCGGTTCGTGGTCATCACGAAGGCGACGTCCGCGTCGCCGTCGAGCCCGTCGAGCGCGTCGAGCACGGAGAACAGCAGTGGCTGCGGTGATCCGTGCAGGTCTCGCTCGTGCGCGATGAGGTCGACGTCCTCCAGCACGACGAGGCTCGGGCTCATCGCCCGAGCGAGCTGGGCGGCCTCCGTGATGAATCGGATGGACGCCCCCGTCAGCAGCACCGTGGTGACGCCCTCCGCGCGAGAGACGAGGTGGTTGACGGTGAGGGTCTTGCCGGTGCCGGGCGGGCCGTACAGCAGCGCGCCCCGCTTGAGGTGGGCTCCGGCCGCGCGGAGCCTCGGCGCGTGCTCGCGGATGCCGACGATGTGCTCGCGCACGCGCGCGAGTGCGCCCTCGGGCAGCACGACGCTCTCAGCGGGCACCTCCGGCCGGGGCAAGAAGCCGATCGCGCCGGTGCCGTAGTCGAACGCGCTCTGCGAGAAGGTCAGCACCTTGCCGCGGAGCACGCTGTGCTCGTTCATGGCGGTGCGCAGTGCGGCGAGCAGCGACGCCGCGCGACCGCGGTCGCGAGCGAGCAGCTCGACGCTCGCGAGCACGCGGCCGTGTTGCGGATCAGCCGCGCGCTGCAGGGCGACGACGGGCTCGCCGTCGACGGTCATGAGGCGCAGCCCGAAGCCGACGACGCTGCGCTGCTCGCCGGGCCCGACGTCGACGCTGACGTAGTCGACGGGAGCCTCCCCGAACGGCATGCCCCCGCCGGCAATCATCTCCACGAGCGAAGCGAAGCGCTTCTGCTGCCCGCCCGAGACGCCGACGATGCGATCGTCGGGGCCCGCGATCGCGTCGAACGCCGCGTCGAGGTCGGCCAGTCGGTGAGCCGGGATGCTATCTTCGACGACGGCGAGCGTGCGAGCATCCACCCCCAGATGCTGGGACACGAGTTCGCCGAGCGCCGTCAGCGCGGACGGGCCGGCGTCGGCGCGATGCACGACGTCGGTGAGGAAGCGGCGGAAGAGGGCGGCGAACTCTGCGTCACGCGCCGCGACGTCGTCGTCATCGATCATCCCTCGACTCTAAGCCTGGGAGGGTCGCTCGTGCAGGATGCGGCGCTCAGTCGGTCGGCGGCTCCGCGATGACGCGCGCCACCGCCTGCGCGAGCCGCGGCCGGATGATGTGCGCGACCCCCTGCACGCGGTGCGCGCGCACGTGCCGAAGCTGCTCGACGATCGCGATGCCGCCCGGGGCGAGGAAGGGGTCGAGCGCGCCGTAGACGAGGTCGATCGGCACGCGCACGCGGGCGAGGTCGGCGAGCGTCGTCTGCGACTCGATCGCGTTCTGCAGCGAGAGCATGAACGGCACCCAGTTGGTCTCGGTGAGGTCGAGCACGCCGCGGATGGGCGCGATCGCGGCGAGCGCCGCCGCGGTGCGGCGCGTGAAGGTCGGGTTCTGCCGCAGGAACTCGTAAACGGTGAAGTAGGCGCCCATGCTCGCGCGGTCGACGGGGTCGCCGATGGTGGCCGGCGGCAGGTAGATCGGCGAGCCGACGAGCACGAGGCGCTCGAGCCCACGGGGTCTCGTCGCGGCGTAGCGCGCCGCGATGAGGGCGCCGAGCGAGTGACCGACGAGCGTGACGGGGCCGCGCAGGCGCAGGTGCGTGAGCGTGGCGGCGAGCGCCTCGGCGTGCTCCTCGAGGGTGTAGGTCGCACCCTCCGGCGCGACCGAGGCGCCGAAGCCGAGGATGTCGAGGGTGATACACCGGTGGTCAGCCTCGAGCAGCGGCACGAGGTGGTGGAAAGTCACCGACGACGAGGCGATGCCGTGGATCATCACGACGGTCGGGCCGGTGCCGGTGTCGCGCGTGACGGTCAGGAGCGGAGCATCCCGTCGCCGCCATCGCACCATGTGCCGATTATGGCCGCCTACTCGTAGACCTTCACCACGAACCACCGGCTCGCATCACCCCCGTCGCGCAGGTCGAGCACGCACGTGCGGCCGTCGTCACTCGTGGCCTGCAGGCGCCAGCCGGTGCACTGGCGCGGCGCCAGGTCGAGGGCCAGGGCATCCGGGTCGAGACGACGCCACCAGGCGACGGGCTCGGTGATGACGGTCGGGCGGTCGGTGACGCGCCAGCGCGCGCCCTGCCAGACCAGGCGGATGGGGCGACCCTCCGCATCGGCCCAGACGACCGCGGGCGCCGCCGAGGCGTCAGCCGGGGGCGTCGGCGTCGGGGTCGCGACGGATGCGGAGAGGGAGTGGGCGAGCGCCGGCACGGCAGCCTCCTCAACGGCTCGTGCGCTCCGGCCCGCGCGACTCGACAGGATTCGAACGTGTGTTCGAACGTTGACGATACGCCGCCCGACCGCGACACGCCAAACGCAGCTGCGACGTCGCCGGCGCGGGCTACCGTTGCCTCATGCCGCTGACCGGAGAGTACGCACCGAGCACGTCTGCCTGGGCCCGCGAGCAGGCCGAGCTCTACGAGCGCACGAACGGCGCCGAGGGCAACGACCTGCGCGGCCGCCCCATCATCGTGCTGACGACGCTCGGCGCGGCGAGCGGCAAGCTGCGCAAGACCGCGCTCATGCGCGTCGAGCACGAGGGCCGCTACGTGTGCGTCGCCTCGAAGGGCGGCGCCCCCGAGCATCCGGCGTGGCACCACAACCTCGTCGCGCACCCGCTGTGCGAGCTGCAGGACCTCGCCGACAAGCGCGACTACCGCGCCCGCGAGCTGCCCGAGGGTCCCGAGCGCGAGGTCTGGTGGCAGCGCGCGTGCGAGGTCTGGCCCGACTACGCGAACTACCAGCAGAAGACGGAGCGGCTCATCCCGCTGTGGCTGCTCGAGCCGGTCGAGGGCGCTGAGGCGACGGCAGGCGCCGAGGGTTAGACCCCCGCGCGGCGCGACAGCAGATCCTCCGCCGCGACCCACGCGAGCATCGCGCACTTCACGCGCGCGACGAACCTCGACACCCCGCTGAGCGCGGCCGCGTCGCCGAAGCGCTCCTCGTCGAGCGCGATCGACCCGCGCGAGCGCAGCGCCTCGCGGAACTCGTCGATGAGCGCCCGCAGCTCCTCCGGCCGCCACGCCTCGCCCTCGGCGGCGCTCTCCTCGGCGAGGGTCGCCAGCAGCGAGGCGCTCGCCTGCGAGATCGAGCAGCCGCTGCCCTCCCACGCGACCTCCGTCACGCGCTCGCCCGCGGCATCCCACCGCAGCGCGAGCGTGACCTCGTCGCCGCAGACGGGGTTGCGCTGGTGGCTCGTGACCTCGCCCGGCTCGAGCCCGACGCCGTGCGGGTGCTTCGAGTGGTCGAGGATGATCTGCTGGTACAGCTGCTCGAGCCCGCTCACGATGCCGCCCCTCCGTCGAGCCCGAAGAACGGGCGGATGCTCGCCACGGCCTCGATCGCCCGGTCGAGCTCGGCGACCGTCGTGTGCACGCCCGCGCTGAGCCGCAGGCTGGCCGTCGCGCCGAGTCGGCGGTGCAGGGGCTGCGCGCAGTGGTGGCCGACGCGCGCCGCGATGCCGACCTCGTCGAGCACCTGGCCGGCGTCGTGCGCGTGCACGCCGTCGACGACGATCGAGGCGAGCGCCACGCGGCCCGCGGGGTCGACGCCGCCGAGCACGCGCACGCCCGGCACGCTCGCGAGCCCGCCGAGCAGGTGGGCGGCGAGCTCGTGCTCGGTCGCGGCGATGCGGTCGAGGCCGACGCCCTCGAGGAAGCGGATGGCCGCGGCGAGGCCGACCGCCTGCGACAGCCGGGGCGAGCCGGGCTCGAAACGCTGCGGTGCGGGCAGGTACTCGGCGCGCTCCATCGTCACGGTCGTGATCATCGACCCGCCGTAGAGGAAAGGCGGCATCGCGTCGAGCAGCTCGGCGCGGCCGTAGAGCACGCCGATGCCGGTGGGGCCGTAGAGCTTGTGACCGCTGAACACGGCGAGGTCGACGTCGAGCTCGCGGGGCCTCAGCGGCAGGTGCGGCGCGGACTGGCACGCGTCGAGCACGACGAGGGCGCCGACGGCGCGGGCGAGCGGCACGAGTGCGTCGAGCGGCGTGATGGCGCCGGTGACGTTCGAGACGTGGGTGACGGCGAGCAGCCGCGTGCGCTCGCCGATGATGCGCGCGGCCGCCTCGAGGTCGAGCGATCCGTCGTCGAGCACGGGCACGTACCGCAGCGTGGCGCCGGTGCGCGCGGCGAGCTCCTGCCACGGGATGAGGTTGGCGTGGTGCTCGAGCTCGGTGACGACGATCTCGTCGCCCTCGCGCAGCGCGAGCGGTGCGGCGTCGGCGTGCGACCCGGCTCCGCGGCCGAGGCTCGCCGTGCCGAGCGAGGAGGCGATGAGGTTGAGCGCCTCGGTGGCGTGGCTCGTGAAGACCACCTCGTTCTCGGCGACGCCGAGGAAGCGCGCGACGGTGCCGCGGGCATCCTCGTACGCCTCGGTCGCCTCGCCGGCGAGGGTGTGCGCGCCGCGATTGACGGCGGCGTTCGCGGTGCGCAGGAAGGCGCTCTCGGCGTCGATCACGACGCCGGGCTTCTGCGCGGTCGCCGCCGAATCGAGGTAGGTCAGCGGATGCCCGTTGACCTCGCGACGCAGGATCGGGAACTGCGCGCGGATCGCCTCGATCTCGGCGGAGGTGAGGGGCGCGGCGGTCACTCCTCCAGGGTAGGCGGTCGCGGACGCGTCGACCTGGGGAGGAGATCGCGAGTGGCTTTCGCCTATCGGACAGGCGAAGCCGTGTCAATCCCTTTCGGCCGGATTCTCGGTGTGGTCGGATGGGGGTCGTTTGGCCGCCGGAGGGCGCGCCCGAGAAGTCAGGACCACCCCATCAGCACGACCACTCACACCGCGCGCCGCTCGCCGCTCGCCGACGCCGACCTGCTGGGCTCGCTCGCCGAGCTCGCGCGCATCTGCGCCAACCGCCCCGACCGCGCCTCGTTCGCCAGCTCGCTCGTGCTGCAGGCGCTGCGCCCCTTCGGGGCGCGGGCGGCCGGCGTCGGCATGCTCGACGCGCAGGGCTACCTCGACATGCGCACGATGTACGGCTTCCCCGTCGGCGCCCTTCGCGACGGCCCGCGCTACGCCCTCGGCGACCCCTTCCCCCTGCCCGAGTCGGTGCGCCGCGGCACGGTCATCGAAGACGAGGTGCCGGCGCTCGTCGAGCGCTACCCGGGGCTCGCACCGATCGGCCTGCAGGGGCGCTTCATGATCTTCCTGCCCCTGCAGCTCCGGGGGGCGACGATCGGCGGCTTGGCGATCGAGATGGATGCCCGCCCCGACCACGAGCGCCACCGCGTCTTCTGGGGCGCCGTCTGCGATCTCGTCTCCGCGTCGCTCGCGATCGACGAGCTCGCGACGGCGCGCGAGCGCGGCCGGCGAGCGGGCCCCCTCACCGCGCGGCAGCGCGAGATCCTCGCCCACATGCAGCGGGGCCTCACCAACGGTCAGATCGCCCGCACCATGAACTTCGGCACCTCGACGATCGGTCACGACATCATGCGCATCTTCGACGTGCTCGGTGTCGAGTCGCGCCGAGACGCCGTCGAGGCGGCGATGCGCGCGGGCATCCTCGCGGCGCACGAGCCCGACCCGACTTCCTGACGCGCGGGAAAATTCGTACCGTTGACATCGTGAACGACGCCGACCTGCTGCGCTGCCTCGGCGAGCTCGCGCGGCAGTGCGCCCGCCGACCCGAGCTCTCGGCGCTCGTGCAGGGGCTCGTGCGGGGCGCCCTGCGGCCCTTCGAGGCGAAGGCCTCCGCGCTCGGCACGATCGACGAGCACGGCCTGCTCGAGATCCGCACGATGCACGGGTTCCCCGCCGGCACGCTGCGGCGCGGGCCGCGCTTCCCCCTCGACGACGCGCTGCCGCTCTCCGATGTCGCCCGCACCGGCCGCCCGCTCGCCGGCACCTACCGCGAGATGACGCAGCGCTACCCGGCCCTCGCCGAGTACGAGCCGCGCGGCACGCACGCCCTGTACCTGCCGCTGCGCAGCGGCGACCGCACCCTCGGCGCGATCTCCCTCGGCATGGAGCAGCCCTCGAAGCTCGCCGAGCGGTCGGCGTTCTGGGAGGCCGTGGGCGGGATGCTCACGCTCGCGCTGCTCGACGCGGAGGCCAGATCGGCCTCGGCGGGAGCATCCGCCCCGAAGGTCGCCGGAGGCCAAGGACCGGGCGAGCTCACCGCACGGCAGCGGGAGATCCTGGAGCAGGTGCGCCGCGGCCGCACCAACGCGCAGATCGCCCGGGCGCTGCAGTTCGGCACCTCGACCATCGGCCACGACCTCATGCGGGTCTTCGACGCCCTCGGCGTGGAGTCGCGCACCGAGGCGGTGGAGGTCGCCGAGCGCGCGGGTCTGCTGGCTCCGCTTGACGCGCCGACCGCCGCAGACAAAGGAACGCGCGAGGCCTCTACCACCTGAGGCCCCGCGCGTCGTCGAGAGGGCGCGGTCGGCTAGAGCGCCTTGACCGCCCCGAGCACCTTCGTGAGCGACTCCTTCGCGTCGCCGAACAGCAGGGTCGTCTGCGGCTCGAACAGCAGGTCGTTCTCGATGCCGGCGAAGCCGGGGCGCATCGACCGCTTGAGGAAGACCACCTGGCGCGCCGAGGCGACGTCGAGGATGGGCATCCCGTAGATCGGCGACCCGGGCGTGGTCTTCGCCGCGGGGTTCACGACGTCGTTCGCGCCGACCACGAGGGCGACATCGGCGGTCTTGAACTGCGGGTTGACCTCGTCCATCTCCTGCAGCGCCTCGTAGGGCACGTTCGCCTCGGCCAGCAGCACGTTCATGTGCCCGGGCATGCGGCCGGCGACGGGGTGGATGCCGAAGACGACCTCGATGCCCTTCGCCTCGAGGGTGGAGGCGAGCTCGGCCATCGTGTGCTGCGCCTGGGCGACGGCGAGGCCGTAGCCGGGCACGACGACCACGCGCTGGGCGTAGCCGAGCAGAATGGCGACGTCCTCCGCGCTCGAGGAGCGCACCGGGCGGTCGCTCGCCGCCGTCGAGCCGGCCGTCGAGCCGCCCTTGAACGCGCCGAACAGGATGCCCGCCACGCTGCGCCCCATCGCGGAGGCCATGGCGCGCGTGAGGATCGTGCCCGAGGCGCCGACGAGCGTGCCGGCGACGAGCAGCAGCGTGTTGCCGAGCACGAGACCCGAGGCCGCCACCGTGAGTCCCGTGAAGGCGTTGAGCAGCGAGATGACGATCGGCACGTCGGCGCCGCCGACCGGCAGCACAAACAGCACGCCGAGCACGATGCCGAGGCCGAGCAGCACGTAGGCGGCGAGGGGCGCCCCGGTCACGACGAGCCAGACGGCCGAGGCGAGCGACGCGACGGCGACGACGGCCATGACGACCGGCCCGCCCGGGAACACGATCGGCCGCGTCGGCATGAGCTCCTGCAGCTTCGCGAACGTGATGACCGAGCCGGAGAACGACACCGCGCCGACGAGCACCGTGAACGCGACCGCGATGACCGAGCCGAGGTCGTCGACGTGCGTGAGCTCGAGCATCGCCACGAGCGCCGCGGCGCCGCCGCCGACACCGTTGAAGAGCGCGACGAGCTGCGGCATCTGCGTCATCGCGACGCGGCGCGAGACGGGCGCCGCGATCGCCGAGCCGATCGCGATCGTGATGATGATGAGCGCGATGTTGTCCAGCTCGGTCGACAGGAAGACCGTCACGACGGCGACGAGCGCGCCGAACGCGCCGATGAGGTTGCCGCGGCGCGCGGTCTTCGGCGAGCTGAGGCCCTTGAGGGCGAGGATGAAGCAGACGGCGGCGAGCAGGTACAGCAGCGCCGTGGCCTCGATCGAGAGGATGCTCATCGCGGGCCCTCCTCGCCCGTCGCAGCGGTGCTCGCCGACGCCGCGGCCGGCTTGCGCCCGCCGAACATCTCGAGCATGCGGTCGGTGACGACAAAGCCGCCGACGAGGTTGACGGTGGCCAGCAGCACGGCGATGAGGGCGACGACGAGCAGCCCGACGTCCTCCGCCTGCCCGGCGACGATGATCGCGCCGATGAGGATGATGCCGTGGATGGCGTTGGCGCCCGACATGAGGGGCGTGTGCAGGGTGCTGGAGACCTTCGAGACGACTTCGAAGCCGACGAAGACCGAGAGCACGAAGAAGGTCAGCAGGGTGATGGCGTCCATCAGCGAGCTCCCGTCTGGTCGGTCGTGGATGCGGTGGTCGCGGCCGCGATCGCGGCGGCGGTGGGCTCGTGGCGCACCTGACCCTCGTGGGTGAGGCAGGCGCCGGCGACGACCTCGTCGTCGAGGTCGGGCGCGACGGCACCCTCGACGGTCATGAGGCCGATGAGGTTGGCGATGTTCTGCGCGAGCAGACGGCTCGCGTCGAAGGGCATCGTCGAGGGGGCATCCTTCATGCCGACGATGGTGATCGCACCACCGGGCACCTCGACGCGGACATCCTGGCCCGCGACGGCGCCCTCGACGTTGCCGCCGGTCTCGGCGGCGAGGTCGACGATGACCGAGCCGGGCTTCATGCCCTGCAGCATCGACGCCGTGATGAGGCGCGGCGCGGGCCGGCCGGGGATCGCGGCGGTCGTGATGATGACGTCGGCGTCGGCGACGTGCGGGGCGAGCAGCTCGCGCTGGCGGTCGGCGCGGTCGGCGGCGAGCTCTTTCGCGTAGCCGCCGGCGGCGTCGGCCGCGGCGTCGAGGTCGAGGTGGATGAAGGTGCCGCCCATCGAGCGCACCTCGTCGGCGGAGGCCGAGCGCACGTCGTACGCGGAGACCTTCGCGCCGAGGCGCTTGGCCGTCGCGATGGCCTGCAGGCCGGCGACGCCCGCACCGAGCACGAGCACGCGCGCGGGCGGAATGGTGCCGGCGGCCGTCATGTAGAGCGGGAAGAAGCGCGGGAACCGCATGCCGGCCTCGAGCACGCAGCGGTAGCCGGCGACGAGCGACTGCGAGGTCAGCGCGTCCATCGACTGGGCGCGCGAGATGCGCGGGATCAGCTCGAGCGAGAACGCCGTGACGCCCTTCGCGGCCAGGGCCGCGACGCCCTCGAGCTCGGAGGCGGGCGAGGCGAAGCCGACGGTGATCGCACCGCTCGGCAGCGCGGCGATCGTCGCGGCGTCGAGCGGGCGCACGTGGGCGAGCACCTCGACGCTCGCGAGGTCGAGCGCGTCGATGAGCGTGGCGCCCGCGGCCTCGTAGTCGGCGTCGGGGTAGCCGGCGGCGACGCCGGCCCCGCGTTCGATGGTGACGGTCAGACCGTTCTTCAGATACTGCGCCGTCGAGGCGGGGGTCGCGGCGACCCGCTGCTCCCCCTCGATCGGTTCGCGGCGCACGGCGATGTGCATGCGGCTCCCTCGGTGTGTGGTGGACGTGAGGCGACTGTAGTGGCGAGATCGTGCAGAACGAGCGTTCATCTTGGCTGAACAAAGCGAAGGAACGGAGATTCTTAACGCCAGGGCAACGCGAACGCGCCTCAACACCCGTGAGGGCGCGAGGTGCAAGCCCCTGGGCGCGCCGCCGCGCAGGGCGCAGGATGCCCGCATGATCAAGAAAGCCATCGGAGCAGCACTGCTCGCCTGGGTCGCCCGCTCGCTCGTCACCGGCCTCCAGCGCCGCACGGCACGGCGCCGCGCGACCGCGGCCGCCGAGGAGGCACGCGTCGGCGCGAACACGCGCGCGGCCAACCCGGCGCTGTAGCGCGACCCCGGCAGGGCATCCGCCGCACCGCTCGGCACGGAGACCGCCGAGCGGTAGCGTGACGCGCATGGCCACCGCCGCTCGCCGCGCTCCGACGATGCACGACGTCGCGGCGCGCGCCGGGGTCTCGCACCAGACCGTCTCGCGCGTGCTCAACGGGCACGAGACGGTGCGGCCGGAGACCCGCGATCGCGTGCTCGAGGCCATCGCGCACCTCGGCTACCGGCGCAACCTCGCCGCCCGCACGCTCGTCACGAGCCGCACGCGCGCAATCGGCGTGCTCGCCCTCGCGACGCCCGACTTCGGGCCGACGAGCAGTCTGCACGCGATCGAGCGCGCGACGCGCGACGCCGGCTACCAGCCGCTCATCACGAGCACGCCGCCCGACGCCGAGGCGATGCGCACGAGTCTGGAGTTCCTGCTCGACCAGGCGATCGAAGCCCTCGTCGTGATCGCGCCCTACCAGCCGATGCTCGACGCGCTCGACCGCGCCGGCATCGCGCTGCCCGTCGTGACGCTGCAGTCCGGCGACGGGCCCGGCGTTGCCGCCTCGGTCGACCAGCGGGCGGGGGCCGCGCTGGCGGCTCGGCACCTGCTCGAGCGCGGGCACCGGCGCATCCAGCAGATCACGGGGCCGGTCGGCTTCCTCGAGGCGGCCATCCGGCGCGAGGCGGTCGACGCCGAGCTGCGAGCCGCGGGGATCGAGCCGGGCGAGGCGGTGCCCGGCGACTGGACGGTCGAGTCGGGCTACCGCGCGGGCGCCGCGATCGCCCCCGACACGACGGCGGTGATCTGCGGCAACGACCAGATGGCCCTCGGGCTGCTGCACGCGCTCGTCGAGTCGGGTCGCCGCGTGCCCGACGACGTGAGCGTCGTCGGCTTCGACGACATCCCCGAGGCGGCGCACAGCCTGCCGCCCTTGACGACCGTGCGACAGGAGTTCGCGGAGGTCGGGCGACGCGCGGTCGCGCACCTCGTCGGCGTGCTCGACGGCGGGCGGTCGGCGTCGGCGGCGATCGAGCCGGTGGCTCCCGTGCTCGTGCGCCGAGCATCCGTTCGGGCGGTCTGACGACCGCGATGCAGCAGGGGGGATGCGGCCGAGGCGCGAAGATGTTAACGTTCACATGACCGAGGAGGCTCCCATGACCGCTGGCGCGACCACCCCCGCCGAGCTGCTCGCGAGCGGCGGAGCCGTGCTCGGCATCGAGCTCGGCTCGACGCGCATCAAGGCCTGCCTCGTCGACCCCGACTCCCCCACGACCGTGCTTGCGACGGGTGCGCACGAGTGGGCGAACCAGCTCGTCGACGGGGTGTGGACGTACGACCTCGACGCCGTCTGGTCGGGCCTGCAGGCGGCGCACGCCGCCCTCGTCGCCGATGCGCACGCGCGCCACGGCGTCGCGCCGACGGCGTACCGGGCGCTCGGGGTCTCGGCGATGATGCACGGCTACCTCGCGTTCGACGCTGAGGGCGAGCTGCTCGTGCCGTTCCGCACCTGGCGCAACACCAGCACCGGGCGCGCCGCGGCCGAGCTCACGGGCCTGTTCGGCTTCACGATCCCGCTGCGCTGGTCGATCGCGCACCTGCACCAGGCCGTGCTCGACCGCGAGCCGCACGTGCCGAGCATCGCGCGCATCACCACGCTCGCCGGCTACGTGCACGAGCGGCTCACCGGGCGCTTCGTGCTCGGCGTCGGCGACGCCTCGGGCATGTTCCCGATCGACTCCGCCGGCACGGACTACGACGCCGACTTCCTCGCCCGCTACGACCGCCTGCTGCGCGAGCAGCACGGCGTCGACCCCGCCGACGCGCCGCTCGGCCGCGGCGTGCGGGGGCTGCTGCCCGACGTGCTGCCCGCCGGTGCGGAGGCCGGCACGCTCACCGCCGAGGGCGCCTCCCTGCTCGACCCGACCGGAGCCCTGCAGCCGGGCGCCGCGCTCTGCCCGCCCGAGGGCGACGCCGGCACCGGCATGGTCGCCACGAACGCCGTCGCGCCGCGCACCGGCAACGTCAGCGCCGGCACGAGCATCTTCGCCATGGTCGTGCTCGAGCGCCCCCTCGAGCGCGCGCACCCCGAGATCGACGTCGTCACCACGCCGGCCGGCGCCCCCGTCGCGATGGTGCACTGCAACAACGGCGCGAGCGAGCTCGCCGCCTGGGCGGGTATGTTCGCACGCTTCGCCGAGGCCGCCGGCACGCCGCTCGACACCGACGCCGTCTACGAGACGCTCTTCCGCGAGGCGCTCGCGGGCGCACCCGACGCCGGCGGACTGCTCGCCTACAACCACGTCGCCGGCGAGCCGATCGCCGAGCTCGACGAGGGCCGGCCGCTGTTCGTGCGCACCCCCGACTCGAGCCTCACGCTCGCCAACACGATGCGCGCCCAGCTCTACGGCGTCTTCGCGACCCTCGCGCTCGGCATGCGCACGCTCGCCGACGAAGGCGTCGCCGTCGACCGCATGGCCGCGCACGGCGGCATGTTCCGCACCGCGGGCGTCGCCCAGCGCTTCCTCGCCGCCGCGCTCGACGCCCCCGTCGAGGTGGCCGACAGCGCCTCCGAGGGCGGCGCGTGGGGCATGGCCGTGCTCGCCGCGCACACCGCGACCGGTGCGGGCGCGACGATCGCCGACTTCCTGACCGAGCGCGTCTTCACCGGCGCGGATGCTCGCCCCGAGCATCCCGTCGCCGACGACGTCGCCGGCTTCGCCGCCTACCTCGACCGCTACCGCGCCGGCCTCGCCGTCGAGCGCGCCGCCATCACCGCCCTCTGAGAGAAAGAACCGCCATGAGCCGCTCCGTCGTGCCCGACCTCGCCGAGTACACCGTCTGGTTCCTCACCGGCAGCCAGGGGCTGTACGGCGAGGAGACCCTGCGCCAGGTCGCCGAGCAGTCGCAGGAGGTCGCGCGCGGACTGCAGTCGGCCGCGGGCATCCCCGTCACCGTCGAGTGGAAGCCCGTGCTGACGGACAGCGACGCCATCCGCCGCACCATGCTCGCGGCGAACGCCGACGACCGCGTCATCGGCGTCATCGCGTGGATGCACACCTTCAGCCCGGCGAAGATGTGGATCGGCGGGCTCGACGCGCTGCAGAAGCCGCTGCTGCACCTGCACACGCAGGCCAACCTCGCGCTGCCGTGGGGCGAGATCGACTTCGACTTCATGAACCTCAACCAGGCCGCGCACGGCGACCGCGAGTTCGGGTACATCGAGACGCGCCTGGGGGTGCCGCGGACGACCGTGGTCGGGCACGTGAGCGACCCCGCCGTGATCGAGCGCGTCGGCGTCTGGTCGCGCGCCGCCGCCGGCCGCACCGCCCTGCGCGGCATGCGCCTCGCGCGCTTCGGCGACAACATGCGCTACGTCGCCGTCACCGAGGGCGACAAGACCGAGGCCGAGCTCACGCTCGGCGTGCAGGTCAACACGTGGGGCGTCAACGAGCTCGTCGCGGCCGTCGACGCCGTCGACGACGCCGCCGTCGACGCGCTCGTCGCCGAGTACCTCGAGACCTACCTCGTCGACGCAGAGCTGCGCCCCGGCGGCGCCCGGCACGACTCGCTGCGCGAGGGCGCCCGCATCGAGGCGGGCCTGCGGGGCTTCCTCGAGGAGGGCGGTTTCACGGCCTTCACCGACTCGTTCGAAGACCTCGGCGGGCTGCGCCAGCTGCCCGGCCTCGCCGTGCAGCGCCTCATGGCCGACGGCTACGGCTTCGGCGCCGAGGGCGACTGGAAGACGGCCGTGCTCGTGCGCGCCGCCGCCGTCATGGGCGCGGGCCTACCCGGCGGCGCCTCGCTCATGGAGGACTACACGTACCACCTCGAGCCCGGCGCCGAGCTCATCCTCGGCGCGCACATGCTCGAGGTCTCGCCCTCGCTGTCGTCGCAGCGCGCGCGGCTCACGATCGCGCCGCTCGGCATCGGCGGCAAGGACGACCCCGTGCGGCTCGTGTTCACGGCCGACCCCGGCCCGGCGCTCGTCGTCGCGCTGAGCGACCTGCGCGACCGCTTCCGGCTCGTCGCCAACGTCGTCGACACCGTGGAGCTGCCGGCCGAGATGCCGAACCTGCCGGTCGGGCACGCGGTCTGGAAGCCGCGCCCCGACTTCCGCACCTCGGCCACCGCGTGGCTCACCGCGGGCGCCGCCCACCACACGGTCATGACGACCCAGATCGGCGTCGACGTCGTGCGCGACTTCGCGAAGATGGTCGGCATCGAGCTGCTCGTCATCGACGAGTCGACGACGATCGCCGGCTTCGAGAACGAGGTGCGCTGGAACGCGGCGTACCACCGGCTCGCGCAGGGGCTGTAGCGGCGCGGCGGCTGGCCGCCCGCGCGGCCGCGCCTCAGGCGCCGACGTACTCGGCGAGGTGCTGCCCCGTGAGCGTCGAGCGCGCCGCGACGAGCTCGGCCGGCGTGCCCTCGAACACGACGCGGCCGCCGTCGTGGCCCGCGCCCGGCCCGAGGTCGATGATCCAGTCGGCGTGCGCCATGACGGCCTGGTGGTGCTCGATGACGATGACCGAGGTGCCGCCGTCGACGAGGCGGTCGAGCATGCCGAGCAGCTGCTCGACGTCGGCCAGGTGCAGACCGGTGGTCGGCTCGTCGAGCACGAGCACGCGGCCGGGCTCGGCCATCGCCATCGCGAGCTTGAGCCGCTGACGCTCGCCCCCGGAGAGCGTCGAGAGCGGCTGGCCGAGCGTGAGGTAGCCGAGTCCGACGTCGGCGAGGCGCTCGAGCACGGCGAGCGCCGCCGGCACGCGCGCGTCGCCGCTCGCGAAGAACGTCACGGCCTCGCTCACGGGCATCGCCAGCACGTCGGTGATGCTCGCCCCGCCGAGGCGGTACTCGAGCACGCTCGACTGGAAGCGCCGGCCTCCGCAGTCTTCGCACGGCGACGACACCGAGGCGAGCATCCCCAGATCGGTGTCGATGACGCCGGCGCCCTTGCACGTCGGGCAGGCCCCCTCGGAGTTCGCGCTGAAGAGCGCGGGCTTCACGCCGTTGGCCTTCGCGAAGGCCTTGCGAATGGGCTCGAGCATGCCCGTGTACGTCGCCGGGTTGCTGCGGCGCGAGCCGCGGATCGCGCCCTGGTCGACCGCGACGACGCCCTCGCGCCCTGCGACCTCACCGTGGATGAGCGAGCTCTTGCCCGAGCCCGCGACGCCCGTGACGACGACAAGCACGCCGAGCGGCACGTCGACGTCGACGCTCTGCAGGTTGTGGGCGGATGCTCCGCGCACCTCGATCGCCCCCGTCTGCGTGCGCACGCTCGGCTTGAGTGCCGCGCGGTCGTCGAGGTGCCGGCCGGTGAGCGTGCCGCTGCGCCGCAGTTCGTCGACCGACCCCTCGAAGACGATCTCGCCGCCCGCCGTGCCCGCGCCGGGGCCGAGGTCGACGACGTGGTCGGCGATCGCGATCGCCTCCGGCTTGTGCTCGACGACGAGCACCGTGTTGCCCTTGTCGCGCAGGCGCAGCAGCAGCTCGTTCATGCGCTGGATGTCGTGCGGGTGCAACCCGACGGTCGGCTCGTCGAAGACGTAGGTGACGTCGGTGAGCGACGACCCGAGGTGTCGGATCATCTTCGTGCGCTGCGCCTCGCCGCCCGACAGCGTGCCGGCGGGTCGGTCGAGGCTGAGGTAGCCGAGCCCGATCTCGGTGAACGAGTCGAGCGTGCGGCGCAGGTTCGCGACGAGCGGGCCGACGCCCGGCTCGTCGATCGCGGCGACCCAGGTGGCGAGGTCGCTGATCTGCATCGCGCACGCCTCGGCGATGCTGACACCCGCGATGCGCGACGATCGCGCGGCGGCGCTCAGGCGCGTGCCCTCGCACTCGGGGCACGCCGTGAACGTCACCGCCCGCTCGACGAAGGCGCGGATGTGCGGCTGCATCGCGTCGACGTCTTTGCTGAGCATCGACTTCTGGATGCGCGGCACGAGCCCCTCGTACGTCATGTTGATGCCGGCGATCCTGACCTTCGTCGGCTCCTGGTAGAGGAACGCCTGCCGCATCTCGGGGCTGAACTCGCGCACCGGGATGCCCGGGTCGAGGAACCCGGACTCGGTGAACATGCGCACCATCCACCCGTCGGCCGTGTAGCCGGGCACGGTGATCGCGCCGTCGGCGAGCGAGCGGCTCTCGTCGACGAGCTGGCTGATGTCGATGTCGGTGACGCTGCCCATGCCCTCGCATCGCGGGCACATGCCGCCGAGGTACACCTCGTTCTCGATGACGGTGCGCTCGCCCGTCGCGCTCTCGCGCTCGCCGCTCACGCGCGTCGTCGGCACGTTGAACGAGAACGCGTTCGGCGGCCCGATGTACGGGTCGCCGAGGCGGCTGAACAGCACGCGCAGCATCGCGTTGGCGTCGGTCGCGGTGCCGACGGTCGAGCGCGAGTTCGCGCCCATGCGCTCCTGGTCGACGATGATCGCCGTCGTCAGCCCCTCCAGCACGTCGACGTCGGGTCGGGCGAGGCTCGGCATGAAGTTCTGCACGAAGGCGCTGTAGGTCTCGTTGATCATGCGCTGCGACTCGGCCGCGATCGTGGCGAACACGAGACTCGACTTGCCCGAGCCGCTGACGCCGGTGAAGACCGTCAGGCGCCGCTTCGGGATGTCGACCGAGACATCCCGCAGATTGTTCTCGCGCGCCCCCTGCACCCGGATCAGATCGTGGCTGTCGGCCGGATGCTGCGCTGCGGTCATGCCGCGATGCTAGCCCTGCCCACCGACGTTGGAGGGGCGTAGCGTGGCCGCCATGTCGCGCCTCGTCTACTCGGTCGCCTGCTCGCTCGATGGGTACAACTCCGACGCGAGCGGAGGCTTCGACTGGGCCTTCCCGAGCGAGCAGGTCGTCGCCGCGATCAACGACGACATGGAGGCCGTCAGCACCTACCTCTACGGCCGGCGCATGTACGAGACGATGTCGGGCTGGGAGACCGAGCCCGAGTGGGCCGACACCCCCGAGATGGAGCGCTTCGCGGCGATGTGGCAGCGCGCCGAGAAGGTCGTGTTCTCGCGCACGCTCGACGGCGTCGTCACCACCCGCACGCGCCTCGAGCGCGAGCTCACGCGGGCGTCGATCGAACGCTCGCTCGCCGAGGCGGCGGGCGACGTCACGATCGAGGGGCCGACGCTCGCGGCGACCGCATTCCGACTCGGGCTCGTCGACGTCGTGCAGCTGCTCGTCTGCCCCGCCATCGTCGGCGGCAGCACGCGCGCGCTGCCCGACGACGTGCGGCTCGACCTGCGGCTGACGCGCGAGCGCCGCTTCGACAACGGCATGGTGCAGGTTACGTACGAGCGCGCGTGACGCTCGCCGCGCATCCGCCGCCTACCGCTCGGCCGCCTCGTCGCGCACGCGGTGCAGCGGGCTCTTCGGCAGCACGCCGTTGAGTCGGTAGTCGCCCAGCAGCTGCGCGCGCAGGATCGCCGGATTGTGCGAGGCCAGCGTGCGGGCATTGCGCCAGTGCCGGTCGAGCGCGCGGTCGGCATCGACGGCGGATGCCCCGCCCACCTCGAAGAGGCGCCCAGCCGCGTCGAGCACGAGGTCGATGACGACCTGCTGCGCCTCGAACACGCGGGCGAGAGCGTCGTAGTACCGCGGCTCGTCGCTCGCGTCGTGACGGCGACCCAGGTCGGCCGCCTCGAGTCGGCGCACCGCCTCGAGCACCGCGGCTTCGGCGGCGAAGGCCTGGGCGCCGAGCCGACCGACGACCTGCTGCACGAGCGGGTCGTGCCGCGGCGACGAGAGGCCGGGCACCCCGAAGGTGCGCGTGCGGGGCCGCACGAACGCGACGGCGTCGCGCACGATCGCCCGAGCGGTGCCCGCGAGCGCCGCGAGCAGGATGAGCTGATACAGCCCGGTGACGTACGCGAGCGAGCGGTGCTCGTCGTTGTCGGTCCAGGCGAGCACCTGCCGCGGATCGACCTCGACGTCGTCGAAGACGGTCGTGCCGCTGCCGGTGAGCCGCTGGCCGAAGCCCGCCCAGTCGTCGACGCGCGTCACGCCGGGCGCGTCGGCGGGCACCGCGACGGCGACGTGGTGATCGCCGTGCCGCCCGCCGGTCCAGATCCAGTCCGCGTAGAGGGTGCCGGTGCTGTAGAACTTCCTGCCCCGCAGGAGCAGGCGGCCCTCGACCTCGACGATCTCGGTCGTCGGCGTCGACGACTCGCCGCGCTCCGCCTGCGCGTTGCCGAACAGCACCTCGCCGTCGGCGATGCGGCTCAGCCACTCGGTGCGCAGCGCACTCGGCGGCAGCGCCAGCTGGGTCTCGACGAACGCGATGTGGCCGCGCAGCAGCTGCGGCAGATTCGCGTCGGCCTCACCGAGCGCGATGAGCAGCCGGAAGAGCTGCTGCAGGCTCGCACCCCAGCCGCCGAAGCGGCGGGGCACCCGCAGCGCGCCGAAGCCGGCGTCGCGCAGCGCCCGCACCTCGTCCAGCGGAAGGATGCGGCGGCGCTCGCGCTCGACAGCCCCGGCGGCGATCTCGGCGAGCACCGGCGCGAACGTGCGCTCGATGCGCGCGTCGAGCTCGGCGGCCGTCGGCTCATCGCTCAGCTCGTCGTCTCGCCGGGCATCCGCCACCAGCACATCGGTCACGACGCCACCTCGACGCGCTCGCGCTCGACACCCTGCAGGTTCGCCCCGCCCCGGTACCGAGCGGCGGGGTGGCGGTCGTTGACGCGACGAGCGCCCGAGCCGAACAGCCGCTCGCGGAACGTCGACTCCTCGTAGCTCGTGCGGTAGCGGCCGCGACGCTGCAGCACGGGGATCACGTGCTCGATGAAGTCCTCCGCGGTGCCGGGCGTGAGGAACTGACGCAGATTGAAGCCGTCGAGGCCGGTCTCATCGACCCAGCGCTCGAGCGCGTCGGCGACCTGCACGGCAGAGCCCGCGACGAAGAAGGGATTGCGGTCGAAGGCCGTCACGGCGTCGAGCGCCTCGCCCACCGTCGTGCCCGGGGCATGGAAGCGGCGCCCGGACTGCCCGGCGTCGCGACCCGCGCGCGACTCGGCGGCGAGGATGTCGTCGATGACCGCCTCGCGCGGGTGCGCGGCGAGGTCGATGCCCCCGCCGCCCGCGTGCGCGAGGTAGCCCTCGGCGCTCGACAGCCGCCGGAACTCCTCGGCCTTCGCCTGAGCGTCAGCGGTGTCGCGGCCGACGATGACGACGGCGCTCGCGTAGGTCTTGACGTCATCGGCTCGCCGGCCGTGCGCGACCGCCCGGCGCCGGATGTCGGCGACGTTCTCGCGGTACACCTCGAGCGAGCGTCCGCCCACGAACACGCCCTCGGCGTGCTGCGCGGCGAACTCGCGGCCGCGGTCGCTCGACCCGGCCTGGAAGATCACCGGCGTGCGCTGCGCCGACGGCTCGGCCAGGTGCGGGCCGGCGACGCGGAAGTGCTCGCCGACGTGATCGATCGCCCGCACCTTGGTCGGGTCGGTGTAGATGCGGCGCCCGCGGTCGATGACGACGGCGTCGTCGTCCCACGAGCCCTCCCACAGCTTGTAGAGCACCTGCAGGTACTCCTCCGCGATGCCGTAGCGATCGTCGTGGGCGATCTCGTCGTCGAGGCCGAAGTTGCGGGCCGCGTTCGGCAGGTACGAGGTGACGACGTTCCAGCCGAAGCGGCCCTTCGTCAGATGATCGAGGGTGGATGCCCGGCGCGCGAACGCGAACGGCGGCTCGTAGGTCGTGGAGAAGGTCGCGGCGAAGGCGAGGTGACGAGTGACCGACGCCATCGCCGGGATCACGAGCAGCGGGTCGTTGCTCGGGATCTGCACCGCCTCGCGGATGGCGGTCTCGGGCCCGCCGCGGTAGCCGTCGTACGCACCGATGACGTCGGCGAGGAAGACCGCGTCGAAGAGCCCCTCCTCCAGCAGCCTCGCCTGCTCGACCCAGAACTCGAGGTCGGCGTAGCGGTGCCGGGTGTTCTCGGGGTGCACCCAGAGGCCGTGGGAGATGTGGCCGACGGTGTTCATCTCGAACAGGTTCAGGCCGATGCGCTCGCTCATGCCCCCAGATCACACGAGCGCCGGCGGCCCGACAAATGTTACGAAACCTCGCGTCACACGGCGCCATGTTCTCGCGCTCGGTCGCGTCGGCCGCCCACGATGGGCCACGCCGAGCTCGGGAGCGCCGAGCCCACCACCGACCGCAGGAGCCACCATGACCACCCCCACTCCCCCCGCCGAGCCGACCAGCGACCTCCGCGCAGCGCTCGAGGAGCAGCGCCGGCGCCGCCGCAAGCGTCTCCTCCTCGGCGCAGGCGCCGTCGTCGGCGCCGGCGCGCTCGTCGGCGCCGCCGTGCTCGGAGCCTCGCTGCTCACCGGGGGCGCCGCCACCGCCGAGACCGCGGCCGACGATGCGGCGAGCGGCGAGCGGCTCAGCATCACGATCGCCGGCAGCGGCGAGAGTGAGCTGCAGGACGCGGTCGAGCTCGTCGCCGCCGAGAAGGGCCTCGACGTCGAGTGGGTCAACTTCGAGAACGACTGGGTGCTGCCCAACTCGTCGCTCGTCGCCGGCGAGGTCGACGCCAACGCCTTCCAGCACATCGCCTTCCTCAGCGCGTTCAACGTCGCGAACGACGCCGACCTCACGCCCGTGTTCTCGACGGTCATCACGCAGTGGGGCGTCTTCTCGAGCTCGATCGACGACCTCGACGAGCTCGAGCAGGGCGACCGCGTGGTCATCCCCGACGATGCCGCGAACGGCGGCCGCGCGCTGTTCATCCTCCAGAACGCGGGTCTCATCGAGCTCTCCGACGACGCCGGCTCGTACCCGACCGTCGACGACGTGACCGGCAACGAGCTCGGCCTCGAGTTCGTGCCCGTGCAGGCGATCACCATCCCGCAGCAGTTCGACGACCCGAGCGTCGCCGCGGTCGTCGTCGGCACCTCATACTTCGACCCCTCGCAGGGCGTCACGAAGGAGGACGCGCTCTTCCTCGACGACTCGCTCGCCGATTCGTCGCTGCCCTACGTCAACGTGGTCGCGACGCGTGCAGAGAACGTCGACGATCCGGCCTTCGAGATCCTGCAGGAGGTCTACCAGGACGAGCGCGTCGCGGCCGGTCTCGAGGCGGACTCCTTCGGCAACAGCGTGCTCGTCGACGTCTCGGTGGATGCTCTGCGCGAGCGCCTCGCCGAGCTCGAGGATCTCGCCCGAGAGCTGCAGTAGCCCGGCCATGACGACCGCGATCACCATCGAGCACGTCTCGAAGTCGTTCACCGCGGGCGGCCAGCGCGTCACCGCCCTCGACGACGTCAGTCTCAGCATCGACCGGGGCGAGATCTTCGGCATCGTCGGCTACTCCGGTGCCGGCAAGTCGACGCTGCTGCGCACCATCAACGCGCTCGAGCGCCCCACCGCCGGTCGCGTCGTCGTCGACGGCGTGGAGGTCTCGGCGCTGGGCGGGCGCGCCCTGCACCGTCAGCGGCAGCGCATCGGCATGATTTTCCAGCGCTTCAATCTGCTGCAGTCGCGCACCGTCTTCCAGAACGTCGCGTACCCGCTGCGGGTCGCCGGTGCGTCGAAGGACGAAATCGTCGATCGCGTCGACGAGCTGCTGCGATTCGTCGGGCTCAGCGAGCGGGCGCTCGAGCATCCGTCTCGCCTCTCGGGAGGCCAGCAGCAGCGCGTGGGCATCGCCCGAGCGCTCGCCAACCGGCCCGATGTGCTCTTGAGCGACGAGGCCACGAGCGCGCTCGATCCGCAGACGACGAGCGAGGTGCTCGAGCTGCTGCGCCGGGTGAACCGCGAGTACGGGGTCACGATCGCGCTCGTCACGCACGAGATGGAGGTCGTGCGCGAGCTCGCCGACCGAGTCGCCGTCATGCAGCAGGGCACCGTCGTCGAGCACGGCGCGGTCTACGACGTGTTCTCGCGCCCGAGCCATCCGACGACGCGCCGATTCGTCTCCTCGGTGCTGCACCACCTGCCCGACGCCGAGGCGCTCGACCGCATCCGGCGCGTGCACCGGGGCAGGATCGTGCAGATCCACGTCGAGAACCGCGAGTCGAACGACCCGTTCCTCTCTCGGATCGCCCGACAGCACGACGTCGACTACAACGTCGTGTACGGCGGAGTCAGCGAGCTGCAGTCACGGCTCTTCGGCACGCTGACGGTCGAGCTGCTGGGGAACGATCTCGACGTCGATCGCGCGATCGCCGGCATCGCGACGAGCGCCGCGATCATCGAGCTGCCCCCGTCGGCCGAGCAGGCGACGTCGGCCGCGGAGGAGCTCATCCATGCGTGACATCGACCTCGAAGCGCTGCTGCCGAAGCTCGGCGAGGCGCTGCTGCAGACCCTGCAGATGATCACGCTGTCGTTCGTGATCGCGGGCGTCGTCGGCGTGCTGCTGGGCATCCTGCTCTACGCGACGCGGCCCGGCAACCTACTCGAGAACCGGCTCGTGTTCGGAGCGCTCAACGCGCTGATCAACGTGATCCGACCCATCCCGTTCATCATCATCATCATCGCGCTGATCCCGGTCACGCGCGCCCTGCTCGGCACGAGCATCGGCACCACCGCCGCGGTGCCCGCGCTGGCGCTCGTGGCCTCGGTCGCGATCGCCCGCATCGCCGAGTCGAACCTCGTCGCGGTCGACCCCGGCACCGTCGAAGCGGGCGCGGCGATGGGCGCCTCGCCGGCGCGCGTGCTGTTCACGATCGTGATCCCCGAGTCGCTCGGGCCGCTCACGCTCGGGCTGACCTACATCTTCGTCGCCCTGGTCGACGCGACCGCGGTTGCCGGACTCGTCGGTGCCGGAGGGCTCGGCAGCCTCGCGCTCACCTACGGGTACCAGCGCTTCGACTGGTTCGTGATGATCGCGGTCATCGTCACGCTCATCGTGCTCGTGCAGCTCGCGCAGGTGGCCGGCAACCGCGTCGCCCGAGCCGTGCAGCACCAGCGCTGAGCGGAGGCTGCCGTCAGCCGACGAGCAGCAGCACCGCCGCGCCGACCGACAGCACCGCGATGACGAGCGCGAGGGCGATGAGCACGACGTGCACCCGATAGAACGCGGTGCGGCGCCCGGCCTCGTCCGTCGCGCGCGGATCGGCGGCGACGCGCGGGTAGAACCGCGGCCACGCGAGGACGTTGAACAGGGCGCCGAGCAGCAGCACGGTGACGGCGACGACGGCGGGAGCATCCATGTCTTCGACGCTACCGGGCCGCCGGCCGCACCCTCCGCGCGCTCGCCTCAGCCGGGTCGGTCGGCGGTCTCGGCGATCATGCGCTCGATCGCGGCGACGCACGCGGGCGCGTCGACGAGCGGCAGCTGGTGCCCGCCCGGCACGAGGTGCAGCCGCACCTCGGGCGAGCGCCGGGCGATCGCCTCGAGACGACCAGGCACGCGCACGGCGTCGCGCCGGCCGTAGAGGAACTCGACGGGCACCCCGCGCCGGTGCAGCTCGGCGAGGGCGGGCTGCCAGCCGGCGTCGCGCACGATGCCGTCGAGGTTCGCCAGGTAGGTGCTCCAGCTGTGCTGGATGCTGGCGGCGGCGATGGGCACGGGCAGCCGAGGGCTGAGCGCCACGGCCGCGCGGGCCGCCGAGCGGGGGTGCGCGCACATCCATCGGCAGAGCCGCTCGGCGAGGGTCCCGCTCGCGAGCAGCGACTCCATCCACCCCATCTGGTCGATGCGCTCGTCCGCCTCGCGTCGATGGGCGAACAGCGGCGCGCTGAGCGCGACGACTCCGCGCACGCTCGTGGACCTCGCCGCCCATCGCAGTGCGAGCTGCGCGCCGAAGGAGTGGCCGACGGCGATGGTCGGCCGGCCGCTGAGGCCCAGCGCGGCGAGGGTGCCGTCGATCGACGCGATGTGCGCGTCCTCGACGCTGCCGTCGCCCCAGGGGGCGCCCTTCGATGCGCCGAAGCCGAGCGGATCCAGCGCCACAACCGTCGCGGACCGGCCGAGCGCGTCGAACTGCGAGCCCCAGAGCAGTCCGCTCGCGGCGAGCCCCGAGAGCAGCACGACCACGGTCTCGCCGTCGCCGTGCACGCGCGAGGCGAGCGGCGCCGGCGGCAGCGCCGAACCCGCGCCCGGGCTCCAGGTGCGCACGGCGGTCGAGGAGCGGTGCGCGGCGAGCCAGCCCGCCGCGAGCCCGCCCAGCAGCGCGGCGGCGCCCAGCGCGACACCGGATGCCCGGCGTGCGGTCGATCGAGAGCCCATGGGTGCCCTCCCCTCCCGACCATGTTCACCCCGCCGGCCCGGCGGCGGGGAGACCCGCGCACATCTGCGCCCCGTCACGCCCCCACGAACGACGGAACCCCGGCTCGATCGAGCCGGGGTTCCTCATTCCGGTGGACCTGAGGGGATTCGAACCCCTGACCTCTTCATTGCGAACGAAGCGCGCTACCAACTGCGCCACAGGCCCGTGAACGACGACAACCCTATCACCGTCGCCGGGGGTGCTCGCACACGGGGCGGCCCGCGGCGAGCATCCGTCGCCTCGTCGGCGAGGCCGCGATCAGCCGGCCGCGCGTCGGCGCTCCAGCACCTCGTCGAGGTCGGGCGCGGCGGTCGGCAGACCGTCGAGCAGGCCCATCCGCGCGAAGCGGCTGACGGGCTCGGAAGGACTGCGCCCGGTCGCGTCAGCAGCATCAGCGGCGACCGGAGCGGCAGGTTCGTGGGCCGCTGACGCGGCGGGGGCGGCGGATGCGGCGGTCGCCACCTCCGCGCGCGCGGCGGCCGCCATCGCGGCGCGCTGCGATCGCTCCGCCTCGGCCGCGGCGGCGGCGAGCTGCGCGGCGTGGTCGATCGTGCCGGCACCCGTGCCGACGGAGCCGAGCACCGGCGCCCCCAGGTACCGGGGCTTCGGCAGGGGCACGGGTGTCCAGGCGCGGTCGGCGGCGTCGGCGCGCGCGTCGCGCTCACCGCTCGCGCCGCCCTCGGCGAAGTCGACGAAACGCGGCGCGCGCAGCGTGCGCGTCGCGATGCCCGAGCGGCGGCGGCTCGCCCGCGCGAGGCCGACGAGCAGCACGATGCCGCTCACGGCGATGAAGGCGGCGAGCGCCGTCCAGGCCCAGGCCGCGGCGACGGCGGAGACGGCGACGCCGACGAGCGCGGCGAGGGTGAGGAGCGTCGTGATGAGACGCGAGCGGCGCACGCGCGCCTGACCGCGCTGCGCGGCCTCGACCTCGGCGGCGAGGCCGGGCGCGGTCTGCTGCAGCTTCTCGCGCACGGCGCGCTGCGCGGCGGCCTCGCGGGCGCGGGCGATCGCCTGCTCTTCGCGCTGGCGGGCGGCGAGCGTGCGCTCCTGGTTGGCGATCTCGCGCGCCGTCATCTCGGCGCGCACCGCCTCGGGCAGCTCGGCGGTCTGGGCCATGATGCGCAGCGTCTGCTGCAGCCGCAGGGCGTTGCGCTCGGTCGAGAGGTACTCGCTGCGGCGCCGCCACATGGGCACGAGGTAGACGAGCCAGAGCCCCGCGGCGAGCGCGACGAGAATCGCTGTTCCTCCGCCCGTGAACTCCATGGCGGTAACGGTACGAGCGCGTGGTGCGCCGAGCGTGCAGGCGCGCGGCGATTCCCCTCGGCTCGCGCTCAGCGCGCGGGCGGCAGGGCGATGCCGCGGCGTGCGGCGATGCGGTCGACCTCGGGAATGCTCGCGGCCGTCATCGGCGCCCGCCCGGCCCGCCAGCGCTGCAGCACGCCCTCCGGCACCTCCTCGACGGTGAGCGCGAAGCAGAAGTGGTCGCGCCAGTCGCCGTTGATGTGGATGTACCGGCGCCGCAGCCCCTCGTAGCGGAAGCCGAGCTTCTCGACCACGCGGAGCGAGGGCGCGTTCTCGGGGCGGATGCAGATCTCCATGCGGTGCAGGCCGAGCGTGAAGAACACGTGGTCGGTCGCGAGCGCGACCGCCGTCGGCGTCAAGCCGCGACCGGCGAAGCGCTCGCCGACCCAGTAGCCGATCGTCGCGCTCGCGAGCGAGCCGTAGGTCATGCCGGAGACGTTGAGCTGCCCGGCGAGCTCGCCGTCGGTCTCGATGACGAACGGCAGCCCCGACCCGGCGCGAGCCGAGGCGAGCAGCCCGCGGATGCTGCCGCGCGTGTCCCACGACACCGGGGCGACGGGGCTCGTCGCCTCCCACGGCCGCAGCCACGCACGGTTCGCGAGCAGCTCACGCTCGAGCGCGCGCGCGTCGCGCACCCGGATCGGCCGCAGCGTCGTCGCGCCGTCGCGCAGAGTCGGGATGGCGGCCACGCCGTCAGTCTAGAGAGGAGGCGAACTCTCGCAGCCAGGGACGCAGCTCGGCCCCGAGATCGTCGCGCTCGACGGCGAGCTGCACGATCGCCTTGATGTAGTCGAGCCGGTCACCGGTGTCGTACCGGCGGCCGCGGAACACCACGCCGTGCACGCCGCCCGACGTGGGGTCGTTCGCCATCTCGAGCAGAGCATCCGTCAGCTGGATCTCGCCGCCCTTGCCGGGTTGCGTGCGCTCGAGCACGTCGAAGACGCCGGGCTTCAGCACGTATCGGCCGATGATCGCGAGGTTCGAGGGCGCCTCGCCCTGCGGGGGCTTCTCGACGAGGCCCGTGATGCGCACGACGTCGTCGTCCTCCGTCGGCTCGACCGTGGCGATGCCGTAGAGGTGGGTCTGCGACTCGGGCACCTCCAGCAGGGCGACGACGGTCGTGTCGCGCCGCTCGTGCACCTCGACCATCCGGGTCAGCAGGGGGTCGCGGGCGTCGATGATGTCGTCGCCGAGCAGCACGGCGAAGGGCTCGTGCCCGACGTGCATCTTGGCCCGCAGCACGGCGTGCCCGAGGCCGAGCGGGTCGCCCTGCCGCACGTAGTGCATGTCTGCGAGCTCGGTCGAGTACTCGACCTTCGCGAGCTTCTCGCGGTCGCCCTTCTCCTCGAGCGTCTGCTCGAGCTCGTACATGCGGTCGAAGTGGTTCTCCAGCGCAGTCTTGTTGCGGCCGGTGATCATGAGCACGTCGTGCAGGCCGGCGTTGACGGCCTCCTCGACGACGTACTGGATCGCCGGCTTGTCGACGACGGGCAGCATCTCCTTCGGCATCGCCTTCGTGGCGGGCAGGAATCGGGTGCCGAGCCCTGCGGCGGGGATGACGGCCTTGGTGAGTGCGCGGGTCATGGCCAGCACCCTAGCGAAGGCACTCGGCAGGCCTCCGGGTGGCTCCTAGGATGTGCACATGTCGAGCGAGGCAGAGCACGCCGCCCACGCCAAGCGGGCGCTGCGCGCCGAGCTGCGCGAGCGGCGCCGCATCCGCCCGCAGCACGAGCGCGAGGTGGTCGCCGAGCGCCTCACCCAGCAGCTCATCGCGCTGACCTCGTCCCTCGGGCCGCGCAGCCTCAGCTGCTACCTGTCGACGCCGGACGAACCGCCCACCCGGGCGTTCCTGCGCTGGGCCGGTGAGCGCGACATCGACGTGCTCGTGCCCGTCTCCCGCGACGACGGCCTGCTCGACTGGGCGCCGTACGCGCCGCCCCCGCTCGACGCAGGCGCCTCCCCCGGCGGCTCGGTCGCCGCCGCCGACGCCGAGCTGCTCGACGTCGCGGGCATGCCCGTGCCCGATGCCGAGCTGCTGAGCCCGCTCGCGATCAACGACGTCGGCCTCATCCTCGTGCCGGCGGCCGCCGTCGACCGCTCCGGCGTGCGCATGGGCTGGGGGCGCGGCTACTTCGACAAGACGCTCGGGTCGATGAGCAGCCGCCCGCCGGTGTTCGCGGTCGTCTTCGACGACGAGCTGGTCGAGGAGCTGCCGCGAGAGGCGCACGATGCGCCGGTCGACGGGGTGGTGACGCCGAGCGGCATCACCCGGTTCTCCGACTGACCGCGGGCGGGCATCCGCCGATCATCGCCTCGTCGCCGTGGCGGGGCGGATGCTCGGGCCGACGTATCCTGGAAGGCGGAGGACCGCCATGCCCACGTATTCGTACCGCTGCACCGAGTGCTCGACCGCGTTCGACATCCAGCAGGCGTTCACCGACGACGCGCTCACGGAGTGTCCCGAGTGCCGCGGGAAGCTGCGGAAGCTGTTCTCGGCCGTCGGGGTGACCTTCAACGGCTCGGGGTTCTACCGCACCGACAGCCGCAGCTCGAGCGGATCGTCGAGCGGCTCGGAGTCGTCGTCGAGCAGCTCGTCGAGCTCGAGCACGAGCTCCGCCTCGAGCGCCGCGCCCGCCGCCGCGAGCTGACGCCCACCCAGTAGGATCTGAAGCGACAGTCACTCGCTTCAGCCCCGAGGAGTCTTCCGGTGTTCAGTGGTTTCAAGGCGTTCATCCTGCGCGGCAACGTCATCGAGCTCGCCGTCGCGGTCGTCGTCGGCACGGCGTTCACGGCGCTCGTCAACTCGATCGTGACGGCCGTCATCAACCCGGCGATCGGCGCGCTGTTCAACGCCGAGAGCCTCAGCACCGCGCTGGTCGTGCAGATCCCGACCCTTTCGGGCGGCACGGCCGACCTGCTGTTCGGCGCGGTGCTCGCCGCGGTGCTCAACTTCCTCATCGTTGCGGCGGTCGTGTACTTCGCGCTCGTCGCGCCCATGAACTACCTCGCCAAGCGCGCCGAGGCCGCCCGTCAGGCGGGGCAGCCGGTCACGGCGCCCGACGAGCCGCCGACCGAGCTCGAGCTGCTCGGCGAGATCCGCGACCTGCTGGCCCGCCGCGAGGCCGCCGAGGGCGCCGCGGGTGCAGCCGGTGCGGCGACGGACGCCACGCCGGGAGCCGACTCCCGCTGAGGCGCGGGCGCCCCTCGTCGGCGCGACCCGTCCCTCGGCTGCGGCGCCTCAGTAGTGCGGCGGCTTCTCGGCCTTGAGGCGGTCGTCGTTCTCGTCGAGGGAGTGGCGCTCGGGCTCGGGCAGCGGCGCCGGGTCGGAGCCGGGCGGCGGGGGCGTCGTCGCGCGCCGACGCACGCGGGGTCGAGCAGCTGCGCGCTCGTCGGGCCGTGCAGCGGGGGCGTCGCCGGGCTCGCGCCGAGCATCCGCCGCCTCGTCGTGCGCTGACGCCACGGGTCTACGAGCCGACGACGTCGATCGGCTGCGTCTCGGTGAGGGCGGCCCGATGACGGGCGGCGGCCGCCTCCGTCGCGGCCGAGGGGCGGCCGGTCGTGGTGCCGGATGCTCCCGCCATTGCCGCGATGCGATCGGCGACCGCGTCGGGCTGGCTGAAGAGCTCGAACACGTGCACCCGCGCGTAGTGCCAGCCGAGGCGGCGCAGCAGGTCGGGCCGCAGGCGCAGCGACTCGCGCAGGCTCATCTCCATGAGGGAGGCGTCGGTGTCGACGGCGATGCAGTAGCCGCCGCGGCTCGCGACGAGCTTGAACTTGCCGCGGTGCCCGAGCGCGACCCGCAGGCCTCGGGCCTCGAGGCGCCGCGCGAGGTCGATGAGCATGGGGTCGCTGTCGTCGGGCAGCTCGATGCGCGAGCGGCGCGCCTCGATGTCGGCGAGCAGGTCGGCGAGGGCGCGGGCGCCGTGGGTCATGCGGTCGTCGTCGAGATCCTCGTGGCGGATGCAGCTGACGATGCGCACGAAGCGGCGCGCTCGGGTCATCGCGACGGCGAGCAGCCGGTCGCCGCCGGGCCGCCCGAGCGAGCCGAACTCGCTCAGCACGCGACCGTGCGGGGTGCGGCCGAAGCCGATCGAGAAGATCACGCGGTCGCGGCTCTGCGCGACGGCCTGCTCGATGGTGAGCACGGCGAAGGGCTCGGGGCGGTCGCCGAGCACGAAGTCGTGCAGGTCGGGGCGCGTGCCGATCGCCTCGAGCACGGCGGCGTGCACGCGCGAGGCGTGCTTCGCGCTCGCGGTGATGACCATGAGCGACTCGTGCGGGCGCGCCGTCGCGTGCTCGAGCACGAGGTCGACGACCCGCTCGACCTCGACGTCAACGCTCTCGACCGCGCCGGACTCGTCGTCGGGCATGCCGTGGCCGTCGAGGTGGTCGACCGCGATCGAGGGATGCCCGAGGAACGAGCCCGCCCAGGGCAGCGAGTCGATGCGGCCAGCGTAGAAGCGGCGGTTGACCAGCTCGGCGAGGTCCTCCCCGCCCGCACGGTAGGAGCGGGTGAGCGACAGGCTCGGCAGCAGCTCGGCGAGCTGGAAGAGCGCCGAGGCGGCGTGCCGGGCATCCACGTCATCGTCGTCGGGGGCGTCGCCCTCGAGGCCGATCGTGAACGGGGCGGGGCTCTGCGTCACCGGGTCGCCGACGGCGACCACCTGGCGCGCGCGGCGGATGGCTCCGGCGACCTCGGGGATCGTCACGGCGCCCGCGTCGAGCAGGATGACCGCGTCGAAGGGGATGTCGTCGCTGATGCGGTGCACGTCGTACGGCGAGGCCAGCCACACGGGCGCGATCGGGCGGCTGAGGTGCGGGGCGCAGCGCTGCAGGTCGCCCGAGGTGAGCATGCCCGACTTCAGCAGCGACTTCAGCGCCTGCGCCTCGTCGGGCCAGTCGGTGATGCCGATCGACCAGTTCTCGGCCAGCTGCCACGCCAGCAGCGAGGCGGTGCCCGCCGCGTGCGCCTCGTCGACGAGGCGGAAGTCGGCCTCGAGCCGGTCGAGCACCGCGGTGTCGGCGCCGAGCAGGGCGCGATCGCTCTGCAGCAGCGAGTCGAGCGCCGAGCGCCACCACGCGAGCTCGAGCTCGGCGGCGACCTGGTCGTGCGGCACGTGCCTGGCCGAGAGATCGCTCAGCAGCGGGCCGACCTCCCAGCGCTCCATCTCGCGCAGCAGCTCGGTGCGCTCCTGCAGGTTGGTGAGCACGTCGCTCTCGGCGGCGAGCCCCGCCATGAGCTCGAGCAGGTCGGCGATGCGGCGGTGGTGCAGCAGCTGGGTCTTGTCGTGGTGGCCGAGCGGGGCATCCAGCGCCTCGAGATCCTGCTCGACCTGCTGGTAGGCGTGGTGCACGTCGGCGATGCCGACCGGCACCTGCGGCGTGATGCCGACGGGCACGAAGCGCTGCCACAGCACCCGCTGCTGCTGGATGCGCGTGAGCGACTCGTGCAGGTCGCCCACGTGCACGCCGGGGCGCAGGTACTCCTTCGCGAGGCCCTTGAGCCGGCGACGGGTCGCTGCCGGCATCGACGAGCCGGAGCTGCGCGGCGCCGTCGCGGCGATGAGCTCGCTCAGCGAGCGGTCGAAGACGGCCGGCTGGAACTTGTCGAGCGTGTCGCGGATGTCGATGAGCAGACGCAGGTAGACCCCGAGCTCGGCGATCGACTCGAAGGGGCGCATGTGCGTCGAGCCGATGAGCGCGTTGGCCCGCTCGAGCAGACGCGGCAGCAGCTCGTGGTGGAGGCGCTTCGCGCGGTCGTGCGCGCGCTCGGCCTCCGCGCCCGTCGCGAAGCGGGCTCCGTACCAGGGCGAGTCGTCGGGGCCGTACTTGAATTGCCCCAGCTCGGCGGCCTTCACCATGACCGAGCTCGCGTGGGCGCGATCCTTCGCGAGCAGCTCGACCGCCTGGCGGCTGAGGCGGGCGCGCGTCGTGGGCGGCACCGGCAGGAGGGCGAGGCGGCTGAGCTCGGTGACGCAGTCGTAGACGCTGATGCCGAGCTCAGCGTCGGGGCGGGCGAGCGCCTCGCGGTAGTCGACGAGCACGCCGCGCAGGCGGGCGAGCGCCTCGTTGACGTCGGCGACCTGCGGCTTCTGCGCCTTCTCGTTGCGCGTGATCGCGCGGATCACGTCGCGGCGCAGCGTCCGAGCGGTGACCGCGAGCCCGGGCAGCCCGATCTCGGTGAAGCGGCTCGCGACGCCGCGCAGGCTGGCCCGACGAGGGCTCACGACGAGCACGCGCTTGTTCTGTGCGACGAGGGCGCCGACCGCGTTGACGATCGTCTGCGTGCCGCCCGTGCCGGGCAGGGTCTTGACCACGAGCGAGTTGCCGGCGGCGATCGAGGCGATCACCTGCTCCTGCTCAGGGTCGGCATCGAGCAGCATGAGGTCGGTCTCGGGCGGGCGCCTGTCGGCGTGCACGAGTTCGACCGGGGTCGTGCTCTCACGCACGGCCCAGCGAGCGCTCTGGTTGCCGGCGAGAGCGTCGAGCACCGGGTGGGCCAGATCGTGCGCGTCGGCCGCCATGGGGGCGCCGACCTCGGCGAAGGTGCTGACGACCAGGCGCGGCGTGATCGTGAAGCCATCGAGGTGCGCGGTGAGCCCGCGCAGGCGGTCGAGCGGCGGGTTGGGCTTGAAGGTCCCGTCGTCATCGGAGAGCGCGACGAAAGCCTGCGTGTCGAGGTGCAGCGAGAACTGCTGGGCGAGCGCCCGCACGAGGGCCGGGTTGACGGTGACGTCGCCGCGCAGGGTCAGCTCGACGTCGCGACCCCGTCGCCGCAGCCGCAGCGGGCGCAGCAGCAGGGGGGCGCGGTAGGCGACGCCGTCGTGACGCCAGGCGACCATGCCGATGCCGAGGGCGACGGCGTCGATGCCGCGCACGCTCGCGAGCTCGAGACCCTTGTCGGCGATGCGCTCGGCGGCGAGGCGCGCGCGGCGCAGGGCGACGTCGTCGCGCACGAGGTTGCTGAGCAGCGTGGGGCTGCCAGCGATGAAGCGCGCGAGGCCGCCGGGGTGGCTCGTGCCGAGCTCGATGCGGGTGCGGTCGGTGTCGTCGAAGTGCAGCAGGGGCGTGCGGCCGCCGAGGCTCGCGAGCTCGTCGCGCCAGCGCTGCCACACGGGGGTCGCGACGTTGCCGACGCCGACCGCGGGGTCGCCCGTGCTCAGCGCGCTCGCGCTCGCGGGGCTCGCCTCCGGGGTCGAGGAGGCGTCGTCGTCAACCACGTCGGGTTCGTCGTATCGATCGGCACGCCACACGCCGACACCCTACGCGCGGTGCGGCGCCAACGCCGGGATTGCGCCCCGTCCGGCGCGGAATCAGGGGGTTCTCGAGCCTTGCTCGACGGCGGGCAGCTCGAGCTCGACGACGCTCACAGCGATCGACACTGCGATCGGCTCGGGCAGGGCGGAAAGCGCCGCCTCGACGTCACCGCGCTCGCGGTGGAACGCGTTCGGCCCCATCATGACGAGGTCGGCGGCGAGGGCCCGGCTCGCTTCGATCGCGCGGGTCACGGTCGTCGTCGCGCGATGCACCGCCCCGGGGATGCTCGCAGCGGCCTCCTCCGCCTTGCCGGCCGGCACCTGCAGCAGCCCGAGGGCCGCGACGAGCTCGTGCTGGTGCTGCGGCTCGGGCACGACGACCACGACCCGGCCGCCGGGCGCGAGCGCGCGCCGCAGTTCGGAGACCCCCTGCTCACCGCCGCCGGGGGCGAAGACCCGCAGCACGACGTCGACCGAGCCGTCGGCGACGGGGATGCCCGCCCGCACGTCGTTCGCGACGGCCGCGAGCCGCTCGTGCGCGCGCGCCGCTCGCCGCACCGCGGGCACGGAGGCGTCGAGCACGATCGCCCGCAGCCCCTGCCGGGCCTCGAGCACCCGGGAGGCGTGCCAGCCGGTGCCGCCGCCGAGGTCGACGAGCCAGTGCGCCCCCTCGGGCACCGCGGCGACGACGGCCTCGGCGATCGCGTCGTGCGCGCCGGAGGCCTGCACCCGCTCGCGCGCCTCGACCATCGCGGCGGTGTCGCCGCTCGCAGTCGCCGCGCCGCCTCGCAGGCTCAGGTAGCCCTGCCTGGCGAGGTCGAAGTGGTGCCGTGCCGCGCACCGGGCGCCGCCGTCCACGGCCTCGAGCGCCTGCCGGCAGAGCGGGCAGACGAGCACGTCGAGCGCCGCGTCGAGGGCAGCGGTGGGGGCGGGCACGCCGCTACTGTACGAGCCTCAGCGGGGCGGGCCCTCGTCGGGCCGCCGCTCGCGCACGCTCCACACGATCTCGCCGCGCTCGTCGACGGCGATGTGGTGGGCGACGAAGCCGAGCTTCTCGGCGACACGCAGCGAGGCCCGGTTGTGTGGGCGGGTGGTGGCCCACAGCCGCTCGCGGCCGGTGCGCCAGGCTGCGACGACGAGCGCGGCGGCGGCCTCGGTCGCGAAGCCGTGCCCGTGCACGGCGGGCAGCAGCTCGCTCACGATCTCGGGCTCGTCGACCGTCGAGCGCCCCGGGATGAGCGCGACGTACCCGATCGGCCAGCGCTCCCCCGAGAGCCGGAGCATCCGCAGCCCCAGACCGTGCCCGGCGAGCCGGGCCTCGAGGGCGGGGATGCGCTCGAGCACGCGCGCAGGATCGCCCGGCTCCCCGCCGCGCGCCGTCCAGATCGCGGCGTGCGCGACGGCGTCGTCGGGCGTGAACGGGCTCAGCAGCAGGCGCTCGGTGCGCAGCTCTGCCTCGAGCGGGGTGAAGCGCTGCTCGGTCATCGCGTCGACCTCCTCGCGACCAGGCGTGCGACGGCGCGCGCGCCGATGAGCACCTCGGCCGCGGCGGCGGGCCGCAGCCAGGCCGAGCGCGGCAGGTCGACGACGCCCCCGCGGGCGACGCTCACGACGGTGAGCGCGGCCACGGGCACCGCCCAGGCCGCGAACGCTGCGACCTGCCAGGCCCGGCTGGGCTCGTGCTTGAGCACGAACCAGGTCCACAGCGCGGTGTCGGCGAGGTAGTCGCCCTGCGTGCCGAACCGCGTCACCGTGCCGGTGCGGCGCGCGAGCTTCCCGTCGACGAAGTCGGTGGCGAGCGCGAGCACGGGCAGGGCGCCGCCGAGTCGCGTCGCGGCCGCGGGCAGCGCGGCGCGCGCGACCGTGAGCAGATTGGGTGCGCCGAGCGTGCGGCGCTGCTCGAGCATCCCCAGGTGGGTGACGGTCATGAGCCAGCTGGTCAGCAGCCAGGCGCGACCCTCGCGGCCGGCGAGCGCTCCGACGGCGGCGTGCACGAGCGTCGCCTCGGCGAGGGCGCGCGGCCGCTTGCGGGCCTCGAGGATGCTGCGCCGCGTCGTCTCGACCGCGAACCTCCCCCACGCGGCGGCCCCGAAGCGCTGCTCGCGCAGCCCGTCGAGCAGGGCGTTCGAGGCGGCGCGACTGTCGTCGCCCGCGAGGACGCGCTGGCGCGCGGCATAGCGCGCGGCGGCTCGGGTCATGCGCACCTCCCGCGGGAAGGCTAAGTGAGGAACGCGCAGAACTCGATACCCGCGTCAGGGTGTCACGGGCGCAGGCGGTCGCGGGCAACGCGAACGCGGGGGCGCCGCGGGAATGGGCGGAGCGCGGCACTCGGGTCTATGCTCGACCGCCGTGGGAGACATCCGACCGCACCTGACGACGAACGTCGAGCAGTACAGCCAGCGCATCAAGATGCGCGACGACGTCGATCGGGCTCGCGAGGTCGAGCACTTCGCCAACTTTGGCGCCATCAAGGAGGCCCGTGCCGCCGCGCGCGAGCTCGAGGCGGCCGGCTACGCGGTCGAGGTCGAGCGTCGCATGCTGTTCCGCGCCACGCTGCGCGCGACCAAGCAGTCGACCGTCGACATCGAGACCGCCGACGCCATGGTCGAGGAGGTCTTCGCGATCGTCGAGCGCCACCGCGGCGACTACGACGGCTGGGGCGCGCCCGTCATCCCGTCGTAGCCGGTTCGGCGTCCGTCGCGGCAGGCGCGGGGCTCGACGGCGCGGGCTCGGTGCTCGACGGCCCGACCAGGTCGAGGTCGCCCGGCTGCGCGAGCGGCCCTTCCGGCTCGACGGGCAGGCCGGCGAGCAGGCGCAGCTCGGCCGTGATCGCCTCGCGCAGCGGCTCGTGGCCGGGCTTGTACTCGTGCAGCTCGTCGACCCAGCGGGTGTCGCGGTACGACCAGACGGGCAGCGCCGCGTTCGGCCCCTCCCACTCGTAGCGCGGGAAGACGTGGGCGTGCACGTAGGCGTCGGTGTTGCCGAGGATCTCGATGTTGACCCGCCGGAAGGCCGGATCCTTCGCGATGCACGCGCGCTCGACGGCGAGCGCGAGCAGGTCGAGGTCGGCGAGGAACTGCAGGCGCTCCTCCCGCGGCAGCTGGCTCAGCATCGCCGCGTCGGTGTGCCGACTGATGAGCAGCGAGTAGCCGGGCAAGAACTGCGTGTCGCCGATCACCGCCCAGCCGCTCGTGAGCTCGACCATGACCATCGGGTTGGTGCCGTTGGCGCAGGCCGCCACGCGGTCGGCGCGCCAGTCGGCGACGGCGCCGTCGGCGTGCGCGCCGTCGGTCGATGCGGGCGGGGATGCGGCCGACGATGCCGCCGGCTCGGTGACCGGCACCGGCTCCGGCGAGGCGTCGCTCGACTTCGGGAACAGGCTCATGGGGCGACCCTAGGCTCCGCCGGTCGACTCGTCGCCGGGGTTGCGTGCACCGCGCGCACGTGCTCGGCGATGCGGGTGATGAGCGGGTACGGGATGGGCTTGGAGTAGAGGAAGTTCACGCTGTCCTTCGCCGCCCGGTACGGGGCGACCTCCGCCTCGAAGTCGTCGTCGCCGCGCGCGACGGGGTAGAGGCCGACGTGATTTTTCCAGCCCGCGAAGTGCAGCCAGTAGCGGCCCTCGAGCTGCAGGGCGGGCATCCCGTATCGGATCGCCTCGGGGGCGCCCGGCGCCCCCTCGCGCAGGGCCGCGCGCACGCCGCGCAGCATGCCCTGCACGTCGGCCGGGAAGCCCGCGATGTAGTCGTCGATCTCGCTCACGCCGTCTCCGCCCTCGTCGGGGCCAGCCTGACCCTGATCCGAGCGGCCGTCAAGACTCGCCGGCGGCCCGACTCAGAGCTCGGGGGCGAGCGGCGCGGCGACGCGCGTGGCGCCGAGCGCCGAGCCCGGCCGGTTCGCCGCGCTCTCGAAGGCCGCGGCGAGGGCGAGCAGGCGGGAGTCGTCGTAGGCGCGACCGGCGAAGGTGAGCCCCACGGGCATCCCGATGTCGCTCATGAGCCCCATGCCGACCTGCACGCACGGGATGCCGAGGTGGCGCGGCACGAGGTTGCCGTTGGCGACCCAGGTGCCGTTGCGCCAGGCGGGCTCGCTCGACGCCGGGTTCACGTCGGCGTCGGCGGGGCCCACGTCGGCGACGGCGGGGAAGACGACGGCGTCGAGGCGAAGCTCGTCCATCCACTGCTCGAGGTCGAGTCGGCGGGCCTCCTCGAGGCCGCGCAGCCCCTGCTCGAGGTGCGGGATCGCCTCGAGCGGCGGGATGCCGTCGCGGCGCGCGCGGTGCACGTACTGGTCGAGCGGCACGTCCTCCGGCGCGAAGCGGCTGAGGTGGTCGTCGTACCGCCCGGGCAGCGAGCCCGGCGGCGTCGGGAAGATGAGGTCGGGTTCGACGTCGACGAGGTGCTGCAGCTGCGGGTCGCCGTTGGCCTGCAGGAACTCCTCCCAGCCCCACATCGACAGCTCCCACAGCTCGGAGTCGGCGAAGCCCTCGGGCACGAGGCCGCGAGCGGTGAGCGAGCGGTCGTCGGCGCGGCCGCGGCTCTCGTAGTTCGTCACGACGGGGAAGTCCACCTCGACGACCTCGGCGCCGGCGGCCTCGAGGTCGGCGCGCGCCTTCGTCCACTGCTCGATGACGCTCGCGCGCGTCTCGATCGGGTCGTCGCCGCCGAACTCGGCGCCGAGGTACAGGCGCGGCACGCCGAGCCGCACGCCTCGCAGCGCGGTCGCGCGCGCCTCGGGCATCCCGAGCGCGGCATACGACGGCGGGCGCACCGTCGACGCCAGCGGGATGCTCACCCACGGCTGCACGCGCCAGAAGTCGCCGCGCGACTCGGGGTCGTCGGCGACCACCTGGTCGAGCACGAGCAGCAGCGCGTCGACCGTGCGGGCGTAGGGCACGACGACGTCCATGGTCGGCACGAGCGGCCAGTTGCCGCGCACCGAGATGACGCCGCGGCTCGGCGTGTAGCAGACGAGTCCGTTGTTCGAGGCGGGGCCGCGGCCGCTCGACCACGTCTCCTCCGCGAGGGCGAAGGCGCACAGGCTCGCGCCGGCGGCGGTGCCCGAGCCGTTGGAGGACCCCGAGCCGAACGGCGCCGTCAGGTAGTCGGGGTTGTACGGGCTCTCGGCGCGGCCGTAGAGCCCGCGCTGCATGCCGCCGTTCGCCATGGGGGGCATGTTGGTGAGGCCGAGGCAGATCGCTCCCCCGGCGCGCAAGCGCTCGATCGTGAAGGCGTCGCGCTGCGCGACGAGGTCGGCGAAGGCGGGCGAGCCGCTCGCGACCGTGAGGCCGCGCACCATGTAGCTGTCTTTCGCCGCGTACGGGATGCCGTCGAGCGGGCTCAGCACCTCGCCCCGGGCGCGGCGCTCGTCGCTCGCACGGGCCTCGGCGAGGGCATCCGGGTTCATGACGACGTAGGCGTTGAGGCGCGGGCCGGCCGCGTCGTAGGCGGCGATGCGAGCGAGGTAGCCCTGCACGAGCTCGACGGCGGTCGTGCGACCGGCGTCGAGCGCGGCGCGCAGCTCGCCGATCGATGTCTCGACAAGGGGCATGCCCGTCACCGCTCGCCGCCCTCGGCCGCGTGGGCGCCGGCGAGGGTCGCGAGCCCCGCCCGCGGCTGCTGCTGCGTGATGCAGTGGATGCCGCCGCCGCGCGCGAAGATCTCGCGGGCGTCGACCGTCACGACCTCGCGGCCGTACGCCTCGCGCAGGATGTCGCGCGCCCGGGCATCCGCCGCATCGTCGCCGAAGCCGCACGCGATGATGCCGCCGTTCACGACGAGGTGGTTGACGTAGCTGTAGTCGACGAAGCCCTCGTCGTCGCGCAGCTGGGCGGGAGCGGGCAGCTCGATGAGCTCGAGGCTGCGGCCGCGCGCGTCGGTGGCGGCGCGCAGGGCGTCGTGGATGGCGGGCATGACCGCGTGGTCGGGGTGCGCGGGGTCGTGCTGAGCGTGCACGAGCACGCGGCCAGGCTCGGCGAAGGCGGCGACGATGTCGACGTGCCCGCGCGTGCCCAGCTCGTCGTAGTCGCGCGTGAGGCCGCGTGGAAGCCAGATCGCCGTCTCGACCCCGAGCGTGCGGGCCAGCTCGGCCTCGACGCGCTCCTTCGTCGCCCAGGGGTTGCGGTCGGGGTCGAGCTGCACCGTCTCAGTGACGAGCACCGTGCCCTCGCCGTCGACGTGGATGCCGCCGCCCTCGTTGACGAGCAGGCTCGGCACGCGGGTCACGCCGAGCTCGTCGAGGATGCGCGCGGCGATGAGGGCGTCGTGCTCGCAGTCGGCGCCCTGACCCCAGGCGTTGAAGATCCAGTCGACGCCGCCGAGCTCGCCGGTGACGTCGTCGATGACGAAGGTGGGGCCGAAGTCGCGCATCCAGAAGTCGTTCAGCTGCGCCTCGACGATGTCGATCTCGGCGCTCAGCATGCGGCGCGCGCGCTCGCGCTCGCTCGGGTCGACGACCATCGTGACCGGCTCGAAGGGCAGGATCGCGTGGGCGACGGCCGTCCACGCGGCGTAGGTCGACTCGCGGGCGGCCGAGCTGTCGCCCATGACCTCGCCCTCGCGGGGGAACGCCATCCAGATGCGGTCGTGCGGTGCGGTCTCTGCGGGCATGCGCCAGGCCATCGTCGGCTCCTCAGGGTCGCGGGTCCGACGGCTGCGTCGAACCCCTTGTTGATCACGTGATCAATATCTAGACTGCTCGAAAGCTACCGAGCGGGGGTCGGCGTGTCAACAGCGAGCAGGGCGGCGGATGCCCGCCCGCGCGCTCCCCGGACCTCCCCCGCCGAGCGCGCCGCCCAGATCACCGCCGCGGCCACGGCCCTCGCGCTCGACGAGGGCCTGCACGCCCTCACTCTGCGCGCCGTCGCCGCGCGCGCCGGCGTCGCCTCGAGCCTCGTCGCCCACTACGCCCCGAGCATGGAGCAGCTCGTCGCCGAGACCTTCACCGCGATCGTGCGCACCGAGCTCGCCGAGGTGCGGGCGCACGCCGCCGCGGTGCGCGAGCCGAGCATCCGCCTGCGAGCCCTGCTGGAGACCCTGCTCGACGGCAGCCGCGACGACGTCACGGGCGTCTGGGTCGACGCCTGGAGCATCGCCCGCCGCTCGGCCCCGCTCGCCGCGGCCGTGCGCGAGCAGATGACGGCGTGGCACGCGGCTGTCGTCGACGCGCTGCGCGCCGCGGCGCCCGCCGCCACGCACGCGCGCGAGCTAGACCGCATCGCCGCGCACGTGCTCGCCATGGTCGACGGGCTCAACGCGCACGAACTCGTCGACTACCGCGCGGGCGGCTCGGGCCTCGCCCTCATCGCGGGGATGCTCGAGCGCGAGTTGTCGCTGCCCGCGGGTGCGCTCACCCGCTGAGCCGGGCCGCGCATCACGACCCGCCAGCGAGTCGGCACGCGCCGAGCATCCGCTACCGCTCGTCCTCCTCGGCGCGCGAGAGGCGCTGCGAGACGTAGACGGGGATGAACGACAGCAGGATCAGCACGGTCGCGATCACGTTGACCTGCGTCGCCTCGTTGGGGCGCGACATCTGGTTGAAGATCCACAGCGGCAGCGTGTCGACGCCGGCGGGCGCCGTGAAGATCGTCACGACGACCTCGTCGAAGCTGAGGGCGAACGCCAGCAGCGCGCCCGCGACGAACGCGGTGCGGAACTGCGGGAAGGTCACCAGCCGGAAGGTCTGCCACAGGCTCGCGCCGAGGTCGGCCGAGGCCTCCTGCATGCTCGGGTTCATGCGCCGCAGTCGGGCGAACACGTTGTTGAACACCATGACGATGCAGAAGGTCGCGTGGGCGACGATCATGCCGAAGTAGCCCAGCTGGATGCCCGCCGGCTCGAGCACGTTGTTGTACGTGTTGCTGAAGGCGACGCCCGTGACGACGCCGGGCAGCGCGATCGGCAGCACGATGAGCAGGTTGACGGTCTGCTTGCCGAAGAAGTCGAACCGCTGCAGCGCGAAGGCGGCGAGCGTGCCCAGCAGCAGAGCGATGAGCATCGCGCCGAGGCCGACGATCACCGAGTTGCCGACGGCCGTCCACAGCGCCTCGTTCTCGAACGCGGCGACCCACCAGCGGAAGGAGAACTCCTCGATGGGCCAGCTGGGGATGCGCGCGGCGTTGAACGAGTTGACGATGACCAGCAGCAGCGGCACGTACATGAACACGAGCACGACGCCGACGATGGCGCCGAGCACGACGCGGGCGCCGCGGGTGAGTCTGAGCATGATCGGCCTTCCCTACATCCGCTCGAGGGCGCCGGTGCGGCGCGTGGCGAGCAGGTACAGCACGACGAACGCGACGGGCACCATCGAGAACGCCGCGGCGACGGGCGGGTTGAGGTTGATGTTGTTGGCGATGATCGAGCCGATCATCTGCGTCGCCCCGCCGACGAGCTCGGCGGCGATGTAGTCGCCGAGGCTCAGCGAGAAGGTGAAGACCGAGCCGGCGATGAGGGCGGGGGCGAGCAGCGGCAGCACGACGGTGCGCACGGTCGTCCAGCCCTTCGCGCCGAGGTCGGCGCTCGCGTCGAACAGGTTGACGGGGATCTGCCGGATGGCCGTGTACACCGGCAGCGCCATGTACGGGAACCACAGGTAGGTCAGTGTCAGCACGACCGTGGTCTGGCTGAAGCCGGGGCCGGAGATGCCGAAGACCCCGAAGAACGAGTTGAAGAAGCCCTCCTCGGTGAAGGTCACGCGCATGGCGAGGATCTTCACGAGGTACCCGGCCCACAGCGGCAGCGTGATGGCGACGGCGAGGAAGCCGCGCACCCACGGCGAGGCGACCTTCGCCATGTAGATGCCGAGCGGGATGGCGAAGGCGGCGCTCAGCAGCGTCACCGTCAGCGCGATGCCGAGCGTGCGCAGCGAGGTCGACAGGTACGCCTCATTGGCGAGCAGCTGCTCGAAGGCGTCGAACTGGAAGGCAGGCGTGACCTTCGAGGTGAAGGGATCGACGCGCCAGAACGCGGTCGCGAGCAGCAGCGCGAGCGACACGATGTAGAGCCCCACGAGCCACACGAGGGGCAGGGTCAGCAGCGAGCCGAGCCGCAGGCGGCGGCTGCGGTACAGCGCCGTCGAGAGCGGCTTGCTGGCGGTCGTCGTCACGAGCGTCCTCCGGGCGGGTGGCGGGTCGGGCGGGGGCAGAAGATCGGTGGGGATGCTCCGGGTGGGGTCGAGGTTCGGCCCCACCCGGAGCGGTGCTCAGTCACGCCCGAGGGCTCGGGGCGTCAGCCCTTGACCGAGACCCAGGCGTCGGTCCACTCCTGGAACGAGGTGCAGCGCACCTCGGTGCGGCCGTCGAGGCACTGCTCGATGGGGGTCGTCCAGTACCAGACGTTCTCGAAGTACTCCTCGTTGAGGGCGTTGAACTCCTCGCAGTGGGCAGCGGCCTCGTCGTTCAGCTCGCAGAACGCGCCGTTGGCGGGCGCCATGCCGAAGTTCATCGCGATCTTGCCGTTGACCTCCGCCGAGCTCGTGTAGTTCATCCACTCGTAGGCGCAGTTCGGCGCGTCGGACTCGGCCGAGATCATCCAGGCGTCGGCCCAGCCGGTCGAGCCCTCGACGGGCAGCGTGCCCTTGAGCTTGTCGTCGGCGGCGAGCTTGCGCAGGATCTCCCACGAGGTGCCGACGACGGTCGTGCCGCCCGCGAACGAGGTGATCTGGGCGACCGGGTCGCTCCAGTACTCGGAGATGAGCCCGTTCTGCTGCTGCAGGAGCTCGATCGCCGCGGCGAGCTGCTCCTCGTCGAGCGCGTACGGGTTCTGGATGCCGAGCTCGGGCTCGTGGTACATGAGGTAGACCGCGGCGTCGGCGATGTAGATCGGCGCGTCGTACGCGGTCACCTGGCCGGCGTAGGGGCTGTCGGTCTCCCACACGATGTCCCAGCTCGTGGGCTCCTCGGTGACGACCTCCGAGTTGTACTGCAGGATGTTCGCGCCACGACCGATCGGCACGCCGTAGACCTTGCCGTTGATCGTGTCGTAGAGCTGGTTCTGCATGCCGGGCACGATGTCGTCGCCGAAGTTCGGGATCAGGTCGCGGTTGATCGGGGCGACGTCGCCGCCGACGATGAGGCGCAGGCTCGCGTCGCCCGAGGCCGACACGAGGTCGTAGTCGCCCGTGCGCATGAGCTGCACCATCTCGTCGGAGGTGCCAGCGACACGACGGTTGACGACGCAGCCGGTCTCCTCGGTGAAGGCGTCCGACCACTCGGGCTCGACGAAGCCCGACCAGGCGATGATGTCGACCGCGTCCTCGAACTCGCCCATCTCCTCGTGCATGGGCACGTCGGGCACGTCGAAGGTGATCTCACCGCTGGCGTCGCCGTCGCCGTCGGAGCCGGCGTCTGCGGCGCAGCCCGCCAGCACCAGCGCCGCTGCTGCTGCCATGGCGGGAAGCACGCGATAGCGCTTCTTCATGGTTCTCCTCGTTTCTCGTGGGTGGTGCGTGGGTTGAGGTGGTGCAGGGAGGGAAGGTCAGGGGGCGGATGCTCGGCGCGCGTCGAGCGCGAGCCCGAGCATCCGCATCAGGGCACGACGGCCGCGTGCTCGGTCGCCCACACCGCGCGCACGCGATCGCCGCGCGACCAGGGGGCGGTGTCGGTGGGGGCGTGGTCGTTGTGGCGCTCCGCGATGATGCGCAGGCCGTGCTCGCCCTCGACGATGTAGCGCGTCGCGGGGCCCGTGTAGACGAGCTCGGCGATCGTGCCGACGACGCTCGTCTCGTGCGCGGCGGGCGAGACCTCGGCGGGCACGACGCGCACGCGCTCGGGGCGCACCGTGATGGCGCGCGACTCGCCGGTGAGCCGCTCGGCGACCTCGGGGGCGATGAAGTTCGAGATGCCGAGGAAGCCGGCGACGAACGAGGTCTGCGGGAACTCGTAGACCTCGCGCGGCGTGCCGACCTGCTCGACCCGGCCCTGGTTGAACACGGCGATGCGGTCGCTGAGAGTCAGCGCCTCCTCCTGGTCGTGGGTGACGAAGACGAAGGTGATGCCGACGTCGCGCTGGATCTGCTTGAGCTCGATCTGCATCTGCTCGCGCAGCTGCTTGTCGAGGGCGCCGAGCGGCTCGTCGAGCAGCAGCACCCGCGGGCGCAGGATGAGCGCGCGGGCGAGCGCGATGCGCTGCCGCTGGCCGCCGGAGAGCTGGTGCGGCAGCCGGTCGGCGACGTGGGCGAGGCGCACCTGCTCGAGCGCGGCGGCGACGCGCTGCTGCGTCTCAGCCTTCGGGGTCTTGCGCACCTTGAGGCCGTAGGCGACGTTCTGCGCGATCGTCATGTGCGGGAACAGCGCGTAATCCTGGAAGACGGTGTTGACGGCGCGGTCGAAGGGCGCGGCCCGCGTGACGTCGTCGCCGTCGAGCAGGATCGTGCCGGTCGTGGCCTCCTCGAAGCCGGCGATCATGCGCAGCACGGTGGTCTTGCCGGAGCCGGAGGGGCCCAGCATCGAGAAGAACTCCCCCGGCTTCACGCCGAGGTCGAGCTCGGCGACGGCGGTCGTGTCGCCGAAGCGCTTAGTGACGCCGCGCAGCTCGACGGCGTAGGGGGTGGCGGCGGTGTCGACCATGGTCGGCGTCTCCTGGGTGCTTCGGTGGACCGAGGTAATAACTCTAAACATATGGTTTCATAGGTTATGTTGCAAGCAGGTAACGAAACGGCGCTCTCGACGAGGAGGTGCGGATGCCCGGGGCTCCCCTCACGCGCGGCCTCGACCCCGGCGCGCCCGCCGGCTCGAGCGCAGCATCCCCCGCCCCCCGCGCGCCGCAGGCGACACCGAGGCTCGCCCCGGAGAATGACCGGGTGAGCTCACCCGCGCGCTCCGGGCGCCCGACACGACTGCACCGAGCGGTGTTCCAGCCCATCGGCGACGAGGGCCGCGCCGCCCTCGTCGAGCGGCGCATCGCCGAGGCGATCATCGCCGGCGTGCTGCCCTCCGGCGAGCGGCTGCCGGCCGAGACCGAGCTCGCGCGCTCCTTCGGCGTCGCGCCGGCGACCGCCCGCGAGGCGCTGCTCGCCCTGCGCGAGCGCGGCCTCATCGTCACCCGCCGCGGCCGCCACGGCGGCAGCTTCGTCAGCGACGACGCCGACCCCGCCGCGTTCGCGCGGCGCACCCTCGTCGAGACCTCGCGCGTCGCCCTGCGCGATCTCGCTGCCCACTACCTGGCGATCACCGCCGCCGCCGTCGAACTCGCCTCCCGCCGCGCCGACCCGAGCGAGATCGGCGCCATCCGCGCCCGCCTCGAGCGCGTGCGCGACGACGACCTCGCCGCGTGGCGGCGCGTCACCGACGACACCCAGATCGAGCTCGCCGCCCTCGGCCAGTCGGCGAGGCTCACTCGCGAGCAGATGCGCCTGCAGGGCGAGCTGTCGCCCTTCTTCGCGCTCATCGACACCGACGCCGACGCGCGCCACCGCAACCGCGCCGCCCTGCTCGCGGTGCTCGATGCGGTGAGCGACGGCGACGAGCAGCGGGCAGTGGCGCTCACGCGGCAGAAGGTGCAGAGTTGCGTCGACTGGCTCATCGACCTGCGAGAGAGGACGACCTCGTGACCGTCACCGAACCCGTCACCGCCTCGAGCGCCGTCGCGGTCGTCACCGAGTACTTCGGTCGTGCGATCGACTCGCTCGCCTCGTGGACGGACGTCTTCGCCGACGACCTGCGCCGCGCCCGCGCCGCCGGCCCCGTCACGACCGACGTGCTCGACGAACTCGTCGAACCGTACGCCCGACGCACCTTCGACGAGCTCGACCTGCCCGTCTACGGCGCTGGCTTCATCGCCGCCCTCGACTCGCTCGCCGACGCCCGCAGCCACCTCGCTTGGTGGCAGGGCGCCGACCGGGCCAAGCTCGTGCTCGCCTCGCAGTCGGTCAACAAGGAGCACATCGACTACAGCGAGCTCGAGTGGTACCGCGTGCCGCAGGCGACCGGGCATCCCCACGTCGCCGGCCCCTACGTCGACTACCTGTGCAGCGACGAGTACACGATCACGATCGCGGCGCCCGTCGCCCTCGACGGCGAGTTCGTCGGCGTCGCCGGCCTCGACCTGCTCATCGACCAGGTCGAGCGCGACCTGCTGCCGCGGCTGCGCGGCTTCGGCGACGACCTCTCAATCGTCAACGGCGTCGGCCGCGTGCTGCTGTCGACGAGCGCGCGGCGCGAGACCGGCGACTCGATCCGCGGCGCGGCGCTCGAGGGCTTCGTGCGCGGGGCGTGCCCCGGCATGGCGCTCGAGGTGCTGACCGCGCGCTGACGCGAGAGCCCGCAGGCGGCGGATGCCCGGCGCGGGTCAGACGGCGGCGAGCCTGCCCGCCCGCGCGCGCTCGACCCGCTCGACCGCGAGCGCCTCGGCCGCCGCGAGGGGCGTGACGCCCTTCGCGCGCGCCGTGCACAGGATCTCGCTCAGCGTGTCGCCGATGCCGCGCAGCCGCGACTCGATCTCGGCGGGCGAGGCGCCCTCGCCGGTGAGCGCGAGGTGGATGACCCCGCCGGCGTTCACCACGAAGTCAGGGGCGTAGAGGATGCCCCTGGCCGCCAGGTGCTCGGCCCCCGAGCGGTAGGCAAGCGGGTTGTTGGCGGGGCCGACGACGGCGCGCACGGGCAGCGTCGCGATCGCGGCCGGAGTGAGTACTCCCCCAAGCCCGGCCGGCACGAAGACGTCGGCCTCGGTCGTGAGGGCCTCCTCCGGCGCGATCCACGTGGCGCCGAGGTCTGCCGCGACGGCGCGCTTGGCGTCGGCGATGTCGGTGACGAACAGGCGGGCGCCCGCGCGGGCGAGCCGTTCGGCGAGCCGCGAGCCGACCTGCCCGAGGCCCGAGATCACGAACGAGCGCCCGACGAGCGAGCCGGAGTCGAAGAGCTCTTCGACCACACGCTCGATCGACACGAAGACGCCGAGCGCCGTGCCCTCCGCGGGCTCGCCCGCGCCCCCGTTCTCGGCGGGCAGACCGACGACGTGCTCGGTGCGCTCGCGCACGACGAGCATGTCGTGCTCGGTCGTGCCGACGTCCTCCGCCGTGCGGTAGCGGCCGTCGAAGGTCTCGATGAGGTCGCCGAGGTCGAGCAGGGCGGCCCGGCGCCGGTCGTCGTCGAGCTGGTCATCCGGCCCCAGCGCGATGACCGACTTGCCGCCGCCCGCGCCGATGTCGGCGAGCGCGTTCTTCATCGTCATCGCCGAGGCCAGGCGCATCGCGTCGGCCATGCCGTCGGCCCACTGCGGATAGCGCCACAGGCGGCAGCCCCCGAGCGCCGGCCCGATGGCGCTCGAGTGCAGCGCGACGGTGATCGTGAGCCCGGAGCGCTCGCCGACGACGGTCGAGACGCGCTCGTGGGTGAACTCGGGCAGGGGCGCGACGGGGGTCGGCATGATGACTCCAGCAGGATCGGTGCGGTCGTGGGCGGTGATCGTCGCTCGGCGCCCACGCGGGATCTCCGCTCGCGCACCGATGCGCATCATGACTACGAAGTCAACGCCGATTCCGCGACTTTCACCAGGGCATTGCGCAGAACTGGTCGAAATGATCACGCCGAGCCCGTACAGTGAGCGCACCATGGTCGAAACGCCCAGACGCCTCGATCGGTCGAGCCAGCGCATCCTCGCCGCCCTCGACCGCGACCCGCGCGCGACGGTTGGCTGGCTCGCCGAGACCCTCGGGCTCTCGCGCGGCACCGTGCAGAGCCGCATCGCGCAGCTGTTCGACGGGCGCACGCTGCGGCCGCACTCGATCACCGCGCATCCGGAATCGCTCGGCTACGCGGTGCGCGCCATGGTGACCGCCGAGGTCGACCAGCATCGCTTCGACGACGCGATGGTCGCCCTGCGCGAGATCCCCGAGATCATCGAGTGCGTGGCGATGTCGGGCGTGAACGACCTGCTCATCCAGGTCGTGGCGCGCGACGCCGACCACCTCTACGAGGTCGGGCAGCAGATCCTGCGCTGCGCGGGCGTGCGGCGCACCGCGACCTCGCTCGTGCTGCGGGAGCTCATCGAGCACCGCGTCGCCCAGCTGCTCGAGCACTGAGCCGGGCTGGCAGGATGACCGCATGACCGCGTGGACCTTCCTCACCCACCACGCGCACGTGCTGCTCGAAGTGGCGAAGAACCAGGACGCGACGGTGAGCGAGATCGCCGCGGGCATCGGCATCTCGACGAGGTCGGCGGTGAGCATCCTCAACGATCTCGAGGTGGCTGGATACCTCGAGCGCGAGCGACGCGGACGTCGCAACCACTACGTGCTCCACCCCGAGCTGCCGCTGCGGCACCCCTCGAACGCCACCCACTCGGTCGACGAGCTGATCAGGGCGCTGTCAGACCTGCGCTGATCCGAGCCCGCGCTCGCCGGGCGGTGAGCGAGCATCCAGCGATGCGGCGTAGCGTCGGCCCCGACACCGCGGTGGGCGCGAGCCCGAGCCCGGCCGCCCCGTCGCTTCTCGAGAGGACCCTCATGCGCAGCTCCACCGGCCCCGGCTCGCGCGGCTTCGACCCGCGCGCGTTCGACCCCCGCACCTTCGACTTCCGCGAGGCCGCCGAGCGGCTGCGCGAGGCGTTCGGCCCCCGCGAGCACGGCGGCCACGAGCGCCACGACGTGCGCGGCGCGATCCTGGTCGCCCTGCACGGGGGCGCGAAGAACGGCCACGAGGTCATGCAGGCGATCGCCGCCGCCCACGAGGGGTGGATGCCCGCCGCGAGCGAGGTCTACCCCACGCTGCAGCAGCTCACCGACGAGGGCCTCGTGTCGAGCCGGCACGAGGGCGAGCGCACCGTCTACGAGCTCACCCCCGCAGGAGCCGCTGCCGCGGCCGAGCATGTCGCCCAGCACGAGGCCCACCGCCCCGAACACGAGCGCGGCGGCGCGCGCGGCTGGGGCGACTGGTCGCGCCGCGACCAAGCCGGGCCGTGGGCGCAGTGGGGCCCCTGGAGCGAGCACGACGCCGCCGTGCCGAAGGCGGGCGCGAAGCTCGCGCAGGCCGCAGCCCAGGTCGCGCACTCGGGCACGCAGGAGCAGAAGGAGCGCGCCGCAGCGCTGCTCGACGAGACGCGCCGCAAGCTCTACGCGATCCTCGCCGAGGACTGACCCGGTGACCGCCCCCGGCGGCACGGTGCCGGGAGCCCCGCCGGCCCCCGCGACCGATCGCCCGCCGAGCCTCGACCGCGCGCTGCGCGCCCGCTACCGCCGCATCATGCGCTTCGCGGCGCTCGCCCTCGCGCAGGCGTGGTGGTTCGAGCTGGTGCTGCCGCGGTTCGGGCTCGCGAACCTCGCCGCCCGCGGCCGCATCCGCCGGCTGCAGCGCCTCGCCCGCCGCTTCCACGGGCTCGCCGCCGACCTCGGCGGCCTCATGATCAAGGTCGGGCAGTTCCTGTCGTCGCGACTCGACATCCTGCCGCGCGAGATCACGCGCGAGCTCGAGGGGCTGCAGGACGAGGTGACGCCCGAGTCGTTCGCGCGCATCGTGGCGCAGGTCGAGCGCGAGCTGGGCATCCCCCTCGATCGGGCCTTCGCCTCGTTCGAGACCGAGCCGATCGCCGCCGCCTCGCTCGGCCAGGCGCACCGCGCGACGCTCTCGCCCGGCATCGCCGCCGACCTCGGCTTCGAGCGCGTCGTGGTGAAGGTGTTGCGGCCCGGCATCGAGGACATCGTCGAGGTCGACCTCGCCGCGCTGCGCCGCGTCGGCCGCTGGCTGTCGCGCGTGCGGCTCGTCAACCGCCGCACCGACGCCCCCGCGCTCGTCGAGGAGTTCGCGGCGACGAGCCTGGAGGAGATCGACTACCTGCAGGAGGCGGTCAGCGTCGAGCGCTTCGCCGCGATCTTCGCCGACGACCCGCGCGTCACCACCCCCGTCGTCGCGTGGGAGCGCAGCGCCCGCCGCGTGCTCACCCTCAGCGACGTCACGGCGATCAAGATCTCCGACGTGGGCACGCTGGAGGCCGCCGGCATCGACCCGAACGCGGTCGCCGCCGAGCTCGCCCGCGCTACGTTCGAGCAGATCTTCGTCGCCGGGTTCTTCCACGCCGACCCGCACCCGGGCAACATCTTCGTCACGCCGGGGCCGTCCGGCGCCGGCGACGACTGGGCGCTCACCTACATCGACTTCGGCATGATGGGCCGCATCACCGACGAGCTGCGCGACGGGCTGCAGCAGTTCATCTTCGCGGTCGTCGCGCGGGATGCCCGGGCCTGGGTCGCCGCCACCCAGCGCCTCGGCGTGCTGCTGCCGTCGGCCGACACGGTCGAGCTCGAGCGGGCCATCACAGCCCTCTTCGACCGCTTCGGCGGCATGGGCGTCGCCGAGCTGACCCGCATCGACCCGCGCGAGCTGGAGGCGTTCGCCCGGCAGTTCAGCGAGCTGATCCGCACACTGCCGTTCCAGCTGCCGGAGAACTACCTGCTGCTGATCCGCACCGTCTCGCTCATCTCGGGCGTCACGAGCGCGCTCAACCGCGACTTCAACATGTGGGACGCCGTCGACCCGTTCGCCCGCTCCCTACTCAACGGCGGCGCCGGGTCGTCGACGGCGCGCTCGCTCGGTCGCGAGGCGGTCGCCATCCTCTCGGCGCTGGCGCGCCTCCCCCAGCGTCTGGATGCTCTCGCCACCCGCATCGACCGCGGCGAGCTCGCCGTGCGCAGCCCCGAGGTCGAGCAGCGCCTGCGCGTCGTCGACGGCAGCGTGCGCCGCACGACCTCGGCGATCCTCGCCGCGGGCCTGCTCATCGCCGGGGCCCTGCTGCGCCCGAGCGACGAGGTGCTCGGCACGGTGCTGCTGTGGGCGGCGGCCCTGCCGGGGCTCCACGCGGTGTCGCCCTGGCGGCTGCGGTAGTGCGCCGCCGCTCGATCAGCGTGCCAGCTGAGCACCCGCGCGCGCTGCGACGGCCTTGATGAGCGCCGAGGCGTTCTCCCCGCCATGGCCCGAGGCGACCGCATCATCGATGTAGCGTGCCACCACCGAGAGGCCGTCGAGCGGCACGTCGAGCTCGCGGGCGAAGGCTGCGATGAGCCGCGCATCCTTCTGCATGAGCGCGAGGGCGAACGAGGGCGAGTAGTCGTCAGCGCGCACGGCCGCGCCGACGCCGTCGAAGATCGGCGACCGGAAGTCGGTCACGGCGAGCACTCCGAGCACAGCGTCGAGGTCCAGACCCGCCTTTGCTGCGAGCGAGAGCGATTCGCCGAGCGCCAGCAGCTGCGAGGCCACGATGAGGTTGCCGACGAGCTTCATGCGGACACCCGCGCCCGCACCTCCGAGATGATGCACGGAACTGCTGATCGCCTCGAGCACCGGTCGCGCCCGGCCCACCGTCTCGTCGTCACCGCCGACGACGACCCACAGCCCGCCTGCGGCCGCCTCCCCCTTCGACCCGAACACCGGGGCGTCGAGGAAGTGCGCACCACGTCGCTCGAACGCGGCTCGCACCTCGGCGCTCGCCTCGGGACTGATGGTCGACAGGTCGATCACCACGGCTCCCGATGGCACCACGGCGGCGAGCGCGTCCGCGCCGAGCGTGACGGCGCGCACCGCAGCGTCGTCGGAGAGGCAGTACAGCACGAACTCGACGTCGGCCACCGCGTCGGCCAGGCTGCTGGCCTCGCGCGCGCCGAGCGCGACGAGATCGGTCGCACGACCCTCCGAGCGGTTCCAGACCGTCACGTCATGACCGGCGCGCAGGAGGTTGGCGGCCATGCCGTGCCCCATCGTGCCGAGTCCGACAACGGCGAGGCGCGCCATCTCAGCTCACCGCCGCACGTGCAGGGCTGTTCGCAGACTTCCACGACTGCAGGAATCGCAGGAAGGCGGTCGCCCCCGGGTCCTGCAGTCCGATGCTGCGGTCCTGCAGCCAGGATGCTCGACCCCGGCGAGACTGCAGCTCCTTCGAGGTGATCACCCCGCGCTCCGCCGCCTCGATGGCCGCGTCCAGCCGCTCGGGTCCGGCCGGGATCCCCCTGAGGGCCTCGGCGGCCGGGAACATCGCGTCGAGGATGGTCTTGTCGCCCACCTGAGACTTGCCGCGCTGGCTGATCGACTCCGCGGCGGCCAGTGCGAACTGGTTCACGAGGTCGGGAGTGATCGACTCGCGATCCGCCCACACTCGCGAACCGGCCAGCAGCGCGCCGGCGACGAGCGCCGCCATCGTCGACGGGTTCGCGTTGGCGAAAGCCTTGGCGCAGGCGAGGACCACCTCGGTGGGCTTCGACTCCGCTGGTAGCAGCTGCAGAGCGTCGATGGCGGCCTGGGCACCGAGCGAGACGGTGATGCCGAGGTCGCCGTCGCCGAGCGCCTGGTCGAGGTCGCCGAGCTCGTCGGCGTACTCGGTGAAGACCACCAGGCAGTTCTGGATCGCCTGGCTCAGTTCGTGTCCGTTCATCGTGGTTCAGACCTCTCGGAAGAAGGGGGATTCTGCGGGCGCCTCGAGCAGCGCCAGTCGCTCGTCATCGAGCAGGAGGAGGGAGATGGAGGCGCCGGCCATCTCGAGGCTCGTCGCATATTCGCCGACGTAGTTCTTCGCGATGGCGATGCCCTTGCCCTCCAGGATCTGGTGGGTGCGCCGGAACAGCAGGTACAGCTCCTCCAGCGGCGTCGCGCCGAGGCCGTTGACGAGCACGGCGACACGGTCTCCGCTGGTCGCACCGAGATCGGCGACGAGGCGCTCGACGAGGTGCTCGGCGATCTCGTCGGCCGTCTCCAGCGAGCCGCGGTGGATGCCGGGCTCGCCGTGGATCCCGATCCCGATCTCCATCTCGTCCTCAGCGAGCTCGAAGCTCGGCTTGCCGGTCGTCGGCAGGATGGTCGGCGACAGACCGACGCCCATCGTGGCGGTGTGCTCGATGATGTCCTCCGCGACCGCGGCGACCTGATCGAGCGAGTCGCCGCGCTCCGCGGCGGCACCGGCGGCCTTGTAGGCGAAGAAGATGCCGGCGACGCCGCGACGGTCGGTCGCGCGCTCCTTCGGCTGGCTCGCGACGTCGTCCCGACCGAGCACGGTGAGCGTGCGGATCCCCTCGAGCTCGGCCATGTCGGTGGCGAGGTCGAAGTTGAAGACGTCGCCACCGTAGTTGCCGTAGAGGTATAGGACGCCGGCGCCGCCGTCGACGGCCTTCGTCGTCTCCAGGATCTGCGCGGATGACGGCGACGAGAAGACGTTGCCGATCGCGACGCCGTCGCACAGGCCGCGCCCCACGTACCCCTTGAAGAGCGGCAGGTGCCCCGAACCTCCGCCGGTGATGATCCCGACCTTGCCGGCGACCGGCGCGTCGGCGCGCACCAGCACCCGGCGATCCTGTCCCGGCACCTTCAGCAGCGTGGGGTGGGCGAGCAGGATGCCGTCGACGAACTCGTCGACGAAGGTCTGGGGCTCATTGATGATCTTCTTCACGAGTGCTCCGTCTCTTTCTGTGCGGTCACGGGGGTCGGTTCTGGGGATGCGGCCGGCGCGTCTGGCGTCGCCGCCGGCATCGCTGTTCTGGGCGGTCGTCGTGCTCGCCTGCTCGCGGCGACGGCATCGAGCACCATCACCGCGATGAGGATCACACCCTGCGCGATGGCGTACTCGTACGAGGACAGCCGCAGCGCGGTGAATCCGCTCGAGACGATCTGCAGGGTCAGGGTCGCCAGCACGACGCCGGCCACTGACGCGAAACCGCCGTTGGGGTTGGTGCCGCCGAGCACGGCGATCACGATGACGAGCAGCACGTAGGAGGCGCCGTAGTCGGCCGATGCGGTCGGGTTGCGAGCGAGGAAGAGCACTCCCGCGACACCGGCGAGCGCACCGCCGATCGTGTAGGTGCTCATGAGCACCGACCTGCTGCTGATTCCCGAGTAGCGCGCCGCAACGGGGTTCGCGCCCTCGAGCTGGATCTTGCGGCCGAGGGGCGTGGTGCTGACGAGCAGCGCCACGAGCACCGCGACCACGAGGAACACCACGAACAACACCGGCACCGGCCCGAGCCCTGAGCGCCCGAACGACGCGAGGCTCTCAGGCGCGCCGTACAGGGTCGAGCCGCCCGTCGTCACGATCGCGATGCCGTTGAGGATCTGCATCGTTCCGAGCGTCGCGAGGATGGGTGTGATGCCGATCACGCTGACGAGGACGCCGTTGAGCATGCCGCAGCCGATGCCGACGAGCACCCCCGCCACGATGATCGGAACCGTCAAGCTCTCGGCGAGCGCCGGATCGTTCGCGGCGATGCCCGAGTAGAGGGAGACGACCGTGATGGCGGAGAGGTTCGCGATCGCCACGAGCGAGAGGTCGATGCCGCCCGTGAGCATGGCCAGCATCATGGCAATGGCAATGATGCCGATCTCCGGCGCCGTGACCCCGATGTTCTGCAGATTCAGCGGATTGAGGAAGACACGCGGGTTCGCGATCGCGAAGATCGAGAAGGCCAGCAGCAGCGCCACGACCATCCTGCCGGTCTTTCGGTTCGCGCTGGCTCGGGCGATGAACTCGCGCGTCGCGATGCCGACGCGCTCGTTGATCTGCGCGCCCTTGCCCAGGGCGGGTGCGCCGGCGGGGCTCTGCTTCTCGCTCATGCCACGTCCTCCTGAACGAGTCGATCGGATTTGTCCTCATCGAGCGTGTGCACGCGACGCGCCTTCCTGCGCGCCGAGAGGGCCTGCACCCCGACGCCGACGATGAGCAGCAGCCCCACCGCCGCGCGGAGCCATGCGCTCGGCACGCCCGCCAGGAGGAGGCTGTTGTTGATCAGCTGGATCAGGATGACGCCGAGCACCGTGCCGATGACGGAGCCGCGGCCGCCGAAGATCGAGGCACCACCGAGCACGACCGCCGCGATGATGTCCAGCTCGTCGCCCACCAGGTCCTGGGGGTTCGCGCTGCGCCCCATGACCATGTGCGCGATCCCGGCGACGGCGGCGAGGACGCCGACGAGCACGTACACGAGGATCTGCGTGCGCATGACGCGGAACCCGGCACGTCGCGCGGCCTCGACGTCACCGCCGATCGCGTACAGCGAGCGTCCGAACATCGTGCGCGTGAGCATCCACCAGACCACCACGGCCAGCACGATCGCGACGACGGCCATCACGTGGAGCGACGCCCGTCCGGTGCCAGTCGAGAAGTCGAGAACAGTCATCGACGACATCGCGGCGAGCGCCGGCGGGAGCTGCGCGTAGTAGGTCGCGCCGACGTAGGTGTACATCACGCCGACGAAGATGCCCTGCGTCCCGAGCGTGACGATGAGGGTGGGCAAGCGGAACCGCGCGATCACTAGTCCGTTGAACAGCCCGAGACCGGCCCCGATCGCGATCGCCATGGCGATGATCACGGCCGCCGGCAGCTCTGGGGCCATCGTGATCGCGAAGGAGACCGCCGTGTAGGCGGAGAAGATGGCGACCGCCGCGAAGGAGACGTCGATGCCGCCGGAGACGATGACGATGAGCACGGCGAGCGCGAAGATGAGCGGCACCGTCGCGCTGCGCAGCGTCGAGAACGCGGTTCCGGCGGTCAGGAACGCCGGGCTCAGCACGGACATGGTGACGATGAGGGCGACCAGGACGAGCGCCAGGATGCCCTCGTTGTTCTTGCCGCGGAGGCGTCGCAGGATCTGCATGTCAGGCCGCCATCCGCTCGTGGATGCTCTCTGCGCTGATCGCGTCGCCCCGCAGCTCGTCGGCGATGCGGCCGCGCGCCACGACGAGCACTCGGTGGCAACACGACACGAGCTCAGGGGCGTCGTCGGAGATCACGACGATGCCCATGCCGGAGGCCGCGGCCTGGCGCAGCAGCTCGAGGATCTGCGACTTCGAGCCGACGTCGACCCCGACGGTGGGGCCGTTGAGCACGAGGACCTTGGGGTCGGTCGCGAGCCACTTGGCGAGCACCACCCGCTGGGCGTTGCCGCCGGAGAGCGACCGCACGGGTGCGTCGGCACTGGGCGCCTTGATCGAGAGCGAGGCGAAGAGCCGCGAGATGGTCGACCGGATGCGCGCGCCGTCGAGACCGCGCCAGCGGTTGCGGTGCCGATCGAGGGAGCCGGCGATGATGTTGTCCGCGATGGAGTTCTCGAGGAAGAGCCCCTGCGAGAGTCGATCCTCGGGCACGTAGCCGATGCCGGCCGCGACCGCGTCCGGGATGCTGCGGATGCTCACGGGTCGTCCGTCGACGAGGATGTCGCCGGACGCTGCGGGGCGCGCTCCGAAGATCGCCTCGGCGATCTCGGTGCGACCGGAGCCGAGCAGCCCCGTGACGCCGACGATCTCGCCGGGCGCGACGGTGAACGACACATCGTGGAAGGCGCCCGGCAGGTCGAGGTGCGACACCGTGAGTCTCGGCTCGGCGTCGGCATTGATCGGGCCGACGATGCGCGCCTCGTCCAGCTCGGTGCCCGTCATGTGCTGGGCGATCGAACGCCGATCGAATTCGGTCGCGAGGCCGCTGGTGACCACGCGACCGGAGCGCATGATCGTCACGCGCTGCGAGATCGCGAGCACCTCTTCGAGCTTGTGCGAGACGAAGACGAGGGCGACGCCGCGGGAGCGCAGTCGCTCCACGATGGTGAAGAGGCGCGCGACCTCGCTGTGCGTCAGGGCCGTCGTGGGCTCGTCCATGATGATGACCCGCGCGTCGTTGACGAGCGCTCGGCAGATCGCCGTCAGCTGCTTGTCGGCGACGGAGAGATCCCCGACCTCGGCGTCGAGGTCGAGGTCGAGCCCCAGCTCCTCGACGATCGACTGCGCCTTGGGGCGCACGGCACGGGCTCGGTAGAAGCGCTGCCGACCGGCGACCTCCGCGGTGAGGACGATGTTCTCGGCGACGCTGAGGTTCGGGAAGAGCGAGAAGTCCTGGTAGATGACCTGCACCCCACCGGTGATCGCGGCGGTCGCGTTCATGCGGCTGTGCGAGACGCCGTCGATGATGACCTCGCCGGCGTCCGGCCGCTCGACGCCCGAGATGATCTTGATGAGCGTCGACTTGCCGCAGCCGTTCTCGCCGGCGAGGCAGTGCACTTCGCCGGGGAGCAGTTCGAGCGATACGCCGGCGAGCGCGGTGACGCCGCCGAAGCGCTTGGTGATGCCGCGCACGGAGAGCACCGGAACCGGAGCCTGCGTCGGGAGAGATTCCATCGTCGGCCTTCCTGACGAGGGGCTCCGGGAGCGCGCGAACGGTTCGCGCTCCCGGAGCCCGGGTTGATCGAGACTCTAGAAGTCGTACTGCGCCGCGGTCTCAGCATCGGCCGCCACGGAGGCGTCGCCGACGAAGACGTTGTCGTAGCCCTCGAGCTTCTTGAGCGAGGTGTATCCCTCGATGCCGAGGTCAGTCCCCTCCTCGATCGTTCCGCCGTCGGCGAGGATCCGCGCGATCTCGAGCTGGGCCTTGCCGGCCAGAGCCGGGTCCCAGAAGAAGATCTTGTCGATCGAGCCGTCGGCGAGGTACTGGTTGGCGACCGACGGGATCGAGGTGCCCATGACGCACACCTCGTCCTCGAGACCCGCCTCCTGCACGGCTCGGCCGATGCCCGGCACGTCGTTGCCGGCCGAACCCTGGAATCCCTTGATGTTCGGGTACTTGGCCAGGATCTCCTTCGCGCGCTCGTACGCGGTCTCCTGGTTGTCGGTGCTCTCGATGGGCTCCTCGACGCGCGTCATGCCGGGGAAGTTCTCCATCTGGTTCTGGTAACCGGCCTCGACCCACTCCATGTGAGTCTTGGCGGTGAAGCCGCCGACGAACTGCACGTACTCGCCCTCGCCGCCCATGCACTCGGCGAGGTTATCCATGATGCCCGCGCCGTATGAGGCGTTGTCGAATGCCTCGATGTTGATGTCGACGTTCTCGATGCCGGTGGCTTCGTGCGAGACCACGATGATGCCCTGCTCGCGCGCCTGAGCGAGCACCGACTCCAGCGCCTCGGGCGAGTTCGGCACGACCGTGATTGCCGTCGGACGCTGCGCGATGAGGTCCTGGATGATCGCGACCTGCTTTTCAGGGCTCACGTCGTCGGCGCCCTCCTGGCGGGCGTCGATGCCGGAGTCATCGGCGAACTCCTGCACGCCGACCGCCATGCGCTGGAACCACGGGATGGTCTGGGCCTTGACCACGGTCACCATCGTGTAGGCGCCGTCGCCGGAGCCCTCGTCGGTGCCGCCGCCCGAGCCTGCACCCACGGTGGTGCAGCCGACGAGCAGGAGGGTTGAGCTCGCCGCGAGGGCGATGCCCCGGCCGAGTCGAGTGCGATCCATACGTTTACTCCTTTGTGAACGAGTGAGTGGCGACTCCCGCCGCCATCAGGTCGCGGCAATCTCGGACGATGCTGTGTCGGGATGTGTCGCTGAGGGGGGACGTTAGCGAGCATCCACGCACCTTGTCAAGCGATATCGCGCACCAACGTGCGCGTTTTCGCGCAGGACTGTCCTCGAGCACGCGAATCAAGTACGTTTTCGCGGAGTCTCGGCGCAAATCTGCGACATCACGCGCGCTTCGGCCGACGTCACGGCGGATCGCGCACGCCCCATCCCCGCACGATGCACGTAATCTGCGCACTTTCGCGCGCCGAAGGTTCACTTCGGGCGCTGCGCGGTCTAGCCTCTGAGCAGCGGCTGTTCGATGTGGAGGTGAGACCGTGTCGCGTCAAGCGGAGATCGTGGATGCCCTGCAGGTCAAGGGATTTCAGTCAGTGCACGACCTCGCAACGCGATTCGACGTAACCGCGTCGACCATCCGTCGCGACCTCGAGCGCCTCGAAGCGATGGACCTCGTCAAGCGCACCCACGGCGGCGCCGTGCCCGTTCGGCAGTCGGAGACCCCGCACCACTTCAAGGAGGAGCTGCACCGCCCGGAGAAGACCGCCATCGGGCGCGCCATGGCCGAACGCGTTTTGGAAGGCCAGACCGTCCTGCTCGACGGCGGCACCACCAACCTCGAGGTCGCTCGGCACATGACGCACCAGCGCCTCACCGTGGTGACGAACGATCTGCGCATCGCGACTGAGATCGCCCGCAAGCAGACGATCCATCTGGTCTTCATCGGTGGCGAGCTGCTGCCCAACTCGTACACAATGTGGGGGCCGACCTCGGTGCAGCAACTCTCGAACCTGCGCGTCGACGTCGCGATCTTCAGCGCCGACACGGTGAGCGAGGACGGCATCTACAACGCGAGCAGCTACGAGATCGAACTGAAGCGACTCATGCGCTCGATCGCCCACGAGGCCTTCTTCGTTGCAGACAGCTCGAAGTTCGGGCGGGAGGCGCTCTTCAAGGTCTTCGGGATGGACGCCTTCACGGCGGGCATCACCGACGATCTCGTCGACCCTCTGCGGGCCTCGCACTTCCCGATCCCGATCATCCAGGCGAGCGTGCGCCGACCCGAGCGCTAACCCCACACCACTAACCCAGGGAAGCATCGTTCGTCGCTCAAGCTCAAAGGGTGATGACCGCGCGGTTCTCGGTCCGCGCCTTGTTTCCCATCAAAGCCAACACACCGGCCGGGACCTCTGCGGGGCAGCTTCACGATCCGCTCCTTGAGGCTAGCCCGCCGAGCCCATCGCGCGTCGTCGACGGCAGCCTGCGCCGCACGACCTCGGCGATCCTCGCCGCGGGCCTGCTCATCGCCGGGGCCCTGCTGCGCCCGAGCGATGAGGTGCTCGGCACGGTGCTGCTGTGGGCGGCGGCCCTGCCGGGCCTCCACGCGGTGTCGCCCTGGCGGCTGCGGTAGGCGGGCGGCGCGGCTGCGACGTCAGTGCAGGTCGTGCGACCGCTCGGCGCCCGCAGGCTCGAGCTGGAACGTGGCGTGATCGATCGAGACGGAGAAGTGCTGCGCCACGCAGGCCTGCAGCGCTCTCGTGATCTCCGGCGCGTGACCGTCGACGAAGCACTCGCTCTCGACGATGACGTGCGCGGTGAGCACCGGCAGCCCCGTCGCGATCTGGCTGATGTGCAGGTCGTGAACGTCGAGGACGTGCTCCTCCTCCATGAGGTGGCGGCGGACGTCGGCGATGTCGATCCCGCGAGGGACGGACTCGAGCAGGACGTCGACGGCGTCGCGGAGCAGTCTCAGGGTGCGCGGGATGATCAGGGCGCCCACGAGCAGCGCCGCGAGGGAGTCCGCCTGCTGGAACCCCGTGGTCATGATCACGATCGCCGCCGCGATGACCGCGAGCGAACCGAGAGCGTCGTTGAGCACCTCGAGGAAGGCGGCGCGCATGTTCAGGTTCGCGGCGCGACCGCCGGCGAGCACGAGGATCGAGATCGCGTTGGCGACCAACCCGATGACGCCGAAGACGAGCAGTTCGGCGCCCGGTATCTCGGCTGGCTCGCGGAGACGCTGCACGGCCTCGACGACCACGACGATGCCCACGCCGAGCAGCACGGCGGCTTGCACCGTCGCGGCGAGCACCTCGACGCGCAGCAGCCCCCAGGTGCGGCGCGTCGTCGCTGCCCGCTTCATGAGCCCGGCAGCCATGAGTGCGATCAGCAGCCCGCCGGCATCCGTGAGCATGTGCGCCGCGTCGACGAGCAGCGCGAGCGATCCGGTGATGATCGCACCGATCACCTGGGCGACGAGGATGCACGCCGTCAACCCGAACGCGATGGCCAGTCTCCGCCGGTTCCCGCCTCGAGGCGAGTGTGCATGAGCGTGGCCGGTCACCGGCAGCACGCCTCCCCATCGTGGGCACAGGCCTCGGTCTGGTCGGGGTGAGGGTGCTCCAGCAGCTCACCGATCGCGGTCGAGCACGTGTCGCCGTTCCACGCCTCGATTCCCTCGCGGATGGCGAAGGCTCCGATGACGAGTGCCGCGACGGCGTCCGCCCAGGTCCAGCCGAAGAGGGCGTGGGCGAGCAGGCCGAGCAGTAGAGCGGCCGAGAGCAGCGAGCAGATGAGCGTCTGCCGCGAGTCGGCGACCACGGTCGCCGAGCCGAGCTCGCGGCCCGTTCGCCGCTCGAGGAGGGAGAGAGCGGGCATGATGATCACGCTCACGGTGGCGAGCAGGATGCCGACGCCGCTCGTCTCGGGCGTCGTTAGGCCGAGCAGCGACATCGTCGAGCCGACGATCGTGTAGGCGGCGAGCGCGAAGAAGGCGATGGCGATCACGCGCAGCACGGGCTTCTCGTACCGCTCGGGGTCTCGACGCGTGAACTGCCAGGCGACGGCGGTGGCGGAGAGCACCTCGACCCCGGAATCGAGACCGAAGCTGATGAGGGCTGCGGAGTCGGCGGCCGAGCCGACAATGAGGGCGATGATGCCCTCGACGAGGTTGTAGCCGATCGTGAGCCCCACGATGATCTTGACCCGTCTGCGCAGCAGCGCCGTGCGCTCGGGGGCGAGGGGCGTGCGAAGGTCGACGCTCATGCGAGCACCTCGACCTCGTTCAGCGCACACCGGTCGGTGGTGTCGACGGCGAGCACGACGCCGAGCAGGTCGCGCAGCGCATGCCCCAGTCGAGCATCCGCGATGTCGTAGAGCACCCGGCGACCGGCGGGTTCGGCGACGACGATGCCGCAGTCGCGGAGGCAGGCGAGGTGGTTGGAGACGCTCTGCTTCGTGATGGCGAGATGGTTCGCGAGGTCGGCCGGGTAACGCGGCTCGTCGAGCAGCGTGAGGAGGATCGCGGCACGGGTGGGGTCGGCCAGCGCGCGCCCGATGCGGTGCAGAGCGTCGAGCTGCGGAGCGGAGGTGATGGCCATGGCGCCGATAGTACACGCTGGGATGTACTGATGTGCTCGCATCCTCGGAGCGAGCAGCGCCACGTCGCCGAACTTCGTCACCGCGAAGAACGGCACCCCGCGCCGTATACTGACGCCGGCTCGACGACGACGGCTCCCGCCCGACGGCTCCGGAGAGCAGCGCCCGCTCACCGATGTCCGAGGGAGGACGAGATGCCGATCCCCCGCTCGCCCAGGCCGACCGTTAACCGCAGCGCCGACTCCCGCACCGCCACCCGCGCCGAGCGGCCGCTGCACCGCGGCTTCCTCCTCGCCCTCGGCGCGATCGCCGCGATCGCCTTCGCGCTCGCGCTCTACACGTTGCGCGGCGTCGCAGCCTCGGTGCTCGCGGCCCTGTTCATCGCCGTGGCGCTCGAGCCGATCATCCGCGCCCTCGGACGTCGCGGATGGAGCCGACCGGCCGCGACCGCCGTGCTCACGGCGCTCGTCGTCGCGATCGGGCTGGGCATCATCCTGTTCGCCGTGCAGGCGCTGCAGGAGCAGGTCGCCCGCCTCATCGAGACGGTGCCGGGCGGCCTCGCCGGCCTGCGCGACGAGCCGTGGTTCACCACCGTCGACGAGCTCACCAGCGGCGGGGTGACGGCCGCGCTCGCGTGGGTCGTCGAGACGCTGCTCGACCCGCAGACGTGGATCGCGGTGTCGAACGGCGTGCTCGGTTTCGGAGCATCCGTCGTCAGCGGCGTCACTGGCGGCTTCTTCGTGCTGATCCTGACGCTGTACTTCGTCATCACCTTCGAGTCGGTGAAGGGCTTCGGCTACTCGCTCGTGCCCGCCTCGCGCCGCGCCCGGTTCGTCGACCTCGCCGACCGCATCATCGACAGCGTCGGCCGCTACCTCGGCGGCATGGTCGTGCTCGCCCTGCTGAACGCCACCTTCAGCACGATCGTGATGCTCGTCGTCGGCATCCCAGGAGCGCCGCTGCTCGGCATCGTCGTGTTCTTCATCACGATCATCCCGCTCATCGGCACCGTGCTCACCACGATCGGCATCACCCTGCTCACCCTGGCGACGGTGCCGTCGGCGACGATCCCCGTGCTCATCGCGATGCTCATCTACATGCAGGTCGAGGCCTACGTGCTCACCCCGAAGGTGATGAGCCGCGCGGTGCAGGTGCCCGGCTCGGTCGTGCTCATCTCGGCCACGGCGGGCGGCTCGCTGCTCGGCCTGCCCGGAGCCCTCATCGGCGTGCCGGTCGCGGCGTCGATCGCGCTGATCCTGCGCGAGGTGGTCGTACCGGCGCGGCAGCGGCGCTGAGCGCGCATCGTCTGACGCTTCGGCGGTGGGGCGTTTGCGGAATAGCGCAGCCCCGGGGATGAGCCTAGCCGGAGGGCTCATTTCCGCGATCGAGATCAGACGCGATCCCACCGTCGCCTCGGCGAAATCCCATGACGCCTCCGAGATGGCGGCTACCAGTCGAGCACGCGCCATCAGGGCGTCCGTGGCCGCGGCGGGGAGAGGTACCACCGGTCGCTGGTGCTCGCAACGCCCTAACTGGAGCCTCGACTTTGACGTCGGATGGAGAGGAAAGCAACCGTGGGAGGGAAGAGATGGACAAGCCCACTGATCGGCCGTTAGACGAGGGAAAAGCACCGTCGAGCCGCCCCCAGGGTGACGAGCACAACAGCACGGAAGGGCCTGACAGCTCGGCGAAGAGCTACCTCCGTTTCGCCGCGATGATCCTGACGTCCATGGTCGTCATGTACTTCGTGATGTTCGCGAGCGTGTGGGAGTGGACCCATATCCGCTTCAGCGAGAGCCGCGTCTTCATGGCCGTGACGATGGGCGGCACGATGGGGTTGGTGATGCTGGCCTGGATGCTCGGGATGTACAAGAACACCAGAGGCAACATCGCGGTCGTCGCCGGAAGCGTGCTTCTGATCGGCGGCGGCATCACGCTCGACCGCAGCCAAGCGAGCGTCGATGATGTCGACTTCATGACGGCGATGATTCCGCACCACTCGATGGCGATCACGCGATCAGAGCGCTTCCAGAACGAGGACATCCGGGTGTGCGAGCTCGCGGTCGAGATCAGTGAGGCCCAGCGGCGGGAGATCGACGAAATGGACTGGCTAGTCCGTGACATCCAAGAAAACGGGCCGGTCACGACGACCGAGGAGGCCGCGGGTCGACAGGTACCGGACTTCAGCCAGTCCGCGGCGCGCAGCTGCGGCGCTGACTGAAGCCAGCACGCTCATCGACCGGGTGTCACGACGGGGTGGGCCTGAAACGGGCGGGCCCACCCCGCCGACACGGGGGATCAGAGTTCGACGATGAGATTCCAGGTGGTTCCGCCGTCCACTGAGTGCATCACCTGTGTTGTGTCCGCGACGATGATCGCGCCCATCGCGCCCACCGAGATGGCGGCCGGCTCGAGGGGGACAGCCCCGACTGCCTCCCAGGTCAGTCCGTCACTCGAGCGGTGCAGGACACCCTGAACGTCGATGCCGACCATGGTGAAGGTGTCGGACTCCGTCGGGCTCGACGCGAGAAGAACGAGGTAGGGAGCATCCGGAACTGCCTCGAAGCTCTGCCCTCGATCCCGACTCACGACCAGGCCGTTGGATGTGGTGGCGAGCAGCGCCGAGGCATCGGCATTCCACGCCACTGACGCCGCTGCGATGGCGGCGCCCTGCTGCCAGCCAGCTCCGCCGTCCGGGCTGACCATGACGCGCCCGGAGATGGAGTCCACACCGGCGAGCATGGCCATCCCCGGACTGGTGCCTCCGGCTGCGAGCGAGTGGAAATCGGCCTCGCCTTCCAAGCTGATCGCTGTCCACTCATCGCCGGAGAGGTCGGACTCGCGGAGCCCGATAGCGCCCGGCCCCTCCTCAGTCGGTCCAGGGTGCCCCGAGACGAGCAGACGATCGCCCACTCGAACCAGCCCCATGGCATCGCCTCGCCAGTCTCCGAGGGGATTCGCCTCTGAGACGGTCTCGCCATCGTGCGGCATGCCCGCAAGAAGGATTCCCTCGTGAGTGGCGATGTGGACGAATCCGGTCATCTCGTCGAGGTCGATCGCGTGAACATGCGACACGCCAGCTTGGAACTCCGGTGCGGGCGCCTCCTCCCGATTGCGCTCAGCGTTCGGCGCCGTACACCCAGCGATGAACAATGTGAGGGCGGTCACGACCGCTGCGAGTGCAGACTTCGGCGCGATCATGAGTCGAGCATCGAGCGCATCAGCTCGATCTCCGCCGCCTGATCGGAAATGATCTGGGTCGCAAGGTCGAGGACGTCCGGGTGGCGACCGTCATCCAACACGTCCTGCGCCATGACAATCGCCCCTTCATGGTGCACGATCATCAGCTCCAAGAACAGGTCACCCGCCTCGGGGCCCGGCGCTTCCTCCAGAGCCTGCATGTCCTCCTCGGACATGCCCATCATCGAGCCCATGCCAGAATCTCCGTGATCCATGCCGCCCATGCCCTCGGCGGGCATCGAGTCCCACTCCTCGAGCCAGGACTCCATCAACTCGATCTCAGGCTCCTGCGCTGCCTTGATCGCCTCGGCAAGCTCGATCACCTCCGACTCGACGCCGTCCTTCTCGAGGAGCATGTCGGCCATCTCGACGGCTTCTTCATGGTGCGGGATCATCATGCCGACGAACATGACGTCGGCGTTGTTCGGCTCGACCGAGGCGTCGGGGGCGGAGGATGCTGTCCGGTCCGAGTTTCCGGCGCTCATGTCCATGTCGGAGGGCATTGCGCAGGCCGTGAGGGTCGCCGCCACGGCGAAGGTCAGGGCGCCCGCGAGGGCGCGCCGCATTGCATTGGTGGTCATCATTGGTCCTTCATCTGTCGGTGTTGTCTGGTGAGCAGTGGAGTCGGCGGGAAACCGACCTCCGCGCATCACCTGCGACTGATGCCGAGCGAGAGAAGGTTCGGGGTCGTTGCGCCCGCGGCAGCAACAGCCGGCTGCGCGACTAGGAGGCCGATCGCTTCCGCGGCTCGGTGGATCGATTCGCGCCACCGGGGCATGAGCAGCAGCGTCACCGCGGACATGATGAGAAGGCCGCAGACCGTCAGCACGTGCATCTGCCCCTCAGTGAGACAGGTCGAACACGTGTCTGTGGGAGGGTCTTCGCCCGGGTTGGCGGTGAGCGCCGCAGATCCGGCGTGGTGGCTGGATGCAGTGGGCGCCTGGATGCTCGAGTGAGTGTCGAGAGTGAGAGCGGCGGAGAGCGTGTGCTCGTCGTGGCTCGCCGATCCCGCGCCGTGCCCTGCCATCAGGGCTCCAAACAGGGCAAGTGCCAGCGCGATGAGGAGACTCATCGCGCGCGCGCTCGTCGTGCTCAGGCCGATTCTCACTCGGTAATGGTGCCACGAGGTGGTGCGGAATGACTGTGTGTGAGCGGGTCGCGGGGCAGCAGAGGCCCGATCTCGGCTCATCTGTCCACGCCGCCACGGTCGATGGTGCCAGCCTCGGGAGCTTGTGATCGAAGCCATCGCGTTAGCGCGACGACGTAGCCGGTGATCGCGGTCACGGCGATGACGAGCCATGTCGTGTCACCTCCCGGCATGTAGTGCGCAGATACGTGCCCGAGGAAGACGTCCATCCATGCAGCGTGAGGAGCTCCTGCCCGGAACAGCAGGTCCGGCGCCATAGCGAAGACGTGAAGCCCGAGGACGAGCATGAGGAGGAAACGCGGACCCGGTGCCTTCCGCACGCGGAGGTAGATCGCCATGACGATGATCGCCACGATCACGGCGACGAGGAAGTGGGTCGCCCAGTGGAATCGGGCGTCGTGGACGCTGTAGCTCAGGAACAGCAGGACCTCAACGACTAGGAGAAGCGCCAGCTGGATCGTCAATGAACGCGGATGGAGCGCTCGATAGCTGGACGCGCCGGGCCGATGCTCTGCACTCATTCCACGGCCCCGCTGATGACGTCGACTTCGAAGGCGTTCTTGAGGTACTGGGGGTCGATCGTTGCGTACCGCACCTGGCGGCTCGAATCGACCACCGCGTAGCCGATGGGCGGCCCGCCATCGACCGGTGCGGGCATGCCGATCGCGTCCACCAACGATCCGTGGGCAACCTCAACCGGCGTCACGACGACCAACGCGGCGCCACCCGAAGTCACGTCCGCGGACCACTGGTCCCACGTTCGGCCTTCGGGTTCCTCCCGCTCGAAAAGCACGATCACAGTGCGCTCCCCGAATCGAACACCCGCGACGTCGGCATCGAGTACCGGTCCATCACGGAGAAGTCCATCCCGCTGGAACGCTGGCCGAGGGTCATCGAGAGGCCCCGGCGGCCGTACGAGGATGGCGACTACCGCGATCAGGAACAAGACCAGCAGCGCCGCAGATGCGGCCGGCACCCACCATCGCATTGGCGGAAACAGGCTGCCGCTCTTCGCGGATCGGTCGGACTCCTCGGCTGCAGCCTGCACGGCGCCACGTTATCCCTTCCTTGTCAAACCTGACCCCGCATCCACACGGTATCGCCGTTCCCTTCAGCGCGACAGCTGGCTCGCGACTTCCGAGGCCCGTCGTTAGGACGCCGATCCGTGGCAGGCAAAGTGGGAGCCGCTCCACGCTCGCTTGGCACCGCGAGGCTGGTAGATCTTCTCGTCGCGGCGCGACCTTCGCCCACGCTGCTTGTCCCGAGCGCGAGACGTGCACGTCCGATGTGGCGAAACACCACGGGACAGGTGTGTCCTCCGAATGTCCGCGCTCTGTCCTTCGGGGGGACATGGATGTCCGATGTCATCGTGACGCGTATGGGTCGGGCGCGCGACGCTCAAGAGCCTGTTCGATCGCACGGTCGACCAGCCAGTCGCCCATGATCGCTGCAGCTTCCCCCAGTCCGTGGAGCTCATCGAGCGAGCTCCAGCAGGGCCACTCCCGCATCGCGACGTTGACGCGCGGGAAACGGGCAGCGCCGAATCGGACGATCTGACTCGTCTTCCATCGCCAGCCGACTTCGACGACGAACCCGCGGTCCACCCGTCCGCATGCCTGGGCGATGGCAGCCGGATCGTCCACCGGCCAGGTGGTCACCCATGCCCACTCCTTCGTGTGGCCCACCCGCCCAAGCCGCCCTCGACGATCAGCCGCAGCAGCGGGATCAATAGGACGGCGTCAAGGCCGGTCTCTTCGGTGTTGTTGAGTCGTTCGGGCAGTTGCGTCGTGAGCTCCGACATGGCGGTACCTTCTTCATGAGTCGGGTGGAGGCTGTCGGCTGCGGGTCACGCGCAGCAGGACAGCTTGGAGATGCCGGTGGTGAAGGCCTTGGCGGCGATCCGGATGCCTTCGGTCATGGTCAGGTAGGGCGCCCATGCGTCGGCGACCTCGGTGACGGTCTTGCCGAGGATGTGGACACCGGCGGCGGCGAGCTCGCCGGCGTCTTTGGCGACGGCGGTGAGACCGAGGATCTCGCCGGTCTCAGCGTTGGCGACGATCTTGATGAAGCCGCGGGTGTCGCGGTTGACCAGCGCCCGGGGCACGTAGTCCAGCGGCAGGACGCGGCAGTCGCAGCGGATTCCGGCAGCGAGCACCTGGGCCTCGGTCATCCCGACCGCGCCGATCGCCGGACTGGTGAAGGTCACCCGCGGCAGCCGGCTGTGGTCCACCGACCGCTCAGCGCCAGCGAACGTGTTCTCGGCGACCATGTTGCCGTGTTGGGCGGCGACGTAGACGAACTCGGGGTGCCCGGTCACGTCGCCGGCTGCCCAGATCCGGGGGTTGGAGGACTGCAGTTGGTCGGTGACCACGATCTCGCCCGTGTCGCCGGTCTTCACCTCCACCGCATCGAGGTTCAGCCCATCGGTGACCGGTCGGCGGCCGAGGGCGACGAGGACCTGTTCGGCGTGGAATTCCTGCTCGCCGCCGGAGATGTCAGCGGTGACAACAACCTGGCCCCTGACGTCGTCACGGGCAACGCGGGTCGGGACCGCACGGCGGACCACGCGGATGCCCTCGTCGGCGAAGACCTCCTGCAGCGCCTTGGATACCTCCGGCTCCTCCTTCGACGCCAGCCGGGAACGAACCAGAAGGGTGACCTTCGACCCGAGCCGGGCGAACAGTTGGGCCTGCTCCAAGGCGACGTAGCCGCCGCCGAGCACCAGCAGCGAGTCGGGAACCTCGGTCAACTCCATCGCCGTGGTCGAGGTCAGGTAGCCGGCCTCCTCAAGACCGTCGATCGGTGGAGCCCATGCGCTGGCGCCGGTGGCGACCAGGTAGTGATCAGCGTCGATCGTCTCGACCGCACCGTCAGTCGCGGTGACCTCAAGAACGGGCGCTTCTGGCGTGCCGGCGAACGCAGCGTCGCCGTGGCGGATCTGCCAGCCGTAGGCGTCGGCGACGTCGACGTACTTCTCACCCCGAAGTTCCTCGACGAGGTCCTGCTTGCTGCTGATCAGCGCGGGCATGTCTACGTCGTCCGCTGTGGTGGCGATCCCCGGGAAACGGTTGCTCGCCTCGGCAGCGGTCTGGCGGGCCTCAGCGGCGGCGATGAGCGCCTTCGACGGCACGCAGCCGGTGTTCACGCACGTGCCGCCGAAAGTGCCGCGCTCGATCATCACCACCGACTTGCCGAGCGTGGTCGCGCGGATGGCGGCGGCGAACGCGGCGCCACCGGATCCGATGATCGCAAGGTCGTACCTGGACTGCATCCCGATTCCTCCCCTGAGTCTTGGGAATTGCTCTTGATGCAGCCACAATGGACCTTCCAGTACGGGGGAAGGTCAAGTGCGACCTGTGACACATCGGAGACCCAGATGAGGATCGGCGAACTCGCCGAGGCGGCCGGCACCACCGCCAAGACCCTGCGGTTCTACGAGGAGCAGGGCCTGCTTCCCGCGGCCGAGCGCACCGCGTCGGGATACCGCGACTACGATCCGGAAGCAGCGACTCGGATCGACTTCATCCACCGCGGCCAGGCTGCCGGACTTACCCTCGCGCAGATCAAACAGATCCTCGACATCCGCGATGGAGGCGAGATTCCCTGCGGCCACGTCCGGGACCTCCTAGACGTTCGTCTGAAGGACATTGAGCGCCAGATCTCGGATCTCGTCTCCCTCCGCGACAACGTTGCCGCCCTCCGCGACGCAGCCGCAGAACCCGAACCCGAGACCTGCAACGCCGACGAGGTCTGCAGGTACCTGTAGCCAATCCGAGATGACGCGCGCAGAGGCGGAGCCTCCTGCCGCGACCTTCCTACGTGACCACAGCGTTATGGCCAGCAACAGCTAGCTGGACTAGCAACGCCCCCGGTGGATGTTGGCCCATCTGCCGGGGGCTTCTTCGTTGACGTAGGTCGAACGTATGTCGCCCCGACGTCCTATGCAACACACAGCCCGATCGGGCGTGTCGGAGCAGTGCCTGCCGGGCTGACTGCGGCAGGTCAGATCGCCACATTTCCGCGATCGAGATCCGACATTTCCGCAATCGGCCCATCGGTGCCCCTGGAGGGACTCGAACCCCCAACCCTTTCCTTAGGACGGAACTGCTCTTCCATTGAGCTACAGAGGCGGTGCCTCCACTCTAGACGGCGGCCGCCGAGCGGGCACCGGTGCACGACCCTTCCGGCGCGACGCCGGCTCTGCGAGCATGACGGGATGCCCGACTCGAGCTCCGAGCATCCGGTCACCGATCTCATCGCCGCGGCGCCGCCACCCGCCCGCGACGTGCTCGCCGGCTGGCACGCCCGCGCGCTCGAGCTCGAGCCCCACGCCACCGAGGGAGTCTCGTACGGCATGCCCGCCCTGCGCTACCGCGCGCGCCCGCTCGTGGCCGTCGCCGCGACGAAGACCGGCTACTCGCTCTACCCGTTCAGCCCAGCCGTGATCGACGCGTGCGCCGAGCACCTCGAGGGCGTCGCGCGGTCGAAGGGCGCGATCTCGTTCACGGATGCCCTGCCGCTGCCGCCCGCCGCCTTCGACGCTCTCGTGCTCGCCCGCCGCGCCGAGATCGACGCCGCCCTCGACCGCTGACCGACCCGCACCGCTCGCCGACCCACCACCACGGAGGATCCATGCCCCGCTACCTGATCTCGTTCCCGAGCCCCGCGATGATCGTGCGCGACGACGAGTGGGGCGACGTCTCCGACGCGGCCCACGCCGTCATCGATGAGATGCGGTCCGCGGGCGTCTACGTCACGAGCGGCGGGCTGCGCGACGACGTCGAGCCGACCCGCGTCGCCGGCGACGGCTCCCTGACCGACGAGCTCTACCCGCAGACCCGCGACCTCAGCGGCGGCATGGCGATCATCGAGGTGCCGTCGCGCGAGGAGGCGCACGCCTGGGCGGCGAAGCTCGCGGTGGCGTGCCGCTGCCCGCAGGAGGTGCGCGAGTTCCAGCACGACCCGCTCGCCTGAAAGATCCGCACCCCCGCCGCACATAACCCGGGTGTGAGCACCGCCGGCGACCGCGAGCGACGGATGCGCGCCCTCGTCGCGCACGTCGCCGACCCCGTGCGCCGCTACCTCCGCCGCCGCACCGACGCCGCGACCGCCGACGACGTGCTCGGCGACGTGCTGCTGGTGCTGTGGCGGCGGCTCGACGACGTGCCCGCCGACCCCGACGAGGCGCTGCCGTGGGCGATCGTCGTCGCGCGCCAGTGCCTCGCGAACGCCGAGCGCGCCGAGCGCCGGCGCACGCGACTCGTCGGGCGCATCATTGCGATCGACCCGCCCGCCGTCGTCGCCCCGGCCCCGGCGGCGAGCGCCGCTGTCGACGCAGGGGGCGACGAGGGCCGCGACGCCGCCCTGCACGCGGCGCTCGACCGGCTGCGCCGCGACGACGCCGAGCTGCTGCGCCTCTGGGCGTGGGACGAGCTCACCACCCCGCAGCTCGCGACCGTGCTCGGCATCTCGCCGAACGCCGCCTCGATCCGCCTGCACCGGGCGAAGGCGCGGCTGCGGGCCGAGCTCGAGCGCGCAGAGGCTCTGGCGGCCGACGACGTGCGCGCCGAGCATCCCCTGAAATCTCCGCCGCCTGCCGGACATGTCGCAGCGAAGGAGGGAAGCACCCATGCACGATGACGGCCGCGCGCTCGGCGACGACGCCTTGCGCGCACGACTCCGCGCCGCCGACCCGGCGGCCGAGACCGCTCCCCTCCCCCCGACGTGGCTCGACCACAGGATGGAGCAACTCATGACCGACACGACCACGACCCTCGCCGCGGCCGAGGCGACCACCCCTGCGCGCCCGCGCATCCCCCGATGGATGCCCCTCGCCGGCGCCGCCGCGGCCGTCGCGATCGCCGCGGCGATCGTCGCGCCCCTCGCACTGGGCGGCACGCAGCCCACCGTCGAGCAGCTCGCCGCACCCGAGGGCGGCGGACTCGCGAGCGGCAGCTGCCTCGCGCTCGACGCCGCGACGATCGCGGCGCAGGAGCAGGCCTTCGCCGCGACTGTGCTCGAGGTCGGCGACGACACGGTGCTGCTCGAGGTCACCGACGTCTTCGCCGGCGAGGTCGCCGACCGCGTCGAGGTGACGCAGGTCGACGCGGTCTCGAGCGACTTCTCGGACGTGCCCTTCGAGGTCGGCGCCGACTACCTGGTGGGCGCGCTCGACGGCACCATCACGGGCTGCGGCGTGAGCGGCGCCGACTCGCCCGAGCTGCGCGCGTTCTACGACGAGGCGTTCGGCGGCTGACCGGCCGCGCGGCCGGCGGCTGCGGGCTCAGGCCGCGATCGGCGCGAGGAAGGTCTCCCACGCCGGTTGCGGCCGCTCGATGCCGCGCACGAGCCACGCGGTGCCGTGCGGGGCCTTGGGCTGCACGCGCAGCCGCCACCCCATCTCCGCCGGTGTGCGGTCGCTCTTGACGTTGTTGCAGCGCAGGCAGCACGCGACGAGGTTCTCCCACGTGTCGGCGCCGCCGCGCGAGCGGGGCATGACGTGGTCGATCGTCGAGGCGAACCCACCGCAGTAGGCGCAGCGATTGCCGTCGCGCCGCAGAACTCCGCGCCGGGTGAGCGGCACCTGCCGGCTGTGCGGCACGCGCACGTAGCGGCGCAGCACGATGACGCTCGGGCGATCGAACGCGTCGTGGATGCCGATGACGGGGTGGGCGTCGTCGCGGGCAAGCACGACGGCCTTGCCGTTCATGACGAGCATGAGCGCTCGACGGAACGACACGACGGCGAGCGGCTCGTAGCCCGCGTTGAGAACGAGAGTGCGCATGTCTGACCTCCGGTGACCGGCCCGCATGGCCTGCGGGCGGTGGTTCGCTCCTCGCCGTTCTCGCGGGCGGGAGGTCAGCGCGCCCGCTGCTGCGGGCACAAAAAAAGCACCGCAGTCAGACTGCAGTGCTCGCTGTCGCGCGTCCCTGACAGGGCAGGGACGTGCGCACGCTGTGCCGTATGCGGAAGACGGCGCGCGCATCCACGGTTTGGATGTCGCGTCGCTCGCACATGGCTCTCCCGAAGCTCCTCTGATGGCGCCGAGGGCTTCAGGCTAACCCATGAATCGGCGCGACCCGCTGTGCGGGCGCGCCGATTCACGGGCCGTTCACTCCCGGCGCGCTGCGCGCGACAGCAGCGGATGCGCGGCGCGCGCCCTCGAGGAACGCGTCAGGGGGCGAGTGGTCGGCTCAGCCGATGCGGACGATGTAGTAGGCGTCGGTCCAGAGCGGTCGAGCCTGCACGGTCTTGCCCGGGTACGGCGCATCGAGGATCGCGCCGTTGCCCATGTAGATGCCGACGTGGCTGTGGTCGTTGAGCACGACGAGGTCGCCGGGGCGGGCATCCGCTCGCGAGATCTTCGTGCCCATCGCCGCCTGGCCGGAGACGCTGTGCGGCAGGGCGATGCCCACCTGGGCGAAGACGTACGACGTGAAGCCGGAGCAGTCGAAGCCGGCGGGCGTCGTGCCGCCGTACTGGTAGGGCACGCCGACGTACTGCAGGCCGATCTGCACGACCGCGTTCTGGTCGTAGGCGGCGACCGGGGCGGCGAGGTAGTCCTCGGCGGTCGGGCCGCTCCAGGCCTGGTAGCTCGCGGCGAGCTGCGCCCGGCGCTCGGCGGCGGCCGCAGCGGCCAGCTCGGCCTCGCTCGTGGCGGTGAACTCGTCGCGCGACACGGTCTGGGCGGTGACGGTGTCGACGCGCAGGCTCTGCGACTGCGTCGAGCGCAGCTGCGCCATCGCCTCGGCGGTGCCGACGCCCTCGGCGTTCGCGGCCGGGTTCACGGCGTAACCCGGCAGGGCGAGCGTCGCGACGATGCCGGTCGCGACGGCCATGACGGTGACGTTGAGCGCGGTGCCGCGGAGGGTGGAGCGGCGAGCGGCGCGGGTGGTGGAGCGGGTGGCCTCCGCAGGGAGCGCGGACGCGGTGGGGTTGCCTTGGATCAAGAGTGTGACCTCCTGCGCCTCGCCGCTCCTTGGTGCGGCCCGTCCAGCTTTCGTGATGTTCACGGTCCGCGCGCGAGACGGGCGAGCGAGTGCGCCGCGTGCGGAGTCCTGGGTCGGCTGGGTGGCCGGGTCGGACTCAGCGAGTGTAGGCGAAGTTACGGGAAAGTAACAATCGACTCGCCCGCACTAGATGTAGTGGCTATCTGTCAGTCGCCGACGTAAATGTGTCGTGCGACCTCGAGCGGCAGCTCGATGCCCTCGGCCCGGCCGACGACCTCGACCGTGAAGTACCCGCTCGTCTCGCCGCGCACCTGGGCTTCGGCGCCGGGCGTCACACCCGCCTCGTGCAGCTGGTGCAGCAGGTCGGGGTCGAACTGCACGGGCTCGGCCAGCCGCCGCACCGTGCAGTGCCGCGTGCCCGCCGCGACGGCGTTCGGCAGGGAGATCACACCCTCGAGGAAGGGCTCGGCAGCGGGCCCGCCGATCTCGTCCAGACCGGGGATGGGGTTGCCGTACGGCGACTCGGTGGGCGTGTCGAGCAGCTGCAGCAGGCGACGCTCGACCTGCTCGCTCATCACGTGCTCCCACCGGCAGGCCTCATCATGCACGAGCGACCACTCCAGGCCGATGACGTCGGCGAGAAGCCGCTCGGCGAGGCGGTGCTTGCGCATGACGCCGATGGCCTTGCGGCGCCCCTCCTCGGTGAGCTCGAGGTGACGATCGCCCTCGACGCTCAGCAGACCGTCGCGCTCCATGCGCGCCACGGTCTGCGACACCGTCGGGCCGGAGTGGCCGATGCGCTCCGAGATGCGGGCGCGCAGCGGCACGATGCCCTCCTCCTCGAGGTCGAGGATGGTGCGCAGATACATCTCGGTGGTGTCGACCAGATCGGTCACGCCGCGTCCTCCTCTGTCGCCCGCCGGATGGTGAGGCAAGCCTAACGGGCCGCGCCGACGGCCCCCGTGCGCCTCAGTAGGATCAACGCATGGCCGACATCGTGATTCCCGCCGAACTGCTGCCTCGCGACGGACGCTTCGGCTGCGGCCCCTCGAAGGTGCGGCCCGAGCAGCTCTCGGCCCTCGCCTCGGCCCACGACCTGCTCGGCACGTCGCACCGCCAGGCCCCGGTGAAGAACCTCGTCGCGAGCGTGCGCGCGGGGCTCTCCGATCTCTTCCGCCTGCCCGAGGGCTACGAGGTCGTGCTCGGCAACGGCGGCTCGACCGCCTTCTGGGATGTCGCCGCGTTCGGCCTCATCGAGCGCCGCAGCGCCCACCTCGACTTCGGCGAGTTCGGCAGCAAGTTCGTCACCTCCGCCAGCGCGCCCTGGCTCGAGACCCCGCACGTCGTGAAGACCGCCGGCGGCACGCGCGGCGAGCTGACCGTGGTCGACGGCGCCGACGTCTACGCCTACCCGCACAACGAGACCTCGACGGGCGTGAGCGCCGCCGTCACGCGCGTCGGAGCATCCCCCGACGCCCTCACCGTCGTCGACGCAACGAGCGCCGCGGGCGGCATCGACTTCGACGTCGCCGAGACCGACGTCTACTACTTCGCCCCGCAGAAGAACTTCGCCGGCGACGGCGGCCTGTGGCTCGCGCTCATGAGCCCCGCCGCGATCGAGCGAGCGGAGCGCATCGCCGCGAGCGGCCGGTACATCCCCCCGTTCCTGTCGCTCACGGCCGCGATCGAGAACTCGCGCCTGCAGCAGACGCTCAACACCCCGGCCCTCGCGACGCTCGTCATGCTCGACGAGCAGGTGCGCTGGATCAACGGCGAGGGCGGCCTCGCCTGGGCCGCGTCGCGCACCGCCGAGAGCTCGAGCCACCTCTACGACTGGGCCGAGCAGCACGCCCTCGCGACGCCCTTCGTCGCCGACCCCGCGCACCGCTCGCAGGTGGTCGTGACGATCGACTTCGACGACTCGGTCGACGCCGCAGCGCTCGCGAAGACCCTGCGCGCCAACGGCATCGTCGACACCGAGCCGTACCGCAAGCTCGGCCGCAACCAGCTGCGCATCGCCACCTTCGTCGCGATCGATCCCGACGACGTGCGGCAGCTGACGCGCTCGATCGACTTCGTGCTCGAGCGGCTGGCGGGCTGAGCCGTGCGGCTGTGGGTGCGGCACGACGAGCGACTGCCCGACCCGCCGCCGCTGCGCACGAACGACCGGCTCGCGTTCGTCGTCGGGCTCATCGGCTGGGTCATCGCGGGCGTCATCACGCTGGGGATGCTCCTGCTGACCGATCTCGTCGACTCCGTCGGCGGCCTGGTCACCATCGCCGTCGGGCTCGTGCTCGGCCTCGCCGGGCTGCTCGTCTCGTCGCGCCGCCGCTAGTCAGCGCGCGCGGAGCCGAGTCTCACAGGCCCGAGTCGTCGTCCTCGTCGTCGAGGTCGTCGTCCTCGTCGGCGTCATCGTCGTCGTCCTCATCGAGGTTGTCGTCCGACTCGTCATCCTCGTCGTCGTCCTCATCGACGTCGTCGTCTGACTCATCGTCGTCCTCGTCCGCGTGCAGGTCGACGTCGACGCCGTCGACGTCGTCATCGTGCTCGGGGTGGTCGTCGTCGTGCTCGTCGTCGGCGCTCTCATCGTCGGCGTCGTCGCCGTCGCCCTCCTCGGCACCCGCTTCCGCCTGCTGCGCGAGGTACTCCTCGAGCCGGTCGGCCCACGGCACCCAGTCGGGCGCGAGCAGCGCGCCGTCGCCGGGCATGAGCTCGGTCTCGAGCACCGAGGGCTCCATGCCGGGGTTGACGGCGATGCTCACCGTCCAGGCCCAGCCGAGGTAGCCGCCCTGCGTGGTCGAGAAGCGCACGGTCGCCACGTCGTCGGCGACCTCGATCTCGCGCAGCGCGCCGACGGTCTTCGCCGGGGTGATCTCGAGCAGCGCCTCGCGGGCGAGCGCCTCGAGAGCCGCGCGGTCGTGCGCGACGGCGTCAGGCATCCAGCTCGTCCGCCACGCGGCGCAGCACGGCGGCGATCTTCGCGCCGTGCTCGCTGTCGGGGTAGCGGCCGCCCTTGAGGCGACCGCCGACGCCGTCGAGCAGCTTGATGAGGTCCTCCACGATGACCGCCATCTCGTCGGCGGGCTTGCGGTGCGCCTTGGCGAGGCTGGGCTTGGCGTCGAGCACGCGCACCGAGAGCGCCTGCGCGCCGCGCTTGCCGTCGGCGACGCCGAACTCGAGGCGGCTGCCGGCCTTGACGACGGCACCCTGGGGCAGCGCGGAGGCGTGCAGGAAGACCTCGGATCCGTCATCCGCGTGGATGAATCCGAAACCCTTCTCCTGGTCGTAGAACTTGACCTTGCCGGTGGGCATGCGCGCACTCCTCGCCTGTGGATGGTCCAGCCTTCGAGGATACCCCGCGGCGGCTCCCCCAGGATCGGGGGTACTGGGGCGTCGGCGGCCGCACCTATCCTGGAGGGGTGCCCGAGGAATCCGTCGTGATGAACAACCGCGTCGAGCGCATCCTGGCCTACATGGTCGCGGGCATCATCGTGCTGAGCCTGGCGAGCTTCGTCGCCGTCATCATCGCGACCGCCTCCGGCCTCGAGCCGCGCGACTTCACCTCGGGCGTGTGGCCCGTCATCACCGTGCTGCCCCTCATCGGCCTGCCGATCGGGTTCGTCCTCATCATCACGCTGCTCGTCGTGAGCGCCGTGCGACGTGGGCGGGCCGCGCGGGATGCCGTCAACTAGCGCCGCCTCCCTGGCCCTGGCCGCGCGGCTGCGCGACCGGAGCGACGCGAGCCTCGCGCGGCTCATCCGCGACCGCGGCGTCGGGCCCGCGGGCCTGCGCGATGTGTTCGATCTCGCCGAGGCGCTGCTCGAGCCGCACAGCGTCGCCCCGGCGCTCGCGAACCTCAGCCGCCGCGCCCTCGCCGCGATCGCGACGGCCGGCGACGACAGCGAGGGGATGCCGCTCTCGCGCCTCGCCGCCCGCCTCGGCCGCGACATCGCCGCCGTGCGGCACGACCTCGAACCCGCCGACGAGGCCGCCCTGCTCGCCCTCGACGAGTCGGAGGCGCACGGCGCCGACCCGCTCGTGCTCGTCTGGCCGACCGTGGTCGCCGAGCTGCGCGCTTGGCCGACCCGCGGCCTGCCGAGCGCCGACGAGCTGCGCGACGCGCCAGCCCCGCCCGTGCTCGAGCCCGTCGACGACACCGACCGCCGGTTCCTCGACCGCGGCGCCGCCGAGAAGGCGTACACGACGGTCGTGCGGGTGACCGAGCTGCTCGTCGCTCTGCACGATGCGCCCGCGCGCATGCTCGCGAAGGGCGGCCTCGCGCTGCCCGAGGCGAAGCGACTCGCGGCCGCCGCCGACGCCGCACTCGACGAGGTGCCGGTGCTGCTCGACCTGGCGCAGCTCGCGGGACTCGCCGTCGACGAGGGCGGGCGCACTCGGGCGCTCGCGGCCGCCGCCGAGTGGCGGGGCCGCTCCGTCGCCGACCGGTGGAGCGCGCTCGCCGCGGCCTGGGCATCCTCGCTGCCGGTGGAGCTGCGCGAGCTGCTCGCCGACCGCGTCGACGCCCGCTGGGGCGAGGGCGTGAGCGACTTCGTCGACTGGCTGTACCCGGCCGGCGGGGATGCCCTGCTGCGCCGCCTGCATCGGCGCGGCGCCCAGGGCGACCGGCTCGGCATCGCCTCCGACGGCCGCCCGTCGTCGATCGGTGCGGCACTCGTCACGGCCGGAGCCGAGGCGGCCGCCGAGGCGCTCGCGCCGCTCGTGCCGCCCGCGGTCGACAAGGTGTACCTGCAGCACGACCTCACGATCGTGTCGCCCGGCCCGCTCGAGGGCGCGATCGACGAGCAGCTGCGCCGCGTCGCCGTCATGGAGTCGTCGGGCCTCGCCGGCCGCTACCGCGTCACGGAAGAGTCGGTGACGCGCGCCATCGCGCTCGGCGAGACGGCCGAGAGCCTCGTGCGGTTCCTCGGCCGCATCTCGCTCACGGGCGTGCCGCAGCCGTTGGAGTACCTCGTGCGCGAGACCGCGCGTCGCTACGGCACCGTGCGGGTCGGGCCGCTCGCGCCCGAGGAGGCCGCCGAGCTGGGTGCCCGCACGGGCATCCGCAGCGACGACGCCGTCATGCTCGAGGCCGTGCTGGTCGACGCCGCGACCGCCTCGCTCGGGCTGCGCCGCACCGGCCCGCACCGACTGGTGAGCCGCGTCGAACCCGCCGTCGTGCTGTGGAGCCTCATCGACGCCCGCTACCCCGCCGCCCCCGACGACGGCGCGCTGCCGCCCGAGCGCCCCAGCCCCACCGCCGCGCGCCGCACCCCGCCGCCCGTCGACGATCCGATCGCCGCGGCCGTGCAGCGGATGCGCCAGGCCGCCGAGGCCACCCGGACCGAGAGCGGCGAGGCCTGGGTGGCGCGGCAGTGGGAGCTCGCCGTGCGCGGCCGGCTCACCGTGCGGGCGACGATCGCCATGCCCGACGGGTCGTCGCGCGTGCTCGTGCTCGAGCCCACGGGCATCGCCGGGGCGCGCGTGCGCGGGCGCGACGTGCAGGCCGACGTCGAGCGCACGCTGCCCGTGTCGAGCATCACCGCGCTCGAGCCGGCCGACTGAGTCGTCGGTCGCGGCGCGCGGCGGGCATCCGCGGTCGGGGCCTCTCAGGCGGCGCACCTAGACTGGCCCGTTATGAATCCCGAGGGCCCGCTCATCGTGCAGAGCGACCGCACCGTGCTGCTGGAGGTCGCGAACCCGCTCGCCGAGGAGGCCCGCCACGCGCTCGCCGTCTTCGCCGAGCTCGAGCGCGCCCCCGAGCACGTGCACACCTACCGCATCACCCGGCTCGGCCTGTGGAACGCCCGCGCCGCCGGCCACGAGGCCGCCGAGATGCTCGCGGTGCTCGAGAAGTACGCGAAGTTCCCCGTGCCGCAGTCGGTGTCGCTCGACATCACCGAGACGGTGGGCCGCTACGGCCGGCTGATCATCGTGCGCGACGACGAGGGCAATCTCGTGCTGCGGTCGACGGATGCCGCGGTACTGACCGAGATCGCCCACAACAAGAAGGTGGCCCCGCTGCTCACGCGGCGCATCGATCACGCGGCCTTCGAGCTCGCCGCCTGGGCCCGCGGCCAGGTCAAGCAGGAGCTCGTGAAGATCGGCTGGCCGGCGGAGGATCTCGCCGGCTACACGCCCGGCACCCCGCACGAGATCGACCTGCATGAGGACGGGTGGAGCCTGCGGCCCTACCAGCAGACCGCGGTCGACCACTTCTTCGAGGGCGGCTCCGGCGTCGTCGTGCTGCCGTGCGGCGCCGGCAAGACGCTCGTCGGCGCGGCGGCGATGGCGGCGGCCGACACGACGACGCTCATCCTCGTGACGAACACCGTCTCGGCCCGGCAGTGGCGCGACGAGCTGCTGCGGCGTACCTCGCTCACCGCCGACGAGATCGGCGAGTACTCGGGGCAGGTGAAGGAGGTCAAGCCGGTCACGATCGCGACGTACCAGATCCTCACCGCGAAGCGGAAGGGCGACTACGCCCACCTCGCCCTGCTCGACGCCCTCGACTGGGGTCTCATCGTCTACGACGAGGTGCACCTGCTGCCCGCGCCGGTGTTCAAGCTCACCGCCGAGCTGCAGGCGCGCCGCCGCCTGGGTCTCACGGCGACGCTCGTGCGGGAGGACGGCCGCGAGGGCGACGTGTTCAGCCTCATCGGCCCGAAGCGCTTCGACGCGCCGTGGAAGGAGATCGAGGCGCAGGGCTACATCTCCCCCGCCTCCTGCTACGAGGTGCGCGTCGACCTGCCCGCGAGCGAGCGGCTCGAGTACGCGGCGAGCGCCGACGACCAGCGCTACCGGCTCGCCGCGACGGCCCCGGCGAAGCTCGAGGTCGTGAAGCAGCTCGTCGCCCAGCACGAGGGCGAGCGCATCCTCATCATCGGGCAGTACCTCGACCAGATCGACGAGCTCAGCGAGGCGCTCGGGGTGCCGCAGCTGACCGGCTCGACGCCCGTCGACGAGCGCGAGCGGCTGTTCCAGGAGTTCCGGGTCGGCGAGACGCCGGTGCTCGTGGTGTCGAAGGTCGCCAACTTCTCGGTCGACCTGCCCGAGGCGACCGTCGCGATCCAGGTCTCCGGCTCGTTCGGCTCGCGGCAGGAGGAGGCGCAGCGCCTCGGCCGCCTGCTGCGGCCGAAGGAGAGCGGCCTGCCCGCCCACTTCTACACGCTCGTCGCGCGCGACACCGTCGACCAGGATTTCGCGCAGAACCGTCAGCGGTTCCTCGCCGAGCAGGGCTACAGCTACACGATCATGGACGCGACCTCGATCGGCGCCGCTGCCGCGTAGGGGCTCTCGGGCCGTCCGCGACGACCGCGGGTCAGCGCGGCGAGAGCGCGCCGGCCAGCAGTCGCTCCCGCCAGGCGAGCGCGTCGCGGATGCCCCGCTCGAGGTCGAGCTCCGCCTCCCAGTCGAGCAGCTCGCGCGCCCGCTCGCTCCGCGTGTAGACGCCCGCGCTGTCGCCGGGGCGCGGCGGCAGGTCGACGGTCGCGACGGGCTCGCCGACGACGCGCTCGAAGGCCGCGACGAGCTCACGCACCGTGACGCCCTCGCCCGTGCCGAGGTTGATGACGGCGGCCGGCCCCTCGCTCGCGGTGACGGCGTCGAACCGGCGCACGGCGGCGACGTGGGCGCGCGCGAGATCCCACACGTGGATGTAGTCGCGGATGCCGGTGCCGTCGCGCGTCGGCCAGTCGACGCCCGTGATCGTGAAGGGCGCACCCTCGGCGTGCAGACGGATGAGGCGGCCGAGCGCGTGCGACGGCTCGGCGAGCTGCAGTCCCGTGCGCAGCTGCGGGTCGGCGCCGATGGGGTTGAAGTACCGAAGGCTGATCGCGCGCACCTGGCCGGCGAGCGCGGCGTCGCGCAGGATCGCCTCGAACATGGCCTTCGTCGCGGCGTACGGGCTCAGCGGCTCGATCGGCGAGCGCTCGTCGACCGTGAAGTCGTCGCTCGCGCGGTAGATCGAGGCCGACGACGAGAACACGACGCGCTCGATGCCGTGACGTCGCAGGTGCCCGAGCAGGTCGATGCCCTTGCCGACGTTGTTCTCGTAGTAGTCGAGCGGCTGCTCGACCGACTCCGGCACGACGATCTTCGCCGCGCAGTGGATGACGACGTCGATGTCGGGATGCTCGGCGACGATGCGGTCGATGAGCGCACCGTCGGCGGCGTCCCCCTCGTAGAAGGCCCCGCCGCTCGTGAACGCTCGCGCTCCCGTCGAGAGGTCGTCGAGCACGACGGTCGCGAGCCCCGCCTCCCGGCAGGCGGTCGCGACGGTGCTGCCGATGAACCCGGCGCCGCCGGTGATGAGGACGGTCACCTTGGCGAGTCTAGGCGGGGCCGACGACGGCGAGGATGCGCTCGCCGAGGTCGACCGGCCGCGTCAGCTGCGGCCAGTGCCCGGTCGGCAGCTCGACGACCTCGAGCGACTCGAGCCGAGCGAGCTCATCCGCCCACGGCGCACCGCGCTCGATCGCGCCCTCGAGGTCGGTGGCCGGGAACTCGCACGCGATGATCGTGACGGGGATGCTGTACCGGGCCTCGTCCGCCAGCCGCAGCGGGTCGCGCGCGACCCCCGCGGGCTCGGCGACCGCGATCGCGCGGAAGCGCTCGCGCGCCTCGTCGTCGAGGTCGCGCAGGTCGGCCTCCTCGAAGACCTCCCAGTCGGGCAGCGGCAACGAGTCGCCCTCGACGGGCAGCTCGTCGTTGACGACGCTGCCCTCGCCCATCGGGAAGGCGTCGACGAACACGAGGCGGGCGACGAGGTCGGGCCGGGCATCCGCCGCGCCCCAGGCGATCGCCGCGCCGCCGGAGTGGCCCACGAGCACGACGGGCGCCGCGCCCTCGCCGGCGAGCTGGTCGAGCTCGGCGACGACGGCGTCGATGTGGGTCTGCAGGCCGATGCCGGCGTGCGGGGCCGCGTCGGCCTCCTTGCCGGGCAACGTGAGCGGGTGCACACGGTGGCCCGCGGCGGCGAGGGGCGGGGTGACGGGGCTCCAGGAGGCGCCGTCGAGCCAGAAGCCGGGGATGAGCACGATGTCCATGCGCCGAACCTAGAGCCGAGCACCGACGCTCGGCCAGGGGCGACTCACAGCGCGCGCCGACCGGCGTCGGGCATCCATTCGATGATCGTCGGCGCGGCGTTCAGGAAACATACAACGAACGCGCAGAGACTGGGCGCATGGCTGACGGACCCAAGATCCTCATCGTTGACGACGAACCGAACATCCGCGACCTCCTCACCACCTCGCTGCGCTTCGCGGGCTTCATGGTGCGCGCGGTCGGCAACGGAGCACAGGCGATCTCGGCCGTGCTCGAGGAGGAGCCCGACCTCATCATCCTCGACGTCATGCTGCCCGACATCAACGGCTTCGGCGTCACCAAGCGCCTGCGGTCGAGCGGCTACACGAGCCCCATCCTCTTCCTCACCGCCAAGGACGACACCGACGACAAGATCATGGGTCTCACCGTCGGCGGCGACGACTACGTCACCAAGCCGTTCAGCCTCGACGAGATCGTCGCCCGCATCAAGGCGATCCTGCGCCGCACCATGCAGGAGGAGGACGACGCGATCATCCGCGCCGGCGAGCTCACCATGGACCAGGACACGCACGAGGTCACCGTCGGCGACGCCGTCATCGAGCTCAGCCCCACCGAGTTCAAGCTGCTGCGCTACCTCATGCTCAACCCCAACCGGGTGCTGTCGAAGGCGCAGATCCTCGACCACGTGTGGGAGTACGACTTCAACGGCGACGCCGGCATCGTCGAGAGCTACATCTCGTACCTGCGCCGCAAGCTCGACCAGCACACCGATGAGCCGCTCATCCAGACCAAGCGCGGCTTCGGCTACATGCTGAAGGCCGCGAAGGCCTAGTGCCCGCGGGCGCTCTCGTGCGCGATGCATGAGCAGCTGAGCCAGTGGTGGGAGGGCGTCTCCCTCCGATCCAAGATCACCGGGGTGACGGTGCTCATCGTCACCGTCGGCCTCATCGTCGTCGGCATGGGCACTCTGTCGGTGCTGCAGCAGACGCTCGTCGGCGAGGTCGACCGGCAGTTGCGCGCCGCCGCGAGCGAGCTGCCGCAGGCGCCCGACCCGCTGTCGATCGACGACTTCGACGACTTCGACGACCTCACCGGCTCGGTGTTCTCGAGCCCCTTCTACTTCGGCGCCGTCGACCTCGACGGCGACACGCTCGTCGACAACGTCGACCCCTCGCAGGCCGACCAGGCGCCCGACGTCGGCAGCCTCACACTCGCGCGCGTCGAGGGCCGCTACGGCGAGGGCATCACGGTCGCGAGCATCGACCGCACCGCGCAGTGGCGGCTCGCGCCCTTCTCGCTGACCCTGCGCGACGAGGCCGGCGACGAGACGATGCGGGCCACGCTCGTCATCGGCGCGAACCTCGCCGAATCGAACAGCGTCATCGGCTCGTTCGCCTCGATCTTCCTCGGCTTCGGCCTCGTCGCGATCATCGTCAGCGCCGCCCTCACGCGCCTGCTCGTGACCTCGACGCTGCGGCCGCTGCGCGACGTCGAGGCCACCGCCGCGCGGTTCGCCGGCGGCGACTTCAGCCAGCGCCTCGGCGGCGCGACCCCCAACACCGAGGTCGGCCGCCTCAGCCGCTCGCTCAACACGATGCTCTCGCGCATCGACCGCGCCTTCGCCGACCGCGCCGCCACGATCGACCAGATGCGCCGCTTCGTCGGCGACGCGAGCCACGAGCTGCGCACGCCGCTCGTGTCGCTGCGCGGCTACGCCGAGCTCTACCGCATGGGCGCCATCCAGAAGCCGGAGGACGTCGCCCAGGCCATGGAGCGCATCGAGAAGGAGGCGATCCGCATGGGCGCGCTCGTCTCCGACCTGCTCGCCCTCGCCCGCCTCGACGAGTCCAAGCCGCTCGAAGCCGGCCCCGTCGACCTCGTCCCGCTCGCGCGCGACGCGGCCCTCGACGCGATGGCGGGCGCCCCCGACCGCGAGGTGACGGTCGCGGTCGACGACGCCACGGCATCCGTCGACCCTTCGCCGGATGCCGCGCCCGAGCCGCCCGTCGCCGCCGAGCCGCCCACCACGTCGTCGCTGAGCACCGCCGCCATCGCCGCGATCGCCCGCCTGCGCGGGCGGCGGGGCCGCGCGGCCGCTCCCGCGGCCGAGCCCGTGCTCGAGCTCGCGGTGCCCGAGCTGCCCGCCGCCGAGGCCGTCGTGCTCGGCGACGAGGACAAGATCCGGCAGGTCGTCACCAACCTCGTCGGCAACGCCATGCGCTTCACGCCCGCCGGCTCGCCCATCGAGCTCGTCGTCGGCGTCGACCGGGCACGCGGCATGGGCACGATCTCGGTCGTCGACCACGGCGAGGGCATCCCGGCGGCGCTCAAGGAGAAGATCTTCCAGCGGTTCTTCCGCGCCGACAGCTCGCGCACGCGCGACACCGGCGGCTCGGGGCTCGGCCTCGCGATCGTCGCCTCGATCGTCGCGCAGCACGGCGGGCGCGTCGACGTCCTCGACACCCCCGGCGGCGGGGCGACGTTCCAGGTGTCGCTGCCGCTCCTCCCCAGCGGCGCGCGCACGGCGCCCTCCTCCGCGCCGGCCGCGAGTGGCGGCTCGGCGGCATCCGCCTCCTAACCTGCTCGCGACGTCGGGGGCAGGCCCCGGCGCATCCAGTGCAGGAGGCACCCATGACCAGGTTCCAGGTCGACAGCGACGCCATCATCAGCGCCACGAGCGCCGCCCGCGCCTCGATCGGGCGACTGCAGGCCGAGGTGGCGTCGCTCAGCGGCCAGCTCGGCGCCCTGCAGGGCTCGTGGCAGGGATCGGCGTCGACGGCGTTCCAGGGGCTCGTCGGCGAGTGGACGGCGACCCAGCAGCGCATCGAGCAGACCCTCGCAGCGCTCACCGAGGCGCTCGGCAGCGCGGGGCAGCACTACGCCGAGATCGAGCAGGCCAACGCGCGGCTGTTCTCGCGGTAGCCGCGGGGCGGCACCGCGCAGCGCGATCGTCGCGGCGCGGCACCGCGCAGCGCGGCCATCGCCCCGCAGCGCCGCCGCTGCACCTCGAGCTCGCGGGCGCGCGACCCGACGACGCGCCCCGCGAGTGCGGAACGGGGCGGCTCCCCGAAGGGAACCGCCCCGTTCTCGTGTCTCGTGAGAGGGCTCGGACTAGAAGTCCATGCCACCCGAGGGGTCGGCCATCGCGGGCGCGGCCTTCTCGGGCTTGTCGGCGACGACGGCCTCGGTCGTGAGGAAGAGGCCGGCGATCGACGCGGCGTTGAGCAGCGCCGAGCGGGTCACCTTGACCGGGTCGGCGATGCCAGCGCCGAGCATGTCGACGTACTCGCCGGTGGCCGCGTTGAGACCGTGGCCGACCTCGAGGTGACGCACCTTGTCGACGACGACACCGGGCTCGAGACCGGCGTTGAGCGCGATCTGCTTGAGCGGGGCGTCGATGGCGACCTTGACGATGTTGGCGCCGGTGGCCTCGTCACCGGTCAGGCCGGTGAGGGCCTCCGAGTCGAAGGCGAGCTTGCCGGCCTGGATGAGGGCGACGCCACCACCGGCGACGATGCCCTCCTCGACGGCGGCCTTCGCGTTGCGCACCGCGTCCTCGATGCGGTGCTTGCGCTCCTTGAGCTCGACCTCGGTCGCGGCACCCGCCTTGATGACGGCGACGCCGCCGGCGAGCTTGGCGAGGCGCTCCTGCAGCTTCTCGCGGTCGTAGTCCGAGTCGGTGTTCTCGATCTCGGCGCGGATCTGCTTCACGCGACCGGCGATCGCGTCGGCGTCACCGGCGCCCTCGACGATCGTGGTCTCGTCCTTCGTGATGACGACCTTGCGGGCGCGGCCGAGCAGGTCGAGGGTCGCGTTCTCGAGCTTGAGGCCGACCTCCTCGCTGATGACCTGGCCGCCGGTGAGGATGGCGATGTCCTGCAGCATGGCCTTGCGGCGGTCGCCGAAGCCGGGGGCCTTGACGGCGACCGACTTGAAGATGCCGCGGATCTTGTTGACGACGAGCGTCGCGAGGGCCTCGCCCTCGACGTCCTCCGCGATGATGAGCAGCTGCTTGCCGCTCTGGATCACCTTGTCGACGACGGGCAGCAGATCCTTGATGGCCGAGATCTTCCCGTTGACGATGAGGATGTACGGGTCTTCGAAGACCGCCTCCTGGCGCTCCGGGTCGGTGACGAAGTACGCCGACAGGTAGCCCTTGTCGAAGCGCATGCCCTCGGTGAGCTCGAGCTCGGTGCCGAAGGTGTTCGACTCCTCGACGGTGACGACGCCCTCCTTGCCGACCTTGTCGATGGCCTCGGCGATGAGAGCGCCGATCTCCGGGTCGGCGGCCGAGATGCTCGCGGTCGCGGCGATCTCGTCCTTGGTCTCGACCTCCTTGGCGCTCGCGAGCAGCTGCTCCGAGACGGCGGCGACGGCCTTCTCGATGCCGCGCTTGAGGCTGATCGGGTCGGCACCGGCCGCGACGTTGCGCAGGCCCTCGCGCACGAGCGCCTGGGCGAGGACGACCGAGGTGGTCGTGCCGTCACCGGCGACGTCGTCGGTCTTCTTGGCGACCTCCTTGACCAGCTCGGCGCCGATCTTCTCGTACGGGTCGTCGAGCTCGATCTCCTTCGCGATCGAGACGCCGTCGTTGGTGATCGTGGGGGCGCCCCACTTCTTCTCGAGCACGACGTTGCGACCACGGGGGCCGAGCGTGACCTTGACGGCGTCAGCCAGCGTGTTGAGGCCGCGCTCGAGGCCGCGACGGGCCTCCTCGTTGAAAGCGATGATCTTAGCCATGTGTGTCTTTCGTCCCTCCCGGACGCAGTACGTACGGTAGCTTCTGGCACTCGCAGAACCGGAGTGCTAACAGCGATTCTGGCACTCTCGCAGAGCGAGTGCAAGCCGACGAGGGGCGGCCGGATGCCCGGCGCGACCGTCGCGGGAGGATCAGCCGATCGACACCGAGCCGGCGTTCGGCACGAGCTCGACCCACGTGTTGCCCGGCGCCAGCCGGATGGGGAGCCCGTCGGCGGTCACGATACGGATCGGGGCCGTCGGATCGGCCTTGCTCCACGTGCCCTGCAGCGCCTTCCCGCCCGTCAGCACCCAGGCCTCCCCCGAGCCGATCATCTTCGTCGTCGGGATCTGCTGGATGGTCCCCACGGGCACGCGCAGGATCACGAGGTTCACGGCCGACAGTCGCGCCCCGCTCGCCGCCATGTCCGGCGCTCCGCCGGTCATCGACCGCAGCCACGTTCCCGACGCGGCGTCCCACGCCCAGGAGGGCGAGGCGAGCGAGCCGAAGACCATCGAGGCCCCGGCGACGGGACTCCCCTCGACCGCAGCGGTCGCCTGCGCCGCGCTCGCCGCGTAGGGGAAGAGCTGCTGCGGCTTCGCGAGACCGCCGTGCATGCCGATGAGCTCGGGCGCCTTGACGATGACGTTGTGCGGGGCGGGCGCGTTGCTGCCGCGGTACATGACCGAGTTCGTGTCGCTCTGGCCGTGGATGGCGTTGTACACCTCCGTCGCGCGCATCATGTCGACGAAGCGCTGCTGCCCGCCGGAGTAGGCGACGATGCCGCCGAGCGGCGAGATGATGTCCGGGTCCATCGGGCGGATGGAGCGGATCGGCCCGATCTCCGCGGGAACGTCCGAGTGCCAGACGGCGACGTACCGCGTGAGGCCGCCCTCGACGAGCTCCTCGAACACGATGTCAGTGCGATCGAGCCCGATCTGCGGCCGAGCTGCCGGGTGGTTGTCGATCTTCGCGGCAAGCGAGGGGATGCCCAGCGCGCCGACCTCGACGGGCTCGCCGGTGAGCGGCGCGAGGTCGAAGGGCGCCGGCTCCTCGTAGGTCGGCGTGAAGGGCGGCTCGGGCTCGGGAGCCGCCGAGGTCGCCACGGGCGAGGGCTCGGCCGTGCATCCGGCCACGATCGCGACGGCCGCCCCCAGGGCGAGGGCGGCGGCGAATCGGCGGGAGCGCGGGCGGATCATGGTCGAACGATAACCCGGCACGAGCGTCCGCTCGGGGTGGCGTCGGGGCGTGCCGCGATCAGGCGGGGCGCACGCTCTCGGCCTGCGGGCCCTTGGTGCCCTCGCCGACCTCGAAGGTCACCTCCTGACCCTCTTCGAGCACCTTGAAGCCGGGCATGTCGATCGAGGAGTAGTGCACGAAGACGTCGTTGCCGCCCCCCTCGAGCGTGATGAAGCCGAAGCCCTTCTCGGCGTTGAACCATTTGACGGTGCCGGTTGCCATGGTGACTCCTCGCTGTGCTGGCGAGCGCGATGCTAGCCCGGCGTCCGGGCCGCGCACCAGAGGTTACGACCGCGCGTGCCGGAATCGTTACGGCGCCGACTCACGCTCGTAACAGAGCCCGTCGGCCGACGACTCACCCCGCGGCGTCGGCTCCGACCACGATCGTCACAGGAGCACCAGGGAAGGCGTCCGAGAGCTCGATCTCGCCGAGACCGAGCAGCTCGACCATGCCGAGCGCGATGCCCTCGTCGGCGGGGTTCGAGTAGTAGACGGTCGTCACCTCGATGTCGTCGGCCGCGGCGTTCGTCACCGCACCCACCGGCCAGCCCGCCGCCGTCAGCACGTCGGCGCTCTGCTGACCGAGACCCGCGACGCTGGCGCCGTTGAGCACCGTGATCGTGAAGCCCTCCGGCAGCTGCACCGTCGTCGGGTCGGTCACGGGCGTGACCTCGGGCGTCGGCGACGCCGACGGGCTCTCGGCCACCGGCGGCGGCGTGCCGAGGTCGAGCCCGTTCTCGATCGCCGACAGGGCCAGTAGTCCTACGCCGACGAGCACGCCCGTCGCGAGGGCGCACCAGGCGAGCACGCGCCAGCCCCGACCGCGCGGCGCCGGTGCGCGGTGCGCGCCGACGCGCCCCAGCTCGGCGGGCACCGCGTCGAAGCGATCGCTCGGGAACTCGGACATGCGGTCGGGTGCCTCCGGGGCGGGATGGGCGAAGCGGAGCGGGCGGGGCGCCTCAGGCGGCGCCGGCGCCGGGTCGGCGCGTGCGGCGCAGCTCGGCGCGGGCGGTGCGCACCTCGCGCAGGCGACCGACGAGCACCGGGTCGTAGCGGAGGGCGGCCTCCTCGTCGAGGAGCGCGTTCAGCACCTGATAGTACCGGGCGGGGCTCCAGTCGAACTCGCGCCGGATCCTGGCCTCCTTGCGGCCCGTCGCGCTGCCCCACCAGCGGCGCTCGAACTCGAGCACCCGCTCGAGGTCGGTCGCGTCGAGGGCCATGACCGCATGGTAGGCGCGGTTGCGCGCACCGCCCGGCCTGACGCGCGGGCGCGGCCTCAGCCGACCCAGCGCTCGATGCGGTCGCCGTGGGGGCTGACGACGGCGAGGGGATGCCCGTCGCGGCTGAGCAGGAAGTCGTCGTCGTCGCCGGGCAGCGCCGCGTCCGCCCGCTCGCCCACCGCGCGCAGCACGCGGCGGCCGTCGAGCGAGAGCCAGACCCCCGGCAGCGCCGACACCGCCGCAGCGAAGCGCTCACGCTCGGCGGGCGGCAGGTAGACGAGCACGGCGGGGCTCCACACGACGAGCGTCGCCTCGGCAGGAGCGTGCGCGGCGAGGGCCGCGACGCCCTCGACCGCATCGCCCGCGACGAGGTGCGGCGGATGCTCGCGCGCGATGCCGATCGCCGCGTCGAGCTGCGCGGCCCGCGCCCGCTCCTCGGGCCAGATGAGCGTGCGCAGCCAGCGCTCGTCATCGGCGCGATCGAGGCGCAGGGGGCTGCGGTCGAGACCGGCGCGCCAGACGATGTCGGGCATCCGCCGGGGCAGCGGCACGCCGTCGCCGAGCTCGCAGCGCAGGAGGAGCTCGGCGGGCCCCTCGACCGGGTCGAGGCGCGCCTCGCCCTGCGGCCCTGCGAAGACGTGGCTGTAGCGGTCGACGAGCAGCCCGAGCCCCGCCGAGGCGCCGACCTCGAGCAGCGCGATCGGGCCCACGACGTGCTGCAGCGCGGCGAGCAGCGGGCCGGTGCGGCGCGGGTCGTTCGTCTGGGTCGCGCGGGAGCGCGCGACGGCCGCCACCGCGTCCCACTCCCCCTCGAGCCACGTGCGCACGTCGCCGCGCGGGCTCAGGCCGGTGAACCGCGCGGCGGTGAGCACGAGCACGGGCTGGCGGTCGGCGACCGGCAGGGTGTCGATGAGGGCGATGAGCTCGTCGTCGTCGGCGATCGCCTGCGACCAGGCGGCGTAGATCGGCGAGCGCCCCGCCGCCTCGCGCGCGAACCGGCGGTACCTCTCGGCGGTGCTCACGCTCGCATCCTGGCAGAGAGCCCGGGTCCGCGGGGAAGAACCCCGGCGTGCGTCGTGTTGAATGGAGAGGACGTATCGCCCCACGAGGCGAGTGAGGAGGGTCGCATGACCGACCAGCAGACCGACCAGCAGACCGGCAAGTACGCCGTCGAGAAGACCGAGCAGGAATGGCTCGAGGAGCTCGGGGAGGAGCGCTACCAGGTGCTGCGCCAGGCCGGCACCGAGCGCGCCTGGACGGGCGAGCTGCTCGACGAGAGCCGCGCCGGCATCTACACGTGCGGCGCGTGCGGGGCCGAGCTGTTCCAGGCCGGCACGAAGTTCGACTCGGGCTGCGGCTGGCCGAGCTTCTACGAGTCGGTGCGCCCCGAGGCGGTCGAGTTGCTCGAAGACACCTCGCTCGGCATGGTGCGCACCGAGGTGCGCTGCGCGAACTGCGGCTCGCACCTCGGCCACGTGTTCCCCGACGGCTTCGGCACGCCCACCGGCGACCGCTACTGCATGAACTCGCTCGCGCTGAACTTCGAGGCGGCCGACGAGAGCTGAGTCGCCGCGAGCGAGCGCTCGACGACTAGGACGAAGGGCCCCGGCGGAATCACCGCCGGGGCCCTTCGCATCCCCCGCTCACGACAGCGGGAGACGGATCAGACGGTCAGCCGCGCCTCGACGCGGTAGCCGGCGCCGCGGTGCTCCGGCGGCAGTCGGTCGCCGCGCCCGTGCAGCTTCTGCCGCAGCGTGCCCTGCTCGTAGGCCTCGGGGTACACGCCGCGCTCGCGCAGCACCGGGATCACGTGCTCGACGATGTCGGCGAATGTGCCCGGCGTGATCGCGTAGGCGAGGTTGAAGCCGTCGACGTCGGTCTCGGCGACCCACTCCTGCAGCTGGTCGGCGATCTGCTCGCCCGAGCCGACGATGAGCGGGCCGAGGCCGCCGATCGCGCCGTGGCGCCCGATGTCGCCGACCGTGAACTGCTGACCGTGCTCGGCGGCGGCGGCGAAGTTCGACACGACGGACTGGATCGCGTTGCTGCGCACATTGCCCACCGGCTCGTCCAGGGCGTACTGCGAGAGGTCGATGCCCATCCAGCCCGACATGAACACGAGCGCGCCCTCGGGGTTCGCGTACTGCAGGTAGTCGGCGTACTTCGCCTGCGCCTTCTCGGGGGTCGAGTCGGTGATGATCGTCAGCAGCGTGTAGATGCGCGCGGCGTACCGGTCGCGGCCGGCCGCCTCGAGCGCGTCGCGGATGCGCTGCACCGTGCCGCGCAGCACCTCCTTCGTCGGTGCGGCCACGAAGATCGCCTCGGCGTTGCCGGCCGCGAACGCGATGCCGCGAGGGCTCGCGCCCGCCTGGTAGATGACGGGGGTGCGCTGCGGGCTGGGCTCCGAGATGTGGATGCCCGGCACCGTGAAGTGGCGGCCCGAGTGGCCGATCTCGTGCACTTTGCTCGGGTCGGTGTAGACGCCCGCCTCGCGGTCGCGCACGACGGCGTCGTCCTCCCACGAGCCCTCCCACAGCTTGTAGAGCACCTCGAGGTACTCGTCGGCGTGGTCGTAGCGGTCGTCGTGCTCGAGCTGGTCGTCGTGACCCATGTTGCGGGCGGCGCTCGGCAGGTAGCCGGTGACGACGTTCCAGCCGACGCGGCCGTTGGTGAGGTGGTCGAGCGTCGTGATGCGCCGCGCAAAGGGGTACGGGTGCTCGTAGGCGGTGCCAGCGGTGATGCCGAAGCCGAGGTGCTCGGTCGCGGCCGCCATCGCCGAGACGAGCAGGATGGGGTCGTTCACCGGCACCTGCGCGCCGTGCCGGATCGCCGCCTCGTTCGAGCCGCCGTAGACGTCGTAGGTGCCGAGCACGTCGGCGATGAAGATGCCGTCGAAGGTGCCGCGCTCGAGCAGCTGGGCGAGCTCCGTCCAGTAGCCGAGCTCCTTGTAGCGGTGCGACTGATCGTGGGGGTGGCGCCACAGGCCGGACGACTGATGCGCGACGCAGTTCATGTCGAAGGCGTTGAAGCGGATGCGGCGCGCCGTCGTCGAGGGATCGTTCTGTGCTGACATGCGAGCCATCGTCGCGGCGGCGCGCGCTCCCCGCGACGGCGGCCGTCACGCTCGGTCACGGCGCGTCACATCATGACGCGCGGCTACGCCGTGTGACGCCGGGCGACCTCGCATGACGACGGGCCTGGCCGGGCATCCGCGCCCGACCTACCGTGCTGGGCATGCCAGCCGCCACCCTCGACCGTCCGCTCTCCGTCGTCGGAGTCTCGGGCAGCACGCACGCCCCCTCGAAGACCACCGCGCTCGTCAGCAGCATCCTCGATGTCGTCGCGCGCGACCGCGCCGACGTCGCCACGCACCTCGTCGAGGTCGACCGCATCGGGCCGGGCCTGGCCGGCACGGTGCGTCGCGACGCGCTGCCGGCGTCGGTGCAGCTCGAGCTGGAGCGCATCGAGTCGGCCGATCTGCTGGTGGTCGCGAGCCCCGTCTACCGCGCCTCCTACACCGGTCTGTTCAAGCACTTGTTCGACTTCGTCGAGCAGTACGCGCTCGTCGGCACGCCCGTGCTCCTCGCCGCGACGGGCGGCAGCGAGCGGCATGGGCTCATGATCGAGCACCAGCTGCGGCCGCTGTTCTCGTTCTTCCAGTCGCTGACCCTGCCGAACGGCGTCTACGCCTCCGACGCCGACTTCACCGACTACCGCATCACGAGCGACGAGCTGCAGCAGCGCATCGAGACCGCCGTCGCGAGGGCCCTGCCCGTCGTGGCGCGCGTCGCGCCAGAGGTGCGGTCGGCGTTCTTCTAGTCGGGGGCGCGGCCGGAGCTGCCGGGGCTGGCGCTCGCGGAACGCGCCGCGCGCAGGGCCGCGCGGGCGCGCCACGGCTGCGCGGCGATCGCGACGCCGCCGAGGGTGAGGCCCACGGCGAGCGCCGTCCACCCCGTCGTCGGCACGCCGATCGGGATCACGAGGTCGAACACGAGCGCGCCGAGCAGCTGCCCGGCGACGAGGCACAGCCCCAGCAGCAGCACGCCGATGCGGGCGACCGTCACGACCTGGATCGCGATGAAGGCCGCGCCGAGCAGCCCGCCGAGGTAGAGGGCCGGGTTCGACGGCAGCTGCTCGGGCAGCCCCACGAGGAGCAGGTGCACGGCCGTCGCGACGGCAAGCGCGCTCGTGCCGACGACGAAGTTCACCGTCGTCGCCGCGGCGGCCGAGCGGGTCGCGGTGCGCACGCGACCGTTGAGGGCCTGCTGCGTGCCGATGCCGAGGCCCGCCACGAGCGGCAGCAGCAGGGCGAGCACCGGGATGCTCCCACCCAGCTCCGGCGCGACCGCGACGACCACCGCCGCGACGGTCAGCGACGCTCCGACGACGCGGGCGATCGTCACGGGCTTGCGCGGTGCGCCCGCGAACCCGATCGCGTCGAGCACGAGTCCCATGATGGTCTGGCCCGTGACGGTCGCCACGGTGTAGACGGCGACCCCGAGGATGCCCGCCACGAGGCCCTGGCCGAGCACCAGCACGGCTCCGCCGAGCCCGCCGAGGAGCATCCACCAGCGCAGCTCGCCGGTGCGCAGCTGCTGCGGCACGCGGCGCAGGCCCAAGCGCCCGCTCGGCAGCGCGAGGGCCGTCGCCACGACGAGCACGAGCCCGATGGTGAACGACAGCAGGGCTGCGGTGAAGCCGTCGTCGAGCACCTGCCCGAGCTCGCCGTTGACGCGGTGCTGCGAGGCCACGCCGACGCCGGCGACGATCGTCGCCCCGATCGCGCCCGCGGTGAGCAGGTGCGGGTGCCGCGTGCTGCCGTCAGTCATTGTCGAGATCCTCCCCCGCGAGCGCGCGCGCCGCGAGGCTCTCCTCCCCGGCGAGCCGCCAGACGTCGAGGGCCGCCCGGCCGTTGAGGGCGATGACGAGGGCGCCCAGCACGATGTCGGGCCAGCCCGTGCCGACGGCGAGCGTCACGAGCGCCATCGCGATGACCGCGACGTTGATGATGACGTCGTTGCGCGCCGCGAGCCACGCCGCGCGCCCCATCGCGCCCGCCTCGGCGCGGATGCGGGCGAGCAGCAGTGCGGCGGTCAGATTGACGGCGGCGGCACCGGCGGCGGTGAGCACGAGCGGCAGCACGGCAGGTGCCTCCGGCTCGCCGACCTTCAGCACGAGCTGCACGACGACCGCGATCGCCGGCACGAGGATGACGAGCGCCAGCAGTCGGCCGACGCGAGCGCGCGCGGCGAGCGACCAGCCGAGCGCGAGGGCGATGAGCAGGTTGACCGCCGTGTCCTCCAGGAAGTCGACGCTGTCAGCCAGCAGCGACACGGAGCGGATCGCAACGGCGACGCTCGCCTCGACGGCGAAGTAGCCGAGGTTGAGCCCGGCGACGAACAGCGCGGTGCGGCGCAGGGCCGCGGCGGGGATCGTCGTCATCGGAGCCTTCCGCGCTCGGGCGCGGCCCTCGACGGTCGACGTTGCGCGGGGAGAGGGAGTGGGGCCGCCTGTGGGAATCGAACCCACGACCTATTCATTACGAGTGAATCGCTCTGCCGACTGAGCTAAGGCGGCGTGCTCGGCTTGCACCGTGACACGGCTATGAAGTCTAGCCCATCGCCGGGGGCGCGATGTCACCGTGGGCGGCCCTCGATCAGCCGGCGCAGACCGGGTCGGCGGCGGGCACCGCACCCGTCAGCAGGTAGTCGTCGACGAGGTCGTTGATGCACGGGTCGCCCTCGTCGTAGGCGATGTGCCCCTCGCCGTCGTAGGTCAGCAGCACGCCGCTCTCGAGCTGATCGGCGAGCGCCTCGGCCCACACGTACGGGGTCGCCGGGTCGCCGGTCGTGCCGATGACGAGGATGGGCGCCGCCCCCTCGCCGCGCACGGGCGCGAGCTCTCCCTCGAACTCGTGGGGCCAGCTCTGGCAGACCACGTCGCCGAGCGGGCTCGGCTCGCTCGTGACGGGCGCCGCCTCGGCGATCTGCTCGTTCTGCTCGATGATCGTCTGCGGGTCGCGCTCGACCGGATAGTCGAGGCAGTTGATGGCGATGAAGGCCTCGAGCGAGTTGTCGACGTACTCGCCGTTCTCGCGGCCGTAGTAGAAGTCGGCGAGCAGGAACCCGGTCTCGACGACGCCCGAGCGCAGCTCGGTGAACATCTGACTCAGGAACTCCCACGACCCCTCGTCGTAGAGCGCCGTCGCGATCGCGATGTCGAGCACGCTGTCGCTGAACAGGCGGCCGTCCTCCGCGGGGATCGGCTCGTCGGCGAGCCGCTGGTAGAGCTGCTCGACGAGCGCGAGCGCCGCCTCGACGTCGGCCGGGAAAGGGCAGGTCGCAGCGGCCGTGCACTCGGTGAGGTAGGTCGTGAGCGCGGCCTCGAAGCCGATCGACTGCGCGAGCACGACCTCGAACTGGGTCGTCGTCGGGTCGGTCGCGCCGTCGAGCACGAGTCGGCCCACGCGCTCGGGGAAGCGGTCGGCGTAGCGGGCGCCGATCTCGGTGCCGTAGGAGTAGCCGAAGTAGTGCAGCGCCTCGTCGCCGACGACGGCGCGCAGCATGTCGAGGTCGCGCACCGTCGAGTCGGTGTCGACGTGCTCGAGCAGAGGCCCGCTGTTCTCGACGCACGCGTCGACGAAGCGCTCGGCGCTCGCGGTGAGCTCGTCGACCCACGCGGGCGAGCCGTACTCGGCCTCGGGCACGCCGTAGATGAACTCGTCCATGTCGGCCGGGTCGGTGTAGCAGGTGACGGCGGATGACCGGCCGACGCCGCGCGGATCCCACCCGATCACGTCGAAGCCCTCGCGCAGTCGCTCGCTCACGGCGAAGTCGATGCTGTCGCGCACGAAGTCGAAGCCCGAGGCGCCCGGGCCGCCAGGGTTCACGAACAGGGAGCCCTGCTTCTGCTCGGTCGCCCGGTACCGCACGAGCGCGAGCTCGACGTCATCGCCCTCGCCCGGCTGCTCCCAGTCCAGCGGAGCGATCGCCGTGGCGCACTGCGCGCCGCCGCCGCAGTCGTTCCAGACCAGCACCTGCCGGTAGTACGGCTCGAGCGCGGCGTCGACCTCCTCGCTCGTCGGCGTGGAGCGATCCTGCCCCGTGAGGTCGGCGAGCCACGCGGGCACGCAGCCGGAGAGCGCGAGCACCCCGATGAGCACCATCGCGGTGGCGGCACGGCGGAGGCGGGCGGCCGGACGGCTCGCGGGAGAGAGCGTGGAGGCGGGCGCGGTCACGCGGGCGAGCCTAACGCCGCGCGACCGCTGGCCGTGATGAGCATCGCCTCGATCGCCAGCAGCGGGGGCGTGTTGCCCTCGACGCGGCGGCGAGCCTGCGCGATGGCGTCGAGGGCGGCGAGCGACTGCTCGGCCGAGCCGCGACGCGCCGCCTCCTCGAGGCGAGCGCGCATCGACTCGTTGACGAGCTCGAGGTCAGCGCCGAGCTGCAGCAGCAGCACGTCGCGGTGCAGCGAGAGCAGGTCGACGAGCACGCGATCCACGCCGTCGCGCACCGATCGGGTGGCGCGCCGCTTCTGGTCCTCCTCGAGGGCCTTGAGGCTGCCGCGCAGGGCGGGCGGCACGGTGCCGCCCGGCTCGATGCCGAGCGAGCGCAGCGCCGCCTCGCGCTCGAGCGCCTCGCGCTCGGCGGTGAACGCCTTCGCGTCGTCGGTCGCGAGGGCGACGAGCTGCTCGGCGGCGAGCACGGCGCCGCTCACGCTCTGCACCCCGAGGGCGAGCTCGAGGGTGCGGCGGCGTCGCTCGCGCGCCTCGGCGTCGGTCGCGAGCCGGTGCGCCATGCCGATGTGGCTCTGCGCCTCGCGAGCGGCCTGCTCGGCGAGAGTCGGCTCGACGCCGTCGCGCCGCGTGAGCAGGTCGGCGACCTCGGTCACGCTCGGCACCCGCAGGCGCACCGCGCGCACGCGCGAGCGGATGGTCGGGATGAGGTCGGCGGCGCTCGGCGCGCACAGGATCCACACCGTGCGCGGCGGGGGCTCCTCGAGCGCCTTGAGCAGCACGTTCGAGGTGCGCTCGCTCATGCGATCCGCATCCTCCACGATGATGACGCGATACGGCGCGACGCTCGGCGAGTACTGGCTCTGCGCGACGAGCTGGCGCACCTCGTCGATCGTGATGACGACGCGGTCGGTCGCGAGCACCGCCAGGTCGGGGTGGGTGCGCGCCGCGACCTGCGCGGCGACGGCGTCGCGGGCGGTCGCGCCGGCACCCGTGGTCGGGTCACCGCCGGGCGCATCCGCCGACGCCGGAGGCGTGAGCAGCTCGGCGGCGAACGCGAAGGCGAGGTTCGAGCGGCCCGACCCGGGCGGGCCCGTCACGAGCCAGCCGTGCGTCATCGCCGCCGGATCGGAGGCGGCCTCGCGCAGCAGGGCGATCGCGGCCTCCTGCCCGGTGAGGTCGCTCCAGCCGGTCATGCGGTCAGCGTAGCGATGAGCGCCGACACCCGGTCGCGGATGCGCTGCTGCAGCTCGTCGACCGGCAGGGCCGCGTCGAGCACGAGGAAGCGCTCCGGCTCGGCGGCCGCGAGCTCCAGGTAGGCCGCGCGCACCCGCTCGTGGAAGACCGCGGCCTCCGCCTCGAGCCGGTCGTAGCGGGTGCGGCTCGCGTCGAGCCGCTCGCGCCCGAGCGCGGGGTCGAGGTCGAGCAGCACCGTCAGGTGCGGCAGCAGCCCCTCGGTCGCCCAGAGCGACAGCTCGCGCACCTCGGCCATCGACAGCACGCGCCCCGCGCCCTGGTACGCGACGGAGGAGTCGAGGTAGCGATCCTGGATGACGACCTCGCCGCGGGCGAGGGCGGGCCGCACGACAGTGGCGATGTTGTGCGCGCGATCGGCGGCGTAGAGCAGGGCCTCGGCGCGAGGTGCCATGTACCCACGGCGGTGCAGGATGATCTCGCGCAGCTCGAGGCCGAGCTCGGTGCCGCCGGGCTCACGCGCGTGCACGACCGTCTCGCCGCGGGCGACGAGCCACTCGGTCAGCAGCGCCGACTGGGTCGACTTGCCGGAGCCGTCGCCGCCCTCGAGCGTGAGAAAGAGGCCGGTCACGCTGCGGCTACTTCTTCTTCGCGGCCGTCGAGCGCTTCGCGGGAGCCTTCTTCGCGGCGGTGCGCTTCGCGGGCTTCTTCGCCGGGCCCTTGGCGCGCTTGTCGGCGAGCAGCTGCACGGCGCGCTCGAAGTCGACCGCCTCGACGTCCTCCCCGCGCGGGATCGTCGCGTTCGTCTCGCCGTCGGTCACGTACGGCCCGAAGCGGCCGTCCTTCACCTTGATCGGCTTGCCGCTGACGGGGTCGGCGTCGAACTCCTTGAGCGCACTGGAGGCACGGCGGGCGCCGTACTTGGGCTCGGCGAACTTCGCCAGGGCCCCGGCGAGGTCGATCTCGAAGATCTGGTCCTCCCCGTCGAGCGAGCGCGTGTCGGTGCCCTTCTTCAGGTACGGGCCGTAGCGCCCGTTCTGCGCGGTGATGGGCTCGCCCGACTCCGGGTCGTCGCCGACGACGCGCGGCAGGTCGAGCAGCTTCAGCGCCGTCTCGAGGTCGATCGTCGCCGGGTCCATGCTCTTGAACAGGGATGCCGTGCGCGGCTTCTCGGCCGCCGCCTTCTTCTTCGCCGGCGCCTTCTTCGCGCCCGGCTCGGCCACTTCGCCCGTGGCGGGGTCGGCGGCGACCTCCGGCTCGGGCTCCGGCTCGACCTCGGTGACGTAAGGGCCGAAGCGGCCGTCCTTCGCGACGACGAGCTTGCCCGTCGCGGGGTTCACGCCGAGTTCGCGATCGCCCGTGACGGGAGCGTCGACGAGCTCGCGGGCCTTCGCCGGGGTCAGCTCGTCGGGCGCGAGCTCGGCGGGCAGGTTCACCCGCCGCGGGGTCTCCGCGCCCGGCTCGACGACCTCCAGGTAGGGGCCGTACTTGCCGATGCGCAGGGTGATGTCGTCGGTGATCGGCATGGAATTGAGCGCACGGGCGTCGATGTCGCCGAGGTTGTCGACGACGGGGCGCAGGCCCGGCTGGTGGTCGTCGCCGAAGTAGAAGCTCCTGAGCCACTCGGTGCGGTCCGCCTCGCCGCCGGCGATGCGGTCGAGATCCGACTCCATCTCGGCGGTGAAGTCGTACTCGACGAGGTCGCCGAAGTGCTCCTCCAGCAGCCGCACGACGCTGAAGGCGATCCAGTTCGGCACGAGCGCGGTGCCGCGCGGGGTGACGTAGCCGCGGTCGACGATCGTGGAGATGATCGCCGCGTAGGTCGACGGGCGGCCGATGCCGCGCTCCTCGAGCGCCTTCACGAGGCTGGCCTCGGTGTAGCGCGGCGGCGGGCTCGTCTCGTGGCCCTTCGCCTCGACCTCCTCCACGCCGAGCGACTGCCCCTCGCTGAGCGGGGGCAGCTTCGACTCCGTGGCGTCGGCGCTGGAGTCTGCCTCGCGCTCCTCGTCGCGGCCCTCCTCGTAGGCGGCGAGGAAGCCGCGGAAAGTGATGACCGTGCCGCTCGCCGCGAACTCAGCGACGACGCCCGGCTGGGCGGGGGCGGCGAGCGGGGCCGACTGGAGCGTGACCGAGGCGGTCTGGCCCCGGGCATCCGCCATCTGGCTCGCGATCGTCCGCTTCCAGATCAGGTCGTAGAGCTTCCAGTCGTTGCCGCGCAGCGTTCCCTCGAGGGCGCTCGGCGTGCGGAAGGTGTCGCCGGCGGGGCGGATCGCCTCGTGGGCCTCCTGCGCGTTCTTCGACTTGCTCGCGTAGGTGCGGGGCTTCTCGGGCACCGTGTCGGCGCCGTACAGCGCGGCGGCCTGCGCGCGGGCGGCGCTGATCGCCTGCTGCGACAGCGACGAGGAGTCGGTGCGCATGTAGGTGATGTAGCCGTTCTCGTAGAGCGACTGCGCCACCGACATCGTCTGCCGGGCGGTGAAGCGCAGCTTGCGCGCGGCCTCCTGCTGCAGGGTCGAGGTCGTGAACGGCGCGGCGGGGCGGCGCGTGTAGGGCTTCGACTCGACCTTCGTGACCGTCACCGCCAGCCCGGGCGCGCGGAGCGCCTCGGCGAGCGCCGTCGCCGCGGCCTCATCGAGCGCGATCGTGTCGGCCGCCTTGAGCGCGCCGCGGTCATCGAAGTCGCGACCGCTCGCGACCTTCCGACCGTCCAGACGGGTGAGGCGCGCACCGAAGGCCGCGCCGCCGTCGGCGGGCAGGAGGGTGGTGTCGAGATCCCAGTACTGGGCCGACACGAACGCGAGCCGCTCGCGCTCGCGGTCAACCACGAGTCGAGTCGCTGCCGATTGCACGCGGCCGGCGCTCAGGCCGGGGCCGACCTTGCGCCACAGCACGGGGCTCACCTCGTAGCCGTAGAGGCGGTCGAGGATGCGGCGGGTCTCCTGCGCGTCGACGAGTGCCGTGTCGAGCTCGCGCGTCGCCTCGGTCGCCCGGGCGATTGCCTCCGGGGTGATCTCGTGGAAGACCATGCGCTTGACGGGCACGCTCGGCTTGAGCACCTGCAGCAGGTGCCAGGCGATGGCCTCTCCCTCGCGGTCCTCATCGGTCGCGAGGTAGAGCTCGTCGGCCTGCTTGAGCGCCCGCTTGAGGTCGGCGATGACGCGCTTCTTCTCGTCGGAGACCACGTAGTAGGGCTCGAAGCCGTTGTCCACGTCGATGGAGAACTTGCCCAGCGGCCCCTTCTTCAGCTCGGCCGGCAGGTTCTTCGGCTCGATGAGGTCGCGCACGTGCCCGACCGAGGCCTGCACCTCGTAGCCCTCGCCCAGGTACTTGCCGATCGTCTTCGCCTTGGCGGGCGACTCGACGATGACCAGCTTCTTCGTGCTCGGCACGGTACTCCTCGATCTCGGGGGCGTCCGGGGGGATGACTCCGCACCCCGGCGGTCGCCGCGGCTCGCACGCCGCGGTCAGGCACACCATACACAGTCCGTGCAGGACGCCGCCCGACGGCGGACCCCTCATGTTCGCGGCGCTCCCGCTCGGGCGGATCGCTGCAGCGGCAGCCCGAGAGCCGCACCGGACACCGTCACGACGACCGTCGCGCCCTCGATGGAGCACGCCGTCAGGGGCGCCCCGTTGGCGCGAGCGACGCGCGTCGCGGCGTCGCACGGCTGCTCTGAGACCCACCCGAGCATCGCGTCTCCGCCGGCGAGGGCCGCCGCGTCGGCGACGCCCGCGAGCCGTTGCGACTCGGCGAGCGCCGTCGCTGCGGCGACTCCGGTGACCCCCAGGCTCGCGGTCGTCACGAGCGCACTCACCACGAGGACGGCGCCCGCCATCAGGCGGTCCTCACCTCGAGAGCGCGGACGGGGCTCTCGGTCGCCGACGGAGCGAGGGCGCAGGAGCGCGCCGACAGCGGGATGGGCATGCCGAGCACCGTCGGCGTGACGTTGACGACAGCGCAGACCAGGTCACCCGAGCGGGAGATCGTCAGGCTCGCGCCCGGCGCGGCACTCGCGACGTGGCCTCGGGCCCGTTCGACGGGGTCGCCCCGGGCGACGAGCCGGGCGGCGTCCGCGGCGGCGTCGTGCGCTCGCCCGAGCGCCACGGCGGCACCGATGCCCCCGAGGCACGCCACGAGCACGACGACCACGGTGGGCAGCGCGACGGCGACCTCCGCCGACACGGCGCCGCGGTCGCGGGCCGAGCGCCGGCGACGGTCGCCACCGCGCGGCGCAGACGCTCGTCCCACCGCTCAGCCCCCGACGGTGAGGGCGGTGCGCACGAGACCGGTGAGGATGCCGCGCACCTCCTCGCTGCGGAGGATGACCACGAGGAGGCTGGCGAAGCCGACCGCGGCCATCGTCGCGATCGCGTACTCGGCGGTGGCCGCGCCCGTGTCATCCGCGAGGACGGAGCGCGAGGATCCCTGCCCCGCCGTGATGGCGGCTTGGAGCGTCGCGCGCTGCCGGTGCGGGGGGAGCAGCCCCGACGTCGGCGACGGCGCCGCGGCACGGAAGGACGAGGAGAAGGTCGGGCGGTGACGTGCCATGACGGGCACCTTTCGGTCGGGCGACGCCTCGCGTCGCGGTCGGGGCACGAACCGGCTCGAGTCTGCAGCGGCGCGCCGGGCGTCGGGGCGCGATCCGGCCGAACGGAGCAGCTCAGAGCCCGAGCGTCGCTGTGGAGGAGAGGAGCCCGATGAGCATCGGCACGACCCCCAGCAGCAGAAAGGAAGGGAGCACGCAGGCTCCGAGGGGCAGCATGAGCCGCACGGCGAGCACCTCCGCGGTGCGCCGAGCCTCGGCGCGAGCCCGACCACGGAGCTCACTCGCCTCGGCGCGCGCGAGAGCGCCGAGCGGAGCGCCGGAGCGCCGGGAGAGCACGACCAGCTCCGCGGTGAGGTCGGCGCCCGCCTCCGCGGAGACCGCGTGCTCGAGCGCGACGGCGTCGAGGGCGCGCCGCACGAGACGCCGCGCCGCCTCCGGCGAGCCCCCACCGGAAGCCGCGACGGCGAGCAGGTCCAGGTCGAGCCCCGTCGAGGAGGAGGGAGGAGCCGCCGCGCGCAGCAGGCGGGTGATCCACCACCGCGCAGCGACGACGAGCAGCAGCCCCAGCACAACGCTCGCGATCGCGAGGGGCTGCTGCAGGGTGGTGAGCAGGTCGACCCCCATCAGCAGCGCCAGCACGACGGCCACGAGGGGAAGCAGGAGCACGACGCGCGCCGTGGCCCGTGGGCCGGCGAGCGCGACGACGACGTCGCGCTCGGCCGCTGCCCGATCGCGCAGCGCTGTCGCGTAGGCGGCGAGCGCCGGCGCCAGCGGCGCCCCGCTCTCCGCCGCGACCGCCCACGCCGCGGCGAGGGCCCGCCACGGCTCACCTGCGTCGCGGGCGACCTCCGGCAGCGCCGACGACAGCGGCTGGGCGGCGTCGAGTCGAGCGACGAGGGCGTCGAGCCGAGCATCCGCCGGCTGCGCCGCCCCCGCCACGTGGCGCCAGGCGGACGCCGGGGCCACGCCGGCCGCGACGAGCACAGACAGGCGATGGACGTGGCGGGCGAGCGCGTCGGCCTCGGCGGTCACGGATGCGCCGCCTCGGGTTCGGCGCCGCCCTCGGCCTGCGCCGGCGCGCGCCAGGGGGCGATCGCGAGCCGCTCCCGATCGTCGAGCACGAAGCGCCCGAGCGCCGCCGATCGCTCCCCCGAGCGGTCGCGCGCCAGGTGCACGACGAGATCGATCCCGCTCCTCGCCTGACGGGCGAGCGCGGGCGGGTCGAGCCCCGCGATCATGCCGATCGCCTCGAGCCGGCTCGGCACGTCGGCGAGCGAGTTCGCGTGCAGCGTGCCCGCCCCTCCGCGGTGGCCGGTGTTGAGCGCGGCGAGGAACTCGCGGATCTCGGCGCCCCGGCACTCGCCGACCACGAGACGGTCGGGCCGCATGCGCAGGGCCTCGCGGACGAGCCTGGCCAGGTCGACCTCGCCCGCGCCCTCGAGATTGGCCTGGCGGCACTCGAGCCCGACGACGTGCGGGTGGTCGATCCGAGCCTCGGCGACGTCTTCAATGACAACGATGCGCTCTCGCGCGGAGGCCGCCGACAGCCACGCGGAGAGCATCGTGGTCTTGCCCGATCCGGTCGCGCCCGTGAAGAGCACCGTGCGCCGCTGCAGCAGCGCGTCGCGCAGCGCGGCCACGACCTGCGGCGCATGACCGGAGGTCTCGAGCGTGACCGGTCGGGATCGCGGCAGTCGCAGCGAGAGCGCCGGCCCCGCCCAGGCAATGGGCGGCAGGGCGGCGTGCACGCGCAGACCGTCGCCGATGCGGACGTCGGCGCACGGCGTCGCCTCGTCGATGTGCCGACCGCCGTGCTCGATGAGGCGCACCGCGAGCTCGCGAGCGCTCTCGGCGCTGAGACGCACGCCGTCGACCAACTCGGGCCCCTCCCCCGCGTCGCGCCAGACGTGACCGTCGCCCGTCACGAACACGTCGGTGACGAGCTCGTCGTCGACGGCGGCGGCGAGCGGCCCGAGCAGGGCGCGCAGCTCGGCGGGGAGCATCCGTGCCGCCGACGGCGAGGGCTCCGACGCCGATCGACGCGGGTCACGGGGCACGAAGTCGACGGCGCTCATGGCGCCAGGCTCGCGGACGGGCACCGCCCGCGGGAGGACACGGTCGTCCGCTCGGGAAACGAGGAACGGCCCCTCCGCTGGGGAGGAGCCGTTCGCACGTTGGGGGGCGGCGCCCAACTTGGGGGGACATGGACGCCGCCTCGGCGGCACGCGATTGGGGGGAATCGTGCTCGTGCCGCGCAAGTCAGTCTTGCTGCTGACGTCGTTCAGTTTACGTGAGGAGAGTTCCCCGTCAAGCGTTTAGGGGATGATTTTGTCCTCCGAAATGCCGACCCTCGCTCGGGGGCCGGAAAATCAAGGGCACCGAGTGCCGAGAACGGGCGGAGGAGGGGCCAGGAACGCGGTCGCGACGCGACCCGAGCATCCGACATCGCCGTCGAAGGGCGCGGATGCGCCCGCTCGTCGCCTCGACGCGCGCGTTCGTCGCACCCCGCCTCCGAGCCCTGGCACGGGCCGCGCGCGTGCATAGGATGACAGGCGACCACCTCACCGTTGCGGCAGTCCAGGCCTGTGACGCACATCGACCAAGGATGACGATGTCCACGACTTCGATCGACAGCCTCCTGCACGAGGAACGGCGCTTCGCGCCGGACCCGGCGTTCACCGCTCAGGCCGTGGCCGGCCCCGAGCTCTACGAGCAGGCCCGCGCCGACCGGCTCGGCTTCTGGGCCGAGCAGGCGCGCGCGCTGCACTGGCACCGCCCCTTCACCGAGACGCTCGACTGGTCGAACCCGCCCTTCGCGCGCTGGTTCCACGACGGCGAGCTCAACGTCGCCTACAACTGCCTCGACCGGCACGTCGAAGCCGGCAACGGCGACCGCGTCGCCCTGCACTGGGAGGGCGAGCCCGGCGACAGCCGCACTATCACCTACGCCGAGCTCACCGCGGAGGTCAAGCGTGCCGCCAACATGCTCGCGAACCTCGGCGTCGGGCAGGGCGATCGCGTGGCGATCTACCTGCCGATGATCCCCGAGGCGGTCGTGTCGATGCTCGCCGTCGCGCGCCTCGGCGCTATTCACTCGGTCGTCTTCGGCGGCTTCAGCGCCGAGAGCATCCGCGCCCGCGTCGAGGATGCCGATGCCAAGCTCGTCATCACCGCCGACGGCGGCTGGCGCAAGGGCCGGGTCTTCCCGCTCAAGAACGCCGTCGACGCAGCGCTGGCCGCCGCCGAGACGAGCGTCGAGCACGTCGTCGTCGTGCGCCGCGGCGAGAACGAGGTCGAGTGGGAGGAGGGCCGCGACCTCTGGTGGCACGACGCCATGGCGCAGGCCGAGCCCGAGCACGAGGCGCAGGGCTTCGAGGCCGAGAACCCGCTGTTCATCCTGTACACGAGCGGCACGACGGGGAAGCCCAAGGGCATCCTGCACACCAGTGGCGGCTACCTCACGCAGGCGTCGTTCACGCACCGGGTCGTCTTCGACCTCAAGCCCGAGACCGACGTGTACTGGTGCACCGCCGACGTCGGCTGGGTCACCGGCCACAGCTACATGGTCTACGGCCCGCTCGCCAACGGCGCGACCCAGGTCATGTACGAGGGCACCCCCGACACCCCGCACCCGGGGCGGTGGTGGGAGATCATCCAGAAGTACGGCGTGACCATCTTCTACACGGCGCCGACGGCCATCCGCTCGTTCATGAAGGCCGGCCGCGAGATCCCGCTCGCCTACGACCTGTCGAGCCTGCGCGTGCTCGGTTCGGTCGGTGAGCCCATCAACCCCGAGGCGTGGGTCTGGTACCGCGAGATCATCGGCGGGGGGACGACGCCCGTCGTCGACACGTGGTGGCAGACCGAGACCGGCGCGATCATGATCAGCGCGCTGCCGGGTGTCACGACGACGAAGCCGGGCTCGGCGCAGGTGCCCATGCCGGGCATCTCGATCGACGTGCTCGACGAGGACGGCACGCACGTTGGCAAGGAGGCGGGCGGCCTGCTCGTCGTCACCGAGCCGTGGCCGAGCATGCTGCGGGGCATCTGGGGCGACCCCGAGCGCTTCCAGGAGACCTACTGGTCGAAGTTCGGCGACAAGTACTTCGCCGGTGACGGCGCGCACCTCGACGCCGACGGCGACGTCTGGCTGCTCGGCCGCGTCGACGACGTCATGAACGTTTCCGGCCACCGGCTGTCGACCATGGAGATCGAGTCGGCGCTCGTGTCGCACCCCATCGTGGCCGAGGCCGCCGTCGTCGGCGCGAGCGACGAGACGACCGGTCAGGCCGTCGTGGCGTTCGTGATCCTGCGCTCGAAGAAGGCGAAGGACGTCTCGGCGACGGAGGCCAGCCAGCTGCTGCGCGCGCACGTCGCCGAGCAGATCGGCGCGATCGCCCGCCCCCGCGAGATCTTCGTCGTCGCCGAGCTGCCGAAGACGCGCTCCGGCAAGATCATGCGACGCCTGCTGCGGGATGTCGCCGAGGGTCGCGAGATCGGCGACACGACGACGCTCACCGACTCCACGGTCATCAACGTCATCACCGACACGGTGCGCTGAGACGATCGGCACGAGAACGGGGCCCCTTCGCGCGGGAGGGGCCCCGTTCTTGTGCGCGCGGCGCGTCGGGTTCGGCTAGGCGAACTCGACGATGAGCTCGACCTCGACCGGAGCATCCAGCGGCAGCACCGCCACGCCGACGGCGCTGCGAGCGTGCGCGCCGATCTCGTCGCCGAAGATGTCGCCCAGCAGGGTGCTCGCGCCGTTCAGCACGGCCGGCTGCCCGGTGAAGTCGGGGGCGGAGGCGACGAAGCCCGTCACCTTGACGATGCGCGTGATGCGGTCGAGCGAGCCGATGACGCCCTGCACGGCTGCGAGCGCGTTGAGCACGCACTGGCCGGCGTAGCGGGCCGCGTCCTCCGCGCTCACCTCGGCGCCGACCTTGCCGGTCGCGGGCAGCGCGCCGTCGACGAAGGGCAGCTGGCCGGCGGTGAGCACCAGGTGGCCGGTGATCGTCGCGGGCACGTAGGCGGCGACCGGCTTCGCAATCGCGGGGATGCTCAGGGCGAGCTCGGTCAGGCGCGACTCGATGCGGCTCATCTCACGCCGCCTTCGGGCGCTTGAGGTAGGCGACGAGTCCGCCCTCGGGGCCGGTGACGACCTGCACGAGCTCCCAGCCCTGTTCGCCCCAGTTGTTGAGGATCGCGGTCGTGCTGTGGATCAGCAGCGGCGTGGTCGTGTACTCCCACTGAGTCATCGTCGGCTCCTTCGGCCTCGCTCCAAGGTCTTCCCGTACCCTAGAGCCTATGTCTGCGCAGAATCGCACGGCTTCGTCGCGATCGGGGGCCCTCCTGGGGATGCTCGGTCTCTCCGTCGTCGCAGGAGTCCTCACCACGGTCATGGTCACCCCCGCGATCGCCCTCACGGGCATCGCCGCGAGCAACACCATCGGGGTCTTCGAGAGCCTCCCCGAGTACATCGAGATCAACGAGCTGCCGGGGCGCAACACCCTCTACGCGCAGAACACGGCGAACCCGGAGGACGGCTACACCGCGATCGCGACGGTCTACGCGCAGAACCGCGAGGAGATCGCCTTCGACCAGCTCAACGACTTCGTGAAGAACGCGACGCTCGCCGGTGAGGACCGCCGGTTCTACGAGCACAACGGCGTCGACGTGCAGTCGATCGTGCGCGCCGCGGTCGGCAACCTCGCCTCGGGCGGCATCGAATCGGGCGCCTCGACGCTCACGATGCAGCTCGTGAAGAACATCTGCATCCAGGAGGCACTGAAGGTCGAGGACACGGACTTCGACGCCGCCCGCGCCGGAGTGCAGGAGTGCCAGGTGTCGAGCCTGCAGCGCAAGCTCAACGAGGCCAAGCTCGCCATCAACCTCGAGAAGGAGTTCTCGAAGGACGAGATCCTCCTCGCCTACCTCAACATCGCGGGCTTCGGGGGCAACACCTACGGCATCCAGGCCGCCGCGCAGGAGTACTTCGGCGTCAACGCCGTCGACCTCACCCTGCCGCAGGCCGCGAGCCTCATCGCCATCGTGCAGGAGCCGGGAGCCCGATCGCTCAAGACGCCGGAGAACTACGCGGGTAATCAGGAGCGACGCGACGTCATCCTCGGCAACATGCTCGCGTACGACATGATCACGCAGCAGGAGTACGACGACGCCGTCGCGATCCCGGTCGACGAGAACTTCGTCACCCCCACCGCGCCGCGCAACGGGTGCATCGCCGCGCAGCAGTACGCGAAGTGGTTCTGCGACTACGTCGTGCGGAACGTGAAGAACTTCGAATCGCTCGGCGCCGACGCCGACGCGCGACTCGCGACGTGGAAGACGGGCGGACTCGACGTCTACACGACCCTCAATCTCTCGCTGCAGACCGTCGCGCAGGACGCGGTGTGGCGCTACGCACCGGCCAGCGAGACCCGCCTGCAGCTCGGCGCCGTGGCGATCTCGGTCGAGCCGGGCACGGGTCGGGTGCTGACGATGGCCCAGAACAAGGTGTTCGACAACAGCGAGACGCCGCCGGGCCCCGAGTACACGGCCGTGAACTTCAACACGAGCATCGACTACGGCGGCTCGAGCGGCTTCCAGCCGGGTTCGACGTACAAGATGTTCACCCTCATCGAGTGGCTCAATCAGGGTCGCGGGCTGCAGGAGGTCGTCGACGCGTCGACGTTCGAGTACCCGTTCTCGGCGTTCACGAACAGCTGTGTCGACATCGGTGTCGACCGGTACCGGTTCGGCAACGATGAGGGCGCGGCCGCGTCGATGAACGCCATCCAGGCGACCCGGCGCTCCGTGAACTCCGCCTTCGTCTCGATGGCGACGCAGCTCGACCTCTGTGAGATCCGCAACCGCGCGGTCGACCTCGGCGTCGTGCGGGCTGATGGCGGCGAGCTCGGCTCGACCCCGGCCTCCGTCCTCGGCACGAACGAGGTCTCCCCGCTCTCCATGGCTGTGGCCTACGCCGCCATCGCGAACAACGGGCAGACCTGCGCTCCGATCATCGTCGACCGCTTCGTGACTCGCGAGGGCGAGGAGCTGCCGGGCCAGGCACCCCAGTGCGACCAGGCGATCGACCCCGAGGTCGCCGCGGCCGCGCAGTACGCCATGGCCTCCACCATGGTCGATGGGGGCACGGCGACGCTGAGCAATCCGTTCGACGGCACGCCGATCATCGGCAAGACCGGCACCACCGACCGGTCGAAGGACACGTGGGTGATCACGTCGACGACGGAGATGGCGACCGCGGTCTGGGTCGGCAACATCGTCGGCGACTTCCGCATCCGTCAGTACCAGAACCCCGAGGGCTTCTGGGGCGGCGAGCTCCGTCACCGGATCATGCGCGAGATCCTCACGGCGGGCAATGCGCAGTACGGCGGCAACGCTTTCCCCGAGCCGCCGCAGCGCCTGCTGCGCGGCAACGGCATCGAGCTGCCCAACCTGGTCGGGCAGACTCCCGCGCAGGCGAGGGCGATCCTCGAGGGACTCGGGCTCCGGTACGCCGAGGGTGACCGCATCGACTCGGCCGTCGCTGAGGGCTCGGTCGCCGCGACGTCGCCGGCTGCCGGCTCCGTCGTCGGTCGTGGCCTGATCGTGCGGGTCTCGCTCTCCAACGGCAACCTCGCCGCCGTGCCGGACGTCGTGAGCGCAGGCTACGACGAGGCACAGGCCAGGGCCGCTCTGCAGGGCGCCGGCTTCAGCAACATCGGCGTCGAGTGCGTGCCGATCAACGGCGGCCCCGACCCCGACCGCGAGGGCATCGTCGAGACCCAGGATCCCGCACCCGGCACGTCGACGAGCAAGGCGACGCTCATCACCATCGGCGTCGCGAGCGAGAGCTGCGGCAACGGTGGAGGCGGCGGCGGAGGCGGCGGCGGCAGCCCGAGCCCCGGCCCCGGCCCGGGTGATGACGACTAGCGCGCGCGTGGCGGCCGCCGTGGCTCTCGGAGCCGCGGCGGCCGCCGCCGTGTACGCGACCGCGGTCGAGCGCCGCGCCTACCAGTTGCGCCGCGAGACGGTGGCCGTGCTCGCACCGGGGGCCGACAGCATCCGCGTGCTGCACCTCAGCGACCTGCACCTGGCACCGTGGCAGTTCGACCGCATCGAATTCGTGCGCTCGCTCACCGACCTGCGCCCCGACCTCATCGTGCTGACCGGCGACAGCATGGGGCATCGCGACGCGCTGCCGGCCGTCGAGGACGCGCTGTCGGTGTTCGAGGGCGTGCCCGGGGTGTTCGTGCACGGCTCGAACGACTACTTCGCGCCGACGCTCAAGAACCCGCTGCGCTACCTGACCGGCCCGTCGAGGGCGAGCGGCGAGTCGGAGGCCGAGCCGCTCGACATCGATGCCATGGAGCGCCTGTTCACCGAGCGCTTCGGCTGGCACTCGCTCAACAACGACGTGGCGCAGCTGACGATCAACGGCTCGATCCTGGAATTCATGGGAACGAACGACGCCCACCGCGGCTGGGATCGTCTCGACGTGCTGCCGGGGCTCGTGGATGCTCTGCGCGAGCTCGACGAGGACGACACCGACGACCCCGCGGTCATGATCGGTGTCACGCATGCGCCGTACCGCCGCGTGCTCGACGCCTTCACCACCCAGGCCGCCGACGTCATCTTCGCCGGCCACACGCACGGCGGGCAGGTGGCGCTGCCGGGGTTCGGGGCGATCATCACGAACTGCGATCTCCCGCGCGAGCGCGCTCGGGGCCTGAGCGTGTGGCATCACGCGCATCGCGCCGCGTTCCTCAACGTCTCGGCGGGCCTCGGCCACTCGATCTACGCGCCGTTCCGCTTCGCGTGCCCCCCGGAGGCGGTGCTCGTGACGCTCGAGGCCGGCGACATCGGCTATTCTTGACAAGTTGCCGCTCACGCGGCGCACCGGGGTATGGCGCAGCTTGGTAGCGCGCGTCGTTCGGGACGACGAGGCCGCAGGTTCAAATCCTGTTACCCCGACCGGAAGCGAGAAGGGACCGCCCAGAGGGCGGTCCCTTCTCGTCTGTCCGACGTCGAACGGGGCGAGGAGCCGCCCCGGCCATCCCGCTAGCTGAAGTCAGGGTCGGGACCGAGCTCCACCCCGCCGAGCGCGACGGGCGCCCGCCACCCGGAGGCGAGCGAGTCGCCCGACTCGTCGAGGTAGCACGCTCCGCAGAGGCTCTCGTACGTGACATCCTCGCCGTCGATGGCGACCTGGTCGCCGTCGAAGACGAAGACGCCTCCGATGGTGCGGGCGTTGAAGACGGCTTTGCGGCCGCAGCGGCAGATGGTCTTGAGCTCTTCGAGGGAGTGCGCGACTTCGAGCAGTCGCCGACTGCCGGGGAAGGCGGCGGTCTGGAAGTCGGTGCGGATGCCGTAGGCGAGCACGGGGATGTCCTCCCGGATCGCGATGCGCAGAAGGTCGTCGACCTGCTGCGGTGAGAGGAACTGGGCCTCGTCGAGCAGGAGGCAGGCGACGTCGCGGCCGGTGGAGCGGATGACGGCTTCGCGCTCGCGCTGGAAGACGGCGTAGATGTCGTCGTCGGCGCCGACGGTGAAGTCGACGGCGCGGGTCACGCCGAGCCTCGAGACGATGAGCTGGTCGCCCTTGGTGTCGATGCGCGGTTTGGCGAGCAGCACCTGCTGCCCGCGCTCCTCGTAGTTGTAGGCGGCTTGGAGCAGCGCGGTGCTCTTGCCGCTGTTCATCGCCCCGTATCGGAAGTACAGCTTCGCCATCAGCGCAGGTGCCCGTCTTCTGCTGCTCGTCGGATGAGGTCGGTCTTGGTGCTCGCGGGGCGGCCGGCGCGCGCGTACTTCTCGCGCACTCGCCGCAGGTAGGTCTTCGCCGTCTCGTACTGCACGTGCATCTGCCGCGCGACCTCGGTCGTGGAGTGGCCGCTCGCGTAGAGCACGAGGGCCTCCTTCTCGCTGACGGAGAGCTTCGGCTTGGCGGGACTGGTCGCGCCGCTGGGCAGAGGGCGCCAGTCGCGCACGGGGGCGCCGGTGGTCTGGAGGCCCATCACGCGACGCGCGGTCTCCATGACCTCGGGCAGGCCGAGGGTCTTGGAGAGGAAGGCGGAGGCACCGGCGTCGAAGGCCCGGTCGCGGTCGTCGGCGCTGTCGAGGCTCGAGAGCACGATGACCTTGGCGCCGGCGGCGCGGCAGGTGCGCACACGGGCCTCTATGGAGACGGGCTCCTGCAGCTGGAAGTCGAGCAGCACGAGGTCGGTCGGGAACCGGTCGCTCTGCACGAGCCCAAACCACGTGCTCGCGGTGAGCACGAGCTCGAAGTCGGGCGCGTTGGCGCTGATCCACGAGGTCATGCTGTCGAGCAGCAGCTCGTGGTCGTCGAGGATCGCGAGCCGCACGGGCGTGCCGCTGCGCTCGCTGATCTGCATGCTCCGACTCTAGAAGACGCGGGCGCGCGTGCGTCGGCCCCACGCCTCAGAAGAGCGTCGGCGTGCCCGCGTGCACGTCGGGTGCGGCATCCGCTGCCGACCGGTCGGTGCGCAGCGCACGGCTGCGCACGGTGCCGGTGGCCTGGTCGAGCGGTCGCGTGCCGAGCCCGTGCCGGGCGCGCAGCTCGCGCACGCGCGCCGCGAGCCATTCGCGGTAGCCGGCGGGCGCGTACGGCCCGGCCGCGTAGAGGGCCCGGTATCGGGCGACGAGATGCGGATGCTCCCGCTCGAGCCAGGCGAAGAACCACTCGCGCACGCCGGGCTTGAGGTGCAGCGCGCTCGTGAGCACGGTGCGGGCCCCGGTCGCGCGGATGCGGGCGAACGCCTCGTCGAGGTGGGCGCGCGTGTCGGTGAGGTCGGGCAGCACCGGCATGAGGAACACGGCCGGATCGAACCCCGCCTCGACGGCGGCGGCGACGGTGGCGAGCCGGGCATCCGTCGTGGGGGTGCCCGGTTCGAGCGACTGCTGCAGCGCGTCATCGTAGATGGCGATCGACATGGCGACGTCGACCGGCACGAGCTCGGCGGCGCTGCGCAGCAGGGGCAGGTCGCGCCGCAGCAGCGTGCCCTTGGTGAGGATGCTGAGGGGCGTGCCGCTCTCGGCGAGCGCCGTGATGATGCCGGGCATGAGCGCGTAGCGGCCCTCGGCGCGCTGGTAGGGGTCGGTGTTGGTGCCGAGCGCGACCGGGTGTCGGCCCCACGAGGCTCGGCGCACCTCGCGCGCGAGCACGTCGGCGACGTTGATCTTGACGACGATCTGGCGGTCGAAGCCCTCGCCCGTGTCGAGGTCGAGGTAGCCGTGGGTGGGGCGGGCGAAGCAGTAGACGCACGCGTGCGTGCAGCCGCGGTACGGGTTGACGGTGTGGCCGAAGGGCAGCGCCCCTCCCCCGCCGGGCACGCGGTTGAGGGCGGTCTTGGCGAGCACCTCGTGGAAGACGAGACCGGCAAACTCGGGCGGCCGCACGGTGCGCTGCAGCCCGGAGAGGCGCGCGATCGCGACGGTGCTCTCGAGCTCGGGCAGGGCGTCGTCGGCCGTCGCCGTCGCCGCCTGCCCGCTCCACCGCATGCCCGACATTCGAACACATGTTCGACAATCCGGCAAGGGGCCGGATGCTCGGCCGAGCCCGCGTCGTAGGCTCGCAGCATGCCCGCGATCGACCTCAACGCCGACCTCGGCGAGTCGTGGCTGCCGACCGTGGTCGGCGACGACGAGGCGATGCTCGCGGTCGTCACGAGCGCGAACCTCGCCTGCGGAGCCCACGGCGGCGACCCTGTCACGATGGCCACCGCGATCCGCGAAGCACTCGCGCGCGGCGTCGTCATCGGCGCGCACCCCTCCTACGACGACCGCGAGGGCTTCGGCCGTCGCGACGTCGAGGTCGATGCCGTGACGCTCGAGCGCCAGCTGCGCGAGCAGGTCGAGCGGCTCGCGGCGGCCGCCGCCGACGCGGGCGCGACGCTCGCGCACCTGAAGCCGCACGGCGCCCTCTACAACCGCATCGTGCGCGACGCGGAGCGCGCGGAAGTCGTCGCGCGCGTCGCGGCCGCGAGCGCGCTGCCAGTGCTGGGGATGCCCGGGTCGGCGATCGAGCGCGCGTGCCGCGAGGCGGGCATCCCGTTCGTCGCCGAGGCCTTCGCCGATCGCGCCTACCAGCCCGACGGCTCGCTCGCGCCGCGGTCGCGACCGGGCGCCGTGCTGCACGACCCCGGGCTCGTCGCCGCGCGCGCCGTGCGGCTCGCCGTCGAGGGCGAGGTCGAGGCTGTCGACGGCTCGATCGTGCGCGTCGCGGCCGAGTCGCTGTGCGTGCACGGCGACACTCCGGGGGCCGCCGCGCTCGCGCGGGCCGTGCGCGAGGCGCTCGAGCGGGCCGGGGTCTCCGTGCGCCCCACGGGCGGCGGCGTGCCGTGATCGAGGCGCGCGTGCTGCCGTGCGGCGACCGCGCGCTGCTCGTCGAGGTCGGCTCGCTCGAGCTCGCGGTCGCCGCGCACTCCGCGCTCGCCGCCGCCCCGCCGGAGGGGCTGCTCGAGCTGGTTCCCGCGGCGCGCACGGTGCTCGTGCGGCTCGACCCGCGGCGGCTCGGGCTGGGGCACGCCGAGCACTGGCTGCGCGAGACGCTCGCCGACGCCGACCCGCGCGCGCACCTGCCCGAGGGCGCCGCCGTCAAGCTTCCCGTCGTCTACGACGGCGACGACCTGGCGGCGGTCGCCGAGCTGTGGGGCTGCTCGCCCGATGCGGTCGCCGAGCGGCACGCGGCGACGCTGTGGCGCTGCGCGTTCGTCGGCTTCGCGCCCGGCTTCCCGTACCTCGTGCCCGCCGACCCCGCGACCGCTCCGCCGCCCGTGCCGCGGCGCGCGACCTCCCGGCCGGCCGTGCCCGCGGGCGCCGTCGCCCTCGCCGCCGAGTATGCGGGCGTGTACCCGCGGAGCTCGCCGGGAGGCTGGCAGCTCATCGGCCGCACCGACGCGACGCTGTGGGATGCCCGACGCGACCCGCCCGCGCTCGTCGCGCCGGGCGCGCTCGTGCGCTTCATGTCGGTGCGCGCGCTGCCCGGCGGCGCCGAGCCGAGCGCCGCGGCGGGCGAAGCGGCCCGTGCCGTGGACGCAGACGGGGCGCGCGGCGGCGCGAGCGCGGCGGGCGCCGCAGGCGCCGCCGCGGCCGGCGCCGCCCGCGCCGTGCGGGTGCTCGACCCCGGCGCGTTCACCCTCGTGCAGGACCTCGGGCGCCCGGGACGCGCCGCCCTCGGGGTGGGGGCGGCGGGCGCCTTCGACCGCGCGGCTCACCGACTCGCGAACCGGCTCGTCGGCAACGACGAGACGGCAGCCGCCCTCGAAGTGCTGCTCGGCGGGCTGACCCTCGCGCTGCCGGCCGGCGCCTGGGTGGCCGTCACGGGCGGCGACGGCCCCGTGACGCTCGACGGCGCGAGCGTGCCGCCGCGGCTGCCCGTGCACGCCGAGCGCGACGGGGCGCTGCTGCACGTCGGCCGCCTCGAGCGGGGCCTCCGCGCGAGCGTCGCCGTGCGCGGTGGACTCGACGCCCCCAGCGAACTGGGGTCGCGATCGCGCGACACGCTCGCGGGGCTCGGGCCGGCGGCGCTGACGGCGGGGAGCATCCTCGCCATCGGAGACGCGGTCGCGGGCCCCGTGCCGACGATCGACCTCGTGCCGCTCGACGCCCCCGACGACGGCCCGCTCGAGCTCGCCGTGCGCCCCGGCCCGCGGCACGACTGGTTCACGACCGAGGCGCACGACGCCCTGCTCGACGCCGAGTGGCGGGTCTCGGCGCGCGCCGACCGCACCGGCGTGCGCCTCGACGGGCCCGCGCTCGCGAGAACCCCCGAGGCGGCGGGCCGCGAGCTGCCGAGCGAGGGCATGCTGCCCGGCTCGATCCAGGTCTCGCCCGACGGGGCCCCGACGATCCTCGGCCCCGACGCGCCCGTCACCGGCGGCTACCCCGTCATCGCCGTCGTCACGGATGCCGGGCTCGACGCCCTCGCGCAGGCCCGCCCCGGGCAGGCGGTGCGCCTGCGCCTCGCCACCGGTCGCCGCTAGGCCCCGAGCCGCACCTCCCGACCCTCCCACCGGGCGCGCAGCCAGCGGTCGTGGGTCGCGACGACGACCGCGCCCGGATAGCTGCCGAGCGCCCGCTCGAGCTCGCCCGCGAGCTGCAGCGACAGGTGGTTCGTCGGCTCGTCGAGCAGGAACACGTGCGGCGGCCGCGCCACGACGAGCGCGAGCGCAAGCCGACGCTGCTGCCCCACCGACAGCGCGCCGACCGGCCGGTCGAGGTCGCGCGCGGCGAGCAGCCCCAGGTCGGCGAGCGGCAGCAGCTCGGCACGACGGTCGCCGACGGCGCGCGCGTACAGCTCGCGCGCCGAGCGCGCCGGCTCGGCGAAGCGCACGTCCTGCTCGAGCAGGGCCACGCGCAGCCCGCGCCGCGCCACCCGCCGACCCGCATCGAGCGGCAGCAGCCCCGCGAGCGCCGCGAGCAGCGTCGACTTGCCCGCCCCGTTCGCCCCCGACACGAGCACGCGATCGCAGCCCGCCACCCGCAGCGACGTCGGCGCCAGGCGATCGCCGACGCGGGCATCCTCGAGGGTCACGAGCACCTCGTCGGCGAGCGCCGTCGACCCCGCGGGGATGCCCGCGAACGACAGCGGCGCGGGCGGCGGCGGCAGGCGCCCGGCCTCGAGCTCCGCCACGCGCTGCTCGGCGGCGCGCACCCGGCGGCTCGTCGCGGACTGCTGCCGCGCGCCCTTGAAGTGCTGCACGAACTTGTCGTTGTCACGCGGCGCACGCTCGCGCCCCTCGAGCTCGCGGGCTGAGCCGACGACGGCGGCGCGGGCCAGGCGCAGCTCGCGCTCCTCCGCGGCGACGCGCGCCTCCCAGCGCTCGCGCTCGAGCGCTCGCTCGACCAGGTAGGCGCTGAAGCCGCCGCCATAGCGGGTGAGCGCGCCGCGAGTCTCACCCGACGCCGAGCGGCGGCTCGGGTCGAGGTCGACGAGCTCCGTCGCGACGTCGTCGAGCAGCGCCCGATCGTGACTCGCGACGAGCACCGGGCCCGGCCACGCGCGCAGCTCGCGCACGAGCAGCGCGACCGCCGCATCGTCGAGGTGGTTCGACGGCTCGTCGAGCAGCAGCGCGTCGGGGCGGGCGAGCAGCAGCGCGGCGAGCGCCAGCCGGCTGCGCTGGCCGCCGGAGACGGCGCCGAGCGGGGTGCGCAGCGACAGATGCGCGAGGCCGAAGCCCTCGAGCAGGGCGTCGCGGCGCGCCTCCCAGCCCCAGAGGTCGACGGCCTCGGCCTCGGCGAGCGCAGTCGCGTAGCGCTCCGCCGCGTGCGGGTCGCGTTCGAGATCGCCAGCTGCCGCCTGGAGGCGCCGTTCGAGCGCGCGCAGCGGCGCCACGGCATCCTCGATGACGTTCTCGAGCGGCGCGTTCGGGTCGTGCCGCACCTCCTGCGGCAGGTAGCCGACGAGGTCGGGGCCGGAGACCTCGCCGGCATCGATCGGGTCGACGCCGGCGAGCGCACGCAGCAGCGTCGACTTGCCGGCGCCGTTCTCACCGATGAGCCCGACGCGCGCGCCGGGCGAGACGACGAGGTCGACGCCGTCGAGCACGACGCGGTCGGGGAAGGAGCGGACGACGCCCGAGGCGACGAGAGGACGGACGGGCGATGCGGTGCGCGCGACGCGCGCGGAGGACGAAGACGGTGCCAAGAGGATGCCGATCGGCTCGCAGGTCTCCCGCCGGGCGAAGCCTCGGGCGCGGGACAGACTGCGTCAACTCTCCATAGCGGAGACGAGGCTACGTCACGCCCCCGCACCCGTCAACCGACGATCGTCTGACCGTCACACCCCCGCGGCGCGCTCCGCCGTCTCGACGACGTTCGCCAGCAGCAGGGCGCGCGTCATCGGGCCGACACCGCCGGGGTTCGGCGACACCCACGCGGCGACCGACCGCACGTCGTCGGCGACGTCGCCCGCGATGCGGCTCTCGCCCGTCTCGGCGTCGGTGACGCGCGAGACCCCGACGTCGAGCACGATCGCGCCCGGCTTCACGTCGGCCGCCGAGACGATGCCCGGCACGCCCGCCGCGGCGACGATGACGTCGGCGCGACGCAGGTGCGCGGCGAGATCGGTCGTGCCGGTGTGCGTGAGGGTGACGGTCGCGTTGTACTCGCGCCGGGTGAGCAGGCTGCCGATCGCCCGGCCGACGGTGACGCCGCGGCCGACGACCACGACATCCTTGCCCGCCCATGACAGGCCGTGCCGCTCGACGAGCTCGATGACGCCGCGCGGCGTGCACGGCAGCGGCGTGTCGATCGCGCGGTCGACGCGCAGCATGAGGCGGCCGAGGTTCGTCGGGTGCAGCCCATCGGCGTCCTTCTCGGGCGCGACGCGCTCGAGGATCGCATCGGTGTCGAGGTGCTTCGGCAGCGGCAGCTGCACGATGAAGCCCGTCACCTCGGGGTCGGCGTTGAGCTCGTCGATGACGGCCTCGAGCTCGGCCTGCGTCGTCGACTCGGGCAGATCGCGGCGGATCGACGCGATGCCGACCTCGGCGCAGTCGCGGTGCTTGCCGGCGACGTACCAGCGCGAGCCGGGATCGTCGCCGACGAGCACCGTGGCGAGGCCGGGCACGACGCCGCGCTCGCGCAGCGCCGACACCCGCGTCGCCAGCTCGGCCTTGATGGCGCGAGCGGTCGCGGTGCCGTCGAGGAGCTGAGCGGATGCGCCGGTGGGCCGGTGATCCGTCATGCTCACAGACCCGGGTAGAGAGGGAAGGCGGCCGTGAGGGCCTCGACGCGCCCGCGCAGGGCGGCGACGTCGGGGTTCGGCATGAGCGTGTGCGCGATGATGTCGGCCACCTCGGTGAACTCGACCTCGCCGAAGCCGCGGGTCGCGAGGGCCGGGGTGCCGATGCGCACGCCGCTCGTCACCATCGGGGGGCGGGGGTCGAAGGGCACGCCGTTGCGGTTGACGGTGATGCCGACCTCGTGCAGGAGGTCCTCCGCCTGCTTGCCGTCGAGCGGCGACTCGCGCAGGTCGACGAGGGCGAGGTGCACGTCGGTGCCGCCGGTGAGCACGTTCACGCCGGCCCCGGTCGCGTCATCCCGCGTCAGACGATCGGCGAGGATGCGCGCACCGGCGATCGTGCGCTCCTGGCGCTCCACGAACTCGGGCGTCGACGCGAGCTTGAACGCCACGGCCTTCGCGGCGATCACGTGCATGAGCGGGCCGCCCTGCTGGCCGGGGAAGACGGCCGAGTTGAGCTTCTTGAACAGCTCCTCCTCGTTGCTGAGGATGAGGCCCGAGCGGGGGCCGGCGAGCGTCTTGTGCACGGTCGTCGAGACGACGTGCGCGTGCGGCAGCGGCGACGGGTGCAGGCCCGCGGCGACGAGACCGGCGAAGTGGGCCATGTCGACCCAGAGCTTCGCGCCGACCTCGTCGGCGATCTGGCGGAAGGCGGCGAAGTCGAGCTGGCGCGAGTACGCCGACCAGCCGGCGATGATGACGGTCGGCTTGACCTCGTGGGCCTTCGCACGCACGACGTCCATGTCGACGAGCATCGTCTCGGGGTCGACGCCGTACGAGGTGGCGTTGTAGACCTTGCCCGAGAAGTTGAGCTTCATGCCGTGCGTGAGGTGGCCGCCGTGAGCGAGCTCGAGGCCGAGGATGGTGTCGCCCGGCTGCGCGAGGGCGTGCAGCACGGCCGCGCTCGCCGAGGCGCCCGAGTGGGGCTGCACGTTGGCGAACTCGGCGCCGAACAGGGCCTTGGCGCGCTCGATGGCGAGGTTCTCGGCGATGTCGACGAACTCGCAGCCGCCGTAGTAGCGCTTGCCGGGGTAGCCCTCGGCGTACTTGTTGGTGAGTACCGAGCCTTGCGCCTCGAGGATGGCGCGCGAGACGAAGTTCTCGCTCGCGATCATCTCGAGGGTGTCGCGCTGGCGGCCGAGCTCCTGCTCGAGCACGGCGGCGATCTCGGGGTCGACGACGGAGAGGGGCTCGTTGAACGAGCTGGGCAGTGCGGACACGGACGACTCCTGAGGAACGGGCGGAGGCGCACGGCCCCCGCGAGCGGGCGGACGAGCGGCCCAGGCGGACGGCTGCTCACCGTGTCGGTCGCTCCCTGATGGTGACCCATCTCAACGCCAGTCGCGACTTCTCCCAGTCTACGGGCTCGTCTGCGAGGATGCGGCCATGCCGTCCACGCCGCGCTGGGGCTTCCGGGCCGACCTGCTGCGCCCCGCCGACCGCGAGCGCGGCGAGCGTGTCGCCTTCGTCGAGCTGTTCTTCGACCTCGTGTTCGTCTTCGCCCTCACGCAGATCGGCGAGCTCGTGGCGAAGGTCGACGGCGTCGAGTCGGCGCTGCACGCCGTCATCGTTCTCATCGCCGTCTGGTGGCTGTGGATGCACACCACGTGGGTGTCGAACTGGCTCGACCCGCAGCGGCTCCCGGTGCGCCTGGCCCTCATCGTGCTCGCGGGTGCCGGGCTGCTCGTCTCGACCTCGCTCCAGGAGTCGCTCGGCGAGCGCGCGCTCGCCTTTGCCCTCGCCGCCGTCGGCCTGCACCTCGCCCGCACGCTCTTCATGATCGCGGCGGCCGTGCGGCACGACGGCGCGGTCGCGGCCGACTTCGCGCGCATCCTGGGCTGGTTCGCCGCGAGCGGCACCCTGTGGATCGGCGGCGCCCTGCTCGGCTCGGCCCTCGGCCCGCTGCCGCTGCTGACCGCCTGGACGGCCGCGATCGTCATCGAGCTGGCCGGGCCCGCCCTCTCGTACGCGCTGCCGGGCCTGGGTCCCGGTCGCCTGGACGGGTGGGATCTGTCGGCCCACCACTTCGCCGAGCGGGCATCCCTGTTCGTCATCATCGCGATCGGCGAGGGCTTCCTCGTCAGCGGCTTCGCCTTCGTCGAGAACGAGAGCTCGCTCGAGCGCAACGCGGCCATCGCGAGCGCCTTCGTCGCGGCGGGGGCGATGTGGTGGCTGTACTTCGACCACGGCGAGTGGTGGGGCGAGCGAAGAATGAGCAGGGATGCCCGTGCGGGCGCGATCGCGCGCGCCGCGTACGCCTACGCGCACCTGCCGATCATCGCCGGCATCGTGCTCGTCGGTGCGGCCGACAAGACGATCATCGCCCACCCCGACGAGCGCACCGCGATCGCCGTGGCGGCGGTGCTCGGCGGGCCCGCGCTGTTCCTGCTCGGCAACGCCCTGTTCCGGCGCATCGTGGGTGCGCCGGGGCTCGGCGTCGCGCTCGGCGGGGCGCTCGCGTGCGCCGCGCTCGTGCCGCTCGCGCCCGTCGTCGCGCCGTGGGTGCTGTCGCTGCTGTCGACGCTCGTGCTCGCGAGCGCGGCGGCCGCCGACACGGCGCTGCGGCTGCGTCGCGGCGACCGCTCGCGGGGCTGAGGGCGCGGCGCGCCTAACGGCTCGCGTCGTCGCGCTCGAGCGTCGGGATCGGCCCCGTCAGGGGCGAGCCGAACTCGCGCTCGACGGGCTCGGCTCGACGCTCGACGGGCTCGTCGAGCCGCCGTCGGCGGGCGTCGACGACCACGAGCAGCACGAGCGCGAGGGCGATGACCGCGGCCTCGACGACGGGCAGCACGAGCAGTCCGGCGCTGTCGAGCAGCACGCCGCCGACGAGGGCGCCGCCGCCGATGCCGATGTTGAACGACGTGGTGAGCAGCGCGGCGCCGACATCGCGGATGCGCGGCGAGGCCACGTGCAGCAGGCGCGTCTGCAGCATCGCCGGGATGCCGCCGAAGGCGACGCCCCACACCACGATCGCGACGACGACCACGACGGGGATGCCCGAGAACGCGGCGAGGACGGCCACGGCGACGACGACGCCGCCGAGCATCCCGTACAGCCCCGCGCGCGGGAACCGGCCGCCGACGACCCCGGCGAGCACGAGACCGATCGCGCCGGCGCCGCCGTACAGGAACAGCAGCACGCTCACCGAGTCGCGCGGGAACCCGGCCTCGTCGATGATGTACGGCGCGATGTAGGTGTAGAAGACGTTGTGGCCGATGACGATGATCGCCACGAGCAGGCACACGAACAGCACGCCGGGGAAGGTCGGGTCGCGGCGGGCCGGCAGCGGCACCTCGCCCGTGGCGAGCGAGACGCGGTGATCGACGCCCGGCAGGAAGCGCACGACGAGCAGCGCGAGCACGACGACGGAGGCGGCGATGATGCCGAAGGCGGCGCGCCAGCCGAGCGCCTGGCCGATCGCGGTGCCGACGGGCACGCCGAGCACGAACGCGGTCGTGCCGCCCATGCTCGTCACGGCAACCGCCTTCGCGAGCTGCTCGCGCGGCACGAGGTGGCCCGCGTAGGCGCCCGCGATCGCCCAGAACAGGCCGTGCGCGAGGCCGCCGAGCACCCGGGCGCCGACGAGCAGCTCGTAGCTCGGCGCGACGGCGGCGAGCACGTTGGCGAGCGCGAAGACGCCGAGCACGGCAATGAGCAGCCACTTGCGCGAGTAGCGGTGGGTGAGCGCGGCGAGCGGGGTGGTCGAGACGACGACGGTCGCGGCGAAGATCGTGACGAGCAGGCCCACCTGCGACTGGCTGACGTCGAGGTCGCCGGCGATGTCGGGCAGCAGGCCAGTCGGCAGGAACTCGCTCGTGACGAGCACGAAGATCGCGGCGGCGAGGGTCAGCAGGCCGACCCAGGGGAAGGGGCGCTCGGCGGAGGGGGTGGTGGAGTTCATGGTGACGCTCTCGTGGTCGGCGTGGCGGGCCGACGCATCCGGGGATGCTCGGCGGAGCATCCGCGTCTACGCTAACGTGCCCGCGCCCCCGCAATAGGCTGGGGCGTGTGACCGCCACCCTCCACCACTGGATCGTCACCCTCGTCTGCGACGACCAGCCCGGCATCGTGCACGCCGTCACGGGCTCGATCGTCGAGGCCGAGGGCAACATCACCGAGCTGCAGCAGTTCTCGAGCCTCGAGTCGGGCCGCTTCTTCCTGCGCCTGCAGACCGAGACGCCCGCCGACCACGACCGCCTGCTTGCGGCGCTGCAGCCCGTCATCGACCGCTACGGCATGGCCTGCCGCATCGACCGGGTGGGTCGCCCGCTGCGCACGCTCGTGCTCGTGTCGAAGGCGGCGCACTGCCTCAACGATCTGCTGTTCCGGCAGCGGGCGGGGCAGCTGCCGGTGGAGATCCCGCTCGTGCTCGGCAACCACCCCGACCTCGGCGAGCTCGCGAGCTTCTACGGCGTGCCGTTCGAGTCGCGGCCGGTGACGAACCCGGAGGAGAAGGCGGCGTTCGAGGCGCGCGTGCTCGAGGCGGTCGAGGCGCACGACATCGAGCTCGTCGTGCTGGCCCGCTACATGCAGATCCTCTCCCCCGAGCTGTGCGAGCGGCTCGCCGGGCGGGCGATCAACATTCACCACTCGTTCCTGCCGGGCTTCAAGGGCGCGAACCCGTACAAGCAGGCGCACACGCGCGGCGTGAAGCTCATCGGCGCGACCGCGCACTTCGTCACGAGCGACCTCGACGAGGGCCCCATCATCGAGCAGAACGTGGTGCGCGTCGACCACTCGCGCAGCGTCGCCGAGCTCGTCGCGATCGGGCAGGACGAGGAGAGCCGCACCCTCAGCCAGGCCGTCACCTGGTTCGCGGAGGATCGCGTGCTGCTCGACGGCCAGCGCACCATCATCTTCAAGTAGGTCCGTGCGCATGACGACGGCCCGGGCCTCCTGAACAGGACCCGGGCCGTCGTGGTTCATCGCACTACGGCGTCGGCGCTGCCGCCCCCGTGTCGACCGTGACCACCGTGAAGGCGCCCGTGTCGCCGTAGCTCACGAGGCCGAGGTAGCTGGAGTCGGGCTCGAGCCCGCTCCACGAGGCGGTGTAGCTGGTCTCGACGCCCTGTTCGCCGGCGAGCACGGCCGGGTCGAGCGCGAGCTCGGCGCCGCCCGGCACCACCGAGGTGACGGTGAGATCCCAGCCGACCGTGCCCGGCGCCGAGTAGACGTCCGCGAGCACGAGGTACTGGCCGGCCTCCGGCGCGACGAGATCGACGCGCTCGTCGGCCGCACCCGTCGCCGAGACCCAGACCGCGATCGGGGTGCCGGTGTCGTCGAGCTGGTAGACCACGAGGTCGAGGTCGGCCGTGTCGTCGAGCGAGTCGAGGTCGAAGCGCGCCATCGCGGCACCTGCCGGCACATCGACCGTGTACTCGGCGGTGAAGCCCGTCGCCCCCGTGCCGGAGAGCACGTCGCCGAGCGAGAGCCCCGTGGTGGCCAGAGCGATGTCGCCCGTGCCGCCGGGGGTTACGCTGACCTCGACCGAGCCGTCGACGCCCTCGCCGGCGACCTCGGCCGCGGCGATGATCGTCACGGGCTTGGCCGCGAGGGGCGAGCGCACCGTCGTGTCGCCCGAAGTCCACGTGAGCGAACCGGTCGCCCAGGCGTCGAGCGTGGCGGTCGTGCGGGCGAAGGTGACCGTGAACGTCGCCGTCTCGCCCGCCGCGCCGAAGCTCAGCGTCGAGGGCTCGACCGTGACGTCCATGCCCGCCATGCCCTGCACCGAGGCGGTGAAGGTGCCGGCCTGCGTCGCGGTGACCGTGCGGGTCACCGTCTGCGGGGCGGTCATCTCACCGACGGTGAGCGAGGCGAGGTTGAGGTCGCTCGGGTCGACGGGGTCGACCGAGTCGCCCAGCCCGTAGCCGATGCCCTCGATGTAGCTGTACCAGTCGCCGAGGTCGTTGAGGTACAGCAGGCCCGGCTCGAAGAATCGCGTCGGGTCGGCGTGGCCGGCGCCCTGCGCGAACGGGTCGGTCATCGGCGAGCCGTCGGACTTCTTGGTGTCGTAGGCGGTCGTCATGAGAGCCGACTTGACCTCCGCAGGCGTCGCCGTCGGACGCTCGCCCAGGTACAGCAGCGCGAGGCCGGCGATGTGGGGAGCCGCCATCGACGTGCCGCTGAGGAAGTTGAACGTCGGAGCGACGCCCTCGCGGTGCGACGTGGCGGCGAGGATGCCCACGCCGGGAGCCGCGATGTCGGGCTTGAGGATGTCGCTGCCGTCCGCCAGCACCGGACCGCGCGACGAGAAGCCCGCCACCTGCGGCACGGCCGTCACGACGTCGGTCGAGTTGCCGAACGCGAGGCTCGCGGTCGCTCCCGCGGTCGCGGCGTACGCGCGCACGGCGTCGCGGTACTCGCTGTTGAGGTGCACCGTCGGCACCGAGTGCGCATCGGCATCCACCGAGCCGGGCGTGACGTTGACCATGATCATGCCGATGCCGCCCACGCGAGCGACCTCGGCCGACTTGGCCACGCGGTCGTAGACGCCGCGGTCGCAGACCACGATCGTGCCCTCGGCGACCTTCGCCGCGTCGAGCGCGCCCGGCGCGCAGAGCTTGACGTCGGCCTCGGTGGCGCCCGCGGCGCCCAGCACGTCAGAGAGCACGAGCGAGCCGGTGAGCGGCTCCGCGCCCTCGGTCATGTCGACCGTGATCGAGGCGCCGGCGTAGGCGTCGCCGTTGCCGAGCGTCGCAGTCGCCTCGTACGAGGGGATCGTGCTCGCGGCGACCGTCGTGATCCACGGGCTCGCGTTGTCGAGCGTGGAGTAACCCGGTCCGGAGTTGCCGGCCGACGCCGAGACGAAGATGCCCGCCGCGGCCGCGCCGAGGAACGCCTGGTCGATGATCGACACCGTCGAATCGGCGGCACCGCCACCGATCGAGTAGTTGATCACGTCGACGCCGTCGAGCGTCGCGGCCTCAATGCCGGCGAGCAGGTCGCTCGTCGCGCAGCCGTCGTCGGCGGTCGAGGCGGCGTCCTTGCCGTTCCAGCAGACCTTGTACGCCGCGATCTTCGCGCCGGGGGCCACGCCGGAGATCTGGCCGAAGTCGATGCCGGCGACCTCCGCGTCGACGAGGTGGTTGCCCGCCGCGGTGCCCGCGGTGTGCGAGCCGTGGCCGTCACCGTCGCGCGGCGAGAGGAACTCGCCCGGCCCGGTCTTCACGTCGCCGATGTTCTGCTTGCCGAAGCCGTCGACGAAGTAGCGGGCGCCGATGACCTTCGTGCTGCAGTCGTCGACCGAGAACTGCGTGCCGGTCTGGCACTCGCCGACGAACGTGCCGCCGTCGGCCTTCTCGAAGACAATGGTCTTGCCCGAGCGATACGGGGTGTCACCCGGCTTCTTGCCGAGCTTGTCACCGGCGAACGACGGGTTCTCAGGCGCGATGCCCGTGTCGAGCACGCCGATCACGATGCCCTCGCCCGCGGTCTCGGCGCCGCCGACCTTCTCCCACAGCCCGCCGGGGCCCTCGAGGCCGAGGAACTCGGTGCCCGGCACCGACGTGACCTTCAGCAGCTCGTCGGGCGCGATCGCCACGACGCCGCGCTGGGCGGCGAGCTTCGCCGCCTGCGCGGCGGTGAGGTCGGCCGTGAAGGCGTTGACCGTGGTCGTGTACGAGGCGGCGATCTGCGCGTCGACCGCTGCCGCGGTCTCCTGCTGCTGCTGCTTGAGGTACTGACGGTACTCGGCGACCGCCGAGCGCTTCGGGTCGAGCTGCTCGCCCTTCTTCGGGGCGGTGCGCGCGAAGCCGTCGACGCCGCCCTCGTAGGCGGCGGCGGCATCGTCGGCGAGCAGCACGACGTAGCGGCCATCGTCGAAGGCCGCGGCCGAGACGGTGGGCTCCTTCGGCGCCGCGGTCGACGTCATCGGCGCCGCGAGCACGCCAGCCGCGACGAGCGCGGTGCCGGTGGCGAGGGAGAGGAGGGAACGGAGGGGAGGTGATGCCGGTGTGCGGCGTGCCCGTGGTGTCACAGCGTTGTGCATCCTTCGTGTGGAGGTGGGCGCTGCAGAAACGATGGTCTGCAACCGTGGATTGGCCAAACATATGCCCCGTGAACACGGGTAGACAACCTTTTCTGTTTCGACTGTGTAAAGCTTCGCGCCGCCGCTCGGCGGCCGCTCTCGCGCGACGCTCATGGCGCGCGGAGCAAACCCTCCAGCCCGCTCCAGCGAATACTCATCGATCATCGGGATGCTGAACCCGGGTCTGCCGCTCGCTCGCGTCGAGCATCCGCCCGCTCAGCCCGCCCGACCACAGCCTGCCTCGCCCGGAGGATCCATGACCCGTTCGACCCGACCCGCCGCCGCGCCGCTCGCGGGCGCCGCCGCCGCGGCCGCGCTGCTGACGACGCTCGCCGGCTGCGCGACCGCCGCCGACGCCGGCACCGACGCGGCACCGGAGGCGCCGAGCGGCGCCGAGGCCGACACCTCCGCCGTCTACGACGACGGCACCTACAGCGCCAGCGGCGAGTACCAGAGCCCGAACGGCGGCGAGAGCATCATCGTCGAGCTCACCCTCGAGGGCGACATCGTCACCGACGTGACGGTGCAGACGAACGCCAACAACCCGACGACCGAGCGGTTCCAGGGCCTGTTCGCCGGCGGCATCGCCGCCGAGGTCGTCGGCAAGGACATCGACACCCTCAACGTGACGCGCGTGGCCGGGTCGTCGCTGACGAGCGGCGGGTTCCGCGACGCCCTCGAGCAGATCAAGGCGGATGCCCTCGCCGGCTGACGCGGGCGACGCCTGGCTCTTCGAGGCGATCGGCACCGCGTGGCGCATCGACGCCGCGCGCGGGCTCGACGACGACGACCGCTCCGCGGTGCTGGCGCGCGTCGAGCGGTTCGACCGCGACTGGTCGCGCTTCCGTGACGACTCGCTCGTGGCCCGCATCGCGGCCGCGCGCGACGGCGGCGAGTGGCCGCTGCCCAATGACGCGGGCCCGCTGCTCGACCTCTACGAGCGCCTGCACGCCGCGACCGGCGGGCGGGTGAGCCCGCTCGTCGGCGCCTCGCTCGAGCGGCTCGGCTACGACGCGACCTACCGGCTGCGGCCCAGCGGCGAGCCGGTGCCGGCACCCGCCTGGGCCGAGACGCTCGACCTCGAGCGCGCCGACGCCGGGGCTGTGCGGCTGCGCACGCGCACCGGCGTGCTGCTCGACGTGGGCGCGGCCGGCAAGGGGTACCTCGTCGACCTCGTCGGCGACCTGCTCGCGGCCCGCGGCGCGGTCGAGACGGTCGTCGACGGCAGCGGCGACCTGCGGGCGCTGGGCGGGGCGGGCATCCGGGTCGCCCTCGAGAACCCCGCCAACCCGACGAAGGCGGTCGGCGTCGTCGAGCTGCGCGATGCCGCGCTCGCCGCCTCGTCGCCGTCGCGACGGGCGTGGGGCGAGGGCCTGCACCACATCATCGACGCCGTGACGGGCCGCCCCGTCGGCGGGATCATCGGCACGTGGGTCGTCGCCGCTACCGCCCTCGAGGCCGACGGCCTCGCGACGGCGCTCTTCGTCGCCGAGCCGGCCGAGCTCGAGGCGGCGTTCGACTTCACCTGGGTGAGGATGTTCAGCGACGGGCGCCTCGAGGCGAGCGTCCGATGGGAGGGCGAGCTGTTCCGATGAGAGCGATCGTGGATGCCGTGACCGGCCGCGTGAGCATGTACCGGCTGACGGTCATCGCCCTCGCCGCCGTGCTCGCGATGGGCGTGCTGCTGGGGTCGCTCGGCGTGATCGGCATCGACCCGCTCGGGCTGCTCGCGATGCTCGGCGTCGTCGGCGTCGCGACCCTCGGCGCGAACGAGGCGGCGGCGCGGCTCGCGCGCGTCGTGCCGCACCGCGAGTCGAGCGTCATCACCGCCCTCATCATCGCGTGCCTCCTGCCGCCGTCGGCCGCGACGATGGATCTCGTCGGCGCCGCGCTCGCGGGCATCGTCGCGGCGCTGTCGAAGTACCTCGTCGTGTGGCGCGGTCGGCACATCCTCAACCCGGCCGCGACGGGCGTCTGGGTCGCCGGCCTCACCGGCCTCACGGTCGGCATCTGGTGGATCGCGACGCCCGCGATGCTGCCCGTCGTCGCCCTCGGCGCCCTCCTGCTGCTCGACCGCACGCGGCGGCTCGACATCGGCCTGCTGCTCGTCGTGCTCGTCGTCGCGATCATCGGCACGCGGGTGACGCTCACGGGCGCGACCCCGCTCGATGCCTACCTCTCGATCCTCGTGCTGTACCCGGTCGTCTTCCTCGCCGGCTTCATGCTGACCGAGCCGATCACGCTGCCGCCGCGGCGCTGGCAGCAGTGGCTGACCGCCGCGGTCGTCGCGGTCGCGTTCTCGGTGCCGTTCTCCTTCCCGGTCGGCCCCGTGCTGATCTACACCTCGCCCGAGCTCGCCCTGCTCATCGGCAACATCGTCGCCTTCGCGGTGTCGCGCCGGCGAGGGTTCGCCCTGCGGCTGACGGGCACTCGCGCCCTGTCGCCGTCGGCGACGGAGTTCCGCTTCGCGCCGACCCGCCCCGTGCCCTTCGAGGCCGGCCAGTGGCTCGAGCTGCACCTGCCGCACCGCGCCGACATCCGCGGCACGCGCCGCGTCTTCTCGATCGCCTCGGCGCCGTCGGCGGCGGACGGCGAGGCCCCCGAGGTCGCGATCGGGCTGCGGATGCCCGAGCAGGGTTCCTCCTTCAAGCGCGAGCTCGCCGCCCTCGAGCCGGGGTCGCTCGTGCGGGCGACGCAGGTGAGCGGCGACTTCCTCCTCCCCCGCGACCCGGCGGAGCCTGTCGTGCTCGTCGCCGGCGGCATCGGGGTCACCCCCTTCGCGAGCCAGCTCGCCGAGGTCGCGCGACGCGGCGAGCAGCGCGACGTCGTCGTCGTGGTCGTGCCCTCGCGCGACGGCGAGGTGCTCTACCGCGACGTGCTCGAGGCCTCCGGCGCGCGCGTCGTCGAGCTCGACCGCGACGACCTGAGCGGCGAGAGCCTGCGGGCCGCGGTGCCCGACATCGCGCGTCGTCGCGGGTACGTCTCGGGGGCGCCCGCGCTCGTGGCGGCGGGGCGCTCGGCGCTGCGCGCGGCCGGGGCGAAGCGCGTGCGCACCGACTCCTTCGCGGGGTACTAGGGCTGCTCGGCGAGCTCGCGTCGGGCATCCTCGCCGCCCTTCAGGAGGCCGAGGTGCTCGAGCTTCGCCATGCGCGAACCATTGGCACTCGACCATGCCGAGTGCTAATCTCGACGTAGTTGAGCCATAGCGACTCAACTTTCGAGACCGCTTGTGAAGGAGGACCTCATGACCATGTTCTTCGACCCGTTCCGCGAGCTCGACCGCGTCGCCGGCACCCTGCTCGACCGCCGCGAGAGCCCGCGACTCATGCCGATGGACGTCTATCGCGACGGCGACCACTTCGTACTCAGCGCCGACCTGCCGGGCGTCGACCCGGGCAGCGTCGACGTCGACGTCGACGGTCAGCTGCTCACGATCCGCGCCGAGCGCACGCCCCGCTCGAACGAGGGCGTGCAGTGGCTCACGCGCGAGCGCCCCTCGGGCCAGTACCTGCGCCAGCTCACCCTCGGCAAGGACATCGACACCGAGGGCATCAGCGCCCACTACGAGAACGGCGTGCTGAGCGTCATGCTGCCCGTGCTCGAGAAGGCGAAGCCGCGCAAGATCGCCGTGGCGACCACCACGGATCGCGCGCAGGTCACCGCCTAGCTCGCGACCGCGCCGTCGCGCGGGCCGTCGAGGCCGGCCACCGGCCCGGCGCCCGCGCGCACGGCGCGCAGCGCCCCCAGGATCGCGACGAGGTCGACGACCTCCTGCAGGGCTGCGCCCGCGATCGCCGGCAGCAGCCCGACCGCGGCGACGAGCATGAGCCCGACCGAGATCGCGATGCCGAGCCAGATGCTCTGCAGCGCGATGCGCACCGTGCGGTGCCCGATCGCGACGGCGCGCGCCACGCGCGAGACGTCGTCGAGCAGGATGACGACGTCGGCCGACTCGCTCGCCGCCGTCGAGCCCTTCGCCCCCATCGCGATGCCGACGTCGCTCACGGCGAGCACGGGGGCGTCGTTGACGCCGTCGCCCACCATGACGACCGGGCGCGGTCGCGCCTCCCGGATGAGCCGCACCTTGTCGTCGGGCAGGCACTCCGCGTGCAGCTCGGTGATGCCGAGCGCCTCGGCGATCGGGCGCGCGGTCGCCTCCACGTCGCCCGTGACCATGAGGGTGCGCGTCACGCCGAGGCGTGCGAGGGCGTCGAGGGTGCGGGCGGCGTCGGGACGCACGGCGTCGCGCAGCGTGATCGTGCCGGCGAAGCGACCGTCGACCGCCGCGTAGACGACGGCCTCACCGCTCGCCGCCGGCCGCCGCTCGAGGTCGGGCGCGTGCTCGGCCACGAAGGCGGGCTTGCCGACCACGACGCCGCGCCCGCCGACGGTCGCCTCGACGCCGAAGGTGGCCGCCTCGCGCGCGTCGACCGCGTCGGCGAGCACGAGCCCGCGCTCGGTCGCCGCGCGCACGAGCGAGTCGGCGAGCACGTGCGACGAGGCGCGCTCGGCCGAGCCGACGAGCGCCAGCAGCTCGTCGCCGTCGAACCCCGGCTGCGGATGCACCCCGAGCACCTCGGGGCGGCCCTCGGTGAGGGTGCCGGTCTTGTCGAAGGCGACCGTCCTCGCGCGCGCGAGCTGCTCGAGCGAGCCCGCGTCCTTCATGACGATGCCGCGCTTCGCGGCGCTCGACATGCCGCCCATGAACGCGACCGGCGCCGCGATGAGCAGCGGGCAGGGCGTCGCCACGACGAGCACCTCCGCGAAGCGCACCGGGTCGCCGCTGACCGCCCAGGCGACGCCGGCGATCGCGAGGCTCACGAGCGTGAACGGCACCGCGTAGCGGTCGGCCAGGCGCACCAGGGGCGCCCTCGACGACGAGGCGTCGCGCACGAGCTCGACGATGCGCTGGTACTGCGAGTCGGCGGCGACGGCGGTCGCGACGACCTCGATCGCGGCGGCGCCGTTCACCGAACCGCTCAGCACCGTGTCGCCCGCCGACTTCTCGACGGGCAGGCTCTCGCCCGTGAGCGACGACTCGTCGAGCTCGGCGCGCGCCGACACGAGGGCCGCGTCGACCGGGACGAGCTCTGCGGGGCGCACCAGCAGACGATCGCCGACCCGGACATCCGCCGCCGGCACGTCGGTGACCGAGCCGTCGCCCCCGAGCCGGTGCGCCAGCTGCGGCACCCGGTCGAGCAGCGCGCGCAGCTCGCGCTGGGCGCGACCCGCGGCGGCGACCTCGAGGGCCTCGCCGCCGGTCAGCATGAGCACGATGACGAGGCTCGCGCCCCACTCGCCGACCACGACCGTGCTCACGATCGCGGTCACGGCGAGGATGTCGAGGCCGAACTGCTTCGCAAGCAGGCCGCGGATCATGCGCACGGCCTCCATCGCGGCGATCGCGAGCGCGTAGACCGAGCTCAGCAGCCGCGCCGCTGGCTCGAGACCGGCGAGCAGCAGGGCGACCGCGACCGCGCCGACCACCAGGGTCAGCGCGACGAGCGGGAAGCGGCGCACGGCCGAGGCGAGGCGAGTCACGCCGTCAGGTCTACTCGCCACGCTGCTGCGGCGCCAAGAAGGGCATCCTGACCGCCGAGCGTCGTCAGGCGCAGGTGCAGCGCTGCTCCTGCGGCACGCCCTCGAGCGCCTGCTCGATGTGCTGGCCGCAGCCGGCCCAGGTGGTCTTGCCGCAGCGGTCGCAACGAGCGGGAGAGCACATGATCGGTTCCTTCCGGAGACGGGGCGCGCGATGCCGCGCACCTCGATAATACCCCCGGGGGTATGGGATCGCGACCGCCCCGAGAACGACGGATGCCCGTGGCGCGTGCCACGGGCATCCGTCGGTTCGCGGTCGGCTACGCGCCGAGTCGCGCCTTCAGGTTCTCGTCGAGGGCGGCGAGGAAGTCCTCCGTCGTCAGCCACTCCTGCTCGGGGCTCACGAGCAGCGCGAGGTCTTTCGTCATCTTGCCGCTCTCGACGGTCGTGATGACGACATCCTCGAGGGTCTCGGCGAAGGTGATGAGCTCGGCGTTGCCGTCGAGCTTGCCGCGGTGCATGAGGCCGCGCGTCCAGGCGAAGATCGACGCGATCGGGTTCGTCGACGTCGGCTTGCCCTGCTGGTGCTGGCGGTAGTGGCGCGTGACGGTGCCGTGCGCGGCCTCCGCCTCGACGATCCTGCCGTCGGGCGTGGTGAGCACGCTCGTCATGAGGCCGAGCGAGCCGAAGCCCTGCGCAACGGTGTCGCTCTGCACGTCGCCGTCGTAGTTCTTGCAGGCCCAGACGTAGCCGCCCTCCCACTTCATGGCCGAGGCGACCATGTCGTCGATGAGGCGGTGCTCGTAGGTGATGCCGGCGGTCTCGAACTGGTCCTTGAACTCGGCGTCGAAGATCTCCTGGAAGATGTCCTTGAAGCGGCCGTCGTACGCCTTGAGGATCGTGTTCTTCGTCGAGAGGTACACGGGGTAGCCGCGCGAGAGCCCGTAGTTGAGCGAAGCGCGCGCGAAGTCGCGGATCGAGGCGTCGAGGTTGTACTGCACCTGCGCGATGCCGTCGCCCGGGGCCTGGTAGACCTCGAACTTCTGCGGCTCGCCGCCATCCTTCGGCGTGAACTCGACGGTCAGCGTGCCCTCGCCCTTGAACAGGAAGTCGGTGGCGCGGTACTGGTCGCCGAAGGCGTGACGGCCGATGATGATCGGCTTGTTCCAGCCGGGCACGAGGCGCGGGATGTTCGAGATGATGATCGGCTCGCGGAAGATGACGCCACCGAGGATGTTGCGGATCGTGCCGTTGGGGCTCTTCCACATCTTCTTGAGGCCGAACTCCTCGACGCGGGCCTCGTCGGGCGTGATGGTGGCGCACTTCACGCCGACGCCGTGCTTCTGGATGGCGTGGGCGGCGTCGATCGTGACCTGGTCGTCGGTCACGTCGCGGTGCTGGATGCCCAGGTCGTAGTACTCGAGCGTGATGTCGAGGTAGGGGTGGATGAGGCGGTCCTTGATGAACTGCCAGATGATGCGGGTCATCTCGTCGCCGTCGAGCTCGACGACGGTGCCCTCGACCTTGATCTTCTGCACGGGGATCCTTTCGCACGTTCGCGGGCGTCGAGGGTGATCGACGACCGGGGGCCGCGTCGGCGGCCGAATCGCAGGGCACGGTGAGGCCCCGAAGGATCCTACCGCCTCGGCCGAGATCTCTCGATGTCGAGATAAATCTTCCGGGCGCGCATCCGCCGGACTGACTACCCTGGCCCCATGGGCGATCTGAGACTGGAAGAGCTGTCGGCGAAGACCATCGTGGCCGCGAACAACCTCACGCTGCGACCCGGGCAGGAGCAGTTCGTCACCCCCGTCTCGTACTCGGCGGCCGACGCCTACCTCAACCCGACCACCACGTGGGCCCGCGTCGTGCTCGACGGCGACGAGGTCGTCGGCTTCATCCGCGGCAACTTCGACCCCGATCACGAGAAGCCCGAATTCCGCAGCTGCATCTGGCGCATCAACGTCGACGCGACCAAGCAGGGCCGCGGCGTCGGCCGCTTCGCCGTGCGGCAGCTGGCGGAGGAGGCCCGCGCGCGCGGCTTCGAGACCGTCACCGTCATCTGGGAGACCGGCGAGGGCGGCCCTGGCGAGTTCTTCCGCCGCCTCGGCTTCGAAGAGGTGGGCGAGACCGAGTACGGCGAGAAGATCGGCTCGCTCCCCATCTGATGGGCGATCCCGTTCGCGATGGTCACGGCGCGCGACCCGAGTCACCACTCGACTTCGCGGCGTTCGTGCACGTCGTCGTGAGCGACATCCCCGAGGGGCGCGTCATGACCTACGGCGACGTCGCCGCCGAGCTCGGCTCGCTTGGCGCCCGCGCGGTCGGTCGCATTCTCGCCACCTCCGACGGCTCGGGGCCGTGGTGGCGCGTCATCGGCTCCGACGGCCGCCCGCCGGCCGGGCACGAGGCCGAGGCGCTCGAGCACTACGAGCGCGAGGGCACGCCGCTGCGCTGGGTCGGCGCGCGCGGCGAGCCCGACGCCTACCGCATCGACCTCGCCCAGGCGCGGCACCGGTTCGCCTGAGGCGGGCGCGGCTGCGGCCGCCGAGAGGCTCGCGCAGGGCTCGGGCCACGCCGAGCCGTGCCCGGCTGTGCCGACGCACGTCGCGCGGAGTCGCGTTCACCCGGCGTCGCGCCGCGACACGCCGTGCGAGGTGTGCGATCACGGCGTGTCGCGACTGCGAACCGGGCGTTCGCGACATGAGGCGACCCTCGACGGATGCCCGCCGCCCCCTAGACTCGGTGCAAGCGCTTGCAGACCGCACGAAGGAGTGTCCCATGCGTCGAGAAGCCCGCCCCGCCCGCGCCGCGCTCGCCGGGCTCATCGCCACCGTGACGCTCGGGCTCGCGGCGTGCACGCCGGGCACGCAGCCGCCGCAGCCGCAGGATCGGCGCGATGCGGGCATCCTCATGTTCCAGTGGACGTGGGACGCGATCGCCGCCGAATGCCCCGCTCTCGGCGAGATCGGCATCGACTGGGTGCTGACGAGCCCGCCGCAGGAGCACGTCGTCGGCCCACAGTGGTGGGTGGCCTACCAACCGGTGTCGCACCGCGTCGAGTCGCGGCTCGGCGCCCGCGAGCAGTTCGCCGCGATGGTCGAGGCCTGCGGCGAGGCGGGCGTCGACGTCGTCGCCGACGCCGTCATCAACCACATGTCGGGGCAGGACGCCCCGGGCGTCGGCTGGGCCGGCAGCACCTACGAGCACTACCGCTACCCGGGGCTGTTCGAGCCGGACGATTTCCACGCCTGCACCGAGTCGCCGACGGGCGACATCATCGACTACCGCGACCGCGACGAGGTGCAGCGCTGCGAGCTCGTCAACCTCGCCGACCTCGCGACCGAGACGCCACGGGTGCAGCAGCAGCTGCGCGCCTACCTGGACGACCTGCTCTCGCTCGGCGTCGCCGGCTTCCGCATCGACGCCGCCAAGCACATGCCGCCGGAGGACATCGCCGCGATCGTCGCCGACCTGCCGGAGGGCACGCGGGTCTACCAGGAGGTGATCCGCGGCCAGGGCGAGCCGATCCAGCCGGAGGAGTACGCGCCGACCGGCCCCGTGTGGGAGTTCGCCTACGCCCGCACCCTCACGAGCATGGTGCAGAGTGGCGCCCTCAACCCGGAGGTGCGCTTCGGCCCCGAGGGTCGCACGCTGCCGAGCGAGCAGGCGATCGTCTTCGTCGACAACCACGACACCGAGCGCAACGGCGAGACGCTCTCCTACAAGGACGGCGAGGCATACGCGCTCGCGACCGCCTTCCTGCTCGCCCACCCGTACGGCACGCCGCAGCTGACCTCCGGCTACGCCTTCGAGGGGCGGGATGCGGGCGCGCCGGCCGACGACGACGGTCGCGTCATCGACGCCTCGTGCGCGGATGCTCCCCCCGAGGTGCAGCCGCGCTACGAGCCCGGCACCTGGGTGTGCCCGCAGAACTGGGATCTCGTGCGCGGCATGCTCGCCTTCCGCGCGGCGGTCGGAGACGCTCCGCTGACCGACGCGACCGAGTTCGAGACGCGCGAGCTGCGCAGCGTCACGGGCTTCGGCCGCGGTGAGTACGGGTTCGTCGCCTTCAACGCCGGCGCCACGGGCGCCACCGCCTCGTTCGACTCGTCGCTCGCGCCCGGGCGCTACACCGACGCGGTGTCGGGCGAGGTCGTCGAGGTCGACGGCGAGGGCCGCTTCAGGGCCGAGGTGCCCGGCATGGGGGTCGTGGCGCTGCACGTCGGCGCGGTCGAGCGCTAGCGGAGCATCCGCCGCCGTGCCCCGGCCCGGAGGACGTGCCGTGACGACGTGACCGTGCGCTGAAGCGCACGCTCACGTCGACAACGCACGTCCGGAGCACAACGCACGTCCGGAACACGCCGCCGCGCCGCGCGCTACACGAGCGACTCGCGCCAGGCGGCGTGCAGCTGGGCGAACTTGCCGGTGCCGGCGATGAGTTCCTCCGGCGTGCCGTCCTCGATGATCTGCCCGTGCTCCATGACGAGCACGCGGTCGGCGATCGCGACCGTCGAGAGCCGGTGGGCGATGATCACCGCGGTGCGGTCGGCGAGCAGGGTCTGCAGACCCCGCTGCACGAGGCGCTCGCTCGGGATGTCGAGCGAGGCGGTCGCCTCGTCGAGGATCAGCACGACCGGGTCGGCGAGGAACGCCCGCGCGAACGAGATGAGCTGCCGCTGCCCCGCCGACACGCGACCGCCGCGCTTGTTGACGTCGGTGTCGTAGCCGTCGGGCAGCGACTCGATGAAGTCGTGCGCGCCGACCGCCTTCGCCGCCGCCATGATCTCGTCGCGCGTCGCGTCGGGCTTGCCGAGCGCGATGTTGTCGGCGACGGTGCCCGAGAACAGGTAGGCCTCCTGCGTCACCATGACGATCGCGCGGCGCAGATCCTTCGGATGCAGCTTCCGCAGGTCGACGCCGTCGAGGGTCACGGCGCCCTCGGTGGGGTCGTAGAAGCGCGCGATGAGCTTGGCGAGCGTCGACTTGCCGGCTCCGGTGGTGCCGACGAGCGCGATCGTCTGGCCAGCCGGGATGGTCAGCTCGAGGCGCGGCAGCACGACGGTGTCGTCGTTGTACGAGAACCGCACGCGGTCGAAGTGCACGGCGCCGCGCGCCTTCCACAGGTCGATCGGCGTCGTCGGGTCGGGCACCGAGGGTCGCTCCTCGAGCACGCCCGAGATCTTCTCCAGCGCCGCGGCGGCCGACTGGTACGAGTTGTAGAACATCGCCATCTCCTCCGCCGGGTCGAAGAAGCGGCGGGTGTAGAGCACGACGCTCAGGAGGGTGAACACCGACAGCGCGCCGTCGATGACACGGAAGCCGCCGGTCAGCAGCACGGCGGCGACGGTGACGTTGCCGATGAGCACGAGCCCCGGGTCGAAGATGCCGAACACCTGGATGACGCGCGCGTTGGCGTGCCGGTAGTCCTCGACGAGCTCGCCGAAGTGCTGCTCGTTGCGCCCCTCCTTGCGGAACGCCTTCACCGCGCGGATGCCCGTCATCGTCTCGACGAACTGCACGATCAGGCGCGCCGAGGCCACGCGCGTCTGCCGGAAGAGCTTCTGCGATCGCACCTGGAACCACCGCGTGAGCGCGACGAGCGGGATGAGCGCGGCCGCGAGCACGAGCCCCGAGGTCGGGTCGAGCAGCACGAGCGCCGCCGCCGTGAAGCCCATGTAGAGCGCGCCCGACACGAGCTGCGTGAGCCCCGAGTCGAGCAGCTCGCGAATGGAGTCGAGGTCGCTGGTCTGCCGCGCGATGATGCGGCCGGAGGTGTACGACTCGTGGAACTGCAGCGACAGCCGCTGCGTGTGCAGGAAGACGCGCTTGCGCAGGTCGAGCAGGATCGCCTGGCTCAGCCGCGCCGACATGATCTGGAACACGGCGATGAGCGAGGCTCCCGCGACGCCCGTGAGCAGGTAGGCGCCGACGATGAGCGCGATGGGCATCCAGTCATTGCGCTCGAGCAGCGCCGGCAGGCCCTCGTTGAGGCCGAGCGCGATAAGCGCGGGCCCGGCGACCTGCAGGGCCGTCGAGAGCACGATGACGCCCATCGTCGCGATCACGCGCCCGCGCACGGGGCGCACGAGCGAGCCGAGCAGCCGCAGCGAGCGCGCGCGGATCTGCCGCGACTCGGCCTTCGTGAAGTCGTCGCGCTCCTCGCCCGAGACGCCTGAGACGGTCGTGCCGCTCATCGCTTCGCCTCCCCCTCGCGCTCGATGACGCGCGACTCGCGGTCGACGGCCTCGCGGCGCCGACCCTCCTCCTCGGCGAGCCGCAGCTCGCGATCTTCGCGCTCGCTCTGGGCGAGCTCCTCGTCTTCCAGCGACGAGATGACGTAGCGGTAGTGCTCGTTGCGCTGCAGCAGCTCGCTGTGGGTGCCGACGTCGGTGATGCGGCCTTCCTGCAGCAGCGCGACGCGGTCGGCCATCTGCACGGTCGAGGGGCGGTGGGCGACGATGAGCCCGGTCGTGGTCGCGAGCACGCGCCGCAGCGCCGCCTCGACGAGCGCCTCGGTGTCGACGTCGAGCGCGCTGAGCGGGTCGTCGAGCACGAGCACCGCGGGTCGCGCGGCGACGGCGCGCGCGAGCGCGAGGCGCTGCCGCTGCCCGCCCGAGAGGCTCAGCCCCTCCTCACCGACGGTCGTGTCGACGCCGTCGGGCAGGCGGTGCACGAAGTCGGCCTGGGCGATCTCGAGCGCCTCGGCGAGCACGCGGTCGGCCTCGGCGCGCACGGTCGGGTCGTCACCGGCCAGCTCGGGACGGCCGAGCAGCACGTTCTCGCGCACGCTCGTCGAGAACAGCGTGGCGTCCTCGAACGCCATCGCGATGTGGCGACGCAGCTCCTCGCGGCTGAGGTCGCGGATGTCGACGCCGTCGAGCAGCACCCGCCCGCTCCTGACGTCGTACAGGCGCGTCGCAAGCGCGGTGAGCGTCGTCTTGCCGCTGCCCGTGACACCGACGAGCGCCATCGTCTCGCCGGGCTCGAGGGTGAGGTCGACGCCGTCGAGGGTTCCGGGGCGGTCGGCGGGAGCATCCTGGTACCGGAACACCACGTTCTCGAACGTCAGCCGCCCCACGGGCGCCGTGATCGTCACCGGATGCTCGGGGTCGACGATCGCGTTGGTCTCGTCCATGACCTCGAAGAAGCGGTCGGCCGCCGAGCGCGTGTCGTACGTCATGGCAAGCAGGAACCCGATCGACTCGACGGGGAAGCGCAGCACCGTCGCGGTGGCGAAGAAGGCCACGAGCTCGCCCGGCGTCAGCTGCCCCGCGGCACCGAGCGCGACACCGCCGAGCAGGCACAGGGCGAAGGCGACGTCGGGGATCAGGATGAGCCAGAACCAGATGCCCGCGATCGCGCGCGCCTTCTCGATCTCGGTGGCGCGCAGCAGCTCGGCCTGGTCGGCGAACTTCAGCAGCGAGTGCTTGCCGCGGCCGAAGGCCTTGAGCACGCGGATGCCGTGCACGCTCTCCTCCACCGCGGTGGCGAGGTCGCCCTGCTGATCCTGCGCGCGGCGGGCGATGACCGAGTACTTCTGCTCGAACAGGTAGCCGTAGACCCACAGCGGGATCGAGCAGACGAGGAACAGCAGGCCCAGCCAGAGGTTCCAGTACACGAGCACGCCGAAGCCGATGACGATCGTCACCGCGTTGACGACGAGCAGCACGAGGCCGAACGACAGCCAGCGGCGGATGAGGTTGAGGTCGCTCACGGCGCGCGACAGCAACTGCCCCGACTGCCAGCGGTCGTGGAAGGCGACGGGCAGATCCTGCAGCTTGGCGTAGAGCGCGTTGCGCATGCGCGCCTCGACGTGGGTGCCGGGCGTGAGCACGAACCAGCGCCGCAGCGCGATCATGACGGCCTCGAGCACGCCGAGCACAAGCACGATCACCACGGCGGGCCCGACGAGCGTGGCGTCGCCCGACGACAGCGGCCCGTCGACGAGCTGCTGCAGCACGAGCGGGATCGCGAGCGCGACGACGCCGGCGAGCAGCGCCGCGACCATGCCGAGGTAGATGCGCGGCATCGCCGGCTTCGCGTACGGGTACAGGCGCGCGATGGCCGCGGCCGTGCTCAGGCGGGGTCGGTCGTGCTGCGTCGTCGACATGGTGGGTCCTCGAGGCGGCGCGCTCCGCTCGTGACGGGGCGCGCATCGACGCGGCGGATGCCGCGTGCGGTGGCGGATGCTGGTGGCTGCTGGTGAGCGCTGCGCCGCGATCGCGGCCGAGGTGGCCGCGTCGCAGCAGAGCCTTTCAGCCTAGACCCGCCCGCGAGGAGTTGTCGACACCGGGTGCGCGACCGCACCCGCGGTCGTTCGCGGTGCCGGCCTCTAGTGGAAGAAGTGCCGCTCGCCCGTGAGGTACATCGTCACGCCGGCCGCCTGCGCCGCCGCGATGACCTCCTCGTCGCGCACCGAGCCTCCGGGCTGCACGACGGCGCGCACGCCCGCGTCGATCAGCACCTGCAGACCGTCGGCGAAGGGGAAGAACGCGTCGCTCGCGGCGACCGAGCTGCGCGCCCGCTCCCCCGCGCGCGTCACGGCGAGGTGGCACGAGTCGACGCGGTTGACCTGGCCCATGCCGACGCCGACGGACGCCCCGCCCGAGGCGAGCAGGATGGCGTTCGACTTCACCGCGCGGCACGCCCGCCACGCGAACGCGAGGTCGGCGAGGGTCGCCTCATCGGCGGGCTCGCCGCTCACGAGCGTCCAGTCGGCGGCGGCCGCGAAGTGGCGGTCGGCCTGCTGCCGCAGCAGCCCGCCGCTCACCTGGCGCAGCTCGACCTCGGGCACGGCGAAGCCGGCGGGCAGCTCGAGCAGGCGGATGTTCTTCTTCTCCATCAGCAGCTCGAGCGCCTCGGGCTCGAAGCCGGGCGCGACGACGACCTCGGTGAAGATCGGTGCGATCGATGCGGCGGCCTCGGCCGTGATGACGCGGTTGGCGGCGATGACGCCGCCGAAGGCCGACACGGGGTCGCACGCGTGAGCGGCCGCGTGGGCCTCGGCGATCGTGGTGCCGACGGCGATGCCGCAGGGGTTTGCGTGCTTGATGATCGCGACGGCGGCAGCCTCGTGGTCGTACGCGGCGCGCACAGCAGCATCGGCATCCACGAAGTTGTTGTACGACATCTCCTTGCCGTGCAGCTGGCGCGCGTGCGCGATGCCCTGGTGGCCGTCGACGCGGTACAGCGCGGCGGTCTGGTGGCTGTTCTCGCCGTAGCGCAGCACCTGCTGCAGCGTCGCGTGCACGTCGACGGTCGAGGGGCTGCCGTCGTGCGCGGGGTGCTCGGCGCGCACCCCGAGGGTGTCGGCGAACCACGCGGCGACGGCCGTGTCGTAGGCGGCGGTGTGCGCGAAGGCCTTCGCCGCGAAGCGCTGGCGCTGCGCGAGCGTCGTGCCGCCGAGGGTGAGCGCCTTGCCGATCATGACGTAGTCGGCCGGGTCGACGATGATCGCGACGTTGGCGTGGTTCTTCGCCGCGGCGCGCACCATGGCGGGTCCGCCGATGTCGATCTGCTCGACGACGGCGTCGCCCTGCGCGCCGCTCGCGACGGTCTCGACGAAGGGGTACAGGTTCACGACCACGAGGTCGAACGGCGCGATGCCGAGCTCGGCGAGCTGCTGCTCGTGGCTCTCCAGGCGCAGGTCGGCGAGCACGCCCGCGTGCACGCTCGGGTGCAAAGTCTTCACGCGCCCGTCGAGCGCCTCCGGGAAGCCCGTGACGCTCGAGACCTCGGTCACCGGATGCCCGGCCGCCGCGATCGTCGCCGCCGTCGAGCCGGTCGACACGATCTCGACGCCCGCACCGGCGAGGGCCGCGGCGAGCTCGAGCAGCCCGGTCTTGTCGCTCACGCTGACGAGCGCGCGGCGCACGGGAACGGCGTCGCGGTGGCGGTACGAGGCGGGGTCGTGGGCGGGGCCGGCCATGGGGGTGCTCCTCGTGGTGTGGGGTGGTGGATGCTCGGGGCTAGAGCGCGTCGAGGTCGATCGCGCCCGTGGCGATGTCGCGCACGACGTCGATGAGCATGCGCCGCTCGACGGGCTTGATGCGCTCGTGCAGGCTGTGCTCGGTGTCGCCGGGCAGCACGGGCACGCGCTCCTGCGCGAGGATCGGCCCCGAGTCGACGCCCGCGTCGACGACGATGACGCTCGCCCCGGTCTGCTCGACGCCGGCGGCGAGCGCGTCGCGCACGCCGTGCGCGCCCGGGAACTCTGGCAGGTAGGCGGGGTGCGTGTTGATGATGCGCGGCGCGAGGGCGTCGACGACGCTCGCCGGCAGCAGGCGCATGAGGCCGCTCAGCACGACGAGGTCCGGCTCCCACTCCTGCACGGTGGCCAGCAGCTCCTCGCCCCACGCCTCGCGCGAGGGGAACGACGAGTAGGGCACTGTGAAGCTCGGGATGCCGAAGGCCTCGGCGTGCGCGAGACCATCGGCCTCGCGGTCGGCGCCGACGGCGACGACGTGCGCGGGGTAGTCGGCGTGCGCCGAGGCCTCGAGCAGGGCGCGCAGGTTCGACCCGCCGCCCGAGATCAGCACGACGACCCGCAGCACGCCTCCAGCCTACGGCGTGCGCGGATGAGCAGCGGACGCCCGCTCGGCCCACGGCACCCGCACCCCGCCGGCGAGCAGCCCGAGGGCGCAGCCGACGAGCGTCTCGGCGAGCATCCACAGGCCGACGGCGATCGGGTCGGGGCCGACGGTCGCCAGGCGTCCCGGGCCGGCCGCGCCCGCCGCGATCCACGCCAGGAAGGCGGCGAGGATGCCCGCGAGCGCCCCCGCGACGAGCGCCGTCACGAGCGCCCAGGGCTCCCGTCGCCGCTCAGGCCCGAGCGCCGCCACGAGCCTCGGCCGCACCGCGATGCCGGCGACGAACGCCGCGAGCACGGGCACGAGCACCACGACGAGGCCAGGGCTGTGCTCGCTCGTCGGCAGGGCGCCGAGCAGCGGGATGGCCGGCAGCGGGCCCACGATCGTGCCGAGCGGCGAGATCGCCGAGCCGGTGCCGAGGGCGAAGCCGGGGCCGATGAGCCACGAGGCGCTCCAGAGCACGGCGGTCGGCACGAGCGCGAGCTGCCCGAGCGTCAGCGCGATGCCGCCGAGCACGTCGGCCTGCACGCTCTCGTACAGGGCGATCACCTGCCCGTAGCCGACGAGCAGCGCACCGGCGGTGACGACGCCCGCGGCGCCGACGATCGTCGCGACGCTGCCAAGACCAGCGCGCACCGCGGCACCGGCGACGCCCGTCACGAGCGGCGGCAGCCCGTCGATCGCGTCGTCGAGTCGCGCCCGCCACGGCCCGCGGGCGCGCAGCGACGCGATGCCGAAGCCGAGTGCGAAGACGAGGGCCGGGAAGAGGGCCGTCTGCCAGCGCGAGAGCAGCGCCGCCGGGTGGCTCGCGCTCAGCGCCGCGAGCCCGCCGATGACGACGATGCCCGCGACGGCCACCGCGCCGCCGAGGGCGCGGTGCGGCTCACCGAGCGAGCGCCGGCCCATCTGCCAGCCGGCGAGCAGCGTGAGCGCAGCGAAGCCGAGCAGGGCGAGCGAGAACAGGAACGGCTCCGGGGTGCCGTCAGGCCCGAGCGCTCCGAGCGCGGTCGCCGTCACCGGGTCGAGCGTGAAGGTCACGTCGGCGCCGTGCCCGATCGCCCAGATGTCGACGGATGCCCGCCAGAAGACGAGCCAGTCGAGCTGGAACCCGAACTGCACCGCCCACATCACGGTGAGCACCGCGAGCGGGATGCCGATGCCGATGCCGACGACCAGCAGCGCCTCGAGCGCGGAGAAGAGGACGGTCGACCGGCGATTCATCGGGGGCGAGCCTACCGGCGGGCCGCGACCCGGCAGCCCGGGCGCGCGGGCGACGCTCAGCGGGCCAGCGCCTCCCGAGCCGCCGCGCGCGCCGCCGCCGGGTCGACCGCCGCGCACGCCGCCTCGGCCGCAGCCCGGCACTGCGCGAGCGTCACCGACGACAGCACCGCACCGACCGCGGTGATGCCGCGCGCCGCCATCGACAGGCTCGACGCGCCCAGCCCGACGAGCACCGGCGCGAGCGCCGGATCGGCCGCGGCCTCGCCGCAGACGCCGACGGGCGTGCCCGTGCGCGCACCGGCCTCGCCGATGAGCCGGATCGAGCGCAGCACCGCCGGCTGCCACGCGTCGGCGAGCGAGGCGAGCTCGCCCGACATGCGGTCGGCGGCCATCGTGTACTGCGACAGGTCGTTCGTGCCGATGCTGACGAAGTCGACCGCGGCGCACAGCTCGTCGGCGACGAGCGCCGCCGAGGGCGTCTCGATCGTCAGCCCGACCCGCTCCAGCCCCGCGGCCCGGGCGCGCGCGGCGAACTCGACCGCCTCGCCGACCGTGGCGATCATCGGGGCCATGACCTCGACATCCGCCCGCTCGGCGGCCGCCGCGATCGCGATCGCGCGCAGCTGGTCGTCGAGCACCGCGGGGTCGCGACGGGCCGTGCGGTACCCGCGCACACCGAGGGCCGGGTTCGGCTCGTCGAGGGCGGTGAGGAAGGGCAGGGGCTTGTCGCTGCCCGCGTCGAGCGTGCGCACGACGACCGTCTGGCCGGGGAACGCGGCGAACACCTCGCGGTAGGCGGCGACCTGGTCGTCGACGCTCGGCGCCGTCACCCGGTCGAGGAAGCAGAACTCGGTGCGGAACAGGCCAACGCCCTCCGCCCCGCGCTCGACGGCGCGGCGGATGTCGCGCGGCGCCCCGACGTTCGCCCCGAGCACGACGCGGTGGCCGTCGGCCGTCTGCCCGGGGCCGACGAAGGGCGGCAGCGTGATGACGCCCGTCGCCGTCGCCTGCGCGCGCTCGTCGGGGCGCTCGACGAGCTCGCCCGTGTCGCCGTCGACGAGCACGACCGTGCCATCGGCCAGCGCCGTGGCGCCCGTCGCGCCGACGATCGCCGGGATGCCCAGCTCGCGCGCGAGGATCGCCGTGTGCGAGGTGGGCCCGCCCTGCTCGGTGACGATCGCGAGGCAGCGGTCCGGGTCGAGCCCGACCGTGTCGACCGGCGCGAGGTCGTCGGCGACGAGCACGAACGGATGCTCGCGCTCCGGCACCCCCGGAGGCTCGACGCCGCGCAGCCGCGCGATGATGCGGTCGCGCACGTCGCGCAGGTCGGTGGCGCGCTCGGCCATGCGGCCGCCGAGCTCGCGGTACTGGGCGACCGTGCGCTCGAGCTCGACCCACACGGCGCGCTCGGGCGTGAGCCCGTCGTCGCGCACGAGCGCCTCAGCGGCGCGGTGCAGGGCCGGGTCGGCGGCGATCGCGGCGGTCGCGCGCAGCACGTCGCGGCGCTGGCCGCTCACCCGGTCGGCGCGCTGCTGCAGCTCGCCCGCGATCGCAAGCATCGCCTCCCGCAGCCGGGCGCGGGCGTCGGCGCGCTCGGCCTCGGGCACGCGCGCGGCGGCGTCGGGCTCGTCGGCGGCGTGCACGAGCACGGCGATGGGGCCGACCACGCGGCCGCCGCTCACCCCGATGGGCTTCGCGGTGCTCGTCGGGCGGGCAGGGGCGGGCGTCGCGGCCGCGGCGGGCGTCGCCGGCGCGGCGACAGCGGCGGCGGATGCCCCGCTCGCCTCCCCCGCGCCCGTCGCGGCGCCGGCGCCCTCGCCCTCGAGCCCCGGCGCGAGCTCCTCGCCGAAGCCCGAGTCGATGAGCGCTCGCAGCGCCTCCACCGTCGCGGCCGCCTGCGGCCCGCTGCCCGCGATGCGCACGACCGTGCCCGGGCCCGCGCCGAGGGTCGCGATGCCGATCGGGCTCGACGCGTCGACCGGACCTCGGCTCGGGGTCGCGAACGTGATCGCGGCACCGGAGGCCATGACGAGCTGGGCGAGATCGGCGGCGGGGCGGGCGTGCAGGCCTGCCACGTTGCGCACGGTGGCCTCCGCGATCGCGGGGGCGGGCATGCCGTCGGCGACCGGCGCGGACGGGGTGGGCGGAGCATCCGCCGCCCCGGAAGCAGGCGGCGCCGCATCGTCGGGGGCCGCGTCGTCGAGCTGCTCGCGCTTCGGACGCAGCGCGCCGAGCGCCTCAATGGCGACCGTGTCCAGGTCGGCGCCGCCCGCGGCTCGCACGACCGCCGCGAGCAGCCCCTCGACGAACGGCGCCGCGACCAGCCGCACCGGCGGCGGGTCGGCGACGAACTCGAGCGCCATCTCGGCGCTCAGCACGGCCGAGCCGAGATCCATGAGCACGAGCACCCCGCCCCCGCCCGCGGCCGCCTCGCCGATCGCCTCGGCGACGCGCACCGCGTCGGTGCCCGTACGACCGTCGTCGGTGCCGGCCGCGATCGCGATCGGCGGCGGATCGCCGGCGACCATCTCGAGCGCGAGCGCCGTCGCCGCCTCGGCGAGCGGGCGGCTGTGCGAGACCGCGACGATGCCGACGCGCGTGGGTGCGCTCACGATGCCGCGACCTCCGCGAGGGCCTCCATGAGCAGGGCGGCCGACGTCGCCCCGGGGTCGAGGTGGCCGGCGCTGCGCTCGCCGAGGTAGCTCGCGCGACCCTTGCGGGCCACGAGCGGCTCGGTCGCATCGCGACCCGCTGCGGCGGCATCGCGGGCCGCCGCCGTCGCCTCGGCGAGCGACGCGCCCGAGGCGACCGCCGCATCCATCGCCTCGAGGGCCGGGGCGAGCGCGTCGAACATCGTCTTGTCGCCGGCCTCGGCCTTGCCGCGCGCCACGACGCCGTCGAGGCCCGCGCGCAGGGCGGTGGAGAGCGCCGCCGCATCGCATTCCGTCACCGCTCCGGCGGCCATGCCGAACCGCAGGAAGAACGTGCCGTAGAGCGGGCCGCTCGCCCCGCCCACCGACGTGACGAGGGTCATGCCCACCGTCTTGAACAGCTCGTCGGCGGTCGGGGGCGCGGCGGCCTCCACCTTCTCCATGACGGCGGCCATGCCTCGCGCCATGTTGGCGCCGTGATCGGCGTCGCCGATCGCCGAGTCGAGCTCGGTCAGGTACGACCGCTGCTCAGTGACCCGGTCGCGGAAGGCGGCCAGCCAGGCGGTGAAGGCCGGCATCGTCAGGGTGTCGGTGGTGCTCATGGTGCTCCTCAGTCTCGGCGTCGTCGCCGGGGTGGCGGGCGGTGCGGAATACGGGTGGTCGCGGCGGCGCTCTCGGTCTAGCGGCCCCAGCGCAGGCCGCTGGTCTCCACGGGGGCGTCCCACAGCGAGACCAGCTCGTCGTCGGCGCGCAGCACCGTGACCGAGCATCCGGCCATGTCGAGCGAGGTGATGTAGTTGCCGACGAGGCTGCGGGCGACGGTCACGCCGTGCCGCTCGAGGATGCCCGCCACCTCGCCGTACATGAGGTACAGCTCGATGAGCGGCGTGCCGCCCATGCCGTTGAGCATGACGATCGTCGGGGCGTCGCCGAACGACAGGTCGCCGAGGATCGGCTCGACGAGCATCTCGGCGATCTCCTTGGCGCTCGCGAGCGGCACGCGGTGCCGACCGGGCTCGCCGTGGATGCCGATGCCGATCTCCATCTGATCCTCGGGCAGGTCGAACGTCGGCTTGCCGGCGGCCGGCACCGTGCAGCTCGTGAGCGCCATGCCCATCGACCGCCCCTCGGCGTTGACCTTCTCGGCGAGCGCGACTAACTCGTCGAGGTCGCGGCCCTGCTCGGCGGCCGCGCCGACGAGCTTCTCGAGCAGCACCGTGAGGCCGACGCCGCGACGACCGGCCGTGTAGAGCGAGTCCTGCACGGCGACGTCGTCGTTGACGACGACCGTGCGCACCTCCACGCTCGCCTCCATCGCGGCGAGCTCGGCGGCCATCTCGAAGTTCATGACGTCGCCGGTGTAGTTCTTCACGATGTGCAGCACGCCCGCGCCGCGGTCGACGGTCTTCGTCGCCTCCTGCATCTGGTCGGGCGTCGGCGAGGTGAACACCTCGCCCGCGCAGGCCGCGTCGAGCATCCCGAACCCGACGAAGCCGCCGTGCAGGGGCTCGTGGCCGGAGCCGCCGCCGCTGACCAGGGCGACGGTGCCATGATCCTTCGGGGTGGCGCGGTAGATGATGCGGTTGGCGTGGTCGACGCGCAGGTCGGGGTGGGCGAGCTCGATGCCGCGCAGGGCGTCGGCGAGCACCCGATCGGGGTCGTTGATGAGCTTCTTCATGACGAGAGGGTTCCTTCCTTCTTCGCAAGGGTGTCCTGGAGGCCAGTCTTATCCGACTGGGTGTGAGCCATCACAGCGAACACCACAGCCGCGAGCACACCGCCGAGCAGCTCGGCGCCGACGTAGACCGGCCACTGCTCCCAGGCGACCTCGCCGCCGAGCAGCTGCTGCACGAGCATCGGGCCGGTCGTGCGTGCGGGATTGATCGAGGCGCCGGTCGTGGGCGCGACCGGAATGATCGCGGCGAACACCACGAACCCGATCGCGAGCCCCGCCCAGCCGGGTGCGGCGCGACGGTAGATGACGCCGAAGACCGCGAACACCAGCAGGAAGGTGCCGACGAGCTCGGCGAAGAACGCCTGGTACCACGGCACGGTCGCCGCGTCGTAGGCGGCGACGCCGAGGCCGACCTCGCTCGCGCGCATGCCGAGCACGCCAACGATGGCCAGCGATCCGGCGATCGCCCCGAGCAGCTGCGCCGCGAGGTAGGCGGGCACCTCGCGCCACGGGAATCTGCCGCTCACCGCGAGCGCGATCGTGACGGCCGGGTTGATGTGGTTGCCCGAGATGTAGCCGAACACGTAGACGGTGACGACGACGATCGTGCCGAACGCGAGCGAGATCATGCCCAGGTCGGCCATCGTGAACGGCGCGTCACCGTTCACGATGAGCGTGGCGGGCACCGATCCGACCCCGACGAAGACGAGGAAGGCGGTGCCGAGGAACTCCGCGGCGAGCTTCTGCCACGGGCGATTGACATCCATATGTGCTCCTTCGAACATGCGGATATCGAGCGGGCGGGGGGTCGCCCAGCGCGTCAGATTCTGGAACGCTTTTCGACAATGTCGAATATGCAACGGATGCTGGGCTCCTGTCAAGAGTGAAGGCGCACCATCTGCGACCATCGCGCATGCCGGGCCCCGCGCCCCGCATAATGGGGCGACGACCGAGGAGGTTCCCGTGATCCAGGCGATCGACCGCGCGGCCCGCGTGCTCACCTCGCTGCAGGGCGCCCGGCACCTCGGCATCACCGAGCTCGCGGGCATCCTCGAGCTGCCGCCATCGACGGTGCACGGCATCGTGAAGTCGCTGCAGGCGCACGGGCTCGTCGCGAAGGAGCCGGGTGGTCAGCGCTACATGCTCGGCCCTGCCCTGCTGAAGCTGTCGAACGTCTACCTCGACACCCTCGACGTGCGCGCCCGCGCGATGCGCTGGACCCAGGAGCTCGCCCGCCGCACCGGCCTCTCCGCCCGCCTCGGCGCCGAACTGTTCGACGAGGTCATCATCATCCACCACAACCGTCGACCCGACGGCAGCCAGCAGATGCTCGAGACGGGCCTCACGATCCCCTCGCACGCCTCCGCCCTCGGCAAGGTGCTGCTCGCCTACCACCCCTCGGCGGCCGACGCGCTGCTCGCGACTCCGCTGCGCAGCCTCACCGGCGACACCATCACCGACCCGGCCGCGCTGCGCGTGCAGTTCGCGCAGATCGTCGAGCGGGCCCTCGCCTTCGAGGAGGACGAGGCCGTGCTCGGCGAGTCGTCGGTCGCCGTGCCCGTCGCCGACCGCAGCGGCACCGTCATCGCCGCCGTCTCGGTGGTCATGCCCTCGAGCGAGTGGCCGCCCGAGGCCGGCGTGCTGAACGACCTGCGCGAGACCGCGCGCAACATCTCGCGCGAGCTCGGCTTCACGAGCTGGCCCCCCGCGGTCAGCCCGCGCGACGACGACTGACGCGCGCGGCGTGCCACACTGTGCACGTGAGCGATCGTCCGATCCGTGTCGAGATCGTGATCGCCGCTGACCTCGAGACGGTCTGGCGCCTCACGCAGGAGCCCTCGCTCCACACCCGCTGGGACGCCCGCTTCAGCCGCATCACGCCGATCGAGAGCGCGCCGGGCGACGACGCGCCGTGCAGGTTCCGGTACGAGCGAGGGATGCTCGGGCTCACCATCCGCGGCACCGGCATCGCCCTCGGCACGCGCGAGGGCGCCGGCGGCGCACGCACCTCTGCCCTGCGCTTCACGACCGACGACCGCCGGTCGCCGCTGCGCGACGGCCGCGGCTACTGGCGCTACGAGCCCGTCGAGGGCGGCACGCGCTTCATCACGGGCTTCGACTACGCGCCCGGCTGGGGCGCCCTGCTCGATCGCGCCGTGCGACCCGTCGTCGCGTGGCTCACCGCCGCGAGCTTCGCGCGGCTGCGGCGATGGGCCGAGCGGGACGAGCCGCCCGAGCGCTGGCCGGTCTGGCGGGCACTGCTCGACCCACGGCGAGACCGCCCGCGGGCATCCGATTGCGTCTGGAGCATCGGCAGACCGCATGCGATGACGGATGCTCCGCGCACGCTCGCCGCCCTGGCGGCACCGTGACCGAGGTCGATGCCACTGCCGTCCCCTCCCCACTCGCGGCCCGCAGCATGTTCGCCGCAGCGATGGGTGCTGACTTCGAGCGACTCCACCCGATGCTGCAACGACGCTTCGGGGTGAGCCTCGCGGCCGGCTACGCGTGCGTCGGTCGCGGCGTCATGACGCGCATCTGCCGCGGGCCATGGTGGACCGTGCCGTTCCTGCACCTGGGCCGCATCCGGAACATCCTCGCGCCGTTCCCGGGCGAGTCCGTGCCCTTCACGGTGGAGAACCACCCGTACCGCGACCCCTTCGGCCGCGAGACCGTAACGTTCGTGCGCACCTTCGCCTACCCCGATCGCGCGCGCCCGGGGCGCTTTGACGCGACGATGATCCGGGGCCGCGACGGGCGGATCGTCGACTACCTCGGCACGCACCAGCACCTCGCGGTCGACCTGCACCTGGCCGCCGAGCCCGACGGCTCGCTGCACCTCACCTCGGATGCCCAGCGCTTCCACGCCGGGCCGCTTTCGTTCCGCTTCCCGATGCTGTTCTCGGGCCGCGCCGACCTGCGCGAGTCGTTTGACGACGACGCGGGCGAGTACGTCATCCGGCTCGAGGTGCGGAACCGACTCTTCGGGTTCCTGTTCGGCTACGAGGGCCGGTTCCGATGCGAGTTCCCGCCGGCGGGCGACGGCCCTCCCGCGCACGTTCTGCCCGTGCAACACGAGCGTCGGGAGTAGCGTCCACGCGAACGGCCCCGCCGCTCACGAAGAGCGACGGGCCCGTCGATGGTGCGGATGCTCGCTAGAGCCCGGCGATGATCTCGCGCATGAGGGCGGCGGCCTCGCTCGGCGTCTTGCCGACCTTGACGCCGGCAGCCTCGAGGGCCTCCTTCTTGGCCTGCGCCGTGCCGGCCGAGCCGGAAACGATCGCGCCGGCGTGGCCCATCGTCTTGCCCTCGGGGGCGGTGAACCCGGCGACGTAGCCGACGACCGGCTTCGTGACGTTGGCCTTGATGAAGTCGGCCGCCCGCTCCTCGGCGTCGCCGCCGATCTCGCCGATCATGACGATCGCCTTCGTCTCGGGGTCGGCCTCGAACGCCGCGAGGGCGTCGATGTGGGTCGTGCCGATGATGGGGTCGCCGCCGATGCCGATGGCGGTCGAGAAGCCCAGGTCACGCAGCTCGTACATCATCTGGTAGGTCAGGGTGCCCGACTTCGACACGAGGCCGATCGGGCCCTTGCCGGTGATCGTCGCGGGCGTGATGCCGACGAGCGCCTCACCGGGCGTGATGATGCCGGGGCAGTTCGGGCCGATGATGCGCGTCGCGCCGCCCTTCGCCTTGGCGTGCGCCCACAGCTCGGCCGAGTCGAGCACCGGGATGCCCTCGGTGATGATGACGAGCAGCGGGATGCCCGCGTCGATGGCCTCGATCGCGGCGTCCTTCGCGAACGCCGGCGGCACGAAGGCGATCGAGACGTCGGCGCCCGTGGCGGCCATCGCCTCGGCCACCGTGCCGAAGACCGGCAGCTCGACGCTCGAGCCGTCGGCCGCGGCGTGCGTCACGGTCGTGCCGGCCTTGCGTGCGTTGACGCCGCCGACGACCTGCGTACCCGCCTTGAGCATGAGTGCGGTGTGCTTGGTGCCCTCGCCGCCGGTGATGCCCTGGACGATGACCTTGGAATCCTTGTTCAGGAAGATCGACATGTCGCTACCGTCCTCTACTTCGCAGCCAGCTCGGCGGCCTTGTCGGCGCCCTCGTCCATGGAGCTCGCGATCGTCACGAGCGGGTGGTTCGCCTCCGCGAGGATGCGGCGGCCCTCCTCGACGTTGTTGCCGTCGAGACGCACGACGAGCGGCTTGGTCGCCGCGTCGCCGAGGATCTCGAGGGCCTTCACGATGCCGTTGGCGACCGCGTCGCACGCGGTGATGCCGCCGAAGACGTTGACGAACACGCTCTTGACCTGCTCGTCGCCGAGGATGACGTCGAGGCCCGCGGCCATGACCTCGGCCGAGGCGCCGCCGCCGATGTCGAGGAAGTTCGCGGGCTTCACACCGCCGTGGCGCTCGCCCGCGTAGGCGACGACGTCGAGCGTCGACATGACGAGGCCCGCGCCGTTGCCGATGATGCCGACCTCGCCGTCGAGCTTGACGTAGTTGAGGTCATGCTGCTTGGCCTTCGCCTCGAGCGGGTCGGCCGAGGCCTTGTCCTCGAGCGCCTCGTGGTCAGGCTGGCGGAACGCGGCGTTCTCGTCGAGCGAGACCTTGCCGTCGAGGGCGACGATGTCGCCGGCGCCGGTGAGCACGAGCGGGTTGACCTCAACGAGCGTGGCGTCCTCCTGCACGTAGACCTCGTAGAGCTTCACGAAGACGGGCGCGACCTTCTCGACCAGCTCGGTCGGGAACTTCGCCTCCACCGCGATCTCGCGCGCCTTGTCGAGGTCGATGCCGCGACCCGGGTCGACCTCAACCCGCGCGAGCGCCTCGGGGCGCTCCTCGGCGAGCTGCTCGATCTCCATGCCGCCCTCGTAGCTGCACAGCGCGAGGTAGCTGCGGTTGGCGCGGTCGAGCAGCACCGAGAAGTAGTACTCCTCCTTGATGTCGGCGCCGGCCGCGACCATGACGCGCTTGACGACGTGGCCCTTGATGTCAAGGCCGAGGATGGCCTCGGCTGCGGCCTGAGCATCCTCAGGGGTCTTGGCGACCTTGACGCCGCCGGCCTTGCCGCGGCCGCCGGTCTTCACCTGCGCCTTGACGACGGTGACGCCGCCGAGCTGCTCGGCAGCCGCGCGCGCCTCCTCAGGGGTGTCGGCGACGATGCCGGCCAGCACGGGAACACCGTGCTTCTCGAACATGTCCCGGGCTTGGTACTCGAAAAGATCCACGCTCTGCTCTTCCCATCCGCGTGCGATGTACTAGGAACCGGCCGGCGGCACTCGGTCTCGAGGTGGTTCGACGTCGAGAGATCTCTCGATATCGAGAGAAACGGCCTCGACCAGGGTACTCCCGTCGGCGTGCGCCCATGACACGAGGCCCCAGCGCGATCGACGGGCGGATGCCCGTGTGCGCCGGGCGGTCATCCCCCGTTCGCGTCGGCGCCGTCAGGCGTCGCGGCGCAGCGGCCTCATGACCCCGATCACCGGCCACCGCGGTCGCGCGGTCGCAGCTCGGCGAAAGCCGACTCGGCCGTCGCATGCGGCTCGAGCACGCGGTCCAGGCTCGTGAGTTTCAGGACCAGCAGCACCTGCTCGGTCGCGCTCGCGATGCGGAGGTCGCCACCGGCCTGACGCGCGGACTTGAGGCCTGCCACGAGCGCCCCCAGGCCGGAGGAATCGAGGAACACCACCTCGGAGAGGTCGACGACGATCCGCGTATGGCCGTCGGCGACGAGCTCGGCGAGCTTTCCACGAAGGTCGGGAGCGCCGACCATCGTGAGGCGCCCGACGGGCGCGACGACGGCGACGCCGTCGGGCAGGGTTCGTTCACGCAGCTCCACGAGCCGCTCCTTCCGTATCGTCGTGTGAGTGGGTTTCGCCCTCCTCGGGGTAGCCGCGATACCGCAGCGCAGGCACGAGGACGGCGAGGATCAGCAGGTCGAACACGACCCAGAACAGGTTGACCGCAGTGCCGATAGGCTCGCCGACACCGAGCGCGAGGCGCACGATGCCGACCACCGAGGCGATCACGAGCACGACCGCGACGAGGGCCTGCCATCGCACGAGGCGCCAACTGCCGCTCGAAACCTGCCGGCTCTTCGCCGTCACGACGAAGTCGAGCGGTCGGCCCGCGAAGACGTTGCCGGCCGCGCTGACGACGGCGCGGTTCCAGACCGGGAAGAGCGCGAGGCTGTACTGCTGTCCGCGCCATGTGGAGATGCCGCGACTCGCGACCAGGAACATCAACTGGTTGATGATCATGAACGGCAGGAACCGCAGGAAGAACTCGGCGGCGGTCGTATCGACGGGCAGGATGCCGAAGAGCAGGAAGACGACAGGCGCCGTGAAGTACACGATCGCTGCGAAGCCACTGAAGTAGCTCCACATCGTCGAGAAGTACATGAGGCGCTGCGCCAGGCTGAGGCCACGCTTCGCGAGAGGATTCTCGCGCAGCATCACCTGCACCGTGCCCTGCGCCCAGCGCAGACGCTGCTTGAGCATCGTGCCCAGGTCGTCGGGCGCGAGACCGTCGGCGAGCGTCTCGTGGTGATAGACGCTCGACCAGCCGAGAGCGTGGAGGCGCATCGACGTGGCCATGTCCTCCGTCACCGAGATGGTGGCGAGCGGCATGAGCGGCTGCGCCTCCTCGTGCCGATCGACGTCGAGCGAGCGGATGAGCCGCTGCACCGACTCGATCGCGCCGAGCGGGCTGAGCTCGCGCGCCGTCAGCCTGTCGACCGTCGTGCCGACGTCGCTCACGGTGTCAACGTGCTCGTCGGAGACGACGGGCAGCTCGCGGAGCGCATCCAGGTCGGCGCGGATGAGCGTCAGATCAGCTTCGACGAGCGCGCTCGAGATCGCCCCGATGCGGCGCTGAAGCTCGAAGGTGACCCGCCCGATCGGTCGGCCCCCATGGAGTGAGCGACGCGCATCCACAATCGCCGACTGGACGTCGTCGAGCGCTGCCCGCACGTCCGCGCGCGACGCGGCCGGATGGCGGCGCGCGCGCGCGATGACCCGACGAGCGCCGCGCAGCGCGCGCTCGAGCGCCTCCTCGAGCTCGATGACGTAGCGCGTGATGCCGAGCTGCATGAGTGCGTCGCGCCGCAGGATGGCGTTCGAGCCGCAGAAGAACGCCGCGTTCCAGCCATCCTTGCCCTGCTGGATGGGGCCATAGAACAGCGGTGCCTGGCTGCCGAGCGGGTCGCCCGCGACGACGTTCGTGAAGCGCTGCGGCGTCTGCACGAGCGCGACCTTCGGGTCGTCGAAGTAGCCGAGGGTGCGATCCAGGATCTCTGGACGCGGAATCTGGTCGGCGTCGAGGATCAGAAGGAACTCGCCGTCGGTCTGCATCAGGGCGTTGTTGATGTTGCCGGCCTTCGCGTGCAGGGGCTTGTTTCGCCAGTCGGGCGACCGCGTGATGTAACCGACCCCGAGCTGCTCGGCGGCGCGGGCCATCTCCGCCCGCGCGCCGTCGTCGAGGATGTACGTGCGGTGGGGAAATCGGATTGCCTTCGCCGCTCGGGCCGTCGCCATGACCAGGTCGACGTCCTCGTTGTAGGTCGTGATGAAGACGTCGACCGTCGCGCTCGGCGACGGCTCGGCGGGTGAGGGACGCTGTCGGGCGCGCCACATCGTCATGCCGAAGAGCGCTACGTCGATGAGGCTGTAGGTCTCGGCGGCGACGAGGGGGATCGCGATCCACCACGCATCGAAGTTGAGTGAGGCCGTCCACCGCCACGAGATGTAGATGAAGCCTGTCGTGAGGGTCAGCAGCACGAGCAGCTTCAGCAGCAGGACCCGCGCAGGCGACTCGGGGACGGCGTCGACCGGTTCACCGTCGGATCGTGGCGTCATGCCGCGTCTCTCCTGACCACGAGGACGGTGACGTCATCGGGGGCGACGCCGCGGGCGCGAGCACGCATCGCGTCGACGATCTCCTCCGCGGACTCGGCCAGCATGACGATCGAGGTGACGCTCTCGAGCGCCTCCTCCACACCGGCGTAGAGGTCGAGCACGCCGTCGCTCACGCTCACGAGCGCATCCCCGGCCTCGAGCGACTCGGTCTGCGCCACCCACTCGGTCTCGATGTCGATGCCCAGCGGCGGAGCGGTCGAGCGCAGCCGCCGCACCTCGCCGCTCTGCTTCGCGATGAACGTCAACCCGTGGCCGGCGTCGACGTACGTCACCTCGCCCGTATCCATGTCGAGTCGCGCGTGGAACAGCGTCACGAACACGCCCGTCGAGTCGAGATCGCCGGTGAGGGCCGCCGCCGCCGCGTCGACGGCGCCGGTAACGTCGCCGAAGCGCGCGGCGGATCGCAGCACGGCGCGCACGGTCGCCGCGATGATCGCCGAGCCGATGCCCTTGCCCATCGTGTCCGCGAGCGTGAACGCGGCGCCCTCCCCGACCGGGTACCAGTCGTAGAAGTCGCCCCCGACGGCCCGGGCCGGAAGGCACATACCCGCGATATCCCATCCGGGCATGCTGAGGAGCTGCTGCGGCAGCAGGCCCTGTTGCACCTCCGCGGCGCGACTGAGCTCCTGACTCACGGAGAGCTCCTGCTGCACCCAGCTGGCGAGGTCGCGGAGCATCGCGACCTCCCGTTCCGAGAAATGGCGTGGGCTTGCGTCGAAGACGCAGAACGAGCCGATGCGCTCCCCTCCGGGGGCATAGAGCGGATGACCGGCGTAGAACTCGAACTCGCCGGGGATGCCGATGTGCTCGTGGCCCTCCCATTGGGAGAGGTCAGGCACGATGAGAGTCTGGTCCGTCTCGATCGTGATCGCGCACGCCGACTGCGAGCGCGGAACCTCGGATGGGAACGACCCGACCATCGACTTCGACCACTGACGGTCGCGATCAATGAGATTGATCGCCGAACCGGACACCCCGAAGAGCTGGGTGGCCAGCCGCGTGACGCGGTCGAAGCGCTCTTCCGGCGGCGTGTCGAGGATCCCCAGTTCTTCGAGTGCTCGCTGTCGAGACATCTCATCGATGACGCCGCTGATCGAAACCGACGGCATGCCCCGCGCCGGTGTCACGGAATCGCGCGCCGCCTCGCGCGCGCGCACGAGCGTCCAATGGTTGAAGCCCTCCACGCGGCGGTGCTCCACGGAGTCGACGAGCGCCTGGATCATCGGGATGCCCCGGCCCGACTCCGCCATCGCGTCGGGCATCCCGCGCGAATGGAGTCCGACGTCGTCGACCTCACCGCTATCGCTCAACGTCGCCTCGACCCGGTCGTCGTAGACCACGATCGTGAGGGCGAACGAGACGGCCCTCCCGCGATTGGCGTACTGGATGACGTTCGCCGTGAGTTCGATGACCGCCGTCTCGATTGACATCCGGTCGCGAGGTTCCAGATCCGGAACGACCGCCCAGACCGACTCGAGCGCCTGATGCACGGAATCGACGTCGTCGGGTGGAGCGGTGATGCGCAGCGTGCGCGCCACCATGTCAGCCACGTGGGTACGCCTCGTCCAGGCTGTCGAACGAGCGCAGCGTGCTGTTCATGTTCGTGAGGTCGAGCACGAGCTTGACCTGCTCGGTCGGGCTGACGAGCCGCAGGTCGCCGCCCGCCTCGCGGGCTGCCTTGAAGCCCCACACGAGCGCGCCGAGCCCCGACGAGTCGAGGAAGGACGTGCGCGAGAGGTCGACGGCCACGTTCGGGCTGTTCGCGACGATCGCCTCGTGGATGGCCTCGCGCACACGCGCGGCCGTCACCATGTTGAGGCGCCCGTCGAGGCTCACCTCGGTGATGCCACCGGGGTGCTGGATCGAGACGAGGTCCATGAGCGACTCCTAACGCGTGCCGAAGGGGTCCTCTCATTCTGGCCCCGGCTCGAGCTGGGTTCGGAACGGCGCGCAGGTCGGCTCGGTCCATCCCGCGGAACGACGAGACGCACGGGCGAGCGCTACAGCTTCTCGATCGGAGCGATCTTGATGAGCAGGCGTTTGCGGCCGGCCGTCTCGAACTGCACCTCGGCGATGCTCTTCGGTCCGACGCCGGTGACGCCGGTGACGCGCCCCTCGCCGAAGTCGACGTGGCGGATGCGGTCGCCCACGGCGAGCGTGAGATCGCCGTTGTCGCGCACGGTCGCGGTGACGCGGTTCGCCCACTCAGTCTTCGGCTTGCCTGGCGGCAGCGAGGTGCCGTAGCTGAACTGCTCGCGGCCGCCGCGCGTGGTGCCGAGCGAGCGCTGCGTGGTCGAGCGGTAGCCCATGCCGGGGGCGTCGCGCCAGTCGATGAGCTCGGCCGGGATCTCCTGCAGGTAGCGACTGGGCGCGGCGACCTGCGTGTCACCGAAGGTCGATCGCGTCATCGCCAGGCTCAGGTGCAGCTTCTTGCGGGCGCGCGTGATGCCGACGTAGAAGAGGCGGCGCTCCTCGGCGGGGCCGCCGGGTTCGCTCGCGCTCATCTGGTGCGGCAGCAGGTTCTCCTCCACGCCGGTGATGAAGACGGCGTCGTACTCGAGGCCCTTCGCGGTGTGGAGGGTCATGAGCGAGACGGTGCCGCTGGAGTCGTCGAGGTCGTCGGCGGCCGCGACGAGGGCCACCTCGGTGAGGAAGTCGACGAGTCGCCCCTCGGGGTTGTTGCGCTGGAACTCGCGCGTGACCGCGACGAGCTCTTCGACGTTCTCGGCGCGCGCCTCGTCCTGCGGGTCGCGGCTGGCGCGCAGCAGCTCGACGTACTTCGTCTTCTCGAGGATGGCGGTGAGGATGTCGGGCACGAGCGCGGTGTCGAGCTTCTCGCTCGCCTCGTCGAGGATACGCGCGAGCTCGAGCATCGCGCCGGTCACCTTCGGGCCGAGGCCGAGCGCCGCGGCGTCGCGCAGCGCGTCGCGCATCGTGCCGCCGAGCTCGTCGGCGTGCAGCGCGAGCGCCGTCTCGGTCGCCGGTCCGATGCCGCGCTTGGGGGTGTTGAGGATGCGCCGCACCGCGAGGGCGTCGGCGGGGTTGGCGACCGCGATGAGGTACGCCATGACGTCTTTGATCTCGGCGCGCTCGTAGAACTTCGTGCCGCCGAGCACCCGGTACGGCAGGGCCGAGCGGATGAAGATCTCCTCCAGCGCGCGGGTCTGCGCATTGGTGCGGTAGAAGACGGCGATCTGGTTGTACGGCACGCCGGCCTCGTGCAGCTTCTGGATCTCGTCGGCGACGAACTGCGCCTCGTCGTGCTGGCTGTACCCGGTGAAGCCGACGATCTTCTCGCCCGCGCCGACCTCGGTGAAGAGGTTCTTGGCGATGCGGTCGAAGTTGTTGCCGATGACGGCGTTGGCCGCGTCGAGGATCGTCTGCGTCGAGCGGTAGTTCTGCTCGAGCAGCACCACCTCGGCGCCGGGGAAGTCGCGCTCGAACTCGACGATGTTGCGGATGTCGGCGCCGCGGAAGGCGTAGATCGACTGGTCGGAGTCGCCGACGACGGTGAGAGCTGCGGCCGGGATGCCCCCGCTCACGTCGGTCTCGATGCGAGTGTCGGCGGGCACGTGCTGCGGCTCGACCGGCCGCGTCAGCTCGCGGATGAGCGCGTACTGGGCGTGGTTCGTGTCCTGGTACTCGTCGACCAGGATGTGCCGGAAGCGCCGCTGGTAGAGCGCCGCCACCTGCGGGAAGGCGCGGAACAGGTACACCGTCTGCGCGATGAGGTCGTCGAAGTCGAAGGCGTTCGCGCGCGCGAGCTCGGCCGTGTAGCGCCGGAACACCTCGAGGAACATCACCTCGGTCGGGTCGTTCGGGTTGAGCTGCCTGCTGTAGCCCTCCGCGTCGACGAGCTCGTTCTTCAGTCGCGAGATCTTGCCAGCGGCGGCGCTCACCGTGAGGCCGAGGGTGTCGGCCTGCAGGTCTTTCACGATGCGCTTGATGAGGGCACGCGAATCGGCCGAGTCGTAGATCGTGAACGCCTGCGTGAACCCGAACTGCTGCGCCTCGCGGCGGAGGATGCGCACGCACGCCGAGTGGAACGTCGAGATCCACATGCCCTGCGCGGCGTCGTGCCCGATGAGCTGCCCGACGCGCTCGCGCATCTCGCCCGCGGCCTTGTTGGTGAAGGTGATGGCGAGGATCTGGCTCGGCCACAGCTCGCGATCGCGCAGCAGGCGCGCGATGCGGCGCGTCAGCACGCTCGTCTTGCCGGAGCCCGCGCCGGCGACGATCAGCAGCGCCTCGGCCCGCGAGAGCACGGCCTTGCGCTGCTGCGGATTCAGGCCCGCGAGCAGGGGGTCGTCGCCCGTCGGCGCGCTCGCGGCGGGCGCGCCCGCGCGGGGCGCGGCACCCATGCCGGGGATGTCGAGGGTCTCGTCGGGCAGGAACGTCATGACCGCCCAAGTCTAGGTCGCACCCCCGACGGCGGAGCCCCGCCTACAGTGCCGCCCGCGCCTCCAGGGCGAGGTCGGGATGATCGGCGAAGACGCCGTCGAGCCCCGTGCCCATGAGCGTGCGGAACCACGTCATCCAGTCGCCGTGGTCGGCCGCGCGCGAGCCGACGCGCAGCGCGCCGGGCAGGAAGCGATTCTCCGGCCGCAGCGTCCAGGTGAAGACCGAGAGCCCGGCGGCGTGCGCCCGCTCGACCAGGTCGCTCACGACCACCGGCCCGCCCCGCGTCGCAGGTCGAGCGATGAGCGCCGTGTCGACGCTGATGCCGTCGACCGCGCGCGCGAGCCGCGCGAGGCCGGCGTTCGTCAGGTGCCCGGCGTACGACAGCGCGGCGGCTCCGAAGCGCGCGACGAGGTCGGCGGGTGATCCGCTCTTCTCGAGCAGGAAGACGTACCGCGCCCGCACCCCGCGCTCGCGGATGCCGCCGAGCACCGACTGCTCGAACGCCTCCACGACGAGGGGGGCCGCCGGGCTCCAGCCCGCGACCTCCGCGGCGAACAGCTCGTCGAGCGGCAGCCCCTGCGCCGCGAAGTGCGTCGCGTGCTTGATCTCGGCGACCATGCCCACCGGGCGGGGCGCCGCATCCAGGATCGCCATGAGGTCGCGCAGGCGCAGGATCGGGTACCGGTCGTCGAAGCGCGTCGACGCCTGCCGCACCGCGGGCAGGCGCTCGCGCGCGCGCAGCGTCGACAGCTCGGCCCACGTGAAGTCCTCGGTGAACCAGCCGGTGAGCCGCTCGCCGTCGACGGTCTTCGTCGTGCGGCGACCGGCGAACTCGGGCCGGTCGGCGACGTCGGTCGTGCCGCTGATCTCGTTCTCGTGCCGCAGCACCAGCACGCCGTCGCGCGTGGCGACGATGTCGGGCTCGATCGCGTCGGCGCCGAGGGCGATCGCGAGCTCGTAGGCGGCGCGGGTGTGCTCGGGCCGGTACCCGCTCGCGCCGCGGTGCGCGACGACGAGCGGCGGTCGCGTGGGCTCGATCACGGCGCCCACCCTACGCGGTAGCCTGCCGAGCATGATCGACGGGATGCCCGCCCCGAGCCCCTCGCCGACGCCCGCCGGCCCCGATACCGGCCCCGACGCCGCACCGCGCCCGCGCCGCAACCCGCTCGCCGTGCTCGCCCTCGTGCTCGCCCTGCTGCTGAGCCCCCTCGCCGCCCTCTTCGGCCACCTCGCCGCGGGTCAGATCACCCGCTCGTACGGCACCGAGCGCGGACTCGCCATGGCTCTCGTCGCCGCCGGCCTCGGCTGGGTCTGGACCCTCGCCCTCGTCATCGCCGTCGGCGGGGTCTGGGTGGCCCTGCAGTCGTGAGCGCCGCGCCGCCGCCCCCCGCCACCTCCCGCTGGGTGGAGCCCACCTCGCTGCTGCCGCTGCGGTGGGGCCGCTACCGCGATCGGTGGATGCTCGGCCTGCTGCTCATCGCGGGCGGACTGCTGCACCTGCAGTCTGCCGACACCGGCGACCTCCTGCCGCTCATCACCGGCTCGGCCGCCCACGTCGCCGGGTGGCTCGTCATGCCGGCCGCCGGCTGGCGCCGCATCGTGCCGCTCGCCCCCTCGACGCTCGTCGTGTGGCTGCTGCTCTCCGGCCCCGCCTCGATGTGGACGCTCGCCGTGCCGTTCCTCTGCTGGCTGCTCGTGCGGCACCGACCGTGGCGCAGCGCGCTCGCCGTCGGCCCGGTGCTCGCCAACGGCGTGCTGTGCGCCACCCTGTTCGCCGAGTACCGGTGGACGCCCGTCGCCCTCGCCCTCACCGCCGCCGTGCTCGTCGGGTCGGCCTGGGGCGCTCGGGCCCTCGCTCGGCCCGTGGCGAGCATCCGTCGCCCCGTTGCGCCCACAGCGAGCGCATAGGCTTCCGCATTCCGTCGCTGAGAAACGCTCCCTAGACTGATCGCAGTGCCGACCGGGGAGCTCCCCCGCGGCCGACACACCGAAGAGGAAACCATGGCGACGTCCAACCCCGCTTTCTCGAACTCCCCCGCCTTCACGCAGAGCGCGACGAAGGCCATCCAGTTCTCGCAGACGCCGAGCGCCGAGCAGCTCGATGAGCTGTACGGCCGCCCCGCCGCGACCGCCGAGCAGACCGACCGGATGACGTACGAAAACACGATCCGCAAGATCCTCGGATCGTTCGCTGTTCTAGTCCTCGCTGCGGCGATCGGTTGGTTCATCCCGCTTCTCGCACTGCCTGCCGCCATCGCCGGCTTCATTGTCTCCCTCGTGCTGATCTTCAAGAAGAAGCCGAGCGCGCCGCTCACCCTCGCGTACGCGGCGCTCGAAGGTCTCTTCGTCGGTGGCATCTCGGCGTTCTTCGCGTCGCAGTGGGACGGCATCGTGCCGCAGGCCGTCTTCGGCACGCTCGCGGTCGTCGGCGTGACGCTCTGGCTGTTCACGAGCGGGAAGATCCGCGCCTCGAAGCGCGCGACGAAGATCTTCCTGGTCGCCATGATCGGCTACGCAGTCTTCTCGCTCGTCAACCTCGGCCTGATGCTGTTCGGCGTCACCGACAGCATGTTCGGGCTTCGCGATGTCGAGTTCCTCGGCCTGCCGCTCGGCTTCTGGCTCGGCATCCTGGTCGTGCTGCTCGCGGCGTACTCGCTCGTGCTCGACTTCGACTCGATCAAGACGGGCGTCGAGCGCGGGGCCCCTGCCGCCTTCGGCTGGACCGCCGCCTTCGGCATCATGGTCACGGTCGTGTGGCTCTACATCGAGATCCTGCGTCTGCTCGCGATCCTTCGCGGTAGCGAGTAACACGCATCAGCGACGCGAGAGGGCCGCCCTTCGGGGCGGCCCTTCTTCGTGCGGGGCGGATGCTCGGCTGGGGGTGCACGCGGGCTCGACCTCGCCCTGCCGATCCACCCTCAGCGTTCATGCCGCGCGCGCTCAAGGCTCTGCGGGCGGGGGCGCCGCAGGAGCAGTCAGGATGGGAGGCTTGCCAGCCTCCCAGAACTCCTGACTACTCCCACTCAATAGTCCCCGGGGGCTTCGACGTGACGTCGAGCACGACCCGGTTCACCTCGCGCACCTCGTTCGTGATGCGGTTCGAGATGCGCGCGAGCACGTCGTAGGGCAGGCGGGTCCAGTCGGCCGTCATCGCGTCCTCGCTCGACACGGGGCGCAGCACGATCGGGTGGCCGTACGTGCGACCGTCGCCCTGCACGCCCACCGACCGAACGTCGGCGAGCAGCACCACCGGGCACTGCCAGATCTCGCCGTCGAGGCCGGCGGCCGTCAGTTCTTCGCGAGCGATCGCATCCGCCTGGCGCAGGATCTCCAGGCGATCCTCCGTCACCTCGCCGATGATGCGGATGCCCAGCCCCGGGCCCGGGAACGGCTGACGGTTCACGATCGCCTCGGGCAGGCCCAGCTCGCGGCCGATCGCCCGCACCTCGTCCTTGAAGAGGGTGCGCAGCGGCTCGACGAGCTCGAACTCCAGGTCCTCCGGCAGGCCGCCGACGTTGTGGTGGCTCTTGATGTTGGCCGTGCCGGTGCCGCCGCCCGACTCGACGACGTCGGGGTAGAGCGTGCCCTGCACGAGGAACCGCACGGCCTCACCCTCGCCCTGCGCCTCGGCGACCAGGTCGGCCGCCGCCTGCTCGAACGTGCGGATGAACTCGCGACCGATGATCTTGCGCTTCGTCTCGGGGTCGGTGACGCCCGCGAGCGCATCGAGGAACTGCTGCCGAGCATCCACCGTCACCAGACGGATACCCGTCGCGGCCACGTAGTCCTCCTCGACCTGACGGCGCTCGTCAGCGCGCAGCAGGCCGTGATCGACGAAGACGCAGACGAGCTGGTCGCCGACCGCCTCGTGCACGATGGCCGCCGCGACGGCGCTGTCGACGCCGCCCGAGAGGCCGCAGATGACGCGCGACGAGCCGACCTGCGCGCGGATGCGCTCGACCTGCTCGGCGATGACGCTGCCGCTGTTCCAGTCGGGGGCGATGCCGGCGGCGCGGTGCAGGAAGTTCTCCAGCACGCGCTGGCCGAAGTCGGAGTGCTTCACCTCGGGGTGCCACTGCACGCCGTACAGCTTCTTCTCGTCGTTCGCGAACGCCGCGACCGGGGTGTCGGGCGTCGAGGCGAGCACCTCGAAGCCCTCCGGCGCCTTCGCGACCGAGTCGCCGTGGCTCATCCACGTGGTCTGGGTGGCGGGCTGCTCGGCCAGCAGCGAGCCGCCGTCGCCGTGCACCGTCGTGGTCGTCGCGCCGTACTCGCGGCGGCCGGTCTGCGCGACCTCGCCGCCGAGCTGCTGCGCCATCACCTGGAACCCGTAACAGATGCCCATCACGGGCACACCGAGCTGCAGGATGCCCGGGTCGAGGTTCGGCGAGCCCGGCTCGTAGACGCTCGACGGCCCGCCGCTCAGCACGATGCCGACCGGGTTCTTCGCCGCGACCTCCTCCGCGGTGATCGTGTGCGGCACGATCTCGCTGTAGACGCTCGCCTCGCGCACGCGGCGCGCGATGAGCTGCGCGTACTGGGCGCCGAAGTCGACGACGAGAACGGGGCGGTGGTCGGTCTCGGTCACGCGGCGGCCTCCTGGGTCGTGGTCTGCTGCTCGAGTCGCGCGACGATCGCGCCGACCTCGCGCGGCACCTGCCGCTCGAAGTAGAAGGAGAGGAAGGGCACGATGCCGCCCATGGCGATCCAGAGGAAGCGCAGGAACGCCATCGGCACCGAGCCCTGATACGCGACGCGCCACAGCACGAAGTCGCACGCGAGGTACACGACGTAGAGCCAGCCGTGCACGGTCAGGAGCACGATCGACAGGTTCACGCCGACCAGCTCCTCCTTCGGCGTAAGGGCGAGGAACCCGTCGGGGCCGAGCAGCTCGATGTCGCGCCCGAAGCCGTAGCGCGTGACCATCATGACGACGAGGCCGAGCAGGAAGGTGCCGGTGACGATCGACGAGACCTTGAAGACGGCGAGCGTGCGACGGATGAGCGGGATGTCAGAGGGCTGGGGGCCGAGCGCCATGCCTCGATTCTAGGCGGGCGCGCCTGAGCCCTCCGCCGCCGAGGGGTGGCCCTCGGTCTCGGCGAGCGCCGCCTGCTCCTTCTCGTGCTCGTCCTTGACCAGTCGCCACCACAGGTACACGGCGAATCCGCCGAAGATGACCCACTCGAGGGCGTAGAAGAGGTTCAGCAGGTTGAGCTCGACGTCGGCCTCGGGCGGCGGGGCTGCGATCGCCTCGAGCCCGGCGGGAGCATCCGCCGCCGCCAGGTACCCGGAGTAGACGGTGCCGACCTCGCTCCACAGGTTGACGAGCTCGGCGACGGCGATGACGGTGCGCTCGCCGGCCTCGAAATCCTGCTGCTGCGGCGACTCGCTCGGCACGTAGCGGCCGGTGAGGCTCGCCTCGCCGAGCGGCAGGTCGGGGATGCTCGCCCCCGGCGCGACGTACCCCACGACGACCGCGAGGCTGGCCCCGTCGTCGGTCACGAGGTGGCGCACGACCCAGTCGCCCGGCTCCCCCGCGCTCTCGCGGCCCGTCACGATCACCTCATCGCCCTCGACCCAGGTGCCCTCGACGGTGACGGTGCGGCCGCTCGCGTCGGAGGTCATGACCTCCTGTGGCTCGGCGACCTCCTCGAGCGGCACGGCCGTCTCGGTGTCGCGCTCGAGCACCGTCGCCTGCTCGAGCGAGCGCTCGAGCTGCCACTGCCCGAGCGCGGCGAACGTGGCCGCGACCGCGAGGGCGAGCAGGAGGGCCGCGATCCACTTCGGGCGGCGGGCGATCCTCCACACGGCGCTACTGGGCCCGGTACGGCGCGACGACGACGTCGACCCGCTGGAACTCCTTGAGGTCGGAGTAGCCGGTCGTCGCCATCGAGCGGCGCAGCGCACCCATCAGGTTCACCTGGCCGTCGGCGTGCGAGCTCGGGCCGAACAGCAGCTGCTCGAGCGGCGCGAGCTGGCCGACGTGCACGCGGTTGCCGCGCGGCAGCTCGGGGTGGTGCGCCTCGGCGCCCCAGTGCCAGCCGCCGCCCGGAGCCTCCTGCGCACGCGCCAGGGTCGAGCCGAGCATGACGGCGTCGGCGCCCATCGCGACGGCCTTCACGATGTCGCCACTCGTGCCGAGGCCGCCGTCGGCGATCACGTGCACGTAGCGGCCGCCCGACTCGTCGAGGTAGTCGCGTCGCGCGGCGGCGACGTCGCTCACCGCGGTCGCCATCGGGGCCTGGATGCCCAGGCTCAGGCGCGTCGTGCTTGCAGCCCCGCCGCCGAAGCCGACGAGCACGCCGGCCGCACCCGTGCGCATGAGGTGCAGCGCAGCGGTGTAGGTCGCGGCGCCGCCCACGATGACGGGCACATCGAGCTCGTAGATGAACTTCTTGAGGTTGAGCGGCTCGCTCGTCTTCGACACGTGCTCGGCGCTCACCGTGGTGCCGCGGATCACAAAGAGGTCGACGCCCGCGTCGATGACCGCCTGGTGGTGCTCCTGCGTGCGCTGGGGGCTCAGTGCCGCGGCCACCGGCACGCCCGCCGCGCGGATCTCGGCCAGGCGCGCGCTGATGAGCTCGGGCTTGATCGGCTCGGCGTAGATGCGCTGCATCTCGGCGGTCGCGTCGGCCGCGTCGAGCTCGCGGATGCGGGCGAGCTGCGCCGCGGCATCCTCGTAGCGGGTCCACAGGCCCTCGAGGTCGAGCACGCCGAGACCACCGAGCCGCCCGATCGCGATCGCCGTCTCGGGGCTCACGACCGAGTCCATCGGCGCCGCGATGACGGGGATCTCGAACTTGAGCGCGTCGATGCCCCAGGCGAGCGAGACCACCTCGGGGTCGCGCGTGCGGCGGCTGGGCACCACCGCGATGTCGTCGAAGGAGTACGCCCTCCGGGCGCGCTTGGCCCGCCCGATCTCGATGTCCGTCACGGGTTCAGCCTACCGGCGTGGGCCTCGGCCCCCGCCGAGCGGGTCAGCGGCGGTAGTTGGGCGCCTCGACGACCATCTGGATGTCGTGGGGGTGCGACTCCTTGAGGCCGGCGGCCGTGATGCGCACGAACTTGCCGCGCTGCTTGAGCTCGTCGATCGTGCGCGCACCCGTGTAGAACATCGACTGCCGCAGGCCGCCGAGCAGCTGGTACACGACCGAGCCGACCGGGCCGCGGTAGGGCACCTGGCCCTCGATGCCCTCGGCGATGAGCTGCTCGTCACTCGGCACGTCGGCCTGGAAGTAGCGGTCGCGCGAGTACGAGGTCTTCTTACCGCGGGTCTGCAGCGCGCCCAGCGAGCCCATGCCGCGGTACGACTTGAACTGCTTGCCGTTGACGAAGATGAGGTCGCCCGGGCTCTCGTCGGTGCCGGCGAGCAGCGAGCCGAGCATGACGGTGTCGGCGCCCGCGACGATCGCCTTCGCGATGTCGCCGGAGTACTGCAGGCCGCCGTCGGCGATCACGGGCACACCCGCGGCGCGCGCGGCGAGCGAGGCCTCGTAGACCGCCGTGACCTGCGGCACGCCGACGCCCGCGACGACGCGCGTCGTGCAGATCGAGCCGGGGCCCACGCCGACCTTCACGGCGTCGGCGCCGGCATCCACGAGCGCCTGCGCGCCCGAGCGGGTCGCGACGTTGCCGCCGATGACGTCGATGTGCGCGAACGCCGGGTCGGCCTTGAGGCGCGCGATGATCTCGAGCACGCCGCGGCTGTCGCCGTTGGCGGTGTCGACGACGATGACGTCGACGCCCGCGTCGCGGAGGCGACCGGCGCGATCCCAGGCATCGCCGAAGAAGCCGATGGCCGCGCCGACGCGCAGACGCCCCTCCTCGTCCTTCGTGGCGTTGGGGTACTGCTCGCTCTTGTCGAAGTCCTTCACGGTGATGAGCCCGTGCAGGCGACCCTCATCGTCGACAAGGGGAAGCTTCTCGATCTTGTGCTGGGCGAAGAGCGCCACCACTTCGTCCTGCGAGATGCCGACCGGGCCGGTGATGAGCGGCGTCGGGGTCATGACGTCGCGCACGAGCGTCGTGGAGGCCTCGAACGGCGAGACGAAGCGCATGTCGCGGTTGGTGATGATGCCGACGAGGCGCCCGTCGCCCTCGACCACGGGAAGACCCGACACGCGGAACTGGCCGCACAGTGCATCCACCTCGGCGACCGTCGCATCGGGCGTCGTCGTGACGGGGTTCGAGATCATGCCCGATTCGGAGCGCTTGACCTTGTCGACCTGCTCGGCCTGCTCGTCGATCGAGAGGTTGCGGTGCATGATGCCCATGCCGCCCTGGCGAGCCATGGCGATCGCCATGCGCGCCTCGGTCACGGTGTCCATCGCGGCCGACAGCAGCGGCGCGTGCACCCGGATGCGGCGGGTCAGCCGCGAGGTCGTGTCGGCCTCCGAGGGGATGACGTCGGTGTGCGCGGGCAGCAGCATGACGTCGTCGTAGGTGAGTCCGATGAAGCCGAACGGGTCGGGCTGGTCCATGAGTCCCCTTGGTGAGATCGCGCGCGAAGCCGAGTGGTGTGCGGGATGCGTCGCTGGATGCCGGTGACTCATCTTAACGAGTTAGGCCGGAGGGTATTCCGCCGTCATAATGGCTGAGCGGTTCGCCTGAACACGCGGGAAACACCCGCGCAACATGCGCTCCGTATCGTCACCGTGGACGAACTCGGGCCATCGGCCCGCGGGGCAGAGCGCCTCACCCGAAACGACCTGGAGGTTTCGTGGCACACGCTGCTAGCAGCCCACCCGCGCGGAAGGCCCGGCGACTCGTCGTGAGCCTGTTCGCGACGGTCTTCGCTGCACTCTCACTCTCGCTGGCATCACCGGCGGCGGCTGACGAAGTCGGGCTCGACGAGTACGACTTCCGCATCTTCGGCATCGTCGAGCTCGACGACGCGCCCCTGGAGGACGTGCGCCTGGTCATCACCGGCAGCGGCTTCGAGGTCGAGGTCGAGACCGACGCCGAAGGCCGCTGGGCGGTCGGCGTGCCCGACAAGGCCGACTACAACGTCACCCTCGACGAGGAGTCGCTGCCCGAGGGCATCGCCGTGATCGACGAGGAGGACGAGACGCCGAACGTGCGCGAGGTCACGGTCGGTCAGAGCGGCAGCACCGTCGCCAACTTCTTCATCGGCGAGGGCGAGCGGAACACCGTCAGCTACGTCGACCAGGTGCTCGACCGCGTCTTCAACGGCCTCAACTTCGGCCTGCTGCTGGCCCTCGCGGCCATCGGCCTCTCGCTGATCTTCGGAACGACGGGCCTGTCGAACTTCGCCCACGCCGAGATGATCACCTTCGGCGGCCTCATGACGCTGCTGTTCGGCGTCTTCCTCGACGTGCCGATCTGGCTCGCGATCCCGATCGCGCTCGTGCTCAGCGGGCTCTTCGGCTGGGCGAACGACGCGGCGATCTGGAAGCCGCTGCGGCGACGCGGCGTCGGGCTCATCCCGCTCATGATCGTCAGCATCGGCCTCTCGCTCGCCGTGCGGTACGTCTACCAGTACTTCATCGGCGGCGGCACCTCGCAGCTGCCGGGCGCGACCGACACGACCAACTCGGTCGGCCTGTTCGGGCTGACCTGGGTCGACGTCGCGAGCATGGCGGTCTCCGTGGTCGTTCTGCTGGGCGTCGCCTACTTCCTGCTGGGCACCCGCATCGGCAAGGCGACCCGCGCGGTCTCCGACAACCCGGCCCTCGCCGCCGCGAGTGGCATCGACGTCGACCGCGTGATCCGCATCGTGTGGATCATGTCGGGCGCGCTCGCCGGCCTGTCGGGCATCCTCTGGGCCTACTTCCGCCCCGGGGTGAGCTGGGACATGGGCTTCCAGATCCTGCTGCTCACGTTCGCCGCCGTCACCCTCGGCGGTCTCGGCACCGCCTTCGGCGCCCTGGTCGGCTCGCTCGTCGTCGGCATGTTCGTCGAGATCTCGACGCTGTGGATCCCGTCCGACATGAAGTACGTCGGCGCCCTCGTCATCCTCATCATCGTCCTGCTCATCCGGCCCCAGGGCATCCTGGGCCGTCGCGAGCGGATCGGCTAGGAGCGCTCATGATTGACTGGCTTCTTCTCTTCTCCAACGCCGCGCAGGAGATCATCTCCCCGACGACGGCCGCCTACGCGCTCGCCGCGCTCGGCCTCGCGGTGCACTTCGGATTCACCGGTCTGCTGAACTTCGGCCAGGCAGGCTTCATGGCGCTCGGCGCCTACGGCTACGCCATCGCCACGCTCACCTTCGGCTGGCCGGTGTGGGGGGCGGTGCTGTTCGGCATCGTCGCCTCGATCGTGTTCGCGCTCATCCTCGGTGTTCCGACGCTGCGACTGCGCGCCGACTACCTCGCGATCGTGACGATCGCGGCCGCCGAGATCCTGCGCCTGCTGTTCACCACGAACACCTTCGAGCCCGTCACGGGCTCGGCGAACGGCCTGCAGGGCTACAAGGGCGGCTTCGAGGACCTCAACCCCATCCCGGCGGGCACCTACGGCTTCGGCCCGTGGGTCTACAACGAGTACGACTGGTGGGTGCGCATCTTCGGCTGGGGCCTCGTCGCCCTCGCCGCCCTCATCACCTGGCGCCTGATGAAGAGCCCGTGGGGGCGCGTCATCAAGGGCATCCGTGAAGATGAGGATGCTGTGCGCGCGCTCGGCAAGAACGTCTACTTCTACAAGATGCAGTCGCTCATCATCGGCGGCGTCTTCGGCTCGCTCGCCGGCATGATCTTCATCCTGCCGCGCGCGGTCGTGCCGTCGAACTACCAGACGTCGCTGACCTTCTTCATCTACGCGATCCTGCTGCTCGGCGGCGCCGCGACGGTGCTCGGGCCCATCCTCGGCTCGGTCGTCTTCTGGGTGCTGCTGTCGTTCTTCTCGGGCTTCGTCGCCCGGGCCGTCGAGGCGGGCTGGCTGCCGTTCATGTCGAGCGTCCAGGCCGGTCAGCTTCGCTTCATCCTCGTGGGCGTGGCGATCATGCTGATCGTGATCTATCGACCACAGGGCATCCTCGGCAACAAGAAGGAGCTGGCCTTTGTCAAGTAGCGCCGGCGCCAACGGCGCCCCCGTCAAGTCCACCGGCCTGCACGTCGGCGAGCCCGCTCCCGGCGTCAAGAAGGTCGATCCGATCATCGTCGCCGACGGCATCAAGCGGCAGTTCGGCGGCCTCACCGCCGTCGACGTCGAGCACCTGGAGATCCCGCGCGGCGCCATCACGGCGCTCATCGGGCCCAACGGCGCCGGCAAGACGACGCTGTTCAACCTGCTCACCGGGTTCGACAAGCCGAACGAGGGCACCTGGACCTTCGACGGCCAGTCGATCTCCGGCGTGCCGGCCTTCCGCGTCGCCCGCAAGGGCCAGGTGCGCACCTTCCAGCTCACGAAGGCGCTCGGCCTGCTGACGGTGCTCGACAACATGAAGCTCGGCGCCAAGGGCCAGAGCGGCGAGAGCCTCGCGCGCGCGCTGTTCCCGTGGTTCTGGCGCAAGGAGGAGCAGGAGATCGAGGCGCGCGCCATCGACCTGCTCACGCGCTTCAAGCTCGACGCGAAGAAGGACGACTACGCCGCGAGCCTCTCCGGCGGGCAGCGCAAGCTGCTCGAGATGGCCCGCGCGCTCATGAGCCAGCCGACGCTCGTCATGCTCGACGAGCCGATGGCCGGCGTGAACCCGGCGCTCACGCAGTCGCTGCTCGACCACATCCTCGACCTCAAGAAGGAGGGCATGACCGTGCTCTTCGTCGAGCACGACATGCACATGGTGCGGCACATCGCCGACTGGGTCGTCGTGATGGCCGAGGGCCGCGTCGTGGCCGAAGGAGACCCGCACGAGGTCATGGCGAACCCCGCCGTGATCGACGCCTACCTGGGATCGCACCACGACCAGGACCTGGGCGACCCCGACACCGGCGTGGTGACCGCGATCAAGGAGCTGGCTGATGACGATGCCGACGAGTCCAAGCACTGAGGCCGGCGCGGCCGCCTCGGCGAAGGAGACCCGCGAGGTCGTCGTGCACGTCGACACCGTCACCGCGGGCTACCTGCCGGGCATCAACATCCTCAACCAGTGCTCGCTGAAGGCGCACGCCGGTGAGCTCATCGGCATCATCGGCCCGAACGGCGCCGGCAAGTCGACGCTTCTGAAGGCGATCTTCGGCCTCGTGAAGGTGCGCGAGGGCAGGATCACCCTCTACGGCGACGACATCACGAACCTCAAGGCGAACAAGCTCGTGGCGAAGGGCGTCGGCTTCGTGCCGCAGACGAACAACGTCTTCCCGACGCTGACGATCCGCGAGAACCTCGAGATGGGCATCTTCCTGAAGCCCAAGGAGTTCCAGCACCGGCTCGACTTCGTCACCGGCATCTTCCCCGAGCTCGGCAAGCGCCTGCCGCAGCGCGCGGGCTCGCTCTCGGGCGGTGAGCGCCAGATGGTGGCGATGAGCCGCGCGCTCATGATGAGCCCCGAGGTGATCCTGCTCGACGAGCCGAGCGCCGGCCTGTCGCCCGTGCGCCAGGACGAGGCGTTCATCCGCGTGCGCGAGATCAACAAGGCGGGCGTCACGACCATCATGGTCGAGCAGAACGCGCGACGCTGCCTGCAGATCTGCGACCGCGGCTACGTGCTCGACCAGGGCAAGGACGCCTACGAGGGCACCGGCCGCGAGCTGCTCAACGACCCGAAGGTCATCGGGCTGTACCTGGGCACGCTCGGCCAGGAGTAGCAGCCGCGCGACCGCCGCGAACGGCCCCCGGGATGCTCGTCCCGGGGGCCGTTCCGCGTGCGGGGCTCCGGGGCGCGGGCCCGCCGGGCCGCAGCCGCGCCGGTGACCGGGCCACGGGCATCCGCGAACGGGAAAGGGCCCCGGCGTTCCCGCCGGGGCCCTTCCGCACCGCATCAGCCGGAGCTAGTTGATGCGGCTGTAGGTGTTGTCGGCACCGTACTGGTAGATGCCGATCGTCGCCTCGGTCGGGTCGCCGTTCTCGTCGAACGTGACCGGGCCCGACGCACCGTCGAAGTCGACCGTGCCGCCGTCGAGGATGATCTGCGCGGCCGACGCGAAGTCGGTCGCCTTCTCACCATCGCCCGAACCGCCCGAGACCTCCTGGAGGAACGACGCGATGTCGGCACCCTCGGTCGAGTTCGCCGCGAGCGCGGCGAGCGCGATGAGGATGACGGCGTCGTACGACTCAGCGGCGTACGAGAAGTCGGTCAGCTCGGGGTCGACCTCGAGCAGGCGCTCGCGGAAGTCGTCCTCGATGGCCGGGCCGGGCAGCGTGCCCTTGGCGCCCTCGATGAGGCCAGCCTCGAAGTCGGCGCTGTAGTCAGCCAGGTTGCCGTCGACGAAGTAGAGGTTCTCACCGGGGTAGCCGGCACCGACGAGCGCCGGGACGACGACCTTGGCCTGGTCGAAGGTGATGACCGCGATCGCGTCGGGGTTGGCGGCCGTCAGCGCGGAGATCTGAGCGTCGAAGCTCGTGTCGCCCTCGTTGAACAGCTGCTCCTCGACGACCTCGCCACCGGCGGCCTCGAACGACTCCGTCAGCGCGGCCGCGAGGCCGGTGCCGTACGCGTCGTTGAGGACGAGGAGGCCGAGGGTCTCCTTGCCGTCACCGGCGATGACGTTGCCGAGCACCTCGCCCTGGAGCAGGTCGCTCGGGGCGGTGCGCCAGTACAGGCCGTCGTCCTCGTAGTTGGTGAAGTCGGGCGAGGTGTTCGCGGGCGAGAAGTGCACGACGCCAGCGCCGGTGATCTGGTCGATGACCGTGAACGACACGCCCGAGGAGGCGGCGCCGACGATCGCCGAGACATCCTGCGAGAGGAGGTCGGTGACCGAGACGGTCGCGGTGTCGGTCGTGGTGTCGCCGGAGTCACGGTGGATGACCTCGACCTCGATGCCGAGGTCGGCGTCGTTGATCTCCTGTGCGGCGAGGTCGACGCCCGCGATCTCGGGCGGGCCGAGGAAGGCGAGAGCGCCGGACTGCGGAAGGATCGTGCCGATCGTGAGAGTCAGGTCTTCACGAGGACCCTGGGTCTCCTCCGGCTCCTCCGCGGCAGGCGCCGCGCAGCCGCTCAGGATGAGCGCGCTGGCGCCGAGCAGCGAGAGACCGCTCAGCGTCGCCGTGAGGGACCGCGAGCGGCCGGCCGAAGCCGTGGTGAATACGCCCATGTTGCTCCTTGCGTAGTTCGAATGTGTTCAGGAAGACGACAGTGCGCATGCACCATCGCCGTCCTGCCACGGTAGGTGAGAGCGGGAGCGCGCACAATACGTTGGGATTACAGCCCTGTAACGTCGCGAAACGTCGTCACGATCGCCGCGCGGCACGGAAATCGGCGAGCACGACCGGCGTGGGCGCACGAATCCGAAGTGCCGTCGGAACGGGGCGTTGCGGCCTCAGTCGCCGAGCGAGCCCTCCGGCGCGAGCTCGCCGGTGCTCGTCACGATGAGGTGCTGCAGCCGGGCATCCACCACATCGCCGTCGGCGTTCAGCGTCAGCAGACCGCTGCGTCCGTCGAGATCGGGGTCGCGATCCTGCTGGATGACGTCGAGGCACGCGCCGAAGCTCGTGCACGGCACCCCGTCGGCGGCTGCGGCGGGCAGGAAGTGCAGCAGGGAGGCGGCGCCGTCGTCGCTGGCGAGCTCCGCGGCGACCGCGACGAGCGCGACGGCGTCCGCGACCTCGGCGGCGAAGATCGTCGTCGCGATGCCCGGATCCGACTGACGCAGGAGCGCGCGGAAGGCGTCGTCGACCGGCACGCCGGGGCGCACGCCGCTCGCGCCCTCGAGTTCAGCGGCGGCGAGTATCGCGGTGAGCGAGCTCACGTCGGGAGCGAGAGCCCAGACGCCCTCGGCGTCGAGTCCGGGGTCGACGAGGGCGACCGCGGCCTCGCGAGCGACGACGAGCGCGTCGGGGCCGGGAGCGAGCAGCACCGCGTCGACCGGGTCGGGCGCGGCCTCCTCGCCGTCGCCGGGCTCCGGCTCGAGCAGCGCGGTCGCGAGCTGGTCGACGTCGGTCGCGGCGGCGAGCGGCTCGGGGACGACGACGTCGACCTCGGTGCCCTCGAGCGCGGCCTCGACGGCGGCGACGATCGCGGCGCCCTCGTCGTCGGCGCCGGTCAGCACCGCGAGCGAGTCGACGCCGTCGGCCACGAGGGAGCGCGCCACGGCAGCGGCCTGCGCGGTTGCGGGCGGGGAGACGCGCACGAGCACGCCGGTCTCATCGAGCGCTCCGACCGCCGCCGTGCCCGCACCGGGCACGAGCAGCGCGACGCCCGCCTCGGCGGCGAGGGGCACGAGCCGCTCGAGCAGCGCCGGCTCGGAGGGGCCGATCACGACGTCGACACCGCGCTCGACGAGGTCGGCGAAGGCGGCCTCGGCCTGCTGGCTCGACGCGTCGGCGGCGTTGCGGTGCACGACCTCGACCGGGGCGCCCAGCACGCCGCCGGCCGCGTCGATCTGCCGCACCGCGACCTCGACCGCGGCGACCTGCACGGGACCGAGCGAGGCCTGCGCGCCGGTCAGCGGCGCGAGCGTGCCGATGCGCAGCACGCCGTCGCCCGAGGGCGGCGGCGGCGAGGCCGGGGCGCTCGAGGGCACCGGCGACGGCGTCGCGGTCTGCTCCAGCGCGGTGCAGCCGACGAGCGCGGCGACGGCGAGCGGCAGAGCCAGGGCGGCGAGTGCGCGGGGCATGAGGGTCCTTCCGAGTGCGGGGCTCGGCCGAACCCTATCCCCCGGTCGAGCCCTCGACGGCGAGCGCGGCGGTGCGCCGCCGATGCCGCAGCGCGTCGGTCGTCAGCACGATGAGCGCGACCCAGACGAGGGCGAAGCCGAGCCACCGCTCGGGCGGCATGGGCTCGCGCATGACCACGACGCCGAAGGCGAACTGCAGGATCGGCGCGACGTACTGCACGAGACCCAGCACGCTGAGCGGCAGGCGACGCGCGGCCGCACCGAACAGCAGCAGCGGCACCGCCGTCACGATGCCCGCGAGGCTCAGCAGCACGGCGTGCGCGGTGCCCTCGGCGCCCATCGTGATGCCCGTGGTCACGCCGAGCACGACCAGCACGACGATCGCGATCGGCGTGAGCCACGCGGTCTCGAGGGTGAGGCTCGCGACGGCCGACACCCGGGGCCCCATGCGGTTCTTCAGCAGGCCGTAGAAGCCGAACGACAGCGCGAGGGTCAGGGCGATGAACGGCGGCTGCCCGTAGCCGATCGCGAGCACGAGCACGGCGAGCAGGCTGATGCCCACGGCGACCCACTGCGCGGGACGCAGTCGCTCGCGCAGCACGAGCACGCCGAGGGCGACCGTGACGATCGGGTTGATGAAGTAGCCGAGCGAGGCCTCGACGACGAAGCCGTTCGTCGAGCCGTAGACGTACACGACCCAGTTGACGGCGATGAGGATGCCCGCCCCGGCACTCAGGAGCATGATGCGCCGGTCGCGCAGCAGCGGCATGAACGCGCCGACCGCTCGCGTCAGCACGAGCAGGAGCACGCAGAACAGCAGCGACAGCGTGACGCGCCAGGCCACGATCTCGATCGGACCGCTCGGGGTCAGCAGGAGGAAGTAGGCCGGCAGGAAGCCCCAGAGCCCGTAGGCCCCGAACGCGAGCAGGAGCCCGGAGCGGGAGGCGCGGGAGTCGGGCACCGCGTCAGTGTACGCCCGAGCATCCCCTTGTTCGGACGCGAACGGCCCCCGTCCGCCGGGGCGGAACGGGGGCCGGGGTGCCGCGGGCTGGCGCCGCGGCGAACGCAGTGCGGCCTAGCGGACGATGACCGCGAGCACGTCGCGGGCCGAGAGCACGAGGTACTCGTGGCCGTCGTACTTGACCTCGGTGCCGCCGTACTTCGAGTAGATGACGCGGTCGCCGACGGCGACGTCGAGCGGAACGCGGTTGCCGTTGTCGTCGATGCGGCCGGGGCCGACCGCCACGACCTCGCCCTCCTGGGGCTTCTCCTTGGCGGTGTCGGGGATCACGAGACCCGAAGCGGTGGTCTGCTCCGCCTCGACCTGCTTGATGACGATGCGATCTTCGAGCGGCTTGATGGAGACCGACACGGTTGACCTCTTCTTTCCTAAGACGTTGAGGGGATTGGCACACTCGCCCTGCGAGTGCCAGTGACCACTGTACCGAAGCGTTTAGCACTCATGCAATCCGAGTGCCAGCAGCGCCGAGCGGGTGCGCGGCACCCGTGGGAGGATCGAGCGGTGGACGTCGACGAAGTGCGCGAGCTGCTGACGCCCGAGGCGCTCGACCTGCTCGCGAGCCTGCCGCCGAGCGACACCGCGACCGACGCCGTGCGTCTCGTCAGCCGGCTGCGGTCGGCCGGGCATCCGCCCGCTCGCGTCGCCGCCGTGCTCACGCAGTACCGATTGCGACGCAGGGCGGTCGCCAAGTTCGGCCCGTTCGCCGAGCGGATGCTCTTCACCGAGGCGGGGCTCGAGCAGGCCTCTCGGCTCGGCGTCGCCGCGCAGCACGCCGGGCGCTTCGCCGCCGCCGGGCTCACGCGCGTCGCCGACCTCGGCTGCGGCATCGGCGGCGACGCCCTCGCGCTCGCGGCGCTCGACCTCGAGGTCGTCGCCGTCGAGCGCGACGAGCCCACCGCGGCCCTCGCCGCCTACAACCTCGCCCCGTGGGCCGGCGCGAGCGTCGAGCTGGGCGACGCCGAGCGGTTCGACCTCGACCGGGTCGACGCCGTCTGGATGGACCCGGCCCGGCGCGCGGGCGCCCGCCGACTCTCCTCCCCCGACGACTGGTCGCCCCCGCTTGACGCCGCGCTCGCGATCGCGCGACGGCGGCCCGCCGGCATCAAGCTCGCCCCCGGGATGGACCGCGCGCTCATCCCCGACGACGTCGAGGCCCAGTGGGTGAGCGACGGGGGCGAGGTCGTCGAAGTCGTGCTGTGGAGCGGCGCCCTCGCGCGGCCCGGGGTGCGCCGCGCCGCGCTCGTCATCGGCCCGCAGGGGGCCGCGGAGCTCGTCGCGCCCGACGATGCGCCCGACGTCGAAGCCGGGCCCCTCGGGGCGTACCTGTACGAGCCCGACGGCGCGGTCATCCGGGCGCGCCTCATCGGTGACCTCGCCCGACGCCTCGAGGGCCGGATGCTCGACGCGACGATCGCGTGGGTCACCGCCGACCGGCTCGAGCCGACGCCGTTCGCGCGGGCCTTCCGGGTGCTCGAGCGGTGGCCGCTCGACGTGAAGCGCATCGCGCGCGAGCTGCGCCAGCGCGGCATCGGCACGATCGAGATCAAGAAGCGCGGCGTCGACGTCGACCCGGCCGCGCTGCGGAAGCAGCTCAAGCCGCAGCGGCCGAACGCGGCGACGCTCGTGCTCACCCGCGTCGGCGGCGAGCGCGTGGCGCTGCTCGCCGAGCGGGCCGACTGACGCCGCGGGCGGCGGGCTGGGCGCGAGGCGCGATCAGGGACCGAACGAGCCCGTGCCGACAAACAGCCCGACCGCGAAGAGCGGGATCAGCACCGTCGCGAGCAGGATGATGCCCCACACGACGGAGATCGCGATGCCCGCGTAGCCGGTGATGAGGCCCGCGATCGCCATGGCGCGCGCCGCCGGCTCGCGCCGCAGCGACTGGTGGCCGAGGATCGCCGCGGCGACGCCGAAGACGAGGCCCGCCGCGACCGCCGAGGCGAGCAGCCCGACGACGCCGAAGATCAGGGAGAGGATGCCGAGCGTCTGCCGCGATGCCCCGGCGTCGACGGGGGCGGGCGCCGGGGCGACGGACGGGAACTCGCGCGTCGCCTCGGGCTCGGTCTCGGCGGGCGCGGTCTCGTCGGGCTGCATGCCGCCAGCGTACGCACGACGGCCCGCCGACGCACGAGGCGCGGGCGGGCCGTCGAGGAGCGCGAGCGGCTCAGTAGGTCGAGTAGCTCGTCACCCCGGCGGTCGCGAAGAGCGCGATGACGGCGATGATCCAGATGAGCCCGGCGACGAGACCGATGTAGCCGAGCACGAGGCCGGCGATCGCGAGCCCGCGGCCCTGCTCGCCGGTCTTCTTGATCTGGCTGAGGGCGATGTGGCCGCAGATGACGGCGCCGAGCGAGACGACGAACGCGAGCACGAGCGAGACGATCGCGAGCGTGTTCGTCTTCTGCTGCGGAGCGGGCGCGTAGGGGTTGGCCGAGCCGTACGGCGTCGCGGTGGGCGCGGCGTAGGGGTTGGGCGCGGCCTGCGCCGGCTGGTGGGGGTAGTCGGGCGCGGGAGGCGGCGGGGCGTCGGTCATGGCTGTGGGCTCCTGGTCGTGGGGGTGGCGCCGCCGCGGAGGCGCGAGCGGGGCATCCGCCACTGTGCCAGCGGGGTGAGGAGGTGTCAACGACGCGCGCCGCGCGCGGTCACGCCTGCACGACCGTGACGGGCAGCGTCGAGTCGGCGCCGATGCCGAGCTCGGAGGGGCCGTGGCCGGCCATGATGCGCTGGGCGGCGATCGCGGCGATCATCGCGCCGTTGTCGGTGCAGAGCGACAGCGGCGGGATGCGCAGGCTCACGCCCGCGGCCTCTGCGCGCTCGGCGGCGAGGGTGCGCACCCGCGCGTTGGCGACGACTCCTCCGCCGAGCAGGAGCCGCGGCACGCCGAGATCGACGCACGCCGCGATCGCCTTCGCGGTGAGGACGTCGGCGACGGCCTCGCGGAAGCTCGCCGCGACATCCGCGACGGGCACCTCCTCCCCCGCGTCGCGCAGCTTCTCGACGTGACGCGCGACGGCGGTCTTCAGGCCCGAGAACGAGAAATCGTAGCGGTGGGCGACGAGATCCTTCGGCAGGGTCAGCCCGCGCGGGAAGCGGATCGCGTGCGGGTCGCCCTCGGCGGCGGCGCGGTCGATCTGCGGGCCGCCGGGGTAGGGCAGGCCGAGCAGGCGCGCGACCTTGTCGAAGGCCTCGCCCGCGGCGTCGTCGATCGTCTCGCCGAGCAGCTCGACGTCGTCGGTGAGGCTGCGCACCAGCAGCAGGCTCGTGTGGCCGCCCGAGACGAGCAGGGCGACCGTCGGCAGCTCGAGCTCGCCGCGGTCGACCGCGCCCGCATCGTGCAGGATGTCGGCGCCGACGTGCCCGACGAGGTGGTTGACGGCGTAGAGCGGCGTGCCGAGCGCGAGGGCGAGCGCCTTCGCAGCACCGACGCCGACCATGAGTGCCCCGCTGAGTCCCGGCCCGCTCGTGACGGCGACGGCGTCGAGGTCGGTCAGGTCGATGCCCGCGCGCGCGACCGCCTCACGCAGGGTCGGCTCGAGCGCCTCGAGGTGGGCGCGCGCGGCGATCTCCGGTACGACGCCGCCGAAGCGGGCGTGCTCGTCCATCGAGCTCGCGATGACGTTGGCGAGCAGCTCGGTGCCGCGCACGATGCCGACGCCGGTCTCGTCGCAGCTCGTCTCGATGCCGAGCACCAAGGGCTGCCCGCTCACGCTCGCTCCTCCCGCCGCATGACGATCGCGTCGACGTCGTCGGGCTGGTAGTACCGCGGCCGAACCCCGACGCGCTCGAAGCCGTGCCGCCGGTAGAGCTCCTCGGCGCCGGGATTGTCGGCGCGCACCTCGAGGAACACTTCGCGCGCCCCGCGAGTGCGCGCCGCGCCGAGCAGTTGCTGCATGAGCACGGTGCCGATGCCGAGCCGACGGTGCGTCGCGTCGACCGCGATCGTCTGGATGTCGCCCTGCCCCGCGCCGGCCGGCGCACTGAGGCCCGCGTAGCCGACGAGCTCGTCGCCCGACTCGACGACGACGTAGGTCGTGTGCGGGCTCGCGAGCTCGGCGGCCATCATGTCGCGGCTCCAGGCGTCGCCCGGGAACGTCGCCGACTCGAGCCGCATGATCGCGTCGAGGTCGGCCAGCTCGGCATCGCGCACGCGGATGGCGGGGGCGCCGCCCCCGCCGCCGGCCGTCGCGCCCACGTCGCTCATCAGCTCACCCGCTTCGGGGTCGAGAGCGTCACATCGGGCGCCCGCAGGTACAGCGGCCGCGGCTCGGGGAACGCGGCGCCCGACGCGAGGCGGGCGAGCGCTGCGTGCGCGAGCGACGCGGCGGGGATCTCGTGCGCCTCGTACGGCGTGACGCCATCGGCAGGCGCGAACGCGGCGCGCGCGACCAGGTGCGCGGGCTCCACCACTGCCGGGAGCGGGAGCCCCGCGGCGAAGACGGTCACGGCGACCTCGCGGCGGCGGGCATCCGTGATCACCGCGAAGCGGCCGGCGGCCACGCCGCCTTCGACGAGGCGCAGCGCGACCGCCTCGTGGCTGGGCACGGCCAGCAGCGGGATGCCCCGCGCGAGCGCGACCGCGCGCGCCGCCGCGATGCCGACGCGCAGGCCCGTGAACGGCCCGGGGCCGATGCCCGCGACGACGTGGCTCAGGCGTGCGCCGTCGACCTCGGCGGCCGCGATCACCTCGGCGAGGAACGGCCCGATGAGTTCGGCGTGCCGGCGCGTGTCGTCGCTCGAGCGCTCGGCGACCACCCGCCCGTCGTCGGCGACCGCCGCGACCGCCGTGCCCGCGGAGGTGTCAATCGCGAGCAGCATGCAGCCAGCCTAGGTCGGCCCAGCGCTCGCCGACGCCCGTGAGCGTGACCAGGCGGGGTTCGACGGGCGCATCGTCCGGGTCGGGGGCGGCGAGGGCCGAGTCGGTCACGGATGCCCCCGCGCCCGTGGGCCGCTCGATCACGATCGACAGCCACGCGTCGACGAGCTGCTCGATGAGGCCCGCGCCCCACTCGACGACGACGATCGAGCCCTCGAAGTCGAGGTCGAGGTCGCCGAGCTCGGCCGAGTCGGAGAGCCGGTACGCGTCGACGTGCACGAGCGGCGGCCCGTCGTCGCGCGGGTGGGTGCGCGCGAGCACGAAGGTCGGGCTCGTGACGGTGCCGCGCACGCCGAGCGCTGCGCCGAGACCCCGGGTGAAGGTGGTCTTGCCCGCGCCGAGCTCGCCCGTCAGCACGATGACGTCGCCGGCGCGCAGCTGCGCGGCGACCCGCGCGCCGAGCTCGGCCATCGCCTCGGGATCGGCGACGGTGAGACGCTCGGTCACGAGAGGCGCTCGCTCACGAGAACCGCCGAACCGACGTGCGCTCGACGCGACGGCCCAGGCGCGTGACGATCTCGTACCCGATCGTGCCGGCGGCGTCGGCCCACGCGTCGGCGGTCGGGGCACCGGTGCGCGGGTCGCCGAAGAGCACCGCCCGCTCGCCGACCGCGACCGACTGGTCGCCGACGTCGACGACGAACTGGTCCATGGCGATGCGCCCCGCGACGCGGTGCACGGTGTCGCCGATGAGCACGGGAGCCCCGAGGGCGTGCCGCGGCACCCCGTCGGCGTAGCCGAGCGGCACGAGCGCGAGCGTCGTCGGGCCCTCGGTGCGGTGCAGGTAGCCGTACGAGACGCCGCTGCCGGCGGGCACGCGCTTGACGCTGACGATCGCGGCGCTGAGCTCCATCGCGGGGCGTAGCGGCAGGTCGCGCAGGTGCAGCGCGGGCGAGACCCCGTAGAGCGCGATGCCCGCCCGCACCATGTCGAAGCGCGCCGCCGGGTGATCGAACGCGGCGGCCGACGCCGCCAGGTGGCGGATGCCCGGCTCGAGCCCGGCCGCGTCGAGCACCTCGAGGAACCGCGCGAAGGCGGTGAGCTGCGCCGCGTCGTCGTCGGCGCTCGTGTTCGACAGGTGGCTGAAGACGCCCTCGAGGCGCAGCGCGCCGGCGGCGACGAGCTCCGCGAGGCGGTCGACGAGCGGCCCCCAGTCGGCCTCGACGACGCCGTTGCGCGAGAGGCCCGTGTCGACCTTGACGTGCACGACGGGACGGTGACCGGCGGCCGCGGCGCGCTCGAGCTCGGCGCGCGAGCTCACGCCGAGCGCGATGCCCGCCTCGGTCGCGACCGCCAGGTCGACGGCGGGGTCGTGCAGCCAGGCGAGCACGGGTGCGTCGATGCCGGCGCGGCGCAGCTCGAGCGCCTCGTGGATGTCGGCGACGCCCAGGTGGTCGGCGCCCGCCTCGAGCGCGGCACGAGCGGCGGTCACGGCGCCGTGACCGTAGCCGTCGGCCTTCACGACCGCCATGAGGTGCTTCGTCGGCGCGAGCCTGCGCAGCTCGACGACGTTGCGGGCGATCGCGTCGACCGAGATGCGCGCCTCGCGGAAGGGGCGGCTGTTCACGACCGCTCCCCGAGGTCGGGTCGACGCCCCGACGACTCGGCGACGACGAAGGCGGTCGCAATGCCGGCGTCGTGCGACATCGACACGTGCACGCGGTCGATTCCGCGCCGCGACGCGATCTCGGCCGCCCGCCCACTGAGGGCGAGATCGGGATCGCCGTGGGCATCCGTCGTCACGACCATGTCGACCCAGCGGATGCCGTCGGTCTCGCCGAGCGCCTTCATGAGGGCCTCCTTGGCGGCGAAGCGGCCCGCGAGCGAGCGCAGCGGCAGCTCGCGCTCGCCTTCGGCGAAGAGGCGCTCGCGCAGGCCAGGCGTGCGCGACAGGGCCCGCTCGAAGCGCGCGAGGTCGACGACGTCGACCCCGATGCCCACGATCACGACCGCACCGCGCAGTCCGCGCTACTCGACCGTGACCGACTTGGCCAGGTTGCGCGGCTGGTCGACGTCGAGGCCCTTCGCGGCGGCGAGCTCCATGCCGAAGATGTGCAGCGGCACGACGGCGAGCAGCGGCTCGAAGAACGGCGAGGCGAGCGGGATGCGGATGACCTCGTCGGCGTACGGCAGCACCGCGGCGTCACCCGCCTCGGCGATCGCGATGACTCGGGCGCCGCGCGCGCGGATCTCCTGGATGTTCGAGACGACCTTCGCGTGCAGCGAGTTCGGGTCGCGCGGGCTCGGCACGATGACGAACACGATCTGGCCGGGCTCGATGAGGGCGATCGGGCCGTGCTTGAGCTCGCCCGCAGCGAAGCCCTCGGCGTGGATGTAGGCGAGCTCCTTGAGCTTGAGCGCGCCCTCGAGCGCGACCGGGTACCCCACGTGTCGGCCGAGGAAGAGGACGGACTGCGTGTCGGCCATCCACTTGGCCAGTTCGCGGATGCGCTCGCCCGAGCTCAGCACCGAGGCGAGCTGCTCGGGCACGGCCTGCAGCTCGCGCACGAGGCCGCGCGCTCGACCCTCGTCGAGCGTGCCGCGCACCTGGCCGAGCTGCAGACCGAAGAGGTACATCGCGGTGATCTGCGCGACGAAGGCCTTCGTCGAGGCGACCGCGACCTCGGGGCCGGCGTGCGTGTAGACGACCGCGTCGGACTCGCGCGGGATCGTCGCGCCCTGCGTGTTGCAGATCGACAGCGTGCGGGCGCCCTGCTCGCGGGCGTACTTGACCGCCATGAGGGTGTCCATCGTCTCGCCCGACTGGCTGATCGAGACGACGAGAGTGCGCTCGCTCAGCACCGGCTCGCGGTAGCGGAACTCGTGAGCGAGCTCGACGTCGACGGGCACGCGCGCCCACTGCTCGATCGCGTACTTGCCGACCATGCCGGCGTAGGCGGCCGTGCCGCAGGCGATGACGACGACGCGGTCGATGTCGCGCAGGGTGGCCTCGTCGAGCCCGTCGAGCTCGGGGATGCGGACGAGGCCGCTGTCGTCGACGCGGCCGAGGATGGTCTTCGCGACCGCCTCCGGCTCCTCGCTGATCTCCTTCGCCATGAAGCTCGGCCAGCCGCCCTTCTCCGCGGCGGAGGCGTCCCAGTTCACCTCGAAGGTCTTCGCCTCGACCGGCTGGCCGTCGAAGCCGATGACCTCCACGCTGTCGGGACGGATCGTGACCAGCTGGTCCTGTCCGATCTCCATGGCCGAGCGCGTGTAGGCGACGAACGCCGCGACGTCGGAGCCGAGGAAGTTCTCGCCCTCGCCGAGCCCGATGACGAGCGGCGAGTTGCGGCGAGCGCCGACGACGACGTCGGGCTGGTCGGCGTGCACCGCGAGCAGCGTGAACGCGCCCTCGAGCCGGTTGACGACCTGGAGCATCGCGGCGGTGAGCTCGCCGGTCTCACGGTAGGCCTCGCCGACGAGCAGCGCGGCGACCTCGGAGTCGGTCTCGGAGGAGAAGGAGTGGCCGCGCTCGAGCAGCTCGGCCTTGAGCTCGCCGAAGTTCTCGATGATGCCGTTGTGGATGAGGGCGAGCCGGCCCTCGTCGCCGAGGTGCGGGTGCGCGTTCTCGTCGGTCGGGCCGCCGTGGGTCGCCCAGCGGGTGTGGCCGATGCCCGTCGTGCCCTCGTGCAGCGGCGTGGCCGCGAGGTCGTCGCTCAGGATGCCCAGCTTGCCGGCGTGCTTGCGGGTATCGATGCCGCCGTGGCCGTCGAGCACGGCGACGCCCGCCGAGTCGTAGCCCCGGTACTCGAGCCGCTTCAGGCCCCCCATGAGCACCTCGATGCTGCCCCGGCTGCCGACGTATCCCACGATTCCGCACATGGGCTCGAGTCTAGTGACGCGACCCGCACCCCGGCGCCGCGGCCCGAACGGCCCCTGACCGGGCAGTACTGTGGAGCCGATGTCCGAGGCGAGCGCAGCGCGCGACAACTCCCCCTTCGTCGAGCTCGATCGGCGGCGCTGGGCCGCGCTCGCGCCCTCGACACCGCAGCCGCTCACCGAGACCGAGCTCGTGCAGCTGCGCGGGCTCGGCGACCAGCTCGACCTGCGCGAGGTCGCCGAGGTGTACGTGCCGCTCAGTCGGCTCATCTCGCTCTACGCGGTCGGCGCGCGGCGACTGCACGACGCGACGCGCGAGTTCCTCGGCGAGCCCGGGTCGAGCACGCCGTTCGTCATCGGCGTCGCCGGCTCGGTCGCGGTCGGCAAGTCGACGATCGCGCGCCTGCTGCGCGAGCTGCTCTCCCGCTGGCCTGACACGCCCCGCGTCGAGCTCGTCACGACCGACGGCTTCCTCCTGCCCACCGCGGAGCTAGGCCGCCGCGGCATCCTGCACCGCAAGGGGTTCCCCGAGTCGTACGACCGTCGCGCGCTGCTGCGGTTCGTCTCACGGATCAAGTCGGGCGCCGACGAGGTGCGCGCGCCGGTGTACTCGCATCTGAGCTACGACATCGTGCCCGACGCCGAGATCGTCGTGCGTCGGCCCGACATCCTCATCGTCGAGGGCCTGAACGTGCTGCAGCCGCCCGGGCCGGGCGCCTCCCTCGCGGTGAGCGACCTGTTCGACTTCACGATCTACGTGGATGCCCGCACGAGCGACATCGAGGCCTGGTACGTCGACCGCTTCCTCGCCCTGCAGCGCGGAGCCTTCGCCGATCCGCGCAGCTACTTCCACCGCTACGCCGCGCTCACGCACGAGCAGGCGGTCGCGAAGGCGCGCGAGATCTGGCGCGAGATCAACGAGCCGAACCTGGTGCAGAACATCCTGCCGACGCGCGCCCGCGCCTCGCTCGTGCTGCGCAAGGAGAGCGACCACGCCGTCTCGACGGTGCTGCTGCGCAAGATCTGACCCGACACCCGGCCCGAGGAACCCCGCATGGTCAAGTACACCCACGGTCACCACCCGAGCGTGCTCGCCGCGCACGCCTGGCGCACGATCGCGAACTCCGCCGCCTACCTCGAGCCGCACCTCACCCCCGGCGCCTCGCTCGTCGACGTGGGCAGCGGCCCCGGCAGCATCACGCTCGAGTTCGCGCGCCGCCTCGGCGCCGACCGCGTGGTCGGGCTCGACGGCGCCGAGACGGCCGTGGCCTTCGCCCGCGAGCTCGCCGAGGAGGCCGGGCTGGCCGTGCGGTTCGAGCAGGGCGACCTCTACGCGCTGCCGTTCGACGACGGCTCAGTCGACATCGCGCACGCGCACCAGGTGCTGCAGCACCTGGGCGACCCGGTGGGCGCGCTGCGCGAGATGGCGCGCGTCGTGCGCCCCGGCGGCGTCGTCGCGGCGCGCGACCAGGATGCCGGCGGGGTGCTGCTGCACCCGCTGTCGCCGGAGCTCGCGCGCTGGCTCGAGCTGTCGGTGAGCATCCCCCTCGCGAACGGGGGCGAGGCGAGGGCGGGCCGCCGGTTGCTGCAGTGGGCGCACGCCGCGGGCTTCGAGGAGGTCACCGCGACGGCGTCGACGTGGCTCTTCACCGCCGACGGCGACGGCCCCTGGTGGGGCGGGCTGTGGGCGGAGCGGGTCGTGTCGTCGTCGTTCGCCGACGACGCCGTGCGCCACGGGCTCGCGACGCGCGACGAGCTCGAGGCGATCTCGCAGGCGTGGCTCGCCTGGGCGGCGCACCCCGACGCCTGGATGCTCATGCCGCACGGCGAGATCGTCGCGCGCGTGCGCTGAGGGGCGAGGCGCGCCCTCCTAGACGGCGAGGTGCTCGCGCACCACGTCGGCGAGGCGCTCGGCCATGGCCTGCGCGACCTTCTCGGTCGCCGCCTCGACCATGACGCGCACCATCGGCTCGGTGCCGCTCGCGCGCAGCAGCACGCGCCCGGAGTCGCCGAGCTCGGCCTCGACCTCGGCCACCGCCGCGGCGACGCCCTCGTGCCCGGCGAGCGCCGTGCGGTCGACACCGCGCACGTTGATGAGCACCTGCGGGAACACGGTCATGACCTGCCCGAGCTCCTCGAGGGTCTTGCCCGTGCGGGCCATCTCGGCCGCGAGCTGGATGCCGGTGAGGATGCCGTCGCCCGTCGTGGCGTGCCGGCTGAAGATGATGTGGCCCGACTGCTCGCCGCCCAGGCTGAGCCCGTGCTCGGCGAGCGCCTCGAGCACGTAGCGGTCGCCGACGCCGGTCTCGATGATGCGGATGCCCCGCTCGGCCATCGCGCGCTTCAGGCCGAGGTTGCTCATGACCGTCACGACCAGGGTGTCGTCGACGAGCAGCCCGCGCTGCTGTTCGGCGACCGCGAGGATCGCCATGATGCGGTCGCCGTCGACGACCTGGCCCCGGGCATCCACCGCGAGGCAGCGGTCGGCATCGCCGTCGTGCGCGATGCCGAGATCGGCGCCGAGCTCGACGACCGTCTGCTGCAGCAGCTCCAGATGCGTCGAGCCGACGCCGTCGTTGATGTTGAGGCCGTCAGGGTCGGAGCCGATGACGGTGACCGTCGCGCCCGCGTCGGCGAACACCTGCGGCGAGATGCCGGCCGCGGCGCCGTGCGCGCAATCGATGACGACGTGCAGGCCGTCGAGGCGCACGTCGAGCGTGCCGAGCAGGTGCAGGACGTAACGGTCCTCCGCGTCGGCGAAGCGTCGGATGCGGCCCACGCCGCCACCCGTCGGTGCGAGCTTCTCGCCCGCCATGGCGGCCTCGATGCGGTCCTCCACCTCATCGGGCAGCTTCACGCCGCCGAAGGAGAAGAACTTGATGCCGTTGTCGGGCGCGGGGTTGTGCGAGGCGGAGATCATGACGCCGAAGTCGGCGTGGATGTCGCCCACGAGGAAGGCGGCGGCGGGCGTCGGGATGACGCCGGCGTCGAGCACGTCGATGCCCGAGGAGGCGAGACCCGCGGCGACGGCCGCGGTCAGGAACTCGCCCGAGACGCGGGGGTCGCGCGCGACGATGGCGCGCGGGCGCTTGCCCTGCGCACGCAGCTCGTCGGCATGACGGCCCTGCGTGAGCACGAGGGCAGCGGCCTGGGCGAGGCCGAGGGCCAGGTCAGCGGTGAGATCACCGTTGGCCAGCCCCCGGACCCCGTCCGTGCCGAACAGTCGACCCATGTCGATCGGCGTGAGCGTCGGAGCGGCTTAGCGCTTCGAGTACTGAGGCGCCTTGCGGGCCTTCTTGAGACCGGCCTTCTTGCGCTCGATGACGCGGGCGTCACGCGTGAGGAAGCCGGCCTTCTTGAGGGTGGGGCGGTTGTTCTCGCGGTCGATCTCGTTGAGCGCGCGCGCGATGGCGAGGCGCAGGGCGCCCGCCTGGCCCGAGGGGCCGCCGCCGGTGATACGGGCGGTCACGTCGTAGGCGCCGCCGAGCTGCAGCACCGTCAGCGGGTCGTTGATGAGCTGCTGGTGCAGCTTGTTCGGGAAGTAGTCCTCGAGCGTGCGCCCGTTGACCGAGTAGGTGCCCGAGCCGGGAACCAGACGCACGCGGGCGATGGCCTGCTTGCGGCGGCCCACGGCCTGGCCCGAGACGTTGAGCACGGCGCGGGGCGCGGTCTGCGCCGCGGCCGCCGGGGACTCGGTCGTGTAGCTCTCAGGAGCTGCGTCGTTGGTGATGTCGTTCGCCACGGTATCGATCCTTGAAGTCGTCAGGCGGTCGCTACTGGGCGACCTGGTCGAGGGTGTAGGTCTTGGGCTGCTGGGCAGCGTGCGGGTGCTCGGCACCGGCGTAGACCTTCAGCTTCTTGAGCTGGGCACGGCCGAGGCTGTTCTTCGGCAGCATGCCGCGGATCGCCTTCTCGACGGCGCGCTCCGGGTTCTTCTCCAGGAGCTCGGAGTACGAGGTGGCGGTGAGGCCGCCCGGGTAGCCCGAGTGGCGGTAGGCCTTCTTCTGCGCGAGCTTCGAGCCGGTCAGCGCGACCTTGTCGGCGTTGACGATGATGACGAAGTCGCCCATGTCCATGTGCTGGGCGAAGGTGGGCTTGTGCTTGCCGCGGAGGAGGGCGGCGGCGTGGCTGGCCAGACGACCCAGGACGACATCGGTTGCATCGATGAGGACCCAGTCGCGCTGGACGTCAGCGTGCTTGGGGCTGAACGTGCGCGTCACAGTACGTGCTTTCTGTCGAGGTGTTCGTGAATCCCGCTCCGGTGGGTGGTTCCGCGCGAGAGTCGCGGGGAACGCCCCGGTGGAGGGCTCAACCGGATGCCCGTCGGCGACGGGCACCAAGGGTCAAGCCTAGGTCACGCGGGTCGGGGGGTCAATTCGCGCTTGGCCCGCGTCTGCTCGGCCCGCGCGGCCAGCTCGCCCTCGGCGGGGTAGCCGACCTCCTCGAGCGTGAGCCCCTTGGCCGCGACCACCGGGAAGTCGCTCGTGCGGGCGGCCCCGTCGCGGATCGCGACGAGGCGCTCGGCGTCGAGCCGGCCGAGCCCGACAGCCACGGCGGCGCCGACGAGGGCCCGCACCATCGAATGGCAGAAGGCGTCGGCGCGCACCTCGGCGACGAGCACACCGGCGTCGTCGCGCCGCCAGGCGTAGTCGAGCAGGGTGCGGATCGTCGTGGAGCCGGGGCGGGGCTTGCAGAACGCGCCGAAGTCGTGGAGGCCGACGAGCGAGCGCGCCGCAGCATCCATCGCCTCGCCGTCGAGGGCGGCCGGGTACCACAGGGTGTGCGTGCGGCGACGCGGGTCGCGCTCGGCCCGCTCGTCGGCCAGTCGGTACTCGTACCGGCGCCACACTGGCGAGAAGCGTGCGTCGAAGCCCTCGGGCGCGACGCGAGCCGAGCGCACGACCAGGTCGCCCGCGACCCCCGCGATGCCGTTGATCCGCCGCACGAGCGAGCCCTCCGGGGAGTGCACCGCGGCCGCGCGGCGGGGAGAGGAGCGGTGCGGGCTCTGCAGCGACTCCCACTGGGCGGGCGAGAGGTCGATGTGGGCGACCTGCCCGGTGGCGTGCACGCCGGCGTCCGTGCGCCCCGCGACGGTGAGCTGCGGCGGATCGCCGTCGGCGTGCCGCAGCACCGTGGCGAGCGCTGCCTCGAGCTCGCCCTGCACCGTGCGCAGGCCCGGCTGCCGACTCCAGCCGGAGAAGTCGGTGCCGTCGTAGGCGAGGTCGAGGCGCAGGCGAACGGCGGTCACGTCGCGAGTCTACGGCGGGTCGATTTGGCCTCGGCGGCGGCACCGGGCGACCCTGGAGGGGACATGAGCAGCGCATCCGCCGTGTCGAGCACGCGCGATCGGCTCCCCGGCCTCGACGGGGTGCGGGCGCTCGCGATCGTGCTCGTCCTCGCCTACCACCTGTTCCCGGGCCTCGCGCCGGGCGGGTTCGTCGGCGTGGACGTCTTCCTCGTCGTCAGCGGCTACCTCATCACCGCCCTGCTGCTCGCCGAGCACGAGCGTCACGGTCGCCTCGACCTGCGGCGGTTCTGGGCACGGCGCGCTCGCCGCCTGCTGCCGGCCCTGGCCGTCATGCTCGGCGTCTCCGCGGCGCTCGCCGCGCTCATCGGCGGCGACGTGCTCGTCGGCATCGGCTGGCAGCTGCTCGGCGCCGCCTCGTTCTCCAGCAACTGGTTCGCGATCGCGCAGGGCGCGAGCTACCTCGAGCAGTCCGACCCCGAACTGCTGCGCCACGCCTGGTCGCTCGCCGTCGAGGAGCAGTTCTACCTGCTCTGGCCGCTCGCGCTCCTAGCCCTGCTGCTCGTGCCGCGCCGCCGCTGGCGCACGGCCGTCGTACTCGCGCTCGCCGTCACCTCCGCGCTCGCGATGGCGCTCCTCGCCGGCGACCCCGCGGTCGACCCCGGCGCGGCGTCGACCGCGTACTACTCGACGCTCACGCACGGCTTCGGGCTGCTCGCCGGCGCCGCGCTCGCGATCGCGCGCTCGCCGCTGTCGAGCACCCGCGACCTGCTGGCGCGCATCCCCGCCCCCGTGGCGGACGCCGTCGCGGCGCTCAGCGCCCTCGGCGTCGTCGGCGGCGCCGCCCTGCTGGCGATCGACGACGCGGCCGCCTACCGCGGCGGCATCGCGACCGTCACCGCCCTCACCGTCGTGCTGCTCGTGGCGCTCGACCACCCGCGCGGCCGCGCCGCGGCGGTGGCCGACGCGCCCCTGCCGCGCTGGATCGGCGAGCGCTCCTACGGCCTCTACCTCTGGCACTGGCCCGCGATCGTGCTGCTGGGCGCGGCGCTGCCCGGCGTCGAGCGCTCCGGGGCGAGCGGGTGGATGCTCGGCGCCGTCGCCCTCGCCGCGAGCGTCGCCCTCGCGGCGGCCTCGTACCGCTGGCTCGAGCAGCCCGTGCGCCGCCACGGTCTCGCCCTCCTCCGGCGCCCGGAGGGTCGCACGCGCCGGCTCGCGGTCGCGGGAGCGCTCGTCACCGCCTGCGTGGCGGGCGGCGCGGCCGCGGTCGTGCAGTCGCCCGGCTCGTCGAGCGCGGCGGCCGCGATCGCCGCGGGCGAGGCGGCGCTGCGTGAGCCGAGCGCGACGCCCGCGCCGTCCGTGCCGCCGCAGCCGATCGTGACGACCGCACCCACTCCCCCGCCGTCGACTCCGTCCGGCGAGGAGATCCTCGCCATCGGCGACTCCGTCATGCTCGCCTCGGCGCCGGCGCTGCAGGAGCGCTTCCCCGGCATCGCGATCGACGCGGCGGTGTCGCGACAGATGCGGGAGGCCCCGCGGATCCTGCGGGAGCATGCCGCGAACGGCGCGCTGCGCCCGATCGTCGTCGTCGCCCTCGGCACGAACGGGCCGATCGACTCCGCGACGCTCGACGAGGTGCGCGACATCCTGGGCCCAGAGCGCGAGCTCGTGCTCGTGACGACGCAGGCGCCGCGCGGCTGGACGGACGGCGTCAACGCGGCCCTCACGGCGTTTGCCGATCGGTACCGCGCGGTCGAGCTGAGCGACTGGCGCAGCGCGATCCAGCCGAGGCTCGACCTGCTCGCTGGCGACCAGATCCACCCGGGCCCGACGGGCGGCCGGGTCTACGCCGAGGCGCTCGAGGCGCCGCTCACCCGGCTCGCCACCCTGCCACGCATCGCGGACTACCTCGCGGATCCGCTCGACCGCAGCTGAGCGGCGCCGCGGGTCGCCCGCGGAGGCGAGGGTCAGAACTCGATGCGGTAGGCGGCATCCCGCGTCGTGGCCACGAAGCCGAGGCGCTCGTAGACGCCGAGGGCTCCCGTCGGATTCTCGGTGTCGACGTCGAGCACGGCGCGCTCGAGCCCGCGGTCGCGCATGGCCCGCATGCTGTCGGCGAGCAGCGCGCTGGCGAGCCCGCGGCCCCGCCACTCGCGCCGCGTGCCGACGAGGCCGATGTAGGCGCCCGTGTAGCCTTGGCGCTCCCAGTCGTCCTCGTTGATCTCGACGAGCACGAAGCCGACCACCTCGTCGCCGACGACGGCGACGCGGCTGAGGTCGCGGCGCACGCTCGGCAGGGCGAGCATCGACGCCCACCCCTCGACGGTCGCCGGCTGGCTGCCCCAGTGATCGGCGAAGGCGGCGTTCTTCGCGAGGCGCAGCTGCTCGTCGCGCTGCGGGGTGAACGACTCGATGCGCACGCCGTCGGGCAGCGGGCGGTCGAGCTCGGCCCGCGCGAGCACGGCGTTGAGGCTCGTGAAGTAGCGGGCGGCGCGGAAGCCGGCGTGCTCGAGCAGCCGACCGTGCTCGGGGGTGCGCTCGGGCGCGTACGCAAGCACCCAGGCGGGCAGGATGCTGTCGCTGCGCGACAGACGCTGCTCGGCGCGGGCCCGCTGCCACGCCAGCAGTCTGCGGCCCAGGCCGCGACCGCGGTGCTCGGGGTGCACGCCGCCACTGAGGATGACGCGGACGATCGATTCGGGCTCGGGGGTCTCCACGACGAGACCCCAGGCGACGGGCGCGCCGTCGTCGTCGACCGCGAGGGCGCTGTCGTGCTCGAGGTCGATCCAGGAGTGGCCGAACTGCTCGAGCACCTCCTCGAGGCTCTCGCTCCAGTCGGGGTGATCGCGGCGGCTCATCGCCTCGAACAGCCTCGTGATCGCGGGGGCGTCGTCGCGGGTGCCCCTGCGCCAGCGGATGCCCGGCTCGGGCTCGGGGAGCCGCACCTCCCCGGGGTCGGCGACTCGCAGCCGCAGCGGCGGCCGTCGCTCGTCGGCGGCGGCCAGAGGAGCTGAGGAGTCGTCCGTCATGCGGAACAGCGTAGGGCCCCGTCCGTTCGGACGGGGCCCTCCGTGGCACGCGGGGTGCGGGACTACTTCGAGTCGGCGTCGCCCTCGGTCGACTCCTCGGTCGCCTCGGCCGCGGGGGCCTCCTCCACGGCGGCCTCGTCGGTCGACTCGACCTCGGTCTCGTCGACCTGGGGCTCCTCGGCGGCGGGAGCGGCGGGCGCCTCCGCGGCCTTGGCCTTCTTCGCCGACTTCGGCTTCGGGTTCACCGGCTCGAGCACGAGCTCGATGACGGCCATGGGGGCGTTGTCGCCCTTGCGGTAGCCGACCTTGGTGATGCGGGTGTAGCCGCCCTCGCGCTCGGCGACGAGCGGAGCGATCTGCGTGAAGAGCTCGTGCACGGCGCTCTTGTCGCGGATCACCGTCATGACGCGACGGCGAGCGTGCAGGTCGCCGCGCTTGGCGAACGTGATGAGGCGCTCGGCGAGCGGACGCAGGCGCTTGGCCTTCGTCTCGGTCGTCGTGATGCTCTTGTGCGTGAACAGCGCGGTGGCAAGGTTCGCGAGGAGCAGACGCTCGTGGGCGGGGCCACCGCCGAGACGCGGACCCTTGGTGGGCTTAGGCATGATCAGTGTTCTTTCGTGTCAGGTGCTGCGGGGCTGTCGGGGACGACGGACCCTTAGATGTAGTCGTCCTCGTTGCCGCCGTAGTAGTGGGCGCCGTCGAATCCGGGAACCGCGTCCTTGAGCGAGAGGCCCATCTCGACGAGCTTGTCCTTGACCTCGTCGACCGACTTCTGCCCGAAGTTGCGGATGTTCATGAGCTGCGTCTCCGAGAGGGCGACGAGCTCGCTGACGGTGTTGATGCCCTCGCGCTTGAGGCAGTTGTAGCTGCGCACCGAGAGGTCGAGGTCCTCGATGGGCATCGACAGCTCGGTCGAGAGAACGGCGTCGACCGGCGCGGGGCCGATCTCGATGCCCTCGGCCTGCGTGTTGAGCTCGCGGGCGAGACCGAACAGCTCGACGAGCGTGCGGCCGGCCGAGGCGATCGCGTCGCGCGGCGTGATGGCGGGCTTCGACTCGACGTCGACGACGAGGCGGTCGAAGTCGGTGCGCTCACCGGCACGCGTCGCCTCGACGCGGTAGGTGACCTTGAGCACGGGCGAGTAGATAGAGTCGACCGGGATCTGGCCGGCCTCGCTGAACTCGCTGCGGTTCTGGGTGGCGCTGACGTAGCCGCGACCGCGCTCGATCGTGAGCTCGAGCTCGAACTTGGCCGAGTCGTTGAGCGTCGCGATGACGAGCTCCGGGTTGTGGATCTCGACGCCCGCGGGGGCGGAGATGTCCGCGGCCGTCACCTCGCCGGCGCCGGTCTTGCGCAGGTAGGCGGTGATCGGCTCGTCGTGCTCGCTCGAGACGACGAGGTTTTTGATGTTGAGGATGATCTCGGTGACATCCTCCTTCACGCCCGGGATGGTGCTGAACTCGTGGAGCACGCCGTCGATGCGGATGCTCGTGACCGCGGCGCCAGGGATCGACGACAGGAGCGTGCGGCGAAGCGAGTTGCCGAGGGTGTAGCCGAAGCCCGGCTCGAGCGGCTCGATGATGAACCGCGAGCGGTAGTCGGAGACGCTCTCCTCGGTGAGGGTGGGACGCTGTGCGATGAGCACGATGGATTCCTTTCGGCAAAGTGTCCGCCATATGACACTTGTTTCCGACGAGTGGCTGGCCCGTCGAGTGTGTTGAGTTATCGAAGTCCTGTGCTGCGCGCTTGACCTCGGTGAGCGCGGTGCGCGCCGCGACGGGCGCGCACCGCCGTGACCCCCGCGACGATGGCCGCGGGGATCACCACGAGGTCAGACGCGGCGACGCTTCGGCGGGCGGCAGCCGTTGTGCGCCTGCGGCGTCACATCGCTGATCGAACCCACCTCGAGACCCGCGGCCTGCAACGAGCGGATCGCGGTCTCGCGGCCCGAGCCCGGGCCCTTGACGAAGACGTCGACCTTCTTCATGCCGTGCTCCTGCGCCTGGCGGGCGGCCGACTCGGCGGCCAGCTGCGCGGCGAAGGGGGTCGACTTGCGCGAGCCCTTGAAGCCCACGCCGCCGGACGAGGCCCAGCTGATGACGGCCCCGGTGGGGTCGGTGATCGACACGATCGTGTTGTTGAACGTCGACTTGATGTGGGCCTGGCCCACGGCGATGTTCTTCTTCTCCTTGCGGCGCGGCTTGCGAGCGGCCGACTTGGGTGCTGCCATGTTCTTCTCTCTCCTGAGTTCGTGGCGCCGGGCGATCGCGCGCCCGGCAGTCGGCTACTTGCGGCCGGCCTTCTTCTTGCCGGCGACGGTGCGCTTCGGGCCCTTGCGGGTGCGAGCGTTGGTCTTCGTGCGCTGACCGCGGACGGGGAGGCCACGGCGGTGACGCAGACCCTCGTACGAGCCGATCTCGACCTTGCGGCGGATGTCGGCGGCGACCTCGCGGCGGAGGTCGCCCTCGACCTTGTAGGTGCCTTCGATGTGGTCGCGGAGGGCGACGAGCTGGTCGTCGGTCAGATCCTTCACGCGGATGTTCGGGTCGATGCCCGTGGCGGCGAGGGTCTCGGTCGCACGCGTGCGGCCGACGCCGTAGATGTAGGTGAGGGCGACCTCGACGCGCTTGTCGCGCGGGATGTCGACTCCGGCAAGACGGGCCATGACGGCTCCTTCTGAGGAACGGGGAGGTGTGGAGCAGCTCCGGTGCCCGGGCCTCCCGCCCGAGGTGTCAGCCGCTCGCGCGGCGTCTGGAACTGCCTAGTGGAGATATTCAGTTATGAGCTCGTGGAGCGGGCCGCGCAGGGCGGCGCCGCATCAGCCCTGGCGCTGCTTGTGCCGGGGGTTCTCGCAGATGACCATCACGTTGCCGTGGCGGCGGATCACCTTGCACTTGTCGCAGATGGGCTTGACGCTGGGGTTGACCTTCATGGTTCTTCCTTCATTCGGTTCGCTGGCCTCGTGCGCCGGGTGGTTCCCCGGGCCGTTCCTTGTGCAGCGATCCCTTACTTGTAGCGGTAGACGATCCGGCCGCGGGTCAGGTCGTAGGGGCTCAGCTCCACGATCACGCGGTCCTCCGGGAGGATGCGGATGTAGTGCTGGCGCATCTTGCCCGAGATGTGGGCGAGCACCTTGTGACCGTTGGTCAGCTCAACGCGGAACATCGCGTTGGGCAGAGCCTCGATCACTGCGCCCTCGATTTCGATGACACCGTCTTTTTTGGCCATAGCCTCTTCGTCGCTAAAAGTTGGGGATTCGCTGGTCGTGCGCATACCGGCACCGTGGAGGTCCGCGTCGACTGCACAAGCGACACGCCACGTCGACACGCCGAAGGCGTGCCGTAAGCACCAAGGGTCAAGCTTAGGTGGTAGAGGGGCCCGGGGGCAACTCGATCGAGCGGTGGATGCGCGGACCTCAGCCCGCGACGACCACGCCGCGCTCGGCGAGCGCCGAGGAGATGCGCTGGGTGACCTCGTCGATCTCGCCGATGCCGTCGACCTTCACGAGCAGCCCGCGCTGCTCGTACACGCCGATGAGGGGCGCGGTCTGCTCGCGGTAGACCTCGAGGCGGTGCCGCACGACCGACTCGTCGTCGTCGCTGCGCCCCTGCTCGAGCGCGCGCTGACGAAGCCGCTCGACGACGACGTCAGGATCCGCGACGAGCTCGACCACGACATCCATCGCCGTGCCGTGCTCGGCCAGGAAGGCGTCGAGGAAGGCGACCTGGTCGAGCGTGCGCGGGTACCCGTCGAGCAGGAAGCCCGCGGCGCAGTCCGCCTGCTCGAGACGGTCGCGCACGAGATCGTTGGTGAGCGAGTCGGGCACGTTGTCGCCCGCGTCCATGTAGGCCTTCGCCTGCACGCCGAGCGGGGTCTCGTCGCGGACGTTCGCGCGGAAGATGTCACCCGTCGAGATGGCCGGCACGCCGAGCATCTCGCGCAGCCGCACCGCCTGCGTGCCCTTGCCCGCGCCGGGCGGGCCGATGAGCAGCAGCCGCGCGCTCACTTGAGGAGCCCCTCGTAGTGGCGCTGCTGCAGCTGCGCGTCGATCTGCTTCACCGTCTCCAGGCCCACGCCGACGATGATGAGGATGCTCGCGCCGCCGAACGGGAAGTTCTGGTTCGCGTTCACCGTCGCGAGGGCGATGAGCGGGATGAGTGCCACAAGGCCCAGGTACAGCGAGCCGGGCAGCGTCACGCGCGTCAGCACGTAGTCGAGGTACTCGGCCGTGGGGCGACCGGCGCGGATGCCCGGGATGAAGCCGCCGTACTTCTTCATGTTGTCCGCGACCTCCTCCGGGTTGAAGGTGATCGCCACGTAGAAGTAGGTGAACCCGACGATGAGCAGGAAGTACACGATCATGTAGATCGGGTTGTCGCCGGAGACCAGGTTGTTCTGGATCCAGACCACCCACTCCGGCGCCGTCTCACCGGCGGCCGGCTGGTTGAACTGCGCCACGAGGGCGGGCAGGTACAGCAGCGACGAGGCGAAGATGACCGGCACGACGCCCGCCATGTTCACCTTGATCGGGATGTAGGTGTTGTTTCCGCCGAGCGTGCGGCGACCGACCATGCGCTTGGCGTACTGCACGGGGATGCGACGCTGCGACTGCTCGACGAACACGACGGCCGCCATGACGAGGAGTCCGAGGCCGAGGACGAGCAGGAAGATGTCGAAGCCCTGCGCCTGCGCGATCGCCCACAGCGCGGAGGGGAAGGTCGCGGCGATCGAGACGAAGATGAGCAGCGACATGCCGTTGCCGATGCCGCGCTCGGTGATGAGCTCGCCGAGCCACATGATGAGGCCGGTGCCGGCGGTCATCGTGATGACCATGAGCAGGATGGCGTACCAGCTGGTGTCGGTGATGAGCTGGCCGCACTCCGCGACGCCCGAGGTCGTCGGGAACAGGGCGCCAGCACGGGCGACCGTGATGAGCGTCGTCGACTGCAGGATGGCCAGCGCGATCGTCAGGTAGCGCGTGTACTGCGTGAGCTTCGCCTGGCCGGCCTGACCCTCCTTGTAGAGGGTGTCGAAGTGCGGGATGACCACGCGCAGCAGCTGCGTGATGATCGACGCGGTGATGTACGGCATGATGCCGAGCGCGAAGATCGAGAGCTGGAGGAGCGCTCCGCCGCTGAAGAGGTTGACGAGCTGGTACAGCCCGGTCGCGTCGGCGTTGCCCTGGAGGCAGATCTGGACGTTCTCGAAGTCGACGAACGGCGCGGGGATGAACGAACCCAGACGGAAGAGCGCGACGATTCCGAGGGTGAAACCGATCTTCCGGCGGAGGTCGGGCGTGCGGAAGATCCGCCCGATAGCTCTGAACACGAGGCCTCCCGTTGAGGAACAGCAAGAGCACCCCGCGCGCGGCAGCCCGAGATGCTGTGGCCCGGATGGGCCGAAGCCGGGCGGCCCCCGAAGGGGCCGCCCGAGCGGCTAGTTGATCGAACCGCCGGCCGCGACGATCTTCTGCTCCGCGGAGCGCGAGACCTTGTCGACTGCCACGTTCAGCTTAACCGCAATGTCGCCGTCGCCGAGAACCTTGACCTTCTCGTTCTTGCGCACCGCGCCCTTGGCCACGAGGTCACCCACGGTGACGTCGCCGCCCTTGGGGTAGAGCTCGGCCAGCGTCGACAGGTTCACGACCTGGTACTCGACGCGGAACGGGTTCGTGAAGCCGCGCAGCTTGGGCTGGCGCATCACGAAGTTGAGGTTGCCGCCCTCGAAGCCGGGGCGCACCTGGTAGCGGGCCTTCGTGCCCTTGGTGCCACGACCGGCGGTCTTGCCCTTCGAGCCCTCACCGCGGCCGACGCGGGTGCGGTCCTTCTTCGCACCGGGAGCCGGGCGGAGGTGGTGGACCTTGAGCACCTGCGGGCGCGCGACCTCGGTCGACTCGTCCTTCTTGGGCGCGGCCTTCTTGGCGGGAGCCTTGGCAGCGGGAGACTTCTCGGCGGCCGGGGCCTTGTCGGCAGCGGCCTTCGCCGGAGCCTTCTTGGCCGGAGCCTTCTCCACAGCCGGAGCCTTCTTGGCCGGAGCCTTCTCCGCAGCCGGAGCCTTGTCGGCAGCGGCCTTCGCCGGAGCCTTCTTGGCCGGAGCCTTCTCCGCAGCCGGAGCCTTGTCGGCAGCGGCCTTCGCCGGAGCCTTCTTCGCGGGAGCCTTCTCAGCGGCGGCCTTGGCGGGCGCCTTCTTGGGCGCCGCCGCGTCCTTCTTCTCTTCGGTCATTAGTCAATCTCCTCGACCTTGACGAGGTGAGCGACCGCACGGACGTACCCGCGGTTGGCCGGGCTGTCCTCACGGACGACGACATCGCCGATCCGCTTGAGGCCCAGGCTGCGCAGGGTGTCGCGCTGGTTCTGCTTCTCGCTGATAACAGACTTGATCTGGGTCACCTTCAGACGCGAGGCCATCACGCACCTGCCTTTCCGGCTGCAGCCTGCGCCGCGAGCGCCTCGGCGCGCACGAGGCGAGCCGGAGCCACGTCCTCGAAGTCGCGACCGCGGCGAGCGGCGACGGCACGCGGCTCCTCGAGCTGCTTGAGCGCCTCGACGGTCGCGTGCACGATGTTGATCGTGTTCGACGAGCCGAGCGACTTGCTCAGCACGTCGTGGATGCCGGCGCACTCGAGCACGGCGCGCACCGGACCACCGGCGATGACACCGGTACCGGCCGCGGCCGGACGCAGCAGCACGACGCCGGCAGCGGCCTCGCCCTGCACGGGGTGCGGGATCGTCGCGGCGACGCGGGGCACGCGGAAGAAGTTCTTCTTCGCCTCCTCCACGCCCTTCGAGATCGCCGTCGGCACCTCGCGGGCCTTGCCGTAGCCGACGCCGACGAGACCGTTGCCGTCACCCACGACCACGAGGGCCGTGAAGCTGAAGCGACGGCCGCCCTTGACGACCTTCGAGACGCGGTTGATCGTCACGACGCGCTCGAGGAAGGGGCTCTTCTCGGTCTCGCGCGCACCGCGGTCGCGGTTGGGGTTGCGCTCGCGGCTGCCGCGACGGGCCTCGCGAGGCTCGGTCGACGGCTCCGACGATGCGGCGGTCTCCACGGGGGCCTCTGCCGCCACGGTCTGCTCCTTGTTGTTGATCTCTGCCTCGCTCACAGGCTCAGCCCTGCCTCTCGCGCTCCATCGGCGATCGCGGCGACGCGACCGGCGTAGCGGTTGCCACCGCGGTCGAAGACGACCGACTCGACGCCGGCCTGCTTCGCGCGCTCGGCCACGAGCTCGCCGACCTTGCGGGCCTTGGCGGTCTTGTCGCCGTCGAACGTGCGGAGGTCGGCCTCCATGGTGGAGGCGCTGGCCACGGTGTGGCCCTTGGTGTCGTCGACGATCTGCACGAAGACGTGGCGCGCCGAACGGGTGACGACGAGACGCGGACGCTCGGCGGTGCCGGCGATGCGCTTGCGGAGACGGGCGTGGCGACGGTCCTTCGCGGCCGACTTGCTCTTGCCCCTGGTTCCGAGACCCATGATTACTTACCAGCCTTTCCGGCCTTGCGGCGAACGACCTCGCCCGCGTAGCGGACGCCCTTGCCCTTGTACGGCTCGGGCTTGCGGATCTTGCGGATGTTCGCTGCGACCTCGCCGACGGCCTGCTTGTCGATGCCGCTGACGGTGAGCTTGTTGTTGCCCTCCACCGTGAAGGTGATCCCGGCGGGCGGGTTGACGGTGACGGGGTGCGAGAAGCCGAGCGCGAACTCGACGCTCTCGCCCTTCGCCTGCACGCGGTAGCCGGTGCCGACGACCTCGAGGCCCTTGCTGTAGCCCTGCGTCACGCCCACGATGTTGTTGGCGATGAGGGTGCGGGTCAGGCCGTGCAGCGAGCGCGAGGCGCGCTCGTCGTCCGGGCGGGTGACGAGAACCTGGTTCTCCTCCACCTGGACCTCGATGGGGCTGGCCACGGTGAGCGACAGCTCGCCCTTGGGGCCCTTGACGGTGACGGCCTGGCCGTCGACCGTGACCGTGACACCACCGGGGATGTCGATGGGCATGCGTCCGATACGCGACATGTCAGATCACCACACGTAGGCGAGGACTTCCCCACCCACGCCCTTCTGCATCGCCTCGCGGTCGGTCAGCAGACCCGAGGAAGTCGACAGGATGGCCACGCCGAGGCCGCCGAGCACGTGAGGGATCTCGGTCGACTTGGCGTAGACGCGGAGGCCCGGCTTCGACACGCGCTTGATGCCGGCGATCGAGCGCTCGCGGTTCGGGCCGTACTTCAGCGACAGGGTGAGGGTCGAGCCGACGCGAGCGTCCTCGACCTTCCAGTCGGAGATGTAGCCCTCGCGCTTGAGGATCTCGGCGATGTTGGTCTTGAGCTTGCTGCTGGGCAGCGACACCGACTCGTGGAAGGCGGAGTTGGCGTTGCGCAGTCTGGTCAGCAGGTCTGCGACCGGATCTGTCATCGTCATGATGAGTGTTCCTGTTCTCGTCCGGTTTCCGCGCCCGTTCCACGAACGCGGACCTGTCCGATCGGGGCCCCGGAGGGCCGGTGATGGAGTGCCTTAGGAGGCGTCGGCCGACTTGAAGGGGAAGCCGAGCGCGCGCAGCAGGGCGCGGCCCTCGTCGTCCGTCTTCGCGGTCGTCACGATGGTGATGTCGAAGCCGCGGACGCGGTCGATCTTGTCCTGGTCGATCTCGTGGAACACGCTCTGCTCCTGGAGACCGAAGGTGTAGTTGCCGTTGCCGTCGAACTGGCGGTCGCTCAGCCCGCGGAAGTCGCGGATGCGCGGGAGCGCGAGCGACAGCAGGCGATCGAGGAACTCCCACGCGCGGTCGCCGCGGAGGGTGACGTGCGCACCGATGGGCATGCCCTCGCGCAGCTTGAACTGCGCGATCGACTTGCGGGCCTTGGTGACCTGCGGCTTCTGACCGGTGATCGCGGTGAGATCCTTGACGGCCCCGTCGATCACCTTGCTGTCGCGGGCGGCCTCACCGACACCGGTGTTCACGACGATCTTCACGAGACCGGGAACCTGGTGCGGGTTGGTGTAGCCGAACTGCTCGGTCAGCGCGGCCTTGATCTCGCCGCGGTACTTCTGCTTCAGGCGCGGCTGGATTTTGCCAGCCTGCGCTGCAGTGGTGGTTGTCATCAGAGCTTCTCACCTGACTTCTTGGCGTACCGCACACGCACGGTCTTCTTCACGCCGTTCTTCTCGACGGTCTCCTCACGGTGACCGACGCGCGTGGGCTTCTTGGTCTTGGGGTCGACGACGGCCACGTTCGAGATGTGGATCGGCGCCTCGTGCGTCTCGATGCCGCCCGTCTTCGTGCCGCGCTGCGTCTGGCCGACGCGCACGTGCTTCGTGACGAGGTTGATGCCCTCGACGACGACGCGGTTCTTCTCGGTCAGCACCTCGATGACGCGACCCTGCTTGCCGCGGTCGCCGCCGCGCGCCTGGGTCGCGCCGCTGATGACCTGGACGAGGTCGCCCTTCTTGATCTTCGCCATGGTTAGAGCACCTCCGGGGCGAGCGAGACGATCTTCATGAACTTCTTGTCGCGAAGCTCACGACCGACCGGCCCGAAGATGCGGGTGCCACGGGGGTCACCGTCGTTCTTCAGGATCACGGCGGCGTTCTCGTCGAACTTGATGTACGAGCCGTCGGGGCGGCGGGTCTGCTTGACCGTGCGAACGACGACCGCCTTGACGACGTCGCCCTTCTTCACATTGCCACCCGGGATCGCGTCCTTGACGGTGGCGACGATCACGTCACCGAGACCCGCGTAGCGACGGCCGGAGCCACCGAGCACGCGGATCGTGAGCAGCTCCTTGGCGCCGGTGTTGTCGGCGACCTTGAGCCGGGATTCCTGCTGCAGCATTTCTCTCTCCTATAAGGACAAGCAGGCGAAGGCCTACTTGGCCTTCTCGAGGATCTCGACGAGGCGCCAGCGCTTCGTGGCGGACAGGGGGCGGGTCTCGGCGATGAGCACGAGGTCGCCGATGCCGGCGCCGTTCTGCTCGTCGTGGGCCTTGACCTTCGAGGTGCGGCGCATGACCTTGCCGTACAGCGGGTGCTTCACGCGGTCCTCGACCTCGACGACGATGGTCTTCTCCATCTTGTCGCTGGTCACGTAGCCGCGGCGCACCTTGCGGTAGCCACGCGCGTTCTCGTCGCGAACGTCGTGCTCGGCCGACTCGTGGCCGGCAGCGGCCTTCTTCTCGGCAGCCATCAGTTCTTCTCCTCCGTCTCGGCAGCGGGAGCCTCAGCGGCCTCCGCCTTCTTCGCCGACTTCTTGGCCGGCTTCGCCGGGGCCTCCACCGGGGCGGGCGTGGCACGGATGCCCAGCTCGCGCTCGCGGATGACCGTGTAGATGCGCGCGATGTCGCGCTTCACGGCGCGCAGGCGGCCGTGGCTCTCGAGCTGACCCGTCGCGGCCTGGAAGCGCAGGTTGAACAGCTCTTCCTTGGCCTTCTTCAGCTCGTCGACGAGACGCTCGTCTTCGAAGGTGTCGAGCTCCGCGGGTGCGAGCTCCTTGGATCCGATCGCCATTACGCGTCGCCCTCCTCGCGCTTGATAATGCGTGCCTTGAGGGGCAGCTTGTGAATAGCACGGGTCATGGCCTCGCGAGCGAGCTGCTCGTTGACGCCCGCGACCTCGAAGAGGACGCGGCCCGGCTTGACGTTGGCGACCCACCACTCCGGCGAGCCCTTACCGGAACCCATGCGGGTCTCGGCGGGCTTCTTCGTGAGCGGACGGTCGGGGTAGATGTTGATCCAGACCTTGCCGCCACGCTTGATGTGACGGGTCATCGCGATACGCGCCGACTCGATCTGACGGTTCGTGACGTACGCGGGCGTGAGGGCCTGGATGCCGAACTCGCCGAACGTGACCTCGGTGCCACCGGTCGCCGCGCCACTCCGCTTGGGGTGGTGCTGCTTGCGGTACTTGACCTTGCGGGGAATCAGCATGGTTCCTTAGCCTTCCGCTCCGGCCGCGACGGGCGCCTCGACGGCGGCGGGACGCCCGCCACCGCGACGCGGACCGCGGTCCGAGTCACGACGCTCGGGGCGCGACGACTTCTGGGCCGCCTGCTCGCGAGCGAGTTCCTTGTTGGTGATGTCGCCCTTGTAGATCCAGACCTTCACGCCGATGCGGCCGAAGGTGGTCTTGGCCTCGTAGAAGCCGTAGTCGATGTTCGCGCGGAGCGTGTGCAGGGGCACGCGGCCCTCGCGGTAGAACTCCGAGCGCGACATCTCCGCGCCGCCGAGACGGCCCGAGACCTGGATGCGGACGCCCTTGGCGCCGGCGCGCTGCGCGCCCTGCAGGCCCTTGCGCATCGCGCGGCGGAAGGCCACGCGGGCGCTGAGCTGCTCGGCGACGCCCTGCGCGACGAGCTGAGCCTCGGCCTCGGGGTTCTTGACCTCGAGGATGTTGAGCTGGATCTGCTTGCCGGTGAGCTTCTCGAGGTCGGCGCGGATGCGCTCGGCCTCGGCGCCGCGGCGGCCGATCACGATGCCGGGACGAGCCGTGTGGATGTCCACGCGGACGCGGTCGCGGGTGCGCTCGATCTCGATGCGGGCGACGCCGGCGCGGTCGAGGCTCGTGGTGAGCATCCGCCGGATCTTGACGTCCTCAGCCACGTAGTCGGCGTAGCGCTGACCGGGCTTGGTGCTGTCCGAGAACCACCGCGACACGTGGTCGGTGGTGATGCCGAGACGGAAACCGTACGGGTTGACTTTCTGACCCATGACTACTTGCTCGCCTTCTTCTTCGTGCCCGAGCCCGCGACAGCGGCCTCATCCGGCGTGGCGAGCACGACGGTGATGTGGCTGGTGCGCTTGTTGATGCGGAACGCGCGGCCCTGCGCTCGCGGCTGGAACCGCTTGAGCGTCGTGCCCTCGTCGACGAAGGCGCGGGCCACGTAGAGGTCCTGCTCGTCGAGGTAGGCGTTGGCAGCGTCCGCCTTGACCCGGGCGTTGGCGACGGCCGACGCGACGAGCTTGTAGACGGGCTCGCTCGCGCTCTGCGGCGCGAACTTCAGGATGGCAAGCGCCTCCATGGCCTGCTTGCCACGGATCAGGTCGACGACGCGACGAGCCTTCTGAGGCGTCACGCGGATGTGTCGCACGCGGGCGATCGACTCCACCATGTCTGTACTCCTCTTCACGCCGCCGGGTTACCGGCGACGACCCTTCTTGTCGTCCTTCTCGTGACCGCGGAAGGTGCGGGTGGGCGCGAACTCGCCGAGCTTGTGCCCGACCATGGTCTCGGTCACGAACACGGGGATGTGCTTGCGGCCGTCGTGCACGGCGATCGTGTGCCCGAGCATCGCGGGGACGATCATCGACCGGCGCGACCAGGTCTTGATGACGTTCTTGGTGTTGGCCTCGTTCTGCGTGGCGACCTTGCGAAGCAGGTGGTCGTCGACGAACGGGCCCTTCTTGAGACTGCGAGGCATGCTTCTCGACTCCTACTAGCGCTTCTTACCGACGGTGCGGCGACGGACGATGAGCTTGTCGCTCTCCTTGTTGGGGCGACGGGTGCGGCCCTCGGCCTGACCCCACGGGCTGACCGGGTGGCGACCACCGGAGGTCTTGCCCTCACCACCACCGTGCGGGTGGTCGATCGGGTTCATCGCGACACCGCGGACGGTCGGGCGCACGCCCTTCCAGCGCTTGCGGCCGGCCTTGCCCCAGTTGATGTTCGACTGCTCGGCGTTGCCGACCTCGCCGATCGTGGCGCGGCAGCGGGCATCCACGTTGCGGATCTCGCCCGAGGGCAGACGCAGCTGGGCGTAGGGGCCGTCCTTCGCGACCAGACGCACCGAGGCGCCGGCCGAGCGGGCCATCTTCGCGCCGCCGCCGGGGCGGAGCTCGATGGCGTGGACGACGGTGCCCACGGGGATGTTGCGCAGCGGCAGGTTGTTGCCGGGCTTGATGTCGGCCGACGGACCGGACTCGACGATGTCGCCCTGCGACAGCTTGTTCGGCGCGAGGATGTAGCGCTTCGTGCCGTCGACGTAGTGCAGCAGCGCGATGCGCGCCGTGCGGTTCGGGTCGTACTCGATGTGCGCGACCTTGGCGTTGACGCCGTCCTTGTCGTTGCGACGGAAGTCGATCACGCGGTACTGGCGCTTGTGGCCACCACCGATGTGACGCGTCGTGATGCGGCCGGTGTTGTTGCGGCCACCGGTCTTCGGCAGCGGCTTCAGCAGCGACTTCTCGGGCGTCGATCGGGTGATCTCGGCGAAGTCGGCGACCGACGAGCCGCGACGACCCGGGGTCGTGGGCTTGTACTTGCGAATAGCCATGTCTGTGTCTCTCCGTTGCCTAGCCGACGGCCGTGAAGATGTCGATGGAGCCCGACTTCAGGGTCACGATGGCGCGCTTGGTGTCTTTGCGCTTGCCGATGCCGAAGCGGGTGCGGCGGGTCTTGCCCGGGCGGTTCAGCGTGTTGATCGAGGCGACCTTGACGTTGAAGATCTTCTCGATGGCGAGCTTGATCTCGGTCTTGTTCGCACGCGGGTCCACCAGGAAGGTGTACTTGCCGTCGTCGATGAGCGAGTAGCTCTTCTCGCTCACGACGGGCGCGATGATGATGTCGCGCGGGTCCTTGTTCTGAGCGACAGCGTGGATGCTCATGCGCCGACCTCTTCCTTCTTCGTCTTCGCGCTCACGAAGGCGTCATAGGCGCCCTTGGTGAACACGATGTCGTCGCTGACCAGCACGTCGTAGGCGTTGAGCTGGTCGGGGGTGATGACGTGGAGGCTCTTGAGGTTGCGCACGCTCTTGAGGCTAACCTCGTCGTCGCGCTCGATCACGACGAGCACGTTGCGGCCCGCGGTGAGCGAGGAGATGACGGCCGCAGCGGCCTTCGTCGAGGGCGCGTCGGTGCCGAACGACTCGACCACGTGCAGGCGCTCGCCGCGCGCGCGGTCGGAGAGGGCGCCGAGCAGAGCCGCGGCGATCATCTTCTTGGGGGTGCGCTGCGCGTAGTTGCGCGGCGTCGGACCGTGGACGATGCCACCGCCGCGGTGCTCGGGCGCACGCACCGAGCCCTGACGGCTGCGGCCGGTGCCCTTCTGCTTGAAGGGCTTCACGCCGGAGCCGGAGACCTCACCGCGACCCTTGGTCGAGTGGGTGCCCTGACGGGCGGCGGCGAGCTGGGCCACGACCACCTGGTGAAGCAGCGGGACATTGGTCTGCACGTCGAAGACGGCGGCGGGCAGGTCGACCGAACCGGTCTTCTTGCCGGCGGCGTCGACGACGTCGAGCGAGGTAGCCATCGCGGTTACGCTCCCTTCACGGCGTTGCGGACGAAGACGAGACGACCACGAGCACCGGGAACGGCGCCCTTGATGAGCAGCAGGCCCTTCTCGAGGTCGACGGAGTGAACCTTGAGGTTCAGGACGCTCACGCGCTCGCCACCCATGCGGCCGGCCATGCGCATGCCCTTGAAGACGCGGCTGGGGGTCGACGAGGCGCCGATCGAGCCGGGCTTGCGGTGGTTGCGGTGCGCACCGTGCGAAGCCGAGACGCCCTTGAAGTTGTGGCGCTTCATGACACCGGCGAAGCCCTTGCCCTTGCTCGTGCCGACGACGTCGACGAGCTGGCCCGCCTCGAAGATGTCGACCGCGAGCTCCTGGCCGGGCGTGTACTCGGCGGCGTCAGCGGTGCGGACCTCGGTGAGGTGGCGGCGGGGCGTGGTGCCGGCCTTCTCGAAGTGGCCGGTGAGGGGCTTCGTGACCTTGCGCGGGTCGATCGCGCCGTAGGCGATCTGGACGGCGGCGTAGCCGTCGTTCTCGACCGTGCGCACCTGCGTCACGACGTTCGGGGCGATCTCCACGACGGTGACGGGAACGAGCTTGTTGTTCTCATCCCACACCTGGGTCATGCCGAGCTTCGTGCCCAGCAGACCCTTGGTCGTCTTGGTTGCAGACATAGGGGGTTCCTTAGAGCTTGATCTCGATGTTGACGTCGGCGGGCAGGTCGAGGCGCATGAGCGAGTCGACCGCCTTCGGCGTCGGGTCGATGATGTCGATGAGACGCTTGTGCGTGCGCTTCTCGAAGTGCTCGCGGCTGTCCTTGTACTTGTGGGGCGACCGGATGACGGCGACGACGTTCTTCTCCGTCGGCAGCGGCACGGGGCCGACCACGGTGGCGCCCGCACGGGTCACGGTGTCGACGATCTTGCGCGCCGATGCGTCGAGACCAGCGTGGTCGTACGACTTAAGCCGGATGCGGATCTTCTGTCCCGCCATGCTCAACTCTCTTCCTTCTTGGACGTGATGCACCCTGACGGGCCCATCTGCGCGGAGCGCTCTCGCTGTCGCACCACTGTTCTTCTGTCAAACATCGATCTGCTGCCGCAAGCCGGTTCGGGATCGCTCCCGACCCGGGTTCCTCGCTGGGTTGGACCTCTGCTCGTCACCGACCCCCGCGCTCGGGCGTGTCGCCCTCGCCGGACACAGGGATATCCCCGGGTCGAATGGGTGTCGGTTTAAGTCGTGTTCTGCTGCCTGCGGCCTAGGCTCATCGCGGCCCGCACCTGCGAGCTGCTCGTCCTATGCACTGCCTGGCAGTGAGCCGTGCGACGAAGCACGGCGTGTGGAACTAGAAGAGTCTGCCACAGGCAGGAAACTGCTGCAACCCGGGCGTGTCGCCTCAAAGTGGAGGCCATTTCTGGCCTCCACGGCGACATCGCCCCGGGGGCCGTCCCGGCCCCCGGTTGTCGGCTCGAGCGTCACGTCCGAACCAGCGAGCAACCGCGCTCGGCGAAGCCGGCGCAGCTACTCGGAGCCGACCCGCACCCGCGCTCGGCGAAGCCGGCGCCCGCACGCGCCCGGGCTACCGCACGCCGCCGACGACCTCGCGCACGAGCGGCACCCCGACCCGGTACGCCAGCCACGCGTGCGACGGCGCGTCGAGCAGAACGACTCCCCCGCGCGAGCCGACGGTGATCTGCCCGACATCCGAGCGCCGCAGGGCGCGAGCCCCGCCCACCGTCGCGGCCGCGAGGGCCTCGAGCGGGGTGACTCCCATCTCGCGCACCGCGAGAGCGAGGGCGAGCGGCATCGACGACGAGAAGTTGGAGCCGGGGTTGCAGTCGGTCGCGATCGCGATGGCGACGCCCGCGTCGAGGAGGCGCCGGGCATCCGGGTACGGCTGTCGGGTCGAGAACTCGACGAGGGGCAGCAGGGTCGCGACCGTGCTCGAGTCGGCGAGCGCGTCGACATCGGCGTCGGTGAGGTGCGTGCAGTGGTCGACGCTCGCGGCGCCGAGCTCGACGGCGAGGGCGACTCCGCCGTCGGCGGCGAGCTGGCCGGCGTGCACGCGCAGCCCGAGTCCGGCATCCCGCCCCGCCAGCAGGATGCGCCGCGCCTCGTCGACGGTGAAGGCGCCCGAGTCGATGAAGACGTCGACCCAGCGGGCGTGGGGCGCGCACGCCGCGAGCATGTCGCCGCAGACGAGGTCGACGTAGGCGCCACGGTCGGAGGCGTACTCGGCCGGCACCACGTGGGCGCCGAGAAAGGTGGTCTCGTCGGTGACCTCGCGCGCGAGGCGCAGGGCGCGGGCCTCGTCGGCGACGGTGAGGCCGTAGCCGCTCTTGATCTCGAGCGTCGTCGTGCCCTGCGCTCGCGCCTGGGCGACGAGCGTCGTGAGCCGGGTGCGCAGCTCGTCGTCGCTCGCGGCGCGCGTCGCGGCGACCGTGGAGCGGATGCCGCCCGCCATGTACGGCCGCCCGGCCATGCGCGCCTCGAACTCGGCCGCGCGGTCGCCGGCGAAGACGAGGTGGCTGTGGCTGTCGACGAATCCGGGGATGACCGCCCCGCCACGCGCGTCGACGCGCGCGTCGGCGGGCGGCGCGTCGGCGTCGTCACCCACCCACTGCACGACGCCGTCGACGAGCACGACGGCGGCATCGTGGCGGATCGGCCGCTCGGGCTCGAAGATGACGAGCTCGCCGATGTTCGCGACGACGACGCTGCTCATGCGGGCATCCTCTCGCGGGCGCGGCTCACGCGTGGACCGGTCGTGCGGCGAGCCCCGCGAGCGCCTCGAGCACGCACAGCGCGGCGAGGCGCACGGTGCGCTGGTCGGCGGTGTCACGCGCGGCGTCGAGCTCGGTCAGGTCGATGCTCGTGACGGCCGGATGCGCGCCCGCGAGCCGCGCGGCCGTGCGCAGCTCGATCGCGCTGAGGCCGCCGGGCACGCTCGCCGGGCAGCCGGGGGCGACGCTGCGGTCGCAGACGTCGAGGTCGAGGTCGACGTGCACGGGGCCGCCCGCCGACGCGGCGCGGTCGAGCGCCGCGGTCATCGCGGCCTCGATCGGGGTGCGCAGCAGCTCGGCCCGGGTGACGACGGTGACGCCGTTCTCGGCGGCGCGCTCCGCGTAGGCGCGCGAGTTCGCGAGCGGCTCGATGCCGAGCTGGCTCACCCGAGTGCCCGCGAGCCCGGCCTCGAGCAGCCGTCGCACCGGCGAGCCGTTGCTGGTTCCGTCGCGCAGGTCGTGGTGAGCATCCAGCGTCACGAGGCCCGCGGTCGCGATCGCGTCGCCCCACGCCCCGAGGGCGGTCGGCACCGTCGCGGCGTTGTCGCCTCCGAGCACGATGACGAGGGATGCGGTGGCCGCGACCTCGGCGACGCGTGCGGTCGCGGCCGCCTCCCCTTCGCCGTCGGGCTCGGGCACGTCGCCGGCGTCGAGCACGACGAGGGCCGAGCCGTCGGGCCGGGCGAGCGCGTCGGCGGAGTAGGAGCGCAGAGCATCCCGGATCGCCGCCGGAGTCGTGTGCGCCCCGCCCGGCGTGAGCGAGGTGCGCCAGGTGGGGATGCCCAGCAGCACCGCATCCGCCCGCGCGCCCGCCGCCCAGGCCGGCCAGTCGCCCGCGCGGGGCCAGAGCGGGTCGTGCGCGAGTGAGGTCACGCGCCCTCCCGCATCGGGATGCGCACGCCGTACTGCTCGACGACGCCCTCGCCCTCGGTGTAGCCGGCGTCGATGTGGCGGATCACGCCCATGCCCGGGTCGTTCGTCAGCACGCGCTGCACCTTCTGCGCGGCGAGCGCCGTGCCGTCGGCGACGACGACCTGCCCGGCGTGGATCGAGCGGCCGATGCCGACTCCGCCGCCGTGGTGGATCGACACCCACGTCGCCCCGCTCGCGGTGTTGACGAGCGCGTTGAGCAGCGGCCAGTCGGCGATCGCGTCGCTGCCGTCGAGCATCGCCTCGGTCTCGCGGTACGGGCTCGCGACGCTGCCCGAGTCGAGGTGGTCGCGGCCGATCGCGACGGGCGCGCTGAGCTCGCCCGAGGCGACCATGTCGTTGAAGCGCTCGCCCGCCTTGTCGCGCTCGCCGTAGCCGAGCCAGCAGATGCGGGCGGGCAGGCCCTGGAAGCGGATGCGCTCCTGCGCCATCGGGATCCAGCGCTGCAGGCTCTCGTTCTCGGGGAACAGCTCGAGCACCGCACGGTCGGTCGCGGCGATGTCCTTCGCGTCGCCGCTCAGCGCCGCCCAGCGGAACGGGCCCTTGCCCTGCGCGAAGAGCGGGCGGATGTACGCGGGTACGAACCCGGGGAACGCGAACGCGTCGGCGAACCCGGCGGCGCGAGCCTCGGTGCGGATGTTGTTGCCGTAGTCGAACACCTCGGCCCCGGCGCGCTGGAACCCGACCATCGCCTCGACCTGCACCGCCATCGACGCGCGCGCGGCGGCCGCGAACCCGATCGGGTCGCGCTCGCGCGCCGCGTGCCAGTCGTCCATCGTGTGGTCGAGCGGCAGGTACGCGAGCGGGTCGTGCGCGCTCGTCTGATCGGTGATGATGTCGATGGGGGCGCCCATCGCGAGCAGCGCGGGGAAGACCGCGGCGGCGTTGCCCTCGATGCCGATGGAGAGCGCGCGCCGAGCATCCCGCGCCTGGATCGCCAGCTCGAGCGCGTGCTCGAGGGAGTCGGCGCGCACGTCGAGGTAGCGGTGCTCGATGCGGCGGGCGATGCGGCTCGGGTCGACGTCGACGCACAGGGCGACGCCGCCGTTCATGGTGACGGCGAGGGGCTGGGCGCCGCCCATGCCGCCGAGCCCGCCGGTGAGGGTGATCGTGCCGGCGAGGGTGCCGCCGAACTTTTGCTCGGCCACCGCGGCGAAGGTCTCGAAGGTGCCCTGCACGATGCCCTGCGTGCCGATGTAGATCCACGAGCCTGCCGTCATCTGGCCGTACATGGTGAGCCCGAGCTGCTCGAGTCGCCGGAACTCGTCCCAGTTCGCCCAGTCGCCGACGAGGTTCGAGTTGGCGATGAGCACGCGCGGCGCCCACTCGTGCGTCTGCATGACGCCGACCGGGCGACCCGACTGCACGAGCATCGTCTCGTCGCCCTTGAGGGTCGCGAGGGTGCGCTGCAGGGCGTCGAAGCTCGCCCAGTCACGGGCCGCCTTGCCGGTGCCGCCGTAGACGACGAGCTCGTCGGGGTGCTCGGCGACCTCCGGGTCGAGGTTGTTCTGCAGCATGCGCAGAGCGCCCTCCTGCTGCCAGCCGAGCGTGTGCAGCTGCGTGCCGCGGTGGGCGCGCACGGGGCGGGGGCCGGATGCGGTGGTCGCGGCGGCGGCGTCGGTGCCGCCTGCGGGGGTGCTGGTCAGGATGCTCATGAGAGGCCTTTCGTGCGTGACGGGTCAGACGAGCTCGGGAACGACCGAGCGGGCGGCGGCGAGCAGCGCACCGCTCTGGGTGAGGGCGACGGCGCGCTCGATCTCGGGCGCGAGATAGCGGTCGGGGCCGGGGCCCTCGACCTCGGCGCGCAGGGCGGCGACGACTGAGGCCGTCGCCGGCGCCGGCTCGAGCCCGCGCAGGTCGAGAGCCCGCGCGGCGGTGAGCGCCTCGATCGCGACGACGCGGCTCAGCCCGTCGATCGCGCGGCGCAGCTTGCGGCCCGACGACCAGCCCATCGACACGTGGTCCTCCTGCATCGCGCTCGACGGGATCGAGTCGACGCTCGCCGGGTTCGCGAGCCGCTTGAGCTCGCTCACGATGCCGGCCTGCGTGTACTGAGCGATCATGTGTCCCGAGTCGACGCCCGGGTCGTGCGCGAGGAACGGCGGCAGCCCCGCATTGCGAGCCGTGTCGAGGAACCGATCGGTGCGCCGCTCGCTCATGCTCGCGAGGTCGGCGACGGCGATCGCGAGGAAGTCGAGCACGTACGCCACGGGAGCCCCGTGGAAGTTGCCGTTCGACTCGACCCGGCCGTCGAGCGTGACCACCGGGTTGTCGATCGCGCTCGCGAGCTCGCGGCTCGCGACGAGGGCAGCGTGCGCCATCGTGTCGCGCACGGCGCCGTGCACCTGGGGCGCGCAGCGCAGCGAGTAAGCGTCCTGCACGCGCGTGCAATCGTCGGTGCGGTGGCTCGCGACGACGGCTGAGCCGGCGAGGGCGGCGCGCAGGTTCGCGGCGCTCGTCGCCTGACCGGGGTGGGGGCGCAGCTCGTGCAGCTCCGACGCGAACACGGCGTCGGTGCCGAGCTGGCCCTCGACGCTCATGGCCGCGGCGAGGTCGGCGGTGGCGACGAGCACGTCGAGGTCGGCGAGGGCGAGGCAGAGCATCCCGAGCATGCCGTCGGTGCCGTTGATGAGGGCGAGGCCCTCCTTTTCCTGCAGCTGCAGGGGGCGGATGCCCGCCGCCGCGAGCGCGTCGCCGGCGGCCACGCGGTCTCCCGCGGCGTCGCGGACCCAGCCCTCGCCCATCGCGGCGAGCGCGCAGTGCGCGAGCGGCGCGAGGTCGCCGGAGCAGCCGAGGCTGCCGTACTCCCCCACGATCGGCGTGAGCCCCGCGTTGATCATCGCGGCGTAGGTCTCGGCGACCACCGGTCGCGCGCCGGTGCGGCCGGTCGCGAGCGTCGCAAGGCGCAGCAGCATCGTGGCGCGCACGACCTCGCGCTCGACCTCGGCGCCCGAGCTCGCCGCGTGCGAGCGCACGAGCGAGCGCTGCAGCTCGGCGCGCTTGGCGAGCGGGATGTGCGTGGTCGCGAGGGCGCCGAACCCCGTCGAGACGCCGTAGTGGGGCACGGGGTCGTGCGCGAGCCCCTCGATGAGCGCACGGGTCGCGGCCATGTCGGCCAGGGCATCCGCTGCGAGCTCGACGGCCGCGTCGTGGCGCGCGACGGCGACGACCTCGTCGCGGGTGAGGGGTCGATGGCCGACGGTGATGCGCATGGGGCCATGCTCGCGGCCGTGCGCGCCGCGGTCAGCGCCCCGCGCGATAAAGTGTCTGAGATTTCAGACGATGTTCACGCCGTCGCCGCGGGGAGGAGGGCGCCGTGACCGACGTTCCCGCCGCGCGCGCCGCGCTGCGCATCGTCACGCACCTCGCCCACCACAGTGACCCGGTGCCGGCGTCGACCATCGCGCGCGACCTCGGGCTGCCCCGGTCGTCGACGTACCAGCTCATCCGAGTGCTACAGGAGGAGGGCTACGTCGTGCACTACCCCGAGCTTCGCGCGTACGGGCTCGGCGGAGTCGTCGCCGAGATCGGGTCAAGCGTGCTGCAGGCGAGCCGGCTCGCGCGGCTCGCGGGCTCGCTCATCGAGCGGCTCGTCGCCGAGGCGGGCGTGCCGACCGTTGCGCAGCTCGCGGTGCTGAGCGGCTCCGACGTGTCGTACGTCGGCCAGGCCTCCGCCCCGCGGGCCCCGACGACGGTCGCTCGCGTCGGCGTGCGGCTGCCCGCGCACCTCACGGCGACTGGCCGCGCGATGCTCGCCGCCCTGCCCGCCGCGCAGGTGCGCGCGCTCTACCCGCACCGCGACGCGCTCATCACCCGACACGGCATCGGGCCGTCGACGCTGCGGGAGCTCGACGGCATCCTCGCCGAGGCGCGCGGGCGCGGCTGGGCAGGGGAGCACGGCGAGATCACGCCCGAGTACTCCTCCGTCGCGGCGGCGGCGACCGATCGCAGCGGCTACCCGAGCGCCGGCATCGGCCTGACCTATCGGGGCGAGGCGGTGGATGCTCGCACCGAGGCCGCACTCGCCCGCGCGGTACGCGCGGCCGCCGACGCCCTCACGGCACGCCTCACCGGGCGCTAGCTGGTCGCCGCAGCGGCCGGAGCCGGTGCCGCGCGCACAGGCAGCGCCCGCAGGATGAGCAGCTCGGTCACGAGCACCCCGATCACGGCGGCGACGAAGAGGACGAGCCCGGCGGTCGCGGCGATCACCACGACGAGGCCGAACCACGAGTCGAGCGAGGTGGAGGCGATGCCGATGAGCACGCCGACGTTGACGAGGTTCGCCACGACGAGCGAGCCGAGGTGCACGAGCACCCGCACCCACGTCGGCCGGCGTCGCAGCACGATCGCGAAGACGACGAGCAGCGCCGCCCACACCCCGACGGCGATCCCGGTCGGGCCGAGCAGGAACCGCAGCGCCTCCTCGAGCCGGTAGGCGACGTCGCCCTCGCCGGCGCCGAACACGAGGGCGTAGCCGAGCACGGCGATGAGCACCGTGATGAGGAGGATCGAGACGACCTCGACCGTGATGCGCGCGCCCATGCGATCAGCCTTTCGCCGGGCATCCGCTGATGACGGATGCTCTGCGGCGACCATATCGCCCCCGATGCCGCACCGCACGGAGCCGGGAACGACGAAGCGGGGGCCGGGCAAAAGCCCGACCCCCGCTCGCGATGGTGCGAAGAACTACTTGATGATCTTCGTGACCGTGCCGGCGCCCACGGTGCGGCCACCCTCACGGATGGCGAAGCCGAGGCCCTCCTCCATGGCGATGGGCTGGATCAGCTCGACCGTCATGTCGGTGGTGTCGCCGGGCATGACCATCTCGGTGCCCTCGGGCAGCGAGATGACGCCGGTGACGTCGGTGGTGCGGAAGTAGAACTGCGGGCGGTAGTTCGTGTAGAAGGGGTTGTGACGGCCACCCTCGTCCTTCGAGAGGATGTACGCGGTGCCCTCGAAGTTGGTGTGAGGGGTGACCGAACCCGGCTTCACGACGACCTGGCCGCGCTCGACGTCCTCGCGCTTGGTGCCGCGGAGGAGCAGACCACAGTTCTCGCCGGCCCAGGCCTCGTCGAGCTGCTTGTGGAACATCTCGATACCCGTGACCGTGGTCTTCTGCGTCGGGCGGATGCCGACGATCTCGACCTCGGAGTTGATCGCGAGCGTGCCGCGCTCGGCGCGACCCGTCACGACCGTGCCACGGCCGGTGATGGTGAAGACGTCCTCGATGGGCATGAGGAACGGCTTGTCCTTGTCACGCACCGGGTCCGGGATGGACTCGTCGACGGCGTCCATGAGGTCGAGGATGGACTGGGTCCACTTCTCGTCGCCCTCGAGGGCCTGCAGGCCCGAGACGCGCACGACGGGCGCGTTGTCGCCGTCGAAGCCCTGGCTCGAGAGGAGCTCGCGCACCTCGATCTCGACGAGCTCGAGGATCTCCTCGTCGTCGACCATGTCGCTCTTGTTCAGCGCGACGAGCAGGTACGGCACGCCGACCTGCTTGGCGAGCAGCACGTGCTCGCGCGTCTGGGCCATGGGGCCGTCGGTCGCGGCGACCACGAGGATCGCGCCATCCATCTGCGCGGCACCCGTGATCATGTTCTTGATGTAGTCGGCGTGACCGGGGGCGTCGACGTGAGCGTAGTGACGCTTGGGCGTCTCGTACTCGACGTGCGAGATGTTGATCGTGATACCGCGCTGACGCTCCTCGGGAGCCGAGTCGATCGACGCGAAGTCACGCTGCACGTTCGTCGCCGAGGGGTACTTGTCGGCAAGCACCTTCGAGATGGCGGCGGTCAGGGTGGTCTTGCCGTGGTCGACGTGACCGATCGTTCCGATGTTGACGTGCGGCTTGGTCCGCTCGAACTTGGCCTTACCCACTGTGGGTCCTCCTCAGGACTCGTCTGCAGGCATCCGTGGTCTCGGATGCTCTGCGATTTGGTGTGTGTTTATCGTAGCGAGGCTCTGCGAGCCCCGTTGAGGTCGAGTGGCTACTCGCCCTTGCTCTTCTGGACGATCTCGTCGGCGACAGCCTTCGGGACCTCCGCGTAGCTGTCGAACGTCATCGAGTAGACCGCGCGGCCCGAGGTCTTCGAGCGCAGGTCGCCGACGTATCCGAACATCTCCGACAGCGGCACGAGGGCGCGGACGACCTTCACGCCCGTCGCGTCCTCCATCGACTGGATCTGACCGCGGCGGGAGTTCAGGTCGCCGATGACGTCGCCCATGTACTCCTCGGGGGTGCGCACCTCGACCGCCATGAGCGGCTCGAGGAGCACGGGGTTCGCCTTGCGCGCGGCCTCCTTGAAGGCCATCGAGCCGGCGATCTTGAACGCCATCTCCGAGGAGTCGACGTCGTGCGCTGCACCGTCGACGAGCGTCGCCTTGACGCCCACCGTCGGGAAGCCGGCGAGCACGCCGACCTGCATCGCGTCCTGGATGCCCGCGTCGACCGAGGGGATGTACTCGCGCGGCACGCGACCACCGGTGACGGCGTTCACGAACTCGTAGCTCGTCTCCGGGGTGACCTCGAGCGGCTCGAGCGAGATCTGCACCTTCGCGAACTGACCCGACCCACCGGTCTGCTTCTTGTGGGTGTAGTCGTACTTCTCGATAGTGCGACGGATCGTCTCGCGGTAGGCCACCTGGGGCTTGCCGACGTTGGCCTCGACGTTGAACTCGCGCTTCATGCGGTCGACGAGGATGTCGAGGTGCAGCTCGCCCATGCCCTTGATGACCGTCTGACCGGTCTCCTGGTTGAGCTCGGTGCGGAACGTCGGGTCCTCCTCGGCGAGCTTCTGGATCGCCGTGCCGAGCTTCTCCTGGTCAGCCTTCGTCTTGGGCTCGATGGCGACCTCGATGACCGGCTCGGGGAACGTCATCGACTCGAGCACGACCTGCTGGTTCGGGTCGCACAGCGTGTCGCCCGTGGTCGTGTCCTTGAGGCCGATGACCGCGTAGATGTGACCGGCGGTCACGCTCTCGACGGGGTTCTCCTTGTTGGCGTGCATCTGGAAGATCTTGCCGATGCGCTCCTTCTTGCCCTTGGTCGAGTTGACGACCTGGGCGCCCGACTCGATCGTGCCCGAGTACACGCGCACGTAGGTGAGACGGCCGAAGAACGGGTGCACAGCGACCTTGAACGCGAGGGCCGCGAAGGGCTCCTTCGCGTCGGCCTTGCGCACGATCTCCTTCTCCTCGTCGCGCGGGTCGTGCGCGACGGTGTCGGGAACGTCGAGCGGGCTCGGCAGGTAGTCGACGACCGCGTCGAGCATGGGCTGCACGCCGCGGTTCTTGAACGCCGAGCCGCAGAGCACCGGGTAGATCTCCGAGGCGATCGTCATCTTGCGGATGGCGCCCTTGATCTCGGCGACCGTGAGCTCCTCACCGCCGAAGAACTTCTCCAGCAGCGCGTCATCCGACTCGGCGACGGTCTCGAGGAGGGCCTGGCGGTACTCCTCGGCCTTCTCCTTCATGTCGGCCGGGATCTCCTGGATCTCGTACGAGGCACCCATGGTCACGTCGCCCTTGGCGTCGCCGGGCCACACGAGGGCGCGCATCTCGACGAGGTCGACGACGCCCGTGAAGGTCGACTCGAACCCGATCGGCAGCTGGATGACCAGCGGCTTCGCGCCGAGGCGCTTCACGATCGTGTCGACGGTGAAGTAGAAGTCGGCGCCGAGCTTGTCCATCTTGTTGACGAAGCAGATGCGGGGCACGTCGTACTTGTCGGCCTGGCGCCACACGGTCTCCGACTGGGGCTCGACGCCCTCCTTGCCGTCGAACACGGCGACGGCGCCGTCGAGGACGCGCAGCGAGCGCTCGACCTCGACGGTGAAGTCGACGTGACCGGGGGTGTCGATGATGTTGATCTGGGTGCCGTTCCAGAAGCACGTCGTCGCGGCCGACGTGATCGTGATGCCGCGCTCCTGCTCCTGCGCCATCCAGTCCATCGTCGAGGCGCCGTCGTGGGTCTCACCGATCTTGTGGTTCACACCCGTGTAGAACAGGATGCGCTCGGTCGTGGTGGTCTTGCCGGCATCGATGTGGGCCATGATGCCGATGTTGCGGACCTTCTTCAGGTCGGTGAGCACGTCAAGTGCCACGGGGGGTTCCTCCGGTCGTGTCGAGAGAATCGGGGCGGCGGGGGCGGCCGTCGTGCGGCCCGCCCCCGCCTCACCGTGCTGTTACCAGCGGTAGTGCGCGAAGGCCTTGTTCGACTCAGCCATCTTGTGCGTGTCCTCGCGGCGCTTCACCGCGGCGCCGAGGCCGTTCGAAGCGTCGAGGATCTCGTTCATGAGGCGCTCGGTCATCGTCTTCTCGCGACGAGCCTTCGCGTAGCTCGTGAGCCAGCGCAGCGCGAGCGTGTTCGCGCGGTGCGGCTTGACCTCGACGGGCACCTGGTAGGTCGAGCCGCCGACGCGGCGCGAGCGGACCTCGAGGGTGGGGCGCACGTTGTCGAGCGCCTTCTTGAGCACGGCCACGGCATCCTGACCCGACTTGGCGGCCACGCCCTCGAGCGCACCGTAGACGATGCGCTCGGCGAGGCCCTTCTTGCCGTCGAGGAGGATCTTGTTGACGAGCTGGCTGACGATCGGCGCCCCGTAGACGGGGTCGGCGACGACGGGGCGCTTCGGAGCGGGACCCTTGCGAGGCATTACTTCTTCTCCATCTTCGCGCCGTAGCGGCTGCGCGCCTGCTTGCGGTTCTTCACGGCCTGGGTGTCGAGCGCGCCGCGCACGATCTTGTAGCGAACGCCGGGGAGGTCCTTCACACGACCGCCGCGGACGAGCACCATCGAGTGCTCCTGCAGGTTGTGGCCCTCACCGGGGATGTAGGCCGTGACCTCGGTGCCGTTCGAGAGCTTCACGCGCGCGACCTTGCGGAGCGCCGAGTTCGGCTTCTTGGGCGTGGTCGTGTACACACGGGTGCACACGCCGCGCTGCTGCGGGTTGGCCTTGAGCGCCGGCGCCTTGGTCTTGACGACCTTCGGCGTGCGGCCCTTGCGGACCAGCTGCTGAATAGTGGGCAAAGTTGCTCCTTGGAAATGCTGCACGGTGACAGCGGTTGCGGTTGGTTGTTCCCCGACTCGCCGTGGCGATGACGGGCTCACGCGGAATCCGACGATGATCGATGAGGATCGGTGGCGGACATGCCGTGGGGGTGTGGCTCGACGGCTCTCGAGGCGTCGCGGGCGATGCTGCGAGAGGCGCGGTCGTCAGTGACCCTTCATGCGGATGCTCCGCCTCGCGCCGCCCGCACCGCTCTCACGGCACAGCACAAGCGCGTGCGAATGCACACACGCAGTCAAGAATAGGCGCAGGGCCGTGCGGGGTCAAACGGCCGGAGCCACGGACGGCACCGTGCCCCTCGCCTCGGCGAGCTCGCGCTCGTAGGCGGCGCGCGCCTCCGCGTTGTGCGCCTTCGCGCGGCGCCCGTGGCGGGCGACGAGCCCGCCCACCCAGATCGGCACCTCGCGCGCCGCGATCGCGGCCGCCCAGCCGAGCGGGTTCGTGACCTGCAGCAGCAGGAACTGCTGCAGCTGCGCGGGGCTCGCCCCGGTCGCCTCGGCGCTCAGCACCGTGGAGGCCAGGAAGACGAGGTAGACGAGCGCCGCCACGACGAACCCGCCGAGCACGTGCGCCCACCAGCCGGCGCGATTGGTGATCAGCACGAGCACGACGTAGGCGACGGTGAAGGCGATGACGGGCATCCAGAAGCTGGGCGTCGTGGCGAAGACCTGCACGCGCTCGGCGAGCGCCGTCGGCCCGCCGATGCCGATGAAGAGCGCCGCGAGCGCGCCGTACAGGATCGTGAACACGAGGCTCGAGGCGAGCGCGACGCCGACGCCGAACCCGCGCGAGCCGCGCTTGCGCGGCGGCTGCGGGGCGGGCACGTAGACGACGCGCTCGGGCTGCGGGGCCGCGTCGGTGACGGCGGCTGGCGCGGCCGCGTGGTCGCGGGCGGGCTCCTGCGGATGCTCGGCCTCGGCGGGCTGCGCGGCGACCACCGGCTCGGCCGACGCCGCCGGCGGCGCGGACTCCGGTGCGGTCGGGACCTCCGGGGTCGCGTCAGCGGCGCGGTCGTGCTCGGTCATCGTCAGCCTTTCGTCGTCAGCGCGATCCTCCCAGGCTACGGCGACGGGCTGGCGCTCGGCTCGGAGCTCGGCTGCTCGCTGGGCTCGGTCGCAGGCTGCTCGCCCTCGACCGCGCCGGCGTCGACCGCGGGCAGCGCCGCGCCCTCCTCCGGCAGCACGAAGATGTAGCCCTCAAGCGTGACCTTGCCGGTGTCGGCGTCGTCGCCGGTCGAGAACCGACCGACCCACATGAGTCGCGGGCCGAACTGCGCCGCCTTCATGAACTCCGCCAGGCCCTCGGGCGGACCGATCGCACCGACGCGCACGGGGATGCCGACGAGATCGGTGATGCCGAGCGGCTCGAGCTGCTCGGCCGCGATGAGCACCGGCGGATCGGCGTTCACCTCGTTGAGAGCGACGCCCGACGCCTCGGCGAGCTGGTTGAGCTGACCGAGCAGGGTCGAGAGCTCCGGCGCCTGGGGGATCTCGACGCGCAGATCCTCCAGCTCGCGCTCGAGCTGCGGCAGGTTCTCGGAGAGCTCGCGGAGCTCGACGAGCACGGCCTCGTACTGCGCGTTGACGGTCGCGACGCCCTGTCGCTCGGTGTTCGCCGCGGCGGCCTCGGCCAGTCGCGGCTGCACGCCGAGGAACCAGCCGCCGAGCAGCAGCAGCGCGGCGACGAAGGCGGCGCCTATGATCCACAGTCTCAGGATCGACATGGCTACTCCCCCTCCTCGCTCGCGTCGGCCGACTCGTCCGTCGGCTCGTCGGTTTCGGGCGCGTACCGCCCGAGATAGGCCTCCTCGTTGAGGAGGAACTCGATCGTCACGGTGTAGCTCGCGCCCTCGCTGCCGACGACCGAGGTCGGCGGTGCGATGCCGGCGAAGCCCGTCACCGTCTCGAGGTCGCGCAGCCACGCCTGGACGTCGGGGACGGTCGGGCTGGTGGCATTGATGCGGATGCTCGCGACCGAATCCTGGCGCAGGGGCTCGGGCTCGCCCTCCGCACCTCCGTCAGTCTCGCCGCCGGGGCCGACCGCGTCAGGCGTCGTCAGCTCGCCGTCCACCGAGACGAGCAGCACGCCCGCGGGCAGGGTGCCGCGGATCTGGGCCATGAGGTTCTCCCAGTCGATCTCGGCGGCGGTCGCCACGATGCGCGAGTTGGTCGTCTCCGTGAGGGCGGCGTCGATCGCGCGGGCCTCGGCGAACTCCGCCTGCTGCGCCAGCAGCAGGTTCGAGCGGTCGCGCTCCGCTTGGAGCGATGCCTGGGCCGTGAACGCGTAGACGGTGACGGCGGCGACGGCCAGCGCCACGACGAGCGCGACCCCGATCACGCCGATCACGAGACGTCGCACGATCGGGCGGCGGCGGATCGCCTCGCGCGCGGACGCGGGCAGCAGGTTGGCGCGGGGAACCCCGCCGAGCTGCAGCTCCTGCACCTGCTGCTTGCTCATGCCTGCACCCCCATCGCGAGACCCATGGCCGTGCCGGCGCGCAGCGCTTCGGAGACACCGAAGCCCGCGAGCGTCTTCGGCAGTTTGACGCGCGAGAAGGGCGCGGGCGCGACGAGCGTGATGCCCGTCGACTGCGCGAGCGCGGCGGGCAGGCCGCGCAGGCGGGCCCCGTTGCCGGTGAGCACGAGCTGCTCGACGCGCGCGTTCTCGTGCGTGGTCGAGTAGTAGCGCAGCGTGTTGATGATGCTCGTCATGAGCTCGCGCGTGACGTCGAGGATGATGCCGGCGCTCTTGGCGTCGTTCGGCGCGACGATCTCGGGGTGGAGCCCTTGCGCGACCTTCAGCTTCTCGGCCTGGTCGCGGGGCACCTCGAGCTGCGTGACGAGCGCGCGCGTGGCGTCGTCGCTGCCGGCCGGGATGATGCGCACGAAGTCGGGCACGCCGTTGTGCGCGACGACGACGTTCGTGGTCGTGGCGCCCACGTCGACGATCGCGCTGACGCCCTCGCTCGCGAGGCCGACCGAGCGCTGGAGCGCGAAGGGCACGAAGTCGACGCCGACGACCTGCAGGCCGGCTCGGCGCACGGCGTTGACGTTGGTGGTCACGGCGTCGGCGTACGCGGCGATGAGCAGACCGCGCACGGCGGGTCCCTCATCGGTGGGCGGAGCATCCGCGACCGGGTAGAAGTCGATGATCGCCTCGGCGACGGGCATCGGGATGAGCTCCTGCACGCGCAGCGGCAGCAGGTCGCGGATCTCCTGGTGCGAAAGCTTCGGCATCACGAGGTCGCGCGCGACCACCTTCTGGTCGCCCATGCCGAGCAGCACGTCCTTCGTGCCGAACTTGGCGTCGACCCACATCTTCTTGAGGATCGTCGCGACCGCCGTCGGCTCCATGATCTCGCCGTTGCGCACCGCACCGTCCGGCAGCGCCGCCTCGTGATAGGCGCGCACCTCGATCGGGCCGCTCTTCGACGCCTTCGCCTCGACGGCACGGATCGCGGTCTGGCCGATATCGACCCCCACGACATGACTGCTCATGCTCAAGCCCCCCTCAGCTGAGTTCAATTCCGAACAATGACAGATAGAGGGCTGCGATCGATGCCCCCAATACGAGGCCCACCCACGCGCCGGCGATCATCCAGGGCCCGAAGGGGATGCCCCCCTTGCGCGAGACGCGTCGGGTCGCCAGGAGCGCGATGCTGACCACGCCGCCGAGCACGAAGGCGGCGAAGGCTCCGACGGCGAGCGCCGCCCAGCCCGCGAAGCCCAGGAACGCGCCCAGCACGCCAGCGAGCTTGACGTCGCCCATGCCCATGCCGCCCGGCCAGGCGATCGCCATGGCGGCGTAGGCGGCGAACAGGATGCCGGCACCCGCGGCTGTGACCCCCAGACGCTCGAGGTCGCCGGCGAGCAGCGCGGGCAGGCCGAGTCCGACGGCGGCGACACCGTAGCCGGGCAGCACGATGACGTTCGGCAGGCGATGCGTCTCGAGGTCGATCGCCGTGAGCGCGATGCTCACCGCGGCGAGCCACAGGTGGGCGATCAGCAGCAGGGCGCCGGCGAGCAGACCCCACGAGCCCGCGGCCGAGACGACATCGCTGGCGGCGCTCAGCGGGCTGAGCATCCACCAGGCGACGAGACCGAAGGCGACCGCCGTGCCCGCCTCGACCAGCGGGTAGCGAACCGGGATCCGCGCGCCGCAATCGCGGCAGCGCCCGCGCAGGACCAGCCAGGAGACGACCGGGATGTTGTCGTAGGGCCGGATGCGGTTGCCGCAGTGCGGGCACGCGCTCGGCGGATGCACGACCGACTGGCCCGCGGGCACGCGGTGGATGACGACGTTGAGGAAGGAACCGATGAGGGCGCCGAACGCCGCTGACCCCCCTATCAGCAGCGCCGCCGCCGCATCACCCACCGGACGCGACCTCGCGGATGCTCAAGCGGTCGCCGAGGTAGGCGCCGACGAGTTCGAGCACTGGCGGAAGGCTCGCGCTGAAGTCGACCCCGGGAGGCGAGGTGGGTACATACGTCATCTGCGCCTGCTGGTCGAAGTTGATGACACCCCCGTACAGCTGCCCGCGCAGACCGTTGCGGTCGGACTGGATCTCGCACGGCGAGTACATGAACGCCGATACCGACGGCCGGATGTCGGCCTCGCTCGTGAGGTAGATGTTGCCGGCCTCGCCCGTGCACGTCGGCAGGGCGTCAGCGGTGTTGTCGGGCACGATGAAGTACAGCTTGCGGTTGGTCGAGGCCACCGACGACTCGAAGTAGAGCTTGTCGAACTGGAACTTATCGGCGATGAAGACGATGTTCGTCTGCAGGAAGATGTTCGGCGACAGGTTGTTGCGCGTGATGATCCCGTTGGTGCACCGGGTGGCGTCGACCACCGTCGGTGTTGTGTAAGAACCGAGCGCTGACCAGCGAGCGTCACCGCTGCCGATCGTGCAGTCCCCGGCGGGCCAGGTGACAAGGTTCGTGAAGCCCTGCTGATACCAGGTGGTCGACTGGAAGTCGGCGGTCGAGCTGACATTCCATGGCAGGTCGGTCCAGTCGGGCACGCGCGGTGCCACAGGGGCCTGCAGGCCCGTCACGGCCGTCGACTGCGTGCCACCGATCGTGCCATTTCGCTGGATGGTGCCGGAGGACAGCACGTTGCCTGACACCGTCGAGCCGTTCGCGACGATGACCCTCGTACTGGTGTCGCGCGTCGCGGTCACGTTGCCGCTCACGGTCGACCCCGAACCACTGAGGATGCTGACGTTGCCGCCGGCGAAGACGCTGCCGTTGACACGTGTACCGGCTTCGATGCGCACCGTCGGGTTCGTGCCCGTGACGCCGGCGCCGCCCGCGATGACGTCGCCCGTGATGAGGCTCGCACCGTCGATGCCGGCGCCCTTCGTGACGTGCAGCGTTCCGTTGATCGTGCAGGAGGTGAGGTCGGCCGCCCCGTTGGCGAGCACGACGTCACCCGAGACACTCGCGTTGTTCGAGCACTCGAAGTCGCCGGTCTTGATCTGCACGTCGGCCGCGATCGAGCGGTCAGCGGAGTCGAGCACGAACTTCTTGAGCACGCCGTCGATCGAGTAGGCGTAGACGGCCGGGTCGATGTCGGGGACCTCGACGTACTCGGGGATGAACTGGTAGACGGCCTCGACGACACGGCCGTCCTCCACGCGCGAGCCGTCGAAGACCGTGCGGTTCGCGAAGCCGGTCGAGAGGAAGCGCACCTGCGTGGCGTCGTTCGTGGGGCAACCGTCGACCCAGCCGGCACCGCGGTCGTAGGAGACCTCGACCCGGTACTTCGGCGTCGTGGTGGAGGTGAACACACCGGACGCGGCGGAGCATCCCGTCGTCGTGGTGAGCGCGAGCTCGGCCGCCGTGACGCCGGCCTCCGCCGCGGCCCTCGCCTCGACGATCGCGATGGAGTCGTTGCTGAAGCGGAGGCTACTGACCGACACACTGCCTACCGTGACGGCGATGATCGCCGTGACGCCAGCGAGAGCCAGCACCGCGATAAGCGCGCTACCGCGCTCCTCGCTGCGCAGACGATTGATCCTGCTCAGAAGCATGGCGCGGTCACCTTTCCGGTGGCGGGTATGGGTTGCTGAGCAACCATCACCGAGTCGATGAGAATGGGAACAGTCTCGCCGTTCGCGACGGTGAGCGACAGGTCGAGGGAGCGCTCGTCGGTGCCGACGGAGAAGATGGGGGTCGAGCCGACGGCGGCCACACCAGACGCGAGGAGCGTCCAGGTGCTCAGTGTCGCGGCGTCGGGCGCCGCGATCGCGGTCGAGGAGCGCGAGGTGCGGAGCTCGCCTCCTGACCAGACCCAGGCCTGGCAGTACCACGTGCCGCTCGCCGATCCGTCGACGGACCTGGTTCGGAGCATGGTGGTTCCCGCGCTCGGAGTGGTGACCTCCAGTGCGCTCGCGTTGCGGACGCCTTGGCCGACCGACTCGGCGATGAGCTGTGCGGTGCTGGCGGACTCAGCGCCGTCGCGCACCTGCGCCTGGGCACGGAAGGAGTTGATGAGTATCGACCCGACGATCGTGAGCACGACGACCGCGAGCATGATGTAGATCAGCAGCTCGACGAGAGTGATGCCGCTGTCATCGCGACGTTCGGACCGGCGCATCAGTTGAGGCTCTCGACCACAGCGCGGGTGACCGCGCGCGAACCGATGGACGGCTCCCCGACGACGGACACCGTGAGGGTGATCGTCACTGCGGCGGGGTAGGAGGCCGGCGTACAACCGGTGACATCTCGGGCTGCCTGGTAGACGGTGCCGCGACTATCGGTCACGGTCGGGATGGTGGCACTCTCGTAGGCGTTGAAGGCGGCGCACGTACGCGGCAGGAGCGCGATGGCGTCAAGCTGCTCGTTCAGGATCTGCGTCGCGGTGGCGACCTTGGCGTTCACCACAGTGACGCGCAGCGACTCGATGAGGAGCGGCAGGAAGGCGACGGCGAGCAAAGCGAGAAGGAACATCGATACGACGATCTCGACGAGGCCGAAGCCGGCGTCTTCGTCAGACGCGAACCTGCAATTGCGGACCCTCACAGCCGCCCCCCCTTTCTGCCAGATCGTCCGGATCGTCTGTCTCGAGAATCGATCGTGGGGCACCGGGTGTCCCCGGCGCCCCACGGCGAGTCGTTTTAGTCGACTAGCAGCTGGTGTCCTTCACGCCGCCGGAGTCGCTCACGGAGCGAACTGCGGTCGACCCGTCGTGGGCACCGTCGATGCAGAAGGTCGTCGCGGTCAGGGAGCCCTCGGTGAGGGTGACGCCGTCCGTCGAGTACTTCGTGAGCACGGGCGCGATGTCCGCGGAGGCGAGAGCGCCGTCAGCGTCGGCAACGAGCAGCGCGACGATTTCGGTCTTGGCGTTGGTGAGCGCCGACTCGACGGCGCTGAGGCGCGCCTGCTCCTGCTGGCCGAGGAACACCGGGATGGCGATCGCGGCGAGGATGCCGATGATGATGACGACGACGAGGAGCTCGATGAGCGTGAAGCCCTTCTCGCCCTCTTCGCGCGCTGCGCGGATCTCCGCGAGCTTGTCGTGAAGCTTGATCATGGTTTCTTCCATTCCTGTTCAGGTGAACTGATTGAGCAGGTGGGCCCCCAGAGAAACTGCCCCCCTTGGTGAAACTCTCGCCTTTCCCCGCCTCAGTGCCCATTCCCCAGTAGGGGGGTGACCCGAGCGGGGGTCGGCATTTGTGAGGACAGACCGTCCTGACGACTCAGTTGATGAGTGTGAAGATGTTGAAGACGGGCAGGTAGAGCGCGACGATCATGCCGCCGAGCAGGACGCCCATGAAGGCGATCATGAGCGGCTCAATGAGCGCGGTGAGCTGCTCGGTCGTCGACTCGACCTCGGCGTCGTAGAAGTCGCTGACCTTCTCGAGCATCGACTCGAGCGAGCCCGAGTCCTCACCCACCGCGATCATCTGCGTCACCATCGAGGGGAACACTGGCTCGTCGGACAGCGGGGCCGCGATGCTCTTGCCCTGCCTGACGCTCTCCTGCACGTTGACGAGGGCTTTCTCGATGACGTAGTTGCCGGAGGTCGCACCGACGATCGAGAGCGCCTGCAGGATGGGCACGCCGGACTTCATCATCGTCCCGAAGTTCCGGGTGAACCGGGCGATCGCGATCTTCTTGGCGAGCTCGCCGAAGACGGGCGCCCTGAGCTTCAGGGGATCGACGACGTTGCGGACCTCGGGTCTGTGCTTGTTGCGGCCCCACCACACCGTGAAGACGATGATCCCGATGATGAGGACCGGCAACCAGAAGACCGCCGACTCCGACAGGACGACCAGGAACTGCGTCGGGAGCGGCAACTCGCCCCCGAGCCCCTCGAACATGTTCTTGAAGACCGGCACGATGAACACGATCATGCCGATCATGCCGAGGATCGCCATGATGAGCACGACGACCGGGTAGGTGAGCGCCGACTTGATCGTGCCGCGCAGCTTCACCTCCTTCTCGTAGTTCTCGGCGACCGACTTGAGCGAGTCCTCCAGGAAGCCGCCCGTCTCACCCGCCCGCACGAGGTTGATGAACAGCGGCGGGAAGATGAGCTCGTGCTTGGCGATCGCGTCGCTGAGCGACAGGCCGCTCTCGACGTCCTTCCGCACCTGGTCGATGGTCTCGCGCAGCTTCGGGTTCTCGCTCTGCTCGGCGAGGATCGACAGCGCCCGCATGAGCGCCAGGCCCGACGAGATCATGGTCGCGAGCTGCCGGCTCATGACGGCGAGATCCTTCAGCCCGACCTTCTTCTGGAATAACCCGCCGAGGTTGATCTCCTTGTTGAGGCCCGTGCCGGCGGCGCGAATGCTCTCGGGCTGGATGCCCATCGAGCGCAGGCGCATCGTCGCAGCCGCCTCCGACGCTCCGTCGACGGTGCCGCTGACCTTCTTGCCCGCAGCGTCCTTCCCCCGGTAGGTGAAGGTGGAGACGGTCATGCTCATCAGTTGCCTCCCGCGTTCATGCGCTCGAAGTCGGCGGCCGGGTCGAACGCCGCGCCGTCCTGCCGGGTGACGAGGCGCTGCAGCGTGTCGTGGTCGTGCGCCTTCTCGCGCGCCGCCCCGATGGTGATGGTGCCCGCGTTCACGAGCTCGGCGAGGTGCTGATCCATCGTGTGCATGCCCTGCCCGCGGCCGGCCTGCATGGCCGAGCCGATCTGGTAGGTCTTGCCCTCGCGGATGAGGTTCGCGATGGCGGGCGTCGCGACGAGCACCTCCGTCGCGACCGCTCGGCCCTGCCCGCTCGCCTTCTTGACGAGGGTCTGGCAGACGACGCCCTGGAGGGTCGCGGCGAGCTGCTGCCGCACCTGCCCCTGCTGGAAGGGCGGGAAGACGTCGATGATGCGGTCGATCGTCTGCCCGGCATCCTGCGTATGCAGCGTCGCGAAGACGAGGTGACCGGTCTCGGCGGCGGTCAGCGCGGTCGAGATGGTCTCGAGGTCGCGCAGCTCGCCGATGAGGATCACGTCAGGGTCCTGCCGCAGCACGTGCTTGAGGGCGTTCTGGAACGAGTGCGTGTCGGCGCCGACCTCGCGCTGGTTGACGAGCGACTTCTTGTTCTTGTGCACGAACTCGATCGGGTCCTCGACCGTCATGATGTGGTCGGCCCGGGTCTCGTTGACGAGGTCGATGAGGGCGGCGAGCGTCGTCGACTTGCCCGATCCGGTCGGGCCGGTGACGAGCACGAGGCCGCGCGGCAGGGTCGAGAAGCGGCCGACGACCTCGGGCACGCCGAGCTGGTCGAGCTTCTTGATCTCGGTCGGGATGAGTCGGAAGGCCGCCCCGATCGTGCCGCGCTGGCGGTAGAAGTTGACGCGGAAGCGCGACTGCTCAGTGAGTGGGAACGCGAAGTCGAGCTCCTGCTTCTCCTCGAACTGCGCCAGCTGCGCGGGCGTCACGATCGAGTAGAGGGCGCGCGCGACGCGGTCGGCATCCCAGATGCCGGTCGCCTGCACCGGCCGCAGCGTGCCGTCGATGCGCACCATGGGCGGCGCGTTCTTCGACACGTGCAGGTCGGAGCCGCGCGTCGCGACGAGCTCGTGCAGGCACGCCAGCAGCTCGGGGTCGCCCTTCGGGTCGCCGTGGCGCACCGTCGTCGGCTGCTCCCACTCGACGGCGCTGCGATCGCTGCGCGCCGACGCCGGAGGCAGCGGCACGACCGGCTCGACCGACGCGGCGGCGGATGCTGCGCCCGCGAATGGCGGAGGCGCGACCACCGGCGCCCCGGCCGGCGGGGCCGCGCTGAGCGGGGCCGCACCGACAGGCGGCGGAGCCGAGAGCGGCGCTGCCCCGACGGGCGGGGGCGCGGGCAGGCTCGAGGCAGCGGCCGGCGGCGGCGCGTCGAACGCCGCACCCGCGACGGGAGCCCCGGGCGGCGGCATCGTCGGCGGGGCCGACGCGGGCACGTTGAGCGGCAGCGCGCTGGCGGAGGCGACGATGTCGGCGGCGCTCGGCGCGGCCACGGGGGCCGGGGAGGGTGCGGCTCCCGCGGCGGCGGCCAGGGCATCCCAGTCAGGGGCCGCGGCCGGCGGCGCGACGGGCGGCGCGGCAGCCGGAGCAGCCGGCGGCACCGGCATCGACGCGGCGACGCGGCGCAGGAACGCCAGGTCGTCCTCGCCGGGCTCCATCGGGATGTCGTGCATCGGGCTGTCGGTCATGGGGTGCTCCTCACGGCGCGTCGGGTCGTCGGGCGGTCATCACGCGACGACGCGCATGATCTCGTCGACGGAGGTGAGGCCGAGCTTGGCCTTCTCCCATCCGTCCTGGCGGAGGGTGCGCATGCCCTGCGACAGCGCCACCTTCTGGATCTCGGCGGCCGAGGCGCGGGCGACGGCGAGCCGCTCGATCTCCTCGGTGACGGCCATGACCTCGTGCAGGGCGAGGCGGCCGCGGTAGCCGGTGTTCGAGCAGGCCGAGCAGCCGACCGGCTTGTAGAGCGTGGGCCCGGAGGCGAAGGCGAGGTCGGTGCCGGGCACGCGCTCCTCGGCGCCGGGGGCGGACATCCCCGATTCGCCGAAGGCCTGCGCGAGGCTCACGCCGAACGCCATCTGCTCGGTGTCGCCCTGGTACGGCGCCTTGCAGCGGTCGCAGAGGCGGCGCGCGAGACGCTGGGCGACGACGCAGTCGAGCGCCGAGCCGACGAGGAACGGCTCGATGTCCATCTCGATGAGTCGCGTGATCGCGCTCGGAGCGTCGTTCGTGTGCAGCGTCGAGAGCACGAGGTGACCCGTGAGCGAGGCCTCGATGGCGATCTGCGCGGTCTCCTTGTCGCGGATCTCACCGAGCAGCACGACGTCGGGGTCGGAGCGCAGGATGCTGCGCAGCGCGCTCGCGAAGGTCAGGCCCGCCTTCGGGTTGACCTGCACCTGGTTGATGCCGGCCATGCGGTACTCGACCGGGTCTTCGACCGTGATGACGTTGATCTCGGGCTTCGCGACGGCGTGCAGCGTCGTGTAGAGGGTCGTCGACTTGCCCGAGCCGGTCGGGCCCGTGACGAGGATCATGCCGTACGGCTTCGTGTACGAGTTCTTGAACACCTCGAAGTTGTGGTCGAGCAGCTGCAGCTCGCTCATGTCGCGGCGCGTGGCGTTGTTGTCGAGGATGCGCATGACGACCTTCTCGCCGTACACCGTCGGCAGGGTCGCGACGCGGAGGTCGATCTGGCGGCCGCCGTGGCTGACCGACATGCGGCCATCCTGCGGCTTGCGGCGCTCGGCGATGTCGATGTCGCTCATGATCTTCAGGCGCGAGATGACGCCGTTGGTGACCGAGCGGGGCGCGGCCTGCATCTCGTGCAGCACGCCGTCGATGCGGTATCGCACACGCAGCTCGTGCTCGCCCGGTTCGATGTGGATGTCCGAGGCACTGTCCTGAATGGCCTGGCCGATGATGAGGTTCACGAAGCGCACGATCGGCGCATCGTCGGCGTCGGCGTCGCGCATCGCGACCGCCGTGAGGTCCTCCGGCTTGTTCTCCTCCTCGAGCACGGTCGACAGCTCGTTGAGCTCGCTGTCGGCGCGGTGGAACTTCTCCACCGCCTCCATGAGGTCGCTCTCCTCCGCCACGATCGGCACGATGCGCATGCGGGTGGCGGCGCGCACGTCGTCGAGGGCGAAGACGTCGTCGGGGTTGACCATCGCGAGGGTGAGCATCTCGCCGGCGATGTGGATGGGCAGCACCTTGTGGCGGCGACAGAGGGTGGCCGGCACGAGCGCGACGGCCGTGCGGTCGATGGGGTACTCGCTGAGCTCGACGAACGACAGGCCCATGACCTCGGCGCGCGCGGAGGCGATCTGGCCGGGGGTCACGCGCCCCTCGTCCATGAACATCTGGATGATGTGCGCCTCGGCCAGCGGATCATCGCTCATAACGTCGAGCGTCTCGATGGGCATGATGCCGCGGATGATCAGCACCTCGGTCAATGACGGCACCGTCGGCTCCCCCTCCTGCACGATCGTGGGGACGCCAATGACGCTGCCGCCCCCCGCAGTGACGGTACGTCAGCGGGGCACGGGGCCAGTAGTCCCCCGTTCGGGAGGAGCACTCCCGTCACTCCATCCCCACGAGCAACAGGGGATGCCCGGGGCGGTCAGGCGGGTGGGATCAGGGCACCCGCGGGCGAGCATCCGGCGCCCGCGACGACGCCACCTGTGCCGTCGACGGCCCACGTACCGCTGGCCTGCGTGTGCGTGCCCTCGAGGCACCACCCGTCGACGTCGCCGAAGTGCTGCACGTCGATCGCGGGGTCGCCGTCGCCCTCGAGGATCTCGGTCATGTCGGCAGCGCTCGGCTCGGCGCCATCGCCCTCGACGACCGCGGCGACGATCTTCGTCTTCGCCGTGACGAGGGCGGCTTCGACGGCGCTGCCGCGGGCCCCCTCCTGGTAGATGAGGAAGACCGGGATGGCGATCGCCGCGAGGATGCCGATGATCGCGACGACGACGAGCAGCTCGATGAGCGTGAAGCCAGGGTCGCGCACCGGGCGCGCGGGGGCCTGCGCGCCCGGTGCGGGCTGGAGGGCGACGGGCGCGCGCAGGGTGGCGCGGTCGCGGATGAGGAGCTCGGGCATGATCGGGGCCTCCGGGTCGAGGTACCTCGAGTGAACCGGTTTCACTCCGCGCCCAGCAGTCCCCGGATGGGGGCGGACGGCGAGAGATGTTCGCTCGTCGAACATCGATCGCCTCCGCCAGAGGCCCCAGACGCGGAAGGAGTCGGGCGACCGAGGTCGCCCGACTCCTTCCGTGTGTGCGCGGTGCGTCAGTTGCCGGCGAGCGCCGCGTCCGTGTCCTGGATGGCGCGCATCATCTTGCTCAGCGACTCGCCCATGTCGCGGATGCCCTCGATGGCCGACTCGAGGCCGTTCGTGAGCTCGCGGTAGCCGTCGTTGAACTTGCCCGAGGCCTGCTGCGTGCGGAACTCGTCGCTCGTGAGCGCCTCGACCTCGCTCTGGAGGCGGCGGAGGATCTCGGCGATGTCTTCGCGGCCGGCCTCCAGGCGGCTCGACATGCGCTCCATCTCGCTGTAGGTGGCCTTGAAGTCAGCCATGGTCGTCCTTCTCTCTGTCGGTCATCCGCCCCGTGGGCGCCTGTGGTGCGTTCACGCTAACGTCGCAGTTTTCCTCACGTCGATGGGGAGCCCTCCCCACTCGCTCCCCAACGCGCATCGATCTCAGCCGACGCTCGGTCGCGCTGTGCCGGGCTCAGCCGGCCGAGCGCGACGAGCGCGAGCAGCGCCTGGATCTCCGCGTCGCGCAGCCGCTGCGCTCGGTCGGGGTCGGTCTCGCGCAGCCGCCGACAGTCGTCCGCGTCGAGCCCACGGCGCTGCGCCCCCGATCGACGGGATGCCCGAGGCTCGCGCAGGGCGAGCGCGCCGAGCAGCACGGCGCACGCGACCTGCACGGCGGAGGCCGCGAGCATGTGCCCTGGCTCATCCGACTCACCGAGCGAGAGCCGCACGACGCCGAGCACCGCGCCCACGAGCGCCGCGATGGAGGCCGTGACGAGGATCGGTCGGAGGATGCGCCGCACCTCGCCGGGCATCCGATCGCGGACGCGACGAGCACTCAGCGCGAGCGCAGCGGCGACCACGGCCGCGCCCGCTCCGATCGCGGCGCCGAGCTCCGGTTCGAGTCGACCGCCCCGGCCGCCGAGGTGCGTGGCGCCGGAGACGAGGCCCGCCGCGAGCAGAGCGCCTGCGAGCACGAGCCATCGCGCGGGCGTCGTCGCGAAGTCGGTGCGGGCGCCGGGACGCTCGAGAGTGTCGTCGTCCCTCAGCACCGTGCGGGCGGCGATGGCGCGGCCCAGTCGGAGAGCGCGCTCGCCGCGCGCGCCGGGCGGCAGCGCGGCGACGCGAGCGCGGACGAGCGCGAGGTCGCGCTCGCTCACGCCTCGACCATCGCCGCGAGGGCGCGACCGTCGAGACCGGCGAGCAGCGCGTCGCCGTCGACCACGAGGCGCGAGAGCCGCGCCGGGTCAGTATCGGCGGCGAGCATGTCGACGACGACGCCGTCGACCCGCGCGGCCCACTCGACGACGGCGAGCACGGGGCCATCCGGTTGATCACCCGTGGCGAGCAGGCTGCGGCGACGCGCGGCGTCGTCGAAGCCGGGCAGCTCGAGCGGCAGCTCCATCGGCTCGACGACCGCTCGAGGCGGAACGGGGCGGAGCAGCCGCACCGGATCGGGGCGCGAGACGGCGACGTCGAGCGCCGGGCCGGGCTCGCCGTCGCAGGGGTAGTGCCAGTAGCGCGCACTGACGCCGGCGCTCGGCAGCGCGGCCAAGGCGAGGGCGAGCCGCTCGATGCGCTCGCGGCGCTCGGGCGCCTCCGGCTGCGTCTCGATCGCCAACCAGCGGGCCCACGCCAGCTGGTCTGGCCACGGTTCATCGGTGAAGTCGAGCGGGACGCGGAGCCACCGGTCGCGGTCGACGGTGATCGGGGCGTGCAGCATCACGACCTCCAGGTGAAGCTCGAGAGCATGACCTCGCCGAGCGCGAGCAGGGCATCCGCGCCGGAGCCATCGTGCAGCGCGGTGAAGGTGGCGAGCAGGCCGTCGGCGGAGCCCGGCCTCGGCAGCACGCAGAGCAGGTGGCTTCCGTGCACGCCCTGGTCAGCGCCACGCGAGGACTCCGCGCGGAAGCGGAACTGCAGCGCCCCGGCGTCGTCGACCTCCTCGACCGGACGGGATTTCGCCATGCGCACGGCGGCGGCGCGCGGCTGCACCCCCTCCTCCGTGCGGTAGCGCGAGAGGGTGAGCGAGGCGGGCGCGAGCTCCGCCGCCTCCGCGGTGGCGGGCAGGTAGAGCTCGACGAGCGCACTCGCGCTCGCCTGCGAGCGCAGCTCGGCGACGAGCGAGCGCGCCTGCAGCACGAGGTCGGCGCGACCGGCCTCGCGAGCGGCACGCACGAACTCCCCGAGCGGGTCTCCCTGGCGCAGCTCGCCGGCGCGCATCCGGCGCCACCCGGGCGGAGCGAGGATCGACCAGGCGGTCGGCGCGACCTGCCCCGTCACCGGCCGGTCACCGCGTCGGCGACGCCGTCGAGAACGTCACGACCGTCTCCGAGCGTGGCGACGTCAAGCGCCCCCATGCCGAAGTTCCAGACGTTGACGCCTTGGTCCAGCAGGCCGGGCATGGCGTTGTCCGCGGCCCAGGCGAGGCTTCGCGGCCCCGCTTGACCGCCGGCCGCCCAGCCCTCGTCGAGCAGGCTCGCGATGCGGAACGCGTCGGTGTCGAAACCGGTGCCCCCCGTCCGCATGCCGGTGAGCAGTCGCTGGGTCCAGACGGGCATCGGCGAGCGGAGGAAGTCGTCGGCCAGTCCCCCGGCCGCCGCGGCGCGAGCCGCGCGGTTGCCGACGCCGGCCAGGACGTCGGCGTGCCGAGTGCCGTGCGCCTGCCATCGCGCGAGATCGTCGACGATCGCCGTGCGGCCGGCCACCGCGGTCGCCGCGGTGCGACTGGAGGCGGTCGTGAGCCCCAGCGCGCCGCGGAACCCCTGGCCGGTCGCGAGCGCCTTGCCGAAGGGCAGCACACCGACGACCGCGAGCGCGACGTCGACGCCGTCCTTCCGGCGCCCGCCAATCGCCATCACGAGCGTCGCGACGAGGACCAGCAGGCCGGCGATGGTCGCGATCGTCGCGAGGATCGCCGCGAAGGGCGCCGCGACGATCATCGCGAGCACGGCCGCCACGAAGCCGACGACGGAGGCGATCGTGATGACGACGTCTAGCGCGTCCTCCCACCAGCTGTCGTCGATGTCGGAGAGGTCGATGGCGTCGTCGATCGCGGCGACGGCGTCGTCGTAGGCGCTCTCCCACGTGGAGAGCGCGCTGTCGAAGTTCTCCCACAGGCCCTCGAGGAGGGACTCGGCTCCCGAAGCCGCCCGATCAGCCGCCTCGACGGCGTTCTCCGCCCGGGCGAGCTGGCCCTCCGACGGCTCGCTCGCCGACAGCGGTGATTCGAGCAGGTTGAGCGAGCTGCGCGCGGCAGCGGCCTCGTCGCGTCGCGCCTCGAGCGCCTCGTGCGAGGAGCGGATGGCCTCGACGTGCCCCTCGCTGGCGAGGAACTGGACGACGCGCAGCGCGGAGGCGTAGTCGCACAGCGCCTTCGCGGTGCCCCCTGTGCCGTCCTCGCCGACGTAGCGGCGCGCGGTGCGCTCGAGGTCGGTCTCCGCCTGACCCGCCTCGTCGCGGATAGCGGCGAAGCCCTGAGCGACGTAGCGCTCCTCCCGGCTCAGGGCTCCCAGCTCGCGCGCGGCTCGACGCATCGCGGCGCCGACGGCGCGGAAGGCCTCGCCGGCCTCCTCGATCGCGTCGGCGTCGCCCTCCACGGTCAGACAGGGGCGTCCGCTCACGGGCGAACGCAGCCAGGCCGTGCCGGTCTCGGGCTTGAACGTCATGGTCGCCTCACTCCCCCGTCGCGGCGAGCGCCGCATCCGTCTCGCGGAACCCGTCGATGAGCCCCTGCAGGTGGTCGAGCACGCCCTGCAGGTTCTCCTGGATCACCTCTCGATTGCCGTTCCAGCCGCTCTCGAAGTCACCGACCCTGTCGCGCAGCGCGCCACGACCGTGCGGCGTGCCGATCGCGCTGCGCACGCCGTCGACGGTCGAGGCGATCGTCGCGAAGTCGTCGACCACCACGCGCAGTGCCGTCACGGTCTCCTGCAGGTCGTCCAGGTCCAGATCGACGTCGGCGCTCATCCTCGTCCCTCCCTCATGTTCTCCTCCACGCTAGAAGCTCGGCTCGGCCGGCGACATCGGCAGCACTCCCCATGCCCGCTCACGGCACGAGCGGCAGCTGCACGGTGACCGCCCGCCCGTTCTCGACGAAGATGCCGCGCCCCGGCGGGAACTCGTGCCGCTGCACGCGCGGGAACGGCACCTTGAAGATCGCGTCGCCGTCGTACGTCTCGGGCTTCAGCACGATGCCGCGCCGGCCCGCCTTGAGCTCGCCGATGAGCCCGTAGCCGCTCTGCATGAGGCTCACCTCGCCCTCGCCGATGAGCAGGTGCTCGCTGCGGTTGATGGCCTGCATGAGCTCCTTGAGGGGCCGTTCGGCGTCGGTGTCGCCGAACTCCGGCAGGTTCTCGATCACGACGACGATGCGGGCGGATGCCCCCTCCTCGGCGACGATCGGTGCGAGCTGCTTGGCCAGGGTGCGCACGTCGTCGATGCTCGACGCGGCGCCCGCCCACGTGCGCTCGTCGCGCAGCGCCGCGCGCCGCCCGCCGATGTGGAACAGCTCGACGTCGGGCTCGGCCCGCTCGACGGCGGCGAGCAGCGCGCGCAGCGCGGACGTGCGGCCGCTGCGCGGGGGCCCGGCGACGACGAAGGTGCCGATCGGCTCGAAGCCCGTGGGGCCGAGCTCGTCGTCGGCGATGCCGATGACGGGCAGCCCTCCGACCTGCGCGGGCAGGTCGGAGGCGCGCAGCTCGGTGGGCAGTGCGCCGATGGCGGGAGCATCCGTCGCCCCCCGTCGGCGCAGCTCGGCGGCGAGCGCCTCGGTCGCCGCGGACTGCTCGGCGACGTTGACGGTGCCGCCCATGGTGGCCAGCTGCGTCTCGAAGCCGTCGACGATGGCGCGGCCGGGAACGCTGCGCTCGTCGAGCACGTCCTTCGGCACGCCGAGCATGCCGTACGCGGCCTCGTCGCTGAGGCGCAGCACGATGCGCTTGCTGACGTTGGCGCTGACGGCGGTGGGCACCGCGCCGTAGCGGTCGGCGGAGGCGACGACATGGATGCCGAGCGGCCGCCCCTCGCCGAGCGCCCGCAGCAGGATGCCGTAGAACGGGGCGCGCGCGGTCGTGGCCTCCCACTCCTGCTTGAACGCGCCGAAGCCGTCGATGAGCACGAGGATGCGCGGCTCGTGCGTGCGCCCGGTGAGGCGCCGGTACTCGCTGAGGCTCGCGGCGTTGACCTCCGAGAAGCGGCGCGCGCGGTCATCCAGCATCGAGCGCAGGGTGCGCAGCAGGCGCTGCACGCGCTCGGCGTCGTCGCCGGCGACGATCGAGCCGACGTGGGGCAGCGCCTCGAGCGAGCGCAGTGAGCCGGTGCCGAAGTCGGCGCCGTAGACGATCGTCGCGCCGGATTCCGGGCGCGCACCGGCGGCGATCGCGATCGAGCGCAGCGCCGTCGACTTGCCGGAGCCGGAGGTGCCGTAGACGAGCAGGTGCCCGTCGGTGTCGGGCTCGAAGACCACGGGCGCCTGCTGCTGCCGCTCCGGGATATCGGCGAGCCCGAGCGGGATGCGCGCGTCGCCATCGAGCGGCAGCGCGCGCAGGTCGACGGTGGAGGGCAGCTCGTCGAGCCACGGCCGACGAGGGGCGGGGATGCCCGCGCCGGCCGCCGCGGCGACGAGCGAGGCGACGAGGCGCTTCTGATCGTTCGGGCCGAGGTCGAGCTCCTCCTCGAGCTGTCCGCCCGCCGTGTCGGCCTCCCACGCGGTCGCGGCGCCGAACCGCAGCTCGGCGATGCGCACGCCCGCCGCCTCCGGCTCGTCGCTCGTCCAGCCGCCGGCGTATCCGGACTGGAACGGCACGAGCCGACCGGGGCCGGTCTTGGCGATGCCGCGCCCCGGCGTGCCCGGGTCGAACGTGCCGGCGACGGGGTCGCCGACGACGTCGTTCGAGTCGCTCTCGTCGGCCATCCGCAGCGCGACGCGCAGGTTGGTGTTGGCGCGCAGGTTGTCTTTGATGACGCCCGCCGGTCGCTGCGTGGCCATGATGAGGTGGATGCCCAGCGAGCGCCCGCGCTGGGCGATGTCGACCACGCCGTCGACGAACTCGGGCACGTCGCCGGCGAGCGCCGCGAACTCGTCGATGACGATCACGAGCGCGGGCGGCGTCTCCGGATCCTGTCGCTTCTCGAGCTCGAGCAGATCCTTGGCCTTCTTGCGGTTGAACAGGTGCTCGCGGTGGTGCAGCTCGGCGCGGAGGCTCGTCAGCGCACGGCGCACCAGGTGCGGGCTCAGGTCGGTGACGAGGCCCACGCAGTGCGGCAGCTCGACGCAGTCGGCGAATGCCGACCCGCCCTTGTAGTCGACGAAGAGGAAGGTGACGCGGTCGGGGCTGTACTCCGCCGCCATGCCGAGCACCCACGCCTGCAGGAACTCGCTCTTGCCCGAGCCGGTGGTGCCGCCGACGAGCGCGTGGGGGCCCTGCGTGCGCAGGTCGAGCGTCATCGCGTCAGGGCTCGCCTGCCCGACGAAGGCCTTGAGGGTGCCCGCGCGCTTCAGGCGAGGACGCTGCCCGCGCGAGACGCGGTCGATGACCGAGCCGTTCTGATGCCAGCGCTCGAGAGCGGCGGCGGGCTGCGCGGCGAGCTCGGGGCCGAGCAGGGTCAGCATCGAGACCGAGCTCGGCAGGTCGCTCGCGTCGTCGGTCAGGCTGCTCGCGTCGACCACGGGCGAGAGCCGGCGGGCGAAAAGCTCGGCGTAGGTGCGCGAAACGCCCTCGACGGCGACGTCGTCGACGCGCTCGCCAGCGCGCACCGAGCCGACGACGGCGCGGTCGAGCCCGCCGCTCACGTCGACGAAGGTGCGGCAGGCAGCGGGCAGCGACTCGACGGTCGGCGCGAGCACGATCGCGTACACGCCGACGTCGGCGCCGCGCTCGATGACCTGCGTCAGCCGTGCGCGGTCGACGGGGGCGTCGCCGGAGACGACGAGCACGATCGCGAGATCGCCGGGCACGGCGAGCTCGCGCGGCAGGTTCTCGCCCACTCGAGCGCCGAGCGCCTGCGCGGTGTCATCGGTCTTGAGCGGCCCGCGGCGGCTCGGCGTGCCGCTCGAGCGCTGCAGCACGAGCTCCTCCAGCGCGTTCAGCATGGCCGTGCCGGCGGAGGGGCTGTCGGCGAGAGCGAGCTCGGTGAACGGCGATCGCGCGGTCGAGGCGTGCGGAAGCCACTTCAGCCACTCCAGCTCGCGCGCCCAGGCGGGGCTGACGATCGCGGCCGTCACGACCTCGTGCGGCGCGTGCAGCCCGAACAGCTGCACTGCGAGGCCGCGCACGGCGTCGGCGGAGAGCTCGGCGGGGCCGGCGACGCCGAGGGCGCCCGCGCTCGGCAGCAGTTCGACGATAGGCACGTCGTCGATGACCTCGAAGCGCTCGCGCAGCGCCTGCACCTGGCGCGAGAACTGGGCGATGCCCTTCGGGTCGGCGCTCGCGGCGATCGAGTTGCGGCTGCGGGCGCGCCCGAGCCCGAGGCGCAGCGCCAGGAAGCTCCAGTGCTCCGGGCGACGAGTCCACAGCAGCGGGCCGAGCCGCATGGCTTCGTCGAAGACCGTCGCCGTCGCCGGCGCCTCCGCGTCGCGGCGCTCGCGCTCGATCGCCTCCTGCTCGACGAGGTCGTCCTCCAGGCGCTCGATCTGCTCGTCGAAGGTCTCGATCTCCTGCCGCAGCTTCACCCCCTGCTGCCGCTTCTGGCCGAGGAAGTTGCCGAGCAGCATGATCGGCGCCATCGCCACGACGAGCAGCGACAGCCACCGGCCCGTCGCGCTGAAGATCGCCAGCCCCAGCAGCACGGGCGCGATGATCATCGGCCACGGGAAGAGCCGAGGGTCTGCCTCGCTCGGGATCGCCGGGTGCGGGAACTCGGTGCCCGGGTAGCGCACCTCGACGCGGGGCGAGCGGTTGAACAGGAGCGCTCCGCCGCGCTCGAGCACAGCATCCGCCGCCGCGTCGTCAGTGGCCGAGGCCAGTCGGGTGAACGCGACCTCGGAGTCGCCGAGCGTCACCACCTGCCCCGGCTGCACCGACAGGCGCGGCACGCGGCCGCCGTCGATGACGAGGCCGTTGGCGGAGTTCAGGTCGACTAGCTCGATGCCCGACTCGACCTCGATGCGCGCGTGCCGCTTCGACACGAGCGGGTCGGAGAGCACCACCTCGGCGGCCGGGTCACGGCCGACGACGCTGTGGCCGCGGGCGAGCGGGAACTCGCGCCCCGCATCGGGCCCGGAGACCACGCGGAGGATCGCCGCGACCGAGCGATCGCGCCCCGAGGGCGCGTGCGGCACCACAGCGGCGTGGAAGCCGCTGCCGAGCGGCGCGTCGGCGAGCAGCAGCTGCGGCTCGAGCGGGGCGAGCGACTCGGCGACCGGCGGCGCCACCGCGAGCGTCAGCGCCGACGTCGCGGCGGCGCGCGAGGCGCCCGACGGGTCGCTCTCGATGAGCGCGCGAGCCAGGTCGGCGACCGTCGCCGTAGCGTCGGCCGTCACGACGACGTCGACGTCGGGCGCGCCGGTGCGACGCAGGGCGAGCTTGAGCTTCACGGACGACCTCTCCAGGGGGCGGGGCGCGGGGCGGACGACGTCATGCGGCGACCACGCGGAAGCTGCGGCCGCCGACCAGCACCGTGCTGCCGGGCGGGATGCTCGTGCGCTCGCCCGGCGTGAGCGCGCGATCGCCGGCCGGGGTGTGCGCGACGGTGCCGTTGGAGGAGCCGCGATCGAGCATCCAGAACCCCGAGGCGTCGACGCCGAAGGCGGCGTGCGTCTTCGACAGCTGCATGCTCGGGTCGCGCAGCGGCAGGAGGAGGTCGGCGCGCTCCCCCGCGGCGGCCTCGGGCGCGCGGCCGAGCAGGCCGACGGCGGGGGCGGGCACGGTCGTGCCGTCGTCGAACTCGAGGACGACGGTGCGCGGCGGGACGGCCGGGGACAGGGGCGGGGCGGTGGCAGGGGCCGGCGCGGTGGTCGGGGCTGCCGCAGCCGCTGGCGCCGCGTCGCGCAGCGGCGGGGCCGTCCAGCTCGCGGACGCCACCGAGACCACGCCCGCCGACGACCGCTCGCGCGCGGCACCGACGTCGAACGGGCGGGCGGCGCGCGAGTCGAGCGGGCGGGGCGCGAGTGAGGCGACCCCCGTCGGGCGCTCGAGCTCGCGCCGGGCGAGGCGCAGAGCGCGGGCGTCGAAGGGGTCGAGCCCGGAGCGCGCGTCGACGACGCGGGCGCCGGCGAGGCGGTCGAGCAGGCTGCGGCCCCGAGGGTCGCGCAGGCCCGAGGCGAACAGCAGCGCCGGCCCGACCACGACGAGCGCGAGGCTCGAGGCCGAGAGCACGAGCGCCCGCAGCACGACCCGCCAGAAGCCGACCGGGCCGAGCGTCGCCTCGCGCACCGACCGCAGCCCGAGCGCGGCCTTGCCGAGCGTGATGCCGCGGCGACCGTGCAGCACGAGCTGCACGATGCCGAACAGCCCGGTGAGACCGACGCCGATCGCCACGAGGAGGGCCGGGAGGGCTACGTCGATCGCGTCACCGGCGAGCAGCGGCAGGGCGAGCACCGCGCCGACGATCGTGGGGATGCTGAGCGCGACCCACACGGCGGCGTCGAGGGCGAAGGCGGCGGCGCGGCGGCCGGGCGCTGCCGAGACGACGCCGAGCGCGTCGGCCTGCTCGGCCTCGGGGTTCTCGCGCACTCGTGCTCCGTCACTGCTGTCGTTAGGGCTCCGGTCATCGTAGAGCGATGCTCGGATCGCTGCGATGGGGAGCGCTCACCACCCGCCCCGCGCGGTCGACGTGCCCGGAGACGCCGAACGGCCCCCGTCGCGTGACGGGGGCCGTTCGGGTGGAGTGCTCCGGTGCGCCTAGTTGTAGGTGCCCGGCGTGTAGTCGTCGCTCGAGAACGAGTCGAAGTCGACGAACGAGAGGTCGGCCTCGCTGAACGACGAGTCGTCGGCGAAGATCCGGTTCGGGTAGCGCTCGGCCTTGGCCTCCTCCGTCGCCTCGACCGAGACGTTGCGGTAGGCGGCGAGACCGGTTCCGGCCGGGATCAGCTTGCCGATGATCACGTTCTCCTTCAGGCCGAGCAGCGGGTCGCGCTTGCCCTCCATGGCCGCCTGCGTGAGCACGCGGGTGGTCTCCTGGAAGGACGCGGCCGACAGCCACGACTCGGTCGCGAGCGAGGCCTTGGTGATGCCCATGACCTCCTGGCGGGCCGAGGCGGTCTTCTTGCCCTCGGCCAGCGCGGCGCGGTTGATCTCGTTGTACTTCGAGCGGTCGACGAGCTCACCGGGCAGCAGCTCGGTCTCGCCGTGGTCGACGACGGTGACCTTGCGCAGCATCTGGCGCACGATGACCTCGATGTGCTTGTCGTGGATCGGCACACCCTGCGAGCGGTAGACGCCCTGCACGCCCTCGACGAGGTGCTGCTGCACGGCGCGCACGCCCTTGACGCGCAGCACCTCCTTCGGGTCGACCGGGCCCTCGAAGATCTGCTGACCGAGCTCGACGTGCTGGCCGTCCTCGACGAGCAGCTGCGAGCGCTTCGAGACCGCGTACACGACCTCCTCGTCCCCGTTGTCGGGGGTGAGGATGACGCGGCGCTGCTTCTCGGCGTCCTCGATGGTGATGCGACCGGCGCTCTCCGCGATGGGGCTCGCGCTCTTCGGGGTGCGAGCCTCGAAGAGCTCGGTCACGCGGGGCAGACCCTGCGTGATGTCGTCGGCCGAGGCCGAGCCACCCGTGTGGAACGTGCGCATCGTGAGCTGCGTGCCGGGCTCGCCGATCGACTGCGCCGCGATGATGCCGACGGCCTCACCGAGGTCGACGCGCGTGCCGGTGGCCAGCGAGCGGCCGTAGCAGGCGGCGCAGACGCCGACCGCCGACTCGCACGTGAGCACCGAGCGCACCTTGATCGAGCTGACGCCGGCCGCGACCAGCTGGTCGATGAGCACGTCGCCGACGTCGGCGCCGGCCGAGGCGATGACCTCGCCCGAGGCCGCGACGGCGTCCGAGGCGAGCGTGCGCGCGAACACGAGGTTCTCGACGTTCTCATCGCGCACCCAGGTGCCGTCGACGTCGTGCGCGATCGCGAACTCGAGGCCCTTGCTGGTGCCGCAGTCGTCCTCGCGGATGATGACGTCCTGCGCGACGTCGACGAGTCGACGCGTCAGGTAGCCCGAGTCGGCCGTGCGGAGGGCGGTGTCGGCGAGACCCTTGCGAGCACCGTGCGTGGCGATGAAGTACTCCGCCACCGACAGGCCCTCGCGGTACGAGTTGATGATCGGGCGCGCGATGATCTCACCGCGCGGGTTCGACACCAGACCGCGCATACCGGCGATGTTGCCGACCTGCAGCCAGTTGCCTCGGGCGCCCGAGGTGACCATGCGGTTGATGGTGTTGTCGACCGGGAAGTTGGCGCGCATGGCGTCGTTGACGGCCTTCGTGCCCTCGCTCCACAGCGCGACGAGCTCGCGACGGCGCTCCTCATCGGTGATGAGGCCCTTCTCGAACTGGCCCTGGATCTTCGCCGCCTTCTTCTCGTACTCGGCGACGATCTCCTTCTTCGTCGGCGGCGTGATGACGTCGCTGAGGGCGACGGTCACTCCCGAGCGCGTGGCCCAGTGGAAGCCGGCGTCCTTCACCTTGTCGAGCGTCGCGGCGACGACGACCTTCGGGTAGCGCTCGGCGAGGTCGTTGACCAGCTGCGAGATCGCGCCCTTGTCGGCCACCTTCTCCATGAACGGGTAGTCCGCCGGCAGCAGCTCGTTGAAGAGAGCGCGACCGAGGGTCGTCTCCTTCAGCTCGCGGCCGTTCTCGAACTTCTCGCCGAAGAGGCGGATGCGCACGGTCGCGTTGAGGTGCAGCGTGCCCTGATCCATCGCCATGATCGCCTCGGCGATCGACGAGAACGCGCGGCCCTCGCCCACGGCGCCCTCGCGGACGGTCGTGAGGTGGTGCAGACCGATGATCATGTCCTGCGTCGGAACCGTCACCGGGCGGCCGTCGGACGGCTTGAGGATGTTGTTCGACGCGAGCATGAGGATGCGGGCCTCGGCCTGAGCCTCGACCGACAGCGGCAGGTGCACGGCCATCTGGTCGCCGTCGAAGTCCGCGTTGAACGCGGCGCAGACGAGCGGGTGCAGCTGGATGGCCTTGCCCTCGACGAGCTGCGGCTCGAAGGCCTGGATGCCGAGGCGGTGCAGCGTGGGCGCGCGGTTGAGCAGCACGGGGCGCTCGCGGATGATCTCCTCGAGCACATCCCACACCTGCGGACGCGAGCGCTCGACCATGCGCTTGGCGCTCTTGATGTTCTGCGCGTGGCCCAGGTCGATGAGGCGCTTGATGACGAAGGGCTTGAACAGCTCGAGCGCCATGAGCTTCGGCAGACCGCACTGGTGCAGCTTGAGCTGCGGGCCGACGACGATGACCGAACGACCCGAGTAGTCGACGCGCTTGCCGAGCAGGTTCTGGCGGAACCGGCCCTGCTTGCCCTTGAGCATGTCGCTCAGCGACTTCAGCGCACGGTTGCCGGTGCCCGTGACGGGGCGACCGCGGCGGCCGTTGTCGAACAGCGCGTCGACGGCCTCCTGCAGCATGCGCTTCTCGTTGTTGACGATGATCTCCGGCGCGCCCAGGTCGAGCAGTCGACGCAGACGGTTGTTGCGGTTGATCACGCGGCGGTACAGGTCGTTGAGGTCGGAGGTCGCGAAACGGCCACCGTCGAGCTGGACCATGGGGCGCAGCTCCGGCGGGATGACCGGCACGACATCGAGCACCATCGCGGCGGGCGAGTTGCCCGTCTGCAGGAACGAGTTGACGACCTTGAGGCGCTTGATCGCGCGGATCTTCTTCTGGCCCTTGCCGCCCGCGATCTGCTCGTGCAGCAGCTCGCTCTCGGCGGCGAGGTCGAACGACTCGAGGCGGCGCTTGATCGCCTCGGCGCCCATGTACGCCTCGAAGTACAGGCCGTAGCGGTCCTGCAGCTCCTGGAAGACCGCGTCCTCCGGCTTGAGGTCGCCGACCTTGAGCGTGCGGAAGTCCTCCCACACGCGCTCGAGCTGCGCGATCTGCTCGTCGAACGACTTGCGGACCTGCGACATCTCCTTCTCGCCGGCGTCCTTGACCTTGCGCTTCTGGTCGGCCTTGGCGCCCTCGGCCTCGAGCTCGGCGAGCTCGCCCTCGAGGCGCTGCAGGCGCTCGGCGATCATCGAGTCGCGCTGACCCTCGAGCGTCTTGATCTCGAGGCGCAGCTCGTTCTCGAGGCCGGGCAGGTCGGCGTGGCGACCCTCCTCGTCGACCGAGATGACCATGTACGCGGCGAAGTAGATGACCTTCTCCAGGTCTTTCGGCGCCATGTCGAGCAGGTAGCCCAGGCGGCTGGGCACGCCCTTGAAGTACCAGATGTGCGTGACGGGGGCGGCGAGCTCGATGTGGCCCATGCGCTCACGGCGCACGGACGACTTCGTGACCTCGACACCGCAGCGCTCGCAGACGATGCCCTTGAAGCGCACGCGCTTGTACTTGCCGCACGAGCACTCCCAGTCGCGCGACGGGCCGAAGATCTGCTCGCCGAAGAGGCCGTCCTTCTCCGGCTTCAGGGTGCGGTAGTTGATCGTCTCGGGCTTCTTGACCTCGCCGTGCGACCAGCGACGGATGTCGTCAGCGGTCGCCAGGCCGATCCGGAGCTCATCGAAAGTGGTTGCGTCGAGCAATGGATTCTTCTCTTTCGTAAACAGTCGTCAGTGTCTCGGGAGAGACCCGGATCAGATCTCGTCGATCGACGAGGACTCGAAGCGGGAGGAGATGTTGATGCCGAGCTCCTCCGCCGCGCGGAAGACCTCGTCGTCGGTGTCCTTCAGGCTCACCGCGGTGCCGTCGGCCGAGAGCACCTCGACGTTCAGGCACAGCGACTGCATCTCCTTGATGAGCACCTTGAAGCTCTCGGGGATGCCCGGCTCCTGGATGTTCTCGCCCTTGACGATCGCCTCGTAGACCTTCACGCGGCCGAGGATGTCGTCGGACTTGATCGTGAGGAGCTCCTGCAGCGCGTACGCCGCGCCGTAGGCCTCGAGCGCCCACACCTCCATCTCACCGAAGCGCTGGCCACCGAACTGCGCCTTACCGCCGAGCGGCTGCTGGGTGATCATCGAGTACGGGCCCGTCGAGCGCGCGTGGATCTTGTCGTCGACGAGGTGGTGCAGCTTCAGGATGTACATGTAGCCGACCGAGATCGGGTCGGGGAAGGGCTCGCCGGTGCGGCCGTCGAAGAGACGGGCCTTGCCGGTGGAGTCGATCATGCGCACGCCGTCGCGGTTCGGGATCGTCGAGTCGAGCAGACCCGCGATCTCCTCCTCGCTCGCGCCGTCGAAGACGGGCGTGGCGACCTTCGTGCCGGGCGCGGCCTCACGGGCGACCTCGGGCAGGCGCGCGGCCCACTCCGGGGTGCCGTCGACCTTCCAGCCGCGCGACGCGGCCCAGCCGAGGTGGATCTCGAGGACCTGGCCGAAGTTCATGCGGCCGGGCACGCCGAGCGGGTTGAGCACGATGTCGACGGGGGTGCCGTCCTCGAGGAACGGCATGTCCTCCACCGGCAGGATCTTCGAGATGACGCCCTTGTTGCCGTGGCGGCCGGCGAGCTTGTCGCCCTCGGAGATCTTGCGCTTCTGGGCGATGTAGACGACCACGCGCTGGTTGACGCCCGAGCCGAGCTCGTCGTCGCCATCCTGCGCGTCGAAGACCTTGACGCCGATGATCGTGCCCTGCTCGCCGTGGGGCACCTTGAGCGAGGTGTCGCGCACCTCGCGCGACTTCTCGTTGAAGATCGCGCGCAGCAGGCGCTCCTCGGCGCTGAGCTCGGTCTCGCCCTTGGGCGTGACCTTGCCGACCAGGATGTCGCCGGGGCGCACCTCGGCGCCGATGCGGATGATGCCGCGCTCGTCGAGGTCGGCCAGCAGGTCGGGGCTCACGTTCGGCAGGTCGCGAGTGATCTCCTCCTTGCCGAGCTTCGTGTCGCGAGCATCCACCTCGTACTCCTCGATGTGGATCGACGACAGCGTGTCGTCCTTCACGAGGTTCTGGCTGAGGATGATCGCGTCCTCGAAGTTGTGGCCCTCCCACGACATGAACGCCACGAGGAGGTTCTTGCCGAGCGCGAGCTCGCCGTTCTCGGTCGCGGGGCCGTCGGCGATGACCTCGCCGACCTCGACGCGGTCGCCGGCGTTCACGATGACGCGGTGGTTGTAGTTCGTGCCCTGGTTCGAGCGGTCGAACTTGCGCAGGAAGTACTGCTGCGTGCCGCCCTCGTCGAGCTGCACGGTCACGGCGTCGGCCGAGACCTCGCTGACGACACCGGCCGCGGTCGCGGTGATCACGTCACCGGCGTCGATCGCGGCGTAGCCCTCCATGCCGGTGCCGACGAGCGGCGACTCCGAGCGGAGCAGCGGCACCGCCTGGCGCTGCATGTTGGCACCCATGAGGGCGCGGTTGGCGTCGTCGTGCTCGAGGAAGGGGATGAGCGAGGTCGCGACCGACACCATCTGGCGCGGCGAGACATCCATGTAGTCGACCTGGTCGGCCGGGACGAGCTCGACCTCGCCGCCCTTCTTGCGGATGAGCACGCGCTCCTCGGCGAACGAGCCGTCCTTCTTCAGGGGCGCGCCGGCCTGGGCGACGACGAAGTCGTCCTCCTCGCTGGCGGTCAGGTAGTCGATGTGCTCCGTGACCTTGCCCTTGACGACGCGGCGGTACGGCGTCTCGATGAAGCCGAACGCGTTGATGCGCGCGAACGAGGCGAGCGAGCCGATGAGGCCGATGTTCGGGCCTTCCGGGGTCTCGATGGGGCACATGCGGCCGTAGTGCGAAGGGTGCACGTCGCGCACCTCGACGCCGGCGCGCTCGCGGCTCAGACCACCAGGGCCGAGCGCCGAGAGGCGACGCTTGTGGGTCAGGCCCGCGAGCGGGTTGTTCTGGTCCATGAACTGCGACAGCTGCGAGGTTCCGAAGAACTCCTTGATCGCGGCGACGACCGGGCGCACGTTGATGAGCGTCTGCGGCGTGATCGCTTCGATGTCCTGCGTGGTCATGCGCTCGCGCACGACGCGCTCCATGCGCGACAGACCGGTGCGGACCTGGTTCTGGATGAGCTCGCCGACCGCACGGATGCGACGGTTGCCGAAGTGGTCGATGTCGTCGACGTCGAGACGCAGCTCGACGGGCTTGCCGTCGCGGACGCCCGGCATGGTCGTGCGGCCCTCGTGCAGCGAGACCATGTAGCGGATCGTCGCCACGATGTCGTCGACCGAGAGCACCGAGTCGGTGAGCGGCGCGTCGATGCCGAGCTTGCGGTTGACCTTGTAGCGACCGACCTTCGCGAGGTCGTAGCGCTTGGGGTTGAAGTAGAAGTTGTCGAGCAGCGCGCGCGCGGCCTCGGCGGCGACCTGCTCGCCCGGACGCAGCTTGCGGTAGATGTCCTTGAGCGCCTCCTCCTTCGTCAGGACGGCGTCCTTCTCGAGGGTCTGCTCGATCGAGTCGAAGCCGGCGAAGGCCTCGCGGATCTCCTCGGTGGTCATGCCGAGCGCCTTGAGGAAGACGGTCACCGACTGCTTGCGCTTGCGGTCGATGCGCACGCCGACCTGGTCGCGCTTGTCGACCTCGAACTCGAGCCACGCGCCACGGCTGGGGATGATGCGCGCCGTGTACACGTCCTTGTCGGAGAGCTTCTCGATCGCGCGCTCGAAGTAGACGCCCGGGCTGCGCACGAGCTGCGACACGACGACGCGCTCGGTGCCGTTGATGATGAAGGTGCCGCGCTCGGTCATGAGCGGGAAGTCGCCCATGAAGACCGTCTGCGTCTTGATCTCACCGGTCATGTGGTTCATGAACTCGGCCTCGACGTAGAGCGGCGCGGCGTAGGTCTTGCCGCGCTCCTTGCACTCATCGATCGAGTACTTCTGCTCTTCGAGGTACGGGTTCGTGAACGAGAGCTGCATGGTCTCGCCCAGGTCTTCGATGGGAGAGATCTCCTCGAAGATCTCCTCCAGGCCGCTGCGGGTCGGCACGTCGGTGCGACCGGCCGCCTGGGCCTCGTCGACGCGCGCTTTCCAGGCCTCGTTGCCGACGAGCCAGTCGAAGCTCTCGGTCTGCAGGGCCAGCAGGTCGGGGACGGTCAGCGTGTCGCTGATCTTGGCGAACGACAGGCGCGATGCGTTGCGGCCGTTCTGGGGGGACTGGGAATTCTTAGCGGTGCGCGAAGCAGCCAAGGAACTAACCTCCGTGGGCGTCGAAGCCCGAAAACCGTCGCCGCGGCGACAGATGAACACGGTCGAGTGATCACGCGAAGAACCCGTTGAGGGCCGCCTATGGGGCCCACCCCGCCGCTATACTCGGGGCACGTCAGCCGACCGCCATATGACGGCTGAGGTTGTTGGGGAGCGCAAACCTCAATACTAGGTGCGCTCGCCCCGCCGTGTCCAGTCGGATTCTTGACCGATCTGCCCCTCTGCGCTATAACCGCGCACCTCCCACACGTCCAGCCGAGCATCCGCCGCGTGAGCCTGTGGCACGCTTGCGGGCATGGCCTCCCCCGTCGCCGAGACGACGCTGCGCGGCAGCGGCATGCGCGCCGTCATCGAACCCGACCGCTGGGCCGACGGCAGCTACACGCTCGTCGTCGACGGCACCCCGCAGTCGCACGTCGACCTCGACGACCCGAGCCGGCTGTTCTTCGAGTACGTGCAGCGCATCGGCCACGTCATCGACGAGTGGGGCGAGCCCGGTCAGCCGATGACGGCGCTGCACCTCGGCGCCGGGGCGCTGACGCTGCCTCGCTACATCGAGGCGACCAGGCCCGGCTCGCGTCAGCAGGTCGTCGAGCTCGACGAGGAGCTCGTGGCGTTCGTGCGCGAGCACCTGCCGCTGCCGAGGCGCGCGGGCATCCGGGTGCGGTACGGGGATGCCCGGGCCGTGCTCGACCGCCTGCCCGCCGCCCTGCACGGCGCCGTCGACCTCGTCGTGGTCGACGTGTTCAGCGGGGCGCGCATCCCGGCGCACGTGACGAGCCTCGAGTTCTACTCGGCCGTCGCGCGCTTCGTCGCCCCGGGTGGCATCGTCGCGGTCAACATCGCCGACGGGCCGGGGCTCGCCTTCGCACGGGGGCAGGCCGCGACGCTCGGCATGGTGTTCGACGACGTCGCAGCGCTGGCCGAGACGGGCATCCTCAAGGGGCGCCGCTTCGGCAACGTCGTGCTCATCGCCTCGCCGAGCGCGCTGCCGCTCGAGTGGATGCCCCGGCTCATGGCGCGCGGGCCGCATCCGGCGACCGTCACGAGCGGCCGCGAGCTCGAGCACTGGATCGCGGGCGCGCCTGTCGTGACCGACGCGACGGCGGTGCGCTCTCCGGCGCCGAGCACGAGCCTGTTCACGCGGCGCGACTGAGGCGCCAGCGGCCGCTGCGGCTCAGACGCTGTCGTGCGGGCCGCCGAAGCTCGGCGCGCCGGGGCCCACCGTGACGCCGCGGCTCACGACGTCGGTGCGCAGGCGCTCGAGCGAGCGGAGGATGCGCCGGCGGTCGAGGAACGACACCGTCGAGTGGTCGAGCGTCTCGCGCATGACGCGCAGGAAGGCGTCGAACTCGCGGTCGGAGAGCCGGAAGGGGTGGTGCGCCTCGGGCAGCGTCTTGCCCGTGTACGACTCGGGGCCGCCGAGGAAGGCGGAGAGGAACATCGCGCGGTGCCGGTTCAGCGCGGCCTCGTCGACGTCGCGGAAGTAGGGGCCCATGATCGGGTCGACCTTCACCCGTGCCGAGAGGTCGTCGACGAGCGCGGCGATGCCCGCTTCTCCGCCCAGGCGGCGATGCAACGACATGTGACACCTCCTCACGGTTCAGGCGACTGTACCCGTGAGGAGGTTCGGCGCGCATCCCCTGGGGGATTCCCGTCGAAGCGAACAGTATTCGCAAAACGAACATCGCGCACCCTGCGGCGGGCGGGCTCGCGCTGCACGACGCTGTCGGCGGCGGCTCGTACCCTGAACGCGTGAGCGATCTCGAGCGGGTGCGCGTCTGGGCCGAGGCCCTGCTGCGCCTGCACCTCGACGGCTCGTGGAGCTTCGGCTTCGACCACGCCACGCGCCGCGCAGGCCAGTGCGACTACACCCGGCGACGCATCACCGTCTCACGGCACCTCGCCGCGCGGTTCGACGACGACGAGATCCACCAGATCCTGCTGCACGAGGTCGCCCACGCCCTCGCCGGGGCCGGCACCGGGCACGGGCCCGAGTGGCGCGCGGTCGCCCGCGACCTCGGCTACGTCGGCGGGCGCACGCACTCCGGCCCGATCGCCGAGGAGCGCGCGCGCTGGCGCGGCACCTGCCCTCGCGGGCACGAGCACGTGCGGTTCCGGCGGCCGGCCAAGCCGCTGTCGTGCGGCCGGTGCTCGCGCCGGTTCGACCGGGCGCACCTCATCGCGTGGGTCGACACCAGGGCGGCGTGACGCTCGCGCCGAGCATCCGCCGCCGCGCCCCAGGCGCTACTCGCTGACCTGGACTTCCTTCCAGAAGGCGACGTAGTTCGAGAAGTCCTTGCCGACGCGCTCGATGCCGCTCGGGTACGGGGTCGGGTAGCTCCACGCGCGATCCTGCAGGCGCTCGCCGTCGACCACGACGGTGAAGTACTGGCACTCGCCCTTCCAGGGGCAGGTGTACGGGGTGGGGCTCTGCTCGAGCAGCTCGCTCTTCACGCTCGACGGCGGGAAGTACCAGTTGCCCTCGATCCTGATGAGCTCGCTCTCGTCGGCCTCGGCGATGACGGTGCCGTTGACGTGGGCCTTCATGGTGCCTCCTGCGGTCGGGCGCGAGCGGCGAGCGCTGGCGCGGGTGCCTGACCGGAGGAACGCTAGGCCGAGAGGCTGAATTCCCGCAGGACGACCAGCTCGGCGCTCTCGAGGCGCGCCCGGGCGGCGGGCAGCGCGGCCGGGCCCTCCGCCTCGGCGAGGGCGCGACCGGCGACCGACGCGGTGAGCATGTGGCCGACGGCGCCGCGCAGACCTTGGAACGCCGCAGCCGCTGCGGCCGCCTCGGGGCTCGTGGCGTCGATGCCGACCGCGCCGAGCGCGTCGACGACGGCACCCGCGAGCAGCACGTCCTCGACGGGGAAGCCGTCGGGACCCTCCAGCGGGGCTCCCGCCGCGACGACCGCGACCATCGTGCGCTCGCCGCGCGCGGCCTGCAGCTCGAGCAGGCGCTGGGCGATCGCGGAGGCCGCGCCGAGGCGCGCGTCGACGACCTCGAGACGGTGGGGCAGGGCATCTACCGGCACCTCCTCGGTCGCGATCGCGTCGCACCAGACCAGCAGGTGCGCCGAGTCGCCGATGCGGCGAGCGCCGTCGAGCCCGACGTCGAAGCGCACCTGGTAGCGCTCCTGCGCGTCGGGGCGGGCGGGGTCGGCGGCGGGGCGGTCGGTCACAGGTCGATGGTAGCCACGGAGGCCAGACTGGGCGCATGCGTGTGACGCTCGATCTCGTGCTTGACTGCCCGCCCGACGCGGCGTGGGAGGCGGTGCACTCGCCGGCGGTGTTCCGCGCGGTGTCGGGGCCGTGGACGCGCGCCGAGTCGCTCGAGCCCGGCGGATTCCCCGAGCGCTGGCCGGGCGGTCGCCACCGGGTGCGGCTGTCGCTGCTGGGGCTCGTGCCGATGGGCGAGCAGCTCATCGACCTCGGCGACGAGACGCGGATGCTCCGCGACGGCCAGGTCGCGCGCATCGTGCACGACCGCGGCGGACCCGTCGCCGGGCCGATGCGCATCGTGCGACGCTGGCACCACCGCATGGCGATCACGGCGCTGCCCGACGGGCGCACGCGGTTCCGCGACCGGCTCGACGTCGGCGCGGGCGTGCTGACGCCGCTCGTCTGGGTCGGGTTCGCCGTGTTCTGGCAGCTGCGGGCGGCGAAGATCCGGCGGCTCGCGCCGAGCTGGGGCGCGCAGTTCGCGGGCCGCTCGTGAGCGACGCGGGCACCGCGCTCGACGTCGCCAGCTGGCGGCGGGCGACCTTCCGCCTCTACGAGAAGGTGCGCCGCGCGACCGACCTCGAGGCCGCGCACGACCTGTGGCGGCGCGAGCGCGACCGGCTCTTCCTCGAGCACCCCGCCTCACCCCTGCTGCCCGATGACCGCGAGCGCTTCACCGGCCTGCGCGTGAAGCCCTACGACCGCGCGTGGCGGTTCGAGTGCGTGATCGAGGATGCCGCGCCCGCGTCGCTCGACGTGCCCACCGGCACCGACGGCGTCGTGCCGTTCGAGCGCATCGGCCTCGTCGACGTGGCCGGCGTCGGCACGCTCGACGTGTGGCGGCTGCGCTCGTACGGGGGCGGACTGTTCGTGCCCGTCCGCGACGCGCTGTCGCGCGTCGCCGGCGGCACCTACGGCGGCGGACGCTACGTGCTCGACACCGTGAAGGGCGCCGACCTGGGGCCGGGGCGCTCGCCCGGGTCGGTCGTCATCGACTTCAATTTCGCCTACAACCCCTCGTGCGCGTACGACCCGGCGTGGGCGTGCCCGCTCGCGCCGCCCGGCAACGTCGTCGAGGTCGAGATCCCGGTCGGCGAGCGGTATGGCGACGGGCGCGCGGTGCTCGCGTGAAGGCTGCGGCCGGCAGTTCGGATGAACTGGCCGCGATTTGGGACGCGCGGTACGGCGTGAGCGAGCGGCTCTGGAGCGGGCGCGTGAATCCGGTGCTCGAGGCGGAGGCCGTTCGGCTGACGGCCGGGCGTGCGCTCGATGCCGGCTGCGGCGAGGGCGGCGACAGCCTGTGGCTCGCACGGCGGGGCTGGCGCGTCACCGGCTACGACCTCTCGGCGGTAGCAATCGAGCGCTCTCGTGCCGAGGCTGCACGACTCGGCGTCAGCGACCTTGCGTCGTTCGATCGAAGTGATCTCGCCGTCGATCCTCCGTCCGAGTCGGCCTTCGATCTGGTCTCGGGTCAGTACCTCCATGTCATCCCCTCGCAGCGAGAGCCGCTGTACCGAGGCCTCGCGGCGGCTGTGCGGCCCGGAGGCATGCTTCTGCTGGTGCTGCACGACATCCGCGATCTCGAGCTGGGCATCGCCCGCCCGCCTGGGGACACGATGCTCGGGGCGGAGGAGCTGCGCGCGTTCGCCGACGGGTTCACGTCGGTGCACCTCGAACTGCGCCCACGGGCTGCCGTCGATCGAGCGGAAGCGCCCGCGACAGCGCACGACCTCGTACTCCGCGTGAACCTGTAGACCTGCGCGCGGTCCTTCTGAAAATGCGGATCGCCCGAAGCCGTCTCACCCGCTCCGCAGTCTCCGAGGTCCTGCCCCCGCGCTGTCTCTATTCCCGGCGCGAGGACCTAGCCCACCCGAAGAAACGCATCCGCAGCTGAGGCGAGCTCGACCGTGTTCCATATCGGAACACTGCTCCCGTCGCGCGGGCCCGCATCGTGAGAGTACGCACCGGGGAACCGTCACACCCGCCCCGACGTGCGACCTCGACACCGCGACGAAGGAGTTGCCTCATGTCCACCTCATCCACCACCGCTCAGACCGTGATCGTCGAGAGCCCGTTGCGCGATCTCTACGCCGACTGGTCGAACATCATGGTGACCAGCGAGCTCACGATGCGCCTTTTCCGCAGCATCTTCGACGAGTGGCACCAGCCGACCGTCGAGCCGGAGGACGTCACCTACAAGCAGGAGACCGTCGGCGGCGTTCCCGGCATCTGGGCCTTCCCGGCCGGTGCCGACCGCAGCAAGGTTCTGCTCTTCACCCACGGAGGCGGCTTCGCCGTTGGCTCGGCCTCTAGCCACCGCAAGCTCGCCGCGCACGTCGCGAAGGCCGCCGGCATGACGACGTTCGTGCTCGACTACCGCCTCGCCCCCGAGCACCCGCACCCGGCCCAGGTCGAGGACGGCGTGGCCTCGTTCATGGCACTCGTCGAGCGGGGCATTCGCCCCGAGGACATCACCACGATCGGCGATTCGGCCGGCGGCAACCTCGCGGTGGCGATCCCCCTCGCGCTCAAGGCGCGGGGCAAGCCGCTGCCCGGTCACGTCGTGGCCTTCTCGCCGTGGCTCGACATGGAGAACAAGGGCGAGACCCTCGTCACCAACGACGCCACCGACATGCTCATCACGGTGCCGCTGCTCGAGGGCATGATTGCCGGCCGCCTGGGCGGCGCGACCGAGCCAAACGACCCGATCGCCAACCCCCTGTACGCCGACTTCACGGGCTATCCGCCGCTGTACATCAACGCGGGCGGCGTCGAGTCGCTCGTCGACAACGCGACCCGCCTGCACGAGCGCGCGTCGGCCGCGGGCGTCGACGTGACCCTCCACATCGCCGAGGGCCAGCAGCACGTGTACCCGTTCCTCGCCGGCCGCGACGCCGCCGTCGACGCCGAGCTGAAGAGCATCGGCGCCTGGCTGCGCTCCTGACCCTCACCCACCCGCACAGCAGACAAAGGAGTTTGTTCATGTCACACACGGTCACCACGGACTTTGACGCGATCGTCATCGGCGCCGGCTTCGCCGGCATCTACCAGCTGCACCTCCTGCGCGACAAGCAGGGGATGCGCGTGCGCGCGTTCGAGAAGGGCTCCGGCATCGGCGGCACCTGGTTCTGGAACAAGTACCCCGGCGCCATGTCGGACACCGAGAGCCCGTACTACCGCTACTCGTTCGACGACGGCCTGCTCGCCGACTCGAACTGGACGCGCAAGTACATCAACCAGCCCGACATTCTCGCCTACCTCGAGGACGTCGTCGACCGGTTCGACCTGCGCAAGGACATCCAGCTGAACACCGAGGTCACCTCGATGGTCTTCGACGAGGACGCCGAGATCTGGACGATCGGCACCGCAGCGGGCGAGTCGTTCACGACACGCTACGTCGTGACCGCGCTCGGCCTGCTCGCGGCGACGAACATTCCCGCCATCCCGGGTATCGACACGTTCGAGGGTCGCCTCGTGCACACCGCTCAGTGGCCCGATGACCTGTCGATCGAGGGCAAGCGCGTCGGCGTCATCGGCACCGGCTCGACGGGAACGCAGTTCATCGTCGCGGCGGCCAGACAGGTGGAGCACCTCACGGTGTTCCAGCGCAATGCGCAGTACAGCGTGCCCTCGGGCAACGGCCCCGTCGAGCCCGGCGAGGTCGAGGAGGTCAAGGGCCGCTTCCCCGAGATCTGGGAGCAGGTGCGCAACTCCGGCGTCGCCTTCGGTTTCCAGGAGTCGACGATCGCGACGACCGACGTCACCCCCGAGGAGCGCGAGCGCATCTTCCAGGCGGCCTGGGATCGCGGCAACGGCTTCTACTTCATGTTCGGCACCTTCAACGACATCGCGATCAGCGAGGAGGCGAACGAGGCCGCGGCCGACTTCATCCGTCGCAAGATCAAGGAGACGGTGAAGGACCCGGAGACGGCGCGCCTGCTCACCCCGACGCTGCCGTACGCGAAGCGCCCGCTCTGCAACCACAACTACTACGACGTCTACAACCAGGAGAACGTGAAGCTTGTCTCCATCAAGGAGAACCCGATCGTCGAGATCACGCCCAAGGGCGTGCGCACGGCCGACGGGGTCGAGCACGAGCTCGACGTGCTCGTCTTCGCGACCGGCTTCGACGCGGTCGACGGCAACTACCGCCGCATGAACATCCGCGGCCGTGGCGGCATGACGGTCGACGAGCACTGGGCGGATGCTCCGACGAGCTATCTCGGTATCTCGACGGCCGGCTTCCCCAACATGTTCATGGTGCTCGGCCCCAACGGCCCGTTCACCAACCTCGTGCCCGCCCTCGAGGTGCAGGTGGAGTTCATCTCCTCGCTCATCGAGGAGGCGGAGCGCACCGGCTCGGTCATCGAGGCGACGCAGGAGGTCGAGGACGAGTGGACGGTACTCTGCCGCACGATCGCCGACTACACGCTGTTCCCCAAGACCGACTCGTGGATCTTCGGCGCCAACATCCCCGGCAAGAAGAACACGGTGATGTTCTACCTGGCCGGCATGGGGGCGTACCGCGGAGTGCTCGCCGAGGTCAAGGAGAAGGGCTTCGAGGGGCTCATCGCCCCGCGCGCGGCCATTGCGGCCTGACTCGCTCACCCCGCCCGCGGGCCCGGCTCATCTCGAGCCGGGCCCGCGGCATGTGCACTGATGCGAACAGTGCATCGATCGCGCCGTCGTCTGGTATTGGAGTCGACGCAATCGGTGGGCGATGCTGAGTTATCCCGATTCTTGCGACGAGGCGAGGACCCCATGTCACCACAGACGTACTCGGCCGAGCGCGTCATCGCTGCGCGGCGTCTTCTGCTCGAAGGCGGCCTCGGCGCCGGTGGTCCTGCTCCCCGCTCTCTGGGCATCCCCGAGTCGATCGAACGCAGCTGGCGTCGCACCATCTCGCAGAGCGCCGGAACCGACTTCTCGGCCCCGCCCGCCCCGCGACCCGCCGCCAAGGCGGCCGAGCGGCTCATCCGAGCCTCCGAGGGCGTGCTCGACCGCTGGAACGAATCTCTCGCCGACATGCAGGTGGCGCTGTTCGTGAGCGACCGCAGCGGGCGCATCATCGCCCGTCGAGTCAGCGAGCGCTCGCACGCGCGGCAGCTCGACAGAGCCCACGCGGCCGAGGGGTTCGACTTCTCGGAAGCCGCGCTCGGCACCAACGGCCTCGGCACGGCCATGGAGGAACGCGCGGCGCTCTTCGTGCGCGGCGCCGAGCACGTCAACGAGTCGCTGCAGTCGCTCGCGTGCGCGGGGGCGCCCATCTGCGACCCGGTCTCCGGACGCGTCGTCGGGTCGATCTCTCTCGCCGCTCCTCTCGACAACTCTGACCTCAGCATGCTCGCGATCGCCCGCCAGGCGGCCCGACAGGTCGAGGGTTCGATCGCCGAGGCCGCCACCTCCGGCGGGCTCGGCGCGCTCCTGGCGGAGTTCGTCGGCACCTCTCCCCGCGTTCCCGTGATCGCCCTGAGCCGCTCGGGGCTCATGAGCACGACCGGCGCTCTGCCGCTGCTCTCAGCGAGCACGCACGTGGTGCTCTGGGACGAGCTGCAGGGCAACGACTGGAACGGCCAGCACCGCTCGGTCTCGGTGTCGGGCCGCACGGGCATCGCCCGCCGCCTCGTCGGGGCCGACGGCGAGAGCCTCTACATCGTGGAGCTCGAGCAGACCATCGAGGCGGCCGCCGAGGCCAGCAGCTGCCCCGGCACGACGGCCGCGCTGTGCCGCGTGCTCGACGCCGCGTCGGCCGGATCGCACGCGGTGTCGATCAGCGGGCCGGCCGCCTCGGGCAAGGCTCATCTCGCCACCGCCTGGCTCACGGGGCGCGACGGCGTCGCACCCCGAACGCTGCCCGCGATCGAGGTGCGGCGGCCCTCGGTGCGCAGCCGCCTGGTGCGCGAGCTCGCCGACGGCGCATCCATCGTCCTGCGCAATGTCGAGCAGCTGACCGCCGATGATCGCGCCTGGCTGCGCTCGGTGATCGATGCGGCGGATACTCGTCCCGACGGCATCCTCGCGATGACGCTCACCACCGGCTCGGCCGACGCCGCGGTGCAGTCGCTCGTCACGGGGCACGGTCGCGAGGTGTGCATCCCTTCGCTCGTCGATGCCCCGGAGCGCATCGTCGCCATCACGGAGGAGATCGCAGCTCAGCATCGTCTGACGGTCCCGCCCGCCGTGCTGCAGACCCTCGTGCGCTGGCAGTGGACCGGCGAGGTCGCCGAACTCGTGCACGAGCTGCGTCGGGCCGCCGCGCTCTCGCTTCACGGAGCGCTCGAGCTCTCGGCGCTCACCCCCGACATGCGCGCTCAGACGCGTCAGCTCTACGGCATCGCCGCCTCGGAGTACAAGGCGATCGACGCCGCGCTGCGCGCCGCGGGCGGGAACCGCTCGCTCGCCGCGGAGTCGCTCGGCATCGGCCGCACCACCCTCTACCGCAAGATGCGGCAGTACGGGCTCGACGGAACGACCGACCTCAGCGCCTGAGTCGCCGTCAGGCGGGAGTGCGGATGAGCTTTTTGTTCGCGAACTCGTCGATGCCGTACTTCGCGAGCTCGCGACCGACGCCCGAGCGCTTCACGCCGCCGAAGGGCAGGTCGGGCGCGCTGCGGCTCGTGCTGTTGATCCAGACCATGCCGACCTCGAGCTCCCCGGCGATGCGACGCGCCGCGTCCTGGTCGGTCGTGAAGATGCTGCTGGCGAGGCCGAAGGGCGACTCGTTGGCGAGCTCGACCGCGGCCTGCGGCGAGGGCACTCGGTAGACGACCGCGGCGGGGCCGAAGAGCTCCTCGCTGTACGCGCGCATGCCCGGCGTCACCTCGGTGAGCACCGTCGGAGGGTAGAAGGCGCCCGACCGGCGGGCGCCCGGCGCCACGTGCACTGTCGCGCCCTTCGCGAGGGCATCCTGCACGAACTCGTCGAGCTCCTCGCCGGCGGCTGCGGAGGAGAGTGGGCCGAGGAAGGTGTCGCCCGACTCGGGGTCGCCGGGGGTGATCGCGGTCATGGCGGCGATGAACTTCGACGTGAACTCCTCGTAAACCGAATCGACGACGATGAAGCGCTTCGAGGCGGTGCATGCCTGTCCGGCGTTGGCGACGCGGCCTCGCACGCCCGCCGCGACCGCGACGTCGATATCGGCGTCGTCGAGCACGATGAAAGGGTCGGAGCCGCCAAGCTCGAGCACGGCGCGCTTCATGTGCCGCCCGGCGACCTCTCCGACAGCCGATCCGGCCGCCTCGGAGCCGGTGAGCGAGACGCCGCGCACGCGGTCATCGGCGATGATGCGGGGCACCTGGCTGCTGTCGATGAAGGCGTTGATGTAGGCGTCGGTCGGCAGCCCGGCGTCGTGGAGCACGCGCTCGATCGCGAGCGCCGACTGCGGGCAGTTGCGCGCGTGCTTGAGCATGATCGTGTTGCCGAGAGCGAGATTCGGTGCCGCGAAGCGAGCGACCTGGTAGTAGGGGTAGTTCCACGGCATGATGCCGAGCAGCGGGCCGATGGCCTCGGTGCGCACGAGCGCCTCGCCGCCGCCGACGATGGCGAGCTGCTCGTCGGCGAGGAAGGTCGCTGCGTGGTCGGCGTAGTACTCGTAGATCGAGGCGACGAGCTCGACCTCGCCGCGCGCCTGCGTGATGGGCTTGCCGACCTCGAGGGTGAGGATGCGCGCGAACTCGTCGATGCGCTCGCGGTGAAGCTCGGCGGTGCGCCGCAGGATCCCCGTGCGCTGCTCGAGCGGCATCGCGCGCAGGGCGCGGTAGGCGGCGAACGAGCGGGCGACGATGGCGTCGACCTCGGCATCGTCGACGACGGGGAACTCGGCGAGCGTCTCGCCCGTGGCGGGATTGATGGTGCGGTACGCGCCCATGGTGTCTCCGTGCTCCTCCGCGGCGTCGCGGTGTCTGGCCGTGCGCGTGCGCGCCCGAGGCGGGATGTCCTGACTCCAGCGTCGTCGTGCACGAGTCCGACGTCCAATACCGATCGGGCCACGGGTCGATGCCCCGGACGCATGGATCACGGGCGCATCGGGTATTGGACGTGCATGGATCGCGCGTGTCAGCCTGAGCCAATGACCACCCTGCGCATCCGCGAGGCCGGCGACCGCGTCGTCGTCACCCTCGATCGCCCCGAGGCACGCAATGCCATCAACGACGTCATGGTCGCCGAGCTGCATGAGGTCTGCGCCGCGCTCGAGCAGAACCCCCGCATTCTGATTATCACGGGAACCTCGACGCCGGAGCGCGGCGTCTTCGCCGGAGGCGCCGACATCCGCCAGCTCCGGGCTCGCGGCCGTGACGAGGCGCTGCTGGGGATCAACTCGGAGCTGTTCTCCCGCATCGCGCGCCTGCCCATGCCCGTGATCGCCGCCGTCGACGGCGTCGCGATCGGCGGTGGCGCGGAGCTGGCGTACGCGGCCGACATCCGCATCGCCTCCCCGCGCACCGTGTTCGGCAACCCGGAGACCGCTCTCGGCATCCTCGCCGCCGCGGGTGCCAGCTGGCGCCTCGCCGAACTCGTGGGCGAGCCGCTCGCGAAGGAGATCCTCTTCACCGGGCGCCGTCTCTCGGCAGAGGAGGCGCTCGCCTGCCGTCTCGTCGCCTCGCTGCACGCACCGGACGAGCTTCTCGCCGCGGCGGAGGCCATCGCCGACCGCATCGCCGAGCAGGACCCGCTCGCGATCCGCCTCACCAAGCGCGTGCTCGCCGCGCCTCGCTCCGCCCACCCGCTCGTCGACGAGCTCGCCCAGGCGATCCTCTTCGAGTCCGAGGCGAAGGCCGCCCGCATGGACGCGTTCCTCTCGCGATCGAAGGAGTCATCGTGACTGCAGCATCCGTCTCCCTACCCGCCACCGTCGGCGTCATCGGCGGCGGCCGCATGGGCGCCGGCATCGCTCAGGTCTTCGCGCAGGGCGGCAGCGCCGTCACGGTCATCGAGCGCGACGCGGATGCCGCGGCGAGCGCGCGCGCTCGGCTAGCAGACGGCGTCGCCAAGGCAGCGGCGCGCGATGCTGCGATCGACGCCGAGGTCGTGCTCGCGCGGCTCGTCGTGTCGACCCTCTACGCGTCGCTCACCGACTGCGCGCTCGTGGTCGAGGCGGTGCCGGAGCTCACCGACCTCAAGGTCGACGCGCTGACCCGCGCCGAGTCGATCATCGCCCCCTCCGCCTGGCTGGTGACGAACACCTCGTCGCTCTCGGTCGAAGGGCTCGCCGACAGGTTGCAGCGGCCCGAGCGCTTCTGCGGGCTCCACTTCTTCAACCCCGTGCCGCCGTCGGCCCTCGTCGAGCTCGTGCTGACCAGCCGCTCGTCACCCGAGCTGACCGACGCCGCGCGCGGCTGGGTGGCCGCTCTCGGCAAGACGCCGATCGTCGTGCACGACGCTCCCGGATTCGCGAGCTCGCGCCTCGGGCTCGTGATCGCGCTCGAGGCCATGCGCATGCTCGAGGAGGGCGTCGCCTCGGCGGAGGACATCGACGCGGCGATGGTGCTGGGCTATCGCCACGCCACGGGGCCGCTGCGCACCACCGACCTCGTGGGGCTCGATGTGCGCCTCGGCATCGCTGAGTACCTGCACGCCGCCCTCGGCGAGCGCTTCGCACCTCCGCAGATCCTCCGCGATAAGGTCGCGGCAGGCGAGCTGGGTCGCAAGTCGGGGCGCGGCTTCTTCGACTACGCCGACGGCGCCTGAGCCACCGACGACGAGAGCGCCGACCCCTCCATCGACGGCCGAGGATCGCGCGTTCGCGCGGCGACCCGCACGAGCGGACTAGGCACTGAGAACGATGCGGCCGGGCACGCCCCCCGCGGCGAGCCGATCGAGCGCCGACTCGACCGCGTGGGCGGTGAGCGGCTCGTCGATGATCGGGATCGACGGCAGGACGCCTGTCCTGGCGAGCTCGACGAGCTCGCCGAGCTCGCCGAGGGAGCCGACGAAGCTGCCTCGGATCGTGAGGACCTTGAGCGCGAGCAGGGCGGTCGGGATGACGAGCTCGCCGCCGAAGAGGCCGACCTGCATCATCGTGCCGCCCTTGCGGAGGATGCTGAAGGCGACGGGCGCGGTGACCGAGTTGTTGACGAAGTCGATGACGGCGGCCACGGGGCCGCCGGCGCGGGCGAGGATCGCCGCCTCGAGCTCGGGCTCGGCCGCCGAGACCGTATCCGTGGCGCCGAGCTCGCGTGCGAGCTGGAGGTTCCGCTGCTGCAGGTCGACCGCGATGACGGCCTCGTGGCCGAGCGCACGCAGCGATGCGATCGCCATGAGACCGACTCCCCCCGCGCCGATGACGACGACCGGCAGCTGGGTGTCGGCGGGCATGGCCTTCCGCGCCGCGCTGTAGGCGGTGAGCCCCGAGCACGCGAGGGTGGCGGCCCAGCGCTCGTCGAGCCCCGCGACATCCAGAAGATACCGGGAGTGCGGAACGAGCAGATGATCCGCGTAGCCGCCGTGGCGCGCGACGCCGAGGTTGCGGGGGCTCGGGCAGAGGTTCTCGTCGCCCGCGCGGCATGCCTCGCACGTGCCATCGCCGATCCACGGGTAGACGAGGCGGCGGTCGCCGACCGCGACGCCGGTCGCATCGGCCCCGACGGCCTCGACGACGCCGACCACCTCGTGGCCCAGCACGAGCGGATACGTGACACCGCGATCGACGAGGTTGAGTCGGCCGCGGCTGCCGAGGTCGTAGTACCCCTCGCGCAGGTGCGTGTCGGTGTGGCAGACCCCGGAGCGCACGACGCGCACGAGCACCTCGGCCCCCGTCGGCTCAGGGGTAGGCAGCTCGATGTCGGTGACGCTGTGGTCGCCCTCGAAGATCGCGAACGCGTGCATGGTGTCCTCGCCGTTGATGAATCCCGTGGCTACCACGGTCGCACCGCCCGCCGATTCTCTCCAATACCGAATGACCGCCCTATTGATACCCGGATGCTCGCCCGCCGTCAGCCGGAGGGGGTCGGCAGCACGCCCTCCGACAGGCGCAGCACGGCGTGCAGGGCCCGATCGTCGCTGTCGGCGCGCCACGCCATGCGCAGCAGCACCGGCTCCACGGGGTCCGACAGGCGCAGGAAGCGCAGGTGCGGGTCGGCGATGCTGTCGATGACCGACGAGAGAGTGAGGGAGCATCCGACCTCCGCCGAGACCAGGGACATGACCGTCCACGAATCGGGAGCATCCTGCACGATGTCGGCGGTGAAGCCCGCCTCGCGCGTCATGTGGCGCAGGCGATCGATCAGCAGCGACCCCGTCTGCCGCGGCAACGAGACAAAGTGCTCGCCCGCGAGCTCGGCGATCGAGACGCTCTCGCGGTCGGCGAGCCGGTGCGTCTCGGGGACGGCGATCACGAGCTCTTCGACGGCGATGACGCGCGCACGCACGGTGTCGGGCAAGTGATCCCAGCGACCCAGCGCGATGTCGATCTCGCCGCGCACGAGCCGCTGCATCGCAGGCTGGGCGAAGTTCTGGCTGAGAAGCTCGAGCTGGATGCCCGGGTGGTTCTGCTTCACGGCGCGCGCCAGCTGACCGACCATGACGTTCGACGACGCCCCCGCGTAGGCCAGCCGCACCCGTCCGATCTCGCCGAGGCCGGCCGCGCGGGCGACCGTGCCGACGCGCTCGAGCGCGTCGAGCACCTCGCGCGCCGGGCCCACGAGCGCCTCCCCGACCGAGGTGAGGGTGACCCTGCGCGTGCTGCGCTCGAACAGCCTCGCCCCGAGGTCGCGCTCGAGCTGCTGGATGCTGCGGCTCACCGGAGGCTGGGCCATGTGCAGCCGCTCGGCGGCCCGTCCGAAGTGGAGCTCGTCGGCGACCGCGAGGAAGGCGCGGATCTGCGGGATGTCCATCCCCCGATTATTCCACTAGCGCATCAGTGCCACCACCGTTAGGTATTGGACGGCATGAACGCTCGCCTGCCAGCCTGAGGAAGCCGATTGAGGTAGGAGGACGACGATGGCGCAGCATCTGCCGGGCGGCGAGCTCGAGGGAGCATCCCCCGCCACCGGACCCTTCGCGGGTCTGCTCGTCGCCGACTTCGGCCGTGTGCTCGCGGGTCCCTACTGCACGATGCTCATGGCCGACCTCGGCGCGACCGTCATCAAGGTCGAGAGCTCACTGGGCGACGAGACCCGGAGCTGGATGCCCCCCTCCTACGAGGGCGAATCGACCTACTACCTCTCGATCAACCGCAACAAGCAGTCGATCGTGCTCGACCTGCGCGACGCAGGCGATCTCGAGCTCGCGCAGGAGCTCGCCGCGCGCGCCGACGTCGTGACCGAGAATTTCAAGCCGGGAGGGCTGGCCCGCTACGGCCTCAACTACGAGTCGGTCGCGCGCGCCAACCCGTCGGTCATCTACGCCTCCATCACGGGCTTCGGAACCGCGGGCGGCGCCGATCTGCCAGGCTACGACCTGCTCGTGCAGGCGCTCTCGGGGCTCATGAGCCTCACCGGGTCGCCCACGACCGAGGGCTTCCGCTCGGGTGTCGCGGTGTTCGACGTCATCACGGGCCTGCACACGGCCATCGCCGTCACCTCCGCGCTGTATCACCGCGAGCGCACCGGCCAGGGTCAGCACGTCGAGCTCGACCTCATGTCGTCAGCCCTCTCGGGCATGGTGAACCAGACGGGCGGCTACCTGCTGAGCGGCCGGGTGCCGACGCGCATGGGCAACGACCACCCGAGCATCTACCCGTACGCGCCCTTCCCCACGGCTGACGGCGACCTCGTGCTCGCGATCGGCAACGACGCGCAGTTCCGCACACTGTGCGCCGCACTCGGCGCACCGCAGCTGCCGACAGACCCGCGCTTCGCGACCAACGCCGAGCGCAGCGCGCACCGCGACGAACTGCGCCCGGTGATCGTGGGCCTGCTCGCGGCCGCGCCCGCCACCGAGTGGTTCGAGCGCCTGAGCGCGCTCGGACTCCCCTGCGCCCCGTCGCTCGACGTCGGCGCCGGACTCGCCTTCGCCGAGCGCATCGGGCTCGACCCCGTGGTCGTCTCCGGCACCGGCGATCGCGCTCTGCCGGGCGTTCGCAACCCGATGCGCTTTTCGCGCACGCCCGCGAGCTACCGCAGCGCCCCTCCCCGGCTCGATGAGCACGGCGAGGCGATCCGTCGCTGGCTGCGCGGCGACGAGCTTGCGCCGGCCCTGCAGCATTCCACCCTGACCGCACCGACACGAGGCGACTAGACCCATGAGCGACACGACCGCGCGCACCATCAACTCGGATTTCTACGCCGTCGATGACTACCTCAACGACGACGACCGGACCCTCGTCGCGAAGGTAAGAGGCTTCGTCGACCGGCAGGTGCTGCCGATCATCAACGAGTACTGGGAGAAGGCCGACTTCCCCTACGAGATCCTCCCCGAGTTCGGTCGGCTCGGCATCGCGGGCACCGCGATCCAGGGCTACGGCGCACCGGGCATGACACGGCTGCAGGCGGGGCTCGTCGCGATGGAGCTCTCGCGTGGCGACGGCAGCGTGAACACCTTCAACGCCGTGCACTCGGGCCTCGCCATGGGCAGCATCTCGCTGCTCGGAAGCGAGGAGCAGAAGCAGCGCTGGCTGCCCGACATGGCCGCCCTGCGGAAGCTCGGCGCGTTCGCGCTGACCGAGCCCGACCACGGGTCCGACTCGGTCAAGCTCGAGACCTCCGCCCGCCGCGACGGCGATCAGTACGTGATCAACGGCGCCAAGCGCTGGATCGGCCTGGGTCACGTCGCCGACCTCGTCATCATCTGGGCGCGCGACGAGGCCGACGCGAAGGTCAAGGCGTTCATCCTCGAGAAGGGTCCCGACGGCTACCCCGAGGGCTACAGCGCCACCGCCATCACCGGCAAGATCGCCAAGCGGGCGATCCAGCAGGCCCACATCGAGATCACGGATGTCCGCATCCCGGTCGAGAATCTGCTCGCGAAGTCGACGTCGTTCCGCGACGTCTCCACCATCCTCAATCGCACGCGCAGCACGGTCGCCTGGGAGGCGCTGGGCCACGCCCTCGCCGCCTACGAGGCCGCGGCGGCCTACGTTCACGAGCGCGTGCAGTTCGGCAAGCCGATCGCGAGCTACCAGCTCGTGCAGAACAAACTTGCGAACATGCTCGCCGATCTCACGGCGATGCAGCTGCTGGTGTTCCGCACCGCCGGGCTGCAGGACCAGGGCCGACTCACGAACGAGCAGGCGTCGCTCGCGAAGATGTTCACCGGGCAGCACGCTCGCGCACTCTGCCGTGACGCGCGCGACCTGCTCGGCGGCAACGGCCTGCTGCTCGAGAACCACGTCGCGCGCCACCTCACCGACATGGAGGTCGTGCACACCTACGAGGGAACCGACTTCATCCAGTCCCTCATCATCGGGCGCGAGATCACCGGCATCCCGGCCTTCTCCTGACCGGTCGGCAGGCTCCCTCGGGGTGCCGAGAGGGCGACCTGCTACGGTGGACGCAGAGGCCCGGCTGAACCCGGCCGGCCCGCGTCGTAGAACGCTTACTCATCCCGCACCTCGCGCACCGACTCGCGCACCGCGGTTCGATACTTTCTCACGGCGAACGATGTCGGCCTTCGCCGCCGTCGCCACTTCGATTCCCGACCGCGTGCGCCCACGGCGTGCGCTCCGCATCCTGACCGCTCGGTCGCGGATGCCGGGGGTCGCGCATGCTCGAAAGGCACCACCTTCATGACTGACACCACCTTCAGCGCGCTCGGCGTTCCGTACCCCCTCGTCGAGGTTCTCGCGGAGCAGGGCAAGACCGAGGCGTTCCCGATCCAGGTCGACACGCTGCCCGACACGCTCGCCGGCCGCGACGTGCTCGGCCGCGGCAAGACCGGCTCGGGCAAGACGCTCGCGTTCTCGATCCCGATGGTCGCGCGCATCGGCTCGCGCACCGGCGCCCCGCGGCGCCCGATGCGCCCGCTCGGCCTCGTGCTCGCGCCGACCCGCGAGCTCGCCACGCAGATCCGCGCCACGATCGAGCCGCTCGCGAAGGCCTACGGCCTCACCGCGATGACGATCTTCGGCGGCGTCTCCCAGAACAAGCAGGTGCAGCAGCTGCAGCGCGGCGTCGACATCGTCGTCGCCGCGCCCGGCCGCCTCGAAGACCTCATGCAACAGGGCTTCGTCTCGCTCGACGCGGTCGAGATCACCGTGCTCGACGAGGCCGACCACATGGCCGACCTGGGCTTCCTGCCCGGTGTGACGCGCATCCTCAAGGCGACGCCGGCGAACGGGCAGCGCCTGCTGTTCAGCGCCACGCTCGACAACGGCGTGGACAAGCTCGTCAAGCAGTTCCTGCACAACCCGGTGCTGCACTCGGTCGACGAGGCGAACTCGCCCGTCGCCGCGATGACGCACCACGTGTTCGAGGTGTCGGGCGTCGACGAGAAGAAGCGCCTCGTGTCGGCGCTCGCCTCGGGAGCCGGCCGCCGCATCCTCTTCATGCGCACCAAGCACCAGGCGAAGAAGCTCGCGAAGCAGCTGACGGCCGAGGGCATCCCCGCCGTCGACCTGCACGGCAACCTGTCGCAGCCGGCGCGCGACCGCAACCTCGCCGCGTTCGGCGAGGGCAGCGTGCGCGTGCTCGTCGCGACCGACGTCGCCGCGCGCGGCGTGCACGTCGACGACATCGAGCTCGTCGTGCACGTCGACCCGCCCATGGAGCACAAGGCCTACCTGCACCGCTCGGGCCGCACGGCCCGCGCCGGCGCCGAGGGCGACGTGGTCACCCTCGTGCTGCCCGAGCAGCGTCGCGACACCGCCGCGCTGCTGAAGAAGGCCGACATCCGCGTGCAGCCGCAGCAGGTGACCGCCGCATCGGATGCCGTCGTCGCGCTCATCGGCGAGATCGCGCCCCGCGTCGCCGCCGACGCGCTCCCGGCCGTGCTGCGTCCGCCCGTGCAGGGCGGGGGCTCCTCGCAGGGGGCGAACGCGCAGCGCAAGCGCGCCGCGCGCTCGGGCTCGAACGCCGCTGACGGCTCGACCGGTTCGGCCGGTTCGGGTCGTTCGCGCCGCGGGCGCGGCGGGCGCGGGCGCGGCCAGGGCGCCGCTGCCGGCACCGGAACGGCCGTGACCGCGACGGCCTCCGCGCCGGGGGCGACCGCAGGCCGCTCGTCGGCGCCGCGCACCGACGCCGCGCCGCACCGTGCCGACGCCCACCGTCACACCGAGTCGCCCGCCGCGCCGCGAACCCGCCAGGGCTCGCGCCGCGCCTCGGCGCCCGCCGGCGGCCAGGGCGGCCACGGCAACGGCTCGGCCGGCGGCGGCATCCGCGTCGGCCAGGTCGTGCGCTCGAACGGCGGAGGCCAGCGCCGCGGGCGCTAGTCGCACCGGTTCACGCTCCGCGCGCCCGTCTCCCCTCCAGGAGGCGGGCGCGCTCGCGTTCGCGGGGCCGGTCGGGTACTGGCGAATCCTCGAGCGTGGTCGGATCGCAACCCTCGAGCGCGCGCCTTCTCCGAGCGCAGCGGGTTCGCGCACGACGGCACGACCGAGCAGCTGCCGCGCTTCGAGAACCTGATCGAGATCCACCTGGTGCGCTGAGCGTCCGCGCGACCCGAACCCCTCCACCGTGTGCGCACTCACGATGTGGAGGAATGACGAAATCGCATTTCGACACTCCTCCACATCGTGAGCGTCGCGAAGGTCGGGCTCGGGGCCGCCGACCCTCGCCCTCGGCCGACCTCCGACCGTCATCGAGGAGTGTCGAGATCGAGGGACCTCACGCCTCGACGACAGGAGAGCACGGTCGATGCGCAGCGCTCCCCCAGGGCTCAAGGCCCTGAGCGGGCGCCGAGCCCGCTGGTCCTAGGCTCTCGGGGTGCCCGAGTACCGCATCCGCCCGGCGACCCTCGACGACGCCGCCGCGCTGGGGCGCCTGCACCACGCGTGCTGGCTCGAGACCTACACCGGCGTGCTGAGCGACCGGTTCCTCGCCGCGGCGAGCGCCGGATCCCTCGCCGACGAATGGGCGGGAATGCTCGCCGCGGGCTCGGCCGACGCCACCCTTCCGGGGTCGATCGCCCTCGTCGCCGAACGGCACGACCTCGCGAGCGGCCCGACCGGTGGCGCCCCCGAGCTCGTCGGCTTCGCCCGCAGCGCGCCGAGCGACGACCCCGAGGCCCCGCGGCCGACGAAGCTCGACTCGCTCTACACGCTCGCGAGCACGCACGGCTCCGGGCTCGGTGCCCGCCTGCTTTACGGCGTGCTCGACGACCGACCCGCCTACGCGTGGATCGTCACCGCGAACCATCGGGCGCGACGCTTCTACGAGAAGCACGGATTCGCGCTCGACGGCCTCGGGCATCCGTACGCGCCGTGGGACGACGCCCACTGCTCGCGGATGGTGCGCTGAGCGCGCACCGCGCACCGCGCAGCGCCGGCCGCGCAGCGCCGGCCGCCCGCCCGGCTCCGCCCTACGGCAGCACGCCCACCGAGGCGAGCGCGGCCCGCAGCAGCACGCCGCGGCCGCCCTCCATCTCGTCGGAGACCCGCTGCGACGCGGCCTCCTCCGGCGTGAGCCAGGTCAGCTCGAGCGCGTCCTGTCGCGGGTCGCACGTGCCCGTCACCGGCACGACGTAGGCGAGCGAGACGGCGTGCTGGCGGTCGTCGCTGAAGCGCGACACCCCCGGCAGCGGGAAGTACTCGGCGACCTGGAAGGGCACCGGCGACGCCGGCAGCTGCGGGAACGCCATCGGCCCGAGATCCTTCTCGAGGTGGCGGAAGAGCGCGTCGCGCAGCGTCTCGCCGAACATCACGCGGCCCGACACGAGCGTGCGGGTGATCGACCCGGAGGCGTTGACGCGCAGCAGCACCCCCACCTCGGTCACCTGCCCGAGCCCGTCGACGCGCACCGGCACGGCCTCGACGTAGAGCAGCGGCAGGCGGCGGCGCACCTGCTCGAGCTCGTCGTCCGACAGCCAGCCGGGGTTCGGGTCGGGGGTGCGCGTGGAGGCCATGCCTCATTCATACCCCAGCCGGGCATCCGGCCTCGTGGTGTTGACTCGTCGCATGACCGGCATCCAGCTCATCGACGAGTCCGCGATCCTCTGGTCGGCGCCCGAGCACGAGCGCGCCGAGCGCCCGCTGCTCGTGCTGCTGCACGGCTACAACTCGCACGAGGGCGACCTGTTCGGCCTCGCCCAGTACCTGCCGCTGCAGCCGGTCATCGCGAGCCTGCGCGCTCCGCTGCGCGCGAGCCTCGGCTACGCCTGGTACGACATCACCGACGACCGGGCGCCGCAGGCCGACGCGGCCGCGCGCGGCATCCTCGCCTGGCTCGACCGGCAGCGCGCCTCGAGCGTCGGGCTGCTCGGCTTCAGCCAGGGCGGGTCGATGGCGATCCAGCTGCTGCGGCACGCGCCCGAGCGCTTCGCCTTCGCGGTGAGTCTCGCTGGCTTCGTCGTGCCCGGCGAGGCTCCCGCCGATGACCGGATGCTCGCCCAGCAGCCGCCCGTCTTCTGGGGCCGCGGCACCCTCGACGAGGTCATCGCGCCGCCGCTCGTCGAGCACACCCACGAGTGGCTGCCGCGCCACGCGACCCTCACCGACCGCATCTACGAGGGCCTCGGCCACGCGATCAACGAGGCCGAGCTGACCGACGTGCTCGCCTTCCTGCGCCCGTTCTACGGGGGCGCCGAGCGGCCCGCCGCCGACTGAGAACCGGCCGGGGATGCTGTCGGCCGTCACCGGCACAATGAACCGATGACCTCGCCCGACCTCGATCGCGTGCTCGACCGGTTCGCCCCGGCCACCCGCACGTGGTTCGAGGGCGCGTTCCCGGCGCCCACGCCGGCGCAGCTCGGCGCGTGGGAGGCGATCTCGAGCGGCCAGCACGCCCTCGTCGTCGCGCCGACCGGCTCGGGCAAGACGCTCGCGGCGTTCCTGTGGTCGATCGACCGGCTCACCGTCGAGCGGCCGCCGGAGGACGAGCGCCGGCGCACGCGCGTGCTCTACATCTCGCCGCTCAAGGCCCTCGGCGTCGACGTGGAGCGCAACCTGCGCTCGCCCCTCATCGGCGTGACGCAGACCGCGGCGCGGCTCGGGCAGCCCGCGCCCGCGATCAGCGTGGGCGTGCGATCGGGCGACACGCCGTCGGCCGACCGGCGGGCGCTCGCGAAGTCGCCGCCGGACATCCTCATCACGACCCCCGAGAGCCTGTACCTCATGCTCACCTCGAGCGCGCGCGAGACGCTCGACGGCGTCACGACCGTCATCGTCGACGAGGTGCACGCGGTCGCCGGCACGAAGCGCGGGGCGCACCTCGCGCTGAGCCTCGAGCGGCTCGACGCGCGCCTGGCACGGCCCGCGCAGCGCATCGGGCTGTCGGCGACGGTGCGGCCGGTCGAGGAGGTCGCGCGGTTCCTCGGCGGGCGCGCGCCGGTCACGATCGTGCAGCCGCCCGCGGCGAAGACGTTCGACCTGCGCGTCGTCGTGCCCGTCGACGACATGACGCAGCCGCCGCCCGTCGGCCCCGTCGACGACGAGGGCTCGGCGGCGGGCGGCACCGCGAACCCGTCGATCTGGCCGCACGTCGAGGAGGACATCGTCGACCGCGTGCTCGCCCACCGGTCGACGATCGTGTTCGCGAACTCGCGTCGGCTCGCCGAGCGGCTGACGGCGCGGCTCAACGAGATCTACGCCGAGAGACTCGAGCTCGCGCTGCCCGCGCCGAGCGTGCCCGCGGCGACGATGGCGCAGGCCGGCAGCACCGCGGGCGCCGAGCCGCTGCTCGCCCGCGCCCACCACGGCTCGGTCAGCAAGGATCAGCGCGCCGAGATCGAGGATGCTCTGAAGTCGGGCCGCCTGCGCTGCGTCGTCGCGACGAGCAGCCTCGAGCTCGGCATCGACATGGGCGCGGTCGACCTCGTGATCCAGGTCGAGTCGCCGCCGAGCGTCGCGAGCGGCCTGCAGCGCCTCGGCCGCGCCGGGCACCAGGTCGGCGAGGTGAGTCGCGGCGTCATCGTGCCGAAGCATCGCGCCGACGTGCTGCACGCGACGGTCGCGAGCGAGCGGATGCTCGCCGGCAGCATCGAGCAGCTCAGCGTGCCCGCGAATCCGCTCGACGTGCTCGCGCAGCAGACGGTCGCGCACGTCGCCCTCGACCCCGCCGACCTCGACGAGTGGTTCGAGGTCGTGCGCCGCGCCGCACCCTTCGCGACCCTGCCGCGGTCGGCGTACGAGGCGGTGCTCGACCTGCTGAGCGGCCGGTACCCCAGCGACCGCTTCGCCGAGCTGCGACCGCGCATCGTGTGGGATCGCGTGAGCGGTCAGCTCACCGGCCGCCCCGGCGCGCAGCGGCTCGCGGTCACGAGCGGCGGCACGATCCCCGACCGCGGGCTGTTCGGGGTCTTCCTCGCCGGCGAAGGCGCGGGTCGACGCGTCGGCGAGCTCGACGAGGAGATGGTCTACGAGTCGCGCGTCGGCGACGTCTTCGCCCTCGGCGCGACGAGCTGGAAGATCGAGGAAATCACGCACGACCGCGTCGTCGTCACCCCCGCCTTCGGCGTGCCCGGCAAGGTGCCGTTCTGGAAGGGCGACGGCCTCGGCCGCCCCGCCGAGCTGGGCCGCGCGCTCGGAGCGACGACGCGCGAGCTCGCCGCGGCAGCACCGGATGCCCGGCACGAGCGCCTGCGCGCCGCCGGCCTCGACGACCGCGCCATCCAGAACCTCGACGCGCTGCTGCGCGAGCAGGTCGAGGCGACCGGCCAGCTGCCGACGGATGCGGCGCTCGTCGTCGAGCGCTTCCGCGACGAGCTCGGCGACTGGCGCGTCATCCTGCACTCCCCCTTCGGGCTCGGCGTGCACGCGCCGTGGGCGCTCGCGATCTCGGCCCGCATCCGCGAGCGGCACGGCTTCGACGGCGCGGCCATCGCGGCCGACGATGGCATCGTCGTGCGGCTGCCCGACACGGAAGCCGAGCCGCCCGGCGCCGACCTCTTCCTCTTCGACCCGGCCGAGCTTGAGGCGCTCGTCACGAGCGAGGTCGGCGGGTCGGCGGTCTTCGCCGCGCGCTTCCGCGAGTGCGCGCAGCGCGCCCTGCTGCTGCCGCGCCGCAACCCCTCGCAGCGCTCGCCGCTGTGGCAGCAGCGCCAGCGAGCGAGTCAGCTGCTCGAGGTCGCGCGCGAGTTCCCGAGCTTCCCGATCGTGCTCGAGACCCTGCGCGAGGTGCTGAGCGACGTCTACGACCTGCCCGGCCTCACCGGCATCGCCCGCGCGATCGAGCAGCGCGAGCTGCGCACCGTCGAGGTCGAGACGCCGAGCCCCTCGCCGTTCGCGCGCTCGCTCCTGTTCGGGTACGTCGCGGCGTTCCTCTACGAGGGCGACAGCCCGCTCGCCGAGCGCCGCGCGGCCGCACTCAGCATCGACTCGGCCCTGCTCGCCGAGCTGCTGGGCCGCGCCGAGCTGCGCGAGGTGCTCGACCCGGAGGTGATCGCGCAGACCGAGGCCGAGCTGCAGCGCCTCGCCCCCGACCGCCGCGCTCGCGACGCTGAAGGGGTCGTCGACCTGCTGCGCATCCTCGGCCCGCACGCGGTCGACGAGCTCCAAGCCCGCTCGGTCGACGGCGCCGAGGTCGAGGGCTGGCTCGGCGAGCTCGCGCGCGCGAACCGGGTCTTCCGGTTCGCGGCGCGCGACGCGGGCGGCGCGAGCGTCGAGCGCTGGGCCGTGGTCGAAGACGCCGCGCGCCTGCGCGACGCCCTCGGCACGCCCATCCCCCACGGCGTGCCGAGCGCGTTCCTCGAGCCGGTGCCCGACCCGCTCGGCGACCTCGTCGCGCGCTTCGCCCGCACGCACGGTCCGTTCACGTCGCACGACGTCGCCGACCGGCTCGGTCTCGGCATCGCGGTCGTGACGGATGCCCTGCGCCGGCTCGCGAGCGACCGCCGTGTCATCGAGGGCGAGTTCCGCCCCGGGTCGAGCGGCACCGAGTGGGTCGACGATGAGGTGCTCCGTCGCTTGCGCACGCGCAGCCTCGCCGCGCTGCGCGCCGAGATCGAGCCGGTGAGCGCCGGAGCGCTCGGGCGCTTCCTGCCCGCGTGGCAGCACGTCGGCCACGGTGCTGGCGCCGGCGGCGGCGGGGGCGGGGGCGCCCTGCGCGGCATCGACGGGGTGCTGCAGGCGGCCGAGCAGCTGCAGGGCGTGGCGCTGCCGGCCTCGGCGTGGGAGACCCTCGTGCTGCCAAGCCGCGTGCGCGACTACTCCCCCGCGTGGCTCGACGAGCTCACCGCGAGCGGCGAGCTGGTGTGGGCGGGGGCGGGCGACCTGCCGGGCAGCGACGGCTGGGTGAGCATCCACCTGCCGCATCTGGCCCCGCTGAGCCTCGGCGAGGTGACGCCGCTCGACGTCGATGCCGAGAGCGCGGAGCGGCACGAGGGCATCCTGGCGGTGCTCGCAAGCGGCGGCGGGTTCTTCTTCCGGCAGCTCGCCGACGCGACCGGCGCCACCGACGACGCGCGCCTCGCCGACGACCTGTGGCAGCTCGTCTGGGCGGGGCTCATCACCAACGACACCTTCGCGCCCGTGCGCGCGATGCTCGGCGGCGCGAAGAAGGCCGCGACGGCGCGCGCGCCCCGGCCGCGCGCCTACCGCGGTTACGCCCGCCCGACGCTGCCCCCGCGCTCGGGCCCGCCCTCGACGGTCGGGCGCTGGTCGCTGCTGCCCGAGCGCGACCTCGACCCGACGCGGCGCGGCGCGCACCTCGCCGACAGCCTGCTCGAGCGGCACGGTGTCGTCACGCGCGGAGCCGTGCAGGCCGAGGGCGTGCGCGGCGGCTTCGCGCTGCTCTACAAGGTGCTCAGCCGCATGGAGGAATCGGGTCGCGTGCGCCGCGGCTACTTCGTCGAGCACCTCGGCGCCGCCCAGTTCGGCACACCCGCGACCGTCGACCGCCTGCGCGCCTTCTCGCGCGACGCGGATGCGGCCCCCGCCCTGGCCCCCCTCGTGCTCGCCGCGACCGACCCCGCCAACCCCTACGGCGCGGCTCTGCCCTGGCCGGGCGCCGCCGACGACCCCGCCGCGGGGCAGCCCGCGCACCGGCCCGGGCGCAAGGCGGGCGCGCTCGTCGCCCTCGTCGACGGGCACCTCGTCGCCTACCTCGAGCGCGGCGGCAAGAGCGTGCTGACCTTCACCGACGAGCCCGCGACGCTCGCGGCGGCGGCCGGCGAGATCGCCGCCGTCGTGCGCGCCCGGCTGCGCTCGCTGCGCATCGAACGGGTCAACGGGGCGAGCGTGTTCGGCACGGTCTTCGCGGATGCCCTGCAGGAGGCCGGCTTCGTCGCGACGCCGCAGGGCCTGCGACTGAGGGTGTGATCGCGTGCCCGAGGGCGATACCGTCCATCGCGCCGCACGGCGCCTGCACGAGGTGCTCGCCGGGCGCGAGGTGACGCGGTGCGACATCCGCGTGCCGGCGTTCGCGACCGTCGACCTGTCGGGGCAGCGCGTGCACGAGGTCGTCGCGATCGGCAAGCACCTGCTCATGCGCATCGGCGAGACCACCGTGCACTCGCACCTCAAGATGGAGGGCTCGTGGCACGTCTACCGGCCGGGCAGCCGGTGGCGGCGGCCGGCGTTCGAGGCGCGCATGGTGCTCGAGGTGGGGACGCCGGTGGGCGCAGGCGCCGACGCCGCTGACCCGGCGGGCCCACCCGACCCCGGCTGGCAGGCCGTCGGCTTCGCGCTCGGCGAGCTCGAGCTCGTGCCCACTCGCGACGAGCAGCAAGTCGTCGGCTACCTCGGCCCCGACCCGCTCGGCCCGAGCTTCGACCGCGACGAGGCCCTGCGCCGCCTCACCGCCGACCCCGACCGGCCGATCGGGCTCGCCCTGCTCGACCAGCGCACCGTCGCCGGGCTCGGCAACGACTACCGCAACGAGGTGCTGTTCCTGCGCGGCATCCTGCCCGAGACCCCCATCGGGCAGACGGATGCCGCGGCGGTGCTCGACCTCGCCGTGCGTCTCATCCGCGCCAACCGCGATCGCGTCGAACGCGTCACGACGGGCGACACCCGCAAGGGGCGCCGGCTCTGGGTCGCGCACCGCGAGCACGAGCCCTGCCGACGCTGCGGCACGCGCATCCGCATGGGGATGCTCGGCGACGACGCCCTGACCGAGCGGCAGACGTTCGTCTGCCCGCGCTGCCAGACCTGAGCGGCGGGCGGCGGCGCTACTCGGCGGCGCCGGACGGCTCGACGGCGGCGAGCTCGCGGTAGCCGCGAGGCCGCCACGCAGCGATGCGCAGGCTCGTCGCCGCGATGAGCGCGAGCACGCCGCCGGTGACGAGCGGCCCGCTGAGCTCGCTCGCGATCGTCGGCAGCACGAGCGCCGCGCGGTCGAAGCCCTCGGTGCTCGCGTCGAGGAAGGCGTTCTGCGCGTAGAGGATCGCCCCGATGCCGGCGAGCAGCGTCACGCCGCCGACGATCCACAGTGCGCGCAGCCAGGGGTTGCCGACGACAACGAGCTCGAAGCCGCGCTCCGACCGCGGCACCCGCGCCGTCGAGCCGATCGCCGCCGCGTCGCTCGAGCCGGGCGCGGCGCTCGGCGCCGCCATCCCCTCATCGAGCACCGGGCCCGACACGGCGGAGGCCGCGACGCGGCGCTGGGGCAGCACCACGGGGGCGTCGGCCCCGGCGCGCTGGTACACCTCGGGGAAGCGGGGGTCGATGCCCTGTGAGCGGTCGTCGGTCACGGCGGGTCCTTCCGTCGGCGTCAGCATACGACCGGCGCCCTCGATGTCGGATGCACCCCGGTAGCCTCACAGCGTGCCCCGCCCGACCGCCCGCGCCGCTGCCGCCCTGCTCGCGCTCGCGGCGGTGTCGGGCTGCTCGCTGCTGCCCGCCGAGCTGCCCCGCCAGGACAGCGGGGCCGGGCCGTCGGCACCGCTCGCGCCCGCCGCCGGCGACGCGACCGCGACGGGCACGATCGTCTCGATCACCGACGGCGACACCGTGCGGATGCTCGTCGAGGGCCGCGAGCTGCGGGTCAGGCTCATCGGGCTCGACACGCCTGAGCTGCGCGACCCGCTCGAGTGCTACGGCCCGGAGGCGACGGCCGCGCTCGAGGCGCTCGCGCCGCCCGGCACCGAGGTCGGGTACGCCTACGACCGCGACCCGCAGGATCGCTACGAGCGCGAACTGCTCTACCTCTTCACCGCCGACGGCACCCTCATCAACCTGGCCCTCGTCGAGCAGGGCTACGCCGAGGCGCTGCTCGTCGAGCCCAACGACCGCTACTGGCCCGAGCTGCAGGCCGCCGAGCGCGCGGCCCGCGACGCCGGCCGCGGGCTCTGGGGCGCCTGCCCCGCCCCCTGACGGGCATTGCGGCGCTCGCGCCCTGGCGCGGGCGCGGGCCGCGCCGCCCCTGCGCTGGCCCATCGCCGCTCCGACCACGCACCGGGCTCGCACGCACTGCTGAAGACGGCACACCCCACGCCGTGAAGCGCCGTGCGTGCCGTGTTCAGTGGTGCATGCTCCACCTGGCGACGCGAGAAACCCCGAGCAGCGCGAGCGCCCCGTGCACCGCGAGCGCCCAGACCCATCCGGCCCGGCTCACAGCGGGTTGACCGGCTCGACGAGGTGCGGCCCGTCGTCGCGCAGCGGCGCGACCTCGTGCAGCGCGAGCCGCTCGATGACCGGCTGCGACGCCGCGACCGCGTGCTGCACGAGCGCGTGGTCGCCGGCGATGGTCGGGTCGAGCCAGGTATCCCACTCGGAGCGCGGCAGCATGACCGGGATGCGATCGTGGATGCGCGCCGCCGGCCCCGCCGCCGCCCGCGTCAGGATCGTGGCGGTCAGCATCCACGGCCTCGGTTCTGCCCCCTCAGCGACGGGCGCCCGCCACCACGAGTACAGCCCCGCGAAGGCGAGCTCGCCCTCGACGGGGTCCGTCACGTAGTACGGGGTCTTCGTCTTCCCGACCGTCAGCCACTCGTAGTACCCGTCGGCGGGCACGATCGCGCGGCTGCGCACGACCGACGAGCGGAAGGTCGGCTTCTCGGCGGCGGTCTCGCTGCGCGCGTTGAACGTCGGGTACTTCGAGGCGAGCTCCTTGGCGAACCGCGGCACGAGCGACCAGCGCGCCGCCGTCACCCGCCGCGTGACCGGCGCCGAGCCGCCCGAGCCGGCCAGGTCGCGCGGCACGGTGTCGACGACGATCGGCACCTGCTGGGTGGGCTTGATGTTCCAGCTCGGCGGCAGGCGCACCTCGTCGACCTCGTCGGCCTCGAAGTAGCGGCCGAGCTCCTCACCGCTCTTGGTGTTGGCGTACCGACCGCACATCGCGAACCCCTCCGACCGTCAGAACTCGTAGTCGACGCACGCCTTGTCGGCGACGACGCTGCGCACGTACGGCCCGACGGCGACGTGCTCGGGGTGCGCCTGGTAGGCGGCGAGGGCCTCGGCGTCGTCGTGCTCCGACACGAGCACGACGTGCCAGTTCGACTCGACCTGCCGGATGTCGCCGCGCACGACAAGCGACCGCAGCCCGGGGATCACGCCGACGAGCGGCTCGAGCCGCGATCGCATGCCCTCGATCGCCTCGGCGCGACCCTCGTCGGTGTCGGCCTGCAGGGTCCAGCAGACGGTGTGCCTGATCACGATGCCTCCAGCAGCGCAGTTCGGAGGCGGGCCTCGTCGACCCGCCAGATGGTGTGCACGTCGCCGTCGATGAGCACGACCGGGATCTCGTCGCGGTAGCGCTCCAGCAGCGCCGCATCGTCGAGGATGCTGCGCTCGACGAGCGCGACACCGCCGACCTCGCCGACGACCCGCTCCACGATCGCGCGCGCGTCGTCGCACAGGTGGCAGCCTGGTCGGCTCAGCAGCGTCACGGTCGTCGCGGGCACCCGCTCAGCCTACGACCGCACGTATCCTGGACGGGATGTCCACCACGCCCGGCAGCGCTGCCGACCCGCCCTCGACGACGCCCATCCTGGCGTTCTTCGACATCGACAACACGCTCATGCGCGGGGCCAGCATCTTCCACATCGGCACGGCGGCGTGGCGCGAGGGCTTCATCCGGCTGCACGACGTGCTGCGCTTCGCGTGGGCGCAGGCGCGGTTCATCGCGGTCGGCGAGAACAGCCAGCACCAGCTGAGCGTGCGCGAGCGGGCCCTCGCGCTCGTCGCCGGGCGCACCGAGGGCGAGCTCGCACAGCTCGCCGTCGACAGCTACGAGCGCTCGATCCACTCGCGGCTCATCCCGGAGACGGTGGCGCTCGCGCGCGAGCACCGCGCAAAGGGCCACGAGGTGTGGCTGCTGAGCGCGACCCCGGAGGCGATGGCGTCGGTCATGGCCGAGCGGCTGGGGCTCACGGGCGCGGTCGGCACGCGCATCCGCAGCGTCGACGGGGTCTTCACGGGCGAGCTCGACGGCCACGTCATGCACGGCGAGCACAAGGCCGAGGTCGCCCAGCGGCTCGCGGCCCAGCGCGGGGCGAGTCTCGCCGACTGCTGGGCGTACAGCGACAGCCGCAACGACATCCCGCTGCTGGCGCTCGTCGGCAACCGGGTCGTCGTGAACCCCGACTCGGCGCTCGCGCGGCACGCCCGCGCGCACGCCTGGCCGGTGCTGACGGCGGGGGCGGCGAGCATCCGCGCTGCCCGTAAGCGCATCCGCCGCGAGGCGCGCGAGGTGCTGCGCTCGGCGCGGCGCGGCGGCCGGCCCGGCGACTCGCAGCGCGGCGCGGCCTGAGCGCAGCATCCGTCACCGATCGCGCGCGACCGCCCCGCCGCGTGCCCCGACAACGCGAAAGCGCCCGACCCGTCGGGGTCGAGCGCTTGCGGTGAGCGGATGCTCTACTTCTTGTTGCGACGCTGGTGACGCGTCTTGCGCAGCAGCTTGCGGTGCTTCTTCTTCGCCATCCGCTTGCGGCGCTTCTTGATGACAGAACCCATGGAAAACCTCTGATCTTCGCCTGAACGAACCGTCGGTCCAGTTCAGACCCGGTCATGTACCGCAGAAGTCTAGCGCAGGGCTCAGGCGCGCCGCGCGGGGCGGCGGTCGACGGATGCTCGGCGCGAGACGGGCGTCGTGCGACCCGCTCAGCCGACGTCGGCGACGGGAGGCCGCACGGCCGCGGCGACCGCCGACTCGGGAATGCGGAAGGAGCGACCGAAGCGGATCGCGGGCAGCTCGCCCGCGTGCACGAGCCGGTAGACCGTCATCGTGGAGACGCGCATCATCTCGGCCACCTCGGCCACGGTGAGGAACCTCACGTCAGAGAGATCGCGGGTCATGCGGTCACGTCCTCCATCAGCGCTGGCCCCTTCGGGATGACGGGGTGGCGCGTTGTCACTGTAGGGGCTGCTGTGACGGGAGTAAAGCCGCCCTAAAGGGGGTCAGCGCTCACGCCTCGTCGCGGCGCCACGGCAGCCGGCGCGCGACGCTGTGCTGCGCCTCGGCGACCTGCTCGCGAACGTCGGCGAGGCGCTCCTGCGCGCCCTGCAGCGCCGAGCGGGCGCGGAAGGAGGCGTCAGCGGCGGCGCGGCCTACGGTGCTGCCGGCCTGCTCGACGTCGGCCCCCGCCCACGCGGCGAAGACGGGGCTGCCGGCGCCCGACTGGAGGTCGTCGAGGGCGAGGAAGGGCAGGAGGAAGTCCTCCACCTCCTCCAGCGGCTCGACGTCGATCGAGTAGTAGCGGTGCTGGCCCTCCTCGCGCACCCGCACGAGGCCGTGGTCGCGCAGCACCTTCAGGTGCTTCGACACGGTCGGCTGGGTGGCCTCCATGCGATCGACCAGCTCGCCGACGCTCAGCTCGCCGCGCGCGGAGCTCGTGGCCGCCTCGCGGAGGTGGTCGAGCAGCTCACGACGCGTGGCGTCGGCGATCACGTCGAAGATGTCGGCCATGGGTCAAATCTAGTTCAGCCGGGCGCGGGAGTACCATGACACCGGCTTGCGGGCCGGTGAGGAGTCGAGCATGTCCACTGCGGCACGGTCGGGCGTGCGCCGCGACGACGGGGCCGGGCCCCTAAAGCGGGTGCGCAGCGCGCTCGGCGACGTCACGACATCCTCGCCCGCCCGGTTCGCGATCATCGTCTTCTCCGGCCTGATCCTCATCACGACGCTGCTGCTGACGCTGCCGATCGCGCGCGCCGGCGAGCGGGAGTGGACGCCCCTCGTCGACGCGCTGTTCACCGCCGTCTCCGCCATCTGCGTCACGGGCCTCACGGTCGTCGACATGGCGACGCACTGGTCGGTGTTCGGCAACGTCGTCATCATCCTCGCGATGCAGATCGGCGGCATCGGCGTGCTGACGATGGCGAGCATCCTCGGCCTCGTGGTCGCCAAGCGCATGGGGCTGCGGGCGAAGCTCGTCGCGGCCTCCGACACGAACGCCGCGCGCGTGCACGCCGGCCCCGTCTCGGAGTCACAGGCGGTGCGTCTCGGCGAGATCGGCACGCTGCTCGCCACGGTCGCCCTCAGCGCGATCGTCATCGAGCTCGCGATCGCCGCCCTGATCATCCCCCGCCTGCTCCTGGAGGGCTTCGACCCCTGGTCGGCGATCTGGATGGGCTTCTACCTGTCGCTGTCGGCGTTCACGAACACCGGCTTCGTACCGTTCCCGCAGGGCATGGAGCTCTTCGCCGCCGACGTGTGGATGCTCAGCGTGCTGTCGATCGCCGTGTTCCTCGGCGCGATCGGGTTCCCCGTGATCTTCGCGCTCGCCCGCTGGGTGCGCGAGCGGGCGCGCCTCTCGGTGCACGCGAAGCTCACGCTCACCACGACGCTCATCCTGCTCGGCCTCGGCTGGGTCGCGATCGGCCTGCTGGAGTGGGGCAACGAGGCCACGCTCGGCGGGCAGGACCCGTGGAACCGCCCGCTCACGGCGGGCTTCATGTCGATGATGACCCGCTCGGGCGGGCTCGCGACGGTCGACGTCGGCGAGATGCACGGCTCGACCCTGCTCGTGATGGACATGCTCATGTTCGTCGGCGGCGGCTCGGCCTCCACCGCCGGCGGCATCAAGGTGACGACGCTCGCGGTGCTCTTCCTCGCCGCGGTCGCCGAAGCGCGCGGCGTGAAGGACATGGAGGCGTTCGAGCGGCGCGTGCCCGTCGACGTGCTGCGCCTGGCGGTGAGCGTCGTGCTGTGGGGCGCGACGATCGTGAGCGCAGCATCCGTCATCGTGCTGCACGTCACGCAGGAGCCGCTGGATCGCGTGCTCTTCGACGTCATCTCGGCGTTCGCCACCTGCGGGCTCTCGACGGGGCTCACCGGCCCCGACCTGGAGGACCCGGCGAAGGTCGTGCTCGCGGCCACGATGTGGGCGGGGCGCGTTGGTACAGTGACGCTCGCGGCGGCCCTCGCCGCGAGCCAGCGGCGACAGCTGTTCCGCCGCCCGGAAGAGAGGCCCATCGTTGGTTGAGCGCATCCGCCACGACGCCCCCGTGCTGGTGATCGGCCTCGGGCGCTTCGGCGCCGCGACCGCCGGCCAGCTGCAGCGACTGGGCCGCGAGGTGCTCGCGGTCGACGAGGATCCGCTGCTTGTGCAGAAGTGGGCCGAGCGCGTCACGCACGCGGTGCAGGCCGACGCCCGATCGCTGGATGCCCTGCGCCAGATCGGCGCGCAGGACTTCTCGATCGCCGTCGTCGCGACCGGCTCGTCGATCGAGTCGAGCGTGCTCATCACCGCCAACCTCGTCGACCTCAAGATCCCGCAGATCTGGGCGAAGGCGATCAGCCAGTCGCACGGCAAGATCCTCGCCCGCATCGGCGCGAACCACGTCATCTACCCCGAGGCCGAGGCGGGCGAGCGCGTCGCCCACCTCGTCTCGGGCCGCATGATCGACTTCATCGAGTTCGACGACGACTTCGTGCTCGTGAAGATGTACCCGCCGAAGCCGATCCGCGGGCTCTCGCTCACGGAGTCGCAGGTGCGCTCGAAGTACCGCATCACCGTCGTCGGCGTGAAGAGCCCGGGCAAGCCGTTCACCTACGCGACCGAACAGACCGTGGTGTCGAACCACGACCTCATCATCGTCTCGGGCACCGAGGCCGATATCGACCGCTTCGCCTCGCTCGACAACTGAGCTGACGAGGCCCGCCCGTCGATGATCGGCGCGGATGCGACGGCGCTGCGCGCCGCCGTCCCGGTCTAGCCGTTCTGCTGCTGCAGCTCCTGCCAGCGCTCGATCATCTCGTCGCGGAACTGCTCGCGCTGCTCCTGCGTGAGGCCATCGCCGCCGATCGGGCCGCGGTCGCCGCGGTCGCCGCCCATCGGGCCGCGATCGCCTCGGCCGAAGCCGCCCTCGCGGTCGAAGCCGCCCATCGCGATGCCGGCCGGCCCGTGGTGGTCGGGCAGCAGTCGGCCGACGGCGACCCCGCCGGCGAAGATCATGCCGACGAGCAGCGCGCCGCCGACCGCGATGCCGGTGATGGCGAGGGCGCGCGGCAGGCGCGAGGGCTGGGCCGCGGACGGGGCGGGTGCTGGCGCGGGTTCGGGCCGCTGCTCGAGGAGCGGGGTCGTCGGCGAGGCGTCGGGAGTCGTCTCGCGCGGGGTGGAGTCGTCGGGCGTGTTCTGCGACATGGGCGTGCCTTCTGCTCGTGCCCGCGCCGATCGCGGGCTCGGCAACCACCGTCATCCCGCTGTCTATACGAGATCTATGCGCGCTCTATGACATGCCCACGCTCTCGCCCAGCGGCGCCACAGCAGGCCGGCCCGAGCATGGCCGCCCGACGCCCGAGGGCGCGTCCATCAGTCACTCGTTGCGGACGCTCGCCGGGCACGGGCTCTCGACGGACCGATGGTCGGCGCTGCGGACGCCATCGGCGCCTGCGCGGACGGCGACGTCGTGAGACGGCAGGCGTCGCCCGGCATCAGGCGCCAGCGGCGAGCTCGCGGGCGCGGGCGAGGGCGGCGTCGGTCGCGCGCGTGAATAGCTCGGCGAGCTCGGCCTCCTGCAGCACGGCGATCGCCCGCTCGGTGGTGCCCTTGGGGCTCGTCACGCGGCGGCGCAGCTCCTCCGGGTCGTCGCCCGTCGCCTCGAGCAGCAGGCTCGCGCCGAGGAACGTCTGCTGCACCATGAGGCGGGCGATGTCGTCGTCGAAGCCCTGCGCCTGGGCGGCGCGCGTGAGCTCTTCGATCAGCAGGAAGACGTAGGCCGGGCCCGAGCCGGAGATCGTCGAGAGCGCATCGATCTGCGCCTCGGGCAGCTCGATGACGGTGCCGACGGTGCGGAAGAGCGCCGTCGCGAGCGCGAGCTCGCCACGGTCGGCCCGCGCGCCGGCGCTGAGGCCGGTGACGCCGCGGCCGATGAGCGAGGGCGTGTTGGGCATGGCGCGCACGACGGGGTTCGGCACCTCCGCCTCCATCGCGGCGGTCGTGACGCCCGCGGCGACGCTCACCACGAGCGCGTCGGGTGCGAGCGCAGGCGCGATCTCCGCCAGCAGACCGGTGATCTGGGCCGGCTTCACCCCGAGCACGACGACGCGCGCTCCCTCGACGGCCCACGCGTTCGCGCCGCTGTCGTGCTCGACGGCGCGGGCCTCGACGCCCTGCGCGCGCAGCGCCGCAGCCGAGGCGTCGGTGCGCGTCGTGACCCGCACGCCCTCGACCGAGACCTCCGGCCGGCGCAGCCCTGACAGGATCGCCCCGCCCATCGAGCCGGTTCCCAGGATGGCGGTGGAGGGCAGTGGCGAGCTCATGCCACGAGTGTAGGTTGGAGGGTCAACGGACGAAGCGCAGCAACCGACGGAGGACGAAGGCATGAGCGCGACCGGAGACAGCACCGCCCCCCGCGAGGTGGATCAGCACGAGGTCGACCCGCGCGACGCCCGGGCCATCCGTGAGGCGCTGATCTCGACGCCGGGGGTGCAGAGCGTCGGCGAGGTCGTGCTGCACCGTCACGACGACGGCCTGCTGGTCACCGCGGTGCTCGGCTTCGGACCGTCGACACCGGTCAGCGACGTCGTCGCCGTGCTGCGCGAGGTGAAGGTCGCGATCGCGGCCGCGGTCAAGGGCGTGACGGGCATCGTGCTCGAGCCGGCGCTCGCCGGGCCCCGCGACGACATGGACACGCCGACCGACGTCATCGTCATCCGCGGCGCCGACTAGGCCTCTCTGCCAGGATTCGGCCATGGAGACTCTCTACTCGTTCCTCGTCGTCGGCCACTTCATCGGCCTCGCCGCGATCGTCGGCCCCTTCCTCGTGCAGATGCGCCGCAACGAGAACTTCGCCATCGCGGCCGTGTTCGGCGGCGCGATCACGCAGCTCGCCACGGGCATCCTGCTCACCGGTCTCGCCGAGGGCCTCGACCGCGACCTCGACTACGCGAAGATCACGACGAAGCTCGTCATCGCGCTCGTCGTGTTCGTCGCCGCGCTGCTCGGCTGGCTGCGCGCCCGCAAGGGCTCGAACGACCGCTCGATCAAGCCGTTCTTCCACGCGGCGGGCGGGCTCGCGCTCGTCAACATCATCCTCGCCGTCTTCTGGTGAGCTGATCGGCCGAGGAGGCCCGCATGAGCACCGAGGGAGGGTCGCGCGCCATCGTCGCGGCGCTGCTGGCCAACACCGGCATCGCCGTCACGAAGTTCATCGCCTTCCTCGTCTCGGGCTCGAGCGCGATGCTCGCCGAGAGCGTGCACTCGGTCGCCGACGCTGGCAACCAGCTGCTGCTGCTGCTCGGCGGGCGTCGCGCCCGCCGAGCAGCCGACCGCGAGCACCCCTTCGGTTACGGCCGAGAGCGCTACGTCTACGCCTTCGTCGTGGCGATCATCCTGTTCTCGGTCGGCGGCGTGTTCTCGCTCTACGAGGGCGTCGCGAAGCTGCGCGAGCCGCACCCGCTCGAGAACGCGTGGCTGCCGATCGTCGTGCTGCTCATCGCGATCGCGCTCGAGACCTTCTCGCTGCGCACCGCGGTGAAGGAGTCGAACAAGGTGCGCGGGCGGCAGTCGTGGGTGCAGTTCGTGCGTCGCGCGAAGCAGCCCGAGCTGCCGGTCGTGCTGCTGGAGGACGTCGCGGCGCTGCTCGGCCTCGTCTTCGCGCTGCTCGGCGTCGGCCTCACGATCATCACGGGCGACGCGCTGTGGGATGGCATCGGCACGATCATGATCGGCCTGCTGCTCGTCGCCGTCGCGATCGTGCTCGGCGTCGAGACGAAGAGCCTGCTCGTCGGCGAGGGCGCCACGCTCGAGGATGACGCGCGCATCCGCACGCTGCTCGAGGGCGACGCGGCCGTCGAGCGCCTCGTGCACATGAAGACCCCCTACCTCGGCCCCGACGAGCTGCTCGTTGCGGCGAAGCTCGCCTTCCGCGCGGGCTCGAGCGTCGAGCACGTCGCCGGCGAGATCAACCGGATCGAGGAGCGGATGCGCGAGGCCGTGCCGCACGCTCGCGTCATCTACCTCGAGCCGGGGTTCACCGCCGCCCCCGGAAGAACCGGCTGAGCAGCTCGGCGCTCTCGTCGGCGAGCACGCCGCCGACGACCTCGTCGACGCGGATCGGCAGGCTGCGCTCGCGCAGCAGGTCGAGCACGCTCCCGGCCGCCCCGGCCTTGTCATCCCACGCGCCGAAGACGACGCGCGGGATGCGCGCCGACAGGATGGCCCCGGCGCACATGACGCAGGGCTCGAGCGTGACCACGAGCGAGCATCCGCTCAGCTGCCAGTCGCCCGTCGCGGCGGCCGCCTGACGCAGCGCGACCACCTCGGCGTGCGCGGTCGGGTCGGCGAGCCGCTCGCGCTCGTTGCGACCGCGGCCGATGACCCGCCCATCGGCGTCGACGACGACCGCGCCGACCGGGACGTCGTCGGTCTCGAGCGCCGCGACCGCCTCGGCGAGCGCCTCCCGCATGGCGGCGATGTCGCGCTCGGGCACTGCGGTCATCGGCACCTCCGTTAGATTGAGCCTATGCGAGTGCACGTTGCCGACCACCCTCTCATCACGCACAAGCTGACGGTGCTCCGCGACGAGCGCACGCCCTCGCCGACCTTCCGCGCGCTGACCTCCGAGCTCGTCACGCTGCTCGCCTACGAGGCCACGCGCGAGGTGCGCGTCGAGGAGGTCACGATCCAGACCCCCGTGACGCAGACGACCGGCGTCGCGATCGCCGAGCCCCGGCCGCTCATCGTGCCGATCCTGCGCGCCGGCCTCGGCATGCTCGACGGGATGGTCACGCTCGTGCCGAGCGCCGAGGTGGGCTTCCTCGGCATGGTGCGCAATGAGGAGACGCTCGAGCCGAGCGTCTACGCCGAGCGCCTGCCGGAGGACCTTTCGAACCGCCAGTGCTTTGTGCTCGACCCGATGCTCGCCACGGGCGGCTCGCTGCTGTCGGCGATCGAGTACCTGTTCGACCGCGGCGCGCAGGACGTCACGGCGATCTGCCTGCTCGCCGCCCCCGAGGGCCTCGCCGCGATCGAGAAGGCCGTCGAGGGCCGCGACGTCACGATCGTGCTCGGCGCGCTCGACGAGCGCCTCAACGAGCACGGCTACATCGTGCCGGGGCTCGGCGACGCGGGCGACCGCCTGTACGGCACCGTCTGAGCGGATGCTCCGCCCGGCGCGCGGCGTGTGACCCCGTGTTGCGCGCGGCGGACCCCGCGGGTTGACCGTGCCCGCGCACGGCGGGGATACTTGCCCGCATGACCGTCCACGCGCTGCACCCGACCTCCCTCGAGGCCCCGGGGAGCATCGGCATGATGATGCCGACCCGCGTCGACGCTCACTGTCGAATGTGCGCCTGACCGCTCGCGCCCCGCACCGCTGATCGACCGACCGATCGGATCACCATGACCGACCGCCACGATCCGGGAACCCCCGCGCACGGGCAGGATGCCCTCCGCCCCGACGCGCGCCCCTTCGACACCGCGAACGCCTCCCCCGCCGCGAGCGCCCCTGCTGCTCCGCGCGACGAGCCGTTCGACTCCGCAGAAAGCGTCTCGACCATGTCTCTCGCGACCCTCGACTCCCGCACCGCCTCCTCCTCCCCCGCCCCGGCCACGCGGCCGGCGTACCCACGCGCCGTCGACCCCGCCGTCGATCAGCCGCGCCCGGCATCCGATGCCCCGGCTGCGGGCGGCGCGCAGCGGCCGCGCGCCGTGCCGGAGGGCACCGAGGCCCGCGGCTTCGTGCTCTACGTGGGCCTCGACGAGCGCAAGGCCGCCGCCGCCGGCATCGACCTGGGCCGCCTCGTGAGCGAGCTCAAGCGCGTCACCGCCGAGCTGGCGCCGGGCGCCGAGACGCACGCGGCCGTCGCGCTCGCCCCGGCGGGCGCGGGTGGCCGTGACGTCGACGTCGTGCGCCTCGCACTGCAGGATCCGGCGGCGCTCGCCCGCTACCGCCGCACCGAGGAGCCGGCGGAGAAGATCGTGCCGGGCGTCGTCATCGACATCTCGCGCAAGCGCGTCGTGCTCGACGGCGAGACCGCGCCGCTGACCTACAAGGAGTTCGAGCTGCTGCAGTACCTCGTGCTGCGCGAGGGCCGCACGATCGACCGCGGCGAGCTCATCGCCTCGCTGTGGGCCGAGGGCGCCGACGACGAGGGCGACGTGCCCAACGAGCGCACGATCGACGTGCACGTGCGCCGCCTGCGCTCGAAGCTCGGCGGCTACGAGGACATCGTGCGCACCGTGCGCGGCGCCGGCTACCGGTTCGACCGGCACGCCGACGTGTCGATCACCTACTCCTCGCGACCCTCGCCCGACTTCTTCTAGGCCCCGCGCTCGTCGGCGCCGTGACCGCTGCGGCGCGTGCGGCGATCGGCCGCGAACCGGGCGGTGAGGTACAGCACGGCGCCGATCGCGAGCAGGATGCCCGCCATGAGCCAGACGCGCGGCGCCTGCTGCGTCATGAGCAGGATGCACGACAGCACGCCGAGCACCGGCACGAAGGTCCAGACGCGGAAGTGCTCGTGCTGCACGCGCTCGCGCCGCAGCACGAGCACCGACACGTTCGTGGAGATGAAGACCACGAGCAGCAGCAGCACGACCGTCTCGGCCAGCAGTGCCAGGTCGCCGATGAGGGTGAGGATGATCGCGACGGCAGTGGTGGCGAGGATCGCGAGCCAGGGGGTGCGACGCTGCGGCAGCACCCGGGAGAGCGCGCCGGGCAGGAGGCGCTGCTCGGACATCCCGTAGGCCAGTCGGCTGGTCATGATCATCGTCAGCAGCGCGCCGTTCGCGACGGCGACGAGCGCGATCGCGGCGAAGAGCCACGAGGGGATCGCGAAGCCGGAGGCCTCGACGACGTCGAGCAGCGGCGCGGTCGATCCCTCGAGCTCGCTCGGAGGCGTCGCCACGGCCGCGGCGATGGCGACGAGCACGTAGACCACGCCGGCCGTCGCGAGGGCGCCGAACAGGGCGCGCGGGTAGATGCGGGCGGGGTCGCGCACCTCCTCGGCGACGTTCGCGGAGACCTCGAAGCCGACGAAGGAGTAGAAGGCGATGATGGCGCCGCCCAGCAGCGCAAGGCCCGGCACCGCGTCGTCGGGGAACTCGGTGAGGCGGCTCGTGTCGCCGCCGCCCGAGCCGAGCAGCACGGCGCCGGCGATGACGACGATGAGGAGGCCGGAGAGCTCGATGATCGTCATGACGGCGTTCGAGGCGAGCGACTCGCGGATGCCGCGGGCGTTGAGCGCGGCGACGAGCAGCAGGAACAGCGGCGCGGCGACCCAGGTCGGCACGGGCACGAACTGCTGCAAGTACTCGCCCGCGAAGGCGAGCGAGAGCCCCGCGGCGCTCGTCACGCCGGCGGCGAGCATGCAGAACCCGATAAGGAATGACACCACCGGGGTGCGGAAGGCGCGCTCGGCGAAGACCGCCGCGCCGCCCGCGCGCGGGAACTTCGTGACCAGCTCGGCGTACGAGCCCGCCGTCAGCAGCGCGAGGGCGAGCGCGATGAGCAGCGAGGCCCACATGACGCCGCCGACCTCGGCGGCGAGCACGCCGGTGAGCGCGTAGATGCCGGCGCCGAGCACGTCGCCGACGATGAAGAGGTAGAGCAGCGGGCCGGTGATGGCGCGGCGCAGGCGTGTTGGTTGCGGAGGCCCTGGCACGGGAGCGGCGTCGACGGGGCGCAGGGTGTCGCGAGGCATGGGGGAACCGTAGGCGGGCATCCGCCCTCGCGGTCACGGGCTTGACCGCAGGCGCCCCGGGCGATTATGGCCCCGGATGCCTCGCCGGGCGATCGCGTCGTCGGCGTCGCGGGCTCGGCATGGTGCGGCACCGCGCTCGCCCGCGCAAGCCCCTGTGCGCTCCCCTCGAACGGGGGACACCCTCGTCGGGCACCGCAACCACCGAAAGGCTCACCATGAACGACGTCAACGTCATCCTCAGAGACGGGCTCGCGAACGTCATCGACTTCCTGCCCAAGCTGCTGCTCTTCATCGTCATCCTCGTCGTCGGCCTCATCGTCGCGAAGCTCATCGCGAAGGGACTCGACAAACTGCTCGAGCGGGTCGGCTTCGACCGCCTCGTCGAGCGCGGCGGCGTGAAGCGCGTGCTCGACCGCTCGAAGTTCGACGCGAGCGACATCATCGCCAAGATCGTGTACTACACGCTCGTGCTGTTCGTGCTGCAGTTCGCCTTCGGCGTCTTCGGCCCGAACCCGGTGAGCGACCTGCTCGAGGGCATCATCGCCTTCCTGCCGCGCATCATCGTGGCGATCATCATCATCATCGTCGCGGCGGCGATCGCGGCCGGCGCGAAGACCCTGATCCAGGGGATGCTCGGCGGCCTGTCGTACGGACGCGTCATCGCGAACATCGCGAGTGTGTTCATCCTCTTCCTCGGCATCACCGCCGCGCTCAACCAGGTCGACATCGCCACGACCGTGACGACACCCGTGCTCATCACGGTGCTCGCGATCATCGGCGGCGTCATCATCGTCGGCGCCGGCGGCGGCCTCATCAAGCCGATGCAGTCGCGCTGGGAGGCTTGGCTGAACAAGGCCGAGGCCGAGGCTCCGCGCATCAAGCAGGAGGCCGGCTCGAGCCCGAGCGCGGGCGAGCAGCTGCGCCAGAAGGCCGACGAGCTGCGCGGCGGCGCGACGGCCGGCACCTCGATGGGCAGCACCGCCTCGAGCGCGGCGCCGACGCAGAAGCTGCCCCCGGCGGGCGGCGCGACGTCGACCTCGCGCCCCACCGGTCGCCCGTGATCCGCGTACCAGCGAACTCATAGGAAAAATAACGAACGGATAACTAGACACCGTTACCTGACCGTTATACATTCAGAGAGCGTCAGTTGTTTGCTGTGGCGACTGCCGCGGAATGTGATTGCAGGACACTCTTGGTGCAAGGGAGAGGCCCGGTCGCTCGCCTCGGCGGCCGGGCCTCTGTCATGCCCGGGTGTACTCCCTCTGCCAGGCCCGGGCGAGTGCCCGGACGACCGCGATCCTCGTGATCGGCACGCGCGCATCGCTCACGATGCTCATGCGCGTGCATAGAGTTGTCGCATGACCGACAAGTCGCTCGCCATCGACGCCTGGGAGGCGCTGTTCCGCGCCCAGGTCTCGGTGCTGCGGCAGCTCAACGCCGAGTTCCCGTCGAGCGAGATCTCGTTCACCGAGTACGACGTGCTGCTCAACCTCAGTCGGGCGCCCGAGCGCCGGATGCGCATCCGCGACCTCATCCCCCACCTGCTGCTCAGCCAGCCGAGCGTCTCGCGCCTCATCGACCGTCTCGCCGCCCGCGGGCTCGTCGAGAAGCTGCCCGACGAGAACGACGCTCGCGGCACCATCGTCGCGCTCACCTCCGACGGGTGGGAGCTCTTCAAGCGCGTCGCCGTCGTACACGCCGACTCGATCGCCCGCCGCGTCGGTGGCGCGCTCACCCCCGACGAGCTCGAGCAGCTCGCCGCGCTCTGCCGCCGGCTGCGCGGCTAGCGACCCGCCGCGAGCAGCGCGCGCAGGCGAGCGCGCCTCGCCCTCCGTGCGCGAACCAGCAGCGCCGGCACCTCGGCGGCTGCGGCGAACCCGCGCTGAGCCAGCCGGCGCCGCGCCGCGACGACGTCGGCGGCGACCTCGCCGGGGTAGCCGGGGCTCGACTCGAGCGACAGCAGCAGCAGGCGCCCGGCCAGCCCGACGTGGTCGACGAAGAGTCGGGCGATCGCGTAGCGCCGCGTGGGCATCCGACTCGGCGGGATCGGCAGCCCCAGGCCGCCGAACAGCCGACGCATCACGCCCTCCGCGCGGTAGCGATGCACGCTCGCCGCGAGCAGCTCCAGCTCGTCGTTTGTGATCACCGAGTGAAAGCGGTCGAGCAGCGCGCGCGTCTCCGACTCGGGGCGCGGGGCGTTCGCGCGCGGCCCGGCGCTGTCGTGCACGGCGAGCATCATCGTCAACACGCGATCGGTGATCGCCGCCTCGCGGCCGAAGACGAGCATCCGGTGCCGGCGCCGCCAGGCATCCTCGAACACGACGCGCGGGTCGGCGAAGAAGCCGGGGATGACCGGGAAGAGGTTCACCTGGGCGCCCGAGACCGGCTCCTCGATGGCGGCCGCCGCGGGCGGCAGCAGCGAGCGACCCCGCACGCGCGTCGGACGCCAGCCCTCCGCGCCGAGCGCCGCCAGCAGCGGCGCGCAAGCGTCGTGGTCGATGACGGCGTTGAGCGCGGGCCGCAGCGGCGGATCGCCGAGACCGTTCGCGGGGAACACGAGGAACCCGGTCAGCAGCAGCCGTGCGCCGGTCTCGTCGGCAAGATCGAGCAGTCGACGGAACGCCTCGTGCCGCGCGCGCTCGCGCGGGTCGTCGGACATCGGCCGCTCGACCAGGCGCTCGGGCGGCCGGAAGCCGGCGCCCGGCGCCCACCGCCGATCGCGGGGGTCGATCGAGCCCTGCTGGGCAGCCCCTGGAACCATCGGTCACCTCCCAGTGAGCGTAACCCCCGCGGCCCTAGCCTGGGCGCATGCCCGGCTCACCGACGATCGTGTGGCTGCGCGACGACCTGCGCATCGCCGACAATCCCGCCCTCAGCGCCGCCGTCGAGCGGGGCGGGCCCGTCATCGTGCTGTATCTGCTCGACGAGTCGTCGCCGGGGGTGCGGCCGCTCGGCGCCGCGAGCAGGTGGTGGCTGCATCACTCGCTCGCCCGGCTGGGTGAGGAGCTCTCCGAGCTCGGCGGCGCGCTGACCCTGCGGCGCGGGGAGGCCGCGGCGAGCATCCGCGCCCTGATCGACGAGACCGGCGCCGACGCCGTGCACTGGAACCGCCGCTACGGCGCGGCGCGCGAGACGGATGCCGCACTCAAGTCGAGCCTGACCGACGACGGCATCGAGGCGAAGAGCTTCCAGGCCTCGCTGCTGTTCGAGCCATGGAGCATCACGACCGGCAGCGGCGGCCCCTACGGCGTCTTCACCCCCTACTGGAAGGCGTGCCTCAGCCGACCCGAGCCGCGCGAGCCCCTGCCGGCGCCGACCCGCATCGACGGCCTCGCGCCCGGCGGCGACGCCCTCGACGACTGGACGCTGCTGCCGACCCGCCCCGACTGGGCCGGCGGGCTGCGCGAGACCTGGACGCCCGGCTCGGCCGGCGCCCACGACCGCCTGGAGCAGTTCGCCGAGACCGTGCTCGCCGATTACCACCGGCGCGACGAGCCCGCCCTGCACGCCACCAGCATGCTCAGCCCGCACCTGCGCTTCGGCGAGATCAGCCCGTTCGAGGTGTGGCACCGGCTACGGCACGGCTTGGACGCGGCGGCCCTGCGCAACCGCGAGAAGTTCCTCAGCGAGATCGGCTGGCGGGAGTTCAGCTACCACATCCTCTTCCACCACCCCGACCTGGCGACGCGCAACTATCGCGCCGACTTCGACCACTTCCCGTGGACGTCGCCCGCGGAGGACGAGCTGGATCGGTGGCGGCACGGGCGCACGGGCATCCCCATCGTCGACGCGGGCATGCGGCAGCTGTGGCACTCCGGCTGGATGCACAACCGGGTGCGGATGATCACCGCGAGCTTCCTCGCGAAGAACCTGCAGGTCGACTGGCGCATCGGCGAGCAGTGGTTCTGGGACACGCTCGTCGACGCCGACGAGGCCAGCAACGCCGCCTCGTGGCAGTGGGTCGCCGGGTCGGGGGCCGACGCCGCGCCGTACTTCCGCGTCTTCAACCCCGAGCTGCAGGCCGCGAAGTTCGACCCGCGCGGCGAGTACGTGCACCGGTGGGTTCCTGAGGCCGGCACCGACGCCTACCCCGAGCCGATGGTCGATCTCAAGGCGTCGCGGCAGGCCGCCCTCGACGCCTACGAGGCGGTCAAGGCCGCCAAGCAGGCACGGGATGCCGCCGAACGATGAGAACCCTCTCACCTCCGCCTCCTTCGCGTCTCATCGAGGCGCCCGAGTCTTGAGTCATCGGGAGGGCAGCCCCCTCCCCCCTCAGACCCGAAACCGACAGAAGGAGAGCATCATGCAGAAGAAGACCTGGATCGCCGTCAGCGCCGCCTCGGCCCTCGGCATCGGCGTCATCGCCGGCGGCGCCGTCGCCACCGCGAACGCGATGGAGCTGACGAGCGACGACACCCGCGTGCCCGGCCTGACGAACGTCGACGACGTGCGCGGCGACGACTCGCGCGGCAGCGCCGACGTCACCTTCGACGTCACGAGCGACAGCATCGTGACCCCCGACCCCGCGACGAGCGCCTCGCCGGTCACGCCCGCGACGCCCGCGACGCCGGTCACGCCGGCCTCGGTCGTCACGCCGCCGACGCCCGCGTCGCCGGTGTCGCCCGTGACGCCGCCGTCGCCGGTCAGCCCCGCCTCGCCCGTGACCCCGGCCTCGCCGGTCTCGGTCGACGACGACGGCGACGACGACTAGTCGCCCCGACCCGCGTCGCCGCGATTCGGGCGCGGACGGCGCACCCCGAGAACCGCCTCGCTCCCCCAGGGGGGCGAGGCGGTTCGCCTGTGCGGGGCGAGTCGTGCGGGCGGGCATACTGCTCGCATGACCCCGCCGCCCGCGCCGGCATCGGATGCCCGGCGCCCGCGCCTCGGACCGCTCCCGCTCGCGCTCACCGCGATCGTCTCGGTGCAGTTCGGCAACGCGCTCGCCGGCACGACCTTCGCCGAGGTCGGCGCCCTCGGCGCAGCATCCCTTCGCCTGCTGCTCGCGGCGGCGATCCTGCTCATCGTGCTCCGCCCGTCGGTGCGGGGATGGTCGCGGCGGGTGTGGGCGGGCGTGCTCGCCCTCGGCGTGGGGCTCGCCGGCATGAACGCGCTCATCTACCTGGCGATCGAGCGGGTGCCGATCGGCGTGGCCGTCGCCGTCGAGCTCATCGGCCCGCTCGCCGTGGCCGTCGCCGGGGCGCGCCGCGCCCGCGACCTGCTGTGGGTCGCGCTCGCCGCGGTCGGCGTCGGGATGCTCGCAGTCGACAGCGACGGAGCGATCGGCCTGCTCGGTCTCGTGCTCGCCGGTGGCGCGGCCGCGTTCTGGGCGCTCTACATCGTCGCGTCGGCGCGACTGGGCGCGACGAGCGTGCGCGGGGTCGACGGGCTCGCCGTCGCGATGGTCGTCGCCGCCGTCATCGTCGTGCCGCTCGGCGCTGCGCCCGCGGCCGCCGCCGTCGTCGCGGATCCGTGGCTGATTGCCGCCTTCGCCGGCATCGCCGTCATGACCTCGGCGCTGCCCTACGCGCTCGAGTTCATCGCCCTCAAGTCGATGCCGACCAGGCTCTTCGGCGTGCTCTCGAGCCTCGGCCCCGTCGTGGCCGCGCTCGCCGGCCTCATCGTGCTCGGGCAGCTGCTGACGCCCCTGCAGCTCGCCGCGATCGTGGTGATCATCGCGGCGAGCGCAGGGGCGGTGCGGTCGGCGAGCCGGTCGTAGACGCCGCTCAGCGCGGCTCGGCGGGCGGCCGGCCGCCGATGCGACTCACCGCGATGGCCGCCACCCGCTGCCCCTCACGAGCGGCGTGCGCGAGGTCAGCCCCGGCGAGGCGTGCGGCGAGGAACCCGGCGGTGAACGAGTCGCCCGCCCCCGTCGGGTCGACCGTGGGCACGCGCTCGACCTCGAGCGGCACGACGCGCGCCGTGCCGTCGGCACGACGCTCGGCCACGGTGACCCCTGCCGCGCCGCACGTCAGCACGACCGCCGGTGCGAGGTCGAGCAGCGCCTCGGCGACGAGCGCAGGTGGCGCGTCGCCCCCGAGCCCCGCGAGCAGGCGGCCCTCGTCGAGGTTGGGCCGTAGCACGTCGACGCCCGCGATCGCGGCGCGGAACGCCTCGACGCCGTGGTCGGCGATGAACCCCACCGAGCTGGGGTCGAGCGTGACGGCGGATCCGGCCGCGTGCGCGCGCTCGAGCAGCTCGCGCAGCGCGCGGGCCGAGAGGGCGTCGACGAGCGAGTAGCCGGTCAGGTGCAGGATGCCCGCGGCCTGCAGCAGGGCATCCGTCACCTGATCGGGGTGGAGGCCCGCATTCGCGCCCCGATCGGTGAGCATCGTGCGCTGCTGGCCCTCGACGAGGATGACGATCGTGCCGGTGGGGCGCTCCGGATCTTCGTGCAGGTGCGCGGCGACGCCCGTCACGGCGAGCTCGCGCGCATGGCGCTCGGCGTCGCCGGCCCCCACTCGCCCGACGAAGTCGACCGCCGCACCGAGCCAGCCGAGCCACGCCGCCGAGTTCGCCGCGCTGCCGCCCGGCTGCCGCGTGATGCGCGAGACCGTGTCGGTGTCGGCGCGGATCGGGCCCGAGGGCACGACGATGATGTCGTCGATGACGTCGCCCACGAGCAGGGCGCGCGAGCCGGCCACGGTCGTCGGCGCCGGCGTCAGGCGGCCTGGTGCGCGGCCCACGCGGTCGCGATGCGACCGGCGACGCGCACGTTGTTGCGGGCCAGGTCGAGGTTCACCTCGAGGCTGCGCCCGCCGGAGAGCTCGACGATGGTGCCCAGCAGGAACGGCGTGACCGCCTTGCCGGTGACGCCCGCGGCGTCGGCGAGCGCGAACGCCTCGGCGAGCACGCGGTCGTGCTCGGCCGGATCCCACGCCTTATCGGCGGGCACGGGGTTCGCCACGACGATGCCCTGCCGGTGGCCGAGCGCGTCGTGCGCGGCCATGACGGCGGCGACCTGGCTCTCGTCCTCCACCGACCAGTCGAGCGTGAAGGCGCTCTCGCGCAGCCAGAAGCTCGGGAAGACCGTCGTGCCCAGCCCGATGACCGGCACCGAGTAGGTCTCGAGCCGCTCGAGCGTCGCGGCGATGTCAAGCACGCTCTTCACACCGGCCGAGACGACCGTGATCGGGGTGACGGCGAGCGTCGAGAGGTCGGCCGACTCGTCGAAGGTCTCGCTCGCGCCGCGGTGCACGCCGCCGAGCCCGCCGGTGGCGAAGACGCGGATGCCCGCCATCGCCGCCAGATGCGCCGTCGCCGCGACGGTGGTCGCCCCGCTCGCGGCGCGGGCCGCGAGAATGGGCAGGTCGCGCACGCTGGCCTTCGCCATCTCGTCGTCGGAGATGCGCCGCACCCCCTCCGCGTCGAGGCCGATCTGCGCGACGCCGTCGAGCACCGCGATCGTCGCGGGCGTGACGCCCTGATCGCGGAGGAGCTGCTCGAACTCGAGCGCCGCCTCGTGGTTGCGGGGCCGCGGGAGGCCGTGGCTGATGATGGTCGACTCGAGGGCGACGACCGGCCGACCGGCGGCGAGCGCCGCGGCCACCTCGTCGGAGAGCTGCAGGGGCTGGGTCACCGAGTCAGGCTACTCCGCGCGCCGCACGGCGGCTGAGCCTCGTTGTCGTGGCCCCCGAGGTCGGCGACGTCGCCCACGTCGGGTGCGGGCCCCGCGACCGTGACCCCGTGTGACGCCCCGACCTGCGCCGACCGCGCGCGCCGCCTAGCGTGGTGCGCACGATGAGCTCGCGCGCAGCATCCGCCCCCGCCGACCGCCCGACCGCCGAACCCGCCGCCCCGCCCGCGAGCGTGCACGACGCCCGCCGTTACCCGGTGCCGCCCGCCTTTGCGGCGCGCGCGAACGTGACCGCCGCCGACCTCGCCGCGCTGCCCGCCGACGCGCAGGCCTTCTGGGAGCAGCAGGCCCACCGCCTGCCCTGGTCGCGGCTCTGGGCGAGCGTGCACGAGTGGGTGCCGCCGAGCGACGACGACCCGGCGAGCCCCCGCGCGACCTGGTTCGCTGGCGGCGCCCTCAACGCGAGCGTCGTGTGCGTCGACCAGCACGTCGCCGCCGGCCGAGGCGACCGGGTCGCGCTGCACTTCGAGGGCGAGCGCGGCGACCGCGAGACCGTCACGTACGCCGAGCTGCAGCGCCGCGTCGCGCAGGCCGCGCACGCGCTCGAGTCGCTCGGTGTGACGGCCGGCGACCGCGTCGTCATCTACCTGCCGGTGCTCGTCGAGACGGTCGTCGCGGCCCTCGCCGTCGCCCGCATCGGCGCCGTGCACTCGCTCGTCTTCGGCGGCTTCTCGGCCGAGGCACTGCGGTTCCGCGTCGCCGACACCGGCGCGAGGGTCGTCATCGCGAGCGACGGGCAGTTCCGCCGCGGCGCCGCCGTCGGCGTGAAGCGCATCGTCGACGAGGCCGTCGCCGGGCTCGACCACGTCGAGCACGTGCTCGTCGTGCGACGCACGGGCGAGGCCGACGTGCCGTGGACGCCCGGTCGCGACGTCTGGTGGCACGAGGCGGTGGATGCTCAGCCCGAGCAGCACGCGGCTCCCGAGCTCGACGCCGAGCATCCCCTGTTCATCACGTACACGAGCGGCACCACGGGGCGGCCGAAGGGCGTCGTGCACACGACCGGCGGCTACCTCGTGCAGGCGAGCTGGTCGCACTGGGCGGCCTTCGACGCGAAGCCCGACGACGTGTACTGGTGCACCGCCGACCTCGCGTGGGTGACGGCGCACACGTACGTGCTCTACGGGCCGCTGTCGAACGGCGCGTCGATCGTCATCGCCGAGGGCTCGCCCGACCACCCGGCGCCGACGCGGCACGCCGAGATCATCGAGCGCCTCGGCGTGACCGTCTACTACACGGCGCCGACGCTCATCCGCACGTTCATGGCCCGGTTCCCCGAGGGCTTCCCTGCGTCATTCGACCTGTCGTCGATCCGGCTGCTCGGCACGGTCGGCGAAGCGATCAACCCCGAGGCCTGGGTCTGGTTCCACGCGCGCATCGGCGGTGGGCGCGCCCCGATCGTCGACACGTGGTGGCAGTCGGAGTCGGGCGCCGCGATCGTCGCGACCCTGCCCGGCGTGCACGAGGGGGTTCCGGGGGCGGCGGGCGTCGCGCTGCCGGGCCTGAGGGTGCGCGTCCTCGACGAGGCCGGCGCGGACGTCGCGCCCGGCGAGGGCGGGTACATCACGATCGAGGGCCGGTGGCCCGCGATGTCGCGCACCGTGTGGGGCGACCACGACCGGTATCGCGCCGCCTACTGGAGCCGTTTTCCCGGCCTGTTCTTCGCCGGCGACGGCGCGACGATCGACGAGCGCGGCTACGTGCGCCTACAGGGCCGCGTCGACGACGTCATCAACGTGTCGGGGCACCGGCTGTCGACGATCGAGATCGAGTCGACGCTCGTCGCGCACCCGCTCGTCGCCGAGGCCGGAGTCGTCGGGGTCGCCGACGCGGTGACGGGCCAGGCGGTCGCGGCGTTCGTCGTGCCCGTGTCCGCGCCGGTGGCCGCGGGCGCCGAGGAGCTCGACGTCGCGGCCTGGCGCGCGGCGGCAGCGGATGCCCGGGCCGAGCTGGCCGCGCACGTCGCGCGCGTCATCGGCCCGGTCGCGAAGCCGCGCCACGTGCTGCTCGTGCCCGACCTGCCGAAGACCCGTTCGGGCAAGATCATGCGCCGCCTGCTGGCAGATGTGCTCGACGGGCGCGAGCTGGGCGACACCACCTCGCTGCAGGACGAGTCAGTCGTGCCGGCGATCGCGACGATCGCGCGCGGGTAGCGGCGCGCACCGGCCCGCGCGCACGCCACGCGACTACGCTCGAGGCGTGCCCGAGCCGCTGCCCATCGACCCGCTCGCCGAGGCGCGTCGGCAGTGGGTCGCGCACGGCTGGGGCGACGCGGCCGACGGCATGACCCTCGTCACCTCGGTCATGCGCGCGCACCAGCTGCTGCTCGCCCGCGTCGAGGGCACGCTCAAGCGGTTCGACCTCTCGTTCGCCCGCTACGAGCTACTGCAGCTGCTGAGCTTCACGAAGGACGGCGTCATCCCGATGGCGAGCGCCACGGCGCGCCTGCAGGTGCACCCGACGAGCGTGACGAGCACCGTGCAGCGCCTCGAGCGTGATGGGCTCGTCGAGCGGCGGCCGCATCCGCGCGACGGTCGCGCCTCGATGCTGGTGCTGACGGATGCGGGCCGGGCCGCGGCCGCCGAGGCGACGGCGGCGCTCAACGCCGAAGTGTTCGCCGACCCGGGCATGCCGCGCGACGACGTCGCCGCGGTCGTGCGGGCGCTCGCCCGCTTCCGCGAGGCGGCCGGCGACTTCGTGACGCCGCCGCCGGCGCCCGAGCCGCTCTAGCCACCACGGGCGGCACGAGCCGCCCTCGCCCGGGGGGCGCGGGGTGCCGCCGAGGGAGAGGCGGGCCCCCTACCGGTGCTCGAACCGCGGCTCGCGCTTCTCGACGAAGGCGGCCATGCCCTCCTTCTGGTCGGCGAGCGCGAAGCCGGCGTAGAAGAGCTGCCGCTCGAAGCGCACGCCTTCAGCGAGCGAGGATTCGAAGGCTGCATTGACCGCCTCCTTCGCCGCCTGGGCGACGGGCTTCGACTTCGACGCGATCGTGGCGGCGAGGGCCATGGCCTCGTCGAGCAGCGATTCGGGGGCGACGACGCGCGCGACGAGGCCGGCGCGCTCGGCCTCGTGGGCATCCATGCGGCGCCCGGTGAGGATGAGCTCCATCGCCTTCGCCTTGCCGATCGCGCGGGTGAGGCGCTGGGTGCCGCCGATGCCGGGGATGACGCCGAGGTTGATCTCCGGCTGCCCGAACGACGCCGCCTCGGAGGCGATGATGAGGTCGCACAGCATGGCGAGCTCGCAGCCGCCGCCGAGCGCGAAGCCGTTGACGGCCGCGATGACGGGAGTGCGGGTGGCGGCGAGGGCGTCCCACCCGGCGAAGAGCCGGTCGCGGGAGACCTGGTCGTAGGTGGCGCTCGCCATCTCCTTGATGTCGGCGCCGGCGGCGAAGGCCCGCCCCGCGCCGGTGATGACGATCGCGCCGATGCCGGGGTCGGCATCCCACGCCCACACCTGCTCGACGACCTCGCGCATGAGCTGCGAGTTGAGTGCGTTGAGGGCGTCGGGCCGGTGCAGGGTGAGCAGGCCGACGCGGCCGCGCTGCTCGGTGAGGATCGTGCTGGGCTCGGTCATGCGGCTCCTCCGGGGTCGTCCGCCGCGGCGGCGCTGCGCGCGCGGATGTCGGTGATGATCGCCGAGAAGTCTCGCATCGCGCCGTCGCCCTCGGCGAAGCGCGCGTACAGCGCGGCGGCGAGCGATCCGGCCTCGGCGTGCGTGCCGGTCGCCTCGATGGCTCGCAGCGCGAGGCCGAGATCTTTGGCCATGAGGGCGCTCGCGAAGCCGGGCTCGTAGTCGCGGTTCGCGGGGCTCGCCGGGACGGGGCCCGGCACGGGGCAGTTGGTGGTGAGGGCCCAGCACTGTCCGCTCGCGTTCGCGGCGACCTCGAACAGGGCCTCGTTCGTCAGGCCGAGCCGCTCGCCGAGCACGAAGGCCTCGCTGACGGCGATCATCGACACCCCGAGGATCATGTTGTTGCACGTCTTCGCCGCCTGCCCGAGGCCGGGGCCGCCGCAGTGCACGACGCGCCGACCCATGCGCTCGAGCAGTGGTCGCGCTGCCTCGACGTCGGCCTCGTCGCCGCCGACCATGAAGGCGAGCGTCGCCGCCTCGGCGCCCATGACGCCGCCGGAGACGGGGGCGTCGACGCTGCGGTGCCCGGCGGCGACGGTGAGCTCGTGCGCGCGGCGGGCGTCGTCGACGGCGATCGTCGAGCAGTCGATGAAGAGCGTGCCGGGGGCGGCGAGGGCGAGCAGGCCGTCGCTGCCGTCGGCCGCCGTGCCGGTGTAGGCCCCCATGACGTGGCGGCCGACGGGCAGCATCGTGATGACGACGCCCGCCCCGGCGACGGCCGCGGCCGCCGACTCGGCGATCGGCACTCCGGCGACTCGCGCGTGCTCGACGGCGTGGGGAGACAGGTCGAAGCCCCGCACGTCGATGCCGGCACGGGCGAGGTTGGCGGCCATCGGCGCACCCATGTGCCCGAGGCCGATGAACGCGACCGCCGCGTGCTCGATCCCGGATGCGCTGCGCTCGGTCATGCCGCCTCCCACTCGCTCGTGCCGAATCTGACCCGCTCGGCGTCGGTGAGCGGCGCGAGCGCGGCCTCGACCTGTGCGGGGTCGACCTCGGCGAGCGTCGGCGGGCTCCACCGCGGCGAGCGATCCTTGTCGATGACTTGCGCGCGCACGCCCTCGGCGAAGTCGGGGGCGGCGAGGGCGCGCAGCGCGGCGCGGAACTCGAGCGCGAGCGCCGCTTCGAGCGACCCGGCGCGCGCGGAGCGGCGCAGCAGGGCGAGCGTGGTGGCGAGCGCGAGCGGCGATCGCTGCGCGAGGGCGTCGGCGGCGGCGAGGGCCGCTTCGGTGCCGGATGCGCGCATCCGCTCGATCATGACGGCCACGTCGTCGCCGGCGTAGGCCGCGTCGATCCACGCGCGTTCGGCGAGCAGCGGGGCCGCGGGTGCCGGTTCTGCGTATTCGGCGAGCGTGGCGTCGACGGCCGCCGCCGGCTGCTCGGAGGGGTCGAGCACCTCGAGGGCGGCGACGACCTCGGGCAGGCGGGTGCTGGGAACGTGCAGGTCGGCGAGCCCGACCGCGATCGCGTCGCCCGCCCCCACCATCGCGCCGGTGAGCGCGAGGTGCGTGCCGAGCTCACCGGGCGCGTGCGCGAGCAGCCATGAGCCGCCGACGTCGGGCACGAAGCCGATGCCGGTCTCGGGCATGCCGACGCGCGAGCGCTCGGTGACGATGCGGTGCGAGCCGTGGGCGGAGACGCCGACGCCGCCGCCGAGCACGATGCCGTCCATGAGGGCGACGTAGGGCTTCGAGTAACGGGCGATGCGCGCGTTGAGGGCGTACTCGTCGCGCCAGAAGGCGGCCGCGCCGGCGCCGCCGCCGCTGCGGGCCTCGGCGTGGAGGCCGACAATGTCGCCGCCGGCGCACAGCCCGCGCTCGCCGGCGCCGACGATGGCGACGGCGCGCACGTCGTCGCGCGCCGCCCACTCGTCGAGCGCCGCACGCAGCATGACGACCATGCCGTGGGTGAGCGCGTTGAGGGCGCGCGGCCGATTGAGCGTGAGCAGCCCGAGGGAGCCGCGCACCTCGACGATGACCTCTGGCTCGCCGCCGGAGGCGTCGTCGTCGACGTCGGTCGCGGCCCGCGCCGCGCTGCCGGTCACGACGCCTTCTCGAGCACGCTGCGGCCGATGATGAGCTTCATGATCTCGTTCGTGCCCTCCAGGATCTGGTGCACCCGCAGGTCGCGCACGACCTTCTCGATACCGTACTCGGCGAGGTAGCCGTAGCCGCCGTGCAGCTGCAGGGCGGCGTTGGCGGCCGTGAAGGCGACGTCGGTGGCGAAGCGCTTCGCCATCGCGCAGTGCGCGGCGACGTCGGGATGCCCGGTGTCGATCGACTGCGCGGCGCTGCGCAGCAGCAGGCGGGCGGCCTGCAGCTCCGTCTCCATGTCGGCGATCGTGAACACGAGCGACTGCTGCTCCGACAGCGGCTTGCCGAAGGCGCGGCGGGTGCGGATGTGCTGCACCGCGCGGTCGAGCGCCCACTGCGCACCGCCGAGCGAGCACGCGGCGATGTTGAGGCGACCGCCGTTGAGGGCCTTCATGGCCATCGTGAAGCCCTGCCCCTCGCCGCCGAGACGGTCGGCGGCGGGCACGCGCACCCCGTCGAGAATGACCGCGCGGGTCGGCTGGGCGTTCCAGCCCATCTTGACCTCGTTGGCCCCGAACGACAGCCCGGCGGCGTCGGAGGGCACGATGAAGGCGGTGATGCCGGCGGGGCCCGGCTCGCCAGTGCGAGCCATGACGATGTAGACGTCGGTGCTGCCGGCGCCGGAGATGAACTGCTTGACGCCGGTGAGCACGTACTCGTCGCCGTCGCGCACGGCGCGCGTGGAGAGCGCGGCCGCGTCCGAGCCGGCGTCGGGCTCGGTGAGGCAGTAGCTGCCGAGGTGCTCCATGCTCGCGAGCCGTGGCACCCACCGCTCGCGCTGGGCCCCGTCGCCGAAGGTGTCGATCATCCACGCGACCATGTTGTGGATGGAGATGTAGGCGGCGATCGTCACGTCGCCCTTGGCGAGCTCTTCGAAGATGAGCGCCGCGTCGGCGCGCGTGAGGCCGGCTCCCCCGACGTCCTCCGAGACGTAGATGCCGCCGAAGCCGAGCTCGCCCGCGCCGCGGATCACGTCGACGGGGAAGTGCTTGGTGCGATCCCACTCGATCGCGTGCGGCTCGAGCTCGTGCCGCGCGAAGTCGCGCACCATGTCGACGAGTGCGGCCTGCTCGTCGGTGAGCGCGTGGGCGGGCGCCGCCATGGGCGCGTCGTTGAGCAGCGTCATCGGCTGACCTTTCCGGTGAGGGATGCCACGGGCCGCAGCAGCACGGGGCGCGCGAGCAGCCAGGCCGCCGCCATGACGACGAGGCTGCCCGCGAAGACGGCGACGCCGACCCACGAGTCGTCGTCGCGCGCGGCGTACATGTGGTTGAGGTTGCGCACGGCGCCGGTGGAGAGCACGAGCGCGACGTGCACGACGATGAAGGCGACGAAGACGAGCATCACCGGAAAGTGCACGACGCGCGCCCACTCGAGGGGGAAGGCGCGGTTGAGGCGCGGCGCGTTCGCGGGCCAGGCGCCGGACATCCGCAGGCCCGTGATGATGGCGAGCGGCGTCACGACGAAGACGATCGCGAAGTAGCTCAGCTGCTGCAGGCTGTTGTAGTTGACCCAGCCGTTCTCGGTGGGCCAGTCGAGCGAGAGGTACTGCAGCAGCGCCGAGGCGGCGTTCGGCACGACCTCCCACGTGGTCGGCACGATGCGCACCCAGTGGCCGGTCGCGAACGCGAGCACAAGGAAGACGATGCCGTTGATGACGAGCAGCGCGTCGAGGGTGAGGTGCAGCCAGAGCTCGAGCGTGATCCTCCGCGGCGGGTTCTTCGTGCGCACGAGGCCGGAGTTGTCCCTCGTCCAGTGCCCGGCGGGGCGCTTCGTCGTGCGCACCTGCCAGCCGGTGCGGATGATGAGCAGCAGGAACAGGCTCGACAGGAAGTGCGTGGCGTTGAGCCACACCGGCAGCCCGACGGGCGCGCCCTGCGGCAGCTCGGTCTCGCCGGGGTTCTCGGCGATGAACTGCTGCACGCCGGGCAGCTCGCGCAGCGCGCGGGCGGCGACGACGAGCAGCACGAGGCCCACGATCGCGGCGAGGATGCTCAGCGCGGCCCTGCGCGAGACCCGCGGGCCGCGCCCGCCCCCGCTGGCGCCTGCCCTGCCGCGCGCCGCGCTCGGGCGCCCCGTCATCGCGCTCACGCCGACCGCCGCGACTGCAGGGCGTCGAGCAGCTGCGGCACGACGGTGAAAACGTCGCCGACGACGCCGAAGTCGGCGACCTCGAAGATCGGCGCCGAGGCATCCGTGTTGATCGCGACGATCGTCTTCGCCGTCTGCATGCCGGCCTTGTGCTGGATCGCGCCGGAGATGCCGAGGGCGATGTAGAGGTCGGGGGCGACGGTCGTGCCGGTCTGGCCGACCTGGGCGGCGTGGTCGATGTAGCCCGCGTCGACGGCGGCGCGCGAGGCGCCGACGGCGCCGCCGAGCGCGTCGGCGAGCTGCTCGACGAGCGCGAACTTCTCGGGTGAGCCCAGCCCGCGGCCGCCGGCGACGACGACCTTCGCGGTGCGCAGCTCGGGCCGGCCGGAGGGGCGCACGGGGGTCGACGACTCGATCGTCGCGGCGGCGCCGCTCACCTCGACGGTCAGCCTCTCGACGGCGGGTGCCTCGACGGCCGCGGCGCGCGCGTCGATCGCGCCGGGGCGCACGGTCACGATCGGCAGGCCTCCCTCGATGGTCGACGTCGTCGCGTAGGCGCCGCCGAACACGGAGTGCGCGGCGACGACGCGGTCGCCGTCGCGCGTCACCCCGACGGCGTCCCACGCGAGGGCGCCGCCGACGCGCACGGCGAGCCGGCCCGCGACGTCGCGGCCGTCGACGGAGTGGGCGAGCAGCACGACGCTGGGCTGCTCGCGGTCGATCGCCGCGGCGAGCGCGGAGACCTGCGGGGTCGCGATGACCGACCCGACCTCGGCGGCCTCGGCGACGACGACGCGGGCAGCACCCGCGCGCCCCAGAGCGGCGACAAGGGCCGCGGTGTCGCTGCCGGGCGCGACGGTGATGACGGCGACGGGCTCGCCGAGCACGGTGGCCGCGCCGAGCAGCTCGGCGGCCGCGTCGGTGGGGGCGCCGTCGGCGGTGAGCTCGATGTGGACGAGAGCGGCGGTCATGGCGTCCTCCTAGACGAGTCGCTGCTGGGCCAGGTAGTCGGCGAGGCGCTGACCGGCCGACCCGTCGTCGACGATGGGCTCGGCTCCGGTGCGGCCGGGGCGCGGCTCGCAGCTCAGAACGACCGAGGCGGCGCGGGGGGTCGCATCGGCGGCGAGCCCGAGGTCGGCGAGCGAGTGGGAGGCGACGGGCTTCTTCTTGGCGCCCATGATGCCCTTGAACGAGGGGAACCTCGGCTCGGGCATCCCCTCGGTGATCGAGACGACGGCGGGCAGGGCCGCGCTCACGACGCTCGTGGCGGTCTCGGTCGCGCGCTCGCCGCGCACGCGGCCGCCCTCGACGACGAGGTCACTGATGAAGGTGAGGGCGGGCAGGCCCAGGTGCTCGGCGAGCATGGCCGGCAGCATGCCGCCGCGCCCGTCGGTGGACTCGTTGCCCGCGATGATGAGGTCGGCACCCGCGTCGCGCAGGGCGGCGGCGATCGTCGCGGCGGTCGTCATCGCGTCGGCGCCGGCGAGCGCGTCGTCGACGAGGTGGATGCCCGAGTCGGCGCCCATGGAGAGCGCCTTCTTGATCGCGCCCGTCGATTCGCCCGGACCCATCGTCAGCGCGACGACCTCGATGCTCTTGTCGCTGTCCTTGAGCGCGAGGGCGGCCTCGAGGGCCCGCTCGGTGATCTCGTCCACGACCCGCTCGCTCGCGGAGCGATCGAGCCGACCCGTTGCGGGGTCGAGCACGCGCTCCTCCCAGGTGTCGGGCACGTGCTTGATCAGGACGATGATCCTCATGGGAACTCCCTCGTTCTGCGCTCTCGCGAGCGCGGCGCCTTGTGGGCGCGCCTCACGATACTCGGGAGGCCGAGGAAATGCTAGGGGTTCCTGCTATCTTGGCGAGGTGCTCGACGCCGCGCCCGGCACGGAGCCGTGCGCCGCCCGCTGCAGTCGATCGCGGATCGCCGCCGCAATGCCCTCGCCGCTCGGGGTGACGGCGACGACCCGCCCCAGCCCGCGCGCGTCGGCGTCGCGCAGCGCCGCGTACAAACGCTGCGCGTACTGCTCCGCGGTCGCGGGCGAGGCGAGCCGCACGACGCCCTCGGGAGTCGCGACGTCGGCGAGCGCGATGAGCCCGTCACCGGGGCGAGGCTCGACGTCGAGCACGACCGCCGCGGTCGGCGCGTAGTGCGAGGCGAGCGACCCGCTCACGCGGATGCGCTCGTGCCGCTCGCCCAGCGCGAGGCCCGTGGTCGCCTCGATCACGGCGCCCGTCACCGCCCCCGGGCGCAGGATGACCGGCGCGGGCCCGGTGCAGTCGACGATCGTCGACTCGATGCCGACGTGCGACGGCTCGCCCTCGACGACCAAGTCGCCCGGCTCGAGGTGCGCACCGAGCTCGTCTCGCACCGCCTGCGCCGTCGTCGGCGAGACCCGCCCGAACCGGTTCGCGCTCGGCGCGGCCACGCCGCGCCCGCCGAGCGCCTCGAAGGCACGCAGCAGCTCGAGCGCCACTGGGTGGCTCGGCACCCGCACGCCGACCGTGGGCTGCCCGCCCGTCACGGCGTCGGGCACGATCGGCGACCGCGGCAGGATCAGCGTGAGCGGGCCGGGCCAGAACGCCGCGGCGAGGGCGCGAGCGTAGTCGGGCACGTCGATCGCGAGCGTGTCGAGCAGGGCGGGGTCGCTGACGTGCACGATGAGAGGGTGGTCGGCCGGGCGGCCCTTGGCGGCGAAGATGCGGGCGACCGCGGCCGGATCCAGCGCATTCGCCCCGAGCCCGAAAACCGTCTCGGTGGGGAAGGCCACCAGGCGGCCGTCAGCGAGGGCGCGGGCGGCGAGGGCGAGGTCGCCGGAGGAGTCGGGGAGGTCGGGGGCGTGCATCCCCTCGATTATCGCGCGAACGACGAAGGCCCCCGCTGAGCGAGGGCCTTCCTGCGGCTCGGAAGCCGTCTGCGCGCCCGAAGGGACTCGAACCCCTAACCTTCTGATCCGTAGTCAGATGCTCTATCCATTGAGCTACGGGCGCACTGTCACCGGAGCGACTGAGCGAGCATATCAGCGACGCGGGAGGGTCGCGAATCGAGTCGGCGGTGCGCCCTGGGGCGTGACGACGACTGCGGCGCTCCCCCGCGCGCCCGCGCGCGCCGGGGCCCGCGCTCCTCCTACTCTCGGAACCGTGCAGGACCCTACGACGTCCCGGGGCCAGGATGCGCCGATGTTTGACGACCACCCGCTCGTATCGCCGCGAGCGACGAGTCTCTTCCTGCAGGGTGCCACGCTCGCGCTCTTCGCCATCAGCACCGTCATCCTGCTCGTCGTCGATGCGGGGGCCGTCTCGACGCCGGCCTTCCTCGTCGGTGCAACGCTGATCCTCGCGGCATCGGCGATGCTCGTCCTTCCCGGTTTCGACTCACCGCGCTACCGGCCGTGGATGTTCGCGATGCCCTTCCTCGACGTTGCAGGCGTCGCGGTGCTCCGCTTCGCCGATGGGGGTGCGACGACGAGCGCTCTCCTGCTGCTGCTCGCCCTGCCCGCGGCGTGGATCGGCCTCACGCGCAAGCGCGCTGCGCTCCTGCTCTTCGCGCCCGCGACGCTCACCGTCGGCACCGCCGACGTCATCCGGCTGCAGCAGGGCGTGCTGGACGAGCAGGGCGCCGATGCCGCCCTCATGTCGGCGATCGTGAGCCCGCTCGTGCTGGTCGTCGCGGCGTGCATCGCCTACGCGATCGCCTCGGTGCTCTCCGGCAGGCAGGACGAGCTCGGAGCGGAGCAGCGTCGACGGGCCGACGCGACGCGCGACATCGAGCGGACGCGTCGCCTCCTCGACACCGTGCTCGATCAGCTCGACGTCGGCGTCATCGTCTTCTCGCCCGCAGGGGAGCCGATCCTCATGAATCGCGTGCTGCGAGAGAGCCCCGACCTCTCGGCCGACGGACGTGACCCGTGACTGTCGTTCGGCGAGGTGCGGGCCTTCGAGATGGACCGCGTTACCCCGATCGCCGCGGAGGAGTCCTCCTTCCAGCGCGTGCTGCGCGGCGACACGCTGCGCGACCGACTGGTGTGGGTGGGCCCTCCCGCCGGCCGTCAGAGCGCCCTTTCGATCTCCGGCGGACCGGTGCACACCGAGTCGGGGGAGCACCTCGCGAACGTGCTCGTCATCAACGACGTCACGGCGTACCTCCAGGCGCTCGAGTCGAAGGACGTCTTCATCGGCACCGTCTCGCACGAGTTGCGCACACCCCTCACGACGATGCGCGGCTTCTTGGACATCCTGCTCGAGCGCCGCGAGGAGTTCGGCGAGGAGGTCGCCGGGTATCTCGAGGTCATGGAGCGCAGCGTGCAGCGTCAGCAGCTGCTCGTGCGCGACCTGTTGACCGTCGCCGGCTCACGGCGGGCTCCGATCGCCCTCGACCGGCAGCCCGTCGATCTCGTCCGGGTCGTCCAGGAGGCGGTCGGCGCCGTGCGTGCGGAAGCGGAGCGGAAGGGCGTGCAGCTCGCGTGCGAGCCTCCGGGGCATCCCGTCGCGGCGTCGGTCGACGCGCACCGGGTCTCCCAGGTGGTCGAGAACCTGCTGACGAACGCGATCCGCTACACCCCGGCGGGAGGCACGATCGACGTGGCACTCATCGAGGAGGGTGCCAGCGCAATCGTGCGGGTGCGCGACACTGGCATCGGCATCTCCGACGAGGACCAGGAGCGGCTCTTCGAGCAGTTCTTCCGCGCGCACGAGGCGCGCTCGGCGGCCATCCGGGGCATCGGGCTGGGCCTCGCGATCGTGCAGGCGATCGTCGAGGCGCACGGCGGCGAGGTGCTGGTCGAGAGCGCGGTCAGTCAGGGCACGACCGTCACCGTGCGGCTCCCCCGCGGCTGAGCCGCGCCGCAGGAGCGGCGGCGCGATGGAGAACACTCGCGCCGCAGGAGCGGCGGCGCGATAAAGAACAGAGCGCGGAGACGGAGGGATTTGAACCCTCGGTCCCCTAAACGGGGACTCCACCTTAGCAGGGTGGTGCACTCGACCGGACTATGCGACGTCTCCTGGCGTGAGCCTCCACCACTATAGCCCGAGAGCGGGCGGATGCTCGCCGTCAGTCGTTCGCGGCCGAGCAGCGCCGGTCTGCCGCGGTCTGCCCGGGCACGTTCTCGAGCACGGGCGGCTCCGGCTCCGCGGTGGCCGAACTCGAGGGAGTGGCCGACGGCGCGGCGGCCGGCTCACTCGGCGCGGGCGCGGCGGTCGCCGAGGGTGCCGGGTTGGGAGCGTTCGGGTCGGCGACGGTGCCCTGCTCCGGCTCGTCGGGCAGGAAGCGCTCGTCGTTCCGGATGCGCTCCAGAAGGGCATCCGCCGCATCCTCCAGGGGCACCACGCGTCCGGCGAGGTCGCCGTCGAGCACGGTCTCGCCCGGGTACTGCACGAAGACGATGTTCTCCGTGGGCATGTCGGCGAGCACGCGCGCCATGGCGACCATCGTGTCGAGCGGCGCGAGGCTCGTCGAGAGCTCCATCGATTCGGTGGTGACGCGGGCGAGGCCGTAGAGCGCGCCGAGGTCGGTGAGCACGCCGTCGCTCTGCACCTTCCGCACGAGCGACGACAGGTAGGTCTGCTGGTTCGAGATGCGGCTGAGGTCGCCGCCGTCCCCGACGCCGTACCGCGTTCGGAGGAAGGCGAGCGCCTCGTACCCCTCGACCGTGTGCGTGCCGGCGGTGCTGAGGTTCAAGCCCGTGTACGGGTCGGAGATCGGTGCGTCGATGCAGACCTCGACGCCGCCGACGGCGGACGACATGCGGGCGACGCCGTCGAAGGAGATGGTGCCCGCGTAGGGGATCTCGAGCCCGGTGAGCTGCTCGACGGTGTCGACCACGCAGGGCAGTCCGCCCCGGCCGTAGGCCGAGTTGATCTGCACGAACTCGACGGCGTCGGAGGTCGAGCCGTCCTCCTGCTGGCAGGTGGGGATGTCGACCATGAGGTCGCGCGGGATGCTGACGGCGACCGCCGACTGCTGGTCCTCCGCGACGTGCACGAGCATGTTCACGTCGTTGAGCGTCGAGTCGCGCTCCTCCGCATCGGCCTGCCCCTCGGCGTTGTCGATGCCGACGATGAGCACGTTGAAGCCGCCCTCCCACTCGCCGACGGTGGGCGTCTCGCCCCCGATGTCGACCGCGTCGACCTCCGCCGCGAGGCGGTACGCGGCGATCGCAGCGACGGATGCTCCGCTCACGAGCGCGACGACGAGCACCCCGGCGAGCGCCGACAGCGCCGTGCGCAGCGCGGAGGCCGGGCGCAGCCGACCGTGGCGCACGGCGGCGCGCGGAGCCGTCGGCGCCGCGGCGGTGCGACGGCTCGAGTCGGTCACGTCGCGTCGCCGATCAGTTGGCGACCGAGCAGGTCTGCTGGGCGGCGGTCTGGCCGAGCACGCCCTCGAGCACCTCGGGCGCGGCGGGCTCCTCACCCGGCACGGGCGGCACGGTGGGCGACGCGCTCGGGGCGGGAGCCGCGGTCGCGGTCTCGGTCGGGCTCGGCTCCGGGGCCGGTGCCGAGGGGCTCGGGGCCGGCTCGGCGAGGGTCGAGCCGTTGCCGGTCGCGTCCTCCTCGAGCAGGAACGACTCGTCGTTGCGGATCTTCTCAAAGAGAGCATCCGCCAGGCGCTCGACCGGGGCGGCCTTGCCGGCGTACACGCCGCCGAGGCCCGTCGTCGCCGGGTACTGCACGAAGGTGATGTTCTCGGTCGGGATGTCCTTCAGCACGAGCGCCATCGACACCATCGTGTCGAGGCTCGCGAGGCTCGACGACAGCGACATCGCCTTCGTGGCGACCTGCGCGAGGCCGTACAGCTTCGTCGGGTCGGTGAGCGTGCCGTTGCTCTGCAGGGTGCGCATGAGCGACGACATGTAGACCTGCTGGCTGGAAATGCGGCTGAGGTCGGAGCCGTCACCGACGCCGTGCCGCGAGCGCAGGAAGGCGAGCGCCGTGTAGCCCTCGATCGTGTGGGTGCCGGCCGTCGGCAGGTCGAGGCCGGTGTAGCTGTCGTAGACGGGCGCGTCGACGCAGACGTCGACGCCGCCGACGGCCGTCGACATCATGGCGACGCCGTCGAACGAGATCGTGCCGGCGTACGGGATCGACAGACCCGTGAGCGCCTCCGCGGTCAGCACGACGCAGTTGAGCCCGCCGACGCTGAAGGCCGAGTTGAACGGCTGCGCGCTCATCGCGTAGCTCGTGCCGCCGTCCTCCTGCGGGCACTCGGGGATCGGCACGACGAGGTCGCGGGGGATGGAGACGGCGACCGCCGACTGCTGGTCCTCCGCGACGTGCACGAGGATGTTGACGTCGTTGAGGGTCGCGCCGTCGCGCTCGCGGGCGTCGCTCTGCCCCTCGGCGTTGTCGACGCCGACGATGAGCACGTTGAAGCCGCCCTCCCACTCGCCGACCGTCGGCAGCTCGCGCACCTCGCCGTTCGCGCCGGTCAGCACGACCTCGTCGATGTTCGCGTCGAGCTGGGCGAGTGTGATCGCCGCGACGGAGGCGCCGCTGACGAGCACGATCGACAGACCCGCGGCGATGCCCGAGAGCGCCGTGCGCCATCCGCTCGATCGGCGCAGCCGGCCGTGACGGATGCGGGCGGTCGGCAGGGAGCGCATCGTGCGATCGCGCCTCGGTTCCGACATTCACTCTCCTCGATGGTCGGCGGCAGGCGTCGAGCGCCGCCCCGCAGCGGAGGGCGTGGGATTCGAACCCACGAGACATCTCTGCCCACCGGTTTTCAAGACCGGCTCCATCGGCCGCTCGGACAGCCCTCCTTGGACACCAAAACTCGATCCTAGCCGGAGTGACGCTCAGAACGGGCTGGCCGGGATGCTCCCCGTTCGGGTGACGAACGCTCAGCGTGACGAGCCGAGCGAGGCGAGCGCACGTGCCAGCCCGTCGGCGGTGTCGCGCTCGGTGACCTCGGAGGCCGCCGCGACGACCTCCTCCGGCGCCTGCCCCATGGCGACGCCGCGGCCGCCGATGCTCGTCGCCCACGCGAGCATCTCGATGTCGTTGCGACCGTCGCCCACGGCCATGACGCGCTCCCCGGGAATGCCGAGGGCATCCCGCACCCGCTCGAGAGCCGTGGACTTGTTGACGCCGTCGGGCGCGATGTCGAGCCAGGCCGTCCAGCCGACGTTGTAGCTGACCTGGTGCAGACCCATGAGCTCGACGGCGGCGAGGAACTCCTCCATCGCGTGGCCGGGCGAGATGACGACGACGCGCGTCGCGGGCTCGCGGCACAGCTCGTCGAAGGGCACCTCGTGGCTGATGGCGCCGAGCGCGCCGTCGGGGAACCAGCCGGTGTAGCGGTACACACCGGTCTCGTCCTCGACGGCGTAGTTCGCCTGGGTCAGATGCGGGCGGATGCGCGTCAGCACGTCCGTCGCATCGAACGTCTCGACGTGCTCGCGTCGGTATCCCGTGGGGGCCTCCGGATCCCGAGCGAGCGTGATGGCGCCGTTCGAGCACACGACGTAGTGGGGGGCGATGTCGAGCCGCTCGAGCACCGGCAGGGTCATGGCGACCGAGCGGCCCGTGGCGAGCATGACCTCGTGCCCGGCGTCGCGCAGGCGGTGCACTTCGCGCTCGACGGCGTCGGTGAGCGTGCCGTCCTCATGCAGCACGGTGCCGTCGATGTCGAGGGCGATGAGCCAGCGCTCGTCGTCGGCCGCGTCGTGCTCGTGCCGCGTCGGGGTCACGCGACCGGCTCCAGCACCTCGAGGCCGCCGAGGTACGGGCGCAGGGCATCCGGCACCGCGACCGAGCCGTCGGCGCGCTGGTGCGTCTCGAGGAGGGCGACGATCCACCGGGTCGTCGCGAGCGTGCCATTGAGGGTCGCAACCGGGGCCGTGCGGCCGTCCTCCCCGCGGAAGCGCGTGTCGAGGCGGCGGGCCTGGAAGGTCGTGCAGTTGCTCGTGCTCGTCAGCTCGCGGTAGGCGCCCTGCGTCGGCACCCAGGCTTCGACGTCGAACTTGCGCGCGGCGCTCGTGCCGAGATCGCCGGCCGCGGTGTCGATGACGCGATAGGCGAGGCCCAGCGACTGCAGCATCCCCTCCTGCAGCGCCAGCAGGCGCTCGTGCTCGGCCTCGGCGTCGGCCGGGTCGATGTAGCTGAACATCTCGAGCTTCTGGAACTGGTGCACGCGGATGATGCCGCGGGTGTCGCGACCGTAGCTGCCGGCCTCGCGGCGGTAGCAGGTCGACCAGCCGGCGTAGCGCAGCGGGCCCTTGGCGACGTCGATGATCTCGCCCGCGTGGTAGCCGGCGAGCGCGACCTCGCTCGTGCCCGTGAGGTAGAGGTCGTCGGCGGGCAGGTGGTAGATCTCGTCGGCGTGCTCGCCGAGGAACCCGGTGCCGCTCATGATCTCGGGCTTCACGAGCGTCGGGGTGATGAGCGGGGTGAACCCGGCGGCGAGTGCCCGGTCGAGGGCGAGGTTCATGAGCGCGAGCTCGAGGCGCGCGCCGACGCCCTTGAGGAAGTAGAAGCGCGAGCCGCTGACCTTCACGCCGCGCGGCATGTCGATCGCGTCGAGCAGCTCGCCGAGCGCGAGGTGGTCGCGCGGCTCGAAGTCGAAGGTCGGCTTCTCGCCGACCTCGCGCAGGGTGACGAAGTCGTCCTCCCCGCCCTCGGGCACGCCCGGCAGCACGACGTTGGGGATGCCGCCGGCGATGCGCGTGAACGCCTCGTCCGCCTCGTTCGCGGCCTGCTGCGCGGCCTTCACCCGGGCCGAGAGCTGCTGCGCCTCGGCGACGAGCGCGGCCTTCTCCTCCTTCGGAGCCTGCGCGACGCGCTTGCCGTGCGCGTTCTGCTCGGCCCGCAGCGCCTCGAAGGCGGTGATCGCCTCGCGCCGCGCGCGGTCGGCGTCGACGGCCTCGTCGACGACCTCGACCGACGATCGACGCGCCCGCTGGGATGCTCTGACGATGTCGGGGTTCTCGCGCAGCAGCTGGGGGTCGATCACGCCTCTAGTCTGGCACGCGCGCTCGGAGCGACCCCCTCGGCCGTTCAGGGGCGATGCCCTAGCCTGACGCCATGAGCGTGCCTCAGCAGGATGCCCGTCGCCCCCGCGCGGCGGTCGTCTACAACCCGATCAAGATCGATGAGGATGCTGTGCGCCAGGCCGTGCTCATCGCCGAGCGCGAGCACGGCTGGGCCGAGACCCTCTGGCTCGAGACGAGCGTCGACGACCCGGGTCAGGGCCCCGCGCGGCACGCCGTCGAGCAGGGCGTCGACGTCGTGCTCGCCGCCGGTGGCGACGGCACCGTGCGCGCCGTGGCCGAGGGGCTGCGCGGCTCGGGCACCCCCCTCACGCTGCTGCCGGCCGGCACCGGCAACCTGCTCGCCCGCAACCTCGACCTCACGCTCAACGACGTCGCCGGCGCCGTGCGCACCGCCTTCACCGGCAGCGACCGCGCGATCGACGTCGGCGTCGTCGACATCGTCGACGCCGAGGGCGCCGCGACCTCGCACGTCTTCGTCGTGATGCTCGGCGTCGGGCTCGACGCGAAGATGATCGCCGCGACGAACCCCGAGTTGAAGAAGAAGGTCGGCTGGCTCGCCTACGTCGAGGCCGTCGCGCGCATCTTCAAGGACGTCAACGCGGTGCGCGTCACCTACTCGCTCGACGGCGCCTCGAGCCGCTCGACCACCGTGAGCACGCTGCTCATCGGCAACTGCGGCATCCTGCCGGGCAACGTGCCGATCCTGCCCGACGCGAAGGTCGACGACGGCCTCATCGACATCGTCGCGATGCGGCCGAAGAACGTGCTCGGCTGGGTGCGCATCGGCACGACCGTCATCTGGGAGAACGGCGTGCTGCGCAAGAGCCGCTTCGGGCGGCGCCTCATCGCCGCCGACAAGCGCGTGCGCCCGCTGCGCTACTTCCAGGGCCGTCGCGCCGACCTGCGCTTCCGCGGCCCGGAGGAGTTCGAGATCGACGGCGAGGAGATGGGCATGATCACCCGCCTCGGCGTGCGCGTCGACCCGGCCGCGCTCATCGTGCGCGTGCCCCAGACCGCCGACGTGCACTCGGTCAAGCCCGACGCCGAGGCCGAGGCCGAGGCGAAGCGCCTCGAAGCCGAGGAGGCCGGGCGCGTCGCGGCGCGCGACGAGCCCGTCGTCTGACGCCGCTCGCTGACGCGGCTGCGCCCGCCGACCCCGGAGGGACGACGGGCGCAGACCGATCGAGCCGTTGACTCAGCGCATCGCGGGCTCGCGGTGGCGCAGCACCGCTCCCCCGACGAGCAGCAGCAGCGCGAGCGCGAGCAGCGGCAGCATGCCGAGCGCTCCCGTGACGGGCAGCCCGCCGGCGCCGGGTGCTCCCGCGCCCGGTCCGCCGGCACCCGGGCCGGCCGCCGCGGTCACCTGCAGGTCGGCGCTCGCGAGCACCTCCCCGGCGACCACGACGCGCAGCTCGTAGTCGCCCGCGGCGACCTCGGCGGGGATGCGCACCTCGGCGTCGACGGCGCCCGACTCGTCGGCGACGAACGACCCGAGCACGAGCGGCAGCTCGGCCGCGGCGGCGAGCGTGAGACTCGCCGAGGCCGTGCGCAGCGCATCCGCCGCCGAGGGCTCGGCGAGGACGAGCTCGAGCTCGGTGCCGGGCTCCAGTCCCGAGACGCTCACCGGCAGCGTGCCGCCGGCGCGCACCGACGACGCACCCAGCTCGATCGAGACGCCCGGCTCGCCCGGCTCGCCGGCATCGGCCGCGACGAGCTGGCCGACGCCCCAGCGGGCCGTCGACTGGTAGCCCGCGCCCGACGGGTCGGCCCAGTTGCGGATCGAGGTGCGCGCGCCCTCGCTCGCGTCGTTGACCTGGAAGTCGAGGCCGTGCACCGTACCGAGCCCGCTGCTGTCGAGCAGGCTGATCGACGCCTCGACGACGTAGCCGCCGTCGACGAGCGCCGTCGCCGACTCGACCCGAGCCCGCTGGAAGCCCTCATCGCCGCCCGCGCCGAACGACAGCACGTTCTCAGCGCTGATGCGGATCTGCGTGTCGTCGTAGCGGTACGGGCCGTTCTTGACGTTGCCGGCGTCGACGTAGATCTCGACCGAATCCTGGATCCACGGGTCGGAGCCCGAGACGTCGACCACCGGGTCGGCGACCTCCATGAGCACCAGCAGCCGGTCGTCGCGCCACAGCGTGCGCACCGTCGCCGACGCACCCGACGTGCCCTCGACCTGCTTGCCCGTCTCGACGACGTTCGCCGCAGCCCAGGCCTCGTCGACCGCGCCGTCGATGACGGGCGCCTCGGCGGTCTCGACCACCTCGACGAACGACAGCGGCTCCAGCAGCGTCAGCGTGCCCAGCTCGCCCGGCGCGTTCCACGCCGAGACCAGCTCGCCGCCGTCGAAGCGGCGCAGATCGAACCCGACCGCGTCGCCCTCGCCCGCGCCGTTCAGCGGCAGCGCGACGACCGTCGCCCAGCCGTCGGCCGAGTCGCGCTGGGCATCCTCGCGCGGCACCGAGACGACCGCACCGTCGAGCTCGAGCTCGACCGCGTCGCCCGCCTCGGGCGTCGCGTCGGCGACCTCGACGAGCACCGTGAGCGCATCGCCGGCCCAGCGGAGCTGGAAGGCGACCTCGTCGTCGACGCGCGTGTCGGGCATCCGCTGCCACTGCGCGTCATCGACGTCGGTGACGGTCGCGCCGAACACGTTCGCCGAGCGCTGCGGAGCCGGCAGCTCGCCGTCGATTACCCCGAAGTAGGCGGGCTTGGCCTGCAGGCGGGCGTCGAACAGCAGCGGACCACCGTTGGCGGCGCGCCAGCTGCGGTTGTCGGTGAGGCCCCAGATCGTGACCGAGTAGAGCTCCTCGGCGCGCTCGCGGAAGTCGCGGAATGCGTCGCGGTAGTAGTAGCCCTGGTCGACGAAGAGCGCCTCGCTCTCCGGCGTGCCCGTCGTCACGTCGAGCTCGGTCACCGCCTGCGTGATCGGCAGGTCGGCGAAGCGGTCGATCGCCGCACCGAGCGCGTCGACCGGGAACGACAGGCTCACGTGGAACTGGTGCCCCAGCCCGTCGACCGGCACACCGCGGTCGAGCAGGCGCTCCAGCAGCGCCCGCATGCGGTCCTGCTTGCCGAGCTGCTCGGTGTTGTAGTCGTTGATGAAGAGGGCCACCGGGCGATCAGCGCCCTCCGCGGCGAACTCGCCGTTGAAGGCCTCGTCGGCGTACTGGAACGCCAGATCGATGAACTCCTCGCCGAGGATGCGGTACCACTCGCTGCGGCGCAGACCGTCGTCGAACTGCGAGCCGTCGTTGACAACCTCGTTGACGACGTCGAACGCGACGATCGGGTTGCCGCCGCCATACAGGCCGTGCGTCTCGGCGTAGTAGCCGGCGACGTCGAAGATGTGCTGGCGCATGCGGTCGCGCAGCACCTGCTTGTCGGCCTCGGACGTCGTCAGCGGCGCGCCCTCGGCGTTCTGGAAGAACCACGCCGGCGTCTGGGAGTGCCAGACCAGGGTGTGGCCCCAGACCCGCAGATCGTTCTCGGCGGCGAAGTCCATCAGCAAGTCGCCCTCGGCGTTCGGCGAGAACTCCCGGTCGGCGGTGTAGAACGCCTCCGGCTTCATGAAGTTCTCGCTCGAGACCTGCTCGAAGTGCCGGTTCACGAGCTGCGCCTGCGCGCCGCCCGTCTCGCGCGAGTCGATCGCCACGCCGATCGGGAAGTCGACCGTGTCCTTGATGGGGGTGAGCTCCTGCACGACGAGCTCCTCGGCCTGCGTGATCGTCACGTCGTCGACGTAGAAGGTGCTCGTGTTGCCGACCGCTCCGCCGTCGTAGGCGGTCTCGAAGTACAGCAGCCCCGTCGCGAGCTCGCCGGCGGGCATCGTGATCGACGCCGCGACCTCGCGCCACTCGCCGTTCGACAGACCCGTGACCTGCGCCTGCGTGAGGAACGCGCTGTCGGCCTGCAGCGTGACCCAGATGTCGCCCGCGGGCTGGCCGGCGGCGAAGCGCACCCAGGCCGAGAGCTCGTAGGTGATGCCGGGCAGCAGCGTGCCGACCACGGGCAGGCCGATGCCGTCGCCCTGATTGCCGCGGTTCGCGACCACCGCCGACTGGGCGCCGGTGCGGGCCTGCTCGGTTGTGACGTCGACCGTCGGTGCCACCTCGAGGTTGCTCGAGCGGCGCAGCTGCCAGCCGTCGAGGCCCTCCTCGAAGCTCGTCTCGAGCACCACCGCGCCGGGGGTGCCGGGGTCGGTCGCCGCAGGCGTGCCGGCGGGGAGCGTAAAGCTCCAGCCCTCGGCCAGGCGCTCAGTCACCACGGTGCGGATCGCTGCGACGGTGTTGGCGCGGTTGGCTGGCCCGTCGTGGGCGAGCAGGATGCGGCCGGGCTCCATCGCGGTGCGGATGTTCGCCTCGAGCGTCTCGACGCTCAGGTCGTTGCCGTCCCAGTCGAAGATGAGATTCGACACCGCGAGCGGCTGCATGCCGAGCGCGACGGCCACCTCGCGGGTCTGACCCCAGGCGCCGTTGGGCGCGCGGAAGAACGGCACGGGCGCGTCGGGGTCGCCGAGCGCCTCGCGGATGATGCGGAGGTTCTGCTCGAGGTCGGCCTGCACCTGCTCGGGGGTGAGCGAGTCCATGCTCGCGAAGCCGGTGGAGTGGTTGCACAGCACGTGGCCCTCGTCGACGATGCGGCGCAGCGTCTCGGCGCCGCCGGGCTGCTGGATCTGCGAGCCAATCACGCAGAACACGGCGGGGATGCCCTGCTCGGCGAGGAAGTCGAGCAGCGCATCCGTGTCGGGTGCGGGCCCGTCGTCGAAGGTCAGCGCGGCGACGTTCCCGGTGCCCTGGGCCGCGGCCAGCTCGGTCGTCGTCGGATTCACGAAGCCGCCGGGGGCGACGTCGGGCGAGGGCGTGATGGGTCCTCCCGGAGCGGTGTCGAGCGCGGTGACGACGAAGTCGTCGAGCACGAAGCCGTAGGCGTCGGCGCTGCCGCTGAGCGGGCCGCTGCCGGTGTAGACCTTCGGCTCGGTGGCGCCGGCGGGGATGGCGTACTCGCCCGTGAGCGTCGTCCAGCCGTCGGCGGTGACGTCGGCGGCCGCGGCGTAGGCGTACGTGCCGCCGCCGCCGTTGAAGTTCACGACGAGGCGCAGGTTGGCGGTGCCGACGGTGCCGGCCGCGAGGCGGGCATCCACCGAGAACCGGTAGGTGGTGCCCGCGGCGAGGGCGGCGGGGGCGGTCTGGATGCCGTCGTAGTCATTGGCGCGACCGCCGACCGAGAGGGCGGGATCGCCGTCGACCTCGACGATCGACAGGGTGGGGTTGCCGCTCTGCTGGAGACCGGCGGGCAGCGGCAGGGTCTCGAAGCCCGCGTCGATGACGACCGTGTCGGCGGCGAGGGCCGGCGTGGCGGTCATCGGGGCGAGGAGGAGAGCCGTGACGGCCCCCCAGGCTGCGAAAGTTTCGGTTCGTCGTAGCCGACGCATGGCGCTCCTTTGCGCGAGGAAGTGGCGGAAACTCGGCCACGATAAGCCGGAGCAGGGCCGGTATTCAAGGAATATGTTGATCAGTACAACATGTTGTTACCGAAACGAGATCGAAAGTTTTTCGCGGTGTTGGGGTGGGAGCGCGACCATCGCAACGGGTGCGGCGGCCTGAGCGACCGCCGCCCCCGGGCGTGCCGCGCGCCCGCAGCAGTGCCGCGCAAGCCTCGACCACGCACTGCGGTTCACGGCATGCACTGCGCTTCGCGACGCAGTGCATGCCGCCCACGGTGGTGTGTGCGAACCGTGCGGCGACGGGGCGAGCGGGCGGACGACACCCCGGCTCGAGCCTCTCGAGCGACCCGGGGCCGGCGCGAGCGACCCGAGGTCAGCACGCGGCACGGGCCGCGCGGCCCCTACGCGAGCGGCTCGCCGCTGAGGATGCCGCGCAGCCAGTCGCGGGCATCCGTGAAGACGTCGTCGCCGTACTGCGAGACGACCTCGATCTGCTGGCGATCGGCCCGCGGGTACGAGCCGAGGAACATGACGTTCGGGCTGAACCGCTTGAGGCCGAGCAGGGCGTCGGCAACGCGCTCGTCGCGGACGTGGCCGTCGAGGTCGATGACGAAGCGGTAGCGGCCGAGGGCGTCGCCGATGGGGCGCGACTCGATGAGGCTCATGTTGACGCCGCGCGTCGCGAACTGCTCGAGCATCTCCAGCAGGCGACCGGGCGCGTTGTCGGGCAGCTCGACGATGACGCTCGTCTTGTCGGCTCCGGTACGGTCGGGCAGGCCGAGCGTGCGACTGACGAGCACGAAGCGTGTCACGGCGTTGGGGTTGTCGCCGATGTGCTCGGCGAGCACCTCCAGGTCGTGGTGGGCGGTGATGCCGACAGGGGCGACGGCGGCCTGGGCGAGCTCCGACTCGAGCAGGCCCGCGGCCGCGGCGACGTTCGAGGTCGCCGGCACGTGCCCGTGACTGGGGATGGCCGATTCCAGGAACCGGCGGCACTGCGCGTAGGCGACCGGATGCGCGGAGACGACCCGAACATCCGCCAGCGTCGTGCCCGGTCGGGCCACGAGCACGAAGTCGACCGACACCAGGTACTCGCCGATGATGCGCAGGCCCGGGATGGTCGCGAGCGCATCCTGCGTGGCGCTCACTCCGCCCTCAACCGAGTTCTCGATCGCGATCATGGCCGCGACGCTGCGACCGGTGATGACGTCGTCGAGCGCCTCGCCGACGTTTGCGACGCTGCGCCACACGGCACCCTCGGCCTCGGGCACCTGCCGCAGGGCCTCCCACGTGAACGTGCCGACGGGGCCCAGGTAGCTGTAGGCGGGCGTGCTGTCGGGGGCGGCGCTCATGCTCCGCAGTCTAGGGGCGGGGCCGCGGCGAGCCGTGGCGGGCCGCGACTGCGAGGAGCCCGCGAGAGCCTGTGCCGCGCGCGGGCCCCGGTGGTTGGATGGGCGCATGCAGAGCCGTGCCGGAACCCCCGCCCAGCCCTCCGACCTCGTCGACGTCGACGCGCTCATCGCGGCGTACCACGACCGCGTGCCCGACCTCGACGACCCCGCGCAGCGGGTGGTGTTCGGCACGAGCGGCCACCGCGGGTCGAGCCTCGACGGCGCGTTCACCGACACGCACATCGCCGCGATCACGCAGGCGATCGTGGAGTATCGCGCGACGCAGGGCACGACCGGGCCGATCTTCGTCGGCGCCGACACCCACGCCCTCTCGGCGCCCGCGCAGCGCACGGCGCTGCAGGTGCTCGCGGCGAACGGCGTCGCCGCCTTCGTCGACGCCCACGACGGCTACGTGCCGACACCGGCGCTGAGCCACGCGATCATCACCCACAACCGCAGCGGGCTCGCGCAGGCCGACGGCATCGTCATCACGCCGAGCCACAACCCGCCGCGCGACGGCGGCTTCAAGTACAACCCGCCGCACGGCGGGCCGGCCGACTCCGACGCGACGACGTGGATCGCGAACCGCGCGAACGCGATCATCGCCGACGGCTCGGCCGACGTGCGACGCGGTGCCGCGATCGACACGCACGCGTACGACTACCGGCTGCACTACGTCGCCGACCTCGCGAGCATCCTCGACATGGATGCCGTGCGCGAGGCCGGCCTCCATGTCGGCGCCGACCCGCTGGGCGGCGCGAGCGTCGAGTACTGGCAGTTCATCGCCGAGCACTACGGCCTCGACCTCACGGTCGTGAACCCGCTCGTCGACCCGGCCTGGAGCTTCATGACGCTCGACTGGGACGAGAAGATCCGCATGGATCCCTCCAGCCCGAGCGCGATGGCGAGCGTGCTCGCGCACCAGCACGACTACGCGCTGCTGACCGGCAACGACGCCGACGCCGACCGCCACGGCATCGTCACCCCCGACGGCGGCCTCATGAACCCCAACCACTACCTCGCGGTCGCGATCGAGTACCTGTACACGCACCGCCCCGACTGGCGCCCCGACGCCGCGATCGGCAAGACGCTCGTGTCGAGCTCGATGATCGACCGGGTCGCGGCGGGTCTCGGCCGTCGCCTGCACGAGGTGCCGGTCGGCTTCAAGTGGTTCGTGCCGGGCCTCATCGACGGCTCGGTCGCGTTCGGCGGCGAGGAGAGCGCGGGGGCGAGCTTCGTGCGCCGCGACGGCAGCGCGTGGACGACCGACAAGGACGGCATTCTGCTCGCCCTGCTCGCGAGCGAGATCACCGCGGTGACCGGCTCGACGCCGTCGCAGCTGTACGCGGGGCTGACCGCGCGGTACGGCGCTCCCGCCTATGAGCGGGTGGATGCCGCGGCCACGAAAGAGCAGAAGGCGGCCCTGTCGAAGCTGTCGGGCGACGCGATCGCGGCCACCGAGCTGGCGGGTGAGCCGATCACGGCCCGCCTGTCGGAGGCGCCGGGCAATGGCGCCGCGATCGGCGGCGTGAAGGTGGTCACCGAGAACGCCTGGTTCGCGGCACGCCCGAGCGGCACGGAGGACGTCTACAAGATCTACGCCGAGTCGTTCCGCGGCGAGCAGCACCTGCGCGAGGTGCAGGCCGAGGCGAAGGCGATCGTCGATGCAGCCCTCCGCTGAGGCCGCGGGCGCGACGGGCGTGGAACTCGACCCCGCCCCCGCGGCCGAGCGCGCGGCGCTCTTCGCCGAGTGGGACGCGCTGAGTGCCGACGAGCTCGCCGCCCGCGGCGGCCTCAAGTGGACGATGCACCCCGGCACGGTCGGCGCCTGGGTGGCCGAGTCGGATCTCGGCACGGCGCCGGCCGTGGCATCCGCCCTGCATCGCGCGATCGACGGCCGCCAGCTCGGCTACCTGCCGCCCGCCGTGGGCCGCGAGATGTCGCGCGAGACGGCGCGGCTGCTGCGCGAGCGCTTCGACTGGAGCGTGTCGTCGAGCCGCGTGCACCCGATCGCCGACGTGATCCGCGGGCTGGAGCTGACGATCGAGCACTGGTCGAAGCCGGGCAGCGCGGTCGTCGTGCCGACGCCGGCGTACATGCCGTTCCTGACGGTGCCGGTCGCGATGGGGCGGCAGGTGATCGAGGTGCCGAACGCCGTGCACGAGGGCCGGCACACCCTCGACCTGGTCGCGATCGATGAGGCGCTCGCCGCCGGCGCCGGACTCGTGGTGCTGTGCAATCCGTTGAACCCGGGCGGTCGCGTGTTCGAGCGCGCCGAGCTCGAGGCGCTGTGCGAGGTCGTCGACCGCTACGGGGCGACGGTGTTCGCCGACGAGATCCACGCGCCGATCGTCTTCGACGGTCGGCAGCACGTGCCGTACGCGAGCATCAGCGACGCGGCCGCCGAGCACACGATCACCGCCTACTCCGCCTCGAAGGCGTGGAACCTGCCTGGCCTGAAGACCGCGCAGCTCGTGACGAGCAGCGACAGGGCCGAGAAGACCTGGCAGGCGCTCGGCCCGCTCGCGAGCCACGGCGCGAGCACGCTCGGCGTCATCGCCAACGCGGTCGCCTACCGCGACGGCCGCGACTGGCTCGACCACACGGTCGCCTACTTCGACCGCAACCGTCGCGTGCTCGGCGAGCGGCTGGCCGAGCTGCTGCCCGAGGTCGGCTATCGGATGCCCGAGGGCACGTACATCGCCTGGCTCGACGTGCGCGGCCTCGGCCTCGGCGACGACCCGGCGACGCGACTGCGCGATCGTGCCGGCATCGCGCTGACCGACGGCCGCGCGTGCGGCGAGGTCGGCGCCGGGCACGTGCGCATGATCCTCGCCACGCCGACGCCGATCGTCGAGCTGCTCGTCGAGCGCATCGCCGAGGCGGTGCGCTAGCGGTCAGGCCTCAGGCAGATAGGGCTCGAGCCAATCGAGCGTGCCGTTGCGCACGGGCACGGGCAGCTCCTCGCGCTCGCCGTCGACCTCGAGCGTGAGCGGCAGGCGTGCTCCCGGTCGGTCGTCGGCGGTGGCGAAGACGACCTCGTGCTCCTGGAAGGCGTACTGCTCGCCCGCGGCGAGGGTCACGGTCGTGGCGTCGTCGGCGTCGGCGATGCCGACCTCGACCGGCGCGTCGGAGGTGTTGAGCAGCACGCCGATGAGGCGGGCGGGCTCGCCCTCGCCTCGCGTGACGACGAGCATGTTGTCGAACGAGACCGCCCCGACCTCGGCGTTGGTGCCGAGGTTGACGGCCTCGAGCTCCTCGAGCCGCTCGGAGTGGTCGGGTGCGCAGCCGGCGAGCCCGAGCAGGGAGGCGAGCGAGGCGGAGGCGACGAGCAGCGGGCGGTGGTCGTGTCGAATGGCCATCGATCCACGCTAACGACGGGCTCGTCGCGCGATCCAGGGGTTCACGGCGATTGTGACCTGGCGCTCAGCCGGCGTAGTCGGGGGCCGGTGGCAGCTCGAAGAACTCCTCGAGCGTGCGGATGCCCGTCTCGTGCAGCTCGGCCGCAAGCTCGGGCCCGACGTACCGGTAGTGCCACGGCTCGAACTCGTAGCCAGTGACGGGCGTCGCGCCCTCCGGGTAGCGCAGGTGGAAGCCGTAGCGCCAGGCGTTGGCGGCCAGCCACTGCCCCTGGGGGGTCTGCGCGAAGCACTGGTCGAGGGTGCAGTTCGCCGGCACCGCGCTGAAGTCGATCGACAGCCCGGTCTGGTGCTCACTGTGGCCGGGGCGGGCACTGGTGAGGTCGGCGGCCTCCTGCCCGAGTTGCGCGACCCATCCGGCGTAGACGCGCTGCTGGCTGGCGTAGCTGCGGTAGGTGCTCTGCGCGGCGAGTGCGATGCCCTCGGCCGCCGCGGCGGCGACGAGCTGCTCGGCGGCGGCCGCCGCGTCGGCGCGCAGCACGGGCTCGTAGACGTACGGAATGTCGGCGGCGCGCAGGTCGGCGGGCGCGTAGTCGGCAGGCTGCAGCGGGCGCAGCTTGTTGGCGACGACCCACAGCGAGGCGGGGTCGTCGATCGAGCGCGCACCCCGGTCGAAGGTCGGCTCGGGGCTGGGGGTCGGCGTCGCCGTCGGCGACTGCGAGGGGGCGGGGATGCCCGTGACCGTCGGCCGCGCATCGGGCGTCGGCGTCGGTGCGGCCGGCGCGCACGCGCTCAGCCCGAGGGCGATGGCGAGCCCGACCACGAGGGCCCGCGGTGGGGCTGGTTGGGGGCTGCGCGGCATCCGTCGAGTGTAGCCCGCGGGCGCGACACGCCGGTCGCCAGCGGGTCGATGAAGCGCCCCTGACCGGGCATTTCATACCCGTTCCAGATTCGTTGTTGACTTTTCGGCAACGGCGCCCCTAGCGTGGCCGCATTCGTGAGAGCGCTCTCACGTGTTGAGAATGAGAGCGCTCTCACGCCCCACCCCCACGCACAAAGGAGTGACCGTGAGCACCTCACGACGACGCACCACCGCGGCCGCCGCCCTCGCCGGCGCCACCGCGCTCACCCTCATCGCCACCGGCTGCGCGAGCAGCGAGAACGCTGCCTCGAGCGGCGACGGCGAGATCACCCTCACGATCGCCACGTTCAACGACTTCGGCTACACCGACGAGCTGCTGCAGCAGTACGAGGACGAGAACCCCGGCATCACGATCGTGCACAACAAGGCCGCGACGTCGAACGACGCCCGCGACAACTTCTTCACCAAGCTCGGCGCCGGCAGCGGCCTGGCCGACATCGAGGCGGTCGAGATCGACTGGTTCGCCGAGATGATGCAGTACAGCGACCTGCTCACCGACCTATCGAGCGACGAGGTCGCCGACCGCTGGGTCGACTGGAAGACCGAGGCCGCGACCGACGCCGACGGCCGCCTCGTCGCCTACGGCACCGACATCGGCCCGGAGGCCGTCTGCTACCGCAGCGACCTCTTCGCCGCCGCCGGCCTGCCCACCGACCGCACCGAGGTCGCCGCGCTGCTCGAGGGCGACTGGGATCGCTACTTCGAGGTCGGCCAGCAGTACGTCGACGCGACCGGCGCCGCCTGGTTCGACTCGGCCGGTGCCACCTACCAGGGCATGATCAACCAGGTCGAGTTCGCCTACGAGGAGGAGGACGGCACGGTCATCGCGACCGAGAACGACGAGGTCAAGGGCATCTACGAGCAGGTGCTCGAGGCCAGCGCGACGCAGTCGGCGCACCTCGGCCAGTGGAGCGACGACTGGTTCGCCGGTCTCGCCAACGGCGCCTTCGCCACGATGCTCTGCCCCGGCTGGATGCTCGGCGTCATCTCGGGCAACGCGCCCGACGTCACCGGCTGGGACGTCGCCGACGTCTTCCCCGGCGGCGGCGGCAACTGGGGCGGCTCGTACCTGACCGTTCCCGCCCAGGGCGAGAACACCGAGGAGGCCGCGAAACTCGCCGCCTGGCTCACCGCCCCCGAGCAGCAGCTCTCGGCGTTCGAGGCCGCCGGCACCTTCCCGAGCCAGGTCGAGGCGTACGACAGCGAGGCCCTCACCGGCGCAACGAACGCGTACTTCAACGACGCCCCGGTCGGTGAGATCCTCATCAACCGCTCGCAGGCGATCGAGGTCGCGCCGTTCAAGAGCGTGAAGTACTTCCCGATCAACGACGCCATGCAGAAGGCGCTCACGCGCGTCGACTCCGACGGCACCCACACGATCGAGTCGTCGTGGGAGCAGTTCGTGGCCGACGTGAACGCGCTCGGCTAAGCAGCACCCTCTCCACCCCCTGGGGGCCGCGCGGCGCACGACCCGCGCCGCGCGGCCCCTCCCCCACGAACCACTCCTCGGGAGCATCCCCATGACCACGACGGCCACGCGCCCTGAGCGCCCCGCCCTCGCGAGCCCGCCGCCCGCCCTGCGGCCGGAGCGCTCGCCGCGACGGATCGCGCTCTCGCAGACCCTCTCGCGGTGGGACGTCAAGGTCTCGCCGTACCTCTACATCTCGCCGTTCTTCATCCTGTTCGCGATCGTCGGCCTCTTCCCGCTGCTCTACACGGCATGGGTCTCGGTGCACGAGTGGAACCTCATCGGCGGCCAGGGCGACTTCGTCGGCTTCGAGAACTTCGCCTTCGTGCTCGGCCAGCCGCAGTTCTGGATCGCCCTGCGCAACACCTTCTCGATCTTCCTCATCTCGGCCGTGCCGCAGGTCATCGCCGCCCTGCTCATCGCCGCCGTGCTCGACCGCAACCTGCGCGCCAAGACCTTCTGGCGCATGGGCGTGCTGCTGCCCTACGTCGTCGCCCCCGTCGCGGTCGCCCTCATCTTCAGCAACATGTTCGGCGACCAGTACGGCCTCATCAACAACATGCTCGGCCGCCTCGGGCTCGACCCGATCGGCTGGCACTCGGAGGTGCTGCCGAGCCACCTCGCGATCGCGACGATGGTGAACTTCCGCTGGACGGGCTACACCGCCCTCATCCTGCTCGCCGCGATGCAGGCGATCCCGCGCGACTACTACGAGGCCGCCATGATCGACGGCGCCGGCCTCGTGCGGCAGTTCTTCTCCATCACCATCCCGCAGCTGCGGCCGACCCTCATCTTCGTCATCGTCACCTCGACGATCGGCGGACTGCAGATCTTCGACGAGCCGCGCATGTTCGACCAGTTCGGCCAGGGCGGGGCATCCGGTCAGTGGATGACCATCACGATCTACCTCTACAACCTCGGGTGGGGCCAGCTGAACTTCGGGCGCGCGGCGGCCGTGGCCTGGCTGCTCTTCCTCATCATCGTCATCGTCGGGCTCATCAACCTCGCCCTCACGCGCGCCATCGCGTCGGGTGACAGCCCGCAGAAGGTGCTCGCGCGATCGCAGCGCCGCGCCGCGCAGAAGGAGGCAGCCCGATGAGCGCGCCCAGCATCCCCCTCGCCCCGATCGCCGATGACGCGGATGCTCCGCGCGGGTCGTCGCCCGCCGAGCGCGCCGCGGCTCGCCGTGCCGGACGCACGCCCCGTCGTCGCCGCCTGGTCAACGGGCAGCGCCCCGGGTGGATGGCCTACGGCTTCCTCATCGCCGTGCTGCTGGGCAGCGTCTTCCCGCTCTACTGGTCGTTCCTCATCGGCTCGGGCGACGCGACGACGATCACGCGGCAGGACATCGTGTGGTGGCCGGGCGGCAACTTCCTCGCCAACGCCGCCGCCGTCATCGAGAACGACAGCGTCAACTTCTGGAAGGCGATCACCAACTCGATCATCGTCTCCACGGTCGTCGCCGCCTCGGTCGTGTGGTTCTCGACGCTCGCCGGGTTCGCGTTCGCGAAGCTGCGCTTCCGCGGCCGCAACGGGCTGCTGGTCTTCGTCATCGCGACGATGGCCGTGCCGACCCAGCTCGGCGTCGTGCCCCTCTTCATCGCGATGACGCAGCTGCAGCTCGCGGGCAGCCTCGGCGCGGTCATCCTGCCCGCGATCGTCAGCGCGTTCGGCGTGTTCTGGATGACGCAGTACCTCAGCCAGGCGCTGCCCTACGAGCTCATCGAGGCGGCGCGCGTCGACGGCGCGAGCATGATCCGCACCTTCTGGTCGGTCGCGCTGCCCGCCGCGCGCCCCGCCGCCGCCATGCTCGGGCTGTTCGTCTTCATCTCGACGTGGACCAACTTCTTCTGGCCCTTCATCGTGCTCGACCGGCAGAGCCCCACCCTGCCGGTGGCGCTCTCGCTGCTGCAGAGCAACTACTTCGTCGACTACTCGGTGGTGATGGCGGGCGTGCTGCTCTCGACCATCCCCCTCCTGATCCTGTTCATCGTCGCCGGCCGCCAGCTGGTCAGCGGCATCATGCAAGGAGCTGTCAAGGGATGACCCTCTCGACCCCGGCGCCCACCACGGCGCCCCTCGCCGGCGTGCGCGCCTTCCCCGCCGACTTCCGGTTCGGCGTCGCGACCGCGGCCTTCCAGATCGAGGGCTCGACCCACGTCGACGGCCGCACCGACTCCATCTGGGACGCCTTCGCGCGCGTGCCGGGCGCCGTCGTGAACGGCGACGACGGCGAGCCGGCCTGCGACCACTACCGGCGCTCGAGCTCGGATGTCGCGATGATGCGCGAGCTGGGCATCCAGACCTATCGGTTCTCGACGTCGTGGGCGCGGGTGCAGCCCGACGGGCGCGCCGCCAACCCGGCGGGGCTCGACTTCTACTCGCGGCTCGTCGACGACCTGCTCGGCGCGGGAATCCAGCCGTGGCTGACGCTCTACCACTGGGATCTGCCGCAGGCGCTCGAGGAGACCGGGGGCTGGGCGAACCGCGACACCGCGCTGCGGTTCGTCGAGTACGCGGGCCTCGTGCACGACGTGCTCGGCGACCGCATCGACGCCTGGACGACGCTCAACGAGCCGTGGTGCAGCGCGTTCCTCGGCTACCTCAGCGGCGAGCACGCCCCCGGCCGACAGGATCCGCAGGCCGCCGTCGCCGCCTCGCACCACCTGCTGCTCGGGCACGGCCTGACCGTGCAGGAGCTGCGCCGCCGCGACCCCGAACTGCAGCTCGGCATTACCCTCAACCTCACCGTCGCCGACCCCGTCGACGCGAGCGACCCCGCCGACCTCGACGCGGTGCGGCGCATCGACGGGCAGCACAACCGGTGGTTCCTCGACCCGATCTTCCGCGGCGCGTACCCGGCCGACATCGTCGACGACCTCGGCGCGCTCGGCGTCAGCGTGCCCGTGCGCGACGGCGACCTCGCCGCGATCGCGACGCCCATCGACGCACTGGGGGTCAACTACTACCACGGCGACGCCGTCAGCGGGCATCCGTTCACGGGCACGCCGCTCGCGCCCGCCGCGCCGTCGGAGCGCCCCAAGCGCTCGCCGTTCCCCGCCGACGAGGGCGTGCACTGGCACCCGCGGGGCCTGCCCGTCACCGCCATGCAGTGGGAGGTGCAGCCCGAAGGCCTCACGCGCCTGCTCGTGCGCGTCGACGCCGAGTACGCCAAGCCCGCCGGCACGGTGCTCTACGTCACCGAGAACGGCGCCGCCTACGACGACGTCGTCGGGCCCGACGGGTCGGTCGACGACCTGGAGCGCGCCGACTACCTCGAGCAGCACCTCGCGGCGATGCTCGACGCGATCGACGCGGGCGTCGACGTGCGCGGCTACTTCTACTGGTCGCTCATGGACAATTACGAGTGGGCCTGGGGCTACGACAAGCGGTTCGGGCTCGTGCGGGTCGACTACGACACGCAGCAGCGCACGGTGAAGGCGAGCGGGCGGCGCTACCAGCGCATCATCGCCGACCGCGGGCTGCGCGAGGGCGCGGCGCCGTAGGCGCGGCTCGGCGCGCACCGCTCACTAGACTCCGCAGCATGACGATCGAGGCCGGCTCCCCGCGCTCGGCGCCGACCCTCGAGATGGTCGCCGCCGAGGCGGGCGTCTCGCGCTCGACCGTCTCGCGCGTCGTCAACGCCTCGCCGAAGGTGAGCCCGGATGCCGTGGAGGCCGTGCAGGCCGCCATCGCCCGCCTCGGCTACACCCCCAATCGCGCGGCCAGGTCGCTCGCGAACCGACGCGCGATGGCCATCGCGCTCGTCGTGCCGGAGGACACGACCCGGTTCTTCGGCGACCCCTACTTCGCCGCCGTCGTGCGGGGCATCAGCCGCGTGCTCGACGCCTCGGACTACGTGCTGAACCTGCACCTGGCGAACCCCGGCCCCTCGCAGAAGACCGTCGACTACCTGCTCGGCGGCAGCGTCGACGGCGCGATCGTGGTCTCGCACCACTCGAGCGACAGCTTCCTGGAGAAGCTGGGCGACAGCATCCCCGTCGTCTTCGGCGGCCACCCGCTCGGGTCGGACGCCGCCGCGGGCGCCCACTTCGTCGACGTCGACAACGCCGCGGCCGCCGAGGCCGGGGTGCGCTACCTCATCGACCGGGGCCACCGACGCATCGCGACGATCACCGGCCCGCCCGACATGCCCGCCGGCATCGACCGCGTCGAGGGCTGGCGGCGCGCGATCGAGGCGGCCGGGCTCGAGGCCGGCCCGAGCGCGAACGGCGACTTCACCATGGTCGGCGGGGCGCGGGCCGCGCGCGAGCTGCTCGACGCCGGCGGGTTCGACGCGCTCTTCGTCGCGAGCGACCTCATGGCCGTCGGCGCGCTTTCGGCGCTCGCCGAGCGGGGGGTGCGGGTGCCCGACGACGTCGCGGTGCTCGGCTTCGACGACAGCCCCGCCGCCGAGGCGGCCGCGGTGCCGCTCACGACGGTGCGCCAGCCCTCGGAGGAGATGGGCGAGCAGATGGCGCGGATGCTGCTGCAGCTGCTGCGCGGAGAGCCGACGAACCGCACCGCCATCCTGCCGACCGACATTGTGGTGCGCGCGAGCGCGTAGTCGCGCGCGCCTCTCTAGCGGCTCGTTCTTCGCCACGACGTGCGCTTGCGACCAGCGCGTGCGCTTCTTCGCACGTTCTCGTCGTTTACGCACGTGCAGTCGGGCGCGGCCGGTGCGGTGTCGGCGCGGCGCCGAGCCTGAGTGCGGTGTTCGGCGGCGCGGGTAGGGTGCCGAGCATGAGCCTCACCGTCACGCACGAGCCCGACGCCGACCGCTACGTGGTGCACGACGACGCCGGAGCCCTGCAGGGCTTCATCGTCTACGACGCCTCGCCCGGGCAGCTGCGGCTGATCCACGCGGAGGTGCCGCCGTTCCTGCGCAACAAGGGCGTCGGCGGCGAGATGGTGCAGGCGATCCTCGACCACCTGCGCACCGAGAGCACCGACCGCATCGTGCCCTCGTGCCCGTTCGTGGTGATGTGGATGCGGCGCCACCCCGAGTACGCCGACCTCACGACCCGCTGACGGTCGCGCGCCGGCAGAGATGGCTCGTCGACGCGGGCTCTTCTGCCGAGTCGGGCGAACGGGAGGCCCGTCTCGACGCAAGAGCCCGCGGAAGCGCGCGGGCGAGCGACGCGCGCGGGGAGCGGGCGAGCGGCGCGCTCAGGGAGCGGGCGGGTGCGAGGCGCGCGCGGCTCGCGCTAGCGGTCGGCCGGCACGTCGAGGCGCAGACGGCCCCGGTAGGAGGGCGACTCGGCGGGAGCATCCACGATGCCGTTCGGGCCGTCGCCGGGGGTCGGAGCCGGCGCGGGCAGGATGGTCTGCCGATCGAGCTCGACCTGCGCCTCGTGGCGCGTCGGGAAGAAGACCTCGTCGACGCCGCCGATGAGTCCGCCGCCGACGCCGCCGCGGCGGCTCTTGTCGCTCAGGTCGATCCAGCCGCGGAGGTGCGCGACGAGCGCGAGCGCGACGGCCGCGCCCACGAGAAGAACCCACCCCCACACCGGCATGCGGCCCAGGATACCCGGGCTGTCTGGGCGGCCCGGGTGAACGGCGGGTGAACAGACGGGCCGCTACGGCACGCGGTAGAGCCACTCCTCGGTGCCGAACTTCTCCTCCACGAGGGCGTCGATGCGCTCGAGCTCGGCGGGCGTGATGGCCGACTCGGTGAGGCCGTTGCGCGCGCGGAAGGTGGCGATGAGGCGCTCGATGACCTCCTCGCGCGGCAGGCCGGTCTGGCTGCGCAGCGGGTCGACGCGCTTGTTGGCGCTGCGGATGCCCTTGTCGCTGAGCTTCTCGCGCCCGATGCGCAGCACCTCGACCATGCGGTCGCCGTCCATGTCGTAGCTCATCGTGACGTGGTGCAGCACGGCGCCCGAGCCGAGGCGCTTCTGCGCGGCGCCGCCGATCTTGCCCTTCGTCGAGGTGATGTCGTTGAGCGGCTGGTAGCTGGCCTCGATGCCGAGGCTCTTCAGCCCCTCGATGACCCACTCGTCGAGGAAGGCGTACGACTCGGCGAAGCTCATGCCCTGCACGAGCTCGATCGGCGCGTAGAGCGAGTAGGTGACGACGCTGCCGGCCTCCATGAACATCGCGCCGCCGCCGGAGATGCGGCGCACGACCTCGAAGCCGTACTTCTGCGCGTTCTCCATGTCGACCTCGTTCTTCACCGACTGGAACGAGCCGATGACGACGGCGGGGCGCTCCCACTCCCAGATGCGCAGGGTGGGGCCGCGGCGGCCCTCGCCGACCTCCTCGGTGAGCACCTGGTCGGCGGCCATCTGCTGCTGCGGGGTGAGCGGCGGGCCGACGATGAGGTTCCACTCGTAGTCGGTGAACGCCGTCGCCCGCGCGAGCGCCCGACGGATCGTCGTCGCGACCGCGTCGGCGCTGAAGCCGAGCATCACCGTGCCGGGCGGCAGAGCCGCGGAGATCGCCGCCGCGAACGCCGCGTGATCGGCGTCGGCGGGCATCCCGACAATCGCCGCCTCGATCGCCGGGATCGCCTCGTCGGGCTCGACGAAGAAGTCGCCCGCGAGCCGGAACTCGCGGATCGCGCCGCCGTCGACCTCCAGGTCGACGACGACGAGCTTGCCTCCGGGGACCTTGAATTCACCATGCGCTGTCTCACCGTGCATGAGGCCAGCCTAGGAGCGTCGAGCTAGGAGCCGGTCGCGAGCGGCCGCGCCGGGTCGGCGGCGTACTGCGACCACGAGCCCGCGAACAGCCGGCCGCGGCCGAGCCCCGCGTGCTCGAGCACGAGCAGCTCGTGGCACGCGGTCACGCCCGAGCCGCAGTACGCGATGACCTCGGGCGCCTCGCCCGCGGCGCCCTCGACGCCGACCGACGCGAAGCGGGCCCGCAGCTCGTCGAGCGCCCTGAGCCGACCGTCGGCCGCGACGTGATCGCGCACCGAGAGGTTGCGGGCGCCGGGGATGTGGCCCGCACGGGCATCCACCGGCTCGGTCTCGCCCGCGTACCGGTCGGCGGTGCGGGCGTCGAGCACGATCGCGGTGCCGTCGGCGGCGCGCTGCTGCGTCTCGTCGATCGAGGCGAGGGCGGATGCCGGCCACGGCGCCGCGGTGAACGTCGCCTCGGTGCGGTGGCGGCCCGCGCGCGCGGCGAGCGCCGCACCGGCCGCGAGCTCGCCCGGCCAGGCCGTGATGCCGCCGTCGAGCACGGCGGCGTCGCGGCCGAGGGTGCGGAGCATCCAGACCAGGCGGGCGGCGATGACCCCGCCGGCGTCGTCGTAGGCGACGACGGTGGTGCCGTCGCCGATGCCGGCCTCGGCCATGCCGCGGGCGAAGCGCTCGGGGTCGGGCAGGGGGTGGCGACCCTCGGCCGCGCTCGGCGCGGCGGCGAGCCACTCGTCGAGGTCGACAAAGACGGCGCCGGGCAGGTGGCCGGCGTGGAAGGCGTCGCGGCCGGAGCGGCCGTCGAGGTACCAGCGCACGTCGGCGATCGCGAGCTCGAGCTCGCCGGCGGCGGCCCGCTCCTGCAGGGCCTCGAGGTCGGCGGCGGAGACGAAGGGCGGCAGCGTCGTCGGCATCGGTCCAGGCTACTCAGGCGGTGCGGCGGGTGCGAGGTGCGGCGTAGGGTGCGGGCATGGACACCGTCGCCGTCGACCTCGACCGTCTCGCCGACCGCCTGCTCGAGCAGGCGCTCGCCTCACCGGAGCGGCGCGCGACCCTGAAGCTCGACCTCGGGCAGTCGACGCTGCGCCACCTGGCGATGGCGTTCGACACCGGCGGCGGGCTGCCGCAGCACGGCAACCCCGGCGAGGCGACGCTGCGCGTGCTGCGCGGCGCGGTGCGGCTGTCGTGGGCGGGCGACGGCGGCGAGCGCAGCATCGAGGCGCGGCCCGGGATGCTCGTGCGCATCCCCGACGCGACGCACCGGGTCGAGGCGCTCGAGCCCAGCGTCATGCTGCTCACGGCCGTCTCGCTGCCCGGCGGGCAAGGGCACTGACCGGGGCGTCAGACCTTCGGCGCGACGCGGTCATCGAGCCACGCGATGAGGTCGCGGCGCACGTCGGCCTGGTTGAGCTCGTTGAAGATCTCGTGCCGGGCATCCGCGTACACGATCAGTTCGACGTCGGTCAGCCCGCCACGGTGCGCGTACGCCTCGACGAGCTTGACGGCGCCGCGCTCGCCGCCGACGGAGTCGTCGTCGCCGACCATGACGAGCAGCGGGATGTCTCGGCGCAGGCGCTTCGGGCGGCCGAAGAGCCGCAGCCCGTCGCGCACGCCGAACAGCTTGAGGATCGTCGCGTCGAAGGTCAGCGGGTCGTCGCGGAACAGCCGGTGCACCTCGGGGTCGCGGCTGAGCCACTCGGCTCCGGTGTCGCCGAGGTGGGCGTGCTTGGCGTTGAGGTCGCCGGAGTTCATGTACCCGGGCATGCGGTACGTGGTGCCGGTGAGCACGGCGGCCTCGTACTCGTCGGCGTGCTCGTTGAGCAGCATCTGCGCCATGAGCGAGCCCCACGAGTGGCCGAGCAGCACGACCGGCAGCTGCGGCCAGTCGGTGCGGATGATCGTGGCGAGGTCGCGCAGATTCTGCACCGTCGCGCGCAGCCCTCCGGGGCCGAGCCGGCCCATCCTCGACGAGTCGCCGCCCGTCATCTCGACGCCGGTGGCGCCGTGGCCGCGGTGGTCGTCGGCGTAGACGGCGTAGCCGGCGTTGACGAGCTCCTGCGCGAGCACCTCGTAGCGCAGCGCGTGCTCGCCGACGCCGTGCGCGAGCTGCACGACGGCCTTCGGGCGGCCGGGCGCCCAGACGTAGTAGTGGATCGTGACGCCGTGGTCGTCGACGAAGGTGCGGTGGTCGCGTTCGGCGATGAACTTCACCATGGGTGGGCCTCCCTGCGTTCATCGTAGGGGTGCCGGGCCCGCCTCGCGCCCCTGCGGGAATGCTGCGCCGCGAGGGATCGTTAGCCAGGGTAATGATCTACCCTGGAGCCGATATGACGACGGCGAGCGACCCCGACGAAGAGCTGCGCGTGCTCATCCAGAAGGTGGCCAGGCGCATCCGTGCCGAGCGCGGCGGCGAGGGCGTCACCGACACGCAGCTCGGCGTGCTGTGGCAGCTCGAGACGCACGGCCGCTCGACGCCGGGCGCGCTCGCCGAGCGCGAGCGCGTGAGCCCGCCGTCGATGAACCGCACCCTCAACGCGCTCGAGGCCGCCGGTTACGTGCGCCGCGAACCGAGCGAGCAGGATGCCCGGCAGGTCTGGGTCGACCTGACCGCGGCGGGCGTCGAGCTCATCGCCGAGACGCGCCGCCTGCGCACGGCGTGGTTCCACCGCCAGCTGGACGCGCTCGACGACGACGAGCGCGCGGCGCTCGAAGCGGTGCGCCCGGTGCTGCGGAAGCTCGCCGACTCGTGAGGACGATGTTCCGCAGCCTCGGGCTCTTCAACTACCGCGTCTGGTTCATCGGCGCGATCGTGTCGAACATCGGCACCTGGATGAACCGCACGGCGCAGGACTGGCTCATCCTGACCGAGCTGACGAACGAGGATGCTGCTGCCGTCGGCTTCGCGATGGCGCTGCAGTTCGGGCCGGCGCTCGTCGTCGGGCCCTTCGCGGGCATCCTCGCCGATCGCCTCAACGGCCGGAAGCTGCTCGCCATCACGCAGTCGGTGCAGGGGCTGCTCGCGCTCGGCCTCGGCGTCATCGTCGTGCTCGGCATCGCCGAGCTCTGGATGGTCTACCTCTTCGCGCTCGCGCTCGGCATCGTCACGGCGCTCGACGTGCCCGTGCGGCAGACCTTCGTGAGCGAGCTCGTCGGCACGGCGCAGCTGCCGAATGCGGTGGCGCTGAACTCCGCGTCGTTCAACGTCGCGCGCCTCGTCGGCCCGGCCGTCGCCGGCGTGCTCGTCGTCGTCGTCGGCGTCGGCTGGGTGATCGTGCTCAACGGGCTCACGTACCTCGCGACGCTCATCGCGCTGGCGATGCTGCGCCGCGACGAGCTGCACCCGATGAAGAAGGAGAAGAAGGGCCGCGGGCAGCTGCGCGCCGGGTTCCTCTACGTGCGGCGCCGCGGCGACCTCGTCGTGGTGTTCACGATGATCTTCCTGCTGGGCACGTTCGGCTTCAACTTCGGCATCTTCACCGCGACGATGGCCCGCGTCGAGTTCGATCGGGATGCCACGGCGTTCGGCCTGCTGTCGAGCATCCTCGCCATCGGATCGGTCGCGGGAGCCCTCATGTCGGCCCGCCGAGAACGACCGCGGCTGCGCGTCATCGTGCTCGCGACGGCGGGATTCGCGCTCGCCGCGCTCGGCGCCGCGCTCATGCCGACGTTCGAGACCTTCGCCCTCGCGCTGATCCCGGTCGGGTTCACCTCGCTCACGATGATCACCTCGAGCAACGCCTACGTGCAGACGACCACGCGGCCGGCGATCCGCGGGCGTGTGATGGCGCTGTTCCACACGATCTTCATCGGCGGCGCTCCGATCGGCAGCCCCCTCATCGGCTTCGTCGCCAACGAGCTCGGTCCCCGTTGGGCGCTCGGCGTCGCCGCGCTCGCCGGCGTCATCGCGGCGGCGGTCGCCGTGATCTGGATGCGCTCGACCCGCAACCTGCGCCTGCGTCGGCACGGCGGCCCCTGGTGGCGACCGCGCGTGCGAGTGCGCTACGACGGCGACGACTACGACCTCGAGGCCGCGACGCAGGAGATCGCGATCGTCGAGGCCTCGGCCCGGCGAGGCTGAGCGGGCGGCGGGGGTCGCGGCGGCGTGCCGCGCGTCAGCCCGCGGTCGGCTGCGGCGCGACCGGGCGGCTCGCCTCGATGAGCCGCGTGGCGGCGTCGCGGATGCCCTCCAGCTCGCTGATCGACAGCCCTAGCCGCTCGACCACGCGCCCGGGCACCTGCTCGGCGCGCTGCCGCAGCGCCCGACCCGCGGGCGTGAGCTCGAGCGCGAGCGCTCGCTCGTCGTCCACCGCGCGGCGGCGCACGACGAGCCCCTGCTGCTCGAGCCGCTTCAGCAGCGGGCTCAGCGTGGCCGGGTCGAGCAGCAGGCGCTCGGAGAGGTCTTTCACCCGCACCGCGCCGGATTCCCACAGGGCGAGCATGACGAGGTACTGCGGGTGCGTGAGCCCGAGCGGCTCGAGCACGGGGCGGTAGACGGTGACGATGCTGCGGGCGGCCGCGGCGATGGCGAAGCAGACCTGGCGGTCGAGCGCGAGCGGGTCGTCCGAGTGGTTCACGCCCTCAGAATACGGGGCGTACGATTGATTCGTGCGCAAAGTAAATCCCCTGAACCCGTGGAACGACGTGCCGGGCTTCTGGGGAGCGTTCGGGCGCGTGCTGTGGCGCATCACCGGCCCCGCCCAGGTCGGCATCGGCCGCCCCGAGGAGCCCTACGTGCCGCCCGCCGACCCGCGCTGCCCGATGTGCGGCGAACCCATGGCCGAGCACGAGATCGAGCGCGGCGCCGGCACGACCCCGACCCGGCTGCACTGCCCTACCCGGGGCTGAGCGCCGCCGTCACCTCGTCGGCGGCCCGCACGACCGCCTCGAGCAGGGTCACGAGCGCCGCACGGCGGTGACCCGCCGCACGCTCGTCGTCGGCGTGCCCGACCGCTACGACGACGCCGCCGAGCGCATCGGCCGCAGCGCGCGCGGCGGCGAGCGCCCGCACCGCCACACGCGACGACCCTGCCTCCCCCGCCGCCCCCGCGCCGGGTAGCGCCGAGAGCGCTGGCGGCCCGGGCACCCCGGCGAGCGCCGCCTCCGCCCGGGCGAGCGACTGGGCGACCGAGCGCGGGAAGCGCTCGTCGAGCACGAGCAGCTCGATCGTCGCCGCGGCCGTGGGCGCACCGCGATGGGCCCGCACGTGCGATTCGTGGGCTCCGGCGCTGCGGAGCACGGACATCCACCCGATGCTGGCCTCGGGCTCGCCCGCGTGGGCGGCGAGCACGCGCGAGGTCGCGACCGCGCGCTCCAGGCGGCGGCCGAGCGTGATGAGCTCGTAGGCGCCCCCGCGCGCGACCGCCGACTCGACGAGGCCGACGGCGATCGCCGAGCGCTCGCGCACCCACGCGAGGAAGTCGCCGACGCGCGGGCCGACGACCTTGCGCGGCAGTCGAGCGCGCGTGGCGACGAGCATGTCGGCGAGCTCGGCGGGCAGCGACTCGCGCGCGAGGCGAGCGGCGTCGCGCGCCTCGACGAGGGCGTGCGCGATCGAGGCGGGGTGCGCGCGGTCGGCGGTCAGACGGTCGGCGGCGCGCGCCGTCGACGGCGGGTCGGCAGGCGCGTCGACGCCGCACGAGGCGAGCAGCAGGCGCGCCGCGGCCGCATCGTCGAGCCAGTGGTCGTCGCGCGCGAGCAGCAGGTGCGCCTCGAGGATGCGCGCGGTCGCGTCGGCCCGCTCGATGGCGCGACCCAGCGCCAGCAGGTGCGCGGGCACGGCGGAGGTCGTGCTCGCTGCTCCCCGCACGAGGGGCTCGCCGACGCCCGTCATGGCGGGGAGCCTAGGGGCGGCGTGTTGCGCGAGTGTTTCGCCGCAGTGACGGCCGCTACAGCCAGCGCCGCGCGCGGAAGATCGCGAAGAGCCCCACGCTCGTCGCGAGCATCGCGGCGAGCGCCGCCGGGTACCCCCACGGCTCGTCGAGCTCGGGCATGACCGTGAAGTTCATGCCGTAGATCGTGCCGACGAGGGTCGGGGCGAAGAGGATGGCCGCCCACGACGAGATCTTGCGCACCTCGTTGCTCTGCACCAGCGAGGCCTCGCTGAGCGCGCGCATCTCCGCGTTCTGGCGCTGAGTGACGAGCGTCGCGTTGACCTGCAGCGCGTTCTGCAGCACGGCGCGGAAGGTGTCGACGCGCTCGCCGACGCGGATGGCGTGGTCGAGCACGTCGGCGAACGCGTCGCGCAGCCGGCCGTCGGGCACGCCCACCGCGACCGTGCGGATGATGCCGGCGAGCGGGTGCACGGCGCGCTGCAGCTCGATGACCTCGCGCGAGAGCTCGTAGATGCGGCGACTCACGGCGTCGTCGCCGGCGAACAGCTCGTCCTCGATCTCGTCGATGTCGTTCTCGAGGCCGGCGAGCACGGGCGCGTACTCGTCGACGACCTGGTCGAGGATCGCGTAGAGCACCGCGCGCGGGCCGAGCGCGAGCAGCTCACGGTCGACCTCGAGGCGGCGCCGCACCGCGGCGAGGTCGGGCGACTCGGCGTGCCGCACCGTGATGACGGCGTCGGCGGCGACGAAGACGTGCAGCTCGCCGATGTCGACGCGCTCGTCGGCGTCGAGGTAGCGGGCGGGCTTGAGCACGACGAAGTCGTCGTCGCTGTGCCGATCGAGCTTGGAGCGCTGGTGCCCGTGGTGGGCATCCTCGACGGCGGTCGCGTTGAGGGCGAACTCGTCGGCGACCCCCGCGAGCTCATCGGGCGTCGGGCGGTACAGGCCGATCCAGGCCATGCCGCCGCGCTCGCGGGTGAGCTCGGCGACGACGTCGAGCGAAGGCGGGTCGGGCGTGCGCTCGCCGTCGACGTAGACGGCCGTGTCGATCACGGACATGCTGCCTCCTCGTCGTCGGCTCTCGACCCTAGTCGCGCTGCGCGAGCAGCTGCGCCTCGAGACGCTCGACGTCATCGCGATGGCACAGCTCGGTCGCCTCGGTCATCGCGGTGGCGGTGCCAGCAGCGACCCCGGCGCGGAAGGCCTCGTCGAGGGTGCGGCCCTGCGCGAGGCGCAGCACGAGGGCGGCGAGGAAGGAGTCGCCGGCGCCGACCGTCGAGCGCACCTCGACCTTCGGCACCTCCAGTCGCGTGACGCCCTCGCGCGTGACGAGCACGGCGCCGTCGCCGCCGAGGGTGAGGGCGACGACCTCGGCGCTGCCGCGGTCGACGAGCTCGCGGGCGGCCTCCACCCGGTCGTCGAGGGTCGGCAGCGCTCGGCCGACGAGCTCGCCGAGCTCGCGCGCCGAGGGCTTCACGAGGTGCACGCCCTCGGCGAGGGCGGCGGCGAGCGCCGGCCCCGAGGCATCCACGATGCAGCGCACCCCGTGGGCCCTCGCCGCCCGCGCGAGGCGCGCGTAGACGTCGTCGGGCACGCCGGGGGCGAGGGATCCGCTCGCGACGACGTAGCCGCCGGGCGTCATCGCGCGGAGCGTCGCGGCGAGGCACTCCCCCCACTCGTCGGAGGTGAGGTGCGGGCCCTGCAGCACGAACCGGAACTGCCGCCCCGTCGACAGCTCGTCGATCGTGATGTTCTCGCGCGTGGAGCCCTCGATGCCGATCGCGCGGCCGATGATGCCGTCGGCCTCGAGCAGCTGCCGATACGCCTGCCCGGTCGGCCCGCCGACGGCGTAGATCGCGACCGACTGCCCGCCGAGGCGGTGGATGACGCGGCTCACGTTGACGCCGCCGCCGCCCGCGTCGGTGCGGCTCGGCCCACAGCGCAGCTTGTGCTCGGGCTCGACCCGCTCGGTCGAGGTCGAGACGTCGAGCGCGGGGTTGATGGTGAGCGTGACGATGGGCGCCGACTGCGGCACGGGCGCTGTCATGGCCGAGAGCCTAGGCCTGCGGCTCGCCTGCCCGCTCGGCCTCGACCACCTCGGCGAGCGTCACCTCGTCGCGTCGACGCTGGCGCCGGATGTTGAGCACCTCGATGACGACGAGCACGCCCACGAGCACGACGACGAAGATCGCGGCCTCGACGGGGCTGCGCATCGCGAGCTGGGCGACCGCCTCGTAGGTGGCGACGCCGACCACGCCCCAGATGAGCGCCCACGCGAGGCCGCCGACCGCGAGGGCCGGGAGGTACGCGAGGAGGGGCATCCGCAGCACGCCCGCGGCGAGGTTCGCCAGCGTCTGGAAGCCGACCGTCAGGAACGACGCGGCGACGACCGGCGCCCCGTAGCGCTCGACGATGCGCTCGGCACGACGGAACCGCGGCGACTCGAGCCGGGCCTTCAGCCGCGTGCGGCCGACGCCACCGCGTGCGCCGCGACCGGCCGCGTACGTCGCGCCGCCGCGCAGCAGCACGACGACGTAGAAGAGCGCGACGGCGAGCGGCAGCGGCAGCCCGAAGGCGGTGTCGAACGACTCCATGGGCTCCCGGGCTCTCGCAGGCGGACGGACGGCGATCTCAGCCTAGTGAGACCGGTTCGCGGATGCCCGGGGCGAAGGTCCCGTCTCCGCCGCGGTCAGCGGCCGACGCGCACGAGGCTCCACGACACGGCCGGCAGTGTCACGCGCACGACGCCCGCCTCGACCCGCGTCGAGGTGTTGCCGCACGGCGACACCCGGTCGGGCGCGTCGATCGTGCTCGCGTCGAGCGGATCCGGCCCGCTCAGGCTGACCGCCTCGAGCACCCGCGCGCCCGGCGCGAGGCCGGCGACGACGACGGTCGCGTCGACCTCGCGCTCGAGGTCGCGGTTCACCAGCAGCACGGTCAGCCCTCCGTCGTCGGTGCGCACGGCGGCGGCGCTCACGGCGGGCGCCTCGCCGAGCGACCCCGCGGCGATGAACGGGGCGTCGACGGCGACCGGGAGGCTCTCGCCGCGCGCGTGCCGCGCCGTGAGGGCGAACGGGTGGAAGGTCGCGCGGCGCCAGGCAAGAGCATCCGCTGGCGCCGCGATCGGGGCGATGACGTTGACCACCTGCGCGAGGCACGCGGCCGTGACCCGGTCGGCCCGGCGCAGCAGCGAGATGAGCAGGTCGCCCACGACGACGGCGTCGGCGAGGCAGTAGTCGTCTTCGCTGAGCGCGGGCGCCTCGGGCCAGTTGTCGCCGGTGGGCAGGCTCGCGGCCATGCGCGACTGGTACCAGACGTTCCACTCGTCGACCGAGATGCCGAGCGTGCGCACGGAGCCGAGCTCGTCGCGCACCGCGTCGACGATGCCGATCACGTCGTCGAGGTAGCGGTCGAGCGCGACGCCCGAGGCGAGGAACGCGGCCAGGTCGCCGTCGACCGGCTCGGCGTAGAAGTGCGCCGAGAGCAGGTCGACGTCGTCGTAGGCGTGGCGCAGCACCGTGCGCTCCCAGGAGCCGAAGGTCGGCATGAGCGGCCCCGACGAGCCGCAGGCCACGAGTTCGAGGGCCGGGTCGAGCTGCCGCAGCGCCTTCGCCGTGCGCGAGGCGAGCCGGCCGTACTCGTCGGCGGTCTGCTGGCCGAGCTGCCAGGGCCCATCCATCTCGTTGCCGAGGCACCACAGCCGCACCGGGAAGGGCTCCTCGCGGCCGTTCGCCCGGCGCTCGTCGGCGCGTGCCGTGCCCGCCGGGTGCAGCGCGTACTCGGCGAGGTCGAGCGCCTCGAGCACGCCGCGCGTGCCGAGGTTCGCCGCGAGCATGAGTTCGGCGCCGACGAGCTCGGCCCAGCGCGCGAACTCGTGCAGGCCGACGCGGTTCGACTCGACGCTGTGCCAGGCGAGGTTGAGGCGGCGGGGGCGCTGCTCGATGGGGCCCACGCCGTCCTCCCAGCGGTAGCCGGAGACGAAGTTGCCGCCCGGGTAGCGCACCATCGTGATGCCGAGCTCGCGCACGAGGTCGAGCACGTCGCGCCGGAAGCCCTCGGCGTCGGCCGACGGGTGCTCGGGGTCGAACAGGCCGCCGTACACGCCGCGGCCCATGTGCTCGACGAAGCCGCCGAAGACGCGGTCGTGCACGCGGCCGATCGGGTGCGCGGCGTCGACCTCGAGTCGCGCGACGAGGGGCGCGCGGTCGGTCACGCGGCGCCGATCGTGCGCGCGACGGCCGTCTGGTAGGCGGCGCGCACGCGCGGCTGCGGCGGATGCTGCACCGAGGCGTGCACCGCGAGCGGCCAGTCCGGCAGCGCGCCGGCGAGCACCCCTGCCGCCTGCCGCGCGGCACCGCGCGCGACGTACTCCCCCGGGTCGGGCACGACGACCGGCAGGCCGAGCACCTCGGAGGCGATCGCCGGCACCGCCGCGGAGCGCGCGGCGCCGCCGACGAGCAGCACGCGCCGCGCGGCGAGGCCGTGGCGCGCGATGGCGTCGAATCCGGCGGCGAGGCCGCACAGCATCCCCTCGATTGCGGCGCGCGCGAGGTTCTCGCGCGTCGTCGAAGCGAGCGTGAGACCGGTGAGGCTCGCGGTCGCGTCGGGCAGGTTGGGCGTGCGCTCGCCCTCGAACCAGGGCAGCAGCACGACGCCGCCGGCGCCGGGCTCGGCGACGAGGGCGAGCTCGGCGAGCGCCTCGTGGTCGACGCCGAGCAGGCGGGCGAGCGCGTCGAGCACGCGAGCGGCGTTGAGCGTGGCGACGAGCGGCAGGAAGGCGCCGTCGGCGGAGGCGAAGCCCGCGACGGTCCCGGTCGCGTCGAGCACGGGGGCGTCGGTGACGGCGAAGACCGTGCCGCTCGTGCCGATCGAGATGACGACGTCGCCGGCGCTCGCCCCGAGGCCGAGGGCGGCCGCCGCGTTGTCGCCGGCGCCCGCACCGATCGGGATGCCCGTGGGCACCCCGGGCGCCCCCGCGGCGGTCTCGCCCGCGCGCTCGAGCGGGCCGAGCACGCGCGGCAGGCGCGCACGGTGGCCGAGCGCGTGCTCGAGCAGCTCGAGGTCGTACTGCCCGGTGGTGGGCGACCAGTACGCGGTGCCGCTCGCGTCGGAGCGGTCGGTCACGAGCTCGTCGAGCACGGGCCCGAGCGGGCTCTCGCCGGCGGGCCCGTAACCGCGAAGCCGCCAGGTGAGCCAGTCGTGCGGCAGGCACACGGCGGCGACGCGGCGCGCGTTCTCGGGCTCGTGGTCGCGCAGCCAGCGCAGCTTCGTCGCCGTGAACGAGGCCACCGGTACCGAGCCGGTGCGGCGGGCGAGCTCGTCTGCGCCGAGCTCGTCGACCAGGGCCCGAGCGGCGTCGGCCGAGCGGGTGTCGTTCCACAGCAGGGCGTCGCGCACGACTCGGCCGTCAGCGTCGAGCGCGACCATGCCGTGCTGCTGGCCCGCGACCGCGATCGCGGCGACGTCGTCGAGACCGCCGGCCTCCGTGATCGCGGCGAGCAGGGCATCCCACCAGGCGGTCGGGTCGACGGCGGTGCCGTCGGGGTGCGGGGCGCGGCCCTCGCGAACGACGCGTCCCGTGGCGGCGTCGACGACGACGACCTTGCAGCTCTGCGTCGACGAGTCGACGCCGGCGACGAGGGTCATGGCAGCTCCTTCGCTGGCGGGCGCACGGGCGGGCGTGCTGACGAGGTTCGGTCGGGGCGCGCGGCGAAACGGCGTCGCGCGCCCCGACCGGGTCGGTGGAGGCGAGTGCGGCTAGCGAGCACCCATGAGGTGCTCGGTCGCCAGCTGCTGCAGGCGCACGAAGCCGAAGCCCCGGCCGTCGAAGTAGGCGTTCGCGTCGAACTCCTCGAACGCGGTGCGGTCGTCGAGCAGGTCGCGGATGCTCTCGCCCTCGCCGAGCGTCGGCTGCGACAGCTCGGCGACGCGGGCCGCCGCGAGGGCCTCCTGCACCTCCGGGTCGGCGCGGAAGGCGGCCGCGCGCTCCTTCAGCAGCAGGTAGGTGCGCATGTTGGCCTTCGCGCTCTCCCACACGCCCGACTCGTCCTCGGTGCGGCTCGGCTTGTAGTCGAAGTGGCGGGGGCCGTCGTAGGCGCTCCCCCCGTTCGGCCCGCCGTGCTCGAGCAGGTCGACGAGCGAGAAGGCATTGTGCAGGTCGCCGTGGCCGAACACCAGATCCTGGTCGTACTTGATGCCGCGCTGGCCGTTGAGGTCGATGTGGAAGAGCTTGCCCGCCTCGAGCGCCTGCGCGATGCCGGCGGTGAAGTTGAGGCCCGCCATCTGCTCGTGCCCAACCTCGGGGTTGAGGCCGACGAGCTCGGGGTGCTCGAGCGTCTCGATGAAGGCCATCGCGTGGCCGACGGTCGGCAGCAGGATGTCGCCGCGCGGCTCGTTCGGCTTCGGCTCGATCGCGAAGCGGATGCCGTAGCCCTGCTCGGTGACGTACTGGGTGAGCAGGTTGACGGCCTCGCGGTAGCGCTCGATCGCCGCGCCGACGTTCTTGGCGGCGTCGTACTCGGCGCCCTCGCGGCCGCCCCACATGACGAAGGTGTGCGCGCCGAGCTCGGCGGCGAGGTCGAGGTTGCGCAGCACCTTGCGCAGCGCGAAGCGGCGCACGGCGCGGTCGTTCGAAGTGAAGCCGCCGTCTTTGAATACGGGCGCGCTGAAGAGGTTCGTGGTGATCATCGGCACCTGCAGCCCGGTGCGCTCCTTCGCCGCGATGAGGCGGTCGATCTGCGTGCGGCGCTCGGCGTCGGTCGAGCCGAAGGCGAAGAGGTCGTCGTCGTGCAGCGTGAGGCCGTAGGCGCCGAGCTCGGTGAGCTTCTCGACGACGTGCACGACGTCGAGGGGTGCGCGGGTGGGGCCGCCGAAGGGGTCGGCGCCGTTGTAGCCGACGGTCCAGAGACCGAAGGTGAACTTGTCGGCGGGCGTGGGCGTCGTTGCCATGGTGTCTCCCGGTGGGGCGGCGCGCGGGGGCGCCAGCGCTATTTGTTGGTCGTCACAACGTATCATGGTGCTCGGAAGAACCGCCACACTGGTCGCATGCCGAATCGAGGACCGAGAGCCATGGATGCCGCCGCCGTGCGCCGCCGCAACCTCTCGGCGGTGCTCGAGCTCGTGCACCTGCGTCGCGGCGTCACGCGCGCCGACCTCACGCGCGCGCTCGGCCTCAACCGCTCGACGATCGGCGACCTCGTCGCCGTGCTCGCCGAGCACGGCTGGGTCGACGAGCGTGACGACGCCCCGCGCGCGGGCGTCGGCCGCCCCAGCCCCCGGGTGGTGCCGCGGGATGCCCGGCTCGTGGCCGCGATCAACCCCGAGGTCGACGTCATCGACGTCGCGCTCGTCTCGCTCGGCGGCGAGCTCGTCGCACGCCGCCGCGTGCCGCTGTCGGAGCCGCCGAGCGTCGACCGCGCCATCGAGCTCATCACCGCCACCGTGCGCGACCTCGCCGCGACCCAGCCCGAGAGCGAGGTTGTCGCCGCGGGCGTCGCCGTGCCGGGCCTCGTGCGCCACGACGACGGGCACGTGCGCCTCGCCCCGCGCCTGGGCTGGCGCGAGCAGCCGCTCGCCGCGCCGCTCGCCGCAGCCCTCGGCGTGCCGGTCGCCGCGGCGAACGACGCCCACCTCGGCAGCCGAGCCGAGCAGGCGTTCGGCGCCGGCATCGGCGCGCGCACGATGCTCTACCTCAACGGCGGCCCGAGCGGCATCGGCGGCGGGCTCGTCGTCGACGGGCGCCCCATGGACGGCGCCGCGGGCTACGCCGGCGAGCTCGGCCACGCGAGCGTCGACCCGAACGGCCCCCTGTGCGCGTGCGGCGCGACCGGCTGCCTGGAGGCGCTCGTGCCCCGCGCCGCGCTCGCCGCCGCGGTCGGCCTCGAGCACCCCGACGACGACACGCTCGAGAGCGCCCTGCTGACGGCGATCGTCGCGGAGAACGACGACGGGCCCGTGCACGAGGAGGTCGCCCGGCAGCTGCGCTGGCTCGCGATCGCCCTGCGCGGCGCGGTCAACCTGCTGAACCCCGAGCGCATCGTGCTCGGTGGCCACCTCGCCGCCCTGTGGCGGGCCGCGGATCGCGACCAGCGCGCATCCCTGCTCGCCCAGGCGCTGCCGGTCAACGCGGCCGACGCGACGATCGAGGTCGCCGCGCTCGGCTCGCAGCGCCTGCTCGTCGGCGCCGCCGAGCTCGCGTGGGACGGCCTCATTGCTGACCCGCTCGGTGCGGAGACGACCGACGCGGCGAGCGCCGTCGGCGTCTCGGCATGATGCACGATGAGCCGTAACTTTCGGGTCTAGGCTTCGAAACATGTCGACCGATTCGCGCGTGACCCTCTCCGACGTCGCCGCGGAGGCCGGCGTGTCGCTCGCCACCATCTCGAAGGTGCTCAACGGTCGCCCCGACGTCTCCGCCGCCACGCGCGCCCGCGTCGAGGAGCTGCTCGCCCGGCACGGCTACCAGCGCCGCACCGGGCAGACGACGGCGAAGGCCGAGCTGCTCGAGCTCGTCTTCCATGAGCTCGACCGCATCTGGTCGATGGAGCTCATCGATGGCGTCGAATCCGTCGCCAAGGAGCACGGGCTCAGCGTCGTGCTCACCGTCACGGGCGACCGGCACTCCCCCGGCGCCGAGTGGCTCGACGGCGTGCTGCGCCGGCGGCCCGCCGGCGTCATCCTCGTCTTCAGCGACCTGCCGCCCGCGCTGCGCGAGCGGCTGCGGTCGCGCGCGATCCCGTTCGCGATCGTCGACCCCGCCGGCGACCCCTCACCCGACGTGCCCTCGGTCGGCTCGGCCAACTGGTCGGGCGGCCTCGCCGCGACGCGTCACCTCATCGAGCTCGGGCACACGCGCATCGCCGCGATCACCGGCCCGGCCGACATGATGTGCTCGCTAGCCCGCCTCGACGGCTACCGGTCGGCAATGAACTCCGCCGGGCTGCCGATCGACCCCTCGTGGGTGCGCTTCGGCGACTTCCACGTCGAGGGCGGGCGCGCCGAGGCGATGCGCCTGCTCGACCGGCCCGACCGGCCGACCGCGATCTTCGCCGGCAGCGACCTGCAGGCGCTCGGCACGCTCGAGGCCGCCCGCTCGCTCGGGCTGCGCGTGCCGGAGGACCTCTCGATCGTCGGCTACGACGACATCCCGCTCAGCCGCTGGGTGAGCCCGCGCCTGACGACCGTGCACCAGCCGCTGCGCCAGATGGGCGTCGAGGCGGCGCGGCTCGTGCTCGCCGTCGCCGAGGGCGCCGCGGCCACCCAGCGCATGGACCTCGCCACGAGCCTCGTGGTGCGCGACTCGACGGCGCCGCCAGCCCGTTGATCCCGCCCGCGCCGCGCGGCGCGCGGCGCGCGCGTGCCGTGCTCTCGACACCCCCGCCGCAGTCGACCGAATGAAGGGAGCCGGGAGCGAGCGGTCGGCGTGTCGCGTGCGACACGCCGCTGGAGCGCAGGCGCCTCCCTTCATTTGGTCGACGAGGGACGCGCGGGGCGGGCGCGGATGCTCGGCGCGCGCCGCCGACCTCAGCCGCGTGCGTACCGCTCGCCGAGCAGCCGCGCCCGCTCCGCGAGGGCGCGACGCAGCGACGGCGGCTCGAGCGCCTCGGCCGCGACGTCGAGCTGCCACAGCGCCCACACCGCGTGCCGCTCGTCGTCGAAGAGCACCTCGACGACGGCCCTCCCGTCGGGCCCCTCGTGCTCGGCGAGCACGGCTCGGGCCGTGTCGAGCAGCGTCGCTCGAGCATCCTGGTCGACGGCGACGACGGCCCGCAGGCGATCGTCGGCGAGGAAGCGCGATCGTCGCTCCTCCCAGGCTGCGGCGAGGTCGACCTCGGCCGGCCGTCGCGCGGGCTCGTCGAGCAGGTCGGCCGCGAGGATGCGCGAGACCCGGTAGGTGCGATCGGCGCCGTCGCGCAGCGCCAGCAGGTAGGCGCGGTCGCGCACGGTCACGAGGCCGACCGGATCGATGACAGCGTCGTGCGGCTCGCTGTCGGGGGCGGCGTAGCGCAGTCGCAGCCGCCGCCCCTCGACGACGCCGCGCCGCAGAGCCGCCAGCACGCCCGCCGTGACCGGCTCACCGCCGACCGGGCGCGACAGCAGGTCGGTCGCCGGGTCGACGAGGAATCGCGACGCCGCATCGCCGACCGCCTGGAGGTGCGCGGCCGGGAGCGCGTCCGCGATCTTGCGCATCGCGGACGCGAGGGGCGCCCCCAGCCCGAACACCCGCTCGGCTCGTGCCGAGCCCGCCGTCAGCAGCGCGAGGGCCTCGTCGTGCGTGAGGCCGGTGAGCTCGGTGCGGAACCCGGGCAGCAGCGAGAACCCGCCGTGCCGGCCGCGGTCGGCGTACACGGGCACGCCCGCGAGCGAGAGCGCGTCGATGTCGCGCAGCACCGTGCGCTGCGAGACCTCGAGCTCGGTCGCGAGCTCGCGCGCGGACATCCGCCCCCGCTGCCGCAGCAGCAGGACGAGGGCCACGAGGCGGTCGGCGCGCACGCTCGCCATTCTGCTCCGAATGCATGACAGAGGGTGTCGTGATTCGTCGAGAGGCTCGAAGCGGAGCGGGATGCGGCCGGCACGGGGCCGGCGCGCACGACCCCTCCGGGAACGAGGAGACCCATGACCATCGTCCGCACCGCCGTGAACCCGACCACGTGGTCGACGGCGCTCGGCTTCAACCAGGGCGAGCTCGTCGAGGGCGGCACCCGCGTGCTGCACCTCTCCGGCCAGACCGCGATGAGCGCCGAGGGGCGGCCCGAGCACGACGGCGACATGGCGGCGCAGCTGGCGCTCGCGCTCGACAACGTCGAAGCGGTGCTGCGCGACGCCGACATGACGCTCGCCGACCTCGTGCGGCTGTCGGTCTACACGACCGACATCGACGCGCTCATGCCGCACTACGGGGTGCTCGCCGGGCGCCTCGCCGCCGCGGGAGCCGCGCCGGCAACGACGATGCTGCAGGTCGTGCGGCTCGCGGTGCCCGGCCAGCTCGTCGAGCTCGAGGGGACCGCGGTCGCCTGACCGCCGACGCGGCTCCCGTCCGGCGGCCAGCGTGGTCGCCGGACGGGAGCCGGGAGGAGCCACCATGACCACCCTCGCCACTATCGGGGTTTACGGACTCGATGCCCCCGGCTTCCTCGCGCTGCTGCGCGGTGCCGACGTCAGCCTTCTTGTCGACGTGCGGCAGCGTCGCGGTGTGCGCGGGGCCGATCACGCCTGGGCGAACTCGCGACGCCTGCAGGCTCTGCTCGCCGACGCCGGCATCGCCTACCGGCACGAGCGATCGCTCGCCCCGACCACCGAGCTGCGACACCTGCAGTACGCGGCGGATGCCCGGGCCGGGGTCGGCAAGCGCACCCGCACGCAGCTCTGCGAGGCGTACATCACGCGCTACACGCAGGAGATCCTCGACCCGGCGCCGCTCGACGCGCTCGTCGACGCGCTGCCCGCCGTCGGCAGCGCCGCGCTGCTCTGCGTCGAGCGCGAGGCGAGCGCGTGCCACCGCGGTCTCGTGGCCGCACGGCTCGCTGAGTGCTTCGGGCTCGACGTCGTGCACCTCGGCGGGCGCGGAGCGGGCGCGGCTCAGGCGGCGCCGAGCTCGACGACCTGCGTCGACGAGCCCACGGGCAGCGCGAACTCGGCACGAGCATCCGCCGCCGTGATCACGTAGTCGCCCGCCAAGCCGGTGACGCGCACGCGACCCTCGCCGTCGGTGCGCAGCGTCGTCGCCGGAAGCCACCACTCGTCGCGCACGAGTGACCGCAGGCGGTCGAACGAGGGCTTGCGCGAGCCGTCGGCGCGCACGAGGCCAATGGGTGCACCGAGCCAGGCTCCGTGGTCGGTGATGCCCCAGTAGGTGATCGACGCGACCGCCGGGTGCCCCACGAGCATGCGGTAGAGCTGCTCGAGCTCGTCGGCCTGCCGCACCTCGCCCTCGGGCGTCGACGGCCACTCGTCGACGACGTGATCGTTGAGGTCGACGATGTGCGCGGGCATGAGGTCACCCGAGACGAGCGAGCTCTCGCTGAAGTGCACGGGCAGCCCGAAGCGCCCGAAGCGGTCGGCGAGCTCGAGCAGCTGCGCGCCGCGGAACCCCTGGTGCATGTGCGTCTGCACGCCGATGCCGTCGAGCCGGATGCCCGCCTCGAGCACCCCCTCGATGAGCCGCTCGTAGTCAGCCGAGAGGTCGAAGTCGTTGAGCAGCAGGCGCGCGCTCGGGTCGACCGAGCGCGCCTCGTCGACGGCGAGCCGCACCATCTCGACGCGGCCGAGGCGGCGCGCGATGCGCGAGATCGCGTTCGGCACGCCGTCGGGCTCGTTGACGAAGTCGGGCATGATGACGACCTCGTTGATGGCGTCCCACTCGTCGACGAGACCGCCGAAGTCGGCGACCTCGCGGCGCACCCGCGCCCGCACGAGCGCCTCGGCCTCGGCGTCGGGCAGCGCGTCGAGCCAGGCCGCCTTGACGGTGTGCCACACGAGCGGGTGCCCCTTGACGCGCACCCCGCGGTCGCGGAACCAGCGCGCCGCCGTCTGCAGCCGACGCGTCGCCGGACGCCCCCGCCGGGGCTCGAAATCGCCCCAGTAGAACGGCAGCACCGCGAGGGAGAACAGCTCGAGCCAGTCGGCGGCGAGGGCCGACTCGTCCCGATCGCCGGTGGCGTGGTCGATGAGGTCGAAGCCGATGCAGCCGAACGCGAAGGCGTGCCGCACCTGCTCGACGACGACCTCGCGGTCGGCGAGCGGCCGCCCGGCGAGGTCGAGCACCCTGAGCTCGACCTCGCCGCGGCGGTGCGCGAGGGCCTCGCTCATGCGCCGGGCAGCACCTGGAAGCGCGCGTGCACGGCCCGGTCGGCGCCGAGCTCTCGCGTCGCGCCCTCGAGCTCGACGCGGTGCACGAGCGGGATGTCGGCGCTCGAGCGGCCGAACCCGAGCTCGATCGCGCCGGGCTCGACGATGCGGCGACCGTCGCGGCCGGTGAAGCCGGCGAGGTCGGCGGGCACGGTCGCGACGACGCGCGCGCTCGACCCGGCAGGCACCTCGACCCGGCGATAGCCGATAAGCCGCTGCACGGGCCGCACGACGGAGGCGACCGGGTCGTGCAGGTAGAGCTGCACGACCTCGACCGCGTCGCGCTCGCCCGTGTTGACGAGCCGCAGCGACAGCACGATCTCGCCGTCGACGCCGACGCGCACGTCGGGGCTCTCGAGGTCGGTCCACGTGGCTGAGCCGTAGCCGAGCCCGTGCCCGAAGGGGAAGGCCGCGGTGGGGTCGATGTTCGACACCCCGCTGCGACGGGCGAGCGGCGCCGCCAGGTAGGTCGACGGCTGCACCCCTCGATGGGCGGGGATGCTCACCGGCAGTCGCCCGGAGGGCTCGACGCGGCCGCTCAGCACGCCGGCGATCGCGCCCGCGCCCTCCTCGCCGGGGAAGAACGCCTGCACGATCGCGGCCGCCCGCGCCTCGGCGCCGCCGAGCGCGTAGGGCCGGCCGGAGAGCAGCACGAGCACGACGGGCGTGCCCGAGTCGAGCACCGCGTCGAGCAGCGCCTGCTGCGCGCCGGGTAGGGCGAGGTCGTCGGCGTCGCAGCCCTCGCCGCTCGTGCCGCGGCCGAAGAGCCCGGCGCGGTCGCCGAGCACGACGATCGCGACGTCGGCCGCGGCCGCGGCCTCGACCGCGGCGGGGATGCCGTCGGTCGCTCCGTCGTCGACGCCCGTGCCGACCGCGTGCGCGATCGACGCCGACGGGAACTCGGTGCGCACGGCATCCAGCACGGTCGCGATGTCGATGCCCATCTCGACGCCCGGATGCTGCGTGACGACGTGCGTGGGGAAGGAGTAGCAGCCGAGCATCGCGTAGCGCTCGTCGGCGTTGGGGCCGATCACGGCCACGCGCCGCGGCGCTGCCGCACCCGCTGGCGCGAGCGGCAACAGCCCCTCGTTGCGCACGAGCACGATCGAGCGCTCGGCGAGCACGCGCGCGAGGGCGCGGTTCGGCGCCGGGTCGAGGTCGATCGCGCCGCGCACCGACTCGGCGTCGAGCGCGACGCCCGCGAGCGCCGGCGGCACCGGGTCGTAGTCGTCGTCGAGCAGGCCGAGCTCGAGCTTCTGCGCGAGCACGCGACGCAGCGCCGTGTCGACGAGCGCCTCGTCGACGACGCCCTCCTCGACGGCGCGGCGCAGCGGCTCGCCGAAGGTCTTCACGGTCGGCAGCTCGACGTCGATGCCCGCCTCGAGGGCGGAACCCGCCGCCTCGGCCCACGTCGACGCCGTGCCGTGCAGGAGCTTGAGGAACGCGATCGCGAAGTAGTCGGCGACGACCGTGCCGGTGAAACCCCACTCGTCGCGCAGCAGCTCGGTGAGCAGTCGGCGGTCGGCGGCGCTCGGCACGCCGTCGAGGTCGGTGTACGAGTTCATGACGCTGCGCGCGCCACCCTCGCGCACCGCCATCTCGAACGGCGGCAGCAGCACGTCGGCCAGCTCGCGCTCGCCGATCGACACGGGGGCGAGGTTGCGGCCGGCGCGCGAGGCCGAGTAGCCGACGAAGTGCTTGAGGGTCGCGACGATGCCCGACGACTCCAGGCCCCGCACGTAGGCGCTGCCGACCGTCGCGACGAGGTACGGGTCCTCGCCGATCGTCTCTTCGACGCGACCCCAGCGGGCGTCGCGCACGACGTCGAGCACGGGCGCGAGACCCTGGTGCACGCCCACCGAGCGCATGTCCGCGCCGATGCGCGCGGCCATGCGCTCGACGAGCTCGGGGTCGAAGCTCGCACCCCACGACAGCGGCACCGGATACGCGGTGGCTCCCCAGGCGGCGAAGCCCGCGAGGCACTCCTCGTGCGCGAGCGCCGGGATGCCGAAGCGGCTCTGCGCGACGATGCGGCGCTGGGTCGTGACGAGACTCAGCGCGCCGAGCCCGGCATCCACCGGGGCGGAGCCGAACGGCCGCGTCAGCTGGCCGAGCCCCTCGGGCAGGATCTCGTCGAGATCGATCGCGTCGTCGAGGTCATGCTGGTGCGGCGCGACGTCGCCGCCGTCGGCGCCGGCGCCGACCCACACGCCGTACAGCTGGGCGAGCTTCTCGGGCAGCGTCATCGCGGCGACGAGCGCCTCGACGCGCGCCGCGGGGTCGAGGCGACGGTCGCGCCAGGGCGCGGCGCCGTCGGTCGAGAGGGCGGGGGCGGTGTGGATGGTCATCCCTTGACGGCTCCTGTCAGGCCGCCGACGATGCGGCGCTGGGCGAGGGTGAAGAACAGCAGGGCGGGCAGCATCGCGATCGAGGTGAAGGCGAGCACGCCGGCCGTGTCTTGCGAGTAGGCGGTCGAGAAGTACTGCACGCCGACCGGCAGCGTGGCCGTCGCGGGGTTGCCGAGCAGCAGCAGCGGCAGCAGGTAGGCGTTCCAGCTCGCGACGAAGGCGAGCACGCCGACCGTGACGAGGCCCGGCCACGACAGCGGCAGCAGCACGCGCCAGAAGAAGGTGAAGCGGCCGGCGCCGTCGATGAGGGCGGCGTCCTCGAGTTCGGCCGGGATCGCCCGGAGGAACGGCACGAGAATGATGATCGTCGTCGGCAGGGCGAAGGCGATCTGCGGGCCGATCACGGCGAGCAGGTTGCCGAGCAGCCCGAACGAGCGCAGCATCGTGAACAGCGGCAGCACGGCGACCGTGAGCGGGAACAGCAGCCCGGCCGTGAACAGCGAGAACAGCAGCCCGCGCCCGACGAACTCGTAGCGGGCGATGACGAACGCCGCCATGACGCCGAGCAGCACGACGCCGAGGGTCGTCGCGACGGCGACGATCGTCGAGTTGCCGAACTGGGTCCAGAAGTTCGGGTCGGCGAAGACCGCGCCGTACTTCTCGAGCACCCACGGGTCGGGCAGACCCGAGGGGTCGCTGTTGATCTGCGCGGTGGTGCGGAACCCGCCGAGGATCACGTAGATCACCGGCGCGACCGTGATGCCGCACATCACGAGCGCGATGATGTACGCCACGGGCGTGCCCCAGCGGCCGCCCGTGGGGCCGCTCGGGGCGCTCGATCGGGGGCGCTTCGGGGATGCCCCTGGGCGGGTCGAACGGACGGGTGCGATCGCGGTGGCCACGGCTCAGCCCCTCGTGATGGCGCCGCGGAGGTCGCGGCGGAGGACGAAGCGCTGGTAGGCCAGCGCGATGACGAGCGAGACGACGAAGAGGATGACCGCGACGGCGCTGCCGTAGCCGATCTGCGAGCGGCCGTTGCCGTACTCGACCATGTAGGTCGCCATCGTCTCGGTGGCGTTGAGCGGCCCACCCCCCGTGAGGATGAAGACCATGTCGAACAGCTGCAGCGAGCCGATCATCGACAGAAAGGCCCAGATGCGGATCGTCGGCCCGAGCAGCGGCAGCGTGATGTAGCGCTGCGTCTGCCACCAGCTGGCGCCGTCGATCGCGGCGGCCTCGCTGAGCTCCTCCGGCACACCCTGCAGGCCAGCGAGCATGAGGATGATCGCGAAGCCCAGGTACTTCCACGTGATGACGGCGAAGAGGGTCCAGAAGGCGACCTCGGGGTCGGCGAGCCAGAGCGGCTTCTCGCCGGTCCAGCCGAGCGACGTGAGGAAGGTGTCGACGGGGCCGCCGGGCGGGAGCATGAGGCGGAACGCGAGACCCGCGACGACCTCGCTCAGCACGTACGGGACGAAGATGAGGGTGCGGATGAGGGCGCGGCCGCGCATCCGTCGATTCAGCAAGAGGGCGATCGCGATCGCGAGGGGCCCCTGCACGGCGAGCGAGAGGGCGACGATTGCGAAGTTGTGGCCCATCGCCCCGAGGAAGATCGGATCTTGCAGGGCGCGGGCGTAGTTGTCGACGCCGATGAAGCGGTCGAGTGGGCCGAGGCCGTTCCAGTTGAAGAAGCTGTAGACGGCGGCGAGGGCCACGGGCACGAGCACGAATGTCGTGTAGACGAGCAGCGCGGGCAGCACAAAGACCCAGATGAGCAGCAGGCCGCCGGAGCGCTGACGGCGCCGGCGTGCGGGGGCGGACGGTCGGTCGGGCGTGGGCACCGGGCCCGCGGCGGTGACCGCGGGCCCGGTGTTCATCGTGGAGAGAGCCATGAGGGTTACAGCGTCGCCGCGGCGTTCCTCATGCTGTCGATGATGCTCTCGGGCGAGCCCTGGCCGCCGAAGAGCGAGACGATGCCCTCGTTCATGGCGCCGCCGACGGTCGGGCCGTAGGCGGTGTCGAGCCAGAGCTGCACGTAGGTCGACTCCTGCAGACCCGCGAGCACCTGCTGGAGGTTCGGGTCGCTGATGCCGGCCTCCGAGCCGGGCGTGACGGGGATGCCCGCACCGATCTCACCGAAGCGGGTCTGCACCTCGACACTGGTGATGTACTCGAGCAGCTCGGTGCACTCCGGCGGAGCCCACGCGGTGCACGAGAAGCCGTCGCCGCCGCCGAGCGCGGCCGTCGGGTCGCCCTGCGCGCCGTCGATGGCGGGGAAGTTGAACCAGCCGAGGAACTCCGGCGGGGTCGCGTCGGCGTTGCCGGTCTCTTCCTGGAGGATGCCACCCATGACGCCCGGGTTCCAGTGGCCCATGAGCTCCATGGCCGCGTTGCCCGTGGCGAGGAGGCCCGCCGAGCTGCCGGCGCCCTGCTGGGCGCTCGTGGCGAGGAAGCCCTCGTTGAACGGGTCGCTGCCGATGAACTCCTCGAGCAGTTCGCCCGCCTCGACGAAGCACGCGTCGTCGAAGGTGTAGTCGATCTGCGCCTGCTGCAGCACCTCGGGCGAGCACGACTTCAGCGCGAAGTGGTACCAGTAGTGCGCCGCCGGCCAGCCGTCGCCCGCGCCGACCGCGATGGGCGTGATGCCCGCGGCCTTGAGCTTGTCGATGGCGTCGTAGAGCTCGTCGAGGGTCTCGGGAGTGCCCTCGATGCCGGCCTGCTCGAACAGCTCGGTGTTGTACCAGAAGCCCGAGATGCCGAAGTTGAAGGGCAGGCCGTAGGTGGCGCCGTCGACCTGCCACGGGGCGACCACGCCGCCGAGCTCGTCGACCCGCTCGGCGATGTCGTCGCTGATGTCCTTGACGTAGCCCGCCTCGACCTGGGCGGCGAGCTCGCCCGCGCCCCACTGCTGGAAGAGGTCGAGCCCGCTGCCGGTGCGGAGCTGGTTCGGGATCAGCGTGCGCTGCAGCTCTTCGTTCTGGTAGGCGGTGACCTCGACGTTGACGCCCGGGTTGGCCTCTTCGAACTCGGCGGCGACGTCCTCCCAGAAGCCGAGCAGCGGCTCTCCGGTTCCGTTGTGCCACCAGGTCAGGGTGACCTCGTCGCCGTCGCCGCCGCCGCTCGTGCCGCCCGCGGGGGCGCACGCGGCGAGCGAGCCGATGGCGAGGCCGGTGAGGGCGAGAGCCGCCCAGCGCCTCGGTGCTCGTCTGTTCATCATTGAACCTCTCGAAAGTTTCGACTTCTGCGTCGAAAGTGATGGGGACGGTCTGAATATACGTCGGGCCTGTTATGTGGTCAAGCACAACATATTTCGGTTTCGTCACGGGGCGCCGTTGAGCGTCGAGGGCGAGGCACGGGGAATGGCGCGCGCGAGCGGCCCTGACGAACGGGTCGGCGCAGAGTGAAGGAGACCTAGAGCCCGACCCCGCGCGAGGCGAGGTCGTCGGCGAAAGCTTGCCGCAGCGAGTCGTCGACGGCGAGGTCGGCGGCGCCGATCGAGTCGAGCACCGACTCGACCCGGGTCGAGCCGATGACGGGCCAGGCGCCCGGCATCGCGTCGAGCATGGCGGCGAGCGCCGAGCGGTGCACCGAGTCGCCGCGGCTCATGGCGAGCGCCGCGACGCGGGGCACGCGCGTGGCGAGCGGCTCGGCCTTGGGGCCGCCGAACGGCGCGTAGGCGAGGAAGGGGATGCCCGCCCCGCGGCAGTAGCGGTACTCGTCGGCGGGGTCGAGGCCGAAGGCGTAGCGGTTCTCGACCGCGTCGATCGTCGTGATCGCCCGCGCCCGGTCGAGCAGCTCGATGCTTGCGTTCGACAGGCCGATCGCCTCGACGACGCCCTCCTCACGCAGCGTCGCGAGCTCGTGCACCGACGCGTCGAGGTCGTCGACCCGGTCGGCGCGGTGCAGCAGGAGCAGGCTCGGCGGCGCGCCGAGCACCTCGCGGCTGCGCAGCGCGTCGGCGCGCACGCGCTCGGCGCTGCCGTCGACGTCCCACGCGGCGCGCGCGACCCGGAAGTGGCCGGCTTTCGTGATGATGGGGATACCCGGCCGCTGCGCCCGCGCCGCCTGCGCGATGCGCTCCCCCGCCGCGTCGTCGTCGACCGTGGCGTAAGCGCGCGCGGTGTCGATGGCGAGCACGCCGGCGCCGACGGCGGCCCGCACGACGGCGAGCGCCGCATCCACCGTCGCGCCCTCCTTGAGCACGAGCGAGGCGACGCCGAGCACGACGCCGCGCTCCGGCAGCGTGAAGCCCATCAGCACCGCCCCCGGCTCGCGCCTCGTCGCGTCGTCATGCCTCCGAGCGTAGGGGGCGCGGCGCGGCGGTGTCGCCCCCGCGCGCGAAGGTGCGTCGTGCGGTCTGCGCGAGAGCGGCACCCCGTCAGGACGAGCGCCTAGGCTCGACGCACCGCCGCGACCTCCCCAAGGAGCATCCATGCAGTTCTGCGCGTTCACCGAGCCCCAGCAGGGCGCCGACTACGAGACGCAGCTCGCGCACGCCCGCCGCGCCGAGGCGCTCGGCTTCGACGGATGGTTCCGCAGCGACCACTACCACGTCATGGGCGACGGCGACGGGCTGCCCGGCCCCACCGACGCCTGGACGACCCTCGCCGGCCTCGCCCGCGAGACGAGCACGATCAGGCTCGGCACGCTGGTGTCGTCGGCGACGTTCCGCGTGCCGGGCATCCTCGCCATCCAGGTCGCGCAGGTCGACCGCATGTCGGGCGGCCGCGTCGAGCTCGGCCTCGGCACCGGCTGGTTCGCGACGGAGCACACGGCATACGGCATCCCCTTTCCCGAGAAGCGGTTCGGGATGCTCGAGGAGCAGCTCGCGATCGTGACGGGCCTCTGGGCCACCCCCGACGGCGCCACGTTCTCGTTCGAGGGCGACCACTACTCCCTGCTCGACGCGCCCGCGCTGCCGAAGCCCGCGCAGCCGCAGATCCCCGTCATCGTCGGAGGCGGCGGCCCGCGCCGCACCCCGCAGCTCGCCGCCCGCTACGCGACCGAGTTCAACATCGGCTTCGTCGACGAGGCCACGGTCGCCGAGAAGTTCGCCAACGTGCTGCGCGTGTGCGAGGAGGAGGAGCGCGACCCCGCCACCCTGCGCCTGTCGGTCGCGCTGCCGACGGTCGTCGCCGACGACGAAGCCGAGCTGCGCCGCCGGTGCGCGGCCGTCGGCATCGACCCCGACTCGCCGCACGACGCGCGCCTGGTGGGCACGCCCACGCAGGTCGCCGGGAAGCTCGAGCGGCTGCTCGAGCTCGGCGCGAGCCGCGTCTACCTGCAGACGGTGGACATGACCGACCTCGACCACCTCGACCTCATCGCGCGCGACGTGATCGCGCGCGTGCGCTAGAGCGGAGCATCCATGCCCAGAACCTTCGGCCACGCCCTCGACTGGATGCGCGCCCGCGTCGCGAGCGGCCAGCTGCCCACGGGCGTGCTCGGCGTGTGCTCGGCCGACGGCGTGCTCGCCCTCGAGGCCTTCGGCGTCGACGGCGGGCGCACCGCGACCGTCGACGACCGCTACGCCCTCTATTCGGTGACGAAGCCGCTCGTCGGCCTCACGATCGCGCGCACGATCGAGCACGGGCTGCTGACGAGCGAGACCCCCCTGCGGGATGCCCTGCCGCAGTCACCCGCCGGCGCGACGACGCTCGGCCAGCTGCTGAGCCACACCTCGGGGCTCATCGACGTCGACCTCGGCGCGCACGCCGGCGCGGAGGTCGCCCCGACGGCGCTGCGCGAGGCGCTCGCGGTCGCCGGACTCGAGTCGGTGCCGGGCACCCTGCGCCGCTACAACAACCTCGCGTTCGAGGGGGCCGCCGCGATCGTCGAGCACGCGACGGGCGCCGAGCTGACCGACCTGGTGCAGGGCATGGCGGATGCGGCCGGCGCCGGCACGCTCTCGTTCGACCCGGCCGACGCCCACCGCATCCACGACGCCGACCTCGCCGGGCACGACCCGGCAGGCGTCTTCGCCGTGCGGCACCCCGCCGCGGGGCTCGTCGGCAGCGTGCACGACCTGCTCGCGATCGGCCAGTCACTGCTCGCCGGCGACGGCCGCGTCGTGCACCCGACGACGCTCGAGGCGATGCTGCGCCCGCGCACGACGGGGCTGCCCGTCATCGACGCCGACCCGATCAAGCGCTTCGAAGACTTCGGGCTCACCTGGAACCTGCCCCGCCGGCCCGGCCTACTCGACCACTCGCTCTACGGCCACACCGGCTGGACCGGCACACAGTTCTGGCTCTCGCGCGACACCGGCCTGTGCGTCGTCGCGCTCACCAACCGCCTCGACACCTGGCGGCCCGAGGTCGGCGTCGAGTGGGATCAGCTGCTCAACGCGGTCATGTCGGCGCGATGAGCGCCGACGCCGCGGCCCGCCCGCGCACGCACGTCGTCGTGCTGCCCGGCGGCGGCTACGCGCGGCACGCGCCGCACGAGGGCCAGCCGGTCGCCGAGTGGCTGCGCGGCCTCGGGCTCGAGGCGAGCGTGCTGGAGTATCCGGTGAAGACGCGGCACCCCGGGCCGTTCCACGCGGTGCGGCGCCACCTCGGCGAGCTGCGCGCGGACGGGGTCGAGCGGCTCGGCGTCGTCGGCTTCTCGGCCGGCGGCCACCTCGCCGGGCACGCCGCGGTGAGCGGGCTCGTCGACGCCGCGGTGCTCGGCTACCCGGTCGTGTCGATGCAGCTGCCCACGCACCGCGGCTCGCGCGAGCAGCTCATCGGCCTGCGCGCCTGGCCGTGGACCCGCCGTGCGCTCTCGATCGACCGGCTCGTGACGCGGGGTGCTCCCCCGATGTTCGTGTGGCACACCGCCGAGGATGCCCTCGTGCCCGTCGAGCACGCCTACCTGCTCGGCCGGGCGCTCGCGGCGCACGAGGTTCCGCACGCGCTGCACGTCTACCCGCGCGGGCGCCACGGGCTCGGCCTTGTCGCCGGCGTGAGCGGCGGCGAGGAGGCCGGCATCGCCCGGCACTGGACGCGCGACTGCGCCGAGTGGCTGCGCGAGCTCGGCTGGATCGACTGACCCCTCGGCGCCGAGGGCGCGGGGCGAGGGCGGGGCGGCGTGCGCCGCGATCGTCAGCGGGGGCGCTGGGAGCCGCGTGGCGTCGGCGACGGGTGCCGGGCATCCGACGCCCTGATGACGACGACGGATGCCCAGACCAGGGTGACGCCGATGACGCAGACGAGCGTCAGCACGCCGAGACCCGCGGCGCCCGTGCTGATGCCGACCCCGATGAGCGCGTACGTGACCGTCGCGGCGTAGACGATCGAGGCGCGCGAGCCGAGCACGAAGCTCACCGCGAGCCCCGTCGCCGCGAGCAGCACGAGCGACTGCCACACCTGCCCCCACGCGGTGTCGACCGGCGCGCCCGTGCCCTGCGTAACGGTGCCGATCTGCACGAAGAACGCCATCGACGTCCAGCCCGAGTAGGTGCCGAGCAGGCCGTAGAGCAGGCCGCGCTCGAGCGGATTCCAGGAGGCGAGCTCGTCGCGGGCGCGCACGACGCGGGTCCAGGCGACGACGTGGGCGCTGATGATGACGACGAAGACGACGAGGCCGAGCGGGTTGTCCTGCCCGAGCGCAGCCGTCGCGAGCCACAGGCCGAAGCACGCGAAAACCACGCTCAGCGGCCCGACCACCCGATCGCGGATGCTCGGCAGCGGTGTGAGCGTCGACGGCCGCACCTGGGCGAGCGCGTAGGCGATGCTCAGCACGATGATGACGCCCCAGACGGCGAACCAGGCGCCGGGCGGCACGAGCGGTGAGAACTCCGCCCCCGACTGCAGCGTCGTCGGCGAGAGCCAGTCGAACACGAGCGACGACACCGGCTGGCCGACGGCGAGCACGATGAGGATGCGGCGCCAGAGCATCCGGCGCTTCTCGTCGGTGCCGCGCGTCGCGCGGGGCGGGATCGACACCGAGCCGGTGTCGGTGAGCGAAGCGGTGCGCATGGTCGGGCGACCTCCTTCGGCCGCTCGGGGAGTCGCGCGCCTCACGCGAGGAGGTTCCCCGATGGCGCGGCCGTCGCCCGACAGGGTAGACCCGCGCGGTGGCCGGCGCCTGCCCGCCGGCGGGGTGTCGGGATGCGCGGCCCGCCGCGGCGGCTCAGCGCAGCGCGGCCGCGTCGCGTACGGCGCCGATCCACTCGAGCGCGGCCGGGGCGCGTCGCAGGATCGAGACGTGGCCGTCGTCCGGCTGCCGGTCGACGACGGCGTGCGGGATGCTCCGCGCGAGGCGCTCGGAGTGCGAGGGCGGCACCACGCGATCGAGGCCACCGTGCACGAGCCGCACCGGAACGCGGATGTCGGCCGGCGCGAAGCCCCAGTCGCCGACCACGGCGAGGTCGTCGTCGACCACCGGCGCCGGCCCATCGGCGAGCGCCGGCCGCACCACCTCCAGGATCCAGCCCCACTCGCCGTCGAAGGCGCGCTGATCGATCTCGGCGAACCCGAAGTCGCCGTCGTGCTCGGTCGACTCGTAGCGCTCCTTCTCCTCCCGGCCCTCGACCGCCGCGCGCAGCGACGCCTCGCCCAGCTCCGCGAAGCCGGTGAACCACGCGGCGTCGTCGGCCGGGTCGTAGGGCGAGAGGCCGGCGATGCTGACCGCCGCCACGACGCGCCCCGGCTCGAGCGCCGCGCAGGCCAGCGCGTGAGCACCGCCTCCCGAATGGCCGATGACGGCGAACGGTGACGCCCGCCCGTCCTCCGCCCCCTCGAGGGCGTCGACCACCCCGGCGGCGTCTCGCGCCGCTGAGCCGATCGAGCGCCCGCGCCGCGCGGTCGAGCCGCCGTAGCCGGGCCGGTCGTAGCCCAGCAGCCGCAGCCCGAGTCGGTCGGCGAGGTCGAGCAGCGGGGTCGGCGGGGTGCCGATGTTCGGCGTGCCGTGGAGCCACACCACCGGGAGCGCACCCACCCCGCCGGTCTCCGAGTCGTAGGCGTGCAGCACCGCGCCTCCGTCGAGGGCGACGTCGAACTCGCGGACGGCGACGCTCACGGCAGGGGGCCGAGCAGGTCCGCGGCGACCGTCGCGTGCACGGCCTCGGGGTCGCTCGGGTGGTAGATGCCGGCGAGCACGTCGCGCTGCAGGCGGCTGAGCTCGGCGCTCGAGCGGTACGCGCCGCCGCCCGCGATGCGCATCGCCTGGTCCACGACGTGCCGAGCCGTCTCGACGGCGCGCTGCTTGAGCCCCGCCAGGTCGCGGTGCCACCGGCTGCCGCGGTCGACGCCGTGGTCGCGATCGCGGCAGACGGCCTCGAGCTGCGGGGCGAGCGCGTCGAGGGCGAGCGCCGCATCCGCGACGCGCCAGCGGATGTCCGGGTCGGCCGACTGCGGCGCCCCGCCGTTCTTGAGGCTCGTGCGCCGGTGCGCACTCTCGACGACGAGCTCGAGGGCGCGGTCGGCGAGCCCCGCGTAGACGGCGGCCATGAGGGTGAGGAAGTTCGCCGAGATCGCCAGCAGCAGCGGGTCGGGCGTCGGGCCGACGGGCAGGATGCGCGACACGTGCTCGTCGGCGATGAACGCGCGCTCGAGCGTCGTGGTGTGGCTCTGCGTGGCGCGCATGCCGAGGGTGTTCCAGTCGGGGGTGATCGTGACGCCGGGGGCGGGGTGCGGCTCGAAGCGGTCGGGCGTCGTGACGGGGGCGGTGCGCGTGAGGAAGCCGTGGATGATCTGCGGGGCGGGGTCGGGGGTGGCGGGTTCGGCGCCGGCCGGGTGGTGGCGGGCGATGATGCCGAGGCGCGTCCACGCCGGGCTGAGGCTCGTGAAGATCTTCGTGCCCGTGACCGCCCAGCCGGTGCGGCCGTCGGCGCCCTCGACCCGCTCGGCGCGCGTCACCGAGTCGGTCATGACGCGGTCGTTGCCGGCCTCGCTGATCGCGAAGGCGAACAGCTCGCCCGCCGCGCAGTCGTCGAGCACCCAGCGCAGGCTGTCGTCGCCGGCGGCGGCGAGGTCGCGGGCGACGCCCATCCAGACCAGGTGCATCGTCATGCCGAGCGCCGTCGCCGGAGCGTGCGCCGCGAGCAGCCGCTGGTCGCGCGCCGCTGAGGTGAGGCTGCGGGGGCGCAGGTAGCCGGCGGCGCGCAGCTCGTCGAGGTCGTCGAAGAAGAACGCGTTGCGGGCGTCGTAGTCGGCGGCGCGATCGCGGATGCCCTGCAGCAGCTCGGGCGTCAGCACGGTCGGCGGCACAGCGGTGGGGGCGTCGCTCGGCACACTGCTCGGCTCGGCGGTCATGCTGCCACGCTACTCGCGGCCCCTGACCGGCCGTTGCGATGTCGCCGGCCAGGAGTAGCATCCGCGCATGCCGTTCCTCGAGGCGAGCGAGCTCGTCAAGACCTACACCCCGAAGGGCGCCCCCGTCGTGCGGGCGCTCGACGGGCTGTCGCTGGAGGTGCCGCAGGGCACCGTCACCGCGCTGCTCGGGCCCAACGGCGCCGGCAAGACGACGACCGTCAAGGTGCTCACGACGCTCATCCGCCCCGACTCGGGCTCGGCGACGATCGACGGGGTCGACGTGCTCGCCGACCCTGACCGGGTGCGGCGCATGATCGGCGCGAGCGGCCAGTACGCCGCCGTCGACGAGAACCTCACCGGCTTCGAGAACCTCATGATGGTCGGTCGGCTCTACCACCTGGGCTCGCGGGTCGCGCGGCAGCGGGCGACCGAGCTCATCGAGCTGTTCGACCTCGCCGAAGCTCAGAACCGGCCGGTGAAGGGCTACTCCGGCGGCATGCGGCGACGCATCGACCTCGCCGGTGCGCTCGTCATCCGTCCGCCCGTGCTGTTCCTCGACGAGCCGACGACGGGCCTCGACCCGCGCAGTCGCCTCGGCCTGTGGGAGATCATCGAGTCGCTCGTGAGCGACGGCACGACCGTGCTGCTGACGACGCAGTACCTCGAAGAGGCCGACCGCCTCGCCGACTCGATCTCGGTCATCGACGAGGGCAGAGTCATCGCGAAGGGCACGGCCGACGAGCTCAAGGCCTCGGTCGGCGGGCAGCGCGTGGCTCTGACCGTCGTCGATGAGGCCGACGGCGACGCGGTGCGGGGCATCCTCGCCCGGCACGGCACCGGCGAGCCGGTCGTGACGGGAGGTCGCACGTGGGTCGTGCCGGTCGCCGACGGGCCGGCGGCGCTCGCGTCGGTCGTCGCGGCAGCCTCGGCCGAGGGCGTCGCGCTGCACGACGCCGGCATGCGCAGGCCCACGCTCGACGACGTGTTCCTGCAGCTCACGGGCCACGTGGCCGAAGAGTCCGACGAGACGACGGGGAGCGCGGCATGAGCACGATCGGCAGCGGCCGGGCAACCGGCACGACGGCGCCGGAGTCGGACTCGGGCGCGCACGGCACGCTCGAGCCGGCACCCGGCAGCGCGATCTCGCGCTTCCTCAGCGACGGGTGGGTGACCACGTGGCGCAACCTCATGAAGATCATCCGCGTGCCCGAGATCCTGCTGTTCACGATGATCCAGCCGATCATGTTCGTGCTGCTGTTCACCTACGTCTTCGGCGCCGCGATCGACATCCCCGGCGACGGCTACACGTCGTTCCTCATGGCGGGCATCTTCGCCCAGACCGTCGTCTTCGGCTCGACGTACTCGGGCTCGGCGATGGCGCAAGACCTGAAAGACGGCATCATCGACCGCTTCCGCACCCTGCCGATGAGCGGGGCCGCGGTGCTCGTCGGTCGCACGAACGGCGACCTCGCCATCAACGCGCTGTCGATGATCGTCATGATGATCACCGGCTGGATCGTGGGCTGGCGCGTGAACTCGTCGCTCCCCGAGTTCCTCGCCGGGGTCGCGCTGCTGCTGCTGTTCGCCTACGCGTTCTCGTGGGTCATGGCGTACCTCGGCATGGCGGTGAAGAGCCCGGAGATCATCAACAACGCGTCGTTCCTCATCCTCTTCCCGATCACGTTCATCTCGAACGCCTTCGTGCCGAGCGAGCGCCTGCCCGAACCGCTGCGCGTGTTCGCGGAGTGGAACCCGGTGTCGGCGCTCGTGCAGTCGGCGCGCGAGCTCTTCGGCAACGTGCCGCCGGGCACGCCGGTCGGCGACGCGTGGCCGGCGCAGAACCCGATCGCGACCGTGCTCATCGGCGTGGTCGTGCTGCTGCTGGTGTTCGTGCCGCTGTCGATCCGCAAGTTCGCGACGCTGTCGCGGTAGGGGCGGGCGGCCCTCCGGCTGCGGCCGCGTGGGGCGGCATCCCAGGCAGCGCGCGGGCGACCGGCTCAGTCGGCGAGCGCCGCCGCGAGCGCGCGGATGCCCCGCTCGACCTCGGCGAAGCTCGTGCTGAGCGGCGACAGCCCGATGCGCACGCCGCTCGGATGCCGGAAGTCGGGGATCACTCCCTCGCCCCAGAGGCGCTCGACGGCGCGGCGAGCGTTCGGGTGGTCGATCGTGATGTGGCCCCCGCGACGGGCGGCGTCGCGCGGCGAGGCGAGCACGGCATCCGGGATCAGGGCGTCGACGAGCGCGATCGCGTACTCGGTCAGCGCGCCCGACTTCGCCCGGATCGCAGGCATGCCCGCCGCCTCGATCTCGCCCACCATGTGGGCGATCGGCTGCATGCCCAGGATGGGCGGCGTGCCGCTAACCAGGCGGCGGATGCCCGGCGCGGGCTCGAAGCCGGCCGTCATGCTGAACGGCTCCGCCGCGCCCAGCCACCCGGGGATCGGGTTGCGCAGCTGCGCCTGGTGCCGCGCGGCGACGTAGGCCCAGGCGGGGGCGCCCGGGCCTCCGTTCAGGTACTTGTACGAGCATCCGACCGCCATGTCGACGCCCCAGGCGTCGAGCTCGAGCGGCACCGAGCCGACGGCGTGCGAGCAGTCCCAGATGACGAGTGCGCCGTGCGCCTGCACGACGCCGGTCACCGCGGCCATGTCGGCCCACCACGCGCTGCGGTACGCGACGCCGCCGAGCAGCGCGGCGATCGTTCGCTCGCTCACGACCTCGGCGGCGAGCTCGGGGGTGACCCCGCCGTCGTGCGGCACGTCGAGCCAGCGCACGGTGAGGCCGTGATCGTCGGCGAGGCGCTCGACGATGAAGCGGTCGGTCGGGAACTCGTCGCGCGCGATCACGAGCTCGTCGCGGGCGGCGCCCTCGCCGCGCATCGCGATCGCGGCGCGCAGCAGCTTGAAGATGAGCACCGTCGTCGAGTCGGCGACGATCGTCTGACCGGATGCCGCGCCGAGGCACGCCGCCCCGATGCGGTCGCCCAGCCGCTCGGCGAGGGTGAGCCAGCCGTCGTCCCACCCGCGGATGAGCCTGCCCGCCCACTGCGTACGCACGAACTCGGGCAGCGCCTCGACCGTCGCCCGCAGCGGCCGCCCGAGCGAGTTGCCGTCGAGGTAGGCGACGAGGTCGTCGCCCGGCTCGAAGCGGTCGACGACGGCGGCGAGCAGGTCGGCCGCGTCGAGCGCGGCCGGGTCGGGCAGGTGCGCGGCGGCGGTCACCCGGTCAGCCTAGGCCGGGCCCCTCGGCGGCGCGAGTGAGTCGAGACGTGGCAAGTGAGTCGAAACCTTCCGGCTCATCCGCCACATTTCGGGTCACCGGCGGAAGCCGGCGCGGCGGAAGCCGGCGCGGCGGGAGCCGGGGCGGGGCGCCGGCTACGCCGCGCGCGTCGGGAACGCGAGCCCCGGCCGCTGCACCGCGAGGCGCAGCTGCTCGCCGACCTCCGGCAGGTCGACGGCCGCCATGCGCATGCGCACCGTGAGACCCGCGGTGAGATCGCAGGCCAGCATCGCGTCGTGGCCGGCGTACGAGATCGAGGCGACCCGGGCATCCGCCCCTGCAGCGGCGTGGGCGAGCAGGTCGTGGCGGGGCACGATCCACTCGGGGCGCAGCATGAGGCGCACCGCGTCGCCGTCGGCGGGCGCGAAGCCGACCGCGGCGGCCTCCACCGCGCCGAGCGCGCACGTCACGCGGCCCGCGCGCCAGCGGCCCTCGAGCTCGACGACGTCGCCGACGAACTGGGCGACCCAGTCGCTCGCCGGCTGCTGGTAGATCTCCTCCGGGGTGCCGAACTGCTCCAGGTGCCCGTCGCGCAGCACGGCGACGCGGTCGGCGAGGGTCAGCGCCTCCTCCTGGTCGTGCGTCACCAGGATCGACGTGGTGCCCTGCGCGCGCAGCAGCTCGGCGACCTCGCGGCGCAGACCCGTGCGCAGCTGCGTGTCGAGCGCTGCGAACGGCTCGTCGAGCAGCAGCACGTCGGGCCGCGGGGCGAGGGCACGGGCCAGGGCGACGCGCTGCGCCTGCCCGCCCGAGAGCTGGTTCGGGGCGCGGTTCGTCAGGGCGCCGAGCCCCACGAGCCGCGCGAGCTCGGCGATGCGGTCGGCGCGAGCACGACCGCGACCCCGCGGCACCGCGAAGCCGATGTTCTCGCCGACCGACAGGTGCGGGAACAGCGAGGCCTCCTGCGGCACCCAGCCGACGCCGCGCTTCTCCGGCGGCACGCTGCGGCCCCGGCGCGACAGCTCGCGCGAGCCCACCGAGATCGAGCCCTCCTGCAGCGGCAGCAGCCCCGCGATCGCCAGCAGCAGCGACGTCTTGCCGCAGCCCGACGGGCCCAGCACCGCCACCAGCTCGCCCTGCCGGATCGTCAGCGACACGTCGTCGACGGCGAGCGTCGACCCGTGGGTGACGCTCGCGTGATCGATGACGAGATCGCTCACCACTCCTCCTTCGCCGTGCTGCGGATGCCCGACAGCACCATCGCGGGAACCGCCGCGACGAGCACCAGCACCGCCGCGTACGGGGCGGCCGCGCCGAACTCGAACACGACCGTCCTGTTCCACAACTCCGTGGCCAGCGTCTGGATTCCGGTCGGACGCAGCAGCAGCGTCGCCGGCAATTCTTTCATGGTCGCGATCGCCACCAGCAGGGCGCCGATGCCGACGCTCGGCAGCGCCAGCGGCACCGTCACCCGCCACCACGCGCGCAGCGGCGACTCGCCGAGCGTGCGCGCCACCGCCACGAGCGACACCGGCACGTCGGCCAGGCCCGAGCGCATCGTGCCGATCGCCTTCGGCATGAACAGCACCGCGTAGGCGAACACCAGCACCACCACGCTCTGGTACAGCCCCGGTAGCACCGCGAGCGAGAAGAACACGAGCGAGAGACCCACCACGATGCCGGGCAGCGCGTGGCCGAGATAGCCCGCCGACTCGATGACCGAGACGAGGCGGCCGCGGAAGCGGGCGCCGAGCGCCGCGATGGGCAGCGCGAGCACGACCGCGAGCGCGGCAGCGGCGAGCGCGACCCCCACCGTCGAGCCGATCGCCGCCAGCAGCCGCGGCACGTCCAGCTCGCGCAGCGTCTCCGCCTGCACCAGGCGCGTCGCCAGACCCAGCAGCGGGATCGCGACGCCCACCACCGGGGCCGCCGCGACGACGGGCAGCAGCGACAGCAGCATCCCGCGGCCGATCGCGCGGGGCGCCACCGCTCGGGCCGCCGCGCGCGGCACGCGACCGCGAGCGCTGCGCTCGCCCAGCACCACCAGCAGCGCCAACACCACGAGCAGCAGCGCCAGGATCGCCGCCTGCGCGCGGTCGAAGCTCGCCGAGTACGCCGCGCTGATGCCCCACGTCAGCGTCGGGAACCGCATCATCGCCACGAGCCCGAAGTCGCTCAGCGCGTACAGCGCCACCAGCAGCCCGCCCGCGATCGCCGCCGGCCGCACCTGCGGCCACGTCGCCACGAAGAACGCCGACAGCGGCCCGCGACCCAGCGTGCGCGCCACGCCCTCCAGGTCGCCCGACGCCCCGCGCAGCGCCGCCGCGACCGGCAGCGCCACGTACGGCATCGTCACCGCCGACAGCAGCAGCCAGCTCGGCACGAAGCCCTGCGCGCTCGGCACCAGCACCAGCCAGCCGTAGCCCGCCAGGAACGAGGGCACCGCGAGCGGCAGCGACGACGCCAGCAGCCACAGCCGCGGGAACGGCACCCGCAGCCGCGACAGCGTGAACGCCACCGCCGTGCCCAGCACGAGCGCCGTCGCCGTCGTCGCCGCCGCGAGCCCGAGCGAGTTCGCCGCGTACTCCAGCACGCGGCCGCGGGTCAGCGTCTCGACGAAGCGCTCCGGCCCCGAACCGCCCGCGCGCACCAGCAGGTACACCAGGGGGATGCTCGCCAGCAGCGCCGCGAACGACCCCAGCAGCACCAGCCAGAGCGGCGGCCGGGCCGCGCGCGACGCGAGCCGGGCATCCGCCCCCCGCTCGCCCGGCGCACGCGACGCCGCGGCCGCGCCCGACGGTGCGGGAGCGGCCGCGGCGGGCGGCGCGAGGGTCATGGCGCTATTCGACCATTCCGAGGCTGGGCGCCGGCAGGGTCGGAAGACCCGCCGGCGGGTGGACTAGATGAGGCCGACGCGGGCCAGCAGCTCCTGCGTCTCGGCGAGCGAGTCGAGGTCGCTGAGGTCGAAGTTCGGCGTGACGAGCGACTCGAGCGCCGGCAGACCCTCCGGGGCGGGGATGCCCGGCACGAGCGGGTACTCGAAGGTCTCGTTCACGAAGTACTGCTGGCCCGCCTCCGACACGAGGTACTCGATGAACGCGAGCGCGTCCTCGTTCTCGGCGGCGCCGTTCAGCAGACCCGCGCCAGTGACGTTCACGATCGATCCGGCGTCACCGGCGGTGAGGTACTTCAGCTGGGCGCGCATGTTCTCGGCGCCGACCTCGTTCGCCTGACGGAACCAGTAGTAGTGGTTGATAAGGCCCGCCTCGATCACGCCGTCGTTGACGGCGGTGAGGATCGGGATGTTCGACTCGAAGATCTGCGGGTCGTTGTCGGCGAGCGCCTGCGCCCACTGCTCGGCGGCATCCTCGCCCTCGATGACGCGCAGCGCCGTCACGAACGACTGGAAGCTCGCGTTCGTCGGCGCGACGCCCAGGCGGCCCGCCCACTCCTCCGTGACGTAGCCGTCGATCGTGTCGGGCAGGTCGTCCTCCGTCAGCGTCTCGCCGTCGTAGACGACGACGCGTGCGCGACCCGTCACGCCCACCCAGCTGCCGTCGGTGGAGCTGAACTCGGGCACGACCGCGCCCGTGATGTCCTCCGGCAGCGTCGTGAACAGGCCCTCGTCGGCGATCGCCCCGAGCGCGCCGGCATCCTGCGAGAGGAACACGTCGGCCGGGCTGGCGTCGCCCTCCTCCAGCAGCAGCGCCGCCATCTCCGGCGTGTTGCCGTAGCGCACCTCGACCTCGATGCCGGTCTCCTCGGTGAAGGCGTCGATGAGCGGCTGCACCAGGTCTTCGTCGCGGCCCGAGTAGAGGGTGAAGGCCGCGTCGGCCTCCTCCTCGGCGGGGGCGGCGCAGCCGGCGAGCAGCAGCCCGGCGATCGGCAGAGCGAGCAGGGAGACAGGGCGGAACGAGCGCATGAGAGAGGCTCCGAGGGCGAAGGGAGAAGAGGTGCGGGACACGGCGACGCTGCCGGAGGTAAGGCTAGCCTTACATTCCTGAGAGTGCCAGCCACGGGCATCCCCCGCCTTCGCCCGACGGATGCCCGCGAGCGCCGCCCCCTCGTCTAGCGTGAGCGCATGGACGCCATCGACTCGCGCATCATCGAACAGCTGCGTCAGAACGCCCGCGCCGGGTACGGCGACATCGGCGACGTCGTCGGGCTCAGCGCCTCCGCCGTCAAGCGCCGCGTCGACAAGCTCGTCGCCGACCGCGTCATCCGCGGCTTCACCGTGCAGGTCGACCCCGCCGTCGAAGGGCTCGCCGTCGAGGCCTACGTCGAACTGTTCTGCCGCGGCACCGTCGCGCCCGACGAGCTGCGGCGCATCCTGCTCGCCGTGCCCGAGGTCGTCGAGGCCGGCACCGTGACCGGCGACGCCGACGCCATCGTGCGGCTGCGCTCGCGCGACATCCCCAGCATGGAGGAAGCGCTCGAGCGGGTGCGGTCGGCGCCCAACGTCGACCACACCCGCTCGGCCATCGTCTTCTCGCGGCTCGTCGACCGCACGCACGAGTAGCCCGGCGCGCTACGCGGCGCCGCCCCGGGACGCCGACGCGGGCGCTTGCGTCGAGACGGGCCTCCGAACGGCCCGGCTCGACGCAAACCCCCATCTCGGCGGGCCGGGGGCGCGGCCTACGCGGCGCGCGCCTCCTCGGCGGCCTCGGCCTCGGGCTGCTCGACCAGGTACCGCGTGTACCCGGGCACCGTGAGGAAGGTCGGGAACTCCTCCTGCAGCGTCACCGTGCGGAACAGCTCCTCCGCCTCGGCGTACCGGTGGCCGGCCGGGCGGGGCAGCTCCGCGAGCACCTCGCCGAGCATCCGCTCGACGAGCTCGCGCGTGACCTGCTCGCCCTCGACGGTGACGTGGTCCTGGTGGATCCACTGCCACAGCTGCGAGCGGCTGATCTCGGCCGTCGCGGCGTCCTCCATGAGGTTGTCGAGCGCGACGGCGCCGAGGCCGCGCAGCCACGCCTCGAGGTAGCGCACCGTGATCGAGATGTTGGCGCGCACGCCGGCGAGGGTCACCTCGCCCCCGGCCGAGCGGATGTCGAGCAGGTCGCGCGCGGTGACGTGCACGTCGTCGCGCTGGCGGTCGAGCTGGTTCGGCTTCTCGCCGAGCACGGCGTCGAACTCGGCGCGCGCCACCGGGATCAGGTCGGGGTGCGCCACCCACGAGCCGTCGAAACCGTCGCCGGCCTCGCGGCGCTTGTCGGCGGCGACGCGCTCGAGGGCACGCTCGGTGACCTCGGGGTCGCGGCGGTTCGGGATGAACGCGCTCATGCCGCCGATGGCGTGCGCGCCGCGCTGGTGGCACGTCTTGACGAGCAGCTCGGTGTAGGCGCGCATGAACGGCAGGGTCATGAGGATGCGGTCGCGGTCGGGCAGCACGAACCACTGGCCTCGGCCGCGGTAGTTCTTGATGATCGAGAAGACGTAGTCCCAGCGGCCGGCGTTCAGGCCGGCGCAGTGGTCGCGCAGCTCGTAGAGGATCTCCTCCATCTCGAACGCCGCCGGGAAGGTCTCGATGAGCACCGTCGCGCGGATCGTGCCGTGCTCGAGCCCCAGCGCCTGCTCGGTGAAGGTGAAGACGTCGTTCCAGAGCCGCGCCTCGCGGTGGCTCTCGAGCTTCGGCAGGTAGAAGTACGGGCCGCGGCCGCGGGCGACGAGCTCGCGAGCGTTGTGGAAGGCGTAGAGCCCGAAGTCGACGAGGCTCGCGCTCGCGGCGAGACGCAGGCCCGAGCGGTCGGTGTACTCGAGGTGCTTCTCGACCAGGTGCCAGCCGCGCGGCCGCATCACGATCGTCGGGGTGCGCTTCGCGGTCACGCGGTACTGCTTGCCCTCGGGCGAGGTGAACTCGAGCTGGTCGCGGATCGCGTCGCGCAGCGACAGCTGCCCCTCGACGATGTTCGCCCAGGTGGGGCTCGTGGCGTCCTCCAGGTCGGCGAGCCACACGTTGGCTCCCGAGTTGAGCGCGTTGATGGTCATCTTCGGGTCGGTGGGGCCCGTGATCTCGATGCGCCGGTCCTCCAGGCCGGGGCCCGCGCCGGCGACCCTCCAGGAGGTGTCGGCACGGACATCCGCCGTCTCGGGCAGGAAGCCGAGGTCGCGCCCGTTGCCGAGCTCGTAGCGGCGGCGCATGCGGTCGGCGAGCCGGTCGTGGCGGTCGCCGGCGAAGCGGCGGTGCAGCTCGCCGACGAAGGCGAGCGCCTCCGGCGTGAGGATCTCGTCGTAGCGGGGGCGCATCGGCCCCAGGATCGTCAGAGGCCCCGTGGTCAGCTGGTGGTCGGTGATGGTCGAGGTGGTCATGATCGTCTCGTCTCAGGTGAGTCGTGTCGGTGAAGAGGGGGATGCCCGGCAGCGGCCTAGTGGAACTGCTGGGCCTCGGTCGAGCCCACGAGCGCGAGCGTCGCGCTGTCGGGGTTGAGCGCCGTCGCGATGCGGTCGAAGTAGCCCGTGCCGACCTCTCGCTGGTGCTTGGTGGCCGTGTAGCCGTTCGCCTCGGAGGCGAACTCGGCCTCCTGCAGCTCGACGTAGGCGCTCATCTGGCGCTCCTTGTAGCCGCGCGCGAGCTCGAACATCGAGTGGTTGAGCGAGTGGAACCCGGCGAGGGTGATGAACTGGAACGCGTAGCCCATCGCCCCGAGCTCGTTCTGGAACTTCGCGATGGTGTCGTCGTCGAGGTGGCGCTTCCAGTTGAACGACGGCGAGCAGTTGTAGGCGAGCTTCTTGCCGGGGAACTCGGCGTGGATGCTCTCGGCGAAGGTGCGCGCGAGCTCCAGGTCGGGCTCGCTCGACTCGACCCACAGCAGGTCGGCGTAGGGCGCGTAGGCGTGGCCGCGGGCGAGCACCGTCTCGATGCCGGGCTTCGTGCGGAAGAAGCCCTCGACTGTGCGCTCGCCGGTGAGGAACGGCTGGTCGCGCTCGTCGACGTCGCTCGTGATGAGGTCGGCGGCGAGCGAGTCGGTGCGCGCGACGATCACGGTCGGCACGCCAGCGACGTCGGCGGCGAGGCGCGCGGCGTTGAGGGTGCGGATGTGCTGCTGCGTGGGGATGAGCACCTTGCCGCCGAGGTGGCCGCACTTCTTCTCGCTCGCGAGCTGGTCCTCCCAGTGCACGCCCGCCGCACCCGCCTCGATCATCGAGGTCATGAGCTCGTAGGCGTTGAGGGGTCCGCCGAAGCCGGCCTCGGCATCCGCCACGATGGGGGCGAGCCAGTCGATGCTGCCGTCGCGACCCGACGAGGCGCCCTCGGCGGCGGCGATCTGGTCGGCGCGACGCAGCGCGTTGTTGATGCGCTTGACGACCGAGGGCACCGAGTTGGCCGGGTAGAGGCTCTGGTCGGGGTAGGTGTTGCCGCTGAGGTTGGCGTCGGCGGCGACCTGCCAGCCGCTGAGGTAGATGGCCTTGAGGCCGGCGCGCACCTGCTGCACGGCCTGGTTGCCGGTGAGGGCGCCGAGGGCGTTGACGTAGTCCTCGGTGTGGAGGAGGTTCCAGAGGTTCTCGGCGCCGCGGCGGGCGAGGGTGTGCTCGACCTGGACGGTGCCGCGCAGCGCGATGACGTCTTCAGCGGAGTAGTCGCGCTGGACCCCCGACCACCGTGCCTCCGTCTTCCACGCGGTCTCGAGCTCGGCGGCGGTCTGGGTCTGGTCTCCGGTGCGGTGCTGGGTGGTCATCGTGTTGCTCCTTCGGTGTGCCCGCGTGTCGTGCGGGGCTGGCTGCGACGCCTTCTTCACGGCGCCGTGCGCTCCACGTTCGTCGAAGAACGGGCGTGCGCATCCCGAAAGATTGACTGAAATTCCTTGCTTTTTCGCTTGGCCCGAAATGCGACGCGTGGGATGCTCGTCGCATGCTCGACCGCGCGCAGACCCCCGGCCACGCTGAAGAGGTGCTCGATCCCCTCACGCTCGGCCGCCGCATCCGTCAGCTGCGCGGCGACGCCGGCCTGACGCTCGCCGCGCTCGGCGAGCGCATCGGCGTCGCGACCTCGCACGTATCGGTGCTCGAGAACGGCAAGCGCGAGGCGAAGCTCGGCGAGCTGCAGGCGATCGCGCGGGCGCTCGGCGTGCCACTCGAGCGGCTGCTGAGCTCGGAGCCGCCGACGGGTCGCGCCGCGCTCGAGATCGCGCTCGCCCGAGTGCAGGAGGGTCCGCTGTTCGGCGCGCTGGGCATCCCCCCTCTGCCGCTGCGGAAGTCGCTGTCGGACGACGCGATCCGCACGATCCTCGCCCTGCACGCCGAGCTCGAGCGCGTGCACCGCGAGCGCGCCGCGACGCCCGAGGAGGCCAGGCGCGCGAACGCCGAGCTGCGCGGCGAGATGCGGGCGCGCGGCAACTACTTCGGCGAGCTCGAGCAGATCGCGGCGGGGCTGCTGAAGGCAATCGGGCACACGGGCGGGCCGCTCTCGCAGCGCCTCGCGGCCGAGCTCGCCGCGCACCTCGGCGTGACCCTGCACTACGTCACCGACCTGCCGCCGTCGACGCGCTCGGTGACCGACCTCGAGCATCGGCGCATCTACCTGCCGGTGCAGAACGCCGCCGGGCGCGACCCGCGCACGAACCTGCTGCAGGCGCTCGCCGCGCACGTGCTGCAGCGGCCCGAGCCGACCTCGTACGGCGAGTTCCTGCGGCAGCGGGTCGAGACGAACTACCTCGCCGGCGCGCTGCTCATCGCCGAGGCCGACGCGGTCGCCTTCCTGCAGGCCGCCAAGCGCGACCGGGCCCTCGCCGTCGAAGACCTGCGCGACCGCTTCGCCGTCTCGTACGAGACCGCAGCGCACCGGTTCACGAACCTCGCGACCGAGCATCTGGGCATCCCCGTGCACTTCCTCAAGGTGTCGTCGGCGGGCGTGCTGTCGAAGGCGTACGAGAACGACAGCGTGCGCTTCCCCTCCGACGCGCTCGGCGCCGTCGAGGGCCAGACGGTGTGCCGGAAGTGGTCGGCGCGGCAGGTGTTCGAAGAGCCCGACCGGTTCAGCCCCTTCCATCAGTACACCGACAAACCGACGGGCACCTACTGGTGCACCTCGCGCATCGAGTCGGGCTCGGGCGGCGACTTCTCGATCTCGGTGGGCACGCCGTTCGCGCACGTGAAGTGGTTCCGTGGGCGCGAGACGACCCGTCGCGGCTCGTCGACCTGCCCCGACCCGGCCTGCTGCCAGGATGCCCCGCCGGAGCTCGCCGCCCGCTGGGCCGACGCCGCCCGCCCGCAGGCGCGCATCCACTCGTCGCTGCTCGCCGCGCTGCCGCGCGAGAGCTTCCCGGGGGTGGACCGCACGGAGGTGTACGCGTTCCTCGAGCGGCACGCCGCGGGGTAGGCGGGGCGCAGGCCGAACAAAGCCGGCTCGACGCGGGCGTTCGCGTCGAGCCGGGCTCTCGGCAGGCCCGTTTCGACGCAAATGCCCGCGTCGCTGAGCGAGGGGAACAGCGCAGGACTTCTCGGGCGAGCGCTGCACTGCTCGAGGCGGGCGTGGTGCACGCGCCGGAGCATCGTTCGACATCGCGCGTTTGTATTGCTACATTGAGACAAACGACAGACAAAGAAGGATGCTCTCGATGACGTTGCTCGCCACCCTCGTACCCCTACTCGTGATCGCCGTGATCGTGGCCCTCGTGCTGCTCGTGCAGCTCACCCCCGCCTCGCTCGCCGCGAGCGTGGAACGGCTCGCGCGCCGCGTCAACCTCGCCCTCGACGACGATGTGCGCGACGAGGTCATGCGGTTCCAGCGTCGCCGCGTCGTCGCCTCCGCGCTCGGGGCCCTCGCGGCCGCGGGCGTGGTGCTCGTGCTCGTGCCGACCGACTCGTCCCTGCGCTCGGGCGCGATCGTGCTCGGAGTCTTCGGCGGTGTCGCGATGGGCGTCGCCGTCGCGGCGCTGCTGCACGCGCGGCGGGCGCACCGCGACGCCGCAGACCGGGCGGCACCGAGCGCCGGGCGCCTGACCCCCGTTCACATCGCCGACCTCGTGCCGTCGGGCGAGCGCCGCGGCATGCCGATCGCGCTGGCCGTCGGCGCAGTGCTGGTGCTCGTGATCCTGCTCGGGCTGGGCCTGACCGACCAGCTCGACCAGCTCGATCCGACGGCGATGGCCGTGGCGTTCGGACTCCTCGCACTCGCCGCCACGAGCACGCTCCTCTGGTGGGCGCTCGGTACGCGTATCGCGCGCTGGCGCCCCATCGGCGGCGGCACACAGGCCCTCGCATGGAGCGACGCCCTCCGCTCGCTCACGCTGCGCGACATGATCGCGCTGCCGCTCACCGCGGCGATCTACGCACCGCTCGTGCTGCTCGGCGAACTGATCTCCCTCGCCGAGCCTCCCGTCGCGATCATCGCCGGAGCCGGCCTGGGCCTGCTCGCCCTCGTCGTGCTCGTCGTCTCGATCGTCGCCGCGGCGCTGCAGGCGAGCCCGGCCTCGCCGCGCAACCCGGCACAGCACTACCAGCGCCGGCTCTGGCCCGAGCTCGCGCACGGCGGTGCCCGATGAGCGATCGACTCCCCTTCGTCGCCGCCGTGACGCTCGTCTTCGTGGCGCTGTGGGCGTCGCAGCTGCTGCGCACGCGCTCGCCCCACTGGCAGCAGCGGCAGCTCCACCGCCTCGCCTCGCGCGCCGACCTCGCGGTGCCCGCCGAGCTCGAGCCCGAGCTGCTGCGCCTCGTGACGCGACGCCAGCGTGGCTGGATGCTCGGCATGGGCCTGGCGAGCACTCTCGGTCTCGCCGCCCTTCTGGTGAACGACGAGCTCGCGACGAGTTCGTGGTCGTTCCTCGTCATGCCGCTCTCCGCGTTCGTCGGCGTGATCTCGATGACGGTGATGCAGCTCGTCGACCGGCGGCGTCGGTCGTTCGGGCAGCCCGTCGCACGCCTGGAGCGGCTGAGTCCGCTCGACCTCGTGCCGCCGCGGGTCGTCACGCTCGTCGTGGCGATCACGTCGCTCAGTGCGGTGCTCGCGCTCAACAACGTGAGCACCATCCCGAGCTCGCCGCTGTCGCCGGCCCTGCCGGTGACCGGAGGCCTCGTCGCGCTCGGAGTCGTGTCGCTGCTCCTCTTCGCGCCGGCTGTCCGCTTCATCGCGGGCTCGCGCCCGGTCGCGGGCGACACGATGACGCTCGCGTGGAGCGACGCGCTCCGCGCCGAGAGCGCTCGCGACCTGCTGACGATCCCAGCGTTCGCGGCGCTCCTCGCCGTGCCGGTGCTGATCGCTGACGCCTTCTGGCTCGCGGAGGCGACACTCGCGGGCGCGGCGGCCGGCCCAGCAGTGGGCTTCTACGCCACGATCGGTCTGCTCACGGTGCTGCTCGTGGTCGTGCTCGACCGGCGAACGGCTCAGCATTTCCGGCGTCGCTTGTGGTCGGCGCCGGCGCCCGCATCGGGGATGATCGCATCATGATCGTCACGATCGACCCGCGGTCGGCGACGCCGCCGTTCGAGCAGCTGCGCGTGCAGGTGCGCGACGCGGTCGCGACCGGCGCCCTCGCGGCGGGGGCGAAGCTGCCGACGGTGCGCGCCCTCGCGCAGGAGCTCGGCCTCGCCGTCAACACGGTCGCCCGCGCCTACCGCGAGCTCGAGGCCGACGGCATCATCGAGACGCGCGGTCGCAACGGCACCTTCGTCGCCCAGCACGGCGACCCCACGGAGCGCCAGGCCCAGGATGCTGCGCGCCAGTTCGCCGACCGCATCCGCCGCCTCGGCCTCGCCGACGACGTCGCGCTCGCGCTCGTGCAGGCTGCCCTGCGAGCCTGAGCCTCGCCGCGCGCCGCCCTACAGCGGCAGCTCGGCGAGCGCCGGGTACGGGTTGCCGAACCGGTGCGCCGTGACGCTCACCGACTGCTCGCGCAGGAACGGCAGCAGCTCCACGCGGCCCGCGGTCGTGACGGGCCCCGACCAGAGCGCGACGTCGGGGTCTCCGCCGAGGGCGGAGAGCAGCTCGCGGGCGAGTTCCGACGCGGGCCGAGCATCCGCGCCCCCGGTGTCGGCACCGATGAGGCGGATGCGCGCCGGTCGCTCCGCGACGACGCGCGCCGTGAACGCCGCATCGCTCTCGATCGCGACCGAGGCGGCGCGCAGCGGCGAGTCGGCCTGCCCCGCGAGCGACAGCAGCGCCGAGGGCAGCGCGACCGGCGTCGACACGGCCACGGGCGCGCCCGCCCGCACGGCCGCGAGCAGCACGCGCACGAGCGAACCGGCCGACACGCCCTCGGCGAGCCGCACCACGACGGGCTCCGTCACGGGGCGGTAGCGCAGCACGTTCCGCTCCACGCCGAGGTCGCTGACGTCGCGGGCGACGCCGAACTCGTCGGCCCACGCGCGCTCGTCCGCGAGCGCGCCGGCCCGCGCGGTGTCGAAGCCCGCGAAGTCGAGGCCGGGCTGCGCCGCCTCGAGCACGGTGCGCACGCGAGCGCTCAGCCCGCGCATGCTGAGGTTCTGCTTCGGCGAGCGAGGCACGGGCATCCACGTGCCGAAGCTGGCCACGTACGAGGGCCCGCCGGCCTTCGTCGACCCGCCGACGCTCGAGCGCTTCCAGCCGCCGAACGGCTGGCGGCGCACGATCGCGCCCGTGATGCCGCGGTTGACGTAGAGGTTGCCGGCCTCGACGTGCTCCGCCCAGTAGGCGACCTCGTCGGCGTCGAGCGAGTGCAGCCCTGCCGTGAGCCCGAAGGGCGTCGCGTTCTGCAGGTCGAGCGCCTCGTCCAGGTCGCGAGCGCGCATCAGGCCGAGCACCGGCCCGAAGTACTCGGTCGTGTGGAACTCGCTGCCCGGCGCGACGCCGAGCCGCACCCCCGGCGACCACAGCCGGCCCTCCTCGTCGAGGCGGCGCGGCTCGACGAGCCACTCCTCCCCCGGGCCGAGCTCGGTGAGCGCGCGCAGCAGCTTGCCCGACGCCGGCTCGATGAGCGGCCCGACGACCGTGGTCGGGTCGGTCGCCCAGCCGACGCGCAGGGTGCGCACGGCATCCACCAGCTGGCGACGGAACGCCGGCGCATCGGCCACCGACCCCACGAGGATGCCGAGCGACGCCGCCGAGCACTTCTGCCCCGCGTGGCCGAAGGCCGAGCGGGCGAGGTCGGCGGCGGCGAGGTCGAAATCGGCCGAGGGCGTCACGACGATCGCGTTCTTGCCGCTCGTCTCCGCCAGCAGCGGCAGGTCGGGCCGCCACGAGCGGAACAGCGCCGCCGTCTCGAATGCCCCCGTCAGCACGACGCGGTCGACCGCCGGGTGGCTGACGAGCTGCCGCCCGAGCTCGTTCTCGGGCACGTCGACGAGGCGCAGCACCTCGCGCGGCACGCCCGCATCCCACAGCGCCTGCACCATAACGGCGGCGCAGCGGCGCACCTGCGGGGCGGGCTTGATGATGACGGCACTGCCCGCGGCGAGCGCCGCGAGCACCCCGCCTGCCGGGATCGCGACGGGGAAGTTCCACGGCGGCACGACGAGCGTCAGCCGCACGGGCTCGAACCGCGCCTCCTCCACGCGCGCGAGGTCGCGCGCGCTCTCGGCGTAGTAGTGGGCGAAGTCGATCGCCTCGCTCACCTCCGGGTCGCCCTCGGCGAGGGTCTTGCCGGCCTCGGCGGCCATGACCTCGAGCAGCTCCGCGCGGCGGGCGGCGAGCATCCGCCCCGCGGCGTGCAGCACGGCGGCGCGATCGTCGGCCGAGCGAGAAGCCCAGGCGGATGCGGCGCCGCGCGCGTCGGCGATCTCGCGCTCCAGGGCCCCCGGCGTCGCGATCGCGGCGGCGGCCGCGACGTCGGCGCCGAGCGTGCTCGCCGCGGCGCGCGCGAGGATCGCGCGGCCCCACTCCCGGTTGGCGGGCAGCGCCGGGTCGGTGTCGGGCTCGTTGTCGAAGTTGTCGCGCACGCCCGAGCTCGCGACCGTCGCGGTGAGGGGCAGCTCGCGCGGGGCATCCGTCGCCGTCAGCCGGTTCTGCACGCGGTGCGGCGCCGGCGCGGCCGGATGCTGGACGAGGTCGGCGAGCGAGGCCAGGAAGCGGCCCTGCTCGCGGTCGAAGATCGGCTGCGAGCCGGCGAGCTCGAACGCGCCGGAGAGGAAGTTCTCGGTGCTCGCGTTCTCCTCCAGGCGGCGGATCAGGTAGCTGATCGCCGACTCGAAGTCCTCCGGGTGCACGACGGGCGTGTAGAGCAGCAGCGAGCCGACCGTGCGGCGCACCGCCGCCGACTGGTCGGGCGCCATGCCGAGCAGCATCTCGAACTCGACGCGGCTCTCGACGCCGCGCGAGGTGGCGAGCAGGTGCGCCCAGGCGATGTCGAACAGGTTGTGGCCGGCGACGCCGATGCGCACGGCGTCGACCCGGTCGGGGCGCAGGGCGAGCTCGAGCACGCGCTTGTAGTTGGCGTCGCTAGCCTGCTTGCTCGGCAGCACGGCGACGGGCCAGCCGTGCACGGCGGCGTCGACGCGCTCCATGGCGAGGTTGGCGCCCTTCACGACGCGCACCTTGATGCCGGCGCCGCCCGCGGCCCGGCGGCGCTGCGCCCACGCGGTGAGGCGCTCGAGCGCGGGCACCGCCTCCGGCAGGTAGGCCTGCAGCACGATGCCGGCCTCGTACTGGGCGAGCGAGCGCCGGTCGAGCAGCTTCTCGAAGACCGAGATCGTCAGGTCGAGGTCGCGGAACTCCTCCATGTCGAGGTTCAGGAACGTGCCCGAGCGCGCCGCCTCCTCGTAGAGCGGCACGAGGCGCTCGACGACGCGCTCGACGGTCTCGTCGAAGGCCCACATCGACAGCTGGCTGACGATCGACGACACCTTGACCGAGACGTAGTCGACGTCGTCGCGAGCGACGAGGGCGCGGATGCCCGCCAGGCGCTTGTCCGCCTCGGCGTCGCCCAGCACCGCCTCGCCGAGCAGGTTGATGTTGAGCCGATCGCCGTCGGCCCGCAGCCGCTCGAGCGTGGCGCCGAGCCGGTCGGGGCTCGCGTCGACGATGAGGTGCCCGACCATCTGCCGCAGCACGCGCCGCGCGATGGGGATGATCGGGTTCGGCAGGAACCGCGCGAACCCGCCGCCGAGCGCGATGAGCGCCCGCATCGGCGCGGGCAGGAACCTCGGGATGCGCTCGCTGAGCTCCTCCAGGTTGCGGGCCGCGACGCGCAGGTCCTCCGGCCGGGCGACGCGGTCGACGAAGCCGATCGCGAAGTGCAGCCCGTCGGGGTCTTTCAGCAGTCCGGCGAGGCGTGCGGCGGCCGCGTCGGGCTTCGCATCGCCGGCCTCGTCGAGCCAGCGGCGCACGAGGGCGACGGCCTCGTCGCCGAGGGCGGCGAGCGACGCAGCCTCGGGGTGGGCATGCGGCTCGGCCCCCGCCTGCGCTGAGCGGTCGAGCGGGTGATCGATCGAAGAGCTCATGGTCATCAGCGTGTCAGCCTCCGCGGTGAGGGGCCCGAGCCCGCGCACATCGCGGCCCCGTCGTGCCCTGCTCGGGCCAGTCTGCGCCGGGCGGCGCGTCGAGAAAAGCGGGCATTCACGCACGGTTATGTTCGGGATGCCCGAACAATTCGCCGAGGAGGCCTCCGTGCTCGACGTGCGCCGCCTGAGCCTGCTGCGCGAGCTGCACCGACGCGGCACCGTGCACGCCGTCGCCCGCGCCCTGTCGTACAGCCCGTCGACGATCTCGCAGCAGCTCGCCCAGCTCGAGCTCGAGGCGGGCGTGCCGCTGCTCGAGCGCGTCGGCCGGGGCGTGCAGCTGACCCCGCAGGGCGAGCTGCTCGCCGAGGGTGCGGGCCGCGTCCTCGACGAGATGGAGCGCCTCGAGTCGGCGCTCGGAGCATCCGTGGCCGCGACCGCGGACGAGCCGCTGCGCGGAACCGTGCGGCTCGCGGTGTTCCAGTCGGCGGCTCTGGGCATCGTGCCTCGCGCGCTCTCGCTGCTCGAGGCCGAGCATCCGTCGCTGCGCGTCGAGGTGACCCAGCGCGAGCCCGAGAGCGCGCTCGACGAGGTGTGGGCGCGGGAGTTCGACCTCGTCATCGCCGAGCAGTACCCCGCGCACGCCGCCCCGCTGCGGCGCGAGCTCGACCGCGTGCCGCTGCACCGCGACGCCCTGCGGCTCGGCGTGCGGTCGCGGTCGCGGGTGCGGTCGCTCGTCGACGTCGCCGACGCCGCGTGGGTCATGGAGCCGCGCGGCACCGCCAGCCGCCACTGGGCCGAGCAGCAGTGCCGCCTCGCGGGCTTCGAGCCCGACGTGCGTTTCGAGACCGCCGACCTGCAGGCGCACGTGCGGCTCATCGAGGCCGGCCACGCCGTCGCCCTGCTGCCCGACCTGCTGTGGATGGGCGGCCGCGCGCCCGTACGGCTCGTCGACCTGCCGGGAGCGCCCGCGCGCGAGGTGTTCACGGCCGCGCGTCGCTCGTCGGCCGACCGCCCCGCGATCGTCGCCGTGCGAGGGATGCTCGCTCGCGCTGTCGCGCCGTAACCCACTACGGTCACAACATGAGCAATCAACGGAAACCGCGAGCCGACGTCGCCGCCACTGTCGCACTCCTCGTCGTCATCACGGTCGTGAGCATTGCGCTCGCTATCGGCACCGACCTCGACGTCTTCGCGCGACTCTTCATCGCCGTGGGCGCGGGTTTGGTCGCGGCGATCGTGACCTATATCGCCGTCGGTCGCCGACGGGCACAGTGAGCCTGGCGGCGCCGTCGTAGGCTGACGGAACTCGACCCGCGACGCCGCGGGATCGCACCGCCGCGAAGGAGCCCGTGCCCGTGATCCCGTCCACCGAGCGCCGCGACGTCGTCATCATCGGCGGGGGCCACAACGCCCTCGCCGCGGCCGCCTACCTGAGCCGTGCGGGCCTCGAGGTCGAGGTGCTCGAGCGGCTCGACGTGCTCGGCGGCGCCGCGATCTCCGCCCAGGCCTTCCCCGACGTGGATGCCCGGCTCAGCCGCTACTCGTACCTCGTGAGCCTGCTGCCCCAGCGCATCATCGACGACCTGGGCTTGAGCATCCGCCTCGCGCCGCGCCGCTACTCGTCGTACACCCCGCTGCCCGGCACCGACCGCGGGCTGCTCGTCGACAACCACGACGCCGCCGCGACCGCCGCCTCGTTCGCTGCCCTCGGCGCGGGCGCCGACGCCGAGGCGTGGGGCCGCTTCTACGAGGGAACGCAGCGGCTCGCCCGCGCGCTGTTCCCGACGGTGACCGACCCGCTGCTGACGCGATCGGAGGCTCGGGCGGCCGTCGCCGACGATGCGGTGTGGGATGCCCTCATCGAGCGACCCGTCGGCGAGACGATCGAGGGCACCTTCGCCGACGACCTCGTGCGCGGGGTGGTCTACACCGACGCGCTCATCGGCACCTTCGCCCCGAACGTGGATGCCACGCTCACCGCCAACCGCTGCTACCTGTACCACGTGATCGGCGGCGGCACGGGCGACTGGAACGTGCCGGTCGGCGGCATGGGGGCGGTGAGCGGCGAGCTCGCGCGGGCGGCGCGGCTCGCGGGGAGCATCCTCACCCCGAACGCCGAGGTGACCGCACTGAGCCCGGACCGCGTCGTGACGGTGCGGCAGGGCGGGTCAGGCGGCAGCGGCGACGGCGCGACCGAGCGCCGCATCGCGGCCGACCACGTGCTCGTCGGATGCTCGCCGCAGGAGCTCGCGCGCCTGCTCGCCGCCGGCGGCGCCACGGCCGACGACGAGCACGGCACCGCCTGCCCCGACGCCGAGGGCGCCCAGGTGAAGGTCAACATGCTGCTGCGCCGGCTTCCTCGCCTGCGCGACGCGAGCGTCGACCCTGCGGCGGCGTTCGGCGGCACGTTCCACATCAACGAGACGTGGACGCAGCTGCAGGCCGCCTACGACGCGGCCGCGGGCGGCGCGGTGCCCGACCCGATCCCGGCGGAGATCTACTGCCACTCACTCACCGACCCCTCGATCCTGTCGCCCGAGCTGCAGGCGGCCGGCGCGCAGACGCTCACGGTCTTCGCCCTCCACACTCCCGACCGCCTGCTCACCGAGGGCACGAACGATGCGATGCGCGCCCGCCTCGAGCGCGGCGTGCTCGACTCGCTGAACTCGGTGCTCGCCGAGCCGATCGGAGACCTCCTGCTCACCGACGGCAACGGCGACCCGTGCCTGGAGACGAAGACGACGCGCGACCTCGAGCACGCGCTGCGCCTGCCGGGCGGCAGCATCTTCCACGGCGACCTGTCGTGGCCGTTCGCGGAGGACGGCGCCGACCTCTCGACGCCCGCCGCGCGCTGGGGCGTCGACACGGGCCTGCCGGGCATCTTCTTCTGCGGCTCGGGCGCGCAGCGCGGCGGCGCGGTCTCGGCGATCGGCGGGCACAACGCGGCGATGGCGGTGCTCGAGAGCCGCTGAGCACGGCCGCGGTGGCGGCGGACCGCTCGCGCAGCCGATGCCGCGGGTTCTGGTGGCCCGGCGCGCCGCGGGTGACGCGGTCGCCGGGCATGCCGCGGGTGACGGGGTCGCCGGGCATGCCGCGGTCGCCGCGGGCGCGGCGCACGCTAACGCCGGTCGGTCGAGTGCGGGCCGTCGCACGGCCCGCCTCTCCCCAGGGGCGGTCGCGACGCACCCTCTGCGAACGGCGGAAAATCGCGACGTCGGTTCACGATCTTCCGCCGTTCGCAGAGTCTGCCGATAAGGACTGCACCCGGGGCGCTGCGGCGCGGACTACCCGTCGGCGAGCGCGTAGACGGCGAGCGCCGCCCCGAGCAGACCAGTGATGCCGAGCACGATCGCGCCCCGGACGATGTACGGGTAGGGGTGCCGCTCCTCGGGCCGGTGGCGCGAGACCCGGGGCGTCGTCGCGCCGATCACCAGCCCCCCGACCGCCACGACACCGGCGGCGATCGCGACACCGGGCTCGCCGAGGCGGAACGCCGTGAAGGCCGCGAACATCGCCACGAGCGCCGCCGAGGCCGACGTCCGCTGCCACGACAGAGTCGTGCGGTTCGCCGAACCGGCCTGGACGCTCGGAACCATCAGACGCCCGTCAGCGCCTGGTAGGCCGAGAACGCGGCGAGGAAGATCGCGACGGCGACGACCGCGCCGACCAGCCACGGCAGCGCCGCGGGCGGGGGCAGCGGCTCCTGCAGGCGCAGTGCCCGCTCGGTGCGGCGCCAGCTCACGAGCGCCCACACGGCGAGCAGTCCGCCGCCGAGGCTCGCGAGGCCCGCGATCGCGACGATGACGGTCGGCAGCTCGCCGAAGCTCGCGAGCGTCGCGAGGGCGACACCGCCGGCGACGAGCGCGAGGCCCGTGCGGATCCACGACAGCGCCGTGCGCTCGTTCGCGAGGCTCGCCTGCACGTCGGGCTCGCTGCCGACGCCGTACACCGACTGCGGCTTGCGGTCGTCGGGGGCGGTCGAGGGGGCGGGTCGGGCGGCGTCGGAGCTCACCCTGGCACCGTAGCGAGCCGGAGCGCCACGAGCCACCCCCGCGCGCCGCTCAGTCCCACACGCTCGGCGTCGGCTCGCGGCGCGGCGGCAGGCTCGCGGCGGCGCTCCAGTCGGCGAGCCACGACGGCAGCGGGTGGTTCTGCGGGTCGAGGCCGAACAGCTCGGCGAGCTCGGGAATCGGCACGATGCCGCCCGACTTCTTCAGGAACCGCGCCTTGATCACGCCGCGCGCGCACACCTCGCCGTCGCGCACGAAGCGCTGCTCGACGTAGCCGGCGACCTCGTCGAGGCCGACGATGCGGCTCTCGACCGTGAACCGCTGCCACGGCTCGAGCGAGCGGCGGTAGGTGATCGTCGAGCTCACGACGACCGGGTAGTACCCGCGGCGGCGCAGCTCGGGCCAGACGCCCGAGCGGGCCATGAGGTCGATGCGCCCCAGATCCATGATCGACAGGTACACGCCGTTGTTCATGTGGTTGAGCACGTCGAGGTCGGTCGGCCAGACGCGGAACGTCGTGCGCGCCACATCCGTCGGCGCCAGGCGCGGCCCGAATCGCGAGCGGATGCTGAGCCACAGCAGGCGGAAGAGCATGTTCACTCCGCCGAGGCTACGAGCCGAGCATCCGGCCGTCGCGCCGCCTGTCGGCCACCTCCAACCGCAGCCCCCGCTCCGTGCCCGCGGTGGTCCGCAAACATCAGAAGCTCGCTGGCAGCACCGTGATGCGCATCACCGTCTTGCTCGTGCCGATGTGCCGCTCGAACGTGAACCCGGCCTTCTCGAACATCGCCCGCGTGCCGTTGTGGAGAAACGATGACGAGGTGCGCTTGCCGGGCACGAGCTCATTCGGGAACGACACCACTTCGCCGCCTCCGGCCGCGGCGATGAGGGCGAGCGCACCATCGAGAGCCCCGCGGGCGACGCCCGAGCGGCGGTGGTCGCGGTCGACGAAGAAGCACGTGATACGCCACGGAGCCGGTCTCGACTCGCCCGCGTCGTACTGCTTGCGGTGGTAGATGTTCGGAAGCTCGATCGGGCTGCCGTACTCGCACCAGGCGATCGCGTCGTCGCCGTCGAAGACCAGCGCCGCGTGAGCGACCCCCTCCTCGACGAGCCGCCGCTTGAACGTCGCCCGGTCGTAGTCGGCCTTCACGGTCCCCGCGGTGTCGCCGTGGAAGTACGAGCAGTAGCAGCCGCCCCACACGCCATTGTGCTTCTGCGCGAGCGCAAGCCACGCGGGGAATGTCTCGGCGGTGAGCGGCTTGATGACGTGCGGCATGTCGGCTCTTTCGTGTGCTTTCGGTCAGTGCCCGCGGTGGTCCTGGATCGTCATGCGCGGCCCCTGGCGGGGCGCCGTCGAGCCGGTCAGCATGACGAGCCGCACGACCCGCTGCCGATGAGCGGAGAACGGCTCGAGCAGTCGCAGCATGCCCGCGTCTTCGGTGCGCGACCCGGTGAGCACGTGCCCGACGAGCCCCGCGAGGTGGAAGTCGCCGACGCTGATCGCATCCGCGTCGCCGTGGGCGCGCTGGGTGATCTCCGCCGCCGTCCACACCCCCACCCCCGGGATCGACGTGAGCGCCGCCGTGACCGCCGCCCCGCCGCGGCCGTGCGCGAGCGTGCGCTCGAGCGCCGGCGCGACCGCCATCATGCGGCGCAGCGTGCGCATGCGCTGCGGGCCGACCCCGGCGCGGTGCCAGTCGTGGTCGGGGATGCTGCGCCAGCGCTCGGCGTCGGGCAAGACACGCATGCCCTCCGGCGCGGGCCCGGGCGGCACCTCGCCGTGCTGCCGGATGAGCGTGCGCCACGCGCGCCGCGCCTCGACGCCCGTGACCTTCTGCTCGAGCACCGCCCCGACGGCGGAGTCGAGCACGATGCCGGTGCGCAGCAGCCGCAGGCCGGGGTGCTGCCGTCGCAGCCGGGCGAGCCCCGCGACGACGCCGCGCGGGTAGCGCCCGCCCGCCTCGTCCGCTGCGTGCGCCGCGAGCAGCGCGTCGAGCTCGCTCCAGTCGTCGCCCTCGCCGAGCAGCTCGGGCGCGTGGTCGATCGACCACGCGGCGCCGGGGCCCCAGGCGGCGAGCTCGACGGCGGTGGCGGGCGAGCCATCGGGCGCGGTCGCGCGGTGGGCGAGCATCCGCAGCAGGGCCGGGCCCTCGGGGGTGCGCTGGGTGCGCCACGCGGCCCCGTCGACCGTCCACTGCAGCGTCGGGTCGGCGTGGCCGCGACGCAGCGGGAAGAGCGTGAGCCGCAGATCCACCGGCCGGCCGGGAGCGTAGACGCCGGCCGCGTCGGGGGTCGCCGAGCCCGGCGCGGGGCGCGCGTCGGCGACGGTCGTCATGCGGGCAAGGGTAGGCGCAGCATCCGACGCCGCCTACTCGGCCGGGTGCCCGCCCGAGGCGACCGGCGCGGTGATGCGCAGCGTGACCGAGCGATCGGTCGTGCCGCGCAGCTTCTGCAGGCCGAGGATCGCCAGGTACTGGGCCCCGTACTTCCGCTTGAAGAGCGCCACGAGCCGCTCGCGCCCCTCGGCGCTCTCGTCGACGACGGCGTGCCCGACCACCACGGGGGCGCCGTCGAGCGGGCGCCCGACGCGATCGCACGCCTGCAGCGTGACGCGCGGCGTGTGGCGGATGCGCTTCGTCTAGCCGGCATCGCGCGCGGTCGTGACGATGAGCGCGTCGCCATCGCGGCCCACCCACACGGGAGTGGCGACGTCGACGCCCGACCTCCGGGTCGTCGTCAGCAGCACGTACTGCTCGTCGGCGAGGTCGAGGAGGGAGGGCGACGTCATGAGGCGAAAACTAGTCGGGGCGGCTGGACGCTCGATGCGCATCCGCCGCCCCGACGCAGCGAGGGACTACTCGCAGGTGTAGGTGACGCCGTCGATCTCCCAGACGCCCGTGCCGAGCTCGTTGCAGACCTCGGCGACCTGGCCGATGAAACCGCCGAACAGCGCACCGCCGGCGACGATCGCCCCGATGCCGATGATGAGGCCGAGCACCATGAAGACGATGCTGAGCCAGATCGCGGCGGTCGCGAGGCCGTTCTTGTAGCCCGCGGCCTTCGACTTGTTGCGCGCGACGATGCCGAGGATGAGGCCGACGATCTGGAAGAGGAAGGCGAACACGAGGGCGATGATGCCGAGCGTGCGGCCCGGGTCCTCACCGGTGGCGGTGGCGGGCGCCGAGTAGGCGGGCGCGGCCGGCGCGGGCGGCGCCGCCGGGTACGAGGCCGGGGCGGCGGCGGGCTGGGCCGGCTGAGCGGCCGGGTCGCCGGGCGTAGTGGGGTCGGTCATCGCGGTCTCCTGTCGCAGGCGGGGTGGAGGTCGAGCACCCCTCGGGTGCTCTCAGCGCGCACTCTAGCGCCGAGCATCCGCCCAGCGACAGAGGCGCAAGGCTCTGGCGCGAGCGCCCCGTTTTCGTCGGACGACCCTCCCTCGACTTAGATAGAGCCCATGCGCATCGGAATGCTGACCTCAGGCGGCGACGCCCCGGGCCTCAACGCCGTCATCCGCGGGGCGGTGCTCGTCGGCACCACCGTGCACGGGCACGAGTTCGTCGGGTTCAAAGACGGCTGGAAGGGCCTCGTCGAGAACGACACGCTGCCGCTGTCGCGCCACGAGGTGAAGGGCATCAGCAAGCTCGGCGGCACCATCCTCGGCACGAGCCGCACAAACCCCTTTGAGGGTCGCGGCGGCGTCGACCGCATCAACGAGGTCATGGTTGAGAACGGCCTCGACGCCCTCATCGCGATCGGCGGCGAGGGCACGCTCGCGGCCGCGAAGCGGCTGACGGATGCGGGGGTCAAGATCGTGGGCGTGCCCAAGACGGTCGACAACGACCTCGACGCCACCGACTACACCTTCGGCTTCGACACCGCCGTCGGCATCGCGACCGAGGCGATGGACCGCCTGCGCACCACGGGCGACGCGCACAACCGCTGCATGGTCGCCGAGGTCATGGGCCGCCACGTCGGCTGGATCGCCCTGCACTCGGGCATGGCCGCCGGCGCGCACGCCATCCTCATCCCCGAGCAGAAGACGAGCCTCGACCAGGTGGCCGCGTGGGTGAAGAGCGCCTACGACCGCGGCCGCGCGCCGCTCGTCGTCGTCGCCGAGGGCTACACGCTGCCCGAGGATGACGAGCCGCACTCCGAGCGAGGCCTCGACGCCTTCGGCCGCCCGCGCCTCGGCGGCATCGGCGAGCGCATCGCGCCGCTCATCGAAGCCCGCACCGGCATCGAGACGCGCGCGACGACGCTCGGGCACATCCAGCGCGGCGGCACCCCGAGCGCTTTCGACCGCGTGCTCGCCACGCGCCTCGGCATGGCGTCGATCAACGCCGTCAACGAGGGCGAGTGGGGCCGCATGGTCGCCCTGCGCGGCACCGAGATCGTGCATGTGCCGTTCGAGGAGGCCCTCGGCACGCTCAAGACGGTGCCGCAGTCTCGCTACGACGAGGCGGCGCTGCTCTTCGGCTAGCCGCGCGGCGCGCGCCGGGCATCCGCTACGGGATGACGGGCGGGCGGCGATCCTCCGGATCCATCGCGAACTCGGCGAGCGCGCGGATCAGCGCCGCCGACGACCGCTCCTCGGCGATGCGGTCGACGCGAAGGCCGGCCGCGCGCGCGTCGAAGGCGGTGCGCGGGCCGATGCAGACGACCACGGTCGACTCGGGCAGCGGCGCGAACTGCTCCGCGATCTGCCGGGCGACGCTGCCGGAGCTCACGAGGAGCGCGCGGATGCGTCCTTCGGCGACGTCTTCCACGACGGATGCCGGGGCCGCCACCCCGACGGTGCGGTACGCGCTCACGAATCGCGCTGCGATGCCGCGCTCACGCAGTCCGCTGACAAGGGTCGGCTCGGCGATCTCGGACTGCGGCACGAGCACGTCGCCGTCGGCGACCTCGCCCGGCCACTCCTTGACGAGCCCCCGCGCCGAGTGGTCGCTCGGCACGAAGTGCACGGGGTACCCGGCGAGCTGCAGCGCGTTCGCGGTGGTCTCGCCGACCGCGGCCACGCGGGTGCCCTCCGGCACGTGCACGCCCTGCCCGACGAGCACGTCGACGGTCGTCGCGCTCGTCACGACGAGCCACGCGTAGCGGCCCTCGCGCAGGCGGTCGAGCTCGGCGACGAGCTCGTCGGGGTTCTCGGTGCCGGCGAAGTTGATGAGGGGCGCGATGACGGGAGCCGCGCCGAGCGCGCGCAGGCCCGCGGCGATGCCGTCGCCCCACTTGCCCCCGCGGGGCACGAGCACGCGCCACCCGAGCAGGGGTTTGATCACCGGGAGGGAACCGGTGGGGGTGCGGTCGATGATCGCATCTCGCGTCGAGGAGGACATCCCCCTCATTGTCACCCCGGATGCTGCGCTCGCCTAATCGAGCGCCGGCGGCCCCGGGAACGCCGAACGGCGCCCGCAGTGCCGGAATTCCGGGGCTGCGGGCGCCGTTGACGGCGTGAGGGACGCCTAGTCGTCGGAGAGGATCGCCCAGGCGACGAGGCCGATCACGCCGATCGCCACCGCGGTCGCGCCGATGATCCAGGGCACGGGGTTGTCGTTGTAGGAGCGCTGCACGCGCTCGGCGACCTGCCCGGCCTGCTTCTTGACGTCGAGCTTCTCCTCGATCGCGTCGAGCGTCTGCTCGAGCTTGCGCCGGGTCTCCTCCACGGAGGCCGAGGGGGTGCTGGCCGCCGACGGCCCAGTCGTCGCGGGCGAGTAGCCGGCGCCGGCGGTGGTCGAGGCGGTGGTGGGCGAATCGGTCATGGCTTCTCTCACTTCCTCAGCCCGCGCACGGCGCGGACGTCTTCCTGCACGCTCTCGAGCGTGTCGGTGGGGGTCGGCGGAACGCCCTTCTTGAGATGGTTCACGCCGACCGCGGCGATGACGCCCGCGATGATGAGCAGCACGACGCCGATGATGAGCGCCGCCGCCCACGCGGGCAGCACGAGCGAGAGCGCGAGCACTCCCGCGGCGATGAGCACGAGCGCCGCGAAGAACGCGAACACGCCCGCGCCGACGAGCAGCCCCGCGCCGATGCCCGCCTGCTTGAGCTTGGCGGCGATCTCAGCCTTGAGCGACGCGATCTCGGCACGCACGAGGTCGCCGATCAGCCGCGGCACGTCGGCGATGAGCGCGAAGAGGCCGCGCCGCTCAGCGGCGGGCGAGGGGGTCGAGCGTGGGGTCGTCATCGAGCGCCTCCGTGCGAGATCAGGAGGTGCTCGACGCCGTCGTGCCCGACCCGGTCGAGCGCGTCGTGGTCGATCCGGAGCCGGTCGAGCCGGTCGTCGCACTCGTGCTCGAGGCCGACTTCGCGCCGTTCTTCTTGCCGGCCACCTTCGAGGCGACGTTCTTGGCGTTGCCGCTGACGAACTCGGCGACCTCGGGCGCCTTCTCCTTGACGAAATCCTCGACCTGGTCGACGCGGGTCTGCACCCGCGGGTCGTTCCAGAAGCGGCTGGCCGCCTTCGTGATCTGGTCGTACTTCTCGCGACCCGCCTTCGTGCCGAGCACGTAGCCGACACCCAGGCCGGTCAGGAACAGGATCTTTCCGCGCATTGTCGTACCTCTCTCCGTCGTCGAGCCCCCGGGCCGATCGAGGCCCAGGGACCACCCCAGGCTAGTCGCGGTGCTCCGAGGCGTGAAGGAGACGTGGAGGCAGTTCCCAGACGAACCGCGTCGAAGTGGGGTGGCGGGGTGCGCGCGGCCTCGGTCATACTTAGGTAATGCTTACCTCACCGGTTCGCGAGAGCCCGAGCGCCGCGGACCCCGCGCCCTGGCCGGCCTACCGCCCCTTCGCGGTCGTCGTGCGGCGCATCCTGCCGCTCTCGCCCCACCTCGTGCGCGTGACGTTCGCGGGCGACGACCTGCGGCACCTCGGCACCACCGGGCTCGACCAGCGCATCAAGCTCGTGCTGCCGCTGCCCGACGGCACGCTGCCCGACCTCGGCGAGCACGACGAGGCGGCGCTGCGGGCGGGCGACTGGTACGCGCGCTGGCGGGCGCTTCCCGAGCCGGCGCGGCCCGCGTTCCGCACCTACACGGTGCGGTCGGCGCGGCCCGAGCGACGCGAGCTCGACGTCGACCTCGTGCGGCACGACCCCGACCCGGCGGCGGGTGACGGGCCGGCGGCGCGCTGGCTGCGCGGAGCATCCGTCGGCGACCGCCTCATCATCGTCGGGCCCGACGGTCGCACCGCCGACCCGACCATCGGCTGCGACTGGCGGCCCGGCGCCGCGCGGCACCTGCTGCTCGCGGGCGACGAGACCGCGCTGCCCGCCATCTGCTCGATCATCGAATCGCTTCCGGAGGGCGTCACCGCGCAGGCGTTCATCGAGGTGCCGTCGAGCGCCGACATCCAGAACGTCGTCGCCCGCGGCGCCTCGCGCATCGCCTGGCTCGCGCGCGACGCCGGCTGCGAGACCTCGCAGGGCTTCGAGGCCGTCGCCCCGCACGGCGAGCTGCTGCAGCGGGCCGTGCGCGCGTGGCTGCCGCGGCACACCGCCGAGCTCGCCTCGGTCGTGCGCGCCGCCCCCGAGCCGCTCGACGACGTTGACGTTGACGTCGAGCTGCTGTGGGATTCGCCCGTCGACCCCACCACGGGCGACTTCTACGCCTGGATCGCCGGCGAGGCCGCGACCGTCAAGGCCCTGCGCCGACACCTCGTGAGCGACCTCGGCGTCGCCCGCTCGAACGTTGCGTTCATGGGGTACTGGCGGCGCGGGCGCTCCGAAGCGCAGTGAGCGCGGCGGTGCCGGTCGCGGCCGGCGAACGGGCAGCAGGCGCCGGCGCTGCCGCGGCGCGCGAGGCGGGCGCGGGCGGCGGGCGCGCGGCCCGGCCGGCGCGCGGCCCGCGGGCGCGCGGCTCGCAGGGGCGGCGGATGCTCGGCGCGGGCATCCTCATCGCGCTGCTGCTCGCCGCCGTCGCCGTGAGCCTCTCGGTCGGCGCCCGCGCGACCGACCCCGCCGTTGTGCTCGCCGCGCTGCTCGACCCCGGCTCGCTCGGCTCCGGCTCGGTCGATGCGGTCGTCGTGCGCGAGCTGCGCGTGCCGCGCACCGTCATCGGGCTGCTCGCCGGCGCGGCCCTCGGCGTCGCCGGAGTCGTCATGCAGGGCGTCACGCGCAACCCGATCGCCGACCCCGGTCTGCTCGGCGTCACCGCCGGCTCGTCGTTCGCCGTGGTGCTCGGCATCGCGCTCGCGGGCGTCACCTCGGTCGTCGAGCTCGCCGCCTTCGCCCTCGTCGGCGCCCTCGCCGCCGCGACCGTGATCGCGCTCGTTGCCGCGAGCGCGCGCGTCGGCTCGAGCCCTGCGCTGCTTGTCGTCGCCGGGTCTGCCGTGACCGCCGCGCTGTCGTCGCTCACGACGCTCGTGCTGCTCGGCGACCCCGAGACCCTCGAGCGCTACCGCTTCTGGACGGTCGGCTCGCTCACCGGCCGCGACCTCGACGCCGCCCTCGCTCTCGCGCCACTCGTCGTGCTCGGGCTCGTCGGCGCCGTGCTCGTCAGCCGCGCGCTCGACGCGCTCGCCCTCGGCGACGACGTCGCGCGCGGCCTCGGATTCCGGCTGCTGCCCACGCGCGCCGCCGCGATCGCCGTCATCGTCGTGCTCGCCGGCACCGCGACCGCCCTCGCCGGGCCGATCGTCTTCGTCGGCCTCGTCGGCGCGCACGCCGCCCGCGCGCTCGTCGGCGGCGGTCACGCCGTGCGGGTGCCCGTCGCCGCGGTCGCCGGCGCGGCGCTCGTGCTCGTCGCCGACGTGCTCGGCCGACTCGTCGTGCCGCCCGGCGAGCTCGAGGCGGGCATCGTCGTCGCCGTGCTCGGGGCTCCCCTGCTCATCGCGCTCGTGCGCTCGCGGCGCGGGGTGACGGCGTGAGCGGGCTGCTCGAGCGACGCGCGCCGAGCATCCCCCGGAACGCGCTGCCCGACGCCTGCCTGGCCACGATCGCCGCGATCGAGGCCGGCCGCGCGCGCGACCGGCGGCGCACGGTCGGGGTGACGGCGGGCATCCTCGCCGTCATCGTCGCGATCGGGATGCTCGCCCTCGCGCTCGGCGACGTGCCCCTCGCCCCCGCTGAGGTCGTCGCCGGGCTGCTCGGCCTCGACGGCGCCGGTGGCGCGACCTTCATCGTGCAGGGTCTGCGGCTGCCCCGCCTCGCGCTCGCGCTCGTCGTCGGAGCCGCCCTCGGGCTCAGCGGCGCGCTGCTGCAGTCGGTCGTGCGCAACCCGCTCGCGAGCCCTGACATCGTCGGCGTCACCGGCGGGGCGAGCGCCGCCGCCGTGCTCGCGATCGCTGGCGGCGCGACCGGGCTCACGGTGAGCGGCGCCGCCCTCGCCGGCGCGCTCGTCGCCCTCACGGTCGTCGTCGTCGCGAGCGGCCGCGGCGTGACCGGCACCCGATTCGTCGTCATCGGCATCGCCGTCGCCTTCCTCGCCAACGGCGTCGTCGGCTACGCCCTCACGCGCGCCAACCTCACGCAGGCGCAGAGCGCCTACTTCTGGCTCGTCGGCTCGGTCGGCTCGCCCTCGTGGGAGGACGTGCTGCTCGTCGGCACGGTCGTGCTGCTCGCGGCGGCGGGGCTCGTGGTCGCGCGGCGCCCGCTCGCGGCGCAGGCGCTCGACGACGGCTCCGCGCGCGCGATCGGAGCCCGCCCCGTCGTGACGCGGGTGGCGGCGATGACGGTGTCGGGCATCCTCGCCGCCGTCGCCGTCTCGGTCGCCGGGCCGATCGCGTTCGTCGCGTTCGCCGCCGGGCCCATCGCTCGACGGATGCGCGGCCGCGGCCCCGCGCTCGGCACCGCCGCGCTCACCGGCGCCGCGATCGTCGCCCTCGCCGACGTCATCGCCCAGCACGCGCTGCCGGGCGCGCTCGAGCCGCCCGTCGGGCTCATCACCGGAGCCGCCGGCGCCGTCGTGCTGCTGGCGCTGCTGCTGCGCGGCGAGGGCTCCGGCACGCGACCCCTCACCCGACCCCTCACGCTCGCCCGCGCCTCGAAGGGAGCGCCCTCATGACCCTCGCCTCACCGCTCGAGCTGCTGCGCGGCGCCGATGGGCCGCCGCCCCGGCTGCGCGCGCATGGCCTGCGCCTCGGCTACGGCGACCGCACGATCGTGCACGACGTCGACCTCGAGGTGCGTCCCGGCGCGCTCACGGTCGTCGTCGGCGCCAACGCGAGCGGCAAGTCGACGCTCGTGCGCGGCCTCGCCCGGCTGCTGCCGCCCGCGGCGGGGCGCGTCACGCTCGACGGCGTCGACCTCGGGCGCCTGCCCAGTCGCCGGCTCGCCCGCACGATCGGCGTGCTGCCGCAGAGCCCGATCGCGCCGGAGGGCATTCGCGTCGCCGAGCTCGTCGCGCGCGGGCGCTACCCGCACCAGGGGATGTTCCGCGGGCACCGCAGCGACGACGACGCGATCGTCGCGGCGGCCCTCGAGGCGACCGCGACGAGCACCCTCGTCGACGCCCGGGTCGACGAGCTCAGCGGCGGCCAGCGGCAGCGCGTGTGGATCGCGATGGCGCTCGCCCAGCAGCCGCGCATCCTGCTGCTCGACGAGCCGACGAGCGCGCTCGACGTGGCCCACCAGGTCGAGGTGCTCGACGTGCTGCGGGCCGAGGTCGCGCGCGGCATGACCGTGGTGCTCGTGATCCACGACCTGACCCTCGCCGCGCGATACGCCGACGAGCTCGTCGTCATGGCCGGGGGGCGCATCCTCGCCCAGGGCGCGCCGGGTGAGGTGCTCACCGGCGAAGTGGTGCGGCGGGCGTTCGGCATCGAGGCGCGCCTGCTGGAGGATCCGGATACCGGTCGGCCGGTCATCCTGCCCCGAACACGCTGAGAGCGGATGCTCGGTCGACGCTCAGCGAGCGCGCTTGCCGCACCCGGCTTCGGTGAGTTAGGTTAGCCTTACCTCACAAGTCCGAGGGCCGTCGCAGCGCCGCGAACCCGCACGAGCGCGTCGACGCGCCCGCGGCGAGCCCTCCCGTCCCCTCAGGAGCAGCACCGTGCCCTCGCGCCGCCGCCTCGGCCTCCTCGCCGCGGCCCTCGCCCCCGCCCTCGCCCTCGGTCTCGTCGGATGCTCGACCGAGCCCGCGAGCGCCCCCACCGACTCCGCGGCGAGCGCCGCCGACGACGCGGCCTTCCCCGTCACGATCGAGCACGCCTTCGGCGAGACCACGATCGACGAGGCGCCCGAGCGCGTCGTCACGTGGGGCTGGGCGAGCGCCGACGCCGCCATCGCGCTCGGCGTGACGCCCGTCGCGATCCCCTTCGAGTCGTACGGCGGCGACGACGAGGGCGTGCTGCCGTGGATCCGCGAAGCGCTCGAGGAGCGCGGCGACGCGATGCCCACCATCCTCACCAACACGGGAGAGGACGTGCCCTACGAGGAGATCGCCGCCGCCGACCCCGACGTGATCCTCGCCCAGTACTCGGGGCTCACCGAAGAGCAGTACGAGACCCTCAGCGACATCGCTCCCGTCGTCGCCTACCCCGACCAGCCGTGGTCCACCCCGTGGCGCGACATCATCTCGATCACGGGTGAGGCCCTGGGGCTGCAGGGCGAGGCCGAGGAGGTGCTGGCGGGCATCGACGACGCCATCGCGGAGGCCGCGGCCGAGCATCCGGAGTTCGAGGGCGTCAGCCTCGCGACCGCGTGGGACACCGCCGGCACCTTCTACGTCTACGCCGACGAAGACCCGCGCGTGGAGTTCATGCTCGACCTCGGCTTCGTCAACGCTTCGGCCGTCGACGCGCTCGACACCGACGAGTCGCCGTTCTACTTCACCCTCTCGTACGAGCGGGTCTCGGAGCTCACCTCAGACGTGCTCGTCGTCTACGGCTCGACGCCGAAGGAGGCGCAGGCGCTGCTCGACGCCCCCTACGCGCAGTCGCTGCCGGCCGTGCAGCAGGGCGCCGTCGCGCAGCTCGTCGGCACCGAGTTCATCGCCTCGGTCTCGCCGCCCACCGCGCTGTCGCTGCCGTGGGGCCTCGACGAGGTCGTCGACCAGCTCGCGGCGGCCGTCGCGGCGCGCGGCTGAGGGGCGCCGTGATGCGTCGTCGTCTCGTCCCCCTGACCGCCGTCCTGGCCGTCGGCGCAATCGCCCTCGGCGGATGCTCCGCCGCCGCGCCCGTAGGCTCCGAGACCCCCGGCTCGACGCCGGCGGATTCGGCCGCCTGGCCTGTCACGATCCAGCACGTCTTCGGTGAGACCGTCATCGAGGAGGCGCCCGAGCGGGTCGTCGCCCTGGGGGTCGGCACGCTCGACTCGGCCATCGCGCTCGGCGTCGTGCCGGTCGCCGTCGCGCCGCGCGCCGTCGAGAACGGCACGGACGGCCTGCCGCCGTGGACCGTCGACGCGCTCGACGAGGCCGGGGCCGAGCATCCGACGGTGCTGCCCGACACCGGGGAGGACCTCGCCTACGAGGAGATCGCGGCGGCCGACCCGGACGTCATCCTCGCCCAGTACTCGGGGCTCACCGCCGAGCAGTACGACACGCTCAGCGACATCGCTCCCGTCGTCGCCTACCCCGGCGAGCCGTGGGCGACACCCTGGCGCGAGATCGTCACCCTCACGGGCGAGGCGCTCGGGCTCGAGCCGGAGGCGCAGGCGCTGCTCGACGGCATCGACGCCGACCTCGCCGCGCGCGCCGCCGAGAACCCCCAGTTCGCCGGCCGCACGGTCGCGTTCGTGTGGGACACGGCCGGCACGTTCTACGTCTGGAACGAGAACGACCCGCGCGTGGAGGTGCTGCTCGACCTCGGCTTCGTCAACGCCCCCGCCGTCGACGAACTCGACACGGGCGAGACCTCGTTCTCGTACTCGCTGTCGTACGAGACGGTCTCGCAGCTCGTCAGCGACGTGCTGGTCGTGCGCGGCAACGAGCCCGGTGAGGTCGAGCAGTTCCTCGCCACGCCCCATGCCGGCACGATGCAACAGGTGCAGCAGGGCTCCATCGCGCGCGTCGTCGGCAGCGACGTCGCGGCGTCGATGACCCCACCGACCCCGCTGTCGTACGACTACGCGCTCGACGAGCTCATCGCCGAGCTGCAGGCGGCGGTCGCCGCGCTCGACTGACGCGCGGCTTCGAGCGGGCCGGGAGGAGCAGCCACTCCCCTGGCCCGCTCGGCGGGTGCGCTCCCGCGTCTCCAATGCGGTCTGCAGGAGCAACGCCGGTGCGATCCGCCGTCTACGCGGCTGGCGCCGTCCGCGCACGCGCCGACTCCTGCAGATCGCATCGACCTCACGTCGCCGGGCACCCCGCGGAGCGGCCGCGCGGACGGCGCGGCGCTCCGCCGCTACCGCGCGGGCGGCCGCGGCTAGCGCGCGGGCTGCCGCGGCTAGCGCGCGGGCTGCGCGGCTGCCGCCGCGCGCGCCGCCGGCGCCGCCGCGGCGAGCACGCGCTCGACCGCGGCGTCGTCGTGCGCCGCCGAGACGAACCACGCCTCGTAGACGCTCGGCGGTAGCGAGACGCCGTGCTCGAGCATGGCGTGGAAGAACGGGCCGAAGCGCCAGACCTCCTGCGCCTGCGCCTCCGCGTAGTTCTGCGGAGCGCTCTCGCGGAAGAAGATCGAGAACTGCGAGCCCGCCCACGCGACCGAGTGCGCGACGCCCTCGGCCGAGAGCGCCGCCGACAGCCCGTCGGCGATCGCGTGCGCGACGCGTGGCAAGTGCTCGTAGACCTCGCCACCGGCGCCGCGCAGCATCGCGGCTCCGGTGGCGACGGCGACCGGGTTGCCGCTCAGCGTGCCCGCCTGGTAGACGGGCCCGAGGGGGGCGAGCAGGTCGAGCAGCTCGGCGCGGCCGCCGAGGCCCGCGAGGGGCAGGCCGCCGCCGATGATCTTGCCGAAGGTGGTCAGGTCGGCGTCATAGGCGACGCCGTGGGCCTCCTCGTGCCCCCACCAGCCGGCGGCCGAGACGCGGAAGCCGGTCATGACCTCGTCGGCGATGAGCAGCGCGCCGTGCGCGCGCGCGGTGTCGGCGAGCAGCCGGTTGAAGCCGGGCTTCGGCGGCACGACGCCCATGTTGGCGGCGGCGGCCTCGGTGATGACCGCGGCGATGCGGTCGCCGTGGGCGGCGAAGACCTCGGCGAGGGCATCCTCGTCGTTGTAGGGGATGACGATCGTCTGGGCGGCCGTCTCGGGGGTGATGCCCGCGGAGCCGGGGATGCCCAGGGTCGCGATGCCCGAGCCCGCCTCCGACAGCAGCGAGTCGGAGTGACCGTGGTAGTGCCCCGCGAACTTCACCAGCAGCGGCCGGCCGGTCGCGCCGCGCGCGAGCCGGATCGCCGTCATGGTCGCCTCGGTGCCGGTCGACATGAGCCGCAGCTTCTCGATGCCGCGTCGGGGCTCTCCCCCGTCGGCGGCGGGCAGCGTGAGGCGGTCGAGTACGAGCTCGGCGAGCTCGACCTCGCCCGTCGACGCGGCGCCGAAACCGAGACCGCGATCGACGGCCGCGTGCGCGGCGGCGATGACGTCGGGATGCGCGTGGCCCAGCAGCGCCGGACCCCACTGCCCCACGAGGTCGACGTACTCGGTGCCCTCCACATCGGTGACGTAGGGGCCGCGGCCGCTCTGCAGGAAGACGGGCGTGCCGCCGACCGAGCGGAACGCGCGCACGGGCGAGTTCACGCCGCCAGGGGTGACGGCGAGCGCGCGCTCGAACGCCTCGGCGTTGGTCGTCGGGGTGCGGCCCGAGATGAAGCGGGTCATGAGAGCAGTCCCTTCTCGGCGAGGTCGAGTGCGGCGTAGCTGAGCACGGCGTCGGCTCCGGCTCGGCGGATCGAAACGAGCGCCTCGAGCTGGGCGCGGTCCCCGTCGAGCCAGCCGTTCGCCGCGGCGGCCGCGATCATCGCGTACTCGCCCGAGACCATGTAGGCCCAGACGGGCACGGTCGAGATGTCGGCGACCTGGCGCAGCACGTCGAGGTAGGCGAGCGCGGGCTTCACCATGACGATGTCGGCGCCCTCGTCGAGGTCGAGCAGGGCCTCGCGCACGCCCTCGCGCCCGTTGCCGGGGTCGAGCTGGTAGGTGCGGCGGTCGCCCTGCAGCTGCGACTCGACCGCGTCGCGGAACGGCCCGTAGAACGCCGAAGCGTACTTCGCCGAGTAGGCGAGCAGGGCCACGTCAGTGAAGCCGGCCTCGTCGAGGGCGGCGCGCGCGACGGCGGTCTGGCCGTCCATCATGCCGCTGAGGCCCAGCACCTGGGCGCCCGCCTGCGCCTGCGCGACGGCCATGTCGGCGTAGCGCTCGAGGGTGGCGTCGTTGTCGACGCGGCCGCGGGCATCCAGCACCCCGCAGTGGCCGTGGTCGGTGAACTCGTCGAGGCAGAGGTCGGTCTGCACCACGAGGGCGTCGCCGACCTCGGCGGCGAGCGCACGGGCGGCGACGTTGAGGATGCCCTCGGGGTCGGTCGCGCCCGAGCCGACCGCGTCGCGCACGGCCGGCACGCCGAACAGCATGACGCCGCCGAGCCCCGCCTCGGCCGCGCGCACGGCGATCGCGCGCAGGCTGTCGAGCGAGTGCTGCTCGACGCCCGGCATCGACCCGATCGGCTGCGGAGCCTCGAGCCCCTCGCGCACGAAGAGCGGCAGCACGAGGTGGCGCGGCCGCAGATCGGTCTCGGCGACGAGGCGGCGCATCGCCGCGCTCTGCCGCAGGCGGCGGGGGCGGATGCTCGGCCCGAGCTCGCTCATCGCCCACCCCCCAGCGGCGCCAGGTCGGCAGCGCCGTTCGCGAGCAGCTCGTCGGTGACGCGCGCCGCCAGCTCCTCGGCCGGGTCGTCGCTGTCGTCGACGTAGCCGGCGTGGGCGCTCGAGACCTGCTCGCCCTCCGGCGAGTAGACCCGGGCGGAGAGGAACATCATGCCGTCGTCGAGGAAGGCGTGGGCGCCGAGCGGCGCCGAGCAGCCGGCCTCGAGACGGCGCAGCACCGCGCGCTCCGCCTCGACGGCGAGCCGCGTCGAGCGGTGGTCGAGGGCGAGCAGCGCGCGCTTGAGGGGGCCGCTGAGGTCGCGGCGGGTCTCGATCGCGAGGGCGCCCTGCCCGGGCGCGGTCGGCCAGCCCTCGAGCCCCAAGTACTCGGTCACGACGTCGAGCCGGCCGAGACGCTCGAGCCCGGCGGCGGCGAGGATGACAGCGTCGAGGTCGGGCTCGATCGCCTCGACGTCGCTGCCGTCGGCGGCGACGCCGGCCTCGCGGCCGAGCACGCGCGCGAGGCGCGTGTCGACATTGCCGCGCAGCTCGACGACCTCCAGGTCGGGGAACCGGCGGCGCAGCTGCGCCTGCCGGCGCGGCGAGCCGGTGCCGACCCGCGAGCCCGCCGGCAGGTCGGCGAGGGCGACGCCGTCGCGCACGATGGCGGCGTCGCGCGCGTCGGCGCGCTTCGGCACGGCGGCGATGATGAGGCCGGGGTGCGGGCTCGTCGGCAGGTCTTTGAGCGAGTGCACGACGACGTCGCACTCCTCGGCGAGCAGCGACTCGCGCACGGCGGCGACGAACACGCCGACGCCGCCCGGCGCCTCGCGCGACATCGTCGCGAGGGGCGCGGTCGAGACGTCGCCGTGCGTGACGATGCGCACGAGCTCGACCTCCTCACCCGTGCGGGCCGCGATCGAGTCGGCGACGCGCTGCGACTGCGCGAGGGCGAGCGCGCTGCCGCGCGTGCCGAGCCGAATCACGGCTGCAGACCCGAGATGGCGGGCTTGAAGCCCGCGCGCACGTTCTCGCAGCAGCCGGGGCGGCACACGTCGTACCAGGGGCCGAGGGTCGTCTCGCGCACGCGCTCGCTCTTCTTCGCGCCCCGCAGGCGCTCCTCGACGAGGTCGATGAGGCCGCTCACGTACACGGGGTCGACGCCGGGGGTCGGCACGCGCAGGGCGCGCAGGCCGTGCTCCTCGCACGTCTCCATCGCCTCGGTGTCGAGATCCCACATGACCTCCATGTGGTCGGAGACGAAGCCGACCGGCACCATGACGATCGCCGTCGCGCCGCTCGCGGCGTGGTCGGCGATGGCGTCGTTGATGTCGGGCTCGAGCCACGGCTGCGTGGGCGGGCCGGAACGGCTCTGGTACACCAGCTGCCAGTTCACGTCGGGCAGCTGCGACAGGGCGGGGTCGTTGCGCAACTCCGCAAGCGCCTTCTGCATGATGACCTCGCTCACCGCGAGGTGCTGCGCGGCGTACGCGCCACCCTCGCCCCAGTCGACGTCGCGCGGCCCGCTGCGCTCGGCATCGGTGGTCGGGATGCTGTGGGTCGCGAACAGCACGCGGGTCGTCGACAGGTCGGCGCCCTCCGCGAGCAGCGTGCGCAGGGCATCCACCACCCCCGTCACAAACGGCGCGACGAAGCCGGGCGCGTCGAAGAACTGGCCCACCTTGTCGATGCGCACCTGGCCCCAGAGGCCGGTTTCGTCGAGGGCGCGCGCGAAGTCCTCGCGGTACTGGCGGCAGCTCGAGAAGCTCGAGTAGGCGCTCGTCGCGAGGCCCAGTATCGTGCGGTGGCCGTCGTCGAAGGCCTGCTGCAGGGCCTCGGGCAGGTAGGGATCCCAGTTGCGGTTGCCCCAGTAGATCGGGATGTTCAGCCCGCGCCGGTCGGCCTCGGCCTGCAGCGCCTTCTGCAGCTGGCGGTTCTGCTCGTTGATCGGGCTCACGCCGCCGAAGTGGCGGTAGTGGTGCGCGACCTCCTCCAGGCGCTCATCGGGGATGCCGCGGCCGCGCGTGACGTTGCGCAGGAAGGGGATGACGTCGTCCTGCCCCTCCGGTCCGCCGAAGCCGGCGAGGATGACGGCGTCGTAGGCGACAGGCGCCTCGACGTGGCCGGGCACCGCGTACTTCTGCGCCGTGTCGGTCGCGGCGCGGGCGAACTGCTCGCCCTCGAAGCGGCCCTCGTTCAGGTCGACGACGACGGCCTTGCCGTCGGGGCCGAGGCCGTTGTTGGTGATCGTCACTTGATGACCTCCAGGATCTGAGCGTCGAGGTCGGCGTCGTCGAGACGGCGACCGGTGTAGAAGGGCACCTCTTCGCGCACGTGGCGGCGCGCCTCGGTGTAGCGCAGGTCGCGCATCATGTCGACGAGGTCGAGCAGCTCGTCGCTCTCGAGGCCGAGCAGCCACTCGTAGTCGCCGAGCGCGAAGCTCGCGACGGTGTTGGCGAGCACGCCCGTGAAGGCGCTGCCCTTGCGGCCGTGCTCGGCGAGCATGTCGCGGCGCTCCTCCTCCGGCAGCAGGTACCACTCGTACGAGCGCACGAAGGGGTAGACGCAGAGCCACCGCTTGGGCTCTTTGCCGTACATGAACGCGGGCGCGTGGCTGCGGCTGAACTCGGCCTGCACGTGCACGCCCATGGCGTTCCAGGTGGGCAGCAGGCTGCTGAGCAGCTCGGCGCGGCGCAGCGTGCGCACGGCCGTCTGAATCTTCTCCGGGTCATCGCCGTGCAGCCACAGCATGATGTCGGCGTCGGCGCGCAGCCCGCTCACGTCGTAGACGCCGCGCACGGTGACGCCGTCGGCGGTCACGGCGGCGACGGCCTCCTGCACGCCGCCGCCCGAGGCGGGGCGGTGCGGGTCGCGTCGCAGCACGACGTAGACGGTGTAGGCGAGCTGATCGCTCACGATGCTGTCCTTTCGACGGGGTCGGTGCCGCGGCCGGCGGCGGTCTCGGAGTCGGGGGCGCCGATCGTCTCTGCGAGGCGGTGCGCGTGGTCGATGACGCTCGCGAGGCCGGTTCCGGCGACCTGCTCACCGGTGATGAGGATGCCCGGGTCGACCTCGACGCGGCCGGCCCGCAGCCAGGTGGTCGCCTCGGCCGCCGCGACCGCGGTGGCGGGAATGCTCACGCCGAGCAACAGCTCGGCGTCGCGCCGCGCCGTCTCGACGCTCGGCGGGCTCTCGTAGCTGAGCCGCACGACCTCGCGCCCGGCGGCCGCCCGCCGCACCCACGCCCACTTCGCGCTCACGTGCGTGAGCGCGCGAGCCGTGACGTCGGTGCCGCGCGCGACGAGCACGCCGGTGCCGCGCGGGTTCTCGGCGAGCGCGCGGGCGGCGTCGGTGCCGGCCTCGATGACGAGCGTCATGAGGTGGGTGGCGGTGCGCGTCGCGGCGCGGCCGCCGACGGGGTCGACGAGGCCGGGCGCGGCGACGACGACGAGGCCCTCGCGCACCTCGCCCTCGGCCTCAAGGTCGCCGTCGGCATCCGGATCGACGGCGAGCACCACGCGATCGGGATGCACCTCCGCGACCCGCACGCCGTGCTCGATGGGCACGCCGTAGCGGTCGAGCTCGGCGAGCAGGGTGTCGACGAGCAGCCCCATGCCGCCGTCGAGGCCGGCGACGAGCGAGCCGGCGGGGGCGTCGGTGCGCAGGCGCATGACGGCGCGCGCGAGCGAGTTCTCGCGCAGCAGGTGGTGCACGAGCCCCGGCGCGACGCTCACCGGCAGCTCGTCGGGGTGCTTGGAGTGGATGCCCTCGACGACCGGGGCGACGAGCTGTTCGAGGATGCCGTCGCCCATGCGCCGCCGCACCAGCTCGCCGAGGGTGGCGGACTTCGCGCCGACGGGGCCGGGCAGCAGGGCATCCGCCATGCCGCGCCAGGCGGCGCGCCGGCCGACGACCGCGACGACGTCCTCCGCGAGCGGCGCCGACGGGATGCCCAGCAGGCTCACCGCCGGCAGCGGCACCGTCGTGCCGGTGCGGGCGTGCAGCCACGCGGGGGCGTCCAGCGGCGCCACGATGCGGTCAGCGATGCCGAGTCGCTCGAGATAGGCGCGCACGGTGCCGCCGCGCGTCGCGAACGCCTCTGCGCCCGCATCGAGGGGGATGCCCGCGATCGTCTTCCGCAGCAGCTGGCCGCCGGCGCGCTCCACCGCTTCGAGCACGCGCACGCGGTGGCCCTGCAGCACGAGCTCGCGCGCCACCACGAGGCCCGCGATGCCGGCGCCGACGACGAGGGTCTCGCGCATCAGCCCTGCGACTCTCCGTGGACGTAGCGCACGATGCCGGTGAGCACGTCGGGGTCGGTCTCCGGCGGGACGCCGTGGCCGAGGTTCACGACGTGGGCGGGGGCCGTGCGGCCGCGCTCGAGCACGTCGTCGACGTGGGCGCGCAGCGTCGGCCACGGCGCGCTCAGCAGGGCGGGGTCGATGTTGCCCTGCACGGGCACGTCGCCGCCGAGGTGCTCGCTCGCCTCGTCGAGCGGCAGGCGCCAGTCGATGCCGACGGCGTCGACACCGAGGCCCTTGATCTCGGTGAGGATGCGGTCGGTGCCGAGCCCGAAGTGCACCTTCGGCACCTCGAGGCCGCGCAGGTGATCGAAGGCGCGGCGCGAGTGCGGGGCGACGCGGCGCAAGTAGTCGCGCTGCGAGACCGAGCCGATCCACGAGTCGAAGAGCTGCGCGGCGCTCGCACCCGCCTCGACCTGCGCGCGCAGGAACTCGCCGGTCACGTCGGCGCACCAGTTCAGCAGCGCGGCCCACGTGTGCGGGTCGCTGTGCATGAGGGCGCGCGTGCGCAGCTGATCCTTCGACGGGCCGCCCTCGACGAGGTAGGCGGCGAGCGTGAAGGGTGCCCCCGCGAACCCAATGAGCGGGGTGCTGCCGAGCTCGGCGACGGTCAGCGCGACAGCCTCGCGCACCGGGGCCAGAGCATCCGGGTCGATCGGGCGCAGCCGCAGCACGTCGCTCGCCGACCGGATCGGCGCGTCGATGACCGGGCCGCGCCCCGCCTCGATGCGCACGTCGACGCCCGCGAGCAGCACCGGCACGACGATGTCGCTGAAGAAGATGCCCGCGTCGACGCCATGGCGCCGCACCGGCTGCAGCGTGATCTCGCTCGCGAGCTCGGGGGTCAGGCACGCCTGCAGCATGTCGCCGCCGGCGCGCAGCTCGCGGTACTCCGGCAGCGAGCGGCCGGCCTGGCGCATGAACCAGACGGGGGTGCGCTCGGGGCGGTCGCCGCGGTAGGCGCGGATCAGCGGCGCCTGCGTCGTGCGACCGTCGATGAGGGGATGCGAGGGGCTCAACGGCACTGCTCAAGGATAGGCGCACGAAGGTGGGAGCCCGCCGGGGCCGAACGCCGCCCTGACCGGCCCGTTCGCGACGCCGAATGCGGCACTCGGGGCGAGGTCGGCACCGACCTGGCTCCCATCTGCGCGGACGTAGACTCGTGCAGTGCTCCTCTGCGTCACCGCCAATCACCGCAACACGCCGTTCGAGATCCTCGAGCGGCTCGCGGTCGACGCCGACGCCCTGACCGGCGCGGTGCGCGGCAGCGACCCGGCGGTGCGCGGCGCCGTCACCGTCGCCACGTGCAACCGCCTCGAGGTCTACCTCGACGTCGACTCCCCCGCCGACGCCTCGCCCGACGAGACCCACGCCCTCGCGCGGGAATCCGTCGCGCGCGCCCTCCGCTCCGTGAGCGCGGATGCTCCCGCCGACGTCACGGCGACCGCCGAGGTGCTCGACGCCCCCGCCGCCGTGCACCACCTCTTCGCCGTGTCGGCTGGGCTCGAGTCGGTCGCCGTCGGTGAGGAGGAGATCGCCGGGCAGGTGCGGCGAGCCGCGCAGGCGGCGCGCGAGAGCGGAGCATCCACCGGTCGTCTGGATCGGGTCTTCCAGGAGGCGATCCGCACCGCGCGGGCCGCGCGCGCCCAGGGTGACGCGAGCCGCACCGGTCGCAGCCTCGCCCGTCTCGCCCTCGACCTCGTCGGCAGCCGCCTCGCCGACTGGAGCTCGGCGCGCGTCGTGCTCGTCGGCACCGGCCGCTACGCCGCCACCACCGTCGCCGCGCTGCGCGACCGCGGCGCCGAGCAGATCACCGTGTACTCGCCCAGCGGGCGCGCCCAGGTGTTCGGCACCCGCCACGGCCTCGCCTGGACCAACGACCTCACCGAGGCGATGACCGGCGCGGATGTCGTCATCACCTGCACAACGCGGCTCAGCCTCTCGGCGGCCGACGTTCCCGCCTCCGCGCCCGCGTACGTCGTCGACCTCGGCCTGCCCCGCAACGTCGACCCCGCCGTGGGCGAGATCGAGGGCGTCACGCTGCTCGACCTCGAGACGATCAGGCTGCACGCGCCGCTCGTGCACTGGTCGGCCGAGGAGGAGGCGCGCAGCGTCGTCGCCGAGTCGGCGCACGCCTACGTGACCGCCGCCGCCGTCGAGCCGTCGATCGTCGCGCTGCGCCAGCACGTGCTCGAGCTCGTCGACGAGGAGATCGAGCGCGCGCGTCGCCGCGGCGACGCCGACGGCCGCGTCGAGGAGGCGCTGCGGCACCTCACGAGCGTCTTCCTGCACACGCCGTCAACCCTCGCCCGCCGGCACGCCGTCGCCGGCCGCGGGCACGACGTCGCCGCCGCCATCGAGACCCTGTTCGGGCTGCCGGTCGGTCGCTCGGGTGCGGTCGTGCCGGGCACACCGTCACCGGTGGCGCCGACGGTCGCGGCGCTCGACGAGGGTGCGGGCTCGGACGCGGGCGCGCCGCCGAGCGCTGCGACCGCCTGACGGCCTCTGGCCGACGCAACCCGGTTCGCGATGCGCGACGCGCTCGACGGCGCCAACCCCGGCTCGGCGGCACGCTGTTTCGCTCGCACACACGGCGGTTCGCGGCATGCACTACGCCTCGGAAGGCTGTGCATGCCGTGAACAGCGGTGCGTATGGTCCGAGCTCCGCGCGGGCGATGCCCGTCAGGCGGTGACGCGCTCGAGCATCGAGAGCAACGCGAGGCCGTACGCCTCGGGCGCTGACACGCTCGTGAACACGACCTCGTGCCCGTCCGCGCCGCGCAGCACCACCCGGTAGTCGTCGCCGTCGCGCTCGAGCCTCGTGAAGGCCGCGCGCAGCAGGTCGCGCAGCTGGTCTTCGCGCGGCAGCCACAGAGCATCCTCGACAGCGACGGAGTCGAGCGCCCACTCGGTGGTCCCGTTGAAGCCGAGCACGGTGCCGGTCGGGTACTCGTGCGGCTCGATGGTGAGGTCGCTGACGGTGAAGACGTCGGCGTCAAGCTCGGGGCGGTCGATCTGGAAGCGGTCGCCGGAGGCGGGCTTCCAGCGCAGGCCGGCGTCGCGCAGCCGGCGGGCGAGAGACGTGCTGATCACGCTCGGATGCTCACACGCAGAACCGGGTGCCGCCTGGGTGGCGGCACCCGGTTCTCAGGTGCGGATGCTCCTCCTCAGCTCGGGAGGGGGCGGAGCCGGAGCGGCGGCGCGTTTTCGGGTCGCGCCGCCGCCCCGGCCCCGCAGGGCCGGGTACTAGCCCTGGACTCGCGCCGCCTCACGGCGACGGGCGATCACGAGGCCGGTGCCGGCCATCATGATGAGCACCGCGGCGACGCCCAGGCCGCCGAGCGCGTTGGACGCGCCGGTGAGGGCCAGGGTCGGGATGTCGCAGGTGCCGGTCGCGGCGAAGGTCAGGTTCCACAGCGTCTGCTGGTCGCCGTCCTCCCAGCCGAAGCCGAGCGGGTACTCCTCGCTCGCACCGGCCAGGCTCGCCTCGATCGTCGGCGTCGCACCGGCAGCCACCGAGTAGGTGGTGTTGCCCGCGACCTCGACGCCGTCGACGGTCCAGATGACGCCGAGACCGTTCGTCAGCGTGTACGAACCCGGGTTGCCGAGGCAGTCGGGCTGCGTCCACGTCACCGAGGCGCTCGTGAGCGGGCCGGTCGGCAGGCAGTCCTCCGGGAAGGTGAAGGTGTACTCCCAGGGCTCGTAGCCCTCGTCGAGCACGTAGCCCTCCTCAGCGGTCGCCGTGACCTTGATCGTGTCGAACGGATCGGCCTCGATCGTCACGGTGTCGTCGTCGCCGAACTCGACCGGCATGGCCAGTCCGCCGTTGACCGAGTAGGCGAACGCGACGCCCTCGGTGTCGGTGAGAGTCACGCTCTGCTCGAAGCAGTCGTCCACGACGACGGGCTCGGGCAGCACGACCAGCTCCGGGCAGAGCTCGGTGTTCGGGCCGGCCAGCGTGCCGGTGAAGGTCAGCACCGTGCCGCCCTCGCTCACCGTGCGCGTCACCTCCGAGTGGCTCGCGGTGCCGAAGTCGCCGCCCTGGAAGAACCGAGTGCCCTCGTCGAGCGTGCGGAAGACGACCGTGAAGTTGCCCTCGTCGTCGACCTCGATCGACTCGAGCTGAGCGAGCTCGCTGTCGAACTCGAAGTTCGGCTCGTCGAGCTGCTCGGGGCTCTCGCACGTCGGGTCGAGGAAGGCGATCGACGCGTCGGTGATCGGCAGCACCGAGCCGCACTCGCCATCGAACGGCGCGACGACGGCCTGGTCGTCGTAGCCCTCGAGGTCGAGCTCGACGTCGCCAATGGCGGTCGGGGTCACGGTGTAGGTGCCGGGTGCGAGGTCGGTCAGGTCGAAGACCTCGTTGCCCTCGGCGTCGGTCACGACGTAGGTGATGGTGCCGCCCTTGGTGTCGAGCGAGATCGAGCCGCCCTCCAGGAGGATGCCGCTCACGCAGGTCTCGTCGACGACGGTGAACGCCGGCACGACCGTCTCGGGCTCCGAGCACTCGCCCTCGTAGGCGCTGACGACGGCCTGGTCTTCGTAGGAGAGGAGGTCGAGGACGACGCCCTCACCCACGGCGGTGGGCGTGACGGTGTAGGTGCCCGGCGCGAGGTCGGTCAGGTCGGTGACCTCGTTGCCCTCGGAATCGGTCACGACGTAGGAGATGCGGCCGTCCTGCGTGTCGAGGGTGATCGAACCACCCGCGAGCACGGTGCCGCTGAGGCAGTCCTCGTCGACGACGGTGAAGGCGGGAACCACGAAGGTGGGCTCCTCGTCGCACTCGCCGTCAGCGGGGCCGCCCACGGTCACGGTGAAGGGGGACGAGCCGCCGGCGAGCTGGTAGCCGCTCGCCGCGGTGGCGCTCACCGAGTACTGGCCGGGCTCGAGACCCGACGCCGAGCTGCCGGGAGCGTAGGTCTGGCCGTTGAGCGAGTACGACTCGATGCCGGTCACGCTCGCGAAGAGGATGCTCCCGGTCGTCACCTCGCAGGTCGCGTCGGTCGGCGTGGCCGACGGCGTCACGGTCTCGGGCTCGTCGCTCTCGCCCATGCAGATGATGTAGTGGGAGACGCCGGCGACCTGACCGCCGTTGTTCAGCGGCGGGAAGTAGCTCGTGCCCGCGGTCGGGTTCTCGAAGACGACGTTCCCAGGGCCGGAACCGTAGTCGACGGCACCGCCCTTGACGATCAGCACGAGGTACTCGTCGCCCGCCCACGAGGGGTCGAAGGGGTTCAGCACGACGGCGCCGTCGACGACCGAGCCGTACGGGTTCGCCTCGTTCGGGTCGAAGTCGTAACACTCGACCGCATCCGGGTACTGGCCCTCCCAGTAGGCAGCTGTGTTGGTGTTGTCGGGGTTGCCGGTCGCCATCGCGGGGCTCGCTCCGCCGACGGCCATGCCGAGGGCGAGGAACGCTGCGGTGGCTGCGGCAAGAATGCGCTTGCGCAACATGATGTGCTCCTGGGGGTCGGAGCCAGAGCGCCTCCGGGTACGGGCGCGCTCGGGTATCGGGTTAGGGGGATCGCGACCGAGATCTCGGGGGAGAGCGCGCGGCCGCGGCATCGGCCGCCGTCGGGGAACGTCGACCGAGTGTGTTCGGGTAGAGCAGCCTCCGCGATCCGGCGAACGTCGGGTGGGCCGCATCCGGAGGCAAGGCCGACCTTATTGGCTCCTCGGGTCGCCGACAACACAGACCGATTCGTCTACCCCTGGATTGGGCACAAGCTTTGCTCACCTTGGTGAGGGTGCGCGCGAAGACGGGGCCGGAGCGGTGCGACGTGTTCGGGTCGCCTCACCGCTCCGGCCCCGCGGGCCGAGAGATCAGCCCTGGATGCGGGTCGCCTCACGACGACGTGCGATCACGAGGCCGGTGCCGGCCAACATGATGAGCACGGCCACGATGCCCAGGCCACCGAGCGCGTTGGTCGCGCCGGTGAGCGCCAGGGTGGGCAGGCAGTCCTTCGCGGCCTCGAATACGAGGTTCCACAGGGTCTGCTGGTCGGGGTCGTTCCAGCCGAATCCGGTCGGGAACTCCTCGCTCGCGGGCTCGAGGTCGGCCACGATGGTCGGCGTGGAGCCGACCGCCGAGGTGTACGTCCTGTTGCCCTCGACGACGACCCCGTCGACCGTCCAGATGACGCCCGGCTCGTTCGTCAGCGTGAAGCTGCCGGGGTTGCCGAGGCAGTCCGCCTGCTTCCACGTCACCGACGCCGTCGTGACGGGCGCCGTAGGCAGGCACTCGTCATCGAACTCGTAGGTGTACTCGAACGGCTCGTAGCCCTCCGCCAGCAGGTATCCCGGCTGGGCGGTCGCGGTGACCGTGACCGTGTCGAAGGGCACGGCGTCGAAGGTGACGGTGTCGCTGTCACCGAACTCGACCGGGAACTCCAGACCGTTAACCGTGCGGGTGTACGTGACACCCTCGACGGCCGTGACCGTGTACGACTGCTCGAAACAGTCGTCGGCCACCGTCACCGGGGGCACGACCACGTCGATGCAGAGCTCCTCATCGGGGCCGTCGAGCGTGCCCGTGAAGGTGAGCGTCCTGCCATCTTCCGACACCACGCGACCGTCGACCGGCTCATTGCCCTGGAAGAACACGGTGTCCTCCCCGAGCGCGACGAACACGACCTCGTACTCGAGACCCTCGACAGTCACGCTCCCGAGCTCGGCGAGCTCCGAGTCGAACTGGAAGCCCTCGACGTCGAGCGCTTCAGGGTCGAGGCACGTGGCGTCGACGAAGGCGAGCCGCGCATCCGTCACCGGCAGCACGCAGCCGTCGCCGTCGGGGTCGGCCGCGTCGAGCGTTCCGGAGAACGTTCTCGTCGTGCCGTCCTCGCTGACGCCGTCGAGCTCCGTGTCGAAGCGGTAGCCGTAGTCCGCCGTGAAGACGACCTCGTACTCCCGCGTCGCCGGGTCGTAGGCCGTGATCTCGTAGGTCGCGTTCTCCGCCGTGAAGCCCTCCTCGTCGAGCGTCGAGTCGAAGAAGCAGTCGGCGTCGGTGACCGCGATGGCGGCGATTGCCTCGAGGCACAGCTCGGCGTTCGGTCCGGCGAGCTCGCCGGACACGGTCAGCGTCGTCTGGTCACCCTCGAAGCGGTAACCCTCATCGGCGGTGAACTCCACCTCGTAGGTGCCCGACTCCGAACCGTCGTCGACCACGACCCAGGTCGCGTTCTCCGCATCGATGTTCTCGACGTCCAGGATCGCGCCGACCTCACAGGTCGGGTCGATCACCGGCACCGTCACCGTCGGCTCCAGGCAGAGCGACGGATCACGATCGGCCAGGTCGGCCGACACCGTCAGCGTCGTCTGGTCGCCCTCGAAGCGGTAACCCTCATCGGCGGTGAACTCCACCTCGTAGGTGCCCGACTCCGAACCGTCGTCGATCACGACCCAGGTCGCGTTCTCCGCATCGATGCCCTCGACGTCCAGGATCGCGCCGACCTCACAGGTCGGATCGATCACCGGCACCGTCACCGTCGGCTCCAAGCAGAGAGACGGATCACGATCGGCCACGTCGAGCATCACGGTCTTCGTCTTCGAATAGGTCGTCTCGCCCTCGACCTCCGTCGCGAAGATGTTCGCTCCGGTCGCGGTGAAGGTGATCGAGACCGTCCGCGTCTCCGGGTCGAACTCAGGCTCGCCCCAGATGACGCCGGCGTCGGCGTCGATGATCGGGTTCTCCCAGTCCTCGCCGACCTCGCACGTGGCGGGCGGCAGCGTGAAGGAGGCATCGACCACGAGGCACAGCGTCGGATCGGCCGGATCGAGCTCGCCGGACACGGTCAGCGTCGTCTGGTCGCCCTCGAAGCGGTAACCCTCATCGGCGGTGAACTCCACCTCGTAGGTGCCCGACTCCGAACCGTCGTCGACCACGACCCAGGTCGCGTTCTCCGCATCGATGTTCTCGACGTCCAGGATCGCGCCGACCTCACAGGTCGGATCGATCACCGGCACCGTCACCGTCGGCTCCAAGCAGAGAGACGGATCACGGTCGGCCAGGTCACCGGTGACGGAGATCGTCACCAGGTCGCCGGCGAACCGCGCGCCCTCGTCCGCGGTGAAGAGCACCTCGTACGATCCGTCGTACGACCCGTCGTCGATGACCTCGAACGAGGCGTTGACGCCGGAGATGTTCTCCAGGTCGACTCGCTGCCCCAGCTCGCAGGTGGCGTCGAGCAGGGGAACGCTCGCCGTCGCCACGTCGCAGAGCTCGGGGTCACGATCGGCCACGTCGAGCGTCACGGTCTTCGTCTTCGAGAAGGCGAGCTCGCCGCCGTCATCGGTCACGAAGATGTACGCGGCGGTCGCCGTGAACGTGATCGACACGGTGCCGGCTTCGGCGTCGAAGACGGGCTCGCCCCAGATGACACCCGCGTCAGCGTCGATGATCGGGTTCTCCCAGTCCTCGCCGACCTCGCACGTGGCGGGCGGCAGCGTGAACGTCGCGTCGACCACGAGGCAGAGGCGCTCGTCGTTCGGTTCGAGCGTTCCCGTGAGGGTCAGCTGCGTGCGGTCGGGAGACACCCCGTCGCCGACCGCGAAGAGGGCGTCACCGGTGGTCTCGAAGACGACGGTGTAGGCGTCGCCATCGACCTCCACCGAGACCAGTTCGGCGTTGACGGTCTGGAAGCCGTCCTCGTCGAGCATCTGGGCGTCGTCGCATGTCGGGTCGGTGAACGCGAGCGTCGCCGTCGCGACCGGGCAGAGCGTCAGGTCGGGGCCGTCGAGCGTGCCCGTCAGGGTCAGCTGCGTGCGGTCGCCCGAGACGCCGTCGCCGCCCGCCGGGAAGAGCGAGCCCGGAACGGCCGTGAACACGATCGTGTACGAGCCGTCGACGACGGTCGACGAGGTGAGCGTCGCACCGACCACGACGTAGCCGCCGGGGTTGAGCTGCTCACCGGTCGTGCAGGTGGCCACGGTGAAGGCGAGCGTCGCGCTCGCGACGGCGCACTGCGTGAGGTCGGGGCCGTCGAGCGTGCCCGTGAAGGTCAGCTGCGTGCGGTCGTTCGAGACGCCGGTGCCGGCGGCGAACAGGTAGCCGGGGTCGGCGGTGAAGACCACGGTGTACACGCCGTCAACGACCGTCGACGAGGTGACCGTCGCGCCCGTCATCGCGTACCCGCCGGGGTTCAGCTGCTCGCCGGTGGTGCACGTCGCCGCGGTGAACGCGATCGATGCGGTCGCCAGGTCGGCGCACAGCGCCGGGTCGATCGCGTCGATCACCGCCACCGGATCGTAGAACTCGTCATCGAGGATCGCGGGTGGCACGGCGGTCGGCGTGACCGTGTAGGTGCCCGGCGGCAGGTTCGTCAGCTGATCGTTCGGGATCACCTGACCCTCGGAGTTCGTGACGACGTAGGTGATCCACTGCGACTCGTCGAGCACTATCGATCCGCCGGTGTCGCAGGTCTGGTCGGTGACCGTGTACCCGGGGATGGGCAGCTGGGGCCGCGGACAGTCCTCGATGGTCGGGTCGCCGGAGAAGTTCGTCGAGTAGCCGAGCGAGTACGAGCGGCCCTGGCTGTCGGGGAAGTACCCGGTGCCGGTCACCGGATCGAAGTCGCTGGTGTCGTCGATGGTGCTGACGCTCACCTCGATCGGGTTCTTGCCGTCCTTGTACTGCTCGTTGACACCGGGGGTGCCCGAGTACTTGCAGACCCAGACCTTGGTGTCGTCGGGTGCGGCGGCCATCGCGGGTGTCGCCCCACCCGCGGCCATGCCGAGGGCGAGGGCGATCGCGGTGGCTGCGGCGAGGATTCGCTTGTGCAGCGGCATGATGCGCTCCTGGGGGTGGGAGCCGGGCGCGCCGTCGTCGAGGCGGGGGCGTGCCGGTGATCGGGTATCACGGGGGCCCCGCGTGCGACCGTCGGGGGAGGGTCGGGCGCGGGTCTCGGCCGTCGTCGGGGAACGTCGACCGTCGGGTTGTCGGGTGCTGCCGCCTCCGCGGATCGGCGAACGTCGGGTGTGCCGAAGCCGGATGCGAGGCCGACAGTATTCCTCGACTCCCCGTCGCGCAATCCTGGACAGGTCTGTCTAGCTCGTCGCGACTCCCAGGTGACGATCAGGCGGATGGCCGGCTCAGTGCACGAACTCCAGCAGGTCGAGCCCGAACACGCGCAGCGCGTCCAGCACCCGCAGCCGCGTCTGCAGGTCGCGCTCCTCGTATTGCACCGAGACGGCGTAGGCGAGGCCGCCCCGGGGGCCGCGCAGGATGCCCGCCTCCGACCGCACGCCGGCATCCGTGCCCGTCTTGTTCACCATCCACGTGCTGTGCTCGACGCTGCGGTGCGCGAGCGGGTCGCGGCCGAACGCGCTCGCGACCATCGAGAGGTCGGTGTTGAGCGACAGCCAGCCGAGCACGCGCTGGCTCGTCGTCGGGTCGATGATGTGGCCGTGGGCGAGGGCGTAGAACAGCCACGCGAGCTCCGCGGTCGAGCCGACGGAGAGCTGCGGCGCGTCATCCGGCCCGCGCGAGTCGCGGACGACGTCGAGCAGGGCGGTGCGCACGAGCCCGAGCGACTCCGTGCGCGCGCGCACGGCATCCAGCCCGATATGGCGCAGCAGCGCGTTCGTGGCGACGTTGTCGCTCGTCGAGCCGACGAGCGCGGCGAGGTCGTTGAGGGGCAGGGCGGGCGCCTGCAGGTGCTGCCAGAGGCCGGAGTCGGCCACCGCATCCTGCGTCGCCCGGTCGACGATCGCGAACTCCGACAGCGAGCGCTCCGACAGTCGGGCGCTCACCTCGATGAGCAGCAGGATCTTGCCGATCGAGGCCGTCGGCAGCACGATGCGCTCGTCGACGGCGAAGACGCTCTGCCCCGACTGGATGTCGACGGCCGCCACCGACACCCGCGCGCCCTCGTAGGCGAGAGCCCCGAGGGCGCGGAACGACGGCCGGAAGGAGGGGGCCCGCTCAGCGGCCCGACGCCGCGCTGACACCGGAGCCGCCAGGCGGGCGCTCCGGTCGCGCAGCATCGGGGTCGTCACCAAATGGTCACGCGCTCCTTCGGGTCGAGCCACAGGGCGTCGTCAGGGCCGACCGAGAACGCCTCATAGAACGCCCCGATATTACGCACGATCTGGTTGCACCGGAACTCGTTCGGCGAATGCGGGTCGATCGACAGCAGCCGCAGCGCCTCCTCCGGCCGGATGGCGATCTGCCACGCCTGCGCCCACGAGAGGAAGAACCGCTGCGCGCCGGTGAGCCCGTCGATGACCGGCGGCTCCTCGCCGTCGAGCGAGAGCAGGTAGGCCTTCCACGCGATGCCGAGGCCGCCGAGGTCGCCGATGTTCTCGCCGATCGTCAGCGCGCCGTTGACCCGGTGGCCCGGCGCCTCGGTCGGCTCGAGCGCGTCGTACTGGGCGATGAGCGAGCGGGTGCGCTCCTCGAACGCGGCGCGGTCGGCTTCCGTCCACCAGTCGCGCAGGGCGCCGTCGCCGTCGTAGCGCGAGCCCTGGTCGTCGAACCCGTGCCCGATCTCGTGGCCGATGACCGCGCCGATCGCGCCGTAGTTGGCGGCAGCATCCCGCCCCGCGTCGAAGAAGGGGAACTGCAGGATCGCCGCCGGGAACACGATCTCGTTGAAGCCCGGGTTGTAATACGCGTTGACGGTCTGCGGCGTCATGAACCACTCGTCGCGGTCGATCGGCCGACCGATCTTGCCGAGCTCGCGGTGGAACTCGAACTCGCCGGCCGCGCGCACGTTGGCGACCAGATCATCCGGCACGACCGACAGCGACGAGTAATCCCGCCAGCGAATGGGGTACCCGATCTTCGGCGTGAACTTCGACAGCTTGTCGAGGGCGCGCTCGCGGGTCTCGGCGGTCATCCACTCGAGCTCGGTTATCGACTGCCGGTACGCCTCGATGAGGCGAGCGATGAGCTCGTCCATCGCGGCCTTCGCCTCCGGCGGGTAGTGCCGCTGCACGTACACCTCGCCGACGGCCTCGCCCATGGCGCCCTCGACGAAGCTCACGCCGCGCTTCCAGCGGGCGCGCTGCTCGGGGGTGCCGGTGAGGGTGCGGCCGTAGAAGTCGAAGGTCGCGTCGACGAAATCCTTCGAGAGGTACGGGGCGAGCGAGCGGATGACCGACCAGCGCAGCCAGTCCGTCCACTCCTCGAGGGGGCGGCCTTCGATCGCGGCCGCGAGCCCGGCATAGAACGAGGGCTGGCGCAGCACCACCTCGGCGACCTGCTGCTCGGTGATGCCGTAGGCGTCGCGCCACCGGGCGAGGTCGAGCCCGGGCGCCGCGGCCTCCCACTCGGCCCACGTGCGCAGGTTGTAGGTGGCCTGGCTGTCGCGGTTGCGCACCTTGTCCCAGTGGTGGCTCGCGAGGTGCGTCTCGAGCGCCATGATGCGGGCGGCGCGCTCGGCGGGGGCGTCGAGGCCGGCGAGGGCGAGCATCCGCTCGAGGTGGGCGACGTACTTCGCGCGCGTGTCGGCGTGCGCCTCCTCGCGGTAGTACGACTCGTCGGGCAGGCCGATGCCGCCCTGCTCGACGAAGACGAGGTAGCGCTCGGGGTCGCCGGGGTCGTTGTCGACGAAGAGCTGCACGAACCCGCGGGCGCCCTCGCGCTCGAGGCGTCCGAGGGTGGCGAGCAGGGCATCCGTGTCGGTGATGGCGTCGACGGCGGCGAGGTGCGGGGCGAGCGGGGCGGCGCCGAGCGCCTCGATGCGGTCTTCGTCCATGAAGCTCGCGTAGAGGTCGCCGACCTTGCGCTCGAGCGTGCCGGGCTCGGCCTGCTGCGCCTCCTCGATGATGGCGCGCACGGCCTTCTCGGCCTCCTCGGCGAGCACCATGAAGCTGCCGTAACGCGCCTTGTCGGCCGGGATCGGGGTGCGCGCGAGCCAGCGCGCGTTGACGTGGCGGTAGAGGTCGTCCTGGGGGCGGATGCCCGGCTCGAGCTCGTCGGTGAGGATGCCGCTGCGAAGGGTGTCGGTCACCCTGCCGAGCCTAACCCGCGCGGCTCAGTGCGCCTCGTGCGCGCCCTTCGTGGTGGGCTGGTGCGCCTCGTGCACGGCGTGCTCCGGGTGCGGCTGCGCGTGCTCGTCGGCGGCGACGGCGCCCGTCCAGCCGCGGGAGGCGACGACGGCGACGACGAGCGCGACCATCGCGAACGCCGCGAGCACCGCGGTCGGATCCTCCGGGCCGTGCCCGGCGCCGAGGATGCCCGCCACCGGGTAGGTGAGCGCGTACCAGGCGTGCGAGGTCGAGAAGCGGGCGGCGAAGACGGCGGCGCGGTCGTCGTGCGGCACGTCGCGGCGGATGAGCCGCGCGCTCGGCGTCGTCACGGCGGAGGTCGCCGCACCCAGCACCGCCCACAGCACCGCGAGCATCGGCACGGTGAGAAGTCCGGTCGCGGCGAGGCTCGCCGTGGCCGCGAGGGCGATGGGCACGACCGCGGCGCCGACGGTCATGACGGCGCGGTCGTCGACCCGGTGCAGGATGCCCGGCAGCAGGATCGCGACGACGATCGACCCCGCCCCGAACATGACGAGCATCACGGCGAGCCCCGTCGCCGGGTCGCCGCCCTGCCCGACGCCGAGCGAGAGCAGGAAGACCACCGTGTTGACGAGCACCGTGGCGAAGACGGCGGCGACGACCGCGTCGAGCACGGCGACGAAGCGCAGCGAGGGGGTGCGCGCCATGATGCGCACGCCGCGCGTGAGGCGCCCGGCGAACGGCTCCACCGCTGCACCCGCGTGGTCGTGCACGCGCGACAGCCAGACGGCGAGCGCCGAGATCGCGAACCCGGCGGCGGTGACGCCGAAGAGCGCGTTCGGCGGCAGCACGAGCACGAGCGCCGCGGCCAGGGCGGGGCTCAGCAGCGACTCGAGGTCGTAGGCGAGGCGCGAGAGCGATTGCGCCTTCGTGTAGTCCTCCTCGTCGGGCAGCACGTCGGGGATGACGGCCTGGTAGGTGGGCGTGAACACGGCCGACGCCGACTGCAGCAGCAGGATGGCGACGTAGAGGTGCCAGGCCTCGGTGGCGAAGACGAGGGCGACGGCGACGAGGATGCGCGCAGCATCCGCCCCGATCATGACGGCCCTGCTGGACCGGCCGGCGATCAGCGCGCTCGCGATCGGCGAGACGACGACGTACGCGGCGATGCGGATCGTGAGCGCGATGCCGATGATGAGGCCGGCGTCGTCGCCGGCGATGCGCACGGCGACGAGCGCGAGCGCGACGGTGAGCACGCCGGTGCCGACGAGCGAGGCGACCTGGGAGGCGAACAGCGCGGCGAATCGCCGGTGGCGGAGCACGGCCAGCATGCGGCCGAGCCTAGGGCCGTAGCGTGGTCGGGTGCGCCTGCGACCCGTCGACCGCGAGATCCTGCGGCTCGCCGTGCCGTCGCTGGGCGCGCTCGTGGCCGAGCCGCTGTTCGTGCTGACCGACACGGCGATGGTCGGCCATCTGGGGGCGGATGCCCTCGCCGGGCTCGGCGTCGCCTCGACGGTGCTGCAGACGGCGATCGGTCTGCTCGTGTTCCTCGCCTACGCGACGACCCCGGCGGTGGCGCGACGGCTGGGATCCGGCGACCGGGCCGGCGCGATCACCGCGGGCGTCGACGGGCTGTGGCTCGCGGCCGGCATCGGCGTGCTGCTGCTGGCGCTGCTCTGGCCGGCCTCACCCCTCATCGTCGACGCCTTCGGCACGAGCGAGCCGGTCGCGGGGGCGGCCGTGCAGTACCTCGTGCTGTGCGTGTGGGGTCTGCCGGCGATGCTGCTGGTGTTCGCGGCGACGGGCGTGCTGCGTGGCCTGCAGGACGCGCGCACCCCGCTCGTGGTCGCCCTGTGGGGCTTCGGCGCGAACATCGTGCTCAACGCCCTGCTCATCTACGGGCTCGGGCTCGGCATCGCGGGCTCGGCGATCGGCACGGTCGTCGCCCAGTGGGGCATGGCGGTGGTGCTCGTCGGCGTGGTCGTGCGGGCCGGGCGCGACGCTGCCGCCCCGCTGCGGCCGGGCCTGCTGGGGGTGCGCGCGGCGCTGTCGGCGGGGTCGTGGCTGCTGCTGCGCACGCTGTCGCTGCGGGTGGCGCTCGTCGTGACGGTGGTCGCGGCGACGCAGCTCGGCACGGTCGAGCTCGCGGCGACGCACGTGTGGTTCGCCGTCTACAGCCTCCTCGCCCTCGCCCTCGACGCGCTCGCGATCGCCGGGCAGGCGCTCATCGGTCACGGGCTGGGCGCCGCGGACGTCGCGCGCGTGCACGCGCTCACGCGGCGGCTCGTCGGGTGGGGCGTCGTGGTCGGCGCGGCGCTGACGGTCGTCGTGGTGGCGCTCGCGGTGCCGCTGTCGCTGGTCGTGACCTCCGACGAGCGGGTGCGGGATGCCCTGCCCGGCGCCCTGCTGATCCTCGCGCTCGGGCTACCGCTCGCCGGGCTCGTGTTCGTGCTCGACGGCGTGCTCATCGGGGCCGGTGACGGGCGGTATCTGGCGCTCACGGGCATCCTCAACCTGCTCGCGTACCTGGCGGCGCTCGCCCTCGTCGCCGCGACGGGCGCGGGGCTCGCGGCCCTGCTGGGCGCGTTCACGTTCGTGTACCTGGGGGCCCGGGCGGTGACGCTGGGGCTGCGGGCGCGCGGGACAGCGTGGGTGGTGACGGGCGCGTCGCGCTGAGGGCGGCCCCGTCGCGCCCGCGAAGTTCTCAACGCAGCTGGGCGAACTCCTCCGCGGCCCGGATGGGCCCGGCGACGAGGATGGTGTCGCCCTCACGCAGCACCGTGTCGGCGTCGGCGTTGCACCACGGCGAGCCGTCGCGGCGCACGGCCATGACGGTGACGCCGTGCTGCTGCCGGATTCGGGTCTCGCCGAGGCGGCGGCCGACGATGCTCGCCGCGGGGCTGGTCTTCACGATCGCGTAGTCGTCGCCGACCTCGATGTAGTCGAGGGCTGCGCCGCGCACGAGGTGGGCCACGCGTCGCCCCATGTCCTTCTCCGGGTAGATCACGTGGTCGACGCCGAGCTGCGACAGGATCTGGCCGTGCGCATCGTTCGTCGCCTTCGCCCAGATCTGCGGGATGCCGAACTGCAGCAGCACGGACGTGGTGAGGATGCTCGCCTGGATGTCGGAGCCGATCGCCACGACGACGCGATCGAACTCGTGCACCGCGAGCTGGCGCAGCGCCTCGGGCTTGGTGGAGTCGGCGCGCACCACCTGGGTGAGCTCGCCGTTGAGACCCTGCACGATCTCCTCGCTCGCGTCGATGCCAAGCACCTCCGTGCCGGAGGCCATGAGCTCGAGCGCGAGCGACTGGCCGAACCGGCCGAGGCCGATGACGGCGACCGAATCGGCTTCGGCGATGCGGGCCGTGCGCGAGCTGGAGAAGAGTCGACTAGCCAATGACGGGCCTTTCCTTGGGCAGTTCGTAGAGCAGGGCGCGCTGGCGCAGCACGAGTGCTGTGCCCAGCGTGAGCGGGCCGAGGCGGCCGAGGAACATGAGCACCATGAGCACGATCTGGCCGGCCGGCGGCAGGTCGGCCGTGATGCCGGTGCTCAGGCCCACGGTGCCGAAGGCGGAGATCGCCTCGAAGAGCAGAACGTCGAGCTCGAGGTCGCTCACGAGCATGAGCACGACGGTCGCCGACATGACCGCGGCGAGGGAGAGCAGCGCGATCGTGATGGCCTCACGGTGCACGGCGCGCGAGAGCCGCTTGCCGAAGATGTTCACGGCCTGCTGCCCGCGCAGCTCGGTCAGGATGATGAACAGCAGCACGGCGAACGTCGTCACCTTGATGCCGCCCGCGGTGCCAGCCGGCCCGCCGCCGATGAACATGAGCACATCGAGGCCGAGCCAGGTCTCACTCGTCATCTGGCCGATGTCGACGCTGTTGAAGCCCGAGGTGCGAGCCTGCACTGAGTGAAAGAAGGCGACGAGCACGCGCTCCGACGGCGTCATGCCGCCGATCGTGGCCGGATTGCTCCACTCCAGCACCGCGATGTAGGCGGTGCCGAGCACGAGCAGCAGACCGGTCATGGCGAGCACGATGTTGGTGTTCATCGTCCAGTGAAGCGGACGGCGGAACTCCTTTCGCAACTGCCGCAGGACGGGGAAGCCGAGCCCGCCGAGGATGGTCGCGAACGCCATCGGCAGCACGATGACGGGGTCGGTCGCGAAGCCGATCATGTTGTCGGAGTAGGGGGCGAAGCCGGCGTTGTTGAAGCTCGACACCGCCAGGAAGACTCCGTGCCAGATCGCGTCTCCGAGGCTCTCGCCGTACTGAGACGCCAACCGAACGGTGAGGATAAGAGCGACGACGCCCTCAATGGCGAGGCTCGTGGCGAGGATGCCCTTCGCCAGGCGCGCGGCATCGCCAGTGGTGACGCCCTGGTTCTCGGCGCCGGTCAGCGCGCGTCCGCGCAGCGAGTAGCGCCGAGCGAGGGCGAGACCGATGAGCGAGGCGACCAGCATGATGCCGAGGCCACCGAGCTGGATGAAGAACACGATGACGAGCTGTCCGACGAACGACCAGGCGGTGGCGGTGTCGACGACGACGTGCCCCGTGACCGAGACCGCGGAGACCGCGGTGAACGCCGCGTCGAGGATCGTCACCGAGTCGTCGTCGGGGTGCGAGAACGGCATCGCGAGCAGACCTGTCGCGGCGAGGATGGCGCCGAGGAACCCGAGGACGACGGCCTGCGGCGGGCTGAGCTGAAGGCGCTTTCGAGGGCGGACCGAGCGGGCCCTGGAGTGCGGCACTCGCGCAACCGTACTCCTCGCGCACCGCCTGTCAAGTCGTGGCCCGGAGCGACCCCCGAGCGTGCCCCGCACGCGAACGGGCGCCCGACCACCTGGAGGTCGGGCGCCCGTCGGCTCACGCGGTGACGATCAGCGGAACGCGTCCTTCACGTCGTCGCCCGCCTGCTTGAGGTTCGCCTTGGTCTGGTCGGCGCGGCCCTCGGCCTCGAGGCGCTCGTCGTCAGTCATCTTGCCGACGCCCTCCTTGAGCTTGCCGCCGAGCTCCTCGCCCTTGTGGTTCATGCGGTCGTTCATCGTGGCTCCTCTCGTTCGTCGAGTCGGTGCCTCCACGGTCGTCGCCCGAGCGGGCGCGCGGTACCCGGTTGACGGGGGCGGCGCCCAGTGCTCCATCAGGCGACGCGGATGCTGCGCTCAGGCGCGGGCGACTTCAGGCGGTGCGGGGCGCGGCCGTGGTGTCGCCTCGCCGCAGCTCGGTGCGGAACACCACGCTCTCCACCGGCTCGCCGGCGAGGGCCGCGAGCGCGAGTCGCGCGGCGGCCCGACCCTTCTCCACGCCCGGCTGCACGACCGTCGTGAGGCGGTGGCTCGTGAGGCCGTCGATGCGGGCGCCGTCGAAGCCGAGCACGCTCACGTCGTCGGGCACGCGCATCCCCCGTTCTTCGATCGCCTGGATGGCGCCGAGGGCCAGCAGGTCGCTCTGCCCGATGATCGCCGTGAGGTCGGGGTGCGCGTCGAGCAGGGCGCGGGCCGCGACGAGGCCCTCCTCGATGAGGCTGCCGGCGGCGACGACGGCGGGGGCGTCGGGGAAGACATCGCGCACTCCGGCGAGCCGCTCGAGCCCCGTGTAGGCGACGGAGCGCTCGACCCACTCCGGGTCGAGGGGGCCGCGGGTGTGCTCGCGATCCATCGGCAGCGTGATCGTGCCGACGCGGCGGTGGCCGAGGTCGTGCAGGTGCTGCGCGCCGGCGCGCATGCCCTCGCGGTTGTCGATGTCGACCAGGTGCATGCCCAGGCGCGGCTCGGCCTCGACGCCGATGAGCGGCACCTGGCGCTGGCTCAGCACCTTGACGGCGGGGTCGAGATCGGTGCTGCAGCCGAGCAGGAGCGCGGCATCCATCGGCGCATCGCGCAGACCGCCCTCGGCGCGCTCGAGGCTGTCGGTCAGCAGCAGGAGGCTGTAGCCGGCGGTGCCGATCTCGTCGGCGATGCCGTCGAGCAGGGTCACGACCATGGGGTCGCGGAAGGCGACGCGGATGCGGTCCTCCATGACGACGGCGATGATGCCGCTGCGGCCGGTGCGCAGGCTGCGAGCGCGGGGGTCGGGGCCGCCGTAGTCGAGCTCACGGGCGGCGGCGAGCACGCGCTCGCGGGTCTCGTCGGCGACCGGGCCGGCGCCGCTGAAGGCCAGGCTCGCCGTCGACGGGCTCACGCCGGCGCGGGCGGCGACCTGCGCGAGCGTCGCCCGAGCGCCGTCGCCTGAGGGGTTTGCCGGGGTCGCCATCGGCTGTTAGCGTAGTCGAATTCGCCTGTCGAATCGATTCGATCGGCGTTCCTCCGCCCCTCGCCGGGTGCTGCAGGTCGCGGCGCCCTCCCCTCGCCAGTCAGAGAGTCACCGCTCGTGAGCACGCCCACCACCACCCCGCGCCTCGCCCCGTGGCGCTTCGCCGTCTTCGCGATCTTCGCCCTGTGCGGCGTCACCACCGCGACCTGGGTGGCGCGCACGCCCGCGATCCGCGACGCGCTCGACGTGCGCACCGACCAGTTCGGCGTGCTCATCTTCGGCATGGCCGCCGGCTCGATCATCGGCCTGCTCGGCTCGAGCCACATCATCGCCCGCTTCGGCACCCGCCGGGTCATCCTCGGCGGGCTCACCGCCACCTCGCTCGCCCTCGCCGGCATCGGCATCGGTGCCGAGACGTTCGGCTCGTACGCGCTCGTGCTCGCCTCGCTCGTCGTCTTCGGCGCAGGAGCCGGCATCACCGACGTCGCCATGAACGTCGAAGGGGCCGGCGTCGAGCAGGCGCAGGGTCGCGCGATCATGCCGTGGTTCCACGCCTCGTGGAGCATCGGCACCGTCGTCGGCGCGGCCATCGCCGCCGGCGTCGCCGACCTCGGCGTCGGCGTCGACTGGCACGCCGGCGTGACCGGGCTCGTGCTCATCGGGCTCACCGTCGCGGTCGTGCGGCTGCTGCCGCGGGACGAGGCGCTGCCGGGCCTCGACGACGACGGGCCGGGATCGGAGCGCACCACGTGGCGAGAGCGCCTGTCGATCTGGCGCGAGCCGCGCATCCTCTTCATCGGGCTCATCGTGCTCGGCATGGCCTTCGCCGAGGGCTCCGCGAACGACTGGCTCGCGCTCGCCGTCGTCGACGGGCGCGGCGCCGACGAGGCGACCGGAGCCCTCGCCTTCGGCATCTTCGCCGCCGCCATGACCACCGGCCGCATCGCCGGCGTGTGGGTGCTCGACCGCTTCGGCCGCGTGCCCGTGCTGCGCGGATCGGCCGTGCTCGCCGCGGTCGGCCTCGCCGTCGTCATCACGGTCGAGCAGCCCGTCATCGCCGCGCTCGGCATCTTCGCCTGGGGCCTCGGCTCATCGCTCGGCTTCCCCGTCGGCATGTCGGCCGCCGCCGACGACCCGCGCCGCGCCGCCGCCTCGGTCGCCGCGGTCGCGACCGTCGGGTACTTCGCGTTCCTCGTGGGGCCGCCCGTCATCGGGTTCCTCGGCGAGCAGATCGGGCTGCTGAACGCCCTGTGGGTGGTGCTCGTGCTCATCCTCGTCGCGGCGCTCGCGTCGGGGGCCGCGCGCGAGCGCGGTGCGGCGGCGCGCGGTGGTGCGGCCGGCGACGTCGCCGCTGAGGCGCGCGCCGACTGACGCGGCGCCGCCGCGGTGCGTCGCAGCGCCACACACCCGACGCGGCGATCCCTCGTCGCGACGCCCTCGCCGCGGCGCCCCCGTCGCGGCGCCCCCGCCGCGGCATCCCCCTCGCGGCGCCCCCGCCGCACTCAGTGCGATCTGCAGGAGCGTGGAGCGCCGAGCCCCGACGTGACGCGTCAGTCGGCGCCGACGAACCCGCCGACTCCTGCAGATCGCATCGGCGAACGGACCGGACGCCCCGACCGCGCGAGGATGAGCGCATGAGCACCTCCACCGCCGCCGCGCAGCCGGCCGCCGCCGCGCACCCCCTCCCCGCCGCGCTCGACCTCTCGGGTCGCACCGCCCTCGTCACCGGGTGCGGCTCGGCCGAGGGCATCGGCTTCGCCTGCGCCCGCGCGCTCGCGCAGCTCGGTGCCCGCGTCGTCATGACCGCCACGACCGACCGCATCGAGCAGCGCGTGGCCGAGCTGCGCGCCGAGGGGCACGACGCCGACGGCGTCGTCGCGCGGCTCGAGACCGAGAGTGCGGCGCACGCCGCGATCGGGGCGGTGCGGGCGCTGGGCGCCGAGCCGGACATCCTCGTCAATAACGCCGGCATGGTCGCGGTCGGCGAGGAGTTCCCGCGCGGCGACATCGGCATGAGCGTCGACGAGTGGCGCAGCGCGGTGGACGTCAACCTCACGAGCGTCTTCCTGGTGACGCGGGCCGTCATCGGGCGGATGCGCGAACGCGGGTGGGGCCGCATCGTCACGGTCGCGAGCACGACCGGGGCGGTGCAGGCGGCGCGCGACGACCTCGGCTACGCGACCGCGAAGGCCGGGGTGCTGGGCTTCACGCGCGGGCTCGCGATCGACGAGGCCCGGCACGGGATCTCGGTGAACGCGGTCGCTCCCGGGTGGATCGCGACGGCCTCGCAGCTGGCGCAGGAAACCGTCGAGGGCGAGCTCGTGCCGCTCGGGCGCAGCGGTCGCCCCGACGAGGTCGCGAGCGCGATCGCGTGGCTCGCCTCCCCCGGCGCGAGCTACATCACCGGGCAGCTCGTCGTCGTCGACGGCGGCAATTCGGTGGCCGAGGAGCGTCGCCCCGGGCTGTGGGGCTGAGCCGGCCTGTCAGTCTGACGCGGGCTCGCCTGGCAGCCGGATCACGCGCGGCGCCATCGGGTCGGTGTGCTCGATGACGATGGAGGCGCGCTCAGCTGGACGCTCCTCGATCGTGGAGAGGTCGCACGCGGCCATGTAGCGCGACGCGAATGCGGCGAATGCGGCTGCCTCGCCCCCGAGACTCACCGCGTCGCGCGCCGCACCGCGAGCGAGCGCCGTCGCCCGGTCGACCTCGAGCCAGATCACGTCGTCCCACAGCTCGCGCAACTGGCCGCGCTGGAGGAACGTGCCGTCGAAAACGATGATCGCATCGCAATCGGCCGTGGCCGTCGCGCCGCTGATCGTCTCGTCGGTCGACATGTCGTGGACTCTCATCGCGTATGTCGAGGATCCGGGCGTCCCGAGAGGTCTCAGCACACGGTCGGCGAGCGCCTCCAGATCGTAGGCGTCCTCGTAGTAGCCCCGCGCGGAGTCGCGGCCCTGCCGGTATCGGATCGCCCGCGGATGATGGAAGCCGTCGGAATCCAGGTGCACTGCTTGCCGGCCGTGCGCGCGGAGCGCCGCCACGAGCTCGCGCGCGAAGACGGACTTGCCGGCGCCCACGAGCCCGTCCACGCCGACTCGATGAGGATGCCCGAGCCGTCGCCCCGACAGGTTCGCGGCGATCTGCTCGACCACGTGCTCCCGCTGCCCCATCGGACCATCTTGCACGACGCTCGTCCGCACCTCGGGCCGGTAGCGTAAAGCGGTGAGACTCGTGATCGCCCGCTGCTCCGTCGACTACGCCGGACGCCTCAGCGCGCACCTGCCGCTCGCGACGCGGCTGCTCATCCACAAGAACGACGGCAGTCTGCTCGTGCACTCCGACGGCGGCTCGTACAAGCCGCTCAACTGGATGAGCCCCCCGTGCACCCTCACCGTCGAGGAGCCCGACGACGACCAGCGCGAGGCCGGCGTCGTCGAGCTGTGGCGCGTCACGCACGCGAAGACCGCCGACATGCTCGTCGTGAGCGTGCACGAGGTGCTGCACGAGACCGCCCACGACCTCGGCGTCGACCCCGGCCTGCAGAAGGACGGCGTCGAGGCGCACCTGCAGAAGCTGCTCGCCGAGCAGATCGAGCTGCTGGGTCCCGGGCACACGCTCGTGCGCCGCGAGTACATGACGGCGATCGGCCCGGTCGACATCCTCGCGCGCGACCCCGAGGGCGGCTCCGTCGCGGTCGAGATCAAGCGCCGCGGCGGCATCGACGGCGTCGAGCAGCTGACCCGCTACCTCGAGCTCATGAACCGCGACCCGCTGCTGGCGCCGGTCGCCGGCGTCTTCGCCGCGCAGGAGATCGCCCCGCAGGCGCGCACCCTCGCCGAGGATCGCGGCATCCGCTGCCTGCTGCTCGACTACGACGCGATGCGCGGCCTCGACGACGGGGTGCCCCGGCTGTTCTGAGGGCGCTCGCCTAGGCTCGAGGCATGCTGCCGACCCCCCGCCCGCCGTTCTCGGCGATCCTGCTCGACCTCGACGGCACGATCACCGACTCGGCGCCGGGCATCACCGACACGCTCGCGTACACCTTCGAGCAGCTCGGCATGCCGGTTCCGGAATACGAGCAGCTGCTGCGCTGGGTGGGCCCACCGATCATGGACTCGTTCCGCGATCTCGCGGGCATGGATGCGGCCACCGCCGACCGCGCCCTCGCCATCTACCGCGAACGGTACCTCGACCGCGGCGCCTACGACGCGACGCTCTTCGACGGCATGGGCACGCTCGTGCAGCAGATCGCGGCGGCGGGCATCCCGCTGAGCCTGGCGACATCGAAGCCCGAGCTGCCGGCGACGCTCATGCTCGAGCACTTCACGATCGCGCAGTGCTTCACGGTCATCACGGGCGCCTCCGCCGACGAGACCCGCAGCGAGAAGGCCGACGTCGTCGAGGAGGCCCTGCGGCGCCTGCGCGAGCTCGACGTGCCCCTCGACAACGTCGTCATGGTCGGCGACCGCATCCACGACATCGAGGGCGCCGCCGCACATGGCGTGCCGACGATCGCCGTGACGTGGGGGTACGGCTCGGATGCCGAGCACGCCGAGGCGGCGCTCGTCGCCTCGTCGACGGACGAGCTGCGATCGCTGCTCGGGCTGCCCGCCAAGGCGCGCCCGGCGGCCTGAGCCACCACCGGCCGCGCTAGCGAGCGAGTCGTTCGACGACGGCGCCGAAGAGCCAGGGCATCGCCCGCGCGGCGGGCACGATGGCCGGTCGAGCCGGAGACCCGGCGAGTCGCACGAGCCCCTCGGTCAGCAGCCGGAAGTCGCGCGTCGAGCGCGCCCACGCCCGCTCGTAGGCGGGCAGATCGTCGCGCGCGAGGCAGGCCGCGAGCACCTCCGCCTGCGCGAAGCCGACGCGCATGCCCTCACCGGTGATGGCGTCGACGTAGCCGGAGGCGTCGCCGACGAGCGCGATGCGCCCGCGAGTGCGGGTGATGGCGCGCTGCCGCAGCGAGCCGGCGCCCCGGGTCTCGGAGGCGAGCTCGGCGCCGGCGAGACGCTCGCGAAGCCGTGGGTGCGCGGTGATCGCCGCGTCGAGGTCGACGCCCTTGGGCCCGAGCACGGCGACGCCGACGGTGCGCTCGTCGACGGGCGTAGCGTAGAGCTCCCAGTCGGGGCCGTACGTGACTTCGACGACGTCGTTCCAGGGGGCGACGCGGTAGTGCCGCCGCAGCCCGTACCGGCGACGGCCCTGCACCGAGTCGTCGAGCCCCGCTTCCATGCGCACGCGGGAATGCAGTCCGTCGGCCCCGACGAGCCAGCGTGCGCGAAGGCCGTTGACGGTGACGCCGAGGTCGTCGTGCACGAAGTGCTCGACACGCTCGGGGCGCAGCTCGACCCCGCGCGCCTCGGCTGCCGCGCGGAGGTGGGCGCTCAGCGTCGTGCGTCGCACGCCGCGTCCCTCTCGCGAGCGGTAGCGGTGCGTGACCGCGCCACGGGCATCCTCGTACTGTATGCCTCTGATCGCATGCCCCGGCGGGTCGACGCCGAGTCGGCCGAGCGCCTCGATCGCGCCGGGCATCAGGCCTTCGCCGCAGGCCTTGTCGATGTCGCCGGTGCGCGGCTCGAGCACGATCGCGCTGAGGCCCCGGCCGTGCAGCTCGAGCGCGAGAGCGAGACCGACGGGGCCCCCGCCGGCGATGACGACATCGGCGTCCGCCGGGATCATGCGCTCAGTGTGACACTGCGGTGCCGAAAGTGCATCATGCGGGAGTTCGCAGAGCGCTCAGCGCCCGGTTCTCGACGGGGATGCGGAAGCCGAGCAGCAGCACGGCGTTGAGCACGGTGAAGACGATCGCGGTCAGCCACGCGGTGTGCACGAGCGGCAGGGCGATGCCCTCGATGGCGACGATCCAGTAGTTGGGGTGCCGCAGCCAGGCGAACCGGTACGGCCCGCGGGTGACGCGCGCTGCGCCGGGCACGACGATGACGCGCGTGTTCCACTGCTCGCCGAGCGAGGCGATCACCCAGTACCGGCCCGCCTGGCACAGCAGCGCGATGACGAGCATGGGCCACCCGAGCGCGCCGATGAAGGGGCGGTCGAGCAGTACGACCTCGGCGATGCACGCGACGAGCAGCCCCGTATGCAGGGCGACCATGAAGGGGAAGTGCCGCTGCCCGTGCTCGACGCCGCCGCGCGCGAAGGCGGCCGCGGCGTGCCGCTTCGAGATGACGAGCTCGACGAGGCGCTCGACGCCGGTGGCGAGCACGAGCAGCGAGTAGAGGATGACGCTCATGACCACTCCAGGAGGACGAGCTCGGCGGTGACGCCGGGGCCGAGGGCGAAGAGCACGGCGCGGGTGCCGGCCGGCTGGTCGCCGACCTCGGCGAGCACGTGCAGCACGGCGGCCGACGACAGGTTGCCGGTGCGCGCCATGACCTGCCACGAGGCGTCGAGGGCGGCCGGCGGCAAGTCGAGCGCGGCCGTGAACGATTCGAGGATGCGCGGGCCGCCCGGGTGGGCGATCCACCGGTCGACGTCGTCGCGGGTCAGCCCCTCGGCCGCGAGCAGCTCGTCGACGCCGGCCGCGAAGTGCCCGTCGATGAGCGCGGGCACGCCGGCGGCGAGCATGAGGGTGAAGCCGCTCGCGCCGATCTGCCAGCCGATCATCTCGGCGCTGTCGGGGTAGAGGGCGCTGCGGGTGGCGACGACGTCGGCCCCGCGACGAGCGGCGAGCGGATGCTCGTCACCCACCATCACGACCGCCGCGGCCCCGTCGCCGAAGATGCCGGTGCCGACGACGTTCGCCATCGACTGGTCGCCCCACTGCAGCGTCAGCGAGCACAGCTCGACGCTCACGAGCAGCGCGACCCCGGTGGGATGCCCGGCGAGGTAGTCGGCGACGCGCGCGATCCCGGCGGCGCCGGCGACGCAGCCCAGCCCGAAACTCGGCACGCGCTTGAGGTCGGGGCGGAACCCCATCGAGGTCGCCAGCAGCGCGTCGAGCGAGGGAGCCTGCACGCCCGTGACGGTCGTGAAGAAGAGGTGATCGACGTCGGCCGGCGCGAGCCCAGCGCTGTCGAGCGCCGCCCGCACGGCCCGCTCGACGAGGGGCATCGCCAGCTCGACGAACAGGGCGTTGGTCTCGCTGAACGAGTCGAGGTCTGCGTACCGATCGAGCGGCAGGGCGAGGTGCCGCCGCGTGATGCCGCTCGCGGCGTGCACGCGCTCGAGCACCGAGCGCGCGGCGGTGTCGCCCGCGAGCCGGTCGGCGAGCGCCGCCGTGATCTCGCGCTGCTCGTGCACGTTCTCGGGCAGCACAGGCGCGACGGCGGCGATGCGGGGCATGCGCGCATCCTGCCACGCGGGGCTTCGGGGGCGTCCAGGTCGTCGGCGGTAAGGGGTGGAGGCGGGAGTGCTCCGACGCGCCCCACCGCGTCGTACGCTCGACCCAGTCGCGCACGACGGCGTGCGGCGAGGGAAGGACGAGGCGTCATGGGTGTGGCGGACCAGACCGGGGCGACCCCGCTCGCCCTGCCGAGCGCCCTCGATGCCGACCTCGACGCGCTGCGCGCCGGCGCCGCCGCCTGGGTCGCGAGCAGCCTCGCCGAGAAGCGTGCCCTGCTGCGCGAGCTGCGCCGCAGCACTGCCGCCGCCGCGGCCGATTGGGTGGCCGCTGCGTGCGCCGTGAAGCGCATCGACCCGGCGACCCCGGCCGCGGGCGAGGAGTGGTCGAGCGGCCCCTATGCCGTCATCAGCGCCACCAGTGCGCTCGAGAAGACGCTGCGCACGATCGAGGCCGGCGGCACGCCCCTCACCGAGCGGCGGCTGCGGCGAGCGCCGCGGGGGCGGGTCGCGATCCGAGCGTTCCCGTACACCGTGAAGGACGTTGTGCTCGCCGGCTACTCCGCCGACGTCTGGCTGCGCCCCGGCGTGAGCCTGGCCGAGGCGCGCGAGGGCGTCGCGCGGGCCCTGCGCGATGCGGAGCGCGCCCCGACGATCACGGCGGTGCTGGGCGCCGGCAACATCACGGGCATCCCCGCCCTCGACGTGCTGACGGCGTTGTACCAGGAGGCGAGCGCGGCGATCGTCAAGCTCAACCCCGTCAACGCGGCCGTCGGCGACGCGCTGCGCGCCGCCTTCGCCCCCGCGATCGAGCGCGATCTGGTGCGCATCATCGAGGGGGATGCCCGGGTCGGCCAGGCGCTCATCCACCACCCGCAGGTCGACCGCGTGCACATCACCGGCAGCCGCGCGAGCCACGACGCGATCGTCTACGGCACCGGAGCCGAGCACGAGCAGCGTCGACGCGAGCAGCGCCCCCTGCTCGACAAGCCGATCACGAGCGAGCTCGGCGGCGTCGGCCCGGTCATCGTCGTGCCGGGGGGCGCGCGTGCGGCGAAGGGCCGCGACGACTGGAGCGACGCCGACCTCGACGCCGTCGCGCGCGGCATCGCGACCGAGCGTCTGCACAACTCGGGCTTCAACTGCATCGCGACGCAGCTCGTCGTGATCCCGGCCGAGTGGGCGCACGCCGACGCGCTCGTGGCGATGCTGCGCGGGCACCTCGCCGCCGCTCCGACCCGCCCCGCCTACTACCCCGGCGCCGCCGAGCGCCGCGCCGCCGCCGTCGCTCATCACCCCGACGCGCTCGACCTCGGCGGCGACCCGGCCGCCGCCCGCGCCCTCGTCGACCACCTCGACCCCGCCGACGACGCCGAGCCGCTGTTCACGACCGAGGTATTTGGCCCCGTGCTCGGCGTCGTGCGCGTGCCGGGCTCGGCCGAGCCGGCCGCGTTCCTCGACGCCGCAGTCACCGTCTGCAACGAGCGCCTCGCCGGCACGCTCGGCGCGGGCCTGGTCGTGCACCCCCGCACGCACGCCGCGCTCGGCCCCGCCCTCGACGCCGCGGTCTCGCGCTTGGAGTACGGCACGGTCGGCGTCAACTGCTGGGTCGGCCCGCTCTTCGGCATGCCGGGTGCGACGTGGGGCGCGTTCCCCGGCCACGAGATCCACGACGTCGGCAGCGGCATCGGCGTCGTGCACAACGCGCTGCTGCTCGACCCCGAGCACGTCGAGCGCACGGTCGGCCACGGCCCGTGGCGCCCGTCGCCGACGCCGCTGTGGTCGGTCGACAACCGCACCGCGCACGTCACGGCCGAGCGCCTGACCCGCTTCGCCGCCGACGACTCCCCCGCCGCCGTGCCCGCCGCGGTCGCCACGATCGCCAGCTACGTGAGGGGTTAGCGGATGCTCGACGCACGCACGCGCACGGACGAGTCGCCCGACCACCACGACGTCATCGTCATCGGCTCCGGCTTCGGCGGCTCGGTCGCCGCCCTGCGCCTGGTCGAGAAGGGCTACCGCGTGACGGTGCTCGAGGCGGGCCGCCGCTTCGCGGACGACGAGTTCGCCCGCACCTCGTGGGATCTCAAGCGGTTCTTCTGGGCGCCGAGACTCGGCCTGCTGGGCATCCAGCGCATCCACCTGCTCGACGACGTCATGATCCTCGCCGGGGCCGGCGTCGGCGGCGGCTCGCTCGTCTACGCGAACACGCTCTACCGGCCGGCGAGCGACGCGTTCTTCACCGACCGGCAGTGGGCGCACATCACCGACTGGAAGGCCGAGCTCGACCCGTACTACGACCAGGCGAGCCGCATGCTCGGCGTGGCGATGAACCCAACCGTCACGCCCGCCGACGAGGTCATGCGCAAGGTCGCGGCCGACCTGGGCGTCGCCGACAGCTTCCACCTCACGCCGGTCGGGGTGTACTTCGGCGAGGGCGCGGGCGTCGAGTCGCCCGACCCGTACTTCGGCGGCGCCGGTCCGGCGCGGCGCGGCTGCCGCGAGTGCGGCGAGTGCATGACGGGCTGCCGGCACGACGCGAAGAACACGCTCGTGAAGAACTACCTGCATCTGGCCGAGTCGGCGGGCGCCGAGGTGCGGCCGCTCACGACGGTCACCCGGGTCGCCCCGAGGCCCGGCGGCGGGTACGCGGTGACCACGCGCCGCACCGGCAAGGGCCGTCGCACCGAGCGCACGCTCACGGCCGATCAGGTCGTCGTCGCCGCGGGAGCCTGGGGCACCCAGCAGCTGCTGCACCGCATGAAGGCCGAGGGGCACCTGCCGGGCATCTCCGATCGGCTGGGCGAGCTGACCCGCACGAACTCGGAGGCCCTCGGCGGAGCATCCACCGCCCTGCGCCACGCGCGCGGCGTCGACTTCACCCGCGGCGTCGCGATCACGTCGTCGATCCACCCCGACGAGCACACGCACATCGAGCCCTGTCGCTACGGCCACGGCTCGAACGCTCTCGCACTGCTCGCGACGCTCGCGGTTCCGGGCGGTCGGCGCACGCCGCGCTGGCTGCTGTGGATCGGCCAGCTGCTGCGCCACCCCGCCCGCGTCGCCTCGATGATCGTCGGACTCGGCAGCTGGAGCGAGCGCACGATCGTCGGCCTCGTCATGCAGAACCGCGACAACTCGCTCACGGTGCGCGCCGGGCGCGGGCTGTTCGGGCGGTTCCGCTTGCGGTCGGAGCAGGGGCACGGCGAACCGAACCCGACGTTCATCCCCGAGGCGAACGAGGCCTACGGGCTCATGGCGCAGCACATGAACGGATTCGCCCAGTCGGGCATCAGCGAGGTGTTCGACGTGCCCATGACGGCGCACTTCCTCGGGGGATGCCCGATCGGCGGCAGCGCCGCGACCGGCGTCGTCGACCCGTACCACCGCGTGTTCGGGCACGAGGGCCTGCACGTCGTCGACGGCGCGGCGATCTCGGCGAACCTCGGCGTCAACCCGTCGCTCACGATCGCCGCGCAGGCGGAGCGCGCCTTCGCCCTGTGGCCGAATCGCGGCGAGGCGGATGCTCGCCCGCCGCTCGGCGCCGCCTACGTGCCGCTGCCGCCCGTGCCCCCGCGGTCGCCCGTGGTGCCGGCCGGCGCGGTCGGCGAGCTGCGCCTCCCGGGCGCGCCGGTCGCCCTGCCGATGCCGCGCGTGCGTGCGGCGGAGCCGCAGCCGCGCTAGCCCGCCCCGGCCCGCACCGCGGCGCTCCGCCCCGCCCTACGGCCGCGGCAGCGGCCGGAACGACCGCAGCCGCAGCGAGTTCGTCACCACGAACACGCTCGAGAACGCCATGGCGAGCCCCGCGAGCAGCGGGTTGAGCAGCCCGAGCATCGCGACGGGGATCGCCGCGACGTTGTACCCGAAGGCCCAGAAGAGGTTGCCGATGATGGTGCGCAGCGTGCGGCGCGCCAACCGGATGCCGTCGGCCACGAGAGCCAAGTCGCCGGAGACGATCGTGAGGTCCGACGCGGCGATCGCGGCGTCGGTGCCGCCGCCCATCGCGATGCCCAGGTCGGCCGCCGCGAGCGCCGCCGCGTCGTTGACCCCGTCGCCGACCATCGCGACCACGCGACCGGACGCCTGCAACGACCGGATCACCTCGAGCTTGCCCGCCGGCGTCACCCCGGCCCGCACATCCGTGATGCCGAGCGCAGAGCCCACGGCCGCGGCCGCTCCGGCGTTGTCACCCGTGAGCAGCACCGGCTCGAGGCCGAGCTCGCGCAGCCGCGCGACCGCGAGCCGCGACGTCGGCTTGAGCTCGTCGGCGAGCACGACGACGCCGGCGAAGGCTCCGTCGATCGCGACGGCGATGGGGGTGGAGCCCTGTGCTTCGTGCGGCGCGAGCGCGGCATCCGGCACCTCGATCGCCCACTCGGAGGCGAGCCACGACGCACGGCCGACGGCGACCGCCCGTCCGTCGACGACGGCGGTGACGCCGAGCCCGGCGTGCGAGGCGAACTCCGACGCGCGAGGCAGCGCGGTGCCCGTGGCGCGCGCGTGGTCGACGACGGCGCGGGCGAGCGGGTGCTCGCTGCCCTCCTCGGCGGCGGCGGCGAAGGTCAGCAGGTCGGTGGCCGAGATTCCCGACGCAGGCACCACGGCGCTCACCTCCATGTGCCCGGTGGTCACGGTGCCGGTCTTGTCGAGCACGACGGTGTCGATGCGGCGGGTGCTCTCGAGCACCTGGGGCCCCTTGATGAGGATGCCCAGCTGCGAGCCGCGACCGGTGCCGACGAGCAGCGCTGTCGGTGTGGCAAGGCCGAGCGCGCACGGGCAGGCGATGATGAGCGTCGCGACGGCGGCGGTGAAGGCGATCTCGATCGACCCGTTCAGCAGCACCCAGCCGAGCAGCGTGCCGAGCGCGAGCACGAACACGATCGGCACGAAGACGCCCGAGACGCGGTCGGCGAGGCGCTGGACCTGCGCCTTGCCGGTCTGCGCCTCCTCGACCAGGCGGGCGAGGCGGGCGAGCTCGGTGTCGGCGCCGATGCGCGAGGCCTCGACGACGATGCGGCCGGAGACGTTGATGGTGCCGCCGACGACGCGGCTGTCGACCTCGACGTCGACGGGCACGCTCTCGCCCGTGAGCAGCGAGGCGTCGACGGTCGACGTGCCCTCGACGACGACGCCGTCGGTGGCGATCTTCTCGCCGGGGCGCACGACGAAGCGGTCGTTGAGCTGCAGCTGGTCGATGGGCACGCGCACCTCGACGCCGTCGCGCAGCACGGCGGCGTCGCGCGCGGCGAGGTCGAGCAGGGCGTTGAGCGCGGCGCTCGAGTCGCGCTTGGCGCGGGCCTCGAGGTAGCGGCCGAGCAGGATGAACACGGTCACGGCCGCGGCGACCTCGAGGTAGATCTCGTGGGCGCCGGCCTCGGGCGTGCCGAGCAGCTGCAGCGTCATCGTCATGCCGGGCATGCCGGCCTCGCCGAAGAAGAGCGCGTACAGCGACCAGAGGAACGCCGCCGAGACGCCGACCGAGATCAGGGTGTCCATGGTGGCGTTGAGGTGCCGCGCGTTGACGGCCGCGGCCCGGTGGAACGGCCACGCCCCCCACACGGCGACGGGCGCCGCGAGGGTGAGGGCGAGCCACTGCCAGTACGTGAACTGCAGCGCCGGGATCATCGACATCAGCAGCACCGGCACCGTCAGCGCGGTCGAGATGAGCAGCCGCTGTTTCAGCGCCGCGAGCGCGTCGGGGCGCGCCTCGCCGGCGGCGCCGGCCTCGGCCGAGCCCGATCCGGGGGCGGCGGATGCTGCGCTCGCGCTGCGAGGGACGACGAGCGACGCCCGGTACCCGGCCTTCTCGACCGCCGCGACGAGCGCGTCGGGGTCGAGCCGCGCATCCGCTGCCGCGGCCGCGTCGGGCGCGAGCCGCACGGTGGCGCGCTCGGTGGCGTAGTTGACGGTCGCCTCCACGCCGGGCAGCTTGTTGAGCCCGCGTTCGATGCGGTTGGCGCACGAGGCGCACGTCATGCCGACGAGGTCGAGCTGTAGCTCGGGGGCGGTGCTCGCCGGGGTGGGCTGCCCGCTCGTGCTGGGGGTGGCGGTGGTGGTCATGCTGGGGGCTCCGGTCAGCTGCGGGCGGCGATGAGGTCGCGCATGTCGTCGATCTCGTCCTGCTGCGTGGTGATGATCGTCTCGGCGAGCTCGGCGACCTCGGTCGATTCGCCGTCGTCGAGCACGTCCTGCGCCATGTCGATGGCGCCCTCGTGGTGCTCGATCATGCCCTCGAGGTAGAGCAGCTCGGCCTCGTCGCCCTGGGCCTCGGCGATCGCGTCGAGGTCGTCGTCGCTCATCATGCCGCCGGGGCCGCCGTCGCCGTGACCCCCGTGGCCGTCGCCCATGGCGCCGCCCATGCTGGGCACGCCCCAGTCGTCGAGCCAGCCCTCCATGAGCTCTATCTCGGGGGCCTGCGCGGCGATGATCTGCTCGGCGAGGTCGACGATCTCGGCGTCGATGTCGTCGCGGCCGAGCATGAGCTCGCTCATCTCGACGGCCTGCTCGTGGTGGGGGATCATCATCATCGCGAACATCGCGTCGGCGCGGTTCACGCCCGCGGGCAGGTCGTCCATGCCGTCGCCCATGCCGCCCATGCCGCCGCCCGAGCCGCCGGTGTTGACGGTGACGCAGCCGGTGAGGGCGAGGGCGAGCGCGGCGACGCCGGCGAGGGCCACGGATGCGCGGCGGCGGGTGGTCGTGCGAGTCATGGTGAGCCTCCTGAGGTGGTCACGGGCGCGGTTGTGGCGGGCCGACCCGTCGAGTCTCGCATACCCCAGGGGGGTATCGCAAGCGGACGTGCGGAACGAGTGCGGCCCCCGGTCCGCGGCCCCGTCGGGCGCGGCCCGAGGGCCGGTGGTCGCACTCGTGTCGTCAGGCCAGCTGGTAGCCCGCCTCCTCGACGGCGGCGCGGATCGCGGCCTCGTCGATGGGGCCCTCGGCGGTGACGGTGACGCGCGAGGCGCCGCCCTTGACGAGCGCGACGTCGACGGCCCGCACGCCGGCGACGGCGCCGACCTCCTCCTTGACGCTCGCGACGCAGTGGCCGCAGGTCATGCCGGTGACGAGGTATTCGGTGGCGGCCGCGTCGCTCGAGGCCGGGGCGCTCGCGGTCTCGGCGGCGCCGTGGCCGCAGCCGCACGAGCCGCCGCCGCAGCAGCCGCCCGCGCTCGCGCTCTGGTCGCCGAGCAGGTTCAGTCGAGGGGTGTCGTTGGTCTCCATACGACCAGTCTGACATACCCCACCCGGGTATGTGAAGCGGGCGGCCGGGGTACCCCCGACGAACGGTGAGCAGACGATCGGCTGTTCGTCATCGAACGCGCGGCGAGCATCCAGCCAGCGTCTTTAGCGTCGCGCCAGCGGCGCCCGGCCCCCGGCGCCGCGTCTCTTCGAGCGACGGAGCCCGGATTGCAGCCCTCCCCCGCGTACGACGCCGACGTGGTGATCCTCGGCGCGGGCTGCGCCGGGCTGGCCCTCGCGGCGCGACTCGCCACGACGGCGCCGAGCGTGCGCGCGATCGCGGTCGACGTGCGCACCCGGTACGACGACGACCGGTCGTGGTGCTTCTGGGGCGACGAGCCGGCCGGGCTCGAGGGGCTCACCGCCCGCGCCTGGAACGACTGGGTCTACCAGGCCGAGGCCGGCGCCGCGCATCCGCACCGCGTCGACGGCGTGGCCTACCGCTACGTGCGCGCTGCCGACTACTACGCGCACTGCCGCGCCCGCATCGCCGCGAGCGAGCACGTCGAGCTGCGCCTGGGCGTCGCCGCGGGCGCGGTGCGCCGCGACGGCGAGGCGCTCGTCGTCTCGACGTCGGCGGGCGAGCTGCGCGCCCGCTGGGTGGTCGACACGCGGCCCAGGCGGCAGCGGGCGCTGCTGTTCCAGTGCTTCACGGGCGTGGAGGTCGACCACGGCGGTCGCCTCGATCTCGCCGCACTCGGCATCGGGGCGGATGCGGTGGGCCTCATGACGGGGATGCGCGCCGACGCCTCCGGCCTCGGCTTCGTCTACGTGCTGCCGCTGTCGCACTCCACGGCCCTCGTCGAGTGGACGCGCTTCGCCCCCCACCCGCTGCGCGCCGCTGAGGTGCGGGCGGGGCGCGACGCCGCGCTCGCCGACCTCGGGGTGCGACTCGGCGAGCCGGGCGTGCGCGTGCTGCGCGAGGAGGGCGGCGTGCTGCCGATGGGGCGCGTCGCCGACGACGTGCCCGCGCCGCGCATCCCCGGCCTCGTCGTCGCTGGCGCGGCCGGCGGCGCCCTGCGCGACGCGACCGGCTACGGCTTCGCGCGCATGCAGCAGTGGGCCGACGACTGCGCAGCGCGGCTCGCGCGCGGCGAGGCGCCCGTCGGCCACCCGCCCGAGCCGTTCGTGCGGCGGCACATGGACCGCATCTTCCTGCAGGCCCTGCGCGCGCACCCGGAGCGCTCGGCCGAGTACTTCGCCCGCATGGCTCGGGGGGTCGCGCCCGAGCGGCTGCTGCGGTTCCTGACCGATCGCGCGCGCCTCAGCGACCTGCTCGCGATCATCGCGAGCCTGCCGCTGCTGCCGTTCCTCGCGCAGCTGCCCGACCGGTCGCGGCGGCTCGCCGAACCGCTCGGGCGCCGGCGCGGCGACCTCGTCGGCCTCGGGGCGCGGCGGCCGCGGCCGGCCCGCGCGGCGGCGATCGGCAAGCCGGAGCCCCTCGAGCAGGTCGCGTCGTGACCGCGACGGCGACCCCGCCGGCGACGGCGACGCGCCTCGGCGGCCCGGCCCCGGGCATCCGTCGCCGCCGACCGCCGCTCGAGACCTGGCTCTTCACCGGCACCGCCCTCGCGACGACGCTCGCGTTCCTGCTCGCCGACCCCGAGCCGCCGCTCGTCGTGCAGATCGCGGCGATCGCGCTGCTCGCCGCCGTGCTCGGCATGCCGCACGGAGCCCTCGACCCGCTCATCGCGCGCCGCCTCGGCCTGTGGCGCGGGCCGGTCGGGTTCGCGGCGTTCAACCTCGTCTACGCCGGCGTCGCGGCGGCGGTCGTCGGGTTGTGGCTCGTGGCGCCGGTGCCGGCGCTCGTGCTGTTCCTGGTGGTGTCGGCGGCGCACTTCGGCGGCGACTGGCTGCGCGAGGGGCCCGCGGTGCTGCGGTTCGCCGCCGGTGCGGGCATGCTCTCGCTGCCGGCGCTGCGCGACACGGATGCCGTGGCCGGCCTCTACGCGACCCTCGCCGGCGAGGGCGCCCGCTCGGTCGCCGCGGCGCAGGCCGCGCTGGGCATCCCGCTGCTCGTCCTGCTGCTCGGCACCGCGATCATCGCCGCTCGACGCGCCCCGCACGAGGCCGGCGAGCTGGCCCTCGTCGCGCTGCTCGCCCTCACCACGCCGCCCCTGGTGTTCTTCATCGTCTACTTCTGCACGCTGCACAGCGCCCGGCACCTGCGCGAGGGCTTCGCGGAGGAGCGCGAGCAGCCCCGCCGGGTCGTCGCACTCGTCGTCGTCGCGTACACGATCGTGCCGCTGCTGGTCGCCGCGTGGTTCGTGGCCGCGACGGCGACGGCCGCGACCCTCGACGAGCAGCTGCTGCGCGTCGTGTTCATCGGGCTGGCCGCGCTGACCGTGCCGCACATGGTGCTCGTCGCGCTCGGCGACCGGGCGCTCGCGCGAGCCGGAGCGGGTGCGAGCGCGACCGCGCGGGGCGGCGCGGCTCAGCCGATGAGCTCGGGCAGCTGATCCCCGTCGCTCGGCTCGCGCCGAGCATCCGCCGCCGCGCGCCGCCCGCCACGCTGCGCGGCCGCGCCCGCGAGCACGACGACGGCGATGCCGACCACCTGCACGAGCGACGGCGACTGCGCAAGCACGAGCAGGCCGAGCGTCAGGCCGATGGCCGGCTCGACGGCCATGAGCGTGCCGAAGGCGGTGTGGGTCATGCGCCGCAGGGCGAGCATCTCGAGCGCGAACGGCAGCACGGGCAGCAGCACGGCGAGCCCGAGGGCGATGAGCAGCACGCGGCCGTCGATGGCGCCCCACGCCTGCGGAACGCCGACGACCGCCGCGGCGAGCGCCGCCACCGGAATCGTCAGCGCGAGCCCCTGGATGCCGTCGAACCGGTCGCCGATGCGCTGCGTGTAGAGGATGTACGTTCCCCAGCCGACGGCGGCGATGGCCGCGAAGCCGACGCCGAGCAGGTCGATCTCGCCGAGCCACGGCTCGGTCAGCAGCACGACGCCGACGAACGCGACGATCGGCCAGACGAGCGCGCGACGGCTGCCGCTGCGCGCGGCGGCGACGGTGAGCGGGCCGAGGAACTCGATCGCGACCGCCGTGCCGAGCGGGATGCGCTCGAGCGCCGCGAGGAAGAACACGGTCATGAGCCCGGTCGCGACGCCGAGCACGAGCAGCGGCACGACGTCGGCGCGACGGATCGCCGACAGCCGCGGCCGAGCGATGACGATGAAGAGCACCGCGCCCATGCTGAGCCGCAGCCACGCCGTGCCAGCCGCGCCGACCTCGTCGATGAGCCCGACCGAGAGCGCTGAGCCCAGCTGCACCGAGAGCATGGCGAGCAGGGCGTAGCTCCACGGCGGCACGCGGGTGAGCGGGCTGACTCCGACGCTCACGAGTGCACCCCCGCTGAGCGCACGCCGCCCGCCGCCGGCTCGTACACCGCGAGGGTGAAGCGCGCGCGATCGCGGCCCGCCGCCGCGTAGGCGTGTGCGACGTCGCCGGCGAAGGCCAGCGCATCCCCCGCCGCCAGCTCGTGCGCGACGTCGTCGACCTCGACGATCACGGCGCCGTCGAGCACCTGCAGCAGCTCGCGCGTGCCGGGAGTGTGCGCGGCCGAGTCGAGGCGGTCGCCGGGCTCGAGTGTCCACTCCCACAGCTCGAAGGCGTCGGGCAGCGTCGCGCTCGCGACGAGCGTGCCACGACCGCCATGGTCGCCGCGCCACAGCACCGTGCCCGTGCCAGCGCGCGTGACCGTCGCGGACTCGCGCGCAGGGAGCTCGACGAGCACCGGCAGGGCCACCCCGAGCGCCTCGCTGAGCTTCAGCAGCGTGCCCAGGCTGGGGTTCGCGGCGCCCTGCTCGACGGTGACTAGCATGCGGCGGCTGACGCCCGCGGCCTCGGCGAGCTGGTCGAGCGTCCACTGCCGCGCCTGGCGCTCTGAGCGCACGCGCGCGCCGATGGCGACCGCGAGGCCCGTGATCTCGTCCTCCATGCAGTGCAGAATACTGCACTATCAGTGCATGTGGATGCTCAGCTCGACGGCAACGCCTTCTGGAAGTGGTACGAGCTGATGCGGTGCCCCTCACGGAAGTACAGCGCGTGCGCCGCCTGCCGCTCGGGCTGCACGCCGGAGTCGAGGTGCACCTCGGTGATGTCCTCCGCCGCGGCGAGCGCGTCGATCCACCGCAGCAGCGCCGTCGCGCCGCCCCGGCCGCGCCCCTCCGGCAGCGTCGACAGGTCGTCGATGTAGACGTGCCGGCCCCACGCGAGCTTCTCGTCGATGCGGAACCCCGCGACCGAGATCGCGTGCTCCTGCCCGCCATCGGAGCCGTCGAACGCGCCGATGAGTCGGTACCCCTGCGCGAACTGCCGCGTCACCCGCGCGATGAACGACTCGAGCTCGCCGACCTGCGGTCGCAGCTCGCGCATCGCGAGATACGCGAGGTGGCAGTCGTCGGCGGTCAGTTCGCGCACATCCATGCGCCTACCCCATCACGCGAGCGGATGCTCGTGCACCACCGTGCTGAACATCGACCCGTTCAGCTCGAGGTACAGCTGCCGCTCGGTCACCGACACGGTGATCGTGTTGCGGCGCTCGAGCACCGCCACGGCCTCGTCGATGAAGCCGGGGGCGAAGCTGTACAGGCTGATGCGCTCCGCCTCGTGGATCTTCTTGCCCGCCCACAGCGCGAGCACCTTGGCGGGGTCGCGGTGCGTGTAGATCGCGGTGCGCTCGGCGAGCTTGCTGCCGCGGTGCAGCCGGTCGGCGTCGGGTGCGCCGACCTCGATCCAGCCCGTCACCCGCCCGGTGCGATCGCGGATGACCACCGCGGGCTCGTCGACCGCCGAGACCCCCTCGCTGAACTGGGCGCCCTCATCCCATTCGAGGCAGAACGCCAGCACGCGCACGAGCATGTAGGAGTCGGTCTCTGACGGGTGCCGCGCCACCCGCAGCGAAAGCTCCTCGTACACGCCCCGGTCGACGTCGGCGAGCGGCCCCGTGAACGTGTGCATCACTGCGCCGGCTGCCATGGTGCTCGAGCCTACGGGTCGCGCGCCATCCGAGCGAAGTTCAATTTGACGAGGCTGACACCGGCGGCTCGCCCGTGGACCACTTGCATCTGGTTGAACCCAGGGCAAGAATCCAAGGAAGCTAGGGGTGCTTTTTTGCGGCGATCGCCATTATCGGAATTTCTCTACGGATTGCTTTAAAGGAATTTGGTAGGGACGTTGGCGGCAGACCAGAAATCGCGTCAACTATTGCATCGATGCTTTTCAGCCCCTTGTTGGTATGGCGTTTCGTCAGAAGGTGTAACTCAGTCTGCTCCGCCGGAGGTATCGCCATGTATTGAAACAGGCGCTGTCGAGTTTCCCGTGCTGCCACCAAGTCGATCTCAAGTGCGTATCGGAAACAAAATACGCCAACAGTGCGCAACATTTTCATTGCTTCCGTGTGATTTGAGTGAAGGCTATGGACTAACTTTGAATGGTCGCCTGTTTTCGGAAACAATGTCGAAAGAAGAGTTCCAGACTTCGCTACGGCTCGATACTGGGGATAGCCAGATGCATTCAGGCTGCGCTGGCGGTCATCCTTGCTGTAGGGAAGAAAGTAATCCTTATCCACGATGTATGCGGACGCAATCTCAAGTTCTTTCATCAGATGATACATATGACCAATCGAAGTCACGCTGCCGAGCGTGACGATGTTGATGCCTAGAGAAGCCACATCAGCGCCCGCGTCGGCAAGGAGCGACGCGACGACCGCTGCATCTGCTGGCCCTTCCACCACCACGACGAAGTCCGCAAACAGGAACTCGGAGTTTAGGCGTCTGTGGAATCGGTAGTAGGAAACGCGATCGATCCCGGATCTGCTAAAGAAGTCGGGCTTTACTTGAGACAGCCGAGACTCCAGCCCCCGGGTCTTCCCTTGCGCGCGACGGCACAAGATAACCTGCTCATGCTCCAGGGCATCAACGATCGTTGGGGAGTGGGTTGTGAAGATCACCTGGAGCCCCATCCCGACCAGGTTGCTCATGAGCTGCCGCTGCGCCTGGGGGTGCAGGTTTTGTTCGGGCTCCTCCATTCCAAGGATGAAGACCTTTCCTTCGATCTCCGCGAGGTATGCGTAAAGAGCGAAGATCGCCATGCTTTGCGTGCCCGACCCGGAATCTTCAAGCCGGATAGATTGCCCGCCTTCCTTAACGGTGATCGCGAGGCTCGGAAGGAGAAGCCGATAATCAGGATCGCTGGCGAAGTCAAGTTCGAAGCTGAACGGTCCATCGAGCGGCGCCACCTTACGAAGTTGCTTCTGAAAGCCTGTCAGGGCGTTCTTACGGAGCGAAGCTGCAACCTCAACAATTCGCGGACGGCCGCGTCCGTTTGAGTGGTGGTCTTTCGCTTCGTTGCGATGATCAGCTGTCGTTAGTTTAGGCGGCGGTGATCTCGGGGAGTATCACCGCCTCGTCGATGGTGGGGGTGGTCGCGGT